>NZ_CP067099.1:0-2400000 GCF_016618195.1 Providencia manganoxydans
GTGTCACTTTCGCTTTGGCAGCAATGTCTTGCCCGATTGCAGGATGAACTACCTGCCACAGAATTCAGTATGTGGATACGCCCTCTTCAAGCTGAATTAAACGATAACACATTGGCACTTTATGCCCCGAATCGTTTTGTCCTTGATTGGGTGAGAGATAAATACATCAATAATATCAATGAACTACTGAATGATTTCTGTGGTACTGACGTGCCTGCTCTTCGTTTCGAGGTGGGAAGCAAACCCATTTCCGTTTCTCAAACGAATACCCAGGCTCGCCCTGCACATGAAGCTCCCTCTGTTGTCATTCCTTCAGCGCCGATAAAGCCAAGTTGGGATAATTCAACTAAAATACAACCTGATGTCGCCTATCGCTCAAATGTGAACCCCAAACATACTTTTGATAACTTTGTTGAAGGTAAATCTAACCAGCTAGCTCGCGCAGCCGCGAGACAAGTTGCTGAAAACCCAGGGGGCGCATATAACCCATTGTTCCTCTATGGCGGCACGGGTTTAGGTAAAACACACTTACTGCACGCCGTTGGCAATAGCATCATGCAACATAAAGCCAACGCACGTGTCGTTTATATGCACTCAGAACGTTTTGTACAAGATATGGTTAAGGCTTTACAAAACAACGCGATTGAAGAATTTAAGCGTTACTACCGCTCTGTTGATGCATTGCTTATCGATGATATTCAATTTTTTGCTAATAAAGAGCGCTCTCAAGAAGAGTTTTTTCATACCTTCAATGCGCTACTAGAAGGTAACCAGCAAATTATTTTAACTTCAGATCGCTATCCTAAAGAGATCAATGGCGTTGAAGATCGTTTAAAATCGCGTTTTGGTTGGGGGTTAACGGTAGCTATTGAACCACCAGAGCTTGAAACTCGCGTAGCGATCTTGATGAAAAAAGCCGATGAGAATGAGATCCAGCTTCCAGGCGAAGTGGCCTTCTTCATCGCCAAGCGACTACGTTCTAATGTCCGTGAATTAGAAGGGGCATTAAACCGCGTTATCGCCAATGCAAATTTTACCGGCCGCGCCATCACCATTGATTTTGTGCGTGAAGCGCTGCGAGATTTACTTGCACTACAAGAAAAACTGGTAACTATAGATAACATTCAGAAAACTGTGGCTGAGTATTACAAGATAAAAGTTGCAGATTTACTTTCCAAACGCCGTTCTCGTTCTGTCGCTCGTCCGCGCCAGATGGCAATGGCATTGGCAAAAGAACTGACTAATCATAGTTTACCTGAAATCGGGGATGCCTTTGGTGGCCGTGATCATACAACGGTATTGCATGCTTGCCGTAAAATTGAACAGTTACGGGAAGAAAGCCATGACATCAAAGAGGATTTTTCTAACTTAATCAGAACATTATCATCTTAATTGCTATGAAATTTACTATTGAACGTGAGCAGTTATTAAAACCGTTACAACAAGTTAGTGGCCCATTAGGCGGGCGTCCGACGCTACCTATTTTGGGCAACCTTCTGTTACAAGTAAAAGAAGGGGCTTTGCTATTGACGGGAACCGACTTAGAAATGGAGATGATGGCCAATGTTCCTCTAACACAGGAACATGAAGTTGGAGCAACTACCGTTCCAGCACGCAAGTTTTTTGATATCTGGCGTGGGCTTCCTGATGGTTCAGAAATCCGTGTTGAACTCGATGATGACCGGTTATTGGTTCGCTCTGGGCGTAGCCGCTTCTCGTTATCAACTTTACCGGCGAGCGATTTTCCTAATTTAGATGACTGGCAAAGTGAAGTTGAATTTTCACTGCCACAGTCCATCCTGAAACGCCTGATTGAAGCTACACAGTTTTCAATGGCACATCAGGATGTCCGTTACTACCTTAATGGTATGCTATTTGAAACCGAAGGGCAGCTATTAAGAACTGTTTCAACGGATGGTCACCGCTTAGCGGTTTGTTCGATGGAAATCGCTCAAGAAGAGCTGCCATCACATTCGGTCATAGTTCCTCGTAAAGGGGTTATTGAGTTAATGCGCCTATTAGATGGCGGCGACTCACCTGTACAGCTACAAATCGGTAGCAATAATATACGCGCCCATGTCGGTGGTTTTATTTTTACCTCAAAATTAGTTGATGGTCGTTTTCCTGACTACCGCCGAGTACTACCGAAAAATCCAGACAAAACATTAGAAGCGCGTTGTGATTTACTTAAACAAGCTTTTTCCCGGGCGGCAATTCTATCAAATGAGAAATTCCGCGGTGTTCGCTTGTATTTCAGTGAAAACCAATTACGTATTACTGCCAATAACCCAGAGCAAGAAGAAGCTGAAGAGATTGTTGATGTCAGCTATCAAGGCACTGAAATGGAAATCGGCTTTAACGTTAGCTACATCTTAGACGTGCTAAATGCATTAAAAAGCGAAAATGTGACACTATTCTTAACCGATGCTGTGTCGAGTGTGCAGATTGAAGACTCCGCGAGCAGCGCTGCTGTTTATGTTGTCATGCCAATGCGT
This sequence comes from Providencia manganoxydans, assembly GCF_016618195.1. Taxonomy (NCBI): domain Bacteria; kingdom Pseudomonadati; phylum Pseudomonadota; class Gammaproteobacteria; order Enterobacterales; family Morganellaceae; genus Providencia; species Providencia manganoxydans. The sequence continues at coordinate 2,496 of NZ_CP067099.1, forward strand.
TTGTAATCATTTTCTATGATCCTTTCGCGTTTATTGATCCGCGATTTTCGTAACATTGAAGATACCGATCTCGCGCTAGCTAATGGGTTTAATTTTTTAATTGGCCCAAATGGGAGCGGTAAAACCAGTGTACTGGAAGCGATTTATACACTTGGACATGGTCGTGCTTTTCGCAGCATTCAAGCAAACCGAGTGATCCGTCACGAACAGGAACAATTTATCCTACATGGGAAATTGCGCCATCTTGATGGGTCACGCAAAGAGCTGTCACTTGGTTTAAGTAAAAACCGTGAGGGTGATAGTAAAGTAAGAATCGACGGTACAGATGGCCATAAAATTGCTGAATTGGCAAAATTACTGCCAATGCAATTGATTACCCCAGAAGGCTTTACATTACTGAATGGTGGTCCAAAGTATCGACGTGCATTTATCGACTGGGGGTGCTTTCATAATGAACCCTTGTTTTTTTCCGTTTGGTCCGATTTAAAACGGTTATTAAAGCAACGTAATGCTGCATTACGCCAAGTCAGTCGTTATGAGCAAATACGCCATTGGGATCAACAATTGGCGCCATTAACTGAACAAATCAGTCAATGGCGTAGTGACTATATTGCGGGTATTGCTGAAAATATTAAGCAAACTTGCCAACAATTTTTACCTGAATTTGTATTATCAGTTTCTTTTCAACGCGGTTGGGATAAAGAAATTGAGTATTCAGAATTATTAGAGCGCCAATTTGAGCGTGATAAAGCGTTAACCTATACCGCCTCAGGGGCACATAAAGCGGATTTGCGGATCAGGGCCAATGGCACCCCTGTGGAAGATATGCTTTCACGCGGTCAGCTAAAACTTTTAATGTGCGCTTTAAGGTTAGCGCAGGGTGAATTTTTCACCCAACAGAGCGGGCAACGATGCCTGTATCTACTGGATGATTTTGCCTCGGAACTTGATTCAGGCCGCCGTCAATTATTGGCAGCTCGTCTCAAGGCTACGCAAGCTCAAGTGTTTGTTAGTGCAATTACACCTGAGCAAGTTCAAGACATGATTGATGTAAATAGCAAGATGTTTAGCGTAGAACATGGCAAAATAGAAGTTAAACCACAGGAATAATATAGCGGGAAACGTTGATGTCGAATACATATGACTCCTCAAGTATCAAGGTATTAAAAGGGCTGGATGCGGTGCGTAAGCGCCCAGGCATGTATATCGGTGATACCGACGATGGTACCGGTCTTCATCACATGGTCTTCGAGGTTGTCGACAACGCTATCGACGAAGCCCTCGCCGGTTTTTGTGACGACATCGTGATCACAATCCATGCTGATAACTCGGTCTCCGTTCAAGATGACGGTCGTGGTATTCCAACAGGTATCCATGAAGAAGAAGGGGTATCAGCAGCAGAAGTTATCATGACTGTTCTGCACGCAGGCGGGAAATTTGACGATAACTCCTATAAAGTCTCCGGCGGATTGCATGGAGTTGGGGTATCTGTTGTTAACGCCTTATCTGAAAAACTCGAATTGACTATCCGTCGCGATGGTAAAGTTCACGAACAAGTATATAGCCATGGTGAGCCACAAGGCCCACTGACTGTCGTCGGTGAAACAGACCAAACAGGAACACGTGTTCGCTTCTGGCCAAGCATGGATACCTTTAAAGGCATCACTGAATTTGAGTATGATATTTTAGCTAAGCGCCTTCGCGAGCTGTCATTCTTAAACTCAGGGGTATCAATTAGACTGATTGATAAACGTGATGGTAAAGAAGATCACTTTCACTATGAAGGTGGTATCAAAGCCTTTGTTGAGTATCTAAGCCGTAACAAAACGCCAATCCACCCATCCGTATTTTATTTCTCAACCGAGAAAGATGGCATTGGTGTTGAAATTGCCATGCAATGGAACGATGGTTTCCAAGAAAATGTTTACTGCTACACCAACAACATTCCACAACGTGATGGCGGTACTCACCTTGCAGGCTTCCGAGCTTCAATGACGCGTACTTTGAACAACTACATGGATAAAGAAGGCTATCAGAAGAAGGCCAAAGTCAGCGCAACGGGTGACGATGCTCGTGAAGGCTTGATTGCTGTTATCTCTGTCAAAGTCCCTGATCCTAAGTTTTCATCACAAACCAAAGAAAAATTGGTTTCTTCAGAGGTAAAAACCGCTGTTGAAACGATGATGAACGAACGTTTTGTTGAATACCTGTTAGAAAATCCAAACGACGCAAAAATCGTTGTTGGTAAAATCATTGACGCCGCGCGTGCACGTGAAGCGGCTCGTAAAGCACGTGAAATGACGCGTCGTAAAGGTGCACTAGACTTAGCGGGCTTGCCAGGCAAACTGGCTGACTGTCAAGAACGCGACCCTGCACTGTCTGAACTCTACTTAGTGGAAGGGGACTCTGCGGGCGGCTCTGCAAAACAAGGCCGTAACCGTAAGAACCAAGCGATTTTGCCTCTGAAAGGTAAAATTCTTAACGTTGAAAAAGCGCGTTTCGATAAAATGCTCTCCTCACAAGAAGTGGCAACCCTAATCACCGCATTAGGCTGCGGCATTGGCCGTGATGAGTACAATCCAGACAAACTGCGCTATCACAGCATTATTATCATGACGGATGCTGACGTCGATGGTTCACACATTCGTACCCTGCTACTCACTTTCTTCTATCGCCAAATGCCAGAGATTGTTGAGCGAGGTCATGTGTATATCGCTCAGCCACCACTGTATAAAGTGAAAAAAGGCAAACAAGAACAATATATTAAAGATGATGATGCGATGGATGAGTATCTGATCTCTATTGCTCTTGATGGCGCAGCGCTGCATTTAAGTGCCGATGCACCCGCGATGAAAGGTGAAGAACTGGAAAAATTGGTAGTCGAATACAATGCGGCACATAAAATCATTCGTCGCCTTGAACGCCTCTACCCGCAAGCTCTACTCAATAGCTTAGTTTATCACTCAACGCTGACAGAAGATGCATTGAAAAATAACGAGCAAGTTGAAGAGTGGGCTAAAACCTTAGTTCAGCGTTTAGAAGAGAACGAGCTGCTGGGGAGTACTTATAGCTATAGCATCACTGAAAACCGTGAACGCCAGCTATTCGAGCCTACCATTCGTATTCGTACGCATGGCGTTGATACTGACTACAACTTAGACTTTGATTTTGTCCACGGTAGTGAATATCGTCGTATCACCCATCTCGGAGACATGATTGCTGATCTTATCGAAGAAGGGGCTTACATCGAACGTGGTGAACGCCGTCAAAATATCGAAAATTTTGAAGAAGCGTTAGCATGGCTCACTCGTGAATCACGTCGTGGTCTCTCTGTACAACGTTATAAAGGCCTTGGTGAAATGAACCCAGAGCAGTTATGGGAAACCACTATGGATCCAAATACACGTCGTATGATGCGTGTGACAGTCAAAGATGCGATAGCTACAGACCAACTATTCACAACATTAATGGGTGATGCAGTTGAACCTCGTCGTGCCTTTATTGAAGAGAATGCTCTGAAAGCGGCAAATATTGATATCTAATTCTTAACCATGAAATAATGTTATAAGAATGAAAACCCCGTGTAAAAACATGGGGTTTTGTTCTTTCTATGACTTAACCTCACGCTAGTTTACAGTTTTTTACCCCGCCAATATTGATTACACACGCTTTTATTATGTTATAACCAATAAATACATACCTAACTCACTAGAAAAAATACTGACAAATATTCTAATAATGGTTATGCGTTTACTGATTATATCGATTTATTTTCTGCTGATTTCTGCGATGCCAGCGCTCTTAGGTGGTGATATTAGCTTACTGTCTAAGCTCGTCATTATAGTGACGGGTATGCTGTTGATGTTTATTTGCGCAGGAGTGTATAAAAGCTTAGCAGGCAAAATATTCACTGTGTTGATAAGTGCGTTATGGGCACTTAACCTATCGGTGTCTTTTTTCTTTTATCAAAAACACGATATCCGCTTTTCATCATCAATCGCTGAAACCTTTATCAATACCAACAGTAGCGAAACTGTTGGTATGCTTTCCTATAATAAATACTACATTCTTTTTTATATTATTGTTTTTGCTGTTTATTTTATTAGCATCCATAAAAGTGCTAAATATCTCAATCGTAAGACCACATGGGCTAGCTTAGGGTTGTTTTTTGGCTACCTTGTTGTTATTCCTGCACATTCTGCGGCACTACTTCCAAAACCTGGGAGCTATCTCTTATTAGCCGAGCAGTATCTCTCTCATACGCCTTTTTATAATGCATCAGCGCTGGTTCGAAACCTCTATGAAAATAGAGAAATCACCAAAATACCGAATACAGTTGTGCAATATCAATATGATAAAAAAGAAGCGAGTAGCGATATTTATGTGCTGATCATTGGCGAATCAGTACGCCGAGATCACTTAAGCCTTTACGGTTATCAATACGAGACAACCCCAAATTTAGATCAGCGAAAACCGCAAATGTTAGTATTTGACCAAGCCTACTCACCCGCACCAGTAACCATTTTGTCAGTCCCTATCTCGCTGTCAAATATCAGCTTTTCGCAAATGCAAGACAAGCAACACTATGCAGACAATATTGTCGCGCTAGCCAATCATGCAGGATTTGAAACCTATTGGATAAGCAATCAAGGTAAAACCAATCGTAAAACTAGCATAATTTCCACTATTGCCAGTATGGCAAAACATCGAAAGTGGAATGAGTTTGTCGGTTATGATGAGGAAATTTTAGGCTATTTCAACAACGCCATTAATGATGGCGTGAAAAAGAAAAAACTGATCGTCTTACATACCTACGGAAGCCATGAGCCATCCTGTAATCGTTTCCCTGAAGAGAAGTATCAAGAATTTAGTACTCAAGAAGATGATAACTGCTATGACAGCTCTATCGCTTACACTGATGCGTTGATCGAAAACATCTTACAACAGCTCTCAGGTAAATCCGCCACTGTAATGTATTTTTCTGATCATGCATTACAACGTTTAGATGATAAATATGATGTTTATTACCATCACGGAGTCAATAACCCAACTAAAGAGGCGTATGAAATTCCCTTGTTTGTTTGGTATAGCCCAAATAGTGCAAAGCCCTCGTTGGATAACACGGTACTCAACGCACCTTATTCAACAGCCAACAACTATTGGTTAATTAGCGATTGGCTCGGTATACAACAACATAGCCCTAAGGCGTGCCTATCGCCGCTAAATAGCTGTTATCAAGCACAGAAAGAAATCACTATGATTGATGGCAATCGAACTTTACTGAGTTTAAAAAACCTGCCTTCTGAGCAAAAGACTCATGATTAATGCTCTATTCAAAAGAGCATTAATCTCACACAAGCTCTATGACCCATATTATGGGTTATTATCTTGGAATGACGTGGATGTGTTATTACTTTCTTCAAAAAAAACAACTCGATATGTCGTATAATAAGACGCAGGGAAAATCATCGGCATAAGAATAAAGCCAAAGTAAAGAGGAATGGATGCAATAGAAACTAAGCCAATAATGATAAAGAAAACAAAAAATGGAATAATATTTCTTTTAAAAGCAAGACAACTCGTTTTAATCGAATCCATAACAGAAAAATTATGATTAATTATCAATGCAGGGGAAAACCAAAACATTCCCACATAGATATACGTTGTAAAAATAACAAATATGGCTGAGAGTATTCTTGTTACTATTAAAGAAGTATTTTCTAGTAAACTAGAATAATGGTATGTATTTGAATTTATAGATAAATTAATAGCAATATCATTTATAAAAGATACAATGAAACCAAACAACACATTGATGCCGCCTAACAAAAGAAGCTTTCCTGTATTCTTTGAAGGAACTAATTTATAAAATTAAACATCATTGGCTGTCAGACTAATTACTGCCTGAAGTTACTTTGAAAGCCCCCTTATTGCTATAAGGGAGCTTAATGAAATGAAATTACAGCAAAATATTCAGCATACGGCGTAGCGGCTCAGCGGCACCCCATAGTAGTTGGTCACCAACGGTAAATGCCGACAGGTATTCAGGCCCCATATTAAGCTTACGTAAACGACCAACAGGGGTACTCAATGTTCCGGTTACCGCAGCAGGCGTCAATTCACGCATGGTGATCTCACGATCATTAGGCACCACTTTCACCCACTCATTATGAGACGCTAATAGCTGTTCTATCTCATTCAGTGCAATGTCTTTTTTCAGCTTTAAAGTGAATGCTTGGCTATGACAACGTAGTGCACCTACACGTACACACAAACCATCCACAGGGATAATATTATTACCGGTAGCTAAGATTTTGTTAGTTTCTGCTTGGCCTTTCCATTCCTCACGGCTTTGACCATTTTCTAACGCTTTATCAATCCATGGGATAAGGCTACCCGCTAACGGCACACCAAATGCATCTGTTGGCATCGCGCCGCTACGCGTAAAGTCAGTCACTTTTTTCTCGATATCTAAAATTGCTGAGGCTGGATTTTGTAATTCTTTCGCTACTTGGCTATGTAACTCACCCATTTGTACCAATAATTCACGCATATTACGAGCGCCAGCACCGGAAGCGGCTTGGTATGTTGCAACAGACGCCCACTCAACTAAATTATTCGCAAATAAACCACCCAGCGACATCAGCATTAAACTGACCGTACAGTTACCACCAACAAAGGTCTTAATGCCTTTATTTAATCCGTCTTGGATATGTTGTTGGTTAACTGGATCAAGGATGATAATCGCATCATCTTTCATACGTAGTGCAGATGCCGCATCAATCCAATATCCATTCCAGCCAGCTGCTCGCAGTTTTGGGTAGATCTCATTGGTATAATCACCGCCCTGACAACTAATAATAATATCTAACGCTTTTAGCGCGTCGATATCATTAGCATCTTGCAACGTTCCGCGGTGGCCACCATAAGCAGGTGCTTCTGCACCATGCTGAGAAGTGGTAAAAAATACAGGATGAATTGCATTAAAGTCACCTTCTTCTACCATTCTCTGCATTAAAACTGAACCGACCATACCACGCCAGCCGATAAAACCTACATTTTTCATTGTATTCACCCTGTCTGTTTAAAAATTTTACGGCAATAAATTTTGATTTCCTACTATGCAAACAGTAGAAACTGAAAATCTATACTCTAAATAATTCGAATTGCAGGTAGGCGACAAGCGAAGATAGTCGGGGAGCATAGATAAACTATGTGACTCGGCTAGCTGAGTGTAGTCAACACCGCTGCAATTTGAAGTATGACGAGTATATCGACTACTTAAAGCTGACAAAATATCAACCAGTGTGCAAGTGAATTTCATAACTATTAATGAGAATATTAGTAATTTCGCTAATATACTCGTCACACTTCACGTTGCTGCGCTTTTTGTTAAGGTATAAGGCTGCACTCACTCGGACTAGCCACCTCATTTTCTTACGCTTAGCGATTCCTCGAATGATTTTGAGCTTATTTACCGATGAAGTTTCCAAATTGGAAAATTGCCTTTTACTATTAATCAATACCTTGAATAGCACATACTGATTAAAATCGCCTCCCTGTTTTTTTATCTGGATGCTGTTATCCCATGATCAAATATGTCCTTTTTAGCTTTTGGATAGTGCTAATTTATCCACTTGGCGTCGACTTACATCTTACTGGTATTCCATTGATTGCCGCTGATTTACAGGCTAGCGAAAGCCAGCTACACATTGCCTTTTCTATCTATTTAGCAGGCATGGCATCAACAATGTTAATTGCTGGATGGTGTTCAGATCATATTGGTCGTAAACCCGTCGTTTTAGTTGGCGCTTTTATGTTTGCTAGCGCATCTATCATGGCGGGCTCAGCGACGACGGTAAATGTATTCTTAAGTGCGCGCTTTTTACAGGGTATCGGGGCAGGTTTTTGCTATGTCGTCACTTTTGCTATTTTACGTGATGTTCTATCAGCGCGGATCAGAACCAAAGTACTATCAATGATGAATGGTATTACCTGTATTGCTCCAGTGCTCGCACCCGTAATAGGTTTTGGTATTCTGCTGTTTTATCATTGGTCAGTCATGTTCTACTTTATGGCGGCTTACGCAATAGTCAGTATTCTGTTTTGTTTAATTGGCATAAAAGAGACCAAACCCTCTATCAATAAACAAGCATCAAACACCACGACAGCACCACTTGCCGACGAACGTTTCCTTAATCTGTTTTTTCTTACTCGTTTAGTGATTTCTTGCTTTGGTATTGCTGTCATTTTGACCTATGTAAATGTGTCACCGATCATTTTAATGGGTAACCTTGGTTTTACTACTGGACAGTTTTCAACATCCATGACCTTACTTGCGATGTTAAGTATGGCAACCTCATTTTCAATGCCAAAATTGATCTCAACATTTAAAAGCCAAACACTGTTATACACCGCGCTCAGCCTATTCTTATTAAATGCGGTACTTTTATTAATTTATCTATTGGCAATTAAATATACCCCTCTGTTATTTATTGTTTTCGGTTTATGTGGCGTTGGTTTTTCAATGCTATTTGGCATCATAATGAGCCAAGCACTATCGCCTTACGCCAGAAAAGCAGGGATCGCGAGTTCTATTTTAGCTATCTCACAATTGAGTTTCGCTTCTCTATATATTTGGATTATGGGTTGGGTAGGCATCGCTTCAGTACAGATGCTTTTTATTATCTTACTGGCAGCTGCTATTATCGGTATGGTATTACTGAAAATATCTTCTCTGTCCAGTAAGGTTGCATCCCTTGAATAAACAATTGCATCGATTAGATTTAAATTTACTCGTCATTTTGCAATATCTTGTCGAAGAGCGTAGTGTCACTTTAGCGGCTAAGCGACTGTCTATCACGCCTTCTTCCGTCAGCAAATCATTGGCTAAATTGCGCCAGTGGTTTGATGACCCGCTGTTTATTCGCAGCCCGCAAGGGCTAACCTCAACTCCCTTGATGCATCGTATTGAAAAATCGCTGCCTGAATTTTTAAATTTAGCCAATTACATTGCAGATATTCGTGATACAGAAAAACCTCGGGGACTAAAATTCCGTTTAATGATGGAAGCGCCACTCAACCTAATCATGCTGCATGATTTATCGCTGAAAATTTTAAATCAATACCCTGAATCTAATGTTAATGTACGTGATTGGGATTATAACTCCTTAGCAAGTATTGTTGCTGGAGATGCGGATATTGGCGTATTAGGGCGAGAGAGTTATCATAAATCAAAAGAATCGATTAATGCCCTACCTGATATCCTCAATTTTGAAGTACTATTTATTGATAGACCGCTCGCCTTTGTGCGCACAGATCATCCACTATTAAGTGAAAAGTGGGATCTGACTAATTTATTAAAATATCCACATATCAGTACTGAATATGGCAATCGTATCCCTTGGGCATTCGATGATGTGCTGCACAGTATGGGGTTAACGCGTAATATCCAGCTATCCTATTCGTCCTTCGAACAATCATTATTAATGACATCACAATCAGGACATTCACTACTGACCTGTGCTCCGGGCTATTGCCAACATTATGTGAATGAATTTCATCTGGATTTAGTGTGTATCCCTTTACCACTAGAACCTGAAATTTACCAACAGTTAGATATTCCTTTTTTAATGCTTTGGCATAAAAGAAATGCTTATAATTCCAAAACACGTTGGTTAAGGGAACAAATAAAAAGCGGTATCGCCAACTTTGTAAATCCTTAAAAAAAACCATCACGGCACAGGACTGCCGCGATGGATCAGGAAAACTGAAGTCGGTAAATCGAAGACCAACAGTTTCAAGATAAAATTAACGTTTCTTTTTACAGCCTTGTACTGCTTTGAAGCGCGGGTTAGCTTTACAAATCACATAAACTCGACCACGGCGGCGAACGACTTGGCAATCAGGGTGGCGCTGTTTAGCTGTTTTTAACGAGCTCAGTACTTTCATGTTTATTTCTCCTCTTTTGACAAGAAGCGAGCAAAACGTTTCTGGAACTGCGCAGTCTTCCCTTCTTGTGAGATCATTTTTTGTTTACCGGTATAAAACGGATGTGATTGCGAAGACACATCCAAGGTGACATATGGAAAATGTTCACCTTCAAATTCAATCGTTTTTTCCGTTTTAATCGTTGAGCCAACTTTAAAGTACGCATCAGCACTCGTGTCATGGAACACGACAGTGCGATATTGAGGATGGATCCCATGTTTCATCATAATGCACCATTTGTTATGTTATAATATAACAATATAAAATTTAAAATAACGATGCAACTGTTTTATGGGACATACCACACGGATATTTATTAACTCTATATTTTTAATAGAAAAATAATATGTAAGACTATAACTAATTTTTAAATTAGGGATTAAAACCCGCCTCTTATTCACACTCCACAAATAAATCTAAAAACACTAATTCAACCTGCTAAGAACTTTTGTATAATTAAGCAACTATATATTTAATATGCATTATTTATCAAATAGATATAGAATAATTGACGATAAATAAATCTTTGAGGGGAAATCAAAATGTACTATGGCTTTGATATGGGCGGTACAAAAATTGAGCTCGCGGTATTTGATGAGTCACTGAACCCTATCTGGCAAAAGCGGGTTCCAACGCCAAAAGAGGATTATCAAGAACTGCTAAGCACCTTTCAGCGTCTTACAGAAGAGGCCGATACAAAATTTAGCTGTATTGGTAAAGTTGGAGTCGGCGTACCCGGTATCGTTAATCATCAAACAGGAACAGTTTTTACCACCAATGTTCCTGCGGCAAAATATAAACCACTGATCCCTGATCTCGCTAACATGCTACAGCGCCCAGTAAAAGTAGAAAACGATGCAAACTGCTTTGCGCTTTCAGAAGCATGGGCAACAGATTTTCAACATTATCCAACCGTACTTGGACTCATTTTAGGTACTGGTGTTGGTGGCGGTTTTATTTCTCACGGTAAAGTTCTTTCTGGAAAAAATGGTATTGCGGGTGAAATTGGCCATATGAATATCACCTTACAAGGCGCACAACATTTAGGCGATCGTGTGCCAGAAATCACCTGTGGCTGTGGAAAGAAGGCCTGTTTTGAAACTTATTTATCAGGCCCAGGCTTTGAACGTATCTATAGCGCTTTTAGTGAAGAAAAGCGTTCGGCAATTGAAATCATTCAGCTTTATCAACAAGGTGATATAACGGCTAAACAACATGTCGAGCGTTACATTGATTTATTAGGGATGTTTTTAGGGCAAATCATCACCGTGTTAGATCCTGATTTAGTCGTTCTTGGTGGTGGATTATCCCAATTTGAAGGAATTTACCAATTATTGCCAAATATCGTACCCAAATACTTATATGGCACCGCAACTGTTCCTGCCATAGAAAGAGCAAGGTATGGGGAATCAGGAGGCGCCAGAGGTGCTGCATGTTTAAATTTACGTGATTAATTAAATTAACATTATCAAAAAAAGCTTATCTTTTTAATATCTATCTACATCATATAGCGAAATATTTCCTTATATGATGTAGATAGTAATAATTTGAATTTATAGTAAATAACGGCTCAATCATTCATATCCCCTCTATATTTAACAATAGTCATCCGTATTTTTCGGAGTTTTTTTAATCATACAATTTCAATGAGTTATAATGTTTTATTACATATTAGACCGCTGATTGATTATCTTTTTCTATGAATTAATGGCATGATAAAACACTGTCTAATGAATTTTTATCAGTTATTGATAACGCAAGAAGCCATTGAGAAATAATTGATAAAAATCAGCCAGATAATAGAGACTAGTCCGATATTGTTAATCATTAAAATAGATATGATGACAATAAAAGTAATAATAAAATACAACTCTAAATATAGAGAGAAAATTTATGAGTTTGTTTCTACAAAACTGCCTGACCTTCCCCGCCATTATTTTTAGCGGCTTATTTATCATTATGATGTTTTATTGGGTTTGTGCAGCTTTTGGTCTATTAGATATTGATTTATTTAGTGTTGATACCTCTGTTGATGGTGGAGGTTTTGATGCAACTGGCTTTGCAGGCTGGCTGACCAAACTTGGGCTTGCAGGCATTCCTATCACTATCATTTTGACTTTATTCACATTATTTGGCTGGTTGCTGAGCTATTTTAGTGTGCATTGGTTTATCCGCTTCATCGATATCACCCTACTGCGCTACCTAGTGGGTTTCGTTGTATTATTAGTCGCGTCATTTATTTCAATTCACCTAACCGCTTGGTGTCTAAAACCTCTACGCGAAAAATTAGCAAAATCCAACCCACCCAAAAGCGCCCATCAATTAATGGGGAAATTAGCTACAGTACGCTCAGGCGAAGTCACCGAATATAAAGGGGAAGCCATTTTAGAAGATGGTGGAGCCGGGCTGATTTTACAAATACGCGCTGCTGCAACTGAAAATCTAAAACGAGGTGACCGTGTGGTTATTATCAGCTATGACGCTGCATCACACAGCTATCTTGTTGTGACTGAAGAAGAATTTCGTAGTTTATAAAATTTATACTCAAGGAGCTGTTAGTCGAAAAAAACATAAATTTCTAGAAGCATAGAAAAACAATGAGGCTGGCGCGAATGAGCGTAGTCACCATACCTCAGCGCAAGACGCTGTGACTTGCAGTATAACAAATATAAATACCTTAAATAATCAACGACGATATACCTAAACCCACGGAGAGAAAATATGGAATTGGCTGATCTAATGCCCTTTTTAACCATTATTGGGGGCATAATTATAGTCATACTGGGCTTCTTTGGGCTATTCAAAGCCTTCTATATCAAGGTCCCGCAAGGAACTGCGCTTATTGTCAACGACATGTCATCGCAGCCAAAAGTCCATTTTACAGGCGCCTTAGTTTATCCTGTCATCTACAAAAAAGAGTTCATGCGTATCTCTCTTTTGACCTTAGAGGTTGATCGCCGTGGTAAAGATGGCCTGATATGCCAAGACAATTTACGTGCAGACATTACTGTCGCCTTTTACCTACGCGTTAACGAAACCACTGAAGACGTTCTAAAAGTTGCAAAAGCGATTGGTGTCGATCGCGCATCTGACCACCAAGCCGTCAGCACGCTATTTAGCGCTAAGTTCTCTGAAGCACTAAAAACCGTTGGTAAACAGTTTGAATTAGCCAAGCTATTTGAAGACCGACAAAACTTCCGTGATCGCATTGTTGATGTTATTGGTAAAGATCTTAACGGTTATGCACTTGAAGACGTGGCAATTGATTATTTAGAACAAACACCAAAAGTCGCTCTTGATCCAAACAATATTTTCGACTCCGAAGGTATTCGTAAAATCACCGAAATTACAGCCATCCACAATATTGAAACTAACCAAAAAGAACGCGACCAAGAGTTAGCGATCCAGAAGAAAAATGTGGAAACCCGCGAAGCAAGTTTAGCGCTTGAGCGACAACAAGCAGATGCAGAAGCACGCCAAAAACGTGAAATCGATAATATTCGTGCTCGCGAACAAGCGGAAACTCTTCGTGTACAAGAAGAAGAACGCCTCAAATCCGAACAAGCGCGTATTCAAACTCAACAAGAAATTGAAATCCGCGAAGAAAACCGGATGCGTGAAGTAGAGGTCGCTCAACAAAACCGTACACGTGCCGTTGCCATTGAAGAAGAACGCGTTAATCGTGCTCGTGATCTCGAAATTGTCGCCCGTGAACGTGAAGTAGAACTACAACGCATTGAAAAAGAAAAAGCATTAGAAGAAGAACGCAAAAACATTTCCAATGTGATCCGTGAACGCGTCATTGTTGAGAAAAGCGTCGCTCAAGAAGAAGAGCGCATTAAAGAAGTTCGTGAAATTTCAGAAGCTGACCGCTTACGCCAAGTCACCGTGATCAACGCACAAGCGGAAGCTGAAGAGTCTTTAGTCCGCCAAGTGAAAAAAGCAGAAGCGGATGAAGCCAGTGCAAAACATAGAGCTGAAGAAATTAGCACTATGGCACAAGCTGAGCTAGAGGCATCGGCAAAACAAGCTGAAGCGAAAAAACGTTTAGCTGAAGGGGTGGAAGCCGAACATGCGGCATTAGGCCTTGCAGAGGCTCGTGTACGCCAAGCAACCGCTGAAGCTGAAGAGAAAGAAGGCTTAGTACAAGCTAACATCACTGCTGAAAAATTGCTTGCAGAAGCGCGTGGTTTGAAAGAAAAAGGCTTAACTGAAGCACAGGTCATGGAAGCCAAGGCACTAGCCGAGCAACAACAAGGCTTTGCAGAAGCGAAAATTCTTGAAGAAAAATTGGCTGCTCAAGCACGTGGTGAAGAGCAACAAGCTAACGCCAAAGAAAAATTGGGTCTGGCTGATGCCAAAGTTCTTGAAGAAAAACTGGCAGCGCAAGCTCGTGGTGAAGGCCAGTTGGGTGCAGCACAAGCTGAAGTTATCCGCCAACGCTTGAAAGCAGAGGCAGACGGTCTAACTGACAAGTTTAAATCAATGGATCACCTCAGTGATACTGCTCGTGCGCATGAAGAATTCCGTATGCGTCTTGAAAAAGAGTTCGAACAATCCATGGCTTCTATTGATGCCAACAAAGAAATTGCCCGTGAACAAGCTGATGTTCTGGCAGCCGCATTAACCAAAACCAATATCGAAATTGTGGGTGGTGATGGCAGCTTCTTTAACACCTTCTCTAAAGCATTGAGCTTAGGTAAAGCTGTCGATGGTTTTATGGATAAAAGCAGCTTCGCAAAGGAAAGCGTGGAAAAGCTGATGAATCGTAAAACTGATCAAAAAATAGATATTGCATCATTGCTTAAAAACCCAGAAATTCAAGATTTGATCAATGGGTTTATGGCTGCGAAAGGTGCTGGACAGCAAGCAAAAGTTGTCACAGAAAAACCAAAAACACCAACTGATGATTTATTTTAATTAAAGCATTTATACTCAAAATAATTCGAGATGCAGCTAGACGACCAGTAAGTACGTCACTAGGAGCCTACAAAAATAGGTAACTAGTACACATGTACCTAGTCAATAATGCTGCAACTTGAATTATAACGAATATAAGTATGCCTTTGTTATAGCCAAGGGAATCAGCGATACATGTCAATTCAGGATACGGATCACGAACAGGAAATACTGGATAGTGCTGTTGCACAAGGTGGTGCTTATGAAATATTACGCAAGCGCCTTACCGAGCAAGGGCAACAGCTTCATCAAAAAGCCGCGCAGCTCAATGACAGTCGCTTGCAAGAGTTCGGCCAAAGTCAAATGGACATTATTGGTCGTATCCGTATTCGCACAGAAAATAACTGCCAAGCAAGAGATATTGTCCGTGTCGGTGATTGGTTGTTATTTGGCTATAACGTTTTCCTTGGCTTAAAACGAGAAACACATCTTGAAGATGTGTTTTCTTTGTATCGTTTGATTGATAATCAAGGCGACTTCGATGTTGAAGCCGTGCCTTATGAAGGCACCTTTCTCAGTGATACCCGCTTTGTTCAAGACTTCACCGAATTATATACCTACTATAAGAATACCCAATTATTACAGCTGGTTGAACGTGATGGTAAGCTATTAGCTAGCTTCCAAATCGGTGATCGTATTAGCGACGTACGTGTGTTCCGTTGGTCTATTTCCAGTGATAAAAGTAAAATAGATTATATTGATAACCGCGGTGAACGCGATATTGCCCTTCCTCCTGCTTATGATTTTGAATGGGTTAAAACGACACGTGAAGACACGGTAAATGGTCGTTTTCCCCATATCAATATTTTAGATACCGTTTTTGTTGAAACTATCGGTGGCGATCTCACTATCAAGTGTGAAAATAATACCGAAGATGGATTGGGGATTTATCGTGAAGCAGTTCTCGATAAAAACCAATCACTTGATGATGCACAAATCGAGTATGCGCAAACAGGTAGTTTGATCCTCCTTAAAATCTTACCTTATCGAGAGGAAAGTTGGCGTTATTTGGTTTACAACACGCTCACTCAAACAGTTCAACGCATTGATGCCATTGGCCAAGCTTGTGTGCAATTACCTGAAGATCACGGCATTATTTTCCCCGGTGGCTATTATCTACAAAATGGTGAATATAAAACCTTCGACCAACCGATGGATGGCATGCGTTTTCGTCGTCTCCGTCGTTCACCTAATGGTGAAGATGTCCTATATGTATTCTATTCACCAAATCAAGGCCGCATCGCCCTATTTAACTACAACTTAATTGAGCGAAAACTGGCTATTCCGTTGATCGGCCATGGTTATGCCATGCTCGAAGATGGCAAGATGGTGCTATTTGAAGGTGAAGGTGACGAAGCAACTCGTGTTCATCCAATGCAAGTATGGCAAACACCTTTTTATACTGAGGAATTCGCGGATCAACAACCTGCTCGAGGCGGCTTTTTCGGCAAAATTGGTAATGCTGATTTGGTACGTGGTATCTCTGAAATATTGCATATCGCCAAAGAGATTGAAGGCAATCAAGTATCCGTTGCTCGCTATGAACAACTTAGCCAACAACCCAAGAATCTATTAGATATCTATTACTGGTTCAATGATGAACAGTGTTTAGGTATTGGTAAATTACTCAAAGAAATCACACAAACCAGTGAGTTGGTGTTAGACGAATATGAAAAAGTAGAAAGTATTCGCCAACAATCTGCGAAATCAATGAGTGAAGCGATTAGCCGCCAAAAATCATTACTTTCACTAACTCTACCCGAGAGTTGGAATGATATTCAACAATTTGTTGATGGACTAAATGCACTCAGTGCACAACGCGGTCATCTTATTTCCTTACGCGAATTCCGTTATATGGATTTGACCAAACTAGGTCAAATGGAAGAAGAGATCACTCAAACTCAGCAACAAGTTTCCCAAGCAACCGCGGCATTTCTTGCGAGTGATAAAGCACTACAACCGTTTAAAACACAGTTAGCCGCCTTTGAAGAACAGATGGAAGGCGCACAAAATAGCGCTCAGCTCGACATTCCTATGAATGGAATGGAAACCATGTCTAACGATTTAGACATGCTATCAAATTTAATGGCATCACTAAAATTCGAGGATGTGACACAACAAACTCATATCATTGATGCTATTTCACAGATTTATGCGCAATTAAACCAGTCAAGAGCACGCTTACAACAAAAACGTAAATCACAAAGTAGCGTCGAAACGGTTGCCCAATTTGGCGCACAATTTCGCTTATTTAGCCAAGGCATCACTAATGCTTTATCACTTTCGACCGACCCTGAACGTTGTGATGACCAATTATCGCGGCTGTTAGTACAATTAGAAGAACTCGAAAGCCAATTCAGCAACCATGATCAATTTCTCGATGACATTTTAGCCAAACGTGAAGAGCTATTAGAGACTTTTGAATCACATAAACAGGCACTACTGGATGACCGTCAACGCCGTTCCCAAAACTTACAAACAGCAGCAGAACGGTTGTTAGAAAGCTTACAGCGCCGTACTTTACGCCTACAATCGCAAGATGAATTGAATGCTTTTTTTGCCTCAGATCCATTAGCAGCAAAAACTCGTGAAATCATTGAAAAATTAAGAGAAATCAATGATAACGTTAAAGCCGATGATATCGATGCTAAATTGAAAGCAGCGCGCGACCAAGCAATTCGTACATTACGCGATAAAACAGACATCTTTGAAGATGGTGGCAACATTATTAAATTGGGGCCTCGCCATCGCTTTAGCGTAAATACCCAAGAGCTAGACTTAACCATCCTGCCAAAAGAAAACCAGCTATGGTTATATCTGACCGGTACTGATTTCCAAGAGCCAATCGACAACCCACAATTAGCAGATTTACAACCCTATTGGTCAGCCACATTAGAATCTGAGTCAGAAAGCGTTTACCGTGCAGAGTATTTGGCTTACTCAATCATTTATGCAGCCAGTAAACGTCAAGATGGCCTTGACTACAATATGCTGAAATCCGCATTATCCGTGCCTGAAAAACTGGATAAAATTGTGCGTGATTTTGCCGCTCCTCGCTATAAAGAGGGTTATGAAAAAGGTATCCATGACCATGATGCCATTGCCATTTTGAAAAAATTGATCCCTGTTGGTGAAAGTGCAGATTTACTACGTTATAACCCAACAGCACGAGCAATTGCGGCCATTTTCTGGGAACAAGCACAAACAAACGCATATCCGGCACTATGGCCTGAGCGCGCTCGAACAGCAATGAATATCCAACAACTATTCCACAATGACGATGCCTTACTTGATTTGCAGGCAGAAATCGAAGCGGATATTAGCCTTTTCCTACAAAAGCACCCGATAGCATGTGAAGGTTATCAACAAACCCAAGCTGCTGAATACCTTAGCTTTGCTTTGGCGCGTAGCCCAATCGACCTTATATACAGTAAATATGCACGGGATCTTGTTTCTGCGCTACAAAGCAGATTAGAAGACGCACATATGTGGATTGATTTTAACCGCTCACAGCAAAATCTATCGGATCGCTATGCACAACGTTGGGCATTAATCCAAAATTGGTTACAAGGGCTGTGCTCTATTGCTGAATTTGCCCATTTGACGCCATACATTCCAGGTGCAATTGCGATCATTATTTTAGATAAAGCCGCTTCAGCACGTTACAGTGAAGCAGACCTTTACTTCAAAGTGAATGGCTTGCTCGGTGAGCACCCAACAATAGAAAATCAAACACTTTCACTGAGTTTAGATAACTATTTCAGCCGCATGCGTCGTCAACGCAAACAATTTATCCCCGCTTTCCGTGAGTATCAATCATTACGTCAGCGTATCGTAGCAGAAGAGCGACGTCGTTTGAAACTCCACGAGTTCAAAGCACGGCCTCTAAGTTCTTTTGTGCGTAACAAATTGATTAACGATGTTTACTTACCGATCATCGGTGACAACATGGCGAAACAAATCGGTGCACTAGGTGAAGGTAAACGCACCGATTTAATGGGACTGTTGCTGATGATTTCACCACCGGGCTACGGTAAGACAACATTAATGGAATATGTTGCCGACCGCTTAGGCCTGATCTTCATGAAGGTCAATGGCCCCGCATTAGGGCATGACGTCCTCTCTCTCGATCCAGCTCAAGCCCCCAATGCAACCGCAAGGCAAGAACTTGAAAAACTCAATTTAGCCTTAGAGATGGGGAATAATGTCATGCTGTATGTTGATGATATTCAACATACTCATCCTGAGTTTTTACAGAAATTTATTTCATTGTGTGATGGAACAAGGCGTATAGAAGGTGTTTGGAAAGGGCAAACCAAAACATACGATATGCGCGGTAAAAAATTCTGCGTCGTCATGGCAGGTAACCCATATACCGAATCAGGCGAGGTTTTCCGCATTCCTGATATGTTAGCTAACCGTGCAGATATCTATAACTTAGGGGAAGTGCTCGGTGGTATGGATGAAGCATTTGCATTAAGTTATATCGAAAATAGCCTGACCTCTAACCCAGTACTTGCTCCTCTTGCATTACGTGATTTAAATGACCTTTACCTGCTCGTTGATAAAGCGATGGGTAAATCAGTCTCGACTAATACCTTGAGTTACCCATACTCAGATGCAGAAATCAGTGAAATCGTTGCAGTTATTAGCCATTTGCTCACGCTACGCGATGTGGTATTAAAAGTTAACCAACAATATATCGCAAGCGCTGCACAGTCCGATAAATACCGTACTGAGCCTGCATTCCGTCTACAAGGCAGTTATCGTAATATGAATAAATTAAGCGAAAAAGTGTCTTCAGTGATGAATGCAGAAGAGCTAGAGCGTTTATTAGATGATCACTACCTTGGGGAAGCACAGCTACTCACAACAGGCGCAGAAGAGAACTTACTAAAACTCGCGGAAATTCGTGGTGTACTAACCGAGCAAGAAGCGTCACGTTGGCAGCAAATTAAGCGTGATTTCATGCGAAATAAAGCGCTTGGTGGTGACAATGCTGACGTAGGTGATCGTGTTGTTGCGCAGTTAGCCGATCTAGTCGAAAGCGTACAAGCACTTGGTCAGCAGTGACTATGAAACCATGGTTAAGCCAACGTATTAAATTATTGGTTATTCTGTCGGGGCTATTAATTTTAATCCAAATTATTAATAGCCTAACAGGTGCATTAACGCATTTTGGGATCATACCCAGACGTTTCGATGGGTTAATCGGCATTGTGTTTGCCCCCTTTATCCACGGTAGTTGGGGCCATTTACTGAGTAACCTCCCACCTTTACTGGTTTTAAGCGCATTACTCCTTCATGGCCGAATCCGTGATTATATATACGCCTCTATGTTTATTATTATGACTAGTGGTTTAGCTGTCTGGCTAGTAGGCCGCTATGCGGTGCATGTAGGAGCCAGTGGTTGGATTTTTGGCCTTTGGGGACTGCTTATTGCACAAGGTTTTTTTCGCCGCCAAATATCTGATATAGCCATTGCAATCATCGTATTGTTTTACTTTGGTGCAATGGCCGCAGGGCTATTACCTGTACATGAATATATTTCAACTGAATCACATATCGCAGGTGCATTATCTGGTTGCTTTTATGCATGGTGGATCAACCACAAAAAAAATAAAAGAAATATATCTACAAAACACTAACAATTAACAACTTATATAAATCATAAAATGAGATTTAGTTTATTTCATAGATATACCAAGAATATTATTCTTTTCTAAATAACCAGACCAATCATTGTTATCGCTATCTGTATACCCATAAAAAAATGGAAAAGCACTAGATACTTGATTAACTTTATCGACAATCAACTTATTGTATATATTATATACTAAACGGCTAGATTCATTATTTGAAAAGTAATCACTTTCGTGAACTTTTATTCCACCTAAAAAACAAATGGTATCTGGATTTTTTATTTTAAATCCTGAGAAATGATAAACCAGCGCTTTATTTTCACCAAAAAAACATCATTATTTCTACGTTTCCACTCTCTTTTTAATACATTCCAAGGACCTATGTTTATCACTGTTGATGGTTCATAAAATACATTATCAAATAGTGAAGGTACTTCATTCAAATACTTTTGATCGCCAAACGTCACATCATTGACATCACAACTTTCAATACATTTATTTTGCCACCAAGATAAAATCTGTTTACCTTTAGCATCTTTTTTAAAACTAATGAAACCACTATTAAAATCACCTACTATACTTTTTATATTATTATATTCTTTCTTTTTATCGTGTTTGTTTTTAGGTAAAAACTGCTCTTCAAAAGTAAAAAACACAGAATAATCTTTTGAAGATAAATAACTGGAAGCATTACCCATAAAAAAGAGATCTGAATCTGTGTATGTAACACAATCATGTTCATTTATTAAATCGAGTATGAACATACAAAATATCGATTTCAATGTCCAACAATATGAAAAATAATGGCGCGTATTTTTAAGATCACGAATATTATCATTAATAATATTCTCTTCTTTTAAGATAAAAACATTGGCATAGCTCTGAGTAAAAGAAGAAATTATCTCATAGGATTCATCATCCATAGATAAAACATAAATATTTGATTTATCACCATTCTTTATTATTGAATCGATTAAAACAAGGGCTTGGTAAACTCTCATTTTTGATGAAATTATTGCCCAATTATTCATAAGTGCTCCTTTAATTTATAATTAATGATTCTTTATTGAATTTACTAGAAAATAATCTTAATTGTTCCAAGGTTATACTTTCACTTTTTTGATTTTTATAAAAATATGCTTCATACCATTCAACGGTATATCTCATCACTTCATTAATAGTGAAAACATTACTCCAACCTAGATGATAAGCAGACTTATGACTATCTAATTTCAATAAATTACTTTCATTGATAAGTGATGGCGATACTTTGGCTTTAAGGTCATTTTTCTTCCATAAACTAAATAAAATATCAACAACCTCTTTTACAGTAACGGATTGATTTGTTCCAAAATTCCAACTATCAAATTTAATCGTTGTTTTATACATTGATTCTGCTAAAAGCATATATCCAGCTAATGGTTCAATAACATGTTGCCAAGGTCGAATACTATTAGGAAACCTAATGGATATATCACAATCACTAACAAATGACTTGATACAATCAGGTATTAATCTATTTTCTGACCAATCTCCTCCCCCAACAACATTCCCAGCTCTAACTGTTGAAAAGCTGATATCAAGATCTTTAAAAAAAGATCTTGCATACATCTCGGTTACCATTTCAGAACAAGCTTTACTGCATGAATACGGATCTAACCCTCCTAATTGGTCGGTTTCCCTATAACCCCATATCCATTCTTTATTTTTATAAACTTTATCTGTTGTAACGTTCAAGAAAACTTTTGTCTTCAAACCTTGCTTTTTAAGTTCATACAATTCCTTTAACAAACAGTTTGTACCTAACACATTCGTTTTCATTGTTTCATGAGGATCTAAATAGGATGCCAAAACTAAAGGCTGAGCCGCCATATGAATAATAACATCAGGGTTACTTTCACTTAAAATAAAGTTTATTAACTTATCATCATTGATATCTCCATAAAAATTTAAAATATTATTATTTATGTTATCAAAAATATTGCTTGTACAATCGACATGTTTACTTAAACCTACAACTTTAACACCTAAATTACTTAACCAAATAGACAACCAACTTCCTTTAAAGCCATTAGCACCAGTAATTAAAATGGTTTTATTCTCCCAAAACCTCTCCATTTAAAAATCCTTATTTTTAAATAAATAATAATAGAACTCAACTATTGGAAATAATTTATACTCAACCGCTGATAACCCCTCTAAATTAGAATCATTATCAATGATAGACACTAATTTTAATAAAATATTTTTCAATTCTAATATTGAAATTTTAAATTCATATTTAATACTCATCACATCACTAGATTTAAATTCACCTATTAAGATAAGATAGATAGTATTAACTACCTCATCAACAGAACAAAACTCAATTTCTTCTAATAATGATGATTTAGTTTTGATCGCTTTATTACTTATTATACACTCCATTATAAATGGTATTATTCTAGTTATAATCTTATCTCTTCCATATATGTTGCATAACCTTAAGGAATGATAGTTCTTACTATATTTATGATTACAATAGCGGATCATGTCCTCACAAATTCGCTTACTTAAAGAATATGCATCAAAATAAAGCTCATCAACTAAAACCTTTTTGCTTGATAAGTAAATAAATTTAGATATATTATTTTCTATTGCATATTTTAATAGTAATGATGTTGATTTAATATTAAAATAAAGAGTATTAAGACAATTACTATCGTTTGTAGACTCTCCAGCACAATGAATTAAGGCAGACACATTTTTTATTTCGTATAATAAATCTATATTTTCATCTACTGTTAAATCCATATACTTAATGTTAAAACTATTTGTATTATATGGAGATTCCCTCCTAGATATTCCAACAGTTTCAATGTTTTTTTTATTTAAAAAGTTAATTAGGTTTCCACCAATAAAACCAGAACTACCTGTAACGATTATCGTTCCCATAAAGATTTCGATAAGTTATTAATATCCGATAAATCTTTCTGTGTATCAATACATTTCCAAAAACCTTTATGATGATAAACAGATAGTTGATTATCTTTTGCTAGTTTTTTTAACGGTAAGTCTTCAAAAATACAATCTTTAGAGTCAGTTAAATAATTAAAAACATCAAACTTACAACAAAAGAAACCACCATTAATAATCTCTTCACTCTTTTCTTTCTCTTTAAATGACGTAACCAATTTATTTTCAACGTCTAAAACACCAAATTGGCTTTCTCTATTAACTCCAGTAACTGTAACTATTTTATTTTCTTTTTTATGATGATTTATCAACTTATCAATACTTATATCACTTAATCCATCACTGTAAGTCAGTAAAAAATCCTCATTATTAACTAATTTTCTACACTGGTTTATTCTATACCCTGTTTGTGAGTTTAACCCTGTATCGATAAAATGAATATTAAAATCAAGATTATCATTATAAATCTCAATTACATTATTTTTCATTGTTAATTTAAAATCATTAATTTTCCATTTTAAATTAACAAAATATTCTTTAATCAAATCACCCTTATAGCCTAGAGGGAGAATAAAATCATTCACACCATACTTTAAATATATTTTTATTATATGTAATATTAGGCTTTCATCTTTTACTTTCACTAATGGTTTGGGTAATGGAGACACATCACCTCCCATTCTCATACCTTTACCACCACATAAAATAATACATTTCATATAAACACCTTTAATAAAGATAATAGAAATAAATTTATTATTAAAGGCAATATGAATCAATTATAAAAACAATTAATTACTAATAAAATGAGTTATTATTTTATGATATAATCATGAATAATGTATCTAGTATGTGATTTATTATTCATGATCTTTATTCTAGGTGGTTTAATAGTTTCAGTTATCCAATCTTTTGGACTCGATAAACACAACGACCCGCACCATCTAGTAAATACTGTTCTCTTTCAATAGTGACGTCTTTTCCCATAACCTCTTGAAATAATTTTAATTCTGAACGACAAAAATTTTGACAGGCTGTTGCTGCTGCACAGATAGGACAATGATTTTCAATAAACAGCCAACTATTGCCATCTTGTTCAACTCTAGCCATATACCCTTCTTCGCTACGAACATCGGCTAACATTCGTAATTTTTCAACAAAAGATAATCCCCCACACCGAGAGAGGTATTTATCTTTCATCTCTTTCTCGCGCTGGGTGATCAATTTTTCTAAACCTTCACCACCAAAAATATTTTTTACAGAATCAATTAATTGCAAAGTCAATTGAGCATGAGTGTCAGGAAAACGTTGATGGCCTAATTCAGTTAATACCCAATTTTGTCTAGGTCTTCCCGCACCTAACTGTGAAGTACACTGAACACCTTCAACCAAGCCTAGTGCAGACAATTTTTGAATGTGCTGGCGAGCAGCTTCACCAGTCATATTGAGATCTTTTGCTATCACTGCGGTTGATATAGGGCCTTTAGTTTTAATACAAAACAGCACCTTATCTACCGCTTGGCTAAGGTTTAAATTATCAAAGTAATTACTTGCATTAATCATTGTGTCACTCTAATATCCAAGTCAATACTTGGATATTAACGTTTTTTTAACCCTTTCGTCTAGCAGGTCTCGCTATGAGCAATGATCCATCAACCATAACTCAAGCCAAATGGGCTGATTTACTTCGGGGAACTAACGCACTATTAACGATAGCCCTTACTGGCGGTGTCGCACTCCATGCCATTAATATCTATATAGTTACGACTATTTTACCCAGTGTCGTCAATGATATTGGAGGGCTCGAATACTATGCCTGGAATACCACCATATTTGTGGCGACGTCAATTGTTGGCTCTGCCTTATCGAGTAAAATACTCAATAACTTAGGGCCTAAATTTGCTTATTTGATCGCGCTATTATTATTCTCATTAGGATCTATTTGGTGTGCAGCATCTCCCTCAATGCTATCTCTATTAGTAGGCCGAGCATTTCAAGGTCTAGGAGGAGGAATACTATTCGCATTAAGTTATGCTTTGATCCGCGTCGTTTTCCCTGAAAACCTTTGGTCAAGAGCAATGGGGATTGTTTCAGGTATGTGGGGTATAGCAACTCTTTGTGGCCCTGCGATTGGAGGAATATTTGCTCAGGGCGGCCATTGGCGTTGGGCATTTTGGTCATTGCTACCCGTTGCGATCCTGCTCGCATTAATAGTGATAAACCAACTACCAAGAAAAAACAACCATGCACAACAAGCCAATAAGCTACCTTTACTAGCCATTATATTATTAGTTGCCTCCGTGTTAACTATATCCATAGGCAGTCTCTCTAGTGATCTCTTATCAAATACTATTGGTCTATTGGTCGGTATTGGTATCTTAGTCACTATCGCACTCATTGATGGCAAAAATGGTAAACGCCTACTGCCAACAGGCTCATATTCACTGAAAAGTGCACTTGGTATCATTTATCTGACCATGAGTTTGCTAGTTGGAGGAATGACAACCGAAATCTATGTCCCATATTTTCTACAAACTATTCATCATTTTTCTCCACTATCTGCTGGCTACCTGACAGCGATTATGGCAGCAGGTTGGACAATCGGTGCTTTATTCAGTGCAAACAAAACTGGCTCAATAGTACTAAAGATATTAAGAGCGGGTCCGGTCATCATATTTATGTCATTAGTTGTTCTCGCAATATTGACACCTAACTTACAACTCGTGCATTCAATCGCACTGTTCATTATTTACTTAATAGCGATGATGGGAGTCGGACTAGGTATTGGTATTTGCTGGCCACACCTTGTCCTAAGAGTTTTCAATGCCGCCCCTAAAGGCGAGGAAAACCTTGCATCCTCTTCTGTTATTACCGTTCAATTATATGCAACCGCGCTGTCCGCGGCCCTCGTTGGTGTGGTTGTTAACAATACTGGTCTCATTAATCCAAGAGGCGTAGAAGGGGCACAACAAGCGTCTGTTTGGCTATTTTCACTATTCGCTATCTGCCCATTCCTTGGCATATTCTTAATTAGAAAAGTGAAATAGATAATTGTTAAATACACTCAAAATATGATGTGTATATCATGGTGGTTAAACTAGTACTTATTTAATCACCATGATAAATGCTTACCCCTCTTGTTTGAGTAAGAAAAGAGGATTACATAGCCTTTGAGTGGTTTTCATTTCTTGTACTCTGTTATCATAATCAACAATTTCACTATTATTTTTTAATTGCATTAAATTTAGACACACTAATGGTATATCAGGTTTAAATAGATTATATATTATTACGTCAATTCATTTTAAATAAACAATCTAATTTATTATACGTTAATAAAAAAGAATAACCGTATGCTAAAGGTTAGCACACGGTTTATATCAAATTTAATTTTTTCTGAAAAATAAAGGAAGTAATAATGTGCTTAGTATCAAAATAACCAACGTTGATATCATGACCCCCGTGAATGCTTGGTCAAAAGCAATATTAGCCTGCGTGATTAATACATTAGCACTATCACTAGGCAAGCTTTCTGCAACGATAAATGCTTCATCAATACTGTCATAAGCTTTTGTATCAACAATAACGTCATCAGGTAACGATAGTTTCATAGTATAAATGGCACTCATCAGCCCTCCCATGAAGGTCACACCTAGAACACTACCGATTTCATAAGCAACCTCTTCAATAGATGCAGCCATACCTGCTTTACTATCTGGAGCATTTAACATAACAGTGGTTGATGCTGTGGTGAACGCAACTCCTAGCCCAAAGCCAATAAAAAATAAGAATGCTAATAATATGGCTCCAGTTGAGCTTTGATATACATATGTAAGGCCGATCACCCCAATCAATGTACAAACAAAGCCAAAAATAGTGAGATATCTTTCACCTATTTTATGTAAAAACATACCTGCTAAAGGACCGGCTAATACCGATGCCAATGGAATAGGAATGATATACATCGCGGCTTGAAGGGGGGTATACCCCATCACGAGTTGCAGTCTTTGGCTTAACAGCAATTCAATACCAACAATAATCACCATTGATAATATGGCCATAATAACGCCAGCGCTAAAACGTGGGTTAGCAAATAATTTAAAATCAATCATTGGCGATTGAGAACCCATTTGTCTACGGGTAAATATTGTCAAAAATACGCCACCAATTACCGCTGCAATAACAAATTCCCACCAGTTTGTATAAGGTTTACCGAGTTCTTTTAAAGCATAAATAGCTCCTATCAAGCCAATCAGCACCAAACCAGAACCCATATAATCAATTTTTTGCGAACCTTCACCACCACATTTAGGAATGAGAAAACACGCAAAAGGTAATACAAGTAATACAACAGGCACATTAATTAAAAAAACCGATCCCCACCAGAAATGGTTAAGCAAGATCCCTCCAACTAAAGGCCCTATTGCGGCTCCACCGGAAGCAACCGCAGACCAAATACCAATTGCTAACGCACGTTCTTTTGGCTCTAGAAAAACATGTCTAACGATCGATAAGGTGGCAGGCATACTCATTGCAGCCCCAACAGCCAAAAAACCACGTGATAAAATCAAACTCGTGGCTGTAGGCGAAAATGCAGCACAAAGTGATGCAAGTGCAAATAGGGGTAATCCCATCAAAAACATGGTCTTATGACCAATACGATCACTTAACATACCCGCAGCAGGCAATAACCCAGCCACAATCAATGGATAAGCATTCATGATCCATAATTTTTCGGAAGATGTTGCTCCTAAATCATGTGTTAATCGAGGTAAAGCGGTATATAACACAGTGACATCGATAACGATGAGGAAAAGTACACTTGAAACTAGAAGTAAAATAATCCAGCGTTTGTAATCTGCTAGCATAAAATAATCTCTACACGTTTATTTAATCACTATTCATTAATGATCGTGCTACAATATAAATCCATACGTATGTATTGAAAAGAGGTTTTTTTAAATGGGACGTCAACGAACGATTGATCGCGATAAAGTACTTGATGCTGCTGAAGACATTGTCATTAAACAAGGTGCTGCGGCTCTGACTATTGATGCTGTTGCAAAATCAATGGGAATTTCTAAAGGTGGAGTTCAATATTGTTTTGGAAACAAAGAAGCTTTAATCGACGCTATGTTTGATCGCTGGAGCTACTCCTATGATCAAATATTTAACCGTGAAATTGAAAAAGATGACTCCCCTGAAAACCGTATCAATGCCCATCGACTCGCAACATACGAGCACGATAAAACCGCCATTGCAAAAGGAGCCGCATTAATGGCTTCATTATTACAAACACCTGAATACTTAGAAAGTACACGAACTTGGTATCGAGATCGTTTACGTAACCTAGACACGTCAACAGATCAAGGGAAACGCGCTCGTTTAATGTTTCTTGCCACCGAAGGTGCTTTTATACTGCGCTACTTTGGGTTAATGGATATTGATGATAACGAATGGCAAGAAATGTTCCGTGATATGTCACGTTTCTTAGGTTAAGTAATCCCATTAAAAAATTAAAAGATAACAGTGATAACTTGAGTTCCCATCATCCATCTAACCATCGTTTTGCTTGCAAAATTAGCGGTAAATCGACCATTTTCCCATCGACTTTAAATGCATATTGGTCTTGAGCTTTATGTAACACAGCTTTAGACCAAGCGACCTGCTGCTCGCTTATATCAAACGACTGTTTGATTATTGGAACTTGAGCCGGATGGATTGCTAATTTAGCAGTGAAACCTAAAGCTTTACCATGTAAGCATTCGGCCTCAAGTACTGATAACTCATCAATATCCGGTGTTACACAATCAATGGGAGATAAAAGCCCCGCTAAGCGTGAAGCAAGCACTACCTGTGTTCTTGCAAATAACAACGATTCTCGTGACATGTCACACTGCATATCTAATGAGAAATCTAACGAACCAAATGCCAAACGGTAAACCCCTGAACTCGCAATCTCATGTATACGATGTAGCCCCCATGCCGTTTCAATAATCGCGATGATGGGGCAATCTTTATCGGCAGATAAGTGAGAAAGCAGATGTGTTCTCACTTTATTAACCATGATTGCAGATTCAACTTTAGGTATAACAAGATAAGACAAATAAGGTAATAAATGATTATTGGTTATCCAATCAATATCTTTTTGATATTCAACACTATCTGGTTGGTTAATTCGAATCGCTATTTTGGGTGATTGCCCATTCTGTTGATAATTTATTAGCCAGCTTGCAATTTCTTGTCTAGCTATAGGTTTATGTAAAGGATGAACTGAATCTTCTAGGTCTAAAATCAATACATTTGAACCACTAATACAAGCTTTATCAAAGAATTGAGGATGATCACCGGGAACAAATAAATAAACCGTTGCATAATCAGCCATGGTTGTACCTTTCTTGTTAATTATTTGAATAGCATATTTATTTCCTTTCGCTCACATCTGAGAATAAAAAAAAGAATAATTATCATTTACTATTTTTTTTTGTAATGCTAACGTTATTAGAATCTTCTTTCAAGTATTCTTATCTATATTCTCTCGTTAATGAATATAGATTATATATGACGTTAATTGATTCATTTTCACAGCTTAAGAGGCTGATTATGATAAATAACCCTATAAATAAAGCAGCTTTTAGCATTAATGAAAAACACTCGAATAATAATAGTCTTAGACGCTTTATTCATTGTTTATTTGCTGAGAACCTCATTGATAAAAAACGAATTTATTGGGATACAGATCATTGCGGATATATTTACAAACTCAAGAACGCTCCTGATAAAATCCTTTTTAATAATATGGAAATCTACCCGGCAGATACATTCTTTAATTATGGGGATATTTATTTAATTAATAAAAACAATCAAAAAGAAATTATTCAAACGACAGATTATCTTCTGGATAAGTTAGTCGATGAATTAGATATAAAATTTAATCATAATAATATAAATAAATTAAAATCAGATATTAAAAATAGTATCAATAATGATATTAACGCACGCAACTATCGTACCAAATGGTTAACACAGATTAACTCTCAAATGGAAGAAGGCAATATCCGCTACTTCACTGATTGGGTTGCTGAACAATATAGTGTACGTAATGCAGCTTTGTTTCTTGATCAATGGGGGTCATTAGAAGGTCATCCTTATTATCCGACATGGAAAAGTAGACCAAACATGAGTTTTCAAGATGTCGCCGCTTACTCTCCTGAATTTAATGCAACCGTCAATTTAACAATTATGGCTCTTCGCCGAGATATGGCCTATGTTGAATCACTACCGCATGTGTCAAATATTCACGAGTGGTTCCTTCAACAATTCCCTATCGTCGCTCAGCAATGGGTTAAATGGCTCAGCCAACAAGGGAAAGATCCGCAACAATGGCTACCCCTTCCCGTTCATGAATGGCATTTAAATCATTGGGTAAAACAACAAGCAGCTTCACTAATTGAAGATGAGATTCTATTGATTGATGGCCCTCAGTTAGAAACAAAACCTACTATGTCATTTCGAACAATGCTACCAACAGATGCGGCTAATCGCGCATTTATCAAGCTACCCATCGCCGTTTGGATGACTAGCGAAATGCGTAGCTTACAAGCGAAATCTATTCATATGGGGCCTAGGATCAGTCAGCTCATTGACGATATTTTAAATCACGAACATGGTTTCAATGGAAAAATCCAGTCTCTGCGTGAAGATATGGGAATTTATTACCGCCATGCGATCGAGCAAGATGATGCCGCAGGCCGCTTTCTTTCAGTCGTATTTCGTTGCGCCGAGGTTTATGAAAACAACGATCATTTACTGCCCATAACTGTAGCAACTCTGTTTACTGATTTACCCTATCAGCCTCGGCCAATATTTACTGAACTGATTGAAAAATCAAGTTTAACACCTAGACAATGGTTTAACCATTATGCAACTGTGATTTTAGAGCCTTGTATTTCACTGTTTTTACTTTATGGGGTGGCTCTGGAAGCCCACCAGCAAAATACGCAAGTACTTTTCACTGCCCAAGGCATTCCTGAAAAGTTTTTAATACGCGATTATGGTGATGGACGAACTTTTTTACCGCTATTGAACCAACGAGATTATCAGCTACAAGCTTATCGCTGGCCTGGTATCTTACCGACTGTTTTTGAAGAAGATATAGAGCCAGTTAGAACGTTTTTAATCGATGCTTGTTTAGTCAGTCATTTACATGAATTAGCCGTGCATCTAACCCGATATTATCGATTGACCAATCATCAACTCTGGGGAGAATTAAAAACCATTGTCCATGATATTTTTAAACAACTCCAACCTCGAATTGATGCCAATTTATGGCAGCATGAATATCAAATATTTATGAATGCGCCTTGGCAAACGCGTTCGCTACTTAGTATGCATATTCAACAATATACTAATTATCGAATACAACATGGGTTAACCAATCCTTTTCGGTTATTCCCCGAAATAATTAGCACTCCATAAAATAAGAAGGCGATTATAACGCTGTTCCCTTCATTTTATTAAAAATTAATTGAATGATATTTAAATATGAAAAATAAACCAATAATGAAAAAAAGCAAATACACAGCTAAAAATATAAACATATATTCTACGTGGTTATATGTTGTTATAGGGCTATCCAGTACAATAACTGCACATGCTCAAACTAACGAGCCTAAAAATAAAGATAGTCTCTTTGTAACCACAAAAAGTAATAATAACCAACAACCTAATAATTTTTCATCTCGAACAATGCAAGCTGGGTTATTAGGTGATAAAGATATTATGGATATTCCATTTAATATCTCGAATTACAATTCTACCTATATGCAGTCACAACAAGCACAGCAAATTTCAGATATTTTATCCCATGATACCTCAATACAGATTAGTAGCTCAAAAGGTGGGCTTCTTGATTCTTTATATATTCGAGGATTTCCGATTACTGAAGGTAATATCGGCGAGTTTGCATTAAATGGAATTTATGGTGTATCTCCTAATTTTCAGCTGTTAACTGATTATGCAGAGCGTGTTGATATCTTAAAAGGGCCAGCTTCACTGCTATACGGTATGTCTCCTGAAGGAGGTGTCGGTGGCGTTATCAACGTCGTGACTAAGCGTGCAAGTGCCCAGCCTATTACGCAATTAACCGCTCAGTACCTCAGTGATTCACAATTAGGCGGCAAACTGGATGTAGGACGCCTCTATGACCTAGGGAATAACCAATATTTTGGTATCCGTATTAACGGTAGCTACACCAATGGTGATACCCCCGTAGACCATCAAAAACGTAGGCTAGGTGTTGGTGCAATTG
Source organism: Providencia manganoxydans (assembly GCF_016618195.1). Classification (NCBI taxonomy): domain Bacteria; kingdom Pseudomonadati; phylum Pseudomonadota; class Gammaproteobacteria; order Enterobacterales; family Morganellaceae; genus Providencia; species Providencia manganoxydans. The sequence continues at coordinate 35,352 of NZ_CP067099.1, forward strand.
CCTTAGATTACTCTAATGAACGTTTTCGCGCGTCCTTAGATTTAATTACTCAAAACCAAAACATGAATGCGAGTAACCGGCCTTTTTATTTAGGTGCTGATGGCATTGTTCCTTCTGCCCCAAATGGAAAAACTAATTTAGCCAGCCCTTGGACATGGTGGAAATCTAATGATGATTCCGCACTACTGCATATGGAATATGACATATTAAGTAATACTTCTCTATTTATGGACATAGGCGGAGCACATACCCGTATTGATCGAGTTAGTGAACAAACCTATACCATTCTTAACGACCAAGGTGATATATCAACCTATATCATGAATTTTCAAAGCAAAACTCAACGCTATTCAATGGGGACTGGGGTTAAAAGCGAATTCATGACAGGGGATATATCACACCAACTCGCATTACAATGGAATCAATATTTTGATCGCTATAATGTCGGTACTACAGCAGGGACACCTTATATAACCAATCTATTTAACCCTACTTATATTGATAAACAGATCCCGACTTACCCTGAAATAACTAAGCGCTCTGAAAATACACTGTCAGGAATCTCCTTCGTCGATACTATTGGTTTCTTTAATGATGATTTTATGGTGACTCCAGGAGTTCGCTATCAAAAAGTACAGTCTGATAACTTTACTTCAGGCCAGCTTTCAACGCGTTATGATGAGTCCGCAATAACACCTCTCATCGGAGTATTATTTAAACCTACAGAAGATATTTCTCTATATGCAAATTATGTAGAAGGGCTAAGTAAAGGCAGTGCAGCACCAGCCAATGCAAAAAACAGTGGCGAAATGATGAAACCATTTCGTTCAAAACAGTACGAGTTAGGTGTGAAATATGAACGACCTTCCGCAATAACAACATTAAGCCTATTCCAAATTAGTAAACCAAGTGGGTCATTAGATCCTCACAGTATGATTTATTCAGCAAATGATGAACAAAGAAATAGGGGGATAGAACTGAGCATATCAGGTAAACCTTTTGAATCTCTTCGTTTAACGGGAGGAGTTACTTATATTCAAGCTGAGCTGACTAAAACTGCATCAGGACAAAATAAAGGTCATGAACCAATAGGTGTATCACCGTGGGTAGCGAATATTGGTGCAGAATATGATATTCCCTCAGTTTCTGGTTTAAGTATCAATGGCAATGTTAATTATCACACTCGCCAATACGTAAACAAAGAAAATACGCATTCAATTCCTTCATGGACAACTGTTGATGTCGGTTCTGCTTACAAAACAACGGTGTCTAATACCCCTGTCACTTTAAGGTTAAATATCAACAATATTTTAAATGAACGTTATTGGTCTGGTGTAGCGTCTTATAGCACTTTCGCTCAAGGCTCACCAAGAACGGTAATGGGATCAATCACTGTTGACTTTTAAGAGGTAAAATCATGGTGGATCAAACTAGCTTAGTCGATATCTCAACTGTTACTCTTTTATCAGCAAAAACAATCGCCCCAATAGAGCTTCCTCCTATTATGGATCCTCTAATTCATCAATTATGTTTTGCTAATAATGAACAGCTTGTCGGCTTGATTAAGCGGTATGGTTCACCATTGAACTTAGTTTTTCCTCATACAATGAAACAAAATATCCTAAAATTGAAAGCCGTTTTTCAAGAACATCACGTGAAAGGATGCATTTTATATGGCGTAAAAGTTAATCAATCAAATATCCTACTCAAAACAGCTATCGAAGAAAATATTGGCGTTGATGTTTCAAGCCTCCATGAATGGAGAGACGCTTACCAATACGGTATTTCACCTGAAAAACTCTGCGCGACAGGGCCCGCCAAAACAGATGATTTCCTCTGGCAACTTATATTACATCATTCGCTGATTGTCGTAGATTCCCTTGAAGAGCTACACGATATTCTGCGTTTATTAGGATCTCATTCACGTAAAGCAAGAATATTATTGCGCTATCAACCGCATTCAAGCCATTCACGATTTGGTATGAAATACCCAGCTTTTGTTAGTGCTCTTAAATTAGTTAAACAACATAATCAATTACAATGGCAAGGTATTCACTTCCATTTAGGTGGCTATACACTAACCTCACGGGTGCAAGCTTTTCACGAAATATTACCACTGATTGAATTATCCCAACAATTAGGGCTTAACATCCAAACTATCGATATCGGAGGTGGGCTACCGATTCAATATGTCCCAACAGAACACTATCAAACTTGGATTAATAATCAAACTACTGAAACTTATCAAAATCACTGTATTCCAGCCGATTTTTATCCTTATGGTAGTGAACAATCCGCCGAACAATGGCTTAACGCCTTACTGACAAGCCAATGTACGGATAATGAGACTATAGCCCAATACATTAATAGGCTAAATATCACACTAACGATAGAACCTGGCCGTAGCCTTGTCGATCAAAGTGCTATCACTCTATTTCGAGTAGTGCGTACCTGCCAGCAATCCAAACACCCTATTATATTTGTTGAAGGCAGTAGTTTTAGCGCCTGTGAAACATGGTTTAACTCTGAGTTTTTAATCGACCCCTTTCATATTGTTACTAAGCACGCAAAACAACAACCTATCCGAGCTTGGATAGCGGGACATAGTTGTTTAGAAGATGACGTTATTACTCACAGGCTTATTTTATTTAATAACCTTCCCCAAGCAGGTGACTTATTAGGATTCGTTAATACTGCGGGATATCAAATGGATTTGCTTGAAAATCAATTTCATCGACACCCAATACCTTGTCGGTTATATGCACAGGAAAACAATGTTGGGCAGTTTATCTTTTTCAAAGACACTAAATAGGTAAGCTTATGATCTACAGCAAAATCACTGATTTGATAGGCAATACGCCCATTTTACGTATTGCAATTCCCCATAAGAAAAGTGCCCTATTTTTTAAAATAGAAAAGAACAATCCCGGCGGAAGTATGAAAGACAGAATGGCTCGCAATATGGTCATAGCTGGCCTTAAGTCTGGAAAAATTAAACCTAAAAGCACCATCGTAGAATCATCATCAGGCAATACTGGAATAGGCCTTGCACTTGCTGCCATCGAGTTTGGTTTGCATTTTATTGCTGTTGTTGATCATCACGCCTCCCCTGACAAAATCGCAATAATGAAAGCATTAGGTGCTGAAATCCGTTATGTCACAGGCAACTATCAGGAAAATGAAGTGGCTGTTGTCGAACGCCAACGCCTAGCGAATGAACTCGCATCTCAGCTCCCCAATGCAACATTTATGAATCAATCTGACAATGCAGCAAATTCAGGTGGTTATGCTGCATTAGTTTGTGAACTGATAGAACAAATTGGCAGAATTGATGCTTATGTAGGCTGCGTTGGTACCGGTGGTTCAATAACAGGTGTATCCCAAGGATTAAAGTCACATAATCCACAAACTATCACAGTTGCTGTTGAACCAGAGGGATCCATTGTTTTTGGGCATCAAGGAAAACCTTATTATCAATCAGGAACAGGAACCCCTGAAGGGGATGTCGTTGGGTTAGTACTAGACTACAGCTGTATTGACCATAATGCACAAGTTTCAGATATTCAAGCATTTGAAACGGCACGATATCTTGCTAGCCAATATGGTTTGTTAGTCGGAGGCTCAACTGGCGGAATTGTTTATAAAGCTTTAGAGTTCATTAATAACGATACTATTCACGGTAATATTGTTGTCATCGTTGCCGATGGCGGTGAAAAATACCTTAACACCGTATTCAATGAGCAGTGGCTCAGCGCTCGAAATCTGATCTCACCTGATATATCTCACCAGCTTAATTATTGGCTCACTAATACGATTTCATTAGAGAAAGCTAGCTAAGGGGGAAGTGATGTCCAAAGACAAACATCTTAATATAGTGATTTGTGGTGGAGGTCAAACAGGCCACCTTGCTGTAGCTTTGTTTAGTCAATATCCTAATATAAAAGCATCACTACTCACCCAAAATACCACAACAGTTGAACGCCACCAGCAACAAAATAATATCCTGTCCGTTCATTACAATAATGGCGAGATAAAAAACTATCCTGTAGAGCTAATAACCCATTCACCACAACAGGTGATACCTGAAGCCGACATTATTATTCTTACTGTTCCTTCTCACCGCCAAACAAACTGGTTACGTTTTATCTCTCCTTATTTATCTTCTGATAAAACTGTTTTTATTGGGGCTATTCCTGGGATCAATGGCTTTGACTGGCTTGCTGAACAGTTTTTTAAAGATAATCCTAATATCGTGATTTGGGGAATGAAAGATGTCCCTCATATTGCATGGGGGTTAGAGCCTGGGGTCAAAATCTGTTTCGGTGGTGAAAAATCGGCATTATTTATTGCTTTTCATCATCGAGAAAATCAAACCAATAAGAAGCGACTTCATGAATGGTTATCAAGGCTATATTCAGCTCCTATTAGTATTCTCGATAATTATTTAGAAATTACGCTAACACCAGCAAACCCCATCATGCATAGCTCAGTGATCTATGGGCTAATCGGCCCATACGCTCAATGGCATAATAGCTATTTTGAATCGCCTATCTGCTGGTGGAATGATTGCACTGAACTTAGTGCCTATTATTTACAGCGTTGCGATGAAGAACGACTCGCTATTTGCCGACATTTAGTCAATTGCGCAGGTATTTCTTTAGCTACAGTAAAATCCTTAATTGATGAATTACGCGAAGTCTATCCCAACCAAATTGGTGACACAAAAACACTTTGGTCGATCCTGCGTACCAATGAAGCCTATCATGGGATCCAATTACCATTAATAAAGTGTGAGCAAAATGGTTGGGCTTTTAATAAACAACATCGAGTATTTCAAGAAGATATTGCTTATGGGCTAAGTTTACTGGTTCGTATAGGTGAGCATCTCAATATTCCGCTCCCTTATACAAATGAAATATATAACTGGTGTATGAGCTATCTAGGGCTAGATCCTAGCATTCCTCATCCAGCCTTCAGTAAACTAAATCTATCCCAATATCAGGTGAACAAACAGTGAATTTACTGAAAAGCCATCTGATTATCGGGTTCTTATTTGGTATCCAACTTATTTCAATGGGAGCGATGGAAATGAGTGGGCCTTTTTGGCCTATTCATTTACAAAATAATAGCTCAGATTGGCTATTGTCTTTTGCTTTGACGATGGTTTATGTCGCGCCAATGGCTGGGATCATGTTAACCAGTACATTTTGGGGGCGAATGGGTGATCGAATGGGTAATAAAGCAATGATGATCCGTGCATTGCTTGGCTTAGCAATTACCCAAATTTTATTATCATTTTGTAACGACCCTTGGCTAATTTTATTATTGAGAACTGTGCAAGGAGCTTGCGCAGGGTATATTGCTCCGGCTCAAGCTTATGGCGTTTCAGTCACCGAGCCTAAAAAGCGAACACAACTTTTTGCCTTCCTGCAAGTCTCTACAAATATCGGATCTTTACTGGGAGCACTGTGTGGTGGGTTAATCTTAGATTATCTCAATTTCTTTTGGATCAATATGATTGCAGGGCTACTCTGCGCTGTTTGTGCTGTCACTGTATTTGTTTTTTTACCTTCAGATAAAAAAACAAATACAGTGATGCAGGCAAAAAAATCATCTAACAACTCAAAAAAATACCGCCCTCAACAAATAGTGAAACATCTTATATTGTTAATGGGGCTTTTATTAATGAGTCGAATGATCACTCTCCCCAGTTTTTCATTATACCTTAATCATACCTACTCAATAGATTATTGGGTTATTGGATTGATTTATGGTCTACAAGCTATGGGGGTTATTCTCTCAGCCCAACGATGGGCTAAATGGTTCGAATTTCAATCCATAACTGTATCATTGATTCGTTTAAAATGGATTACCTTTGCCTGCATCATTGTTGTTATTGGTCTAGCAATAACCCCTATAATCTGGGGATTCGCCTTACTGTATTTGCTTTGGGGGATTTTACTTGGTGCAACAACACCAATACTCACTGCATTAATCTCTTCTGCTACATCTTCTGAATATCAAGGCTATGTACTTGGTTTATCACAAAGTATCAATCAATTCGCCTCTATAGGAGGAATTGCCTTAGGAAGCATATTTATTCTATTTCCTGGAATAGATTGGCTTTTTTATTATGTTTCAATTAGTTATATCGCATCCTTAATTGCAATCATTTTACTGATAAAACATTCTCATAAATAAGGGACAATATGAAAGGAAAACATAAGCTATCTAGCAAAATAATCTCTCTGTTATTGTTTACTTTTACCTTGCTATTCTCTACGGCCACGTCAGCAAAGCCTATTGTTGTTACTGATATTTTAAATAGAAGAGTTACTGTCAACGTTCCAGTAAATAAAGTCATTTTAGGCGAAGGCCGCATGCTTTATCTTGTTGCCATGCTAGATAAAGAGAATCCTGCAAAACGGATTGTTGCAATGGGGAACGACCTGCAAACTTCTGATCCTGCAACATGGCGTCAATATAGTCAGCATTTTCCTCAACTCAAAAATATCCCAACATTCAGTGGGACAGAAAAACGCTCTTTGAACATAGAACATGCGTTAGCTTTGCAACCAGATGTCATCATTATGAATATCGAAGCAAAAACTGCAATTGAAGAACAAGGGCACGATAAGGCATTACAGAAAGCAGGTATTCCGGTTATCTATGTTGATTTTCGCTATAACCCATCAAACAATACGCCACTTACCATGCGCTTATTTGGTGCTTTATGGGGTGAAGAAAAAATCGCAGAGCAATTTATTGAATTTAGAGAACAGCAATTAAAGCGAGTTAGTGATGTACTCGCAAAGAACACCCCAAAGAAACCCAGAGTTTTTATTGAACGCATTGGCGGTTATACCGATGAATGTTGCCTTACTTTTGGTGATGGTAATTTTGGCCGCTTTGTTTCGCTTGCTGGCGGTGACAATATTGGTGCAAAAAATGCCCCTAACACATTCTACATGATGAACCCTGAACAAGTACTTGTCGCAGATCCAGATAAAATTGTTATTACCAGTGCTAATTTTTCAAAGTTTATGCCTGAAGGAGATTGGATTGGCTTAGGCCCCAATGAAGACCTCAATGCAGCCAAAATAAAATTAGAGAAATACTTAAAAAAACCGGCTTATACCGGCAGTAATGCAGTTAAAAACCAACAGTTTTATGCTATTTGGCATCAATTTTATAATAGCCCTTACGATTTTATTGCCATACAGCAGCTCGCACACTGGATCCATCCAGAGATATTTGCTGATTTAAATGCAGATGACACTTTTAAAATATTCTATGAAAAATTTTTATCTATTCCTTATGAACCTGGATACTTTGTAAGCTTAGAGAATAAGTAGCTTTTTTTAAGGAGGGTGATGTTATGGCTAGCAATACCTACCATATTGAATTAAAACCAATACAATTTCTTTGCTCATCAGAAGAAACAGATGAACGGCATATTGATTATCTGAGTCACAAAATTGCCTGTGACGGGACTTGGACAACACCAATTCCATGTGAAATACACACAGGTATTATTATGGATGGCAACCATCGCTACCAAGTCGCTAAACAACTAAATTTGTCGCTATTACCTTGTATATTACTGAGTTACCAAGATAACCGAGTCAAAGTTAACTACCAAAACTCTGATAAACCTTATGATATACAAAAAATTTTTGAAGCCATTTTATATCAAAACAAGCTATTGCCTTATAAAACAACAAAACATCATTTTTCGCCATTCTTACCGACAATTAATGTAAATTTAGACCTACTAAAAAGGCTGTAAATATAAATAAATCCGATTATGCGCTCAGCTGCATAATCGGATTTGGTTTATTCATATTATTTAAGAAGTTACTCAACCGTTACCGATTTAGCCAAATTACGTGGTTGGTCAACATCAGTACCTTTAATCAATGCAACATGGTAAGACAACAACTGTAGAGGCACTGTATAGAAAATTGGGGCAATCAGTTCTTCAACATGAGGTAGAGGAATAATTTTCATATTTTCACTCTCCTCAAAACCAGCATCTTGATCAGCAAATACGTATAGTAAGCCACCACGAGCGCGAACCTCTTCAATGTTAGATTTTAATTTTTCTAACAGTTCGTTGTTTGGCGCGATTATAATGACTGGCATATCCGCATCAATTAACGCTAGAGGGCCATGCTTCAATTCACCTGCCGCATACGCTTCAGCGTGAATATAAGAGATCTCTTTAAGTTTCAGCGCACCCTCAACCGCAATTGGGTATTGCTCACCACGACCAAGGAACAAAGCATGGTTTTTATCAGAAAAATCTTCCGCCAGCGCTTCAATCACTTTATCGTGAGATAACATACTTTCGATACGTGCAGGTAATGCATGCAGAGCATTAGCAATATCTTGCTCTAATGCAGGATCACCGCCTTTAATGCGTCCCATATATGCCACTAGCATCAGCAACACAGTTAACTGTGTAGTAAACGCTTTAGTTGAAGCAACACCAATCTCTGCACCTGCTTTAGTCATGAGTGCAAAGTCTGATTCACGAACCAATGAAGAACCTGATACGTTACACACCGCAAGAGACGTCAAATAACCTAATTCTTTAGATAAACGTAATGCCGCCAATGTATCAGCTGTTTCACCTGATTGTGAAAGTGTGATCATCAAGCTACCTTTACGATGGGCAGGTTTACGGTAGCGATATTCAGAAGCGATTTCCACATCACAAGGGATACCAGCTAGAGATTCAAACCAGTAACGAGCAACCATTCCAGCGTTGTAAGAGGTACCACAAGCAACAATTTGAATATGCTCAACTTGCGATAAAATTTCAGCTGCTTTAGGGCCTAATTCACTGAGATCGATACCATTACTTTGACTAAAACGCCCTTCTAGGGTGTTTTTAATTGCCATTGGTTGTTCATAGATCTCTTTTTGCATATAGTGACGGTAAACACCTTTATCACCTGCATCGTATTGAACGTTTGATTCAATTTGCTCACGTTCAACCGCTTCCCCTTGCTGATCAAATACACGTACTGTACGGCGTGTAACTTCAGCAACATCCCCTTCTTCAAGGTAAATAAAACGGCGAGTAACTGGCAATAAAGCAAGCTGATCTGATGCTAGGAAGTTTTCACCAACACCCAGACCTATCACTAATGGGCTTCCCGAACGGGCCGCCACTAATAATTCAGGAGTACGGCTATCCATGATCACGGTGCCGTAAGCACCACGTAATTGAGGAATAACACGCTGAACCACTTCAACTAAAGAGCCACCTTTTTGCTGCTCATGATGAACAAGGTGAGCAATCACTTCAGTATCTGTTTCAGAGCTAAACACATAACCAAGTTGTTTTAACTCATCCTTCAGTTCTAAGTAGTTTTCAATAATGCCGTTATGAACAACAGCAATATAACCAGAAGTATGAGGATGAGCATTGCGTTCGCTTGGAACACCATGTGTAGCCCAACGAGTATGCGCGATCCCGGTTCCGCCTGATACTGGATTTTTTTCTGCTTCTTCCGCCAGCATTTGAACTTTACCAACTTCACGCAAACGTTGAAGATGGCCTTCATGGTCAACTACAGCCATACCCGCAGAGTCATAACCACGATACTCAAGGCGACGAAGGCCTTCTATTAGAATTTCTGCGATATCACGTTGTGCGACAGCACCTACAATTCCACACATATTAATTAATTCCTAAACAAAGGGCTCCTGCCCTTATGATGTCGCTACCTGATTGTTGTTGCAGCTTTGCTGCGCCCCGAGCCTTTGTAGAGAGTGGGGTTTATTATTTATATATTCATGCCGCGTTCTAGCTACACCCTGAATTATTTCAAATATGGCTAGAACTAACGGAGGAGAAACATAATCTCCCCCTAAAATTTTTTATTTTTTCTTCACTGGACGTTGCCAGTTTTTGATATGAACTTGCTTAACACGACTCACAACGAGTTCGCCTTCATTCACATCACGGGTTACCGTTGTACCAGCACCAATAGTTACACCATTAGCAATGGAAACAGGAGCAACTAATTGCGTATCTGAACCAACAAATACATCATCACCAATCACTGTTTTGTGTTTATTAGCGCCATCGTAGTTACAGGTAATCGTACCTGCACCAATATTCACGTTATCGCCAATTTGTGCATCACCGAGATAGCTTAAATGACCCGCTTTAGAACCTAAGCCTAACGAGGCATTCTTCATTTCAACAAAGTTGCCTACATGTGCTTTTGCTGCCAATTTAGCACCTGGACGTAAACGAGCAAAAGGACCAACAGTACATTCCGCCGATAATTCAGAGTTTTCTATCACCGAGTAAGGGCTAATTACTGAGTTATCGCCAATCACACAATCTTTAAGAATACAGCCTGACTGGATATGTACGTTATTGCCTAAAGTGACATGGCCTTCGATGATAACGTTAGTATCAATGATAATATCGCGCCCATGCGTTAAGGTACCGCGAATATCAAAACGTTCAGGGTCAATTAACATCACACCCGCAAGTAATAGCTTTTCTGCTTGTTCTTTTTGATAAATACGTTCAAGAGCAGCAAGTTGCAAACGGTTATTAACACCTTCCATTTCACTGAGGCGACTAGGGTGAACGGTTTCGATTTTGTTACCTTCTTTATGCGCTAAAGCAATAATGTCAGTGATGTAATATTCACCTTGGGCATTATTATTATCAAGCTGCGCTAACCAACGTTTAAAATCTTTACCACTTGCAACCATGATCCCAGTATTGATTTCTTGGATCTGACGTTGTTCTTCAGTTGCATCTTTTTGTTCAACAATACCAACAACTTCACCATTTTCACGAATGATGCGGCCATAGCCTGTTGGGTTATCTAAAATAACCGTTAATAAGCCAATACCACCTTCCGGCTTAGCATCAACAAGGCGTTTTAAGGTATCTTGAGCAATCAGAGGAACATCACCATAAAGCATGATGATATCTTCATCATCTTGGAAGTTTGGTGCTGCTTGTTGCATTGCATGGCCCGTACCTAATTGCTCAGCCTGCAATACCCAATTAAGGTTTTGCTCACCCAATTTTTCTTTCAGTAAATCACCACCATGACCATAAACAAGGTGGATGTCTGATGCCCCAACAGATTTAGCGGTATCAATAACATGCTGAACCATTGATTTTCCTGCCAATAAATGCAGGACTTTAGGCAATTCTGAATACATTCGAGTGCCTTTACCAGCAGCTAGAATGACGACACTTTTTCTTTGCACAGTCATAATTTCCTGAAACTCCAACTTTGGGATGAAAGTAAACCTATTTCCTACATAAAATACTACATATTTCGCACAAATAAAAAAGCCAGTCAGGGATTAACCGACTGGCTTTTCTTTATACTGCCGTCATTACATCAGCTTTTTAGTTAACTCGATCACTCGAAGTTTCGCTATTGCTTTCGCAAGCTCTGCCGATGCTTGAGCATAATCAACATCACCGTGAGCTTTACGGACATGTTCTTCCGCTTTGCGTTTAGATTCCAGCGCACGGGCTTCATCTAAATCTTTACCACGGATAGCTGTATCAGCCAGTACGATAACACCATTTGGTTGAACTTCTAAAATACCGCCGGAGAGATAAATTAGTTCTTCTTCACCAAACTGCTTAGTAATACGTACCATGCCCGGTTTTATGGCAGTCAGCAGAGGGGTGTGCTGTGGGTAAATACCCAGTTCACCTTCACTGCCTGTCACCTGAACTTTTTGTACCAGACCGTCAAACATCTGTTTTTCAGCACTGACAACTTTCAGGTGGTATGTCATTGCAGCTACCATATCAACCTCCCGTCAGCCAGATTAAAGCTTTTTCGCTTTTTCCACAGCTTCTTCAATGGTACCAACCATGTAGAACGCCTGTTCTGGCAGGTGGTCGTAATCGCCGTTCAGAATACCGCTGAAGCCACGAATAGTGTCTTTCAGGGAAACGAACTTACCTGGTGAACCAGTAAAGACTTCAGCAACGAAGAATGGTTGAGACAGGAAGCGCTGGATCTTACGAGCACGAGCAACAACCAGTTTGTCTTCTTCAGACAATTCATCCATACCTAGGATTGCAATGATGTCTTTCAGCTCTTGGTAACGCTGAAGGATAGACTGAACGCCACGTGCAACATCATAGTGCTCTTGACCAACGATGAGTGGATCAAGCTGACGGCTAGTAGAATCCAGAGGGTCAACCGCAGGGTAAATACCCAGAGATGCGATTTGACGGCTCAGAACCACTGTTGCGTCCAAGTGAGCAAAGGTTGTTGCTGGTGATGGGTCAGTCAAGTCATCCGCAGGTACGTAAACAGCCTGTACAGAGGTGATAGAACCAGTCTTAGTCGAAGTGATACGTTCTTGAAGAACACCCATCTCTTCTGCTAGCGTTGGCTGATAACCTACTGCTGATGGCATACGACCTAATAGAGCGGATACTTCTGTACCTGCCAGTGTATAACGATAGATGTTATCCACGAACAACAGAACATCACGGCCTTCATCACGGAATTTCTCAGCCATAGTCAGACCAGTCAACGCTACGCGAAGACGGTTTCCTGGTGGCTCATTCATTTGTCCGTAAACCAGTGATACTTTGTCAAGAACGTTAGAATCGGTCATTTCATGATAGAAGTCGTTACCTTCACGGGTACGCTCACCAACACCTGCGAATACTGAGTAACCTGAGTGCTCAATCGCGATGTTACGGATAAGTTCCATCATGTTTACTGTTTTACCAACACCCGCACCACCGAACAGACCAACTTTACCACCTTTAGCGAATGGACAAATCAAGTCCATTACTTTGATACCAGTTTCAAGTAGTTCTGTAGAGCTTGAAAGCTCTTCGTAGCTTGGTGCAGCGCGGTGGATAGACCAACGCTCTTCTTCGCCGATATCACCTTTCATATCAATAGGGTCGCCCAGAACGTTCATGATACGTCCTAGCGTTGCTTTACCTACTGGTACTTCAATTGGGTGATCTAAGTTTGTTACTTGTAAACCACGGCTCAGACCATCGGATGTCCCCATTGCGATACAACGGACAACACCACCGCCTAATTGTTGCTGAACTTCCAGCACCAATTTTTCTTTACCGTTCATAACCTCAAGAGCGTCGTACACTTTTGGTACTGCATCTTGAGGGAATTCGACGTCCACAACGGCGCCGATTACCTGGATAATCTTTCCAGTAGCCATCTTGAATCCTCTACGTAATTCGTAAACCTAGCTGTTAAACCGCGGATGCACCCGAAACGATTTCGGTAAGCTCCTGAGTAATGCTGGCCTGACGAGCTTTGTTGTAAACCAACTGCAACTCTTTGATCAGGTTTCCACCATTATCAGTAGCAGCTTTCATTGCTACCATTCGTGCGGCCTGCTCACTAGCCAGGTTTTCAACGACGCCCTGATAAACCTGCGACTCGATATAACGACGCAGCAGGGTATCCAGCAACGCCTTAGGATCGGGTTCGTATATATAATCCCAAGATTTCTTCTTCAATGTCTCATCATTACTTGCAGGTAATGGCAGTAATTGAAGAATAGTCGGCTCTTGAGACATTGTATTGATGAACTTGTTAGTCACCACATACAGTTTATCCAAACGCCCTTCATCATAGGCTTGTAGCATAGAGTTAACTGGGCCGATCAAATCAGACAGTGTAGGGTTATCACCCATCCCTGTAACCTGAGTGACAACATTGCCACCAACAGATCCAAAGAATGACACTGCTTTAGAACCGATCAAAGCCAAATCAACTTGAACGTTTTTTTCAGACCATGTTTTCATGTCTGCTAATAGTTTTTTGAACAAGTTAATGTTCAAGCCACCACACAAACCACGGTCTGTAGAAACAACCAGATACCCGACACGCTTAACTTCACGCTCTTCGAGATATGGATGTTTATATTCCAGATTACCTAATGCTAAGTGACCAATTACACTGCGCATGGTCTCTGCATAAGGACGGCTGGCCGCCATGCGTTCCTGCGATTTACGCATTTTGGACGCAGCGACCATTTCCATCGCTTTAGTGATCTTCTGCGTGTTTTGCACGCTGGCGATCTTGGAACGTATCTCTTTTGCGCCGGCCATTTCTGCTTCTCCTTATTTAACCAGACGGCCCATAAAAATTCATGGGCCGAATAGTATTACCAGGACTGGGTTGCTTTAAATGATTCGAGCAGTTGTTTCAACTTAGCTTCGATATCATCGTTATAGTTACCCGCCGGGCCGATTTGTTTCATAAGGTCAGCATGCTCGCGCAGTGCATAAGAAACTAATGCAGCTTCAAACGCACCAATTTTCGCTAGTTCAACATCATCCAAGAATCCACGTTCTGCCGCAAACAGAGACAATGCTTGTTCTGCTACTGACATAGGTGCATATTGTTTCTGTTTCAGCAATTCAGTTACTTTTTGACCGTGGCTCAACTGCTTACGCGTTGCATCATCAAGGTCTGAAGCAAACTGAGCAAATGCTGCCAGTTCACGATATTGAGCAAGTGCAGTACGGATACCACCAGACAATTTCTTGATAATTTTAGTCTGAGCAGCACCACCAACACGAGATACTGAAATACCCGGGTTAACCGCTGGACGAATACCAGAGTTAAACAGGTTAGATTCCAGGAAGATCTGACCATCTGTAATTGAAATTACGTTAGTCGGAACGAATGCAGAAACGTCACCGCCTTGAGTTTCAATGATAGGCAATGCTGTCAATGAACCAGTCTGGCCTTTAACTTCACCTTTAGTGAATGCTTCAACGTATTCAGCGTTAACACGAGCAGCACGCTCAAGTAAACGGGAATGCAGATAGAAAACATCACCTGGGTATGCTTCACGTCCAGGTGGACGACGTAGCAACAGTGAAATTTGACGGTATGCAACGGCTTGTTTAGACAGATCATCATAAACAATCAGAGCATCTTCACCGCGGTCACGGAAATATTCACCCATTGCGCAGCCTGCATAGGCTGACAGGTATTGCAGTGCTGCTGATTCAGATGCAGTAGCAACAACAACAATGGTATTTGCCAGTGCGCCGTGTTCTTCAAGCTTACGAACTACGTTAGCAACAGTTGATGCTTTTTGACCAATAGCGACGTAAACACATTTGATACCAGAATCGCGTTGGTTGATGATTGCATCGATAGCCAAAGCAGTTTTACCTGTTTGACGGTCACCGATAACAAGCTCACGCTGTCCACGACCGATTGGGATCATTGCATCGACTGATTTATAACCAGTTTGTACCGGCTGATCAACGGATTGACGCTCGATAACACCTGGAGCGATAACTTCAATTGGAGAGAAGCCATCGTTTTCGACAGGGCCTTTACCATCAATTGGTTGACCTAGTGTATTCACAACACGTCCAAGCAGGCCACGGCCAACTGGAACTTCAAGAATACGACCAGTACATTTAACCTTCATGCCTTCCGCTAGGTCAGCATAAGGGCCCATAACTACAGCACCAACGGAGTCGCGCTCCAAGTTCAGTGCAATTGCGTAACGGTTGCCAGGCAGCGCGATCATTTCACCCTGCATAACTTCGGCTAAGCCGTGAATACGAATGATACCGTCATTGACGGATACAATCGTACCTTCATTGTGAGCTTCACTCACAACATCGAACTGAGCAATACGCTGTTTGATCAGTTCGCTGATTTCGGTGGAATTCAGTTGCATATGCTCCAGTCCCCTTAAGACTGCAAGACGTCTGTTAGACGATCTAAGCGACCGCGGATACTCCCATCAATGACGAGATCTCCCGCACGAATAATCACTCCAGAGATAACAGACTTATCAATTTTGCAATTCAGCTTAACTTTGCGTGACAGACGTTTTTCCATCGCTGCAGAAATTTTGGCTAACTGCTGTTCATTCAATTCGCTGGCAGAAATAACATCAACTTCAATCGTTGATTCCAGAGCGTCACGCAGTTGAATAAACTGAGCCAGCACTTCTGGTAGCGTACTTAGACGCCCATTTTCAGCCATAATTCGAATCAGATTTTGAACATGCTCGTCAATTTCATCTCCACAAACAGAGATAAACGTTTTAGCTAATCTTTCTGATGCAATAGAACCAGAAAGTAACTCACCAACCTGTTCATTGCGCGTCACCTCAGAGGTGAAGGCCAGCATATTCTGCCACTTTTCAACAGACTGGTTTTCCACAGCAAAGTCAAAAGCTGCTTTGGCGTAGGGGCGAGCTACAGTAGCGATTTCAGACATGCCCCTCCCTCCTTACAGTTCAGCGACTAGTTTATCAACGATGTCGCTGTTAGCAGCTTCATCCACGGAACGTTCGATGATCTTCTCGGCACCTGCGACAGCAAGCATCGCAACCTGTTTACGTAGCTCTTCACGTGCACGTTTACGCTCAGCATCAATTTCTGCTTGAGCTTGTGCGACGATTTTTGCACGCTCTGTTTCGGCTTCTGCTTTGGCTTCTTCAATCATCTGGTTGCGTTGTTTATTCGCTTGCTCGATGATGACTTGAGCTTCTGCTTTCGCTTTTTTCAGTCGGTCGGTTGCGTCGGTTTGCGCCAGTTCCAGGTTCTTTTTAGCACGTTCTGCGGAAGATAAACCATCAGCAATTTCTTTTTGACGTTTTTCTATGGCCGCCATAATCGGTGGCCATACATACTTCATACAGAACCAAACAAACAGGACAAACGCGATAGCCTGGCCGAGGATTGTTGCATTTAGATTCACAGACAATACCTCTTGTTAATTAATGAGTTAATGTTCTTAGTGTTCTGTAACAAAAGTTAGGCAACAGCGAACATTACATACAAGCCCAGACCAACAGCAATCATCGGAATAGCATCAACAAGACCCATAACGATAAAGAACTGAGTACGCAGCAGAGGAATTAAATCCGGCTGACGAGCAGCACCTTCTAAAAATTTACCACCTAGGATGCCGATACCGATCGCAGCACCGATCGCCGCTAAGCCCATCATAATAGCAGCAGCCATGTACAGCAGATCCATATTCAGGTTTTCCATGACAGTCTCCAGTTTGTTTCAGTTAAGACAATATTAATAGTGAAATTAATGTTCTTCAGATGCCATCGATAGATAGACAACAGTCAGAACCATAAATATAAAGGCTTGTAGCGTAATAATCAGTATGTGGAAGATAGCCCAAGGTAGGCTTAGCAACCACTGTGACCACCACGGTAGCAGACCAGCGATAAGAATAAAGATCAATTCACCTGCATACATGTTACCAAACAGTCGCAGACCGAGTGATACAGGTTTTGACAGCAGGCTTACCCCTTCAAGAATTAAGTTGATAGGAATAAAGACTGGATGATTAAAAGGTTGAAGAGTCAACTCTTTCGTAAATCCACCAATTCCTTTCATCTTAATGCTGTAGAAGAGGATCAGGATAAACACACCAATCGCCATCGATAAAGTGACACTAACATCTGCGGTTGGTACTGCACGTAATGCAGGTAACCCGAGATAATGCTCAGCAATATACGGAAGGAAATCGATAGGGAGTAAATCCATAAGGTTCATTAAAAATACCCAGACGAACACGGTTAAAGCCAGAGGGGCAATAACTTTGCTCTTACCGTGATACATATCACGGACTGAGTTATCAACGAAACCAATGATCAGTTCTATTGCAGTCTGTAACTTACCGGGTACGCCACTAGTCGCATTGACAGCAACTTTTCTAAATAGCCACAGGAACAATGCCCCGAGAACTACCGAGAAAAAAAGCGAGTCAATGTTCAACGTCCAGAACGTTGGACTAGCGTGGGGATCGACCAACTTAAAGGTACTTAGATCCAACTGAAGGTTTCTCAGGTGGTGACCTATGTACTCATTTGTAGTCATCACTTCTCCTGATGCAGACATGATGCCTCTTACCCTTTTGTAGTTTAAAAATACTTACCGTTTAAAAACGGCTGGTGCAACAATCTGAACAATTAGCACCGCTAAATAGGTCAAACCCAGTGGTGTTAATGACGCTTTAAACACACCGAAAGCAACAACTAACACAGTTATGGTTGTCACAACCTTTAACCCTGCTCCTAATGCAAAGAACCAGGCAATGCGGACAGGTTCATCCTCTTCTTTTGCTTTCTGGAAGTGGGTTAGCAGCATAAATACGATATTTGGTAACCAGCATGCTAAACCACCCGCAAGAGCAGAGGCCCCCCATTCTATACTATTTGCACAGAAAGCCCCACTGAGGATAACAAAAGTTATTAGCTGAAGAGACAACAGCTTTACCGCGTGCTTGTTGTCATAAAGGGATACAGACATAACTTTTTGTACTCCCAGCTGTTCTCAGCCTCAGAAACGCTAAGTGTTGTATAAAACTGCCTTTGCTTAAATGTGTCAAGAGACAAAAACGAGCAAATTATACGGGCAGGCGAAATGAATTCAATCAGTAAGTAGCGAAAAGGTGAATAAATATTTAATTTTTTCGAGATAGCGCAGAAATGTCGCAATAATAATTAATAAATAGTTAATGACTCGACATGCACAAACATTTTTTTGTGACTAATATCACAATAATTATTCCGTTCTTTATTTGCAGCTCTTCGCTTTGCTATACACAAAAAAAATATTTGAGCAGTAAATCAAATAATTAAAAGCGATAATTTTTAATCAAAAAAAAGATTTAATAAATCAAATATTTCATTATTAATCATTAGAAGCACAGTTGTGTTTTATCCTAAATATCCATTTAGAGATATTTTTTAGTTCCAAATGTTTATTTTTGATAGTTATTCGTTATTACCGTGTAAATATCACGTAAAATCCGAATTGATAAAATAGAGCTGAAAATAAAAATAGCAGTAACATTGTAAATGCGACTGCTAAAGCTCTAAAAGATAAAATTTTATTGATACAAAGCAACTTTATTTTAAGGATAAAATGACTAAATGACGCTGCTCATCAAGTTCAGGTACTTTCAATTCAGTGACAGAGTCAACTAAGAAACCATCAGGTAACTCCGCTAACTCTTCTTCACGTACCACACCTTTCAAGGCGTAGAATTTTCCTGAAGAGCTAGGGAGATGGTGGCACCAATTCAACATGTCACTCAAAGAAGCAAATGCACGGCTGATCACACCATCAAAACCGATATCGGGTTGGTATTCTTCAACACGTGATTGAATCGGTTCTATGTTAGTTAGCCCTAGTTCATGTTGCACTTGCTTCAGAAAGCGAATTCGTTTACCTAAGCTATCTAATAAAACAAAATGTGAATCAGGGCGCACAATAGCAAGTGGGACTCCAGGTAACCCAGGCCCTGTACCAACATCAATAAATGATGTTCCCTTGAGCTGACCGTTCACCACTATGCTATCCATAATATGGCGGATCAACATTTGTTGAGGGTCACGAACTGATGTCAAATTATAAGCTTTGTTCCACTTATCTAATAGTTCAACATATCCGACAAGTTGTTGTAATTGCTTCTCTGTCAGTTCAATACTAGCTTGTTTTGCTAAACGAGTTAGTTGTACTAATAAACTCATCGTTAAGCGCTCCTACGCAACATACCTTGTTTTTTCAACCAGACAAGCAAAATAGAAATAGCCGCTGGTGTGATCCCTGAAATTCGAGATGCTTGGCCAATCGATGTTGGTTTATGATCATTCAATTTAGCCATAACTTCATTCGATAAACCTTTCACTTGCTTATAATCAAGGTCAACAGGCAGTAACGTATTTTCATTGCGTAATTGACGCTCGATCTCTTCTTGCTGACGAGCGATATAACCTTCATATTTGACTTGGATTTCTACTTGATCGGCAGCTTGAGGATCGGTAATACCAGGAGCAAAACGACTGAGCGATATTAGTGTTTGGTAATCCATCTCAGGGCGACGCAATAAATCTTCCCCATTTGCTTCCTTAGACAAAGGAACTGACAATATTTGGTCAATTTCATCATGCCCTTCTGCTTTAGGGTGAACCCAAATATCTTTTAAGCGTTGGCGTTCTTTTTCAATCAACTCAACTTTATGATTAAAATGAGCCCAGCGAACATCATCAACCAGTCCTAGTTCACGACCTTTTTCTGTTAAGCGGAGATCGGCATTGTCTTCACGTAGCATTAAACGATATTCTGCACGGGAGGTGAACATACGGTAAGGTTCTTTTGTACCTAAAGTACAAAGATCATCGACTAATACCCCCATGTAGGCTTGATCGCGACGTGGGAACCAACCTTCTAAATCAAATGCATATTGAGCAGCATTTAAACCTGCTAATAAACCTTGAGCACCTGCTTCTTCGTACCCTGTAGTACCGTTAATTTGACCAGCAAAGAATAGTCCATTGATAAATTTGCTTTCTAGCGTTTGTTTTAGATCTCTAGGGTCAAAGAAATCATACTCGATCGCATAACCTGGACGAACGATCCGAGCATTCTCCATTCCTTTCATGGAGTGAACAATTTGCATTTGTACATCAAATGGTAAGCTGGTGGATATACCATTTGGATATATTTCATTACTGGTTAACCCTTCAGGCTCTAAGAAGATCTGATGAGTGTCACGATCAGCAAAACGCATGACTTTATCTTCGATCGAAGGGCAATAACGTGGGCCGATCCCTTCAATGATCCCCGCATACATTGGGCTGCGATCTAAGTTATTTCTGATCACATCATGTGTTTTTTCATTAGTATGCGTGATATAGCATGGCATTTGCTGTGGATGTTGATCTTGAGATCCCAAAAAAGAAAACACTGGCATTGGGTCATCACCCAGTTGCTGACCTAATTGACTAAAATCGATAGTACGTGCATCAATACGTGGTGGTGTTCCTGTTTTTAAACGATTAACTCGTAACGGTAATTCTCTTAAACGTTGAGACAGAGAAATCGAAGGTGGATCACCAGCTCGGCCACCACTGTAATTTTCTAAACCAATATGGATTTTACCGTCAAGGAAAGTCCCTACGGTTAATACCACTGCTTTAGCTTTAAATTTCAAACCCATACGGGTTATAGCACCTGTGACTACATTGTTCTCAACAATTAAGTCTTCAACTGGTTGTTGAAAAATCATTAAGTTAGGCTGATTTTCTAAAGCTGTTCTAACTGCTTGGCGATAAAGAACACGGTCTGCTTGTGCTCGAGTTGCACGAACAGCAGGCCCTTTACTGGCATTGAGGGTTCTAAATTGGATCCCTGCTTTATCAGTGGCGATTGCCATTAAGCCGCCAAGTGCATCAATTTCTTTTACCAGATGCCCCTTACCGATCCCACCGATGGCTGGGTTGCAAGACATCTGGCCCAATGTATCAATATTGTGAGTCAGTAATAGGGTTTGACGCCCCATACGTGCAGCTGCCATTGCTGCTTCTGTGCCGGCATGACCACCACCAATTACGATGACGTCAAATTGCTCTGGATAAAACATGTGTGAACCTTAACGTTAGAAAAATGCTGAGTGTCGCATTTGAGGAGAGGAATTCTACTCAAGTTTTAAGGATAGACCAAGCCCAGTTGATCCGTGCCTTATAATATAAAGATCTTTTTATTTAAAGATCTCTTTATTAGATCTTTTATTAGGATCATCGATATCTGTGGATAACTGAATATTCACTTTAAAGATCATCAAAGTGTAAAGGATCATATACTGTGAATGATCCGTGATCCTTTTGCGTATAAGCTGGGATCAAAAAGGGTACTTATGCACAGGCAACGGATGTCCTAAAACTTATACTATGGATAACTACGGGTTAATACCGTGATCTTACCAGAGTTATCCACAGTCGATCGATGCTATTTTAAGCAAATCAGAGTTCGTTTGCCCAAATTTTAACCCATTCCCCTGCTGGATCCTCGGGGATTTCATGCTGCTGTACATCAATTTCAAGTGTTTCTCCGATCTTTTTAGCACCATGATCTTGTAATAAAGCATTCAATTTATGGATCGCACCACAGAAGGTGTCGTATTCCGAACTGCCAATACCAACAGATCCAAATTGAACATTGCTAAGATCAGGTGATTGAGCTTCTATTTCTTCAGCGAAAGACTGAATACTTTCAGGGAGATCACCTGCACCATGAGTAGAGCTCACCACCAGCCATAAGCCTTCATTAGGTAGTGAATCTAAATCAGGACCATGTTGCACATCGGTTTCATAGCCAAGTTCTTCTAAGATCTCTGCCATATGCTCTGCAACATATTCAGCACTACCCATTGTGCTGCCACTTATTAGGGTTACTTTTGTCATGGTGATTCCCAATAGCAATATTAAGGCGCTATTGTACGCTGTGAATGAGCTGGGATCTACCTGTGGATAATGTGGTTATATAAATTTTTTTTTAAGGGCTAATCGTTCTCATGATCGGGTTCTGTAGCGAGATTAGCGTTTCTGTGGATTGAATTTCATCAATCGTTTGAATTTTGTTGATAAGTACATCTTGAAGGGAATCGATCGATCGACACATTACTTTGATAAAAATACTGTATTGGCCTGTTGTGTAATACACCTCAACCACTTCTTCTAAAGCATCCAATTTTTTGAGCGCTGTGTGATAGTCTTTGGCACTTTTTAAAATAATGCCAATAAAACAGCAGACATCAAAGCCGAGTTGTTTCGGGCTGATATCAATGCGAGTTCCGGTAATGATCCCTGCTTGCTTCATTTTTTCAACACGAACGTGAATTGTTCCTGGGCTAACAGAGAATTTTTTCGCTAATTCGGCGTAAGCGGTTCGTGCATTTTTCATTAACTCGTGAAGTATGTCACGATCGAGATTATCGATTTGATAATTTTCAGGCATTATTAACCCTCTATTTTAACGATTTGTTATTTTTATACCTATTTTTTTAAATAAAATAAACGATAAAGTGTTTTTTTAATGATGCATATTGAATTTATACCCCATTTTGTTGCTTAATCTACACATCGGCTAACACAGCTAACAAATTATGGGTGAACACAATGGACAAATCATTTATCGAACAACAACAGCAAATCAGCTTTGTTAAATCTTATTTCTCACGTTTGCTTGAAAAAGAGCTTGGCTTAATTGAAGTTCAAGGACCTATCCTGAGTCGTTTAGGTGATGGTACTCAGGACAACTTATCAGGTCATGAAAAAGCCGTTCAAGTGAAAGTGAAATCAATTCCTGATGCAACCTTTGAAGTGGTTCACTCTTTGGCTAAATGGAAACGTAAAACATTAGGTCGTTTCGATTTTAAACAAGGCCAAGGACTGTATACACATATGAAAGCGTTACGTCCGGACGAAGATCGCTTAACACCAATCCATTCCGTCTATGTCGATCAATGGGATTGGGAAAAAGTGATGGCAGATGAGGAGCGTACACTTCTTTATCTGAAGCAGACAGTGGGTAAAATCTATCAGGCAATAAAACAAACAGAAGCCGCTATTAGTACTGAATTTGGACTGGCACCGTTCCTGCCAGAACAAATTCACTTTATCCACAGTGAAGAGCTGTTACAACGTTACCCTGATTTAGATGCGAAAGGCCGTGAGCGTGCGATTGCTAAAGAATTAGGGGCTGTTTTCCTGATCGGTATCGGCGGTAAACTTTCTAGTGGCGAAGCACATGATGTACGTGCTCCTGATTACGATGACTGGACTACTGAAAACGAAGAAGGCTTTAAAGGCTTGAACGGCGATATCATTGTGTGGAACCCTGTTTTACAAGATGCATTTGAAATTTCTTCAATGGGGATCCGTGTTAGCCCTGAATGCTTGACTCGCCAGTTAGGGTTAACAGGTGATGAGAAACGTATGGAGCTAGATTGGCACCAAGCATTGGTTCAAGGCAAAATGCCTCAAACTATCGGCGGTGGAATTGGCCAATCACGTTTAGTGATGCTTCTCCTACAACGTCAGCACATTGGTCAGGTTCAGTGTGGTGTTTGGTCACCTGAGATGCGTGAATCAGTTGCAGGTATGCTTTAATCTCTAGCGACTGAAACGGCGCAGTAATCTACTTTTTAACCCGGTATCGAAGCGCCAGATATGATCAAATATTTTCATGATACCGGGCTTCCCATAATTTGAGACTGATACCGCATGGAAGCGGTATTTTCCTACCTTTTGTAGCGATTTTATTTTCTGAACTAACTCATCTGGTAAACGTTGAGAAACAAAATCAGAAATTACCACTGCATCAGCATCTGCCCACGAAGGGGACTCTAATCTTTTCACTGTTTCTTGAAGGCAAGCCGCTAAATCAGTACCTCCACGAAATGTTTTATGTAAAAAGCGCATACATTGCTCTAATCCATCCACTGAGAGTAGATCATAGTGAACAATTTCAGTGGAAAATAACATAACGTGGCAAGAACGATTATCCGCTAGCGCAATCTTCATCAAAGCAAGGCAAAATGCTTTTGCACAACGTTCATTCAATCCTCCCATTGACCCTGATGTATCTATACAAACAATAAAAGGGCCTCTTGGTTGCTCTTCATCTTGATGATGAGTGACAGGGCGTAGCACATGCCTTTCTTGCCAACTCTCTCCTTGTAAACGATAAGTAAGGAGTTGTTTTTCCAGTAACTTACGATAGAACTCCAATTCGATTTCTTCTATCCCTAGCATTGCTAGCTCAGTGGGTAACAATCGCAAGATATCGTCACTTTGTCCTATACCATCAACTTGCTCAGGAACAGTTTCTGGGACTTTTTCCATAATAGTGACCGGTTCCAAAAGGACGCTATCTTCAGGTAATGAGCGGGCGGATTGGCTTCGACCGAGTAATTGTGCAATTTTTTCTAATTCAGGCTGCTGGCGTAAAAACTCACTATAACGATTTAATAATTTATCGTTATAAGCAGAAGTGGTATTGAGTCCTTTACTTAAATCCCATAATCGCCCTGCGGCTCTTTCGTTTTCGCCTAAAATCTCTTCTAAGTTGCCGCTTAAAGCCAACCGGCGTTGCAATTCAGCCAATAATTGCTCTTTTTCTTGCTCTAATAATTCTTTATGTAAGGTGGTGACTTGTAAAATTAAGCTAATTCGCCAACGCTGAATAAATAAGCTTTGTCTAGCGCTACGATTATCTATTTTTCCTGAACTTAATTTGCTTGCCTCTGCATAAAAAGGCGAATCAATTTTCTCTAACTTTTCAATTAGCGAGGGCAATTGTTCAAAAAATAATGTCGTTGGTTGACCCAAGGATTGTTGGTAAAGCTGAAATTCTTCGGTTAATTGAGCAGGAACTAACGCATCTTGTAACTTTTGTTTGAGATCCTTTTTCCATTCAGACAAATCTTTTAACAATGCTTTTTTTAATCTCGGATGTTTTTCAAAGAAAACGGCTAATTGAGGTGTAGCGAGAAGAGATATAATAATCTCTTCTATTAGTTGGCTTTCATTTACTGAGAGCAATAAGTCTAGCGTGGCTAAACTAAGCATTATTGTCCGCCACTTTGCCAGTTATTTGATTACGTAACTGTGACAGCTTTTCTGAAAGTTTAATAAAGCTTCCTTCTATACCTGCTAGCCAATAGGATTCTATAAACAGATTAGGTTGCTGTTTTTCAAATTGATATCGTGCTGACTGGATATCTTGTTGGATTTTATCAAGCTTTTCTAACCAAACAGTGTTGTCAGTTTTATCTACACGGGTTGCTGACTGCTGTAAATAGAGCGTTGAGGTTTGATGGCTAACATCAAGTAATTGTATTTGATTCAAATTATTAATTTCAGCAGCAATTTCTTGTGCAAAGCCAATCCCATTTAGGTGAGCTGAGAGTGTTGTTCCTTTAGTTAAAAATTGGGTTAACAGCTTTTTGTCAGTGGTAATAAAGGTCACTTTCATATCATGCAGCTGTAATGGTTTGTGTAAAAACAGTGTTAAGCGACCTTCTTGAATATCTTCAGGTAATGTATAGGTTGGACGTCGAGCAAACATAGGTGTGCTTTTATTGACTTTAAAAGCATTCTGGTTGTTTTGATCTTGAGTTGATGATGTCCATTCTTGATAGAGCATCTCCATTTCACGTGATAATTTTCTTTGCTGCCATCCATCCTCTTCCAGAATTGATTTTAGTAATTGAGGTAATGCATTCATTGATTGCATGTCATGCCATAAACAATCTTTTAGCAGGATAATATCGAGAGGTGAAATGGTATTCCTGCCATTAAAAAAGGCACTGGCTTGTAGCAAATAAATCGCTTTTTTCCAACGTCGGTCGGAAACATAGAGTTGTTTATCGGTTGCGTCTAATTGTTGACGTAGCTGATAAATCAACTCAAAACAGTGATCGGGCAGCGTAATTTGGGGGATCTGTTGCTGCCATTCATAATATTCATCATCGCTGATTTTTAAATGTTCAGGTACTAACGAATCATCTGGTAATGATTTACTGGTTAATAGCGCACGAAAATTTTGTTTTTCTTGGACTTTATCCAGCCAAATACGTATTAACATTCTATCGAATAGAGCTTCTAAGCTATTATCTGCGTCGGGTAATTCATTAGAAGCGGTGACGAGTAATCGCATCGGGATATTACTTTCACCATCGCCATTACGAAATTTGCGCTCATTTATTGCTGTCAGTAAGGTATTTAATATAGCAGGGCCTGCTTTCCAAATTTCATCTAGAAATACGACTTCAGCATCAGGTAAATAACCTTTTGTTAGGCGTTGATAGCGACCTTCATCTTTTAAGGCTTGAATAGAGAGAGGACCAAAGATCTCTTCCGGTGTGGAAAATCGGGTCATTAAATATTCAAATGCATTAGCATGACGGAATGCATACTTCATGCGGCGTGCAATTAAGCTTTTAGCGATACCTGGGGGCCCTAAAAGAAAAACGCTTTCTCCACTTAACGTTGCAAGTAGGCATAAACGGATCGCATGTTGGCGTTCATATAAGCCACTTTCAAGATAGTTGCTAAGTTGGGCAATTCGTTCCGCTAGCTGCATGTTTTTTCCTTGATGCTTTTAATTATTACTTAGGCAATATATTCCCTAGGTTAGCGATCTTAAGACAAATAGTGCAACGTATTTTGTCATTTTTCTTTGATTGCTAATATGTTCGTTATATTTCAAATCACAGCATTGCTGGCTTCATTTACTCGTTCTAGTTGCATATTTATCTATATTTCAAGCAACTCACGTATTGAATGCTTAGCTGTACTTCTAATTATCAATATTATATTTAATCACAAAAACGATTCAGCCTTAATTAATTCAATACATTCATTTTTTTAGTACTTTTTTTTGTCAACGAAACGTTTCGATAGCGATCACAAATCTTGCGTAATAAGATTGAGTTGTTCAATTTTTTATCTATGATTAAGTTTAGCGAAACGTTTCGCTAACAAGGAAATGGCGGGAACAATGAAGAAAGGTATATTGCTTAATTCTAATATTACGTCAGTGATTGCTAAGTTAGGCCATACAGACCATATCACTATTGCTGATGCTGGGCTGCCTATCCCTCAGCAAGTTGAGCGAATAGATCTAGCAGTCACCCATGGTTTACCTGATTTTATGTCTGTATTGAATGTGGTAACGCAGGAAATGCAGATAGAAAAAGTGATTTTGGCAGGGGAAATTACGACCATTAATCCTCAGATGGAACAGGCAATATTGACACATTTAAAAGCGTTAGAGCTAACTCAAGGAAAAGCTATAGAGGTGGAATATTGTAGCCATGAAAGCTTTAAACAGCTAACACGCGACAGTAAAGCCGTTATTAGAACAGGGGAATGTTCACCTTTTGCCAATGTAATTCTCTGTTCTGGTGTGACTTTCTGAGGTGTATATGCAACCTTTATTAGAACTTATCGGTATTGATAAATCTTTTCCGGGTGTAAAAGCGCTAAATGGAGCCGCTCTTAAAGTTTATCCCGGGAAAGTGATGGCTCTTGTTGGGGAAAATGGTGCGGGTAAATCCACCATGATGAAAGTATTAACAGGGATCTACAGTAAAGATGCCGGCGCTATCCGTTATTTAGGCAAAGAAGTAGTCTTCCATGGCCCTAAGAATTCACAAGAAGCTGGTATTGGTATCATCCATCAAGAACTGAATCTAATTCCTGAACTCACCATTGCTGAAAATATTTTTCTCGGCCGTGAATTTGTGAATAGATTTGGCAAAATTGATTGGAAAACGATGTTTAGTGAGTCCGATAAGCTCCTAAAACGCCTTAATCTTGATTATGACAGCCACCAGCTGATCGCTGAACTCTCTATTGGTGAGCAGCAAATGGTTGAGATAGCGAAAGTATTAAGCTTTGAATCCCAAGTTATTATTATGGATGAGCCAACGGATGCATTAACGGATACTGAAACCGCTTCATTATTCCGTGTTATTGAAGAACTTAAAACACAAGGTCGTGGCATTGTTTATATCTCTCATCGTTTAAAAGAGATCTTTGAAATTTGTGATGATGTGACGGTTTTCAGGGATGGGCAATTCATTGGTGAGAAATCAGTGAATGAATTAGAAGAAGAAACATTAATTGAAATGATGGTTGGTCGTAAATTAGAAGACCAATATCCACGCATTGATATTCCTGTTGGTGAAGTGCGTTTACAAGTTGAAAATTTATCAGGCGTAGGTGTAGAACATGCCAATTTCTCTCTACGTAGTGGTGAGATTTTAGGCGTTTCAGGACTTATGGGGGCTGGGCGCACTGAACTAATGAAGATTATCTATGGTGCCTCACCCAAAAAATCAGGTGATATACGCCTAGAAGGTAAAACGCTTTCCTTAAAAACCCCTCAAGACGGATTAAATAACGGCATTGTTTATATCTCTGAAGATCGTAAACGTGATGGTCTAGTGCT
This sequence comes from Providencia manganoxydans, assembly GCF_016618195.1. NCBI lineage: Bacteria > Pseudomonadati > Pseudomonadota > Gammaproteobacteria > Enterobacterales > Morganellaceae > Providencia > Providencia manganoxydans. The sequence goes on from NZ_CP067099.1 coordinate 64,162, forward strand.
TGGTATGTCAGTAAAAGAAAATATGTCTTTAACTGCATTACGTTATTTTAGCCGTGCTGGTGGAAATCTTAATCATAAAGAAGAACAGCAAACTGTCGGTGATTTTATCCGTTTATTTAATATTAAAACACCATCTATGGATCAAATCATCGGCAACTTATCAGGTGGTAATCAGCAAAAAGTGGCTATTGCTAGAGGTTTGATGACCAGACCTAAAGTGTTGATTTTAGATGAGCCAACACGTGGCGTGGATGTTGGCGCAAAAAAAGAAATCTATCAGTTAATTAACCAGTTTAAGAAAGAAGGTCTGAGTATCATTTTAGTCTCTTCTGAAATGCCAGAAGTGATAGGAATGAGTGACCGCATTCTTGTTATGCACGAAGGGCATATCAGTGGTGAATTTTCAGCGAAACAAGCGACACAAGAAGTTCTCATGGCAGCGGCTGTTGGGAAAAGTTACGGATCAGCTCAGGAGTTATCAGCATGACATCGAATAACACAACATCAAAACGCTGGTTCAGCAAAGAATGGTTAATGGAGCAAAAATCGCTTATTGCTTTATTAGTGTTAATTGCCGTTGTTTCATCACTTAGCCCCAATTTTTTTACCCTTAATAACCTGTTTAATATCCTACAGCAGACTTCAGTCAATGCGATCATGGCAGTTGGTATGACATTGGTTATTTTGACTTCAGGGATCGACTTATCGGTTGGATCATTGCTGGCACTAACAGGTGCTGTTGCTGCTTCAATGGTTGGAGCGGATGTTAATGCTTTTGTTGCTGTCGCTGGTGCACTTGCGCTTGGTGCTGCAATTGGAGCATGTACAGGGGTGATCGTTGCAAAAGGTAAGGTACAAGCTTTCATTGCCACTTTGGTGATGATGTTATTACTGCGTGGTGTTACTCGGGTTTATACGGATGGTAGCCCAATCAATACAGGATTTAGTGATAATGCCGATTTATTTGGTTGGTTTGGTATTGGCCGTCCATTAGGTATTCCAACGCCAATTTGGCTGATGATCATTGTCTTTGCCGCAGCATGGTATTTATTACACCACACTCGTTTAGGTCGTTATATTTATGCCCTAGGTGGTAATGAATCAGCTACTCGCTTATCCGGTATCAATGTTGACCGTATTAAAATTATTGTTTACTCCCTTTGTGGCCTATTAGCAGCATTAGCGAGTGTAATTGAAGTCGCTCGTCTCTCTTCTGCGCAGCCGATGGCTGGAAATGGCTATGAGCTCGATGCAATTGCAGCGGTTGTGCTTGGGGGCACAAGTCTTGCTGGTGGTAAAGGCCGCATTGTGGGAACTTTAATTGGTGCGCTGATCTTAGGTTTCTTAAACAATGGCCTAAACTTATTAGGCATATCATCCAACTATCAAATGATTGTAAAAGCCGTCGTAATTCTGCTTGCCGTACTCGTTGATAACAAAAAATAATACCCTACAGGAATCTGATTATGAAAATGAAAAAGTTAGCAACCTTATTATCAGTAATGGCATTAACCGCAACTGTTAGTGTTAATGCAATGGCAAAAGAGAGTATTGCGTTAGTGATTTCAACGCTGAATAACCCATTCTTTGTAACTATGAAAGACAGCGCCCAAAAAGAAGCTGATAAACTTGGTTATGAATTGATTGTACTGGATTCACAGGATAATCCAGCGAAGGAGTTAGCTAACGTTCAGGATTTAACCGTTCGTGGCACTAAACTGATGTTGATTAACCCAACGGATTCAGATGCGGTTGGTAATGCCATTATTATGGCAAATAAAGCAAAAATCCCTGTGATCACACTTGATCGTGCTGCGAATAAAGGGGAAGTGGTTAGCCATGTCGCATCTGATAACCGCATGGGCGGTAAAATGGCTGCTGACTTTATTGCACAAAAAACCGGTAATGATGCCAAAGTTATTCAACTAGAAGGTATTACAGGTACCTCAGCAGCACGTGAACGTGGTGAAGGCTTCAATACAGGGGCTAAAGAACATAAATTCAATGTGCTAGCAAGCCAACCAGCTGATTTTGATAGAACAAAAGGCTTGAACGTGATGCAAAACCTACTGACAGCGCATCCTGCTGTGCAGGCTGTTTTTGCTCAAAATGATGAAATGGCTTTAGGGGCATTAAGAGCGTTACAAACCGCGGGTCGTGATGATGTATTAGTGGTTGGTTTTGATGGTACCAATGATGGTATTAAAGCAGTTGAAGGCGGTAAATTAGGGGCCACTATTGCACAACGTCCTGATCAAATCGGTATTGTAGGGGTGCAAATTGCCGATAAGATCCTAAAAGGTGAAAAAGTAGAGCCAACCGTTCCTGTTGAATTGGAATTGGTTGTAAAAAAATAAAACTTAAAAAACCGCCGTTGTAATTAACGGCGGTTTGCTCTGCTGATTGAATTAAAAAAGAATACAAGGAACTTGATGTTATGGGCACTGCTAAACTTGTTGTTTTAGGTAGTATCAATGCTGATCATATTTTGAATATTGAGCAATTCCCCCAACCCGGTGAAACTGTTAGGGGAAATCATTACCAAGTTGCATTTGGTGGTAAAGGTGCTAATCAGGCTGTTGCTGCTGGTCGAAGTGGTGCGGATATAACATTTATTGCTTGTGTTGGTGACGACAGCATTGGGCAAAATATTAAAAAACAACTGGAAACAGATAGCATACATATTGAATGTATTGATGCTGTTAAAAATGAAACGACAGGTGTTGCGCTAATATTTGTTAATCAGCAAGGTGAAAATGTTATTGGTATCCATGCAGGTGCAAATGCACATTTAACAACTGAACGGGTTAATCATTACCAACAAAAAATCATTGATGCTGATGCCGTCCTTATGCAATTAGAATCGCCAATTGAGGCAGTACAGCTAGCCGCTGAGATTGCACAAAAAAATAATACTAAAGTAATATTAAATCCTGCTCCTGCTCAAGCGCTTCCTGATTCATTGCTTTCACTTGTTGATATTATTACGCCAAATGAAACGGAAGCAGAGCATTTAACAGGTATTGCTGTTAATGATGATCATGGTGCTCAAGCTGCGGCTCAAGCCTTGCATGATAAAGGTATTAGTAAAGTGATAATCACATTAGGCGCTAGAGGTGTGTGGTTTAGTGAAAAAGGTAAATTAGGCAAAATTATTGCTGGATTTAAAGTCAAAGCCGTCGATACTATTGCAGCTGGAGATACCTTTAATGGGGCTTATGTGACGGCATTGCTTGAGGGAAAAAATGACACACAAGCAGTTCGTTTTGCCCATGCAGCTGCCGCTATTGCGGTAACTCGCGCAGGTGCTCAGCCTTCTGTGCCATGGCGCAATGAAATTGATACCTTTTTAACTCAACAGGAATAGCTTGTGGCAACAATGAAAGATGTTGCGCGCCTTGCAGGTGTATCAACATCCACAGTTTCTCATGTCATCAATCAAAATCGTTATGTTAGCGAAAGCGTGACATTGCGGGTAAAAAATGCAATCGAGCAGCTAAATTATGCGCCGTCAGCGCTTGCCCGCAGCTTAAAAATGAATCGCACTAATACGATTGGGATGCTACTGACAACAAGTAATAATCCCTTCTATGCCGAAGTGGTACGTGGTGTAGAACGCAGTTGCTATGAATTAGGTTATAGCTTGATCTTGTGTAACACAGAAGGCGATCTTCAACGGATGAATCACAGCTTAGAAACCTTATTACAAAAGCGGGTTGATGGCTTATTGATCATGTGTACAGAGGCTCAAGGACCATCAAAAGAAGTCCTTTCACGCTATCCATCAGTACCTACCGTGATGATGGATTGGTCACCTTTCGAATCTGGTGGTGATATTATTCAAGATAACTCCTTTCTTGGTGGCGAAATGGCTACGCGTTATTTGATTGAAGCGGGTTTCACTCAAATAGCTTGTATCGCTGGCCCACAAGATAAATCACCTGCTCAAGCACGTTTTCAAGGGTTTCTAGCCGCGATGAAACAAGCTTCGCTATCTATCCCTGATGAATATATTATTTTTAGTGACTTCGAGTTTGCTGGTGGTTTTGAGTCAATGAATAAGCTGTTAGAGCTTGCTAACCCACCAAAAGCGATTTTTGCGGGTAATGACGCAATGGCAGTGGGAGCCTATCAGGCGGTATTTCGCCAAGGGTTAAAAGTCCCTGATGATATTTCAATTATTGGCTATGATGATATCGATTTATCACCGTATATGATCCCGCCATTAACGACAATCCATCAACCGAAAGATGAACTTGGTAAATTAGCCGTTAATCAGCTTATTTTTAGGATGGATAACCCTGAAGCTTCTGCAAATGTTTTAGTATTGACGCCCAAATTGATTGAGCGCCAATCGGTTAAATATCGTTAGCTTTTATCGGCTGCTTGTTTAGCCTTACTTTTTATTAGATTTTGCCCATCATTTTTCTTTAACAATAAAAAGACAAATGCAGAAAGTAAGGTAATAACACCAATAGTGATAAAGGTGTAATGGAAATTATCAACCGTATTCCCACCGGGTTTTCCTTCATAAAAACTCAATATTGCCGCACTGACTGCGATACCGAAACTGATTGATAACTGTTGAGTAACGGCTAACATACTATTACCTGCACTGGCGTTATTATCAGTTAAATCAGCTAAACAGATAGTATTCATGGCCGTAAATTGAGTCGACATCACCATACCAAGCACAAACAAAGGTAGCACCAATAAATAAATGGACATACTCGGTGATTGCAAGGAAAACTGAGCTATCATAAAACCGATAATCACAGTTACAGTAAATAACGTATTACGATAGCCAAATTTAGTGAGTATGCCTGTGACCGAAGACTTCGCAATAATCGAACCAATCGCCATTGGTGCCATCATCATACCGGCAATAACAGCTTCGTAGCCAAAACCAACCTGTAACATGAGTGGCATTAGAAAAGGAATACTGCCTGTTCCTAAGCGAGTAGCTATATTGCCACTGATACCTATACTAAAAGTGCGCGTTTTAAATAAATTTAATGGAATGATGGCATGCTTAATGCGTCTTGCATGGAAAATATATAGGAACAAACAAAAAAAGCCGCCAAGAACAAGGGATGTAGGGACATAGTTAGGAAGTGAAGCATCACTAAATAAATCTAAGCTCACCGATAGCATGACTAAACCAAAGCCGAATAAGATAAATCCAAGGACATCAAATTTACGTTTTGGCATTTTAAAATCAGGCATGGATTTTAACGCGTACAAAATTCCTAATACACCTATTGGTATATTGATAATAAAAATCCAATGCCATGTTGCATAGGTTACCAATATTCCACCTAATAGAGGGCCGAGTATTGGGCCAACTAAGCCTGGAATGGTGACAAAATTTAAAATGGGTAATAATTCACTTCGCGGATAGGCACGGATCAACGCTAAACGTGCAACAGGCATCATCATTGCACCACCAATACCCTGAATAACTCGCGATGTGACTAAGAATGTGAGTGATGGTGATAATGCACATAAAAGAGAGCCGAATGAAAACAAGGAAACGGCAATAATAAAAATACGGCGTGTACCAAATCGATCTGCAAACCAGCCACTTACTGGTATTAACAGTGCTACAGTTAACGTATAACTCACTATGGCTGACTGCATAGCGAGTGGCGAGTGATGAAGACTCTTGGCGATATCAGGTAGAGCCGTATTCAAAATGGTTGCATCAAGGGCTTGCATGAAAAATGCCATTGCCGCAATCCATGGAAGACCTGACATGCTTTTGGCTGTTTTTAACATCGGTAACCTATTAAATAGAAAGTTAAAGCAAACATGGAAGTTATCGTGTTAGGTTTGTTTCCCTGTAATGGTTAATAACTTATAGCAAAGATCGAACGCTTTGGCGCTATTACATTTTATTATGGCATTGGCCAGCTGTTTATGGATATCAACTTCAATCACATCATTCTCCGTTATCGCATCAAAGTAAAATTGATAAACCGAACGGAACAAATTCGCAAAAGAAAGTAAAAATGGATTTGCGCAAGCTTCATAAATGGCGAGATGAAAACGGTGATCAACATCAATCCAATGCTGTCTATCAAATTGTTTTGCGAGTAATTGCATTTCATTTGCTAATAATTTCAGCGATTGCTTTTGTTCATCGGTAGCATTTTGAGCAGCAAGATAACAGGCTTGAGGCTCTATCGCGAGGCGTACAATATGGAAATGCTTAATAACAACAGATTGCTCGCCACTATTAATCCACCATTTAAGCAGATCTTGATCCAAAAAGTTCCAATGTGAAGAAGGCATCACTCGTGTTCCAATGCGTGGACGAGCTAATAACATGCCTTTAGCCGCTAAAATTTTAACGGCTTCTCTTATTGCTGTCCGGCTAGCTTGAAACTTATCAGCGAGTTCTACTTCATTAGGAAGTATTGAACTAGGTGAATAAGTGCCTTTGAGTATCAATTGACCAAGCTGTTCTGCAATAACATAAGAAAGGTTTTTTTGCGAAGCAGTTTGCTGCTCACTAAATTCCATAATTAATCCCAATACGTAACTCTAAGCGATTATATTACGTGAGTAGGCGAGCAATTGCTGCTGAAATAATCAATTTCACGTTGGGTTTAGCTGATTTTTCACCATTTTGATGAAAAAAAACGCTAACGAAAAGAAAATGCAAAAAAGGGGTTGCCAGAATTTTCTGACTCCCTATAATGCGCATCCACTGACACGGCAAGCCGCTCCGGTGGTGAGGTTTGAAAAATAACCCCGATGACAGTTGAGGTGAAAAAAGAAAGAAAAAGTTAAAAATAATTACTTGACTTTCTGATAGAAAAACGTAGTATACGACACCTCGCGACAACAACCTAAACGGTTAATATCGAAAGATAAAGTCGCAACGCTCTTTAACAATTTATCAGACAATCTGTGTGGGCACTCACAAGACACTATCAAAAAAATATTTGATTTTAAAGTCTTGAAGAGTGACTAACACGTTAATTCATATACATATGAACTAATAGATAATCTGGTTTCTTCGGAAATCAGGCGACAGTAAAACATTCTTTGAGCATCAAACACTTTTAATTGAAGAGTTTGATCATGGCTCAGATTGAACGCTGGCGGCAGGCCTAACACATGCAAGTCGAGCGGTAACAGGAGAAGCTTGCTTCTCGCTGACGAGCGGCGGACGGGTGAGTAATGTATGGGGATCTGCCCGATAGAGGGGGATAACTACTGGAAACGGTGGCTAATACCGCATAATCTCTTAGGAGCAAAGCAGGGGAACTTCGGTCCTTGCGCTATCGGATGAACCCATATGGGATTAGCTAGTAGGTGGGGTAATGGCTCACCTAGGCGACGATCCCTAGCTGGTCTGAGAGGATGATCAGCCACACTGGGACTGAGACACGGCCCAGACTCCTACGGGAGGCAGCAGTGGGGAATATTGCACAATGGGCGCAAGCCTGATGCAGCCATGCCGCGTGTATGAAGAAGGCCCTAGGGTTGTAAAGTACTTTCAGTCGGGAGGAAGGCGTTGATGCTAATATCATCAACGATTGACGTTACCGACAGAAGAAGCACCGGCTAACTCCGTGCCAGCAGCCGCGGTAATACGGAGGGTGCAAGCGTTAATCGGAATTACTGGGCGTAAAGCGCACGCAGGCGGTTGATTAAGTTAGATGTGAAATCCCCGGGCTTAACCTGGGAATGGCATCTAAGACTGGTCAGCTAGAGTCTTGTAGAGGGGGGTAGAATTCCATGTGTAGCGGTGAAATGCGTAGAGATGTGGAGGAATACCGGTGGCGAAGGCGGCCCCCTGGACAAAGACTGACGCTCAGGTGCGAAAGCGTGGGGAGCAAACAGGATTAGATACCCTGGTAGTCCACGCTGTAAACGATGTCGATTTGGAGGTTGTGCCCTTGAGGTGTGGCTTCCGGAGCTAACGCGTTAAATCGACCGCCTGGGGAGTACGGCCGCAAGGTTAAAACTCAAATGAATTGACGGGGGCCCGCACAAGCGGTGGAGCATGTGGTTTAATTCGATGCAACGCGAAGAACCTTACCTACTCTTGACATCCAGAGAATTTAGCAGAGATGCTTTAGTGCCTTCGGGAACTCTGAGACAGGTGCTGCATGGCTGTCGTCAGCTCGTGTTGTGAAATGTTGGGTTAAGTCCCGCAACGAGCGCAACCCTTATCCTTTGTTGCCAGCGATTCGGTCGGGAACTCAAAGGAGACTGCCGGTGATAAACCGGAGGAAGGTGGGGATGACGTCAAGTCATCATGGCCCTTACGAGTAGGGCTACACACGTGCTACAATGGCGTATACAAAGAGAAGCGACCTCGCGAGAGCAAGCGGAACTCATAAAGTACGTCGTAGTCCGGATTGGAGTCTGCAACTCGACTCCATGAAGTCGGAATCGCTAGTAATCGTAGATCAGAATGCTACGGTGAATACGTTCCCGGGCCTTGTACACACCGCCCGTCACACCATGGGAGTGGGTTGCAAAAGAAGTAGGTAGCTTAACCTTCGGGAGGGCGCTTACCACTTTGTGATTCATGACTGGGGTGAAGTCGTAACAAGGTAACCGTAGGGGAACCTGCGGTTGGATCACCTCCTTACCATTGAAGTGTTTTTGTGAAGTGTTCACACAGATTGTCTGATGAAATAGAGTCAACGGTATCATATAGGCTTGTAGCTCAGGTGGTTAGAGCGCACCCCTGATAAGGGTGAGGTCGGTGGTTCAAGTCCACTCAGGCCTACCAAAATCGAATGAATGCTACGTTGTATCTCAGCTCGTTTACCTAGTGTAAACGTCGCTAAGCTACGCCTTGCCTTAATTCGATTTCGTTTTTAATCACACCGATTAAAGACGGCGATGATACTGTCAAACCTGTTATGGGGCTATAGCTCAGCTGGGAGAGCGCCTGCCTTGCACGCAGGAGGTCAGCGGTTCGATCCCGCTTAGCTCCACCATAATACTTTTGAATTATTCAGAATAGATTAGTTAATTAAATAGTCTATTGCGAATAATTATGCTCTTTAACAATCTGGAACAAGCTGAAAATTGAAAACAACGCACATTGTTTATCGCTTAAACAATGTGAGAGTCTCTCAAAAATCTCAACTTGAAGATGTCGTCAACAGACAGAAACCGTCGGGTTTCGTGTCGACTGACAAAAAAGACACCTTCGGGTTGTGAGGTTAAGCGACTAAGCGTACACGGTGGATGCCTAGGCAATCAGAGGCGATGAAGGACGTGCTAATCTGCGATAAGCGTCGGTAAGGTGATATGAACCGTTATACCCGACGATTTCCGAATGGGGAAACCCAGTGCAATTCGTTGCACTATCGTTTGATGAATACATAGTCAAACGAAGCGAACCGGGGGAACTGAAACATCTCAGTACCCCGAGGAAAAGAAATCAACCGAGATTCCCCTAGTAGCGGCGAGCGAACGGGGAGCAGCCCAGAGTCTTAATCAGCATCAGCATCAGGAGAACGGTCTGGAAAGTCCGGCAGTAAAGGGTGATAGCCCCGTATCCGAAGGTGTTGGTGTTGTGAACTCGATGAGTAGGGCGGGACACGTGTTATCCTGTCTGAATATGGGGGGACCATCCTCCAAGGCTAAATACTCCTGATTGACCGATAGTGAACCAGTACCGTGAGGGAAAGGCGAAAAGAACCCCGGCGAGGGGAGTGAAATAGAACCTGAAACCGTGTACGTACAAGCAGTGGGAGCACCTTTGGGTGTGACTGCGTACCTTTTGTATAATGGGTCAGCGACTTATATTCTGTAGCAAGGTTAACCGTATAGGGGAGCCGTAGGGAAACCGAGTCTTAACTGGGCGAATGAGTTGCAGGGTATAGACCCGAAACCCGGTGATCTAGCCATGGGCAGGTTGAAGGTTGGGTAACACTAACTGGAGGACCGAACCGACTAATGTTGAAAAATTAGCGGATGACTTGTGGCTGGGGGTGAAAGGCCAATCAAACCGGGAGATAGCTGGTTCTCCCCGAAAGCTATTTAGGTAGCGCCTCGTGAACTCATCTTCGGGGGTAGAGCACTGTTTCGACTAGGGGGTCATCCCGACTTACCAACTCGATGCAAACTACGAATACCGAAGAATGTTATCACGGGAGACACACGGCGGGTGCTAACGTTCGTCGTGAAGAGGGAAACAACCCAGACCGCCAGCTAAGGTCCCAAAGTCATGGTTAAGTGGGAAACGAAGTGGGAAGGCTCAGACAGCCAGGATGTTGGCTTAGAAGCAGCCATCATTTAAAGAAAGCGTAATAGCTCACTGGTCGAGTCGGCCTGCGCGGAAGATGTAACGGGGCTAAACCATGCACCGAAGCTGCGGCAGCGACATTTAGATGTTGTTGGGTAGGGGAGCGTTCTGTAAGCCTGCGAAGGTGTGCTGTGAGGCATGCTGGAGGTATCAGAAGTGCGAATGCTGACATAAGTAACGATAATGCGGGTGAAAAACCCGCACGCCGGAAGACCAAGGGTTCCTGTCCAACGTTAATCGGGGCAGGGTGAGTCGACCCCTAAGGCGAGGCAGAAATGCGTAGTCGATGGGAAACAGGTTAATATTCCTGTACTGGTGATAATTGCGATGGGGGGACGGAGAAGGCTAGGCTATCCGGGCGACGGTTGTCCCGGTTTAAGGATGTAGGCAGGTGAATTAGGCAAATCCGGTTCACTACATGCTGAGGTCTGATGACGAGTCACTACGGTGATGAAGTAGCTCATGCCCCGCTTCCAGGAAAAGCCTCTAAGCTCTAGATTATCATTAATCGTACCCCAAACCGACACAGGTGGTCAGGTAGAGAATACTCAGGCGCTTGAGAGAACTCGGGTGAAGGAACTAGGCAAAATGGTGCCGTAACTTCGGGAGAAGGCACGCTGGCGCTAGGTGAAGTGGTTTACCCATGGAGCTGAAGCCAGTCGCAGATACCAGCTGGCTGCAACTGTTTATTAAAAACACAGCACTGTGCAAACACGAAAGTGGACGTATACGGTGTGACGCCTGCCCGGTGCTGGAAGGTTAATTGATGGGGTTATCCGTAAGGAGAAGCTCTTGATCGAAGCCCCAGTAAACGGCGGCCGTAACTATAACGGTCCTAAGGTAGCGAAATTCCTTGTCGGGTAAGTTCCGACCTGCACGAATGGCGTAATGATGGCCAGGCTGTCTCCACCCGAGACTCAGTGAAATTGAACTCGCTGTGAAGATGCAGTGTACCCGCGGCAAGACGGAAAGACCCCGTGAACCTTTACTATAGCTTGACACTGAACATTGAGCCTTGATGTGTAGGATAGGTGGGAGGCTTTGAAGTGTGGACGCCAGTCTGCATGGAGCCAACCTTGAAATACCACCCTTTAATGTTTGATGTTCTAACGTTGCCCCGTAATCCGGGGTGCGGACAGTGTCTGGTGGGTAGTTTGACTGGGGCGGTCTCCTCCCAAAGAGTAACGGAGGAGCACGAAGGTTGGCTAAGCATGGTCGGACATCATGCGGTTAGTGCAAAGGCATAAGCTAGCTTGACTGCGAGAGTGACGGCTCGAGCAGGTACGAAAGTAGGTCTTAGTGATCCGGTGGTTCTGAATGGAAGGGCCATCGCTCAACGGATAAAAGGTACTCCGGGGATAACAGGCTGATACCGCCCAAGAGTTCATATCGACGGCGGTGTTTGGCACCTCGATGTCGGCTCATCACATCCTGGGGCTGAAGTAGGTCCCAAGGGTATGGCTGTTCGCCATTTAAAGTGGTACGCGAGCTGGGTTTAGAACGTCGTGAGACAGTTCGGTCCCTATCTGCCGTGGGCGTTGGAAGATTGAAAGGGGCTGCTCCTAGTACGAGAGGACCGGAGTGGACGCACCACTGGTGTTCGGGTTGTCATGCCAATGGCATTGCCCGGTAGCTAAGTGCGGAAGAGATAACCGCTGAAAGCATCTAAGCGGGAAACTTGCCTTGAGATGAGTCTTCCCTGACTCTTTAAGGGTCCTAAAGGAACGTTTAAGACTAAGACGTTGATAGGCTGGGTGTGTAAGCGTAGCGATACGTTGAGCTAACCAGTACTAATGAACCGTGAGGCTTAACCTGACAACACCGAAGGTGTTTTAGAGAGATTGAGTTGTTTTTGAGTAGTGAGAAGCCGAAAGGTGAGGGACACGCAGCTTGTTTGAGATTGAGGTTCTGGTTTGCGTTGAGATAACTGCAAACGGGAACGAAACAGAATTTGTCTGGCGGCAATAGCGCGGTGGTCCCACCTGACCCCATGCCGAACTCAGCAGTGAAACGCCGTAGCGCCGATGGTAGTGTGGGGTCTCCCCATGTGAGAGTAGGGAACTGCCAGACATTAAATTAGTGAAGAAGCCACCCAATGGGTGGCTTTTTTGCGTTTGGAAAGAAATAATATTTTTCATAAATATGATATCGATAAGTAAGCTTTATAACTTTAACAATTAGTTTTTCATAAATTAATTTGTTTAAATGTTAAATGGTGTCTTTTTTAGTTAGACAGCTTTTATAATTTGGCTATTGATATCAATATATAAGCTATAAAAAATGATTTTATGATCACTGATTTTGTTGTTTTATGTTTTCTATTTACCTGCTTTTCTTAAGATACTTTCTCATTAAAATAGATAATAAATGTTAAATTGATGTTGCAAAAAGTTAAATATATACTAGTAATAAGTAACTTAATCAGATGTTATGAATGTTTTGCACACGGTAATGCACTTATTTATCAAGGTGAATAAGATGAAAAATATAAAATCTGTTAATAGCCAAATATTTAGGGATATTGTTGCTGTTAGTAAGCAAAAGGAGCTTGAATTCAATAATGGCCAAGATGGGGCAATAATATTATCTCTATTAGTGATGTTTTTTACGCCCTTTTTATTGCTTAATGAAGTACGCCAGTTTCTACAAATAGATTACAGTTTTGCTGCTATGGCTAGTATCGCGGTGGTTAGCCTTATATTAACCGTTATTCTTTATAAGGTGTTTAAGATTAGCCAAAAATTTGCGGATAAAGAAACATTATTAAATTCATTGTTATCAATGTATGTACCTAATAATAAAGCTGAATTTGAGCGTTTTAAAGTAGAAACAAGAAATGAACCTACTCATTTTTTTGAGTTGATAAATGAGTGGATAAGCACCGAAAAACTGACCTATGCAAAATAACTCAGTTTTATAGGATTAAAAAAGCGGCTCAATTAAAAGCCGCTTTGCTTATGTTTCTTTCTAGAGGTAGTAAAGGTTAATGTGTTTTGCCTTGTTCAATTCCCAAACCAATTTGAGAGCGAACAAACTGTTCTCTAAAACGCTCTCTTTCCATTTTGCCGCGCTCTGAGTTATCCGTTACAGAGAATAGCCACGAAGCTACAAAGGCGACAATCATTGAAAAGAATGCCGGATACTCATAAGGATAAATCGGTTTTTCATGATGTAAGATGCTGACCCAAATGGTTGGACCTAAAATCATAAGCACAACCGCAGTAATTAAGCCTAGCCATCCGCCGGCTAAGGCGCCACGAGTGGTCAGTTTTTTCCAATACATGGATAACAGTATGATAGGGAAGTTACAGCTTGCCGCGATAGAGAAGGCTAAGCCAACCATGAAGGCGATATTTTGGTTTTCAAATAAGATCCCTAATCCGATGGCAACGAATCCTAATATAACGACGGTTATTTTAGATACGCGTAATTCTTCTTTTTCGTTAGCTTTACCATCTTTAATCGCCATTGCATAAAGATCATGGGATACAGCCGAGGCACCGGCTAATGTTAAACCAGCCACAACGGCGAGTATAGTGGCAAATGCAACCGCAGAGATAAATCCAAGGAAGAAATTTCCACCGACTGCATCTGCAAGGTGTACTGCCGCCATATTGGTTCCACCAATAAGCTTACCAGCTGCATCTTTAAAGTCTGGGTTTGCACTAACAAGAACTATCGCACCGAAACCGATAATGAAAGTGAGAATATAGAAGTAGCCAATGAAACCTGTTGCATAGAATACGCTTTTACGTGCTTCTTTCGCATCACTAACGGTGAAAAAGCGCATGATAATATGAGGTAGCCCTGCGGTACCAAACATCAATGCTAGGCCAAGTGAAAGCGCAGATATCGGATCAGAAACTAAGCCTCCGGGACTCATAATCGCGATGCCGTTTTTATGAACTTCTACCGCTTCTTTAAATAGTGTATTGAAATTAAAGCCAACATGTTTCATGACCATGACAGCCATAAATGTTGCACCGGCTAATAAGAGGATTGCTTTGATTATCTGTACCCATGTTGTCGCTAACATCCCACCAAATAGGACGTACAACACCATGAGGATCCCAACGATCACGACAGCGATATGGTAATTCAAGCCGAAAAGCAATTCGATCAGTTTACCTGCACCAACCATTTGCGCTATTAGATAGAGGGCGACAACAACCAGTGAACCTACAGCGGATAAGATCCTTATTGGTCTCTGTTTTAATCGATATGAGGCTACATCAGCGAATGTATAGCGACCGAGGTTACGCAGACGTTCTGCAATAAGAAATAGAATAATTGGCCAGCCGATTAGAAAGCCGATGGAGTAAATCAGCCCATCATAGCCTGATGTATAAACTAGAGCTGAAATACCTAAGAATGATGCAGCAGACATAAAATCGCCGGCAATTGCCATTCCATTTTGAAAACCGGTAATTTTACCGCCAGCAGTATAGTAATCTGAACGGGAGCGAGTTCTTTTTGAAGCCCAGTAAGTAATATAAAGTGTAAATCCGACGAATAACAAGAACATAATAATGGCTTGAATATTGACCGGTTGTCGCTCAACATCGCCCGTCAGTGCATCAGAGAATGCTGCTGAAGAGGCAAAAAGTAGGATAAGGGGTAAGATTTTTATCATTTTTGCACCTCTTTTAGTATTTCAGCGGTTAAGCGATCATATTCACCATTTGCACGAATAACATAGATACCCGTTAATACAAAGGAGATAACAATGAGCCCCACACCGACAGGAATGCCACGGGTGATATAAGAACCTTCAGAGATTGGTGTTCCTAGCCAGCTAGGAGCAAAGGCAATAAGAAAAATAAAACCGACATACAGTATTAATGTGATAGCTGACAACAACCATGAAAATCGACCACGTTTCCTTACCAATTCTTTAAAGCGAGGGTTATTCTCTACCTGTTGATAAGCAGTAGCATTCATCAGAGTTCTCCTCTGTTATACGTTATACTTTATGTAAGGCCGCTCAATAGAGACGGCCTTTTGGCGTTATGACATACTCATTGATTGTTTTTCTTCGAGTAGTTTTTCGACAACACCTGGATCTGCTAGCGTAGAGGTATCTCCTAAGTTACTAGTATCACCTGATGCAATTTTTCGTAGGATACGGCGCATGATCTTACCAGAGCGGGTTTTCGGAAGAGAATCCGTCCAATGTAGAACATCTGGGGTTGCGATTGGGCCGATTTCTTTACGTACCCAATTGCGGACATCGGTATACAACTCAGGTGATGGTTCTTCCCCTGAGATTAAAGTGACATAAGCATAAATCGCTTGCCCTTTAATACTGTGTGGAATACCCACAACGGCTGCTTCTGCTATTTTTGGATGGGCAACTAAAGCTGATTCTATTTCAGCCGTTCCTAGACGGTGACCTGAAATATTTAATACATCATCGACACGCCCAGTGATCCAATAATAGCCGTCTTCATCGCGACGGGCACCATCACCACTAAAATACATCCCTTTGAAGGTTGAAAAATAGGTTTGTTCAAAACGCTCATGATCACCATATAAGGTGCGCGCTTGACCTGGCCATGAATCAACAATCACAAGGTTACCTTCGGTAGCACCTTCTAGAGGCTCACCAAGGTTATCAACCAAAGCAGGACGAACGCCAAAGAACGGTAATGTTGCAGAACCTGGTTTCAGCATCGTAGCACCAGGAAGTGGCGTGATCATAAAGCCACCCGTTTCTGTTTGCCACCATGTATCAACAACAGGGCAACGGCTGTTCCCGATCTTCTTATAGAACCATTCCCAAGCTTCAGGGTTTATTGGTTCACCAACAGAACCGAGGATCCTCAGTGAACTACGGTCGGTACCTTCGATTGCTTTATCGCCTTCAGCCATTAATGCACGGATGGCAGTTGGAGCGGTATAAAGAATGTTAACTTTATGCTTATCAACCACTTGGCTCATACGATTAACAGCTGGGTAGTTAGGTACCCCCTCAAACATTAATGTTTGAGCGCCATTCGATAATGGACCATAGAGTAGATAGCTATGGCCTGTTACCCAACCGACATCAGCGGTACACCAGTAGACTTCGCCTGGATGATAATCAAAAGTATATTTGAAAGTCAGCGTGGCGTAGACCAAATAACCGCCAGTGGTATGCAATACACCTTTTGGCTTACCTGTTGAGCCTGAAGTATAGAGAATAAATAATGGATCCTCTGCATTCATTTCTTCAGGAGGACAGTCTGCGCTAACCCCTTGAACCAAATCATGCCACCATAGGTCACGGCCTTCTACCCAACTCGGTACATTCCCTGTACGACGGTAAACAATGACGTTTTTGACGGTAGTAACATTAGAATTGGTTAATGCATCATCAACATTTTTCTTCAGTGGAATAGCACGGCCAGCACGTAAACCTTCATCGGAAGTAATAATTAGCTTAGCTTTACAGTCGATAACACGTCCAGATACTGCTTCGGGTGAAAAGCCAGCAAAGATCACGGTATGAATGGCACCAATGCGTGCGCAAGCTAACATGGCAACTGCGGATTCAACGACCATAGGCATGTAAATGGCAACCACATCGCCTTTACGAATACCTTGCTGTTTCAGCACATTGGCGAATTGGCTAACATCATGATGTAGCTCACGATAAGTGACATGTTTAGATTGAGAAGGGTCATCGCCCTCCCAAATGATGGCGGTTTGATCACCTTTTTCTGCCAGATGGCGATCTAAACAGTTAGCGCTTAAGTTAAGAGTTCCGTCTTCAAACCAGCGAATACTGATATGGCCTGGGTCGAAGGAGGTGTTTTTTACTCGAGTATAGGGTTTGATCCAATCAACTATTTTCCCTTTCTCACCCCAGAATTGCTCAGGGTTTTGAATAGAGAGTTGATACTCTGTGTTGTACTGTTGCTCGTTTATCAGGGCATTTTCTGCAATTTCAGCAGGAACGGGATGCTTAGTTATTTGAGTCATATTTTTATCTCCTTGCAGATGTTAATACTATGTCAAAAAATGGTTAACTAAAGCAGGAAATATAAATTTGTTTTTCTTTTGCGCGGAAGATCACGTATTAATTGTAATGGATTTAACAGGATTATCATTTGATGCGAAATGTCTAAATGGAATAATTATCTAATTATGTTATTAAAGGTAATATTAAAGAAAATCAAAGGGTGCTAATGTTGGTATTAGTTGCTAAATAAATAGCCAATGCTAGTTAATGAGAAAGACCACATAAACACCATGGGTTTGATAATGATTTTCATTAACAGTAAAATCACTATAATAAAAGTTATTTTCACAAGGTGTGAAGTATGCTCGTGATACTTCAAGTTGCAGGGTTTTCGTTGGGGTATAAGTGACTAGGCTACGCTCGCTGAGTCACCGTGTTTATCTATACTTCTCGACTATCTGCACCTCGAATTATTTAGAGCATATATACCCGATGTGCCGTACCTTTTGAGTAAACGGTGTAAATTAATAAGTCACTGGAGACAATACAATGAGCTATACATTACCTGCTTTACCTTATGCTTATGATGCGCTGGAACCTCATTTTGATAAGCAAACCATGGAAATTCATCACACCAAGCATCATCAAACTTATGTAAACAATACGAATACTGCATTAGAAAAATTACCTGAATTAGCAAATCTAGACATCGATGTGCTTATTCAGCAGCTAGATAAAATCCCTGCTGACCAACGTACT
This sequence comes from Providencia manganoxydans, assembly GCF_016618195.1. Lineage (NCBI taxonomy): Bacteria > Pseudomonadati > Pseudomonadota > Gammaproteobacteria > Enterobacterales > Morganellaceae > Providencia > Providencia manganoxydans. Next base: position 82,146 of record NZ_CP067099.1, read on the forward strand.
TTTGTGCGTAACAATGCTGGCGGCCACTCAAACCACAGCTTTTTCTGGAAAGGTTTGAAGCTAGGTACAGAGTTGAATGGATCTCTAAAAGCAGCGATTGAGCGTGACTTCGGTAGCGTTGATGCGTTTAAAGACCTGTTTGAAAAAGCGGCTGCTTCTCGTTTCGGTTCTGGCTGGGCTTGGCTGGTTCTGAAAGATGACGGTAAACTTGCTGTTGTTTCAACTGCTAACCAAGATAGCCCTCTGATGGGTGAAGCTATTTCTGGTGCATCAGGCTATCCAATCATTGGCCTAGATGTATGGGAACACGCTTATTACTTGAAATATCAAAACCGTCGCCCTGATTACATTAAAGCGTTCTGGTCAGTAGTAAACTGGGACGAAGCTGCGAAACGTTTTGCAGATAAAACCAAGTAAGTTATTAAATTAACAAAAACTCGTGGGCGTGGTCTTTATTGGCTGCGCCTTTTTTATTTATATTTCAAATTGTAGGTTGGTATCGTAGCCACTAAGTTACAGTGTTTATCTAATGTTCTCCGCCTCTCTTCACTTGCTGCCTATCTATTGCCTCTATCGCTTTCCTTTCCTGAATCAATCTCAGTTTTGTCTCGTTCCAAACTTTTTTGTTTTATTTATAATCAAGTTTATTAATATTGTTAATCTATAAATGTATGCACGGGCTTCATTTGCTCTGAAGTTGAAATTGTCGGCAATAAGGGAAATAAGGAAGATAAAATGGCATCTAGTATGGTGATGGGGATCGATCTTGGTACCAGTAATAGCGCGGTGAGTTTGTGGATTGAAGGACGCTCTGTTTTAATTCCAAATAAACAAGGAGATGTGCTGACACCTTCTGTGATTGGCATTGATGATGACGAGCAGATTTTAGTGGGTCATTCAGCTCGTGCACGTCTGCAAAGCCATCCACAATTGACTCAAGCCAGTTTTAAGCGCTTTATGGGAACCAATGCGACCTTACCATTAGGCCATCTTACTTTTCGCGCAGAGGAGCTTTCAGCCTTACTTTTGAGGCAATTAAAAGATGATGTAGAAGCTTGGCTAGGTTATTCCGTAAAAGATGCAGTGATCACCGTTCCTGCCTATTTTAATGATGTACAACGCCGAGCAGTGAAAACAGCGGGGCAGCTTGCTGGGTTGAACGTATTGAGATTGCTTAATGAGCCAACAGCAGCATCGCTGGCTTTTGGTTTATTGGAAAATAAAGAGCACAAATATTTGACGTTTGATCTTGGTGGGGGAACTTTTGATGTTTCTATTATCGATATGTTTGAAGGGGTCATTGAGGTTTGTGCGAGTAGCGGTGATGTGCGTTTAGGCGGAGATGATTTCAGTGAAGCTATCTATCAATGGATGTTGAATCAACAGCCTCAATTAAAAGCCTCTCAAGCTGAAGTTAGGGCACCGCTGCTGGAAAAAGCAGAATTATTAAAAATCGCTTTAAGCCAAGGGAATGAAGCAACGGTGGCTTGGTCTTGGCAGGATAAAGAGTGGCAATGGACGATGAATGAGCAAGAGTTCAGTACTTGCTGCCAACCTTTATTAACCCGATTGCAGCAGCCAATTGTGCAAGCATTGCATGATTCTCGATTCACTCTCAATGACCTTGATGACATCTTATTAGTGGGTGGTGCTACACGCATGCCTTTAATTCGCCAAACGGTCGCTCGCCTTTTTGGTCGTTTCCCGCGGCATGACCTGAATCCAGATGAAGCCGTTGCATTGGGTGCGGGTGTGCAAGCAGGAATGGTCATGGCTGATGCTGCGCTTGATGATGTTATTTTAACGGATGTGATGCCTTTTTCGTTGGGAATCGAAACCTCTAAAAAAAATGCAGTGCATTATGAGTCAGGTTATTTTTTACCGCTGATCGAGCGAAATACTTTTTTACCTGTTAGTAAGATGCAAACGGTTAGCACAGTTGAAGATAATCAAACACATATTCTATTAAAGATTTATCAAGGGGAAGCTCGTCGTGTACAAGACAACGTGTTTCTTGGTGAAATGGATATTGATATTCCTGCAAAACCTGCGGGAGAGGTAGATATTGATGTCCGATTCACTTATACCGTTGATGGATTGTTAGAAATTGAATGTCGTTATCAAGGCAACCCTGAAGTGTTTCGTCTGGTAATAGAAAAAGTACCGGGGCAGATGAGCGAAGAGCAAATTGCACAAAGTTTACTGAAAATAGCAGATCTAAAACAACACCCAAGAGATAGGCAAGAAAACAGAGTGTTATTAGCACGTTGTGCTCGTTTATATGAGTTTTTACTGGGTGAAGATCGTTATTGGATAGACCAAGTGACAACGGAGTTTGAAAGAGCTTTAGATAGCCAAGATCAGCGCCGTATCGCTGCAATTCGCGAACAGGTCGAGCAATTTTTAGGTCGTTATGAGGGAGACTCACATTAATGAGTATGTGGGAAATACTAGACATCGCCCCAACGGTGGATGAAAAGGAAATTCGTCGTGCCTACGCACGGCAAGTAAAAAAATATCGCCCTGATAGTCACCCTGAGGAATATCAGCAACTACGTGAAGCTTTTGAAGAAGCAAAACAATATGCGCTGTACGCTGATTTTCATGACAGTGAGGACGATGATGACCAATCTTTAATTTCCATTGATTCATCAACAGTGGAAGAAGAGGTTTCAGATTCACCTTATCAATCTGAACTGACGATGACCTACCCTCTTTCTAATATCAATGTGCTTGAGACTCCTGTTGAAATAGATGCATTACCCGTTGTTGAGATCCCTTATAACTCGGAGCAACTTGAGCGTATTGCTGGCCTGTTAATTAAAGATGAAAAGTTTGGCATGAACGAACTTGCCTTACTATGGGCTGAGGTAGCCGAACGGGGCAGCTTACTCATTCATCAGCAGTTTCATGAAGAGTTTTCGTGGGTATTATCACAGCAAGAAGGCCTTACTGAAGCCATTGTCGAACATGTTTCAACATTTTTGGGCTGGCGGCTGAATGAATATAGCTCAACACACACCATTCCGTTCTATGTACAAAATGCAATTAATGAGCAACTACGCCAAACTGAGGTCGCTCGTGCTTGGAAACAATGTCAAATCGAAGCGGCACAAGGCGATTATCTGGTTGCTGCATCAATGCGTTTATTGGTAAGTGAGCAAGAAAAAGTCTCTTTCAAAGTTCGCTTGATCCCTGGACTCATTCCTCAAATATCACAGCAAGTTGAACAATTAACCTATGAATATCCAGAACTGAAAGATAAATTCAATCCAGCGGTGCAGTCCTTTGTACAGCAACCTAGGATAGCGTTTAATTGGCGTGGTATTTTTTTGTGTGTATTTTGGGGGTTACTGCTGAATATGGTGGCTGCCCGACCAGAGGTTAGCCCCACGGTTGCAATTATTGCTGCCGTTATCATTGTTTTTTATTTATTTATTAGCGACATAATAATGTTTTGGCTACATTCAAAACCAAAACTATTTAAATGGTTTTTGATAATTGAATTCTTTGTGACCCTGTTAGTGGTGCTGAATTTAATTATTGGCCTGTTTTTATCGTTATCGACTTTCTTTGTTGCGTTAGATGTGGGACCTGCGCAAGGTGCTAGAGCAATGGTCTTTTTTATCTTTATTGGCTTAGCATGGTATGCGTGGCCGAGAAATAAACCTTTATTGCGCATGCCCGGTATGGCGCTGTATAGAATATTTGCGAGCCCTTGGATTATTTTAGAGTGGTTTAAATTTTCATGGTTTTCATTGACTTGGTTGGTGGTTATCTATTTGGTTTACTATCGAGTGGCTTATGAGCTACTGAAGTTTTTTACGTTAGAGCACCAATTAGGTTTATGATAATCTCCAGTCATAAATATTAATTTACTGAATTTAAAGCCATTATTAAGGTGTGATATCAATGTTAATTCATCCACAAGTCTATATCGGCCAAGTTCAATCTACACGTGCGTGTGGAAATAGTGCGATTCATAAGCGTCAAGTTGATGGGTTGTTATCATTAGGGCAGTTAGGGCTTGAGGGTGATGAACAAGCTGAAAAACGTTTTCATGGTGGTCCAGATCGCGCATTATGTCATTACCCAGCAGAGCATTATCAATTTTGGGTAAATGCTTACCCTGAACTTGAAGCGCTATTTGTTCCTCCTGCTTTTGGTGAGAACATTTCCACACAAGGTATGACCGAACAAAATGTTTTCATTGGTGATATTTATGCATGGGGCGATGCACGTATTCAAGTTACCCAGCCTCGTTCCCCTTGCTATAAGCTTAATGGTCTCACAGGTATTGAAAATTTCGCACAGATGATGCAAGAAAATGGGCGCTGTGGTTGGCTATATCGTGTGGTAAAAACGGGTTCTGTGAGCGCTACAACACCCATAAAGCTTTTAAGTCGCAATAGTGATGTGTCAGTACAAGAAGCCATTATGATCGCTTTTCATGCACCATTTGATGAAGAGTTATATCATCGCCTATTAGCAACAGCAGGGCTGTCTGCTAGCTGGAGCCTAACTATGCAGAACAGATTAGAACATCGGCGAATTGAAGAGTTCAGCCATCGGCTGTTTGGCAAACGGGGTTGATATAAAGAGGTAAGTAATGCGATATGATTTAAATGACCTCTACTATTACGTTAAAGTTGTTGAACATGGCGGGTTTTCACAAGCGGGTCTTGCTTTGGGGATCCCGAAATCTAAGCTGAGCCGTCGCATTGCTGATCTTGAGCAAAAACTCAATGTTTCTTTAATTTACCGCTCAACTCGCCAATTTCATGTGACTGAAATCGGTCAAACCTTTTATCAGCAATGTAAAAACGTGGTTGAGGAAGCGGAGTTAGCTGAAGAGTTGATTTGTTCTGTACAAACTCAACCTAAAGGAACCATTAAACTATCTTGTCCTATCGCGTTATTACAGGTGTATATGCAAGATCTGCTCATCGATTTTATGGTTAAGTGTCCTGAAATCAATATTCAGATTTTAGCGGTTAATCGTCCTGTGGATGTCATCAGTGAGGGGTTAGATTTAGCGCTTCGAGTTCGCCCACGGCCATTAGATGATTCTGGGCTAATGATGAAGGTGTTAGGTTATTCACAACGCTTATTGGTTGCTAGCCCATTGTTGTTTAAAGAAAGCCCTCCATTACAAACACCAGAACAGCTGGTGGATTACCCTATGTTGGCCAATTCTGAGCATTCACAGCGTTATACCTTGACCTTGAAACATAACGATGAATCGAGTTTCACACAGCATTTCACCCCTAGATTAGCGACAACAGATATCTTGACGCTACATAAGGCGACATTGAGTGGTCTTGGTATTGCGCGGTTACCACTTGAAGTGGTTGAAAAGGAATTAAAAACGGGTGAACTGATCGAAGTGCTACCTGAGTGGCATTTTCCTGAAGGTATCATTCATGCGGTATATCCTTCAAGGAAGGGGATGTTACCTGCCGTGAAATTGTTATTGATGTATTTAGCTGAAAATATACCTGCGGCAGCAAAAAAATCAGTTCCCCGATAAATGTATTATCAGGGAACGATTATGTTTAATGATCTTGTGTAATACGACCAAATTTTCCGTTATTAAAATCATCAATAGCGTCTTTGATATCTTGCTCACTATTCATGACAAAAGGTCCGTAACCGACAACAGGTTCATTGATCGGATCACCACTTAAGAACAGCACCAATGCATCTTCAGTGGCTTCTAGGATGATATTGGTGTCGCTATCATCTAGAATGATTAATTCACTTTCGTTTATATTCGCTCGACCATCGACAATTACTGATCCGCGTAAGATCACTAAGCCTATATAACGACCTGCTTTGGTTTGAATACCAACGTTTTTACCTTTATTGAGTTGTAGATCCCACACATCAATAGGGGTAAATGTACGAGCTGAGCCCGCATTGCCAAGATAGTCACCTGCGATAACTCGTAATGTTCCCGCTTCATTTGGCAAAGCAATATTGGGTATTTGGTGACTTTCTAGCAATTGATACCCTGGAGCGGCCGATTTGTCTTTTGCAGGTAGGTTGACCCACAATTGCACCATATCTAGTGTACCGCCCGTTTTCATAAAATTATCTGAGTGGTATTCCTGATGCAAAATACCCGATGCCGCAGTCATCCACTGGACATCACCCGGTCCGATGACCCCACCTTCACCAGTTGAATCATGGTGAGCAACTTCACCACTATAAACAATAGTGACTGTTTCAAAACCACGGTGTGGATGTTCTCCTACCCCTCTATTTCCTGTATTTGACGGTGGGAAATCAGTCGGGCCAGCGCGGTCGAGTAATAAAAATGGGTTCAGATATTTTCCGTGATTGCTATAACTAAACAATGAACGGACAGGAAAGCCATCACCAACCCAGTGGCCTAGTGGTGCATTATAGATACCAATGATTTTTTTCATGGTTGTGCTCCTAAAATCTGTTTTGATGAGCAGATCATAGAGCAGTGTTTAGGGAAGCAGTAGTAGCAAAAATAGGCTTCATTGTTTCATTTTCGGAACAATGAATGCATCGCTAATTATTCTATTTTTAGAATTGTGTTTATCAAAATTGTGACTACTCAGAAAGAGGGTAATTAGTTATTGTAAATCATAATATGATATTTAATGTTTCTACCAAGGTGTAAAAGGTTATTGATCAATAATGAGTAATTAAGTTCTCACCGTTAGTTTATAGAATGTGTCGCTAGGTCGCTTAGGTTTTTGATAAGCGGCCTATACTCGTCATACTTCAAGTCGCAGAGCTTTTCATTAAGGTATAAATGACTACGCTTAGTTAGCTGAATCAAAGTGTTTATCTATGCTCCTCATCTACCTTCGCTTGTCACCTACCTGCAACTCGAATTGTTTTGAGTGTATTTATATTATTTCTATAAATTACAGGAGAATTGAATGAAAAAATTAGTTGCCCCTTTATTAGCTTCACTGTTTTTCGTTGGCAATGCATATGGGGAAATGACTCAAGCTAGTACACAAGAAAAACCATTAAATATTATTAATTTGTATGAGTTGGCTGACGAGGTATCAAAAAACATGGATAAAGGTGCTTTTGGATATATTCGTGGTGGTGCTGAAGATGAACTGGTTTTGGAAAACAATAGGCGCAGCTTTAATCAAAAATTTATTTTGCCTCGAGTCATGCAAAATATTGAAACTTCGGATATTGACTTATCAACACAACTGTTCGGGATCCCTTTAAAAACACCTATTATTCAATCTCCTATGGCCGCTCAAGGGTTAGCTCATCAAGATGGTGAACTGGCTAGCGCCAAAGGTATGGCGAAGGCGGGGTCTATTTTCTCATTAAGTACTTATAGCAATAAAACGATTGAAGAAGTGGCCAAGGTTGCAGGAGAAAACCCGTTTTTTTTCCAGTTTTATCTCAATAAAAACACTGAATTTAATGCGTTTATACTGAATTATGCAAAACAAAATGGAGCTAAAGCGATCATTTTGACGGTAGATTCGACAGTTGCAGGTTATCGTGAAGATGATGTGCGTAATAATTTTAACTATCCTGGAAAATTTGCCAACTTAGAAGCATTTGAAAAATATCAGCGGGGTAAACAGCAGCTGACGCCAAGTGAAGTTTTAGTCGAAGCTAAACAAGCATTAGTTTTTTCTGATATTCAATATGTTAAACAGCTTTCAGGATTGCCTGTGATTGTTAAAGGGATCCAATCGCCTGTCGATGCGCATCATGCTATTAAGGCTGGCGCTGATGCTATTTGGGTTTCAAACCATGGTGGTCGCCAGTTAGATAGCGGTCCAGCTTCATTTGATATGCTACCTGCAATTGCAAAAATGGTTAATAAACGGGTACCAATTATATTCGATAGTGGGGTGCGCCGTGGTTCTCATGTATTCAAAGCGCTCGCTAGTGGGGCGGATATCGTTGCAGTAGGAAGGCCGATTTTATATGGTTTGCATTTAGGTGGTGCAGAGGGGGTCAATTCAGTGATAGAGCATCTGAATAAAGAGCTTAGGATTAATATGCAATTAGGTGGCGTAAAGGATATTGAGCAGATACAGCGAACAGTGCTTTATACTCAGACTGAACTGGAAACTCGTTTTCTACAGTAAAAGGTCGCCAACAACGTTTAGTTAGCGACCATAAATTTATTGTATCGATTAAGGGCGTTTAACAAAACCGATGGCTTGATATACTTTATCCAGTGTTTCTTGCGCACGAGCTGCTGCTTTGGTTGCACCTTCATCCATGATTTTATTGAGTAAAGCTTCATCATTACGGAAGTGGTGGTAACGCTCTTGCAAGGTCGTCAACATCCCTGCCACGGCTTCAGCAACGGCACCTTTTAGATGACCGTACATCTGGCCTGCAAATTCAGTTTCCAGCTCAGGGATGCTTTTACCTGTAATGCCTGACAGAATATCTAACAGGTTTGATACCCCAGGTTTATTTTCAATATCATAAATAACACGAGGTGGCTCTTCTGAATCTGTCATGGCACGTTTAATTTTCTTCGCTGCACCTTTTGGATCTTCAAGTAGAGCGATCAGGTTATTGCGGTTTTCATCCGACTTAGACATTTTCTTTGTTGGATCTTGTAATGCCATTACGCGAGCGCCGCCACCTGTTGGAATAAACGGATCTGGTACGGTGAAGATATCCCCATAAATCGCGTTAAAACGTTGGGCTACATCGCGGCTTAATTCAAGATGCTGTTTTTGGTCAATCCCAACAGGAACTTTGTTGGTTTGGTATAGCAAGATATCTGCCACCATTAATACAGGATAATCAAATAGACCGGCGTTGATATTTTCTGAATGACGCGCTGATTTGTCTTTAAACTGAGTCATGCGGCTTAATTCGCCAAAGTAGGTATAGCAATTCAGTGCCCAGCTCAGTTGTGCATGTTGTGGAACATGGGATTGGACAAATATAGTACTTTTTTGGTGATCGATGCCGCAAGCAAGATAAAGTGCTAATGTATCGAGAGTTCTTTTACGTAGTTCGTCGGGATCTTGACGAACTGTGATGGCATGTTGGTCAACGATACAGTAGATGCAATCGTAATCATCTTGCATCTGTACCCACTGACGCAGCGCACCCATGTAGTTACCGATGGTTAATTCACCGGAAGGCTGCGCGCCGCTGAATACGATAGGTTTTTGGGATGGCTTTTGTGTTGCAGTGGGTTCACTCATTTCTTTTTATATCCTTTCGTTATTTTGTATCAGATAAGCCAATGCTAGGCAGGATATCTGAAAAGTGTGTTAATACACAGTCAGGCTCACTTAGTGCGATAGATTCGCCATAGTTATAACCATAGGTTAGGCCAACACAAGGGCACTGTGCACTTTGTGCAGCGATAATATCATTACGGGAATCACCAACAAAAAGCAATTCCTCTTTTCGTAAACCAAACTTACCCATTGTTAGATACAACGGGGCTGGATGAGGTTTCTTCTCTTTTACATCATCGCCACCAAGCACCAGTGAAAAATAGCTGTCGATAGCCAGCTTTTTGAGAAGTGGTGCGATAAAAGGAGTCGGTTTGTTGGTCACAATCGCCATAGGTAAACCATGTTGTGACAGTTTTTCGAGGGTTTCTTTCACTTCAGGAAACAGCTCACTACCTGTTGTGACTGATGTTGCATAGAACTTATCAAAGCTGTGGCGCGTTGCCTGATGAAGCTCAGGTGTGATGGTTGCTCCCGCCCATGTTAATGCGCGGTCAATCATGACATCAGCACCATTACCTACCCAAATGGAAACGCGCTCTTTGCCTGCGGGCGAAAAACCTTGCTCTACTAAGGCGTTATCCAGTGCTTCGGCTAATCCACCTGCACTGTCAACCAGAGTACCATCTAAATCAAATGCAATTGCTTTAATGTTTTCTAAACTCGGCTGTGTCATTGAGATACCTTTTGTAATTCCTTACGCATTTGATCAATGACGGCTTTGTAATCGGGCTGACCAAAAATGGCAGATCCTGCAACAAAGGTGTCTGCACCAGCAGCGGCAATTTCCGCAATGTTGTCGATTTTAACACCGCCATCGATTTCCAAACGAATATCATAGCCGCTCTCATCGATCATTTTACGGACTTGGCGCAATTTAGTGAGGGTCTGTGGAATAAAAGATTGCCCACCAAATCCAGGGTTCACTGACATCAGTAAGATCATGTCCACTTTGTCCATAACATACTCTAAATGACTCAGTGGAGTGGCAGGGTTAAATACGAGTCCAGCAGTACAGCCATGTTCTTTTATCAGCTGTAATGTTCTATCGACATGTTCACTCGCTTCAACATGGAAGCTGATATGACTAGCACCTGCTTTAGCAAAATCAGGAATAATTCTGTCAACGGGTTTGACCATCAGGTGAACATCAATAGGAGCTGTGATGCCATAGTCACGTAGTGCTTTACAAATAGGCGCGCCAAATGTGAGATTAGGGACATAATGGTTATCCATAACATCAAAGTGTACGATATCAGCACCTGCGGCCAGTACTTTTGCGGTGTCTTCACCTAAACGGGCAAAATCTGCAGATAAAATAGATGGGGCAATGAGAAAATCTTTCATTATTGTCTCCGATTATTTAAATGTTACCTGAGAGTCATTTCACGCCGGGCGAGAAGTGCTTAGCAGTTGTTTTCACAATTTGTTTTGGCAGATTGAGGGTTGGCTCACCATTATACAACGCTAGCAGTTCATTTACTTTATTTCGGTTAAGTATATTCCGGCTGATAGTACGACGCACTTTGACTATGTGTAATTTAGCTTGATGATACCATTCACGAGTTGCGGGTGTGTCATGATTTGAAATCAGAACGGGAATTTTGCGATCTGAAGACAAATAGTGGGCTAACTGAGCTAAGTTTCTTTGTTCTTGTGCACTAAAAGCATTGGTATGATACGCAGTGAAGTTTGCCGTCTCGGAAAGTGGTGCATAAGGCGGGTCACAATAAATCACTGATCCTGATTCCGCAGATAAAAGAGTACTTTCATAATGTTGGGTGATAAAGGTTGCCTTTTGTGCTTTGTCTGCAAACCACAATAGTTCTTCTTCTGGGAAGTAAGGTTTTTTATAGCGGCCAAATGGCACGTTAAATTCACCGCGTGAGTTGTAGCGACATAGACCGTTGTAGCAATGGCGATTTAAATATAAAAATAATACGCTACGCTTGATAGGATCTATGGAACGATTAAATTCTTCACGTTTTAAGTAATACTGCTCAGCGGTATTAAATTCAGGCGTAAAGATCTCGCGCACCTCCCCAATAAATGAGTCTGTGCGATATTTTACAGTATTGTAGAGGTTGATTAGGTCACTGTTGATGTCAGCTAGGACGTAAGCGTCATAGCTGGTGTTTAGGAAAACAGAACCAGCTCCTACAAAGGGCTCGATCAGACAATCCCCTTGTGGAAGATGTTTTTTGATATCCTCCACTAGTGGGTATTTGCCGCCGGCCCATTTCAAAAAAGCGCGTGTTTTTTTCATGCCGTCTTATTGTTACAAACGTTTAGAGTAAAATTGAGTACTCTGTCAGGACAGCATAGTGCGCCCGCTATAAAACGTTATTATTTTTGATCCTGTTGAACTTGTTTCATATTTCTTACCCATGGCTTTTTCGCTTGGATATCAGCAGGTAAAGTGGAAATTGCACTTTTTGCTTCATTCACTGAGCGATAATTACCATGGATTAATACATACCAAGTTTTCCCATTGCGGATTGTTTTATAAACTTTATAGTTCGTCAGTTTATGTTGTTTAGCGAAAGCTTCTAATGTGTCAGAGCGGCTTGCACTGCTTAATTGTAATGTATAGTTCCCTGCTGGTGCAGACATTAAGTTACCACTTTGGCTATTGCCTGCGGTGGCGGTTTTCGCCGGCTGTTTTGGTTGTGCCGGTTGTTTGGTTTCAACAGGTTTTGTTGGAACTTTTTCTGGTTTTACTGGCGTTGTCTGTGGGTTTTGCACAGATGGCGTCTGAGTAATTGGCGGTGGAGCAATATTTTGTGTTTGCGTATTATTTGTTGAACCTTGGTTAATTGATTGGCCTTGGTTCAATGCATCTGCAACATCACCTGGGATTTCTATCCGTTCACCATAATTATTTTGCTGCTGTTGTGGTTCGCTCTGAGTTGGAGTTGGACTCACTGGCGGCATGTTGATTTCTTGGGTTTGACCTTGCTGTGAACTATTACTCAATGAGGAAGAACCTGACAGATCGATATTACGTCCACTTGAGTCAGAACTATCAATTTGCTGCTTTTCATGTTCAGTTGGTGCTTTTAAGGCTGAGCTAATGGCAATAATCAACAATAACAGTACCAATACACCGACACCAATCATAATGTGCTGGCGTGATAACGTCAGCTTAGGCTTTGCCGATGATGATTGTTGACGGCTACGACCTGTTGGTCGGTCGGATGTATCTGGCCGTAGATCATTTTGTGCTTGAGGCTGATTATCTGGTTTAAATTCGTCCATTTTGCCCTCCCAAAAATATATTGCTTTGTAATCGAGATAAATGTGTCTCTGTATTACGGCTGCTTACTAGCTAGTAGTGTATACCTGCAATCCTGCAAAGGATAGTTTTCGTCATCCCGTTTTTCATATGATATACGAAATAGCTAACACATAGTTAAAAGTCTAAGTGTTTGAGTTAGTGTTGTAACCTGAAACTTTAGATATATGGCATAATTTAACGACTTTAAGACATATCTGCCAGAAACATTTTAAAACCCTCGGTTTTAGAGACGTTATTCGCTGTTTCTGGCGGTAAATTATACAATCAGATTCAGATTTTCATGGTAAGCAGGAAGATATCGCATTCAATACAGTTTGCGACTCTATGTCTGAGCGCATTTCTGCATGACCGATAGCGGTAGGTAAGATCAAATGTAATTTGCCTCCCATGACTTTTTTATCTCTCATCATATGAGGTAAATAGTCATCGGCGGTCATTTGTTTTGGCCCTGTAACAGGTAAATCAGCACGTTCTAATAGGGCAATGATGCGCTGTGTTTGAGCTGAGGTAAAGGTACCAATACCTTCTGCGGTTTTAGCTGCCATAACCATACCCGCAGCGACGGCTTCACCATGTAACCAAACACCGTAACCCATATGTGCTTCAATAGCATGACCAAAGGTGTGGCCAAGGTTCAGTAGCGCTCTTAACCCACTGGTTTCTTTCTCATCAGCAGCGACGACTTGTGCTTTGAGTTCACAGCAACGACGGATACAGTAAGCCATTGCTTGGTTATCCAATGCCATGAGCGCATCAATATGGCTTTCTAACCAGCTAAAAAACTCACCATCAAGAATAATGCCGTATTTAATCACTTCGGCAAGACCTGATGATAGTTCACGTTTAGGCAGTGTTTTTAGGCAATCAAGGTCGATAATAACAGAGGCGGGTTGATAAAATGCCCCGATCATATTTTTGCCTAGTGGGTGGTTAACTGCGGTTTTACCACCAACAGAGGAATCTACTTGCGAAAGCAACGTGGTAGGAACTTGGATAAAGCGTACCCCACGCTGATAACTTGCCGCAGCAAATCCTGTTAGATCGCCGATAACCCCACCGCCTAAAGCAATAAGGGTCGTATCGCGACTATGACGTTTTTCCAGTAAGGCAGTGAACACATCATTCATAATAAACAATGATTTATATTGTTCACCATCAGGTAATATGATGGAATCTACTGAGACACCTAATGCTTCAAGTACTCGGGTAACTTTATCTAAATAGATAGGCGCGAGTGTTTCATTGGTCACCACCATCGCACGCTGACCTGACTTCAGTGGCCAAAATGCATCTGACTGGTTATAAAGACCTGAAGCAATAGTGATTGGATAACTACGTTCTTCCAAAGTAACAGTGACTTTTTCCATCTTGCTTTACCTTGTGCCATTACTGGGTTGAGTTAGTTTTTTTCTAACAGCTCAATGATTTGGCTAGCGACAACTTTGGCACTTTGCTCATCTGTATGGATTGTAATGTCAGCAATCTCTTCATACATAGGGTTGCGTTCAGATGCCAATTTCTCAAGAACCTCGCGAGCTGGCTCATCCACTTGTAATAATGGACGTTTTTTATCGCGTTGAGTACGAGATAATTGTTTCTCGATAGTGGTCTCAAGATACACAACAACACCACGAGCGGATAGGCGATTTCGGGTTTCTTTCGATTTTACTGAACCGCCACCCGTTGCCAATACGATGCCTTGTTTTTCGGTAAGCTCATTGATGATTTTTTCTTCGCGATCGCGAAAGCCTTCTTCGCCTTCTAGGTCAAAGACCCAGCCTACATCTGCGCCAGTGCGTTTTTCAATCTCGTGATCAGAGTCGAAAAACTCCATATTAAGCTGTTGAGCCAATTGACGACCAATAGTGCTTTTGCCGGCACCCATCGGTCCAACCAGAAAGATATTGCGTTTCTCTGCCATGTTTTTTGGTATTACTACGATTATTCGTTAATGATAACCCGCCCCGCCAATCAAATTAGCGACGGGACCTAAACTGAAACCTCATGAGTGATAAGTGAGATCAGATAAGAAAATTATCTCAATACATCAACCTGAATTGCAACTATATAAATGAGGCACTGAGCGAACAAAGTGCCTCATTTGGTGTTACTGGTTTCTATAATTATGCCGTCTATGTTGCCTAACGTTTTGTTCAACAATGAGTTTTAGCAGAATTACCCTGATGTCAAAGATGCAGAGTACCTGCTAATTTATAGAGCAAATTAATTGCGGCTATTTAATAAGCGGCTGATAGCTTGTTCTTTAATCTACCGATAGTTAGAACACTCAATGGATAACCTTGTATGCTAAAACGACGCCAGCGTCAAATTTATCCGGTAGGTTTATGACATAAAAAATAAATTTTAGGCTTCATATTCCTTTTATGTTTCTGTAATACATTGAAATATATTGGTTATTGTTTGGTGCTAAATATTGATCAGCTTAGGTGTAATAAAAACCATAAGAACCCTACGGTCAATATGTTTACCTGTATGTGTAAATAATCTACCTAGAAAAGGGATCTCAGAAAGAATAGGTAAACCTGATTCGGTGCTTTCTTGCTTTTGTTGGAAAATGCCTCCAAGTATCAAGGTTTCATTATTTCGAATGGTTACTGAAGTGACTATTTCTTGCTTGTTGATCGCTAAGTAGTGGTTATCACTTGCCGTAAGCGCCTTATCTGGTGAGTTATGGCTAATTTTCAGTAATAGCTCAATGTGGTCACTTCGTGAAATTGTGGGTGTTACCTCCATTCCTAATACCGCATCTTTAAATTGAACATGTGTTTTCTTTTCTGTGCTGGTTACATAAGGAATTTCAGTTCCTTGCTGAATACTGGCTGGGTGTTTATGAGATGCGACTAGTCGAGGGCTAGCAATAATTGACAGTAAGTTTTCTTTTTCTAATGCATTCAGTTTGAGTTCGAGTAAGCCTTCTCCGAGCCTGAGTAGATTAAAATTGAATTGCCCTGCCACAGAAACTGCGTCATAACGATTATAACGTTGATAACGACTATTATTTGGGCTTCCAGATAACATACCCCACTCTAACCCCAGTTCTTGAAGTGCTGTTCGGCTACTACTGATAATGTGTGCGGTTATCTGAACTTGCTGTTTAGGAATATCTAATTGTTTTAACCACTCACCGATAAGTTGTAATCGGTTTTTGGTTTCCTTAATCACTAAGCTGTTAGTTGCTAAATGGCTGGTGGCGCTGCCCTCTTTAGATAACAGCGCATTGCCTACTTGGTTTAATTGCTCAAGGGCATCTTTAGCGTTAATTGAGGTCAACGTAAAAATTTTTTCAGTAAATAGGTTTTCTGGAGGTGGTGTTACGGAAGGGGGCTGTTGGGATAAAACTTCATGATTAGTTTCTATTAACTGAGGAATAAATGGGTCGCGTAACGCCTGTGAACTAGCGTTAAATGAAATCGTTAAAATACCAATAACTACAAAAAATAATTTATTGCGCATTATTTTTATCATCCGTGATAAATGAAATAGTTAGAGTAGCTGCTAATTGGCCATTATGTGGTGTGAAACTGGCTCCGGAGAGCAACCCTATTTGATGAGTTGGTGGTGATATTAGAGCATGAATAAAACGATAAAGTTGAGGGTAATCCCCTTGAACTTCAATTGTATAACTTTTTTTCTGAGTTTCTGTATTTGTTGAGGGTTGTAATCGATTAAGAACAACATTTGTACGGGTAACGGTTTGCTGTAAATGAGTGATAAATTCACTTGGATCTCGCTGAGATGAATTCACCTTGTGTTTTAGTGCGACTATTTGCGAATTCAGTAGTTCAAGAGAGGGTAATTGTTGATGTGTGATTTGCATATATTGTGATTGAGCGTCGAGATCGTGTATCTCATGCTCTAGCTTGGCTAATTGAAGTGCAATTGGTTGCCAATAGAAATAAAAATAAGTGAATAAAATAAGTATCATAGCCACACTCGTAGGCAAGAGCCGTTGCCACAAAGGACGATACCAAAAGGCAGAAGTGTTACTGTTCATGCCCTTCCTCCGAGATGTTTGCACTGACATGTAAGTAATTCACTTGGCGTGTCTTACCCATTTTGATGAGTTGTGTTTGATGCAACAGAGGATTGTTTTCTATTTGATTTATTAATTGGCTTATATCTTGAAAATCATAGCTATATGCGGTGATGTTTAAATGTTTATTGGTAAGAACGACATGGGTTAGCCAACTCTTTGTTGGGGTAATTACGGATAATTGTTTAAGAATATCCAGTTGCCGTAAATTATTTTGTGAGTCTTCATCGAGCCTTTGTTGATGGCTAAGCCACAGCTCCAGCTGGGCTTGTTGCTGTTTAATCGTATCTATTTGTTGCTGATTAAGCATGAGTTGTTGTTCAAGTTGTGTTTTAGTGGTTTGCAGATATTGCTGCTGTGATTGTTGCTGGAAATAGCAATAGATCATCATCAGTAAGGCGCAGCTACTTTGCATGATCAGTATTATCAAACACTGCCATTTTCGGCGGGTAATTCGCTGATGCCGCCAAGGCAAAAAATTAACCTGATACATATTTATCGCCTTCATTGTCTTTTTGGCGTAGCGCTAAGCCAGCTGCAATTACATAGTCACCCAGTTGATGAGGGAGTTTAATAGAGTATCGCTGAAATGCTTGTAGTAGATTCCATGAATGTTTGGCTTGTGACTGATGGTCGTCGCCAATGTAATACACTGGGTGCGGTTGAGATGTATTGGTTTCAGTGAGAAGAGGGAGTAATTGATTGAGGGTGGTAATATCGCTATCTTGGATTTGATTGTAGTTTGCCGGTTGGCTTATTGGGCCCGACCATAACCATTCACCTTGCCGATAATGCACTAACCAGCTTTCATCGGGCAGCCCCGCTAAGCGGGCAAGATAACGTAAAACACATGGTGCAACATCAATTGCGGTTAGTATAAAACCACTATTTTGAAACAACTCTTGCCAAAACAAGATTTCAGAGCGGCGAACGCCATTTAAATAGGCGCTGCGGTTGATCACTCTATAATCAATTGTGAGTTCTTCTATGCTCAATGGAAACAATTTTTCTGCTTGGGCACGTAAATACCAACCCAATTCAGGCTGTTGTAATGTGAGTTGTTCAGGTAACGTTATTTGTTGTTTTATCGTTCTTAACGAGGGAAATGCGATAGAAACTTGACAATTTTTCGGTAATTTCCGACGCCATTGTACTAATATATCCAGTAGGATAGCGCGTTTTTTATTTTCAGATAGGTCGGAAATTTGGTTTGGAATAGGGTGTTGCCAACATTCACATAGATGCCAATGTTTACGGCTCCGCCGTGCTGCCACAAGCTGTATTGTTGTTTGGCAAAGGTCGATCCCAACATGCCAGAGTTGTGAATACATAGATAATATCCTTATTATTAACCGTTAAATTACGATTTCTATTGAGCTGTATAAGCTTTATACTACGCGCCATATATATCTAAACCCTCCTGTCTGTTGAGCATGGGAATTATCCGGTGAAGTTCGTAAAATATTTTTTCATTATTGTTATTTGTTGCATTTTTTTGGGAACAGCTTCGATTTTTGGCATGTACAAGTATGTCGAAGGTGAGCTGCCTGACGTTGCGACAATGAAAGACATCCGCTTACAAACGCCAATGCAGGTTTTCAGTGCAGATGGAGAGTTGATCGCACAGTATGGCGAAAAGCGCCGTATACCATTGCCATTAGCTGATATTCCACCCCTTATGATCAAGGCATTTATTGCCACTGAAGATAGCCGCTTTTATGAGCACCATGGTATTGACCCTATTGGTATTTTTCGTGCGGTCACGGTAATGGCGTCATCAGGGCATGCATCCCAAGGGGCGAGTACTATCACCCAGCAACTAGCAAGAAACTTCTATTTGAGTCCAGAAAAAACCTTGATGCGTAAAGCAAAAGAAGCGTTTCTTGCGGTGAGAATTGAGCAATTGTTTACCAAAGATGAGATTATGGAGTTGTATCTCAATAAGATCTATTTAGGTAACCGAGCTTACGGTGTAGGTGCTGCGGCTTATGTGTACTTTGGTAAAACGGTCAATGAGTTAACCCTCAGTGAAATCGCGATGATTGCTGGCTTACCAAAAGCCCCTTCAACATTTAACCCATTGTATTCTTATGAGCGTGCAGTTAACCGTCGTAATGTGGTGCTTGGGAGAATGTTAGAAGAAAAATACATCACTCAAGATCAATATGAGCAAGCGAAAAGTGAAAAAATTGAGGCGTCATATCATGCGCCAAAAATTGATTTTTCAGCGCCTTATTTAGCAGAAATGGCTCGTCAAACACTTTACGAACAACATGGTGAAGATGCTTATACCGATGGCTATAAGGTTTACACCACGGTTATTCGTAAAGACCAACTTGCTGCGACAGATGCAGTACGTAATAATTTGATCGATTATGATGTTCGCCACGGCTATCGTGGCCCTACAGAAGTGTTGTGGAGTGCGCCGGAAACGGCATGGACTAGCGAACAGATTATTGAAAAACTGAAAAAATCCCCTGTTTATGGCCCGCTGCTGCCCGCTGTTGTGCTTTCAGCTACGGACAGTGAAGCTACTGTTCAATTGGCGGATGGTTCAACGGAAAAAATTACGTTAGCGGGTGTCCGTTGGGCACGTAAATTTATCTCTGATACTCAGCAAGGCGCAACGCCAAATAAAGTAAATGCGGTTATCAAAGCTGGGGAGCAAATTTGGATCCGCAAGGTAAAAGACAGTTGGTGGTTAGGACAAGTACCTGATGTAAACGGTGCTTTCGTCGCATTGAATCCAAATAATGGCGCAATTATTGCGTTGGTAGGTGGTTTTGATTTCAACATGAGTGAGTTTAATCGAGTCACTCAATCGTTACGCCAAGTGGGTTCAAACATCAAACCATTCTTATACACAGCGGCGATGGATAAAGGGCTAACACTTTCTTCATTACTGAATGACGTGCCGATTAGCCGTTGGGATGCAGGGGCGGGTTCAGATTGGCGCCCTAAAAACTCACCACCTCGCTATGATGGGCCAATTCGCTTAAGGCAAGGTTTAGGCCAATCGAAGAACGTCGTGATGGTGCGTGCAATGCGCGCAATGGGAGTTGATTATGCCGCTGATTATTTAACGCGTTTTGGTTTCCCTGCTGAGAATATTAATCGCACAGAAGCTTTAGCCCTTGGTGCGCCTTCTTTCACACCAATGCAGATGGTAAGAGGGTATGCAGTAATGGTGAATGGTGGCTATCTTGTTGACCCTTTCTATATTCAAAAAATCGAAGATGTTGATGGTAAGGTATTGTTTGAAGCTCAGCCAAGAATTGCTTGCCCTGATTGTACTGATATTCCAGTTATTTACGGTAATACTGAGCGTACCATCGCGTTGAAAGGTGTTGATGATGAGTCGACGGAAGAAGTCACTCAATCAGATGATAATACGGTACAACAAGAGCCAACAATGGAAATGGCATCAGCCACGCCCGAAGAGGTAACAGCAGACGATAAGTATGCACCTCATGTGATCAGCACACCATTGGCTTTCTTGATCCGAGATGCAATGATGACCAATATATACGGTGAGCCGGGTTGGTCAGGAACGGGCTGGCGTGCAGCGAGAGATTTGGGGGGGCGCCGTGATATTGGTGGTAAAACGGGAACCACTAACAGCTCAAAAGATGCATGGTTCTCAGGTTATGGCCCAGATGTTGTTGCATCAGCGTGGATCGGTTTTGATGATAATAGACGTTCGTTAGGCCGTACCGCCGCTAGCGGTGGTGAAGCAGGCGCTAAGAGTGCTCAACCTATGTGGGATGATTTTATGAAGTCTATCCTTGAGGGGGTGCCTGTAACGATGATGAAGCCACCTAAAGGGGTAATTTCAGTATCTATTGATAACCGCACAGGCAAACTAGGCAGCTCTCGTAAAGAGTACTTTATTGAGGGAACGGAGCCTAAAGAGCATGTAGTTCAAGAAGTGGGCACGACCATCTTTGAAGAGGGCGGTGGGAGCCAAGAACTGTTTTAATTCTCTCTTTGCAAGGGAGCATTATTGATATGAGTTAAATAGGAAAATCGTGATTGATTTTCCTATTTATTTTTAGAGGTAAAACATTTAAACGCGATGTTTTAAAAAGCGTTCAAGGTAAAATAGTGCACTGATATTACGTGCTTCATTAAAATCAGGGTGTTCAAGTAATTCCATCATACGAGCAATGGGCCATCTGACTTGTTGCAGCGGTTCTGGCTCATCACCTTCTAATTTCTCACTATAGAGATCATCTGCAATCAGAATATTCATTTTACTCGAAAAGTAAGAGGGCGACATAGTGAGTTTCGCTACCTGCTTGATTTGGTTGGCACCAAAGCCTATTTCTTCTTTTAGTTCACGTTGTGCTGCTTCTATTGGTGTTTCACCAGGGTCGATGGCACCTTTAGGGAACCCGAGTTCATAGTCTTCAATACCGACAGCATATTCACGAATGAGGATCACACTGTCATTGATGATCGGAACGATAAGAACGGCTTCCCGTTTCCCTGGGCGCATTCTTTCATAAATGCGTTTTTCACCGTTGCTAAACTCGAGGTTAACAGATTGAATACTGAATAGTTTTGAATGAGCAACGTCCTGAATACTCAGAATTTTTGGCTTTTTAAGCTCTGTCATAATGATCCCCGAATAGGGTAGATGAATAAAAAATAATAGAGACAAAAAAATGTCACTTTTTATACTGCAAGTTGTTATGGCTCACATCACTATGACCCATCTCAAAAAAAATTGATAGAGATTATAGGGCTAATAAAATTCAGTCGTTATACTTGCGAAGCTTCAAGTTGTGTGTTGAGTGTGGTAAATAGAGAGTGCGATACTCGAAATACGTGAGTAATCATTGCGTGGTTAGCGTATTAAAGGGCTGTGGCGTAAAGCAAACGAGTATCTGCATTTTCGATATTAAACCATGAGTGTTGAAACAACTTTGTAAACAGTTTGACATATTTTGGTGGCTTGAAAGCGTATAAAAATAGCACAGATTAATAAATAAATTTTTTCAATTACAACGTATTGTAAATTAAGATAAAAATTAGAAATAGAATAGGAATTGGCTTATTTAGGGGCAGCGTAGTGATTGCTATGCTTTTCTTGATATTATTTCATTGGGGCAAAGATGCTTAATTACGTCATTATAACGGCTATATTAATTATTAGCCTAACTATAATGGCTTCCTTTCTGTATTTCAGACGGGGGCGGAATTCTGGTGTCTATCAGATCCCTTCTCAGGCTGAGCCCTCTTTTCGAAAGATGATTGACTCCGACTACCAAACAATTTCACAATATCTGCGCTCTAATTTGTCTTCTTCCCTAAATGTTGAACAATCACGGTGGCAATTAAAAAAGAATCCAGTCATCGCAACGGTTTGTAATTCAGTCACGCGTTTTAATTTGCGCCAAGAAAAAACGGATAGCTGGCGTTATTTTATCGATACCCTTGAAGTTAAGCTTCCTTCACAGCTCGAACCTTATTTACAGCAACAAAACGTGATGGAGTTGGTTGATACAAATCATCTACCACTTATTATTTCTTTGAATGGTTTTTCATTGAAGGATTTTAATGATGAATGGTCTGGGGATGAAGTCAGTGAAAGAACGGCACCGGAAGCTGCGATTCATGAACGTGGCGAGCCAAATGTACAGGTTTTACGTGTGCGCCAAGAAACCGTCGAAGAGCATCGCTTAAATCATTCATCAAGCTGGGTTGGCACGCTTTTTATTTGCTTGAGTTTTTTATTAGGGTACTTAGCGTTATTAGCGCTTCCTTTCTTGCAGTCATGGGGTTTTATTGGTGCGTTTATTTGTTTAATTATTGGGTTATTGGCTTTATTCCGCGTTCGTGTATTTCCCCAGTCCTTACAAGATGTGCAATGTGTATTTGGGCAGCCTAAACGGTGGGAATTGTATGGCGAATTGGATAAAAGGCAATCATCAACAGTTTCTATCGGTGGTACCGATCTTTATTACCCCCCTCATTGGGAGCCGTATATTCAGCGTGAATTGAATAAAGCGACCAATATAGACATGTACTCATCAGGGCATGTTTTGCGTTATGGGCAGTTTCTCTCATTACATGAAGAGGAACGTTATTACCCGTATCGCCGATATAAAAAAAACCTTGTAATACTCGCAACAGGGTTATTAGTTTTGATTTTAATGTTTTCTTATCAATCAATGAGTTTACCTATTAAATTAGGGGTTGCGTGGCTAGACGGTGCTGAAACCGTAAAAGTCACCAATGTCACTGAATTGGAAACACATCAATTAAAAATCGGCGATAGCTTAACGGCCAAAGGCGTTGGGATGTGCTATCGGCCACCTAATTTCTCTGATTCAAATCAAGCACAATTTGCGCCTTTTGATTGCTCAGGTATTTATTGGAACAATATGAGCTTGTCTCCTGATCCGGAATCGGTGATTGTAGAGCGTGCGACAAATTTATTAAATGCAGTACAAAGTCAATTACATCCTGAAAAAAGCGGTGTTGGCGTTAACCCTCGATTGCAACGCGATATCATGAAGTCAGGCATGAATATTATTTTTGATTTCTCTGAGATCATATTGAAAACCAATGAATTATGCTACGAAGAAAAGGCCTGTCCAAAATTAAAAAATGCGTTAATTAATTTAGGTAGTACCGATGATTGGGACGCATTGGTTGCGAAGGCCTCTACAGGTAAATTGAGTGGTGCGCATGTTTTATTACGCGCAGGAAGTGCAGAGGCCTTGGAAAAGCTCGTTGAAGCCACCACATATGAATTTATCAAAGGCGAAGTTGAAAAAGAGGCCGCTAAATTGAATAGTCCTCCTCCTGGGGGGGTGTTATTCATTAGTGATGAAAATAAAGCATTAGTAGATTCTATCGTAGGGAGCGTCTTTAATGATTTGACTCCCTTACAACGTTGGTTGGAGCTGAAACGAATAGCTGGCTTGCTGGTGAATACTCCATTCGATGTTGAAGGTATTGTTACCCAATTATCCACTGATGCAAACGGCACATTGCACATTACGCTTCATAGTAAGCCAAGTGACGCAGTAATGTCTCAATATGTCAGTAATTCCTTATTTGCACTTTTTCTTGCTATCGTTGTGATACTGAATGGTACTTTAGTTGTATCTCGTGTCATAAACAATAAAAGGCGCTTGCGTAATATTCAACAGTATTACGATAAGTGCTTCGAGGCAGGCAATCCCTCCAATCAAAGTTAATTTTCGAATGGTGGCAGCCTCATTTTGATGATTTACAGTGAGGTAACATCATGAAACAAACATCAACAGAACCGGTTCGCCTTGATAAATGGCTATGGGCAGCGCGCTTTTATAAAACTCGTTCGATTGCTCGCGATATGATTGATGGTGGAAAAGTTCATTATAACGGGCAAAGAACCAAACCCGGTAAGATAGTTGAGCTAAATGCACTGATTAGGCTGAGGCAAGGAAATGATGAACGTACTGTCGAAGTATTGGAGATAAGTAGCCAGCGCCGAGGCGCTCCTGATGCACAGTTACTGTATCGTGAAACCCAAGAAAGCCTAGAGCAGCGCGACAAAGTCGCACAAGCACGGAAGATGAATGCATTAACTATGCCTCATCCGGAACGGCGACCTGATAAAAAAGAGCGTCGAACCCTGCTAAAATTTAAACAAACGAATTCCCATGGCTCCTCCTAAGGAGCCAACGTAATAGAGAGACATTATGGCTAAACAAGACTTACTCCATCGCTTCCTGTTTGAACAGCACGCTGTGCGTGGAGAAATGATTACTGTCGACGATACTTTTCAACAGATCTTAGATAATCACGATTACCCTGAAGCTGTGAAAGGGCTATTGGGTGAATTGCTAGTGGCAACCAGTTTGCTGACGGCGACATTAAAATTTGATGGTGATATTACTGTGCAAATTCAAGGTGATGGACCTGTGAATTTAGCGGTTATCAATGGTAATAATTTACAGCAAATGCGAGGTGTTGCTCGGATCAATGGTCCAGTCGTAGCAGGCAGCTCATTGAAACAAATGGTTGGTAATGGCTATATGGTCATTACCATCACACCAACTCAAGGTGAGCGTTATCAAGGGATCGTAGCGATTGAGGGTGAAACCATTGAAGAGTGTATTGACGCTTATTTTATGCAGTCAGAGCAGTTACCAACTCGTCTATTCATTCGTGTAGGCGAAGAAAATGGAAAAGCGATTGCTGGTGGCATGTTATTACAAGTTTTACCTGCGGCAGATGAAACGAGTCATGAATTTTTCGATCACTTAGTACAATTGACAGCCACAATTAAAGGTAAAGAGCTGAGTGAGCTTGATGTGAAAGAAGTTTTGCATCGTTTATATCATGAAGAAGACGTGACCTTATATGATCCTCAAGCGGTAGAGTTCCGTTGTACTTGCTCACGTGAACGTTGCGAAAGTACGTTACTCACTTTATCAGAAGAAGATGTTGCCGATATATTGCAAAAAGATGGAAAAATTGATATGGAGTGTGAATATTGTGGCGCGCACTACATATTTATTGAATCTGATATTCAAGGGTTAAAAAAGGAACTAAATCAGCAACTTCACTGATACGATTTAGCAACCTAATTATGTGATCAGGGTGCAATTTTGCACCCTTTTTATATATTTTTAAAGGCTTATTACGTGCTCTAAGTCTCATAATGAATTAAAAAAAATTATACATTTTCAATTCTTTGATAGCTATCGCTGTTAATTAGTCGTAAAGAATTATGATCATCTGTAGATTAATTATGATTACCTGGAGCAATAATAATGAGCGCTAAAAGTATGACCCCGAAGGATCTCGAGCAGTATGGCATTCATGATGTAGCAGAAGTTGTTTATAACCCTAGTTATGAGCTGCTATTCAAGGAAGAAACCAAACCTGAATTAGAAGGCTATGAGCGTGGTACCGTGACAACATTAGGTGCCGTTGCTGTTGATACTGGTATTTTTACCGGTCGTTCACCAAAAGATAAATATATCGTACGTGATGATGTCACTCGCGATACTGTCTGGTGGGCTGATCAGGGTAAAGGCAAAAATGATAACAAACCGATGACTCAAAAAGTTTGGAGTGAGTTAAAGCATTTAGTCACAGAACAGTTGTCAGGCAAACGTTTATTTATCATTGATGCATTCTGTGGTGCAAACGCAGATACTCGCCTGAAAGTACGCTTTATCACGGAAGTGGCGTGGCAGGCTCATTTCGTTAAAAACATGTTTATTCGTCCAACTGATGCTGAACTGGTCGGTTTTGAACCAGACTTCATTGTGATGAACGGAGCGAAATGCACTAACCCAAATTGGAAAGAGCAAGGTTTGAACTCAGAAAACTTTGTCGCTTTCAACTTAACTGAACGTATGCAGTTAATTGGTGGTTCATGGTACGGCGGTGAAATGAAGAAAGGTATGTTCTCTATGATGAACTACCTGCTGCCATTAAAAGGCATCGCATCTATGCACTGTTCGGCTAACGTGGGCGAGCAAGGCGATGTTGCCATTTTCTTCGGCCTATCAGGTACAGGTAAAACGACTCTGTCGACAGATCCAAAACGTAAGCTAATTGGTGATGATGAGCACGGTTGGGATGACGATGGCGTGTTTAACTTTGAAGGTGGCTGCTATGCGAAAACGATCCACCTTTCTAAAGAAGCTGAGCCAGACATCTATGGCGCTATCAAGCGCGATGCGTTGTTAGAAAACGTCACCGTATTGGCTGATGGTAGTGTTGATTTTGATGATGGTTCAAAAACAGAAAATACACGAGTTTCTTACCCTATCTATCATATCGACAATATTGTTAAACCTGTGTCTAAAGCTGGCCATGCAACAAAAGTGATTTTCTTAACTGCTGATGCATTTGGCGTATTGCCTCCAGTTTCTCGCTTGACGCCAGAGCAAACCCAATATCACTTCCTATCTGGTTTTACTGCGAAATTAGCAGGTACTGAGCGCGGTGTTACAGAGCCAACACCAACGTTCTCTGCTTGCTTTGGGGCTGCATTCCTTTCATTGCACCCAACACAGTATGCAGAAGTATTAGTGAAGCGTATGGAAGCGGCTGGCGCTAAAGCTTATTTAGTTAACA
Source organism: Providencia manganoxydans (assembly GCF_016618195.1). Classification (NCBI taxonomy): domain Bacteria; kingdom Pseudomonadati; phylum Pseudomonadota; class Gammaproteobacteria; order Enterobacterales; family Morganellaceae; genus Providencia; species Providencia manganoxydans. Next base: position 108,823 of record NZ_CP067099.1, read on the forward strand.
CAGGTTGGAACGGTACTGGTAAACGTATTTCAATCAAAGATACGCGCGCAATCATCGATTCGATCTTAAGTGGTGACATCGAGAAAGCGGATACTATTGAATTACCCATCTTTGATTTGGAAGTACCGACAGCGCTGCCGGGGGTTGATACTAATATTCTTGACCCACGCAATACTTATGCAGATAAATCACAATGGGATGAGAAAGCGAAAGATTTGGCTGATCGTTTCGTGAAAAACTTTGATAAGTATACAGACACTCCAGCGGGTGAGGCTCTGGTTAAAGCCGGTCCTAAGCTGTAATTAGCGGTGAGTTTTAAAACGCGGAGGCCCTCAATAGAGGGCCTTTTTGATATGGATGGAACATTAATCAGCGGCAGGTAAATCGAACAGTAAGATTTCACTACCTTCGCTTGCTTTGATCGTCAGTTGGTTCTCTTGCCAAATCGCTAAGCCATCGCTGGTGGTTGCGGTTTGACCATTGACTTCAACCATTCCTTTGACGACTTGGATCCAAACAACACGCTTATCAGCAATTGCATAAGTGTGCGTTTCATCTTTCGGCAATGCCCAGCGCCATAGTGTCATATCTTGATAGACTTTTAATGAGCCTTCTCTTGCGTCTGGCGATAGAACTAATTGCTTACCACCTACGGAATCAAAACGTTTTTGTGCGTAGCGAGGCTCGATACCTGTTTTTTCAGGTAAAATCCAGATTTGATATAAGTGTAAACGGTTTTTATCATCAGGGTTATATTCTGAGTGACGTATACCCGTACCTGCGCTCATGATTTGGAATTCACCGGCAGGTATTTGCTCCATATTACCCATACTATCTTTATGTTCTACGGTGCCTTCAAGAACATAAGTTAAAATTTCCATATCTTTATGGGGGTGGGTACCAAAGCCTTGACCCGCATCAATAAAGTCTTCATTGATGACACGTAGTGCTGAGAAGCCCATAAATTGTTCATCATAGTAATTAGCAAACGAAAAAGTATGCCAGCTATCTAGCCAGCCATGATTAGCATGGCCGCGGTCATTTGCTTTACGTAAATAGATCATTGTGTCATCTCCTTAAAAGCCTACCCAACTCAGTGTGGGTCAGCTCTAAACTTGTTGGTAATAGTTTAGCTAATTTGACTAAAGAGAGAAGTAGATAGGATTGACCATAGGATCCAAAAAATTTGAATAAAAAAGAAGACAAAAAAATAGCCAGCGCAAGGCTGGCTAAACTAAACACTGGAAGCAATGTGAGCAATGTCGTACTGCCAAAACAGTAGCTGAGTAAGCTATGTCGTGGGAGTGATTTGATGATAATAGTTATCACTATCGTTTGTAAAGTGTTTTTTTTAATCAAAAAGATATAATTTATAATAAAAATCGCAATTATATGATTTCTATAAAAATTAAAAATATCCATTATTTTTCAATGGATTAAATTTTTTCCACTAAAACGAGATTTTTGAACAATACATATTAATAGTAGGGCTATTATTCGTTAACATGTAGAGATTACATTAAAATAATTTATATTTTTTGTGGTTATTGTTATTGATAAGGTAAAGCTCACAATGGCTGCTTAGATAACAGCCGGACATCGTTAGCGTTTTTTAATTGGCCTTAAAAGGGAGATTTTCTGCACATGCAGACGCAGAGCTCCATGCCCACTGGAAGTTATATCCCCCGAGCCAGCCGGTCACATCGACCACTTCACCAATAAAATACAGCCCTTTGCTTTTTAACGACTCCATCGTTTTGGACGAGATCTCGCGTGTATCAACACCTCCTAATGTGACTTCCGCTGTACGATAGCCTTCAGTGCCATTTGGTTGCACTTGCCATTGATGGAGTGTGTTATGCAGAGCTTCAACCTGTGGGTGATTGAGTTGTTTGAGTGTGCACTCAGGGATTTGCCCTAGCTCTTGTAGTATTTCAATTAGGCGCTTAGGTAATAGTTTAGTCAGTGTGGTTTTGAGTGATTGGTTGGGGTGAGATTGGCGCTCTTCGGACAAATATTCAGTCAGAGACGTTTCAGGAAGTAAGTTAATACTCACAAACTCACCAGGGTTCCAATAGTTGGAGATTTGCAAAATGGCGGGTCCAGATAGGCCACGGTGGGTAAACAGAATGTTTTCTTTAAACAACGTTCCATCTGCGGCTGTGACCGTTGCTGCGACAGACACACCGGATAGAACTTGCAGGTGGTCTAACAAAGGCTTATGGAGTGTAAAAGGCACTAGAGCGGCACGAGTCGGCAAAATATGGTGGCCAAACTGCTCCGCAAGTCGATAGCCAAAAGGTGTTGCTCCAAGGCCCGGCATCGATAATCCTCCGGTTGCAACCACAAGTGAGTGTGTACTTACTTCATTTCCATTTGAAGTGATAACAAAGCGGTTATCTATTTTTTCTACACGGGTTACTTCACTGCGTAATTTAATCGTGATATTTGGCAAATCACATTCTGCTTCTAACATATCCACAATATCTTGAGCGCTATTATCGCAAAACAGCTGACCTAATGTTTTTTCATGATAGGGAATGTTGTATTTGTTGACTAAGGCAATGAAATCCCACTGTGTGTAGCGAGCAAGTGCTGACTTACAAAAATGTGGGTTTGCGGAAAGGTAATTGCTGTGATCAGCATAGATATTGGTAAAATTACAGCGTCCTCCCCCTGACATAAGAATTTTTCTGCCGAGTTTTTTGCCGTTATCCAAGACAAGCGTATTTAGTCCGCGTTTTCCTGCTAGTGAGGCACAAAATAGTCCCGCAGCACCTGCACCAAGAATAATAACGTCATAATTTTTCACAATAAAAATTCTCTATATATATTTGATTCTAAAATACTAATCATGATGGGAGTATCTATTTTACGTTATATTTCAATCATTGTAATGTCACGGGCAATGAAAAGTCTTGAATACAATATTATAATTAGGTTTTGCTGAACTTTTGAGCTGGTTTTTTGCTGTTCGGTTAAAGGCTTTATGCGATTAATTAGCTTAGAATGATTGTCGAAAAAAGTGGGCAGCTTCCGAGAAATTCGCCAAAAAAGATGAATTAACTCAGATTTGAGTGAAATTCTGATAAAAAAGTTTCGAAAAATCAGAATAAAAACAAATCATGTAATATATTGATAAATATAGGATAATAATCATGTTGTACTTTTTTGATTGGTAGTTAAATCAAAAAAAGGTTAGATTTCGCTTCCACCGCTAGCGTTTGTCACTGATAATGCGCCGCGTTCATGACCAACATAAAATGGCTTAACGTCTATGCTACATCTTTTTACAGGTTTAGAATTTTACACTGGCTTATTGTTAGTTCTGGCACTGTTATTTGTGCTGTTCTATGAAGCTATAAATGGCTTTCATGATACCGCGAATGCGGTAGCTACGGTTATCTATACTCGTGCAATGCGGGCGCAGTTTGCGGTCGTGATGGCGGGTGTGTTTAACTTCTTTGGTGTTCTGCTGGGAGGGTTGAGCGTTGCTTACGCAATTGTTCACCTACTACCAACAGATCTTTTGCTTAATGTGAGCTCAGCTCACGGCCTTGCAATGGTGTTCTCACTATTGTTAGCTGCAATCATTTGGAACTTGGGAACTTGGTATTTTGGTATCCCTGCATCAAGTTCTCATACCTTGATCGGGGCGATTATCGGTGTTGGTTTAACTAACGCAATAGTCACAGATTCATCCATCGTTGATGCGTTGAACATACCTAAAATGATCAGCATTTTCATGTCTCTTATCCTTTCTCCTGCTATTGGTTTTGTGATTGCTGGGTTGATGATTTTTATTCTACGCCGCTATTGGAGTGGAACTAAAAAACGTCGTCGCATCCACTTAACGCCAGCAGAGCGGGAGAAAAAAGATGGTAAGCGCAAGCCACCATTCTGGACTCGTACTGCGTTGATCCTTTCCGCTGTTGGCGTAAGTTTCTCCCATGGTGCGAATGATGGCCAGAAAGGTATTGGTCTTATCATGCTTGTGTTAATAGGTGTTGCTCCTGCGGGCTTCGTCGTCAATATGAACTCTAGCGGTTATGATATCGCTAGAACACATGATGCCGTTGTCCACTTACAACAATACTATGAGACACATAAACCGGCTCTAAACCACGCGATTGAAAATACCCCAGCTATTGTCGATGAAGATGAACTCAGTAAAGAATTCCATTGCGATAGTTCACGTACGTCAATTGTTCTGGCTCAAGCGCAAAAAATGCTAAATGGCATTCAAAACTATGATGAACTGACGCCTGACCAACGTAACCATATGCGCCGTTTATTGATGTGTATCTCTGATACCGCGAATGCGGTAGCGAAGTTGCCTGAAACGAGCTCACAAGATGCCAGTTTGCTGAAAAAGCTGAGTAATGACCTGTTGTACACGGTTGAGTATGCGCCGTTATGGATCATTATTGCGGTGGCATTAGCACTGTCTATCGGAACCATGTTTGGTTGGAAGCGAGTTGCTGTCACTATCGGTGAGAAAATTGGTAAGAAAGGCATGACCTATGCACAAGGGGTTTCTGCACAGGTAACGGCAGCGGTATCAATCGGTGTGGCAAGTTATACTGGTATGCCAGTTTCCACGACTCAAGTCTTGTCATCTGCGGTGGCAGGTACCATGGTTGTTGATGGCGGTGGTGTACAGAGCAAAACAATTAAGAGCATCGCGCTAGCGTGGCTACTGACTCTGCCTGTCTCGATTATCCTTTCGGGTGGTTTGTACTGGATTGCATTGATGGTGATTTAGTCGTTCTTACTGAAAAGACTAATAAAATCAATAATAGTGATGAGCTGAATAAGTTCATCACTATTTTTTTGTCTTAACAAGAATGTCGATGAAAAGTGGCTTCTACCACTTCATTAAGCGGTAACAAGTAAGTAAATTAAGCTAACGGCAACAAGTAAACTTAGTTGGCTAATTTGCACAAATTGTTTACGGATCCTTTCACAGCGCGCTATGACCTCTGGATCAAAATGGTCTAGATATTGTTTATTGTTAATGTAACGTACAAGTTTTAGTTGTTTATTCAATTGCCCATGAGTAGTAAAAAAACCATTACCATCAACAGATTGGTAAAGTAGTGGGTCGGTATCCCGTAGGATATAGAGTAAAACGCGGATCGAAGAAAAATAGCGTATCATATTAATGATACATAGAATGCATAAGGCCCAGAACAAGGCAATCATACTGAACATACTCACCTCCTCAGATATCAGCCAGCGCTGTTGTAACAAAGGAAATAAAGCAAACACAGTGACAATCAAGCTCATTATTCATTGTAGGATAATACGCTGCCTAAAAAAAGTGCAAAAGGAAGCATTTTTAAACGATTTTTGTTTGTATTGGTGTGGATTGGAACGTGATATTGGGTGAAAAGGTGTAATAAAAGGACAATTTGCTAGCACTTCGGGTGTACTGGTTATACTTCAAGTTGTAGGGGCCTCTTTTAAGGTATGATAGCCCATTAATCACAGTGTTATCGATGTTCTTAGCTGCACTTCGAATTATTCAAAGCATTGATTGCGAAATATCACACATCATTCTCGTTTATATATTAATATTAAGTAGATGATGTTATTGTTTTATAAAATGTTATGCGGCTAAAGATTGACGTGGCTAATCTGCACAGATGTGATCGACGTGACAATTGGTATCACGATATGCAGGTATATTAACTATACTCGTTGTATTTGAAGTTGCAGTGTTTTGCGTTGAGGTATGTTGGCTACGCTCATTTGTGCCAGTCACATCGTTTTCTATGCACTTAGCGGCGCTTTCACTGTCGCCTAGCTGCATCTCGAATTCGAATTATTTAGAGCTTATAAGATATGTGGTGAGTTAAGAGGCTAACAGAATAGGCTCTTAACTTATCATAAAATCAGCATTCGGAAGGAGTTTACTTTATGGCATACAAACATATTCTCGTAGCGGTAGATTTATCACCTGAAAGTAAGGTGTTACTGGATAAAGCGGTTTCTATGGCGAAACCTTACGGGGCTAAAGTATCCATGATCCATGTTGATGTGAACTACTCAGATCTCTACACCGGTCTTATCGATGTGAATTTGGGCGACATGCAACAACGTATCACGGATGAAACGCGTAATTCGCTAAAAGATCTTTCTGCTGGTGCAGGTTATGAGATCCAAGAAACACTGAGTGGTAGTGGTGATTTAGGCCAAGTTCTAGTCGATGCAATTAAAAAGTATGACATGGACTTAGTGGTTTGTGGTCATCACCAAGACTTCTGGAGCAAATTGATGTCATCAGCGCGTCAGTTGATTAATACTGTTCATGTTGATATGTTGATTGTTCCGCTGAATGACGATGAAGAATAATCGATTCAGTTAGAATTGAAACATTATTCACTAAAAACGCTTGCTTATGCAGGCGTTTTTTTTGGGTAAAAAAATTTAAATTAAGTGAGTTATTGGTAGGTCAAGAAATTTTTTTTACTCCAGAATAAAAAAAAACCTTGAAACTTGAATACAAACTAGTGATATATTCAATAAGCAAATACAAATCAACCTCACATTTCCTAAAAAATAATCATAAGAAAGGGTGAGAAACATCACAACATAAAATTTAAAAAAGGAAGACACAACCAATGAATTCATTATCTTCATTCTTGGAGTCTGTACAAAAAAGAGACCCTCAGCAACCTGAATTCCTTCAGGCCGTTCGTGAAGTATTTACCTCACTTTGGCCATTCCTAGAAAATAACCCGAAATATCGTGAACAAGCATTACTTGAACGCTTTGTTGAGCCAGAAAGAGTGATCCAATTCCGTGTCTGTTGGGTAGATGATCAAGGCAAAGTACATGTAAACCGTGCTTGGCGTGTTCAATATAGTTCCGCTATCGGCCCATTTAAAGGCGGCATGCGCTTTCACCCATCAGTTAACCTTTCTATCTTAAAATTCCTTGGCTTCGAACAAACATTGAAAAATGCACTGACAACATTACCGATGGGTGGTGGTAAAGGTGGTTCTGACTTTGATCCAAAAGGCAAAAGCTACGGTGAAGTGATGCGTTTCTGCCAAGCTTTGATGACTGAATTGTATCGCCATTTGGGTGCAGATACGGATGTTCCAGCTGGGGATATTGGGGTAGGTGGTCGTGAAGTTGGTTTTATGGCCGGTATGATGAAAAAATTATCTAACGACACATCTTGTGTATTCACCGGTAAAGGTCTTTCATTTGGTGGTAGCTTAATTCGCCCAGAAGCAACCGGTTACGGCTTGGTTTATTTCACTAACGCAATGTTAAAACGCCATGGTTTAGGCTTTGAAGGCATGCGTGTTGCTGTGTCAGGCTCAGGCAATGTTGCTCAATACACAATTGAAAAATGTATGGAATTAGGTGCTAAAGTCATTACTGCATCAGACTCTAACGGAACAGTTGTTGACGAAGCGGGCTTTACCCCTGAAAAACTTGCGCGGCTAGAAGAAATCAAAAATAGCTATGGCCGTGTCGAGGCTTATGCGAAAGAGTTTGGTTTAACCTATCTGGCTGGTAAGCAACCATGGTGTGTACCTGTTGATATCGCGTTACCATGTGCCACTCAAAATGAGTTGGATCTTGAAGCGGCAGAACTACTTATCAAAAATGGTGTGAAAGCTGTGGCTGAAGGTGCAAATATGCCAACAACGATCCCAGCAACAGAACGTTTTCTTGAGGCAGGTGTATTGTTTGCACCAGGTAAAGCCGCAAACGCAGGCGGGGTTGCAACATCAGGCTTAGAAATGGCACAAAATGCGGCACGTATGGGCTGGAAGGCGGAGAAGGTTGATGCACGTTTGCATCACATCATGTTAGATATCCATAACCACTGCGTCGAGTTTGGTGGTGAAGCGAAGCAAACTAACTATGTACAAGGCGCAAACATTGCAGGCTTTGTGAAAGTCGCTGATGCAATGCTCGCACAGGGTATTTTGTAATTTCCTGATTAAATGAACATACGCGAAAAGGCGGCTGTATTATATTGATAACTCACTGGTACATACGCCTTTCGTTGTTATGTTTTAATGCATGGATAAATATCAAAACGATGGCTTTTGGTTGTGACTGCGGACGGCGCTTTTTGCCCCGCAAGGGGTTCTGCATAGTCAGGGCGTTTCACCACCACACGGCGTTTTGCTAGCGCTAAAGCGGGCGCTAACAAAGCATCTGCATCATCATCTGCGCCTACTAGTGATTGAAAAACGCGCATTTCTTTTTTAACCAACGCACTTTTTTGACGATGTGGATACATCGGATCAAGGTAAATCACGTCAGGTGGTGTCGTGATATCCGCTAAGGCCGTAATACTTGATGCATGAATTAATGACATCCGTTGTTTCAGCCATTCACCGATTTCACTATCTTGATAACCACGTTGTAGGCCATCATCAAGTAAGGCTGCTACCACTGGATGACGTTCTAACATGCGTACCTGACAACCCACAGAGGCTAGCACAAAAGCATCTCGACCAAGACCTGCTGTCGCATCTATGACATCTGGCAAATAATCCTTTTTGATCCCCACGGCTTTTGCAACCGCTTCTCCTCTGCCACCACCAAACTTACGTCGATGTGCCATTGCCCCTGACACAAAATCAACAAAAATACCGCCTAATTTAGGTTCATCCATTTTACGCAGTTGTAAGTTTTCAGGGGTGAGAACCAATGCCATAACCGCATCGGGGCTGTGGATGAGTTGCCATTTTTCCGCTAGTTGGGAAAGAGTGCCTTGATCGGCACCCTTTTCACAGATCAGTTGGATCTTGACGTGATCAGCCATCGATACCATAGCTCTTCAACATCGCATCTAACTCAGGTTTACGTCCACGGAAACGTTCGAACAGTACCATTGGCTCCTCTGAGCCACCACGGCTGAGAATGTTATCGAGGAATGATTGGCCTGTTTCACGGTTAAATATACCTTCTTCCGCAAAGCGTGAGTAAGCGTCTGCTGCCAGTACATCGGCCCATAAGTAGCTGTAATAGCCCGCTGCATAGCCACCGGCAAAGATATGGCTAAATGCATGTGGGAAACGGCTCCACTCAGGCGATGGTACAACGGCCACTTTTTCTTTTACCGCATATAAGGTTGGCATCACTTGAGCACCTTTAGCTGGGTCATATTCAGCATGTAAACGGAAATCAAATAGACCAAACTCTAGCTGACGTAAAACAAACATAGCGGATTGATAGTTTTTAGCCGCTAACATGCTATCAAGCATTTCGCGAGGTAATGGTTCGCCAGTTTCATAATGGCCAGAAATAAATTCGAGCGCTTCGGGCTCCCAGCACCAGTTTTCCATAAACTGGCTTGGTAATTCGACGGCATCCCACGGCACACCATTGATGCCAGCAACATCTGCTACATCGATTTTGGTCATCATATGATGCAGACCATGGCCAAACTCGTGGAACAGTGTGATCACTTCATCATGAGTAAACAGAGCAGGTTTATCACCAAGAGGTTTATTAAAGTTACAGGTTAAATAGGCGACAGGGTTCTGTAACGAGCCATCTTTGTGTACCATTCTACCTGCACAGTCATCCATCCATGCTCCGCCACGTTTGTGTTCTCGCGCGTACAGATCAAGATAGAAGCTACCACGTAGGGTATTGGTGTCATCATAAAGCTCAAAGAAGCGCACGTCTGGATGCCACGTTTCGATATCTTTGCGTTCTTTGGCGGTAAGGCCATAGATACGATGAACAACCTCAAATAGGCCTTCTACAACACGCTGCTCCGGGAAGTAAGGGCGTAGCTGTTCGTCGCTGAGTGAGAACTTGTGTTGTTTTTGTTTTTCGCTGTAATAAGCCAGATCCCAAGATTCAAGCTTATCAACACCATAGTGCTGCTTAGCGAAAGCAGTTAATTCGGCTAATTCATCTTTACCTTGTTGATGTGCACGATCAGCTAAATTAGTCAGGAAGTCTAATACTTGTGCAGGCGACTCCGCCATTTTAGTTGCCAGTGATTTTTCAGCAAAGTTTTTGAAACCAAGTAGTTGAGCCAGTTCATGACGTAATGCCATCAATTCTTCAATTAGCTCACTGTTATCCCATTTACCTGCATTAGGTCCTTGATCTGATGCTCGAGTGCTGTACGCGTGACTCATTTCACGACGCAGCTCAGCGTTATCAGCATAGGTCATAACAGGCAAATAGCTTGGCATATCCAGTGTTAACAAATAGCCTTCCTCACCTTTAGCTTCCGCCATGGCTTTTGCGGCGGCAATAGCGCTTTCCGGCATACCAGCCAATTGTTTCTCATCTTTAATGAGCTTAGTCCAACCCATGGTGGCATCAAGAACGTTATTGCTGAATTTAGAGGCAATTTCAGACATACGTGCGACAATTTCGCCATAACGCTGCTGCTTTTCAGCTGGCAGGCCAATACCAGACAATTCAAAGTCACGTAAGGTATTTTCGATGGATTTTTTCTGCGATTGGCTTAGGGATGCAAACTGTGCGCTATCTTTGAGAGACTTATAAGCTTGATATAGCGGTTCATGCTGACCCATCCATGTGCTGAATTCAGAAAGCAATGGTAGGCATTTTTCATAGGCTTCACGCAGCTCTGGGCTATTTTTGACCGAATGAAGGTGGCCAACAGGTGACCATACACGTGATAACTTATCGCTTGCTTCTTCAAGCGGCTGGCATAGGTTATCCCATGTATATTGATTAGTTGCTGATAGGATATTTTCGACAGTTTGACGATATTCCGTCAGGACTTGTTGAACCGCAGGGAATACATGCTCAGGTTCAATTTTAGCAAATAGGGGTAGTACAGAATCGGTTAATAATGGGTTTGTCATATAAACATCCTGTGATTGCAGGCTTGCACGGGTAGGCCAAGGCTTACTGTATTGACAATAAGTGAAACGGCTAACTTCGAGTGAACGAATGTAACACGCCACTGTGAATATGAAAATTATATGGGGGCAGAAATAGAAACCTCAATACAAGATAACGTTTTTTGTTCTTAATAATTATCAATAAATGTGACTATTTCATTCAGTAAGCTTTGGAAAACTATTGATTCGGGCTATAATTGGTGCTCAATCAAAAAGGAAGATCGTCGTCTCCGGTGAGGCGGCTGGATTTCAAATCCAGTTGGGGCTGCCAGCAGTCCCGGGCAGGTTCGACTCCTGTGATCTTCCGCCACTCAAGTTCAGTGCACCTCCAATGAAGAAACAACTCTTTCCATTTTTAACTGCTGAAGAACTATCTTATTTTTTGAAGGGGTAGCAGGTTATAAGGAAGAGCAACAGGACATGGCTTCAACCACACGATGAGCACGATATTGTATGAGAAAGGATTTAATTCAGCATGGATTGAAATAGAGTTGGCACATAAGGATAAAAACGCTATTCGAGGAATCTATAGCCATGCGCAATATTTGGAAGAGAGAAGTGAAATGATGCAGTGGTATGCGGATTATATTGATTAGCTAGAACTCAATTTAAACTGAATAATATCATTTAGCCACTTTTGCGAATATTCGTAAAGGTGGTCATTACCTAGACTTTATTTTTTATTCTGAGTAATGATATCAAGCTATCATTTAACCTACTGCAACAAGCACACAGCCACAGGAACATCCACAAGCGACTTTGTGACCTTCTAACGCAACAGGAATGCCGTTGATTTTCATTAAGCTATCGCCTTCAACGATAGTGCCTGTTTTTTTACATGAAGGGCAATAAACCGAGTCGCCCACACAGGCGACTCCTTGGGTTTGTTTGGCGAGAGACGAAGCCGTTAGCACCTTGCCCCCAGTATTCGTAGTATCATTTTTTAAAATGATTTTTTTGCCGTTTACGATACTTCGCATCATTGCACCATTTATCTGATATTTGAGCATTCAAATTTTTCTAACTTAGCTAATTCAAGAGTAGTTTCATCAAGTAATTCATTAATATTGAAATCAAATTTCTCTGGCGCAAGATCTAGTACATCCTCAAGTTCACAACCTTTAGAAATGATTTCAGTAATATGTTTGGATACTTTATGCTCTGAAAAAAACTTAACGTAATAAGGTTTAAATATTAAATTATTAGCTTCATCTATAGATAGTGTTTTTGACTTTAGCCCAGTCAAAACACCTAAAATAAATACAAGTGTAAATTTATCTATGCTAGTACTTTCAATTTCATAAAAAAATTTATCTTTCATATAAACACCTAATCAATTCTAAGAATTATTTTGATTTATATGAAAAATTAGCCGAACGGGAAGTATTTTTTTATAAATCAACATATATTACTAGCATTTTAACATATACTTGGTAATTATTTTAGAAGGTTACCTCATCAGAAAAGTTTGCATCTTTTGCTATTACTATTCCAGAAAGACCTACACTAGAATTTATATAGTATAAAAAACAATCTAAAGGCAATGCTTTTTTTATTCCGAACTCATCTTTAATCCATATAGGGATATCTTTATATTGTTCTATCTCATATATTATATTTTGTTTTTCGAATTCAGAAAAATCCCAATGAATTACTTCTTTAAACCGTAGTTTTTTCTTATTTGATAAAAAAACTCAAGAGTTTCTTCTTTATCTATATAAAAAATTCCATATATATTTTCATCATGAATGTTTACCATGTTAATCATTGATAGTTTCTCCGGGTTGTAGTGGCCTTCCATTTTATGGAATTTAAATTGTACATCAAGCAATTACCGCTATTTTTATAATGTTCAATATACTTTAATAGTTTTATTTTTTATGGATTTCGTTAAGTGATAGCTCAGTATAGTTATCCTTCTCAGGTGCCAAATAACTTTCGTTCTTATACATGAAATTCCATACATAAATATAAAAATCCCGAGCGGTTATACCGTCAGGTAAGTCTAATTGAGATGCTCCAGTGTAGTAACAATCCTTTAGCTCTTTTTCTGAATAGTATGCTATCGCATACTTAAAACTATCCTTGAAACGAATTTTATACTTTAAAGGCAACATATCTATATACGGTTTAAGTATTTTATCAACAATTAAATCAATACTTGAATGATTATTCAAATTCAGTTTCAATAACGCTTCATCTTCATTCGGGCCACCATCAAGTGGGGCCCAAAATCCAGACATATACCATCTACTAATTTTTATCTTTTTCATTTTATTTAAAATACACTATACATTCTCACTTTTTATAAAAAACCATTGCTCTCTAAAGCTTTTTCTAAATTTAATATTTATTAATTAAAAATATCCTCAAGAGAAATTTCAGTGTAACATTCCTTATCTAAAGGCAAATAACTTTCATTTCCATATAAAAGAAACCATACTTGAATATAAAAATCACGAATAGGTAAATTATTAGGTAAGTCTATCTGTGGTTGGCTGTTATAAAATGAGTCTATTAACTCTTTATCTGAATAGTAGCTAATAGCATATTTAAAACTATTTTTAAAGTTAGTTTTGTATCGATAATCAAAAAGTTCTAAGTTTGGTTTTAAAATTTCATTTATAATGGTATCAATGTTTATTTTATTATTTAAATTCAGTCTTAATAAAGACTCATTAACATTAGGACCACCAGCAAGAGGAGACCAAAATTTAGAAATATACCAATAACTTATTTTTAACTTTTTCATTTACCTTTAACTCCATAAATACTATACATCTCTCCTGATTTTCTATCAAAACCAGCTCTTACTATAGTCGTTTGAAAATACTCACCATCTTTAGTATATCCTTCAGCAATAATTCTTCCCATATTTACTTCAACGAAGCCGTCTTTATGTATCATTGGATTGTACAATGCCGTTGTTTTCTCTATTGCCTCGAACTGATCTTGTGGATTGATGAAACGAGTTGAATCAGTTGGTTTACCTTGTACTCCATCGGAGTATATCCAGTTTTTGATCTGTATTTTTGTTGTTCTAATGTTGTACCGGAACCGTGCCTACGTAAGCCATGTATATTGTCACTACCATGTTCAGCTTCAAAGTCTTGTATTTTCTTTTTATACTCCTTTTCTAGACTTACATAAGCAGGTTTTACATCCTTTCTCTCAATCGTCAGAATATAATCCCGAAAATCGACAGGTTCAACATCGTGTCCAGTATGCCGCCAGACAATACCGTCATCCGCAATAGGCAGTGTTTCATGGCGATAATCGAAATTATGAATAGCAAAACCTTCCGGTTTCTCAACCTTTTGTGGTAGCGGCGAGGGTCCCGCATGAATAGTCGGCCCTTTGGGAATATCATCAATCCGCGCGGAGATATTAATAATATCGCCTGATGCCGCAACCCCCATGTAAAGCGTTGTACCATCTGCATCAAAGCGGTAAATTTCAGCTTGGATATTCGAGTTTGGTAATCCATTTGGGGATTGATATATCAGTAAACTCAACACCTCTCGTGCTTCAGCTTCGGAAGCCAATTCACCTTTAATGACAAGCACTTGGCCAAGTCCACTGTCTCGGTCAGTATGTAGAGCAATTAACTGAGAAGCGGCTGTCATTGCGATAGCCGCCTCTGCCGAAACCGATGAGGCAAAACCCACCCGTAAACGCGTTGGGGCAGTTCCGCCGATTTCAGCAATCTCAAGTAGGTCTGGCTGCGTTATGCTATCCCCTTCATAGAAATTCGGGGCCATCGCAAACAACACGCGAGCACTGTCAAACCAACCCGACGTACTGAAGCCCTTCGATACGCCTTTGGCTATTGCATAATCATTTTCAGACTGAAAAGCAAATCGCCTTGAGTCTTGATTGATATCCGGTGGATTAATCCCTTGTTGACCAATTGCACCACCTGCTGCTGTCGCTCCGAATCCGCCCATCGGTCCCGGTGGCATAGGCGCGGCGAAGGCATTGGCAGTGCCAATCCCCAATAAACTCAAGAAAGAGAACGAGCCTTGATTGGGTTGCGTCATAGCGGCATCGATACCGCAGGTGTAGGTGCTGTAATCACATAACCCAAAGTTTGCCAAGTCTTCAACCGCATCTCCCGCATCGGTATTGCCTTCACCGCGCAAGATAGATTTAGCAAATACCGGCTCGGCGATGCGTTTAATCGCTATCACACGATGGTGGTCATAGGGAAACCATCGTGTGATAGCCTTCATCTCGCTGTTGATAATGCGCTGAACGGCTGATTTGTCCGGCCGTCATGCGGTGAACGGTCTCAGGTAATCCCGCGTTAAATTCACCGGCTCGGTGGTTTTCACTGAGTTGATAGCCCTGTTCACGACAAAAATCTTTCAGCGACTTATCTTTGCCTTGAATCGCCGCCGGAGGAGATAGGGTGGTCAGTGCATCTGCCAGTGACTGTGGCTCAAGGGTTAAAGTATACGGGCGGGCGGTCATGCCTTCGGCATGTATTAGCCCTTGCGTATCACTGCTGCCCGCTAAGATGCTTCCACCTAAAGCACCGCCAGAAGGAAGTTCTTGTTCAGTCCTTATTGGATGAGTGCATTGCCAATAGCACTGATTAATATGTGTTCTGACTTGACCTAAGTTATTTTTCTCTAGGGTATAATACTATTGTTCTTTAAGAACAAATTTTATGATTTATTAAATTATAGCCTCATTTTCTTTATACTGATGAATTGTAATCAAAACCTCCTCTTCATCTTCATCGCAAAGAAGATGCGCTTTCCCAAATTCATATGTATCATATTCAGCTTTAATTTTATTGTTCCATGCGGTTACAAGCTTTTCCCCTATTTTTATAACATCATCATAACTCATAAATTCAAATACACCAGTTAGATGCACCATATTTAACCAGTATTGAATATTTTTCTTACTCTGTTCTTGTTTAAGTTTGTCCTGATATTTATCATTTGTAAACAGATTCTCTAAAAATAGTATATCATCCATTTTTATTAAATCTGGTGAAGTTATTTTAATAACTGATAAAATTAAATCATCAGGTATATCTTCAAAATGATATATCATATAAATATAATCAAACCATGTAACATGTCTTTCTTTATTCATGTTCACAAATGATTGATAAGTTTGACGCTGACTCATTATTCACCTCCTGGGTATTCGTTAGCAGTTGGTTTACGAACAGTTGAACCATTTATAAACACTTTTCCTTCTGGAGTTACCATTCCTATCTCCGTTTCTTTTATATTAGGCCTTTCAATTTCACCATGGGGTTTTCCTTACCCCCTGTACTGCTTCCATGTACCATTACCCTTATGAGCACAATTCAAAGTGATTCATAATTTATACTTTGATTTCATATATTTATCAAAACCTTTTTCTATTAATTTAATTGGTAAATCATATATAATTAAATACCCATCATGATTAAATTGTAGTAATTTTTTATTTAAGATTGAAATAAAAAGAACATCACCATTAAAAAAACTCTCATGATATTCACTAAAATAATCTAATAAAAAAACTTTAATTTTTTCCAATTGAACTAAAAGTGCAAACTTATCGTAAAACAACATATCATTTAGTACAATTACGTCATTCGATAAATATTTTTCAGGTTCTATTCCCATCAATAAATCAATATCTGTCTTACTTTCCCAGCCATCAACTTTTTTTATAATTTTGAAACAATCTTTTTCAGAAAAACCAACGAAGTTAAGTAGTTCAATAGTCCCACCAATTACAGGTAATAACTCATTATTTAGCTCATCAAATGTAATTTCTTTATGGTTCTCCATCATATTTATCTCTATCAATCATAAATTTTTTTCAGTTACGCTATGATGCTTTTATCAAATTCCCAATTGTTATATATGTAAGGTTATCAATATTTCAATCTTTATCTAGATTCCTTTCAATTTTGGCCATGTGCATTATTTAAATGCTCACGGCCTATTTTAAATCCATATGGAAACAAGGTTAAAAATAAAAAAATATTCCTGTTTTTTTATTTAATGCTGCATTGGATAATTCCAATATTGAATTAATTATATGTTCATTTTCTTTGTTTATCATACTTGTAAGGATTTCATTCAATTTTTTTATTTTATTCATGTCATGTAGACTTTCATCCTCATAATCATCTATGTTCAAACCTAATTTATAATTAATCTCTTCAAATAGATTGACTTTATTTAAGATATGTAGTTGGTTATCACTCAACTCTAGCTCTAGTAGATCACCATCAATAGATTCATTGTAATCCAACCTATGCATTGCTTCTTTAGAAAGAGGAACAGTTATTAGTTTCATTAATATTACCTTTTAATTTTAAAATGGGTGACTTGATTATACTCACCTTGTGAGCGACCAACCTGCTTACCATTTGGCAATAATTTATTATTAGGAATATTTCCTTCTAAATCTAAGTATTTTCTTTTTCCCGGGAGGCTTGGGTCATAAATTCTAAAATAATCACCTGAAGTATCTTCAACTATTTGAATTCCGTTTTCCGTATTTTCATATATTCGTTTTCCTTTATCTGTAGTTGTAATTAAAGGGGATTCTCCTGCGAACTTATCGATTGCTTCATCTAAGTCAGCTTCAGGCCAATTCTCTGCGAATTTTTTTGCTCTCTCAGCTCCACCTGTATTTATACTTGTATAAACAGGTTTTACATCCTTTCTATCAACAGTCAGAATATAATCCCGAAAATCCACCGGCTCAACATCGTGCCCCGTATGCCGCCAGACAATCTCGTCATCCGCAATCGGCAATGTTTCAGGCCGAGTATCAGACTCATGGATAGTAAAACCTTCCGGTTTTTCGACCTTTTGTGGCAACGGAGAAGGTCCCGCATGAATAATCGGCCCTTTTGGAATATCATCAATACGCGCTGAGATATTAATAATATCGCCTGACGCCGCTACCCCCATATACAGCTGTGTACCACCACCCACATCAAATCGATAGACTTCAATGGGTGCCAGCCGACTGAGCGCATGACCAAGGGATTGATAAGCCGGTAAGCTGATGACTTCCATTCTTTCAGCATCAGATGCCAACTGACCTTTAATCACAGGAACTTGCGCTTTATCACTATCCGGCTCAGTATGAAGTGCAATCAGCTGTGATGCCGCCGCCATTGCGACTGCGGTTTCATCGGTTGAGGCAAAACCCACTCGCAAACGCGTCGGTGCCGTTCCTCCCATATCCGCAATTTCCAATAAATCCTGCTGGGTTAAACTATCACCTTTATAGTAGTTAGCTGCCATGGCGAAAAGGATACTGGCGCTCATGACTAAAGGAGGAGGCTTTCGCAAAGTTTGCTCTAGCCCATTGGCGATGCGCTGATTTGAGCTCTGTTGTGTTGTCCCCCATCCAAAATCGTTCCCTTGTTGCCCTACGGCAGCACCGGCAACACCACCACTGGCGCCCATTCCCATGCTCCCACCCAAAGCACCGCCGATTGGAAATGCCTGTGCAGTTCCAATCGGATTGAGCGCATTACCAACGGTACTGAATAAGGAGGAAACCCAGTTAGCTTCGGATTCAGATTGTTCAATCGTTGACGGAACACCACATGCATACGTGCTGTAATCACATAACCCAAAGTTTGCCAAGTCTTCAACCGTATCACCCGCATCGGTATTGCCTTCACCGCGCAAGATGGATTTGGCAAATACCGGCTCGGCAATGCGTTTAATCGCTATCACACGGTGGTGGTCGTAGGGGAACCACAGTGGATAACCTTCATCTCGCTGTTGATAGTGCACTGAACGGCTGATTTGTCCGGCCGTCATGCGGTGAACGGTCTCGGGCAACTCTTCGTTAAATTCACCGGCTCGGTGGTTTTCACTAAGTTGATAGCCCTGTTCACGACAAAAATCTTTCAGCGACTTATCTTTGCCTTGAATCGCCGCCGGCGGTGATAAGGTGGTCAGTGCATCTGCTAATGATTGCGGCTCAAGGGTTAAAGTATACGGACGTGCGGTCATGCCTTCGGCGTGTATTAGCCCTTGCGTATCACTGCTGCCCGCTAAGGTGCGCCCTGTGCCACGTTCGGATAAAGTATACGCCACGCCAATTAATGGTTGCCCTTTATCATCCACCAATTGCAGATCAATCCAAAATCGGTAGTTGTCACAGATAATGCAAGATTCTGTTTTTTGACTCATGACGGCTCCGTTGTCAAAGGTATCCAGCCCAGTTGTTGGGCATAGTCAGTAAACTGGGCGAGGGTGCGCGTGGAGACGTTACCGGCTAATATGGGCGAAATGTGTAGCCAACTGACCAAGCGTTCGTGCAATTGCCCTACAGGGGTATCGAGCGCCAGTGCATTGTCAGGTTGGTTCTCCCACAATTCACACGCGAGGTTTTCTGCCATCAATTGGATACATATTTCAGAATTCGCCCACGCTGTTTGCAAATGCTCACCCAAGGTAAACGGATGCACTTTCAGCTCGGGTATCAGCGGCGGACGGTCACGGGCGGGCGATATCAGGCAGAGAGGTTGTGTGTCCGTATCCAGCATCACTTCATGCACCGGGTTCATCAACACATACCAATCGACTTCGCGCAGGCTGGGTATCAAGACATTGGCGATGCGGCTGTCCATTAAGCGTAATACCACCATTTCGCCATCCAGTTTCACTAATTGACGTTGTTGCCAATGGTGTAACTGTGCGTCCCACGCCATTGGGCTGCGGTAAGCCCAGCCCCAACTGGGGTCACTGAAGCCTTTGCGGTCAAGCAGCTGCCCGAGTGGGACGGCGGCGCTCGGTTTCAATTTCACCAACCACGGACTTTGTGCGATTAAATGCGCCAAGGGGGTGCCGTTATACAGCGGAAACGCCTGTTCAATCCAATCGTTGGCAAACAGCACATCCGTCGGGTTGGGCTGCGCCAAGGTGTTGAGCAGTAAATACACGGGGTCACGGTGAGGCTCACTCAGCCACGTTGTCCAAGGCGTCGGTCTCATGCATTGCCTCCGTTAGGTTTAATCACCCAACTGCCAGTGGCTTGAGCTTGCACCGCACAGTACGGTTTGATGGGGTACGGCGGTGGTGCAAACGGTGTCACCCCCTCAGGGAGCTGAAGATTGACCGCTTGCCCTGAGCCGCCCGCACTGTCACCAATCGCTACATTACCCGAGGTAAACACGTTGCTTGGGGTGATGCGCACAAAGCTGCCACCGACTTTAAACGTGATTTCGGTGGCGGCTTCAATCACCACTTTGCCTTGGCTGCTGAGGTGAGTTTCTTGCCCGCTTTCACTGACCAGTGCGCCATCGACTTGCTGATGGTAAGCCCCCAGTACGTGCTGAGAAACATCGCCTTCGGTTAAGGCTTTTTGTGTGCCTTTAACATGCTGGTGGTCATCACCGGCAATTTCCGTGTAGCGATGTTGGTCAATACGCTGTTTGCTGTCCCGTTGCACATGGGTGTGATGGTCGTTTTGAATGTGCACGTTCATATCACGCTGCGCGTGCAGGTAGATTTCTTCTTGTTCGGCTTTGTCTTCAAAACGCAATTCATTAAACCCTTCCCCTTTGTGGGTACAGGTTTTAAAGGTGGTGCGCGTTTTTTCGTGGGGTAAATTTAACGGGGGTTTATTACGCCCGTTATAAGTACACCCCGTGACAATCGGTCGGTCAATATCCCCATTCAGGTAACTGACTAACACCTGTTGCCCGACATGGGGAATGCTCATAAACCCATAGCCATTGCCACTCCAGCCGTGTGACACCGGCACCCAACAAGAGGCGCCGTGGTCGGGGGTACCGCGCCTATCCCAATGGAAATAGACCACCACTTCCCCTTTGCTGTTGGTGTAGATTTCTTCCCCCGGTGGCCCAACAACCGTCGCTAACTCATCGCCGTCGGCAGTCGGTTTATAGCGGTACGGTGGGCGCCACTCTTGCGTCCCCGGAATAAATGACACGCTATTCGTTAACTGTGTGCCTTCACCGCCACCGTTGTCGGCAAGGGGTTGGACACCACGGTGTGATACTCTTACCACTTGCCAACGGTCATTCATGCGTGCATTGGGGTGATTAGTTAAGGTAAACATCTTACCGGGGTGCAAGGCAAAGCAGTTGGTGCTGGCCTGCCCCATTTGGCGGTGCACTTGGGATTGCTCGTAACGGATTTGGTTAAACGCTTCCCCTTGCGCGTCTTCTTGGAAGCGCCCGTAACTTTCAAACATTTCGTGTTGTTGGTGTACGTCGCCAGTCACTTGATGGTGGAGTGGGTGAGAAGGCTGTACCGGATTGTAATCTTTATCAATACGAATATCGCTGCACAACTGCTCGGCATAGTGCCAAACGGTCGCGGTACTGTCGGTAATATCGGTGTCCGATTGTGGGTTATAGGTGAGGGTAACCCCCGCCGTCATCCCTAAATGGCGGTCACTGTAGAACAGTTTTGTGCCTTCTTCAAACCAAAAGGTAATCCCTTCTTCAGCGGCGAGGCGGCACCAAAAGTCATACATCGTTTCACGTTTTTGGGTGACATAAGCGCGTTCGAGATGTTCTTCAGGATGATACAACAATTTGTCGTTGGGAATATGCGCTTCCACGCAATAAGGTGTCGAGTATCTTTGGCACGGTAGTGCGTTGAAAAATACGGCTGTCTTGTTTAAGGGCCATCACCCACATTTCGGGGCGTATCACTAGGCGATACCACGTTTTCACCCCGTCGGTGTTCAGGTTTTCGATACTGGCGAGTAACCCTTGTACCTCTCGAATTTTTTTGCCATCGCGTTTCACGGTAAGGGAAGACATGCGACCGAGTATCGTTTGAAAATCGATATCCGGCAGTGCGCTGACCGCCACAATTGACAAGCTAAACAGCTCAGAGAGCCCTTCTTGCAAATCAAACTCGGTGACTTGAAACATCTCCTCGGGAAAGTCTCGAATTTGGCAGGTGAACACCAACCCAGAGTTTAACTCGCCACTGTACAATCGCGCTAACGTGTCTTTATACTCGGCAATACGGCGTTGTTGCTCATCATAGGTTGCTCCTCTCGATTCTCCGGTGTCGGGCGGATCTAAACGCGAAGCCGGTTGTTTGGCAGAGGCATTGAATTTTTGAGTCGACATACCGGCTCCGTTTGAGTGTCTGTTGTGCTAAGGCATTGTCATTAATGCCACTGAGTTTCCTCTAGAACGGCGAGCAAACCATCCCCCTACCGAGCGAGGGCTTATTCCATGACAGCTTTATCGTCAGCATTCACGGTCATGCGCCGACAACACATAAATTTATGTTAAGTATCCTACAAAGCAAATTGTTCTCTGTAAAAATTTAAAGGTAACCATTTGTAAA
This sequence comes from Providencia manganoxydans, assembly GCF_016618195.1. NCBI lineage: Bacteria > Pseudomonadati > Pseudomonadota > Gammaproteobacteria > Enterobacterales > Morganellaceae > Providencia > Providencia manganoxydans. Next base: position 131,024 of record NZ_CP067099.1, read on the forward strand.
TACGCATAATTAATGTATAAATCAGGCATGATCACATCGATAAACGAATAAAATGGCACCATGTACCGTTTTTTACATGGGAAAGTGTGGTTTTCTAAACATGGCCTCTTCTACATTGCCATGTCATCTTGTTATTGACGGTGGTAAACCACAATGGTCTAAATATTGGAGAATGAAGTATCGCTTTGCAGGCAAAGAAAAAATGCTTTCCATTGGTGTTTGTGATGACTGAAAAAATACATGAGTATTTTTCTGGGGTAAAAAGAATATAGATAATAGTAGCGCATTGTTTTTACATAAAATAATGTGCTTGCTATCTATTTATTGATGGCCTAATTTTTTTGTTAAACATGCTATATTGTTGTTCATAGTTTATGCATAACGTATAGAGAGTAGAGGCAATTTGATGAGTGAATATCTTCCTGAAGCACCACAGGACGAATATTGCGGCACTGAAAGATTTGTTGAAAAAGAATAAATACTAAGGTTTATTTATTATATTTTAATAGGTTATCTATGAGAATCAAAAAAATCACTTTTGAATACTTCCAAAAAAACATTCTTGCGGTCATTTTAATTTTATATTTATTTATTAGCATATATACGTTAGGACGAGATTTTAATTTTAAAGTTGAATTGGCAATTATTTTATCTATTGCAGTAATGATTTTTTGCATTGTTATGAGAGGGCAGAGAAATAAAATATACTATAAGTTTATATACTTTGATGATAATAAAGAAAAAAAGAAAGCATCTGGATTTATGTCCTTACTAACTTGCATTGGCTTTTTATTGTTTTTATTTTTTTTAAATATAGGAAACTCTACCTTAGCAATAATCGGGCTTATAGCTTTTTACCTCTTAGTTATTGTTAGTGGAATACTTTTATTTTTTGACCTTGGCGGTAGTGAATATAAATTATTCAAGAAATCTAGGTTGGTTTTAGGCTTGGGATTTTCTTTTTTATATTTATTAACGAGCTCATATGCAGCTAGTTACTTTATGCAAATTAGTAATATGGATATAGGTGATTCACCGTTACTAGAGCTTGGGTTAAAAATAACATATTTTATTTTCTTTGCTCTCATGTTATTACAACCGCTATCTTATATGTTTTTCTTATATATATCGGATAAATTAAAAATTCCTCAGGTAATTATTGGTATATCTATTGTTCTTATCACTACTATAACACTATTTTTAGTTCCTCGTTGGTCAACAAATGTAATTGTATTAGTTTTTGATTGGGCAACACAAAGTGAATGGCGAACATTTGTTTCTTGTGGGCAAGAAAAAATTAGCTATCCTCAAGAGCGGTACTATGGTTTTAACACAGAAAAATATACGGTCTATTTTTCAGACCGTAATGGTGAATGGGGTTTTGAAGAGCTGCAATGCCCTGAGGATGATAATGAGCTAATCCGAATCCCTATTAGTAAATCTAATATGCCAAAATGGTTTCAATCGTAGATAGTTTAGATAAGAAATTTTACAATATAAATTTATAATTGTTTTTGTAGGTGGATGATTAAATTTATCTATATAGCTATCATCTACCTTTCATACTCCCCTTAAAAACCAATCTAGAGGCATTAATGGCGGCACTACTATTTATCCATTAATATCAATGCGATTAACCATCAAATGCGACTCCGATGATTGCCTTCATCTCTTTGTTGATAGTAGAATGAATGGCTAAATTTTCCTTTTGTCATGCCTTCGGTGTATATTTGTTCTTGAATGTCACTACCACCTAAATATACAAAGTTAAGAGGCTATATATTTTTTGAATATAAATATCAAACTCACCATTCCTAACAACTATTTAGAAGTTCATAGCCTGCTTCATGATTATAATTTAATACGATATATCCAAACCCAACATTATAATGTAAATAATTTCATATTTATCATTAAAAGGAAATGTAAGTTATTTTTCACGTGCTGTTTATATATTTCACCATATTTACTTTTATATCACTCTCCACTATTCAAGCATCATCAAAAGAGAATGTGCTTATAGTTATACTATTTTTTCTTAAAGAAAATAAGGAGTAGAATAGTTTTATAGATTCATCTATTAAATCTAAGCTTACCTTTACGCTTAAAATATCTAATCCATCCTATAGATGAATTAAATCTACTGAGTTTTTGTTGTATATTTAATGCTGAAGTAATACAGCGTTAAATAGAATTTTTTATCAATATAGAATATATTTCTATATTCACATTTTAATATTTTCTATCAGTCTGAGTAATAGGTGATTGTAGAGTTTAGTTTAATATATATATCATGTTGAAAATGCCATAAAAATTATTAGTAGTTATTAATAAAATCCATAATTTTTTTCTCTGCATTACTATGTTCTAATTCAATATTATTCGGCTTCATAGCGACCCCTTCTACACCAATAAAAGTACTATCTTCAATACCTACAAAATTGAGTAGGTCTCTTAAATAATTATTCAGATAATCCATGTCCTTATCATATTTTAGGCCGCCTTGGCTAGTTAGAATGAGTGCTTTTTTATTTTTTAATAAACCTACTCGTTCATTATTAATGTAACTAAACGTCAACCCAGCTCTAATAATCAGATCAAAATAGTTTTTTAATTGACTCGAAATAGAAAGATTGTACATAGGTGCTGTCATTACTATTAATTCAGAACATTTTATCTCATCAATGAGTTCATTAGAAATCTCGATAGCTTTTTTTTGTTTCTCACTTTGCTGCGTCAACGGTGTTGAGTAATAAGCTGAAAACACTTCTTCATCCATAATAGGTAAGGAGTTTTTAACTAAATTTCGTTTAATAATCGATGTGTTTTCATGATTTTTTATCCAGTAACGTTCAAAATAATTAAGTATGCGTTTAGTTTGCGAATTAGCGCCATTGATAGATGATTGGATAAATAATATTTCTTTCATTATAATACTCTATTAACATTGTGGTTATTGACTTTGCGTTTACAAAACGACTTAAATCTTTATTCTATATGTTTTTTGATAGCTAATTACTAGCTTATCTAATATTCATTTTTATATCATAGTGTTATTTTTTAAACCGAAAAGATTATTACCATAAATTCAGTTAATCCCCATTATGCTTTTTTTGGCAAGCCAAATATTCCAGTAATCTTGCTCAAGAATCGTAGTTTGGTCAGATAAATGTAATTTCAGTTTTTTTATAAGTAACGCGATTTCGTCGTCATCTAATTCGTACAGAATGGACCTCCCTGTACGCTCTTGAATATCTTTTTCGAGCGCGTTAAAAGAGTGATAAACTTGGCGAGGCTCACAAAAAGTCTGTGAGGAAATCAGTTCAAATCCACTCTTTTCGAGGGCATCTTCAACTTGCATTTGGGTTGGGCGACGTTTGGCTTCAATATCAATGAGCCGAGGAAAGCATTCAAAGAAAAAGCCTCGTAAGTGTCTTTCATCACCAGGTAATGTAATATTCTCTAGTGTTCTGTCTTGAATAATGAAATAACCGTTATCAGCCAATATCCTATGAACTTCTTTGAAGTTACTTTGGTAATCAGTTAGGTGATGAATAAGCGCTCTTTCAAACACAATGTCAATGCTAGAGGTAGCTAGTCCAGTTTCTTCAGCGTAACCTTTTTGAAAGGTGAGTTGTGGGTAGTCGTTAGATTTTTCGATTGCAGTTTTCAGTATATGTTCAGAAAAATCGATACCAATGACTTGTTTTGCACCAAGAGATGCCCACGCTCGACTGTAGATACCTCCACCACATCCAATGTCAGCAATGGTTTTATTACCAACTGTAATTTGGCGAGAAATAAAATCTAGCCATTCAGGCGCCGCATTGCGAGTGGAATATGTTGATTTATTTTTTTCATCATGAAAATTAATTGGCATAGGATCCCCTTTTTTCAATGAGTTTAATTGAAGTTTTATTTATAAAATTCATCGCAGAGCTGTTGCAATTTGTTTAAAAACATCCCTATATGAAAACCATCACAAACCGCATGATGAATTTGAATTGTTAAAGGGAGTAAAACACGATCATTTTCTTGACGATATTTCCCTATTGTAATTATTGGTTTGAAATAATCTTTAATTTCAGGAAAAGATAAAGTGAATCCTGTAAAACTAGTCCAAGGAAGGCATGATATATCGAAAGTGTTTTCAGGTTTGTCGGGTTTTGAAAGAAAACTCAAGTCATCTTTATATTTAAGTTGATCTGCAACATAATTTTGCATAAATTCATCAATATCGGGATGATACTCGGTCCATATTCCTGAAAATGTTTCATTATTTTTATGGAAAATAGTATAGCTGGGGTGAACGTTATTCCACTCTACAAGTTCTCCTGCTTTCATGCTCATTTTGAAAGCAGGAGTTTGGTTGGTTACTTTTGTTATTAAATAGATTAATGTAGGATAAAGCTTATATTCTTTTGAAAGTAACACTTGAATAATGTTTGAGATATCAATATCTACGCTAATGGAAAAACTACATTGTAGCTGTCTGAATGAGTTGTAGTGTTCTCGACGCTTCCAGTTATTTATATCAATGGTTCTATAATTCACTTATGTTCCTTTTCACTATATTAAATATCACTACCATTTTCATTTTTCTATATTTTCGCTAATGTAATTTACGGGATCTTTAGCAAAGAAAATTAAGTCTGAATATTTTCGTTAATGGAGAACAATATTAGTAAATACTATCTTGTTAATTTTTAGTTATTTGCTAATAAATTCTAGGATCCTATTGTAAATATCTCTAATTACTACCTGTTTGTTTTGATTGTATGATTGAACATTATCAACACTGATTAACGCTTCTTTTTTTACATTCTGATATAGTTCTTTATCTTCAGGGTGAGAAACTAACCAGTCTCTAAATAAAATATGTCGTATGTGTTCTGGACAATCAAGCGCAAAAATGTGTAAGTTAACTCTTGGTTGTTCTAATCTAAGCATCCGGTGTTGATACCAAGATGGTTCCCTTATTGTTAATTGATAGCCTAATTCTTCTAACAATGGTACATATAATTGTTCATTTTCTGGATGAGCCACTATTAAATCAATATCAATGACGGGCTTTGCAGGTAAGCCTGGCACAGCTGTAGAACCGACATGATTAATACTTATAACGACTGAACCTAATGCATTTTGTATGCGACTTTTTTGTTTTATAAAGAGAGACGGCCATTCAGGATTGTATTCAACAACCTCAATTTTTTCTTTCTGTGGGGCACCTTCTATCCATGGATTTTCTGAAGAGTCTCCTTCTTCAAAGGTCATAATTTTAGACAAGTGGTTTAGAAAATACTGTTTTTTTGACATCTCCAAAATAGAGTCCTTATCATTTTTATTCAAAGGGAGTATCACAATTATGCTTTATCAACTTGTATTATGAAAATGAATATTACAAAATATTATTATTTGAATATCGAATGGCGGGCAAAATGAAATATTCAGATTTACAACTGGATTGGTTGAAATGCTTTGTTGCTGTCATTAATACAGGGTCAGTTTCAGCCGCTGCACTTGAAATTCACCGCTCTCAATCAGCAGTTAGTATGCAGCTAAAAAAATTAGAATCGGCATTAGGATGCCAATTATTGCTACGAAGTCCTAGGCAGCATCAGCTAACCTACGAAGGGCAAAAGTTATTAGGGTATGCACGAAGAATATTGGACATACATAATGAGATACAAACTGCTTTTCATGGCGGGAAACTTGTTGGTCGTATTCGTTTGGGAGTACCAGATGATTATGCAGAAAAATATTTAACACCTGTACTAAAACGATTTGCTGTCAATCATGGTTCTGTTGAGATTGAGCTTAGTTGTGAACAATCCACATCTCTCATTCCTAAAATTGAACAGGGATTACTAGATCTCGCTTTAATTTCTAGGGAAAATAATAATCAGGGGACATTATTATTTCATGAACCAATGGTATGGGTCGGATCTAACCAATTTGATATTTGGCAGCGAGATCCACTACCTATTGCAGTATATGAGCAAAAAAGTTTGGCAAAACGTAGTGCTATAAACGCATTATCTTTACAAGGACGCCGTTATAAAGTGGTGTACAACAGTTCGAGCCTAGCGGGACAAATTGCGGCTGTGCAAAGTGGTTTAGCCATTGCCGTACTTACTCAATGTAGTGTCCCTAATGATTTAAAAATATTGGGCAGTGCGCATTCATTAGGGCCATTAGAGCCAATGGAAGTCGCAGCTTTTAGAAGTCATGCATCATTAGGGGAACCTGCTGTTGATACACTCTATAATTTGCTTATCCAAACCTTACGAGTAGCAAAGTAATTAATATTATCGCATATTGTCATGTCGTTTGGGTTTATAGAAAACGATAATAATCCCCATAATAATTAATATCATACTGATAACCCCAAAATTGGGAAGTTGATTACCAAAAATTAAGTAATCTAGTAACACTGTAACGATAGGAACCAAATAGAATAAACTTGTAATATTAACAACATTACCTCTGTTTAACAGAGAATAGAGTAGTATTTGGGCAAAAACGGAGATAAAAATACCCAAAAATAAAATAGCACTAAGTAAGTCTATGTTAAAATTAATATAGAAATTGTCTACAGGAAGTAAGATAACACATAATATTATACTAATGATATATTGGAGTGGTAAAACTCGATAAGGAGTTTGTTTAATCTTTTTTTGATATATTGTACCTGCAGTGATAAATATTAGTGCTAATAAGGCAAAAATTAATCCTGTAATAGGTAATGCTGAGCTTATTAAACTTTGCCAAACTAATAGAATTAGTCCAGATAAAGCGAATATTAAGCCAAGCAATCGATACCCATATAACGGGCGTTCAGTTATATAAAGAGCGATTATGGGTTGTGTACCCATAATCGTTGCGATAAGACCTGGTGTTACGCCGTGGCTCATTGAAAAAAAATAACAGACAGAATATCCCCCTATTAATACTAATCCAATGATAGCAGATTCTAAAATTTTTCCTTTTTCAGGAAGGAATTGTTTTTTGAAGGCACAAAAGAAAAACAAAACAAAGAGTGCTGTAGTAAAACGAAATATCAGTAAGACTAAGGGGGAAGCATTATCTATTCCTAATTTAGTGAATATGGCTGCGCTTCCCCATAAGAAGACAAAAAGAGTCGTGGCTAAAATTGAATATATTTTACTTTCTTTCATATAACCTCATGTAATTCTTGGACTATTAGATGGTCATAATTCTTAATCGGGGGATCATAAAACGTAGTATCTAATAAAAAACAATATTACTAAAATGAATAGTTTTGCTTTCAATTATTCGAAAATCAAATAATTCTATTGAAATAAAATATGTTCGGCATGGTGTGTTAATCTAATGAAGTTCATATATTTCAATATATTCAATAGGTCGAAAGTCTTAGGTTTTGTGCGGTTCTAAATTACACACGTTCTACCTTTATATTTTGTTACACAACATAATTAATATATCTACTTGAATAGAAATATTATTATACACCTCATAAATTAACTGATAGCGTTGATAACAAAACTAATTCGATGAGGTAATTTTTCACAATTTACTATAAGGTCTTTATTGAAGCTTAACTGAAAATAAATTTGAATTTTATGTATAAAGTTAGTTGCTAGATATACTTAGTTGTACTATAACCTATTTTTCCAAAATTTATTCATGCTATTAGATAAGTCAGGGTATGAATGTTACATCGTCAATCTGACTTTAAGTCAACCTCGATTTTTTATTTCAGGGGAAGAGTGAAAGCATTATTTCACTCTCATCGTATTTGGTTTTGTTTAATACTAGCTATGTTGCACAGCTGTAATTAGCTAGTGCTCCTAATATAAAAAGGAAATCAATGATGACTCTATCGACAGTATTTTTAACTTTTTTACTTGGTGTTGGTGCAACTATTGTGATGGATTTGTGGGCATTTATACTCAAACTATGTGGCCAACAGACGTTAAATTTTTCGCTAGTAGGGCGCTGGGTGGGGTATATGTTTGATGGGCAGTTTATACACCGTCCATCAATTGCTCAAAAGGAAAAGATCTCAGTCGAAAAAGCATTAGGCTGGGGGGTTCATTACGCAACCGGTGTTATTTTTGCTTTTATATTTGTTTTTTTATTGGGCGAAACTTGGTTTACATCGCCTGTATTATGGCCTGCATTGTTTTTTGGTATAATTACAGTTGCTGCCCCTTATTTCATTATGCAGCCAGCGATGGGAGCAGGTGTTGCTGCCAGTAGGGTACCTAATCCAAATAAGGCACGGTTAATGAGTTTATTGTCTCATAGTATATTTGGCCTTGGCCTTTATCTCACGGGGTTAGTATTAAAGCCTTTATTGGCTTATATTTTGTGAATCTTTAGAAAATTATCAATGTCTTATGATTCATTTGATTTTATTATCTAAAATAATCTTGGTACTTAATTAAAACGGCTTAATATTAGTAGACGCTTTGCCTATAATTTTGGGGGAATATATCAAATATCATACTATCACGTGATAATTTACCGGCAGTGAATGCCAGATAATGAGCATAGATACTTTTCATATAGGAAAGTTCAAAGGCATTCGGCTGGGCAACTCCAAAACTCTTGTGAGTTACTCTGATAGCGAAATGGTATATAGAGTTCTTTTGCAAATAATGTCGTAATTTTGGTATAGTTTTTATTTTTATAGGTTAAATGCAAACTGTACGCTGTGATATCTGCGCAATCGATCTAACTTAAAATAACATCACTGAAGTAGGAGCGCAGTATACCTTTATCTATACTAAACAGTATTAATACTGATATGAATCACTCTAGCGATATCTCGAATACTGGCATTATTTATTGTAAGATTGGTAATTCTATTTTTGGTATCATATTGATAGGCATGATATTGATAATCTAATTGTGAGCTACGACAGCAATCTTGGCAGCGATGACGTTGGTGTCCTATGCTACCTAACTCATGATTTTTCATTGGCGTGTTCTTGTTATGGTGCAATATTAAGGTACTTCTACTTTTACATAAATATTACCATAAAATTCAAGATCCTTGGCCTGCCAAATTATCGTATTATAAATACTAATTAACTAAAAAAATGCGTTGTGATGCACAGAAGAATAGGCCTAGCTGATGAGTAATTAAGATCCAGTTAGCTATTTATCTCCACCTCAAAAACCATTATAGGGTATTAATAGAGGCACTGCTATTTATCCAACTCTTAATAGCAATGCCATTGCCCATAAATACGATTCTTGCGGGTTTTAAATATATTCAAAGACTAATACGCCACCACCGCTAATATTACCAACGGATGTATTAGCGCGATTTTTTCCTAAAGTCATTCCGATCTCGAGTGTTTTATTAGTAATACCTTGAAGCGTTGTAACTAATTGTTTTCTACCATCAATTGCTAATTCCCCGTACCAGCCAGATGACACGTTACCTAAGTCTAAACTTGTGCGAGTTGGGTTAGTGCTATCAATGGGTTTTAATGGTTGATAAGTTACTTTTATGTTTCCGGGATAAGTACAGCTAACTGTTACGTTCTTTGTTAGGTTTGCGCCATCGGCTGTCGATTGCGGTAGAGAGCCAAAATTAAAATCTAGCTGGGTCTTGTCCACTCTACATGTATTAATAACTCTTACATTAAAAGTCAGTATTGCTGTGTTTTTAGGTTGAATAAGTGCAACAGAACTTAGCCATTTAGAGGGTACATTAGGATTTCTAACACCAAATAAGGTTGTATTTACTTTTATAACATGTGGTGTGTCTCTGATTGGTAAGTTAGTGTTACTAATTAATGTAACTGGAGTCTCTCCACTAAATGCGCGAGGCGTATAAGGAGAGGATGAGCAGGTTGCGCGTCCAACATTACCTGAACTTTGACCAATTTGTGCGTATTGTGTGTTTGGATATCCGCTAATTGTACCTAATGATTGAGGCAGTACAATTCTAAAAGTAAACTTTTCATTGGTAATAGGATCAATATAATCGACTGTATTTGGCGTGATCACATATTGCATATTAGTTGAATTAGGAGAGTTCCCATAGGGAGGACATGCACGAGACCCCCACGCATATTCTGTCATTTTACCCCCCGAACTACTTAGTTTAGCATTCAATGTTAAATTGACACCATTAAAGTTAGCGCCAGTCCAAGTTGTACTTGCCGTAAATTGAGTACCACTATACCCCATAACCGTCCAGTCATCAGGATCACCTGCGTAGCTAATATTTGAAAAAGCTAGCAGTGAAAGAGGTAATAAATAAAAAGCAGTTTTTATCATAAAATATAATCCAAATTATAAATAACTCATTAGGATAGCAACAGTGCTATCGAAGCTACCCTCGGTTAAGAGTAATTTATCGGGAGTAGTCAGAGAGGCGCGGAGTATAAATGAACCTTGAAGGTCGTTATTACCAAAAACGATCCACTTATTTAGATCAAGGTTAGTATTACCTTTGGTTAAAGATATACCCAGTCCATTCATTGAAGTTCGCAATACATTATTCCCAGCTTGGGAGTAGATCCCATATTTGGTTGGATATAAATATAAGTTCATCACTTTATTAGCTGGAACTGAGCTGCCTATACAGTTGTATTTTAGCTGAATATCCTTATAAGCAGTTCCATTTTCAACTTCAGAGAAATCGACATTGTCAAAATTAACAAACAATGGTGATTCATTATTTTCACCTAAAATAGTACAAACTGGTGCAACAATAGTTGCTGTAATATTGACTTTAACATCAGCACGGCCACTATTAAATTCAGCTGCTACGACTATTTTAGAGAAGAATAATAAAAACAAGAGTAAAATCCTTATTCGCATTATATATCCTCTTATTAATTATAATTAACCATTATGCTCGCAGTTCCATGTACAGTCCCAGGATTAGCAAAGTCACCTTTAGTTAAAAAAGCATTTAGCATTAATTCTGCCGTGTTTTCAGAACTGACTGAAACCTCAAGAGGTTGATTAAAAGAGATTAATTCACCACTCAGATTTTCAAGGCCAACAATCAAGCCTGTTCCCCCTTGAGTTCTTAAATAACTAATTCCATTTTTGCTGTATATGTTTGCAGAATATAATGAAATCTTTATTATTTTGTTCATCATGGTGGGTGTACAATTTTCAAATTCAATTCTTAATGGTTTTTTATCTGAAACATTACCACTAATCTCAATATATCCCAATGAGTAAGGGATAAATTGTACAGTTATATCTGATTGTTTAATTTCACATTTTTTATCAACTAAGTTTCCGTTGAAATTAATCAGTAAGTCACTTGAAAATGCCATTGGCACTATGGCGAAAAATAATGCAAAAATTATACCTTTAATCATAGCTTAGCTCCATGATAGCAGAGCTACCTTTAATATTTGGAGTTCGAAGGTAAACAATATTATTTCCTGAATAAAGTCGATGGCTAATATCGTAGGATGTAATAATTTCGTTGTTTTTTTCGATCAACTTTGCTTTAGCCTGTAAAGGAACTTTAATGTTTTTATTATTTACTAGACATTGCTCTAACTTAATGAAAAATAAATTCCCATTATATTGTTCATCCAAAATAACACATGGAGAGTACATTAACCTTACTTTGAAATTAAGTTTCCCACTTAAGCCATCAATTTTATTTGCTGACGTTGCATCATGTAATGGAAAATAATGATTTTCATCATATTGATTAGCCGAACTACATAATGGAATAAAAAGTGAGAAAAATACTACAGAAAAATATTTCATTGTACCCTCAATTTTATAACTAGCTATTGCTGTTTATCAGCTTTACATACCGATGAGTTACAGTTAAATGAAACTGTTGGCCTTCCACCATAATCATTAATGTAAGTTAAGTATGGTTTTTGAAAGTGAGTGGTTTTAACTTTATGATTTCCAAAGGGCTCGATCATAAATGAATCAAATGCACCATTTTCTGACTTATTTTTATCTCCAGCCAATCCAATAACGGTTAAATAAAATGGTGATGTGTTTTTAATCACATAGCCATCATTAGCTATATTTAACTCTAAATCTAATGCCCAATTTGTTTTTGCCTTATCTAAAATAGCATCTGGACGATAAAATAATTTAATTCTTGACTGTAATGCAACTTGCATGACGTTTGGTTTATCGCTTTTAGGCGGTATTTCTCTTAAGTTAAAGTAATAAATAGATTCTCTATCTTTAGGTAATTTAGATACATCGGTAGTTGAAATTCTAATCATACTTTTTATGTTAGGTTCTAATCGTTGAACTAACGGGGTTGCAATTAATGGTGAGGTAGTAATTTTATTACCATCTTGATCATCAATCCAAGCCTGAGCTAAGTACGGTAAAGTATCACTCTGGTTTTCGATATTAATAATAACAGGACTAGAATCACCTTCTACTATTGCTCTTGTTCTATCAAGAGACACTGCTGCCATACTGTTGTGCATGATAAATAATAATGGAAGTAATAATAATTTATTTTTCATAAAACGCTCTACTTTTCACAAATTAAAATAATTTGGTTTATATTATCTAAAACAGGTAATGTTGTATTACATTGAGTTTTATTAGACCAATTAATGTTTAACTTTTCTTCTGATTGAACGGCGGTTAGCCATACTAGCCCATTGTCGCTAATAATTCCGACTTCTCTACCTTTTTCATTTAGTACTTGAGCTCCGAATGGAGGTGATCCTGAATTATCTGCCATTTTAATGGTAGCAAATAATTTAAATCCTTTATCTGCACTGATTTTTCGGTATCCAATTGCACCTTCTGTTAATGCGATATCATATATTGTATTCGATGATTCAATATTATCTGGTAATTTGCTCATATCAACATTATAGCTATTTTTGTAGTAGCTAGTCATATTCGGAATAACGCCTATCCCCATTCCGTTTGTGACTGTTGTACCGTTATTTAATGGTACATCAGCAACATTATTTGTATCTATCATTAGTCTAGCCGCAGATGAATATGATGAGCTATGTAAAGCAATACCATGCTGCGTTAATGTTACACCGCCATTAAGTCCCATACCAAAGCTAGAATCTCCTTTATCTGAGACTGAAATATTACTATTTAAAGATGCATAACGAGTTGATAAATCATACATACCCGCTAGTGTGCTTTGCTTTCTCGCATTTTTCCCGTAGCTTGTTGATGCGCTTAAATTATAGTAATCATTATCTTCAGTTAAATTAGAGACTGAAATACGTGAATTATAGGTATCATTATATTTCATTGTATCAAAAGTATAAAATTGCTTACCAAATGGAACTGAAAACATCAAGCTAATTTGGTCGTCATATTTGTTTTGATAATAATTTCTATTTGCTGATAGCGTTATACTCCCGCCTCGTAAATTTAGATAAGGAATATTAATACTCTTACCTACATTTAGCCCATATTGGTGGGTTTGCCCTCTATCCCAATATTGTTGTAATTGATAATTTAAATTGATATTAAATTCGCCTATACGTTTTGAAAGGCTTATTTGATAGCGTTCCTTTTCATTATCAATAATTTTGTCGTTTCTTAGATCTAAATACTGAGACATCGTATAATATTTTCTATCGGTAAAACGATATCCCGCAAACGTTAGATCCATGTCATACTCATCAAAAGTTTTAGAGTAATTAATACTATATGAGTTACCCGATGGACTATCATGGTCTAGCTGTGCAAAAGAACGAGCAATATTTACAGATAACGCACCAAATTGATTCATAAATCGGCCAACACCAAGTGAAACTTGCTGATAACCTTGGCTGATGTCGGAAGCCGCGTTTAATGACCAATTATTATTTAAGCCATGAGAAGCTTCTCCCCTGAAGAAAAACACACCCCCATAGACTGAATGATCTCGTTTAATTGGTTGGCCTATAGAGGCGTTGTATCGAGTCGTCCCTGGACGAGTTAAATAAGGTACATTAGAGCTGTTAACAATAAATTGTTGTTCAGAGCCATCCTGCTCAATAATTTTTACATGTAATTCACCACGAGTACCACTATTTAATGACTGAATTTTAAATGGGCCAGCAGGCACATTGCCATCATATAATACACTGCCTAATTGAGTGACAACCACGCGAGAATTGGTTTTAGCTATCCCTGTAATTTCAGGCGCATATCCTCTTAGCCGTGGTGGTAACATTGAATCATTTGTAAATAATGATAATCCAGTAAATCTAAATGGTTCTAATATTTGTGATGGTGTAGTGCTCTCACCGACAACTAATTTGGCATCCAATGCTTTAATATTTCTATATAAATAAATAGTATTAAGCAACAAATTACGTATTGTTGATGATTGACCATTTGACTCCTGCCTTTGGTAATTACCATAATATTCACCACGCAAGCGCCAAGCACCCATATTAGCGCCAAGATAACCACTTATCGACGCAATTTGGTTTCTTAAGCTATCATTATCACTATATTGATAGTTAGCATTATAATCCAATAATAACCCGCTAATGCCTTCATCCCAAAGAGTTTTAGGCAACCAGTTCGCATCCATATATTCTAAATATAGTTGAGGTATATTTATGTTTACTGTTCCATCGGGTAAGTTTGGTGTAATACTAACACCTTTTAACTTGACGAAATCAATGCATTGTCCATTATTCCAGAATGCTAGTTCACTGATATATTTTTCTTTAAGACCTAGGCTATTAACATAAGACTTATCAATACAGACATTACTGACAGAGTCATCATTATCACTACCTATAATTTTAATAGGAGCGGCAGATTGAGTTAATTGAGTACTATTAATAATTATATTGAAAAAATAAGTTCCAGGAAGAATAAAATTTGGATTTTTAAACCTTGATACATCAATATTAGCTTTATCTGTGCTATCAAGTATATCTGTATTAAATTCTACAGAATAGGATACTTTGCTAAAACAAAGCATCGACACCATCAAAATGGTCATTTTTTCTTTTATTGATAACATCGTAAATACTCATTAGATTAATAGTAATCAATATCAAATGTAATGATGCTCGAGAATTCTCCTACTTGCGGCCTAAGTCTCTCGTCAACAACAATTTCAGATAAAAAATTCAATTGCTGTTCATTGATCGATTTTGTTTTACCTGAAGTTCTTTTTAAATCATAAATTGGGTAATACTCATTAGGCTTAACAACGTCTTTCCCGTTTAATATGTAAATAGACAAACCATCTGCATTATTAAATTTAAAGCCATTAAAATTATTTGTTACTGAACCTGAAAATTTGACTCTTATAGGTGATTTTTCATTCTCATAATAAGAATTTGATAGCTGACAATTTTTTAAAATTATATTAAAAGGTTTGGTGATTTTTTTTTCTTCAGCTCGGCTTAATGGATAATCGCCAAATTCAATAATTTGGTTTTTGCTTGTTAATTGCATTGAACATCCTGAAGCTAATATCTCACCTTTAACGGTTGCCTCTCCCCAATTCACTGCTGAAAATGCTTGCATATTAAAAATATGATAAAAAAGAATGGCAATAATCAACAAGTTTTTCATAATAATATTCTTTTTAGATAATATGCTCCTTCACGATTATGTAAAGGAGCATATACTCGTCATACTTCAAGATGCAGGGTTGTTGACTGCGCTATGCACGCCGAGTCACATAGTTCATCTATGCTCTCTGTCTATCTTCGCTTATCGCCTAGCTGCATCTCGAATTATTTAGAGTATATATAACTTACTGGTATGCGATTTCGAAAGTAGAAATAGTTGTGAAATCACCCGCTGTTACAGCGGCAGCACCTGCTTTTTTAACGAAAGCAGAGTAGGTTAATGTGTTATCACCATCGCGCAGGTTTAAATTAGCAGGGGTACCAAAAGTAATATCTTTAATACCTACTGCAACGTTTGCTGCGCTACCAGTAGTTGCTAAAAGGTTTTGTCCTGCAATTTTGCTAACGCCATCAAAAGTAATTGTTGCTGTTTTAGTTACTGTTACTGGGTTCTGTGGATCGCTATTATCAATAGAAGTTAAGCTACAGCCTTTCAGATTCAAATCGAAATTTTTATATTTTGAATCACCATCATTTAATTGGCTTAATGATAGTTGTCCAAAATCAACAACTGTTGCAGTACCACCTTGACCAGCATCTAAGTTACAAGGTGTATCGCGAACTTCACCTTTAAAAGTAACAGTACCAACGTTAGTATCTGCAAGTGAAGCAAATGAAGTTGTTAGCATTGCAGCTGCCAATACAGACATATATTTATTCAATTTCATACTATATTCCTAATCTCTTAATTAATGTTTTAATGTTTATGTGAATAAAATTAACATTATTTTATTACCTAACACAGATAACTATATCTGTATAAGAAAGAGTTTTAATGATATAAATTTCTTTCTTATACAGGAATAAGTTAAATGTATAGTTGCATCTTTTCGTTGTATTTAGTGGAAGTTTTTTTTAATAATTAAATCTATATCATAACAATACTATTAGTTTCGTTAAAAAATGATGAGTATGAAGCAAAATCTGAGAACTGAACATCCATCATCGATAAGATAAATATAAAATATGATAGTGAAATTTCATTTGAGCCTCTTTCATATCGTGATATTTGTTGTTGGCTTACACCGACTAACTTACCTAATTGAGCTCCTGTTAATCCATTTTCAACTCTAACTTTTCTTATAAATCCACCGATTTCTAAATTTAAATTTTTTATAAAAAAGTCCTTGTTTGAATTAACCATAATAACACGCCTCATTAATTAATTTATTCTAATCAAGATAGCTAATTTATATTTCTTACTCATTTAAAGTGAGTTCAATCTAACGCTTATTTTTACTCATTTAAAGATGTTTATATCGATCGATTAGCTATGTTTGATAGTTATTATCTATCAACATTGGTTTATTGATCGATATTATGGATTAACATGGGGTTTTAACTACTATCTAAAAAATATAACACCATGATTATACATTGATTTTTGAAATGCTGATGATATGTCGTTGCTTTTTATTATAATAGAAAATTATTAGCTTTAATTATAATGTTAGTTTCAAATAAAAACATACTGTTACATATTGATGTAATTTAATGTATTTTGTTTCTTGATGATGTTACCACTCTTAAAAGTGATGACAATATGAAACTATAACCAGAATCTGATTTTAATTATAAGATTAAATGTAGATAGGGTGGTTTTAATCATGAGCTATGAATTAAAGAGATTACTATGTGTAGTAATGGGAACTAATGTATAAGAAATGGAAGGGGATAATAATGATTTCGCCTTGTTTGGCACTAACCGCCTATTATATCAATGTGTTCGAACCTCATTGTAATAGTTAATAAATAGTTAGACGACACAAATTATATGTGAGTTATTCGATAAGCTTTTCTAAGGTACATAGCCATTTATTTTTCAGTTAATAGTATTGATGATATTAAATTAAATAAAGTGTTGTAGGAGATAGCTGTAATGATGGGTGTTTTTTGAACGTTATCAGTAGGAATTAATATTACTATTCTTTATTTAGAATATTAATTTAGAGGCACTCGCGATATTGGTATGTATTGATGGTTAATTATATTATTTTTTATCTATACTCGTCATACTTCAAGTTGTAGCGTTGTGACTACGTTCACTCACACCAGTCACATCGTTTTCTATGCGCCTAGCGTTTCGTTCACTTGTCGCCCAGCTGCGCCTCGAATTATTTAGAGTATATGTGTGTCGGGGTGTTGTTGGTTATAACTATTTTTCAACGTATTCACCAAAGCTTGGGCTGCACTTGAAAATTGATTATGGGCGGAATATAACAATCCTACACGGCGTTCAACGACAGGCTGGCTCAACTCAAGACAAACAGCGCCTAGTGCGCTCATTTGTGTACGGCATAGTGCCGGTACTGCGCTAACCCCTAGGCCATTCGCAACAAGTTTCCCAACTGTAACTAATTGATGACTTTCGAATGAAACGCGTAATGGTAGACCATGTTGTTTGAGTTCTTCTTCTATCATTAAACGTACTGAAGATGGCGACTGTAAAGTAATAAATTCTAGATTGAGTAATTCACGCCATGAAACATGATCACGATTTGCCAAGTGACAATCAGGTGGAACTATCGCAATAAAACGCTCTAGGCCGAGTGGGGTAAAGTTAACTTGTTCAGAATAGTCAGGCTCAAAAACGATACCTATCTCGACGCGCCCTTCATGAACCATTTCTATCACTTGCTCATTAATCACATCATGAACGGTAATATTTATGCCTGGGTAGCACATGCGAAACGTTTTAAGTATCGGGGGGAGTACGTTAATAGCAAATGACGGCATGGCGGCGATAGAAACTTTACCACGCTGTAGAGTGAAGTGCTGACGCATCATTTCTTCTGCGTTATCCCAATCAGAAAGTAGTTGGCGTGATGCTTTCAGTAAAGTTTCACCTTCCGGTGTTAGCATCACTTTACGTGTCGTTCTCAGTAATAATGGCCCACCTAATGTTTCTTCTAATCCTTTAATTGTCAGGCTCAATGCTGGCTGTGACATATTTAAGCGTTCACTTGCATGGGCAAAATTCAAAGTGTGAGCTACCGCTGAAAATGCGCGTAGCTGTTTGATAGTCATCTTCATGAATAATCTCAGTAACCCTATGAATACATTTAGTTAACATTTATTTAATAAGAAAAACAAATGAATCGGTCACAAATTTAAAATTAACAAATCATTTTTGGTCATTAATGATGTCCGTAAAGACAACTGAAGGAGTCGATATATGGCTGGGCTTGATAAGCGTGTGACTACATATCAAGAAGCACTTGATGGTTTAACTGACAATATGGTGGTGTTAGCTGGCGGTTTTGGGTTATGCGGTATTCCTGAAAATTTGATTGCCGAAGTTCGCCGCCGTGGGGTGAAAGAGCTCACAGTTGTATCTAATAATTGTGGTGTTGATGGATTTGGCCTAGGTGTTCTGCTGGAAACATATCAAATACGTAAAATCATTGCTTCTTATGTAGGTGAAAACGATTTATTTGAGCAGCAGGTTCTTAATGGTGAACTTGAAGCAATACTGACCCCGCAAGGAACACTAGCAGAACAATTACGTGCTGGTGGTGCCGGTATTCCCGCTTTTTTCACAGCAACTGGCTATGGTACGCCAGTTGCTGAAGGAAAAGAGATCCGTGAGTTTGATGGTCGCCAATATATTATGGAAAAAGCAATTACCGGAGATTTTGCACTTGTAAAAGGGTGGAAAGCGGATTGGTATGGCAATGTGATTTATCGTAATACGGCACAAAATTTTAACCCTCTCATGGCAGCGGCTGGACGTATTACGGTCGTTGAAGTTGAAGAGATCGTGGCTCCTGGTGAATTGGATCCGGCCATGATCCACACTCCCGGTATTTTTGTTGATCGTCTAATTCAAGGGCAATTTGAAAAACGTATTGAACAGCAAACATTACGTCATGAAGGGGGAGTCTAAACATGCTAACACGTGAACAGATGGCAATGCGTATAGCTCGCGAATTGCAAGATGGTTATTACGTCAATTTAGGCATAGGTATTCCAACACTCGTTGCTAACTATATCCCTGATGGTATTGATGTGATGCTGCAATCTGAAAACGGCTTACTTGGTATTGGCGCCTTCCCAACCATAGAACAATTGGATCCCGACATGATTAATGCAGGGAAACAGACCATTACCGCACGTAAAGGTGCCGCGATTTTCGATTCAGCGCTCTCTTTTGCCATGATCCGAGGTGGTCATGTTGATTTAACCGTATTAGGGGCATTTGAAGTTGATACTAGTGGCAATATTGCCTCGTGGATGGTACCGGGGAAAATCGTTAAAGGTATGGGAGGCGCAATGGATTTGGTGGCTGGTGCTGAAAATATCATTGTTGTGATGACCCATACGGCGAAAGATGGAAAATCTAAATTACTTCCTGCTTGTACTCTGCCACTCACCGGAGCTGCTTGTATTCAACGCGTTCTTACTGACTTAGCTTTGCTTGATATTGCCGACGGGGCCTTTATTTTGCGTGAACGAGCACCAGGGGTAAGTATTGATGAAATAGCTCGCAAAACGGCAGGAAAGCTCATTATTCCAGATCACGTACCTGAAATGAAATTCGTTTAGTAAAGGAGAAGACAAATGCAAAATGTTGTTATTGTTGCGGCAACACGCACGCCTATTGGCGCTTTTCAAGGTGCACTGTCGTCCCTTTCAGCTGTTGAGCTTGGCGCTATCGTTATTCGTTCATTATTAGATAAAACCGCGATTGCTAAGAACGATGTTGATGAAGTC
This sequence comes from Providencia manganoxydans, assembly GCF_016618195.1. Lineage (NCBI taxonomy): Bacteria > Pseudomonadati > Pseudomonadota > Gammaproteobacteria > Enterobacterales > Morganellaceae > Providencia > Providencia manganoxydans. The sequence goes on from NZ_CP067099.1 coordinate 151,315, forward strand.
ATATTTGGTCAAGTATTAACCACAGGATGTGGGCAAAACCCAGCTAGACAAGCGGCGTTAAAAGCAGGACTGTCAGTGAAGACCCCCGCTGTTACTATCAATTTAGTCTGTGGCTCAGGTCTGGAAGCGGTGAAGCAAGCGGCTCAAGCAATTCGTTGTGGTGATGCAGAGATCATTATTGCTGGCGGCCAAGAAAGTATGAGTAAGGCACCTTATTACCTTGATGGAGCGCGTTCTGGGTTACGACTTGGTCATCACACAATAAAAGATAGCTTAATACACGATGGTTTATGGGATGCCTTCAACGATTATCATATGGGCGTTACGGCTGAAAACCTTGCTGATAAATATACAATTACCCGTGAACAGCAAGACCAATTTGCGTTGAACTCACAGAAAAAAGCAATAACCGCAATGCAAATGGGCCGCTTTACTGAGGAAATCACCCCTGTCCATATTCCTCAAAAAGCAAAACCTCCACGAGTTGTTGATACTGATGAACAACCAAGGCCCAATATTCAGGCTGAAAAATTGGCACAGCTCTCTCCGGTATTTCGTCCTGTTGAGGGTTCGGTGACCGCAGGTAATGCCTCTTCTATTAATGATGGCGCTGCCGCGGTGATGCTCATGAGTGAAGCGAAAGCGAAAAGCCTTGGTTTACCCGTCTTGGCACGGATTGTTAGCTATGCTGTTGCAGGGATTGAACCAGCTATTATGGGGCTTGGCCCTGTTGATGCGGTCCAACGTTGCTTAGCCAAAACGGGATGGTCAATCGATCAGTTAGATCTGATTGAAGCGAATGAGGCTTTTGCAGCTCAAGCTCTCGCTGTTGGTGAAACATTAGGGTGGGACAGTAAAAAAGTTAATGTTAATGGCGGGGCTATTGCCTTGGGTCATCCTATAGGTGCATCAGGCTGCCGTATTTTGGTGACGTTAATTCATGAAATGGCGCGGCGTAATGTTGAAAAAGGGCTGGCGACACTGTGTATAGGGGGAGGTCAAGGTATTGCATTAGCGGTAGAACGACTACAAGGAGCCAATCATGCAACATATTAATATGAGTGTCATTGGTGCTGGGTTGATGGGAGTTGGTATTGCTGTCCATTTTGCAAGACATGGTCATCCTATTTGGTTGTACGACACGGATGAAGCAAGAATTGTGGAAGCGAAAGTCGTTGCTAGTACTATTCTTGATGAATTAATTGCCACGGAGCTGTTCTCACCAAATGATAAGCAGCAAGTTATTCAGCGATTATATGGAACGACTCGTTTAAAAGATATTGCCTCATCGAGTTTAGTCATTGAAGCAATCCCTGAAAGGTTAGAGTTAAAACATGCGTTGTATGCGCAGCTGGAACAATATATTTCAGCAGATGCGATTATTGCTAGCAATACTAGTGGTTTACTGCCTGATGATCTTGCGGCAGATCTCAATCATCCAGAACGTTTGCTCATCGCACATTTTTGGAATCCTCCTCATTTCATTCCTTTAGTGGAAATTGTGCCTAGTTCAGTGACTAAGCCTGAGTATCTTAGTGCCCTTCAACAACTGCTAGTGGCAATGCAATTAGAAGCTGTTGTGTTAGAACGCGCGGCACCAGGTTTTGTGGGTAACCGCTTACAGTTTGCTTTACTACGAGAAGCATTGCATATCGTTCATAGTGGCATCGCGAGCGTAGAAACTGTTGATCGTGTGATGAGAGCGTCATTAGGACGGCGCTATGCGATGGTAGGTCCACTTGAAGCTGCCGATATGACAGGGCTAACAACGGTATTAGATATTTGTCGTCATTTGTTGCCCGAACTGGCTTCGGGTAACGAAATGATGTCGTTGGTGAATGAAAAAATTCAGTCTGGGCATACCGGTTTACGTAGTGGGCAAGGTTTCTATCGCTGGGACGAGCCACGAAAAAACGATATTCAAAAACGCAGAGAGCATCAGTTACGTTTTGGCTTAACGCCATAATTTCTCTTTAACTTTCTATGTACTCTAAATAATTCGAGATGCAGTTAGTCGGTGGCTTGCATGAGTGTATTTATTCTATCTCAGTGCCGCGTGCCACCACTTGAAATATGACGAGTAGGTATAATAAGAAAACTGAGGTGTCATCATGAGTGTATTAATTGCACTAGCGGCGCTGTGTCTTCTAATGTTAGCGGCTTATCGTGGATACAGTGTTATTCTTTTTGCGCCTATAGCGGCGATGGGGGCGGTGTTATTGACTGACCCAAGTGCTGTAGCCCCAGCTTTTACAGGGCTATTCATGGAAAAAATGGTGGGGTTTGTTAAGCTGTACTTCCCAGTATTTTTACTTGGCGCCGTTTTTGGCAAACTAGTTGAGTTATCGGGATTTTCGCATTCAATTGTTGCTGCTGTCATTAAAATGATAGGAAAGCAGCATACCATTCCAGTCATAGTTATTGCGTGCGCTTTATTAACCTATGGTGGTGTCTCTTTATTTGTCGTTGTTTTTGCTATTTATCCATTTGCAGCTGAGTTATTTAGGCAAAGTCATATTCCAAAACGTTTGATCCCTGCGACAATCGCGTTAGGGGCATTTTCTTTCACAATGGATGCTTTGCCTGGCACACCACAAATTCAAAACATCATACCGACCAGTTTTTTCGGTACAACCACTTGGGCAGCACCTTGGCTAGGGCTGATCGGTTCAGTATTTATTATTGTACTTGGATTGACTTACTTAGAGCGTCAAAGACGTAAAGCTAAAATTAAAAATGAAGGCTATGGCGTTCAATTACGTAATGAGCCAGAAAAGCCTGAAAATATTGAATTACCAAATCCAATTATTGCCATTGCACCGCTGTTTTTAGTTGGTATTTTAAATTTAGTGTTTACGTATTTTATTCCTAAATGGTACGGAGCTGAGAATGAATTAATGTTGCCCGGTCTCTCTGCACCCATTATGACCAATTTAAGTAAGATCACGGCTATTTGGGCCGTTGAAGCAGCTCTACTTGCGGGTATCTTATTAGTGATTATTTTAGGTTATCGTAATATACGTGGGCGGCTGGCGGAAGGGAGTCGTAATGCGGTTAGCGGTGCGATCCTTGCCGCAATGAATACGGCTTCAGAGTATGGTTTCGGTGCTGTGATTGCCGCATTACCGGGTTTTTTAGTACTTTCAAAAGCACTGTCGGCTATTCCAAACCCGTTATTGAATGAAGCGATTAGTATTACAACGCTAGCGGGGATAACGGGTTCTGCATCGGGTGGCATGAGTATCGCATTAGCGGCGATGGCTGATAATTTTATTGCAGCAGCCCACGCAGCGAATATTCCTCTTGAAGTTTTTCATCGCGTTGCATCAATGGCGAGTGGTGGAATGGATACACTTCCTCATAACGGAGCGGTGATCACATTACTTGCGATAACGGGTTTGAGTCATAGGGAAGCCTATGGCGGGATCTTCGCGATTACTATCATAAAAAGCCTAGCAGTATTCTTTATTATTGGTGTTTTTTATATGACGGGTATTGTGTAAAACGCCAAAGGTATTTTATCTGAGGAGACTAATGATGAATTTAAGTGGGAAAACTGTGCTTATTACAGGCTCAACAAGTGGAATAGGTTTAGGGATAGCGCAAGTGTTTGCCCGAACGGGAGCTAATATTATTCTTAACGGGTTTGGCGATGTTGAATTAGCAAAAGCAAAAGTCGCACAAGGTAATAAAATACCGGGTTATCACGGCGCAGATTTAAGTGATGAAGAACAAATTAGAGATATGATGTATTATGCTAACCAAGAATTTGGTGGCGTAGATATTCTTATCAATAATGCAGGTATTCAGCATGTCTCTGCTGTTGACTCATTTCCTGTTGATAAATGGAATGCGGTTATTGCAATCAATCTTTCATCGGTATTTCATACTTCGCGTTTAGCGTTACCGAATATGCAAAAACGTCATTGGGGAAGAATTATTAATATTGCTTCAGTGCATGGTCTAGTCGCTTCAAAAAATAAATCTGCGTATGTGGCGGCTAAACATGGGGTGATTGGTTTAACAAAGAGTATCGCGCTAGAAACTGCGCGCACGAATATTACTTGTAATGCTATTTGCCCTGGTTGGGTACTGACACCACTAGTACAACAGCAGATTGATCAGCGTATTGCTGAGGGTGCTAATTCAGAAGAGGCAGTTAAAGAATTGCTCGAAGAAAAACAACCATCAGGGCAGTTTGTCACACCTCAACAAATCGGCGAGCTCGCTCTCTTTTTATGTTCTGAGAGTGCAAATCAGGTTCGAGGTGTGGCTTGGAATATGGATGGGGGTTGGGTGGCTCAATAACAAATCCATTCAGTGGTGGGATTTGTTATTGTCTAAGTGACCATTTTTGCAGTTTACTTCTGAAGTGAACTGCTTTCATGATATCCATTTTTTATCATAATATTCTGTTTATTAATCTATAGCTGATTAATAGATTATATGATTCACACCAAATTGGTGTAGTTCATATTATATTATATCACAAGATCCTTATGTAGATAGTAATGTCACTTATATTTACTGATAAGTGGGTTGTTTTTAGTTATGTGACGATATTACCTAAGGGTAATAAGTTTTAAAAAATTCTAAGCATCCAATCTTCTGCATGAATAAATAGCCTCTCTATCAAAAAAGCATAAATAATCTAAAAAAAGAAAACACCACTTTAATTATCTTTTTTGTATCATCCATATGTAACAAAATGAAAGTAAATTAGCTGAAAATAATACGTAAAAGTACGCTTAACACTTACTAGTTGTTTGATTTTTTTTTGTTCTAAATTGTGGATAAGTTATCTTCCTGTTGAATTTATTCATATTTTATAGTGTTAAATATACAATAAAACGATCAATATCAGTGAATTGATAGTTAAAATCTATCATATTTGAGTTATTGATCGTTTTAAACATGTTTACTTAAATTGATAAGGGCACTATTGTTTACGCCAATTAGATGTTAAATACATCTTCAAGTCTTATATTTTCTATTTGATTATTCTTAATAAAAATAAAGAAATGACATTTTACATATGCGAAGGTGGTTATTTATGATCGAACATGAAAGTAAAAAATCCGACTCTCAATCATTGCGAAAAGATATTGGAATTTTCATTAGAGAATCTCGTATAAGTAAGTCTCTAACAGGAACTCAGTTAGGTAATTTGCTTGACGTTAGTCAGCAACAAATATCACGTTACGAAAATGGGATTACCAGTATAAATATTGAAACATTAGATACAATATTACAGATATTAGATATTGAATGGTCTGAATTTTATCGTAAAGTTCTTATGGTTGATGTTACAAATCAGATAGGAAAAAATAAAGACTCTTTTCCATTTTATTTACATATATAGATTAATGGATTTTTTTCATAAAAAAACAACTTATCAATATTTTAATTAATATTGATAGGTAGAACTATTTTTAGATATTAATTTTTATTGAAAATTAATGGAAGAAATAATTTTATCTCAAGATGGGAAAATGGATAACTATATCAAATAGTTAGTTTAAAAATGTTTGTTTTTCAAATTAAATATAAAGGTAATAATATGAACTTGAATAAGTTAGCAATATTCACATTTGTAACAATGGCACTTTCAGTAACTGCCGCTCAAGCTGCTACTGGTGATGGTACTATTACTTTCTCTGGTAAAGTAATCGACGCTCCTTGTGGAATTGCAACTGAGAGTGCTAGTCAGTCTATTGATTTTGGCCAAATTAGTAAAAGCCTTTTAGAGAAAAATGGTATATCACAGATTAAACAAATTCCAATTAAATTAATTAATTGTGATTTAACTAAAGCGGGTACTGGTGCTGGAGCTGCAACATCTTATAAAGGTGTAAAAGTAACATTTAATGGAAACACTGTTACTGGTGCAACGAGTGAATTAGCAACAACTGGTAATACAGGTACAGCGATTGTAATCTCTGGTTCGACAGGTTCTTTAGTTAAATTTAATGATACTGGTAGCTTACAAGCATTGGGTAACAATAGTAATACTCTTATGTATACAACTTGGGCGAAAAAAGCGACAAATGGAACTATTGCTGAAGGTGAATTTAATGCGACAACAAACTTCACTTTAGCCTATGAGTAAATAATATTGAATCTAGCGAGAGCAGTTTTCTGCTCTCGATTATTTAAGGCAAAATTTATGTTTAAAAAAATTATAATATTATTATTTTTTACTAAAACCTTTTCAGCTTTAGCAAGCAGTGATACGTTGGAAAAATACTCTCCATCAGATAAAGTTTGGTGGCAAGGAACTGCAAAGTTTTTAGGAAAAGTAATTTCTCCGGCATGCACATTAGATATGGATAGTAAATATCAGTTAATTGATCTTGGTGTGATACCAGTGAATAAATTTGATGATGATGGCCTTTTACTAAATAAAAAAATAAGAATAAAACTATCTGATTGTCAATTTATTACAAAGTCTAGAAATATTGATAAGGTTAAAGGAATAACATTAACATTTTACTCTGATACTAACGGTTCAGATCCTAGCTTATTTTCATTCAATGATAATAAGGATGTTTATTTTAAAATAATAAATGAACTTGGGTATACTGCTCGCTCAGGTGAGCCATTACCAATAGTATACATTGATGGGGATAGTACATATTTATATTACCAGCTAGACATCATGAAGAAATCTGAGATAGTCAAGCCCGGCAGCTATTATGCAAGTGTTTTATTCAAAATAAACTATGAATGATTAGTTGTTTTTATTTCTTATTAACAATTTTAAAATGAAATAATTAAGGTTATTAGCCAACATGAAAAGAATAAAAATCAGTAAAAAATCTAAAAGCATTTTGGCAACTATATTATTTATAATTTATTCCCAGAATGGATTTTCGATAGAATTTAACTTAGATGTTGTTGACTCTAAGGCTAAAGATAATATTGATTTTAATAGGTTTAGTGAGTCAGGATATATTTTACCTGGTAAATATCAACTCAATTTAGAACTGAATGGACAAGGAATAGGCTCATCTACATATACGATAGAGTTTTTAGAAAAAGAAAATAAAGGGTTTGATAACAAGAAAGTTCTATTGCCTCAAGCATGTATCACTGATGATATTGTCTCTATATTAGGGTTAAAAGAAAAAGTAAAAGAAGGACTATCAACGTGGAATAATGGACAATGTATTGATCTATTAAGCTTAAAAGGAACAGAAATAGTTCCAAAGCTAAACGAAAGTACTCTAGTAATAAAAATACCTCAAATTTGGCTTGAGTATATTAGTTCGACTTGGTTGCCTCCATCTCGTTGGGATGATGGTATTACAGGAGCACTTTTAGATTATAATATTAATGCAAATGTCGCGATTCCTCATGAAGGAAGAAATACACAGAATATCTTTTATAATGGAACTGTTGGTTATAACCTTGGTAGCTGGCGTGTACGCTCTGACTACCAAGGAAGTTATACTCGAACCTCTGGTAATGATGAAAATAATAAAAACTTATTAGATTTTACTCGAGTGTATGCTTATCGAGCTATTAGGAGTTTAAAATCCAATCTGACAGTGGGTGAAAATTTCATAAACTCTAATATTTTTAATTCTTGGCGTTATACCGGTATTAGCTTAGAAAGTGATGATAGGATGTTGTCCCCACAACTCAGAGGGTATGCACCACAAATAACTGGAATAGCAGAAACTAACGCAAGGGTTGTGGTAAAACATCAAGGACGGATCCTTTATGATTCAACTGTTCCAGCGGGCCCATTTGCTATTCAAGATTTAGATAGTTCGGTACGAGGTAAATTAGATGTTGAAATTATTGAGCAAAATGGCAAAACCAATCAATTTCAAATTGATACCGCTTATGTGCCTTATTTAACTAGGCCAGGTCAAGTTCGTTATAAGCTGGTATCTGGACGTTCTAGAGATAAATTACACAATACTGAAGGACCAATATTTGCTAGCACTGAAGCAGCAGTAGGCTTGAGTAATGCATGGACAGTCTATGGTGGTACTATTCTTGCTGGTAATTTTAATAGCTTAGCAATTGGAGTTGGACGAGATCTATTTGCTTTAGGTGCACTTTCTGCTGATATTACGCAATCTTATGCAAAATTAAATGATCGTGGCTCCATGCAGGGTAAATCTTGGCGTTTAAGTTATTCTAAACGATTTGACAATTATGATGCTGATGTGACTTTTGCTGGATATAGGTTTAGCGAACGTAATTATATGACCATGCAAAATTATCTGGATGCCCGTTATCGAAGTGATTTCACAGGGAAAGAAAAAGAACTCTATACAATATCCTTTAATAAAGGTCTTTCTGAATATAATACAACGATTGGTTTACAATATAATCATCAAACATATTGGGAACAGAGTGATTCAGATTATTACTCTATTAATATAAATAAATACATGACTATCTTAGGTATTAAGAATATTTCACTAAATTTATCAGCATCTCGCTCCAAATTTTATGGAAAAGATAATGATGTATTTTTTGCAAGAGTGAGTATTCCATTAGAAAGTAACAAAGGGTATATAAATTATGATGGTTCTAAAAACTCAAGTATTTATACTCATAATATCGGATATTTTAATACGACAGATGATAATTTAGCCAATTATAATTTAAATATAGCAACCACGCATGGTGGAAATATGGACAGTAGCTCAAGTTTTTCTGGGTTTTATGGGCGCTATACACCAATTGCGAATGTAAATGCGAATGCCACTATTTCAGACAAAAATACATCATCATTTGGTTTTTCTGCGAATGGAGGGTTAACTGTGACCTCTAAAGGAGCAGCACTTCACTCAGGAGGATTCAATGGTGGTACTCGTCTAATGGTTGATACTGAAGGGGTTGCTGGAGTACCTGTTGATGGTGGACGGGTAACGACAAATAATAGGGGACTTGGAGTAGTTACGGATATCAATAGTTACTACCGTAATGAAACATCTATCGACTTGACGAAACTTCCTAATAATATAGAAGCAACTCAAGCTATCGTGGAGTCATCATTAACTGAAGGTGCAATTGGTTATAGAAAATTTGAAGTCTTAAAAGGGGATAAAGCATTTGCGATTATTCGTTTAAAAGATAATACCTATCCACCATTTGGCTCTGTAATTAGTAATATGAAAGGAAGAGAGCTAGGTATTATAAGTGATAATGGATTTGCTTGGTTAACAGGGATTAGCCCAAATGAAGAAATTAATGTTTCTTGGGGCGCTAAACAGAAGTGTGTAACTAAGATCCCAAATCACATTGAACCAAGAAATAAGATGTTGTTATTGTGTGAACAGTAAATAAAAGCAATTCACTAAATCAAAAGGTTTTAAAATGAAAAAAATAGTATTTTTATTATTCGGATTGGTTATTACAACAAATTCGTATGCAGCAATTTCTTTAGATAGAACAAGAGCAATATATGAAGGAGGGGCGAATGCTCTAGTTATCAATATTAATAATGATAATAAGCAATTGCCATATTTAGCTCAAACATGGATTGAAAATGATAAAGATGAAAAAATTGAAACAGGACCATTAATTGCAACGCCACTAGTTCAGAGACTCGATCCTGGTGATAAAGGTCTGATTAAAATATCTACTACTCCAGATATTGATCAACTACCTAACGATAGAGAAACCTTATTTTATTTTAATGTTAGGGAAGTTCCCCCTAAAAGTGAAGATAATAATGTATTACAGATTGCATTGCATACAAAAATAAAATTATTTTATAGACCAAAAGAAATTTTAAGAGAACCCAATGCAGTTTGGCAGGATCAGCTTATTCTGAATAAAGTCACTAATGGCTATAAAATAGACAATCCAACGCCTTATTATATAACACTATTCGGAATAGGTGGTACAGAGAATGAAGCGATTGATTCTGATTTTGATTCAGTAATGATTGCACCTAAATCATCAATAACAATTAAGTCTAAAGTATATTCAACACCATATTTATCATATATTAATGATTATGGTGGAAGACCAACAATTAAATTTAAATGTCAAGTAGACCGTTGTGTTGCTGAGAAAAAATAATTATTTTGGAGATGAAAAGGTGAAAAATAATAATATTCTTTTTATGTTGATACTTTATGTTAATGGCCTTTTTATTTCTCAATTTAGCTTAGCGGATCCTATCGCTAAAGATACTTATTTTTTTAATGTTAATGAATCAAAATTGAACTTTAATAATCAAAATGAAAAAGAACAAAAAGGCATTATATATATAAAAGGTCTTTTTGTAATGTCTCCTTGTCGTCTGATTTCTGATGAGATAGATATAAAGGAAATTTATATAAAAAATATTGATATTATCATTAATCGATGTCAACTATATGCTAATAAAAAACAAATGGAGAGAGCTATAGATAAAAAAATGTTTACTAGCTCACTATCTTTTTCTGATGGGAATGAAATTGTTAATCTCAAAGAAAATAGAGCTAAGCATTATCAAAATTATAGCGTTATTAATTATATCATATCAGATGAGCAGAAAAGAAAAATTATTGATGGTAAAGGTCATATATTAAAACTTAAATTACAGTATAATTAGTTCAAGGTAAATTATATGGGTATTTTTTTGTGTGTGAAATTGAGAAATATAGTATTATTTTTTAGTATTATTTTTTTACCTATTGCAAATTCTGCAACTACAATGAATTTTGATGGTACTTTAGTTGATACTCCATGCAGGATCGATCAATCTAGCTTAAATCAAAATATTGTATTTCTTAATAGTTCACCAAGGGACTATTGGCAATTTCCAGCTATTCGCCCAACAGAAAAATTCACAATTAAACTTATTCAATGTGATGCAAAGTCGTTATGGAAGTCAGTAAAAATAAAATTTAATGGGCAAACTGAATCTGCGATGGGGGCTGAACAGCAAAAGTATCTTTCACTTTCATCAGGGGCTAACAAAGGGAAGCTAGCTATTGGTTTTGTGGATATTGATGGAAGTCAGCGTATTACTTTAGGACAAAATCATAATGGTGGAAAAGGAACCCAACTTAATGATGGAACAATGTTACTAACATTTAATGCCTTTGTTCAGGCAAGTCCAACTGCAATAGCAAATAAAAGTGTTGTTCCTGGAATGTATAATGCAACTGTGGAGTTTGAGGTTTCTTATGAATAGATATAAATATTTCAAGATGATTTTTTTTTCATATCTATTATGTGGCACCGCAGGCGCAGTTGATATGAATATTAATATAACAGGTACAATTTATATTCCACCTTGTACGATTAACAATAACTCTCCTATACAGTTTTCATTTAATCAAATAATGACTTATGGCGTTGATGGTCAAGCAAATGCTATCACAAAAAATATTCCTGTTACATGCACATATTTCAAAGGAACACCTTATGTTAAGGTGACGGGCAATCAATTAACTGGAGCACCTGATAATGTTTTGAGAGTTTCAACGACGAGTGCTAATTACAGTCGATTTGGTATTGCGTTATATCAGGGCAATAATGTTGATGCCAATCAACCATTACGTTTAAATGGCTCTGCTGCAAGAGGGTATGCAATCACTAAAGGATTGACGAATACGGGACAGGCTAATAGCCAATTTACGATCACAGCGGTTCCTTATAAAACGGGAACTGCTGATTTAGCTGCTGGAAATTTTACAGCCACAGCTTCATTAAGCATTGTTTATAATTAAACCTAAGATATTACCAATTATTAGCTTTGGTCTCTGAGATTAATTTAATCCTAAAAAATGAGGCATTAAATGAATAAAATTCTAGTTGGATTAGTTTTATTTTCTGTAACTAATTCATATGCGCAAAATGTATCGTGGCAGCAAAATTTCCTTCATATTCCATCCAGTGGTGGATTTGCATCTGCCACTTCTTCCTCATTGGATGTTACAGACTCTAATGCAGGTAGTTTAGTTAGAGTGACTATACCACTAGTTAGAAGTTGGTTGGTCGTCTCTTCGTTTTGTAATCCTAATCCTATACCACCTGGAACCGCGGCAGCACAAGGGAATTATCGTTATTGGATAAGATTCCCACAGGCAAACGTTTGGCAAAATGATGCATCAGGATTAAGATATTACTTATCCAATATTTCTTGGAGCTTAGCAGAGACGAATAACAATACTAATCAAGTTTTCGTTGGGCCAAATTATTATGGACAACAAGAACCTAATACTTGTTGGGATGTTGGATTCAGATGGAATTTAGGGTCGGGTACAATTACTCTAGACCGTTCAATGACATTAAATGTAACTGTTGCTAGGGCAAACGCTTATCCAGGTCGATATAACTTGCGTATTCCTTTTGCTTGGGCATATGAAGAAAATAAAGGTTCAAGCACAAGTAATGCCTGGGACGGTTTTCGCCAGTTCGGTAATGTGATGAGCAACTATATGAATAATTATATTAATGTGCCCGTTCAGATCACCAGTAAATGTAATATAGTAAACCGAACAATTAATTTATCTCATGGCAATATGACACCGGATTCATCTATTAATAATGTTACCTCACCTTATAATTATCAGTTATCTTGTGATTACGATGCTTCAGTATCGGTTTCTTTGATAGGGAGCTCACAGGTTTCAGGTAAAACTCAAAATTATACAAGGTGCGGTAATGGTGGAACCTGTGAATTAAAATATAACGGTAATGCTTATAACGGTACTTTTAAAATCAATGCAGGTACTACTCGCACACTAGGAATAACATCGACTTTTCATCCTAATGATGTCAATAATCCTGTTGAAGGGAGTTTTCGAGGAAGTGCTATTTTAAGAGTATTAGTCAATTAATTGCATGTCCAAAGGATCAGTAACTCTTATCAAAAAAGTACGATAGAAATATTAAAATTCACTCACTCAGGTAGAGTGAGTGAATTAAGTCCTTTTACTCGGTTTTGCCATTATCTCTCCTATTAATGACTTAAATGTTCATCAATACAGTATGAAAACTTATGTCCAATAACATCAACTTTCAGTCTCTGATTGATCGTGCTCGACAACATGGTAAAGTTTATCTATAACAGGCCTAGCCTCACTATTGTTCAATGGACTTATAAACCAAAATGGCAAAACTTACCTTACAAGAGCAGATGTTAAAAGCGGGACTTGTGACCAGCAAAAAGATGGCAAAAGTCCAAAGAACAGCAAAAAAATCACGAGTTCAGGCGCGTGAAGCACGAGAAGCAGTAGCGGAAAACAAAAAAGCCCAAGTTGAGCGTGATAAGCAGCTTAGCGAGCAACAAAAGCAAGCTGCGTTATCTAAAGAGTATAAAGCTCAGGTAAAGCAGCTGATTGAGATGAATCGAATTAACCTGCTAAAGGGCGATATTAGTTTTAATTTTACCGATAATAATGTGATTAAAAACATTGAGGTCGATAAACAAACCCATGCTCAATTGGTTAATGGGCGCTTAGCTATCGCACGTTTATCTGTTGATAATAATGGGGTCAGTGAGTATGCCGTGATCCCCGCAAGCGTAGCGGATAAAATCGCTCAGCGGGATGCTGATAGTATTGTATTGCATAGTGCTCTGAGTCAGGAAGAGCAAGATGAAGATGATCCATATGCAGACTTCAAAATACCGGATGATTTGATGTGGTAGTGGCTTTACCGTTCAAAATGGGCTGGCATGATGCGCTTTGATCTCTTTTTGGCTAATTGGATGAACAAAATGCAATTCACTAGCATGTAGCATCAACCGCAATGAACTTCCCGCAGGCAGTTGCTGGGTTCCTCCATATAGGTCACAGCCTAAAATAGGGTGACCCAGTAGTTGACTATGAATACGCAATTGATGTGTCCGCCCTGTTTCTGGCGTTAGCTGTACACGAGTCACAGGCACTAGTTTGCCGTTTTCCAATTGATAGTAACTGCGTTCGATCACTCGATAGTGTGAGCGAGCTGCTTTGCCATTGATAGGACAGATTGACATCAATGGAAATAGGGTGGGATCTTTGGCAATCGCTGCATCTATGATGCCTTCGTCAGTATTTAGATGTCCACAAAGTAGAGCGTGGTACACTTTTGTGACTGTACGTTGGCTAAATTGTCGGCTAAGCGCGGCATTGATTGCTTTATTTCGAGCAACCACCATTAACCCTGACGTGCCAAAATCTAAACGATGAACGAGAGTACAATCAGGGAAGAGCTTTACCAGCCGGTAATGCACAGAATCTAAATTGAGCGGATTTTTTCCTGAAAGACTGAGCAGTCCACTGGGTTTATTTATTAGTACAAGATGATCGTCTTGATAGAGTAGCTCTATTTCAGCATCACATTGTGGGGCAATAAAGGTATCGATGATTGTGGACATTTTACGGCCTAGTCGAAATGTAAGAATGGATAATAACTAATTTCTAGGCAACAAGCTAAATTAAAGGCATAGTTTGTTATACTCTAGGCAGTAATGAAATAATTGAATAGGCTGGTAATGGCGATGAATGGAACAATCACAACGTGGTTTGAAGATAAAGGTTTTGGGTTTATCAAAGATGAGAACGGCGATAACCGCTATTTTCATGTGATTAAGGTCGCCAATCCTGATCTGATTAAGAAAAATGCAGCGGTCACCTTTGAGCCAACCACAAATAATAAAGGGTTATCGGCTTATGCGGTTAAAGTGATACCTGAAAGCAAATACATCTATATTGCTGGTGAGCGTATTAAGCTGACATCCATCAAGTCATATGTAGTCTTTAGTGAAGAAGTCCCGGCTGATACAGGGATTAATAAAGAAAACACCGTATTGTCGGTGGGCGCGTTAATGAATAGTATCAGGCCAAAATCAGATATTAAACCTGGCGATATGCGATCATTGAAAAAATTGGCTATCACCACGTTACATGGCACAACGCTTGTCTTCTCAGAAGATGAAATAGATATTGATGAAACGGTAAAGTTGATTAAGTGACCGGTTTTTGATGCTGTTTTTATACTGAATAGGGCGGTAAGGTATGTTGGAATTTTTAAAAAATTACGATAACTTAACAATTAGCGAAAAAAAAGTATTAAAATATCTTACCGATAATATTACTGATATCCCTTATTTAAATATTAATGAATTAGTCGCTAAAACCTTTGTCTCGAAAACGGTGATCATTAACTTATCGCAAAAATTAGGGTTTAGTGGTTTTAAAGAGCTAAAATTTCAAATTAATAATTATATTCTCAGCAAAAATAAAACAGAAAAAATCAATCCGTCATCTTATAAAAAACAACTAGAAAGAAACATTAATAAAAGCTTCACATTGATCAATGAAGAGCAAATTGCTAATTGCGCCAAAACATTACGCCACTCCAGAAATATTTTTATTGTTGCTAGAGGAACGAGTAAAGCGGTAGGTTTTTATCTTGAGCATATGCTGTTTGCACTGGGGCTTCATTGTTTTTTTATTAATGATTACAACCTATCTGATTCGTTCACACGCTTAGTCACCAAGGACGATACTGTGATTTTTATTTCTCTGTCTGGTGGGACAAAAAAAATCATTGAAACAGCAAAAATTGTGCAGTTAAAAGAGGCAAATATCATTAGTATGACTGCATTTCATACCAATGAGCTGACGAGCTACGCTGACAATACTCTATTTTGTTTTTCAGATAGTTATGATACTAAGACCGATGATACCAAGTCCAGAACTGGCTTTTTTATTTTAGTTGATTTATTGATCAATGAATTGGAGTATTTACTTTAAAATTATCTAGTTGTTAAGGTATGGTGACTATGCCGAGTTATTACTTATCGATATCTCAAATTGCTGGAATATAAATAAAGTTAAATTAAAAATTTTTCAGCTAAAGCCGTCGCCTATGTATTGTTACTTAACTGAAATAAACTAAGCCATTATTTAGCGGCAGCTACGATATTACCTCTATGCTATTTAAAATACATTTCTTTCACATTGCCGAAAATAAAATGACCTAGGTCATAATTAATGACCTAAGATAATATTTAAAACCGCAATATCATTTATTTTACTCGATCTCCGGTGCTAGTATCCCTTTTATACTCGTCATACTTCAAGTTGCAGCGTTTTTTAAGTTTATAACGATTTGCTCGTTTGTGGCTTAACTGCACCTCGAATTATTTAGAATATATTTTATATTCGAAGTCATAAGGAAAAAAATATGGCCAAAAAAAAGTTTGGTGAATCAATTCAACGTTTTGGAAGGACTTTACTTCTTCCAATCGGTGTTTTGGCGCCCATTGGTATGATACTGGGTATCAGCGGTGCTTTAGTTCAAAGCTACATGATAGCTCGGTTTCCTTTTCTGGGGAATGAAACTGTTAATGCGTTATTAGTTAGTATCCGTTCAATCGCCGGTGTTATTTTTGACAATATCCCGCTCCTTTTCGCAATGGGGGTGGCTTATGGCATGAGCTTAAAAGATAAAGGTATTGCGGTTTTTGCCTCCGTCGTCGGCTACCTAACATTAATCATCACCATTAATGTCTGGCTAGTACTAACAGGTAAACTTGCTGATCCTGCTATTATGACTCAGGTTGGGCAAATAAAGGTGTTAGGCATACAAACCATGAATATCAGCGCCGCAGGCGGGATAATTACAGGGTTAATCGCTGCATGGGCCACCGATAAATTCTATAACCTTGAGTTACCGACTGCATTTGCCTTCTTCTCAGGTAAAAAATCAGTATCGATTATTATGATTGGTTTAATGATCGCAGTGGGCGCGGTTTTACCTTTCATCTGGGAAATTTTAGTTCTTGGTTTGATGAAACTATCCGCTGTGATCCTCAGCCCTGTCGGACCATTCTTTACCGCGGGTGGTGAACGCTTATTTATTCCATTTGGCTTACACCACGTCTGGAACGTTTTATTTAGATTTACAGAAGCGGGTGGTTCTTACGTTATTGATGGACAGACTTTTGTTGGTGTTGTTCCTGCCATGACAGAAGTACTCTTTAAGCAAGGGCCAAACAGTGAATACTGGGCAATGATGCCAAGTCTGACACGCTTTATGGCGCAACAGCAGATGTTAGTGACTTTGTTCTTATTCCCTGCTATTGCATTAGCCATTTATAAAACATCTAAAAAAGAGAACCGTGCTGAAGTTAAATCGATGTTAGTTACCATGGTCTTAACCGCTATGTTAGGTAACGTGACGGAACCGTTAGAGTTTACCTTTGTCTTTATCGCACCTCTTTTATATTTAGTTTATGCAATCATTGTTGGTATTGGTGCAGTTCTACTTTCTTTAGCAGGCGTTGCAATCGGCTATATCCGAGGAACAGTATTTGACTTTACTATCTTTGGCTTACTGTATGAACATACGAACTGGATCTTCTTAGTCATTATCGGAAGCTGCTTAGCTGTTGTCACTTACTTTATCTTCTACTGGGCGATCATCAAATTTGATATCAAAACACCGGGCAGAGAAGAATCAAGTAATTTGAAAAATACCTTAATTAAAGAAAAACGTTACGGTGAGATTGCAGAAATCCTGATCAAGGCATTAGGTGGCAAACAAAATATTCGTAACGTCGATAACTGTATTACCCGCATGCGTATTGATGTCTCAGAAGTGAATCAAATTGATAAAGATTTAATGTTGGAATCTGGCTGTACTGCATTCTTCTTCCCATCGGCAAACCATGTCCATGTTGTCTATGGGCCAAAAGTTGAGTTTGTGCGTAATGCTGTTGATGAAGCAATGAAGAAATAAAGAAGGGATACAAAATGAGAGCGTTATACGATTCTAAAAGTAAAACTATTGATGACCGTGGAATAAAAGACCTGTTATCGAATGAAGCCAAATATTCAACTTGGCTAATGTTTGAATCAATGTTAGCTCAGGCTCAGGCCGAACTTGGTTTTATTCCTCAATCAGCAGCGGATGAAATTAAAGAAAAAGCTGTCATCGAGAATATTGATTTTGAAGAAATGAACCGTATTTATCAAAAAATCGGTCATGGCTTTGTACCGTTTTTAAAAGTACTGGTGAATGCTTGTTCTGAAGAGAGTGGTAAATATATTCATTATGGAATTACCACGCAGAATATACAGCAAAGCTCACAGCTGTATATGATGAAGACAGTACATCATAAGTTTATGTTGCTGCTAGGTGAGATCATTGAGAACTTATCCAATTTAGCATTGAAAACCAAATCGATGGTAATGCCAGGAAGGACGCATGGTCGCCATGCAATCCCAATTACCTATGGGTATAAGGTTTCTGTCTGGATCAGTGACTTCATTGACTGCTATCAGCGTATGCAAGAGTGTGAAAAGCGTGTATTTACTATCATGATGGGTGGTGCTGTTGGTGCATTTAACTCCATGCCAGGCGTTGGCTTGAAGGTACAAAAAAGGGTCGCTGAGTTAGTGGGTATGGAAGCGATGGAAGTACCATCAAGAAACTTGAGCACACATAAATTAGAGTACATGGCTAACTTAGCGCTAATGGCGAATATCTGTCATAAAATTGGCGAAGAAGTTTATAGTACAACATTGGAAGAAATTGCGGAGGTGTCGGAAGGCTTTACGAAAGGCACCGTGGGTAGCAGTACTATGCCGCATAAAATTAACCCTAAATTGGCCAAAGGAATTATTGCTAACTCACAGAAATTATATTCCTTGCCAAGTGTTGGTATGTACTCTGCGGTAAGACCCTATGAGGGAGATAGCAGCTCATACATGCTGTTTGATGGCTTGATTGAGGAAGCATTAGAACTCACTACAGAGATCTTGTTGAGAACTGAGGAGCTGTCTAGAACTATTGTGCCTCATGAAGACAGAATGCTGCATAACGTCCTAAGAAATAAAGGTTTAGATAATACTGAGTACGTTATGATGAAAATGGCCGAGAAATTAGGTAAGGATAAAGCTCACTCACTTCTCTATGACGAAGCGATTAAAACCGCTGCTGATGGTGAGGATTTTTATACTAACTTAACAAAGAATGAGATCATTTCAGCGGCATTTAGTAATGATGAAATCAAAGAGATGTTAGATCCTCGGGCTTATATTGGTTTATCCGTTGAGATCGCTGAGAAAGAAGCGAAACGTGGTTTTGCTACCTCACAAAAAATCCAGCAACATTATAAGTAAACCGTAATAATAGAGAGTTACTGGCATTTATGGTAACTCTCTACTCTATCCCTTCTAAAATTTACCTCAATACTTCAGTTAGAATTAAGAATCACCACAGTTAAAATAAGTATCTATACTTACTTGATTAATAAGTGATTTATAGTGAGGTTTCAGTCTTTTTTTTGCGTGATTTTAGGAATTTTATTTTTCTTGTAGGGGAAGAATAGAATGCGAATTCACACGATGAAATTAATTATAGCAATGTGTAGTACTGAATCTTTAAATACTCATTTGTGTTTCTTATGTATCTGTTTATTTTTAGTATTTTGTAATTAGAGTTAAAATTACAGCTTGAAATAATCACGCCGTGATTAAATAAATGAAGTGATAATTATTCAGTGAAATGAGATATTTAATTTTTGTGATTTTAAATAACGTCGGGAATTAATTGGTTTCATCGACTATTTACATATATTAGTATTTTATTTTATATTTATTTGGTATTTTAGATTTGGTTGGTGATTTTTGATAGTCTCATAGAAATAAAATTTCAATTATTTTTCTTTTATCTTTTTATTATAATTTTTAATTGGAATTTTATGGTTTTTTTTATTTTTTTAACTCATATCTATTTTAATTGTTTATTGTAAATTATTGTTTCTGAATTACATGCATTGCATGTAATTTATTTTATCACATTATTTAATTAAATATTCTTTTTTATTTTTAAAAAAATTTAACTTTAGTTAGATTATTAATTAATAAGATGTTTTTTTTTACGCTCTTCATGTGTTGATCGAAAAAACCGATCAAAATCATAAAGATGATAGATATTATCTATCAAATTAAGACTTTTTGATCGAGAAAAACAATTTCTAACTCGAAACATGATTCTATACCTTAATACGAGTTGACGAATATTGTGCTTATAAACAACACATGCAATGAATCAGTTAATAATGATTCGAGAGGTTTAGAATGCGAGAAAATGATCCGTTGTCCAATAATATTGGAAAGATGTTGAAGTCTTATCGTAGAAGAACCGGATTAACAGGAAGCGAGTTAGCTAAAAGAATTAATGTAAGTCAGCAACAAATATCTCGTTATGAAAATGGGATTAATAATATAACATTCGATAAGCTTATCATACTTTTTAATGCTCTTGAAATGGATGGTTCAGATATCGAAGTATTTTTCGAAAAGATCAAGCGTTTCGTCGATTCTGACGAATATAAAAACATGCGCAGAGAGTAATAAGGCATAGACAGATATTTAAATTTAATTGAATTACATTTTTGTAATTTAATTAAATTCGATCATTTTAACTGTGTCTTTATTTTAATGGTATTAACCCTCCTCTATATTGTCAAAATTTTGCAATAAATAAACATAAGGAATTTTTATGAAAGTTAAATCACTAGCACTTGTTGTTGTTTCAGCTCTGTCTTTAAGTTCAGTGGCTGCATTTGCTGCAACCACAACAGTTAATGGCGGTACTGTACATTTTAAAGGTGAGTTGGTGAACGCAGCATGTGCTGTTGATGCTAACTCAGTAGAACAAACTGTACCTCTTGGTCAATTTCGTACTGCTAAGCTAGCACAAGCAGGCGATACTAGTTCCCCAGTTAATTTCAGCATTAAATTGAATGATTGTGATACGACTGTTGCGACTTCTGCAAAAGTGGCGTTTAAAGGCGTAGCAGCAAATGCCGCTAACCCAACTGTTCTGGCTGTTGCTGGCTCCGCTGCTGGTTCTGCGACTAATGTTGGTATCCAAATTTTAGATTCTAAAAGCGTACCTCTAGGTCTTGATGGTGCAACATTTGGAAGCGCTATCACCCTGACTGACGGTAACAACGTTTTACCATTCCAAGCTCGTTACTATGCATTAGGTGCAACAACAGCAGGTATTGCGAACGCCGATGCAACATTTGCGGTTCAGTACGAGTAATTATTGCGCGATGGATGAAAGGTTAAAAACCTAATAGGCCAAGGAAGGCTTTTTATCAACAAAACTAAAAAGGTGAAAGCTCATGAGAGGGCTGATACTTGCTCTACTACTTTTGGTTTCTCCGCTTATGGAAGCTGGAAATAAGTGGCAAGTCCAACTTCCTGGCGGAGGAATGCGCTTTCAAGGGGAACTGATTGCTGAAGCTTGCAGTGTTGAAACTTCAGATCGAAGTTTGACGGTGAATATGGGGCAGTTGCGAACCAATATGCTTAATGCACCTGGTCAAGATACCGACCCCGTGATCTTTGATATTCATCTCCGCGAGTGTAGTGCTGCTGCTAGCGAATATGTCTCAATCACTTTTTCGGGTATTGCTAACGATAAAAACCCAGCGATCTTTGCGATTGGTAATGGACCTAACACGGCAACCGGTGTGGGGCTAGCTATTTTTGACTCAAAAAATACCTTGATCCCAATAAATAGTTCACCACGAAAAATAGAGCGCGTCAGTAACGGTGATATGACTTTACATTTTGTCGCTAAGTATCGTGCGACTAGCTATCAAATTACAGGCGGAAAAGCGGATGCTCAAGCGCTGTTTTCGCTCACTTATGAATAAAAATATCAAAAAGATGTTTGCGCATATTTTTAATGTTTTTAGTAAAAGAAGGACAGAGGTAAACATGAAAACAGGAACTACTCGTAAGCTAATTACTGCGTTATTTATATTACTCTGTTCAGGTATATCGACTCAGGTATATGCAGGTGTTGCACTCGGTGCAACGCGGGTTATTTATCCCGCGGAGCAAAAACAGGTTCAACTTGCCGTGACTAATAATGACGAAAAAGGGGTTTTTCTTATCCAATCATGGGTGGAAAACGCTGACGGCCAGAAAGACAACCAGTTTGCTATCACACCTCCGCTGTTTTCTATGCAAGGTAAAAAAGAAAATACTTTACGGATTATTGATGCGACTAATAACCAATTGCCTAAAGATAGAGAAACTCTGTTTTGGTTAAATGTTAAAGCAATACCTGCGATGGATAAGTCAAAGCAAAATGAAAATACGCTGCAATTAGCCATTATCAGCCGTATCAAACTCTATTATCGCCCTACTGGTTTGGCGATTGCACCAGACAAAGTTGCTGAAGAATTACGTTTTAAACGACAAGCAAGCTCATTGATTGTGATTAACCCAACACCGTATTTTGCCACGGTAACAGAGCTGAAACTTGGCTCGGTGAAGCTAGAAAATGTGCTCGTGCCACCATTCGGTGAAGCATCAGTGAACGCCCCGGTGAATGCAAGTGGCGGTATTTCCTTCCAAACCATCAATGATTACGGTGCATTAACCCCAAAAATGACGGGGCGTACTCAGTAACGGCTGGCTTCTTATTTATAAAAAAGAGCTAACCATCATTTTGAATTAAATAACTTACTGAGCGATTTAGCAGATCGGGTCGGAGGGAACATGTTACATCTGGCATCTGAAAAAGAGCCACTAATTTTGCGGAAGAAAACATTTTTTGGCAATCAATCTGAGCGCCGTTTTCCCTTAATTCCATTGGCATTCTTTATTGGTGTCTGCTTATACCCAAATTGGGCTACGGCAGAATTATACTTTAACCCACGTTTTTTGGCTGATGATCCATCTGCTGTTGCTGATTTATCTGCTTTTGAACAAGGTCAAGAAGTTCCTGAAGGTACCTATCGCGTTGACGTCTATCTTAATGATGGTTATTTATCGACTCGAGATGTCCGTTTTACAACCAATAAAAATAGCAAAGAATTGTCGCCATGCTTAACGCTGAGTGATTTAGCCAAAATGGGTGTTAAAACGTTGGCAATTCCTGATGTTGAGAAGATCCCTAAGGACACTTGCCAACCTTTACAGACACTGATTACTGATTCGACATCAAAATTTGATGTTGGCTTACAGCGTTTATATATCACAGTACCCCAAGTGTATATGAATGATAGAGCACGAGATTTTATTGCTCCTGAATATTGGGATTCAGGTATTACCGCAGGTATTTTAAATTATAGCCTTACAGGAAGCCGCGCACGTAATCAAAATGGAAAGCATAGCAGCTATACCTATCTGAATTTACAGAGTGGATTAAACCTCGGGCCATGGCGTTTGCGTGATAATTCCACGTGGAGCCACAGTAGCGGTAGTGCTAATAGTGAAACGCGTTGGGAACATATCAATACTTATTTAGAGCGTGGTATCAATGAACTTCGCTCACGTTTAACCGTGGGTGATAGCTATACGGCGAGTGATATTTTCGATAGTTTTAATTTCCGTGGTATCCAATTAGCGTCAGACGATAATATGTTACCGGAAAGCGAAAAAGGCTTTGCACCGGTGATCCGTGGTGTTGCGCGAGGTACCGCTGACGTTTCAATTAAACAAAATGGCTATGAAATTTACCGTAATACTTTTCCGCCAGGGCCGTTTGTTATTAATGATTTATATGCGGCAGGGAACAGTGGTGATCTCCAAGTTACCATTACAGAAGCAGATGGTTCAATACAAAGCTTCACTGTGCCTTATTCCTCGGTGCCTTTACTGCAACGTGAAGGGCATACCAAATATGCGGTCACGGTAGGCGATTATCGTTCAGGGAACGGTCAGCAAGAGAAACCATCATTCATTCAAAGTACTATAATGCATGGTTTATCATATGGTTGGACGCTATATGGTGGAACGCAGCTGGCAAATCGTTATCAATCTTTCAATGCCGGTATTGGTAAAAACATTGGTGTATTTGGAGCATTATCCGTTGATATTACACAAGCTAATGCCAAACTACCCGATGATAGTACCCATCAGGGGCAATCTATTCGCTTCTTATATAACAAGTCGCTGAATGAGACGGGAACCATTATACAGTTAGCGGGTTACCGTTATTCAACAAAGGGTTACTACTCATTTGCTGACACCACTTATAAGCGAATGGATGGCTATAACCTTGCGACGCAAGATGGTGTTATACAGGTCACGCCAAAATTCACCGATTACTACAACTTAACGTATAACAAACGTGAAAAAATTCAATTAAGTTTGACTCAACAGCTAGGTGAGCAATCAACGTTATACGTTACGGGTAGCCATGAAACCTATTGGAATACCAATAAATCAGATAAGCAGTTACAGGTTGGCATCAACACGCTGATCGAAGGGATCAATTGGGGATTGAGTTATAGCTTATCGAAAAACTCTTGGCAGGATGCAAACGACCAAATGTTGGCATTGAACGTGAATATTCCATTCAGCAATTGGATGCGTTCGGATAGTCAATCTATTTGGCGCAATGCCAGCGCCAGCTATAACGCTTCTCATGATTTGAAAGGTCGAGTCACTAATACCGCAGGTATCTATGGAACGTTATTGGATGACAATAACTTAAGTTATAGCGTGCAAACAGGTTATGCAGGTGGTGGACAAGGCAATTCATCGGCAACGGGTTACACCTCACTTAACTATCGTGGCACCTATGGTAACGCTAATGTGGGATACAGTTACACCAATGATTTGCGTCAGATGTACTACGGCTTAAGTGGCGGGATCTTAGCGCATGCGAATGGGGTAACGTTAAGTCAACCTATGAACGAGACGGTAGTTTTAATCAAAGCGCCAGGCGCTGGGAATGTCAAGGTTGAGAATCAAACGGGTGTAACTACGGATTGGCGTGGTTATGCGGTCTTGCCATATGCCTCTGATTACCGCGAAAACCGTGTTGCTCTTGATACCAATACACTAGCGAATAATGTCGATCTTGAAGACCCTGTCGTCAGTGTTATCCCGACTCGAGGTGCAATAGTGCGAGCTGACTTCCATCCTAAAGTGGGTGTGAAAGTGTTAATGACATTGATGAGAAATGGTAAGCCAGTACCATTTGGTGCAGTGGTGACACTAAAAAGCAATAACGGTGGCAGCATTGTTGCTGATGATGGGCAGGTTTATTTAACAGGGTTGCCACTTTCAGGGCAATTGATTGCTCGCTGGGGGGATAGCCCAGACGCACAATGCCAAGTCAGCTACACATTACCAGAGCAAAGCCAGCAGGAAATACTCAGTAAGTACCGTGCAGAATGCCTCTAAGGAGTAAAAAGTGTTTGATAAATTAAAGATTTTTTCTGCAACGCTGCTGACATCGATGATGTTTTCTGTGATGGCTTATGCAGCGGATAGCACGATCAATATTAAAGGGAATGTCAAAGACAATACGTGTGCAGTTGCTCCGGGATCTCAGAACCAAGTGGTTGATTTGCTAAATAATGCCGTTAGGCAATTGTATGCGGTTGGTGAGGTGACGCCCGTTGTGCCATTTCAGATTGAGCTTACTCCTTGTGGTGCGTCAGTGATAGCGGTCAAAGTTGGCTTTGTGGGCATTGCAGATGCAAACAATACGTCATTATTGGCGTTAGATCCTGGCAGTTCTAACGCTTCTGGAGCAGGTATACAAATTTTAGATGGGAACCGAACGCCATTGGTACTCAATGCTAATAGTAGCAATATCATGTGGACACCATTGGTTGCAGGCCGAGGTAATACTTTGCATTTTTACGCACGATTGATGGCTTCTAAGCTGCCTATTGTTGCAGGGCACGTGCGAGCGACAGCAACTTTTACGCTTGAATTTCAGTAGATAGAGGATGCCATGATTGATAACAACTGGAAGAAGATCACGGCGCTGATAGTGGGCTTGTTATCTGTTCAGATAACTTCAACTTATGCGGCGGATGTCACGGTAACTGTAAATGGCAGTGTAGTGGCAAAGCCTTGTACAGTTGCGACGACCACAGCGAATGTTGACCTAGGTGATTTGTATACCTTCAATTTGATTTCTGCTGGCTCTGCCTCTGAATGGCATCCGGTTTCATTGAATTTAACTAATTGCCCTGTTGGTACATCTGTCGTTACTGCAACCTTTAAAGGAACGGCGGATACTACTGGCTATTATAAAAACCAAGGCACAGCAGGCAATATTCAACTGCAATTACAGAATAGTGCAGGTACAAATTTGAATAACGGTGCACAGCAAAAATTGCAGGTCAATGATTCGACATTATCGACCCGTTTCCCATTACAAGTCAGAGCGTTGACAGTCAAAGGTGGTGCAACGCAGGGAACGATACAAGCAGTCATTGATGTCACCTATACTTATCAGTGAGTCAAACTATGAATGTAAAAAAAACGATTAAATTACTTTCCGCTAATCTGCTGATTTATTTAGCCAGTATTTCGTCTGTCTATGCATTTACTTGCTATGACTCAACGGGTAATACACTAAATAGTGTTTCAGGAACGGCTACTGCAAACGTTTATGTTAACCTCCAACCTAGTGTGCAAGCAGGACAAAACTTAGTGGTGGATTTATCGCAATCCATTTTTTGCCGCAACGACAGCCCTTCAATACGTAGGGACTTGGTAAGTATGATCCGAGGCTCTGCTTATGGCGGGGTACTATCGAGTTTTAATGGTTCACTACGATATTATGGCTCAAGCTATCCATTTCCATTGTCATCGCCGACTCATCAACAAAATTTCCCTTCGGGGAATTATACAGCATGGAATACGCAACTGTATTTAACACCTATTTCAGCGGCTGGTGGTGTGGTTATTAATAAAGGAACTCATTTTGCAACATTGGTGATGTATCAAGTCGGCTCCGATATTATTGGTGGTGGTAATGTGCATACTGCGACCTTTACATGGAATTTATATGCCAACAACAATGTGATTGTGCCGATTGGTGGTTGTGATGTTTCTTCGCGTAATGTGATCGTGAATTTGCCTGAGTACCCTGCGACAGCACCAGTGCCACTCTCTATTTATTGTGCAAAAAATCAAAATATTTCGTATTACCTGACAGGTTCGACTGATACTAGCTCTTCTATATTTGCAAATACCCTATCTGGTACCAATGCGGCAAAAGGGGTCGGGATCCAACTAGTGCGTAATGGCAATGCTATTCCAACGAATCAAAATGTGTTATTGGGGCGAGTGGGAACCTCTGCGGTGAATTTGGGCTTGAGCGCCCGATATGCACGCACCACAGGACAAGTGACAGCAGGAAAAGTACAATCAGTGATTGGTGTGACTTTTATCTATGATTAAAAGAGAGTCAAATGCAGCGATTTGAGTTAACTGCATTTGATTAGTGATGACCATTATTTTGATTTACGAGGGATAACGAGTACAGGCTGAAGCATATCTTCTAATAAGCTTCGAGTAACCGAAGTATTTAATAAACGCCCAAGTGAAGAGAGATGACGATGGGAAATAATCAGTAGTTCACAGTTGAATAGCGCCATTTGTTCAGGGATCACTTCCATAGGAGTGCCCGCAGCCATTAGGCCTTGAGCGGAATAACCCATCTCATGTAATGATTGAACGACTCGATTAATTTGTGCTTCTGCGAGTTGTTCTTCGTGCTGAGCGGCAGGGTATTCATTAAGTTCATCACTATCTGAACGTAGTCCGGTTCTGCTCAAAGCAAAGGTATTGTCAACTACGGTTAAGACAATCACATTGGCGATACAGCCCTGTAAATGCCGCATATAGTTTAAGGCATTACGACTATTCTCAAAGTTATCAACAGCTAATAATGCTTTATTAATCATTGTATTACCTCATTTATACTCACAGTAATTCGAGGTGCAGTTAGGCGACGAGTGCGAGTGAGTGTAGTCAACAACGCTGCAACTTGAAGTATGACGAGTAGATGAATTAAACAGAACCTTTAAAGTTTGATTCGCCTTTCTTCCAATAACCTTTAGCAAACAACAGCGGTTTGGGGATCCCCACTTCATTGATAAAATGGTTTTTTAAGTACGCCGCGACTTGTTGTTCACACGCTAACCACACTTGCCCTTGCTCATCAGGGAGTCGGTAGTGGCTGATAGCTTGCACGAGTGGGCTATTCATGACGCTGTCAAAATGCCGGATACGAATTTGCCAATTGTTTTCTTTTAATAAAGGATAATCGATTGGTTGGATCTCTTGCCTGCCACTGACCTCGGCAAACCATAACACGGGTAACGATCGCGGTAGCGTATCAAGGATACTGCGCATGGCGGGCAGAGCTGTTTCATCGCCAAGCAGTAGCAACCAACGTGTTTCGGGTTGTAGTTGAAAGCCCCCAGAACAAGGGCCTGCGAATCCTAATTTATCGCCCAGTATTGCATGAGTCGCCCAGCTGGCGGCAGGGCCTTCACCATGTAATACCATATCAATGTCAATTGTACGTGAGAATTCATTAAGACCGCTGAGTGTGTAAACTCTTCCTGCTAAACTGTCTCGCCATGGAAAGAAAACTTTGATCCAACTGGCTGGTTCATGGGCCCGAGGGTCATCAATAAATTTATCGATATCATCACCGCATAATGTGATCCGCCGCATTTTTGGGGTAATTTGTTGTATATCACACACTCTTGCCTCTCGCTTGCGGCGAGTATCGCGCTCCAACATATCATCAACCATTTTATTCAATGTGTTATGCATAAATTCCCCCTACTTGCAGTAGTGAAGCGATAAACACCGTGGATGGCTGAACAATATTGGGGTCAATCGCTTGGCAATCAGTTAAAACGAGCAGTGTTAGTGGGATGAACACCATTTTAATCGAGCCTCCCTTTTAGGGTATTGATACTGACATCAGCGGACATACCAACACGTAAGGCATTCATCATTTCAGGGTGATCCTTATTGGCATCAAAAATGATTTTGACAGGTATACGCTGAACAATTTTAGTGAAATTACCGGTGGCATTTTCTGGTGCGACCGCTGAAAAGCTCACCGCAGATGCAGGCGCAATACTATCGACATAACCTTTTAACTTTTGATCAGGAAAGGTATCGATTTTGATTTCAACAGGCTGCCCATGGGTAATTTTTTCTAATTGGGTTTCTTGGTAATTGGCGATAATGTACAGTTGGTCTTGTGGAACAATTGCCATTAAAGCATCACCCGGCTTAACGAATTCGCCAACGCGTAAGCTTTTTTTACCAACAATGCCGCTAATCGGGGCGGTGATCTGTGTATAAGATAAATTCAGCTCAGCCATCGATTTTTGCGCTTGTGCAAAAGTTAATTCAGCGTCGCTGTCAGCTTGTTTGGCCTGTAGAACCTGTAGCATGTTTTTTGCTGCTTTTAATGATGCTTCGGCCTGCGCTAACTCCGCTGTTGTTGTGTGTACCCGAGTGGTTGCTTGCTGCGCTGCTTGCTGTGAACCTGCGCCACTCGCCGCTATTTTTTGATAACGAACTTGTTCCTGACGAGCAAACTTCAACTCAGCTTGAGCTGCTTGTAGCTGCGCTTGCGCGGCAGCGATCAGTGAATACTGACGCGTAAGGTTGGCTTTGGCATCATCTTGTTTGGCACGTGCAGATTGCTCTTGTGCTGTTGCTTGTGATAGCGCCACGCTAAATTCGCGCGGGTCAATAACGGCAAGCAGTTCACCTTGTTTAACCCATTGATTATCGTGAACTCGTACTTCAGTGATCACGCCAGCGATTTGTGGAGAGATCCGTGAAATATCAGCACGAATATAGGCATCATTGGTCGTTTGTGTCGTTTGTTTGACATAGAATTTATTGATCAATATCCCCAACATCACAATGATAATTGCCAGTATGGCAAGTGATATTTTTTTGTTAGCCATAAATTTGACTCGACTCATATTCAATTCCTGATAAAGAGTAACTATGCAGCGGCGACTGACCGCGGCGGGTAAATACGTGTTGGCATAAATAGGATCAGGCCAATAAATAGCAGCGACAGCCCTGAAACCAACATATAAAGATCAGCGCTTGCCAAAACATGCCCTTGCTTGGCGGCGAGTTGGGTTAATTCGCTGGCGCTGGCAAATGAATTTTCTCGATAGGCTGATCCAAAACCATCGGCGATAACTGCTGAATGGAAATCGCCACGTTGTCGACTGAGCAAAGAGATGACTCCCCCAGCCGCGGTGGCAGCAAAGCCTTTGACTGCGTTAAACCATGCAGCAGCAAAAGGGCCATCAGTAGGCAGCAAGCCTCCCGTTGCTAGCATCAGCAAAGGGATCATCGCCATGGGTTGAGCGACGGCTTGTAAAAGCGAAATAAGACGGAAGTTGTCGCCGTTCCATTCGGGGGTGACCTGTGCAGCGAGCAGACAGGCAGCCGCCATTAACATCAAGCTGATAGCTAATACCCAGCGACAGTCAACTCGCGGGGTGTTGCACAGAATGGCAACAATCGGCAAAGTGATTAACTGTGGCAGTGAGACCCACAACATCATGTCGGAGGTTTGCTCCTGCCGATATCCTTGAATAACCGATAAATAACTGGATGTGATATTGACCAGAGAAACCATAATCAATAACACACCACCGAGGGTGATTAGTGAAAATGATAGATTACGTTTACCTAACAGCTGTAAGTTGAAAAACGGTAATGGATGGTACCATTCGTTAATTAAAAATAAGGCGAGTAGGCCAAGTCCACCAATTAATAGAACATAGATCAGCGAGGAGTTGAGCCAATCGAGACGCTCTCCTTGAGAAATACCAATGGTCAGCATAGCAAGCGCACTACCGCCCAATAACAAGCCTCGCCAGTTAAAATTCTTCAAACGTTCTAATCGCAAAGGATCTTGTGGTAAACCATAGCCAATACAAATCGTTGCAATGGCCATCAACGGTAAATTCCAATAAAAGTATCCGCTCCACCCCCAATGAAATGCAAAAGCGGCGGCTGTCGCACCAAAGGTTGCGCTCCACGCAGATACCCAACCATAAGCACCGAGTCCCAACACTTTGATTAATGGTGGCATAAAACGCAGCACAACAGTCATTAGCATGGGCGGTAATGCGCCTCCAGCAAACCCTTGTAAGCTGCGTACGCTAAGTAATACGCTATAGTGATCACCTAGCCAAGGTGTGATCACACCACAGATTAAATAGATAGAGCACATGGTTAAGGCTACCCTGCGCAACGAAAACGTTGGCCAAAAACAAGGGGTGAACCCTGAACCAATTACAAAACCGGTGACATAACAGGTGATTAACCAACTGCCTGAGTCCAAGTTCAATGAAATAGCACCTTGAATATCTGCTAACGCAAATTTACTGGCGTTTTCACCGACGCCGCTCGCCATAACGGCTAAAAAAATACCGAATAGCCCCATCCATGTACGGCCGTTGATTTCACTAGCACTGGCGAGCCATTTATTTCTGTGGTGCAGTGCAATAGACACATCAACCATTCCACACTCCTGCAATTTCAATCATTTCACTTTAATTTCAGGGGGTAGTATCTAAAGTTTCATTGATTGTTTAAAATGAAATGATGTAATTAAGTTATTGCATAAAACGCAATCGGCTAAATGGGCTAAAACGAGGGGAAGATGCCACAGAAAATTGATTTTAATCTGATTTATGCGCTGAACTTGCTTCTGGAAGAAGGCAGTGTGAATGCAGCAGCAGAGAAAATGAATTTAAGTGCTCCTGCGATGAGCCGTATTTTAGGCCGGATACGCGAACAATTTAATGATCCGATTATGGTAAGAGCGGGCCGTAATTTAGTACCGACTCCACGGGCATTGGAGCTAAAACAGCAACTAGGTCATATCATTGCCCAAGCGGAAGCCTTGGTTGAGCCGAATGGCGCTTTCGATCCTCATACGTTAGAAAGGACCTTTGTGATCCGTGCAAATGATATTTTTATTGGTGCGCTGGGGGGCGGGCTATTAGAGATGTTACGTGAAATGGCACCTCTGAGTAGCTTAAAATTTATTGCGGAAAGTGATATTGATGATGATGCATTGCGCAGTGGTAAGGTAGATTTGGTGATCGGTTCTTCACGCAATTGGCATCCTGAAATCAAAGCGCAAAGTTTATTTACCAGCACGTTTCAAGCGTTAGTACGTGAAGGACACCCTATTATTGGCCAAGTGACACCTGAAACATTGACTGATTACCCTCATATTAGCGTATCACGTCGCGGACTAACCCAAGGGCCTATCGACGATGCCTTACGTGATCTTGGGTTGGTACGTAAGGTGGCTTTAACACTACCGGGATTTCACTCAGCCATGATGTTAACGATGAAATCGGATTATATCTTGCCATTACCGCGCCATGTTTTGCAGGGGGTAAGTAATATTAATTTGCCATTGGTGGAGATAGACTTGCCTCTTGAATTGGAGTCAGTATTTATTGTTCAGGCGTGGCATCCACGGTTAGACAGGGATCCTGCGCATCAATGGTTGCGGCATACCATTAAACAATACTTTTTAAATAGAGAGTAATTTTCTGTAGAGGTAGTAAAGGTGGTGAGTGGGAGGTATTTATGAAGAAGAGGGAAGGGAAATTGGTTACCAGCAGTACTGGTGAGTATTTGAAATAAAACAGCTAACTAAGAGAAGTTATAGTTAGCTGTTAATTGAAGATTACTTGGCGATCAATTCACCAATTTTTACTGCTGCCCAACCCGCAGGCGTGGTTGCCCCACCCACGATATTGGTCATTTCGGAAATCCCTTCTGGAACTGAGATATTCGAATTCACCGCAGCTTGTGTATATTCTTTGGAAATATCAGTGCCTACATAGTAAATGGACGTTAGCACTAATGTGCCACAGATAAACATTCTAAACATATTACGTTTACAGAATGGTGTTACCATCGCTAATAAGAACATCAATGAAGCGAGGTCAACGAAAGGTAATACTTTGTTGCCCGGTAGTACGAAAGCTAACACAATCGCCATTGGGATCAGTAATAACCCAGTTGCCAACACGGAAGGCTCACCAATTAACAGTGCAGTGTCCATCCCAATATAGAAATCACGGTTAGGGAATTTCTTTTTCAGCTTGGCTTCAACCGCATCGCGAACAATTAGCAGACCTTGGACTAAAATTTCGATCATTTTAGGCAGTAATAACATTGCCGCAGACACGGTCACAGCGAGTGCAACAGATTCACTGATCGAATAGCCAGCCATCAGCGCTAATACCAAACCTAAAATAAAGCCTAATGTTAATGGTTCACCAAATACCCCGAATTTTTTATTAATCGTTTCGGGTTCGAGGTTAATTTTATTTAAACCTGGGATTTTCTCGATAATATAGTTTGTCACGATGCCAAATGGCACATACATAATACAAGTCAGATGCGGGAAAGAAATGCCTTGTAAATTATAATTACGCTGTAGATAAGGTGCTGTAATATCTGCCGCAACCAAGGTAGCAATGAAGATCACATAAGTAATACCAATCGACAGCCAGTAGCTTTCAGTCCCTGCATACACGACAGAGCCAACTAATAAGAATATCCAGTAGTTAAAGATATCAATATTAATGGTTTTTGTGAGCTTAAATAATACCATCACTAAGTTGATCGCGATAAAGCCTAGCACAACTGGTACCATAATCGGTGAGCCCCAGCCAATGGTGGAGGCAGTAGGCCAACCAGTATCAACCACCGTAAGGTTTAAACCCATTTTTTCAACCATCGATTGCGAGGCGGGTCCTAAATTCGATAGTAATAAGTTGATAACTAAGCCAACACCAACAAAACCGATGCCAACTAACATACCTGCTTTAAAGGCGGTGCCAACTCTGACGCCAAAGCATAATGCAATAATAAAAAATATTATTGGCATCATGACCGAAGCACCCAGCCCGATGATATTGTTGATTATATCCATGCCTTCCTCTCTATACTCGTCATATTTCGCGCCGTGGCGTTGTTGGCTGCTTTCACGGACCCTAGTCACATACTTGTGTATGCTCCTAGGGATCCGCTCAATTGCCGCCTAGCCACAACACGAACTATTTAGAGTCTTTATATACTCGTCATATTTCGCACCGTGGCGTTGTTGGCTGCTTTCACGGACCCTAGTCACATACTTGTGTATGCTCCTAGGGATCCGCTCAATTACCACCTAGCCACAACGTGAATTATTTAGAGCATATTTCTCCATTGTATTTCGAGTAAAAACCTAACAACCAAATATGAATTTGTTGAGTTATAATTACTCAAACTACATAGGATTTGTTTTTGTAGGGTATAGGGTGCCCCTGACAGGTTTCACCCTATCGTTTATTTTTTATATTTTTTTGCCGATGTTCTTTTCGTTAAATTAATTATTTTTGTTGTTTTAAAAATATCTCAGCAAATAGTTTTGGCGTATTGCTGAATGCATCTAAAGTACTACCAGCCATGTGCGGTGTGATTGTCACATTATCTAATAAATAAAATTCGCTCTCCTCTTTTAATGGTTCATCATCAAAGGTATCGATAGCGGCACCCATAATGCGTTTTTCTTTTAATGCTTGCAGCAAGTCATGCTCATTAATTAAACCTGAACGTGCAGTATTAATGATCACAGCGGTGGATTTCATTAATTTAAAATGTTTTTCATTAATTAAATTTTGTGTTTCAGGGGATAAACGTGCGTGCAGGGAAATAATATCGGCGACTTTGAGTAGATCTTCGAGCGAATCGACTTTGGTGTAGCCATCAACATGGTCAACGTATTTATCGTAAAATAGTACGTTGGCATCAAAACCTTTGAGGAATTTTGCTACCAATTGGGCAATATGACCAAAACCGACTAGGCCAATGGTTTTTCCACCAATTTCAGGGATCACATCAGCATTCACGAAATCTTTTCGCCAATATTTATCCTTTAATGCGTCATGTGCGCGGGCAATATTGCGTGTTTCTGCCAACATCATACCAACCGTAAATTCCGCTACGCTGCGTGCATTACGCCCTGGTGTATTCATCACTTTAATGCCTTTGCTTTCAGCATATTCTTTATTGATGTTTTCGATGCCGCCACGCAATACACCGATGTATTTTAGCTTCGGTAATTTGTCGATCACCGCTTTATTCACCGGAGCGAATTGCGTGATCACTAACTCAACATCTTGTAAATCCGTATATAAATCTGCTGGTAACGTCACCGCTTCGGCACCGTGTTGTTCAACTTGCAAGTTGTCTTCTTGCAGTTTTTCAATAGAAGGGTGTGCCCACTGACGAACGATAACGTCATAGCCTTGTTGGCGTAGCTTTTCTAGCCCAGCCTCCATGGTTGGTTTATCAATAAATAGATCTGCAATTGCCAGACATTTCATGTTGTTCTCCAAAATTTTTTGTTGCCCTATGGGCTTAGCGCATTAACATCCCACCAGTCACATCAATCGTTGCTCCCGTCATATAACTGGCTTTTTCTGAAACTAAAAATACGCCGATATCGGCAATTTCAGTCGGTGAAGCGACACGCCCGACTGGAATTCGATTGAGATAATATTGTGGGTCTTTTTCTAGGTTGCCGCGGATCATTTCAGTATCCATAATGCCAACCGCAATGTTATTAACATTAATACCTTGCTTGGCAACCTCACGCGCTAGTGAGATTGAAAAGGCCACTAAACCTGCCTTACTCGCAGCATAGTGTGAGTGGCCAGTTGTTGAACCATGAAACGCAGCTTGTGAGGTAATGTTTAGCACTGAACCAGTTATTTGTTTACTTGAGCATTGATTAATAAATAATTGGCTTAAATGGAAAACAGATTTTAGGTTGATATTCATCACGTTATCCCATTCTTGCAGGGTGATATCTGCGACCATACCTGTTGGCCAAATACCTGCATTATTAATCAGGATATCGAACTGATTGAAATGAGTAAGCCCCTGTTCAAACAGCGCATCAATCTCTTGGCTGTTCCCTAAATTGGTTTGGATAGCGACGACATGAGCCCCATCTAAACCATTAAGCTCCTCAACTAACGCCAATGCCGCTTCTGGGTGGCTGCGATAGGTAAAACAGACGTTAACGCCCTCTTTTACCAGCGATCGCACCAATTCACGTCCGAGGCCTGTGGCACCGCCTGTTACCAGCGCATTTTTACGTTGCAAATTGAGTTCCATGGTCAACTAACTCCTTAATTAAGCATCAATAGTTTGCTGGTGGTTATGTGATTTCCACGTTGGCTGCATATCATCTAACATGCGTTTGTACATGGCGTATTTCTTGGCATAGACAGCTTGTTTATCCGTTTGTGGGTGGATCACTTCAGAGACTTTGACCATTGCATCACAGGCTGCAAATACATCTGGGAAGTAGCCTTCCATCACTGCTGCCGTCATGGCTGCACCAAGGGTGCCGTGCTCTTTCACATCCACAATTTCCAATTGGCTTTGGAAGATATCGGCAAAAATTTGTAGCCAAACAGGTGAGTGGGTAATACCACCTGCGATACGGATGACATTGCTCAGCTGTGGGTTAATACGACGTAACCGCTCGACGTGATAAAGGTGGCTAAATGCAACACCTTCATAGATGGCTCGTAGAAAATGGGCGCGCTGGTGGAAACTGGTGACTCCAACAAAACCAGCGGTGGCATCTGGAATGGTGTTAGAGCCAAATACAAATGGGAAAAACATCAGCTGGCTTTCATCTGGCGTCGTGGAAGCCACTAGTTGATTGCACAGGTCATATACCGAACTACCTTTTGCTTCTTCAAGCTGTTTATCTGCCGCCATAAATTGCGTGATAAACCATTCTAAGTTGCTGGCAGAGGTTGGGCTGGCTTCAGTAATTTGCCAACGGTTTTCCATCGGGTAAATCGAGGTCATAAATAAATCTTTATCAACCACGGGTTTGTCGGTGACATATTCGTTGATGCTCCATGTCCCCGCTACAATCGCTAATTTATTGGTTTGGTTGATACCTGAAGCTAATGAAGAAGCGGAAATATCAAAGATGCCACCTGAAACCGGTGTGCCTGCTTTAAGGCCAGTTAGCGCAGCAATTTCTTCTGTGATCCGGCCGCAACAATCAGTGGATAACTTGATCGGCGGTAATTTGTCTTTCCACGATAGTCCGCCCCAAAAAGCGAGTAACTCATCGTCATAGCAGCGATCACGCACGTTAATCAAGTTAGTACCTGAAATATCGGTCAGCTCTTGTGTGGCTTCGCCGGTCAGGTAAAAACGGATCAGGTCTTTCACCATAAAGATGTAACGTGCTTTTTCCAGTGATTCAGGTTCGTTATCTTGCAGCCAAGCGAGTAGGGCAACAGGTTGACCAGCCCAAATCGATTGCATGGTTTTAGGCAGAATTTCGCTTTCAAATTTAGGTGATTGATACCAATTTTCAACATATTTTTTGGCACGGTTATCTGTTGAGATAATGCCATTACGAGTGGGCTTTCCTTTTTCATCAACCAGATAGAGACCATTACCATGACCAGTTACTGAGATACCAATAATCTCAGCGGCATCAATGGTTGATTTTTTGAGGACCTCTTTGATTACCAGTACATTAGACTGCCAGAGTTCCTCAATATCCCTTTCAGTAAAAAAGGGTTTTGGGGTGATCATGCGAGTGGTGTTGGACGCAATAGACAGCACTTGGCCTTCGAGGTCATAGATAGCAGCTTTGGTCACAGTGCCGCCATTGTCGATACCTAGTATATATTTTTTCATGGTATTCCTCTAACCCTTCATATTTCGCACCACAGTGTTATTAGCTGAGTCTATGCTCCTCGGGAGAGCCTCATTTGTGCCTAGCTGTAGTACGAACTATTTTAGGTTTATCATTATTTTAATTATTTGAGTTGTAATGGTGTTGGCGTAGGGTTTACAACTCAAATTTTAACTACCACAATGTATGTTCACTTGTGGTAATTCCGTTAAAGCCGGTATAAAAAATCTTATCAACTAAGTATTTTCGCTTAACGAAGCCACCCGCAATAAATTGCGTATTAGCTTGGTTAAAGCTGCGTTTTAATAAATCAAAACAGGTACAAGCATATTCAGCGGGTAATAATTCAATCGCATCGACATCCACAGAATAATTTTTGACCATATTACTGGCTTGTTCTAGTGAACGTGAATCAACGAGTAACACGCGAAATATGGTTTCTAATCCTTCTTTTTTGGCGTAACGTAGAGCAGTAAAATTTGATGAAATAACACCATCCACCTTATAAAAATTTTTTAATACGGTGACACCAGCTTGGTCAGGTTTAAATCCACCTAATAATTCCAAATGGACTAACACCTTTTTACCCACTTTGTGGCATTTACCAATCATCGACTGTAAATTACCGATATCGGCATCCGGCAATAAAATATATTCAGAGCGGCTAGCTAGCGCACGCTCGAAATATTTATAGTTACGGACTGATGGGATGATGGTGTTATTTAAGTTCATGCTATCAATTTCCAATTAGTTTTTATTTTGATACAGCGCAAATGCCTCTTCAGGTGATGCGCCTAGATGGATAATGGCGTTAAGGCCAACTACCATCGCGACAGGGTTCGGGTCTTGTGTGATGTTACGGCCAACAGCAACGCCTTTGGCTCCCATCTTCATACAGTGTTCAACAAATTTGAAGTAACTCAGTGTATCGGTTTTTGGCCCGCCGAGTGCTAATACAGGTACCATTGATGCTTCAACAATCAAATAGTCATCAGGTGTGCCAGAGAAACGGGTTTTGATAATATCCGCACCCAATTCAACTGCAATACGTGCAGAATCAGCAATCACTTTGGCTTCATTGGATTCAGGGCTAGTCACTGCATAACCATATGGCAGTGATTCAACGATAAATGGCATATTCCATTTTTCAGCCTCTTTGACCAGTCTTGCAGTCATGGCATGGGTTTTCTCTTCATTAAATGCGCCAGGGAAAGTCATGCACACCATACCGTCAGCATCCATTCTTAGTGCTTCTTCGGCGCCGAATACTTGCTGAGTATCAGGCACGCTGTTGTCATAAACATTTACCGTGGAATCAACGCGTAATACGATGGAAACATCATTAAAGGCGTCTGCATAGTTTCTTGCCATACCATAAGTAATTAAGGCACAATCTAAACCGTTAGCGGCCAGTTCAGGCATTTTTTTGATGGTATTATCAATGCCTGCGGTTTTGGTGGAGAAAAAATAACCGTCGAGTGCCAGTGTGACGGATTTACCATCTTTTGCAAAAATTTTGGATAAACGGCGTTGTTTAGACATAGTATTTCCTTTTAAAAAAATAAAAAAAGCCCTCAGAGACCGTTTTGATCTCTGAGGGCTTTCAGTTCACTGACCCTATGGTTTATCGTTTTCTATTAAGAAAATGATAAACCTAATTTGTATTTGTCTACTTTTACTTATAGGTCATTTTCTGATTGTTTGATTTTAATCGAAAAATTAATCTATAAGTGAGTTTATTAAAGTTAGCTGGTTTAGAAATTAACTAATTTTAATAAACTGGGTATGCTTATTATCTCTATCATACCCAAGTTTGGGTTGTCTAATGAATGTTGCAAAATTGTGATAAGGGTCGCGTTAAATGTTTACTATAAGAAATAAGTAGGGAATTAATATTCCCTACTTATGAAGTGATTTTAAATTATGGATCTCCGCTCCAACTAAAGTCAAACTCCTTATGAGTCGTGGTACCTAAGAAGTCTAGTGTAGTATCAACTTTTCCTTTACCTTTATGGCTAGTCCAACAATCATTTTTAATTTCATAAGCTTTATATTTTTTAAGTTCACTCCATGCATATTGATATTTATTATTAGCGTCAGGTTGCTCTATTTTAGGGTAATGAATATCATTTGAGCGAGAAGAAGAGCCACTATATTTACTACTATATATAGTACTTTCAACAGAAATATCCTGTAATAGTGATTTACCTTTATGATTGTAGCTGATTTCTATCACAGGGAAAATAATAGCATAACGCTGATTCTCAAAGTGATTACTCTTACATCTACTTTCTTCTGGAAAACCTACGACACCTTGATTAAAATATCCAGTGACTGTTGTTGTTTTTATTGTTCCTATATCCGCGGGTGCAGTTCCCAGAATAGGTACAATTGAAACTTCCTTTCTAGGTATATTAAAATCAGTATCACTTTCTGCAATGAATTCAATGTTAAGTTTTTTATTTATATATTCTTTATTTGGTGAGAACTCTGTTACTATATTACCTGTGAATTTATCATAGGTTTGTGAGTATTTTGTAGAACCATCTACTTTAAAGTTAATAATAACTTTTTTAGCTTTGTCGAATTCAGAATTACTTTTGCTACTCCATGAAACTTTAACTTTATCATCAGTATAAACAGGTGCCCATTTATCAGCATGAGTTACGTTATCACCGTTGTTGCCGTAATCGATACTATTAATTGTAACATTAGGTTTGGTATAAATTTTTGCGGTATATGAGTGACTACTTTCCTCAAAATAATCATTCGAGTTAACCTTCATAGTTAAACTTGCTTGACCCGCTTGCAAACGTTCAATAGAACCATTTGGTTTTAATTTAATTGCACTTTCATTACCTGAAGTCCAAACAATATCGGCATAATTAGGAATTTTTTGTGTTGTCTTTTGTAAATTAAATGTATGAATATTATCTGTCATTTTCTCAATGCTATTTGAGAAGGCAACAGTAAAACGGCTTTTCCCTAGTTGATAGAAAATTTGTTGTTTAGCGGCTTTAAATTGCTCCGTTTCTTCTGATTCAACTGTAATTGTTGCAGTTTTTGAGTTTGGTTTCTTCTGAGTAATCACACCATTATTTTTATCTATAGTTGCAATATTGGTATTATCAATTGAAAAGGTTATGGCTGGTTTAGCGCTATTAGTATCTGGGTTGTTAAAGACGGCTCGGGCTACTGTGCCTCTGCTATCACCCCATGTTTCATTAATTACCCTATTAGGTATTTGTAACTGAGGATCGGCTTTATCAATATTTAATTCATAGCTTGCTTGCGCTGAATTATAGACTCCGTTACCTTGAATGCGTGCCGTAATTTTGACATTACCCGCTTTCAGTAATTTAACGGCACCGTCACTATTAACCGTTGCGATACTCGTATTACTACTTTCCCATGTCGCTATCGCGCCAGTTGGCAAACCTTTTAATATTTGG
Organism: Providencia manganoxydans; assembly: GCF_016618195.1. Lineage (NCBI taxonomy): Bacteria > Pseudomonadati > Pseudomonadota > Gammaproteobacteria > Enterobacterales > Morganellaceae > Providencia > Providencia manganoxydans. The sequence goes on from NZ_CP067099.1 coordinate 192,270, forward strand.
CCTCTATCTACGGTTGATGAATAAACTAAGCTTCTTTGTGTATTATCAAAACGCAGTACTGGATTAGCAGCCCCTGATTTTACCATTAAGGTTTTGCTTAATGGTTTGCCATTCACTTTTGCCGTGAGTGTATAAATACCTTGTTTATTTGAAGTTGCGGTTGTTTGGTAACTACCATCGTTATTATCAATGAGTGGTGAACCAATCATAAAATTCGGGCTATTGCTCTCAATAGTGACTTTGCCCCCTATGATAGGGTTATTAAAATCATCAACAGCCTTTACGGTGAGTGTCATTATTTCTGTACTATCAGCGCCGATCTCTTTTTTATCGCTGGTTAAGATGGAGTTTGTTGCATTCATATCACCTTGTATTACAGTCACTTTATTGGCTGTTAGTGAATTTCCTTTTGTGAGTGTGGCGGTCATCACCAATTCACCAATCGTATTACTGGTGACCGTAACCTCTGCAACACCCGATGCATTCGTCGTGGTGGCGAAATCATATTTTTCGACTTTACCATCGATATGCCAAGAAACGGTGACATAAGGCAAAATATTGTCAAATTGATCAACTACTGTGGCGGAATAGGTCACGCCAGTCTTATCTCCCGCTTTTAGTATAGTGTTATTTGGCTCAACTTTACTGATTTTCCAGCTGTTCGGATCCCCTTTGACGGTAATATTTTCCTTCTCTACCAGCGCATTGCCTAAAACGTTAACAGAGATTTCAGCGGTAGTGAGTTTGTTCGATGTTACCTTCATTTCATAAATGCCAGTAGATTTTGCTGCTGCCGGCGTGATCAAAATGTTGGGGTGAGTACTATTTACGTGAATATCACTAGCTAAGTTATTCAGTAAGTTGCCATATTTATCTTTAAGCGTCACCGTTAATAGGGTTTCTTCACCTGCATTAATGGTCGATTTTGCTAATCTTACGGTTGATTTTGTTGTATCAATTTCCGCTTGAGTAAAGCTCACTACAGGAGCATCTTTGCGATAACCTGCATTAGAACCTAGTTTAATAACGACGTTGGCATCACCTACATTTGAACGAACCACGCTGATATGGCTCTTGCCATTTGCGTCAGTCAGTGTTTGGTTATTTGATAGATGAGTACCATCATTAGCACTCCAAAAAATCACTTCACCCGCTTTTAATGGGTTGCCATACTTATCTTCTAATTCAAGTGAGTAAGTGACGTCTTTTCCAGCCACAGCGGATGTAGAGCTCACCTTGATTTGCCCTTTCACTTGCGCTGTTTTGCTGTCAGGCTGGATAGTTAACGTAGGTTCTTCATTGATTTTACGACCATCAATTTGAATGCTTAATTGAGTCGTTTTGGCGGCAGTTGCACTCAACTTCGCTTCATATGTGCCAAGTTTGGTTTCTTTAAATGCAGATTTAATGGTAATCAATCCAGCGGGAACAGAAGGTTGGATCTTTCTTGCTAGATTAGTTAATGGATTACCTTGCTCATCTTTTGCTTCTACCGTTAATAGGGTTTCTCCTGAACCTGCATTGATCATGCTCGCTGAGAGAGTGGCGGTTGATTTTTTAGCTGAAACTGTCCCAGCAGTAAACTCTAGACTACTAATCGTTTGTTTTGAACCGCCTATTTGAGCTGTTACTATTGCTTTGCCTGCTTCAGTACTGGTTAATATGATCTCTGCTTCACCGTTACGATCGGCTTTGCTGGTTGGTGAAGAAAGTTTACCTAGCGTTGTATTCCAGCCAATGATGGCATCTTGTACGGGATTCGTGGCAGTATCTTTTATTTTCACAACAACTTTGATTTTCGCGCTACCGTTTGCAGCCGCAGTATTACTGCCATCGATATTGATGGACTCAATCATTGCAGTTGATATATCTGCGATAGCACCTATTTTTTCTTGTTTAGTAATGCCATTAATCGTCGCAGAGATAGGGTGAATACCGGCCTTATTGCTGGTAACTTCCGCTTGATAAACTCCACTAGAGCCTATTTCACCTTTATCTTTAATGGAGACTTCGCTATTCGACCGTGACCATTTGATAGTTTGACCCGTTACAGGGTTGCCCCACATATCTTTCAATGTGAGTCGTGCCATCGATATATTTAAGCCATTCGCTAAAATGCTATCCTGAGACATTTGCAGTGAACTGTTGGTGTCATTGGCGGCTCCAGCAGTAAAGGTCACCTCTTCTTTGGATGATGCCTTATTCAGTAAACTAGCGGTAACTCCCGTTTTTCCCGCTTTAGTGCCATATAAGGTAACTGACGTTTCTCCCTGAGCATTGGTTTGGGTAGTATCATTGTCAAATTGATTAAAATCGGTCGACCAGATAACAGGGATGCCTTCTAATAGATGGCCTTTTGCATCTTTCACGATAGCTTTGAGTTTAATACCGCTCGTAACACCTAAATTACTGGCTGGTATTTTTGCTGACACCGGTTGTAGCTTGATGGTGGCTGTTTTGATATCTGCAATTGATGTAATTGTGCTTGTAATCGCTGTTTTGTGATTAATATTCGCTGTAATAGTTATTTTGTCAGCAATATTATTTGTAGTGAGGTCACTTTTAACATAGCCATCTTTATCGGATGTTACTGTTTGAGGAAACATTTTAGCTTTATTATTGGCGCTGAAATTGACATCAATACCGTTAACTGGGTTACCGTTCTGGTCAGTGACTCGGGTTTTTATGGCAACTTTTTCTGTACCATTAGCGATTATTGTTGTCGGTAAAGTATCAAATGGTGCAAGTTGAGCCGTTGTTTTATCGGCAATAAACGTCACAGGGTTCGCAGGTGTTTTTTTGCCTGTCACACTCGCTGAAACAATAATGTCTGCGGCTTTAAAGCTTTTGACTGCCGTGGTTGCAATCCCTTGTTTATCCGTCTTTGTGACGGTATTAGTCATTCGAACATCTCGTTCATTGTGATCTGAAGACCAGTTTATAATGGCATTTTCAATAGGGTTTCCGTGTGTGTCTTTTACATAGGCTTCAAAGGTAATTGCTGCATTACCATCAGCGACAGCATGATTGTTTTTAGCTTGAAGTTTGGTGATTTTCGGGCTAGTCATATCGGCTAAGAATGCGGTGACCTGATCAACCGTATTACCGTTAACGTTAGCGGAAACAGTGATTATTTCTGCTTTTGTATTCGTTAATTTAACCGTGGCGGTACCATTCTTTTCTGTTTGAGCGATAGTCGATTTATCTGTTTTGCTTCCAACAAATTGACCACTTCCTGTTGTGGTGAACAGAACATTAACCTTAGGAACAATATTGCCATGTGCATCACTCACCGTTGCGGTGATAGTTTTTTGTGATTTTCCATCCGCAATCACATTAGGCGGGGTGATTTTCAGATTCGCCGTATCAATTTTTGCTGTTGATTTATCAACAGAGAACGTGACGGTTAGCGATTGATCTGTTGCATTAGCTGTTTTTGCCGTAAGTTTAATGTCGCCAGCAAACGTACTGGTAACAAGTAAGACTGTTTTCCCTTGGTTATCGGTTTTGGTTTGTGAGTCGAATGTCACTCCACTGGCTGGATCAGCAAGCCACGTGACTGCTGTATTAGGTAATGGGTTATGATTACTATCTGTTAATATTGCCATGACCTCAATAGGTTGCTTACCATTTGCAACCGCGAGTGTTGGTGAGGTGACTTTTAACTTGATCCGCGCAGATGTTGTATCGCTGGTAAAAAGGGTTTTTTGGGTATATGTCTTGCCATTCACAGTGACAGTAATATCTGCTAAGCCTGCTATTTTGCTAGTTAGTGTCGTCTGAGCAATCCCGTTATTATTGGTGATAAGCGCATTATCAACGGGTTTACCATTCGCAAATTGGCCATTATTGGTTTTTAGCTGAACGGAGACATTAGGGACTGCATTATTATGCGCATCGGTCACTTTAATGGTGATTTTTTTCGTTGTTGTTCCATCTGCTACTGATTTGTCAGGGGCTATTGTGACTCCCTCTTTGATAGCGACTTTAGCGGTTGTGCTATCTGCGGTGAAGTTCATTGCCACGGTTTTAGGCGCTGCATTACCATAATGAATACTTAAAACGGCTTCGCCTGCGGTGGTGCTAGTTATAGGAACTGAAATTTCACCTTGCTCATTGGTTTCTTGTTGGCTAGGAACTTTTGCTTTATTGGTCGCCGTAAATTTAACAGGATGACCAATAAGTAAGTGATTTTGAGCATCTTTAAGGACGAGTATCACATGATTTTCATCCTTACCATTGGCAACTGAATTATTTTTACTCACAGTAATTTGTGTCAAATGCGGCGTTTGGCTATCCGCCGTTAAAGTGACATCAATAGGGGTTAACAGTGTATTACGTACCACTGGGGTTAAGGTGACTTGCTCAGGATTTTTGCCCGCAGTAACCATGACACTATATTTCCCTGATTCGATACGCGTAACTTCAGATAGAGTGACCGGTGAGGAAGTCGATTTTCTCATAAGTTCACGGATACGTTTTGGCCTAATCGATGTGATTTTTAAGCTAATTTCATTGGTTGCAACATCAACTAATTGGTTGTTTTTATCTTTAATTATAAAGGTGATTTTTTGCTGGGCTTTACCGTTTGCCGCTAAGCTAAATTTAGTGGGAGATACTTGCGTATTTGCTGGGTAGATAGCCGCTTGATTAACGGTAACTTGAAGCGTGGTATTGGCTGAGCGATTGCCTTTTTTATCAATGGCGACGGCATTAATGATATAACTATTAACCGCTTTTTTATTATATTGATAGTCAGGTAAACGGACACGGTATTCACCTTTTTTATTATCAATCAGCTGGCCATTAGCGCCGATCAGTTGTGGCGCTGACCACTCAATATGATCTAAACCATATTTACTGTTCACCGTGAAAGTTAACGGCTTTTCTTCTCCTGCGTAACCTGTGATTGGGCTGTTAATCGACAGGCTGATAACCTCTTTTTTACGGTATTCAAGTACAATATTATTGTTACGATCAACAAAATCGTAGCGGCTACCTTGTAATGTTCTTAATGCTGAGACATTATCAGGATTGATTTGTTGCTGCCATGCAGTACCCAATTGGTAATTCACCTGTAAACCAATACGTGAATCATGTTCACCTGATGTACCTTGGCGCTGTTCTGCATTAATGGTGAATAATGGAAAGGGGGTATAACTGAGACCCGCGGTAACCGCTTGTGGATTAGTCCCTCGCTTATCAGATCCAAACAATCCTACTTCATCACCATAATATTGTTCATAGCTTAGTTTTGCACCAACATGCGGATAGCTTGGTAACCACGCTTCACTGCGAATATCCCAACCATTTGCGGTACGTTCTTGATAATCCTCTAAGTCTTTTGAGTCTTGCCAATTGGATAAACGATGGTAGCTGTTAGCTGCTAATTTGAGGTAATCGCGGCGATATTCAACGCCGAATCCGATACGTGAATGATTACGTGATAAATCATAATCAAGGAAACTGTTTGCACCTAACATGTAATCAGGTTGGAACCAACGTATTCCTAATCCAAGATTGGTCTGAGTTCGTTCATCGGTACGGTGTAGGCTACCTTGAGTAAACAGTAATTTCTCTTTTTTATCATAGAGTGGCACTAATAAATCAGCTTGGCTATTTTGTAGAGCAAAGTGTTCATCAATATCTAACTGAATGCGTGAGTTACCTATATGATTAACCCATTGTTGTAAATAGTTATTGGCAGCAGCACTTGCCATACCACGAGCAAGGGCTACCGCCGTGTCTTTATTTGGATTGTTAGATAGGAATTGGCCAGCTTGTGAAGCAAGATTAGCAATATGTTGTTCTTGGTTGTTTTGGGATGTTTCGGGTTCGGTTTTAGCGTGCCATTCAATAGTAGGAAGAGCCGCCATTGGAACATCTAATTCATCGCCTGCTTGTAATTTGTCAAAACCATGGGCAAAGGTACGGAATTGATTTAATTCGCGTAACGCATCAACACTCATATTATATTTTTTGGCGACGTAAAGTATGTTTTCGCCTTCTGATAACGTATAAGTTTGAGTTTGTCTGTCAATTAATGCATTTTCTTTTTTTAAAAATCGAATATTATCTTGGCTACTGGAAATAATAGGTGTAAATACAGAAACGATAGGAAAGCTTACTTGAATTGCAATATTTAACCAAGCAACTAATTTAAGTCGTTTGGGAAGTATCGTATGTGTGTCAGTGTTCATTGCACAACTCCGGATAAAACAAAATTGGTTTGAATAAAAGATACAATGAGTCTATCGCTTGCCTACTTTTATTCAGATGAGCAATAGCGTTACCATTGATATTTCTATACGGTGGTATTTAGATGTCTGTTAATGATTTTACTTTTTTATATTATGATTTAATTATGAATAGTCAGGATTTGTTAGGAATTCCTAATGTTGCTTATTGGTTGGATGAATAATATCTTTGTTATTATTTCCTATTCAAAGAAATAAGAGGTTGGAAAGCCTATATTAGTTTGGATTCACAGTCAGTACGATGTTATCCGAACTTTTCTTCGATAAAGGAATGATTTTATCGCTCATCATTAGTAATTCATTGTTTTTTTCTACTCTAGCACTGAGCCCTAATTGCTCTGTTGTTTCATCGAAATTCTTAGGTACTCTTATTTTAAACTCTGCAGTACGTCGAGCCTCTTGATTCATAAATGTGTAGTCAAGATTGTGAGGTTTTATATCTCCTTCTGCTCGCATGGAGGTGAGAGAAAGAGTAATAATTGATTCACTAGGAATATCAATTGCTTTAGAATAAATATGACCGACGAATTGAAGCGTATTATTGCTATTTTGACGAGCGATAGAATAGTTTGAGCAGCCTGATAAATAGCTTGTTAACATCAATAAACATAGAGATAATATTACTCTTTGATTTATAATAACTAATTTCATTATTTTACTCTTTATTTTTCAAATTACAGTTCTACTAATTAGCTTATTAAAGAAACATTTCATATAAGAATAAATATTCTTTTTTTCACTATTTGAGTATGCGTTTTTAGCTTCTAATTTAGTCCCAGTGTAAAGAATTCCAATCCTTGGAAGCGTCATGATGAGGTTTTCATCCAACTCTATCTTTTTAAAAGACAATCTTAGTTGCCTAACGAGCTTGTAATAGCTACTTTCGGTTACAATGGTTCCTCGCTTTTCCCAAATTTCATACATAACCTCGCGTTTACTACTTGTTTTTGTTAGTAATAATTTTAATAAGCAAGACTCGTTTTCTGAAAGATTAATGATTTTTTTTCCACGAGATAGAGTACGTTTTAGTGGGTCATAAACAACATGATCCGATAAAATGATTAATGGCTCGTGTTCGTTTTGATCTGTATTATTCATTATGCATCCCATAAATATAGTTCTCATCGAAAATTAATTATATACATCCTACCCTTCATAATTACGTGGTTCAATATAAAAAAACAACACTCGATAAGATATTTATAAAAAAAAGACGATTTTTAATAAATTCATCTTGTTTTTTTTAGGTGAATTAATATATCTTTTTTATCTGTTTTATATATATCAAATTCACATGCTTATTTTTTATGTTTTACAAAACAAATATTGAGGCAAGACTTAACTAAATAAAAATGTTAAGTCTATAGGTTTTAGGCGGGATTTTTTAGAACTGGAAGTTTTTATTAAAATGTATATAAATAATAGAGCTAGTAAAATTTATATTCCTCTTCTTCATCATTTCCTTCGAGGCTAATACTGTTGATTTGGTCATTCATTTGATTAACCAACGGTTGATTCATTAGGGCTATGGCATTGTAACGATAAATAGCTCGTTTGAATGTGTTTGATAATAACTCTTGATTATCATAGGAGTTGGGTATGTTTAATACTTTTTGTACATTGGTAATAAATGCTATTTGTTCTTTTTTTGATATGTTTATGAGCTTTTTATAAATAATTAAAAAATTATCGCGATGGTTTTCACTACTCGTATCACCATTTGAGTCATTGACTTTTAACTGCGTTAATAATTTATTCACTTCTGTAAGCTCTATTTCGGTTAAACTATTATTTGGTATACTTTTATTGATGATCTTTGTGGATGGTATTGATTTTGCTTGCCATGCTTTACCCACTTTTTGAGCGAGGCTAAGATTGTTATTATTAACAGTTTTTCCAATATTTGACGGGGTTATTAAAGTATTAATCGTTAGTGGTGTTATCATCGCCATTCCCTTTGTTACATAAGTTAAGCATATTTTGATATGCGGATTTTTGTTCCGCGAGGAGCTGGCAGCGACTTGGAATAGATAAAATATTCGGCAATACATACTGTGCTGCAATTGTTGGAGAGAAATGAGTAATTTTATTATTGGTTTCTAAGGCGATATCGCCATCAGGACTTGTCCGGTATTTCAGATGACTATTATCATGACGCAATTTCTTTTGTAGTTCTTCAGGTAAATAGAATATGACTTGATTGCCCTCTTTTTCTTGTTTAATCATATGGTTAGCAATAATTTCTTGTAAGTGTGGGTCATGGAAGAGGCTAGTAAGTTGTTGTAGGAGTAATTCTTGGCTCTGCTGACGTTTTTGCTGATAACGTTTTTCACTGTGATTGAGACTTTCAATCATATCAGTTAGTAATTGTTTTAAACCATCACGATAACCTTGTTGATAGGCGATTTGATTAATCGCTTTTGCCTCATTTTGAGCTTGTTGGTAACTTTCAGTTGCGTATTTTCGCGCTTGTTCTTCAATACGCTTGGCATAGCTGAGTGCATTTAATGCCTCGTGTTTAATTAAAACTTTTTCAAGCGCAGTCTGTTGGATATCAGGCAATATTTTTTCTGACATAATGGCACGTTTCTTCAACGATATTCCAAGGTAATATCGTTTGGGTTGATGATGGGATGAGCTGCAAAACAGCTGCGCTAAACATATATTTTAGCCTTTTGGTATATTCCCTTCCAAAAGGCGTTATGTAAGCGAAAAGTTGTTCAGCGCCGAGTGCAAGTAATGTTTGGGGAGTCGGCGTTTTTGAATGATTAATTTGCCACAGAGGATCACTAAATCGTTCACGTAAATCCGAATAAATAGCCAACTCTCCCCACCAAGGCAAAGGGGCTTTATGTAAAATAATGCCTAATCCAAGAGCAACTTTGCCAAGTTTACACCATGCATGGGCGATACTGGCTGGCAATAGTAAAGTCTTATCGTTTGGCCATGATAAGGAGTATTGACGGATCAATCGTTGGTTGTGGAGTTTTTGTAACGCCTTGGGTAATTCATGGTAGTAAATATTGCTATATTCAGTATGAAAATAGCTTCCAGGTGCTAAAAAAATATCCGACTGTAAAAGAGGTTGAAGACTATTGTGCTGACTCATCTGCTTTTACCTCAGTTTCTATTTTATTTTTTTGATTTTCCAATAGATTATTTGATTTCTGCCGACGCCAAAAAAAGAATGATAAACCTATCGTACTTGCCCCTGCCAATGAAAGGATTGCTATCCAAATTGGATTAATAGAGGATTCAGGTTCACTGCGAATTTGATGTTGAAGGGGAGGCCGACTCACTATAACGACAGAAACATTATCATAATTGGTTTCAGCAAAGCTGCTGGTGAGAAACAATTTAATTTTGTTCATCATCAGCTTCGGCTCTTCATTACCTGAATAAGTCACTAAACTAGAGACTTTTTGTACTTGTTTGGTAGGGGTATTACCATTTAATGGGTAACTAACGTGAACACGTGCATTAACCACATCAGGGATCGTGAGTAGCGATTGTTCTAACCGTTGTTCGATCAACGATAGTAATCTTGTTCGCTCGGCTTGCGGTGAGGCGACTAGAGAGTCACCCGGAAATGCCTGAATAATTTCAATGGGCTCCTTTGACGGTAAGTTGTATTGACGTAATAAATCAACAGCAATCACAAAATCTTGTGGGGAGACTTTGATTGAATCACCTTGCTTATTATCTTGTTTACGCGAAGCTTCAACGCCGTGTTCTTGTAGTACAGCAAGAACTTCATTACTTTGTCGTTGGCTAAGATGACTGAGTAGTAATTGGTTATCACAACCGACTAATAGCCCGATAAACCCAATCAATAACAGTTTTTTCAATATATTCATGGCTTATTGAGCTTTTAATAATGTATCAAGGGCACCGGTGGTTTTATGAGTTAATGTAGAAACTAAATTTAGCCCCAAACTGTATTGTGCAATGGCATTTTGCATTTGCATGACTTCCATCGGATTACTGATATCGATGGTATTCGCTTGTTGGAAAAGTTCTTCTTTAGTCTGTTGTACTTGCGCGGTATATTGGGCAAAGAGTGATTTTACTTTGTCTTCAATAGATTGAGATGACGTATTATCAGGTAACTGACTTAATAGCGTTGGTACTGACAAAGCGGAATTAATTGGTTGCATGAGAATAAGTTCCTTAAAACCTTAAAAGTAGAGCATCAACAAATCGGTGAAGGATGCTCTATTGATAAATTACACGTTACGAATAATTGCCGAAGCGGTATCTTTAATTGACTTCATTAAGTTACTTTGTAGCTGCCTTGCCATATTGTAGTTACCACTGGCGGCAGTAATTCGAGCAAGTACCAGTGGGTTATCAACTTCAAGTTTCTTACCGTCTGCATCTTCACCTTTAGTTAACAGTGCAAGTTGATCACCAAGATCTTTGGCGCGTTTACTGACAGATGCACTACTGCGGTACATCATGCCGAGTTCATTGGTTGAATCAGTAGCATCCTTAGCTACCGGAGTTTCTAATGTTGAAACATCAAAAGTTATACCTGCCATATTAGACCTCATTAATTAATAACATTTGGATTAAATAACCAAGTGTTATTATCTAAAATAATATAACCTTGGTTATTGCTGATAAACGATTTCCCTGCCAATTGATTGGTGGCTAAAGAAATAGAAAACTGAACGTGCTTGTTTCCCCATTTATTGGAAAATTGATTAGCCAATTGAATGATAGAGGAAGTTTGTTTGTCATTTAAACTTCCTTGAATGAGATAAATAATTGATTGATCTTTTCTGATTTTTTTCCATGGAACATGGCTTTCGGCTAAGCCTACTTCAGCCTCTGAGAGTAATTCATTAAGTTTAATCGTTACGAATTCGCTATTTTTATAACAACCTAAATAGTCATGCATAACTTCATTAATAATGGTTTCATCTTTGGATAAAGCTTGTTCTTTTATTTTACGAATAATGGGTTGACAAGGGTTAGATAAATCGATTTTTAGAATACTTGGAATATAGTCTAAAAGTTTGTTTTCGATCTCTTTTTCAAGAATATCAATTCGTTTAATCGTGTATTTTTCTTGGTATTTTTCTTTGTATAATCGCTGGATACCCCAATCTACCTCTCGTTGTGTTTGCACAAGGATTAATGCTTCACCCTTCTTATTTAAAGTGACAACGATTGGATGGTGACTGCCCTGTAAAATACTTTCAATAGTATTGATTTTTTTTACTGTAGTATTCGTGGAGTACACTTTCATTGCATAGATTATAAAAAATAGAAGAAAAACAAATAAAGCTAAAAAAATAAAATTCCATTTTGAAGTGGTATTTATTAATTTATTTTTCTGTTCTTTTTCAATAAAAACATCTGTTGTTTTTGAATCAGTTAGGGTTAACTCCCAAGGGGTATCCAATTGTTTAAATACAATAGGAAATGAATCTGTTAACATAAGTTCTTGATAGACAATCGGCGTTTTAAATGATTTTATGCCATCATTAATATATAAGCTAAATGTCGCGTTTGAGTCATTACTCCCATCTATATTATTTGATTGAATTGCCAATTCATAATGATTTGAGTTACTTGGAATATAATAAGTCGTGAAGCCTTTCTCATCGACCTCTGCTCGATACTCTACGTTTGGATCAATGACAATCATATGTTCATCGGCAGTGAGCATTAGCTCCTGCCCGTTCATAGAGCCGCTAGCGATTTTCATTATACAGATGCGGCTAGTTGTACTTTTCATAAAGTAAATTCCGATGACTAGAAATTGGCAATAGTAAAACGTATTGGTTAATTTTCGTCAGCAGAATTTATCTTAATCATTCTGACTGATTATTTAAGCTATAAGGTGTGAGTTATTCCAGATTATTCCTTTGTAGATTGATGCATTTTAAGCCATGTTAGCGCTATGGAATGATCCTAAATAGATAAAGCAGAAATATTATGAAAGATACAAATATTAATGCATTGCTTGAGGCCAAAGGATGTAATCTTTCTTTGCAAGATAACTTAGTACTTGCCGTACCTAATGTTAATGCGGATATACTAAGATTTAATTCTTCTAGTACTGAGTGTGTAATAGAAATCACAGAGAAATCTTTATTTATCTGTTCTTTGCCAGAACTTGATTTTGTTGATAACAAAACATGGTCTATTTACGCTATTGCACTTTCAGAAGTTGTCGAAATTCTTGCAGTTATTGATACGGCAATGGGGCAATCATTTCTTTCAAAAAACGAGGAATTAGAATTACCTAATCATAAGATAATTAAAATATCAGGTAGTCTTTCTCCTGATCTACCAATAAAAAATTTGGTTATTGACTTAATTATACAGCAGCAATCTCAATTCAATACATGGTGTAATATATTAAGACGTTATGAGGCTTATGGCATTATGCGATTTTTACTTTCTGCCGCAGAGAAAGATAAAAATGCCAATATTAATGATTTATGTAAAAAGTATGGTGTGTCAGCGTCTTATTTTAGGCAATTGTATAGAGAAAACTTTAATAAAACAGCAAAAAGAAAAATAATGAGCGTTCGTATGGCTTCAGCAATTTTAAAGTTAATTGAAAGTGATGATTCAATATTAGATGTTGGGCTAGAGGCGGGCTATTGTTCTGCTTCGCATTTTACTAATGATATTAAGAATGAATTAGGCCTAACACCTTCAGATATTAGGCACCTTGGAGTCAAATTATATGAGAAGTAAAAGAAATGGAATGATTTTGCTTTCATTCTTTTTACTGGGGATGAATATGATTTCCGCGCAAGCTGAAATCATCACAGCTGAGCCTGTTCAACAGGAAATCAGCCAAGAAACGTTTGTCGCGAATAATGTTGCGGTAGGTAAGGTGTTCGATGCTATCGCTGAACGGCTCAATAAACCGATTATCTTAAGTAAACTGGCGACTCAAAAGCGTATCACGGGGAATTTTAACCTAGCCAACGCCGATGAAATGTTTAAAGCCTTAACTCGTCGAATTGCACTCGTATGGTATGACGATGGGGCGGCGATTTATGTTTATGACAATAGCGAAATGCGTAGCGGTATTATTCCAATGAATAATACAACTAGCCAACAAGTACTTAATTACATCAAAAAAAACGGTATTTATGATCAACGTTTCCCTGTTCGTGTTCAAGGGGGAAATAACCTACTGTTTGTATCCGGCCCACCTTTGTATGTTGAGCTGATTAAAGCCGCAGTTATGTACCTCGATGAACAAGTGAAGCAAGAGTCATTGTCAGGGGGAGAGCTAGCAGTGATCCCAGTGAAATACGCGTCTGTCACTGATAGAAGCTATATATTAAGAGGAAATAATATCACTGTTCCAGGGATGTTAACGGTGATCAATGATTTATTTAAGAACACCCCGACAGGTATTGTACCTACACAGAAAATTACACCTGCATCATCAGTGAAAGAGAATACTGGTGATGAAATTGATGCCTTGATGGATGCTCCGATAGAAGAAACTTCATCCACATTTAATCCATCAACGAGTTCTAATGTGCCTTTTTCAATCGTAGCTCATCCAGATAGTAATAGTTTAATTGTTAAGGGCTCTCCTGAACAAATTCGTTATGTTCGCCAGTTGGTTAGAACTTTAGATTCTCGCCGTCGCCAAGTAGAGCTTTCATTATGGATCATCGATATCACCCGCAGTGAACTCGATAACTTAGGTGTGAATTGGGAAGTGGGAACAATTAACACAGGCAACACCGCCTTTTCTTTTAATCGCAGTACGTTATCGAATAGTACTGACTTTTTACTGCGTGTTGATGCATTGAGTAAAAGTGGTAATGGCCATATTGTTTCGCGCCCAGTGATCTTAACTCAAGAAAATATTCCCGCACTGTTTGATAACAACACCAGTTTTTATGCAAAGTTGCAAGGTGAACGCATTGCTACGCTAGAGCAGGTGACATATGGAACCATGATAAGTGTGATGCCGCGCATCTCTTCGGGAAGCCACGTTGAGATGGAGGTTAATATTGAGGACGGTGCAGAAAAACAATCAAAAAGTGGTGAAGTATCGAATGTGGAAGGCATTCCATCGGTCAATCGTACTACCATTAACACCGTTGCTCGTATTGCTAAAGACAGTAGTTTGCTGATAGGTGGTTATACTCGCGAGCAGGTCGTTGAAAATGAAAGCCATATCCCACTATTGGGAGATATTCCATTCATTGGTGGATTATTTAGTCATACCTCCGTTAATAAGCAAAAAATGGTACGTCTATTTTTGATCCAGCCGCGTTTATTGGATGAAAACGAAGTATGGGATGGACGGCAATTCTCTGAAAATGTTCGTATTAAAGAACAAAATAGCCAACTACACGGTACGGTACAATTTTTACAAACCTATATGGGGCAATCATGGCAATAGCACCGATGGGCTTTGGTTCCCGTGTCATGAGCAACACTCAGGAAAAAAGTCGTTCATCAAAAACGAGTGACGATTCGGATGAAGTATCACGTGGTCAAGGCGTGATTGACAGCTCGGGTGAGTATGCATCGATGTCGATGTTGGCAGCAAGTCATGTTAAACGTAGTGGTTCGAAACAAAGTGACACTGAAGATTGGATGCAATTTGCGGAACGCATTCTCGATGAACATGCAGACGAAACTATTCTTCATGTTGAAGGTGCCCTTAACCGTCAATTTATGACCCCAAAAGAGTTACGTGCTTTTTTGCTACGTTTTTTTACTGATCCCAGCGATCTTTTGATGGCACTTGCTGCATTAATTAATCGAGGCAAATTAAAGAAAGAACAACTTGAGCAGCTCAAAAAATTAGAAGAGCAACTGAAAGCGGAGGATACGGATAGAAAAACGCAAGCCGGTGTAAATATTGCTTTAGTTGCTAAGGCATTTGCGCAAAAAATAAAGCAATCAGCAGGTAATTTACGCATGTTATACCGTGAATTCCTTAGCTACGATGGCCCTGTGGTTTATCTGTATGAACAATGGGTAGAAGAAATGGAAAGCCAAGAGCGAGAGGCGATTACACGTTACTTGAGCCGGGCATTAGCTTGCGATTTACAGGCATTACCATTAGGCGATATTAATATTAGTGAGTTTGGTAGCTATTTTATTCGGGTTGGGCGTTTACGCGAACTACAGGCATTGGATCAGGTATTTATTCAGCAATTCCTCCAATCAGGGCTGTTTCGTCAGCACAGTCAATTAATTGCTCCTGAGTTTGAAAAAAAAATTAGTCAGCTATTTACTCATGGAATTCGTACGCCAGCTAATTTCGAAGAAGTCTTACTCGTATTTATTTCATCGTATCTCAGTGCGATGAGTACTGATCTACGTGCGCGCTTTTTGCAATTATTAATTCTTGCATTTGGAACAATACCTGTAGCTATTTTCCCTTCGTTAGAAGCGCGTGATCAGCTAATACAACAACTAAAAATTTATATGGATTATGTGATGGCAAAAGAAGAATTGATGATGCGTAAAAATTTACGGCATGAGGAATAAAACGCATGAATAAATTTACTGGGTTTCTTTTAGCTATGCGTAGCCGTCCAGAACTGATGGTATTAGTAATTATGGTATTGGTGATTGCCATGTTAGTCATTCCATTACCTACTATCTTGGTCGATTTTTTAATTGGCCTGAATATTATGATTTCCGTGCTGATATTTATGAGCTCTTTCTATATAACACGGATCCTTAATTTTCAATCATTCCCTTCAATTTTACTCATTAGTACTTTATTTCGTTTGGCATTATCTATTAGTACCAGTCGATTGATTCTGATAGAAGCCGACGCAGGGGACATTATTGCCACATTTGGTGAATTTGTTATTCAAGATAATTTAGTGGTGGGTATGGTGGTATTTGCCATTGTCACTATTGTGCAATTTATTGTTATCACTAAAGGCTCAGAGCGTATTGCTGAAGTTGCTGCACGATTTTCCCTTGATGCCATGCCGGGTAAGCAGATGAGTATCGACGCTGATTTACGTGCAGGGGTGATTGATGAGGCAATGGTTAAAGAACGACGTGGTGATTTAGAAAAAGAGAGTCAGTTATTCGGTTCATTTGATGGTGCAATGAAGTTTATTAAAGGGGATGCTATCGCGGGTATCGTCATTATATTTGTGAACTTGATTGGTGGTATTTCTGTTGGCGTAGCACAACAAGACATGGATATGTCTACTGCGCTAAATACTTTCACATTATTGACGATAGGTGATGGTTTAGTTGCTCAGATCCCAGCGCTGTTGATCTCAATCAGTGCAGGTTTTATTGTGACCCGAGTCGGTGGTAATGATAAGAATTTAGGACAAAATATTGTTTCTGAATTATTTGCCAATGATTTTACCATTCTCATTACCGCATTGATTGTATTATCGATGGGCTTTCTTCCGGGTTTCCCAACATCCATCTTTATTTTTCTAGCAGCACTGTTATCGACACTATTTTTAGTGCGTTTTTTGAAAGTGCGTAAAGAGAAAAAACAGCAAGCGATTAGTGAAACAGTCAGTGTAGATTCAGAGGTGACGGAAGGGGAAACTCAGCGGGAAAATAACAATGTGGAACAAGAATATATTCCAGAAACATTGCCGATTATTATTTCAGTCAATCAGCAGTATAAAAAGCAACTTGAAGAAAAAAGCTTTTTATCACGAATGAAAAAGGATGTATTTATTCGTTATGGTTATCGGATCCCTGATATTGCGATTAACTATTCACCAATTGTTCCTGAAAACAAAATCATTATTTTGATTAATGAAGTTAAAGCGGGTGAATATGATATTTGTTTTGGTCACTATCGTTTATTAACCATGAGTGACGAATTGGAATATTTAGGTATATCACTGACATCTTTCACTGATGAATATGGCGCAATCAGCTCTTGGTTTAATCAAAATGATTTAGAACAAGTTGAGCAGCTGGGTTTGATGTCTCGAGATGATATTTCTGAAATGATTGATTGTATAAGTACTTTGCTATTACGTCATATTAATGAGTTTTTTGGGATCCAAGAAACTAAAAATCTTCTTGATGATTTAGAAGCTAAGTATCCTGAATTACTAAAAGAGTGTTATCGACATTCGACAGTACAGAAAGTTACTGAAGTTTTCCAGCGTTTATTAATGGAGAAGATTTCAGTGCGTAATATGAAACTGATCATTGAAACATTGGTGCAATGGGCGCCAAAAGAAAAAGATGGTTTGATGTTAGTGGAGCACGTCAGAACCTCGATGGCACGTTATATTTCCTCCCGCTTTGCGGTTGAAGGGCGCTTAAATGTACTTATGGTCAACTCAATATTTGAAGATACTATTCGCCAAGGTATTCGCCAATCTTCAGGGGGGGTCTATCTACATTTAGAGCCTGAGAAAACTAATGAATTAATTCAAGCGGCTGAAGCTGCACTGGAAAATAGTTATTTATCCATTCGTGATGTCAATGTGTTAGTCCCTGTTGATATCCGCCGTTTTGTGAAAAAAATCTTAGAAGGACGCTTCCCTGAATTAGAGGTTCTTTCATTTAATGAGGTCTCTGAAATGGTGAAGGTTAATATTATTAAGACAATATAAGGAACTTTAATATGAAATATCGTTTTGTAGATGCATTAAACCAATTTTTAAGCTCAATGGGTCGCAGTGATTTAATTAATCCACAATTAGATTGCCACTCAAATATTCAATTAGAAATGAATGATTTTCCCGCGATTAATATTGACCTTTCTGGTGATGAATTGATTATTTGGTGTCATCTTGCAGATTATAACGCAGCGCGCTTTGATTCAGCCAGCCATGCATTATTGAAGATGATTGTTGAATATCCCCCACGTAATTTCCAACCGGGTCAACCTGCGCTTAATTTAGTGGACGATACACTGGTGCTTTCTGCGGTAATGAAAGAATCTGCGTTGAATGAGACACAAATATTCGCTGATAGTTTTGAAGAATTCTTCGAGCGTAGTAATCAATTCATCGCATTGCTAGCTAGCTAAACAATGAAACTATTTGACTATTGCGCGCATCCTGCGCGCGTTCATGGCTGCCTAATTGAAGCTCCTCTTCATGGTGTTTTTATTGGTGAGATCTGTATGGTTGAGCGTTCTTTAATATCAAAAGAACATATCGCAAAAGCACAGGTGGTAGGCTTTAAAGAAGGCTTAACCGTATTAAGTTTAATCGGTCGCTCACAGGGATTGACCCGAGAAGTGGTGATCCGTCCAACGGGCTTACCTTTTGTCTTTGCGATGCATGAGCAACTCGCAGGTAAAATTTTTGATGCATCAGGGGATCAAGTTGGAGTTCTTGGGGAAATAAGCGCAAATTCGTTTTTACATGACCATCGAATGATGCGCATTGATAATCCGCCTGCCAGTGTTACATCTCGCAAACCGGTGAATGAGCCACTGGTAACGGGGGTTCGTGCTATTGATGGCTTACTCACCTGTGGTCTTGGGCAGCGAATTGGCATCTTTGCGGCAGCGGGGAGCGGTAAAACGTCATTGATGAATATGATCATCAATCATGCTGAGGCCGACATTCATGTCGTGGCTCTAATCGGAGAACGTGGACGTGAAGTTATTGAGTTTATTGAGGAATTAAAAGCATCTCCTCATGCTGCACAAACTATTTTGATCTACGCGACTTCAGATAGCCCACCAATTGAACGTTGTAATGCCGCTTTGCTGGCCACAACGATAGCCGAATACTTTCGTGACCTTGGCCGTAATGTGCTGCTATTTGTGGATTCAATGACCCGTTATGCAAGGGCTTTACGTGATGTCGCTTTGGCGGCAGGTGAGCTACCTGCAAGACGGGGTTATCCAGCCTCGGTATTTGAACAATTACCTATGTTACTTGAACGCCCTGGGCGAATGCAGCAAGGGTCTATCACTGCATTTTATACGGTATTGCTTGAAAGCGAAGAAGAGGCGGATCCAATCGGAGATGAAATCCGTTCTATTTTGGATGGACATATTTATTTAAGCGCTAAATTAGCAGGGCGTGGGCATTACCCTGCCATTGATATTTTACAGAGTATTAGCCGTGTTTTTCAAAAAGTCACGACAGAACAACATCGTCAATTTGCAACTAAAGTGCGCGACCGCCTTTCAAGACTGGAGCAAATCCAACTCTATTTAGAGCTAGGTGAATACCAACGTGGTGAAAATGCAGATAACGACAATGCATTAGATAAAAAAGAGGATATTGAACGATTCTTACAGCAAAAAATAGATCAAATAGAGTCATTTGATGGCACGTTAAATCGTCTTGGTTATCTGGCCTCCTAATGATCAGAAATCTTCTTACGCTAACAGAGCGCCGCTTTGATCGCACTTTGCAAGAACAAGTGAAAGTGCAATCAGCGATTAAGGTGTTAGAGCAGCAGCGTACTCACCTTCAGCTACGCATGACGACGCTAGAAACACAGATCATATTATTTGAACAATCTGCACAATTGAACAAAGTCGCGTTTTGGGAGCAGCAGAGATTAAAAGCGGCTTTACTGGCTGAAATTGCTCATTTGCAATATCAAATCGAGTCCATAGGCAGTGAATTAATTAAGTATGAACAATCAAGAAAACAAATTGTTGCTCGTATGGTTACTTTACGTAACAAGTGCGAGAAATTCCGAAATTATCTCAAGCAGCAACGGCTTGCTCGGTGTTTAAAATTAGAACGCCAGCAACAAAATGAAATTGAGGAGTTGTCCGTCTATGGCAACAATGAAACTTGAGTTAAATAAACTTGTAAATCAACCAACGGAAGATCTGTTTATTCCATCAATAACAGGAAAAAACTCAGATAGTCAAATGGTGATTAAAAAACGCATTGCAGAAGCAGTGTCAAAAAAAGCACGCCCATCAGAGCTTAATAAACACCGTCGTAAATGGGCTGAAGAAACATTAGCCCTGTTAAACGCCCAGCTACCCGTCAATATGCAACAAACAGAAACGGCAGAAAAGTTAATGGCATTGTGCCAGTTGAGCGTTGCAGATAAGGGCTTAAAAATGCCTGATCAGATGCAATTAGACAGTGAGCTACCGAGTGCGGATGATTTACCTTTAGTATCAATAAGTGCACCTGCTAACGTATTAGATTTACAACTCAGCAATAAGCCAGTTGTGATGACGCAAAGTCAGAAAGTGGATAGCGCAGTGGAAGCCAAAGAGATAGTTTCAAGTCCTGATATTCCTACGGATAGGCTTCCATCAAAATTAGGTACTCAACCAATATCGCGACTTATTAATCGGGGGAATATATCACATAAACCATTATCAACATCCCTCTCGCCGTTAGCCGATATTGGTGATGTATCAGACACTGCACATCTTACATTAACACCTGCTCGTGATATATCACAAAGCAACATAAAACCAACTCATGATGGTTCGACTATGTTGTCAAATAAACAGTCGAAAATATCGATGACAAGTGAACTATTTCAAACTAATCATCCCAAAGGAAACATATTAAAAAACAATGTTTTAAATTCTTACATGGATACTGAGGGCACTAAAGTCGTATCACCAGCACAACCGGAAAAACAGTTAGATGGCGAGGTTTCTAGTCAGCCAATCCAACACCAAGTATTGGATGATCATGATGAAATTCCACATGCTTTGACTATGCAAAATAGTCATGGAACTCAAACGTCAACCAATACGAATGTATTGGTAAGCACGTTTTTTCCATCACGCCAACCAGCCAATGGTGTCAATAAAATGGCACAAGTGGTAGAGAAAACAGCCTCCATAAGTTCAGACAGTATGGTAAAGGTTGAGAGTCGTAGCCTGACTTATACCTTTAATCAATGGCAAAACAGTCCTTCTGTCACCTTCGAAATCGCAGCCCGTGGTAGTGAATTACTGGCAACAACGAGTAGTCCCGAAGTCCATCGTGCTTTGCATGAAAATCAACATTTATTTCGCAGTGAGCAGCCATTATCGATTCGTCATGAAGAACAACGTCATGAACGTCAACGCCAGCAGCAACACGAACAGCTTGAACAAGAAGACAATTAATTATGTTGAATATTCGTCGTATTAGCCAACAAGCAATCCAAGCCCGCATTTGGCAACAACGTTATCAACCGGACTTGGGTGTAATAACACCCAAGCAAGGCTCGCGCTATTTTCAACTTGAATTAGTGAGTACGAATGAAAAAGTGCAAGCTTTGGTGGATGTGGAAGCATGGTGTGAACACCATTGGCCATCATTAACACACTATGCATGGTCATCACTTGATAATGCGAATTTAGTCAGCTTATTCCATTCTGAATATCGAGAAACTCTTTTTTTCTCCGAGCATTTCCGTTGTGGAGCATTTGAAATCATTGATTATGGTTGCACTAAACAAGATTGGTTTTGTGTTCAAGAACCTTTGCTTGGTTATGTGTTGTTATCGGTTCCTATTGAAGGTCTAGTCGAAAAACCACCACAACAAACTTTATTGAACGAATTGAAATTACAGGCCGATTGGGTCTTGGGGGGCAGTTATATCAGCATTGGGCTTTTACAGTCTATTACGCTACATGACGTGTTTTGCATCCAGCATTTGCAGCTATGTCTGTCAATCTCAGGGCGTTTTATTGCTCGCTTTCAAAAACAACAAGAAGGTCAATTTATGATTGAAGAAATGATTGATTTGCAATCGGAAGATAGTGAACAAACACAGGTTGAAGATTTTACACAGGAAATAATACAACCTTTTGATATCAATGGAATGTCGGTAAAACTGACATTTGTGTTAGGACACAGTGAAATTGCTATTAATGAATTAGCTAATATCCAACCGGGAACGGTGTATTCGATTGGTGAAAATAAAGAACGCGAAGTGAAAGTGTATGCCAATAAACAACTGATTGCTGAAGGTGAGCTTATTTATATTGGTGATAGCGATGAATTGGGCTTAGAAATTACTCGTCTTGCTAGCCTAGGTAATAAAGGGTTATAGCATGTCGATCGTTTCGAATGAAATCCCTATGCTCGCCATTGTGTCATTGGCAACGTTATTACCTTTTATTATTGCTGCGGGCACCTGTTATTTAAAAATATCGATTGTGTTGATTATGGTACGAAATGCAATGGGAGTACAGCAAGTACCGTCAACGATGGCGCTTAATGGCATCGCGATGTTGTTGTCACTCTTTATTATGATGCCTGTTGTTCAAGATATTAATCAGTATATGCGTGAAGAAGCTGTTGATTTTGGCAATGTGGAATCAATAGATAATTTCGTTGATGGTGGATTAGGGCGTTATAAAGTTTATCTGCAAAAGTATTCAGATCCTGAACTGATTAACTTTTTTGAGTCAGTACAGCAAGGGCGTAGTGAAGAAGAACTGCACGCAGAGGAAAAGCAAGCGACCTTATTTTCATTACTCCCTGCTTATGCATTAAGTGAAGTGAAATCAGCATTTGAGATTGGTTTTTATATTTATCTGCCCTTTGTGGTTATCGATCTCGTTATTTCGAGCATTCTTTTGGCGTTAGGGATGATGATGATGAGTCCCGTGACCATTTCAGTACCTGTAAAACTGATTTTATTTGTGGCGATAGATGGATGGTCTCTGATCTCAAAAGGGTTAGTGATGCAATATCTTGAACTGACCCAACAATAACGAGGGGACTAGATATGGATGATATTATTTATAGTAGCAATAAAGCCATGTTGTTAATTGTGATATTGTCGGCTATCCCTGTGATTGTAGCGACAGTTGTCGGTTTATTGGTCGGTTTGATCCAAACGGTGACTCAATTACAAGAACAAACTTTACCTTTTGGCATTAAGTTACTGTCGGTATTTGGGTGTTTATTTATGATCTCAGGTTGGTTAGCCGATAAAGTGATGAACTATGCTTTAGAGGTAATGACCACTGCGATACCGGCAATAGGGTTACTTGGATGAATCAAGAGATCTTATCTTTCTATTCATCTCTATATTTTACTTTCCAACAAGGATTAATTACGTTGGCCATTGCTTGGCTACGCATTTTCCCAACATTAATGTTTTTACCTTTTTTAAGTAATAAATTACTTAATAGTGGCATTATAAAAAATTGCGTCACTATCTATATTGCGTTGGGCCTATGGCCTTTTTTATCTGCTCGTGAAATATCATGGGAGGATATCAGCTTTGTTGAAGTTGTCATGTATGAATTGGCTATAGGGCTAGTGATTGCGTTGATATTAGCGCTACCATTTATGATAGCTAATGTAATTGGTGAGCTGATTGATACTCAGCGTGGTGAAACTATCAGTAGTATTGTCGATCCTGCCAGTGGAACAGAGGCATCAGAACTTGCTGTCTTTATTAGCTATATCATATGTATGGTGTTTTTGTCACAGGGCGGAATGTTAGTGTTAGCCAAAACATTTGCCCAAAGCTACCAGCTATTACCTTTTGCGGCAGGGTTTTCCCAATTTAATAGCTTACCACTTGGCGAATGGATGAATCAGATGGTCGTCAAAGGGGTCGTATTGGCGGCACCTATTTTAGTGACCTTATTTATTAGTGAAGTTGCTTTAGGTTTATATTCGCGTTTTTGTCCGCAGTTAAATGCCTTTTCATTATCACTGGCGATTAAGTCCTTTATCGCGTTCACTGTTTTTTTACTTTATTTTCAAAATGAAGTGCCTGACATTTTAGTGAATATGATTTCAATTTCACTATTGAGCGAAGTGTTTATATCGCCACAATAGGGAGAAGCTAAAATGGCAGAAAAAACAGAACAACCTACCGAGAAAAAAATTAAAGATTCTGCAAAAAAAGGGCAGAGTTTTAAAAGTAAGGACAGTGTTGCTGCACTAGTTTTGGTTGTCAGTGCTTATGTGATCACTGGAGCAACCAGTTTATTTGAGATTGGTGGGATGATGAAGCGTATTCTTTTATCTCCACAGAATATTAATGTTGATACTTTATTAAGTGAATTTATTGGTATTTTTTTTAAAATTGTTCTTCCTATACTACTTGCCTGTTTTCTTTCTGGCACCATTATCTCATTATTACAAAGCCGTTTTCGTCTAGCAACCGAAGCGATAAAAATCGATTTTTCTAAATTAAATCCAATTGCAGGGATCAAGAAAATATTCTCGCTCAATGCATTAAAAGAATTAATAAAGGCTTTTCTTTATTTGATCGTTTTTTCAGTATCCGCATCGGTATTTTTTGTAGTTTGGCGACACGATATTTTTTTGCTCTACCGTGGCACGATTAATGGCATGATTTATCATTGGGTTAATCTGTGCGTTACCTTTGTCGTGGTATTTTTGGGGGTCGCACTATTTATTATTGTTATTGATGTAATCACTGAATTTTTTCTGTTTATTAAAGGATTAAAAATGGAAAAGCAAGAAGTGAAAAAAGAATACAAAGACAATGAAGGTGATCCTCATTTAAAAAGTGCTCGTAAGGGACTTCATCAGGAGATACTGTCTGAAGAAGTGAAATCCAATGTACGTAATTCAACTTTTGTTATGGCAAATCCAACTCATATTGCTATGTTGATTTACTATAATGATGATATTGCACCATTACCTTTTTTATTATTTAAAAGTCGAGGTTCGCAAGCTAAAGCGATTATTAAATATGCACAGCAGCAGGGTGTTCCCGTTGTTCGTGATATCCCATTAGCACGTAAGATATGGCGCTATTATACAAAAGACAGCTTTATTGATGAACACTGCTTACAGGATGTTATGCAAATTATTCATTGGTTAGTGCGTATCGAATTAGAAAGCATGGGAATAGATATTGATGATGAATCACTGAAATTGATAAGTGAACAAAAAACTATTCAAAAATAATTAGAAAGATAAATTAATTATTATTAATTCATTATTAATTAACATCGTTTTTTATAAGAAGTAATCAGATTGATTTATTAGGATGCAATTTAATAAAGCTTGCATCATGTATCTTACATTAACTATAGAGAAAAGATATGAGTGACCAAGAACAGCAGAACGCAGATATGGATGAATTGATGGAAGGTATTACTTCTGCATTAATGTCTGGAGCAACCTATAAAGATATTCATGGTATTTCACAAGATATGATGGATGGAATTTATGCATATGCCTATGAATTTTATCAGCAAGGAAAATTAAAAGAGGCAGAAACTTTTTTTCGATTCCTGAGTATCTATGATTTTTATAATACCGATTATGTCATGGGGCTAGCAGCAGTTTATCAATTAACCAAGCGTTATGAAAAAGCTTCTGAGTTATATGCGTTAGCGTTTGTATTAGCTAAGGATGATTACCGCCCATTATTCCATGCTGGTCAATGTAATTTGATGTTGAAAAAAAGCAGTGCTGCTTTGCATTGTTTTGAGAGTGTTTGTAATAGCAGTACCGATAATGAGTTAAAAGCTAAATCTCAAGCCTACCTTAATGCATTAAGAAAGAATCTTGAGAAATTAGAGTCAGAGCAAAAAGACTCCCAATAGAATGGAGGTAATGAAATGGCAGAGATTATCAATGCCAATATTTCGCTTGATCGAAGCAGCCTTGCGAAAGTTTTTCAGCAACAAGGTATTAGCTTATCAGGCGTGGGGACAGATGTTGCTAAAGAAATGCTTAAGGCATCTGAAGCTGTTGGTGAATTTGAATCAACTGAACAGATTAAACGTAGTAAGCAAGAGGGAGGACCAAGGTTAAAAGAGCCTGAAGCAAATCGAAATTATATGGCTTCATTTATGGAAGCGGCATCAAAAATTCGCTCCATCTTAAGTGACGGTTATATCAATGAGTTGCGTAATCAGCTACATGAATTAAAGATTACATCAGAAGCCGTTAATCAGCATGGTGAGTCATTAATCAATAAATTTGAGGAGGAAACCAACAATATAAAACAAAAAGAGAAACAATTTACTAGCGCCCGAGAAGAGTGGAAACATTGTAAAACAGATAGGAAAAATGCCACTAATCATAAAGTGGAATTAGATAAAAAGTTAACCGCAAATCAGCAATCGCAAATAACCCTCAATAATCAGTTAGCGTCGACACAGAAACAGCTAGATGCACTAATTAGGCCATTGACTGAAAAAGATAATCAAAAATTCAATAAATTGACTCAAAAAATAGATCAATTAAAAACAGAATCTGTGAATTTACAAAAACAAGAACAGCGACTCGAAGTACAGTTAACACAAGCAACAACACAGCTAGGGGCATTAGAGGTAAAAGAATCAGCAGCTGAATCTCATTATATAAATATAGGCAAAGAGATTAGTGAATTAACAAAAATTGCTAATGTAAGTCGTGAATCACTTAATGTATTTTTTGAGCAAAATCAGCACGTAGATATTGATGGTAATAAGTGGGAAAACACCCTCGCGCTACTTACCATGTTGACCGCTTCATTGAAAAAAGCGATGAATGAAGACTCACTAAATAGCATGAAAGAGCAAGAAGAGGTGATGGCAAAGATCAGTGAAGCCTCCCGTAAAGATTCTGATAAGAAAGCGAAAGAAGCCGAAGAGGCTAAGCGAAAAGCGGATGAAGCCAATAAAGCCGCTTCCTGCGCTAGTAAAATTTTTAGCTACATCATGTTAGCGGTTTCTGTGATTGCAACAGTGGCAACATTTGGCGCTGCTGCTCCTCTTACCCTTGCTGTAGCGGCGATTGGTATTGCAATGGCAGTAACAGATATTGTTTTAGAAGAAACCGGTAATGGCAGCATTATGCAGCATCTTGCGACTGCAATTGGTAGTGTTGTTACTGATATGTTGGTGGCTTTTGGTATGTCTCAGGAAGAAGCCAAAAAAATTGGTAGTATTGTCGGTATGATTGTGGCGGCCGTTGCCATGTTAGCTCTTTCTCTCGCCTCGATGGGATCCTTTGTTAAAAATATCGCTAATACGATTAAAAATGTGGCCAAAATGGCGGTTAATGTTACTAAAACTGTAGTTAAAAGCACGGTAAAGGCTATGGCTAATGCGATAGTTAATGTGCTTAAAAATTTATTAAGCAAAATAAAAACACTAGGTAAAGCCGCGGATGATGCCATTTTATTGACTAAATTTACAAAATTAGCGGATGCAGCGGAAGAATTGCAAAGTGCGGCAAAAACGATAAAAACAGTAAAATCAGTCAATCAAGCAGCGAAAAAAGCAGATGACTTGAAAGGTGTTGTGAAATCAGCAGATAAACTTACAGATCAGTCCGATAGTATTAAAGATGTAGTAAAAGCGACAGAGCAGGTTGTTGAGCAAGTTGATGATGCTGCAAATGCAATTAAAGCATCAGAAAAACTAGGTAAGCAAAGTTTATTGGCTGCGCGTGTTGAAGTGGGCGCTAAAGGGTTCGGAGTTATCACTTCGGTTACGAATGCTGCAACGGTGGGTGGGCTTCGTTTATATGGGGCAGAACAGTTAAAAGAGTTAAAAGAGTTGCTGGCGAAAATGATGATGAACGATGAAATTATTAAAGCGCTAGATGAGTTACTTGAGTCGTTAATTAAGATGTTATCCAAACAGTATGAAGTGTTCAATGACATGTTTACTGGCATGTTGTCGTCATTAAAACAGTCTAATGAACAGAAAGTAAACTCGATTAATTTATCTAATTATGCTTAATTCCAATATATAAAGGAAATTATTATGTCTACAATTTTATCACCATCGCCATCATCTATTTCTACGTCAAAGCTAGCAGGCATTGAGGAATTAGCAGCGAATTCTTTATTAGGTGAACAAGGGAAAGCTTCTACAGCTATCACACAGGCTGTTTCAGTTAAAGATGCACTAGAGATGCCATCAGCACAACTGCAAGAGAAACCGTTACTGAAAATGCCAGAACAAATTGCTAGTGATTCATCTGTATTATTAGGTGTTAATGCAATGAATAAAGTGCAAGCGGAGGAGTCACGTAATATGGTGATTGGGCTTTCATCTGCCATCACTCATATACAACAATATAGCGCAGCCACTAATTTAAAAATTGAAAATGTGATTAGAGATATTATTACAGAAGATAACGCTAAATTAGAGAAAATGTTCCCGACGATTGCTAGCTTTGATGAAAGTGAAATAAAGCAACTATCTCAAGCGGTGAATATATTGTTAGCAGGTTCAGCGATTGAAGATGTTCAACACAGCCAAAATCAGCAAGATGATATCAAAATAGGTAAGCAATCGCTTGAGGCGGTCAAAGGTAGCCAATTTATTGGCATTATTAGTAGCGATATTCTGGTTGAATTAAGAAATTTGCTTAGCCAAATCAAGTTAATTATCAATACAACAGACCGTCAATTACAAGCTGATTTCTTGAAATTGAAAACACAAATGGTACAGAGCGCGGCCGATACCACCATTCAAGAAGGCAAAGCGGCATTTCAGGCCGCATTAGTGGGATTTGCCGTTTCAATGGCAATGACTACCGTGGGTGCATTGGCACAAACGAAGCAACTTCACACGCAAACGAAGGCTATTAACACACATGGTGTCGCGAAAAACAATTTTAGCACTGATGCGCAAAAATCTATGGAACTAAGTCGTTCTTCGATGGTGAAAACAGGGAATAAAAGTATTGATCAACAAAATGCGTTGGCAGGTGCTCGTCATCAAGATGCATCCAACCGTAGTCGTTTGGAAGCGGATAAACACCAAACACAATTAGATCGCGTGACTAATGAAACGCAGAAAAAATCGGTGATTATTGAAACATATGGTCGTTTATCCGATAACTTAGGTCAGGTAGTGACTGCTGGTCTTAATCAAGAAACTAAAATTCTCGAAGCGCATAAAATTATTTTGCAAGATATTGGTGATACCGCACGTTCTATTGCCAGTGATAAAGAAAAGCAAATCGATACTGTTATGGATCTTATGAGGAAGGTATTTGATATTCTAAAAGATATTATTGAAGGTCAGATCCGGACATTCCAAGCTGTAGCGACTAGAGGTTAAGGAAGTGTTATGAGTGGAACTATACCTATAATAGCGCAGCCTAATGAGCTGTCTATGGCGTTTTGCCCCGATATCTCGCTGAGTAGTAACACCAGTATGCTCCCCCTTGAGGGGAGCAGTTTACTGTTTGATTCAACATTAAATGATGAGCAACAAGCTGAATCAATATTAAGGCAAATGGGTAGAGATATACCTGAAAAAGTGTGTTCACAAGTAGCGGAGATGCCCAAGCGTTCACCTATATATGATGAGCTTCTTTCTCAAATTAATACACCGGAAGGATTGCAAAAGTTTAAGGAGTATCAAAAGACAGATAATGAGAAAATTATCTCTGAACTTAAAACTCAAGAGAAGGCGGTAAATAGAGAGTTTTTACGCAGTGCTGACTAATACGAAATAGCAATAAAGCCTATTTATACTAAAATTAAAACAGATGATATGGATGGTCGGTCTCATATTTCTGCTATATATGACACAATTGATAATATTAATTCTAATTATCAAAAAAGTTTTGGTGAAATAACAAAAAATGCAACAAAATTTATGGAAAAGGTTAATAATGCATTAGGGAAGATAAGCTCTTATATATCAGCAGGTAGTGATGGGAAAATACACTTTAAAAAGAATGATTTTTTAGTTGAATTTAAAAAAAATTTTAGTGATATGATTTGGACCGACTTTGTCTGGGGAATTGAGTTAAAAGTTGATAATATTGATAACTGTGTGAAGCCGATCGCTTCTTTTAATTCTAAGCCAGGTATGTATGATTTTTTTAGTAAAAAACTGAGTGGGCAAGGTTTTTTTGTGAAGGAGTTTGGTGGTGAAGTACATATTTACCCTGATTTTAATCCTGTAATACAAATATTAAGTACAGTTGATTCCTCTTTAGCAGGAGCTGGGGGAGATATTATGTCTCAAGCTTTTCAGAGTATGCAAACAGCGCTCGATAGTAAGAAAAATGCGGTTAACAATAGTATTTCGCGTCTGTTAGAAACATTTCGTCAGGATAATAGCCATTTTGAAACCTTAACCCAATTGCTCATTCAATTATTAAAAGACTTATTTCAATATAATGCTGGTTTTGCTAATACCTAATTGAATGTTAAATTTTTAAATGGAGTGAAATTAAATAATCATTCCATTATCTCTTATGCTAAATAATAAAAACAGAGTTAAAGGTGAATAGCTTATGTCGTCAATTTCATGTCGCACCCAAATATCTTCTACCAATAATATATACAAATCAGCCGCGAATCATAAAACCAATTCCATGGTAGGTAATATTTCAGGTATTCAAAGTACAACGGATACTATGCCAGCAAATTCGAGAAATATGCGTGCACTTCCTGCTGATAGTACTTTGAATCATTCTGTAAAACTCACAGAGGATGCAAAAAAGGCAATAAATCAGCAAATAAATGCATTAACTCAAATGGGCAATCCATCATATGAAATAAAAACCGCTTTATTTTGGCAATATGCCCTACCACTGATGAAAGCTCAGCTAAATGATAACGCTATTGATGATCAGACTTTGATTAAACATTTCACCAATACAGAAGCGTTGTAT
This sequence comes from Providencia manganoxydans, assembly GCF_016618195.1. Lineage (NCBI taxonomy): Bacteria > Pseudomonadati > Pseudomonadota > Gammaproteobacteria > Enterobacterales > Morganellaceae > Providencia > Providencia manganoxydans. The sequence continues at coordinate 223,006 of NZ_CP067099.1, forward strand.
GGGAAGATACAAAGATTTAGTGATCAAATTGATTCTTTTAAACAGCAAAAACTGGGATCAGCTAAAGCAACCCATCTTCAAGAGATTTTTAGGACGATAGAAGAAAGCATTGAAACACTGCTCTTGCCAGACTCACCATTAGACCAGCGCGAGCCAGAACGTACCACTTCCGCAGGACTAAAGCAGCTCGCTGCTCGCTCGGATGAAGTGGATGGGCAGAGCCCAACAGATGAACCTGCTAAATCGCATATGCCAACAGGGAGCGGTAATATTTATCATCATTGTCATTTTGGCGATAAAATTGAAAGGATAGCAACGGATACGATTTCTCCAAGTATTAATGTGACAGTTAATGTGAATGACAAAGATGTCACTCCATTTTCAGAGATCACTGCAAATAAAGACGTGTCGCAAAAAATATCAACTTCTGCTTTGAAAATCGACAATGCTGTTAGCCATGAACAGGATAGCCAATTAATTGCAAAAGAGCCGCCAGTTGAAAATAAGGCTTCAATAACAGGTACTGTATCCAGTCAAATCACCATAATATCTACGCAAACGGATGATGACTTATCATTACCGGATGGCATTGTTGATAGTCTATTATTGGGAAATGACGCTGTTGATGGCCCATCATTAATGAAGAATATTGTAATGGGGGAGAAGGAGAGTGATATATCTGTGCGTGCAGAGGTTGCTGAAATTCTTGAGGAACCATCATCCACAGCATTAGCTCAAAAGCCTGAACCCGAGAAACAATATTCACCACCAAGCCCACCGCCTTTACCTAAATCTAATTTGGTCACTGATTCAGGCAACTATAAGCGAGTGGGTGAAGGGAAATGGGTGTTGAAAGACCAGCCTCTTGCACCATTATCGCGCTCTCAATCAGAACCGATATTAAATACAATCGATACAGATGGTTATCAAAAAAATGAAGAGGGTAAATGGGTCAAGGATAAATTACATCTGAAAACCGATGTTGTTTTAAGCCAAGGTGCCAGCCAAAGTCATAATATTGCACGCAAAAAAGCTTATAGCTTGAGTGATGTGCGAGGTAATGCCATTGACAATGCTAATGCAGCAAAAGTAAATAGCGATAAAGCAACTCAAATAGGGCGCACCACTTTAGATAATCAAGCGGATATAGAGCAAACATTGGATGTGACTTTTAATATGCATATTGAGGATGAAAATCATGATGAGCTCACACTTCAGAGTGTGGATATCAGTATATCGTCTGCAAAGCCGAACTTTTCACTGAGTGGGCATCGTGAAAGCCAACAAAAGTCATTAAAACGAAGTTTATCTGCTGATGATGTTCGAACGGTGAATAATGTTCACATTAATAGTCGCACAGGAAAACCATTCACCCATCCAGTCTATTCCGACCAACGTGCCACTCTAACTCGTGGCGGGCAAGTACGCTCACTATCTCAAGAAAATCTCTATTTTAATGGTGATAAACGTTTTAAAGAGAAGGTGTCATTATGAATTATGAGCATGTGAGTCATCAACAATGGTTAATTAATCAGATCAAAGAAATTCGTACTTATTCGGGGATTAATAAACCGATTACGTTAGATTCAGCGTTGATCTTAGATTTGCATATTGATTCGTTAGAAATGTTGGAATTGGTTACTGCCATTGAGGCGTATACCTCTCAACCACTAAGCGATAAAGTTTGGTTGAAATGGCATTATTTGCAAGATGTTGCTGATTATCTCGTCGTGACAATGGATGTTGGCAATTAATCGTATTGACCTAAGTAACATTTTGCTTAGGTCAATTTTATCATCATAAAAAGATTGGTTTACACCTAAAATATGGAAGGTATATTTTAAATTCTAAAAAAATAGAATTTGACTTTTCATTGGTGTTCTTCTGTATTTAATTTATGTTTCTTTAATTACAATATGATAACACAATTAAAATAAATTTTATAAAATAAAAATTACATTAAATTATCATCTCATGAAATAGATCACAAAACATACGATTCAAATTATATATATTTCGGAATATTAATTTCATTTCTGTGGGGGCTAGAATGAATAATATTTCGGATAGGTTTACTTTTATCAAACAGGTGGCAATAGATGCTGGGAAGCTGGCCGTGTCATATTACCACCAGCGTAACAAATTAAATATCGAAAAGAAAAAAGACGATGGACAAGATTTAGTTACAGTTGCAGATAAAAATACTGAACAATTTATTCGTGATCAAATTAATCAGCAGTACGCACAGGATGCTATTTTTGGCGAAGAAAGCGGCTATACCCAAGGTAAATCACAATATACGTGGGTAGTTGATCCGATTGATGGTACCAGCGCCTTTATTTTTGGTTTACCTTCATGGTGTATCTCTATTGCGCTACTGGATGAGCAACAGAATAGCCAAATTGCGGTAGTTTATGATCCTGTACACGATGAATTATTCCATGCAATGGCAGGTCATGGCGCTTATTTAAATGATCAACCAATACAGGTAAATCCAGTGACTTCTCTGAATGAAGGGTTGCTGGGTGTCGGTATTTCAAGCCGTATGCCTCCTGAACATATTATTCCATTTTTAGACAAACTGCTTCACGCCAAGGGAATGTTTGTACGTAATGGTTCCGCTGCATTAATGCTGGCTTATGTTGCAGCAGGTAAACTTATTGGTTACTACGAACCTCATCTCAATTCATGGGATTGCCTTGCAGGATTATTATTAATTAAAGAAGCAGGCGGTGTTATGAATAACTACCAAGCGAACGATAATTTTTTATTAACAGGAAATTATGTATTAGCGAGTAGTCCAGAAGTTTATCAGCAACTCGATACTTTTCTATATTCGTCATAATTCAAATTACAGCATTACTGGTTAGTTTATTTTAATTAGCTATGTGTTTTGCTGCACTTTGAAATTGTGCGAGTAAACAATAAAAATTAATATAAAAATATAAAGGCACACAGCATGAGTTCTAAATTTTCATTTTTTGATATTAAAAGGTTACCGGCAGGAAAGATCCCTCTCTCTGTACAACGTGATTTATGGCTAAGAAAATTTATGGAGCCATTCTTTGTGATGTGCTTGGCCTATACGGGGATCTATTTTCTTCGCTATAACTTCAAAGCAGCAACCCCGTTTATTATTGAACAAACTGACTTTACCTTAAGTGATTTGGGTACTGTTGGATTCGGTTTTTCGATTACTTATAGCCTCGGTCGAGTATTACTTTCTTATTATATTGATGGCAAAAACACCAAGAAAATACTCAGTTTCTTACTGATGTTATCTTGTGCCTCATCATTTGCTATTGGGATGTTTTTATTATCTTCAGGTCATTCGTTAGGTATTTTTATTTTTTTATGGGCACTAACTGGCTTATTTCAAGCACCGGGTGGGCCATGCTCTAACTCAACAATCAACCGTTGGACGCCAAGAAAAAACCGAGGTCGGTTTATTTCATGGTGGAACGCATCACATAATATTGGGGCGATTTTAGCGGGACCAATCGCTTTATTTGGAATGGAATATGCGTTTAACGGTAATGTCGCTGGTATGTTCATTTTCCCAATTCTATTCGCGGGTGTCATTGCAACCTTTGGGATGTTCTTTGGTAAAGATGATCCCTCTGAGCTTGGTTGGAATACCCCGGAAGAAATTTTTGATGAACCCGTTTCTAAAGATGATACCGCTGCTGAAGCGATGTCTAAATCAGAGATTTTTGTTAAATATGTTTTGAAAAACCCAGCAGTCTGGTTTCTTTGCTTTGCTAACCTATGTGTTTATACCATTCGTATCGGTGTTGATAACTGGAGTGTGGCTTACGTTAAAATGGCGTTAAGCTGGGATGATGTTTCAGCAATAGGAACTATCACTGCGCTTGAGTTAGGGGGCTTTTTAGGCTCACTCACATGGGGTTATGTATCGGATAAAATGGGGGGACGCCGTGCATTACTTGGCATGTTATGTATGATTTCAGTGATTTTCCCACTGGTTGCTTACCAAAACATGACCAGTGTTTGGGGCATCTATATCGCGTTATTTTTTGAAGGTTTCTTTATTTTTGGTCCAGTAATCCTGATCGGTATTTCTATCATTGGTTTTGCACCTAAATGTGCAACAGCGGTAGTCAACTCAATCCCTGGTTTCTTCGGTTATCTATTTGGCGATGGAATGGCAAAAGTGTTAGTTTCACGTATTGCTGACCCAAAAGGTGATGGGATCTCAGTCGGTAGCTTAACGTTACATGGTTGGTCTGATACATTTTATCTATTGTTTGCCGCAACAGCGCTAGGGATTGTGATGTTAGGTGTGGTAGCTATCTATGAGGAACGAAAAATTCGTCGAGATAGAGCGAATGGCCACTAATTAATGATTTGGCTACCCTACGGGGTAGCCAAAAGAATAATTATTCGATATTAAAGAAACATTCATAAACAGGTTGTAGATGTTCATGTATACATTTTGCGGCTTCTTTTGGATTTTTTTTCTAAAATTGTATTTACGTTCTATGTGCCCCGAAAAAAATCCAAAAACCTTTCATGAAGCCGCCATTTAGGCGGTGATGTGGATATGTTCACGGTGGTAAACACGTATTTCTCCCTGATTTAAAATAACTATTACCAGTACTAATAAGCCTCTTAAGATAAGGTATATTAAGGTACATGTAGTGAAATAGCAGGAAGGCTTCACTCCATTCTACTGGGGCAAGCTTTTCAATTTAGTTGTAGTCTACAGATTTTGAACATTCTCTAAGCTCCCTTTCATTTATAAATGTCTATGCACTAACTCCATTTAATATAATCCATTCTTTTTTGGACTGCTAAAACTATCTTAAGATAAGTGTCATCATGAAAATTTTCATGTATAGCGAATATTTTAAGTCCATAATTGATTGTCTTTTTAGGTCTTGATGAGGATTGTTAGTAAATTCTAGGTGCTAATTTTCAAATCAATGACATTAAATGATTATCTGAAAATGTTGATATTTTATTTTTTTTAATTGAGGATGTGTGGATAAAATGAAGTAATTAATATAGTAGGTAAAGAGCTACTTGTTATTACTCTTTTTTGTTGTTTTATTTTAATGGATAGTTTGCTGTATTTAAGTTGTTTTTTTTTAATCCCAAAAAATATACTCGTATTTAGTGTTTATTTGTTAATGTGTTTTAAAAAGATTTTATTTTGGATTAAAATTTTGTTTTTTGTTTCTTTTTATGTATTTTTTTGGTTTTAAATGCTGCATTTATTTTTGGGGTTAGTATTGTTTGTTATTTATTATTTTGATTATTAAGCAATTTTTAATTGCGTTATATGTAATAAATTGACATGAATACAATATATTTACTATTTGTAATAACTCGCGTTGGTTGTTTTTTTTGCTCTCAGTATGTTAATCTTTTTCTCAACGCAAAGTATGTCTATTTCAATATGTGATTCTGTATTTGTGCTTTTATTAATTAGCGCTGTACCATGAGTTTTTCATTATTGATATCCATTTTTATAAAAAGGAATTATCAAGTGAAAAAAGCTAAAAAAATAGAGGATGTAAAATTAGCATTAGCTATTTCAATAGGAGAAGAACTTCAGAAGTTACGAAAGTCTCGTAATTTAACAGGGAAAGTTTTAGCTGAGAAATTAGGGGTGTCTCAACAACAAATATCCCGATATGAACGGGGTATCTGTCGTATAGACACTGATACATTACTCTATACTTTACAGTTGTTAGGTACTTCACTAACAGCATTTTTTTTGGATGTCTCTTTGAATTTAAAAGAAAAAAATCCAGGTGTGTATTTGGACTTCTCTCCTTTTTTTGAGTCATTAGAAAAAGGAAACCAAATACCCTATTTTACTTCTTATCCAGGTCATTATTTTGGCTAAATGTTATTTCTATTATTTATTTAAATAATAGAAATGTATTAAAAATAGAATTGAAAGAGTCTTGCTCTCTAATTAATAACAAAAGTTTTGTTATTAATTAGTTTGTGCGCTTTTCTTTTTATTAAAACATTAATTTATTAATCAGAAGGTTTATATGAAAAAAATTATTTTAGCAACTTTAGTTTCTAGCGCAATGAGTGCATCAGTTTTAGCAGCAGATGCTGGCCAAGGTACTGTTACATTTGAAGGCTCTATCATTGAAGCAGCTTGTGGTATTTCTCCAGAGTCAACTGACCAAACGGTTAACCTCGGACAAGTTGCCTCTGCGACCTTGGCTGATGGCGGTATGTCTAGACCTGTGCCTTTCACGATTGAACTGGTTGATTGTGATACGACCACTTGGGATACCGCTGAAGTGACATTCACCGGTGGTGTGAACCCGAACTTAGCGAACTCTTTAGCAATTCAAGGTACTGCATCGGGTGCAGGTGTTGTGATCACGGGTCTGGATGCGGTTCCTGTTAAGTTAGACGGCTCTGCGTCAGCAGGTTCTGTCGCATTACAAAATGGTGATAACTCATTGTTGTTCTCTGCTTATCTAAAAGGTGACACAACGACTATCGTCCCAGGTGCATTCACAGCGCTGACTAACTTCACCATGTCATACAACTAATTCTTATTATTTTAACGGTAAATCGAGGGTAGCACAGTGATATTGAGATGGTTAAAAAGCAGTGCGTTTTTTCTTTCCGGCTGTGTTGCCTTTTCTACCGCACAAGCGGCATCTAATGGAGAAGGTACTGTCACCCTTAACGGTGAAATTACCGATGCGGCATGCAGTATTGCCATGGATTCTCGCGAACAAATTATCGACATGGGGGTATTACCGGTTGGGGTGATCCGCCAAACGGGAGAAGGCCCTACTCGTGATGTCGATATTTATTTAGTGAACTGTGACTTAACCAAAGCCAGTGATCCTTCACAAGTGTGGCAGGCTTTGAGTATGACATTTGATGGGCCTGCAGATAACGGCCTTTTCCAAGTTTTTGGGGACGCGAGAGGGGTTGGTTTACTAATGCGTGATGCCGATTTACGCCAAGTGATCCCTGGGGAAGCCTTGCCTCAACAAGCCATCGTGCCGCCCACAATGCGATTAAGTTATCAATTACGTCTGGTTTCAGACCAGCGGCCACTACGTGCGGGTCCTTATCAAAGCGCGATCCGTTTTAAAGTGGATTATTACTAAAGTGCAATTTCATTCCTTTTTTTATTGTAGTTATTAATTGTCAGGGATATTTTTTATGTCTTTACACACTGCACTTCGTTTTCGATTGGCGTTGCTGCCTTTGTCTATTGCACTTACGTACAGTATGAGTGGGGCCCCGAGTGCATGGGCGACCTCATCGTCAGACAGTATCGAATTCAACACGGATGTTTTGGATGTTGAAGACAAAGAAAATATTAATCTCTCACACTTTTCACGTGCAGGCTACATCATGCCAGGATCGTATCTACTGTCATTAAAAATTAATGACGATACGTTGCCTGAGATGCCTGTCACTTTTTATCCTCCTGAAGGGGATCCTCAAGGAAGTGCGGCTTGTTTAACCCCTGAGATTGTCGAACAGATTGCATTAACCTCATCACATCGCAAAGCATTGACATGGTGGCACGATGGGCAATGTTTAGATATTGTCAGTTTACCGGGGATGCAAGTGCGCGGAGATCTCGCAACGTCAACATTATACCTCAGCATTCCGCAAGCCTATTTGGAATACACAGCTCCTAACTGGGATCCACCTTCTCGGTGGGATGAGGGTATTGCAGCATTGATTTTGGATTACAACGTCAATGGTAATGCCAACCGTTCTTATACGGGAGGGCACAACAGTTATGCGCTTAACGGTAATGGTGTGACAGGAATTAACTTGGGAGCATGGCGTTTTCGCGCGGATTGGCAAGGACGTTTAAATCATGCGACGGGATCTGGCGATGCCGTCAATAAGGATTTCGATTGGAGTCGTTTTTACGCCTATCGTGCACTGCCCAATTTGGCTGCAAAATTGGTGGTTGGGGAAGACTACTTAGTATCAAACATGTTTGATTCCTTCCGGTTTATTGGGGCGAGTGTACGTTCAGATTTGAATATGCTTCCACCTAATTTGCGAGGGTACGCGCCTGAAATAACAGGGATTGCGCAATCGAACGCGACTGTGACGATCAGCCAGCAAGGACGGGTATTGTACACCGAACAAGTCGCTCCGGGACCATTTCGTATCCAAAATCTTAATGACGCGGTCAGTGGGAAGCTAGATGTCAAAGTCGAAGAGCAAGATGGAACAGTGCAGGAATTTCAAGTTGATACGGCGAACTTACCTTATTTAACGCGTCCTGGACAAATTCAATACAAACTTGCCTTGGGGCAGCCGACAAACTATCAGCGCCACAGTGAAGGTGACAACTTTGTCACAGGAGAGTTTTCGTGGGGGGTGAATAATGGATGGTCACTCTTCGGGGGAAGTCTTAATAGCAAAAATTACAATGCGGTGTCACTTGGTATTGGGCGCGATTTGATGGCATTTGGTGCCTTGTCGTTTGATATCACACAAGCCTTTTCTAAGCTGCCGGGCCAGAGCACGCTGAGCGGTGGATCATACAGATTAAGCTATGCCAAGCGTTTTGATGCGATTGATAGTCAAATTCAATTTGCAGGTTATCGTTTTTCTGAACGTGACTTCATGAGCATGTCTGAATTTTTGCAGGCACTAAAAAGTGGGGAACGCTATGGCGGTAACAAAGAGCTATACACGATCTCACTGAGTAAAAATTTCCGTGATATGGGAATGTCCGTATTCCTGAATTATAACCATCAAACATACTGGGATCGTCCAGATAATGATTATTACAGTGTGTCGGCTTCTAAATATTTTGATATTGGTTCAATTAAGAATATCAGTGTCAATGTTTCAGCAAATCGTAACATGTATAACGGCGTCAAAGATGACAGCATCTTTTTATCAACATCGTTCCCATTAAGCAATGGAGCTAATGTTGGCTATTCAATGAACAATAATCGTTACGATACGACGAATCGTGTCACCTATCACGACCGTATTAACACGCGTACAACGTACCAGCTTGGCGCAGGTAGTAGTAGCAAAGGGGCTTCTGGATCGGCCTTTATTACCCATCAAGGTGATATTGCTCGTTTAACGGCCAATGCCAGTTATCAACATAATCAATACAGTGCGTATGGGCTTTCAGCGAGTGGCGGATTGACAGTGACAGCGGAAGGTGCTGGCTTCCATCGTATGAGCTCGCTGGGTGGGACACGTATGTTGGTGGATACAGAAGGTGTATCAGGCGTGCCAATAAAAGGATTTGGGGCACCTGTGGAATCGAATGCGTTTGGTAAAGCGATTGTGGGTGATGTGAGTAGTTATTACCGCAGTAAAGCACAGATTGATTTAAACACCTTACCAGACAACGTAGACGCACAACAATCCGTCGTGCAAGCCACGCTGACAGAAGGTGCGGTGGGTTACCGTAAGTTTTCTGTTGTCGCAGGCCAAAAAGCCATGACGGTATTGCGATTAGCGGATGGAAGTTACCCACCTTTCGGCGCGCAAATTCTCAATTCAAAAGGGCAGAGTACAGGTCTTGTCGGTGATGCTGGCAGCGCTTATATCAGTGGGATTAATGTCAATGAAATCATGACCGTGCAGTGGGGGGAAAACAGCACGTGCCAAATTCAACTCCCCGATACGTTGGGTAGCTTGGATGACGCTTTATTACTGCAGTGTACCCCAGTGACTCAATAAATTCATTGGAACTTACTAGCCGTGCGGCTTACTCCTGACTGGCTCACAGCATAAACAGTCTAAGAAGAAATAAGGTTTATAACAGTATGAAAAAGAATCAACAACATTATGCCATGATGTGTTTATTGGGTGGGATGTTACTCAGCCAAGTGGCACAGGCCGCAGTATCACTAGACCGTACCCGCGTCATTTTTGACGGTGGCCAAAAGTCTATCTCATTGAATATTTCGAATAACAATAAGCAATTGCCTTATCTTGCCCAAGGCTGGATTGATGATGCAGAGGGTAAAAAAATTACCTCTCCATTGGTGGTGTTACCGCCAGTTCAACGTATTGAGCCTGGGAAATCCAGCCAAGTGAAAATTGAGGCATTACCGGCTATCAATGCATTACCACAAGATAGAGAAAGTTTGTTCTATTTTAACTTACGTGAAATTCCACCAAAAAGCGATAAGCCCAATACGTTACAAATTGCGTTGCAAACTCGCGTGAAGCTGTTCTATCGCCCTAAAGCTATCAAAGCGGATAAAAATGGTACGCCGTGGCAGGAAAAACTTACCTTACAAAAGGTGGGTGAACAAATGATGGTGAAAAACCCGACGCCGTATTACGTGACGATCATCAATGCTGCCGCTAATGCATCTTCGGCAGGTGAAAAAGGAAAAGAGTTTGCGCCAGTGATGATTGCTCCATTTGGTGAAATGTCATTAGGGATGAAAGCCAGCGCATTAGGTGCAAAGCCTGTCTTAACGTATATCAATGATTACGGTGGTCGTCCTGCACTGACATTCCAATGTCAAGGTAATGAATGCCACGTAGTAGCTGATAGCCAATCCCAAAATCCGTAAGGCGGATACTCAGAGTGACGACAGGAGGAAAGAGCGATGAAAACAAGCAAAATGTGGCGTTATGGACAGCGCGTATTATTGGGTAGCGCCTTGGCGTGGTGTGTGAATGCGATGGCAGCAGACAATAATAGTCGCCTTTACCGTCCTGTTGATAACTGGAATGTGGATGGCGCGAATGGCGTGTTGTATGTATCAGGCTCACTCACGGAAAGCCCATGTCGCTTAGCGATGACATCGGCATACCAATCGGTTGACCTTGGAAATATTGAAACAGCAGAACTGCAACACAACGGTAAAGGTACACCCATTCCATTCCAAATTGAACTGGAAGACTGTATCGAAATGGCGACACGTTTGACCAATGTGCAAAGCGGCATGACGGCGTGGAGTTCAACACAGCCTGCTGTCAAAATTCGTTTTGTAGCACCGACAGTGCCATTTTATAGCGATTTTGTGAAAGTAAATGGGGTTCAAGGACTAGGGTTAGCCGTGACAACACCGGGTGGTGCTTTATTACCGATGGGGCAAGAAAGTGACCCGCAATTATTACCGTCTGGACAGAGCCAACTGACGTATTACGTCACACCAGTCAGAATTGGATTATTGGAGCCAGGTGCTTACTCCGCCTTGATTGCTTTTGAAATGTTGTACGAGTAAGGGAGTTTACAGAGATGAACGTCATTCCATTCCCTTCTCGGCAGGGGTTGACCAAGTTAATGCCATGGCTAATGAGTGGCGCATTAATGTGGAGCTTACAAAGTCAGGCGGGGTCAGACAGTGTCAATTTTAATGTCAAAGTATCTGTTGTTCAAAGCACGTGTCAGGTCAACAACAATGAGCCGATTACGGTGGAATTTGGCGATATGCAGATTAATACCATTGATGGTGTGAATTATGAAATGCCCATTTACTACACGTTGCAGTGTGCGGGGGCCGCGAATAACCAAGGTTTAAAGCTGCAGTTCAGTGGTACGGGCGCAAATTTTAACAGCGGTTTACTGAAAACCTCTGAGTCTGCACTGGGCTTGCGTTTTAAGTCAGACGGGGCGATTTTCGCCGTGAATGATTGGGTGCCGTTTACGTACGGTGATCTTCCTGATCTTAGCGTGGTTCCTGTCTTGAGTAGCCCTATCGGTGTCGATAGTGGGGACTTTTTTGCCTCAGCAACGTTTAATGTGGAGTATGAATAATGGAAAAAAAACAATTACGTGCTCAGCTCTGTGTGCGCGCTGGGATGATGATAACACTGCTTGCGGCACCATTAAGTGCACTGGCGGTACAAGCCACTTTCAGTGGCACCTTGATTGGCAATTCACCGTGTGTGGTGAATGACAATGATCCGATCGAGGTGGATTTTGGCGATGTCCTCATTCGAGATGTGCAAGGGCAAGAGGGATCGCAATATTCTCGCGATGTGCCGTATACCATTGATTGTGAGAATGCGAATACCTCCGATGCGATGAATTTAAGGATTGGCGGTACACCGACTTCTTGGGATGGATATTTGCTCAGAACGTCGAAAGCGAATTTAGGCCTGCAGTTCTATGTTGATGGACGTATATATGAATTGAATGATGATTATTCATTTTCATATGGTTATGAGCCAACGATTACAGTGGCACCGGAAGGGAGTGACTCGTTGAGTGATAATGACGACGGATTTTTTTACGCGACAGCCAGCCTGACAGTGGAGTATCAATGATGCGGTGGCGAGAAAGCATTGTGTGTGCTCGACAATTACAACACGTCGTTATCGCCGCTACGTTGATGGGGGTGTCATCTTTTGCCAGTGCAGATGCCAGTTTTAGTGGCACCTTGATCAGTAACCCGCCGTGCGATGTGTACGGGGACAATGACCCGATACAGATCGATTTTGGCGAGGTGGGGATTACACGAATTGATGGGGTGAACTATGCGGAGCCGTTTAGTTTGACGATTACATGTGGTTCGAATTTAGGCAATAACGTGGCTTTGGTATTGAAGTATATCGGTGTGGATGCAGCATCATTTAACACCCAAGCCTTGCAAACTGACCGTCGCGGGTTAGGTATTTTACTTTCTCATGATGGAACAGTAATGCCACCGGTTTTTCCACCGGAATCGGGGAGTGGTTTGCCGGTCACGATGTCCAGTAATGGCCAGAAAAGCCTTTCTTTTATGGCTGTACCGGTAAAAGACTCTGATCCCGATACCGTGTTGCTGGAAGGGGCGTTTAGCGCTATGGCCTCAATGGAAATACAGTATCCCTAGGCGAGGAGATAAACCATGAAAATAACAGTGTGTAATGGTGCCTTATTGGGCTTACTAGGCGGAATACTCTTCATGCCATTGGCTACGCAAGCTGACAGTAGTGTTGGTATTGAATACAGCGGCACGTTAATTGCCTTGCCCTGCACCATCGTACCGGGAATGAACAATTTGTACGTGGACATGGGCACTATCCCGACCAAATCCTTGTACCGTTTTACCCGCACCGCTGGAAAAACGATTGAGTTTTATTTGGAAGATTGTGATACGTCGTTGGGAAATGCGATTACGGCGACGTTTACGGGACCGATGGACAATGAAGGGTTATTGACCTTTTCATCTGGTAGTACCGCAAAAGGTGCAGGCATTGGGTTGGAATACTTGGATGGTCGTCCTATTCCGATTAATGATGGAACAGTGTACAAGGTGCCGCTTCGTGATGGGGACATGGTCATTCGAATGAAGGCGTATGTGCAGGGCCAACAAAATGCGTTAGCGAATAAGAGCTTGGAGGCCGGAGATTTTTCGGCGGTACTGACGTACAGCATGAGCTATGAATAATATAACACTTTTTACTTAATATAACCACTGTGTCGCTTAGAAGGCGAGTGCCAATCCGAAACGGAGTACTGAGGTGATGCCCGATTGATGGTCGAATGGCAATGATTGTGTTACAGCCGAAAAAACATGCCATCAATAAAGATATTTGGAATTTACGATTTCATTGGTCTTTAGAAAAGCAGATATATCGGCACAACTTCAGTCGGGAACAGATTCACTCAAACCCATGTCGCTGGTAGGTACAGATCGTGAAATGATGTCGCGAGCTCGGAATACATTAGCCTTGCAAGTCAGTAGCATAGTGCCTTTTGGCTGTACCAAATATCCAGGCAGCATTTATTGTGTGTATTAATAAATGTGTTGTCTGATTAGGAATATGGCTAATAAACATAGAGGTACGATCAGGCATACGGGAGTTAGCTAACCATCGAGAAGAGCATCAAAGGTTTTATTAGCGAGCGTGGTAGTGATCGCCTGAGTCGCCACGGAAACGCATATTTAATTATCGGCGGCGATGAAAACTTGGGTCAGTCGAGCACTTGCCTGATTGTACATAATAACCCATTGACACCAATAAATTATACAACGAGGATCTTTCCGTATGTCAAATAACAATGGGATCAATAAACTCAGTTCTATCTCCGTCTCGGAGAGACGATCGAGCCTACGTTCCACATTCATATTATCTCTATTATTTTCATCTTTTTTCGGCTTGTTCAGTGCGCCGGCATCCTCTACTTGGATTGCGATGTCTGCTGCTAGCCTCGGAGATCTTGTTCAGTGTAATAGTGACACCGGAACAATATTTTGTCTTGAAGGTTCCTCCTCTGTATCGTGGACAACTGGAGATAATACACTCATGACCGTACGTAATGTGTCCAATGGTCAAAACTATACGGGACGGTGGATTGGTCTTTATGGCTCATTTTCAGGCACATTAGGAAAAGGCAATCCTAATAGTGGTAACTGCCTCGTTTCGGGTTGCTCTGGTGGTTTTGTGATAGGAACAGGAGGGAGTTTCGGTATACCAGGCCTCGCTCCGAGTCGTAATCTAGGTTCTCGTAGCCCTGGAACTATGGGGGGGACTGCTTATTTCCATGGTGTATCACCCGTCGCTCCAGGGCTAATGGGTTCATCAATAGGTAGCGTCCCTAATTCTTCTGTGGCATCATTCAGTATCCCAGTCAGCGACGCTACTTGGGTACTGGTAGTCGATGGGCCAAATGGAAATTATACAGGGCCATTTACTGGAACTTTTAGCGGCTATAGCGTATCTGACCCCATACCGTATATTGTGTATGTATGTTATGACAACCCAAGCACGGGTCCATGCTCACCGAGCAACAGCACTACCTTAGCCACTGTCGCAACAGGAAGTGCTCAGCCTCCCATATATGTGCCACCTGAGGTGGTCGATCCGGAACCAATAACTTGTGAATTCGATATGCCCGATATTGATTTTGGCCAAGTTTCTGCTGGTACTACACAAGAACAGAGACAAGAATACTTTTCATCTGTGTGTTCTGATACCGCATCGGTTACCTTGAAGATCACTGATACTTCAGGGAGAACGGGTCCCTACACCTTTGCTGGGGGAGCCCTATCAGTGATATTTCCTGGCAGTGGATCCTCGAGTTATACCTTCTCCGTACCTGGGGGGGTAACTGATACCACACGCGTTAATGCTGTACTTTCAGGAGAAACAGTCAGCGGGACGTATAATTTGCCAATGGTAGTGACCGCAGAATACAATTAAATATAATTATCTGCCTCTCTTCTGCGTTTGCACGTAAAAGAGAGGCATCAAATTAGATATAGGCATTTAAAAATTTATTGAGTTACTTCATTTCATTAATAAGTAATACTATTAATAATATATTAATAGCTATTTTTTTAGCGAAGAGTTTCTTCTTTAGAAGAAAATAAAGAATATTGATGTAAACTACTTATATCTAAGGAACTATGTATAAAACTATGTTTCAAGTAGAAAGCAGGATCCTTCTCTTTCAATTCTTCAAAGACATTAGAAAAAAATTCAAATAGTGAAACATTTAATTGTATTAATATACAAAATAGCATATCGGTATCAATATGGCTGACTCCTCTTTCATATCGAGAAACCTGTTGCTGAGATATGCCGAGTTTATTCGCTAATTCTAATCCAGTCATTCCTCTGGAGCGCCTTAGTTCCATTAACTGGGATCCAATGATAACTTTAATCAATGTTTTTGTTTGATAAGTTTTTTTATTTTTCATTTTGTTTCCCTTAATGTAAAAAAATAACAAGGTAAAATGTAAAATATATGTTATAAATTATTCATTTGAGATATTATCACCGTAATATAATAAAACACAATATTGTGACATTTTTCGATATTCTTTATAGGGCGATTTGGTTTTGTAGCGAAATATATAAAACTCATAAAAAACAACAAATAAAAACAAAATCATTTAAAGACTATCCGAATTTGTACTTTTTGTTTAGTTTAATAAACTAAATTCACACATAAAAAAGGCAATTATCCCAAGAAATAAATGGTAAATAAAATTAAATACACAACATTAAAGGAGTAAAATAAAAACAAAACACCTGTAAATCAAACAAAATCAGATTATTATAATAAAATCGCTATTAATAATCATTCTCAATAACGTGGTAATTTCTGATAATATAATTAAACTTATTTATTCAATTAAGTTATAAGTAAGCTAAGTAATCGCTATGAGATTAAATATTTATTATAAGTACTTAACCTATAATGTCAGTATATTAAAAATTCATCGCTGCTATGCGTGATATATAAAAATCATTTGATCACGATATGAATATTGCTAAGCATATAATAATGCTAATTGATACCATGCTTTACTATGAATACTAAATGAAAAAATGAGTAATACTGACAAAATTATTATGGTAATGAAAGGGTTTCTATCACTTTCATCGTTATGCGGCGTTCTTTTTTAAGGAAGAAGTAGGTTCGTATTTATTTTAGGTCAAAATAAGCGTTACTGAAGATAGCAGATTCATAAAATCAGGTTATATCCTCTACGAATCCCTAGTTCATCGTGAAGCAACCTGCATAGTAGTGTATACAGCCGTTGAGATTATCTTTTAGTGTTTATTCAAGATGTATTAAATATTATGTTTACTTATCCATAATATTTGGATTAGAAATAATTTCAGTAAATTGGGCCGTTTAGCCCAATTTACTGAATAAAATCAAATTATCCCCTCTTCCTGTAGCACATCATGAAAATGCTGAACTTCTTCAGGCGTAGCCTGAATGCGTTGCATCGGGAAATCAAGCACATAAGGAATATTTTGTTGCGCACTGGCAACGGCGAGTACATAGGTGGCACCATTTGATTCTAACACGATAGGCGCACTCTTTTTCTTACCTGAATAACCTGTAGAGATTTGTTTTCCATCCAATTCGCGCTTATAGGTCGCAATAATTTGTCGATTGGCATTAATCACCTTGGCTGGGATCGCGATGAGTTTCAAAGGCTGACTGCCTACTGACAATAACTCTTTTCTCATTTTACTGATGCGTATTTGAGCACGAATAAAAAAGAAGATACAAAAAATAAATAAGCCAATTAACACAATGGTGGTAATAAAGCGGATCATCACGCTATCGACAGCCACATCCACAGTGAGTTTTGAATTATCTGTCGCATCCATCAATGGCATTACAGCGATATCTTTTCCGTTTAAGCCTAAGAAGGTGAAATTATGGGAGACGGCATTTCTTTTATAACGTAGATCAACGCTACAGTTGGTGATCACCAATAAACTGGTTTTGCATGAGCCATCAACATCAGCATCAACTGGAATGGCGTTTTGACCAATTTTATAGTCATAGGCGATATTCGGTAGTTGATAAGCACAAAATGCGGTTAATATCACCATGACGATAATTAAAAATAGGGAACGGAGCATGCCTCCATCCCCTGACAGTGGGGTTAAAGTCAGTGCTCGCTGCGGGAAGGCATTTAAAACTTTATCTGAAAGTTGAAGATTATTTTGCACAGGTAAAATATCCATTTATGTTGATTTTTAGTGAATTATAAAGATCAGCTGAAGAATAATAATGAGATTATTACCAAAATGGCTATCGTTTTTACGTGAAAAACCTTCAGTATAGAGGGTCTTGATTAGACGGTATCTTAGTGTATGACCTTATCCGCATCGATAAAAAGGAACTTAATTATGAGTAATACAAATATTCAAAATGGAAAGTTAACCAATAAAAAAGTAATTATTATTCATGGCTATACGGCATCACCTGAGAAAAACTGGTTCCCTTGGTTAAAGGAACAGTTAGAACAGCAAGGGGTCGTGGTGAAGGTACCTGCAATGCCTGATCCATTATCGCCTGACCCACAACGCTGGCAGCAACATTTGCTAGATGCACAGATTGAATTGGATAAAGATACTGTTGTGATCGGCCACAGTCTTGGTTGTGTCACGTTATTGCGTTATCTCGCTAGCCAACAGCAGCAGGTAGGTGGTTATCTGCTAGTTTCTGGTTTTACCGAAGAGCAAGCAACATTGCCTGAACTAAAAGCGCATACTGATATTTCCCTCGATTATGCGAATTTAAAATCATTGTCAGATAAGCGTATTTCAATTATTTCGAGCAACGATTCGATTGTTTCACCACAATCTTCTAGAACATTAGCGACTTTGTTAGAAACAGAGGTTATTACCGTAGAAAATGCAGGGCATTTTTTAGATAGAGAAGGCTTTAGTGAATTTCCATTGATATTAAAAGTATTAAACTCTTAATTAATAACAGAGCGGGAGTGGCTCCCGCCTTGGTAGGAGTGACTAACCTATTTTTTTATCCACAGCGCCAGAAGCTAAATAACCTTTATGGAAGCTAGCTTGCCTTGGGGAGATGCGTGCAACTGCCTCGGCGGAGCATGATGCATCGACTAATACAAAGCTTGCATCATCGCCTACCACAGGCCAAACTTGCTGACCTTTATTATTTAACGGTAGTTTATTACCCGTTGCGATAGCTAATGAACGCGATAGCGATAACTCGTCAGGGCGGGTATATAGCTGCGCATACAAATTGGCTTTTTCTAACATGTCACCTAAACCAAAAGGTGACCAATGGTCAACCACACTGTCCGTTCCAGACATTACAAATACGCCATTTTCATTGAGTGTTTTTAATGGCATATGTAACGTGCCGATTGGCACGGTGCTGGCAATGCTAATTTGTTGTTCAGCAAGGCGTTTAGCTGTTTCATCGGCTTGTTCAGGGGTTAATGTAGCGAGTGCGAATGCATGGCTGATAGTGACTTTACCTCGTAAACTGCGGTTTTTATCGACAGTATCAATCATGTATTCAATGGCTGCGCGGCCTGCTGGGCTGGTTTCATGTAAATGAATATCAACACCTTTATTATAATCCAATGCAATTTGGAACATGGTATCGAGAGATTTTTCCATCGCACCATCCACATTGGTAGGATCAAGTCCGCCCACATAATGAGCACCTGCCTGCATGGCTTCTCGCATCAGAGGTTCTGACTTGGACAATAATAAACCGTGCTGTGGAAACGCGACGATTTCACACGTGAGATCTTGTTGGTGCTCATTCAGTACGGTGATCAGCGCTTCTAAGTTTTTCAAACCTGAAACCGGTTCGATATTGCAATGGCTACGTGCAGTTGTCGATCCTTTAGATTGGATCAGTTTGATCAGCGCATGTGCACGCTCTTGAGTATAAGGTTGTAATTCAGGCAGGAGTTTTTGTTCCAGAGCGATCATATCCAGTATGGTTTTACCTTCGCGTGATCCAGGGGCTTGCCAAGGGCCGCCATAGAAGGTTTTATCCAAATGAATATGCATGTCGCGAAAAGCTGGTAACATTAATTTACCACCAGCACTATAGTAACTTAGCTCACTATTTGTATGCTGTTTATTAGGTAAGATAGCCGCTATTTTACCCTCGTTAATTTCAAGGGTTTGTAACGAAGTTTGAGTCCCAATAACCGTGTTATCACGGTAGTTAAAGCCCGTTTCCAGTAATACATCATCAAGATAATAGTGTTTATCTTTAATTGTTGATGTACTACTGGTAGGCAGTGTATTGGTTTCTGCGGCTGCGATACCAGATATAGCACCAAATAGAGTGCAAGTTGCCGCTAATTTTGCACCAGTAGTAAGGAACTCTCTTCTGTTAGATTGCATAGAAACTCCTTAATCAAGCGATGTCAGGTTACAGTGTGTAACCCGACTGGATATACTCGTCATCCTTCAAGTTGCAGGGCTTTTGCTAAGGTATAAATGACTACACTACGCTCGACGGGTCACCGTGTTGATCGATGCTCCCCACCTCTCTTCGCTTGTCGCCTACCTGCAACTCGAATTATTTAGAGTGTAAATCATTAACCTTGAATGATATGAGTACCGGTTTCGCCACGTAATGCTTGTGGTAGCTTTTCTGGCGTGGTGATGATCACACGTTTACCACCATTAGCGATGAATGACAGACTAGCCTCAATTTTTGGTAGCATACTGCCTGCTGGGAAGTGCCCTTCCTGCATATATTGCTGTATGGCCGTAGTGGTCGTTTCACCGAGTGCTTGCTGCTCAGGTTTGCCAAAGTGGATGCACACTTTTTCAACACCAGTGGTAATGATCAAGATATCAGCTTGCAGTTCTTTTGCTAACAACGTCGTCGATAAGTCTTTATCGATAACGGCATCAACACTTTGATAGCCACCATGACCGTTACTGATGACAGGGATCCCGCCGCCACCAGCGGCAATGACGACATAATCGTTGTTACTCAATGTGCGGATGGCAGCTGATTCGATAACACGTTTTGGTTCTGGAGACGCAACGACACGGCGGTAGCCACGCCCAGAGTCTTCCACAAAGTGCCAATCAGGGTTGGCTTGTTTTAGCTCTTCGGCCTGCTCTAAGCTGAAAAATGCCCCAATAGGTTTGGTGGGTGAATGGAAGTTAGGATCGTTTTTATCCACTTCCACTTGAGTCACAACTGTAACGGCTTGGCGGTGGTGGCGTGATGCCAAAGCATTCGTCAGCGCTTGTTGTATTAAATAGCCAATACCACCTTGGGTATCGGCAACGCAGTTAGCTAATGGTGTTAATGGTAAACCTTCTACTGAATGAGCGATCTCCGCACGACGTAAATCTAAACCAACTTGCGGGCCATTACCGTGAGTGAGTACGATATTGTAGTTACCTTCCAACATATCGCAGACATGAGATGCGACTTCTTGCACAGCTTTTTCTTGAGACTCAATAGACTGGCTGTTGTTATCTTTGATAATACTGTTGCCCCCGATGGCAACAACCACGAGTTCTTTCATTATTAATGTGTCCTGATACAGAGTGTCATTGTTGATGCGCTAGGCGCACCAACAATTAAAGGTTAGTGGTATTACGCTGATTTACTTATTTTTTCAGCTTTTTCAGATTGTTGTTGTTCTACAGTTTTGCCTTTATCCAAAAAATACTTCATAACAAACAAGCCCGCCATCATGAGGTAAGCGTACACAAACATCAAGGCAGATCCCTGTGCAATTCCTACCATTGGGGAGTGAATTATTCCAAAGAATACTAATAACGCACCTACAGCAGCGGCGATAGCACCACGTAGAGGTTGATTTAAGATTGCGAAGATGGCGATACAGCCCCAAAGCATACTGGCTAGCGGTGCGCCATTACCTAGATGTACCAAACCTTGATAGTAAACCCCTTTGCTGAGTAAAACATCGGTGCCAATTTGTGCAGCAGAGGTTCCTGCCGCGCCCATCATGCTATTCATCATGGTAAGGGCCCAGTTGGCTATCCAAGGGAACAAACAGATAAAGATCACAGGGACTTCAATTTTAGGTGTTTCTCGCACCACTTGGTTAGCCGTGACAACACCGATAAATACTAAGATTGGCACGATAGCGGTCATTGGAATGATGGCTAACATGAAGGCACCTAAGCCAAACAGTGGCACGATAAACATGGTGATACCAGAAGCTAATGTATAACCAATACTTGCCCCCATCGCTTTCCAACCTGCATGACCGACATACACAGTGACAGGGAATGGATTACCCATAAAACAGCCGACAGTAGATGATAAACCGTTAGCTAACATTACTTTACGAGTATTGTATTCATCGCCTGCGGCATGCGCACTTTCAATGTTCTCAAGGTCAAAAATATAGTTTGCTAAGCCTAGTGGGACGGCAGATGCAAGATAAGGCAGTGCGTGTGGTAGGCCTTGTAAGAAGCTATCAATATGAATACCTGGTGGGTTAAAGCCAAATGATGACATCGAGGATTTAATCGCTTCAGGGCTTTGTAGGCCAGAAATCCATGCTAGTGCAGTACCGGCAATGAGCAGTAATAAGCCTGTTGGAATACGGGCAAAAATAGGTTTTTTACCAAACCAGTTAATAAAAATCAGCAGTAACACAATAAATGAAACCGTTGGTGCTTCAAATGCTTGCAGCATCGGATTCATGGCAAGTAATAACAAACCCAATCCAGATAGGCAGGAAAGTAATACGGTACGCGGGATCATTTTACGAATGGTTTCGCCAAGGAATGAGCCGCCGACAAGGATCATCGATTCAACAAAACACCAAACGAGTGCAATTTGGATAGCAAACTCGGCGTTTTGGGTTGTTTGGTAGACTGGCATGATGACCAAAAAGGTCACTGTAAAGATAGACGGTGCACTGGGTCCAGATGGCAGGGCGGTAACATCATCGCGTCCGGTTTGTTTTGCCAGTTGCTGTCCAAAATAGGCATAGCTGATACTGGCGAGCAATACGGCAAAACCAAAAGCGGGGGCAATACGCCCATAGACAATCTCTTTCGGGATACCGACCACAAAGATCAGCAACCCCATCATGGTGAGTAGGTTAGTTAAGTTATTGGTCATTAGGCCAAAGTAGGCCGCCCAGTCACCACGTTTCCATTTTAGTTTCATTATACTCATGGAATGTATCCTTCAAGGAAGAGACCGCGTGTGCAGTCAAACAATTAAAAGCCCTTGGTAAAAAATTGTTATTGTTGGGTGCCCAGCTGAAACTGGGCACTTATTGCACAACTAAGCGTATTTTTCTGCGTAAGCTAACATTGATTTTTCAAAGCAATCAAATGGTGGATGAACAATACCGGCACCAATCATACCGATACCTGCGTCTTTATGAGCGATAGCCGTATTGATGACCGGAAGGATACCGCTAGCGGCGACTTTAGTAATATCAATCGCAGTTGGAATACCCATAAATCCAAGTAATGGAATGGTCACGTTCGGGTTTTCACCTAAGGTGATTTCACGCATTTGTCTTGAAAAATCAACGGCTTCTTCAACAGTCCCACCCACAAGAGCAACAATCGCTGGCGCTGTTGCCATCGCAAAACCACCGATGCCATACGTTTCCGTGATCGCCGAGTCACCAATATCAAGACCTGAATCTTCAGGTTTATAGCCCGCAAACATTGGGCCAATAACTTGCTGTGATGGTCCTGTGAACCACTGACCAGGTAATCCGCTGATACGTAAACCGAATTCAAACCCGTTACGTGCCATTGTCGTGACAACCGTGCTGTATTCGATGCCATGGGCAGCATCCATGGCGGCTTTACACATTGCCATCCATGTTGGGCCTGAGAAATAATCACTACTTGCCACAAAATCAAATACGTCTTTTTGCTGGGCTACAGTAAAATCCGTTTGGATAATATAAGGGGTTAACGCTTGGATCAGTAAAGTGGTGCCTGCATTATTGCGGTTGTGGCATTCATCACCCATATGTAATGCTTGAGCTAACATCAGGCGTAAGTCAATTTCGCCTGCGAGTTTCATCGCATCACGTAGCATTGGGCCTAATACATCTCGCATCCAATTTAAACGGTCGATCACGCTTTGGTCATTGGCGCCCATACGTAAAATTTTCGCCATCTGCTCACTCAGGTTAGTGAAAGCGCGGTTACCGTAAGTTTTGTTTTCAACGATATGCATAAACATGGAGGCAGAGGTGACACCTGCCATCGAACCCACACAATCATGTTCATGACAAGGTGAGAAAATAATCTCACCGGAAGCGGCAACACGCTCTGCATCAGCTAAGTCAGTGGCTAAGCCTTCGAAGACTAATGCGCCTGTGACCGCACCTTTCATTGCGCCACACATATCTTTCCATGCCACAGGGGGACCTGCGTGCAGTATGGTATTTTTAGTCATACCGGGTACGACATTAATTGCTTGGTCATAACCGACTAATACAGGTTGTGACTGAATAATCCGCTCAAGCGCTTGTGCATTGGCCGCGGCAATTTTTTCCTGTAGCGCTGCATTACTTTCAATTTTGTCTAGCGCGTGGATCACGGCAACATTGCCTTGTCCCGGAGGAGTCCAATTTAAATGTGTGACAGGAACATGTTGTTTTTTCAGATCATCACTGAACATTTCGATGCCAACATTAATCACATTCAATGGTTGCTTAAATAATGAAGTCATTATGCGTTCTCCCCTTTCCAGACAAACTCACGTGCTAACAAACCGGTATTGGTGCTACTACTTGCCCAAATCACGCCAGCATCGGTTAGCATTTTTACTTGTGCCTCCATTGAGGGTGTGTCTTGGTCTGTACCCAGCACATAACCTAAAATTTCTAATTCACGACCATCTTGTTTAGCGATATTTTTTGCTGCTTTGATAGCTTCAATCATCACGCCAACGGGATCTTCATGAGAGCCATAACCGAGCACAAAGTCCATGACGATCACACCCACTTCAGGGTCACGCGCTTCTTGCAATAGGCGCTCGATACGATTCGTTGGGTCAATCATTGGGTGTGGCTTGCCGTTGGTAAAATCATCATCACCAAAATCAAGGAAAGTGTGAGCGATACTGCGATTGAGATCTTTTAAGCGATAGTCAGGGTTTGGCTGAATGTTGCTGTAAACATCATCATATTTCTCGAGGGCGGCAAACATGGCTTCGTCACATAAGGTTCCGCCACAGAATAGACCTCGAATATATTTTTGCTGAGGGGAGAGTTTTGCTCGTACTTCTTCAATTAACGGCCAATTTAAAGAGTGCAGATTGAGATCTTCTTTTTTGATCCCCGTTAGTAGAACCGCTTTTAACGCCGCTTCTTTGGTACTTTGCGCAAAGCTGAGTCCAGCTTTATCTTCTGGGATCGGTTGGCTACCAAGGAAGCAAACGACGACAGGTTTATGACATTTCTCGGCTTGCTCTAGGACTTTTTTAGCAACCGCAGGTGCTGGTGGTTTGGAAATTAAAGCGATCACTTTGGTTTCATCGTCGGCGTCGAGCATTTTTAGGGCATCAATCATCATGATCCCGCCGATCTTTTCACTCAGATCGCGCCCACCTGTCCCGATCAGCTGTGAAACACCTGCACCAAATTCATGAATACGTACACTAAGCTCTTGGCTACCCGTTCCTGATGCCCCAATGATACCAATACTGCCACGGCGTACGCTGTTACCAAAACAGAGTGCCGCACCATTAATAATCGCGGTTCCGCAGTCAGGTCCCATCATTAATAAACCTTTACGGCTGGCGAGTTGCTTGAGCGCTAGCTCATCATCGATGGAAACGTTATCCGAGAACAGCATAACGTTGAGATCGTTTTCGAGTGCAATACGCGCCTCACGAGCAGCAAACTGGCCATTAACTGAAATCACCGCCAAGTTGCTTTCAGGGATATGGGTATGGGCTGAATTAATGGTGGCATATTTGGCTTCGTGCTGTGAACCACCTTGGTTTTTCTTATTAAAGAGTTCTTCAATGGCAATTAAAGTCGCTTCATTAGCTTCATCGCTGCTGCCTTTAATGATGATCATTAAATCACCATTTTTAGCGTCTTCTAATTCAGGGGTTAATAGCCCTAAATTTCTGAGTACTCCCTTATTCATTTCTGTTGCCATCGCCACAAAGGCTTGCTCGACATTATCGAGCTGATTCGCTTTTGTGGAGATAGACATCAGTGATACGGAATCAAAATACGTATTCTTTTTGATGACAACTTTAGTCGACATACCTTTCTCCAAAATAATGGGTAAGATACAAAGCGTCACGAATGCCAAATAGCATGTCGCTGCCTGAACTAGACCCGATATCTAAAATCTGACGAAACTGTGGATAAATATCTTTTTTGCTTGCTGCTACTAACATTTGCAGTAGCTGTAATATGTTTTCTCGATATTGATGATTAATGGCTTTTTCTAAGGTAATGGCACTGACTTTGGTGGTTGTTGTGCGTGCATTATTAATACCTTGTTGAAACTGGCATTTAAGATGTTGTAGTGGATGGTGCTTGAGCAATAAAAATGCCATTAGCCCCACTAAATAGTCATCTGCCGATGGTGTTAAACCAATGCCTAACCCAATAAATTGTTTAATAATATCTGGTAGTATTTGATACTGCTGTTTTAGCAATACATTAATTAATTCATTTCGTAATAAATTTAATTTTTCAGATGTAGCTAAATAAAATAAGTTATCACCACAATAATTAAATAACGAATTCCCTTCTGTTTTTAGAAGTTCATCAATGATATTTACCTTGTTATTTAAAAAAGAAAGGTACTGTTTTTGGTTTATTTTATTAGGATTAAAAAAAATTTCTTTTGGAAGCCATTTTTGACAAAAAGAAAAAGATAAAAAATAATGGTCAGCCAAATAAATAATTTTTTCAGAAAAATAAACCTGATCCCCTTCCTGTAAATTTAATCGAGTAAAATCATTGTTTAATATTCGACAACTGTTTGGCGCATTATCTAATTCAGTACTGAGCAAAGTAAAAAGTGTATCACCTACAGAAATATTGAGTGCTTTATGAAATATTTGCTCTACTGTACCTGAAAAAGCAGGCTGATCTAACAATTGCAGAAATGCTACATCAGCCGAAATACCATACAGTTGTTGTCGTTGAGTCTTGATGGTATCCACAAGCCTCCTTGTGATGCATTATGCGCCAGCCGCTATCAGCAATTCCGCAATTTCGTGATAACCTTTTTCACGTGCTAACTCTAAAGGTTTCTTACCGTATTTATCGGTCATATGTGGGTTTGCGCCATGGTCGAGCAGCAGCTTGACGATTTGTTGTTGTTTCTCTCCGCCATCATTGAGCACGATAGCTTCAAGTAAGGGTGTCCAGCCAACAAAGTTGGTGTGATTAACATTAATTTCTGTTTTTTCTAGTAGCTCACGAACGATTTCAACATGACCTTTTTCGCTAGCAGGGGTAATGCCTACGCCACCAAAGCGAGTTAATAAATCTAAATTTGGTTTCGCTGGAAGTACGATACGCAATAATGTTAAATCATTATTTAAGCAGCTTAATAAAAATGGGTTAAAACAGGTTTGATCTTGTTTATTAATATCAGCACCTGCATTAATCAGAAATTTAACGCATTCATAATGTTTATTGAGGCTGGCATTGACAATAGCAGTACGTCCTTGGCGGTTGGTGATATTGATATCAACCCCTTTTTCAAGACAGCTTTTTAATATGTCTAGATTGCCTTGCTCTGCGGCGGATAAAAATTCCTGTTCGATTGTCATGATAGTCCCCTGTTAAGGTTGTTAAACCCAATATCTCTTTATAGTCGCTGTACTTCAAGTGACAGCGCTGTTCGTTAAGGTATAAGTGACTGTGCTCACTGGCACATGTCAGCGTATTTGCTATGCCCTTCGCGACTCTTTTGCTTGTTGCCTAGCTGCGCCTCGAACTACTTAGAGTATAAAAATCTATCTGATATTTATGATGAACTCAGCATAGCAAGCACTTAATAGAAATAAAATCCATTTAAATTTAATTCATCAATAGTGAATGCCATTATTGAATTATATTCAATAATTATACTTTTTTGTGCGGAGAAGCATTATTTTTTAGCCATTTTTGATATTTTTTGTCCAAAAAAACGGCAAAGACATCAAGAAATATTGGCTAATGAGCGAGTGGAAAAATAATTTAATGAGTTTTGTGACGGGTATCAAATTAAGCGTTTCATAACGGTTAAAAATGTAAATTGATTGTTCAGAAATAGCATGTTGTTCTATGTGACTTTTAGTTATAAGCTTATAAATATTAATTGGTTATCTGCTTTTGTTAATTTTTTTTAGGTAAAATTAGGCGAAAAGTGGCATTCATTATTTATGCCTCGGTATGTCGATCTATTTCTGTTAATCTAGTAAATAGCGCGGCTAAATTAATCTGATTTAGCAGTTATTAAATATAATTCACAGAACCTGTTCTTTTTGATTGTTTTTTCTCCTGTTTGGACTTCCAGTATGAACTCGATATTTACCGAAGAAAATTTACTGACCTATACCACCGCGGCAAAATACGCCAGTTTTAGCAAAGCCGCAGAGGAATTGGGAATTACCACCTCAGCTGTCAGTTACACCATCAAACGCATTGAAACCTACCTCGATGTCGCGTTGTTTATCCGAGATACTCGTAATATTGAATTGACGGAAGCGGGTTATTATTTTTACCGTAAAGCCACTGATTTGCTAAATAACTTTCATCTGATTAAAAAAAGCATTTATTCGATTGAACAGGGCATAGAAGCACGGGTGCGTATTTGTATCAATCAGCTGTTATATACCCCGTATCATACCGCTAAGCTATTACAAATCCTTAAAAAGCAATTTCCTACTTGCCAGATCACGGTAACGACTGAGGTGTATAATGGTGTATGGGATGCGATCATTAATAACCATTCGGATATTGCAATTGGGGCGCCTGGCACATTAATGGATGGAGGCGGCATTGATTATACCGAAATAGGTGCTATTCATTGGCAATTTGCCATTGCGGCAACTCACCCACTGGCATTGATGCCTGAGCCTATTGCTGAGAGTCAGCTACGGTTATATCCAAACATCATGGTGGAAGATACGGCACATACAATTAATAAACGAGTAGGTTGGCTGCTACATGGTCAAGAAGCGATACAAGTTCCTGATTTTAATACTAAATGCCAATGCCAGATTTTAGGGGAAGGGATCGGCTTTCTGCCTGATTATCTGGTGAAAGAACATGTAAAAAGTGGTTTATTGGTGATTAAGCAGATCCAAAATCCACGACAGGATTCACACATGTTATTAGCCACCCAGCACTCAGCTACAGGGTTAGTCACACAATGGATCCGTAGAGAATTTGCTGCAAATGGTATGTTAACTAAGTTATATAGTGATATTTTAAAACCCATCAACCAATGAAGGGTTGAGGTTGTTGATGAAGCGGGATAAACGTGGGGGGACCCGCTCCGTGTTATCAGTCGAGAATCAATGAATTGATTTTCCTATTTTATTTTAAACGTTAACGACTACTGACCATTATTGGGAAGCGACGTCCAACGCTTTATCGATAGCATCTGGGATAACGCTGCCATGGTTTTTATCAGGGAATAAAGTAAATTCACATATGCGCTCGTGGTTATCAATTTCAGTGCATAATTGCCGTGCACTAATCCAGCTAGAGCGGGATTGATAGTGCTTAATTTGTTCTTCACTTAGTTTTGATAAATCAGGCTTTTCTTCTAAACCACCTAAAGTGATAAACAGTGGTGATGCTTTTTGTGGCTGAGTGAGTTTGCCCAAATTAATCATTTCACCTTTACCCCACCATAATGAAGGACTCGCCGAGACAAATGCATTGAATGCATCGGGGTGGTTTTGATAGGCCATCAACGTAAATAAACCGCCAAATGAGTGCCCGAAGAGAGTTTGCTTTTGTTTATCAAAACTAAAAACGTGTTCAGCCCAAGGACGAATTTGACTATTAAGAAATTGGTATAATTCGTCAGAACCCCCGCCTTGTTGGAAATCACTCCCTGAAACCCGCGGAGTGTAGTCGTAATCACGCAATGATTTAGGAAAAGCTTCATTAATTGGATAACCAATACCAATAATGATAGGTAGCTTATCAGCAGGCAGCTGTTGTATTGCACGGTTGACAACCAATGGAAATAAGCCATTTCCATCAAGCATGTAGAGTATTGGCCGTGAATTACCCGCAGCATGTGGTATGGCACTAAAAACCCGATAACTGCGTGTTCCCTGAGTACTACGGGTATTTTCCATGTCGTGATGTTGTACGTCATAGAATTGACTGACTCGCTCATCTAATGAGGGAGGTACTTGTGATGGTCGAGCAAAGGCAGTAGACAACGTCACGGTGAGTATTAAACCAGAAATAATTAATTTATTTATCATATTCAGATAGACAGCATACAGAAAAGCAGATATCAGATGATACCTGCTTTTTAAGGTTAAAATATATTAAAAACTCACATCAACATTTGCCCAATAACGGCGACCGTCTTCAACGTCCCAGTTACCGCCTTGCTTATCGATTTTAGGGCCTTTTTCATCTGCGATATTCAGTACCGCTAAATTGAGCTTAGTATTTTTCAACAGTTGATAAGTCATCCCAACATCCATCGTGGTGTAACCGCTACGGTAGCGTGGTTTGGTATAACCATTACGTTGGGATGCCCAAACTTGTTCACCTTCGTAGTGGGCTCGGGTATACAGATTGAGATCGTCACTGTAGCGCCAATCTAATTTTGCATTTGCAGTATGTTTTGGCGTTTTATCTAACGGATAGCCTTTGAGTGACTGACCGCTAGACAGTTTTTCGTCATTGCTTTCACGTTTTGAATCCACATAGGTGTAATTCAGGCTAAGTTTCCAATCTTCAGCCAGTGGGATCCCCGTTGCAACTTCAATGCCTTTAATATTCGCTTTACCCACGTTGTCATATTTGTAGATATTAAAGTTAGTTCCTGACTCTTTTTCCCCTGTTGCATAACTTGTTAGCTTGTTTTTAAAGTCAGTATTAAAGAAGGTTAGGCTGGCATTGAACCCTGATGCATGGTCATACGCAATACTGATTTCTTCGTTCAGGCTTTTCTCGGGTTTTAAATTTGGATTGCCATAAATGATCCCTTTACCACCTTGGGTTGATGTCCCATAACCTGCACTGATTTCACGTAAGGTTGGCGCACGGAAAGCTTGTGAAACCCCACCTTTAATGGTGATTTCATCAGTCAGATAATAAATGGCATAACCTCTTGGGTTCCAATGATTGCCATAGGTTTCATGGTGATCTAACCGCAAACCACCGGTTAAAATCAGGTCATCTGTTGCAGTAAACTCATCTTCAACAAATAAGGCGTGTTGATCTACCGACATCGAGGTCTTTTCCATGGTTTCTGGTGCAACCAGCGAACTGTCTTTTAATTTAGCATGTTGATATTGGCCACCGACAGTGAGCACGTTATCAGGTAAAAAGGCGACAACTTTGCCGTCAACGACCGTATTGGTGATGTCAGGGACGCGTTCTTCATAACCACCGACCCATTTTCCTGTGGCATCATCGCGTTTTTGTGACTTAGTTTTGCGTTTTGTTTGTTCTTGATAAACGCTCATTTCAGTTTTGATCACATCCCAATCACCTTTATAGGTTAAGGCCATATGATTACGGTTGTTATGGATCTCTGTTTTGTCGTTATCTTGCTTTAATCCGCCGCGGATTTCGTAGTCGCTAATTGATTTACCCGGTGTTGCGGTTCTTTCTTGGGTTGTTCTACCAGCTTCAAGTAAAAAGGTTTGGTTTTCTAATGGCGTGAAAGTCAGTTTAGCGGTCAGGCTGCGATTATCTTTTTGGTCATGACCTTCAAGAATTTTATCTTCTTGGCGATAATCTCCCCCGCCATATAATTGTAACCCTAACTTGTCTTTGATCAGGGGGCCTGAAAGATAGAAGTTACCGTCAGTTGAGTTACCGCTATCACTGTTTTCCTGCAAAATACCGCCCATGGCGACATTACCATGCCACTCATTGGTGACTTTTTTCGTGATAATATTAATTACCCCGCCCATGGCATCAGAACCATATAAAGAAGACATTGGGCCACGGATCACTTCAATACGTTCAATAGCCTCAACGGGAGGCATAAAACCAGCTTCGTAACCACCGCTACCATTTGGGCGCGATTCACGGCTATTTTGGCGGCGTCCGTCCACTAGTATCAGGGTGTATTCACCCGGTAGACCACGAATATTAATATCTTGTTTATTCGCACTGCCAACAACACTGACACCTTCAACATCTTTAACAGCATCAGCAAGGTCACGGACGGGTTTATTTTGTAGTTGTTCTTTGGTGATGACGGTAATACTGGCAGGTGCATCACGTAATTGTTGTGAATAGCCTGACGCAGTGACAATCATTTTATCTGCATCTTCTTGAGCGAGAGCATTAAAAGAGGCTGTAGCAGCGATAACAGCAGCCGCTAATCGTGTGTAGTGGCAGTGAATTGACATAGTATCCCTTAGTAAATGAAAATCTAAATGTAAATGATATTGATAATCATATCTTGTACGAATACTACCATTGATATGTGCAAAAAATAAATACGAGATTCATTAACTAAAGTATCTTTAAGAGGGAATTAACACGAATGAGGCAAGCTGATAAATCAGTGCTAACAAGAATACTGAAATAAATTAACAGTGTTGAGTTGGCTGTAGAGAATATTGAGATGGGTGCTTCATAGATATAGGTGCGTAGCCGTTAGCTACGCACATTGAGCCTTATTATTGTTTGGCTTTCTTAACCTGCTCGACAAAGTTTGCTTTGGTATCTTTTTTACAGGCATCGATCACGAGAGGAGTGATGGTTTGGATACCATCAACATCAAGTACCGCATCTTCAACTTTATCTTTTTTGGTTAATAGTTCACCAACACCGACCGCGGTTGGATAGAAATTATCGTCGATAGCTAAAAATTCTTCACAGGTCCACTCTGCAACAGGCTTAGCTTCATCTTTCTTATCTGCTGCCATTGCAGACATACTCGCTAATGAGGTAATAACCGCACCGATAACAAAATATTTTTTCATCATTTCACCTTAATGTTTAACGTTCAATAAATGTAGTTTTCATAGAAGGTTGTAATAGAGTTAGAAAATCGAGCGTCCTATTCTTTAATAATCATAGATGATGAAAAATAAAATTTAAAGA
The DNA here is from genome assembly GCF_016618195.1 of Providencia manganoxydans. Taxonomy (NCBI): domain Bacteria; kingdom Pseudomonadati; phylum Pseudomonadota; class Gammaproteobacteria; order Enterobacterales; family Morganellaceae; genus Providencia; species Providencia manganoxydans. The sequence goes on from NZ_CP067099.1 coordinate 255,435, forward strand.
GCGTAAACCGATGGTATTTATATGATTATTGCTTTCCAATGCTATTTTGTTAAAGTTTGAAATTAAACACTAATGACATCGCTAAATGATAATGAATATAAAATGCTAATTAAGTATTATTTAATTGACGTCATTTTTACTTTTATTAAAACTATTTATGGGTATACTTTTTTAATCAACTAAAAATAAAATTTAAATTTATTATCAATTCTTGACTGGTATTAATGCCAGCTATTACATCGCCCAAAGGGAAAAGGTTTAGACTAACGACTCGTAATACTTCACGTTGTGCCATCTAGTCGCACCTCGAATTATTGAGAGTACACATAGGTCTAATAGAGTGGAAGCATCCATTGTCGAAGCTGTTAAAGCGGAGAAACCTTTCTATGCCTTTAAAGAGTCAAACATCTTGTGTGATCACTATCTCGAATGTTCCTAGCACCAAACGGATCTTAGTGATAGATGTCGGCGGCACTCACGTCAAACTCTATACCGCACCAAATACACCAGCAATTGAATTTGTTTCTGGCGATAAAATGACACCAGAACAATTTATTCATGATATTAATCAATATGTTGACCCTACTTCATTTGATAGTGTGAGTATTGGTTTTCCTTCGCCTATTTCAGGTAACCGTATTCTTAAAGAACCGGTTAATTTAGGGGAGGGCTGGGTTGATTTTGATTTAGTGAATGCTTTTCCATGCCCAATTCGCCTGATTAATGACGCAGCCATGCAGGCTGTAGGTAGCTATGAAGGTGGCAGTATGTTGTTTTTAGGATTAGGAACGGGGCTAGGGAGCGCTTTGGTGGTTAATCAGCAACTACAACCTATGGAGATAGCCCATCTCCCCTATCTTGAGCATGATTATGAATATTATGCGAGTGAGCATTATCGTGAATTGGTTGGCGATGAGGTATGGCGACAAAGCGTATTGACGATTGTGGACTATTTTTATCAAGCATTAATGCCGGACTACATTGTGATTGGTGGAGGTAATGTACATCACTTTACTCAATTACCTAAGTATGTCCGACGTGGAGATAACGACAAAGCCTTTCTTGGTGGGATCAGAATTTGGGGAAATAACCTATGAATCAATCATCTGTAAATCAGCTTCAACTAGGTTTTATTGGACTTGGCAGAATGGGCGCTGCGATGGTACGCCGCATCCAGCAAGCCGGCATTTCATGTGTGGTATATGACCAAAATGCAGCGATCCGCCAGCAATTGCCTGATAGCGTCATTTTTAGCCACTCTCTTGAAGAGATGGTGAAAAATATGCAGGCACCAAGACATATTTGGTTGATGTTACCTGCGGCCGTGGTTGACACAGTGATCGCTCAACTGAAGCCATTATTAGAAAAAGGTGACACGCTGATTGATGGGGGTAATTCTCATTTCACTGAGGATATTCGCCGAGCCAATGCATTAAAAGCCGAAGGACTGCACTATATGGATGTGGGTGTCAGTGGCGGAGTATGGGGTGAAGAGCGTGGTTATTGCCAAATGATTGGTGGGCCGAAAGAGCACTATCAATATTTAGAGCCAGTTTTTCGTGCCTTAGCTCCGGGAGTGGATGCCGCACCACGTACGGAAGGTAATAACGGTGAGCCTTCTCCAGCGGAACAAGGTTATTTATATTGCGGCCCTAGTGGCGCTGGCCACTTTGTCAAAATGGTTCACAATGGCATTGAATATGGCTTGATGGCCGCTTATGCGGAAGGTTTGAACATCCTGAAACATGCGGATCAAGGGCTAAATCCAGTTGCGGCGGATGCCGAAACTGCACCACTTGAGCATCCTGAATATTATCAATATAAGCTACCGGTTGGTGAGATCAGTGAGCTATGGCGCCGAGGTAGTGTCGTTGGATCATGGTTGCTTGATTTGATCGCACAAGAGATGCATCAATCACCCGATCTCGAAAATTATGCAGGCCGAGTCTCTGACTCAGGAGAAGGCCGTTGGACATCCACTGCGGCAATCGATCTTGGTGTGCCTGCACCAGTCCTGACTAGCGCGCTCTATTCACGTTTCTCTTCGCGTGATAATGACTTGTTCGCTGATCGTGTTCAATCGGCAATGCGTCATGCGTTCGGTGGACATAAAGAAAAATCCGCCGATCAAGGGGGATCCAAATGAGCCGTTCTTCTTTAGTGATCTTAGGGGCAAGTGGTGATCTAACCAAACGATTATTAATGCCATCACTATTTCGTTTGCATCGACTGGGTTTGATCCCTGACTTGAATATTATTGGTTATTCGATTGATAAATGGGATCGCGACGCTTTTTTAAAACATATTCATGATGCCCTTGCTGAATTTATTACAGACTTCAATGAGACAGAATGGAAAGCTTTTAGTGAACAGCTAGATTTTGTTAGTGGTTCACTTGAAGCGGATGCATTACGAGCACTGGAAGGCAAATTAACGCCATCGGCTCTGTTTTATCTCGCATTACCGCCAACTTTATTTGGACAGGCAGCGCAAGCGATTGGGGAAGCAGGATTATCCAAAGAAGAGGGTGACAATTGGCGACGTATTATCATTGAAAAACCATTTGGTACCGATTTAGCGTCTGCAAAATTACTACGTGAACAAGTCCACGCTTATTGGGACGAATCACAGGTTTATCGTATCGACCACTTTCTTGGTAAAGAAGCGACACAAAATTTGATGATTTTCCGCTTTGCTAATCGTGTATTGGCACCTGTTTGGAATGCCGAGCATATCGAGCAAGTACAAATTACCTATGCAGAGACGTTAGGGGTTGAAAACCGAGCGGTCTATTATGACCACTCGGGCGCCATGCGCGATATGTTACAAAACCACCTAATGCAGCTATTAACCTTGGCAGCGATTGAACCATTAGGTCGCTGGGATGGTGAAATTCTGCGTGATCATAAAGTTGAAGTGTTGAAATCAATTCGCCCGACCGATGATATGAACGCAAATGATTGGGCGGTGCGCGGGCAATACTGCGCAGGGCAAGTCAATGGTGAAACGGCAACGGATTATTGTAACGAGCCGGGGATCCCTGTGGATACGAATACAGAAACTTTCGCGGCATTGCGAATTGAGATTGATAACTGGCGTTGGAAAGGCGTGCCATTTTATCTGCGTAGTGGTAAGCGGTTAGCCAATAACTACGCAGAAATTGCGGTGCAGTTTAAAGCTCCAGCGGGCGCGCTGCCGGGGGACGTTGAAGTCGATAATAATTGGCTCGTCTTTAGGTTATCCCCAACCATGGGTATGGATATGCACATGACGGCAAAATTACCCGGTATGCATTTGAATACACATGGGATCACACTGAGTGCACCTTATACTCAGCCTGGCCAATATGAGGTATCCGCCTATGAGCAGTTACTGATTGATGCATTGAATGGTGAGGGGGCTCACTTTTTACGTTTTGATGAAGTGGAATGGGCATGGCGGATCATTGATCCTGCATTAAAAGCTTGGCAACAAGGCATGCCTGATTTGTATAAAGCGGGAACTCAAGGGCCTGATACACAATCAAGAATTATGCGTTCTGGGCATCAATGGCGTTCTCTCTTCGAGCAGGAGAACAGCGAATGAATCAGCAACACGCCCCCGGAGGACCGGGTAGCACAGCAACATGGACCAGCAGTGCAAAAGATATGGTCGGAACGGCGATAGGGCAAGGTCGCGTATGGTTTACTGTAGGGTATGGTATTTTAAATGAAGTCTATTGGCCTTCTTGTAGTACCCCCCATATTCGTGATTTAGGTTTTATCATTGCAGGGGATGATTTTTGGTCTGAAGTGAAGCGAGTCAATCAATATGAGTTGACTACACCATCATCTTCTTTACCGATCCCTAAAATTGTTCACCACCATGAACGCTATCGCCTTGAATTAGAAATTATTACGGATCCTGCGCGTGATGTGCTGCTGATTCGGTATCACCTAGAAGGAGAAGGGCTAAGGTTATATCCGCTGTTAGCGCCACATATCGGCGGCGATGGTGATGATAATTATGGCTCAGTCTCTCCTCATGGCTTAACGGCACATAAAAAAGGACGCCATCTGATATTAGCGGCAGAAAGCGGTTTTAACCGCGCCAGCGTGGGTTATGTTGGCAGCTCTGATGGGTGGCAGGATTTTAGCCAAAATGGCTATATGAGCTGGGAATACCAGCAAGCAGGGCCGGGTAATCTCGCGATGATGGGGGAACTCAATCGTAACTCAGGGGTATTAGCGTTAGCGTTTTCAGATAGTGCACAAGGCGCAGCAACGCTGGCGGCGAGCTCGATTGCAGCGGGCTACCAAGAAGCGCGACGCCAGTACGCTTATTTATGGGCAGCATGGAATGAAACGGTCAATTTTCCCGGTTTGGACAAATTACCTAAAAATTTATCCGATGCTGTTCGTACCTCGATTGCGGTGATCAAAACACACGAAGGACGCACTTTTCCTGGCTCATTAGTGGCAAGTCTAAGCACTCCGTGGGGGGATACGCATAAAGACGCTGGGGGTTATCACCTCGTATGGCCACGCGACTCTGTTGAAGTCGGTTTTGCTATGTTGGCTTGTGGTTTAATTGCCGAGGTGCGTGCATTAATGGCTTATTTGATTGCTATTCAGCAGCCTGATGGTCATTGGATGCAAAATAACTTCACCGACGGTCAACCTTATTGGCAAGGCATACAACTGGACGAAGTGGCATTACCGGTACTTTTTGCTGCGAAACTACATGAACAAGGGCTATTGGGTGAAATGCAAGGTGCTGCAATTCGAATGGCACGTAAGGCATTAGCATTTATCGCTCAATATGGTCCAGCTAGCCCACAAGATCGCTGGGAAGAGAATGCAGGTATTAACCCGTTTACTTTGTCAGTTTCGATTGCGGCACTGGTGGCTGGGGCAAAAGCCGGATTCTTAGAAGAAGGTGATAAACAATATGCACTTGATTTAGCTGATGATTGGAATGAGCGTCTTGAGTCTTGGGTCTATGTCAAGGATACCAAACTCGATCGCGAGCTAGGAATTGATGGGCATTATGTTCGTTTAAACCCAAATAGCCATTCTGCACGCTTTGGTGATGTGATGTTACGCAACCGTAACAACGAAACTATCAGTACACGTGCGCTATTAGGCATGGAGTATCTGTATTTAGTTCGTTTAGGATTACGGAAAGCCACTGATAAACGAATTGAAGATACGACAAAACTGGTTGATAAGTTGCTATGCATGCAATTACCCGCAGGCCCATATTACTATCGCTATAACGAAGATGGTTATGGCGAACATGAAGACGGACGTGCATTTGATGGTAGTGGCGTTGGGCGTTTGTGGCCGTTATTAAGTGGTGAACGAGGCCATTATGCTGCGGCTTGCAAACAAGATGTTACACCGTACTTGAATGCGATTTTAGCCTCTGCCAGTACAGGCGGGATGTTGCCTGAGCAAATATGGGATAAGGAAAGTATTCCTGAACGAGGGTTGATAACCGGAAGACCGAGCGGTAGTGCAATGCCACTGATTTGGGCTCATGCGGAGCTGATTAAGCTGATTTATGTACAGAAAACCGGTATCCCTATTGAGCAATTAAAATCAGTCAGTGGGCGTTATGGCGTTCAGCCGCCAATGGCTAGAGCTCGTCATTGGCGTGATAGCCAGCCTTGTGGTTTTGTATCCACTACTCATGAGCTGTGGATTGAGGCACAAGAGCCATTTGTTCTACATTATGGTTATGATAATTGGCAGGATATTCAAGAACAAAGTAGCCAACCTCTTGGTTTAGGGCTTTATGGTGTTCCATTAAATATCAGTGTATTAGCGGGAAAAACGCTGCGATTTACACGTCGATTTGATGGCCGAGGCTGGGAAGGCCAAGATTGGCATGTAGATATTAAAGCTTAATCGCTCCAGCTAAACATAATATGTTCGTTAACAGTCTGAGCGAGTACGTTTTTAACGTACTCGCTGCTCTTAAATAACAAATAAAATAATACTGTAAATTATTATCCTATGTGATTTAATCACTTTGGTAAATATTAACGTGTAAAAATTAAAATAACTTTTTTTGAGTTGTTGAGGAGATCGTGATTCAGATAGGAAAGTTAAATAAGAGTACCTATAGTGTGCGATTTTAATTTTCTAGAGAATTACTTTAATGAATTCACAAATAGTTGGGGATATTTATGTACATAGTAGGTAGGAGATAATGATTATACACTGATTAATGGTATAAACTATATGGTAATCCTAAAAATGGCTCAACTAGCATTAAAATATTATACATAATAAACAAACTAAACTATAATCAATATTGATTATTACTAATCTTATTCCTAAATTTATTACTCATTTAAATATAATTAATATAGTCTAATTTTTATTTTTTTTGTTTATGCTTGTGTTAATTAGATAATTATGAATTGTAGCCCAATTATTTTTCATTGAACACTCATCTATTCATATTTAATTAGTCTTTTTTTGTATTTTATGTATAAGCAGCGTTATATAATTATTAATTAACGTATGGAATTTAGCGATGAGTTATACGGATAATTAACTATATTTTAAAGGGTTGCTACAGGATAAAGGATAAATTAAATACTCATTATATACGTTAGAATTTCTATCATTACCAATGCCACAGTTAAATGTGGCATTTAATTAACTATCTAATCATGTTAAGTGTATTCTCGTATTTTCTAACTCCTCCATAATTGTTCTAATTGTTTGACTCTTCAATGATTTTATCCTTTCTGCAACATATGGTTGCAAAAAACATTTGCATTAAGTAGCAATTTACTATTGACCATAAGCCGAATTTATATAGGATGTGTGGAAACAAAGTAAAATATCAATAATTATTCTTTTTTTATCACCGGGACAATTTAACTCTTTTAATGGGTGAGCGATTGCTCATTAGAAGTCCTATGCTCTGAATTTATTATTCATTATAATTTTGAGCATTTTTTAATCATGCAATAAGATTTTAAGCTAATAAGGAGCTTAACTTATAATGAGTAAAAAAGATCTCGGTAGTGTCGCACCAAAAGAACGAATTAATATCAAATATACTCCTAATGATGGTGGAGCTAAATCTGAAATAGAGTTACCGCTTAATATGCTGATCGTAGGTGATATGATTGGTCGAACGGAGGAAACTCCTATTGAAGAGCGTAAAGCTGTTTCGGTAAATCAAAATAACTTTAATTCAGTGATGGAAAGCGCTGGAATTAGTTTAAACATCAATGTTGAAAATACACTTGATGAGAAAAGTGATTCTGAGCTTAATGTCAATTTAGATATTAAATCCTTACAAGATTTCTCTCCTGATAATGTTGCGCGTCAAGTTCCTGAATTGAAAAAACTATTGGAACTGAGAGAGGCATTAGTCGCCTTAAAAGGTCCTCTTGGTAATATCCCAGCTTTTAGAAAACGTCTGCAAGAGCTTCTGGAAAATGAAGATACTCGTGAGCAGCTGTTGAAAGAGCTTGATATCGCTAGCCAAAAATAATGTTTATAGAGGATTATTTCATGTCGTTAAATAGTGAAACTCAGGAACAACAAGTTTCCTCATCATCCAGTGGTTCGCTACTAGATGAAATTATGGCTCAATCACGTATGTCGCCTGAGTCAGAAGCTTATGGTATTGCAAAACAGGGTGTTGCTGCATTTATCAGCAATATCTTTGCTAGCCAAAATGAAGATGAGCAAATCAATAAGCTATTGATTGATAAGATGCTGGTTGAATTGGATAACAAGTTAAGTGCGCAAGTTGACCAAATTCTGCATGCGCCTAAATTTCAAGAGCTGGAATCTTCATGGCGTTCATTGAAATTGTTGGTTGACCGTACTGATTTTAGAGAAAATATCAAAATTAATATTCTTCACGCAACGAAAGAAGAGTTGTTAGAAGACTTTGAATTTTCTCCTGAAATTGTTCAATCAGGGTTCTATCAACATGTTTACTCATCAGGCTATGGACAGTTTGGTGGTGAGCCAGTGGCAACTGTTGTTGGTAACTATGCCTTCAACAACACCACACCTGATCTGAAATTGATGCAATATGTCAGCGCGGTTGGCGCAATGGCACATGCCCCATTCTTATCATCGGTATCACCTAACTTCTTCGGTATTAACAGTTACGCTGAGTTACCTGCAATCAAAGACATCAAATCTGTTTTTGAAGGTCCTGCGCACACCAAATGGCGTGCATTGCGTGAAGCTGAAGACTCACGTTACTTGGGTCTAACTGCTCCACGTTTCTTGCTACGTCTGCCATATTCACCAACAGAAAACCCAGTTAAGCTTTTCAATTACAACGAAAATGTGAAGCAAGACCATGACCATTACCTATGGGGTAATACGGCGTTCTTGCTAGCAAGCTGTATTAACGATAGCTTTGCCAAATACCGTTGGTGTCCAAATATTATTGGTCCACAAAGTGGTGGAACAGTGAATGATTTACCTGTGCATGTATTTGAAGCGATGGGTGAATTACAGGCTAAAATTCCAACTGAGGTTTTAGTTACTGATCGTCGCGAATTTGAATTAGCGGAAGAAGGTTTTATCACCTTGACGATGCGTAAAGGCAGCGACAATGCGGCATTTTTCTCTGCAAACTCAGTGCAAAAACCAAAATCCTATCCAAATACCCATGAAGGTAAAATTGCTGAAACCAATTATAAATTGGGAACTCAATTACCTTACATGTTCATTATCAACCGCTTAGCACATTATATTAAAGTGCTTCAGCGTGAACAAATCGGCTCATGGAAAGAGCGTCAAGATTTGGAACGTGAACTGAACATCTGGCTGAAGCAATACATTGCTGACCAAGAAAACCCACCAGCAGATGTGCGTAGCAAGCGCCCATTGCGTTCAGCACAGATCCAAGTTCTCGATGTCGAAGGGGATCCAGGTTGGTATCAAGTGGCAATCCAAGTTCGCCCTCATTTTAAATATATGGGTGCAAACTTTGAGTTGTCGCTTGTTGGCCGCTTAGACAAAGAGTAAGCGTCATGGCCGCTAACTATAACTGGGAGTCTTCAGAGACTGCCAGTTTATTTGAGCGCATCCAAGGGAAGAGCTCAGGCTCTTCCCATCATGCTCGTATGAACGCATTGGTTAAATCAATCAAACAAAATTTAAATCAAATTTTGAATAGTCGCCCTGATGCTTGCCAAAGCTCAGCTGCTTTAGGTGTGCCTGATTTAAATGACGCAACGCAAGCGGCTATGGATTTTCGCAAGAGCCTTGAAGTTTCCATCTCAGATTGCATCAGAGTCTATGAACCTCGTATCCGTAATGTACAGGTCTCATTTATTGAAAGCGATGCAGATGCATTGTTGCTTCAATTCAGCATCACCGCTTTTATTGATTTAGACAGCCAGCGCCAACTCATCGAGTTCAACATGCAGCTCGACAATAACCGACGATATCAATTGAAACAATTCTAATATGTCCTCAAACCCATATTTTGAAAATGAACAAAAGTACCTGAGAGAACTCGCTCGCGAGGTAGCAATAGAAAAGCCTCACCTCGTTGACTTACTGTCTAGCCCGTTACAGGATCCTGATGGTGCTCGCCTAATGGAAGGCGTCGCCTACCTATCTGGAAACCTGCGTGAACAGCTCGACAGGCAGTTCTCTGAGCTAACTAGCAGCTTAGTCAATATGCTGTGGCCTGCGTACGCACGTCCTTTTCCAAGTATGACAATTGTGGAATATCAAGTCGATACTCACGTACTGGATCAGGCAAGCAAAGTTTCGGCGGGCCATCCTTTCGTGGCGAGGCCATTGTATGTGCAAGGTGATAACCCTAATTCGGATAGCTTGCACCAATGCCGTTTTAGCCAGTGTCGCGATCTCTGGTTGCTGCCTGCAAAAATTTCACAAGTTCAGCAGGAGGCTGCAAGTATTGAAATTACTTTTCAATTAGATAAGCCCCGCGTGCTTGCTGAAATAGGGCTAGATAAATTACGTATTCATTTAAATGGCGCAACATACACCACTAACCAGCTATTCTATCTGTTAAGCCATAAAATTAAGAATGTCACACTGTTGGCTGAACATCATCGTCTTCCTTTAGATAATTTTGCGGCTATCCCTGTTGGCTTTAAAAAAGAAGATGCTTTACTGCCTTACCCTAAAAATAGCTACGATGGCTATCGTATCCTTCAGGAGTACTTTTGTTTCCCTGAAGCATTTATGTTTATGGATTTTAAGGGACTTGATGATCTTCCTTTAGCATTGAATACGGATTCATTTAAGCTTGTTATCAATTTTGATTGCGAAATCCCTGATGCAGTGATGATCCGCGATGATAGTATCAAACTTAACTGTGTACCTATCGCGAATCTTTTTACTATAGATAGTGAAGCAATTGATTTAACAGGTAAAAATGATGATTACGTATTGAGTGCTAGTTATCGCACCCCACTATGTTATGACATTTTTTCAGTTAACCAAGTGCAGGGGTTAAGGTACCCACAAAATGGCACACCGTATGCCGTCAATTACACAGCATTCGAAAGTTTTCATCATCAAAGCCACAACCTCAAAAACAAAAACCATGGCTACTATCGACTAAAGATTAATCACGCAAAAGAAGATATTGGCTATTCTCACACGATGTCTTTTGTCCGTGATAGTGAAACGAAACTGCAAAATTGTGAAGAAACAGTTTCTGTTTCTCTAAATTGCACTAATCGAAATGTCGCTTCACGGCTTTCAACACATGCGATTTCTCTTGATAAGGCCTGCGTTCCTGATGGTGTGGTATCCGCGAGTAATTTATTCAAACCAAGCATGCCGTTATACCCATTACTAGGGCAAACACTGTATTGGTCTGAGCTCACTAATCTTTCGTTGAATTATCAATCACTACTGAATTTAACGTCATTAAAGCAAATTCTTCAACTATACGATTTACCCGCAGTATTTCATCGTCAGACCGCAAGGCAGTCTCAGCAATGTTTAGATGCATTAATTGGCTTACAAACCACGCCAATTGAGCATTCTTACCGTGGTTTACCTGTGAGAGGTCTGAAAACAACGCTAACTGTACGTCAAAGTGCTTTTTTGAGTGAGGGGAGTTTGTACTTATTTTGTACCGTGATCGCTCAGTTTTTTGCGTTATACACCAGTGTGAACATGTTTCATGAACTGGAAGTCTTCAATATCGACAACAAGGAAACCTATCGGTGGCCGGCTCAAATCAATCAGCAAACACTGAGGTAATCGAGCGCTGGCTAGATGAGGCTGGCACTGCTGTTACCGATTACAACTTTTATCAACTTGTTGAACTGCTCAATAAGTTGATAACTGAATCTACATCAACACAAGAAAAAGAGAAAGCGGATGAACTTATCCGCTTTACATCGTGTGCCAACATTGCCTTCCCTACTAGGGATGTGATTTCAGTTAATAAAGATCAACAAGGGCGGCTTGAACTTGAAGTTTCATTTTTAGGTTTACATGGAAGTCAGTCACCATTACCCAGCTATTACCTTGATGATTTTGCTTGGGAAGATGCCCAACAGCTACCCGGTGTGACTGATTATTTGAACCTATTCAATCATCGTCTAGTTTCTTTGTTACATCGCATTTGGCGTAAGTATCGTTATTACATTTGCTTTGAAAATGAAGGCGTTGATTCATTCTCCCGCTATATGTTTTCACTGGTGGGATTAGGCAATGAAGTCAACCGCGAACGCGTACATATCAATCATAGCAAGATGTTGGCTTATGCAGGGTTATTAGCCAGTCCAAGTCGTTCCCCCGATGTGATTAGTAGTTTAGTTGCACATTGTTTCGACCTCGAGCATGTCAATGTGATCGGATGGGAAACTCGCAAAGTGCCGATCCCTGAAAACCAGCAAAACCGGTTAGGTGTGATTTCACATCAGGCAGGGAAAAAGTCACAACCTCGTATGCTACTCGGTGAGAATTTCAGCTTGGGTGCGCACATTTATGATTGTAATGGCAAATGCACTATTGAGCTTAGTGAGCTATCACTTGAGCGTTATATGGCGTTTTTACCAAATGGCGCTGATTTCCTTCCTCTTGTTGCTTTTGTGTCTTACATCTTTCACGAACAATTAGCGTGGGATTTGCGATTGAAAATCGCAGAAGAGCAAGCTGAAGGGCTGTGTTTGGGCCGCCAGCAACACAACCAATTAGGGTGGCAAAGCTTCTTAGGTAAGCCTGAACAGCGGCCTAACGTCACCATTACTGTACTGGAATAAATCGCATGGATAAGTATTTACCGACAATTTCATTTCGTTTGATAAATAGTGAACTACTCGAAAGCGGTTATGTTTCGAGTATGACATTTTCGCAAGACGGCGGCCAAATAGGCAGTAGCCCACAATGTGAATGGCAGATACAAGACAGTCATAACTCGGTTGCGCCAGTACAGTGCTCTATCCTATGGAAGGATAAACACTTTTGTCTTAAGGCCAGCACCGAGTCGGTGTATGTCAACAATGCAATTGTACCAAGTTACCTTGATGCGGTCAGGCTTGCTCATGGTGATCAAATTAAACTTGGTCAACTTAAGCTTTCTGTGAATATCAGTTTAACAGGGCAGCCTAAAGAAGACTTAATGGCTGTAACACCGCAGTCGTTGGTTTCCAGCAACAGTAATCCTCTTGATTCTTTGTTTGATACTACGCCAACGCAGTCCCATGAGCCGATTCATTATGAACTCGCACCGACAGTGCAGGGTTCGCTAACTTATGATCCACTTCAAGCATTAGAAAATGAGAGTTTAAGTTTGATTTCACAGACAAAACAGCAATCTGCCGATCCATTATTGATGAATGGCACTCACTTCGCTCAATTTTCTGCTAACCCATCTTCAGATAATCAAGGGAACACCATGGTTCAGGAATTTATGGATTTACCAAAAATCACTCCAACACTCGATGACTCGATTACCGATATTGAGCACGTCGCTGTAAACCCATTAATGCAAGGGCTTGGTATTCACTTAAATCTCCAAACTTCGCAGCAAGCGAATGATTTTTTAGTGGAGTTGGGGAAAACGGTTCGCTCTGCGATAGAAGGCTTACTTGCATTACAACAACAGCAAGAAAGCTTACAAGATAAACAATTACGTCCGATTGAGGACAACCCATTGCGGCTTAATAGCAGTTATCAGGAAACAATGGCACTGATGTTTACTGATGCTCGTAGCCCTGTACACCTTTCTGCGCCTTCAGCGGTTGCTGAGAGCTTACATAATATGCAACTGCATTATCAAGCAAACCAAGCGGCAATCTCTACAGCGTTGTCTACCATGCTTGCTGCGTTTTCACCTGAGCACTTGTTAAACCGTTTTGCGCACTACCGCCGCGCATCAGATAACACATCAACCGACGATGCTTGGGCATGGGAAATGTATAACAACTATTACAAAGAACTGTCTTCTTCGCGTCAGCAAGGCTTTGAAAAGTTGTTTTATGAAGTTTACACCCATGCCTATGACAGAGCCTTAAGAAAAGGGCTTGAGGAAGCGTAATATGCGAGTGCAAACCTTATTTGGTTACCTATTTTTACTGTTTTCTATGGTCGTACTTAGTGGGTGTACTAGGCCATTGGAAGCAGTATCGAAAATAGGTCAAGTCATCTTAGATCCGTCGATTCCAATCGGTCCACCGGAAGATAGACCATCGACCATCTCGTTAACGATTTTAGCGGAGCCAAATATCAATCCTAATCAGGATGGTGAGGCTACACCGATCAACTTACAAATCGTTTATATGAATGAAGATTCTCTGTTTGCGGCGCTCGATTTTGATCAAATTGAGGAGCAAGACGGAAATCTCGAAAAGGTACTGAAAAAGAACTATATCGACCATCAGGACTACACCATTTTACCGGGGCAATATAAGCCATTACCCAACATCGAACTTTACCCTGATAACCGCTATATCGGTGTGATCGGTTATTACTCCGATCCCGACAATGCTGAATGGAAAAAAATCGTCAAAGCTCGTGGTAAGGGGCGCCATTACTTCCTTCTAGCGCATATTAGAGGAAATGAAATCGAATTTAGACAAGAGGAAGATGACTAGTATGTCGACAAAAAACAGAGTGGTTTGGCGTGAGGGCTTATTCATTAAGCCACAACATTTTCAGCAACAGCAACGCCATCAAGATTATGTCACGGAAAGCATACTGAAGAGTTATATCTCACATTATTGGGGATTAACCTCATTAACCATGAGTGAAGAGTTGTACAGCATGGGGCGCATTGGTATCAAAGAGGCTTCCGGTGTGATGCCTGATGGCACCGTTTTTTCACTCCCAGATCAAGATATTCTTCCTCAGCCTATTGATATTAAAAATATTAACGAAGGTGATAACAACGTTATTTACCTCGCATTTCCTTTAGTGAATAGCACGGTTAATGAAGTGTCGACTGAGCACAGTGGTAACCGTTTATTATCACGCTATAGCGATAGTATGGAAGATGTGCGTGATTTACACACGGAAGGGGGCGATGTTAGTCCAATTCATGTGGCTAAATTGAGACCGATCCTAAAACAAGGCTCCAAGGAAATGGATGCTTATGTCACGCTACCTATTTGTAAAATAAGAGAGCGTGGTGCTGATGGTGGTTTAATCCTAGAAACAGATTTTATCCCTGCTTGTTTAAATATCCGTATCTTCCCGAGGCTGAGCGAATTTTTAGTTGAACTACAAGGAGCCCTGTTTGAACGCGCCAAACAGATTGCATCACGTATCGGTTCTCCGGGGCAACAAGGTGTTGCGGATGTCGCTGAGTTTCTCATGCTACAGGTAGTTAACCGTACTTACCCGTTATATACCCACTATATTCAAGAGCCAGTTATTCACCCTGAAAAGCTGTTCCGCGATTTACTGGAGTTGTGTGGGGAATTACAAACCTTCACTAAAAACACTCGATTGTCAGAAAGTGTTGCTAAATATCAACATTTTAATTTGGCTGAAAGCTACTTCCCCCTGATTAAAGATATCAGGGAAGCGTTGAGTGTGGTGTTAACGCCTCGTGCTGTTTCTATTCCAATGGAAATCCAAGATCACGGTATTCGTGTTGCGACGATCCACGACAAACTGTTACTACGAAAAGCCAACTTTATCATTGCGGTTAAAGCGAACATGCCGCAAGAGCAGCTACGTTTACAGTTCCCACAACAATCGAAGATCACGTCAGTAAGTAATATTCGTAAAGTGGTGAGTGTACAGATCCCTGGGGTCAAGTTGATTCCGCTTTCAACCGCACCGCGCGAGCTCCCATATCATTCGGGTTATAACTATTTTGAGCTCGATAAAAACTGTGAGGTATGGAAAGAGATTAGGCAGCATTCCAACATCGCATTCCATGTTTCTGGCAACTTCCCTGAATTGGACATCCAGTTGTGGGCGGTAAGAGGTGGGATAGATAATGACTAATGCCGCTTTCTTTGATGACTATATCAAACAGAACCATTTACAAAAAAATTATCAGCTACCACTGAGAGGCAACAGCATCAACCCAATGATTGATGCTGCAACACCACTGCTAGGCATGGTGTTGAGAATGAAAGCTATGTCAGAAACACCGCTGTCTGAGAAGCTTTACCAGCAGGTCGTTACCGATATCACCTCGATAGAACAGCAATTACAAACTCAAGGTTATGAACCGGGAGCCATTGTTTCATTTCGTTATGTATTGTGCACCTTTATTGATGAAACCGCATTGGGCTTAGGTTGGGATCAGCAAAATGACTGGGTCAAACAGTCACTATTGGTACATTTTCATAATGAGTCTTGGGGTGGTGAAAAAGTATTCGTATTAATTGAACGGTTACTCGGTGAGCCGAAACGTTACCTTGATTTGTTGGAGTTTATTTATCTGTGTTTGTGTCTCGGCTATCGGGGTCGTTACAAAGTGACGACTGGGCAAAATGATGAATTTAATCACTTACTAAGACGCTTGCAGAAACAAATCCAACAGCTGAGAGGGGATGCGAAACCTATCGTTTTATTTGATGAAGGCGGTAATAAACATCATCGCTATCGCCTAGGTAAGCGCTTCGGTGTCCGCTATATCGTGATTGCTGTCGTGATTTTGGCTGCTGTCATTTACACCATTTATTCATCGCGACTGAATCATCAGACACTCAGTATCGTGGAACAACTTAATACATTACTCGGTTAGGACGCATTATGATTCAGATTGATCTTTCGACATTGGTTAACCGCTTACATCCTATAGCGAAGCATGCGTTAGAAAGTGCGGCAGCTTATTGTGTTAGCCACCAACAACCTGAAATTACTGTTTCACAGTTTTTTCAGCAGTTGGTCGAAACACCATTAACTGACATTCGCCTGATCAGCCATAAAGCGGATTTAGATGTCATCGAGCTGGTTGAGTTGCTTGAAGTGCAAATTCCACCACACCATGCAATTACCCAAAGCTACCCAAGTTTCTCTCCATTATTGATTGAATGGATGAAAGACAGTTGGTTGTTAGCTTCAACTGAATATAACCACAGTGAGCTGCGTTCAGGGACTCTATTTTTGACCTTACTGCAAATGCCACTGCGTTATTTATCGAAACCCGTTGCTGATTTACTCTCTCAGGTCAATCGAGAGCAATTGAGGTTGAATTTTGACAGTTGGACGGCAGGCTCGGCGGAAGCACCTTTGACAGAAGCGCAGCAGCAAGCAGGAGAGACTCGCCCTACGGATTCATTACTGGCTAAATTCACCCAAAACATGACGCAACAAGCACGTGATGGGCAGCTAGATCCCGTGTTGTGTCGTGATCATGAAATTGATTTGATGATCGATATCCTTTGCCGTCGCCGTAAAAACAACCCAGTGGTTGTGGGGGAGCCGGGGGTGGGTAAGAGCGCGTTGATTGAAGGGTTAGCACTACGCATTATTGCGGGTGAAATTCCTGAAAAGCTACGTGGCTGTGAATTAATGACATTGGATCTCGGCGCATTACAGGCTGGCGCTGCGGTTAAAGGTGAGTTTGAAAAACGTTTCAAAGGCATCATGCAGGAAGTGAGCCAGTCGTCACATCCGATCATTCTATTTATTGATGAAGCCCATACTCTGATTGGTGCAGGTAACCAGCAGGGGGGGTTAGATGTCTCTAACTTACTGAAACCTGCGTTAGCGCGTGGTGAATTGCGTACTATTGCGGCGACAACATGGAGTGAATACAAAAAGTATTTTGAAAAAGATGCCGCTTTAGCGCGTCGTTTCCAATTAGTTCAAGTTAAAGAGCCAACCGCAGCAGAAGCTGTGATTATCATGCGTGGGCTACGTTCTATTTATGAAAAGGCGCATCAAGTATTTATTGATGATGAAGCGTTGCGTGCTAGTGCTGAGCTGAGTGAGCGCTACCTTTCTGGGCGTCAGCTTCCTGATAAAGCGATTGATGTTCTTGATACAGCAGGTGCACGCGCAGCTATTAATCTTTCTTCTCCACCGAAAAAGCTCTCGTTGCTGAAAACTGAACTGCACCAAATTGGTATGGAAACCGATGTGTTACAGCGTGAGCAGCAGCTTGGATTGAATGACCACAGCATTCGCCTTGAGCTGCTCGCTGAACAATCTGAGGCCATCGAGCAACAAGTTGAAGAGCTGCAAATGGCATGGGAAACCCAGCAAGCCATTGTTTCGCAAATTGTTGCGTTAAGGGCACAACTTCTGGAAAGCGATGAACAGCTCGCAATCAACGATAGTTTGGTACTTAAAGAGCAACTCAAACAGTTAAATGAGCAGCTTAATGAACTGCATGAGCAGCATTTACTGGTATCACCTCATGTGGATAAAAAACAGATTGCAGCGGTGATCGCGGAGTGGACAGGGGTGCCATTAAATCGCTTATCACAAGATGCGTTATCCGTTGTGACCGAGCTACCTACCTACTTAGAACAGACCATCAAAGGCCAATCGTTGGCAATTCAATGTTTACATAAGCATTTATTGACTGCACGTGCTGATTTACGTCGCCCTGGGCGTCCTCTTGGGGCATTTTTGTTGGCAGGCCCAAGTGGGGTAGGTAAAACCGAAACAGTGATCCAAATCGCTCAGTTGATGTTTGGCGGCACCCAGTATCTGACTACGATCAATATGTCAGAATTCCAAGAAAAACATACCGTTTCACGCTTAATTGGCTCACCTCCGGGTTATGTGGGTTACGGTGAAGGGGGTGTGTTAACGGAAGCTATTCGTCAGAAACCGTACTCTGTCGTGCTATTGGATGAAGTTGAAAAAGCACACCCAGATGTTCTGAATTTATTCTATCAGGCCTTTGATAAAGGTGAGTTAGCGGATGGTGAAGGTCGAGTGATTGACTGTAAAAACGTTGCGTTCTTCCTAACGTCTAACCTTGGCGATCAGGTTATCGCGGCTTATGCAGATAGACCGGATGAGTTGCAAGATGCACTGTACCCTGAATTAACGGCCTTTTTCAAACCTGCACTTTTGGCACGTATGGAAGTTATTCCTTACTTACCGCTGCCACCAGAAGTTTTACAACAAATAGTCAGTGGCAAACTCGCTCGTTTGACCTCGTTGCTTGAGCAACGTTTTGGCGCACAAGTTGAACTTGATGACAGTGTCGCTCATGAAATTCTGCGTCGTGCTTCCCGAGCAGAAAATGGCGCTCGAATTTTAGAGTCAATTATCGACGGAGCGTTATTACCCCCGTTATCACTACTGTTGCTCCAACACAGTGCGAGAAATGAAGCGATTAACCTTATTCAATTATCCACACTGAACGATGAGTTCGTTGCGACGGTGAATGCTGAACTATGAAATCACGACTGAAAAATGCCCTAGCTTTGCTTGAATGCACTCACTTGGACGTATTGGCGAGCCAATTTTTGGCATTCAGCTTTACGCGTAGCCCATTTAGTGCTCTCGTTGTTTCATTAATAAACCAACCTGAAAATCGTTTACAAAGTTGGAGTATTAAGCAATGTAGCCAAGTTGAGCAAGGGTATTTGGATGTCGATATTAGCGATGCTGACCATCCATTGATCCAACTGATATCAAAAGGGCAAGTGGTATTATGGGAAGACTTAAAGCAAGGCACATATATTAACGACAGCCACTTTCGTCAGTTTGTTGCAGAACTCCCTCCGAGAACGGGACTATATAGCTTACCACTGCGAGATTTGCGCAATAAAACGTGTGGTGCGATCACCCTGTTTGGTCAAGCACTGAATATGGAAAGTTGTGATCAAGGCATTTTCCCTATTTATTGCGCCTTATTTCATCATCAGCTTAAGAGCATTCTTGAGTTATCACATACGCAACAAAAAATTGCTCATCTGCAATATCTCAATTCGTTACAGCAAGATCGTGAGCGGCAGTTACAAGCTGCGGTGAATGCGCTAACGATACCCACGACGCCAATAGGAAATAACAATCTGTCTGATTTTAAGCAAATAGATGACTTAACTGTCGCGATAGAAGCCTACGAAGAGCAAATTCTAAAAGACCGACAACAACAATTTGATGGTGATTTAGAGACGATGGCATCGAGCCTGAATTTATCAAAGCGGTCCCTAATCTATAAATTGAAAAAATACGGGAGCATGAGATGAATATTTCACCGCTAGCAGGAGGGCTAATTGCTGCCTTACTGGCTACGACAACGGCGTCAGCGGACACGACGGAACTGCAAGCGTTAACCCAAGCGCTATCAGAATGCCGTTTAGAATCATCACAACTGATCCGGCTTGCCTGTTATGACAAGATCATATCGGACTCACCAGTCGAAACGCATCTTGATTCGAGCCAAATGGGTAAGGCGTGGCGCCAAGCTATGGAACATGAAATGCACCGAGAAGACAACAGTGCAGGTTTCTTAGTCACTGTGCCAGAAACAGGGGATTATCCCGTGATCATGACCATACCTGCTATTGGTTTTGCACCGCCACGTCCGGTCATGATGATCAGCTGTATCGACAACATTACTCGGCTACAGGTCGCGCTACCACGCCAGCAAGAGGCAGGTAGTGTGATGCTCACCACCGATAAAACCCAATTTACCGCTGACTGGTTTCTGCGTGAAAACGGCTACGTTTTAGAAGCTAGCCGTGGCATTCCTGGTATTGATGAAATTAAGCGGTTGTTAAATGGTGAAAAATTGACTTTGAAGCTCGCCAACAATGACCGGTTAACCTTCAATATTTCTGAAATGTCGGAAGAGATAAAACCGCTCAGAGCGGCTTGCCACTGGTAATTATCATGACGATGAACAAACAACTAAAATGGAAAGAGCAGCTACTGGCCCCTCTTGATGAGGAAAAGCAAGTTGCACCTATCGCGGATGATAACCCCGATTGGGAATACATTGATGGGGAAATGATTAAGTTTGGCTCGTTAAGCCACACTCAACTAAATATAGATGAAATCCAACGCAAAGCGCTACAGCTGTTTGCTAATGAAACCAAAGACTTCCGCTTGCTTGTACATCTATTGCGCACCTTGCAACATGCAGGGGAACCCAATGAGTTAGCACTGGCGGCTGACTTATTAGCCGAGTTTGTACGCCATTTTTGGGAAAACTGCTATCCACAAAATAGGCGATTGAAACAACGCTTAGCAGGACAAATTCTGAAGCGTTTTGATACCGTTCAAGACAGTTTTTGCCGACAAGCAAATGTAAACCAGCGTGATAATATTTTGGGTTCTTTTGCTTTCTTGGCGAAATCATGGCATGCACAATGTCCTGATTTATCAGCAGAAGTTGATACACTTAGCCGTCGTTATAGCCGCATCGAACAAAGTGAACCTGCTTTAGTCGTCGCAGCTACCGCGCCTGCCACCAGTGAACAACCCGTCGTTGACAATGCTCCTCAAGTGCAAGCCCCTGTTATCAGTACACCTAAGGTTGAAGTCAATCAAAGCGATGAACGTCAATGGAAGCAAACACTGCTTAAAGTCTCTGAGGCGTTGTGTGAGCAAGCCCCTTCGGACGCGGTAGGTTATTGCTTACGTCGTTATGCAATTTGGCATGCCATCAATGCGTTACCTATGGCGAATAATGATGGCAAAACACCATTAGCGCCCGTTTCTCAAGACCGCATCATTGATTATAAAAATCAAATGGCTCAGCCATCAATAACGCTGCTGAACAATATTGAACAAAGCCTGACGTTGTCTCCGTATTGGCTTGAAGGCCATATGTTGGCTGGACAGGTCGCAGAAAAACTAGGCTACGGGCTGGTAGGAGAAGCTATCGCTCAAGAATTACAGCTATTTTTAAATCGTTTACCTGACCTGGCTAAGCTCAGTTTTTCCGATATGAGCCCTTTCTTACCTGAAGAGGTGCAATCTTGGTTGAATGGCTTCCAAAAATCAGCCAATAGCCAATCAGCAACGGGTTCGCACAGTTTACAGGCTGAGCAACAAGAGATTTTACAATGTTTTGAAGAGCATGGGCTCAGTGAAGCACTAAAACGCGTTGAAAGCTTTATTGCTGCAACAGAAGAGCCTAGAGCACGTTTTTATAGCCAGTTGTTATCTGCACAGTTATTTGAGCAAGCAGGTATGACACACATGGCTGAGAACCTTTATCTGCAACTGCATACTGCCGCATTACATTATTCGCTATCAGACTGGGAGCCCGATTTGCTCAATCGTTTAGCACGCAAAGCGCAAGAAAAGCAGGAAATGACCTTTGATAGGAATTCACAACAATGAAATTATCTTTTCTATCCATACCAAAAATAACAGGTTCTCTTAAGAAACTGTTTTTTGGCGATAAATCAAAAATTAAATCATTTTTACTGCTGTGCTTAGCACTGATCCCTGCCATTTTGATTATCTGGATTTGGTGGTGGGGGCCTGAATTTCGCTATCAAGACGACTATCCACTGAAAGAGCTGAGTGCACGTTGGTTGGCAACAATTGTGATCGTACTGGTTATTGTCAGTTGGATAGGTTACGCCACATGGAAACGGGTGAAAAAACTAGAAAGCCTCAAGCTAGATGTTGAGCTAGCCGTTGTTGATCCTGTTCGTCATGATATTGATTTCCAGAACCGTTACCTTGATTACTGGAAAGCCCAATTCACTCGCCATCTAAATGGGCATACCAACTCAGTTTATCTACGCCCTTGGTACTTTGTCTTAGGCGATAATGAGAGTGGCAAGCAAACCCTGTTGAAAAACAGCCTCAATACCTTGGATATTGCACCGACTGAAAATGTTGTCAGTGATCATAAATTACCTATACATATTCAATGTTTGCTGGCAGATAACGCTGTGTTATTTGTTCCTGATGGCAAATTACTAACCCAACCGATGGGACCAGACGATAAGCCTCAGCTATACCATCGTTTATGGAATGAATTGCTGGATTGGTTAAATACTAATCGTTCAAGACAACCGATGAACGGAATTGTTTTAACCATTGATACCTTAGCGTTATTAACGAACTCGAAAGAAAAAAATGGCCAGTTGATTGCTGATTTACACATGCGCATTGAAGAGGTGCGTATGACATTCAATAGTCAGTTACCACTGTATATCGTATTCACTAAGCTCGATTTATTACGTGGATTCGACGCGATGTTCCAGTCGTTGGACGCTCAGCAACGCAGCCAAGTACTCGGTATTTCTTTTAGCGCTAAAGAAAATGCAAATTGGGAAAAGCAACTCAATGCATTTTGGACGCAATGGGTAAGCCAAATGAATAGCGCATTGCCTGAGATGATGCTAAATCGCCCTGAAGGCAGTCAACGTAGCGATCTGTTCAGCTTTGTTCGCCAAATTGAAGGTTTGCAAAGCAGTGTTACCAAACTGATATCCTCATTGATAGCGAACAACGAGCAAAAAAATATCCGTCTAAGAGGGGTATATCTCACTTCAGCAACACAAGTTGGGCAAATCGATGATGTCTTTAGCCAAACTGCTTCTGTTCAATATCATTTACCTACAGCACCGTTAACCACTTGGCCGATCGCCGATACTCACCCATATTTCACCCAAAACTTATTCAGTGATGTGTTATTTAGTGAACCAAATCTCGCGGCAGAAAACCATTATTGGTTGAAAAAACACCGTACTCGCTTGCTGGTTGCTTCAGCGGTGAGTGTGG
Source organism: Providencia manganoxydans (assembly GCF_016618195.1). Lineage (NCBI taxonomy): Bacteria > Pseudomonadati > Pseudomonadota > Gammaproteobacteria > Enterobacterales > Morganellaceae > Providencia > Providencia manganoxydans. The sequence goes on from NZ_CP067099.1 coordinate 278,525, forward strand.
TTGGTTTGCTGGTGGTATGGAATGGTTGGAGCCATTACTACAATAAAAACTACCGTGCGGGTGAAAACGTCCTCAACGAAGTGAAATCTTTCCGTGCGATAGAATCGAGCACCACGAAAGATGTGGATGGTAGCAAGCAGCTTCCTGTATTGAACCCATTAAGAGAAGCAACATTGGCCTATGGAAACCATCGCGAGAAGAGTGGTTTACTATCGGAAATGGGCCTATATCAAGGTCAAAAAGTGGGGCCACAGGTTGAGAGCGTTTATCTACAATTGCTGACGGAGCGCTTTTTGCCTGCGATCATGGCAGGACTGCTCACTGAGTTAAATAGCGCAGAAAAAGGCAGTGAAGAGAAGTTGGAAATCTTGCGTGTAATGCGCATGTTGGAAGATAAAAGTGGTCGCAACAATGGTTTAGTTGAGGACTATATGGCGAATTATTGGAGCCAAATCTTCACAGGGCAAAGAGACATCCAATCGCAACTACGTGGTCACTTACATTACGCGTTAGAGCATACCGACTGGCAGGCAGAACGTAATAGCGGCTCGGCTATTGCCAATAAAACCTTTGCACCGTTTGCAAAACCAATCAGTGATGCACAAAAAGAACTCAGCGCCCTCTCGCTGTATCAACGTGTTTACCAAACACTCAAATTGAAAGCCAACCAAACATTGTCATCGCCACTTAACCTACGCCATCAAATTGGCCCTGGTTTTAACTCAGTATTCACGGCAATTGATGAAGATAAGCTAGAAATTCCACAATTTCTGACCCGTTCGGGACTCATTAACTATTTCATCAGACAAAATGATGAGCTGGTTGATCTGACATTATTGGATGCTTGGGTGCTGAACCTAGCACGTAATACTCAATACAGTGACAGTGACCGTAAAGAGATCCAACGTCAGATCAGCGAGCAATATCTCAGCGACTACACTGCGCAATGGCGTGGTGCAATGAGCAACTTAGAGATCCGCGAGTTTGATACAATCCAAGACGAAATCAACGCATTGGAACAAATCATTAGTGGTGAGCAGCCACTACGTCGCGCACTGCAAGTACTCAGAGACAACACCTCTCTGCCTGCCATTGATAGCGCATTATCTTCGTCAGAACAAAAGAAACTGATGGAAGAGCCTAAATACAAGCTGTTAAGTCGACTAGACAGAGAGTTTTCACCAGAAACGGAGATTTTAGTCAGTAATAACGGTGAAAACCTCCAAAATCTCAATCAAAAACTGAACGACCTACACCGTTACTTGTTGAGTATTCAAAACTCACCTGTTCCGGGCAAAGCGGCATTAAAAGCGGTATCGATGCGTTTGAATGACAACAATCGCGATGTGATTTTTGAGTTATCACAAATGGCCAAAACATTGCCAGAGCCATTGAACCGTTGGGTGGGCGATCTTGCTGACCAAGCATGGAATGTGGTGCAAAAAGAAGCGATCCGTTACATGGAAGTGGAATGGAATGAAAATGTGGTCAAACAATATAACGCTTATATTGCAGGGCGTTATCCATTCAATCCGAAATCAACCCAAGACGTACCACTGAGTGAATTTGAACGTTTCTTTAAACCAAATGGCACTATCGATAGCTTCTATCAGCAAAATCTACGCTTGTTTGTAGAAAATAACTTGATTGAAAACATGGATGGGCAGTCGCTGATCCGCCCTGATGTATTGGCACAAATCGAAGTCGCAAATCGTATTCGAGACACCTTCTTTACTGCTCAAGGTAACCTTGAAACCCAGTTTGCGGTTGAACCACTGTCACTCTCAGGCAACAAGCGTCGCAGTATTTTGAACCTTGATGGACAGATTATTGATTATTCACATGGTCGCAGTAATACCGTGCACATGGTTTGGCCAAACTCCATGCGTTCAAATATTGAAAGTAAGCTCACGTTAGTTCCGCTTTCAGGTGATAAATCGCCGCGTGCCTTAAGTTTTAGTGGCCCATGGGCGCAGTTACGTCTGATCGACAGCGGTAAGTTAATGAATGTAAAACCAAACTCCTTCGATGTTCGTTTCAGTATCGATGGCGGTGACATGACTTACCGTGTGCAAATCGACGAATCTAACAACCCATTCTTTGGGGGATTATTTACCCGATTCCGTTTACCGGAAACCCTTTACTAATGTGCTTTTCGGTATAACAACAAAGGAATAGCGAAATAATGAGTACGCAATCTGAAAATTTAGTGATCAAAGTGGGAGGGTCTCCGTTGGAGACCCCTGAATTTATCGCCTTGAAAGCCGAGTTCAATAAACTGAACCATCCCGCTCGTCCTGAAGTGAGCTGGACATTAATTGAATCGCTTTGCCTAACATTATTCAAAAACCACGGTATTGATTTACAAAGTGGTATTTATTACACCATGGCACGATTACAGCTGCATGGATTAAGTGGTTTTACTGAAGGGTGTGAACTGCTAGCCAGTGTCGTTGTCACTCAGTGGGAACACTTGTGGCCAGAGCAGCCACATCATCGCGCCGATATTCTAAATTGGTTTAACAGCCGCGCAGGCTCTACCCTGCGCCAACTTACTTTTGATACCAATGATTTACGTCTGATCTACCGTTCCGAACGAGCTCTACAGCTGATTATCGATAAACTGGCACAAACCACATGGTCAAAGGTGCCTAAGCTAGAAAATCTACTGTGGTTCTTCCAAAACTCGGCGAAAAATCTAGAACAGCGCGAAGACTCTCTGAGTAAAATAAAAAGCCAAGCGGTAAAACTGCCACCGTTGGTGTATATCCAACAACCGAAAGCTCAGCAAGAACCGCCAATACAATCGATTGTTATTGAAACGCCGACGCCTTCAGAGCCTGCTCCGTTACCTATCCATGACAAAATGAGTGCAACAAAAGGCTTTCTTATCGGCGTAATTGCGAGTGCCGTGGTCTTTGCAAGTATTGGTTATCCGATATATTACTCACTCAAACAAGCGCTTGTTGCGACCACTTCAGTACCTGAAGGTGCCGCAGCGCACTGGTTATTTAAACCTGAACTAGCCAGCTATTCAGACAGTCTTAATCTGTTAGAAAAACAATCCCCAGTCTTTAGTTTAAAACAGTCTGATGCCCTAGTGGACACAGCAAAAAGGCTCTGGCCGAACGATGCCGATCAAGCCTACGCAAGCCGCAATTGGCAAAATCTCATTACGACTCGGTTAGAGAATGCCCCTATTGATGATAGCTGGTCAGAAACATCGTCGTTATTACAACAGTTGTCAGACAAGATTGTTATGCAAGAGCGTAATCGCGGGAGTTTCACTCTGTCTTATTTAAAAACGGCGATTTATGACATTCAAAAACAACATAACAAAAGCACGCCAGTAGAAGAAAAACTGCGTGAGTTTGCACTGCAAATCGAAAGTGGCCAGCCAATTTCGCCAACGCTGATTAGCAATATTGATGGGCAAATTAACGGCTTACTGGCGCGTTACTACGAACTGCAAAAGCAGGCGGAAAAGCAGGGACTAAAACCCAACTCATACTAAAACATAGGTTGATAGCGTGACGGCGGAAAGAGATAAATAATGAGTGAAATTAAATACCTACAAGAAAAGCAATATTTGCAGAAATTGGCTGATAATTATGCACAAGAGAAACCTCACCTTGCGCATGTTTTAGATCCACAAGATCCGCACACGGGCTACCTACTTGAAGGGTTTGCTTTTCTTTCCGCGCGATTGCAAGAAAAAATCGATGATGCTTTTCCTGAGATCACCTTACCGCTATTACAGCGTCTAGGCTCTCAGGCTATCAAAGGGTTACCTTCGACCACCATTATTCAGGTCGATCAAACTGAGGTGGTTAGCTATCCTTATGATATTCCAGCAGGTCATTCAGTTTTAGGGCCTGATGGCAGTAGTTTTAGTTTGTGCTACGGCATGACTTTACAACCATTTTCAATTGTTGAGAAAAAAATTACCCATCAACCTAACCGCAGCTGCATTTCACTGAGTGTGAAGTATCGTGGTGAAGCGACTTCACAGGCAACAGCAGCCTTGAACCTGTTTTTAAGTAAAGAAAAAATTGTTGCAGATGCTTTAATGCTAGGCTTTAGCCAATATTTTGATTATATCGAGCTGTCTCATAATAATAAGCAATATCGTGGTAACAATATCGATTTTTACTTTGAACCGAAAATCGGTAAACAGTATCAAATTTTTCAGCAATCGGAGCGTGGTCTATCGGCACCTCAGCAGTTGCTTGAAGGCTTCTATCTACCGCATGTGCATCATTTTATTGATATTGATGTACCCTCAATAGTGAAAGAACTGGATTGGCAAACTGATCCCATAGTCGTGATCAATATTTACTTCAATCAGCAGTTGCCAATCACCCCCGCCCAATGCGAAGAAAGCTTCTATTTAAACTGTGTGCCGACGATTGATCGCGAAAAACAAAACGAATTGAAAATGGATTTTCAGTACGGTGAATCGTCTTATTTATTGCCTATCCCTGCTAATCACTATTTGGCGAGTTTATCGGATGTTCAGCTGGCATTGCAGTCTCATGAAGCCGAGCGTGGGGTGTATTGCGATTTTTACCCGATGACCGATTTCACGGCGGCATCGCGATTACTCCCTCAATATCAACAAGCGCTGTTTTATGCGTTGACTATCGATACCGATATTCGCGGGCGCACCCTGTATTACTTGAATTTCTATACCAATCAGGGTGAACCCATGACGTTACCGCCGAGCCTGTGTTTCTCCTGCCAATACATTAGTTTTGAACATTATCAAGACAGCCGTGTGGGAGTCTTAAATCGGCACGATGAAGCCGTACCTGAAGGGGTGGTAACGAAAAATATCACTGCATTATCAAATTGTTATCCGCCGATTGTGAATGATAAATATTATTGGCAGCTGCTTTCCCATTACAGCGCCAATGCCTTTATGTTGATGTCATTGTCGACCATCAAGCAGATGTTATCAGACTATATTTTATACCGTGAAAACGACCGGCAAGTGACCCGAAAATTGGAACGTCTCCTTTCGGGCTGTGTTGCACTGGATACGCATCTCTATGATTACATTCTCAAAGGTAAGACTCACCGCTGCTTATCGCTGAGCCTAACCCTCGATAGAGCGCAATTTGAAAATGAAGGCGAGGCCTTTATGTTTGTGACGCATTTGTACCATTTTTTCCCATTTTGTTTATCTGAAAACATGTTGTTAGAGATGTCAGTGAACTTTGGCGATAGCGATTTACCGACGTGGTATTTATCGCCCTCACCGTTACAAGGCTATAAATCGCTGTTGTAACCATCATTAAAGGATGGCGTGGTGACCGACTGCGCCTGATGACACATTGAATTAAGTAGGGAAACCACTGATGCCAACCAATATACCGAAAAAGCCCTTATCCGATGCGGAAAAAGCCGCGAACCACTGGCAATCGTTAGTGAATAAAACCAAGCCGCCACGCCTTGATGTGCCATCAGGCTCGGCTCTCGCTAACCAACCTCAAGCGAGCGGCATTGATATCTACGAGGCGATAGCCAATCGTAAGCTTTATTCAGGGTTGGTGTTTACGTGTCAAATTGCCAATCTTCCCGAAGGCACGTTTCAAGTCACTCAATTTGACTTGCACGAAGGGTTGTCGGAACTGTTCACCCTGACCATTCAAGCGGTGAGTCCATTGCCCAATATCGATTTTAAGTGGGTACTGGGGGATAAATGCTCACTCACGGTGATGCGAGAAGGGATAGTCACCCGAAAAATTGAGGGGTTATTGGCGAGCGTTGAGCAGGGAAATACTGACGGGGTGAAGACGTGGTATCAGTTTGTTATTCGCCCTGAAATGTGGGTGATGACCCTTAAACAAGACAGCCGCATCTTCCAAAACACCACGGTGCCGAAGGTGCTCAACACCTTATTACAGGAAGCGCATATTCCCAACGACAAGTTGTTGTATCACCCCGAAGAGCATCTTGAACGCCGCTATATTACCCAAAAGCGCGAAACGATGTTCGATTTCTGGTGCCGCCTCGCGGCCGAAGAAGGCATCACCTTCTGGTTTGAGGAAGGTTCGATGATGTTTTACAGCGACCGCCACTTGGGGATGAAGGCGGGACTGCACCTGACCTATAACCCACAATCGGAGACCGATATCACTGACAGCACGGTGACCGCATGGCGTTATGTAGAAAACCTGTGCAGCGATATTCGTATTGATAAAGATTACAATCAACTGCGCCCGTCTCACCCGCTGAGCCACCAAGTGACGGGTGAAAATCACCAACAACACGAAGTGTTTGAAAGCTACGGACGCTTTCAAGACGACGCCGAAGGCAACGTGTTCAATCAAATTCGTTACGAGCAATCGCAAAACAACCGTGAAGTGGGTACGGCCTCGAGCAACTGTATCGAACTGGCACCGGGGCGAATTTTCTCGCTGAGCAACCACCCCAGCAGCAAGATGAACGATGATTGGCAAGTGGTCACTGCGCATCACCACGGCGTACAACCGCTTGCCGACAACAGCGGCGGTCAAGGAACCCAGCTGAGCAACAGCATCACCTTTATGCCAAGCACCCAAGAGTGGCGACCGCCGTACCGTTATAAACCGACTGCCGATGGCAATGAACTTGCGACGGTGGTGGGACCGCCGGGCGAAGAAATCTACACCAATGAACAAGGGGCGGTGACGGTCTATTTCCATTGGGATCGACGCGGAAAGCCCGACCACAGCGCATCCTGCTGGGTGAGAGTGGCACAGGGTTGGAACGGCGATGGATTTGGGTTTATGGCGATCCCCAGGATCGGGCAAGAGGTCATAATATCTTATTTAAACAATGACATAGATAAGCCCATCATAACCGGATGTACCTATAATGGTCGAAATCGTCCGCCGATAGACTTACCCAAAGACAAGACGCGCACCACGTTTCGTACCAAAACCCACAAAGGTGAGGGATTCAATGAACTGCGCTTTGAGGATTATAACGGTCGCGAAGAGATTTATCTACATGCGCAAAAAGATCACCGTACCCATATCCTCAATGATGAGTTCCATACCATCGGTCATAACCGACAAAAACAGGTGGGGGTCGATCAAGAAGAGCGCATTGGTCAAGATAAGCGCACCGATGTAGGGCGTGATCATTATGAGAAAATTGGTCGCAATTCGGTGATCCATATTTTGCAAGATCAAGAAATTCAAATTGATCAGAACTTAACGGAAGTAATTAACAGCAGCCATAAATCGGTGATTTTTGCAGATAAGCACACACAAATCAGTGGTAATCAAAAAACGGTGGTAGAAGGCCAGCGTCATGAAGAAGTGAAAACTAAACTGTTTTCGCAATCGCCTTACTACATTATTCATGCGGAAAACCAGCTGACACTTGCAGGATCAGGGGGCAGCATTGTGATAGACAGTTCAGGGATCACGATTAAGGCGAAACAACTCAAAATTAATACTTCATCACTGGATATTGGCGGCGGCGGTGTCGATCAAGTGAAAGCGCTGATGGCAGCGACAGAAGAGGGACAACCGTTTTGTGAAATTTGTGCGAAAGCGAAGAAGGAGAGAGAGGCTCAATGAGTTCATCACGCTTAACGTTATTGCCTTATGAGGCAGATAAGAGCAATAAACCCGCGATGCTGCAAGCCTATTTGTTTGGCGATGTACTGTTCACTCGTCATGACCAGAAGCAGGTGATTAAAGGTAAACTGACAACGCTGAGTCAAAGCTGGGCGATCATCGATGCAATTAAACGCCCTGATATCGCGGCGCTATTGGATATCTTTGAGGTGGAGTATCGTTGTTTATGGAAAGGTGACAGTGCAGAGCATTATTCGTTTTATGCGCCTTATTTAGTGAAGCTAGAAGCCGATTCACCGTTTGTCATATGGCTACTCGAAAATAGTCAAAAAGCACCCTTGGGCATTTATTTGCGCTCTCGTTTATCTCTCGACAAGTTAGCGCATCATTTACGTAAATTTAACCAAGTTTATGATGAAGAACTGAAAACCTGGTTGATGTTTCGTTATTACGACCCCGTCACCGTAAAAACGTTATTGCCTTACTTACCGGTGAACGACTACCTCGAATTTATGGATAATCTGTTATTTATTCTTGCTGATGATGTCAGTGGCAACCAGTTTCTTGTGTTGCAGTAAAGGAGCCGTGATGGAATGTGAAAAACATTTTACAGATGAACCGGTGAGTGATCCTGTTGATGCCCAACCGTGTGAACAAAGTACCAAAGATTGCTTTTTTTTAAGTCATGAACAAGCCGATATTGATTATTACAATCAAAATATTGCCAGTCCGTTTGATGAAGGCTGGGAAGAGTATCCTGAAAATGAAGACGGCACAGTTCCCAAAGAAAAAATTCCGGTTGGTGTCGATTACTATTCATTGTTGGAATATGTTTCAACGATAAGTCAGTCCACTAGCGCACCGAATAAAATGAAAGAACTTGCGGAAGAGATTATGGGACATAATCGCTTTTTTGAGACATTAAGGGAGCGACTGGGGACGCCTGAGGCTTTTCTCGGTTTTATGTTGGCTTTTGTTTCTCAACATGAACGCCCAAAAGGCAGTGAATTTCATTATAAGGGGAAATCGCATAAATTTGGACGTCACCACTATAAAATTGAATTTTTTTTAGAACGAACATTTGAACCTTATACCAGTAAAGCTTACACAAGCCCGACAGGGAGTGTGCATGATATTCAACAGATGGCAACACCTTCTAATGTACAAATGACAGCGGTCAATGATCTCCAAAAAGTGATTGCCGTATCTCTGAGATACACGGTAGTCGATGCTTGGATTGATAAATGGACAGTAGATGAAAAAGGGCACAAAAAGCGAGAGGCAACTCGGGGTGATAGCCTTACGGTGAAAACCTACACAGAGTTAGCCGATGAACTGATTGAATATATTGCCTCAGATATCGATATCCAAAATAAAGCGGATGAAAATGGCGAGAAATTTGCACAAGGGGTGATGATCGCTGTCGATATCGCGTTGTTATTTACTGGGGTTGGCGCCGCTATCCGATTAGGGGGGAAAGTGGCTTACCGTGTAGCAGGCGAAGTCGCTAATGTGGTTTTGATGGGCAATCAAACGATTGAAGATATGACGGCCTTTTTGGGATATAACGAAAACCAAGGGTATAACGTGCTGTTAAATTCAATGAAATACCTTGATAGCCAAACAGGGAATACTAAAGCGTTTGAAGCCAGTTATCACGCCGCCAATATGTTTATTTTATTTGGAAAAAATGTCAAAACCAAAGCCTTAACCGGTGTCACCAGTGCCTCTGGTGGTGCAAGTCTTGTTTACCTTGAAAGTTTTGTTGGGCAAGAAAGCACGTTGACAATGACACAAAATATAAAATAAGGCGATGGGATAGCAAAATGGCAAAAACAAATACATTAAGAATCACAAATACCCATCAAACCAAAGGGTTGGATGAAATTAATGTGTCACATATAGTCCCAAAGGTACGCTCATTTGAACGACATTTAGACAATGTTAAAATTACCCTTTTTGGTCCTCGAGTAGAAGGCGGATATATTTTACGTATAGAGGGCAAGCCAAATGGGCAATCACAGAATATTAAAGGACATGTTGAGCTAAATATCAAAAAAGAGGATCTACATAAGGTTCTGTCAGAGCAAAAATTATATGACGATATTGCAGCGATGAAGCTCGCCCAATTTGTGGGTTACATTGGAGAAAACCACGCAAGAAAAGCCGCTAATTCAGGTGATTTATTGAGTAAAGGGTATATTAAAAATCGTGGAAAAACTGCTGTTCCATTTTTATCTACATTAAAAGGAGATAAAAAAATTGTGCCTGGCAGTGTATTTAGCCTACAGAATAGGCAAGGACATGGAATTGATCTTATCTGTAAAGTTGCCCCTTATCCACCACCACCAAAGTGGATCACCATCGAATCTAAAACAATGATGAAAGAAAGCTTTGGTCCGCATGCAACACCAAGAGCGGGAAAGGTCAGTGATTACCAAAAAGACCCAATTGGTAACTTGAGTAAACATATCGATCTAGCAGAACGCTCTTTAAGATCTAAGGTGAATGAATATTCAATAAATCAAAGCATTAGAAAGGAAATGACAGAGCTTATTCAGGATATAAAGCGAAATAGTAGAAGAAAAAAAGATGAGGATTCAATAGTCAAAGGCTATAAATTAACTATTGGGATAGATGATAAATTTAATGTTTCAAGTAATTTGAAATATAAACAACTGTATATTTTTGAGGAGTTAACAAAATGAAAACGATAAATTCCATAGAAAAATATGTTATAAAAAATTTTGCAATGAAAAATCTTGATCTTACTGAACTAAATCATGAAATATTTAGTGATTTCAAAAATGATTTTAATGAGGCAAAAAATAATAGTAGTCCTATGGATTTTATTAGTTTTTTTTCTCTATTGGATAGAGATCGTAGTTCTATAGCTATGGGATATTTAAATGAACTTTATAATAAAAAAGAGAAAAACTTTTTCTTTGAAAAATTTTTTTATCACTCTAATTTATTGTTTCTAATGAATTATTATGATGATGAAGATAATGGTTTTGTATGGAGTTTATCCGAACAAGGAGAAATCCTTCTTATGGATTTTGCTTGTGATGATTTTAGAATTGGTCACCTTTGCTACGATAAAATTATTGAAAGCATTCAATCAGGTAAAATGGCGGATTCATTGCCGATGTATACTCGCCCTCAAAAATTGGGTGTATTAGCTATCGAAATGTTGGCAAGTGAAAAAAATCAAACCATTGATTGGGAAAGTGCAGGTATCCCCATTGATCCTTTTTATCAACGTTTCTGCCAAGAAGCACTTTATAATGAAAATCATGATGTTGTCGCTCAATGGCTTATTACGCTATGTGATAAACATGTGGAATGGTCAGCCCTATTTGGTATCAATTCTGACGAACAAAGATCTACAGGCTATGAAATCGATATGGAAATTTTATTAGCGTGGCCTTTTGAATATCAAGCGGTCAAAAATTTTCGCGCTAAACAGGGATTAAGCACTCCTATCATTGATCATCCGTTATTAAAAACCCCGATGGCGATAGAGCATCGTCCAGATATGGTGGGTTGGAAGCAAAATAGACCCGCTATCTATGACCAAATGATTGATGACCTCATTACCATTAATCCCGAGCTGCAAGTTATTAATAAGTTATTTTAATCACCGTGAGTAGATGAGAGTGGCAACTTGCCGTAAAGGAGCTGTGATGGAATGTGAAAAACGTTTTACGGATGAACGAGTGAGTGATCCGATAGACACTCAGTCGTGTGAGCTCAGTGTTAAGTCGTGTGTGATGTTATCGGATGATAAACAAGTCATTGATACCTTCAATGCTGAGGCTCGTAGCCCTTTCGATGAAGCTTGGGAGGAAACGTACAATGAGGCGTGTCCTAATGAAATCGAGCCTGAGCCCATGCCGACAGGGATTTCTTTTGAATCCTTTATGGAGCATATCAACCAGAAAAGTCAAGATAACACGGTAGAGCCAAGGATCAGCCAGATTGCCGCCGAAATTATGGGCTATTCTCAACTACAAGACGCGATAAGAGCCCATTTTAGTCCGGATGGCGGTGAAGGAACGGAATCGTATTTCAGCTTTATGTTGGCCTTTATCCCTGCCGCAGAGCGCCCTGAAGATGCTTCCTTTCTTTATCGTGGCACACGTTATAAATTTGCCAAAAGTTATTATCGACTTGAGTTTGAGCTTGCACGGGAAAAAACACATGGCATGCAACCATTTGAGGAATTAGAAGGTGATCCTCATGCCGGGGATACTTATGAGATTATGACAGGGTATACCAATGTTGCGTTATCAGATGTGGATTACCGTAAAAACTTAAGAACGATAACAGTTACACCGAGCTTTACAGTTTATAACCTTCCAACACGGGGTAGTAAGGAGGTGAAGACAAAAAATTCCCCTGAGCTAGCAGAAGAAGTTGTTAAGCGTATTATTCGAGACATTCGTCAACAACGTATGGAGGAAAAAATTAATTTAGGTAAGTCTATTGCCGTTGATTTGATTTTTTTAGCTTTTGGGGTCGGGGCCGCAATTACAACGGTGAAAAATGGTGCCAGAGTGATCCCTTTAATTGCCGATGGATTAAATGTGATTTTTTCGACAAATGACTTGATTGAGGATTCTACGGCTTTGTGGGGATATAACAAAGAAAAAGGGTATAACGTCCTTTTAAACTCCATGAAATACCTTGATTCTCAGACGGGGAACACAAAAAGCTTTGTCACGACGTATCATGCCATGAACCTGTTTATGTTTTTTGGTAAAAAGGTTAAAACGCAAGCTATTACCAGTGTAGGGAGTATGGGGGTTGGGGGCACACTCTATTTAGAGTCCTTTCAAGGAGAACCTAAATTGCATAACGTGTCTCAAGGTAAATAGAATAAAGGACTATTATGGCTAAGCTCTTCGAATTTAAAGAGGGTTACCTTAACGGTATTACGGCAAAAGTTGTCAGTGAAGAAGCCGCAAAACTCTTAAAAAATACGATTATTACTCGCTTTAATGTCGTTGGAAAAACGTTTACACGCCATTTTGATGATACGATTGTTACGTGTTTTGGCCCAAAACCCGATGGCAGTTGTGTGTTACGGATACAAGGTAAGCCGAATGGTGCTGAACGTCGAGTTACTGGGCACATTGAAATCAACTTAAAGTCTGAACATGAGTTACAAAAGGTATTAACTTCTGATTTATTTTATGATGGGCTTGCTTCCTTGAAAATGGCGCAGTTTGTGGGGTATCTCGGCGAGCAGCACGTTGTTAATGAGATTAAAAAAGGCACGCTATTTGATAAGTTGTTCATGAAAACGCGTTATGGTAAAGCCCCATTAGCCAACAAATCCTCCCGTCTTGATAAAGATGGAAATGAATTAAATCCTTTATTGGGTAAACGCTTTGTTCCCGAAAAAATGTTAGCATTGCAAAACGCAAAAGGACAAGGTATTGATTTAATTTGTAAAATTGAGCCACCGCCACCTGAGTGGGTGACGTTTGAAATCAAAACAACGATGAAGGATAAGTTTGGGCCAAATGCAACACCAAAAAGTGGTGAACCAAGTGAAGCTCAAAAAGATTATATTGGAAATATAAGTAAGCATACTGGTCTAGCAAATATATCTTTTGTTCAAGGACATAATGATTATAATTTAAGTAGAGCACAAAGGAAAATGTTAGTTGAAATTAAAAAAGATATCAGTAAGAGTAATATTGCAGGTTTTAAATTAACAGTTGCTATTGATGATAAATTGAATGTGTCAAGCAATAATAAATACGGTTCTTTCTATATAATTGAGGCGTTTAAATAAATGACCAGAGCAAATGATGTAATTAAATATGTAGAAAAAAGAGTCAATCAAACAACTAGGGATGTTAATGACATTGAAGATCTTATAAATGAAGATTTTATTGAAAGCATTGAAGATGTAATGCATGATAATAATGAGAATAAATATATTGATTATATGTCTATTTTAGACTTTAATGCATCATCAATTGCAATGATATATATGTTTCAGTTGTATAAAAAAGTTAATAAAGTTTTCTACACATTTGAGCGTTTTTTTTATCATAAGAATTTAAACTATATATTGGGTTATTATGATAACTATAAAAGACACAAATGCTTTTTTAACCTTGCTGAGCAAGGCGAAATTTTATTAATGGATTTTGCTTGTGACGATTTTAGAGTTGGACATCTTTGCTACGATAAAATCATTGAAAGTATTCAATCGGGAAAAATGGCAAAATCCCTTCCAATGTATACCCGTCCTCAAAAATTAGGTGTGTTAGCCATTGAAATGCTGGCAAGTGAAAAAGAGCAGACCATAGATTGGGAGAGTGCAGGTATTCCTATCGACCCGTTTTATCAACGATTCTGCCAAGAAGCACTTTATACTGAAAGTCATGACGTTATAGAACAATGGTTGATTACTTTATGTGACAGGCATATTGAATGGTCTGCATTATTTGCAGAGAATGAGAATGAGCAAAGCTCAACAGGCTATGAAATCGATATGGAAATTTTATTAGCGTGGCCTTTTGAATATCAAGCAGTCAAAAATTTTCGCGCTAAACATGGCTTAACTACCCCTGTCATTGATCATCCGTTATTAAAAACCCCAATGGCGATAGAGCATCGTCCGGATATGGTGGGTTGGAAGCAAAATAGGCCCGCTATCTATAACCAAATAATTGATGACCTCATTACGATTAATCCCGAGCTGCAAGTTATTAACAAGCTATTTTAATTACAGAACATAGGCGGTAGTTAACCGCCTTAAGAGATGGGGGAATGTCATGAGGTTGACGGCACAAAGCAAACAAATCATTCGCGATAATAAGCTGCAAGCCTTTTATCTTGATGCGGTTAACTATTTTGAGGAGGAACATCAATCTGCATTAATATATTATGAAATTAAACGAGAGACATTATTTAATCTATTAAAAAAGAATTACCTGTATTTTGAATCCATTGGTCGAGCAAGCCAATATCTTTGCGTGACACAAACGACGTTAATGCTCTACTGTGGACAATTTTATACTGAGTCGCCATTATACCAAGCAGAACAAGAACATCTTGAGCAAGTGGTTTTGCTAAAAGCCTCCAAAAGTAAAGCATGGCTAGACGAAACGATTGAAAATTATCAAGCGTTAGATTTATCTAACAATGTGCGTGAAATAATTGAATATGCCAAGAAACGCTATGCAGTTATCGGTGATGACCCCTCGATACTAAAATCAGAAATTGACTTGTTTCTATTAAAGGATATGAATAAACAATTTAGTGATAACTATAAAGAAAAAGATTTATTTTTAAAACAAGCGTTAAAGAATATTAATTCAATGCCAATACGTAAAGAGAATATTATTTTTCTTTGTGTCATCGCACAGTATCTAGATGGGCTGAACTGTTTTCAAGACGAACTCAGACCAAAGTGGTTTGGTCAGTTACAATTTTCAGGGCTTATCCCGTGGAGTTTTGACTTAATATCATAGAAGTTCAGAACTATAAAGTCAGTGTAATAGCGTTCGAAGAAAAAAGGAAAGCTTGTTGAACTGATTAATGAAAAAGTTCATTTGGAATTGACAATAGTGAAGCACTAAATATGTAAGGATATCAATATGCGCAGCACCGTTAACGGCCGTAAAATCATTTTAAAAAACGACACCACCAATACCGGCGGTACAGTATTGACAGGCTCTTCCCTAGCTAAACAAACCGAAGGCGTCGCCTGTGTGGGTGACTCGGTTTATTGCCCTTCGTGCAAAAAAACCGGCACTATCGCCGAGGGGGACAGCTTAATGAAAATCAACGGGATCCCTGTCGCACTCGAAGGCCATAAAGTGGCGTGTGGCTGCTCGAATGGCTGTGTATTAGTTGCGGTCGGATGAACGACGACTAGCTGATACTAAGGTAACAAAATCATACAGATGCAATCTGAGAATGGGGTGAATATATTCAAGGGCGTCGGTTTGGCAACTTGGAATATTCTACTTACTTTGAAGTAAGCAGGGGTTAGTATCAAATTTTTGAGCAGTTGCCAGTCACCCCAGCTCTATGTCAAAAAAGATATGATCTGGACTTATCTTTTACGTCACTTATTGGTTTGGGATTACGTATCGATATCATTAATGTTCTTCTGACAAGAGTGGGAACAGGAAAACATTGGCGTGAGTTTTGTCAGTATATGGAAGAGAAAAAGAAAGAAATGGAGGAATCGCGGAATAGGCCGGATTTGAATGGGTATGTCATTATATTTATGGGTTTTGGCAAGAAACCTCCACGGGAGACAATACAAAAGTTAGCAGAAGATGCCGGCTTTGCTAATTGGGAGCAAGCACGTATTTGTATTCAACAAATTGTTGACACGTTATCTTATTTTCCAAAACTGGCTCAAGAAATATCAGTATCAAAAACAATACAAAAAGAGATTGAACAAACTCTTACTGAAAGGCGTAAGAGTAATGCACTATTATTTGCAAGATAAAGCGGAGGATACCGCTTTATCTCTTCCAAATATCACTGATCCAGCAAGCGACGATAAATGGCTAAATATGCCTCGGCAGATTTATGCCAGCTGACATCTTTTGCCATGGCATTTTTTTGTACTTGTTGCCATTGTGTTGGGGATCCCCATAATGCAAATGCCCGATCAATTGCGGCTTTCAAATCGGTAGAGTCACTTTCGTGAAATACAAAGCCAGTCGCAGTTTTATGTTTAAGCGCTTCCAGCGAGCAATCTGTTACCGTATCCGCTAGGCCACCCGTGTGTCGCACCAGTGGTAATGTGCCATAGCGTAGTGCATATAGCTGAGTTAAACCGCAGGGTTCAAAACGGCTTGGTACCATCAATACATCGGCGCCCGCAATAATTTGATGAGACATAGGTTCGTCGTAGCCGATAATCACGCGAATTTGATCGGGGTATTGTGATTGAATATGACGATAAGCATCTTCCAGATCGTGATCCCCACTACCCAGTAAAATAAATTGGCTACCTGAGCTGAGTAGATCAGGCAAAGCCTCTAGGATCAGATCTAAACCTTTTTGGCGGGTCATGCGGCTGACAACCGCGAACAAGGGCTGCTCAGTTTGTTGGGCTAGGCCAAGTAACTTCTGGATAGCAAGTTTGTTTTTTGGCTTATTTTTTAGGCTGCGATCACTGTACTTGTGTGCAAGCAATTTATCGTGAGAAGGTGACCATACGGCGGTATCGATACCATTCAAAATTCCACTCAGCCGCTGTTCTTGATTGAGTTGGTTTAATAAGCCATCTAAACCATTCGCATAATGAGGATCTAAGATTTCTTTTGCGTAGGTTGGGCTGACAGCATTGGTGTGGTTGGCATAAAATAAACCGGCTTTCATAAAGGAAAGTTGACCATAAAATTCTAAACCATTCACATTATAAAACTCAGTGGGTAACCATAATTCATGAATATGATGTGGCGAAAATAGTCCTTGGTAGGCGATATTGTGGATCGTGAACATGCAGCGTGCGGGATAACCGTAAGCAGCAAGATAAGCACAGGCTAGAGCAGCATGCCAGTCATGTGCATGGACGATTTCTGCCTGCCATAGTGAGTCACAACCTCTAGCAAGCTCTGCCGCCACAAAGCCTAATACTCCAAATCGACGATAATTATCGTGATAAGCATTATTATAACCATCGTGGTAAGGGCTGCCTTCGCGTTGGTATAAATGTGGCGCATCAATGATATACATTGGTGTATCTTGATATTGGCTGTAATAGAGGGTGATTTCACCTGCATAAGTGTTTAGCGTGGTGACTTTTTGTTTATCGGTGGCTTGATTGATAATCGCCGGAAAACCGGGGAGTAAAACTCTTGCATCGGAGCCATGCTGTCGTTGTGCAGCCGGTAGTGCAGCGACGACATCGGCTAAGCCACCTGTTTTGACTAAAGGAAAGAATTCGGCAGAAACATGTAATATTTTCATTTTGACTCCTTACTTCTGTTTCGAGGCTAGCCGTGTATGTTTAAGTGGTGACTTAAGTTTGAAATACAGCGTTGAGAGTGGTGGCAGCGTTAACTCGATCGAGTGGTCACACCCGTGGGTTTTGATTGGTTGACTGGTCACGGATGCAGTGTCTTGCGCATCGTTTCCACCATAGATATGTGCGTTGCTGTTGAGCACGATTTGGTATTCTCCCGCAGTTTTGACGCCAATACGGTAGTGTTCACGAGTCACTGGGGTGAAATGGCTCACGATAAACAATGCATCGCCATTGGCGGCGTAACGGATAAATGCAAATACAGAGTTATCGTGATCGTCGACGATCAGCCATTCAAAGCTTTCTGGATGATGATCATGATCGTATAGCGCGGGTGTGTGGCGATAGGTGAAATTGAGATCTTTGACAAAACGTTGTACGCCTGCATGGGGGCTAGTTGGAATATCGAGCAGTTCCCAGTCTAGCTGACCGTCATGATCCCATTCACGCCACTGCGCCATCTCTCCCCCCATAAAAAGGAGTTTTTTACCT
Source organism: Providencia manganoxydans (assembly GCF_016618195.1). NCBI lineage: Bacteria > Pseudomonadati > Pseudomonadota > Gammaproteobacteria > Enterobacterales > Morganellaceae > Providencia > Providencia manganoxydans. The sequence goes on from NZ_CP067099.1 coordinate 296,606, forward strand.
GGATGCGCCCACATAAATCCGTAATAGGCACGCAGTGTGGCAAATTTTTGTTCAGGGGAGCCAGACATTTTGCGCAACAGTGAGCCTTTACCATGGACGACTTCATCGTGGGATAATGGCAAAATAAAGTTTTCACTCCATGCATACATCACACCGAAGGTCATTTTATTATGATGAAATTTACGAGCAATTGGGTCTAACTGTAAATAATCGAGGGTGTCATGCATCCAACCCATGTTCCATTTGTAGTTAAAGCCTAATCCACCAAGGGAAGGTGGAAGTGTGACGCCAGAGAAACTGGTTGATTCTTCTGCCGCCATTAAGGTATCCGGCTGAATTTGATGCAGTAATTCGTTCGTGTGTTGTAGTAGGCTAACAGCTTCAAGGTTGACGTTGCCGCCGTACTCATTAGCTATCCATTCTCCATCTGGGCGGCTGTAATCACGGTAGATCATGGATGCAACAGCATCGACTCTCAATCCATCAAATCCAAAACGTTCCACCCAATATACTGCATTATCGGCTAAGAATCGGCGAACTTCGGGGCTGCGATAGTCATAAATCAAGGTGTCCCAATCACGATGTCGGCCTTCTTTTGGATCAGCGTATTCATAGAGTGCCGTACCATCAAAGTTGGCTAACCCATTGGCATCAGAAGGAAAATGCCCTGGAACCCAATCGAGGATCACATTAATACCTTGTCGATGCGCTTCATCGATAAAATCTATCAGGTCTTGTGGTGAACCATAGCGGCTGGTTGGTGAATAAATTCCTAATGGTTGATAGCCCCAAGAGCCATCAAAAGGGTGTTCACTGATTGGCAATATTTCGAGATGGGTAAACCCCATGTCTTTAACATAAGGGAGTAATGTTGTTGCGAGTTCTCGATAACTTAGCCACGTTGTGCCATCTTGTGTCCGTCGCCATGAACCTAGGTGGACTTCGTAAATAGCAACAGGGGCATTACGTTGATTAGCTTGTGCTTGTTTTTTGGTCGGATAACGTTTTTGTGGAAGAGGGGAAACAATTGATGTGGTATCAGGACGTAATTGGCTACGAAAGGCATAAGGGTCTGATTTAAATTGTAGCTCACCATTCGCATCAAGTATTTCATATTTATAGCGTGTTCCTGCGCTGATTGCGGGTAGAAAAATTTCCCAGATCCCACTTTCAGGACGATAACGCATTGGATAGCGGCGACCATCCCAAAAATTGAAGTCGCCAACGATTGAAACTCGTTGCGCATTAGGAGCCCAAACACAGAAATGGGTACCACTGATATCATCAAGTTGCCGTAAGTGCGCACCCAACTTTTCAAATGAAAAATTTTGCTGAGTGTCTGCATCACTAAGTAGTGTTCCAAAGCGGTAAGGATCTTCAATAACTTGCTGAGTATCCCCCCAGTTAATCTGCAAGATATAGGTAAAGTTTTTATCTAAAGAGGCAATATGGCCAGAAAAGAAACCTCGAGGATCAATTTGAGACAGCTGAATAACGGGCGTGGCAGTGAATCTATCTAAAATCGTGACTTGCTGAGCATTCGGTAGTAATACGCGAAAATAGGTTATTTCTCCCACGCGGTGCATGCCGAGAAATGAAAAGGGGTCACGATATTTCCCTGCAAATAACTGCTCAATGATCTGTTGTTGCCCTGATTGCTGCTCAATTGCTTTCATCATTTCTCCTGAAAGATCGAAGTTATATACTTGTCATACTTCAAGATGCAGGGTTGTTGACTACGCTCAGCTAGCCGAGTCACCGAGTGTATCTATACTCCTTGCCTATTTCCGTTTACTGTCGACCTACAACTCGAATTATTTAAAGTATAGTGGTCTCTATAGTAATAACTTGATTTTTCTTATTCTGTATAACGATATGACTAACTAATTTTATAATGGGAAATGTTGAGATTAATCAAAAATGATCCCATTAGGCAGCAAATATAATTATAAGAATAAGTAAATGGGCGGTGTTGATGAAAACAATCTATACTCGTTATAGTTCAAGTTACAGCGTTGTTGACCGCATTTACTTGCCAGTTACATACTTATGTATATGGCTAGTGATGGAGCCACTTGTTGTCTAGCTGAACTTCGAATTATTTAGAGTAAAAAACGAATAAATTAAAAATAATCTTGTTTGTGGAGATAATAAATCTGTAGAGTAAAAAGTCAACAAAAATAATCTTTGTAATTCATTATGTTAATGACTTTCTATTTAAGATGTTCGCTATTAAACATTATTATCATTTATCGATGAAAAATATAACATTCTAATTAGTCAGAATGTCAAAAAATTAATTTGTTAAATGGAAATCGCTATTGCTTTATTAGTATTACTCCGTAAAGATAAGAGCAGTGATTAATAAATGAGTAAGACCCAGAGAGTTATTATGGATCAACCGACAAATTCAATCGAAACTAATCAAAAAACGAAAAAAAATGAAACACGCAGAAAACTATGGATGGCAATAGCTTCCATTATTATTGTTTTGCTGTTTGTTGCTTATGGCGCTTACTGGTTTTTGGTATTACGCTTTCAGGAATATACTGATGATGCGTATGTTTCGGGGCTACAAATACCTATTATTGCGCAAACAACCGGTAATGTGACGCAAGTAAATTTTGAAAATACCGATTTAGTAAAAGCAGGTGATGTGCTGGTGGTATTGGATAAAACCAATGCAACGTTAGCGTATGAACAAGCAAAACACGATTTAGCCACCACCGTGCGTAAAACTAAAGAGCTGTATATTAATGGTGATGAGTATCAAGCTCAGATCCAAAAAAATAGAGTATCACTTGCGCAAGCACAGAAAGATTACCAACGTCGCGTGGCTTTAGGTCGTAGCGGAACAATATCGAAAGAAGATTTGCAGCATTCACAAGAAGCGGTGCAACTCGCACAAGCAGCTCTGGATATTTCTATTCAGCAATATAATGCGAATCGCGCATTATTGCGCAATACAGAGCTGAAAAAGCAGCCCGCTATCCAACAAGCGGCTGATAGTGTGCGCAATGCGTGGATTAACTTGCAACGTACTGAAGTGAAAAGCCCAATGACGGGTTATGTTTCGCGTCGTAACGTACAAGTCGGTTCACAAGTTGGCCCACAAGGGTCATTAATGGCTATCGTGCCCGCACAACCTGTCTGGGTGGATGCTAACTTCAAAGAAACCCAGTTAGAAAAAGTACGTATCGGGCAGCCCGTGACGTTAACCAGTGATTTTTATGGTGACGATATTGTGTTTACTGGGAAAGTGGTAGGGCTCGATATGGGAACAGGTAGTGCTTTCTCTCTATTACCGGCACAAAATGCGACGGGTAACTGGATCAAAGTGGTTCAGCGTTTGCCTGTACGTGTAGAGTTAGATCCTGAACAAGTGGCTAAATATCCATTGCGTATTGGTTTATCGATGAACGCAACTATTGATATTAAAGATGAAAATGGTCCGGTCTTAGCTGAGGTTCAGCGCGAAACGCCGGCATTTGAGAGTGATGTATTGGTACTGAAACTCAATGAGGTCGATGCTGTTATCGACACGATCATTAACGAAAACGCGGATTAGCCCGAAAAGGAGTGGATGTGGCCGATATTCAACCACTAAAGGGCTCAAAACTGGTATGGGCAACGATAGCATTGTCGCTGGCGACCTTTATGCAGGTACTGGACTCGACTATTGCTAACGTTGCAATTCCAACGATTGCAGGTGATCTCGGTGTTTCGATGTCTCAGGGTACATGGGTGATCACCTCATTTGGTGTTTCTAACGCCATATCAATTGCGATTTCAGGGTTCCTTGCCAAACGTTTTGGTGAAGTGCGTGTATTTTTGTGGGCGACTGCATTATTTACCATTTTTTCATTGCTGTGTGGCTTTTCAGATAGTCTTGGTATGCTGATTTTGTACCGTGTATTACAAGGTGCAGTAGCCGGACCCGTTATCCCGCTATCACAAAGTCTGATCATGCGCTGTTATCCACCTAAAATGCAAAATATGGCGTTGGCATTTTGGTCGATGACTATCATTTTGGCTCCTGTATTTGGTCCTATTTTTGGCGGTTATATCAGTGATAACTTCCATTGGGGCTGGATCTTCTTTATGAACGTTCCTTTGGGGATTTTTGTGGTCATTGTTGGCTCCATAATCTTAAAAGGAATGGAATCGAAGGTGGTGAAAGTTCCGTTCAACGTCATTGGGCTAGCATTGCTATCCGTTGGTGTTGGTTGTTTACAGGTATTACTGGATAAAGGGAAAGAGTTAGGTTGGTTAGCATCTAATGAAATCGTCATCTTAGCGGTGATTTCAGCGATTGCGCTAGTATTCTTAGTGATTTGGGAGTTGACCGATAAAAACCCTATCGTCGAGTTAGCACTGTTTAAATCACGTAATTTTACTATCGGGACTATCTCAGTCAGCTTAGCGTATATGGCCTACTTTGGGGCAATTGTCTTGTTACCCCAACTATTACAAGAGGTATATGGCTATACCGCGACATGGGCCGGTTTGGCGTTGGCACCGATAGGGTTACTGCCTGTTCTATTTTCAGCGCCGGTTGCCAAGCTATCAGACTTCCTTGATATACGTTGGATAGTCACTTTTAGCTTTGTGTTCTATGCGATCTGTTTCTTCTGGCGAGCTTATACTTTTGAACCAAGTATGGATTTTACCGCGGTCGTATGGCCTCAATTGGTGCAAGGGATGGCAGTTGCTTGTTTCTTTATGCCATTGACGACATTAACATTGTCAGGGCTACCGCCTGAAAAACTGGCATCGGCATCGAGTTTAGCTAACTTTTTCCGTACCCTTGCAGGCTCAATTGGTACTTCGATTACAACGACCATGTGGAGTGATAGGGAAGCGGTTCATCATAGTCAGTTAACGGATTATATTACCGATTACAATCCTGAATCCCTTGAGATGTATAAAGAAATGGGAGCGCATGGTTTAAGTAATGAGCAAACATCCGGTTTTATTGCGCAAGAAATCACTAGCCAAGGACTGATTATTGCTGCTAATGAAATCTTCTGGTTATGTGGATGGGTATTTATTGCCTTGATCATCACGGTTTGGTTCGCTAAGCCGCCATTTGGTAGTAAAGCGAATAAATAATGATATTAATTAGGGCGCTAAATAGCGCCCTAACTGAGGTTGCTGACGAAGCGGGATAAAAGCGTGGTTTTTCCCGCTCCGTGTTATCAGCCGAAAATCAATGAATTGATTTTCCTCGTTTATTTCAGAACCCCTAACGACTGCAGCCAAACATGATATGTTTGTCAACAGTCTGAATTAGGGCGCTAAATAGCGCCCTAATTATTTATGGATAAACAATATTTAAGGTCGCAGATGTCTTTATGGTGCCTTGGGTGACTCGTCTTGGATCCCATGCATAATAATACGCTGCCATTGGAATGCTAAAGTTAGGTTCTAACTGCCCACCTGCATTCACATAAAACAGTGACGTCGCTTTCCCGCGGTTATTGGGGTTTTGTGAGATAACGATAGGGATATTTGGTGTGTTGGTTTTGACTAAGCGTATACCGACACCTTGTGCTGCATTAGCTGTTTTATCTATCAGCACCGAGTTATCAGAGCTAAGTAGATTATTACTGGATAAAAAGATATCAATCGACCGCTCTGCAATATTGTTGCCTCCACCAAGGTTTTCACAACGCATATTGAGTGCAAATGGTGTATAGCCTGCGTGGGAGTCGTTGAGCACTTGATGACTGCTCAATGTAGGTAAAGTGACCACAAGGCCTGAATTTTTGAAGACGCAGGTGGTTAGTTTAGGGGCGTACTTTAAAATCATCGGTTGACCAAACATATCGCGATCGTCGTATGGCCAATGAAACCCATTAAATAGCCATTGTAAGATCTTAATAATTTGTTTAACTGGCCACAATAAAATATCAAACAATGACATGCCGCTTAAATCGGTAACAAATAAAATATCATGTAAATTGACGGTATCACCGCTAACCATTGTGCCTGTTTTTGGCACGAGAGAGAATTTGATCGTGACGGGGGTATTTAGCTCAGATGCTGAATGTCGGCCTGTTTTTTTCAGCGTTCTGTTTGGGATATCGTTAATGATTTGTGCTCTGACATTATACTTCCCATTATTAAAGCTTAATATGGTGGCGTATTTTTCATCGGTATTGAGAATTTTAGTATAACCAAATTCGCTTTGCGTCGTGGAACAATTAAAGTTACCTGAATACTGGGTTGCAATGGTGGTGACCCATTCGGGCGTCGCGGGCGTCAGCTTATCCGAAAGGTCGATACTGATTGGTGGTGCGTAGCGTACACCTTGTTCATAACAAATTGCGTAGCTATAGCCACTAAAGGCCATCAATAATAATAAATATAGGTATTTGATCATGATACGAGTTCCATTACTGGCAGATGCCAGCGACGCCATCTAAATTTTCAGGCAAGTGATTGATCACGCAATCACCATCATTCAGTTGAATAACGACACTTTCTGGGAAAGTTTCAGCTTTCAAATATAAGACACTGGCTTGGCCTACGTAGCCGAGTGCATTGCCATCAAGATCGGTAATTTCAGCGCCAAAAGGTAGTGCTTTGCCATTTTTTTGGAAGGCACGGCTAACCCATGAGCTACGGGTATCCGTTTTGAATTTAACTAAACTCACGGATCCTTCAATCGGGGCACTATTCGCAATATTACCAATCACTTCAGCACCTTGAACATTTTCTGTATTCGAAAGGGTGATTGAGTTTTTACGATAAGGTGTCGCGTAAGGTACCAGTGCTAATCCGTCTTTATTAGTTATGATACTTTGGTCTCCATTTACCATGAGCCCTTGTGCTTTTGGTGCTTGTACTATGGTCATGGTGTTGCCAATTTCATTGGAAGCCAGCACATCCCAAGGAATAGCGACTAGACTACCGCGAGCGCTCAAACCTATTTGACGATAATCATTTGATTCACTGATAGAGCTGCCTACCGTGGAAATATTTGAACGATAGGCAAGATTTGCACTCGCCATATTTTGTCCGCCTTGTTGATTGCTTCCAGATAGGGAATAACTTAGGCGGTTGGCTTCCAATGCAGTACCACTTAAGGAAACGGTGCTCTGTTGATAATGTGAATCAGTCGCTGTCAAACCTGTGCTTATCCATACATTATTATCGAATAAGTTCATAGGCAGGCTGAAGGTGAGATAATAGCGGTTCTCTTCTTTGCCTTTACCGTCGCGGACTCTACTGGCAGAGATAGAATAACTGATATTTGCATATGCGTTGGAGTAGCCTAATTGGTATTCGCGAGTTGTTGGTGTCGTTGACCAATAATCACGCTGAGAGCCTGAAATATAGGTCGTTCCCCAATTTTCAGGAAGGCGTTGGTTTAAGTTAATCGTAAATGTATTCTTAGGGCGCACACCACGCATTGAGTCCCATGTGTTCATATCAAAAGAGGTTGTTTCTTGATTAGGACGAGAGCCTTGTGTCTGTTTATCGAGGGTCTCTTGATAGAGGCGATAGCCTTCATGAGCATGGATTGAATCGCTAAAACTGTAATAGCCTTTTGTTGAATAGCGATAGGCTGCTAAGGTAAAGTTAGTCGCGGTAGTATCCAAGAATTTGCTGTATGAGATCCGCATACTTTGCCCACGGGAAGTTTCATTTGGTAGCTTAGTATTTGCATGGGTAACATCAACAGAAACTGCACCAATCGGCAGGTTCCAGCCTGTTCCAAGCAAGTAGGCTTGATAATCTTCACTCGCGATAGTTCCTGCATAACCCGTTATCAGGTTATTAAAACCATATTCAACAGTCCCTTGAAAAAACTCTGGTTGATAATGGCCATTTTCTTGATTTACCTTACCGGCAAGTAATGCATAATTGCTTACGCCTTCTTTTAACATACCCGGTACGGCAGAAAACGGCACGGTAAAGGATTGCTCCTGCCCATCAGCTTCTTTTACGATAACTAACAGATCACCCGCAGAGCCGGTTGGCTGGATATTATCAATCGTAAATTGTCCCGGAGGAACGTTCTCTTGGTAAACAACGCTGCCGTTTTGTATGACTTTCACAAGGGCGTTCGTTTGCGCAACTCCGCGTACAATCGGGGCAAATCCTTGTTGCGATGTGGGGCGCATATTGATATCCGAGGCCAGAGATACGCCACGTACACGTACTGAGTCGAAGAGAGTGCCTTGAGAGTAAAAATCGCCGGCCACAAAATTAGATTTATAGAGTGGTAAAGCTTTGCGTAAATAACGCGTGTTATTTTCCCATTTTAGGCTACTACCCGCATGTTTACGCACTGAACTGCTATCTCGAAACTGCCAAGAGTTAAGGTTGATACCTGATTCAAGACCTGCATAGATATCATCGCTGGTTGATTTATCGCCATTTTTATTGTTAGTTTTATAATAGGTGGTGTTATATGACAGCATAGCGGCTGGGATCCCACTTTCCCATGACTCAGGTGGGACATAGCCGACTTCAGTACGCAGTAAAAAGCTTTGTGGAATGGTCATTTTGATGCTGAGTGTGCTGACATCGACATCATAACGACCACCCTGAACCAATTGTTCTAATGTGTAATCTTGTGTCTCTTCAGTTGTTTCAGGTAATTGAATACCAAATAATGCAGCTTCTGTTTTGCTGATTAAGATAGTGTTCTGTTCATCTGTAAAAACAAAAGGATAACGGCCTTTCCAGTCACCATTGATATAAGTATCCATTTCTTGAATACCAGCAGGCATGCTCTGTTCTTCATAAAATCGAGATAGATTCGATTTTGCAGAATCCCCCGCAAGCAAAGAGGTATCAAAATTGACGCCCCAGCTTTTTGATGTTCCGAGAAGCAAACAAACTGCGAGTAGGCTCCAATGATGGCCGTACAACTTCATTATTACAGATTCTCTTTTTTATTTAGTAATCACGGACTTATTTTTATAAGCACCCAGATCATCAACATATAATAAGCTGTAGCTTTGACCGGCTGTAATGGCGGTTTTGGCAGGCGCTAAGCTATTAGAAAAGGGTGCAATCATCAGCGAGTCAGCAAGCATTTTATTACCGCTTTTATTACTAATATTCGCGATAGTGACGTAATAAGGACTGTTGTTGGTAATGCGAAAACTTTGATTTTCGGCTTTAACGGTGAGTTGCTCAATAGCTTGCTCAACACCGGCTTGTAATGATGTTGGGCGATAAAAAAGCTTAATACGTGTTTTAATGGCTAACTGCATGGTATTTTTACCTTGCAGATGATCAGGCGTTGGTGGAATGTCTAGCACATTCAAGTAAAAAACCGATTCACGATCTGTTGGCAGTGACGCAGGTAATTTTTTAATACGTAATTGTTGACCTGCGTTCCCTGAGACTTTAACAACGGGCGGGGAAAGTAGAAAAGGCACATTTGCTGTCTCAGGAGTTGAATTGATATCGCCATCATCAATCCATGATTGAACTAATGCAGGATCATCACCGTTATTGATTAATTGAACGATAGTTTCGTTATTCTTTTCTGGATAAATAACACGAGTACCATTAACAACAATATTAGCGAATGCTGTATTAATACTGATAAGTAAGGAAAATAAAATAATTAAGCGCATTTTTATAAACTCAGAGGGATGGGATGGTCAAGTTAATAGATTAACTTGACCATAAGTATGCCCTTTATACTTTAAGCGGTAGTGCTTGTATTAAGGCATGGTGTCTATACTTATCATACTTCAAGACATATGGGGAACTATGCGCTATTCACCGAGTATCTATGCGCTTCTCGGCTATTTTTGCTTGTCGCCTATCTATATCCTGAATTAGTTAGAGTATATATTCATTAGCACTAGTTACTTATGTCGTTACCTAGTGTTTTATTTAATTGACACCTTGCTGTAACTTTAATTATTTCGGGTATATTAATACGCTCTGTATTATTACAAGGAAGCATTATTGAATTAATTTATTCATATTAATTGCATATTTTTTTATGCTGTTATTAATGCTATACCTCGAATAATTGAGAGTATATTACAGGTAAGAAATGGTGTAAGTTACATTAGAGCTTAAGCTACCTACTCTTGCTGGCAGTGCATTCGTTTTGTAGTAATAAATATCTAATGCTAACGTTTCAGGCGTTGCTTCATTACCTTTAATATTAGTAACCAAAGGTTGGTTTAATACAAGAGGAGTTTGATCTGTTGTTTTTGTAATAGCAAAACCAACGTTACGTGATACGTTTGCATCATTTTCATTTACAGTGGTGTTCAGCAAATATTTACCATCTGTAGAAATATTATTTGCAGAAGAGAAATAGATTTTTAACGGTGCATCTTCGGCTTTGTTTGCTGAAGTACAGTTAGAAAAAGTAAGAGAAACGGTTTTTTTGTTTTTTGTGATGATGCCTGGTTTGGTACCCGCTTCATCTACGCTGATAGGGTTTAAAGCCACTGTAAAGTCAGCGCTTTTGCCACCATTGATAGTACAAGTTGTATCTGTAATCGCACCGCTAAAGTTGATCACACCACCTGCTGAACTGTCTTCCGCCATGGCAGGTGTTGCCGCAAGAATTAATGCTGTCGCAGCAGATAATGCAAATTTGTTATTCATTTTCTTCTCCGAGAAGAGCTGTGTGTATGTCAATAATAAGTAATAGCAAGCCGTTAACGTCTGGTTATTCACCGGAAATTAAACTCAGCCAGTTTAAAAATATTTATTAATTATCTGAATTTTAAATTTAATATAAAAATACAAAATCACACTTTTGGTAAAAGTGTATTTGTATTTCACTCTTGTTTAACTACCAGATAAATTTGATTTATATCAATTTTGATAGGGCGCTATTATACGTATAATCATCTGTTTAAAAAGAGGGTTAAATTTACTCATATTAGATTTAAAAATTAAATGTCGGGTTATGCTCTGAAATGGTTAGCTATTACGCGAAAAAAGACGTAATAAGAAATGAGATTAGAGTTTTATTTTGTAATTTTACTTATTACAGAGTTATGTGTATTCTTTAATATTAAAAGTAGGGTTAAAAACTTGTTACTAATTATTTCTTTTTGTGAAATTATGTTTTTTTATTTATTTTAAATCAATATGTTAAATAATATACCTCTTTGTGAGTAGTTAAATAATGATGATGATTGATGAATTTTTCTTTTGATTTTATAACTTTATATATCTGTTAAATTAAAATTTTTAACTAATAAATATGGTTTATAAAAAATAAACTATTATATAGTTTGGTGATTATCAACAAGAAATATGATTGTTAATAATAATATTTACTTAAAACAACCGTTGTTTTGGTAGATAGGACAAGGTATTTATGAGTAATTATTAACCTATTCAAGTCTATGCCTATTGCAGTAATAGCTAAAACCTCAACAATAACATTATTAATTATAAGGTTTATTTCCAAGGGGTAATACAACTAACCCAAATATGACTTGTGTTATGTTTCGAGTTAACAGTATCGGCATGGAGCCAGCAAACTTTATAATTATTTTATTATCATCGGCTAATCTTTAAATAAGGCAGTAGACAATGCGTATAGTAAGCATGTTATTAATTGCCTTGTTGGGGCTTAGTATACTTCAGCCTAAGAAGGTGACTACTACTCAGCCAGCCAGACTATAGAGTTTATCTATGCTCCCTGTCTATCTTCATTTGTTGTCTACCTGAAACTCGAATTGTTTACAGTATATGTGTATGTTTTTTGGGAGCACTTGTTGCTCAATTCTACTTCGAAGGGTTTGGAATATAGGTAGGAGTTATAATTTAAGAAGTTATTATGAGCTAATAAATTATTCATGTAGTACTTAATAGAAGAATACCACATGAATAGTTATACAAAGCTAAAGTGCTGATTTGGGAATGATACCTTCGAAGACTAATTTAGGCCTATTGGGTTCTTCCTGAGCCAAAGGTTCGACCTCACGGAGAGTCTGTTTACACCGACTCACTAAGTCTTGGTAGTCAACAGTACCACTGCTTTTCCATGCAATTTCTTGTTCTGATAGCTCTCTTAGTGCTTTTGCTGGGGTACCAACAATCAGCATATTGTCGGCAAATACAGCTTCTGCTTTGACAAATGCACATGCGCCAACAATCGAGTTTTCACCAATAACAGCACCATCCATAATGACACTGTTCATACCGACTAATGCATTACGTTTAATGTGGCATCCATGTAAGATAGCACCGTGGCCAATATGACCATCTTCTTCAATGATCGTATCGAATTGTGGAAAACCATGCATAACACAGTTGTCTTGAACGTTAGCGCCATCCTTGATGATTAAACGACCAAAATCCCCTCTTAGGCTTGCATTCGGACCAATGTAAACATTTTTGCCAATTATAACATCGCCTATGACCACAGCGGTTGGATGAACAAAACTGTCAGGGCCAACGACGGGGGTAAGCCCATCTATTTGGTAAAAAGACATCGTAAATTTCTCCTGTTGAATTTTGCATTGGCTATACTTTATGCAGCAATTTCTTTTAACGCGCCCCCAAACCGCTTGAAATATAAAGTAGTTGGCTGAGGGAGCTCTCCAACTGTTGTTTCACATCTTTCACTGATATAGCGTGTTGCTGCAAGCTCAACCCGTTGATAAATATTAGTGCATAAGTGTTTTGCTATTTGCCCCTCCCATTGTGCTGGAAGTAGTTCGTCGGGCAGTTGTGGATCCTTTAACACGATCCTGCGATAAAAATGGATCAGTAATAAGCGTAGCTGAAAACTGTGTTCAGGTGATATTTGTTCGTCAGTTAATTCTTTGAGTAATAAAGCCAACGGACGAAATAGGGTAATAAAGTGGTGGTAGTGCTCTGCAACTTGCTGCAATGACCAACTATCAGCAACCAGCTGCTTGAGGTTTTTTTCTGACCGACTATAAGGATAATCGGCTCGAAAATAAATCACCTGCTCAGAGGCATTAAGCTCATTGAGCAAAGTTGGAATATCACCTTGAGCACTGCTAGGAGCTGCCATTAATGAGGTATTTAATTGGCCGAAGCCTAACCAACTTAACTCTTTTTTTAACCTAGCTTTCTCTTCTTTATCCGCAGTTTCGAGTAAAAGTAAATCCCATTTACCATCCCAATCAGGTTGTTCACTTTGATAAATTTTACTTTCTGCATGGCGAAATTGGTTTTGACCACGTTCGGAGATCCGATAGTAACTGCGCCTACCAATTTTCTCAGCATCTAACCAACCTTCTTTTTGTAAACGAAATACGGAGGTACGTACAAAACGATCAGTAAACCCCATGGGTTCTAATAAGTTAGTTAAACTCCCTAGCCAGACCTCACCGCCACGGTGATGCAGTGCATCACCATAAAGAGAGATAATAAGCGATGTGCCGCTAATAGGCTGGCTAGTCAGTGCATGCTGTATAAATTGACTAAGTTTAGTGTCCATTTTTTGATTATCCGGCAAATTTTTGTATCAAAAACCTATGCGAACAGTAGACAATAACTATTTACAGACTGCAAGTTACGGCGGCTTATCCGAAGTAGAATGCGTATATCAATAATGACGTTAATGACTCATAGGTACTGCAAGTTGCAGCGTTTTAGGTTGAGGTAGGTGACGACACTGACCTGCGTCAGTCACCGAGTATTTTTCGCGACGAGTGACTCATTCACTGGTCGCTTAGATGCATCTTGAATTGTTTAGAGTATAGAGCTTATATTGCAATTCTTGTATCAATAACACGCTCAGCTTTACCTTGTGAGCGAGGAATATCGCCACAGTTTACAATGCTGATACGTGTACTAACCCCAACCATTGATTTTATGCGATGCTTAAGGTTATGACAGATGTTACAACGCTCATCATAAGTTAGAGCATCGGGCTGCTTTAATTCAACACGAATTGATAAGCTATCCATATTCCCTTTACGGCTGATTTCCAATTGATAATGTGGAGAAAGCTCCTTGAACTGCATGATTTGTTCTTCAATCTGCGATGGAAAAACATTCACGCCTCGTATAATCATCATGTCATCAGAACGTCCTGTAATTTTACCAATGCGACGCATATGACGATTAACGCCTGGCATTAGATGAGTTAAATCACGAGTTCGATAACGTATAACGGGCATAGCCTCTTTTGTAAGCGTAGTGAACACTAACTCACCATTGTCTCCAGCAGCCAAAGGTTGTAGTGTGTCTGGTGAAATGATCTCTGGGTAAAAATGATCTTCCCAGATAGTTGGCCCGCTTTCACCTGAATCGGCACACTCCATGGCAACGCCTGGCCCCATCACTTCTGACAGCCCATAAATATCAAGTGCTTTAATACCAAGACGCGTTTCAATTTCTGTTCTCAAAGCTTCAGTCCAAGGTTCTGCACCAAACACACCTAATCTTAGTGAGCACTTACTTGCATCTCCACCCATGATTTTTTCAAGTTCATCAATAATGCTGAGACAGTATGATGGTGTGACCATGATAACATCAGGCTTGAAATCAGCGATTAATTGCGCTTGTTTCTCTGTTTGCCCACCCGACATTGGGATCACGGCAGCACCAAGGCGTTCAGCACCATAATGAGCCCCTAAACCGCCGGTAAATAAGCCATAACCATAAGCAACATGAATTTTGTCACCTTTGCCCGCACCTGCTGAGCGTAGACTACGAGCAATCAAGTCGGCCCAATTATCAATATCCTGTTGTGTATAACCCACCACCGTTGGGCGCCCTGTTGTACCCGATGATGCATGGATACGAATGATTTGATTCATAGGAACCGCGAAGGTATTGAAGGGATAGTTTTCACGGAGATCTTGTTTCGTGGTATAAGGAAATTTTTCGATGTCGCTCAGTTGTTTAAAATCATCAGGGTGAACACCTGCATCATTAAATTTCTTGCGGTACATCGGTACATTTTCGTAAGCGTGAGTGAGTGTCCACTTCAGCCGTGATAGCTGTAAAGCTTCAATTTCATCTCTAGAAGCAAATTCAATTGAGTCGACGGTATGTTGTTGTTGAATGCTCATAATTGCTTATCCTTATAATTATTTGGATACTGCTTGTTTAAGCGTTACCTATAAACCGCGTTAAGCAGATAGGGGCACCGCTTAATGGCACAATGCAGCTGAGCCTGAAGTTTGCGATGTAGGGTTCAGGCCTTATATAAATGAATCGACTATCAGGTACAGATGGTGATTATTTGTCTAAACGCGTTCAATAATCATCGCTATCCCTTGACCGACCCCAATGCACATAGTGCACAGGGCAAAACGACCTTGTCGGCGATGCAGCTCATTAGTCGCCGTAATGGCTAATCTAGCGCCACTCATCCCAAGCGGATGGCCCAATGAAATAGCCCCACCGTTTGGATTAACCTGTGCAGCATCATCAGGGAGCCCTAAGCCCCTTAAGACCGCGAGTGCTTGCGCGGCGAAAGCTTCATTAAGTTCAATCACATCCATTTGTTCAATTGTGAGCCCAGCCATCTTTAGTACTTTCTGTGCTGCTGGCAGTGGCCCAATGCCCATCAGCCGTGGTTCTACACCACAGGTTGCTGTGGCGATGATGCGTGCTTTAGGTACTAACCCTTGCGTATTGGCGGTTTCTTGCGAAGCGATGATCAGTGCTGCCGCGCCATCATTTACCCCAGATGCATTACCTGCGGTGACTGAACCATTGTGGCGAAAAGGGGTTTTGAGTTTTTGTAGTTGTTCCCAAGTCGTTTCTGGGCGCGGGTGTTCATCTTCAGTGACGACAATGTCACCTTTACGGTGTGTGATGGTGATAGGCACAATCTCTTGTGCAAAAATACCTTTTTGCCGTGCTTGTTCAGTACGTTGTTGACTGCGTAAGGCAAAGTGATCTTGATCAGCTCGGCTGATAGCGTACTCTTGCGCAACGTTTTCTGCGGTTTCAGGCATTGAATCTGTCGCAAATTGCTGCTCCATCAATGGATTGATAAACCGCCAACCAATCGTGGTATCAAACAACTGTGGTTGCCGAGAGAAAGCGGATTCTGCCTTGCTCATCACGAAAGGGGCTCGACTCATCGATTCAACTCCCCCTGCAATCATTAAGTTTGCTTCGCCTGATTTGATACTTCTAGCAGCCAAGGCTATCGCATCAAGCCCTGAGCCACACAATCGGTTAATTGTTGTACCAGAGACGGATAATGGAAGGCCTGCTAATAAACCTGCCATTCTTGCGACATTACGGTTGTCTTCTCCCGCCTGATTGGCACAGCCTAATATGATGTCATCAGTAAGTGACCAATTAAGTTGTGGTTGCCTTTCCATTAATGCTTTTAACGGTAAAACAGCAAGATCATCAGGGCGTAAAGAGGACAGAGCACCACCATAACGGCCGATTGGAGTTCTTACCCCATCACAAATAAAAGCATCTCTCATAACTTTTCCTCTACTAAGTGGTGGCCGAGGCGGTGAGCACGTCCGGAGAACCAAGCTAAGGTTTTTCCGTGTTGATTGATGACTTCAACCTCATATAGCCCAGTTCGTTTGCCTTGGTATTTCACTTGCGCAATCGCGGTTAGTGTATCGCCTTCAAAACTTGGGCGAATAAAATCAATCGAACAACTGGATGCAACAGCAGCAAGACCATGACTGTTACATGCATAAGCGAAAGCGGTATCTGCTAAGCTAAATAGTTGCCCCCCATGGCAGGTTTTATGGCCATTTAACATCTGTGATGTAATACACATGGACAGTTGCGCAAAACCTTCCGAAACCTGCTCAATGGACATTCCCATCGCTTTTGCACATGCATCATCTCGATACATAATCTGTGCCGATTGTTGTGCTAATGTCATATCTGTCGATGTATTCATTGAAGTTCCTTAGCGAATCGCGTTTGATGACCTGCCGCCAATTGCCTAAGTAATGGATTGGCTCGATAGCGACCATCACCATAAAATTCTGCGAGCTGTTCCAATGTATTAAGAATATTTTGCCAGCCAATCTCCGCTCCCCAAGTTAGAGGGCCTTTTGGGTAGTTAACGCCGTAACACATGGCGTTGTCGGTGTCTTCTGGGCTGGCAATTCCTTT
This sequence comes from Providencia manganoxydans, assembly GCF_016618195.1. NCBI lineage: Bacteria > Pseudomonadati > Pseudomonadota > Gammaproteobacteria > Enterobacterales > Morganellaceae > Providencia > Providencia manganoxydans. The sequence goes on from NZ_CP067099.1 coordinate 313,646, forward strand.
ATTTACTACGTCTAACGCTTCATTACATAGCATGGCAACTGTGCGCATGTTGAGTAAACTGGGGTAGTCAGGTAGCACGATCACATCCTTGTTCAATGATTGAAAAAAAGCGATAACAGTTTGATTTTCTTGCTGGCTGTTTTGTGCTGCGCAACTGATAGCAATAGCGGGTGCTTTGCCATAGTCAGCCGATAAATCAAATAGAACCACGCTTTGATTGTTTTTCTGTGCTTGAGAAGATGCTAATTCACCGTTGGTTAACATAACCATAACATCGCCAATAAAAAGTGTTGGATGCTTATGAGCATCACATTTGGATCCTTCGAGGCAGATCCCGTTTTGCCGCAATAATTGCGCAAATGTAGGTAAACTTTGCCAAGCGCCTCGAGCGGTGATTAAAAGTGAGTTGTTGTGAGGTATTTTTTCTGCAATTTTGGCATCAGGAAGCGGCGCGGCTTTATGATAATGATAAAACCCTCGGCCTGTTTTTCGGCCTAAATGTCCCGCTTGTACTAACTCAAGTTGTTCAAAAGAGGTTTGAAAGCGAGGATCATAGCCAAAGGCTTGAAAAATAGACTCGGTGACAGCATAGTTCACGTCATGACCGATAAGGTCAGTCAGTTGTAGTGGACCCATTGCAAAACCGCCCGCATCACGCAATACACTGTCTAGTGTTGCCGGAGCGGCAATTCGTTCTTCGAGTGCGCGTAGGGTTTCTGCATAAAAAGGGCGAGCGACTCGATTGACAATAAACCCAGGTGTTGAGCGGCAAACAACAGGGACTTTACCCCATGCAAGAGAGAGTGCTTTGAGCTGGTTCACCACCGATTCAGCAGTTTCCCTGCCACGGACCACTTCGACGAGCTTCATAATAGGCGCTGGATTGAAAAAATGTAGGCCTGCGAATCGTTCTGGGTGCTTGAGTTGGCTCGCAATTGCTGTAATCGATAGTGAGGAAGTATTGCTGGCGAAGAGGGTATTTTGATGGCAAATACCTTCAAGTTGATTAAAAATGGCTTGTTTAATGGTTAATTTTTCAGCAACGGCTTCAATCACTAGCTGTGCTGGCGCCAGTTCAGCCATGTTATGAACTAAGGTGAGTCGCGAAAGCAAGGATGTTGCTGCTTGAGCTGGCATTTTCCCTTGCTGAACGCGTTTATTCAAGCGTTCAGTTAAAGACTGTTTCGCTGTCTCAAGTGCCTGTGCATTGATATCAAAAAGTAAGACATTGTGTCCTGCATTAGCTGCAACTTGTGCTATGCCGATACCCATTGTTCCAGCGCCAATGACAGCAACAGTATTGATCATTGAAGTCATGTTAGTGCCCTTTAAATACAGGTTCGCGCTTATTTAAAAATGCGTTTACGCCTTCACGATAATCATCGCTGCGGCCGCCTAAACGTTGTAAATCGCGTTCAAGATCTAATTGCGCATCTAACGTATTGGTTGCGGCGCAATAGATAGCTTTTTTAATTAAACCCAACCCATAGGTCGGTTGTATTGCAAGATGTTGGGCTAATGCATTAACGGTCGCAGTGAGCTGATCATTTTCGGTGACTTGCCAAATCATTCCCCATTGAAGAGCTTGTTCTGCGCTGATTTTATCGCCAAGTAATGCCATTCCCATGGCTCGTGCATGCCCAACTAACTGAGGTAAAAACCAGCTGCCACCTGAATCGGGAACTAGGCCTAAGCGGCAAAAAGATTGAATAAAATTAGCGCTTTTGGCGGCAATTACGATATCGCCAGCTAATGCAATGGCAGCACCCGCACCCGCAGCGACACCATTTACTGCGCAGATAATCGGTTTGGGTAAATTAGTCATTCGACGAATGAGCGGGTTATAAAAGGTTTCAACCGAGTACCCTAAATCAGGGGCTTGGTCACTGGCCGTCACATTACGGTCGTTGAGATCTTGCCCTGCACAGAAACCACGTCCTGCACCAGTAATCACTAAACAGCGAACGGTTTCATCGCGTTCAGCTATTTTTAATGCTTCGCTTAATTGATGATGCATCTCATCATTGAAGCTATTGAGCCTGTCGGGGCGATTTAAGGTGATCGTTAATACGCCTTCTTGTTGCGTGGTTAATATCATGGCGCTGTCTTGCATGTTATTGTCCTGTAAATTTGGGCTGTCGTTTTTCAAAGAAGGCATTGATCCCTTCTTGGCGGTCATCGGTACCAGCTAACCCGACAAAATATTGGCGTTCGAGCTGCAAGCCATCAGTAAGTGACATTTCTTGAGCTGCATTAATCGCCGCTTTAGCGGCTTTCACTGCTAAGGGAGCGTGTGTTGCGATGCGTTGCGCAATTTTTTGTGCATATTCAACCACCAGACCATCAACACAAACTTGGCTTACAAGCCCTGCTTGTAAGGCTTGTTGCGCATCAATTGCGTTGCCAGTGAGGATCATTTGCATGGCAAGAGATTTCCCAACTCCACGCACTAGACGTTGTGTGCCACCCGCTCCCGGTATCAAACCTAATGTGATTTCAGGTAACCCAAAACGTGCAGATTCGCCTGCAATAGTGATATCGCTGGCGAGTACTAGCTCACAGCCAGCGCCTAATGCATAGCCATTCACAGCGCTAATGATCGGTTTTGTGATCTGATTAAAGCGGCGCCAAATAGCAGGGCGTTTATCTGTGATAGCGGAAGCAACGGTTTGTTGCTGTAGCTCTTTTAGGTCAGCTCCTGCTGCGAAAAAGCGTGAGTTACCCGTGATCAATATTGCACCAATCTCTGGATTGTTATCAGCCCGCTCAAGGTGCTCGACGAGTTGTTTTAGGCAATCCGTACTTAATGCGTTACGCACTTCTGGGCGGTTTAACGTTAATGTCAGTACGCGGTTGTTTGTGTGTGTGAGGATCCAATCTGTGTGCATATTGCCTCCTACACATCAAAATCGAGCACGACACCATCGCCTTTCGGCCATGATTGGCAGCTTAATATGTAGCCTTCAGCGATCTGATCGGGCTCTAGGCTATAATTCACCCCCATTTCAACTTCGCCTGAACGTAATTTGCATTTGCAGGTTGCGCAAACACCACCTTTGCATGCATAGGGCAGATCAGCTCCTTGACGCAATGCAGCATCAAGAATGCTGTCATCTTGACTATCCATGGTGATTGTCAATGTTCGTCCATCCAGTTGAAGGCTAACTTGCCGGTTATCAGAAGCGACAGCCGCTGGTGGCTTAAATTTTAGGGATGAAGTATTAAAACGCTCACTGTGGATATGATCTGAGTTCATCCCACATTCCGCCAATGTCAGCTGTACTTCATCCATCATGGCTTCAGGACCACATACAAAGGCGCGGTGGTACTGCTTGAAATTGAGTAGTTGCTGATCAAGTGCTATTAGCTGAGATTTATTAATGCGCCCACTGAGGAGCGGGCTTTCTTGTTGCTCTTGGCTGAATAAATAGAGCACTTGCAAACGTTGAGCAAAGCGATTTTTAAGATCGGCAATGACTTCTTTAAACATCACTGAGCGACTATTTTTATTGCCATAAATTAAAGTCACATGGCTATATGGCTCGGTTTGCAGAGTGGATTTAATGATGGAAAGCAGCGGTGTGATCCCAGACCCCGCAGCAATAGCAAGATAACGAGCTCGGGTATTGGCTTCAGGTTGGTAGCCAAACTTTCCTTGTGGGATCATCACATCAAGGCTATCCCCGACATTCAGTTGTTGGTTAATAAAATTTGAAAAGCGTCCTTCATAAATGGCTTTAACACCAATTTTTAATGTGTTTTCATCTGGTGAGCTACAAATGGAGTAGCAACGGCGCAAATCTTCGCCATTAATTAACGCTTTAAGAGTAAGGTGCTGTCCTGGGCGATAGTGATAGTGTTTGCGCAAGCTATCGGGGACATTAAATGTCACAGCCACCGCATCGGGGGTGTCACGTTCAATAGCGGCAATACTTAAGCGGTGAAATACAGTCATAATGTGCCCTTAAATACATTTAAAGTAATCAAAAGGTTCAAAGCATTCGCGGCAGCGATATAAGGCTTTACAGGCTGTAGAGCCAAACTCGCTAATTTTTTCAGTTTGTTGGCTATCACAGCGTGGGCAACGGATTGGCCCCGAGTGCTCTGGATGTTCACAAGATTTCCCCACCGGTGGGGCAATACCAAAATCGCGTAGGCGCTGTTTGGCGTTTTGATTCATCCAATCGGTTGTCCATGCAGGGGTGAGTACGACTTCGATTTCTATATTTGAAAAACCAGCATGGTGTAAAACCTGTTTTATTTCATTGAGTAAAAATTCTGTTGCAGGACAACCTGAATAAGTGGGTGTAAAAAGTACTTTCCAGCCATTGGATGTTGCGAGCACGTTGCGGATCATGCCAAGATCGGTAATTGAGAGTGCTGGCAATTCTGGATCGGGTATTTGCTGTAATTGTTGCCAAATTTGATGAAGTTGTGGCGATTGTAGGCCATTCAGGGATTGTCTCTGTTCCATAGCATCACCAGTCACAATTAGGATAAGCGCGCTGAACAAATTGCAACTCGGTTAAAAGGATACCTAGATGCTCAGTGTGATTGCCTTGTTTGCCGCCTGTTCGATAGGCATGTTGCTGAGGTAACGTTAAGGTTGCTTGTTCAAACGTTTCATTAATAGTGGTTAGCCATTGTGGCTGTATGCTGCGAGGGTCGACGGCAATCCCAATTTCAGCGAGTCCAATTTCAATATCATCGGCATGGAACAGCTCGCCAGTAAAGCGCCATAACTGATTGACTGATTGTTGGATTTTTTGGTGACTTTCTTCGCTGCCATCACCCAAACGGATCATCCAATGGCGACTAAAGCGCAAGTGATAGAGGGCTTCTTTCAATGATTTTTCGGCAATAGCGGCAAGTTGTGGATCTGCGCTGTGAGTCAGTGCTTGATACAGCGGTACGTGATAGGCATCAATAAAAAATTGGCGTACCAGTGTGTCATTAAAACCCCCATTGGGCTGCTCGACCAGTAATAGGTTACAGAATTCACGTTCATCACGCAGAAAGGCTATCTTGTCTTCATCAGACTCATCCCCTGCAAGCGTCGCCGCATAGCTGAGAAAATTTCTGGCTTGTCCCAGTAAATCTAAGCCAATGTTTGATATAGCGAGGTCGATTTCTAGCTCAGGGGCGTGGCCACACCATTCACAGAGGCGTTGCGCTAAGACTAAAGGAGTATCGCCTTGTCGTAAGACATATTGTTTGAGTGCTTCGTGCTGGTTCATTTTTCACCTTCACATATTTTTGATGCCATCAGGGATGGTGTAGAAAGTGGGATGGCGATAAACCTTAGTATCAGCCGGATCAAAGAATGTGCTTTTATCTTCTGGTTGTGAGGCAATTAAGTATGTGGCTTTGACTACCCATACTGAGCAGCCTTCGCTACGACGTGTATAGGCATCTCTAGCATTCTCTAATGCCATTTGATCATCGGCAGCATGTAGGCTGCCAACATGGCGGTGTGCGAGTCCCTGCTTGCTACGAACAAAAACTTCATATAATGGCCAGTCTTGATTGCTCATTATTTTTTCCTTTTTTTTCAATTCCATAGTCTAAGTAATTTCAGATGTCGTTAGGCAATAATTGAATAAGTCGCTAGCGGCCTAGTAAGCACTGTGACTGTAGCCAACAACACTGCAATTTAAAGTTAAGCGGCAGCTTGAATGGCTTGTTGCTTTTGACTGTATGCCATCGCGCCTTCACGAACCCATGCGCCGTCTTCCCAAGCTTTTCGTTTGGCTTCAACACGTTCGTAATTACAGATACCTTCACCTTTAATCACTTGATAAAACTCTTCCCAGTCAATTTCGCCAAAGCGATAGTGGCCAATTGACTCATCCCATTGCAGATCAGGATCAGGGATCGTCATTCCGAGTGCTTCAACTTGAGGAACTGTGTTATCAACAAACTTTTGGCGTAGCTCATCGTTACTAAATCGTTTAATTTTCCATGCCATGCTTTGCGCACTGTGTGGCGAATCACTGTCATTGGGGCCGAACATCATCAGTACTGGCCACCAAAAACGATTAATAGCATCTTGTAACATGGCTTGTTGTTGTGGAGTGCCATTGGCAAGCACGGTGACAGCTTCATAACCTTGGCGCTGATGAAAACTCTCTTCTTTGCAAATTTTCACCATAGCGCGAGCGTAAGGGCCGTATGAAGCTCGGCATAATGCAACTTGGTTTACGATGGCAGCACCATCAACTAGCCAACCAATTACGCCAACATCTGCCCAATTGAGAGTGGGGTAGTTAAAAATCGAAGAGTATTTCATTTTGCCATCAAGCATCTTTTGGTAGATGTCTTGGCGTGAGCAGCCAAGGGTTTCAGCAGCACTGTAGAGATAGAGACCGTGCCCTGCTTCATCTTGAATTTTGGCTAATAGAATCGCTTTACGCCGTAGCGTTGGAGCACGAGTTAACCAATTTGCTTCAGGTAACATACCAATAACTTCCGAGTGAGCATGTTGGCCTATCTGACGGATCAGGTTTTTCCTGTAGGCATCGGGCATCCAATCTTTTGGTTCGATATTGATGTCGGCTTCGAGTTTATTTTCGAAGTTTTCTTGATATTGATTATCCATTTTTTCACCTAAGATGATTCGAATTTTAACTCATTAAAATAAAAATGAATCATAATTAATTAACATTAATGCTAGGAATCGTTAACAAATAAATCAATGTTGATTGTTTGTGTTTTGCGATGAAGCTCACAATGATAATTTTGAATTCTTTTAAATTCAATTGCTTGGATTATCCTTGAGGCGATATTATGAGGGGGTTTTGAGTTGTTTTAATTAATTTTGTTTCTGACTTGTTAAATTTGTATTGGTATCTAAGCTTAATTTTATGATACATATTTTAGTATCAATGTTGATTATTGTTTTCTTTTGGGGGCGTAATGCAGCAATTAACAAGTTATATAATGGGTCAATGGTTATTTGGTCAGGGTGAAAGCCGTAAGATTTATCATGCATTGACCGGTGAAGCTCTATATGAAGTGTCGACAGAGGGTTTACCATTAGTTGATAGTCTCGCTTATGGGCGCAAACATGGTGGTGACGCATTGGCTGCCATGACATTTCAGCAACGCGGGCAAATGCTTAAGGCCGTCGCTAAATATTTATTAGAGCGTAAGGATTATCTTTATGAGATATCGGCACAAACAGGCGCAACAAAGGTGGATAGCTGGGTAGATATTGAAGGGGGGATTGCAACACTGTTTGCTTTTTCAGGGCTAGCAAATCGTGAGCTACCAGACGATACCATTTGGCCTGAAGATGAGATGATCCCTTTATCCAAACAAGGGCAGTTTATTGCACGTCATATCTTAACTTCTCGTCGTGGTGTCGCCTTACACATTAATGCGTTTAACTTTCCTTGTTGGGGGATGTTAGAAAAGCTCGCGCCCACTTGGTTAGCCGGCGTCCCTGCGATTATCAAACCTGCAACTGCCTCAGCTCAATTAACACAAGCGATGGTAAGTTTAATTGTTGAAAGTGGGTTGGTGCCCGAAGGTGCAATACAGCTAATTTGCGGCGGTGTGGGTGAGATATTTGAACATCTTGATTTTGAAGATGTTGTGACATTTACAGGTTCGGCGGCAACTGGGCAAAAATTAAAATCCCATCCACGGTTACGCGAAAAATCCATTCCTTTCACGATGGAAGCAGATTCCCTTAATTGTGCCATTCTTGGGGTGGATGTGCAGCCAGAGCAACCTGAGTTTTCTTTATTTATTAAAGAAATAGTACGTGAAATGACATCAAAGTCTGGACAAAAATGTACTGCTATCCGTCGTATCATTGTGCCCGGATCTCAATTGGAAGCTGTCAAGCAGGCGCTATTGCATCGTTTGTCAGGTATCACTGTTGGTGATCCTGCGGTAGAAGGCGTTCGTATGGGGGCGTTGATTAACCAAGAGCAACGCGATGATGTGCAAGAAAAAGTTCTTTTCTTGCAACAAAATGGCTGTGAAATACTGTGTGGTGGAACAACTCAAGGCGTCAACATCATAGGTGGCGATATTCATACAGGGGCATTTTACCCTCCGACCTTGCTATATTGTGCCGATCCTTATACGCATCGAGCAGTACATGAAACGGAGGCTTTTGGCCCTGTTGCGACATTGATGAGTTATCAGACTACGGAGCAAGCTGTTGAGCTCGCGATTATGGGAGAAGGAAGCCTTGCTGGAACTGTGGTTACGGCAGAAGCATCCGTTGCTCAAGAGGTTATTCGTCATAGTGCTAGAGCACATGGGCGAATGTTGATCCTTAATGAGGCAGCGGCGACGGAATCGACAGGCCATGGTTCCCCGCTTCCTTTGTTAGTGCATGGTGGTCCCGGTAGAGCGGGTGGCGGTGAAGAGCTAGGTGGGTTAAGAGCCGTTAAACACTATATGCAACGGACCGCTATTCAAGGGAGTCCATCAATGTTGACCGCAGTGACTAAGCAATGGAGTCGTGGCGCTGAAGTGTATGCAGACCCAGTACATCCATTTAGAAAATATTTTGAAGATTTAGTCATTGGCGACACATTATTAACTGCCAGACGTACTGTATCGGAAGCCGATTTAGTCAATTTTGCTTGCCTAAGTGGTGATCATTTTTATGCTCATATGGATAAAATAGGCGCTGCGCAGTCACTGTTTGGTGAACGTGTCGCTCATGGTTACTTTGTGGTATCCGCGGCAGCTGGTTTATTTGTTGATGCAGCCGTTGGTCCTGTGATCGCTAACTATGGAATGGAAAATCTACGTTTTATTGAACCAGTGAAAATTGGCGACACAATTCAAGTACGTTTAACCTGTAAGAAGAAAATTAAAAAGGCGCAAAAAACGCAAGAAGATAAGCCAAACGGTGTGGTTGAGTGGGATGTTCAGGTCTTCAACCAACATGGTGTGGTAGTTGCGCTATATAGTATTCTGACGTTAGTTGAGCGTCGTGAAGGGGATTTTGTGTAGTAGTGACGGCTATCGATAAGGAAAAAACTTTTGTGTACGATAAACACAAGGTTTTTTCCTTAGATTGTATTACTTAGTGATAAATTGCGCTTGGTTGAGCTGGCTCAGCGCGTTATTCACAGCAAAAATTTCGCCTCTGACTTCAGGGACGCCAAAGGATTTTAAACGGGCGCTGTGTTTTTCAAGATAGGCTTGAGCTTGTTGTGGTGAAGCAAATAGATAGATACCCCCTGCTTTTTGTGTAGAGGGATTTTCTGTCCATATCTTCCAAATAAAGCCAGGCTCTTGATTAATCGATCCTGCGAGTTCTTCCATTGCGCTTGCCATTTCATCACCCCAAGGTCCCTGATAGGGGAAATCAACTTGTAAAATAACCTGCATAATCACTCCTGTTTGATTTTCTGTTTGCTGTGCACAGTATACTGATTAAGTGAAATTATTACTTTGATGATTAATGGTTTTTCAAGCTGTCACGTTTACTGGCTTCAAATGCTTCTAACGTGTTCAAACGAGCTTGTTTATGGTCAACAATCGGTTTTGGATAGTTCAGTTTAAGTTGATTTGATTCAGCCCATTCATGGGGGGAGTGAATATATTTATCGGGTACTGCCTGTAGTTCAGGTAACCATTGGCGAATAAACTCACCTTGTGGATCAAATTTTTTGCCTTGGGTCGTTGGGTTGAAAATGCGAAACCAAGGTTGTGCATCGGTACCTGTTGAAGCCGACCATTGCCAGCCACCATTGTTGGCGGCTAATGAGCCGTCGATCAACCGCTGCATAAAGTATTGTTCGCCAAGCCGCCAATCAATTAATAAGTCTTTGACAAGAAAACTCGCGGTGATCATTCTGAGTCGATTATGCATCCAACCAGTGGTATTGAGTTGGCGCATTGCGGCATCCACAATCGGGTAACCTGTTTGACCCTCTTGCCATGCTTTAAGTTGTTCTTTCGAGTTATTCCACTGAATGTACCGTGTCCATTCAATAAACGGTTGATGACGGCATAAACGGGGAAACGCCACTAGCAGGTGGTGATAAAATTCACGCCAAATCAGTTCGTTTAGCCATGTAAATGCGCCACTATCGGGCGAATCAAAAACATGAGGGTTTTCAGCCAGTAAACGATTTAAGCATTGCCTAGGTGATAGGACACCAATAGCTAAATAGGGTGATAATTGGCTGGTTCCATCAATGGATGGGATATCGCGATGTTGTGAGTAATTTTTTACTTTCAGGCGACAAAATTGCCTTAGCTGCTGCCGTGCAGCATGCTCACCTGCGGGAAAATGTGGCGCAATATCAACAAAATCATAATCGAACAGGGTCGATACCGCTGGTACGGTCAGTTTTTCTCCTCTCGCCTGAGGAGCAGGAGCTGAGTGGTAATCGGTTGTGACGAGCTGTGTGATAAAAGCGCGACGAAATGGTGTATAGACTTGGTACATCTCACCTTTTTGGTTTGTCACTGAAGTAGGGGGTAACAACAGTGCATCATCAAAGGCATGAACATGAAAAGATGTAGATTGATTAATTAGCCATTGGTCTCGTTGCTGTTCATTCAGTTCGTATTGGCGATTAAAAAACACGTGGTCGGCTTGTTGTTGCTGGGCAAAATCAAGCACCCACTGCGCTGCTTGTGTGAAATCAGAAACGGTATGGCAAATTAAAGGGATCGCTAACTGCGCCAGTGAATGGCGTAACTCAAGTAAGTTCTGATGAATAAAAGTAATTTGTCGTGGTGAGAGATCATGTGCTCGCCATTGTTCCGGCGTGGCGGTAAACACGGCGAGCACGTTTGCTTCAGGATCAGCACAAGCAGATGATAACGCTTTATTATCGGTAACTCTTAAGTCGTTACGAAACCAGACTATATGACAAGCCCGTTTTTTCGTCATCATCTACTCCTTTCTTAGCTTGGTGCTTAATCCAATTTTGGGTGCTGGTTGATTAACGATTGACGTTTTTTCTCAAGTTCAGCAATTTGTTGTTCAATATCTTCAACTTTTTGTTCGATATTGTCATAGTGCTCGTTTAAAATTTCTTTCGCTTCTGCGCGGTCAGATGCTGCCGGTGTGGCCCCTCGAAGTGGTTTATTGGCAGTTTCTGGCATTCTGATCCCAGTATACAAACCAATCAGTGCGATAACCATCAAATAGAAGGCTGGCATGTACAGATTATTGGTTGATTCAACTAACCAAGCTGCAACCGTTGGCGTGGCACCAGCAATCAAGACCGAAATATTAAAGGCAATTGCAAGGGCGCTATAACGAATATGCGTTGGGAAAATCGCGGGTAAAATTGACGCCATTACCCCAGTAAAACAGTTAAGTAAAACAGCTAAAATCAGTAAGCCAACAAAAATCAGACCAACAGAGCCGCTGTCAATCAGCATAAAGGCTGGGTAAGCTAAAATAAGCAAACCTACACTACCTGCAATGACGAATGGACGACGACCAATTTTATCACTGGTTAAGCCAATGATTGGTTGGACAAATAGCATACCTATCATGATAGCAATGATGATTAACACACCGTGGTCGGCTGAATAATTCAAGTTATGCGATAGGTAACTTGGCATATATGTCAATAACATATAGTAAGTTACGTTCGTTGCGATAACTAAGCCAACACAGATCATCAGGCTCTTCCAATATTTGGAGACCACTTCACGGAATGAAACCTTCGGTGGATTTTGAATGTTGGCTTTATCTTGTTTTTCTAATGTCTCGATATGCTGTTGGAATGCAGGGGTTTCTTCAAGTGCATGACGTAGATATAGGCCGATAATACCAAGTGGCAGTGCTAAGAAGAATGGAATTCTCCAACCCCACTCATGGAAGTTTTCTTCTCCAACGATACTTGAGATCAGCACAACAACACCGGCACCTAGGACGAAGCCCGCGATAGAACCAAAGTCTAACCAGCTGCCCATAAAGCCACGTTTACGGTCAGGAGAGTATTCGGCAACAAAGATAGCAGCGCCTGAGTACTCACCACCAACAGAGAAGCCTTGTGCTAATTTAGCTAGCAACAATAAGATCGGAGCCCAAATACCAATACTGGCATACGATGGTATTAAACCAATACAGAAGGTACTGACCGCCATAATAATAATGGTGACGGACAAGACTTTTTGTCGGCCATATTTATCACCTAAAATCCCAAAAACCACGCCACCTAATGGGCGGACGAGAAATGGCACGGAGAATGTGGCTAATGCGGCTATCATCTGGACGCTCGGTGATGCGCCAGGGAAGAAGACTTGGCCAAGTACGTAAGCTAAGAAGCCATATACACCAAAATCAAACCATTCCATCGCATTACCCAGCGAAGCAGCGGTGATTGCTTTTTTTAATTTACCATCATCAATAATGGTGATGTCGTTAATATTTAGTGGTTTTTCTTTTTTCTTTCTGAACTTCATAATGAAACCATCCTGTTATCTGAATTTCAAAAACGTGCGGGGCTACGTTATTAGACTAGTCATAACTCGCGGAACACATCAATAAATCAATCACTATTTTAAAAAGTCCTCAATATGGCATATGTCACGCTGAACTTTATTACTAATAATAAGGGTAGAACTATCGCTAATAATTGCGAGGGGAAATGTGAAGAACAGAGGAATAATGAGTGCAATTTTGTTGTAATAAATTGGGTAAAAAAAGCAAAATTGGAACCTTTATATGACCTAACATTCGAGCAATTGTATAATAATATCGATTAAATGTAAAATGCCGGCTATTTATGCTGATTAGTGCTGTTATTTTTGATGTTTAGTCTGAAAAGTGATATTTACATCTCTTACCCTTTTCGACTCATTAGATTTTTTCTACAGATATTTTTTCTGTTTATTTTACGCTTTGGCCTGCATTCGATAATTTAGAATATTTATTTGCCATTCTTAGTTTGTAATTTATTAAATAATTGTAAATATTATTTTTTTTGCCATGTTTAAGTTTAATTTAAAACTTAATTTATGCTGAACCTAGACTCTTCTTTTGATATTAGTGGATGATTATTCTGTTCTTATTGCCGATTGATTTTAGCTGGTAGGAACAGTCAATTTAATTAGTTACACTAGGTGCAGCATATAAATTAGTTTAATAAAAATGAAGTATTGCGGAGAGTGTATTATCAGCTTCCGTGAATGATTTTAACCTAATCTTGACTTTGAAAGAGTGCCACTATGAAAAAACAGACTGTCGCATCCTATGTCGCAAAAGTTCTAGATAACGCAGGTGTTAAGCGTATTTGGGGCGTTACTGGTGATTCACTAAACGGTTTAAGTGATAGCTTACGCCGCCTTGGAACCATTGAGTGGTTAGGCACTCGCCATGAAGAAGTTGCCGCGTTTGCAGCAGGCGCTGAAGCTCAAATGACAGGTGAACTCGCGGTTTGTGCGGGTTCTTGTGGTCCAGGTAACATGCACCTTATTAATGGGTTATATGATTGCCATCGTAACCGCGTGCCAGTATTGGCCATTGCTGCACATATCCCATCAAGTGAGATTGGTAGCAATTACTTCCAAGAAACTCACCCAACAGAGCTATTCCGTGAGTGCAGTCATTATTGTGAAATGATTTCTAACCCAGAGCAATTGCCACAAGTTCTCGGTATTGCAATGCGCAAAGCCATCCTAGAAAGAGGCGTTTCTGTGATCGTATTACCGGGTGATATCGCATTACGCGACGCGCCTGAGAATGCGGTTGATACATGGTATCAGCCACAGGCTCCATTGATCATGCCTCAGCACTCTGAAATTGCAAAATTGGCAGATGCACTAAATCAATCAACAAATATCACGCTGTTCTGTGGTGCTGGCTGTGCAGGCGCACACGATGAAGTGATCAAACTAGCGGAAACATTGAAAGCCCCAGTTGTACACGCATTACGTGGTAAAGAGCATATTGAATGGGATAACCCATATAGTGTAGGTATGACAGGGTTAATTGGTTTCTCATCTGGTTATCATGCCATGATGAATGCGGATACTGTGGTTTTATTAGGCACCCAATTCCCATATCGTCCGTTCTATCCGCAAGGCGCTAAGATCATTCAAATTGATATCAATGCAGGTAGCTTAGGCTCACATTGTCATATCGATATGGGTATGATTGGTGATATTAAAACGACGTTAACTGCATTACAGCCTCATTTAGACGTTAAACAAGATAGTCACCATCTAGATAGTGCATTGAAGCACTATGTTGAAGCGCGTAAAGGCTTAGATGATTTAGCAAAACCGGGTAAAGAAGGGGTTATTCATCCGCAATATTTGGCGAGCCGGATCAGCGAATTAGCTGATGATGATGCGGTTTTCACTTGTGATGTAGGAACGCCAACGGTTTGGGCTGCTCGTTATCTGAAAATGAACGGTAAGCGCCGTTTAATCGGTTCATTCAACCATGGTTCGATGGCCAATGCGATGCCACAAGCGATGGGTATTCAGTCTGTTGATAAAAAACGCCAAGTGATCACAATGAGTGGTGATGGTGGTTTCAGTATGCTGATGGGCGACATGCTATCACTGGCACAAATGAATCTACCGGTAAAAGTGGTTATTCTGAATAATGGTGTGCTCGGCTTTGTTGCCATGGAAATGAAAGTGGGTGGTTTCCTCACAGAAGGAACAGACTTACATAACCCTAACTTCGCTGCGGTAGCAAATGCAGCAGGTATCAAAGGGATCCGTGTTGAGAAAAGTGAAGACATTGATGCAGCGTTAAAAGAAGCTTTCGCACATGATGGCCCTGTAGTCGTGGATGTCGTTACGGCTAAACAGGAACTCTCTATGCCACCAACCATCAATGCACAAGAGGCGAAAGGCTTTAGTTTATATATGTTAAAAGCCATCCTCAGTGGCCGCGGTGATGAAGTCGTTGAGTTAGCAAAAACTAACTGGCTACGTTAATGTTCATACCCCAATCCGTTTTTCGGTTGGGGTATATACTCGTTATACTTTAAGTTGCAGGGTTGTTGACTACACTCAGCGAGTCGAGTCATAGAGTCTATCTATGCTCCCCGCCTATCTTCACTTGTCGCCTACCTGCATCTTGAATTATTTAGAGTATACCGGTCATGCTTGAAGATAGTGTGGGTGACTACGTTGAATAAGCCACCTCACCTATCTTTATTCATCACCCATTTGTATCTGGAATGATCCAGAGTATCGAGATCCGCCATGACTCATCGTGGTGGGTTCTAGTATCCTGCCGCAGACTGACTTCGCCATAAATGTGCCGCAACCAAAGCACGCCAAGGAGAAAACTCCGTTAACCATTTTTCAGTTTCTTTGGCTGTTGGCTGTGTTGCCATTTTTAATAAGGGTTGTAAGTTACGCCTCACCGCGACATCACCATGTAACGAGCCATCAAGGTAATTGAAACCGCGCAAAAGTGCATAGCTGACTGTCCATGGGCCAATACCTTTTAGGTTGAGGAGTTGGTTAGCCAGCTCTTGGTGATTGTTTTGATTTATTTGGACCGATAAATCGATCTGTTTGTCGATAATCGCAGCACAGAGGGCGCGGATCGCGACAATTTTCCCCGCAGAAAAACCCGTTTGCCGCAAGGTATCGTCGTCAGTCGCAGCGACCTGTTGCTCGTTAGGAAAGCACCAAATACCCGATGAGTGCATGCTCCCCGTTGCTTGAATAAAGCGTCGGCGTATTGCAATCGCGGCAGTGACACTGATTTGTTGGCCAATAATTGCCCATACTAAGGCTTCAAATGCACTAGCAGATTGATAGATACGTAGGCCTTGTTGATGTTGGATTAACTGACCAATGATTGGATGAGATAAATACTGCGTTTCGAACTGTTCAATCGCTTGTTGTAAGCCAAGCATGTGCTTGCCAATCTCTATCATTTTTTGATCATTGGCGATATTACTTGAGTCATCCACTTCTAGTTTGATAGTGGCCATTTGTTGGTCGATTGTAATAATCAGCTGCGCCGGCGAGTTATCCCAAAGTATGCCTTTACGTAGTACATTGTTTTCGACGATTTCTGCAATGTTTTGTCTATCTCTTAAATGAAATGCAAAAAAATCATCAGCGCGAAAATTTACAGGTAGAATAAGCGGTGAGATTGCAGTTGGCATGATGTGAGCCTTTATATTGTGATACAACGCATTTTGGCATGATTAATTTGGATTTCAAGCGTGTCATCTTACTTGAAAAGAGTTAGAGTTTATATTTGTCATACTTCAAGTTGCAGCGCTTTTCGTGAAGGTATAATGATTGCGCTCACTTGTGCTAGTCACGCCGTTTTCTATTTTACTAGCAACGAGTTCATTCGTAGCTTAAGCTGTGCCGTGAATTATTTAGAGTATAATAATCATAATATTTTGATGCTGTTGAATAAAACAAAGCAAGGATGTGATGATGAATGATTCAGAAGATTGCTCTGTCCGTGAGGGTAGTAACAAGGCATTTCTTCAAGATATTCCGAATAAATCACCTACTGCCCGTGATGCTAAACCACCTTTAAAACCAGCAGGGTTAGGGGGATGGCTAATATTGCCAATGCTCGGGCTCATTGTGTCTTTGTTTTATTTGCCATTCTCATTCTGGGTAGCCTACGCAGATGTCTTTGAATATTGGAATTTGTTAACAGACCCAACATCCTCTTATTTTATGCCGTTATTTAAAGAACTAACGTATTTTGAGGTCATGGGTAATGTCATTCTTTATGGAACACTGCTATATCTTTGCTATCTGTTTTTCACGAAAAAGAAATTGGCGGTGAAAGTAATTATATTTTTCTACGTATTTTCACTGATATTAATCATTGCTGATGTTATTCTAGTCAAAGAGTTGCTTGCAGTTCCTGTCGATGACAAAGATGTGAAAGAGATTATTCGTGGTGCAGTGGTTTGTGCGATTTGGATCCCTTATTTTTTAACCTCTGTTAGAGTGAAAAATACATTTGTAAATTAACGATATAAACATTACGGCGGTTGAAAGGAGGGCGCATGATTTACTGTAAAAGAGTCTATGACCCAGTTTCGCCTGAAGATGGATACCGTGTACTGATTGACCGATTATGGCCGCGTGGAATAAAAAAAATCGATTTACAGTATGACGAGTGGAATAAAGCAGTTGCACCATCAAATGAATTGCGTAAATGGTTCCATCAACATCCAGATCAATTTGATAAATTTGTAGCGAGTTACTATCAAGAGCTAAATAATAATACGCAAGCGTGGGAAACTTTGGTGCAACAATCACAGCAAGGTAATCTGACATTATTGTATAGCGCAAAGGATAGGGTGCATAATCAAGCCAATGTGCTCAAGTCTTATCTAGAACATGGCATACCCATTATGCCTTAAGTTACGGTATTTCTCGTTGAGATATTCGTATCAGTCACAGTGTTTTCTATACCCCTAGCGACTCGTTTATTTGTCGCCTAGCTGTATCTTGAATGGTTTAGAGTATATTAAGCAATAAGGTTATTAAAAAATGGATGTAAACCAGCCGACTGCTACAACGGTTCCACAAAAAGCACCACTACAGGGGATTGGTGGATGGCTTATTTTCCCTGTGATTGGTTTGTTTTATATGTTGTATCAAACCTTAATGATGGTGCTATTCGATATCAATCAAATCAAAACAGTGTGGCATTTAGTCACAAATGTTAATTCTGATTTTTATGTTAGTGGCTTTTCTACAGCGTTTTATTCATTACAAGCAGGCCATGGCATATTGGTTTTGTTATTAATATGGACGTTTGTTGCCGCACTAAAATGGCAAAAAAAAGCTAAAGTCTTATTTATTATATCTATGCTGTTATACAGTTTAATGATCATCGCTTCTCGTTTTGTATTTCCAAACTTTTTTGGTATTGAAGTCAAATATGGCTATATGATGACAGTAGTAAACAGTGTGTTTTATTGTTTTATTTGGATCCCATATCTCTTGGTTTCAGACAGAGTGAAACAGACGTTTATTCGCTAGCCTTGAATCAAAGCCGAAAGCTACAAAGCCCTCAAAATGAGGGCTAAGTGGTTTTTTCGGACTCGCAATTCCCTTTCTTGTCTTGTTTCCATGACTCATAGTTGGTTATTGAGTGGGTTAAAGCTCGGTGCTGTTTAATTACCTAAACAAAGGGTATGAGTTATCCCACACCGTTCAACAAATACCTCGTCGTGCGAAACGAGGAATAATGTGCCTTGGTAGTCATGTAATAGTGCTTCTAGTAATGTTTTTGAATCAATATCAAGGTGGTTGTCTGGTTCATCCAATAACAATACGGCGGGCGGAGTTGGACTATTTATCAGCGCCAATAATGTTGCTTTTAGCTGCTCCCCACCACTAAGTTGATGGAGCGGCTGTAGGGATTTATCTCCTCGAATTCTTAGCATACCCAGCTGAGTACGCCACTGTTCAACGGTCAATGCAGGTTGGTAACGTTGCAATGCTTCAGCGACGGGTAAATTTTTATCTAATAAATTTAAGTGCTGATCGAGATAGCAGAACATTGGGCTGATGCGATATTCACCTGCTCGCTCAGAGATTTTTCCCGCAAGCGTTTTCAACAATGTTGATTTTCCACTGCCGTTAAGACCTTTGATATGCCAATGTTCCCCGGTATAAGCAGTAAATGATAAAGGCTCAAGGTAGCCATAAGATAGTTGTAATTGTGACGCAAAAACCGTGACTTTCTTCCCATCAGCTTGGTAGTTCAGCACCATTTTCTGTTGTTGAGTATGGATTAGCTGATCTTGGGCTTGTTGTTGTTGTTGCTGCAAGTCGCTCATGACTCTTTGATGGCGTTCTGCAACGTTTGATTGCCTTTTTTGTGCTCGATTGGTTTTCATATCAAGCAGTAATAACGATTGCGAGCCGCTATAGCGAACTTTTTCACCTTGTTTACGACGTTGTTCTGCTTTTTGCAGTGTGGCTTGTTGTTGGCGTTTTTCTTGGCGAATTTGGTGACTTAATCGCTCAGTTTTGGCTTCAATTGCCGCAGTCGCAAAGTTTTTTTGCTCTTTATATAGCGCATAATCACCACCATATTCATGTAATCCCTTATCGGTTAACTCAAAAATAGTATGCATATGCGCTAACAAAGCACGGTTATGGGTGATCACCAATGAACCTGCATTATGTTCTGCGAGTTTATCGCTTAACCATTGACGGCCATCATGATCAAGATGGTTATCTGGCTCATCTAATAATAAAAAATGATCTTTATTTAAAAAGGCGCGACATAAGGCAAGTCGTGTGCGTTCTCCCCCACTAAGGTGACTAATGGGAGTATCTAATGATACGGGTAATTTGGCTGAATCTAATAGGCTTTGCCATTTGGCAGGTAAATGCCATTTATCCTCTAGGAGGTTTATATCATTCAGTGTTGGATTGCCTGAATTAACCCTTGCAAACGCATTGGTGAGTTCACTGATACCTAATGCATCGGCAATCGAATCACCTTGTAAACGGGTTAACTGATCTATATGAATAAAGGGCATCACCCATTTTAGATTACCTGATGTTGGCGTTATTTGTTCTGCGAGTAGACGCATTAAAACCGATTTGCCTTTGCCATTATTGCCAATGAGCGCATTTTTTTGGCATAGCAAGGTTCCACTCAAATGAGCAAATAGAGTGGTTTGATTAAATTCAATACTAAGTTGTGAGAAATGACATGCAACAGTCATGTGTACCTCCTGAGAACAGGGGCAGACAACGTTGGGTTATCTCTTAGGGATAAAAGCGATGGATGACCATTGTCTGCCAAAATAGAAAAAGAAATACCGAATGAGGTATTTGTTAGCATTTTCTGGCAGATCTCAAATCATCGTCGTGGGATACCTTACAGTGAGAAATTAACTTAGCTATTTAATTAGGCAAACTATACCCGTCACACTACAAATTGCAAGTGATGGACTTGGCTCACTCGCACCAGTCACATAATTTTTTATACACCTAGTCACTTGCTTGCGCCTAGCTGAGCATTGAATTATTTAGGTAACATATTCATTAAAAAGTAAAAACCAGCTAGCTAAACGCTAACTGGTTTTTAGTGCATTGCCAACGAGATTTTTATTGCTAAATTGCTGCCGGCTGAGTTGCTTTCAAACGCTCAGCCAACCATTGTGCGATGCGCTGTTGTTCACTTTCATTCAGCCACATGCCCAATTTGGTACGACGCCAAATAGCGTCATCTAATTCAGTTACCCACTCATGTTCAACAAGGTAGCGTAGTTCAGCTTCGTAGACGTTATGGCCAAATGCTTCGCCAAGATCGCTGAGGGAATTTGCACCATCAAGGATCAGCTTGCTTTGACTACCGTAAGTTCTTGCAAAGCGCAGTGCTAGCCCTTCAGGCAACCAGTTGTAGCGTTGGCGTAGTAAGCGCGCGTAGCCGTCACGATCACAACCTTCGATATCACCACCCGGTAGTACACCATTTTTGGTCCATGCTGCTCCCGCATTTGGATAATAATGGGCAAGTTTTCCGACAGCGGCTTCGGCAAGTTTACGATAAGTGGTTAATTTACCGCCGAATACAGATAATAATGGTGCTTTGCCATTTTCATCGTGAATATCTAATGTGTAATCACGAGTGATTGCTTGAGGTGAATCTGATTCATCATCACACAGTGGGCGAACCCCTGAGTAATCCCAAACAATATCATCTTTAGTTAATTGTTTCTTGAAGTGGTCGTTATAGACTTTCAACAGATAGTTCACTTCATTATCATCGATACGAACATCTTTTGGATCACCTTTATATTCAACATCGGTGGTACCAATGATAGAAAACTCATCCATCCAAGGAATAACGAAAACAATGCGGTTGTCTTCGTTTTGTAAAATGTAAGCTTGTGGTTCATCATGAGCACGAGGTACGACAATATGACTACCTTTGATCAGACGAATACCATAAGGTGATTTGAGTTTTAAACCATCGTCAAAGAACTCTTTCACCCATGGGCCTGTCGCGTTGACTAGGCCTTTCGCTTTCCACGTTGCTTTTTCGCCAGTACGTAAATCTTCAGCTTCAACAACCCATAGGCCATCTTCTCGGTATGCACGCGTCACTTTAGTGCGCGTGCGAACTTCACCATGCTTACGAACGACTTCTTGAGCGTTTAATACCACCAAACGAGCATCATCAACCCAACAGTCGGAATATTCAAAACCTTTATTAAGTTCTGGTTTTAATACAGAATTTTGACCGAATTTTAATCCCTTACTTCCAGGTAAACTGGTACGTTTACCCAAATGATCATATAGGAACAGACCAATACGGATCATCCACGCTGGGCGCAGGTGAGGTTGATGTGGCAAACGGAAGCGCATTGGAAATGCAATGTGCGGTGCCAGTTTTAACAGGACTTCGCGTTCAGCTAGTGCTTCGCTAACGAGGCGGAACTCATAATGTTCCAAATAACGTAATCCACCATGGATCAGCTTTGAACTCGCAGATGAAGTTGCACTGGCTAAGTCTTGAGCCTCAAGCAGCAATACAGATAGTCCACGGCCAGCGGCATCTGCCGCAATACCAGCGCCGTTTATACCGCCGCCGATTACAATCAAGTCTTTAGTTTCCATGCATCCCCCTGAGATGTTCGAAACACTTTCTATAATGTTCGTTTTCGCTCATTCATTGTAATCAAAACCGATTAATATGCCAACTATTTAGCGACAAAAAACAACAACTGCGTGATAAAGGTAACAATTTTTTTTCAATAACCACAATAGTTATAAGTTTATTTAGAGGAAATGAACATGTTCGAACATTAACGAGCGATCGTCTTTAGGGGAGCAACAGATAGAGATGAAGGAGAAATGATGAGATGGTAGAGGATCTACCATCTCAAAAAATTAGCAAAGTTCTAATTGGACATTATGCTGTTCAATCACTTTTTGAATGCTGTCTGGCGGTTGTTGATCGGTAAATAAGTAGTCGATAAGATTCATGTTGCCAAGGTTAACCATCGCATTACGACCAAATTTTGAATGGTCAGTGACGAGCATCACGCAACGTGAGTTTTCAATAATGGCACGTTTAGTGCGGACTTCATGATAATCGAACTCAAGCAATGACCCATCCATATCAATGCCGCTGATCCCTAAGATACCGTAATCGAGCCTAAATTGTGAGATGAAGTCTAAGGTTGCTTCACCAACAATACCGCCATCGCGTGAGCGCACTTCACCACCCGCTAAGATCAGGCGAAAATCTTCTTTGGCCATTAATAGGGTTGCAACGTTTAGGTTATTAGTCACTACACGTAGGTTTTTATGATTGACTAATGCATGGGCGACGGCTTCCGGTGTCGTACCTATATCGATAAACAGTGTCGCGCCATCTGGAATTTGGCTAGCAACCCGCTGGGCAATACGCGCTTTTTCATCTGACCACATGATCTTACGGTCGTTATAAGCGGCGTTTACAGAGCTGGAAGGGAGTGCAGCGCCACCATGGTGGCGCTGAATTTTATTTTGTTCAGCGAGATCATTGAGGTCACGACGGATTGTCTGAGGGCTAACCTCGAAATGTTCGACAAGCTCTTCAGTGCTTACATAGCCTTGAAGGCGAACGAGTTCGATGATTGCATCATGTCTCTGGGTCTGTTTCACGGTGTTAGCCTCTGTCTATTATCTTCATCTGGAGCTCTGATGTTTGAAAGTATGGCGATTATCCCATAATCCCATTAATAAGCCGATAATTAACCCTGATATATGTGCGGCATTAGCGATATCAGTACCTAAAATACCTAAGTTGCCTAAAAAGAGCCAGACAACCACAAAAATCATTAAACCACGTGGTGCACTAACTTCTTTTTCAGGCTGGCGTTCGCCTATTAACCAAACATAGCTGATCAAGGCGTAAACGACACCAGATAGCCCACCAAAGTTAGATTCACTATAAATAGATTGGCCCCAATTACAGAACAAAGCTGACACGAGAAAGAGTGTTAGCAGCTTGCCCGTACCAAGCCTACGTTCAACTTGGCTAGCTAAATACCACCATAATACGAGGTTAAATCCTAGTTGAGAAAGAGAGAATTGTACGAAAGCAGGACTAAACCAACGCCACAGTTCAAATTGTTGTCCTTCTCTAGGCCATGCAAGGTAACGCAATACATCAAGATGTTGAGTCATTGATAACCACAGGTAGATACCTGCGCAAATTAGCATTACAGCAAGGGTTAATGGCCCTGATTGTGCTTTTAAATAGTCTAATGTGAGGTGGTTACGATATTTAAAGCCAGTCTGTGTTGTTCCTGTTTGCCAACTCGCTTCGGTATAACGTGGATCAGTTGGGTTCTGTAAAAACAGTTTAAGCTCATGATGTACTCGCTCAGTTTGCGTTTCATCATCAAGCCAAATTTCAACTTGCTGTTGCTCTGGTATCGTATGAATTTTTAATTGGATATGTTGGCTTGCCATATAATCGACAAATGCCTGAGCGACTCTGGGATTTTCGAAGGAAACAACATGGATCATGAAAGGTGCTTCTCACTTAGAGAGCCGTAACGGCTTGTGGATATTCCCTTAACCAAGCCTCGAAGCCGCCGTTTATACTATAAACTGACTCGAAGCCGATATTAATAAGATATTGTGCAGCCCCTTGGCTACTATGGCCGTGATAACACATGACCATAATGGTTTGTTCATAGTCTGTCTGTGCTAGAAATTCACTGAGAGTTTCATTGGTTAAATGATAAGCACCACTCGCGTGCCCAGCTCGGAAGCTTTGTGGGTCGCGAACATCAACTAAAACTGCGGAGCCATCTACCCAATGTTGGTATGCCTGTGCAGGGGTGAGTGTCTCAAATTGTTCCATAATATACCGAATAGTCAGATAATAAAGGGCACTCAGACCGTAACAAACAAGGGCTGTTTAGTTGCAGTCCTAAAGTTAATGATGAAAACCAATTTCGTTGGCTTTCATTGAGTAGGACAAAGAAAAGAAGTTCCTCTTCTTTGTCCTGTAACATTTAATTGCGAAATGGTTTTCAGCAATTAGTAGAACGAGTGTTCACCACGTTGGTGCTCAGTCAGATCTTTCACACCTTTCAGCTCGCCTTCAAACATTTTCAGAAGTTCTTTTTCGATCCCTTCTTTTAATGTTACATCAACCATTGAACAGCCGTTACAACCACCACCGAATTGTAAAATTGCAAAGCCGTCATCGGTAATTTCCATCAGTGATACACGACCACCATGGCTTGCCAGTTGCGGGTTAATTTGTGACTGTAGGACGTATTCAACACGCTCGATTAGCGGAGCATCATCAGACACTTTACGCATTTTAGCGTTAGGTGCTTTGAGTGTCAGTTGTGAACCAAGTTGGTCGGTGACGAAATCAATTTCAGCGTCATCGAGGAATGGTGCACTGATTTCATCTACGTAAGCGGATAAAAGCTCAAATTTTAGCTCTTGGTCAGTCGCTTCAACGGCATCTGGTGGGCAATAAGATACGCCGCACTCAGCTGAAGGTGTGCCCGGGTTAATAACGAACACGCGAATTTGGGTGCCTGGCTCTTGGTTTTCCAACAATTTGGCAAAATGAGCCTGTGCTGCTTCAGTAATATTAATCATAATTTGCTCAATTTAATAATCTACCAGAAATCCTTCAAGTTGCAGTGTTGTTGACTACGTTCAGCTAGCCGAGTCACATAGTTTATCTATGCTCCCCGTCTATCTTCACTTGTCGCCTAACTGCAACTCGAATTATTTGGGGTATAGTTGACCGCATTAGTTGGTTATAATACGCCCATTTGACC
Source organism: Providencia manganoxydans (assembly GCF_016618195.1). Taxonomy (NCBI): domain Bacteria; kingdom Pseudomonadati; phylum Pseudomonadota; class Gammaproteobacteria; order Enterobacterales; family Morganellaceae; genus Providencia; species Providencia manganoxydans. The sequence continues at coordinate 338,377 of NZ_CP067099.1, forward strand.
CTATACTACAAGGTTCGGCATATCGTCCAAGCTTGTACAGTCTGTGCTCCCGCACAAATCAGCAATTGTGCCGCTGTTTGCATGGTGGCTCCTGTCGTCAACACGTCATCAATAATCGCGATATGTTGTCCTACAACAGAACCAGTTAAGGTAAATGCGCCATTAAGATTACTATGACGGTAATTACGTTTTAATGTTATTTGTGCCAGTGTATCACGAGTACGCAATAATGAATTTCGTGAATATGGGATATTTAACCAATTGGATAAATATTCACCAATTGAGGCGATGTGGTCAAATCCTCTCATCCATAATCGTTTGGGGTGTGATGGGATAGTGATTAACCGTTGTGGTTTGCACCAAAAATGTTGTCGATACCCCTTAAGCCAATGCAAAACGAATACCCTTGCTAACACAAATGCTAATTGAGGTTGTGGGTTAAATTTATAGTGATGGATCAGTTTGCGTAAAGGTGGTTGATAAGGACTAACGCTAATTAGCCTTTGCCATGAAGGCGGGTGCTGTAAGCAACGGCCACAAGCCAGATGGTTATGCTCTGTAGGTAATCCACAACAAAGACAACAGATTGGCATCGAAGGTAGCTTTCTAAGACAAAAAGAACAAATGCCATGGTGAGTTAATTTTAAGGCTTGTAGGCATAGCCAACAGGCACCTTGCATTGTTAGCATAAGCATATTCCTGTGAAAAAAGAGAGTGTAACCATGACACAGCTTTATTGGGAGACAATTGGAGAGGGGGCTCAAGATCTTGTGCTCCTCCACGGGTGGGGATTGAATGCGGAAGTGTGGCGTTCAGTCGTTCCTCGATTGGGTTCGCATTTTCGTTTGCATTTAATTGACTTACCCGGTTATGGGCGTAGCCAAGGTTTTGACGCTATGGATGTGCAATCTATGGCTAACACGGTATGGCAACAAGCACCTAAGCATGCCATTTGGTTAGGCTGGTCACTCGGTGGCTTAGTGGCAAGCCGTATTGCTCTCGACCATTTTGCTGAGGTGAAAGGGTTGATCACGGTGGCATCATCACCAAGTTTTCAAGCTCATGACCATGCTTGGCCGGGGATCAAGTCCGAGGTGTTATTGGGCTTTGAGCAGCAACTTGCAATGGATTTCCAACGCACAGTAGAGCGTTTTTTAGCGCTACAAACGTTAGGGACTGAAAGTGCACGTAATGATGCCAAACTGCTTAGAACGGTAGTACTCGAACAGCCAATACCCAAAGTGGATATCCTCAATGCAGGTTTGGAAATTTTGCGCGTTGTGGATTTACGTGAAGAGTTAAAGGATCTTACCGTGCCATTTTTGCGTATTTATGGCTATCTAGATGGTTTAGTGCCACGTAAAGTTGCGACTATACTGGATGATATGTATCCGAACTCTCCTTCAGTAGTGATGCGCCATAGTGCTCATGCTCCCTTTATTTCTCACCCTGATGAGTTTTGTGAGTATGTGTTGGATTTTTTAGCGCGTCTGGAAGGGTAAGCACATAGTGTGAGCAGTCATTGCTTTCGGGGCAACCTTTACAGCTAGTGCCTGTTAAACAGGCACTTAAATCTACTTTTTTCAATTTTCCCATGGCGATGAGCTTGTCTACCATTGCTTGTATCAAGGGTTTGGGGGCTTTAAGTTGTTCGCTGAGCAGCTCAAGGTCAGCCTGCCCATACAGCGCCACTAAGTCTCTGATTTGTAACAAGCTGACCATGTTTACCTCTTAATGACAGACTTTATCTGAACAGTCACAACAGGATTTTGCCGTTTTGTTGGCTAAGTTTAGTGTGACTCGGCTACGCATACGACGTAATACCGTAAACAACGCAAGGTTAAATACCACGACCGCAATAATAGTGATCACACTACTTTGTGGGTGTTGGCTGAATGTTGCTGTTTGATAAAATAGGGCTGACAAGCTATAAGCAACGTTAAGCCCCCATAAAATAGAGAAGGTCATCCAACTCTTATTTGTTTCACGTGCAATCGCCCCCATCACTGAAACACAAGGCACATACAGCAACACAAAGATCAGGTAGCTGTAGGCTGCGATATCGGAGCCAAATTTAGCCGCCATGGTTCCCATAGAGCCTGTTGCCATCTCCCCATCCCCTTTGCTTGCTTCGATCGGGTTAGAAAGCGCACTCAACGTAAAGGTTTCCTTTAAGCTATCCCATGTTTCAGAGACGGCATCTTCAAGCTCTGCAAGTAAGTCAAAGGAAGCCGCATCAAAAGGCTCAGTGGTGATACTCTCAGCGGTATAAAGCGTGTTCAATGTACCCACTACCACCTCTTTAGCCATTGCACCGGTAATTAAGCCAACGGTCGCTTGCCAGTTATCAGTATGTACTCCAATCGGCTGTAACACCGGGGTGATCACTTTACTTACAGAAGCTAAAGCAGAGTCATTAATATTATCAACAGGCTCTCCTGACAACGAGAAGCTATTGAGCGCACCAATAAACATACTCGCCACAACAATGACTTTACCGGCTCGGATCACGAAGCCTTTCAAACGCTGCCAAGTTTGTATCAGCAAAGTCTTCGCGTGTGGCACGTGATAAACCGGTAGTTCCATCACGAAAGGAGATGCTTCGCCGCGCATTAAAGTATGTTTGAGTAACAAACCCGTCAGAATGGCGACGACAATACCGAGTAGATAAAGGGAGAACACGATACTGGCACCGTTTTTACCAAAAAAAGCCGCAGCGAACACCGCGAAAATAGCTAAACGTGCGCCACAAGACATGAAAGGGGCCATTAATACTGTAATTAAGCGCTCACGTGGCGCATCTAATGTACGAGCCCCCATAATGGACGGAACGTTGCAACCAAATCCGACGATAAGTGGGACGAATGATTTACCCGGTAGGCCTAAAGCTTGCATCAATCTGTCCATCACAAATGCAGCGCGAGCCATATAACCTGAATCTTCTAAGATAGATAAGAACAGGTACATCATGCCGATTTGTGGTACTAATGGCAGAACGGTGTTAATACCACCACCAACGCCTTGAGCGAGGAAAATGGTTAACCAATCAGGGAAGCTGAAGTAAGCTCCAACCCACTGTATACCATGAATAAAGATCGCTTCAGAGGCGCCTTCGAAGAAAGGTTGTAATGCACCACCAATATTGATGGCCAATACAAACATCAAATACATTACAAATAAGAAAATCGGTACACCCAGCCAGCGATTGAGGATCACGCCATCAAGAGTTTGTGTAAGTCTATTTGGTTCTGCGGCGCTGTTATTGATCGCTTTTTCACAGATTGCGGCAATGGATTGGTAGCGCGCATCGGCAATCAGTAATTCAGGCTCTTCGTTTAAGCTATTTTTGAGATTTTGCTGAGTTGCATGTAGTTGTTCATTCGAGATATTCGCGCGCTGGCGGCTATAAATATCACCTTCAAGAATTTGTAATGCTAACCAGCGGCGTTGTTGTTGGCTAAACTGCTGCGCTGATATTTGTTCTGATAAGGAATCCACTTCCTGTAGCAATGCGGTTGGGTATTCAACCAGCGCTTGCATATTGTTTTGTGGATGGCTATCAATGGCCTGTTTGAGTTTATCAATCCCTGTTGCACGCGTTGAAACCAATGGGATCACAGGGCAACCAAGCTGCTGTTGGAGCTGTTCAATATCAATATCTATGTGTTGGCTTTGCGCAATGTCTAACATATTCAGTGCAACGATGCATGGCACGCCTAGCTCAATCAATTGCAGCGTCAAATAAAGGTTGCGCTCTAAATTAGACGCATCCACTACGTTGATTAACATATCGGCTTCACCACTTAAGATGAAGTAGCAGGCAATTTGCTCATCTAGCGATGTTTGCTCTGAAATCGTGGTTAGCGAGTAGGTACCGGGAAGATCAACTAATTCAATATTATGCTCTGGTGTATTAAAACGGCCAACCTTTCTTTCAACGGTCACACCCGCCCAGTTCCCCACTCGTTGGCGAGAACCAGTTAATTGATTGAATAGGGTGGTCTTACCGGCATTTGGATTGCCAATTAGGCCGATAGTTAGTGGTTTCATAAAATTTTACCAATAGTAACGTTCAGATTGCTGCGTTATGTTACGCCGAAGTGGCTTCATCAATATTGAGTAGTGCTAAGTCTTTTTTGCGCAGTACTAAGCTGACTCGATGAGTTTCGATTTGTATTGGATCGCCTAAAGGTGCGAAGCGGACAACTTTAAAAATAGAGCCGGGCAAGAGGCCTAATGATAATAGTTTTTGTCGGTAAGCGGGGCTTATCTCTGGTGAGAATCCCAATATTTTATAACTGTGTTGAGGAAGTAATGACATAAAGCCTTCCATTCATTATGGGTAATAATATTGATAATTATTATTAGAAATATAGATATACACAAGCAAAAAACGTGGTTAAACAGAAATAAATCTAATTAATAATAAGAATTATAATCATCAATGATTAGCTATATTTAGCCTCTTTTTTCGTCAAATTGAATTGATGTGGATCAACGATATATTGTGTTTACGAGGAAGAAACGGCGTTTCAAGGAAATGATTGAGGTGAATAAAGAAGTTTCAATGTATTCACTTTTTTAATTATTAACTGAATGAAATTGGTTTGGTGATAATAAAAAACCTCTACAATCAATCTATTAAAATGATTGTAGAGGTTGAGGTTGATTAACGCTTTTTGCCAAATGCAGCAGCAAGAGCATCGCTCATTGCACTGTTGCCGGCTGAGGCGTTATTTTTTCGTGATATGTCACGTTGTGGTGTAGGTGCTTTACGTGCGCCCTTATCGGCTTGGTTATTGGCTCGACGAGGTGAGCTATTCGACTCTCCCGGCTGTTCATCAAGACGCATCGTGAGTGCAATACGTTTACGAGGGATATCAACATCAATCACCTTCACCTTAACAATATCACCAGCCTTAACCACCTTATGTGGGTCTTCAACATAGCTGTTAGAAAGCGATGAAATATGTACTAAGCCGTCTTGGTGAACACCGATATCCACGAAGGCACCAAAATTGGTGACGTTAGTGACTGAGCCTTCTAAGATCATGCCAGGTGTTAAATCATTCATGGTTTCAACACCTTCAGCAAAGGTGGCAGTTTTGAATTCAGGGCGAGGGTCACGACCCGGTTTTTCTAGTTCTTTAATGATATCGGTAACTGTCGGCACACCAAATTGCTCTGTGGTGAAATCACGCGGACTTAAGTTATTCAAGGCCTGTGAGTTACCCATGATTTCTTTGAGTGGCTGGCGAACAACCTCAAGGATTTTTTCAACCACTGGATAGGCTTCTGGGTGAACCGTCGATGCATCAAGTGGATTATCTCCATTAGTGATGCGCAGGAAACCCGCACATTGTTCAAAGGCTTTAGGGCCAAGGCGAGCTACTTTTAATAATTGCTTTCTATCATTGAAGCGACCGTTTTCATCACGCCAACTGACGACGTTTTGAGCAATCATCTTGCTCAAACCTGCGACTCGAGTGAGTAGCGCAACTGAAGCGGTATTTAAATCAACACCCACTGAGTTTACGCAGTCCTCAACGACAGCATCAAGCTTACGTGCTAGCTGAGTTTGGCTAACATCGTGCTGATATTGGCCTACACCGATAGATTTCGGGTCAATTTTCACCAACTCTGCGAGAGGATCTTGCAGGCGACGTGCGATAGAAACGGCGCCGCGCAGGGAAACATCTAAATCAGGGAATTCTTGTGCTGCCAGCTCCGATGCAGAGTACACGGATGCCCCCGCCTCACTGACGATCACTTTTTGTGCGGTCACTTCTGGATATTGTTTTTGTACTTCAGCAAAGAAACGTTCTGTTTCTCTTGATGCGGTACCATTACCAATTGCCACCAGTTCGACCTGATGTTTTTGACATAATGCTGCAACAATGGCTGCTGCTTTTGCCGCTTGGCCGGTATGTGGGTAGATAGTATCAGTCGCAATCAGTTTTCCTGTTGCATCAACAACCGCAACTTTAACACCGGTACGTAGGCCGGGATCGAGTCCCATCGTTGAGCGCATACCTGCTGGCGCGGCCATCAGTAGGTCATTGAGGTTACGAGCAAATACATTGATTGCTTCTTCTTCGGCTTTTTCACGCAATGCGCTCATAATTTCTGTTTCGAGATGCAACAAAACTTTCACACGCCATGTCCAACTAATGACAGCTTTGCGCCATTGGTCTGCTGGTTGATTATTTAATCGAACATCAAGGTGGCGGGTAATAATTTCTTCACAGTAACTTTCTTTTGGTGGTTCTTCGAACTGAGGGTCACAATTAAGTGAAAGTTGTAAAATGCCTTCATTGCGCCCACGAAACATAGCCAACGCGCGATGAGAAGGTACTGATGCGACAGGTTCTTGATGTTCAAAATAGTCACTAAATTTCGCGCCTTCAGTTTGTTTACCATCAATTACTTTGGCAACAATATGGGCATTTTTCATTAAATAGTCACGAACTTTAGCTAACAGGCTAGCATCTTCGGCGAAACGTTCCATTAAAATATAACGTGCACCATCAAGAGCCGCTTTGGTATCTGCCACTCCTTGTTGTTCATTAACGTAGTTTTGTGCTAATTCGTCAGGCGATTGGCTTGGATCGCTCCATAAAGCATCAGCTAAAGGCTCTAAGCCTGCTTCAATAGCAATTTGCCCACGGGTACGACGTTTAGGCTTATAGGGGAGATAGAGGTCTTCAAGTTCAGTTTTATTGAGTGTTTCGTTAATAGCGGCAGCAAGTTCGGGGGTTAGTTTTTGTTGTTCTTCAATTGATTTAAGAATGGTTTGCTTACGATCATTTAGCTCTCTTAAATACCCTAAACGGCTTTCAAGTTGACGAAGCTGCGTATCATCTAGCCCACCCGTTACTTCTTTACGATATCGAGCAATGAAAGGAACGGTATTACCTTCATCCAATAAGGTGATAGCAGAAAATACCTGTTTAGGTTGTGCTTGCAGCTCTGCTGCGATTATCTGGCTTAGAGTTTCATTCATGTCGCTTTTTAATACCTAATCATCAAAGAACAGTTAAAAAATTCATTGCACTGTTATACTTGCATAGGCGCAGAATTTCTAGGGTGAAGTTTATTCAAATCAAAGAAAGGTCTTGCGTATAATTTATAATTATCTAACTTCTTTTTTAATTGATTAAAAATATGAATAAGAGTCTTTTAATTACACGTGAAGGTTGGGATGCGCTGGACAAAGAGCTTAAATATCTTTGGAGAGAAGAGCGCCCTAGAGTGACTCAATCTGTTTCTGAGGCGGCCGCACAAGGGGATCGTTCAGAAAATGCGGAGTATATTTATGGCAAAAAACGTTTACGAGAGATTGACCGTCGTGTGCGTTTTTTGTCTAAAAGACTGGATCAACTGAGAATAGTTGAACCTGACCCAAGGCAAGAAGGACGTGTTTTTTTTGGGGCATGGGTTAAACTTGAAGATGATAATGAAAATATCAGAATATTCCGGTTAGTGGGTGCTGATGAATTTGATCCAGCAAAAAATTGGATATCTATTGACTCTCCAGTGGCTCGCGCACTAGTTGGTAAGCAGGTTGACGATGAAATCACAGTACGTACTCCTGGTGGAATTGTGAACTATTGTGTCTTAGATATTAGTTATAAACCACTAACCGGATAACGTGTAAAATTATTCATTAAATTTCAAGTTGATGGTAAATTATAACATTAACTATTTTATATTTAGCTTATACACAAAATAATTCGGGTTTGATGGCTGTTATTGGTTATATGACGGTGACACTCAGGCAGCTTGGAATATGATAGTATATTCTTAATTTTTAAAAATAATTTTGATAGATTGCACATCTTGAGGGCTACAAAATGCAAGAAAGCTATAAAGTTCTTGTCGTCGATGATGATATGCGTTTGCGTGCCTTGCTAGAACGCTACCTGACAGAGCAAGGTTTTCAAGTTCGCAGTGCTGCGAATGCCGAGCAAATGGATAGGATCTTAACCAGAGAATCTATTCATTTAATCGTGCTAGATTTAATGTTGCCAGGTGAAGATGGTCTGTCAATTTGTCGCCGCTTACGCAGTCAAAACAACCCAATTCCAATTATTATGGTGACCGCAAAAGGCGAAGAAGTGGATCGTATCGTTGGTCTAGAAATTGGTGCAGATGACTATATACCTAAGCCTTTCAATCCACGTGAATTATTGGCTCGTATTCGTGCAGTATTACGTCGCCAAGCGAATGAGTTACCGGGCGCGCCATCTCAAGACGATGCAGTGATCACTTTTGGGAAATTTAAACTTAATCTTGGTACGCGTGAAATGTTCCAAGGTGAAGAAAATATGCCTTTAACGAGTGGTGAATTTGCGGTACTGAAAGTACTGGTTTCACACCCAAGGGAACCATTATCTCGTGATAAGCTAATGAGTTTAGCAAGAGGTCGTGAATACAGTGCGATGGAACGTTCGATTGACGTCCAAATTTCACGTTTACGTCGTATGGTTGAAGAAGATCCAGCTCACCCACGTTATATCCAAACTGTTTGGGGCTTGGGCTATGTATTTGTACCGGACGGCAGTAAAGCATGAAGCGACTGAGGTTCTCTCGACGTAGTACATTTTCTCGCTCGTTATTTTTGTTCGTTGCGTTACTTTTTGCCAGCTTAGTCACCAGTTATATGGTGGTGTTGAATTTCGTTGTAATGCCAAGTTTGCAGCAATTCAACAAAGTACTGGCTTATGAAGTACGAACATTAATGACGGAAAAAATGGTGTTGCAAGACGGAACCACAGTACGGGTATCACCTGCTTTACGAAAAAAAATCTATAATGAATTAGGTATTACCTTTTATGCCCAGTCAGCAGCAATGGAAGAAGGTTTGAATTGGGCTAAAGAGTATGATTTTCTCAGTGAAAACATGTCTGATTATATTGGCGGTGAAGCTCAGGTACGCTTAGAGCTTGGCCGTGAATATCCGATCTTATGGCTAACTTCCTACCTTGCCCCTGATATCTGGGTGCGAGTCCCTTTGACTGAAATCGGGCAGAACCAATTTTCTTTGGTGTTCCGTTACACTTTAGCGATCTTTCTATCTATTTTTGCTGGTGTTTGGCTATATATTCGTTACCAAAACAAACCTTTACTTGAGCTTGAATATCATGCGAGCCAAGTAGGGAAAGGTGTGATTTTACCTGCGATGAAAGAGAAAGGTGCCACAGAAGTGAAAGCGGCGATCCGCTCGTTTAACCATATGTCAGCTGAAATCAAAACGCTTGAAAATGACCGTACCATATTGATGGCTGGGGTCAGCCATGATCTGCGTACGCCTCTCACCCGTATTCGTTTAGCAACGGAAATGATGAGTCCTGAAGATGGCTATCTTGCTGAATCAATCAATAAAGATATTGAAGAGTGTGATGCAATCATAGGGCAATTTATGGATTACCTGAAAACAGGTCAAGAAATGAATATGGAGTTCTGTGACCTGAACGCAATCTTAAATGAAGCGGTTACCTCAGAAAGTAGCGTGACAGGCGAAATTGAAACGGCATTTGAGCCGGGTCATTTGATTGTTAATGGTAACCCATTAGCGATTAAGCGTGCTATCACGAATATGATTGTCAACGCGTATCGTTATGGGAATGGGTGGATTAAAGTCAGCAGTGGCAAAAATGAAGACTCGGTTTGGTTCCAAGTGGAAGATGATGGTGCAGGGATCAAAGAAGAAGATATTCAACGCTTATTCCAACCTTTTGTGCAGGGGGAAAAAGCACGTAGTAATACCGGTACGGGTCTAGGGTTAGCGATTATCCGCCGTATTGTCGATGCCCACGAAGGTAGTATCGAAATTCATAAAAGCGAACGTGGCGGCTTTGCCATTCGCGCACACCTACCGTTAAAAGAAAAAGAAGAGTGATTTAGATGGAGCGTTGGTGAAGATCTAGCGGCCTTTGCCATCTTATTGCCTCTTACTTTTCAGGTATGTTCACTCCTAGTTATTCATCCTATAAAGCAAAACTTTATAATTTATAAATAATATCATCGTTATATAAAAGACTTAGTGATTATCTTGCTTTGATAATTGGCTGGAATAAAATTATTGGGGTATATGATATGAATAATATGAAAGGAATAGTTAATAATGGAAATTCTGTGACACGTTTGCACGATTCAAAGATAACAACAGAATATCCAAAAAAGAGTATTGGAACGAGTTTTTTAAAGAAAATAAAAAGATTTATTAATAAATTAGAACATTTTAGCTTACAAAAAACAGTGAAGTCTAAAGCTACACAGATTCTAAAAGTAGTATCAGTGAAAACAACTCCCACATTATCTTTAGCCCCATCACTAGATTCTAGAGTAGTTACACCGCCGCCCCCTCCTCCGATGCCATCCGTAAATTCAGTCATTACACCACCAATGGTGAAATTTGACTGTATTGCTAAAGGAACTGCATCACAGCCCCATGGGGAAGGTAAAATTGGAATGAATGCGGTTATTTTGCAATTAAAAGAGCATGCGGTATTCAAGAAGAATGCAGAGAAATATCAAGTCACCGCTGATGAAATTATGGGGTCGATAAATATACCGCCATCACCACCACCGATGGCGAAGTTTGACGGTATTGCTAAAGGAACTGCATCACAGCCTCATGGGGAAGGTAGAATTGGAATGGATGCGGTTATTTTGCAATTAAAAGAGCATGCGGTATTCAAGAAGAATGCAGAGAAATATCAAGTCACCGCTGATGAAATAATGGGGTCGATAAATACACCGCTACCACCACCGATGGCGAAATTTGCCGGTATTGCTAAAAGAATAGAATCGCAATCTCATGGGGATGGTAAAGCAGGCATGGATCAGGTAATTGCCCAACTTAAAGAGCATCCAATATTTAAATTAAAAGAAAGTGATTAATTATTTTTCAATCAATAAACTCGTATTTACGAGTTTATTGATTTATACCTAATGCTGATTCAGATCTTTTTATGACAGCTTATCACTTTTGTTTCAATACAGACTGATTTCATGACAAAATAATTACTATTTGATTTTTATAATTATTTTGTTAATTAAGTTGATATTTTTTGACAATCGGCATATCAAAAAAATCAATTGTCATAAAACTGTCATAAATTAGACATGTTGCTGTCATCAAATTGTCCTATTTTTCCTACCGTGACATTTCACCAACAATTTACACTTAATTGTTTCTATACATCCCCGGAGGGATTATGAAAATGATGCGTACAACCTTAGCTAGCGTAATGGCAGCAACCCTTTCAATGACTGCAATGTCTTCTTTTGCTGCCACAAGCTTAACCGGTGCAGGAGCAACCTTTCCAGCACCCGTTTATGCTAAGTGGGCGGACTCTTATCAGAAAGAAACAGGTAATAAAGTGAACTATCAGGGGATCGGTTCTTCTGGTGGTGTTAAACAAATTAATGCAAAAACAGTTGATTTCGGTGCGTCAGATGCGCCATTGACTGATGAAAAACTAAAAGAAGATGGTTTGTTTCAGTTCCCAACCGTGATTGGCGGTGTGGTATTGGCGGTTAACGTAAAAGGTATTCAGTCAGGGCAGCTGACTTTAGATGGTGCAACGTTAGGTGATATCTATCTGGGTAAAATCACTAAATGGAATGATCCCGCTATCGCTAAATTAAACCCAGATGCGAACCTGCCAGACCAAAACATTGCTGTGGTTAGACGTTCTGATGGTTCAGGTACCACTTTTGTCTTCACAAGCTACCTGTCAAAAGTCAGCTCAAATTGGAAAAATGATATCGGCGCGGGTTCAACCGTTAATTGGCCGAAAAACAGTGTCGGCGGTAAAGGTAACGATGGCGTAGCCGCCTTTGTTCAGCGCTTACCGGGCTCTATTGGTTATGTTGAATATGCCTATGCAAAACAAAACAACCTTGCTTATACTAAGTTAGTTTCTGCTGATGGTAAGGTCGTTTCACCAACAGGTGAGAGTTTCAGCGCAGCTGCGAAAAAAGTGGATTGGTCGAAATCATTCGCTCAAGATTTGACTAACCGTGATGGCGATAACGCATGGCCAATCACTTCAACCACATTTATCTTAGTCCATAAAGACCAAGCGAATGCCGAGAAAGGTAAAGCGGTTCTCGACTTCTTTAACTGGGGTTATGAAAAAGGTGGCAAACAGGCTGAAGCGCTAGATTACGCGGTTCTGCCTCAAGAAGTGGTTACCGCAGTTCGTGCAGCATGGAAAACAGAAATTAAAGATAGCCAAGGGAAACCCTTGTTCTAAGATGTGAGGCAAGAGAGGCGAGAGCCTCCTAAAGGCTGGTAATGGTAGGCGGATGATGAGGAACACCATCCGCCTTCTAACGTAGTAACTAAATCCTACTAGTAAAGTAGGTGTAGGATGAGAAAAAGCGCATGGCCGAAAAAACAACGGCATTTAAAGCACCGAGTAAGTCAGGCGATGTGATATTTGGCGCATTAGTTAAGATTGCTGCGCTAATCACATTGTTAATGCTTGGTGGCATCATTATTTCCCTTATTTTTGCCTCGTGGCCGAGTATGCAGAAATTTGGGTTTTCGTTTTTATGGACCAAAGAGTGGGATGCTCCCGCAGAGCAGTTTGGTGCCCTTGTGCCAATTTATGGCACGATAGTGACATCGCTGATCGCTCTGATTATTGCTGTACCTGTTAGTTTTGGTATTGCATTGTTCTTAACTGAACTTGCTCCCAATTGGTTAAAGCGCCCGTTGGGTATTGCTATTGAGCTTCTCGCCGCAATTCCAAGTATTGTTTATGGTATGTGGGGGCTATTTGTTTTTGCGCCTCTGTTTGCTGAATATTTCCAAGAGCCTGTTGGCAACGTGATGTCGAGCATCCCGATCGTCGGCGAGCTTTTCTCAGGTCCTGCATTTGGGATTGGTATTTTGGCCGCGGGGATCATCCTTGCCATTATGATCATTCCTTATATTGCCTCAGTAATGCGTGACGTATTTGAACAAACCCCTGTCATGATGAAAGAGTCCGCATATGGTATCGGTTGTACCACATGGGAAGTGATTTGGAACATTGTATTACCTTACACTCGCAACGGGGTCATTGGGGGGGTTATGCTAGGCCTTGGTCGCGCACTTGGTGAAACTATGGCTGTTACCTTCGTGATCGGTAACACTTACCAATTAGATAGTTTCTCATTATTTATGCCGGGTAACAGTATTACTTCAGCGTTAGCGAATGAATTTGCTGAAGCGGAAAGTGGTTTACATACTTCTGCATTGATGGAACTTGGGTTGATCTTGTTTGTTATCACTTTCATTGTTCTCGCAATATCCAAGTTGATGGTGATGCGTTTAGCGAAGAACGAGGGCCGTTAATATGTCGACATCTCAACACATGATTGTTAATGACAAAGAACGTGCTCGCCGGCAAGCATGGCGTCGCCAAGTAAACCGCATGGCTTTGTTTGTCTCTATGTTAACCATGGCATTTGGGCTGTTTTGGTTGGTTTGGATCCTGTTCTCAACAGTGACAAAAGGGATTGATGGTATGTCCTTGAATCTGTTCACTGAAATGACTCCTCCACCAAACACTGAAGGTGGTGGTCTGGCTAACGCGATCGCAGGTAGTGGATTATTGATTTTATGGGCGACTGTGATAGGGACTCCGCTCGGTATTTTAGCGGGTATCTATTTAGCTGAATACGGTCGTAAGTCATGGCTGGCATCTGTCACTCGCTTTATTAATGACATTTTGCTCTCCGCACCTTCGATTGTTGTTGGCCTATTTGTCTACACTATCGTTGTTGCTCAAGTTCAACACTTCTCTGGCTGGGCAGGGGTGATTGCATTAGCATTATTGCAAATCCCTATCGTGATTCGTACTACAGAAAACATGCTCAAATTGGTACCTGATAGCTTGCGTGAAGCGGCATATGCGCTAGGTACGCCAAAGTGGAAAATGATTTTATCTATTACGTTGAAAGCATCAGTATCCGGGATCATTACGGGTATCTTATTAGCTATTGCACGTATCGCAGGTGAAACTGCCCCATTACTGTTCACATCATTATCGAATCAGTTCTGGAGTACAGATATGAGCGAGCCAATTGCTAACCTACCTGTAACTATCTTCAAATTTGCGATGAGCCCGTTCTCTGAATGGCAAGAACTGGCGTGGGCAGGGGTTCTGTTGATCACCCTCTGTGTCCTGTTAATAAATATTATCGCTCGCGTTGTGTTTGCTCAGAAAAAACACTAAACCCGGATCGAATAAAGAATTATAGAGAGAAATAGCCATGATTAATGCAAATGAAATTGCAAACAGTAAAATTAAAGTACGTGACCTTAACTTTTATTATGGAAAATTCCACGCGTTAAAAAATATCTCGTTAGATATTGAAAAAAATAAAGTCACTGCATTTATCGGTCCATCAGGCTGTGGTAAATCAACGCTGCTGCGTACTTTTAACAAAATGTACGAGCTGTATGGCGAACAGCGTGCAGAAGGTGAAATTCTGTTAGATGGTCAAAATATCCTGACGGATAAGCAAGATATCGCTCTATTACGCGCCAAAGTTGGTATGGTATTCCAAAAACCAACCCCATTCCCGATGTCAATCTATGACAATATTGCATTTGGTGTACGTTTATTTGAGAAATTATCACGTGTTGATATGGATGAGCGTGTTCAATGGGCACTAACTAAAGCCGCACTGTGGAATGAAACAAAAGATAAGTTGCACCAAAGTGGTTATAGCTTATCTGGTGGTCAGCAACAGCGCCTATGTATTGCGCGAGGTATTGCGATCCGTCCAGAAGTATTATTACTGGATGAGCCATGCTCCGCTCTCGACCCCATTTCTACAGGACGTATTGAAGAGTTGATCAGCGAGTTAAAATCTGAATATACCGTGGTGATTGTGACTCATAACATGCAACAGGCTGCACGTTGTTCTGATTATACGGCCTTTATGTATTTAGGTGAGCTGATTGAGTTCAATGAAACAGACAAGATGTTTACCACACCTGAAATGAAACAAACTGAAGATTATATTACTGGCCGTTACGGTTGATATGGAGCCGACTATGGATACGCTGAACCACAACAAACATATTTCTGGGCAGTTCAATGCTGAGCTGGAACATATCCATACTGAATTGATGACCATGGGAGGGCTGGTTGAAGAACAGCTCACCAAGGCGATCACTGCCATGCACAATCAGGATGAGGCTCTAGCACGCGAAGTTATCGAAAATGACCACAAAGTCAACATGATGGAAGTGGCAATTGACGAAGAATGTGTGAAAATTATCGCTAAACGGCAACCAACGGCAAGTGATTTGCGTCTGATAATGGCAATTTCAAAAACGATTGCTGAATTAGAACGTATTGGTGATGTGGCTGATAAAATTTGCCAAACAGCACTCGAAAAATTCTCTCATCAGCATCAACCGCTGCTGGTTAGCCTTGAATCATTAGGCCGACATACTGTACAAATGTTGCATGATGTACTGGACGCTTTTGCCCGTATGGATCTGGAAGAAGCTATCCGTATCTATCGTGAAGATGAAAAAGTTGACCAAGAGTATGAAGGTATTGTGCGTCAACTGATGACCTACATGATGGAAGATCCAAGAACGATACCTAGCGTACTCACTGCGTTGTTTTGCGCGCGCTCTATCGAACGTATCGGTGACCGCTGCCAAAACATTTGCGAGTTTATATTCTACTATGTCAAAGGCCAAGATTTCAGGCATGTAGGCGGGGATCAGCTAGAGAAAATGATGACCAAAAAATAGCCGTCATACTTCGCGCCGTAGCGTTGTTGGCTGCAATCACGAACTCTAGTCACATATTTATGTATGCTCCTAGGGTTCCATATGCCCGTCATATTTCGCTCCACAGCGTTGTTGGCTGCAATCGCGAACCCTAGTCACATACTTATGTATGCTCCTAGGGCTTCGCTCTTTTGCCGCCTAGCTGTAGAACGAACTATTTAGGGCATGCATATTTAGATTTATTTATTTTATTCTCATTTTCTAGAGTGTTATATATTTTAATATTAATATCACCAATATCACCAATATCACCAATATCACCAATATCACCAATATTTCAATTCTGTGTGCATCCCCATCAGAGCGTTCGGTTACGCTACAGATAAAATCCCCTTAAGGTAAAAAATAATTAACTTATCGGCCTTTAAGTAAATTATATTTTACTTTTTATGTTCTCTTCGCCAGCAATGCGCGACATGATTTAAAACACAATACTCATATTCCTTTTTATTATAAATATATTAATTAATAGTATTTCAAGAAATAAGGCTTCCTTGATAACTTGAGATGGTCGATTTACACAAATTTACCGTCAGGGGTGTTCAATGAAAGCTCGTGTTTTAACTACTGCATTACTTGCAGGATTTGCGCTGCTGGCTAACGTTGCCAAGGCAGATAAACTGGATGACATCAAGCAAGCCGGTGTTATTCGTGTCGCAGTGTTTGATAGCAATCCACCATTTGGGTTTATTGACCCACAAAGCAAAAAACTCACGGGCTACGATGTTGATATCGCGCAAGCAATCGCTGATAACCTTGGCGTCAAATTAGAACTGCGTCCAACCAATCCCGCTAACCGTATTCCACTGCTAACTTCAGGTAAAGTAGACTTAATTGGCGCTAATTTCACCATTACTGATGAACGCGCGAAACAAGTGGATTTTTCTATCCCTGACTTTGCGACAGGGCAGAAGTTTATCGCTCGTAAAGGCGTGTTAAAAACCCCTGATGATATTGCGCCACTGCGTATCGGTGCCGATAAAGGGACTGTTCAAGAAGTGACGCTGCGTGAACGTTATCCTGATACTAAAGTGATTTCTTATGATGATACTCCACAGGCGTTCGCTGCTCTGCGTAATGGTAATGTGCAAGCAATCACTCAAGATGATGCAAAACTGGTTGGTTTATTAGGTAATTTACCTGAAAAAGTAAAAGCGGATTTTGAAATTTCACCATTCAGTATTACACGCGAATATCAAGCGCTGGCAGCCTCTAAAGGTGAACAGCGTCTAGTTGAAAACGTCAATGAAGCGTTATTGAAACTCGAAAAAGAGGGTCAAGCAGAAGTGATTTATAACCGCTGGTTTGGCCCAGATACAAAAGCTGCTCAACCACGCGGTGATTTTAAATTCGCGCCGCTCGATCAGCAAAAGTAATTTGTAGTTCTTAATCAGTGACAACAACCCCGCTATCAATAGCGGGGTTGTTGGTTATCAAAGGCAGCATCTATGTTTGAAAAATTTATTAGCGGTGAATTTCTGTCGCAGCATTTTTTGGCTCCCGAGTATTTAACATGGTTTGGCTATGGGCTATTGCTGACGATTTGGATCTCGGTTTGTACCATTGTGGCTGCAACGCTATTAGGTTTTTTGGTTGCCTCGGCGAGGGATAGCCAAATAGCGCCATTGCGTTGGATAGTGAATATTTATATTTCGATTTTCCGTAATACACCGTTGTTAGTTCAACTGTTTTTTTGGGCCTTCGCATCACGTGATATTTTGTCACCTGACGTGATGGATTGGTTAAATACTCCCCATGAGGCCACTTTTTTAGGGATCACTTTGAGTTGGCCATCATATGAGTTTTTAGCCGGTTTTGTTGGGCTTACGTTATATACCATTCCTTTTATCGCGGAGGAAATTCGTTCAGGTATTCGTGGTGTACGACAAGGCCAAAAGTACGCTGCTTTTGCATTGGGTTTAACGGGATGGCAGTCAATGAGGTACGTTGTGTTACCACAAGCGGTAAAGATTGCGATGCCACCTTTGTTAGGGCAATACATGAATGTGGTAAAAAACTCTTCATTAACGATGGCAATTGGCGTTGCAGAACTCTCTTATGTATCACGTCAAGTCGATAGCCAAACACTCAAAACTTTTACTGCGTTTGGTATCGCGACAGTGTTGTACATTGCCATTATTGCGGTAATGGAAGCGTGGGGGCAGTGGCGAGCACAACGTAATTTAGCGGTGAGGGTATAAAATGGATTTTTCTGTAATAGAGCAAAATTGGCAGTATCTGTTATTTGGTACTTTTCCTGATGGACCAATTGAAGGCGCTTTGTTGACTCTAATCATCAGCCTGATTGCAGGTATTGCATCGATTATACTTGGTACGCTGGGCGGTGTTGCTTTGGCGATGCTACGTGGTTTTTGGATGAACCTATTTGCTGCATTTTTAGGTTTTTTCCGTGCAATACCCGTCATTATGTTGATTTTTTGGACCTATTTCTTACTGCCAATTGTCTTTAACGCTGATATTCCAGGTATTACGTCGGTGATTTGTGCATTAGCTCTGATTACTTCAGCTTATCTCGCACATGCGGTAAAAGCCGGTATTTTAGCGATTGGTCAAGGGCAGTGGCAGGCCGGTTTATCGTTAGGTTTTAGTCGCTGGCAGGTATTATGGCAAATTATTTTGCCTCAAGCGCTACGTATGATGGTGCCATCATTTATTAATCAATGGGTAGCCCTGATCAAAGATACTTCTTTGGCTTACGTGGTAGGGGTTGCTGAATTGTCATTCTTAGCTAACCAAGTCAATAATCGTGAAATGGTGTATCCGATGGAAGTATTTTTATTTGTTGGGTTTATCTATTTCATAATGTGTTTGACGCTAGAAATTGTTGCAAACCTTGTCGCAAAACGAATAAGTCGTCAAAATCAATCCACTGCACCATCCATAAAGCGTTCTTTGCTATTTTGGCGTCGACAAAAATTATTGGCCTTATCTTAATTGGTCATTAATGGCGGCTTTGAATGGTCGCCATTAAAATTTCTTTTTTTTCTGCATGTTCTGATTCGCCTTGCTGTATCAGTGAGTTAGCGCATTCCTATCGGTTATATTTACGCAAACGTTTTCTTTTTTGCATTTTAACGGTAACACTCTTGTTTTGTTTGTTGTAGGATAGGGCGAAAAAAACTTTTTTTGGGCGCAATATTTCATGAGTAATCAATCTTCTGGCTCTGTGCAGCAGCAGGGTCTGTTTCAGCGTGTTTTTAAATTACAAGAACACGGTACAACGGCAAGAACAGAAGTCGTTGCGGGTTTTACCACATTTCTCACGATGGTTTACATTGTCTTTGTTAACCCACAAATTCTCTCAGTCGCAGGTATGGATATCAAAGCGGTATTCGTGACTACATGCTTAATTGCGGCGATTGGTAGTATTCTAATGGGATTATTGGCAAATCTACCTATCGCTGTTGCGCCTGCAATGGGGCTTAACGCCTTTTTTGCCTTTGTGGTTGTTGGCGCAATGGGATATTCGTGGCAAGTCGCTATGGGGGCTGTGTTCTGGGGTGCGGTAGGCTTGTTTATTTTAACCTTATTTCGCATTCGTTATTGGATCATTGCGAACATTCCATTAAGTCTACGAGTGGGTATCACTAGTGGGATTGGCTTATTTATTGCCATGATGGGCTTAAAAAACTCAGGTATCATCGTTGCGAATCCAGATACTCTAGTTTCTATTGGTAATTTTACTCAACATAATGTCTGGTTGGGGGCGCTTGGCTTCTTCATTATTGCCATCCTAGCTGCGCGTAATATCCATGCCGCAGTATTAGTGTCGATTGTGGTCACGACATTGATCGGCCTTGCACTAGGGGATGTACAGTTTAATGGTATTTTCTCTCTACCACCAAGTATTACAACGGTAGTGGGTCAAGTTGATATTATGGGGTCGTTAGATCTGGCACTATCAGGGGTTATTTTTGCCTTTATGTTAGTTAACTTATTTGACTCTTCAGGCACCATGATCGGCGTGACAGATAAAGCAGGAATTACTGATGCACGCGGTACTTTCCCACGCATGAAACAAGCCTTGTATGTGGATAGCTTAAGTTCAGTAGCGGGTTCTGCGATGGGCACTTCATCAGTGACCGCTTACATTGAAAGCTCCTCGGGTGTTTCTGTTGGTGGCCGTACTGGTTTAACCGCACTGGTTGTCGGTGTGTTGTTCTTATTGACCATGTTTATCTCTCCACTGGCAGGTATGGTACCTGCGTATGCAACCGCGGGTGCACTGATTTACGTCGGTGTCTTGATGACATCCAGTTTGACCCGTGTTAAGTGGGATGATTTAACTGAATCAGTACCTGCATTTATTACTGCGGTGATGATGCCATTCAGTTTTTCAATTACTGAAGGTATCGCATTAGGCTTTATTGCTTATTGTGCGATGAAAATTGGTACTGGCCGCTGGCGTGACCTAGGTCTGTGTGTGATTTTAGTTTCCATTTTATTTATTTTAAAAATGGTTCTGGTTGACGCTTAATTATCTCTTCTTACCACGCCTTTCGTGATAAACGGTTCTCGTTATGAGAGCCGTTTTGCTATAATGAACAAAAGCAAAATGCAAAAAAATATTCTAATTGCTGCGCAAGAGCTTCCACTGCTAGCGGGATCCTGCTAGATTCCGCAACAGAAACTGACTTTATCAAGGTATCAGACCATGAATTCACCCAAAAAAACGGCGAGCAACTCTGCTGGCAAAACTAAGAAAAAGTACCGCAAGTCTAAAGAAGAGCTGAATGCGGAAGGGCGTGAGCGTAAACGCGAGAAAAAACATCGCGGTAACAAAGCCGGAGCGCGTTACCAAGAAAAATCAGCTAATGGTCAGTCAGCTAGCCAAAATCAAGTTAATGACCCGCGTCTTGGCAGTAAAAAACCAGTTCCTTTGATTGCTGAAGAAAAAGTGGCAGTGCCGCGTCCAGCGAAGGTGAAAGAGCCTGTAGAAAAAGTGAAGTTATCACCAGAGCAAGAACTGGAAATGCTAGAACAAGATGATCGTTTAGACAGCTTGTTAGCACGTTTAGAAGATGGCGAAACGGTGACAGCGAAAGAGCAAGAGTACATTGATACCTGTTTAGATCGTATTGATGAGTTGATGTCTATTTTAGGTATTGAATTAACGGATGATGAAGAAGAGGAAGATGAAGAAAAACTCGATGACATCATGCGTATTTTAAAAAGTAAGTAATCTGCTTTTTCTTCCTCCTCTGGCAACTCTGCTGGGGGAGTTTTGATGGAATTTCGTTCAATTGATAGCATGTTTGGTGCTACGTCAACTCTCTGTGATGAATCTCGCGTTATACTCTGTGATATGATGAATATAATTTCGCCAATGTATTCATCATACTTAAAACTGCATCTCAAATTATTAGGGTATAAAAATTTATAAAGTGCGATCCGCCAAGTGGGAATTGTCGCTATCGAGGAATGTTAATGTCAGAGCAAAATATCGTTTGGGATCTTTCTCTTATCCAGAAATATAACTATTCAGGGCCGCGTTATACCTCATATCCAACGGCGCTTGAATTTAACCAAAACTATGATGAAAGTGCATTTGTTGCGGCAACACAACGTTACCCTGATAACCCGCTATCGCTCTACGTTCATATCCCTTTTTGTCATAAATTATGTTATTTCTGTGGCTGTAATAAGTTGGTGACCCGGCAAAAACATAAGGCTGATGAATATCTACAAGTGATTGAAAAAGAAATCAGCCAACGTGCGGCGCTGCTTGAAAATCGTACAGTGACTCAGATGCATTGGGGGGGCGGTACGCCAACCTATTTAGATAAAACCCAAGTCAGTCATTTAGTCTCTTTATTGAAGACACATTTTCATTTTTCTGATGATGTGGAAATGTCGATTGAAATCGACCCACGTGAAATCGAGCTCGATATGATTGACCACTTACGCAGCGAAGGATTTAATCGCTTAAGTATGGGGGTACAAGATTTTAATAAACAAGTTCAGGTTTTAGTCAATCGAGAACAGGATGAAGAGTTTATTTTTGCTCTGATTAACCGAGCAAAAGAGATTGGTTTCACCTCAACCAGCATTGACCTTATTTATGGTTTGCCAAAACAAACACCAGAAAGTTTTGCATTTACCTTAAAAAAAGTGATTGAGCTTTCGCCAGATCGCCTAAGCGTATTTAACTATGCGCATTTGCCTAACTTGTTTGCTGCGCAGCGTAAAATCAAAGATGAAGATCTGCCTAATGCGCAGCAGAAGCTAGATATCTTGCAAGAAACCATAGCGACGTTGACAACAGAGGGCTATCAATTTATTGGTATGGATCACTTTGCTAAGCCACAAGATGAGTTAGCTGTTGCTCAACGTGAAGGCATTCTCCATCGTAATTTCCAAGGTTATACCACCCAAGGCAATTGTGATCTATTAGGCCTCGGAGTTTCTGCGATTAGCATGCTAGGGGATAACTATGCGCAAAATCAGAAAGATTTAAAAACGTATTATGCGCAAGTCGAAGAGCAAGGACATGCTTTATGGCGTGGCTTAGTGCTGACTGATGATGATTGTTTACGTCGTGATGTGATTAAAACGTTGATCTGTAATTTTCAACTCGATTTTGCACAAATCGAAGCGTTATATCCAATCGATTTTAAAGCCTATTTCTCAGAAGATTTGCAATTATTACAACCAATGGCAGAGGATGGATTAGTTGAAATGACAGAGACTGGCATTAAAGTCACTCCACAAGGACGTTTACTGATCCGCAATATTTGTATGTGTTTCGATGTTTATCTGCGTAATCAAATGCGTCAGCGCCAATTCTCTCGGGTCATTTAATTGACTGAGGCTCCAGAGTATTTTGGAGCCTCCAAACGATCAGCGATCGATTTTCTCTAACAACTGATAGCTAGCCGTTATACGCTTAGGAATAGGTATCCATTTGTTGGATAGCATTACGATGGCTGTTCTTTCTTCAGGTATAAATACTGCGTAAGTGGCAAAGCCATTGGTTGATCCAGTTTTATTGTAATAGGCGCGTATTTCAGGTGCCATTACGGGTTTGATCAATTCAACTTTTTGCGGTTTTAACGCCATCTCATCACGATTGCCTTGCAGTAATTGTGAAAGTGAGACCGGCCATGGATAGCTTTCCCACATCATATTTTGTACAAATGAGTCTGTCAGATAAACCCCTGTATGAGTGTCTTCAATCGCTTCTTGCCAAGGTTTTGATACCTTAGTGGTTTGCATATTGATCTCCAAAAAGCGGATCAAGTCTTTAGCATTGGACTTCAAACCATAGGCTTCCGCATCCAGAATTTCAGGGGTAACCCGTACCGGCTGATCCTGCTTGTTATAACCCTGTGCATAATACTGCTCTTGGCTTTTTGGCACATTGACATAAGTATGCTTCAAACCCAGTGATGGTAGCAGCATTTTTTCCATCGCTTGAGAGAATGGCATATTGAGTTGTTTTGCTGTGATGATCCCAAGTAGGCCAACACCAAGGTTTGAATAAGAGCGGTATTCACCGATTGCTTTCTCAGGTAGCCACTTTTGATAATAAGCTATTAATTGCTCATGGGTTATTACGCCATTGGGGACAAATAATGATAATCCTGATGTATGTGTTGCTAGATTCATTATAGTTACGCGATCAAACGCGCTGTTTTTTAATGCAGGTAAGTAATAGCTAACCCTTTGGTTGAAATCCAATTTTCCCTGTGTTTGCGCGTAAGCAGCAAGGGTGGCTGTAAAGGTTTTTGATAATGAACCAATTTCATAGAGGGTTTTATCACTGACGGCGACTTGAGTTTGTCTTGATTGCACGCCGTAATGGAAGATTTGTTGTTTGCCATCAACAGAAATAGCGACAGACATACCTGGGATCTGTTCTTGCTTCATTAGCGGTTTAATAATGTCATCAACTTGTTGTTGTGTCAGCGCGGAAGCAGAAAGGGATGTCAGTGCTAAACCTAAAGCGATAAAAAGCCGCCCCTGACGAAAAATAGTTTTCATAGAGTTATCCGTTAAAGTAAAAGTTTTAATTATTGCTAGTGAATTTCAGGTATGCTGCTATTTTAGTTTAATCTGTCTCTTAAATAGGTGTTAACCTGCTGTGGATATCAAGTATGCCTACTTTAAATAACGATTTAAAACGATATAAAATTCGATGAGATAAAAGAAAAACTTATGACAGATAGCTATCGTCACCGCCTTCCTTTAAATGCCTTAAGAGCATTTGAGGCTTCAGCGAGACATTTAAGTTTTACGCGAGCGGGGTTAGAGTTAAGTGTTACTCAGGCCGCAGTAAGCCAACAGGTGCGTTTACTTGAAGAGCAACTCGGAGTGGTATTATTTATTCGTTTGCCGAGAGGACTTGCGCTAACAGATGAAGGGTTAGCCTTACTCCCCGTTTTGAGCCGTTCTTTTGATCAAATAGAGTCTTTGTTGCAGCAATTTGAAGATGGTCATTACCATGAGGTGCTGAGTGTTTCGGTCGTGGGAACATTTGCTGTTGGTTGGCTATTGCCTCGATTAGCGGCCTTTGCTGATCTTTATCCGTATATTGATTTACGTATCATGACGCATAACAACGTGGTCAATTTAGCCGCAGAAGGCGTCGATTTTGCCATCCGTTTTGGTGAAGGCTTGTGGCCATTAGCTGAAAATACACCTTTGTTTTCGGCGGCTCATACGGTGCTGTGTTCTGAAAAAATCGCAAACAAACTCAGTCATCCCTTAGATCTTAAAGAGCATAATTTGATGCGTTCTTATCGTAAAGATGAGTGGGAAAAATGGCAGATTGCAGCCGATCTTGAACCATGGCGCGTCAAAGGGCCGATATTTGATTCATCAAGGTTAATGGTTGAAGCGGCATTATTGACTGACAGTATCGCTTTAGCACCTAGTTGCATGTTTGAACATGAGCTCAGTGCAGGAACATTAGTACAACCTTTTGAGACGAGTGTGACGCTTGGCGGGTACTGGTTGAGCCGTTTAAAATCACGTCCGGTGACCTCAGCCATGATGATTTTTCAAAATTGGCTACTGGCTGAGGTGAAATGATCGGCGAGCAAACGAATATCGTTAAGCCATTCTAACTTTGGAAAATAGAGGCTTTATTCGATCCCCAACTCTTTTAATTTACGCGTTAATGTATTACGGCCCCAACCGAGTAAACGTGCAGCTTCTTGCTTATGTCCTTTGGTGTATTTCAATGCACAATTCAGCATGGTGTGCTCCATTAACGGTGTGGTTTGTGCAAGTAAGTTTTCTTTACCATCGGCAAGTGCATCTCGAGTCCAGCGCTCAAGTAACTCAAACCATGGCACATTGCTAGGCATTGGTGAGGTCGTTACATCTTCTTGATGACGATTATCCAATAAATCCTCTGGCAAATCTTGTGGGAGGATCTCTTGGCTGGCAGCCATGACAGTCAACCAACGGCAGACATTTTCTAACTGCCTAACATTACCAGACCAATAATAGTGTTGGAGAATATGCAGGCTATCTGGATGTAGTACCTTGCTATCAACACCCAATTCTTTGGCGGTATTTTGTAAAAAGTAGTGGGCAAGGCGTGGAATATCTTCAGTTCTTTCTCTTAATGGCGGTAATTGGACTCGAATGACATTTAAGCGATGAAATAAATCTTCGCGGAATAAGCCTTCTTTTACCCGTTTTTCGAGATCTTGGTGAGTTGCTGCAATAATCCGTACATCGACTTTCACCGGTGTATAACCGCCAATACGATAAAATTGCCCTTCAGCGAGTACGCGCAATAGCCGAGTTTGAATATCTAAAGGCATGTCACCAATTTCATCCAAGAACAACGAGCCGCCATTCGCTTGTTCGAAACGCCCTTGTCTGACTTGTGTTGCCCCAGTAAATGCCCCTTTTTCGTGGCCAAACAGTTCGGATTCAATCAAATCTTTGGGGATCGCAGCCATGTTAAGCGCAATAAAAGGCCCATTAGCACGTGGGCTGTGCTGGTGTAGGGCATGTGCAACGAGCTCTTTACCGGTACCTGACTCGCCATTAATAAGGACACTAATCGATGAACGAGAGAGGCGACCAATGATGCGATAAACATCCTGCATCGCGGGTGCTTCACCAATCATGGTGGAAGATACGCTGTCAGTCTTTAGTTTACTGTCTTTTTCTATGTGATTTTGCTCTCGACTATGGCTTAACGCACGTTCAACTAAAGCAACGGTTTCATCGATATCAAAAGGTTTGGGTAAATAATCAAAAGCACCTGATTGATAAGCATTGACCGCTGCATCAAGATCAGAGTGTGCGGTCATAATAATAATAGGTAGCAGTGGGTGAGATTGTTTTAGCTGATTGAGTAACGCTAAACCATCGACACCCGGCATGCGAATGTCTGATAACAATACATCAGGTTGGCCATGTTCTAAGGCCTCAAGGACACTATCGGCACTATCAAAACAGGTACATTGAAATGATGCGCTATTAAGTGCTCTTTCAAGCACCCAGCGGATAGAACTGTCATCATCAACAACCCAAATTTTTCCCTGTTGCATTGTCACCTCCTATTTTTTAATTGGCAGATAAATAGAAAACTCGGTATGACCGGGCCAACTGGTAAATTCAATTTTGCCTGAATGTTGATCAATTAAGCTGTGTACAATAGATAAACCGAGTCCAGTACCTCCCGCTCGGCCGCTGACCATCGGATAAAACAGCGTATCTTGGAGAGACAGTGGGATCCCCGGTCCATCATCTTCAATATCAATACGTGCAGCGAGTCGATAACGTTCACCTTGCAACATAACTTGAAAAGCAGTGCGTGTGCGTAGTGTGATGGTACCACCAGTATCTGCGAGTGCTTGTAAGGCATTACGAATAATATTTAGTAGAACTTGCTCTATTTGATCTGGATAGTATTCCAGATCAGGCAAACTAGGGTCGTAATCGCGGATCAAATTCACATTATCTGGTTTTTCTAATGAAACTAAACGAGCAATATTTTCAGCGCTATGATGAATACTTTGCTGTGTTTTTGGCCCGGGGTATTGTGGGCCGAGCAACCGATCAACCAAGGCTCTTAGCCTATCAGCTTGCTCGATGATGACTTGGGTATACTCATTAAGTTGGGGTTCAGGTAACGCTTTAGCAAGCAATTGAGCTGCACCTCTTAATCCACCCAATGGATTTTTAATTTCGTGGGCTAGACCGCGGATCAACTCTCTTGCTGCCAGTTGCTGAGCATTCTGTGCCTGCTCTTGGCTGAGGCGGCGTTGACTATCGAGTTGGGAAAGCTCCAGCAAAATAAATTGTGCTGAAAAAGGCTGCGCGCTTAACGACATTACATGGGAATGATTATTAAATACTAAGGTGACCTCATTATCTGTAAAGCTATGACCTTCCTTTAGGCTATTAATCATTAACTCATCATTTAATGAACAATAACTACAGAGTACAGGTAATGGAGTACCATATATTTTGCGTTGGCTTTGTGCGAGGATTTGCAGTGCAGCGTGATTGGCGTAATGGATCACTAGGTCATAATCAACGATTAAGACGCTGTTTAACAGTGAATCAAGGATGTACTCTGGTGCTGGCAAATGTTCGGTTTTCATGTAATTCTGCTCCTGCACTATTTTGGTGCATTATACTTGATTTACCCAACAAAGCTGCAATTTGAATCAGGATACGGTCAATTAAATGTTGCCTGCAAAAAATCGTGAGGGAGAAAAGGCCCCATCAAAGATGGGGCAAATGTTTCACGGCAACAAAGACTAACAGTGGAACGGCGTGTTACACACTGTAGTACATTTCAAATTCTAATGGGTGTGGCGTCATGCGGACACGTTGAATGTCGCCACGCAGCAACTCGATATAAGCATCAATAGCATCATTAGTGAAAACACCGCCACGGGTTAAGAACTCGCGGTTTTTATCCAATTCAGCTAATGCTTCTTCTAATGAGCCAGCCACAGTTGGAATTTCTTTTGCTTCTTCTGGTGGCAAGTCATACAGGTTTTTATCCATTGCATCACCCGGGTGGATCTTGTTGATGATCCCATCAAGGCCAGCCATTAGCTGTGCTGCAAACGCTAAGTATGGGTTTGCTGCTGGATCTGGGAAGCGAACTTCGATACGACGTGCTTTGGTGCTTGCAACCACAGGGATACGGATTGATGCAGAGCGGTTACGCGCAGAATAAGCTAACATAACGGGTGCTTCATAACCCGGAACTAAACGCTTGTATGAATTAGTTGTAGGGTTCGTGAAGGCATTCAGTGCGCGAGCATGCTTGATGATCCCGCCAATATAGTACAGTGCCATTTCAGATAAACCGCCGTATTTGTCACCCGCAAACAGGTTGATACCATCTTTTGACAGCGACATATGGCAGTGCATACCTGAGCCGTTATCACCAACTAATGGTTTTGGCATAAAGGTTGCTGTTTTACCATAAGCGTGAGCGACGTTATGCACAACATACTTATAGATCTGGGTTTCATCCGCTTTTTTGGTCATCGTATTAAAGCGGCATGCCACTTCGTTTTGGCCTGCTGTGGCAACTTCATGGTGGTGAGCTTCAACGACTAAGCCCATTTCTTCCATCGTGGTACACATTGCAGAGCGTAGATCTTGTGAGGAATCGACGGGTGGTACTGGGAAATAACCGCCTTTAACACCCGGACGATGGCCTTTGTTGCCACCTTCATATTTAGTGCCAGTGTTCCAAGCTGCTTCGATATCATCGATTTGGTAGAAGCTATTATGCATGCTATTACCGAAGCGGATGTCATCAAAGATAAAGAATTCAGGCTCAGGGCCAAACAGAACGGTATCCGCGATGCCACTTGAACGCAGAAAATCTTCAGCGCGTTGAGAAATTGAACGTGGGTCGCGGTCATAGCCTTGCATGGTGCCCGGCTCAAGAATGTCACAGCGAATAATTAGTGTAGGATCAGCGAAGAACGGGTCAAGCATCGCTGTTGATGGATCTGGCATCAGTACCATGTCAGATTCGTTGATGCCTTTCCAGCCACCAATTGATGAACCATCAAACATTTTACCTTCTTCAAAGAAATCTTCGTTGACTTGGTGAGCAGGGATGGTGATATGTTGCTCTTTACCTTTTGTATCAGTAAAACGCAAATCGATAAATTTTACTTTGTGCTCTTCTATCAGCGATAAAACGTGTTCTGCGGACATCGTCGGCTCTCCTGGTCAGGTCGGGGTCTGCAAAATAACCACATATACTCGTCATACTTCAAGTTGCAGCGTTGTTGAGTTACGCTCATTCGCGCGCCAGTCACAGACTTATGTATGCTCCTAGCGACTCATTCACTTGTCGCCTAGCTGCACCTCGAATTATTTAGAGTATATAATGGTGTTACTTTGTGCAGTTATTTTTGGGCTTTTCAGCTTTAATTATTTAAGATGTAACTTTCTCACTAATAAGTATAAGCGAAAACCATGCCAACTTTTTAAAATCGCGGGAATACTGGGTATTACAAGGTTATGGCAAATGAGTCAGATAATAAATGGGGCTTATTGCACCGATTTGGTGCGTTTTGTGGTTTTTATTGCACCAATTTGGTGCGCAATCATGTAAGGGGAACATTTATAGTGCATATAAAGCGTTTAATCACTTAACAATCGTCTATTTTGAGTGAATGTATTTATTAAATAAGATGTAAGTATGTTAGTTATTCTAGGATTGATTATTAAGCGATAATTAAATTGTTATTTTACTCATTAGGTAATCATTTTTATTTCTATAAAAAACATATTAAATATGATTCAACTATCATGCTTATTTTGTGTTTTTATTTTTAATAAATTTAGTCTGGATCTAGCGATATCCAATCCTAATGAATAAGCTTTATCATACCACTCTTTAGCTTTTTCGATATCTACAGGTACGCCAAGCCCTTTTTCATATAGGTAACCAATATTATACATAGCACCAGCATCATTTTTAGATGCGGATTTTAAATACCATTCCATCGCCTTTTTGTAATCAATATCTACGCCTAAACCGTGTTGATAGAGATAGGCTATGTTATTTGCTGAACTTGTATAGCCATTTTTTTCTGCTTTTTGATACCATTCCATTGCCGCTTGGTAGTCTTGTTGTACTCCATTACCATCATAGTATAAAGAGCCGATATTATTTTGCGCTAATCCAAAATCTTGTTTTGCCGATTTTAAATACCATTTTAATGCATTATCATAATTTTTTTCAACGCCTAAACCTTGACTATACAAGTAACCAATATAGGCTTGAGCTTTAGGATTATTACTTTCAGATGCCTTCATTAGCCATTTCATGGCTTTTTTATAATCAGTGGCAAATAACTCTCCTTTTATATAAAGATCACCTACAGTTGTTTGAGCTTCGGAATTTCCATTTTCGGCTGATAATAAATAATATTTTTTAGAGTAATAGTGATTTTTAACAAGATAATAATTTCCAATATATAATTGAAAGCTTGAGAGAGAGGATTTTATTATTTTTATACTGGCATCTGTGTTAGAAGCATAAGATTGAGTACTCATCACTAACATCAACGATATCAAAAAAAGAGTTGAATTTTTTTTTATAGAAAACATAGGCTCTTCCGAATATATAATTTGATTTATCTTATATTTTTCAATTAAGTGTATAAACAAAAAAGAATAAAAATATCTAGCCTAAAACGTATTGATTTAGTCATTTAATGATGTATTTGATAGTTTATCGCTCACCAAATAAAAAATCTTTTTATGTGACACCTGTAGGTTGAAATAATTGTTAATTAAATGTTAACTTTGGGGTGGCTATTTTTTGTTCGTTTGTAGGAGCCTCGTTGATAAAAATAGCAAAGCTACAGTAAATGTAATTATATCATTAAATTACAATCATAGGTCGTATAGGAGAAAACTTAAAACGGCTAAATTTAATTCACTTAAAGAGAACATATAATGCTAAATGGCATCTATCAGCACATTAAATCGAAATTGTTCTTATTCTTAGGACTGATGCTTGCTTGTCTATATGCAGTTCCTGCTGTTTCGGATAATTTAAAGGCAGGGCAGTTATTAACTAGCCGCTTATTAGATTCAGGCACCCGCTATGAGAACGCAGAAAAAGAATATCTTATTTCTTATCTTTCCACGTCACCAAATAATGAGCTTGTTACCGTTTTTGGCCGCATTGCGATACCGAAAGGCACCGCACCTGAAAAGGGTTATCCTGTTCTGAGCTGGGGAAATGGGACAACAGGTGTCGCCCCACAGTGCTCGCCTTCGCTAGATAATAACCCTGATAGAGATGCTTATTTGAATACAGCGTTGGCACATGGCTATGCTGTACTGCGTACTGATTATGCTAGGTGGGGGGCTGATGGTCCGCGTTTAGAGCTGAATGGGCAAAGCAATGCGAATAATATTGCAGACATCGTTTCTGCGGCTCATCAACTTCCTGAAAATTTGGCAAATGAATGGGTGGCAGTTGGACATAGTTTAGGTGGTGGTGCTGTATTGTGGACTGCAAGTTTACCACCAAATGAAAAATACCCGCTAAAAGGTGCTGTAGCGCTTGCACCAGTCGGGCCTGGAGTACTCAAGTTTATTGAGTCAGTTGCAGAGGGCTCTGCGCCTAAAGAGGCACAATTCTTTATTGCTGTCACTGTGCTTGGTGCGAAGGCGACAGACCCATCAATAGACATTAATAAGCTTGCAGATAACTCGATATTGCCTCAGTTTGATGCGGCGCAACACATGTGTGTAGGGGAGTTGGCTGCATTAAAACCATTGCCTCAGGGTAAATACTTAAAAGAGGGTGCGGATTTGGATAAGGTTAAACGGTTTTTATTAGCACAAGATCCATCCTCCTTAAAATTAAATGTGCCGGTTTTACTCATCCAAGGCTCAGAAGATAAAACAACAGTCACACCAGAAACAACGAAACAGATGATGCAGGCACTGTGCAACAGCGGCAATAACGTATTATATAAAGAATATGCAGGGCAGACTCATCGCTCGGTGATTGATGCTTCGAAGAAGAACACATTTGATTTTATACAAAAAATTAGCTCACCTGAGTTAATGAATGAAACTGTAAAAGAGAATGGGTTATTGGGCTGCGAAGCCTCTAAGCTATAAATAGAAATGACCAGCCTTGTATTGCTATATGGTAGATACAAGGCTGATAGTCAGGGTAATAATATAGCTATTCAACATCATGGTCGGTGAGCAGAGTATTGACTTGCTCTATCTGTTGTACAGCATCATTAATGATCTGGGCTATTTGGCGAGTTTGTGTTTCATTTAGCTGCTTGAGTACCATTTTATGGCGTAATAGTGCTTTGAAACGATGAACCGCCATTTCGATATCCTCAGCTAAATTGCCGCCGTGTTGCATATCACGTGCTTTTGCGAGTTTACGAAAAATTGTTGCTTCCGTTTCTTGGTTAAGCTGTAAGTGCTCAGCACCTTCAGCGGTGATCTTAAAGCTTTTACGATTACGCTCTACGATTTCTGATTCAAGAAAACCTTGTTCTTCAAGTAACGTGAGAGTAGGGTAAATGACACCAGGGCTTGGGACATAAAGACCACTAGAAGCTTCTTGAATATCTTTAATGATTTCGTAACCATAGCTTGGTTTTTTAGCGACCAACGAAAGTACCATAATGTGTAAATCACCGTGATCGAATAAACGGCGTAGTCCACGAGCTTTACGGCGACCTTCACCATGCCCACGACCTTCGCCGTGACAGTGACGACCTTCACCATGCCCACGACCTTCGCCGTGACAGTGACGACCTTCACCGTGTCCACGACCTTCGCCGTGACAATGACGACCTTCATCATGTCCATGACCTTCGCCATGACAACATTGGTGACCATGTCCGTCTTCATGGCGTGAATGATAAACATGACGGCAAGAATGAATTCGCATATAATTCTCCTTATTTAGATATATCGAATTGATTTATGATAAATATAATCCGATATATCTAATTGGTCAATTTAGATATATCTAAATGTCCAAAAAGGGTCGAAAAATAAACTTTCAAAAACAAAGTCTATTTTTTATTCTTTTTTTTAGCTGATAAGCATGACGATATAGCGTATTATGCTGTTACTTTGTGATTTATCAGTACTGATACCAGTTATTTTCTGCTATATTCCGCGTTTGTTACGCAACTGAATGTTTTTTAGTTAAAAACTTTTTATACAGTGATGAGTTTCACATTTATTCCACTTGTGCGGAAAAACGTGTAAAATAACAGCAAATTAACGTAGAAAGTATGCTTCCTAATAAACATAGGCTTAATAAAGCATATTCCTTTCCTGTCAATTAAACGGTAAAAATCCTTGTCAATTCAAAACTTAAGAAATATCGCCATCATCGCTCACGTTGACCATGGCAAGACAACACTGGTTGGTAAATTATTGCAGCAATCGGGCACGTTCGGTGAACGTGAAACTGTCGATGAGCGTGTTATGGACTCCAATGACTTGGAGAAAGAGCGTGGTATTACCATCCTTGCTAAAAACACCGCTATCCAATGGAATGGTTATCACATCAATATCGTAGACACCCCAGGCCACGCCGATTTCGGTGGTGAGGTTGAGCGCGTTATGTCTATGGTTGACTGTGTTTTACTGGTGGTTGATGCGATGGACGGCCCAATGCCGCAAACTCGCTTCGTAACGCAAAAAGCGTTTGACCACGGTCTGCGTCCAATTGTTGTTATTAACAAAGTTGACCGCCCTGGTGCGCGCCCTGATTGGGTTGTTGACCAAGTATTCGACTTATTCGTTAACTTAGGTGCGACGGATGAGCAACTTGATTTCCCTATCGTTTATGCCTCTGCATTAAACGGTATTGCGGGTCTTGATCACACTGATATGGCAGAAGACATGACTCCACTATACGAAGCTATTGTGGAACACGTTGAGCCGCCAAAAGTCGATCTGGAAGGTCCTTTCCAGATGCAAGTTTCCCAATTAGATTACAATAGCTACTTAGGTGTTATTGGTATTGGTCGTATTAAACGTGGTGTTGTGAAACCTAACCAACAAGTCACTGTGATTGATAGCGAAGGTAAAACTCGCAACGGTAAAATTGGTAAAGTTCTGACTCACTTAGGTTTAGAGCGTATCGATTCTCAACAAGCAGAAGCTGGCGACATTGTTGCTCTAACTGGTTTGGGTGAACTGAATATTTCTGACACTATTTGTAACGTTGGTAATGTTGAAGCACTGCCTGCGTTAGCAGTTGATGAGCCAACAGTTAGCATGTTCTATTGCGTTAACACCTCACCATTCTGTGGTCGTGAAGGTAAATACGTGACTTCTCGTCAGATCCTTGACCGTCTGAACAAAGAACTGGTTCATAACGTAGCGTTACGTGTTGAAGAAACTCAAGATCCTGATGCATTCCGTGTTTCTGGTCGTGGTGAGCTACACTTATCTGTTCTGATCGAAAACATGCGTCGTGAAGGTTTTGAGTTGGCAGTGTCTCGTCCTAAAGTTATTTACCGTGAGGTTGATGGACGTAAACAAGAGCCATTTGAGCAAGTCACCTTAGACGTTGAAGAGCAGCACCAAGGCGACGTTATGAAAGCATTGGGTGAGCGTAAAGGTGATCTGCGTGACATGATGCCAGATGGTAAAGGCCGCGTACGTCTTGACTATATCATCCCTAGCCGTGGTTTGATTGGCTTCCGTACTGAATTCATGACAATGACTTCAGGTACAGGTCTACTGTATTCAACATTCAGCCACTATGACGATGTTCGCCCAGGTGAAATCGGTGGCCGTCAAAACGGTGTGTTGATTTCAAATGGTCAAGGTAAAGCAGTTGCTTACGCTCTGTACAGCCTGCAAGATCGCGGTAAATTGTTCTTAGGCCATGGTGCTGAAGTGTATGAAGGCCAAATCATTGGTATTCACTCACGTTCCAATGACCTGACAGTTAACTGCTTAACAGGTAAAAAACTGACTAACATGCGTGCATCAGGTACTGATGAAGCAACCACTTTGTCACCACCAATCAAAATGACTCTGGAACAAGCACTTGAGTTTATTGATGATGATGAATTAGTGGAAGTTACACCACAGTCAATTCGTCTGCGTAAGCGTCACTTGACAGAGAACGATCGCCGTCGTGCAAGTCGTTCAAAAGAAGACTAATTATTATTAGTTTTTATTAAGAAAGCGCCCTAATTGGGCGCTTTCAAATTATTGGCAAACATATCATGTTTGGCGGCTTACTCTAGGCTACTGCCATTACTGGCAATTACCTGCTTATACCAATGAAATGATTTTTTGGGTGTACGTTTCCGAGAACCATTTCCTTTATCATCTAAGTCAACGTAGATAAAACCGTAGCGCTTACTCATTTCACCAGTAGATGCCGAAACGAGATCAATACAGCCCCATGAAATATATCCAATTATAGGAATGCCATCTTCAATCGACTCTGCTATCTCTTTAATATGCGCACGTAAATAATTAATGCGATAATCATCGTCAACTACACCCTGAACATTCATCAAGTCTCTTGCTCCAAGCCCATTTTCTACTAGAAACAGCGGTTTTTGATAGCGGTCATATAGGGTGTTCATGGTAATACGCAGACCTAGTGGGTCTATGTTCCAGCCCCATTCGCTAGTAGAAATGTATGGATTTGGAAGTGATTCAACCAGATTAGCTTTACTCAAATTATTTTTATTCATCTCTGCTGAAGCGCATCGTGAAGCATAGTAGCTGAAAGAAACGAAATCTACGGTGTTTTTAAGGATCTCATCGTCGCCTGGCTCGGTAATAATTTCGATATTTTTCTCTCGGAACATTCTTTTCGCATAGGATGGATAAGCACCTCGTGCTTGAACATCAATGAAAAAAAGATTTTCACGATCTTTTTCCAGTGCAGCCCAAACGTCCTCGGGTTTACAGCTATATGGATAGAAATTACCACCCGCTAGCATGCAACCAATCTGATTTTCTGGGTTTATTTCATGAGCGATTTTAGTGACCAATGCGCTAGCGATCAGCTCATGGTGTGCAGCTTGGTATATCACCTGCTCTTTATTTTCCCCTTCTTTGAATACTAGCCCTGCGCCAGAGAATGGGCTATGCAGCACGATATTGATTTCATTGAAGGTTAACCAATACTTTACTAAGCCGTTAAATTCCTTGATGCAAGTACGAGCGTAATGACAAAAAAACTCCACCATTTTACGGTTGTACCAAGAACCATATTCACGAACCAAATGCATTGGTACATCGAAATGACATAAAGTCACCAATGGTTCAATGTTGTATTTTTTACATTCAGTAAACAGGTCATGATAAAATTTGAGTCCCTGTTTATTTGGTGTTTTTTCATCACCCTTCGGAAATATACGGCTCCATGCAATTGAGGTCCTAAATACGGTAAACCCCATTTCAGCGAGTAGAGCAATATCTTCTTTATAATGATGATAAAAATCAATTGCTTGATGACTAGGATAATATTCATCATCATACACTTGGAACCGCGTATCTAAACCTAATTTTACATTAAGACGTTTTTCACCATAGGGGATCACATCCACGGTACTCAGCCCTTTACCCTCTTCCAGATAAGCTCCTTCAGCCTGATTAGCCGCTATTGCACCTCCCCACAGAAAGCCTTTTGGAAATACTGTCTTTGTCATATCTACCTCAGCTGATTAATACTATTTCGCTAGATTAATTTGTGTTGCGGATCCTGTTGTACTGCTCTGTTCGTTATGTTCTTCTTCGATAGGAATATCTTTGAAACCAAGAATAAGCGTAATGACAAATGAGAGCACAATGGCGAGGATCATGACGGCAACAACCCAAACAATGCTGATTGGGTTGAGCGGGTCGAAAAATTGGACGCTAGTAAATAAGCCAGGTGAAGCCATTGAATGGCTAGCTAATCCGCCGATAGCAGCGACTGCACCACAGATAAACCCACTTATAAGCGATGCGATTAAAGGGCGTTTAAGCCGTATTACTACACCGTATAATGCGGGCTCAGAGATACCTGCCACAATTGCTGACGTAGCGGCAGCGAGTGCTGTTTGACGTAGCGCTGGGTTTTTTGTACGTAAAGCCACTGCAAGAGAGCATCCACCCAGAGAGAGGTTGGCACCAATCTCTGACGGCATAACAATGCCTTCTTTCCCCGTCTCTGCGATGGTTTGAATAATTGTAGGGGTAAATACGCGGTGCATACCTGTCATCACTAAGAGTGGCCATATAGCTCCCATGATGGCAATCGCTAGCCAGCCCAAATACCCGTGTATGGTATATATCAACCAAGAAATGGCACTACCAATCCAAATCCCTATTGGTCCGATTAGCAGGATCGCTATTGGAGCCGCAACAAGTATGATCAACATCGGTTTTAAGAAGTTTTTTGTCACCGCTGGTGTAATACGGTCGATCCCTCTTTCAATATAGGAAAGTAGCCATGTCATTACCATTACAGGAATAACCGTATAGGTATACTTCATTGGCGTGAGATGTATTCCCATAAAGTCAACGGATTGCCCCTGAGCGGCCTTTTCCATTAGGCTGATAAAGGAGGGATGGACTAAAATCCCAGCAATAGCAATTGCTAACGACATGTTGGTATTGAATTTTTTTGCCGCGGAAGCAGCCACCATTACAGGCAAGAAGAAAAATGCACCATCACCAATTAAATTAAGGATAATCAGTGTAGAAGACGTCTTGTCTAACCAACCCGCCATTTCAAGTGTCATCGCGAGTAGTTTAACCATTGAACCGCCAATTATTGCTGGAATAAGTGGTGACATAATGCCGATTAAGGCATCTAAAATTCCGGCAAAAACGCTTTTCAAGGTTATTTTATTTTTTCTGGTCGATACGGCTGCTGATTTAACATTTTCATCTAAATGCTTTAATACATCTGCATAGGTTTTAGCAACCGTATTTCCGATTATGACTTGGCATTGTCGCTCACTTTTTACTACACCAAGCACACCAGAGATCAGTTTTAACTTTGCGGTATCAACCACATTATCTTCGAGCAGTACGAAACGTAAACGAGTCATACAGTGAGTTACCGCTACCACATTTTTAGATCCCCCTAATGCCTCAAGGATCTGTAGGGATATATCTACATTATTATTTTTCATGAGTAAGGTGCTCTTATTATGATTTGTATCTTTTAGGTAACCGGTTCCACAAATAATGTTTTTATAATTTAAATATGGCAATGGAAATTTTTCATTTATTTCCAATTTGTGATTTGTATTAAAAAATGGAGCTCGTTTCGTCAGTTGGATAAAAATGTGTAGAATAGTTAAAA
Organism: Providencia manganoxydans; assembly: GCF_016618195.1. Lineage (NCBI taxonomy): Bacteria > Pseudomonadati > Pseudomonadota > Gammaproteobacteria > Enterobacterales > Morganellaceae > Providencia > Providencia manganoxydans. The sequence continues at coordinate 376,506 of NZ_CP067099.1, forward strand.
GTGCAGAGGCCATAGGAAGTATTTGTTTATGTCAACAATGCAGGAAGTAGCGAAAAAAGCAGGTGTGTCGAAAGCCACTGTTTCACGGGTACTGACAGGGAAAGGTTATGTAAGTGAAGCGACTAAGATTTTGGTTTATCAAGCGATTGAAGAAATTGGTTATCGACCAAATCTAATCGCGCGTAATCTAGCAACCAGTAAGTCCGGCTATATTGGCCTTGTTGTGACAAATACGTTATATAGAGGCAATTACTTCAGTGAGTTGTTATCACAAACCGCACTGCAACTCGAAGCCAGTGGGCGTCAAATCATTCTTGTTGATGGTAAACATAGCGCTCGTGAGGAACATGAAGCCGTTCAGTTTTTGCTCGATTTATGTTGTGATGCAGTGATCATCTATCCACGTTTTTTGAGTGTGGATGAAATGGATTTGCTTATTGAACAGTATAAACAACCCATTATTGTGATGAATCGTAAGTTGCGTAAACACCAAAGCCATTGCGTTTGTTGTGACCACAAAGGTTCTAGTTACACAGCGACTCGCTACTTAATTGACCGTGGACATCATGACATTGCTTTTATTTGTGGTGCTCTTGACTCTCCTACAGCAATAGAGCGATTGTCCGGTTACAAAGAAGCTCTGGAACATGCAGGGCTTCTGATACAAGATGATTTGATTGTATCCGGTAAATGGACATCTGCTAGTGGTGCTGCTGCCATTGAAAAACTGCTCGCGACTGAATGTAAATTTAGCGCGGTACTGGCGAGTAATGACGATATGGCTATTGGTGCTATGAAGCAGTTAAATCAGTCAGGTTTAAGTGTTCCACAGGATGTTTCTATCATTGGCTTTGATAATATCCCGCCTTCCGCATTTTTGAATCCAGCACTATCCAGTGTTAAAGAGCCCGTTAGCGAGATGATCCATGATGTAGTAAACCGTTTGATAGCTATGTTGGACGGAGGCTATTTTTCCAAAGATAATCTCTACACCTCTGAATTGATTATTCGAGATTCAGTGGTTAATGGTCCTCATTTTTTAGTAAAATAAGTAGGTTAGAGAAAATAGATAGTCAAATATCAGTTCGCGTTTCATCGTGTAAATTATCATTGAAAAGCTACCTTGCTCCACGTTTGAATGAGTATAACGACATGACCATACGTTATCTCCTGTTGGGGCGTATCAGGCTAGGTTCTTGGGTTTTATATTGCTGTGATTGGCAGCGCTAACATAGTGATTAATAAAAAAACACACATAATCTGTAATTAGTGCTGTTCAGCTGTATGAATAATGATTAAAGTGAATTTAGTTAACAACTAAGAGGAAACGGTATGCTGTATATTTTCGATATGGGTAATGTGATTATTGATATCGACTTTAATCGTGTTTTTGATAAATGGTCAGAGTTGAGCGGTACGCCATCTGAAGAAATCAAATCACGGTTTACTTTTGGGAATGTCTTCCAACAACATGAGTGTGGCAAGATCTCAGATATCGAATTTGCCGAGCTACTTTGTGAAGAGCTGAATATTACACTCAGTTTTGAAGAGTTTGCTGAAGGTTGGCACGCGATCTTTATGGCAGTAAGACCTGAAGTCATCGATATTATGGCGCGCCTGCGTGAGCAAGGGCATCGTGTGGTAGTGCTATCTAATACCAATCGCCTGCACCTAGATTACTGGCCTGAGCACTATCCTGAAATTGCAGCTTCCTCTGATTTTCTCTATCTCTCTCAAGATTTGGGTATGCGTAAACCCGATCCGGAAATTTATAAATATGTTTTGGAATCTGAAGAGTTTGATGCTGCTGACGCCATATTCTTTGATGACGTTGAAGCCAATATTCAAGCCGCAGAGGCATTAGGCATTAAAGGTATTCATGTTGTTAACAAAGACACTGTACCTGAATACTTCCGTACTTATGACTTCAATGCTGAAGTCGAATAATTGCGCCATATCACCGTGGAGCAGCAGCCTATACTCTACATAATTCAAGGTGTAGTTAGGTGACAAGTCAATGAGTCACCCGGCGCATAGATAACTGTGTGACGGGTGTGAGTGAGTGTAGTCACCATACCTCAGCGTAAAGCGCTGCAACTTGAAGGATGGCGAATATAAGAAGTTACTCCATTTTTTGACAGAGTTACCATGATTGCATTAATACAGAGAGTCACTCACGCAGCGGTGGTTGTTGATGAGCAAGTGGTTGGTCAAATCAATTCTGGGTTATTAGTTCTACTTGGTGTTGAAAAAGACGACGACGAACAAAAAGCGAAACGGTTGTGTGAAAAAGTACTTGGTTATCGAATTTTTAGTGACGAACAGGGAAAAATGAACCTGAATGTTCAACAGGCAGGTGGCAGTTTACTCGTTGTTTCCCAATTTACATTGGCGGCAGATACCAAAAAAGGGATGAGACCCAGCTTTTCTGGGGGGGCAGAGCCTACACGAGCAGACCAACTATATCAATACTTTGTAGAGCAAAGCCGTCAACAAGGTGTTATCACTGAAACCGGACAATTTGCCGCAGATATGCAAGTCAGTCTAACCAATGACGGGCCAGTGACTTTCTGGTTGCAAGTCTAATTTGATTACTAAAGGGGGAGACGATGTACCATCTGCGCGCACCTAAAGACGATGCTGAATTTGACGCTTACTACCAGTTTCGCTGGGAGATGTTACGTAAACCCTTTAATCAGCCCCTTGGTTCCGAAAAAGACGGTTATGACTTAACAGCGCACCATCAGATGGTGGTTGATGATAAAAATCGCATCTTAGCAATAGGTCGTTTATACATCAATGCAGATAATGAGGGAGCTATTCGTTTCTTAGCTGTTAATCCTGTCATGCAAGGAAAAGGGCTGGGAAAGCTAATTTTAATGGCTTTGGAGTCCATCGCACGCCAAGAAAGTGTTAAACGAATTGTCTCAAGCGTTCGTGAAGAAGCGGTTCCCTTCTTTAAGAAAATTGGCTTTGAAAGCCGCGGCCTGATTGCGGGTGAATTGAAAACACCTGTGCGTCATTATTTAATGATCAAACCTATAGAAACACTCGATCAAATCCTTCATCGCCCTGATTGGTGTGGTGAGCTACAACAAGCTTGGTACAAATATATCCCATTGAGCGAAAAAATGGGGGTGCGGGTTGAACAATACACAGGGCAAAAATTTATTACCACGATGCCTGAAGCGGGTAATAAAAATCCCCATGAAACGATTTTCGCAGGTAGCCAATTCTCTCTTGCTACCCTAACGGGCTGGGGATTGATTTGGCTATTGATGCAGGAGCATCAATTGGGTGGTGATATTGTTTTAGTGGATGCAAATGTCCGTTATAGCAAGCCTGTTAGTGGCAGACCAACAGCTGTCGCTGATATGTCACATATGAGCGGTGATCTTGATCGCCTTGCCAGAGGGAGTAAGGCTAGGGTTAAGCTTGAAGTGATGGTCAGCGGAGCAAACAATGAGGTTGGTGCTGTTTTTAGCGGCGTATACATGGTATTACCCGTTGAAAAACGAATGAAAGCAAGCTAATAGGAAAGTATTTTCGGCGGTAATCGTTCGGGATTATGAGATAAACGAGGAAAATCAATTCATTGATTTTCGGCTGATAACCCGATTTTATTTCGCTTCGTTAGCAACCTCAGTAGGCCAGTGATTACACTGGCCTACTGTTTTTTACTGGGTGATCAGCGCAGGTAGCTGTTCACTTGTGGGTAACTGATACGTTGGTGACGTTTCGGGTATAGGCTGCGATTCTACTGGCGGTGCATCACTTTCCACTGACGATGTGATGACTCCGTTAACCACTGTTCGGTACATTTGTTTCCCTTGTAGTGGTGTTGCGACTAACTCACCGTTAAGGCTTTTCTCTACCGATGGGGCGAATAGATCACCTTGCAGTGTGGTATCAAAATCGCCAATTACAAGTGGTGGGAAACCCTGCCAGCCCCACTGATTCAACGCAGAGAGAGAGATATTAGTACCAGATGCACGTAGTAAGAAAGGGGTTTTCTGAGGCGATTGCTTCACTAATAGCCCCAGTTTTACAATTCCGCTATCTGTACTGGCCGTTAATGAAGCGGCAGCGGAAGATTGACCACTTTGACGTAAATCCATATAAGGCCGGCGTACCATAACTTGGTTGATGGTACCGCTGTCTGCATTAAATGAGGCTTTACCGCTCCAAACCCCCCATTGTTTTTGTTTAATGAGACTGACGTTTTCGATATTGCCGCTAAGTGCAGTAAATTCAAATGGGAAACTGGCATCAATATTCATTAATAAAGATTGAGACAAGGCGAATTGTTTGATCGTTAAGCCTGATAGCCATTGTGGTGATGGTTGGCTGAAAAAGTTTAGCCATGTTTCAGGTAAGGTATACAAAATACCGGCAAGTTTTCCTTCATTGATAGTTAAGGTTCTATCATTACGCTGCCAGATAGCGTTCAGGCTAAATACACCTTTGTAGTAATAACCTGAGAGCTTTTCTATATTTAGGTTATCGCCTTGGATCTTGATATCACCAATCAGCGTATCAAGCTGCTGATCATTAATGACTAATTGATTAAGGCTAAAATTTATATGGCTTTCTGGGGTGCTCCAGCTACCTCTAACCCAATCAAGGTGGTCTATTTCAGCGTTAAGGCCAGAAACTGCCCAATCTTTACCTTGCAGATCAACATTGGTGAGTGCGACTTTTTTGAGTGAAATCGGCTGATCGCTATCAATCGCATCGCCTAATGAGGCAAAAGGAATGCTATTTTGCCAACCTACTTTGTCCATGACTAACGAATCAACCGTGATAGAACCATCAGCTAATTTTTTCCCTGAGCCTTTGATGTAACCATTATTCAAATAACCATTTGCATCAGTAAACTCGGTGAGATTTTCTTGTAGTTTACCCGTGATTGCGACATTTTTTAGGGGTAACTCATTGATGTTTAATTGTTTGGTTGTAAAACGGAAATCGCCATGACCAAATGGATAATTGGTGCTTGGAGCCCATGGAGTGATGCCGCCTGTAAATCCAGACACTTGGATTTTGTTAGTCCCTTGGCTTAATTGAATACTGCTATTTTCAAACTGTAATATATTGGCACTTAAAGGAATTGGGGTAGGAGACTCTGAGGTTGCGGCAATTAAATTACCTTGTGTGATCACTAAGCGGCGAATTGCAGTACCACTAAACAGGTTACGCCAATTGATTTCGACAACGACTTGTTTTGCATCTAATGCGAGATCTTGATTGCGTGAAGTGAGTTTGACATCTTGAAAAATGAATTCACCAGCGTTGGAAAATTCATGACCCATGATCCCAACATCAATATCATAATTGGTGAATTTACTTAAAAATTGGCTGGCGTAGGATGCGCCCCAGCGTGTCTGCAACCCTGCGTAAGTGATAATAATCACGAGTAATAATAGCAGTATAAGTGCAGTGATGAACTTGGTTAACCACCTCATAGTTTATCTGCCTCTCCATTTCCATATATCAGTTTCAAGGTAGAGTACAGAATAACCGCCAGTGTATGTGTATACAACTCTGGCGGTGAACAAGAGGTTATTTTTCGTGAGGAAAAATTAAATTCAGTACAATTGCGGTTAAACCACCCGCTGCAATACCAGAAGAAAACAGTGTTTTCAGCCAATCAGGTGCAAATTGCAAAATTAAAGGTTGTTGTGAAACCCCCATACCAACAGCAAGTGATAGTGCAATTATCATAATCGCTCGGCGATTTAATGGCTCGCGTGAGACAATGCGTACACCAGATGCGGCAATAGTACCAAACATAACAATTGTTGCTCCACCGAGCACAGGTTCAGGAATTTGTTGGACAAAACCTGCTACCGCAGGGAATAAGCCAAGTAAAACTAACATCAATGCAACGATGTAGCCTACGTAACGACTCGCGACTCCTGTAAGCTGAATAACGCCGTTGTTTTGTCCAAAACAAGAATTTGGGAAGGTGTTAAACACAGCGGAAACCATTGAATTCAGCCCATTGGCCAATACGCCGCCTTTAATGCGTTTCATGTAGATTGGACCACGCACAGGCTGTTCTGAAACATCAGAGGTCGCTGTGATATCACCAATGGTTTCTAAAGAAGTGACCATAAAAATTAGCATCAACGGTATCAGCAAATTCCAGTCAAAGGACAAACCATAATAGAAAGGTTCAGGGATTGTCACCATTGATTGCTCTGCATCGCTTGGTTGTGAGGTCGGTAACATATCCATCCACCAAGCGGCAAGGTAACCAACCGCCATTGCAATGACTAACGAAGCAACGCGTAAATACGGGTTTTTTTGACGATTGAGTAAGATAATAACGACTAATACAATACCGGCTAAGATCAAATAATCAGGGGAGCCGAAAGTATTGTCAGCGATTGCGCTATGACCACCGCCAATAGAGGTTAATCCTACTTGGATAAGTGATAGTCCAATGATCATGACAACGACCCCTGAAACCAATGGGGTGATCACTCGGCGTGCTAAATGTAAAAAGCGAGAGAGAACCACTTCAGTCAGCGCTGCAACCAGTAAGGTACCAAATAGTGCAGCCATCATGGAGGGAATATCTGCGCCACCTTGTTTGAGTGCAACACCGCCCATAATTAAAGGTGCAACAAAGTTGAAACTGGTGCCTTGTATTGACAACAGACCCGAACCAATAGGCCCCCAAGCGCGAATTTGGATCAAAGAAGCAATACCAGAAGCAAACAGTGACATGCTAATAATGCGTTGTGTGTCGTGAGCTGGCAGCCCTAATGATTGGCAAATCAACATAGCAGGGGTGATCACGGCAACAAACATGGCAAGAAGGTGCTGACCTGCTGCAAACAAGGCTTGGGGTAGCGGTGGTCTATCTTCTAAACGATAAATGAGCTCACTTTTTGCCGTTACGTCAACGGCGGATTTTTCGGATGCTTCGGGGTTCATTTTTTAGTTCTCTACCAACAAAAAAAGTATTGTAAAGCGAGTAATTTAAAAAGCAATCGTTTGCGTGAAAAATATTTATCCATATATAGATAAGTAACTTCACATTTTTATATGTTTTAACTTGTGTTTATCTCCGATTTTTTTTCTAATTCGGGTACCTGCTTTTGGCGTTTTAAGGATGAAATTAACGTCTAATTGGTTTTAAATAAATTTGAATAATATTAACAACAGACGAGGTACGTAAATGTATCATCTCGATGTCTACGGTACGCTGGTGGCGGCTACGCTTGTGCTATTGCTCGGACGTAAACTTGTAAAATCAGTTCCTTTCCTCGAAAAATATACTATCCCAGAGCCTGTTGCAGGCGGATTATTAGTGGCTTTTAGTTTACTGGTGATTAAACAAGTATTTGATTGGAGCCTGTCATTTGACTTGTCATTACAAGAGCCAATGATGTTGGCATTCTTTGCGACAATTGGTTTAAACGCAAACTTAGCCAGTTTGAAAGCCGGTGGTAAGGCACTGTTTATCTTTATTTTTGTGGTTGTAGGGTTACTGTTAGTACAAAATACTGTCGGTATCGCCTTAGCCAAATTATTGGGTCTTGACCCTCTTATGGGACTTCTTGCTGGCTCTATCACCTTATCGGGTGGGCACGGTACAGGTGCAGCTTGGGGTAAAATATTTACAGACAGCTACGGTTTTCAAAGTGCAACAGAAGTTGCCATGGCGTGTGCAACGTTTGGATTGGTCCTCGGTGGCTTAATCGGTGGTCCTGTTGCACGTTTTCTCATTCGTAACATCCCAACACCGGGTACAGCGAATGATGATAAAGATGTACCAACAGCATTTGAGAAACCACAATCAGGTCGTATGATCACATCAATGGTATTGATTGAAACCATTGCTATGATTGCAATTTGTTTGATGGCGGGTAGCTACATTGAATCACTATTATCTGGTACCGCGTATGCACTGCCTAAATTTGTCTGTGTGCTGTTTGTCGGTGTGATCTTAAGTAACAGCCTATCTTTAGCTGGTTTCTACCGCGTGTTTGACCGTGCGGTTTCTGTTTTAGGTAACGTCAGTCTGTCACTATTTCTTGCGATGGCACTGATGAGCTTGAAGCTTTGGGAGCTAGCTTCCTTAGCTATCCCAATGCTGATCATTTTAGTCGTTCAAGCTTGTGTTATGGCGGGTTATGCGATTTTTGTCACTTTCCGAGTCATGGGTAAAAACTATGATGCGGCGATATTAGCGGCAGGGCATTGTGGCTTCGGTTTAGGTGCAACACCAACCGCGATTGCAAACATGCAGGCTGTGACAGATAGATTTGGTCCATCACATCTTGCATTCTTAGTTGTCCCAATGGTTGGCGCATTCTTTATTGATATCGTCAATGCGATTGTGATTAAGCTGTACTTAATGTTACCTGTATTCCCTTCAGTGGTTAGTTAACTAATTATAAATCATATAAATAGCAGGTATTGCCGTGAATATAGTTCACGGCAATTTTCGTTTATAGGAAGTATTATTAAGCGGTTAGCGTGATCGGTATAACAAGTTCAGCTGATTGAGTGCTGAAACCAGTTCATCTTCATAATGATAGAGTGACTCGGGATAGTCGGTATCACTATCGGAAGGTGAGAAATTAACGTCGGATAGTTTAATTTCTAAGTTAGTTTCCGTAATACGCATATGAATTCCTTGTAAAACTTGTTGCAATTGCTCTGCGGCTTTTCCTCCACCTCGATTTGCATAACTAACCATTAAGGCGGGTTTGTTGTCCCACTCTTTATACAAATGATCTATCGCATTTTTTAATGCCGCTGGATATCCCCAGTTATATTGTGGAAAAACAAAAATATAAGCATCAGCCTCAGAAATTTTGTTGCTCCAAGCAATTGTATGTTCTTGGGTATATATTCCTTCAGCAGGAAGATAGGGTTCATCATCCATCGGTAAATGCCAATCTTTAAGATCAACGATTTCTGTAAGGAATTTTTTTTCAGTAATATCCTTAACCCAGCGCGCTATCTGAGGGCCTATTCGGGTTTGCCGGACACTACCAATTAAGATTTGTATCTTCATGTTCCACTATCTCTTTTGGTTGTGTACTTTAATTTTTACCAAAAACACTAAGGTATTTATAGAACGATAATTAAATTAAGCTTGGCTATATTGCTCGCGTTCAGGTAGCCATCTTTCAATCAGCAATTTAGCATTTTCTGGGTAGTGCTGCTGAATATGGCGTGCGACACGTTGCACTTCTGGCAACATGTGTTGATCTCGCAGCAAATCCGCCACTTTAAATTCGGCGTTGCCTGTCTGGCGAGTACCTAATAACTCTCCCGGTCCTCTGATTTCCAGATCTTTTTGAGCAATCACGAAACCATCGTTGCTGTCACGTAACACCTGCAAACGTTGTTTGGCGGTATGTGTTAATGGTGTTTTATAAAGGAGTACACAGTGAGAAGCGATGGCGCCTCGGCCTACGCGCCCTCTTAATTGGTGTAATTGAGCAAGCCCTAGTCGTTCAGGGTTATCAATGATCATTAAGCTTGCATTAGGTACATCAACACCAACTTCGATAACGGTAGTTGCGACCAGTAGCTGAATTTCATTATTTTTAAACGCGGCCATAATGCTTTGTTTTTCAGCTGGCTTCATTCGGCCGTGTACCAACCCAACGTTTAATTCAGGAAGTGCGAGAGCCAGTTCTTCACTGGTTACTTGTGCTGCTTGTGCTTCAAGTACCTCTGAATCATCAATTAAAGTACATACCCAATAAGCTTGCCTACCTTCATCAATACAAGCCTGCCTAACTCGCTCAATAATATCGTTACGCCGTGTATCAGGGATAGCAACGGTCGTGACAGGGGTTCTGCCCGGTGGTAATTCATCAATAACTGAAGTATCCATATCAGCATAGGCTGTCATCGCCAGTGTGCGTGGAATGGGGGTTGCTGTCATGATTAATTGATGTGGATGAAACCCTTGCAACTCACCTTTTTCACGTAAGGCAAGGCGTTGATGTACACCAAAACGATGTTGCTCATCAATAATAACTAGCCCCAATGCCTGAAAAACGACATGTTCTTGAAAAAGGGCATGGGTACCGATAACCATACTCACTTCACCGCTGGCGATAGCATCCTGCTGTTGTTGGCGTGCCTTGCCTTTTTGCTTGCCAACCAACCAGCCAACTTTGATCCCTAATGGCTCAAACCACTGTTTGAAATTATTTGCGTGCTGTTCAGCTAAAATCTCAGTGGGTGCCATTAAGGCCACTTGTTTACCATTTTCAATCGCAGATAACGCAGCGAGAGCCGCGACAAGCGTTTTACCTGAGCCAACATTACCTTGAATTAAACGCATCATCGGTACATCTTTCGCGAGATCTTGCTCTATCTCAGCAACCACTCGAGTTTGCGCATTGGTCGGAGAAAAAGGCAGTTGCGATAAAAATTGTGGTTTTAATTGCGCTGTTGTAGGCATAGGCTGAGCATACAATCGTTGATTACCAGCACGAATGGCTAACATACTTAAGTGATGAGCAAGGAGCTCTTCCAATATCAAACGCTTTTGGGCTGGATGTTGGCCTTTTTCTAATTCACTTAAAGCGACATTAGCTGGTGGTGTATGTAATAGGCGGATTGCATCAGGAAGGCTAATTAAGCCTCGACTAAGTTCTTCGGGGAGTAACTCTTTTAGTTGTCCGCTTTCTAGCAGCACTAAAGCTTGCTCAATCAACTTTCTGAGTGTTGCCTGCCTTACCCCATCAGTGGTGGGATACACAGGGGTTAGGTACTCTTGTAGCGCGATATTCGTCGTATCTTGGGATACTTTGTATTCGGGGTGAATGATTTCTGGTCCTGAATTACCACGGCGAACCTCGCCATAAGCGATAACATGACGACCTTCAGCAAGGCTATTTTTCATTGCTGCCGAAAAATTGAAAAAACGTAGGGTTAAATTACCGGTTCCATCGCTAATTAAGCAGGTCAGCATACGTTTACGACCAAACACGACTTTCGTTTGTAGTACTTCCCCGACAATGGTTGCGGTGGTACCCGGTAGTAGATCACGAATTTGGTAGAGGCGAGTATGATCTTCGTAACGTAAAGGGAGATGTAACAGTAAATCTTGAACAGTATTGAGGCCAATTTTACTTAATTTTTCTGATTGGCTGGCACCTACACCATGTAAAGTGGTCAGTGAAATTGTATCAAGCAGCCCGCTATTCATTGGCTCTCCTTTAACCTATTTTCGTCATACGTCAAGTTGCTGCGTCTTTCATATGGTAACTGTATACATTCGTTATTCATCACCGTGTTTCTATACTACTGGGGATCTTCGATGCTGATTTTTACAACTAAGATTTTGACAACTAAAAAGGTCAACAGCCCAGCGACTGGCTCTCTTGTGGTTTAGCAATATCTCAAATTATTTAGAATACAATGATTTCTTTCTCATTTTTTCGGTTAGTTGCATTTGTGCCCACCAAGACTCTTCAGCTTCGATTTGTCCTTGGTGATTAATATAAGGTCGAGGCAGACCTTTGCGCCTAGCAACTTCTGCAAGAACAGGGTAACCGCCTTCAAATAACCATTCTTGTTGCTCTTGAGCAGAAAGTAAACTGTCTTCCCTATCATACATACCGGCTAATTGACGTTGGCGCTGTGCCTCATAGAGGATCAGTGCTGATGCGACAGAGACATTGAGTGATTGCACCATGCCAACCATCGGTATGATGATATGCTGATCTGCGAGTTCAAGGGCTTTAGTCGAGATGCCTTTTTTTTCTTGCCCCATCATAATACAGGTTGGTTGTGTATAATCAATTTCACGAAAATCGACAGCATGCTCTGATAGATTCGTAACCAGAACTTGCATTCCTTGTGATTTTATCTGTGAAATGGCGTCTTCTGTTGAGACATGAGGGATCACTTTTACCCAACTGTTGCTGCCAGCAGCAGAAGAGACAGAAAGTTTAACTTGTTGGTCGGGCCAAATCGCATGAATTTGATGGATCCCAACAGCATCTGCGCTGCGCACGATAGCTGAAACATTATGGGGTTTATGGATTTCTTCGAGACAAAGAGTGAGATCTGGTTGCCGCATCGCCATCATTTGGCAAATGCGGCGATAGCGGCGTTCATTCATAGTTAATTACAGGTATCTTTAATTACGGTTTCGACTAACACGCAATACGTCAGGCATGATACGGATTTTCCGCATCACATTCGCTAATTGAACGCGGTTTTTAGTTGTTAAACGGATAAAGGCACAATAAACACGACCATCTTTCTCTTCGGTATTCATACTTTGAATGCTAGAGTTTGCATCATTGATGGCTGCGGTTAAATTTGCCAGAGCACCTTGGTGGTTAATCATATCGACTTTGATTTCAGCGATAAAATCAGTATTGGTGTCTGTATCCCATTCTACAGCCATAAATTTATCCGGCTCTTTTTGGTAGCCTCGAATATTACGGCATGATTCATGGTGGATCACTAACCCTTTACCTGGGCTGATATGAGCAATAATAGGGTCACCAGGGATAGGACGGCAACACTTAGCAAAAGTGATCAGAACGCCATCAGCACCTTTGATTGACAGCTTATTGCGAGCGGTAACTGCTGGCTCGTCTTCTGGCGTGACTTGTGGGTTGCTTTGCAAGTTACGCGCAACCACGACACTCATCGCATTACCTAAACCTATTTCTGCGAGTAAGTCATCAATTGAATTCAGTTTCATGCGTGCCAATTCAAGGTCAATATTCGCTTGCGGCACATCGCTGAGTTTATTGCCTGTACCCAGTGCATGATTTAATAAACGGCGACCTAAATTAATAGAGTCTTCTCGTTTAAGGTTTTTTAACAGCTGACGAATTTTTGCACGTGCTTTTGAGCTGACCACAAAGTTTAGCCAAGCAGCATTTGGCCTTGCACCTGGAGCCGTAATTATTTCAACGGTTTGGCCACTAGTGAGCGATTGAGACAGCGGATAAGGTTGGCGATCAACCCGTGCCCCAACACAAGCATGGCCAATATCAGTATGGACGGCATAAGCGAAATCTACAGGTGTCGCACCTGTTGGTAGCTCAACAATTCGGCCTTCTGGTGTGAATACATAGATTTCGTCAGGGAATAAATCAGATTTAACGCTTTCGATAAATTCAAAAGAGCTGCCTGCGCTCTGTTGCAATTCAAGTAGGCTTTGCATCCAACGTTGTGCACGAACTTGTGCCGTTGTGCCTTGCTCGCCTTGCTCTTTATATGCCCAGTGCGCAGCGACCCCCATTTCAGCCATTTGATCCATATCTTCAGTACGAATTTGTACCTCGACAGGGACACCATGTGGACCAATCAATGAGGTATGCAATGATTGATAGCCGTTAGCTTTAGGGATGGCAATATAATCTTTGATACGGCCAGGACGTGGCTTGTATAGATTGTGCATCTGCCCTAACACACGGTAGCAGGTATCCACATCCTTCACGATCACCCTGAAGGCATAGATATCCATAATTGAATGGAAACGCTGCTCTTTAAGATGCATTTTGCGATAGATAGAGTAAAGGTGTTTCTCGCGTCCACTGACTCGACAGGGGACACCCGCCTCGGTGAGGCGTCCGTCGATCTCAGAAAGGATTTTTTGGATCATTTCTTTACGGTTACCACGAGCGGCTTTAACCACTTCTTTGATAACACGATAACGGTTTGGATATAGCGCCTCAAAACCGAGCTCTTCAAGCTCTGTTTTGATGTGGTGGATACCTAAACGATGCGCTAGAGGGCTGTAAATTTCTAAGGTTTCTCTTGCAATGCGTCGACGCTTATCTGGCCTTAAGGAGCCAAGCGTTCGCATATTATGAGTGCGGTCTGCCAGTTTTATCAAAATGACGCGAATGTCTTTAACCATCGCCATGATCATTTTGCGGAAGTTTTCTGCTTGAGCTTCTTTTTTGTCGCGAAAGTTGAGTTTATCTAGTTTAGAGACACCTTCAACGAGGCCCGCAACAGTGGTGCCAAATAGCTCTTCTATGTCCTGAAATGTCGCTGGAGTATCTTCAATCACATCATGAAGTAGCGCCGCCATAAGTGTTTCATGATCCAAGCGCATTTGAGCAAGGATGCAAGCTACAGCAACTGGATGAGTAATATATGGCTCACCACTCGAACGGGTTTGTCCTTCATGGGCATCCCGTGCAACAACATAGGCTTTTTTCAGTAATTCAATCTGTTCCTTAGGAAGATACTTCTGAATTACTTGATTTAGGCTCTCAAACAGATACAAGGCAGACCCACCTTAGTAATTAGCGACGACCTTCAGCGATAGCAGAAACTGCTTGCATTTCAGCCGCTTCTTGCTCTTGCTGTTCTTGACGTTCACGTACATCCAGTATGTGACCGTTGATTAAACCTTCTTCTATTTCGCGTAGAGCGATAACAGTGAATTTATCGTTTTCTTCAGGAACTAAAGGATCTTTACCACCTGCTTGTAACTGACGAGCTCTGCGAGCCGCGACCAGTACGAGGTCAAAGCGGTTACCAATTTTTTCTACTGCGTCTTGAACAGTTACGCGTGCCATAAGTGTGCTACTCCAAAAGAAATAAAAAAATGACCTGATATGATACTGAAACTATTCTCAGTCTGCCAGCAATTTGCTGATTAAAGCATCATGTCGTTGAACTTGACGGGCTAATCTTAGACGCTCGGTACGAATGATTGCCTGCAAATCGCTTAATGCGGTGTTGAAATCATCATTGACAATCAGATAGTCATACTCATTGTAATGTTCGATTTCACCAACGGCTTGCGACATACGCTTTTCAATAACTTCATCACTATCTTGGCCACGACCGCGTAGACGCCGATAAAGCTCATCTTTTGATGGTGGTAGTATAAAAATACTACGTGCTTCAGGCATTGCTGTACGGATCTGTTGTGCGCCTTGCCAATCGATATCAAGAAAAACATCGACTCCGCTTTTGAGCACTTCTTCAATAATAGGTCGTGAAGTTCCATAGTAATTACCGAAAACGCAGGCATGTTCTAAGAACTCATTTTTCTCTACCATGGCTAAAAAGTCAGCTTCAGAAACAAAGAAATAATGTTCACCATGTACTTCACCAGGGCGTGCGGGTCTTGTTGTATGAGAAACAGAGACTTGAGTGTCATACAACGGTTGTGTTTTCAGCAACGCCTGAATGAGGCTGGATTTACCTGCGCCGCTTGGTGCAGAAACAATATATAAAGTGCCTTGTATCATGATGATTTCTTGAATGCTCGAGAGTTAAATATAAATGAAGGTGATTAACCCCACATAGTATACACGGACTTAGACCAACATACAGCGTTCTCAATAGTTATCATTCAAGTACCATTTATTTGCCATCTTTTAACTTACACTAAATGTGAGTCATTCTACTCAGAGAAAACTTTGTCATGTTATGGCGTACTTATTATTACTTTGTTGTCCTTGAATTATCTAGAGTATATAGCGCAATTAATTTAATAAATAGATGATTTGCGAAGCTGTACCAGAAAATATTTATTGTTTTTCACAAAATACATTCCTTTTGCGAAGTGTTTTGTATAACAGGTGAAAATACCAACAAGTTTTGACATATCGCTTCACAATTGGTGCATATTACGATGGTTAAAACTTGATGGGGGCTATTATGTGAAAAGGATTTTTGCTCTAGGAAAACAGTGTCTACTTATATTTTGGGTATTTGGGGTCGGTATTTTTTACAGTCGTTATTCATCCGCAAGTCATTGCTCAATGATGAATCAAACAGCAATAGAGACAGAAAGCCAAAGGTTAGGCTTGCAACTACAACATTGGAACCGTTTATATCGCTTATCGGGCAGTAGTCCTATTAACGATGAAACTTATGATCAACTTTTCAATACTTGGCAACATTGGCAAGCATGCCAAAACCTACCGACTGAATTGCCATTATTAAATTTATCAACGGAACAGCGAGTCACTAAGCACCCTGTTGCACATACAGGCTTGAAAAAACTCAATGAAATGGAGATTGAGCATTGGCTGGATACAAGAACAAATGTCTGGCTACAACCTAAATTAGATGGTGTCGCAGTTTCATTGGTCTATAAGCAAGGGAAGCTCGTGTCGATGATCAGCCGTGGTAATGGTATTGAAGGGTTGGAGTGGAGGGGTAAAGCTGACTTTATTCCCTCATTACCTAAAGAAATATTGACATCACGGCCTCTGTTAATATTTCAGGGGGAGCTATTTTGGCGACTAGAAAACCATATCCAACAATCAAAAGGTGGGGTTAATGCACGCAATCAAATTGCAGGTTGGTTAATGCGTAAAACGGTGCCTGAAATACCTGAAAACAATATCGGTGTATTTATTTGGGCATGGCCTAATGGACCCAAAAATGGCAAACAACAATGGGAGCAGCTAGCTAATTTAGGATTCACATTAAGCCAACAGCATAGCCACAAAATAGAAAATATGGATCAAGTGAGGGTTTGGCAGCAGCATTATTATCAGCAATCGATGCCCTTTGCGACAGATGGTATTGTGTTGAAATCATTTCCCACACCACAAGTGGATGCATGGCAAGCCAATAGTAATAGTTGGGCAGTTGCTTGGAAGCATCCGCACAAGAGCAGGCTATCCACCGTTATTGAGCTTAGCTTCCATGTGGGTAGAACTGGGCGGGTAAGTGTTGTCGCGGAAATTGAGCCAATTGAATTAGATAGTAAAGTAGTACATCGAGTGAGTTTAGGGCCGTTAAGTGCTTGGCATAAAAAAGATGTAGTCGCTGGAGATATGATACAAGTAGGGCTGGCAGGGCATGGGATCCCTAAACTAGAATCGGTTATTTGGCGCCCTCAGCAGCGCAAAGTACTGGATACCTCTTTGTTTAGCCAATTTCATTTTTTCAGCTGTTTTACTGCGAAGCCTCACTGCTATCAGCAATTTGTTGCTCGTTTAAATTGGCTAGGTAAGCAACTAAAAATAAAAGGAATTAGTGAGGGAACATGGCGTGAATGGGTTGAGAATCATCAACTGACAAGTTTGACAGCATGGTTATCAACAAATTGGCAAAATAATCTACCTAATTCCAAGAAAGTGGCAAAATTGATAGTACAGTTTCGAAATGCTTATAAACAGCCATTAAAAAACTGGTTAAAAGGCTTAGGGATCCCTCTAAACGATAAGTATTTGTCTTTTTTTTCAGAGCTAAGTCAGCTCAACGATGCTGTCTTTATAAATAGTTTAGGATTAAGTCTGGAGTCGAAGAAGAAGCTAGAAAGGTGGCTGTTAATACCTGAGATACAGGAAGCATTACTTATTATTGGTGATCTAAAAGTAAAGCCACCTACTTGAGGGCACTAAGGTGGCTTATAAGCGATTTAGTCTTGACTTTCGTAGTTAAAAATGGGGAGCCCTAAACGATAGCGTATTGCTAGAAGTCGAGCGCTTAAACCAGCAACAAGGGTGATGATAACGACGATATCTTGCGGCAATGGCGTATATAAAAGCCCAATGTATAACCATGCAGCGGCAAAAGAGACACCTGCATAAACTTCTTTTTGGAACACAAGAGGGATGGTATTACAGAGCATATCGCGTAGTACGCCACCGAATACGCCAGTGATGACGGCTGCGATCGCTGCGATGACTGGGCTATAATTCATATCAAGGGCGATTTGAGCACCAAGAATTGAAAATACAATTAAGCCAATAGCATCTAAAATGAGGAATAGACGGCGTAAATGCTTCATCATAGGTGCAATCCAGATAGTCACGATGGCAGCACCAGCAACAGTGAGAATATATTCGGGGTTTTTTATCCAGCCTAATGGATAATGACCGAGCAAGACATCGCGAACAGAACCACCACCAATGGCCGTTGCTGATGCAATAATGATGACACCAAAGACGTCCATTTTACGTCGGCCAGCAGCGAGAGCCCCAGTCATGGCTTCTGCGGTAATACCTATTATATAGAGAACACTTAATAACATAATGATTCTATTCGACACTAAAGTGATTGCTAAAGGGTAATATTACTTATAGAAATTCTCGACTGAGATTTTCTAGTGCCTTGCAAAATGGATTAGTTAAAGTAATCCGATAGCTATATTAACGGATGTCAAAGGATAACATATTGAACGGTAAACTTCCCTACAAAGAAACGCAAATTACTCATGATAAACGCAGTCATCAGCTTACTAATATTAATGTTTGGACTCCGGATAGCCAATGGCTAGCGTATGACGTGCGCCCTAGTGGTAGCTCATTTACTGGGCTAACAATAGAAAAAGTTCATGTGAATAGTCAGAAGCAGCAGGAAATTTATCGAGCAAAACATGGTGCACATGTTGGTGTCGTCACTGTCAGTGCTGAAAATCCCCCTCGCTATGCTTTTATTCATGGTCCTGAATTCCCTGATGAACAATGGCAATATGATTTTCATCATCGAAAAGGGGTATATGTTAGTGATGATAATTTAGGTAAAGCGCATCCGATTGATGCGATGTGCATTACGTCACCTTATATCGCAGGAGCATTGCGTGGTGGTACGCATGTTCATGTTTTCAGTCCTGATGGTCAGTGGTTAAGTTTTACTTACAATGATCATGTTATGCATGAAAAAGATGCTCATTTAGATCAGCGTAATGTTGCGATAGCGGCTCCTGTACATCCGGTTAATGTGGAGCCTAAAAAGCACCCACGTGAATATAGTGGTGAATACTTTTGTTGTGTGATCACCCACACGGTACTTGAGCCTCGGCAAGGTAGCGATGACATCAGTCGTGCTTATGAAGAAGGATGGATTGGTCAAAAAGGATATTTAAAGAGTGATGGAAGCTGGAAAAGGAGAGCGATTGCATTTATTGGAGATACTCATTCATTAGACGGAGAAATTGTTCCTGAGGTATTTATTGTTGATCTTCCTGATGATCAAAAAGACTTAACGCAGCAAGGCGAGTTTCCTCTACAAGGAACAACATCACAAATGCCGTATCCACCAAAAGGTGTGCAGCAGAAACGATTGACTTTTACTCATGATCGCCGATATCCAGGCTTAGCAAAGCAGCCTAGACACTGGTTACGTTCTTCCCCTGATGGGCGTTTTATTGCCTGCTTGATGAAAGATGATGACGGTATTGTGCAGTTATGGCTGGTAGCCACCTCGACAGGTGAGCTTACTCAAATCACCTATAGTACTACGCCTATCCAGTCAGCTTTTAGTTGGAATAGTCAAGGAACTCATATTAGTTTTATCTGTGATAACAGTGTGATGTGTTGTGATATTTCTTCAGGTGAACTGCGTAGGTTAACTGAACGTAGTGAAATTGCTCCTGTTGCTGATGCTGTTGTTTTCTCACCGGATGACCGTTTAATTGCTTATATGCGGGATGATAATGAGGGGTTTAGGCAAATTTATATTGTTGGTTCAGGAGTAAACACTGATTAGTTGTATTTTAGTAGGTTAAATGTAGCCAATATAAAATATGATGAGTGCAAAACGAATTATCTACTTTTTAATTATTATTTAATAGCTTTAATTTGATAATTTTTTAGTACTCGTGTCAAAAAGAATAAATTAAAAATTGGCTACTCTTTATTTGAATAAATCAGTTTACGTTACTTTCAGAATTAATTTGGCTATGGTTTGATTTTGCATTGGCTTGTTTATCCAGTGCTTCTATTCGTTTCTTTGGCGAGTCTTCTTCTGGATTACTGTCTGCTTTAACATAATCAAGCGGTATGAGTAGTGTATCCATTACAGCAGTAAACGGTAAATCAATGGCTAATAAAGGGCGCATGACCCAACCCGTGTTTTCATCTTTAATCATTTCAAGACTATTTTTTGAGCCTGGATAGTAGCCATCACTGGGTCCTGCGTGGCTCATAATACTAGAGCAGCCGGTGAGCAGCAGCGGGGTGAAACACACTAGTATTCTTGTAATCAATAAAACAGCCATAATTCATTTACCTATGTCATCGTCTATTATACTCGTTATACTTCAAGTGGCAGTGTTGTGAACTGCATTCATTAGCACTAGTCCCATAGACTCTATACTCCTAGCGTTTCACTCACTTGTCGCCTACGCGCATTTTGAATTATTTAGAGCATATTGTTTCATGTGGCAATAATAGCTCAAAATGCAAAATTCACAATCCACAGCATAATATGAATCATTGGTTTTGTATTAGAAATATCGATAAATATTTAAACTAAATATTTTTATTTGTAAAAGACGTTAATTAGTATCAGTGAATGTTTAATTTGTATGTACATAATCAATTTATACGCATATATGGCGTTTTAATTTGCTTTGAACTGTGTGCTATTGCACATATTACTTTGTTTTTATTTGGCACAATCGATTCAGTTACATGTTTTTATCTTGAACGTAATACTTTGTTAGTGACTTTTCGTCAAAAGGATAGCGGTTTATGAGTGAATTAGCTCTTACTGTGAGTTTGTTGGCGTTGGCTGCTGCACTGGGTTTATGGATTGGTAATTGGAAAATCCGCAACGTTGGCCTTGGTATTGGTGGCGTGCTATTTGGTGGGATAATTGTTGGCCATTTTGCCCAAAGTTATGGGTTACAGTTAAACCGACACATGCTGCACTTCATTCAGGAGTTTGGTCTGATCTTGTTTGTTTATACCATTGGTATTCAAGTTGGGCCTGGGTTCTTTTCATCATTGCGCGTATCCGGTTTGAAACTGAATGGTTTTGCCTTATTAGTCGTTGTGCTTGGGGCCATTGTCACTGCAATTATCTATAAATCCGCCAATATTCCGTTGCCAATCATCTTAGGGATCTTTTCTGGGGCCGTGACTAACACGCCTTCATTAGGGGCAGGGCAGCAAATCTTAACGGATTTAGGTTCCGACCCTACATTAGTTGGGCAAATGGGGATGGGTTATGCGATGGCTTATCCCATGGGGATTTGCGGTATTTTGTTGGTGATGTGGTTAATCCGTATTATTTTTAGAATCGCTGTTGATAAAGAAGCCTCTGCATTTAATAGCCAAAGTATTCATCAACGAGAAACATTGCAAACCATGAATATTGCGGTACGTAATACCAACCTTGATGGTCTTATGATGCAGGACATACCTTTGCTTGGTAGTGATGAGATAGTTTGCTCAAGGTTGAAAAGGGGCGAAATGCTAATGGTTCCTCAACCGACAACTGAAATTCAATTGGGAGATTTACTTCATGTTGTAGGGCAAAAGGATGATCTCAATAAAGTTCGCCTGATATTAGGTGAAGAAGTGGATGCATCATTATCAACATCGGGTTCTACATTACATTCGGTAAGAGTTGTTGTGACCAACGATGCGGTGCTAAGTAAACGTCTACGTGATCTTAACCTTAAGCAAAAATACGATGTTGTGGTGACTCGCCTTAACCGTGCGGGTATTGAACTTGTTGCTAATAATAATTCGACTCTGCAATTCGGCGATATTCTCAATATTGTTGGGAGGCCTGAATCAATAGAAGCGGTTAGCGCATTGTTGGGGAATGCGAAACAAAAACTGCAACAAGTACAAATGTTACCTGTTTTTATTGGTATTGGTCTGGGGGTTGTTTTAGGTTCTATACCCATTTTTATACCCGGTTTTCCTGCGGCCTTAAAACTAGGCTTGGCTGGTGGACCTTTAGTGATTGCACTGATTTTAGGCCGTATCGGTACGATAGGGCGGCTATATTGGTTTATGCCACCAAGCGCTAACCTCGCCTTAAGAGAACTTGGAATAGTGATGTTTCTTGCCGTTGTTGGATTGAATTCCGGCGGAGGTTTTATTGATACCTTAATTAAAGGTGATGGTTTGACTTGGATTGGTTACGGGTTGCTGATTACATTCGTGCCACTATTCATCACTGGTCTTGTGGCACGCATTTTTGGCAAAATGAACTATCTCAGTTTATGTGGAGTGTTGGCGGGATCAATGACGGATCCACCTGCATTGGCATTTGCTAATAATATTCACCCAACCAGTGGTGCTCCGGCACTTTCATATGCGACAGTTTATCCTTTAGCCATGTTTCTGCGTATTATCTCACCACAATTATTGGCTATTTTGTTTTGGGCACTGTAATGGGGCGGCAACGAAAAAATATATATACTCGTTATACTTCAAGTTGCAGGGTTGTTGACTACACTCAGCGAGTCGAGTCACAGAGTTTATCTATGCCCCCCGCCTATCTTCACTTGTCGCCTACCTGCATCTCGAATTATTTAGAGTATATTCGTTCAAATAGCAGTAAAAAAGATGCTTATTCCATCAATGGATAGATACGAAAAGTGATTTAATGAAGATGAATGATATTCGTAATGTAATTCTTAATTACGGAGTTCTCGCTAATTTTTTGCCCTTTTAATTAAAAAGGGCTTTTTTTTTACCTAAAATAAAACGCTAGTGTTCTGGGGCGTGGTAGATTTTAGGATCATAAACAGTAAAAAGACGGTGTGATTTAACCCACCGTCACTTGATATTGATATATCAGCTATCAGCACTCAACAGTTTGGTAAGCTAGCTCTAATTCTTCTGCGAGGATTGCGATACCTTTCTCTATTTTTTCAGGCTCAGGTACATAATTCATACGCATACATTGGTGAGCATGCGGCCAATTTTCTTCAATACCGGGGAAGAAATAATGACCCGGAACCATTAATACACCGCGTTTTTTCAAACGTTGGTAAAGTTCTAAACTGGTAATTGGCAAATCTTTAAACCATAACCACAAGAAAATAGCGCCTTCAGGTTTATGGATCAGGCATTTATCTTCCGGGATATAACGGCGAATGATGTTAATAACCTCTTCCACGCGTTGTTTATAAAAAGGGCCAATAACATTTTGGGATAAAGAGATCAGTTCATCGCGTTGCAGCATTTCTAATGCTAATGCAGGGCCAATCCCGCCGGGAGCTAGGCTAATAATGCCATTCATATTACTCACTGCTTCAATGATTTCTTCGTTAGCAATGATGATCCCACAACGAGTGCCGGGTAAGCCAAGCTTCGATAAGCTCATGCAAAGAATGACATTATCATTCCAAAATGGGGTAGCTTCACTGAAGATAATGCCTGGAAAAGGTACACCGTAAGCATTATCAATCAATAATGGGATGTTGTGCTGTTTGGCTAATTGATCAAGGTGTACAACTTCCTCATCAGTGATCACATTCCCAGTGGGATTAGTTGGACGTGAAACACAAATAACCCCAATATCTTTAGTGACCTCTAATGTATTGAAGTCAACCCGATATTTAAATTGACCATTTGGTAGATATTCAATTTGAGGTTTGTTTGCCACAAATAAATCATCATCCAAGCCTGAGTCCGCATACCCAACGTATTCAGGGGCGAGAGGGAATAGGACTTTACGGGTGATACCATCTTCAAAACGACCAGCAAGCAAGTTAAATAGGTAGAAAAACGCACTTTGGCTGCCGTTAGATAGCGCAATATTTTTTGCACTGATATTCCAGCCTAGTTTCGCTTTTAGGGTTGCCGCTAGCGCTTTCAACATGGCATCTTTGCCTTGTGGCCCATCGTAGTTGCACAACGTATCAGTTAACTTACCGTTTGCACTCATTTCAGCTAATAGCTTTTGGAAATACTCATCCATTTCAGGGATATGAGCAGGGTTACCACCGCCAAGCATAATTGCTCCCGGGGTTCTGAGGCCATCATTCAAGTCTTTCATCAATGTTGAGATACCTGAATTTTGAGCGAACTTATTACCGAATTTAGAAAATATCATCTCATTTATTCACATATTGTTAAGTAAGTTGTTAATAGAATTTAAAACATACTCCGCCAAACCGCAGAGTTCAACCGCTAGAACTGATTGATGCTTGACACTAAATTCTAAATAACTATTAACATTCAGTTTAATCTCTTTGTCAATTAATCATAAGCTAGTGAATATTACTTTTGGTTCGCGAAGTGATGCTAATTCGTTCTAATTTATTTATATTGGCAGCAACCCATTAAATGGTCATTTATCATGCCAGTAGCTTGCATAAAGGCGTAGCAAGTAATGGAGCCTACAAATTTGAACCCTCGCTTTTTAAGGGCTTTTGACAGTGTTTTTGATAATGCAGTTTCAGCGGGAACTTGGGAAGAAGATCGCCATTGATTCACAATGGGTTGGTTATTAACAAACTGCCAAATAAAGCTGGAAAATTCCTCTCCATTTTCTGCCATTTGCAGGTAGGCTTTGGCGTTGGCAATGATCGCGTTAATTTTGGCTCGATTGCGGATAATGCGTGGATCTTGCATTAAGCGTTCAACATCACCTTCTGTCATTAATGCCACTTTTTTTGGATCAAATTGATGGAAGAGTTCACGATAGTTTTGGCGTTTTTTTAAAATCGTGTACCAAGACAACCCTGCTTGCTGACCTTCAAGGCAAATCATTTCAAATAACTGTTGGTTATCTTTAGTAGGTTTACCCCATTCATTATCATGATAGGCAATATATTCAGGGTCTTGATTAACCCATTGACAGCGAATTGGTGGTGAATTCATGTGATATCCATCTTGTGGGTATTGAGAGAACTATTTACCTATTTATACTGTATAAGTATCCAGTTTAAAAGTGATGAAAACAAATTTTTTTAATTTATAGGGTAAATAGACACCGATTCAGTGCTGTATATCTGACGGTCAAAGGGTATACTGACGTACTTTCTTTTAAATCATATGCATCGCGTGCGGATCTAACATGCAAAAGTTTGATACCAAAACCTTCCAAGGTCTCATCCTGACATTACAGGATTACTGGGCGCGCCAAGGCTGTACCATTGTTCAACCACTGGACATGGAAGTTGGCGCAGGAACCTCTCACCCTATGACGTGCTTACGTGCGTTAGGGCCTGAACCTATTGCTGCGGCTTATGTTCAACCTTCACGTCGCCCAACGGATGGCCGTTACGGGGAAAACCCAAATCGCCTTCAACATTATTATCAGTTCCAAGTGATTATTAAACCATCACCTGACAATATTCAAGAGCTTTACTTGGGCTCATTGAAGGAGCTGGGTATTGACCCAACGGTTCATGACATCCGTTTTGTTGAAGATAACTGGGAGAACCCAACATTAGGTGCTTGGGGACTTGGCTGGGAAGTTTGGCTAAACGGTATGGAAGTCACTCAGTTTACCTATTTCCAACAAGTTGGTGGATTAGAGTGCAAACCTGTAACAGGCGAAATCACCTATGGTCTTGAGCGTCTTGCTATGTATATTCAAGGCGTTGATAGTGTTTATGATCTCGTTTGGTGTGATGGCCCTCTTGGTAAAACGACCTATGGTGATATTTATCATCAAAATGAAGTTGAGCAATCAACTTATAACTTTGAATATGCCAACGTAGATTTCCTCTTCAAATGTTTTGAAGAGTATGAAAAAGAAGCGCAGTACTTATTATCTCTCGAAAAACCACTGCCGCTTCCTGCGTATGAGCGTATTTTAAAAGCCGCTCATACTTTTAACTTGTTGGATGCTCGCAAGGCCATTTCTGTCACTGAACGCCAACGTTATATTTTACGTATCCGTACCCTGACGAAAGGGGTCGCCGAAGCTTATTATGCTTCTCGCGAAGCGCTCGGATTCCCAATGTGTCATAAGAATTAAGAGGCTGTCATGACTCAACAGACTTTCCTAGTGGAAATCGGCACAGAAGAGTTACCGCCGAAGGCTCTTCGTTCGTTAGCTGAATCATTTGCGGCAAACTTTACCGCTGAACTTGATAGCGCAGATATTGCGCATGGTGAAGTGAGCTGGTTTGCGGCACCTCGCCGTTTAGCATTAAAAGTAGCTTCACTGGCGGATGCATCACCTGATCGTGAAGTCGAAAAACGCGGCCCTGCAATTTCAGCCGCATTTGGTGCCGATGGTCAACCGACTAAAGCGGCAGAAGGCTGGGCTCGCGGTTGTGGCATTACGGTTGATCAAGCAGAACGTTTGACGACAGATAAAGGCGAATGGCTGCTGTATCGTGCTCAAGTTAAAGGTGTCGCAGTCGGTGAATTATTGGTTGATATGGTCAGCCGCTCACTGGCTAAACTGCCAATTCCAAAATTAATGCGTTGGGGCGATAAAGAGACTCATTTTGTTCGTCCTGTACATACCGTAACATTGTTGTTAGGCAGTGATGTGGTAGAAGGTGAGGTTCTTGGCATTAAGAGTGGACGTACCATTCGTGGACACCGTTTTATGGGTGAGGCGGAGTTCACTATTGATAATGCAGACCAATATCCTGCGATCCTGCGTGAACGTGGTAAAGTGATTGCTGACTACGAAGAACGTAAAGCGACGATTAAAGCGGATGCAGAAAAAGCAGCACTTGCGCTTGGTGGTAAGGCAGATTTAACCAATAGTTTGCTGGAAGAAGTCGCTTCATTGGTTGAATGGCCGGTTGTTTTAACGGCTAAATTTGAAGATAAATTCTTGGCTGTTCCTTCTGAAGCATTGGTTTATACCATGAAAGGGGATCAGAAATATTTCCCTGTTTATGATAATTCAGGCAATTTGATGCCTAATTTCATTTTCGTCGCCAATATTGAGTCTTCTGATCCCCAACAGATTATTTCAGGTAACGAAAAAGTGGTTCGCCCACGTTTGGCGGATGCTGAATTCTTCTTTAAAACCGACCGTAAACAGCGTTTGGAAGATAATTTACCCCGTTTAGAAACCGTCTTGTTCCAGCAGCAATTAGGGACATTACGTGATAAAACTGATCGTTTGGAAGCATTAGCGGGCTGGGTAGCAAGTAAAATTGGCGCAGATGTTAATCATGCAACGCGCGCAGGTTTGCTGGCTAAATGTGACCTCATGACCAATATGGTATTTGAGTTTACCGATACGCAAGGTGTGATGGGTATGCATTATGCACGTCACGACGGTGAATCGGAAGATGTTGCATTAGCATTGAAAGAGCAATACCAACCTCGCTTCGCGGGTGATGATCTACCTTCGACGGATGTTTCAGCGGCGTTAGCAATAGCCGAAAAAATGGATACCTTAGCGGGTATTTTTGGCATTGGTCAGCATCCTAAAGGGGATAAAGACCCGTTTGCGTTGCGTCGCGCGGCACTAGGTGTACTGCGTATTATTGTTGAGAAAGGTTATCAGCTTGATTTGGTTGAAATGACCGAAGAAGCGGTACGTCTCTATGGCGATAAACTGACCAACAAAAATGTGGTTGATGATGTAGTTGAGTTTATGCTGGGTCGTTTCCGTTCTTGGTATCAAGAGCTAGGTTACAGTATCGATACTATTCAAGCGGTACTGGCTCGTCGTCCAACTGCACCTGCTGATTTCGATGCCCGTGTTAAAGCGGTGAGCCATTTCCGCACATTGGAAGATGCAGCAGCACTAGCCGCAGCGAATAAACGAGTTTCTAATATTTTGAGTAAATCAAATGAGAAACTGTCTGATAAGGTGTTGGCATCGGTACTCAAAGCGCCAGAAGAAGTGAAATTGGCAACGCATTTGGTTGTGCTACAAGAAAAACTTGAACCAATGTTTGCTGAACGTAACTACCAAGAAGCTTTAGTTGAGCTGGCATCATTGCGTGAAGTTGTTGATGCTTTCTTTGTTGGTGTCATGGTAATGGATGAAGACGAAGCGGTTCGTGTTAATCGTTTAACGTTATTAAGCCAATTACGTGAGCTGTTCTTGAAAGTTGCAGATATTTCGTTACTGCAATAATACAAGACATCTCAGTAATATAAGGCAACCGACGCTCGCAGTAGTAATCTGCGGGCGTTTATTTTTTGTAGTAAAAGTGTAATTGGTTAAAAAACCACATCAAGTTGATGGTTTTATCGACATACAAACAAATTTAGTGAAAAATGGGTTGACGGATCGCGCTCTCAACAGTATGATTCACCTCGTTTTCGGCGAGTAGCGCAGCTTGGTAGCGCAACTGGTTTGGGACCAGTGGGTCGGAGGTTCGAATCCTCTCTCGCCGACCAAATTTTAGAACCCAGCTTATAAAGCTGGGTTCTTTTATGTCTGTAACTTTTGCATTTCTAATTCTACTTTCAGAACAACTTTGTTTCCTTTCTTCAACTTAATCTGCTTTTATATTTAGCACATCATTAGCCATCGCTATTTTGTATAGCTATGCAGTAGCTAGTCGTTGATTACCCATAAACGCTAAATTATTCAAGGTGCAGCTAGGCGCTGAGTGAATGAATTGTTGACGGCATAGAAAACTATGCGATTGGTGTGAGTGAGCCAAGCCACTGCAACTTGAAGTATGATGAGTATGTATGGACTTTTCATGACAAGGATGCTGTTAATGAAAGTGGTTTATCTATTATTGTTCTTATTATTATTAAAATGGCTACCTTCCTATGCAGGTGCAATGCCTATTATAAAAGAGCCTAAATCATCTTGTGTTGTCATTAATCAGGTCTATTTTACCCCATTAAAGTTATTCCCTTTAGTCACCTCAAAACATGTTAGCGAGTGGAAATCAGCACTTGAAGGCTTGTGTGCTAGTGACGAAACGTTGTTGGTGTATGCAGACTATCTCAATCAGCAATTAGCTGAGGTAGGGTACGTCACATCTTATATTCACTATCCACAACAAAATTTACTCTTCGGTTTGCTATATGTCGACCTAATAGCCGGAAAATTGCAGGGCATTGAGTTCCAAGATGGTGTTGATACAGGATGGTCATTGGCTAACGCTTTCCCTTTGCAGAGCGGGGATGTAGTGCACTTGCATCAATTAAATCAAGGGTTAGCGAATTTACGCAATACTCAGTTAGTACCTTATCAAATCCAGATCATGTCAGATAATGAAAGGGACAACATGAATCAATTAATTATTCAACGTACAGCGGTGAGGGCATTTAAAGGACGGTTGTTATTTGAATCAAAACAGTCAAAAGAGCAGCCTAATCAGGTTATTAGCCAAGTCGTTATGTTAGCCAACCCACTGCTATTGAATGATTTTTTCTTTTTTAGTCTAGATAGTGATATTGGGCAAGGGACGTCGAAAAAATTTAAATCTGCTTCGTTGTTATATTCAATTCCCTATCATTATTGGTTACTGAGTTTTTATGCAGGTTATCAAGAAAGCACTGCTTATAAAAACATCCAATTATTTGATCAAATAGCACTGAAAAATGACCTACGAAATCGCCTGCTATTAATGCAAGCAGAATATGTTTTGCATCGCTCATTGAATAGTACGACGTCAGCGAGTGTTGGAGCACAAGTTCAGACATTAGATGTTTTTTTAAATAATTATCGATTGAAGACTCAACAGCGTTTTAGCAGTTATGGTTTATTCGGTTTGTCACATAAGCGCGATTTCTTGCAAGGTAGCGTTGCTGTTTCAATCAGCTATAAGCAGAGCCTTGATTGGTTTGGTTCAACGAGGAAGCAAACCACAGGGTTAGATCGTGCACGTATTTATCAGTTTTCAGCCGATTATCAGCGACAATTTACATTTTTGAATCAACCAATGTATCACAGGCATGAAGTAGAGCTTCAATTAAGTCATGCGAAGCTCGATCCTTTACTTGAAGTTAATACCATTACAGGCAGGTTTGGAATTAGAGGATTTACAGGTAGCTTACCGATTGAGAATGCAGGCGAAAATACGCTAAAGATTAAAAATGAGTGGGGATGGTTATTACCATGGCAAGAACATAAAATTTATAGTGGACTAGATTTTGCCTCTACATCCAATAAACGAGCACATTTTTGGCAGAAAAATAAATTGGTTGGCGGTGAGGTTGGAATACAAGGGCAATACAAGCGCATGGGCTATAAAGTTTTTTTTGAATTACCACTTTGGTATTCATCAACGATAAAAGCAGACCCTATTTTGTTAGGTGCAAAACTAAGTATTGATTACTAATCATCCAATTAAGAAGATATTGAATGGTGTAAAGAAGGAAATCAAGTTAATCAGGACTTTATTGAAGCAATTAACTAGTCAATAAAATGTTAATTATTTATAAGGTGGCCTTTTTTATCTGAATAAAAAATAAGCAAAATAATAACAGGCTAAAATAATATTTATCACAAAGTGCTTCAGAACTTTATGCCGCACTCTCTCAGATGCGACACTATTTTCGTTCAGTAATTCAGCACTTAATCACAAATATAAAAATAAATCACCCAGTGATAAAAACCTATTCGGTACACTTTTTATGGTTATTATCTCTGCCTTAATGAATTCTTGCCTGTATAATAAACCAACATTACACGATAAATGTTTCTAAAATGTTATAAATTGGTTGTACTGTTAGTGAGAGATGCTATTGACGAAGTGAGCGACAGTTGATTAATTGCACAGTGAATAACTAAAAATACAGATCCCTCATCTGTCATTATTAATGATGGTCTAGGGTTTTAAGCAAATAACACATGAACGCCACAGGAGCATACAGATGACGCTCTCTATTAAAAAGACAGGTTTATTGACAGTTGGATTAACACTTGCAGCAA
Source organism: Providencia manganoxydans (assembly GCF_016618195.1). Lineage (NCBI taxonomy): Bacteria > Pseudomonadati > Pseudomonadota > Gammaproteobacteria > Enterobacterales > Morganellaceae > Providencia > Providencia manganoxydans. The sequence continues at coordinate 406,962 of NZ_CP067099.1, forward strand.
TGGCAGTTTCTGCTTCGGTGCAAGCAAAAACATTAGTCTACTGCTCAGAAGGCTCTCCAGAAGGCTTTAACCCACAGCTATTTACTTCAGGGACGACTTATGATGCAAGTTCTATCCCTCTTTATAACCGTCTAGTTGAATTTAAACTAGGTACTACAGAAATTGAACCTGGCTTAGCGGAAAGCTGGGAAGTCAGTGAAGATGGTAAAACTTATACCTTCCATTTACGTAAAGGTGTTAAGTGGCATTCTAACAAAGAATTTAAACCAAGCCGTGATTTGAATGCCGATGATGTGATTTACACATTCATGCGTCAAAAAGATCCAAATCATCCATATCACAAAGTCTCTGGTGGTAGCTATGAGTACTTTATGGGAATGGATATGGATAAGATTATCGATAAAGTTGAAAAAGTGGATGATAATACTGTTCGTATTACATTAACTCGCCCAGAATCGCCATTTTTAGCCGATATGGCAATGGATTTTGCATCTATTCTTTCAGCCGAATATGCTGACCAAATGTTAGCTGCGGGCACACCAGAAAAAGTTGACTTGAACCCGATTGGTACTGGTCCATTTGAGCTACAACAATATCAAAAAGATTCTCGCATTCTGTATAAAGCGAATAAAGATTATTGGGGCAATAAACCTAAAATTGATCGTTTGGTATTTTCGATCACCCCTGATGCATCTGTTCGCTACGCAAAATTGCAAAAAAATGAATGCCAAGTTATGCCATACCCAAATCCAGCTGACTTAGCACGCATGAAAGAAGATAAAAACATCACGTTAATGGAACAACCGGGTCTTAACGTGGGGTATCTCTCTTTTAACGTTGAGAAAAAACCACTCGATAACCAAAAAGTTCGCCAAGCATTATCCATGGCTGTGAATAAAGACGCGATTATTGATGCGGTGTATCAAGGTGCTGGTCAGAAAGCGAAAAATTTAATCCCACCAACCATGTGGGGTTATAACGATGATGTTAAGGATTACGAATACAACCCAGAAAAAGCCAAAGCGTTATTGGCGGAAGCGGGTTTCCCTAATGGTTTTGAAATTGACCTATGGGCAATGCCTGTTCAACGCCCATATAACCCAAATGCACGTCGCATGGCCGAAATGATCCAAGCCGACTGGGCAAAAGTCGGTGTTAAATCAAAAGTCGTTAGCTATGAGTGGGGGGAATACCTTAAGCGTGCTAAAGATGGTGAGCCCCAGACGGTAATGATGGGTTGGACGGGCGACAATGGTGACCCAGACAATTTCTTTGCAACTTTATTTAGTTGTGCGGCAAAAGAGCAAGGTTCTAACTATTCGAAATGGTGTTATAAAGGTTTCGAAGATCTGATCCAACCTGCTCGTATGACTGCTGATCACGATAAACGAGTCGATCTCTACAAACAAGCTCAAGTTGTGATGCATGACCAAGCGCCTGCATTGATCATCGCTCACTCAACGGTATTTGAACCAGTACGTAAAGAAGTGAAGGGCTACGTTGTCGACCCACTCGGCAAGCATCACTTTGAAAACGTTGATATTGAAAAATAATCGTTTGTAATTTGTACTTGCCCTTTGCCACCCATTGGTTGCGAAGGGCGTTTTCACCTCTGAATTTCAGGGAAACAGAAAACTTAGTTCTTTGTGAGCAGGCAGAAGTCGCTTGTTGCTTCTGATTAGCCAAACGGACTTAGAACCGTCAAAGGCATTATTAAAGAGATTCGGGATATGTTGCAATTTATCCTCCGACGCTTGGGGTTAGTGATCCCCACGTTTATCGGTATCACATTACTGACTTTCGCTTTCGTGCATATGATCCCTGGTGACCCAGTGATGATCATGGCAGGAGAACGTGGGTTATCGCCTGAAAGGCACGCGTATTTAATGGCTGAATTGGGCTTAGATCAGCCACTATGGCAGCAATACCTCCACTATATTAATGGCATATTTCACGGTGACTTAGGTATTTCATTGAAAAGCCGTATTGAGGTTTGGGATGAGTTTTTCCCTCGTTTCAAAGCCACAATGGAACTGGCGATCTGCGCAATGATTTTTGCTGTATCAGTGGGGATCCCTGTAGGGGTTTTAGCCGCGGTTAAGCGTGGTTCTATTTTTGATCACACTGCTATCGGTCTATCACTAACGGGTTACTCAATGCCTATCTTTTGGTGGGGGATCATGTTGATCATGTTAGTGTCCGTTCAATGGGACTTAACCCCTGTATCGGGGCGGGTCAGTGACAGTGTGTTCCTCGACGATTCCTACCCATTAACTGGCTTTATGTTAATTGACACCTTGATTTGGGGTGATGAAGGTAACTTTATTGATGCAGTGGAACACCTGATCCTGCCATCCATTGTTCTTGGAACCATTCCGTTAGCCGTAATCGTACGCATGACTCGCTCGTCAATGTTGGAGGTTCTTGGAGAGGATTACATTCGTACCGCAAGGGCGAAAGGGGTGAGTCGTGCACGTGTTATCTTGATCCATGCGTTACGTAATGCGTTGTTGCCAGTTGTCACTGTTATTGGTTTACAAGTTGGCGTGATGTTGGCAGGGGCAATTCTGACTGAAACTATTTTCTCATGGCCGGGCTTGGGACGTTGGTTAATTGAAGGGCTTCAGCGCCGTGACTACCCTGTGGTACAGGGGGGCGTTCTGCTGGTCGCGACATTAATCATTTTTGTTAACTTAGTGGTTGATGTGCTGTATGGCATTGTTAATCCACGTATTCGTCATAAGAAATAAGGAGCGCTAAAAATGTCTCAATCTACTGAGCCAACTGTTATCAGCGCCCCTAAGCCGATGACGCCATTTCAAGAATTCTGGTATTACTTTAAACGTAATAAAGGTGCGGTTGCTGGGATGGTTTATATCATCTTAATGATCTTAATCGCCATTTTTGCTGGTGTATTAGCACCTCATGCACCTGATGAACAATTCCGTGATTTCCTATTGGTTCCACCTGTTTGGGAGCATGGTGGTAGCTGGCAATTTATTTTAGGTACTGATGATGTGGGGCGTGACCTACTGTCTCGTTTGATGTATGGGGCGCGTTTATCTTTATTAGTTGGTTGCCTAGTGGTTGTCCTGTCATTGATTTCAGGCGTTACGTTAGGGGTCATTGCCGGCTATTTTGGCGGTGTGGTTGATGCCATCATCATGCGTGTTGTTGATATCATGCTAGCATTACCAAGCTTGTTATTAGCCTTAGTATTAGTCGCTATTTTTGGCCCTTCCATCGTCAATGCCTCTATTGCACTTACCTTCGTGGCATTACCTCACTACATCCGACTTACGAGAGCGGCGGTATTAGTTGAAGTTAACCGTGATTATGTGACAGCTTCGCGTGTTGCAGGGGCAGGTGCTGTTCGCCAGATGTTTGTGAATATTTTACCTAACTGTTTAGCACCATTAATCGTACAGGCTTCGCTTGGTTTTTCTAATGCCATCTTAGATATGGCTGCGTTGGGTTTCCTTGGCATGGGGGCTCAGCCTCCAACACCTGAGTGGGGCACAATGCTTTCTGATGTACTGCAATTTGCTCAAAGTGCTTGGTGGGTAGTGACTTTCCCTGGTTTGGCAATTTTATTGACTGTATTAGCGTTTAACCTGATGGGTGATGGGTTACGTGATGCATTTGATCCAAAACTCAAGCAGTGATGAGGTAATCTAATGGCATTGTTAAATGTAGAACAACTTTCGGTACATTTTGGTGATGAAGGTACCCCGTTCCGCGCCGTTGACCGCATCAGCTATAGCGTTGAGAAGGGGCAAGTGGTTGGGATTGTTGGCGAGTCAGGCTCTGGTAAATCAGTTAGTTCATTGGCAATTATGGGGTTGATTGATTACCCCGGTAGAGTCATGGCAAATGCGTTGCAGTTTGATGGTCGTGACTTGCTGACTATTCCAGAAAAAGAGCGTCGGCAGATTGTAGGGGCTGATGTTGCGATGATATTTCAGGATCCCATGACGAGTCTGAATCCCTGCTTTACTGTGGGTTATCAGATCATGGAAGCATTGAAAGTGCATCAGGGCGGTAGTAAAAGTACACGTAAACAGCGAGCGATTGACCTATTGGACATGGTTGGGATCCCTGATCCGAAATCAAGGCTTGATGTGTATCCTCATCAATTGTCAGGTGGTATGAGCCAAAGGGTGATGATTGCAATGGCAATTGCTTGTCGGCCAAAATTATTGATTGCTGATGAACCTACCACTGCGCTAGATGTGACTATTCAGGCACAAATTATTGAATTATTGCTTGAATTACAGCAGCAAGAAAATATGGCATTGGTACTAATTACTCATGATCTTGCATTAGTTTCTGAAGCTGCTCACCACATTATTGTGATGTATGCAGGTCAAGTGGTTGAGTCAGCAAAAGCGACTGATATTTTTAAACACCCTCGCCATCCCTATACTCAGGCGCTGTTACGTGCTCTACCTGAGTTTGCCACTAATAAATCAAGGCTTGCTTCTTTACCGGGGGTTGTGCCAGGTAAGTACGATCGCCCACAAGGTTGTTTATTAAATCCACGCTGCCCATATGCAACGGAGCGTTGTCGTGTTGAAGAGCCTGAATTGCGCTCAATTGGGGATAGACAAGTAAAATGTCACATGCCGCTGGATGATATGGGGAGGCCAACACTATGAGTGAAAATAATCATAAACCCTTGCTACAGGCCATTAATTTAAAGAAATATTACTCAGCTAAAAGCGGTATATTTTCGGCTGAAAAATTAGTGAAAGCACTTGATGGTGTTTCTTTTGAGTTAGAAAAAGGCAAAACGCTCGCAGTGGTGGGTGAATCAGGTTGTGGCAAATCAACGCTAGGCCGTTTATTGACAATGATAGAGCAGCCAACAGAAGGTGAGCTGTACTATCAAGATCAAAATTTGCTAGTGAAAGATAAAGCGGCAGAAAAATTACGTCGTCAGAAAATTCAAATTGTTTTTCAAAACCCATATGGTTCTTTGAATCCACGTAAAAAAGTGGGGCAGATATTGGAAGAACCTTTATTGATTAATACTTCACTGTCGAAAGAGCAGCGTAAAGAAAAAGTATTATCGATGATGGCGAAAGTGGGATTGAAAACAGAGCATTATGATCGTTACCCACATATGTTTTCAGGGGGCCAACGTCAGCGGATTGCGATTGCCCGTGGTTTGATGCTCGATCCTGATGTGGTTGTTGCTGATGAACCTGTTTCTGCGTTGGATGTTTCAGTTCGTGCACAAGTTCTAAATTTAATGATGGATTTACAGCAAGAACTTGGCCTTTCTTATGTGTTTATCTCACATGATTTGTCAGTAGTTGAACATATCGCTGATGAAGTGATGGTGATGTACTTAGGTCGTTGTGTTGAAAAGGGAACGAAAGAGCAAATTTTTAATGATCCTCTACATCCATATACTCAAGCACTGCTGTCTGCAACACCAAGGCTAAATCCTGATTCAAGGCGTGAGCGGATCAAATTAACAGGTGAGTTACCAAGCCCAATGAATCCACCTCCGGGCTGTGCTTTTGCCGCGCGTTGCCGCCGAGCGTTTGGTCAATGTACTCAGTTTCAACCGACACTTAAAGAGTATGATGGTCAGCTAGTTGCTTGCTTCGCCGTTGATGAAGATGAAAAAAATACCATGATTGTGAGTTAATCTTAATAAAATGGCAGAAAATATATTTTTTCTGCCATTACTTTAGGGAATTTTGCGTCTTTAACTGAAGGATTTGCTCCTTGTCTTAATTACATAAACTTTCATTTTTAACCGCTCATTTCTCGATAAAATCAAGTATACTCAGTAACACCCTATTATATTCATACCCCATAAAACCCGTCTTGTTGGGCGCGGTATCCGAATTTATATATATTTGGCTTGATTAATAGCCTGTATTCTATTGCAGTGATGTAATATTGGTTTGAAGTTGTACACTGGGTATGAAATGGTGTAGTGGGGGCGGTTTTGTCTGGCAATTAAGGCGCAGACAAAGAGTATGTAATCTAAAAGAAGCTTGGTGAAGAAGGTTTCGTTGACATGAAGACCCGAGTTCAGCGTTCATTGACATTAAAAAGTATGGTTGCATTTTTTGTGATCACGTTGATTTCGCTCGCCCTTTTTTTGGCAATTCAATTTAGCTATCTGCTTGAGCAAAGAAAAAGTGATTATCTGGATCAGCTTAGTAATGCGGTTGTGCAAATACAAAAACCACTCACTGAGTCATTATTAAGCTCTGATCTGAATGAAGTGAAGCGTTTGCTGGTCAGTTTAAAAACGTCAGGTATTATGGGGAAAGCTATCGTCACGGTAGATAATACCACTGTGATGAGTCTCGATTTTGCTACGGTTCGCCCTATCCCTGATTGGGCGATAAAATTTACCGGTATCCCTGTTGAGATGACGATACCTTTATATGCTTATGGTAATTCGTTGCTAACAGTCAAGCCACAAGGGTATTTGACGTTACAGGTCGACTCCAATCGTGTTTATCGTTTTGCCTTTAATACATTGGCTTTAATGATAACGACCTATTTATTGCTGGTTTTGATTATCGCAATTGCGATGACGTGGTGCGTAAGTCGAATGATTGTCAGGCCATTACGCAAAATTGCGTTAGAATTACAGGATGCCAATAATCAAGATATTCAAATTTCAAGTTATCATGAAGATGATGAAATAGGTTTATTGGCAAAAAGTTATAACCGTCAAAGAAAACAGCAAAATTCAGATTAACGGGTGAACATGTAGGGGGCTTTGTGGTCTAATAACGTTACTATACTCGTCATGCTTTAAGGCTACAGCCGTTTTCGCTGAGGTATGGTGATGATATTCGCTCACATCAATGACATGATGTGTATGTTTCTAGCGACTCACCCACTTGTCACCTAGCTGAATCTCGAATTATTTAGAGTATAGTGAGTATTATTAGAGTGTGAAATGAACCATATCGTTCAACCCTATAATTAACGCTTTTGGTTAATTTATCAGTCACACTTTTGCGGTTAAATACAAGGATAGAAAATACATAGGGGTTTACATGCAGGGGTTGAAAATTCGCTACACTATCAGTGTTGTACTATTATCAGTGGCTAGTTTTGCTAGTGCTGAGCCATTACAACCTGATCCAGCATGGCAGCAAGGGAAGCTAGAAAACGGCTTTAGCTGGCAGCTGCTACAGACACCGCAACGTCCTAACGACCGCATTCAACTTAGGTTAGCCATAAAAGCTGGCTCACTGTCAGAAAAGGCGAATGAAAAAGGCTATAGCTATCTCATTCCTAAAATGGCGTTATTGCATCAATCAGAAGCATTCCCCGCGACAACGTTACAAAATTTTTGGCGTCAGGCAACCGATCCTGATATGCCTATTCCACCCGCGGTGGTTTCTTACGACTACACAATTTATAATTTAAGCTTACCACACAATAAACCCGAGCTACTCAAACAAGCCTTGAATTGGCTAGCAACTTCTGCGGCTGGGGCCACCTACACAGAAACGTCATTGAGTAATGGTTTGAGTGTGACTAATGCGCCTGTTGCAACTTTACCTGTTGATGCGAGTGATCCTGTATGGCGTGCACGTCTGAAAGGCTCAGCCATGATGGGGTATGATCCCGGCCAAAAAATTAAGCATGATGTTGACCTTGAAAGCATTAACGAGTTCTATCACAAATGGTATACACCTGATGTGATGACATTATATGTTGCGGGTCATGTCGACTCACGTATGTTGTCGGATGCTATCTCACAGACTTTTTCGTCATTAGAGGGTAAACGCTCAGAGCCTGTTTCTGTTGCCGTACTATCACAGGTTAAACCACAATCTATTGATATCCTCCAAGAGAAACAAGTTAACGACTCGTTGTCTTTGATTTGGGATATTGATTGGCAACCAATCAATGATTCGGTGGTACTGTTGCGCTATTGGGGAAGTGACTTAGCGCGTGAAGCGCTATACCGCTCATTGCAAAAAACCTTTAACCAAAAATTCAGTCAAGATGAAGTCACATCTAATTTGGATTGCCGTGTTCAATACCAAAAAGCAAGCTGTACTTTGACTGTCGCTGCGGCTCCTGAAAAAATGATGGCGGTGGCTGATGTTGTGCTGAATGAGTTATCAACGATTAACCAAAATGGTATCTCACCTGAATTATTTGATGAGATGATCAATGAGAAGCAAGCTCAGCTTTCTCAACTGTTTGCTGCTTATGCACGTACTAGCACCGATGTCTTGGCTAGCCAGCGTTTAATTTCCCAGCAAAATGGTGTGGTTGATATTGCACCTGAGCAATACCAGCGCTTAAGGCAGTCTTTCTTAGTTGGGCAGACGTTAGAGCAAGTCAATATGGAAGTACGCCGTTTATTGTCCCAAGAGGCGGCTTTTGTCTTGACGCAACCGAAAGAAAAACAATTGATGGATGCGGAGCAAATTCGGCAGAAATTCACTAAAGTTTTATGGCCTCAAGCAGAGTCATCCTCTGCTGCTGAGGTTGGCTCTAATACCGCGAAAGAACCGGCAGTGAAAGCACCACAGTAACTATTTATTCTTTGAATAATTTCAGGTGCAGTTAGCTGATAAGTGAATGAGTTGCGAGCAGCAAAGATAAGTATACAACTAGTGTAAGTGAGCGTAGTCAGCATACCTTGATGAAAGCGCTTGTCACTTGAAGTGTAACGGGTATAGCCATTAACCTGATTAAGGTTAATGGCTAATCATTGATTAACCATGTGTGAGCATGGCTTCAATAACTTCAATTAATACTTCTCTTGACTGTTTATCATCAACAAATCCTGCCGCACTGGTTTTTGTACTTGGTGAGTAATAAGCGACAGAACCCCAAAAACCAAGGTGTGAATAGAGTGTCATGCCATTCACAATATTCACCATGATCCCTAAACGATACTCTTGTGCTCCTTCATGTTCACCAGCACTTAACATAATTTCTAGTGTTTCTGACTGCTCAAATATTTCCCCGTTGAATAACGCTTCAAGGAAAAGCGCCATTTGCCGAGAAGAGGTGATCAGCCCCCCGCCCCCGTAGAGATCCATTGATGCATGAATATGTGTGCCTTCGATCTCTTTCAAATATTGACGAGCACGAGGAGCCTCAGTGGTCGGTTGCTCTAAACACTCCCAATAAGCACTATCTAGTCCTATTTTATTGAAGTTTAACAATGTTCTGACTGCGAGGCCAAGTGATTGGCCAGTAAGGCGCTCAATAATATCACCGAGTAAAATATAACCAGTATCTGAATAAATAAAGGTTTCAGAAGGTGCAATTATCGGAAACTGCTTGCGTGTATAGAGCTCTATTTGTTCCAAGCGACTCCATTGATAATTGGGCTTAGCAAGTACTTGTTTGAGATATTGCTCATCAGCGTGATCGAACAACCCGCTGCTATGGTTAAGTAGATGTCTAATCGTAATATTATGCGTGTTATAATTTTCACTCAGTAATTGATTGAATTTAGGGTCGATATGCTGCGAAATTGCATCATTTAGCGACAACTTTCCCATTTCAACTAATCTTAATATGGCGGCTGCTGTGAAGGTTTTGCTATTACTGGCAATGCGCAATGGGGTATCAACCGTTAGTGGTTGGCCAGAAAGGTCGCTACCTCTTGCACAGAATGTACTGATGCTATTTTTTATTTGATTGTGATAGTACAAAACAACGCCGCAAGGTAGATCTTCTAATCGTTGCATATATTGTGCTGTGCTCATTTTGCTAATCCCCTTAATGCTTCAATACTGTATGAATGTTGTATGTGTTTTATAAGATACTTTAATTGTTTCAAAAGCATGTGTTCAGAAAGGCTCTTAGGTGCAAGTTGAGACGATTAGCGATTGAAATGCATCAAAAGCGGGCACTTGATAACCCCTTCGATAAATTAAATAGGTATCACACTCTACAATAGGCAATGAATTAATTGATAGCTGCTCTTGAGGCATTGATTGAAGTAATTTTTCAGGCAATAAAGCCACGCAACTTCCTGCACTGACACAAGCTATCATGGCATGGTATGAGCTGAGTTGATGGATATGCCAATCAAGTTGACTAGGAATATTCAACCACTGTTCAGCGATATATCGGTAGCTACAGCCAGCCGCAAAGGTAGCTAGAGAGCGCGTTTTGATATCTGAAGGACATCTGGCTAATTTATCTTGTTCAGGTAGCAGTAAGAGCAATTGCTCTCGCCATATTTTTATTGCTTGTATCCCCATTTCATTGAGTTGGTGAACATCATATCGCCCTGATGCAACAAACGCACAGTCAAGCTTTTCACTACTTACTTGTTCGATTAAATCCTTTGATGTTCCTGTAGTGAGTAGTAACTGTGTTGTTGGGTTTTTTTGATGATATGTTGCAAGTAATGAAGGCAAACGACACGCAGCGGTACTTTCCATACTGCCTATTCTGAGTTGACCACCTTCTCGGCCTAAACTGGTGACATGGCGTGCTTCTTGCTCTAAAGCAAGCAATCGATGCGCATATTGTAAAAAGCGTGAGCCTGCTTCTGACAGTAGCATTTGTTTACCTTGACGGATAAACAGCAGCTCCCCGAGATCGGCCTCAAGTTGCTGAATTCGTGTTGTAATGTTTGATGGTACTCGCCCAAGGCGAGTGGCTGCACGCGTCACACTGAGTTCTTCAGCGACCGTACAAAATATTTTCAGTGATTCAGAGTTCATTTTCTTTTATTGTGAATATGATGCTATATTTATTCTTAATTATAGAATGATAGCAGTAAACTTACCTCATAAAAAGGAAGAACAATGAATAATTCAGCGTTATTTCTACAACGTTTTGGCCTGCGCTACCCTATTATTCAAGCACCTATGGCAGGTATTTCAACACCTGAGCTGGTTGCTGCTGTATCAGAGGCGGGTGGATTAGGCTCTTTAGCTTTAGGGGCAAGCTCAGTTGAGCAAGCAAGAAAAATGATCGCGGCGACTCAAGCGCTAACGAATAAGGCATTCAATGTGAATGTATTTTGCCATTTAACACCAACTCGTGATGCTAAAGTAGAACAAGCTTGGGTTGATTATCTCTCGCCAAAGTTTGCTGAGTTCAATGCGGTTCCACCTGTGCAGCTTTCGGAAATCTACCAATCTTTTTTAGATAACCCTGAAATGTTAGCGTTATTTTTGGAAATGAAACCTGCCATAGTTAGCTTCCATTTTAATCTGCCTGCAAAGCATGTTGTTGAACAGCTACAATCTCAGGGAATCTACACCATGGGAACCGCAACCAATTTAGCTGAAGCTCTATTGATTAAAGAGACCGGTATTGATGCGATTGTTGCCCAAGGCATTGAGGCCGGTGGGCATCGCGGTATGTTTAATGTCGATGCGGATGATGAACAAGTAACCACTTATGATTTAGTGCAATTACTATCACAACATATTGATCTGCCAATTATTGCCGCTGGCGGCATTATGGATGGACAAGATATTTTAATCGCTCTTGAAAAGGGAGCCGTGGCGGCTCAGTTAGGTACTGCGTTTATTTTATGTCCTGAATCAGCGGCGAGTGATGCCTATCGGCAAAAACTTAAAAGCCAAGAGGCGGCTAATACGCAATTGACTGCGGCTATTTCAGGGCGTCCAGCAAGAGGTATAGTGAATCAGTTTATTCGTATTGCTCAGCAAGAAAATTGCCCGAAAGTACCTGATTATCCGATAGCTTATGATGTTGGTAAGCAGCTAAATGCGGCTGCTAGCCAATCTGGTAGTGATGATTTTGCTGCTCACTGGGCGGGTCAAAATGCATCTAAAGCACGTGAAATGCCAGCAAAAGAATTAATAAAGGTATTAGTTAAAGAAATGAATATTTAAAATTATTTGTTGATGGGGATGGCAAACCATCCCTTCAATATGTTCTATGGCGTGAGTGTTTGATTGTCTTTACTATCTTTTGGCTCATCGGTCGCTATCCATGCCGCGCAAAACAGCGTTAGCCTAGCGAAGAAATAGAAAAATGCCATCAACCCAATCACAGAACCAAATGCCGCGCCAGAGGGTGATGAGGCTAGATTTGGTAAGATCCAAGTCATGATGGTTTTAATCACTTCGAAGCCAATTGCTGCCAATAAAGTGCCTTTTAATAAAGAAGAACGGCGGTGTTGCATACGTGGTAGGATCCAAAAAATCCATAAAAACAGTAAGAAGTTAGCCGTAATCGAAATCGCTAGACCAATCAGTGTCCAAACGGGCCTTAGCCATTCAATACCATCTAATCCAAGTGTTCTTACTATGGTGGCTTGCGCAGAGCCTGCGACAGAAGTCAGTGTGATGGTCACGATCAAAGCAACCAGTAAACCGATTAAAGCAAGAAAATCACGTAAATAGCGGAAATAGATTTTTTCGTGTTCATCTTCATTACGCTCCCACACTGGGCGTGATTGCGCCAAGATGGCTAATCGCAAGTTATTAACCCAATTGACCCCCGAATAGACCGCTAACGCTAAACCCGTTAGTCCTACGGTTGTGCGTTGGCGAATAGCAGTATCGATAGTTCTTTCTAAGGTGCCAGCAAGTGTTGGGTCACTAATACTAGTCGAGATTCCACGTATTAGGCGTTCTAATAGCTCTGGATTGCTGGCTAGCACGAAACCGGCAGCCGCAAAGGTAAACATTAATACGGGGATCAGAGACAGAAAGGAAAAATAGGTGATCGCTGCACCGAACTGGTTACCCATTCGGTCGGTAAAACGTTGTGCGGTACGGATCAAATGTGCAATAAAAGGGATCGCACAAATAAAATTCACAACCCGCATAGAAAATGTGAGTGCCTTTTTACTATTATCGATACTTTTATTCAGTGTAGATTTTAATTTGTTGGTGTCTTTTTGCTCTTCATCCTGCATATTCGACATTCTATCCCCTTTGCTACTCATCATGTGTTTTATCTAGTTTTCGCTATAATATAGCTTAAATTAACCAAACTTTTTACCTCAAAGCCTATTTCAATTTACAAATAGGCTTTGAGGCCTCATGACTATGTTATATAAACAGGGTTAATTACTGTTTTTATCTACTTGTAACACTTCAAGGTATAGAGTTGCTCACCTATCTGTTTCTTGAATTATTTTGAATATAACTCAAGTTCAGCTTGGGCTTCCTTCAATTCAGCTTTAGCTTCTTCTAGTTTACGTTCACGTTTAGCAATTTTAGCATTATCGCCTGTTTCTTTTTCTTCGAGCAATTCAGCTTCTCTTTCTTGAACCTTTTCCTGTTTTTGGGCTACATTTTTTTGACTATCACGATAAAGCGACTCAGGTGTACAATAAGTATTCACATTATCTAGAGCTCTTTGTAACCCTGCAATGCGGTGTGTATTACCGTGCTTTTTGGCGTAATCAATTTGAGTTTCAATCTTTTGTTTTTTAATATCGCAGCCATTTTGTTTGTTGGTGGCGGCGAATGCAGAAGTTCCTGTTAACAACAGAACGGTAGTTGTGGTTGCTATGATTAAATTACGCATTTTTACCTCTCAATGACATTTTAATTTAATTTAGGATAACTTTTTATTTTGCTGAGGTCATGTTAAATTCATCAAATTAGGAATAGTGCTAATTTGAACGAAAGTTCGCTATACTATCGCAAGATAAAAACAGCTCATTCAGTCTATTTATTCACAGACTATCTTTAAAGAATTTATTCGATAGTTGCCATGCGGGTGACTATGGAATTTCCTCAGGAAATAAGAGTATCATGCTAAGTTACCGCCACAGTTTTCACGCAGGCAATCATGCAGATGTGCTAAAACATACTGTTCAAAGCCTCATCATCGAGTCTCTCAAAGAGAAAGAAAAGCCTTTTCTATATGTTGATACCCATTCAGGTGCTGGCCGCTATCAATTAACGGGTGAGCATGCAGAAAAAACGGGCGAATATCTGCAAGGAATTGCGCGGATCTGGGAACAGCCCGACTTACCTGAAGAACTTGTTCCTTATATGAATATTGTTCGCCAAATGAATGATAGTGGGCGACTACGTTATTACCCAGGCTCGCCTTTACTGGCTAAGTATTTATTGCGTGAGCAGGATAAATTAGCCCTGACTGAGTTACACCCTACCGATTACCCGTTATTACGAGCGGAATTCTCTCGTGATGCACGTGCACAAGTTTCTAAAGGCGATGGATACCAACAGTTAAAAGCCAAACTTCCACCTCCGAGTCGTCGTGGTTTTATGTTAATGGATCCACCTTATGAACTGAAATCGGATTACGAAGCTGTTGTAAAAGGCATTGTTGAAGGATATAAACGTTTTGCAACAGGGACTTATGCTATTTGGTATCCAGTGGTATTACGTCAACAAATCAAGCGAATGCTCAACCAATTGGAAGCCACAGGGATCCGCAAAATACTGCAAATTGAGTTAGCTGTGCGCCCTGATAGTGATCAACGTGGTATGACTGCATCTGGCATGATTGTCATCAATCCGCCATGGAAACTTGAACAGCAAATGAAAAATGTTCTGCCTTGGTTACATAAAACACTTGTCCCAGAGGGAACAGGGCACACGTTAGTTGAATGGGTTGTACCTGAATAGGCAAAACCTATTGCATTAAAAGGAAATTCCTATCCATTGAAACTATTGTGCTTAGAGGGATAATTAGCATAATGGTAAGTATTAGCTTTTTAATTAATCAATACTCTAAATAGTTCGAGATGCAGGTAGGCGGCAAGCGAAGATAGACGGGGAGCATAGATGAACTATGTGACTCGGCCAGCGGAGCGCAGCCAACAACCCTGCATCTTGAAGTATGACGAGTAAAAATGGGATAACCAAGTTATGAGCAAGCATTACGACTATATTGCAATTGGTGGTGGTAGTGGCGGCATTGCTTCGATGAACCGAGCAGCGATGTATGGACAAAAATGTGCCCTGATCGAAGCGAAAGCATTGGGTGGAACCTGTGTAAACGTCGGTTGTGTACCAAAGAAAGTGATGTGGCATGCTGCACAAATTTCAGAAGCGATCCGTGCTTACGGTCCTGACTATGGTTTTGACGCGACAATTAACCGTTTTGATTGGAAAACTTTAATTGCGAGCCGTACAGCTTACATTGATCGTATCCACCAATCTTATGATCGTGTTTTAGGTAATAACAAAGTTGATGTGATCCACGGCTTTGCCCGTTTTGTTGATGCACACACTGTTGAAGTCGATGGTGAAATTTATACCGCTGATCATATTTTAATTGCAACGGGCGGTCGTCCTGTGATCCCTGCTATTCCAGGTGCAGAGTATGGTATGACATCGGATGGTTTCTTTGAATTAGAAGAGCTACCAAAACGTGTTGCTGTGGTTGGTGCTGGCTATATCGCGGTAGAGCTTGCAGGGGTATTAAATGGTCTTGGTAGTGAAGCGCATCTATTTGTGCGTAAACATGCACCGCTTCGCTCATTTGATCCTCTGATTGTTGAGACGTTAGTGGAAGTAATGAACACTGAAGGTCCAACGCTGCACACTGAATCAGTACCAAAAGAAGTGATTAAGAATGCAGATGGTTCTCTGACTCTGAAGCTAGAAAATGGCAAAGAGCAAACGGTCGATGTGTTGATCTGGGCAATTGGTCGTGAGCCAATGACAGATAACCTAAATATCGAAGCGACTGGTGTAGAGCTGAATGATAAAGGTTATATCAAGGTTGATAAATACCAAAATACTAATGTTGCAGGTGTTTATGCGGTAGGTGATAACACGGGAGCGGTTGAATTAACCCCAGTTGCTGTTGCCGCAGGTCGCCGCTTATCTGAGCGCTTATTTAATAATAAGCCTGATGAACATTTAGATTACAGCAATATACCAACGGTTGTATTTAGCCACCCACCAATTGGTACTGTTGGATTAACTGAGCCTGAAGCGATTGAAAAATATGGCGCAGATCAGGTCAAATGCTATAAGTCATCATTTACGGCGATGTACACTGCTGTGACCTCTCATCGCCAGCCATGCCGTATGAAATTAGTGTGTGCGGGGGCTGATGAGAAAATTGTCGGTATTCATGGTATTGGCTTTGGCATGGATGAAATCTTACAAGGCTTCGCAGTAGCGCTGAAAATGGGTGCAACGAAGAAAGATTTCGACAATACCGTGGCGATTCACCCAACTGCGGCAGAAGAATTTGTCACGATGCGTTAACTACCTCAGTAAATAGGTCATATAATAGGCTGAATCTATTGGATTCGGCCTTTTTCTTGAGTGATTGATGAAATCTTATTTATTACTTTGTTTATTTCTTATATTTGGAAATTCTTTTATGGCCTCAGCAAAAGGAATGACCTCTTTTTACTCATATCTTGATAAAGAAACTCAGCTTGAGGGAAAAATATTTATCGATGGACAGTTGATGGCAACACTGGATCCTACTAATCAATCATCTCACGTTAATACGACTCCTGCTTCTATCGCTATGTTTTCAATTCCTGAAAATGCGCAAACTTTGAAAATAACTGGCTCTTTAATTAATTCAGAAGGGAAAAAGCGCCATTTTGACCATCAATGTAAGATTGTTGATATTGGCGTGGAGACAGCGGCATTACACGATGATAATCGTACGGTGATACAACGGTTACAAGCGCTTTTCAATTTACTGGATGATGATAATTATTTCGAAGAAAATACAGGTAATACATTAGCCCTAAAAGCGAATCTACCAACAAAAGAATTTTATCAAGAGATTGAAAAACGTTTAAATGTCACCCTGCCTGAAGTGATTAAAGTGATTGATCAATATGATATTGAAATGAGTAATGAGGGTTATTTTGTTGATGTTAAAGACATGGGCAATGTACTTGATTTTTTAGCAGAACGCTCATTTCCCGAAGACTTTATTGACGCACTATCTGCTGATAGTAGGGTCGGAAAGCTTTATCAACGTAGCTTAGTGGTTTATTTTTTTGTTGGAGATGGCTATGAAATGTTAGCTTGGGATCCTCAGGGGCAGTGGTTTTGGGTTCATGACCATGATATTTATTCTCCAGTCTTTTTTAAAGAGAGCCAAAAAAAATTCACTGATGAGGATGTCGTAGTGACAATGCTAGCTTCCTATTTTCTTGGTGATTTTATGTTTGATGATAATATCTGTTTTGTTGACTCGGCTCATCCAAGAGGAAATATAACTATCTCTTTCAAACGAAAAGGTTTTTATTCTTCTAAATTGATCCCTATATTTAAAAATAGGAGTTTTGAGTGGAGGTAATGTTATTTGGTAAACACCACATTGATCCGGTTTGATAGTAAGAAATAAGGGATCCAGATCACGACACCAATAATACCGGATATGACATTGCCTAAATCGGTGAATTTGAGCTGTATGCCATATAACATAGTAGGAATAACAGTAAAGTATAATGAAGCAAGCAGTGAAAAGATATAATAGGTAATCATCACTTTACGTATGCCTTTTTTACGCATGAAAAAACGCCATGAAGCATAGAGTGTGATCAGAAAGTTGAGGAGTAAGCACCCCATTGCTCCAATTAAATAGCTGTTCAAAAAACTACCATGCTTTAAATAGCTGAATATTACCTGTGTAAAATGATAAAGCTCCCAAGGAATAACCAATAGACTAATAATTAAACCTAATGCAGGTAGATAAAGTACATCATTAATTTTAGTCATCTCAATTTGTTCACATCGGTCACATAGGCCTGATGCTTTATTTGCTTCAACTAAATTGCATTCATTACAATTCATCGACCTATTTCCTATGTTTAATCAAATACGACATTAATAAAGCGTGGCCTATTTTTTCTCGATAAGCCACATATAGTTACTGGCTTTTTTGCCACCAAGACTCAATATAATCAGCGATTTGCTCAGGATTATTAATATCCAACTGGGGCAACACAGTATCGATAATTTGATTGCTTGCAACGGCAATGACATGTTGATCGAGCAGATCATCAAGAGGCTTTCCGACTTCAGCTCTAAACAAGGCGATTTTGCTGATCGTTTCATGTTTAAACCCTTCAACCAATATCAGATCTAGTGAATTTGCATCAAAACGGCTAGCAAGATATTGCAGATCTAACTCTGTATCGTTATCAGGTGTTTCCGTCATTAGCGCCCAACGTTTTTGGCTTGCCACCAGCGTTTGATCGGCACCTGCTTTACGCAACTCATAGCTGTCTTTACCTGGTTTATCAACATCCATATCGTGATGGGTATGTTTGACTAAACCAACTCGAATATTGCGTTGACGTAGTAATGGGATCACTTTTTTTAATAGGGTTGTTTTACCTGTACCACTGTATGCAGTGATAGCAAGTAGGGGTAGCGATTTCTGGTTCATCATTATTTTTGTTGCAGCTCCCAGTTGAGACTCTCTTCGGGTGTGTTCAAGTTAGTAAATGCGCCTAATTGTGATGGAAAAACAACGCATTTTGCGGCGATTTCCTGCATAAAGAACATTAGCTTACGCTCTCCTCGGGCGAGATATTCATCTAATTTTGGTGCGAGAGAACGATGAATTAAAGCAAATGTAGGATGGTCACGTTCAGTATCATTCGCATAGCAAGCGAGGCTGTCACCTTTATTTTCAAAGAATGTTACCGCAAGATCTAATGGAAATGCAGGAACATCACAAGGAACAAATAATAGCCATTCTGTTTTGGCTGCGTGCAATGCTGCTTGCATACCAGCGAGCGGCCCAGAAAAATCTTCGGTAAGATCTGAAATAACTGGGAACCCACTTTGTTGATAACGTGCTTGATTACGATTAGCGTTGATCATCAATTGCTCGACTTGAGGTTCAAGGCGCTCGGCAATATGTTGGTAAAGTGGTTTATCAAGTAAAGTGATTAGGCCTTTATCTTGCCCGCCCATACGTCGGCCTAAGCCGCCAGCCAAAATCACCCCTGTAATGGATTGTCGCATGTTCAATATCTCTGAAGATCTTCAATAAAATGTTTCAACATACACAAAAACACATATTCGTTAAAATTTATACGCTAAATAATGCGAGTTATAGGCTGGCGATAAACTAAGATAGGCGGGGAGTATAGACAAACACTATGACTCAACTCGCTAAGCGTCGTTAGTGTACCTTAATGGAAGCCCTGCATCTTGGAGTATCACGAGTATATAAATTCAACGAATATTCATGCATATTAAGGTTAAACTTTACGTAGCTTGACATCAATTCGCTTTTTCTCTTGTATGATATCAATTAATTTGGCCTAAATATTTGTGATGAAGGAATATACATGAAATGCCATCGCTTAAATGAAGTTATTGAGCTAATACATCCTGTATGGAAGGACAACTCAGATCTAAATCTTGTTGAATTATTGCAAAAACTAGCTGATGAAGCAGGGTTTAAAGGCTCATTATCTGAGTTAACGGATGATGTACTGATTTATCATCTGAAAATGCGTGGTACAGAGAGTAATGAAGCGATCCCTGGTTTGAAAAAAGATTATGAGGAAGACTTCAAAACGGCATTATTACGCGCCCGCGGTATTATAAAAGACTAACATGCAATGAATAACGTTGAACAATCGCATTTTCATTTTAGCGAAATATCCCCTGATTTAATCCTTGATGCGCTGATGGAAGCGGGTATTTACCCTGAATCAGGATTAACTGAGCTAAATAGCTATGAGAATCGGGTTTATCAGTTTCAAGATGAAAACCGTAAACGCTTTGTAGTCAAATTTTATCGCCCTGAGCGTTGGAACCGTTCACAAATTCAAGAAGAACACGATTTTACGCTTGAATTACAAGATGCTGAATTACCTGTTGCCGCTCCGCTCGAATTTGCAGGACAAACCGTATTAGAGTTTGGCGGTTTTATGTTTGCTATTTTTCCGAGTATTGGTGGTCGTCAATATGAAGCGGATAATCTATTCCAACTGGAAGAAGTTGGTCGCTTATTAGGTCGTACCCATCAAATCGGTAAAAAAAGTACTTTTATGTTTCGCCCTACACTAGGGGTAACCGAATATCTTGATCAACCTCGCCAAATCATGGCGCAAACTGAGTTGATTGCGTCAAAGTGGAAAGAAACCTTTCTCGAATCGCTGGATAAATTAATCGCTCAAGTGAAAAAAGATTGGCCGGTTATTACATCACCGCTGCGTTTACAGGGAGATTGTCATCCGGGGAATATCTTATGGCGTGATGAGGCATGGTTAGTGGATTTTGATGATGCACGCAATGGTCCAGCAGTACAAGATTTGTGGATGCTATTGAATGGTTCTCGCCAAGAGCAAGTGCTTCAACTGGACACTTTGCTTGAAGCTTATAATGAGTTTTGTGACTTTGATGTGAAAGAACTTAAGTTAATTGAACCGCTAAGAGCGATGCGAATGGTTCATTACTTAGGGTGGATTATTCGCCGTTGGCAGGATCCTGCTTTTCCAAGGGCGTTTTCATGGATCAGAGAGGACGATTTTTGGCAAAGACAGTCTATCGAATTTGCTCAGCAACTTGAACGGTTGCAAGAGCCACCTTTGCAGTTAGCCCCTCAATTTTAATAACTCAATGAGTTTTTTGGAGAATATAGTATATGAAAAAAATTATGTTGGCGTTAATTGGTATAGCCATGTCATTTGGGGCTGCCGCCGCAAATTATACGGAAGGTAAAGAGTACACTGATATTAAACAACCAGTGCAAAACCTACCGCAAGTGTTAGAGTTCTTCTCTTTCTATTGCCCACATTGCTATCAGTTTGAAAATGTGTACAAAGTGCCGCAAACGGTAGAAAAAAATCTACCAGAAGGCGTGAAAATGGAACGCTACCACGTTGACTTTTTAGGCCCATTAGGTCCAAACCTAACTCAAGCGTGGGCAGTCGCGATGGTGTTGAAAGTTGAAGATAAAGTCACGCCAGTTCTGTTTGAAGGTATTCAAAAAACACAATCTATCAACACGCCTGCGGATATCCGTAATGCCTTCGTTAAAGCGGGTGTAAGTGGTGACGAGTATGATGCAGCACTGAATAGCTTTGTTGTAAAATCACTGGTTGCTAAACAGCAAAATGCAGCTCAAGATCTTAAACTGCGCGGGGTTCCAGCAATGTTTGTTGATGGCAAATACCAAGTTCGCAATAATGGTATTGCGGTTGAAAACGCAGCAGACTATGCGAAAGAGTTCTCTAACGTAGTGAACTATCTCGTTAATAAAAAATAGCCTTCTCTTGTGGCGGTGCGGTTTGCCGCCACATTTCAAAAATTGTCACACTCCGTAATCAATATCCACAATAGAGCAAAAATACTTTTTTTGCGCAGGATCAATGTTCATGTAGCTAACTCATTGATTTTATTTTCTTGTTTAACTACTTGATCTTTTCTTAGTTATTGAATCTAAGCCAGAACGCAGTTTTGCCCACAGAGTTATCCACAGGTTATAATAACCATTAACCATCAGAAAAAACATCAAAATAACGTGAATAATGTCTTGGTCGATTTTGAGTAGATGCAAACTCAACGTGTATCTGAAAGCACATTGTGGCATCCTATCAGCATTCATTCCTGACAAAAAAGATGATGACAGATTATGGCTCAGATAGCAGAAAATCCCCTTATATTGGTAGATGGTTCATCTTACCTGTACCGTGCTTATCATGCATTCCCACCACTAACCAACAGTGCGGGTGAACCGACAGGAGCCATGTATGGTGTGCTCAATATGTTGCGTAGCTTGATTATGCAATATAAGCCAAGCCATGTGGCTGTCGTCTTTGATGCTAAAGGAAAAACATTTCGTGATGAATTGTTTGAAAGCTATAAATCACACCGTCCACCAATGCCTGATGATTTACGTGAACAAATCGCACCATTACATGAAATGGTTGAGGCGATGGGGCTACCATTATTAGTGGTTTCAGGTGTTGAAGCTGATGACGTCATTGGTACGTTGGCAAGACAAGCGAGCCAAAAAGGGATCCCTGTTTTGATCAGCACGGGTGATAAAGATATGGCACAGCTGGTGGAACCGAATATCACTCTTATCAATACCATGACCAATACTATTCTTGGTCCTCAAGAAGTTGAAGATAAGTATGGTGTACCACCTGAGCTGATCATCGACTTTCTTGCACTGATGGGCGATTCATCAGATAACATTCCGGGCGTACCAGGGGTCGGTGAAAAAACGGCTCTCGCCTTATTACAAGGGATCGGTAGTTTAGAAAAAATCTATAATTCTTTAGATGATATTGCTCCGCTTGGTTTTAGGGGATCTAAAACCTTAGCGCCAAAAATGGAAGAAAATCGTGAACTGGCCTTTCTTTCATACCAACTTGCTACCATCAAAACAGATGTTGAACTCGAAAAAACCTGTGAGGAATTAGCGGTATCTGAGCCTAATGTCGATAAACTCCATCAGTTATTTAGTCGCTACGAATTCAAACGTTGGCTCGCTGATGTTGAAAGTGGCACATGGATGGATGCTAAAAATGGTAAGAGTTCAGCACCAACAGCCACTAAGTTTGAAAAGAAAGTAGAGGCAATTGTTGCAGCACCAATACTCAACGCTGAAAATTATCAAACTATTTTAGAGCAGGCTGATTTAGAGCGCTGGGTCAAAAAACTCGCCTCCGCACCACTGTTTGCCTTTGATACCGAAACCGACAGTTTAAACACACAAGAAGCGCGTTTAGTCGGTATGTCATTTGCTATTGAAGCAGGACGAGCGGCTTATTTACCTTTGGGTCATGATTACCTTGATGCGCCAGTACAATTGCCACTAGACGATGTTTTGGCTGCAATGAAACCGATATTAGAAAATGACAAAATATTGAAGGTTGGCCAAAATTTAAAATATGACGCTGAAGTGCTGCTCAACTATGGTATTGAGTTAAAAGGTATCGAATTTGACACTATGCTAGAGTCTTACGTGCTAAATAGCGTTGCAGGCATGGGGCGTCATGATATGGATAGCTTAGCTGAGCGCCATCTTAACCATAAAACGGTATCATTCGAAGAGATCGCAGGTAAAGGTAAAAAGCAGCTCACTTTCAATCAAATAGCACTTGAGCAAGCGGCAAATTACGCGGCGGAAGATGCCGACGTCACCTTGCTACTGCACCAAGCGTTGTACCCGCAGCTTGAAGCTGAGCCTAAACTGAATAAAGTGTTCCGTGAAATTGAAATGCCATTAGTTCCCGTTCTAGTCAGAATGGAGCGCACTGGTGTATTAATTGATGCGAATGTTTTAGCGGCTCAATCGAAACAAATTACCGCCCGTTTAGCTGAGCTCGAAAAAGAAGCCTTTGAATTAGCAGGTGAAGAGTTCAACTTGGCTTCGCCAAAACAATTACAAACTATTCTTTTTGAAAAGCTGCAATTACCCATTATCAAAAAAACGCCAAGTGGAGCAGCCTCGACCAATGAAGAGGTGTTGGAAGAGCTAGCGTTGGATCATGCGCTGCCTAAACTACTACTTGAGCACCGTAGCTTGGCAAAATTGAAATCAACCTACACTGATAAGCTGCCACTAATGATTAGCCCGAAAACCCAGCGGGTACATACTTCTTATCATCAAGCTGTTACTGCGACGGGCCGATTATCATCTCGTGATCCTAACTTGCAAAACATTCCAGTGAGAACAGAAGAAGGCCGTCGTATTCGCCAAGCATTTATTGCACGTAAAGGCTACAAAGTGGTTGCGGCAGACTATTCACAAATTGAATTGCGTATAATGGCTCACCTATCGCAAGATAAAGGGTTATTAACCGCATTTGCGGAAGGCAAAGATATTCACCGTGCAACCGCAGCAGAAGTATTTGGCGTTCCGCTTGAGCAAGTAACAAATGATCAGCGCCGTAGCGCTAAAGCGATTAACTTTGGCTTAATTTATGGTATGAGCGCATTCGGTTTGGCGCGTCAGTTAGGGATCCCTCGTGGTGAAGCGCAGCGTTATATGGATCTCTATTTTGAGCGCTATCCAGGTGTGTTGCGTTATATGGAAAACACTCGCCACCAAGCGTCGGAACAAGGCTATGTAGAGACATTAGAAGGACGTCGTTTGTATCTTACTGATATTAAATCAAGTAATGGAATGCGCCGGAAGGCTGCTGAGCGTGAAGCGATCAACGCACCAATGCAAGGAACCGCAGCGGATATTATCAAAAAGGCTATGATCGCCGTTGATAGCTGGCTGCGAGCAGAGAAACCTAATGCTGATATGTTAATGCAAGTTCATGATGAATTAGTATTTGAAGTGAAAGAAAGTGAATTAGATGGGGTGATCGCAAAAGTGCGTGAACTGATGGAACAAAGTATGCAACTTGATGTTCCGTTGAAAGTTGATGTCGGTATTGGTGAGAATTGGGATGAAGCTCACTAAGTAAAATCAGATCTGAGTCGGATAATAATTTATTCGACTCAGGTTTATTTAAATATATTAGGTTAAGTTTCTATATATTCTATTAATATATAGAATATATATGAAGATTTGATATTATTATTGAAGTTTAAACTAGTTATAAAATCAAGATTACCAATCATAAAAAAATAAGCTTTTTATATTGTTAACTGGGAATAAATATTTCATCTTCTAGCATGTTATTGATACGTTGAATGCTATTTTCATTTAAAGATCCTTGTAAATACTCCATTTTTAATTGGTTGATAATGTAATCGTATTGAGCATTCGATAATTTTTGTTTTGATTGATAAAGAGCGGAAGTTGCGGACAGCACATCGACAATGGTACGTGTGCCTACTTGATAACCTGCTTCTGTAGCATCCAATGAGCTTTGAGTCGAAACGGTAAGTTGCTTATAGGCATTAATATGACTGATTGATGATAAGATATCATTGTATGATGAGTTGACTTGGTGGATAAGTTTTCGAATATCGCTTTCAAGTTGCTCTGTTTTAGCTTGAAAATCATATTGAGCTTGTATGACTTGAGAATTAACCGCATTGCCTTGATAAATTGGTAAATTTAATGAGAGAGCCGTTTGGTTTTTTCCAGAATGATTATTTGTTTTATACAGATTTTCGAAACTATTTTTATCATACTGAGTACTATTGAGAGTTGTAGAGGCATTTAAAGTCACTACCGGCAAATGCCCACTTTTAGCGAGAGATATTTTATCATTTGATATTTCTTGTGTAAGTCGAGATTTTAATAAGCTAAGGTTTTTAATTCGAGCATTTTCAAGTAGAAATGTGATGTTATCGGGTTTGGTGGGTTGTAACTTATTAATATTGAGTTTCGCTAATTGAGTATATTGTACCCCACTGATTTTTCTTAATATCTCAACTGAATTCTTCAATTCGTTGTAACCTAGAACTTCTTGAGCAATGATACTGTCATAGTTAGCTCTCGCATTTTGTACATCAGTGATGGTGGTTAGCCCTACATTAAAGCGTTGTGTCGTTTGATCTAGCTGATTATAAACAGCAAGTTTATGGGCTTTTAGATAAGTGAGAGCATCAATAGATTTCAATATATTAAAGTAAGAAATAGCTGTTTCTAACAAAAGATCTTGTTGACTTACTTGATAATTAATATTTGATACAGCAGCATTCTTTTCTTGGATGGATAATGATTGCCATTTAGATATATCAATTATGGATTGTATTACATGTAGAGATACTTCGGAGTTTTTAATGTTTTTTTTGTTATTTATTTCATCACTATTTTTATAACTTGAATTAGCAGTGACATTTAGCTGAGGAAGTAATGGGCTACGAGCCTCATCTATTTTTTTATAGGCTTGATAACGCTCACTTTCTATTTTTTTTAATACAGGATTGTTATCTTTCGTTATTTTATAAATTTGCAATAAGTCCTCTGCGTTACAATTATAACCTATAATTATTGAACTCATTAAAATAAATAATTTAATTATTTTATTCATTAGTGTTGATTCCTAATTAGTTTCTGAAAATTTTTAAATGGGATATCAAGAAAGATATTTTAATTAAATTATAACTCTGCTATTAAAATGTAAATATAAAAAATCGAATTTAAAAATTTAATTTAATGTATATGTTTTGCTATATAAGCCCACTTGATTAAGTTAGGGTGAAAATGAGTTTATTGTACTATCGAACGTAATCTATATTTAGTTCCTAAGAACGATTGTCACAGTACATTTTTTTACCTCAATATAGCGTTTTATCTTTTGTGGCGACAGGCTTATCTCAGAGCCAAAGGATTAATCATGGAACGCTTATTTTCTCCAACTGCATTTCAAGGGCAGGTAGTACTCGTCACTGGTGGCGCTCAAGGTATTGGTTTAGCGATTGTTGAAGCCTTTGCTAAATTAGGTGGTTTAGTCATTGTAGTGGATTTACAGCGTCAAAAGGCACAGCAAGTCGCCACCTCATTAACTGAGCAGGGTTATCACGTTGATGCAGAAAGTTGTGATTGTTCTGTACAACAGCGAATTAGTGCATTAGTGGCAAAAATAGAACGTGAATATCATCGATTAGACATTGTGGTACATAATGCGGCCTATTTTCCATTGACTGATTTTATGCAAATTGATGAGCCATTATTACAGAAAACGCTGAGTGTTAATTTAATAGCACCATTCTATTTAACCCAAGCGGCTCAGCCGTTAATGAAAAAGCAAGGTGGTGGACGTATTTTGATCACCTCTTCAGTCACTGGGCCAAAAGTGGCTTATCCAGGATTAGCTCACTATGCGGCTTCCAAAGCAGGAGTGAATGGTTTCATTAAAGCTGCGGCACTTGAATTAGCCCCTTTTGGGATCACTGTTAATGGTGTCGAACCGGGTATGATCCGTACACCCGCCATGGCTAATTTAGGTGATGAACAGCTTAATCAGAGTATTGCGCGGAATGTGCCATTAGGGCGCTTAGGTGAAGGGGAAGATATTGCCGCGGCGATGGTGTTTTTAGCATCGCCTGTAGCGAGTTATATTACAGGACAAACCATTGTTGTAGATGGCGGGGCATTGTTACCCGAGACAACGATTTAATCAGCAACAGCCTACATTTCCAATCGAGGTGTCTTACAAGTGCCACAATGTAAGAATGGCCTTTATTCTTTTGTTATAAAACTGTCACGATTGCTAGTTATCATGATTGGTAATGCAAGCTTTTACAATGACTATTTATTCATATTATGAATGAATAGTTTATTTTTTGCTCTTATTAGCGTCGTTATACTTAGTTAGTAAAAAAATTTACATTACATATTAATGCGACTTAGCTCTCATAAATATGTAATAAAAATACGGTTTTTGGCTTTTGAAACGATGTTTTATTCGCTGAATCGTAGTAAGCATTGAAAAAAAATTACATAAAAGCTTTTTTTTGTGCAAAGAATCAAGTAAAGTATACGGCGTAGGGTACAGAGGTAAGATGTTCTATCTTTCAGACCTTTTACTTCACGTAATCGGATTTAGCTGAATATTAGCTGCTCCAGTCAATATTTTTGACTGGAGCATTTTTTTATCTGAAATTCGACGTATTGATATAAATCTGCCGTTATGCGCCAACAGCATGACGCACAAGGAAATAAATGGAAATTAGGCTTGTGTGCTATACCAGCTATCGAGTTTGATACGCAGTTTATCGATCCCAATCTTTTTCAGCGCAGAAAAATATTCAACCTCAACATCACCACCTAATGGTTCAAGTGTTTGGCGAACTTCCATTAGCTGTTTTTTTCTGGCGCCAGAAGCGAGTTTATCTGCTTTAGTGAGCAATACCAAAACAGGGACTTCCATCGCAATCGACCATTCGATCATTTGCATATCCAGATCTTTCAATGGATGACGTATATCCATCAGTACAACCAGCCCTTTGATACATTCTCTTTTTTGTAGGTACTCACCAAGCGCTTTTTGCCATTTGCGCTTCATTTCTTCAGGAACTTCGGCATAGCCGTAACCCGGCAAATCGACTAAACGAATCCCTTCTTCAACCTCAAATAGGTTGATAAGTTGTGTTCGCCCTGGCGTTTTACTGGTACGTGCTAAACTTTTTTGTTGGGTTAGTGCATTTAGTGCACTGGATTTTCCTGCATTGGAGCGGCCTGCAAAGGCAACTTCTATACCCGTATCTTTAGGTAGATGACGGATATCGGGTGCACTGATGACAAATTTTGCCATGTGATAATTATGATTTTTAATTGCCATTGGTTGTTCTCCCTGAGTTTACCTTTTGAGGCTCAGGGATTATAGCTATAGGAGACAGACAAACAAAGCTAAAATGGCAGTTGATGCTTATATGCTCTTTCAACCTGAGTGAGTGAGCTCATTTCACATGATGAAAAATACAATTTAATCAGTATTTATATAAATTAGACTATATTTGATGAGGAGAGGGCGATTTGGCGTAAATAAAGGTAAATATTCAACAATATAATAATCTTCGCTCTAGAATTGGTGGATTAGATTCAGCGTGCAATAACCTACAATAAATAGTGAAATTGTTGGCGAGTTATAGATGAATAATTATTTTCATAGGTTTACTAAGCCGCATTGCGAGTTATTTAATTATATTCACCGTGAACCAGTATTTAATGTGCGCTGAAAGATAGAGCATTGAAGCCAAAGGTTTCGTGTTTTATAGTACAAGCAATGCGGCGGATACGTCGTTACTGCCCATTAAGGCTTGCATCAGACTGAGGAAGCTCAGCAGCAGTCAAGGAAGTGGGAAGCTTCGCATCTAAAAGGTGCGAAGTCATTACAGTATAAATAAGTCATTAGCTATAGCGAAAGGGATCTTGAATGTTAAAACGAATTTTTGTGCCTCTACTAGCAGTCTGTGCTATCAGTGCATCTTCTCTTGCTCTCGCTGCGGGTGAAACTTACGTGAAGTTAGTCACGTCGATGGGCAATATTGAACTCGAATTGAATGATAAAAAAGCACCAGTAACCACTGAAAACTTTCTTCAATATGTAAACGAAGGTTATTACAACGGAACTACCTTCCACCGTGTTATCCCTGGTTTCATGATCCAAGGTGGCGGTTTTAACAAAGATCTTCAGCAAAAACAGACTCGTGCTCCAATTAAGAATGAAGCGGATAACGGCTTACGTAATTTGCGTGGAACGATTTCTATGGCACGTACCGCGAATAAAGACAGTGCAACCAGCCAGTTTTTTATTAACGTTGCCGATAATGCGTTCTTAGATCACGGTCAGCGTGATTTCGGTTACGCAGTTTTTGGTAAGGTAGTGAAAGGCATGGATGTTGTTGATAAAATATCTAAAGTCAAAACAGAAAATGTTGGTCCATACCAAAACGTACCTGTTGAACCTATTTCGATTATTTCTGCTGAAGTAATTAAAAAGCCATAATTTATCATGAGTGGGTAGATCGCATGCATTTGCCCACTCAGCTCCCTTTCTCCCATCCCCCCGTGAGAGTTGTAGAAGCTATTAATCCATTTAGTAAAAAAATAAATTTTCATAATTAAGAGTGGCTTGTTATAAGTATGTAAATACAATCCCCTGATTTTTATATGGAAAATAGTTTAGATAAATCAGATTACTTGACTTAAATAGGCTATTTTCCTGCTTCGGCTGTGTTATGATAGCCGCCCCTTATTACTTTTTGCTGTTTTTTTAGCTAGAACTCTGATTGCTAAAAGTGAAAAGTTGTGCATGGGTATATAATAGATAATGATAAAAATCAGTCGGATAGGCTACTATGCTTTTACTTATTGATAATTACGATTCATTTACTTATAACCTGTATCAATACTTTTGCGAGTTAGGCGCAGAAGTCGTGGTTAAACGGAATGATGAAATTTCTATCGAAGAGATAGAATTGCTTTCGCCTACACACCTAGTGATCTCACCAGGCCCTTGTACGCCTGATGAGGCGGGAATTTCTCTCGAAGCTATTAAATATTTTGCAGGTAAAATCCCTATTTTAGGTATTTGTCTCGGTCACCAAGCTATTGGGCAAGCCTTTGGTGCTACTGTTGTGAAAGCTAGAGAAGTGATGCACGGCAAAACATCGGCTATTCATCATAATCATCAAGGGGTGTTTAAAGGGCTTAACCGTCCATTGACGGTAACCCGTTATCATTCTCTTGTTATTGCGGCGGATACATTACCTGCATCCTTTGATGTATCGGCATGGTCTCTGAATAACGGTGATGTTGATGAGATCATGGGAATTCGCCATAAAACTTTGCCTATTGAAGGTGTTCAATTTCACCCAGAAAGCATTCTGAGTGAACAAGGGCATGAATTATTGAATAACTTTTTAAAGTATTAGGATTATTGATCTTTAAAGATGAATTTTTATTCGAATTCAAGATATTTTTGCTAAGGTGAGAGGTTGGCTGCCTAGTGAACTAGGTAAGAGCCTCTCAATAGAGCATCAAATAATGAACGGATCATCAGGACGGCATTCAAGCATCATTTTAACTTAAACCTCAATGAACCCGTCTATTAAGAATTATAAATCAGCCAAATAGACTGTTTTTTAATTCTGTCTAGCTGTAAAAAATAGCAGCAAAGATCCACGGACTCTGACTATTACTTACCTCAGTAAAAAATAAAATTTACACTATCACCTGCTTAGCTATTGCGCTTTTGTGATTTTTTATTCATATTTAATGCTTATATTTTCACTTTGCACTAAATAAAAGTAGGTGAGGGGTATGAAACAACAACAAGCAGTGAATCGGCAGACTTATGATCAGGTCATTTTACCTATTTATTCTCCCGCTGAGTTTATTCCTGTACGCGGAGAAGGTAGCCGAGTATGGGATCAGCAAGGTAAAGAATACATTGATTTTGCTGGTGGTATTGCGGTACTTGCACTAGGTCATTGCCATCCTGCTTTAGTTGCTGCGGTTCGCGAACAAAGCGAAAAGTTATGGCATCTTAGTAATATTTTTACTAATGAGCCTACCTTGGTTTTAGCACAAAAACTGATTGATGCTACATTTGCGGAGCGTGTTTTTTTTGCTAACTCAGGGGCGGAAGCGAATGAGGCTGCTTTTAAATTAGCGCGTCATTACGCTATCACTAAATATAATCCGTATAAAACGAAGATCATCGCATTTAAACAAGCGTTTCATGGGCGCACTCTCTTTACCGTATCTGTTGGTGGACAAGCGAAGTATGCGGATGGTTTTGGCCCAAAACCCGCTGATATTATTCATGTGCCGTTTAATGATCTTGAGGCTGTGAAAGCGGTTATCGATGAAAATACCTGTGCTGTCGTTCTGGAGCCTGTTCAAGGTGAAGGTGGTGTAACTGCTGCAACGCAAGAGTTTATGCAGGGTGTGCGTAAGCTATGTGACGATAATCAAGCATTGTTAGTGTTTGATGAAATACAAAGCGGTATGGGGCGTACAGGGCATTTGTTCTCTTATATGCATTATGGTGTGACTCCAGATATTTTGACCACTGCAAAAGCACTTGGTGGAGGATTCCCAATTAGTGCGATGTTAACGACTAATGAAATCGCTAAGGCAATGGGGCCGGGTACTCACGGTACTACCTATGGCGGTAATCCACTGGCTTGTGCGGTCGGTAATGCGGCATTTGATATTATTAATACCAAAGAAGTCCTTGATGGTGTTGCTAAGCGCCGTGAATTATTTGTATCTCATTTAAATAAACTCAACCAGCAATATGACATATTCTCTGAAATCAGAGGGATGGGATTACTCATTGGTGCTGAATTAAAGGGTAAATTAAAAGAACGTTCTAAAGATATTCTACAGGCTTGTGCTGTTGAAGGATTAATGATGTTAAATGCAGGGCCGAATGTATTACGTTTTACACCATCATTAATTATCTCAGAAGAAGAGATTAATCAAGGTATGGTGAAATTAAATAAAGCGATTGATAGTTTAATTAACAACTAAGTTCTTGGGCTCTCAATTAAATTATTTTTTTTGAGAGCTATTTATTTTATTTTTATTTATTTATAAATCATCAGTTAAATATGTTCTTTTTAGGTGAGAATGGCATTCTCATCCTATTTTTTATATGTTAAATGTATGTTTCTGCATTTCACTAATAAAGTATGGGATGGTAATAATGGATATTGAAAGTATTTCTCTGGAAAAAGGATGTTTTAGCTTTAAAGATGACTTTGCGAATTGTTTTGATTGGAATGATATTGGTTTTTCCTTTTCAAAAATTGATTTAAATACTAAGGAAGTAAGCACATTATCAAGTAATTATGAGTGGCTTTTAATGTATTGGGATGCGGATTTAGATCTAAGTATTAGTGAAAGACTTGGGGCTGGCATTCAATGTTGGAATGATTATTCAAATGCTCATATGTCTACATTGTCTAAAACGCAGAAAAATAAATTTAAATTAGATTTTTGTTTTAATCATAAAGATGTATTTGAAGTGGCATCAATTAATTCAAATAAAGAATTATCTGTAGCTGATATAATTAAAATTCATAAGCACCGCCATATCATCTCGGATTATGCAGATAGGTTATGGAAAAATTACCAACAGATGGTTTTACCAATGCGAGAAAGTATTTCATTACCTATTATTGGGATTGAAGGCGAAGAAACAAAGCAACAGCCTATTGATATTCACGGCTTTATGAAATTTGGAGATGTGCGTTTTACTCGAAAAGAAATGATAACTATCTGTATGTTGCTTTCTCAATGCCGAATTAAGGAAATTAGTGCTATTCAAGGGTGCTCTGAAAACTCAGAGCATAAACGCATCATGAATATCAAAGAGAAGCTGGGTTGTCCTCATGCCTCACCGAGTGGTTTATTTAAAGCATTTAAAGAACGTGGTATTACATTAGCTTGTTTAGATACATTAATTACTCTGAAAAATATTCAACAAGGAAATAAAAAATGAAATGGAAATTCAGATTAGGAGCGGTAGCAGGGAATACTTTAGAATATTATGATATTGCCGTATTTGCTGCAATATCTGTATATTTAAGTGCGGAATTAGAACGATTAGGTTACTCTTCAGCGACTGAAATGGTATGGGGAATATTTGCATTACGTTTTCTGGCTAGACCTATTGGTGGTTATGTAATTGGTCGCTATGCCGATCGAGTGGGTAAAAAGCCCGCTTTAGTCTTTACCAGTTTACTTACTGGGACTGCAACCTTATGTATGGCAATATTGCCGATTCAATTATTAGGTTCATATACGCCTATCGCGATTTTAATGTTGCAATTAATATTATCTTTTAGCTTCGGTGGCGAATATCCCTCATTAATCACCTACTTACTTAATAATATTTCTGAAAAAGAATGCTCTAAAGTTTCTTCATTAATTGTTGGTAGCTCAATAATTGGTGTCATTATTTCATTAGCAGTTGTGTTAGTTTTAGAAAATCAATTAACCGTAGAAATGATGCAGTCAATTGGTTGGCGTATACCCTTACTATTAGGTTTGGTGAATATTGCCATTAGCTTTTGGTTTCGCTTAAAATTACCAGATCAACCACTGGTAGAAAAACGCAACAATAAAATGAGTGGGTTTAAAATATTACAGATATTTTTATTAACTGTACCTGGGACTGTTACGTTTTATTCGCAAAATATCTCATCCTCTATACTAAGCGAACATTTACAACTCGGCGAACTGAAAAGTCTATATTCAATTGTATTATCAAGTCTTTTATTGGTCTTTATGCTAATTTGTGGATGGTTAACCGATAAATACAGTTCACCACAAAAAATATTTAGACTGGGTGTATTTGGTATGGTGTTGCTTTCTATTCCATTGTATTTTGCAATGAGCAGTGGAATAATGATTTTGGTGTCTATTGCTCAATTAATTATAATTATCAATGGGGCAATGATATTATGTAATTTATCTGCAATACTGTTCTCAATTTCTGGTGGGCAGACGGTAGTTCTTGCTGTTGGTTATAATTTAGCAACAACCTTTATCGGTGGGATAACGCCGTTGGTGATTAGCTATTTGGTTGGTATCAATGTCGGCTATGTAGGGGGCTTTATTGCTTTATGTGGTTTGACGTTCTTGCTATCAAGCTCTTTATCTAAAAGTTATCAATTAGCATCGTAATTTGAATTATAAATCCGCCCCAGTGTAAAATAGGGGCGATTTATCTTAATTTTAATTATTTATATATCTTGTCATACTATTCATTTTCATGCTTGTCTTTTTCTTCTTTATTTTCATCGTCTCTTCTTTTCTTACTTGAGCCACTTTTCCCTGATACTAGGGATATAAGAGTAGGTCGCTGAAGATTAATCGCTGTTATATTTTTATAAAAAGGTAAATTTAAAATTTCCTTTAACTTTTTATACTGCTCTTTATTGATCGTTGGTAATGAATAACGGGGAGCCTCCGCGATTTTATTCAATAATATAGACTCTTTTTCATTAAGATTTGATGGGAAATTTGATTTTTGGATTTCATTTAATGCATGATACTCCCCTTCTGTCATGTAACTTGGTAAACCTTGAGTCAGTAGACTAGGACTATATTTCGTATAGATAAGTTTTTCTTTATTCTGAGTAGGGCTTGTCTTTTTTACTGATTTTGTTGTATTAGCTGTAGCTTTTAGTGTAGATATTTTTGTTTGAGAAAGGGGAATGGTTTTATTATCCTCTTCTAATGAGGGGGATATTGTATTTGCAAGTGTTAACGTAATGGTAGACGCTTTTTTTGTCTCCGTCATTGAAGAAATATCCGTCTGTATTCCTTGAGTCATTTTAGCTGGATTTTTTTGTTGTGCCACTGTAAATGGCTCAGTTTGTACAGCACGATCTTGTGTTATTGAGTTATCTGTTTTTTTATTTGTAGCTAATGAATGAGCAAGAAGAATACTAGGCGAATAGCGTGTTTTATTTATTATAGCGAGGTCAAGTGCTGATATTATTTTTGATTCTTCTACCTCTGATAATTGTTCTATCATTTCTGATAGATTTTTTTTAATATTATTAAATTGATAGTTTGTTTTATTTGGAATGTCTTTGCTCAATAATTTAGCTTTCTCTATCAATTGGTTTGTTTTTGTCATAGATGGATATAAGCTTTTTTCTTGAACAACAGATTTTTTCTTCTCAGGGAAATCGTTTCTATTTGTGTTGGTGGTAGGAAATCTGGTTTTTTTTTCAAGTTGAGGTGAACCATTATCATAGTCGTCATTATCATTATTATATTTAGTTGCATATGGACAATATGATTTTGATATCGTCAATTTATTAATCTCTTCAGATATGTCAATATAATTCTCTGGCTGTACAGGTGCTATTGATAAACGTGTATCATTTTGATTTTGGGAAAGGTTGTTTTTATTCATTGAAATTGGGTTTTGAACTTTACCCAGATTTGATATAACAGAAGTATCCTTATAATCATAATCATTTTCTTCATCAGAAGAAAATGCATCATCACTCTCTATATCTCTTTCAAATTTTTTTTCATAAAAAGACGGATCGATAAAACCAGAATGGTTACCTATTTTATTTGATTCTGTCTGTATTTCAGCGGATTGCTGCGCCTCGGTAACTTTGGAATACTCGGTTTGTGTCTGCTTGGTGAAAGTGGCCAGTACCGCTTGCTTTTGTTCAAAGAGGACTTGAGCCGCTTTTTTCTGGCTTTCGGTCTGTTGCTGGGCCAGTTTAAGGGCTTCTTGGCTCGCTTGCAGCTGGATTTTCATCTGCTCCAGCGCGGCTTGTGCGTTATCAAAAGCTTGTTTGTGGGTTTGTACTTGTTTGGTGAAAGCGTCCAATTCCAATTGTTTTTGGTTAAGGAGCGTTTGAGCCATTTTAAGGTTTTCATTGGTCTGTTGCAGTTGTTTTTCAGTATCTCTTTGGATCTGCTTTTGAGTAGATAGCTCTGCTTCCTTCTGCTCCAAAGCATTATCAAGTGTTTGTTTGTCGGTTTGTGTCTGCTTAGTGAAAGCGTTCAGGGGTGTTTGATTTTGTTTTTCAGTAAAGATATCCCAGCTTATTTCATCAAAGGGATCATCATAATAGCTTTGGATATCTTCCATATCTGAGAATTCTTCATCAATATAAAAACTATTGACTGAATCAAGATCATCATCTTGGCCATCCATATCACTAAATGAGTCATTATCAAGATTTCTCTGTAATACGTTTAAATAGACATTATGATTATCTAATCCACTAATATAATGAGCTAATAATTCTGTTATATCTTGGCCTTCAATAGGGGAATTTAAGAAGTTTTTGGGAGATATTGTGATAATAACCTCAAAATTATCTATATTTATAATATAACGATGTCGAGTTTCCTTATTATGAGCACTGGTGAGATAATCTTCAATATTATTAAATATTGAAGAGAGCAATTTGGCGTCTTTATCTACACCTACCTGCATATTCTCTACTGGGTCTTTGTTGGGAGATTTATTTAAGGCCGAATTTTTCATCTGACTCTTGAAAGTGTTATCCGATAATCGTTTCCGAAGTGCTTCACTTAGCGCCAACGATGGTAGTGTGTTTCTATCGAGTGTACTGGGTCGGCTAGCATTTTTTGGAACAAGCATGAGTGAACTATCTGGTGTTTTCTCTACCACAGATAATTTTCCACTCTGGCTTGCCGTTCTGCTTGGGGAATAGGAAGAGAGGGACGTTTGAATTTCTTCTGCATACGTCAGTGTTCTTCCGTTAGTGATTGCTGGAGTTGATTCGGTTGTTTGAGAGGCGATTTGTTGTTGAGCAGGAGCACCTTTGTTAATTTGTGAAGTCACTTTGGGCTGGGAAGAGGTGTTTTGCTCAATCTTTTGAATTATTTCTTTTACATGACTCAATGTTGGATTGTCATTATAAGATGCTGTAGGTTCAGCTCGTGAGCTATCATCATTTAAAATAAAGTCATTACTCTGTTTTTCACGTTGTTGAGTATTAGCGAGTATGGGTAGAGTCATTTTATTTGCTTTATTTGAAATTAGACTCGGTTTTTTCTCGATGGACTGTTTTGCTCGGTCAGTGTTGTTTTCTTTGTTTGAAGAAAAAGGCGCTATGTGAGTCTTTTGTTCAACCTCCTGAAGAGCGGGAGGAGTGTGCAACATCAAAGGCGCTGATTGAGATAAAGTATCAGATCCTAAGGTCGCTTCTGGCGGAACTCTTCCAACTTGTACGGGGTTAGCTTTTTTTTTCGTGTTAGGCGTTTCGTTTAGAGTACTCTTACTTCCTTGATTTTCATCATGTTTAGTGGGTAAGGTATGCTTAGTTTGTTTTGATAATAAATCATTTGCGTCAACCTCATCTGGGTTATGCTGTATCTCGATCCGTTGTTCTGTTTGGGTTGCGATATTTTTTGTCATAGGAGAAGCAAGTTCTATTTGTGTTACTTTATCTATTTTGCCTGAACAATTATTATCGTTATTAATTAATGTATTGGTTGTCGATGAAGTCGAACTTAATTTTTTAGCATTAGCACTCTTTGTTTTATAGTTTATATTTATCGTTAAATTGATATTGGCAACGTTTTTTATATTATAAACAATGTTATTTACCATTTTCCCTATTTCAACAAAGTTCATTTCATTCAGAGTATCATTAAGTGTTCTTTGATTGATGAAAGATGGTTTATTAATTGTTATCGTGAGCTCGACCATAAATTAAAAATTCCTTAAACAATAAATTAAGTGATTGTTTTTAATATTATGTGACTGATAATTATTTAAATATAAAGAAACGCGGCTAGACGATAACGAGTATCGCAAAATGATTGCAACAGAAAGTGATAGGATATTGATACAATTAGAGGCAAAAAATAACCCTGCATCACAAGGATAGAGGGTTATTTTAAATGTTAGCGAGTTCCGTAGACGACAATCGTTTTGCCGTGCGCAGAGATCAAGTTTTGATCTTCTAGCATCTTCAAGATACGGCCAACAGTTTCACGCGAACAGCCAACAATTTGACCAATTTCTTGGCGTGTAATTTTGATTTGCATACCATCCGGATGGGTCATTGCATCTGGTTGTTTTGCTAAATTAAGTAGTGTTTGAGCAATACGGCCTGTCACATCTAAGAATGCGAGGTTACCCACTTTTTCTGATGTGGTTTGTAGGCGGCTTGCCATTTGCGCAGAAAGACGCATAAGAATGTCAGGATTAACCTGAATAAGTTGACGGAATTTTTTGTAAGAAATTTCAGCGACTTCACAGGCGCTTTTTGCTCTTACCCAGGCAGAACGTTCTTGCCCTTCTTCAAATAACCCTAGTTCACCAATGAAATCTCCCTGATTTAAATAGGAGAGGATCATTTCTTTGCCTTCTTCATCTTTGATTAAAACAGCCACTGAACCTTTAACGATGTAGTAAAGAGTCTCTGCTTTTTCACCCTGATGGATCAGTGTGCTCTTGGATGGATACTTATGAATATGGCAGTGTGACAAAAACCATTCAAGAGTAGGGTCTGTTTGTGGCTTGCCGAGAACCATTAGCGTTATCCTCTGTATGTTAATACAGCCTCCGGTCAACCATAACCAGAAAGCTGGTTTTTAAAGTCACTATCTTAGCATATTAACCATAATGTAAGTTAATACCAGTACTATAATATACTCATCATGCTTCAAGTTGCCGCGTTGTTGATTACGTTTACTTGCACTAGCGACATAGTTTTCTATGCTCTTCGCGATTTGTTCACTTATTGCCTAGCTGCATCTCGAATCATTTAGAGTGTATAATCAATTGAAACCCTGAGTTTTGATCTTGCTCCTATCAGGTGATAGTTTGTTTGTAACATAATAAACCTAGAAAGTCTCGGCTTTATCGCTTCAGCTACTTAAAGTGTCGATTCGATTGAAAGCATTTATGTAACAATGTTATCTTTTATACAAATTTTTTCTAGGGGAATAAATAATGGAAGCGAGAGTTAAGTGGGTTGAAGGACTTTCTTTTTTAGGTGAGTCCGCCTCTGGTCATCAAGTAATGATGGATGGTAATTCAGGTGATAAAGCACCTAGCCCAATGGAAATGGTATTGATGGCAGTAGGTGGATGCAGCTCAGTGGATGTGGTATCTATTTTACAAAAAGGCCGTAATAACGTTAGTGGTTGTGAAGTTAAATTAACCTCACAGCGTCGTGATGAGGCTCCTCGTTATTTCACTCATATTAATTTGCATTTTATTGTAACAGGCACTGATTTAACGGAAAAAGTGGTTGAACGTGCAGTTCAACTTTCGGCTGAGAAATATTGCTCGGTATCTTTGATGTTAGAAAAAGCTGTGAAAGTTACTCATAGTTTTGAAATTAAAACTCAATAATTTTTTATTATATATATTATTTTTTTAATTATGATGCTTATTAATTTAAAATAAGCATCATGTATTAACTATTAATCGTGTTTTTGTTTAATTAACTTCTCAACAATAGGGGTCATGATTAACTCCATTGCTAACCCTAATTTCCCTCCCGGCACAACAATAGTATTCATAGCTGAAATAAATGAACCGCTTAACATGGAAAGTAAATAAGGAAAATCAATTTGTTCGAGCCCTCTAAAACGGATAACAATAAAACTTTCATCTTGTGATGGTATCGCTTTAGCAGAGAAAGGGTTTGAGGTATCTACGGTTGGTACACGTTGGAAATTAATATGAGTTCGTGAGAATTGTGGGGTTATATAATTAATATAATCACCCATTGAGCGAACTACCGAGTCCATCACTGCTTCTCGTGAATGCCCTCGTTCTGTGGTGTCTCGGATCAGCTTCTGGATCCATTCAAGGTTAACGATAGGCACAACCCCAACCAGTAAATCAACATGGCGAGCAACATTGTTTTCAGGTGTGACAACACCGCCATGTAACCCTTCATAGAATAAAATATCACTATTAGGTGGTAGGGGTTCCCATGGCGTAAAGGTACCCGGCTGTAAGCCATAGGGAACAGCTTCATCGTAGGTATGAAGGTATTTACGTGATTTACCACTACCCTGTTGGCTGTATTCTAAAAGCGTCTGCTCTAACAGGGAGAAGTCATTTGCTTCAGGGCCGAAATAGCTGATATGGCGGCCTTGTTCTCTGGCTTTTCTAATTGCCATATCCATTTCAGGGCGAGTATAACGATGAAAACTATCACCTTCTAAAGTTGCAGGTTGGATATTTAATTGATGGAATATTTTACGAAATGCTTGGCTGGTCGAAGTGGTTCCTGCACCACTAGACCCAGTGATTGCAATAATTGGATGTTTTTTGGACATCATGGACTCCCTGTGTTGCGCTTGCGTCCATGCTAAACCG
This sequence comes from Providencia manganoxydans, assembly GCF_016618195.1. Taxonomy (NCBI): domain Bacteria; kingdom Pseudomonadati; phylum Pseudomonadota; class Gammaproteobacteria; order Enterobacterales; family Morganellaceae; genus Providencia; species Providencia manganoxydans. The sequence continues at coordinate 447,079 of NZ_CP067099.1, forward strand.
AGCCATGAGCGAAACGGGGTTACGGGCGAAACTGACTGTTAGGCATAAAATTAACAGATTCATGCAACTCTGACCAGACTAGCACAATCTCTCCGGATGCCAATTGGCGTTTCACATCATCAACTTTTTGCTGTAATGACTTTTCGTGTTCCCCATAATCGGTTCCTTCACGTAATACATAGGACTCGATTAGGTTTTCCAATGTATCTGGATCTAAATCTTTCCAAGGGATAATCATGATTTTGTATTGCCTAAATAAGACGCTAACCACTGCGGAATACGTTTTTCTAACCACATTTCTGGTTTTCTCAATGTGCCACTAACGAAACCGACATGCCCCCCATGTTCTGTCATTTGATATTCAATATTGGCAGGTAAATGCGCTAAATCAGGAACAACTTCTGGCGCCATAAAAGGGTCATCTTTAGCGTGAATAATCAGGGTAGGCTTAGTAATGCGTGGTAATCGAGGAAGAGCACTACACTTTTGATAATAGTCTGTAGCATCTTCGAAACCATGGATCCTTGCTGTGATCACATCATCAAACTCACGGATCCGTTTTAGTTGTTTTAATTGCAACAAATTAAGAGGTAATGAACCAGGGTAGCGCACCAGCTTACGGGTAGCATTACGCTTTAAACCATTAAGCAAATAACGTTGATAAAACTGCGAGAACCCTTTTTCCATTCGTATAGAGCATGGCTCTAACATTAATGGAGCTGATACCACGACACCTGCATCGATATCTGCATTTTCACCACTTTCAGCTAAATAGCAGGCAAGCATATTACCACCGAGAGAATAGCCCACCGCGCCAGTTGGCACATCCCCCCAAGTTTGTTTTAACCAATGCAAGAAGTAACGTGCATCACTGGTTTCACCCGAGTGATAGATACGTTTTTGACGATTGGGCTCACCGCTACAACCACGAAAGTGCATGACGACCCCTAACCAACCTTGGTTTTGGGCACTTTCAAGCATGCCATGAGCGTAGGGGCTTTTAAAATTACCTTCTAAGCCATGAAAAATGACTAAACGCGGCTTATGACAAGCCTGCTCAGGAGGTTCGCTCCAAGCAAGGTCAATAAAGTCACCATCAGGTAACTCAAGCCGTTGCCAAATGGGTTTAATTTTCGGGGTCCGCCGAAAAATTCTTGGCAATAACGTTTGAAGATGTGGATTTTTAGCCCAATTAATGGGGCGAAAGTTTTCTGACATAGCCTTATTTAATTTCTTAATACCCTTGTGGGTCACATAACATACTGTTATTTTTTTGTGATGCAAGTGCGCTAATTTTGGGGGATAGATTATAAATGAGTCTGGGGCTAGTTTTTTCTCTTTTTACGTTTCTATTCATTGCAGCAGTTACACCTGGCCCTAATAATATGTTATTGACCTCCAGTACCGCAAATTATGGTTTCCGACGCAGTATCCCCTTATTACTGGGGATAATGCTTGGGATGCAGTCAATACTTTACTTATCTGCGTTTGGCGTTGCTGCGCTTTTATTGCTATATCCCGCATTGCACATTGCTATGAAAGTGGCTGGTAGCCTCTATTTACTGTGGTTAGCATGGAAAACAGCAACCGCAAATTATGAGCCATTGAAAACAGAAAGTGCTGCTGCGAAAAATATAAAGTGGTATCAAGGTGGTTTGTTACAATTTTTAAATCCAAAAGCATGGTTAATGGGATTGGGGGCTGTTGGAAGTTATAGTTTACCCGGAGATCTATTTGCCCAGTCTATTATCGTGATGAGTATTGCTGTAGTGACAGTTAATTTAATAGCTGGATTGATTTGGATGGCTGGTGGGTCATTAATTGGCTATTTTTTACGGGGCCGTCATGCGTGGTTTATTTTTAATTTAGTGATGGGGCTGTTGACTGCGATGTGTGTGCCACTGATTTGGTTTGAATAAATGTATTTGCCATATTTCAAGTCGCAGCGTTGTAATGATTAAATAAAGGGAAGCATGCAGTTTCCCTTTGAGGTTGTTGACGAGGCGGGATAAAAGCGTGGTTTTCCCCGCCTCGTGTTATCAGCCGAAAATCAATACGTTGATTTTCCTTGTTTATTTCAAATTCTTAGTTACTGCTATCACACAAAATACGTTTGTTAGCAGTATAAAAGGGAAACAATGCATGCTTCCCTTTTAGAAAGATTCATTCTTAATCTAAATCGATATTTTTGCTGCCAAAGAAATAGGTAAAAATAAATCCACAAACATAAGCGACTGCAATACCACCGACATACACGGCCATACCTGCAAATACACCTTGGGCAGAGGTCATCAGTGGAATAGCGACTAAGCCTGATGGGCCGAACACTGTGTTAAGGCCAACAGGTAGCCCCATCCAAGCAATCAAACCGATAAAGAAACCACCTGCTGCCCCGCCTAAACATGCGGTTACAAACGGTTTTACACGAGGTAACGTTACACCATAAATCAGCGGCTCACCAATCCCAAGAAAACCTGGAATAATGGCTCCGCGAATTTGGTTACGTAAAATGGAGTCTTTCTTTGCTTTCGCATATAGCGCTAATGCAGCTCCCACTTGGCCAGCACCCGCCATTGCTAAGATAGGGAATAGAGAGTTGAAACCCTGCGCATCAACCAGTGCAAAATAGACAGGGACAAAGCCTTGGTGGACGCCAAACATTACCGCAATCAAGAATAAGCCAGCAAGTATAGCAGTGCCGAATGGATTGCCATTTAAATGCATAAATAACCATGACATACCGCTGAATAGCCAGCTACCCAATGGCATGATGACAACATAGGCGGCAGCACCAACAATCAATAACGTAATTGTTGAGGTTAAAATCATATCAAGGTTAGCTGGGATAATTTTGCGTACTTGTTTTTCAACCCAAGCACCAAAAATACAGGCAATCAAGACACCAATGATGCTTCCTCTAGGGTCAATATCCCAACCGAAGAAATTGGTCATGCCCGAAAAGACACCTGAGGTGGCGTTCGGATCATAACCAAGCACAAATAGTGCAGCAATAATGGCTCCGTTAACACCGCTCCCACCAAAGGCTTTTTGTGCATTATAGCCAATTAAGATGCTTAAAAAGCTGAATAATCCTTTACTAAACACAGACATGTACAAAATCATGTGCACGCCGAATGTTTGCTGTTCAGGTGCTTTTGGTAGCCCTTCCGGATAGAAGGTTTGCGTGGCTAATGTTGCAAATCCTAATAATAAGCCGGCAGCAATAAAACCTGGGATCAACGGAGTAAAAATGGTAGCAAACTTAGACAGAAAACGATGTACAGCACTCGTTTGCTTTTGCTTCATTTGCTGTTTATTCGATGATGCAAGAGCGTTTAGGTTAGTTTCTAACGATGTGTCCAGTGTTTCTGCGGCAATGTGTTCACCACTTTCGAGGATCTGATTCATTAAGTCGGCAGCGGTTTGTGCTTTGCCGGGGCCAAGGACAATTTGTAGTTGTTCATCACTTTCAATGACACCAAGCACCCCTGCGATCTGTTTTATTGCTGTTTTGTCGACAAGTTGGTCATTGTTGAGTGTCAAACGTAAGCGAGTCATGCAGTTACCTGCCTGCTTAATATTTGTACTTCCCCCGACCTTTTGCAGGATCTCCTGCATCATTTCTTTAGTTATTTTAGCCATGCCATTTACCCTATCAGTTCCCGTGTTAAATGGATTTCGCAACGTTAAGAGCGGTACGAATGAACCCATTATTGTCTGATAGCAATTGACGCGCCTCTTGTGCATTGAGCCCAGATAGGATCATCAAAATTGCAGTTTTACAGTGCCTATCACATTGTTGTAATGCGAGTTCCGCTGTTTGCCTGTCACACTCAGTGGCTTCCATTACGATCTTGACTTGCCTTTCAACCAACTTTGCATTGGTTGCTTCTACATCGACCATTAAATTGCCGAAGACTTTACCAATACGGATCATCGCACCAGTGGTGATCATATTGAGCACCAGTTTTTGCGCAGTACCTGCTTTCATGCGTGAAGAGCCAGTGACCACTTCGGCTCCTACTATTGGAGTGATGGCAATGTCGGCTGCACTGGCAACAGGGCTATGGGGATTACAGCTGATGGATGCGGTGACTGCACCAATTTTGCGTGCATAAGCTAGCGCGCCAAGGACGTACGGGGTACGACCACTTGCAGCGATACCCACAAGAACATCTTTATCACTGAATTGAATATCAATCAGATCTTGCTCACCAAGTTCGGGTTTATCTTCTGCGTTTTCAACTGCACGGAAAATAGCTTGGTGACCACCCGCAATTAAACCAATGACTTGTTCATGAGGCGTACCATAAGTTGGCGGGCACTCGCTAGCGTCCAAAATCCCTAAACGACCAGATGTACCTGCACCTGAATAAATTAAGCGGCCGCCATTCAAAAATGCATGTGCAACTTTATCCACCAATTGTGCAATTTGTGGTAATACTTTTTCGACGGCTAATGGTACTTGCTTGTCTTCATTATTGATGACTTGCAACATATTGATCGTAGAGAGTTGATCGATGTTAGTACTTGCAGTGTTACGGCTCTCAGTTACCATTTTGCTTAAATCAATGGTCATAATTAATTACTCCTACCTCAGTTAATGAGGGGATATTAAGGAATTATTTATTCCAGTGATGTGATAATGATCACGGCGTTCTCTATTCTGAATTGTCACTATGAAAGAATATTTGAGTATGAATTAGAATGACGAGGTTAATTACTTATTGAATTTAAAGGATTAATATTAAGTAATGAGGTTATTCTAAGAGGAATAATTTATTATATTTAATTAATAAGGAAAGGAATTTAGATGACTTTGCTGGATACGATCACTTGTTTATTGCCTAGGCTTGCTGAAAATCAACGCAAGATAGCTCAGTTTATTTTAGAAAAACCCGAGCGGGTTCTGAATTTATCCTCTCAGCAACTGGCTGAAGCGTTAAATGTGAGCCAATCAGCTATTGTTAAATTTAGCCAGAAAGTCGGCGTGAAAGGGTATCCTGCATTAAAACTGGCATTGAGTGAGATTATTGGTCGTCAGCAGCTCGATGAAGCGAATCCCCATATTGCATTGCATAATAAGATCGCGCAAAGCGACAATTTAATGGTCGTTGCACAAAAGCTAGCGTTGGAAAAAAACTACTCGATTACCGAAACAACTCGCCATATTGATTTTAAGTTATTTGAGAAAATTGTTGATTCAATTGATAAATCACAACGGGTACAGATTGTTGGAATTGGTGGCTCAGGGTTAACAGCCAAAGATCTTAGCTATAAATTACAAAAAATAGGTATTACGACACTGGTCGAGTCAGACCATCATGTGCAGATTGCTGCCGCTTTGACATTGACACCTCAAGATACTCAGATTGTGATTTCGTTTACAGGTAAGCGAAAAGATATGCTTACCGCAGCGAGTATCGGTCGTAAACAAGGAGCAAATGTCATCGCAATCACGCGTAGCCGATTATCGCCACTTGCACAGTTAGCTGATTATGTTCTTGAGAGTATTGCAGAAGAAAATGAATGGCGTAGTTCCTCAATTTCATCAAGAACGGCACAAAATACCCTAACCGACCTACTTTTTATGGCGTTATTACAAAAGCGTGAGGCTCGTGCAAAAATGTTAGTCATGAATGCGAGAGTGATGATTAACAAATTAGATGAATAAAAATAGCTTTTTCAACAGTGAGTTATTTGTTCTATCTTTGCAAAAAACCTTTATTTGCGTTAAGACTATTAATATAGATTATTATTTTAATGCAACTTATAGAGGTTCAATTAATGAGGGCGCTAATTGTTTACACGGAACTGACTGACGAAGACTCAGTGATAAGCCATGCTGTGGCTAGGCTTGCAAGTGAACTCAATGATGAACATGTTGAAACGGTTATTATCCGTGATTTCGAAGATGGTCTTGCCTATATTCGCTCAAATACCAGTATCGATTGCCTACTGTATGGCCGTGATATGTCGGATCGCGATGAACAAACCCAAGCACATCGTTTAATCACTCAATTACATCGCAGACAAGAAGATGTTCCCGTATTTCTTCTCAGTGACCGTGAAGAAGCTTTAGTGGCTTTCGATCGTAAAATGATGGAGCAAGTCGATGAGTTTGCATGGATACTCGAAGACTCAGCTGATTTTATTGCAGGGCGGGTATTGGCTGCTATTCAGCGTTATCGTTCCCAATTATTGCCACCATTAATGAAAAGCCTTATCAAATATAGTGATGTCCATGAGTATTCATGGGCAGCACCTGGCCACCAAGGTGGAGTCGGTTTTACTAAAACCCCCGCTGGACGTATTTACCATGATTTCTTTGGCGAGAACCTATTTCGTACTGATATTGGGATTGAGCGCGTAGCAGTCGGTTCTTTATTAGATCACACTGGCGCTTTTGGTGAATGCGAAAAAAATGCCGCGCGTATTTTTGGCGCAGACCAATCTTATTCAGTTGTTGTGGGAACATCAGGCTCCAACCGTACCATCATGCAAGCCTGTATGACCGATGATGATGTGGTGGTGATTGACCGTAATTGCCATAAATCGATTGAACAAGGGCTAATATTAACAGGGGCAAAACCGATTTATATGGTTCCGAGCCGGAACCGTTATGGGATTATTGGGCCTATTTACCCTAAAGAGATGTCTTCAGAATCGATTAATCACAAAATTGCTAGCAACCCTCTCACAACGGATAAAATAGGCCAGCGTCCCGCCTACAGCGTGATCACTAACTGTACTTATGATGGTGTTTGTTACAACGCTCGTAAGGTACAAGATCTCCTTGATGATTCTTTAGATCGCATTCACTTTGATGAAGCATGGTATGGCTATGCACGCTTTAACCCACTTTATCGTGATCACTTCGCCATGAGAGATGAAGAAAGATCAGAGGATGAGCCGACAATTTTTGCGACTCATTCAACCCATAAATTATTAAATGCACTATCTCAAGCCTCGTATATTCATGTAAGAAATGGCCGTAATGCCATTGATTTTAATCGCTTTAACCAAGCTTATTTAATGCACTCAACCACCTCACCGCTGTATGCCATTTGTGCTTCGAATGATATTGCAGCGGATATGATGGATGGTAATAGTGGGCGCTCATTAACGGATGAAGTGATCCGCGAAGCGATTGACTTTAGGCAATCATTAGCCTTTTTGTATAAAGAGTTTCTTAATGATGATGAATGGTTCTTTAAGCCTTGGAACCAAGAAATGGTTAAGGATCCAGTGACAGGAAAGCGCCATGCATTCGAAGATGCCCCTGTAGAATTATTGATGAAGGAACAAAGCTGCTGGGTAATGCATCCTGAAGATAAATGGCACGGTTTCCATGATATTCCTGATAATTGGGCGATGCTTGATCCTATCAAAGTGAGTATTCTTGCTCCGGGTATGGGAGATGATGGCAATTTATTAGATTCAGGTGTGCCAGCGGCACTGGTGACGGCGTGGCTAAACCATTACGGTATCGTTCCTACGCGTACGACCGATTTCCAAATCATGTTCTTGTTTTCAATGGGGATCACTAAAGGTAAGTGGGGGACGCTAGTGAATACGCTGCTTTCTTTCAAGCGCCATTATGACAGTAATACCCCATTAAAAAAGGTACTTCCAGAGGTAGTTGAATCCGCACCTGAAATTTATGGTGAAATGGGGCTACACGATTTAGGCGATAAAATGTTTGCCTATTTACAAAAAAACAATCCCGGCGCATTGCTAAATCAGGCTTATTCACAATTACCACAAGTGATGATGAGCCCTCGAGATGCTTATCAAGAGATCGTTGCCAACCGCGTAGAAGCTGTTCCTATTCATCAATTAGCAGGCCGAGTTGCTGCAAACTCAATCATTCCTTATCCACCGGGTATTCCTATGCTACTGTCAGGTGAAAATTTCGGTGATGAAAATAGCCCTCATATTCGCTACTTATATGGTTTGCAGGCATGGGATCAGGAATTCCCTGGGTTTGAACATGAGACGGAAGGCACAGAAGTGATTGATGGACAGTATTATGTGATGTGTGTGAAGTAATTAATTAGTAGGGTAGTTTGTATGTTTGCAAACTACCCTACTATTAAGTTTAAGATACTCTTAGTTAGATTCAAACTCACTGGTCATGGTTTCAAGCTGCTCTTGCAGCTCCATCCATGCCATTTCAACCTCTTCCAATGCATTTTTTTGCTCTGTTTGTTTTTTTAAACATTCAGCGAGCTCTGCTTTGCGCTCTTGCTCGTAAATGGCTGCATCAGAAAGAGTGGCTTCTAGTTCAGCGAGTACACTAGAGTGTTTTTCCATTTTCTTTTCTAATTCAGTCAGCTGTTTACGGATAGGTTGCGTTTGTTGGCGAAATTCGGCTTCGCGGCGTTTTTGATCTTTCCTATCTTGTGCCGTGACGGTTGCTGTATTTGCTGGGCGATCTTTTTCTTGTAGATCACGGGCCTGCTGCAACTCCATTTTATTTTGTTCCGCTAACCATTGTTGGTAATCTTCCAGATCACCATCAAACGGTTCAACTAAACCATCATGAACCAAATAAAGGTCATCTGTGGTAGAACGTAGTAAATGCCTATCATGGGAAACGACAACCAATGCACCTTCAAAATCAATCAAAGCTTCGGTCAGAGCTTGGCGCATATCTAAATCAAGGTGGTTAGTCGGTTCATCGAGTAGTAATAAATTAGGGCGTTGCCAAACAATTAGCGCCAAAACTAAGCGTGCTTTCTCTCCACCCGAAAAACGGCCGCTTGGGTCAGTGACTTGGTCACCTTTAAAGCCAAATCCACCTAAATAATCGCGTAATTGCTGTTCAGTTTCTTGTGGTGCTAGCCTTGCAAGGTGTTGTAATGGTGATTCATCAGCATGCAAATATTCCAACTGATGCTGAGCAAAATAGCCTAATTTGATCCCTTTTGCTAAAGAAACGCTACCTTGTAAGGGTTGTAAATCATCAGCGAGTAATTTGATTAGCGTTGATTTACCTGCACCATTGCGACCTAATAGGCCAATACGTGACCCCAGTACTAAATTCAATTTAATTGATTTTAGAATAATTGTATCACCATAACCTGCACTGACTTTTTCCATTTTCAGTAATGGATTTGGTAAGCTTTCAGGCTGGCGGAATGAAAAATGGAAAGGGTTATCCACATGAGCGGGAGCGACCATTTCCATGCGTTCAAGCATTTTTATACGGCTTTGAGCTTGCTTGGCTTTAGTCGCTTGTGCTCTAAAGCGATCGATATAACTTTGCAAGTGAGCCGCTTTAGCTTGTTGGCTCTCATAGAGAGATTGTTGCTGAGCTAGCTTGGTTGCGCGCTGACGCTCAAAAGAGGAATAGTTACCGGTGTACTCGAATAAGGTTTCTTGCTCAATATGTAGGACTTTATCGATAATTGGATCGAGGAAGTCACGGTCATGAGAGATTAATATGAGTGTGCCAGAATAGCTTTTTAGCCATTTTTCCAGCCAAATGACGGCATCTAAATCAAGGTGGTTGGTTGGCTCATCCAATAATAATAAATCGGAACGGCAAAGTAGTGCTTGTGCAAGGTTAAGGCGCATGCGCCATCCACCTGAAAATGACTTTACAGGTTCTTGCAATTGGTTTTGGCTAAAGCCAAGGCCATGTAACAGGCTGGATGCCCGTGAGCGAATGCTCCATGCATTGATGGCATCAAGTTGGCCGTGTAGTGCAGCGATTGAATGACCATCGTTTTTTTCATTAGCAAGTTGTAGTTGTTGTTCAAGAGCGCGGAATTCACGATCGCCATCTATCACATATTCTAATGCAGGAATGTCTAATGCCGGAGTTTCTTGATTCACCCAAGCGAGTGCCCACGTACTTGGAAAATTGGCAGAGCCTGCTTCGGCTTGTAATTCACCTTTAAGCAAAGAAAGCAGTGTTGATTTGCCGCAACCGTTTTTACCTACTAGCCCAACTTTTTGGCCTGGGTTAATGGTTGCGGTGGCATTATCGAGTAAAACACGCACGCCACGGCGAATTTGTAAGGAAGAGAAAACAATCATAGCAGCCGTCAGTTGAAAATATGTTAAATTATATAATAAATACCCTAGAATTTTCAGCTGGTATACGACCATACGAAAATGTGTAGGTGTGCACTCGTTATACTTCAAGTTGCAGGGCTTTTCATTGAGGTATAAGTGGCTATGCTACGCTCACCTTACATAGTTTATCTATGTTTCCCGCCTACCTTCGTTTGTCGTCTACCTGCAACTCGAATTATTTAGAGTATAAAATAAAAGTAATATGCAGGCAGCATGGTAACGGAAAATTATCCGTCTGACACGCCTTTGAGGAGGGAAAGATGTCAAATAAGCCGAAAGTATTAGTGCTCTATGCACATCCAGACCCTGAAGAATCCGTCGCGAATAAAGCATTGCTTGATGCCATTAAGGATTTAGAGCATGTGACGGTTCATGATCTTTATGCGATTTATCCAGACTATTTTATAGATGTGAATGCCGAACAAAAATTAGTATGTCAATTTGACATTATTGTGTTCCAACATCCTCTTTATACTTATAGCTGCCCGGCCCTATTAAAAGAGTGGTTCGATAGAGTATTAACGCGTCGTTTTGCAACAGATATGGGGTATCAAAAACTAAAAGGCAAATATTGGCGTTCGATTATAACGACGGGAGAGCCTCAAGAGGCGTATCAACATGGTGGGTATAACCGCTATCCGCTAAGTGAGATTTTACGTCCATTTGAGTTAACGGCAGCCATGTGTGATATGCAATGGTTAGAACCTAATATTATTTATGCTGCACGTAGGCAGCGTAAAGAGCATCTACAGGAAATTATTGCGGGATACCGTGAATGGTTACAGCAGCCTCTGCAAATAGGGGGCTTATCCTGATGGATCAACTTAATTTATTTGAATCAGTAATTATCTTCCTCTGTGCTGGTGTGGTGATGGTGCCTATAGCACAGAAGATCCGCTTGGGCGCCGTTCTCGGTTATTTATTGGCAGGGATCGTGATCGGCCCATTCGCATTGGGTTTTATTCGCAATGTAGACGATATTCTCCATTTTTCTGAAATGGGGGTAGTTTTCCTGATGTTTTTGATTGGATTGGAACTCAAACCCTCTAAATTGTGGGAACTACGTCGCTCTATTTTTGGTGTGGGTACCGCTCAAGTTGTGGTGACCGCTTCTATCATGGCAGGCCTGCTATTATTGGCAAAATTTTCTTGGCAAGCAGCTGTCGTCGGTGGTCTTGGTATGGCGATGTCATCAACGGCGATGGCCTTACAATTGATGAATGAAAAAGGGATGTCGAATAAAGAGAGCGGTCAACTTGGCTTCTCTGTATTGCTGTTTCAAGATATGGCAGTGATCCCTATTATGGCACTGATCCCATTGCTAGCGGGTGATACTGCAAGCAGTGATTGGTACCGTATTGGTTTAAAAGTGATTGCCTTTGTTGGTTTATGGGTCGTTGGACGCTATTTGCTACGTCCGATGTTCCGTTTAGCAGCCAAATCAGGAGTTCATGAGATTTTCACCGCTGCGGCATTATTGGTCGTACTAGGTTCAGCTCTGATTATGGAGAGCCTTGGTTTTTCAATGGCACTCGGTACTTTTATGGCGGGGGTCATGTTAGCTGAAACCGAATTTCGCCATGAATTAGAAATCAATATTGAGCCATTTAAAGGGCTACTACTAGGGTTATTTTTTATCTCAGTAGGGATGTCGTTGAATTTACAAATTCTATGGAGCTATTTACCGCAAGTTTTACTAGGAGTATTGCTGCTAGTTGCGGTTAAAGCGTTGGTCCTTTATATCCTCAGTTGGATAGCTAAACTGCGTAATGGCGCAAGAGCCCAATTTGCAGGGGTATTAAGCCAAGGTGGTGAATTTGCATTTGTGATTTTTGCCACTGCATCAGGAGCAAGCGTGATTGATGAAAGGCAAATGGATCTGCTCTTAGTGGTTGTCACCCTCTCTATGATGACAACGCCATTAGTAATGCAATTAATCGATGGGTATCTCAACTACCGTTATAACCGCCATCCTGTTTCAAATGAAAAGCCCTTTGTTGAAGATAACGATCCTCATGTGATTTTAGTTGGTTTTGGCCGAATGGGGCAGGTCGTGGGGCGTTTATTGATGGCGAATAAAGTAAAAATTACCGTACTTGAGCAGGATGTCACAGCAATCAGCACCATGCGCCGCTATGGTTATAAGGTTTACTATGGTGATGCACGTGAATTGCAGTTATTACGTTCGGCAGGCGCTGAAAAGGCAAAAGCCATTGTGATCACCAGTGATGTACCTGAAGAAGTAATGGAAATTGTACACTTATGCCAAGAAAATTTTCCTAATTTACATATTATCGCTCGAGCAAAAGGGCGGGTAGAAGCCCATGAATTATTACAAAATGGTGTTCAAGATTTTAGCCGTGAAACGTTCTCTAGTGCATTAGAATTAGGCAGCAAGGCATTAATTAGTACAGGTATGCATCCCCATAAAGCTTATCGAGCTAAACAGCATTTCCGTCGATTAGATATGCGAACTTTAAGAGAGATTATTCCTGAAAATGAAGGGGATAGTGGCCAAGTTTCTCGAGTTAAAGAGGCGCGACGAGAGCTGAATGAACTATTTGAAAAAGAGATGTTAAGGGAGCATCGCCAGCCCCATAACTGGAACCATGATGAATAAAGGGCAGTATTATGTCGTCAACACGTAAACGGTTTATCGCAGGGGCAGTTTGCCCTAAATGCCAATCACAAGACACACTGATGATGTGGCGTGAAGATAAAATTGATGTGGTTGAATGTGTCAATTGCGGCGATCAGCAACGCCAAGTTGATGACACTGCAACACCTCATGTGAGAAAACAGGAACAAGTCATTGGTATTTTTACACCTGAATAAGGGGAATTTTGTCAATTTTCAATACAGCAGTCTTGTTTTCCGGTACAATCGACAAAATTTTTCCCCCTATGGGTAGTAGGAGATGTCATGAAAGTAGCAAAAGATTTGGTAGTCAGCTTGGCTTATCAAGTAAGAACAGAAGATGGTGTTTTAGTTGATGAGTCTCCGGCGAATGCGCCACTTGACTATCTACATGGCCGTGGTTCTTTAATTTCTGGTTTAGAGAAAGCATTAGAAGGTCGTGCTGTTGGTGATCATTTTGATGTTGAAGTTGCCTCTGACGACGCTTATGGCCAATACGATGACAACTTAGTTCAACGCGTTCCTAAAGATGTCTTTATGGGTGTTGAAGAGTTGCAAGTGGGTATGCGTTTCTTAGCTGACACAGACATGGGACCAGTACCTGTTGAAATTACAGGTATTGAAGGTGATGAAGTTATCGTCGATGGTAACCACATGCTGGCGGGTCAAAACCTGAAGTTTAATGTTGAAGTCATGGCAATCCGTGAAGCAACAGAAGAAGAGTTGGCTCATGGCCACGTACACGGTGCTGATGGCCACGATCACGACCACGAAGGTGGTTGCTGCGGTGGTAGTCATGGTCATAGCCATGGCGAAGAAAGTGGTTGCTGTGGTGGCGGTGAAGGTCACGGTCACAAACATGGCGGCTGTGGTTGCCACTAATTATAGTCATCGATCATAGGTGATAAAAGATTAATTCCTTAACACCTGATCTATAAAAGGCCTCCAAGAGTTGGGTAACCAATTAATGGAGGCCTTTTTGTTTATGGTGTTTTTAATCTTGTTATAGGCCTAAATTTTTTTGTTATTCATTGTTTTTCTTCGATTAAATTATTATTTCGCTATCGATGTTCTACTGTTTATTTTATTAACATTAATAGGGAATAAATCATGGGGTGCCCGTCTGTTTATCCTACAAAAACAACTGTTTATAAAAAAGATCAAACATGGAATGGCTATACATTATTTAATACGGCAAATAATAAAGGTGCCGTATTGATTGATATGAATGGTAATGAGATCCATGCTTGGCCAAAAGCGTTAGGTGCTCTTAGTAAAATGTTACCTAACGGAGATTTACTTTGTTGCAGTGAAATCGAACACAATTTTCAATGTCATGAAGACAAAAAAATTGTGCAATTAGACTGGTATGGCAATGTTATTTGGTCATTTGATCGTTTTGAATGTTTGGTTGATGAATTCGGAATAGCAACTTGGTCTGCAAGAACACATCATGATTACCAACGTGAAGGTAACCCTGTTGGTTATTACTCCCCTGAATTATTAGCAAAAACTGATTCTGGCAATAGTTTATTACTTTGTAATAATAAACCACTATTAGATGATGTCATTGTGGAGATCGATTGGCAGGGAAATATTATTTGGGAATGGGCATTTAACGACCATTTTTTCGAATTAGGTTTTGATCAGATAGCGAAAAAGGTGATTTATCATAATCCTAATTTGATAAGTCATGGTGAAATAGGCGATTACTTACATATTAACAGCCTGTCACGTCTTGGTCCCAATAAACACTTCGATAACGGTCATCCAAATTTCCATCCAGATAATATTATTTGGAGTTCCCGCGAGGCCAATATTGTTGGTATCACCAGCCGTCAAACAGGCAAAGTTGTTTGGCAAATAGGCCCTGATTATACAGAAGCAAGGTTCAAACATTTAGATTGGATGATTGGCCAACATCACGCACATCTCATCCCAAAAGGATTGCCTGGTGCTGGAAATATTTTGCTATTTGATAACGGTTGGAAAGCGGGTTATGGGCAATCGACACCAAACTCATCTGATGGTTTAAAAAATGCGTGTCGAGACTATTCTCGCGTGCTGGAAATTGATCCAATTAGTTTTGAAATTATTTGGCAATATTCGGCAAATGAACAGGGAACGAAGCAGGGCGCGAAAGTAACAATAAATAAATACCAATTTTATAGCCCTCATGTGAGTAGTGCCCAAAGACTGTTAAATGGAAATACGTTAATTACCGAAGGAAGTAATGGGCGGCTTATTGAAGTCACCAAAGAAAATAGAATTGTTTGGGAATATATTTCTCCATACCAATCTTCTGGTCTGGAAGCGCATAATAAGATCTATCGAGCATACCGTGTTCCCTATGATTGGCTTCCTCAACTCAGCAAGGGAAGTGAGATAGCATTACCTGACATTGATAATAGGCGGTTTCATATCAAAGGATAAATAGATTATTTCGCTATTAGAGAGGTCAACTCACTTTTTGAAACTTGAAATGAGCTAAATCAGCAATCCATTTATAGATTTAGCTACTTGAATTTATCTAATAGTGAGGCGGTGGTGTTTCTTCTTCAGGCCTTGCTAAGTGAGAAGATTGAGAGGATTTTAGTCGTTCTGCCACGATACGTATGTGTTCTTGTAATTTGGATAATTGCATTTGCTGATCCGTGATTACTTGGTTAAGTTGCTCTATCGTGAGTTCTTGGAAAGCAACTTTACTCTCTAAAAGCTCAAGGCGCTGTTCAAAAGCCTGCGATGAATCCATTTTTAGTGCTCCTTATGGTTTTTCATCATAAATTAATCATCGTAATAACCGAACATTACAAATCAATAGATAAGTTTTAGTTAAACAGATAGGCGCTGAAACCTCTTTTTGGTAATGTTGTCTAACTAGCCATCTGTATTCTGTAATTCTTTTCTATACTTTAATCATTCGAGGTGCGGCTAGGCGACCAGTGATTGAGTCGCTAGGTGCATAGAAAACATTGTGTTCAGGCGTAATAGCATGTAGTCAACAACGCTGCCACATTAAAGTATAACCAGTATATACTGAATGACAGACAATAAGTAACAACATATACCTATAATAGATATCGGAGATTAGGATGAAATCACTGTTTAAGGCAAGTCTTCTGGCAACAACATTAGCATTGGCATTTACTGCTCCACAAGTAATGGCTGCGGAAACTACTGCTAAAGCGCCAACAAGTAGCGCATTTAAATCAGCCGAAGAACGCAATGCCTATGCATTAGGTGCGTCTTTAGGGCGCTATATGCAAAACTCACTGGAAGAGCAAAAAAGCATCGGTGTAAACCTAGATAAAGCTCAGCTTCTGGCTGGTGTTCAAGATACTTTCAACGGCAAAAGCAAAATGACTGATACTGAAGTGGAAGAAACTTTACGTCAGTTTGAAGGCCAAGTTAAACAAGCGGCTGAAAAGAAAATGAAAGATGAATCAGCGGCTAATGAAAAAGCGGGTGCTGAGTACCGCGAAAAATATGCGAAAGAAAAAGGCGTAGTTAAAACAAAATCAGGCTTACTGTATAAAATCGAAAAAGAAGGTACTGGTGCTAAGCCAAAACCTGAGGATACTGTCGTTGTTAACTACAAAGGTATGTTAACTGATGGTACTGAGTTTGATAGCTCATATTCACGCAATGAGCCACTGACTATCCCATTAAATTCAGTCATCAAAGGTTGGACTGAAGGTCTAGTTAATGTGAAAAAAGGCGGTAAAATCCAATTAGTGATCCCTGCTGATCTGGCTTATGGTGAAAACGGTGTTCCAGGTATTCCTGCAAATTCAACGCTAGTATTTGATGTTGAATTGCTAGATATAAAACCAGCTACAAAATAATTTGCCAACAATAGGGCAAAGACTCAGCGAAATTTGAGTGTCTTCATTAGAGGTGCATTTATTGCACCTCTAATTATTTGGCCTAGAAATACTATGGTTAATGAGTAATCAATTGATTATTAATAGGTATATAAGAAAATTATAACCAGTTTAGTCTCCGCTCAATATTTTAAAAACCTGCTAAAATTAAGACTTTTTTTGTTTAAAACTTGTGATAAAACAAACTGTCTTGTACGCAACTGCTTGACGTCAGCCCTTCGTAGTTTTACCTTCAGTATATTCGGCCTAATTATTTATCGCCATATTTGCTGACCGCGAACAATGCAATGAAGCTCAAAGCATCGAACAATTAACGCTTCATTCGTCAGTATGGCGAATTTGCTTACACTTGAAGGATGGTGTTTAAAAATGTCTAACTCAGTACTTTCGAACGACCACAGTGATATTAATTTATTAAATAACGAGCCTTTTACCGCGGTTGACCATGAAATTTTAAAATCATATGAAGCCGCCGTAGATGGCTTAGCTATGTTGATAGGTGCACATTGTGAAATTGTCCTTCATTCATTGGAAGATTTAAAATGTTCAGCCGTCAGAATAGCCAATGGGCAACATACTGGGCGTCAAATAGGATCACCAATTACTGATCTCGCATTACGTATGCTGCATGATATGGCTGATGAAGAATCAAATGTCTCTAAGGCCTATTTCACCAAAGCGAAAAGTGGTGATTTAATGAAATCAGTCACAATAGCTATCCGTAACCGTCATCAGCGTGTTATCGGGCTATTGTGTATTAATATGAACCTTGATGTTCCATTTTCTGAAATTATTAAAAGTTTTGTTCCAGAAGAAAAACAAGAGATTACTTCTGATGTTAACTTTGCTTCTTCAGTCGATGACCTTGTTGCACAAACATTAGAATTTACGATTGAAGAGGTGGGAGCAGATCGTAACGTATCAAACAATGCGAAAAACAAGCAAGTTGTACTCAACCTGTACGAAAAAGGTATTTTTGATATTAAAGATGCCATCAACCAAGTGGCAGATCGTTTAAATATCTCTAAACATACGGTTTATCTTTATATTCGCCAATTTAAGAGTGAGGAATGAGTCAACAACCTCTCACATACTGCTTGTTAGTAACGGGGCCTGCTTATGGCACTCAGCAAGCGACCAGCGCCTATCAATTTGCTTGTGCTCTTCTGAAAGAAGGGCACCGCTTAAAAACACTCTTTTTTTATAGTGAAGGAGTGGCAAATGCGAACGAATTAACCTCCCCCGCCAATGATGAGTTCAATTTAGTTAAAGCATGGCAGCAACTGGCAGAAACAGCGGGCTGTGAAATGCACATTTGCGTTTCTGCGGCACTTCGTCGAGGAGTTGTTGATGATGAGCAAGCTAAACTATTAAGATTGCCATCAAACAACTTAGGTGCCGGTTTTACCATGAGTGGGCTAGGAAGTTTAGCTGAGGCAATGATGATAGCAGACCGAACCATCCGTTTCTGAGGCTGACATGAAAAAATTTGCCTTTGTTTTTACATCAATGCCCCATGGAAATAACAGTGGTCGTGAAGGGCTGGATGCGCTATTAGCCACATCCGCATTGACTGAAGATATCAGTGTCTTTTTTCTCTCTGATGGTGTTTGCCAATTGCTTGCTCATCAAAGCCCTCAAGAAATATTGGCAAGAGACTATATTTCAACATTTAAAGTTCTTCCTCTCTACGACATTGATAAAATTTATATCTGTGCGGATTCATTAGCGGAAAGAGGGATTAGCGAGCACAGCGAATGGGTGGTGGAAGCAACTGTCATCAGTTCGACACAAATTCGCGATAAATTATCTGACTTTGATGTTGTGCTTAAATTTTGATCTGTTGTAGGATCTTTTCTATGCTTTATACTATAGCCGCTTCACCTTTCCAGTGTGACTTCACGGCAATATTAAGGCTAATTACGCCTAATGATGCTGTATTACTACTGCAAGATGGTGTTGTTGCCGCAATTAGGCAATCTTCCCATCTAGGTGAACTTCAAAAAAAAGGTGTACCAATCTACGCATTAAGTGCAGATGTTAATGCGCGGGGCTTACAGTATATGATTTCAGAGCAGGTAACTTTAGCCTCATATCAGGATTTTGTTCAACTAACTGTGAGCCATAAACAACATTTTGCCCTATAAATGGGTTAAAAGTTGTATATTTCTTGACACCTGAGCCAGTCGGCAATAAAATTTCGCGTCCTCGTGTATCGTCATGCTGGCGAACGAGGTCGAAATCCGTGTTTACGAAGCAAAAAACCAGGAGCTTTTTTAATAATGGCAACTATTAATCAGCTGGTACGCAAATCTCGTAGCTCGAAAGTTGTTAAAAGCAACGTTCCAGCACTGGAAGCTTGCCCGCAAAAACGTGGCGTATGTACTCGTGTATATACCACCACTCCTAAAAAACCTAACTCAGCACTACGTAAAGTGTGCCGTGTTCGTTTAACTAACGGTTATGAAGTTTCTTCCTACATTGGTGGTGAAGGCCACAACTTGCAGGAGCACTCCGTAATCCTAATCCGTGGCGGTCGTGTTAAAGACTTGCCTGGTGTGCGTTATCACACCGTTCGCGGCGCACTGGACTGTTCTGGTGTTAAAGACCGCAAACAAGCCCGTTCTAAATACGGTGCTAAAAAACCTAAGGCTTAATGGTTCTCCGTTAAGTAAGGCCAAACATTTTTAATCTTAATGTCAAAATACTCTAATAGAGTTTTGGGCAAACCTGAATTAACAACGGAGTAATATCCATGCCACGTCGTCGCGTAATTGGTCAACGTAAAATTCTTCCAGATCCTAAGTTCGGATCAGAATTACTGGCCAAGTTTGTGAACATCCTGATGGTAGACGGGAAAAAATCTACTGCTGAAGCAATCGTATATAACGCGCTTGAGACCCTGGCTCAGCGTTCTGGTAAGACTGAACTTGACGCATTCGAACTAGCACTAGACAACGTGCGTCCGACCGTCGAAGTTAAATCTCGCCGTGTTGGTGGTTCAACTTACCAAGTTCCTGTTGAAGTTCGTCCGGTTCGTCGTAATGCTCTGGCAATGCGTTGGATCGTTGATGCTGCTCGTAAACGCGGTGATAAGTCAATGGCTCTGCGCCTGGCAAACGAATTATCGGATGCAGCTGAGAACAAAGGTTCTGCTGTTAAGAAACGTGAAGACGTTCACCGTATGGCAGAAGCTAACAAGGCGTTCGCTCACTACCGTTGGTAATTTCGCCACATTAGTGATGCTTCTTAGGGTAGCCTTCCGCTACCCTTTATATGATGAATTGAACGCCCACGAGAGAGGAAAAAATGGCCCGTCAAACGCCCATATCACGCTATCGTAACATCGGTATCAGTGCACACATCGACGCCGGTAAAACAACAACTTCTGAACGTATTCTGTTTTATACAGGTGTAAACCATAAAATTGGTGAAACGCACGAAGGTTCTGCAACAATGGACTGGATGGAACAGGAGCAAGAGCGTGGTATCACTATCACGTCTGCTGCGACTACTGCATTCTGGTCTGGTATGGCAAAACAGTTCGAGCCACACCGTGTTAACATCATCGACACCCCAGGACACGTTGACTTCACAATCGAAGTAGAACGTTCAATGCGTGTTCTTGATGGCGCAGTAATGGTTTACTGTGCAGTTGGTGGTGTTCAGCCACAGTCTGAAACTGTATGGCGTCAGGCTAACAAATATCAAGTTCCACGTATCGCGTTCGTTAACAAAATGGACCGTATGGGAGCTAACTTCCTGCGCGTTGTTGATCAACTGAAAACGCGTTTGGGAGCAAACCCAGTTCCACTACAACTGCCTGTTGGTGCTGAAGAAGGCTTCACCGGTGTTGTTGACTTGATCAAAATGAAAGCGATCAAGTGGAGCGATGAAGATCAGGGCGTTACCTTCGAATACGAAGATATCCCTGCTGATATGCAAGATCTAGCTGAAGAATGGCACAACTTCTTAGTTGAGTCAGCAGCAGAAGCATCAGAAGAGCTGATGGAAAAATATTTGGGCGGTGATGAACTGTCTGAAGCTGAAATCAAAGCTGCTCTTCGTCAACGCGTTCTTGCAAGCGAAATTATCCTGGTTACCTGTGGTTCTGCATTTAAGAACAAAGGTGTTCAGGCGATGCTGGATGCAGTAATCGAGTTCTTACCAGCACCTACAGATGTACCTGCAATTAAAGGTATTCTGGATGATGGTAAAGATACTCCAGCTGAACGTCACGCAAGTGACGATGAGCCATTCTCATCTTTAGCATTTAAAATTGCAACCGACCCGTTTGTTGGTAACTTGACGTTCTTCCGTGTCTACTCTGGTTTTGTTAACTCAGGTGACACTGTTCTGAACCCAGTTAAATCCAAAAAAGAACGTTTTGGTCGTATCGTTCAGATGCACGCTAACAAGCGTGAAGAGATCAAAGAAGTTCGCGCTGGTGACATCGCGGCTGCTATCGGTCTGAAAGATGTTACTACAGGTGATACTCTGTGTGCAGTTGATGCGCCAATCATCTTAGAACGTATGGAATTCCCAGAGCCAGTAATCTCTGTTGCAATTGAACCAAAAACTAAAGCTGACCAAGAAAAAATGGGTATCGCTCTGGGCCGTTTGGCTCAAGAAGATCCATCATTCCGCGTATCAAGTGATGAAGAAACGGGTCAAACCATCATCGCTGGTATGGGTGAATTGCACTTGGACGTTCTAGTTGACCGTATGCGTCGTGAGTTCAAAGTTGAAGCGAACGTAGGTAAACCACAAGTTGCTTACCGTGAAGCTATCACAATGAAAGTTACCGATATTGAAGGTAAGCACGCTAAGCAGTCTGGTGGTCGTGGTCAGTATGGTCATGTTGTTATCGACATGTTCCCACTGGACAAAACAGACAAAGACGGCAAGGCAATGGACTACGAATTTATCAACGAAATCAAGGGTGGTGTAATTCCAACTGAATACATCCCTGCGGTTGATAAAGGTCTTCAAGAGCAGCTGAAATCAGGTCCTCTGGCTGGTTACCCAGTTCTTAACATGGGTGTTCGTCTACATTTCGGTTCTTACCATGATGTTGACTCCTCTGAACTGGCGTTTAAACTGGCGGCATCGATCGCGTTTAAAGATGGCTTCAAAAAAGCAAAACCTGTTCTGCTTGAGCCAATCATGAAAGTTGAAGTGGAAACACCTGAAGACTACATGGGCGACGTTATTGGTGACCTGAACCGTCGTCGTGGTATGATTGAAGGTATGGATGACATGGTCGGTGGTATTGGCAAAATTGTTCGTGCACAAGTACCATTGTCAGAAATGTTTGGTTACGCTACTGACCTGCGTTCACAAACGCAAGGCCGCGCTTCATACTCTATGGAGTTCTTGAAGTACGAAGCAGCACCAACCAACGTTGCACAAGCTGTTATCGAAGCTCGTAACGCTAAATAATCGGTTTTAATCGATTTAACTACTTTAATTAAGTTCCCTCTTTATAGTGAAGTGGGAACTCCATAAGGAATAGAGTCGTGTCTAAAGAAAAATTTGAACGTTCAAAACCGCACGTTAACGTTGGTACAATCGGCCACGTTGACCACGGTAAAACTACCCTGACAGCAGCAATCACTACTGTTCTGGCAAAAACTTACGGCGGTAGCGCTCGTGCATTCGATCAAATCGATAACGCACCAGAAGAAAAAGCGCGTGGTATCACCATTTCTACTTCTCACGTAGAATACGATACTCCTACTCGTCACTACGCACACGTAGACTGCCCAGGACACGCCGACTATGTTAAAAACATGATCACTGGTGCTGCTCAGATGGACGGTGCAATCCTAGTTGTTGCTGCGACTGATGGTCCTATGCCACAAACTCGTGAGCACATCCTGTTAGGTCGTCAGGTTGGTGTTCCTTACATCATCGTTTTCCTGAACAAATGTGACATGGTAGACGACGAAGAGCTGCTGGAACTGGTAGAAATGGAAGTTCGTGAGCTTCTGTCTCAGTACGATTTCCCAGGCGATGACACTCCAGTTATCCGTGGTTCAGCTCTGAAAGCGCTGGAAGGCAACCCAGAGTGGGAAGCGAAAATTGTTGAATTAGCAGAAGCACTGGATAGCTACATCCCAGAGCCAGAGCGTGCAATTGACAAGCCATTCCTGCTACCAATCGAAGACGTATTCTCAATCTCAGGTCGTGGTACAGTAGTAACAGGCCGTGTTGAGCGTGGTATCATCAAAGTTGGTGAAGAAGTTGAAATCGTTGGTATCCAAGCAACGGCTAAAACAACTTGTACTGGCGTTGAAATGTTCCGTAAACTGCTGGACGAAGGTCGTGCGGGTGAGAACGTAGGTGTTCTGCTGCGTGGTACTAAGCGTGAAGAAATTCAACGTGGTCAAGTACTGGCAAAACCAGGTTCAATCAAGCCACACACTCAGTTCGAGTCAGAAGTTTATATCCTGAGCAAAGATGAAGGTGGTCGTCATACTCCTTTCTTCAAAGGTTACCGTCCACAGTTCTACTTCCGTACAACTGACGTAACCGGTACTATCGAACTGCCAGAAGGCGTAGAGATGGTAATGCCAGGTGATAACATCAACATGATCGTTACCCTGATCCACCCAATCGCGATGGATGACGGTTTGCGTTTCGCAATCCGTGAAGGTGGCCGTACAGTAGGTGCGGGTGTTGTTGCAAGAATCATTGCATAATCACAACCCACTTTAGTGAAAAGGGCATCTATAGGATGCCCTTTTTATACTTGAAATAATTCAAGACGCATTTAATTGATGGTGCAGTTAGTACTATCAATAACGTGGTGTCTGGGATTTTATCGAGTATAACGTTGTAAAATTAAGAACCTATCTCATCAATAGTTGTTGAAATTATTGGTGAGATAGGCTCTGAAACAACGAAATATCAACTGTATCAGCAGCTTTGTGCAGTTATATGAGATTTATTAAGGTTTTGCTCAGAAGATATGGTATATTTTACCGTTGCCAGATTTAGAAATTCGTTTTCATAAATAAAATGGCAAAAAATTTGCTGGGCATGCTAGAAATGGCCTGTGAAATAGATAGTGCGAACGTATCGGCCTGTCTTTTAACTTTGCAGGTGTTGTCAATGATACCCCTTTCTGACTTAGCAAGCTTGGCTGGTAGTATATACCCCAAATAATTCGAGTTGCAGGTAGGCGACAAGCGAAGATAGGCGGGGAGCATAGATAAACTATGTGACCCGGTTAGCTGAGCGTAGTCAACACCGCTGCAACTTGAAGAATTGAGGGTATATAAGGGATATGTTGGCATATTCTATTGGTTCGGTCAGCTGGTCTTACATTTGTAAGCTAGCGGGCTTTATACATACTTCATGGTAACAGGTTGAATTATGAGTGCGAATAGCGAAGCTCAAGGAAGTGGACGCGGTGTAGACGTCTTTAAGTGGGTCGTGGTTGCGGTCCTGCTAATGATTGCTATAGTTGGCAACTATTACTTCCGTCAATATAATCTCGCGCTGCGTGCTTTTGCTGTTGTGGTTGTTGTCGCCATTGCAGGGGCTGTCGCTTTGTGGACCACAAAGGGCAAACAAACATTAGCGTTTGCGCGTGAAGCTCGCATTGAAATGCGAAAAGTGATTTGGCCAACTCGCCAAGAAGCATTACAAACGACTTTGATTGTTGCTGTAGTAACGGCTGTTATGTCGTTAATACTGTGGGGATTAGATGGTATCCTAGTACGTTTAGTTTCGTTTATTACAAGCCTGAGGTTATTCTAAATGTCAGATTCACCTAAAAAGCGCTGGTATGTGATTCAGGCTTTCTCTGGTTTTGAAGGCCGTGTAGCGCAGTCCCTGCGCGAACATATCAAATTACATGGTATGGAAGACTCTTTCGGCGAAGTTATGGTGCCAACGGAAGAAGTTGTTGAGATCCGTAGTGGTCAGCGCCGTAAGAGTGAACGTAAGTTTTTTCCAGGCTATGTATTAGTTCAAATGGTTATGAATGATGAGTCATGGCACTTAGTACGTAGCGTACCTCGTGTTATGGGCTTTATCGGTGGGACTTCGGATCGCCCTGCACCAATTAGTGATAAAGAAGTTGATGCGATTATGAATCGCCTGCAACAAGTTGGTGATAAACCACGTCCGAAAACCTTGTTTGAGCCGGGTGAAATGGTTCGTGTTAGCGATGGTCCATTTGCTGACTTTAACGGTGTTGTGGAAGAAGTGGATTATGAAAAGAGCCGCTTGAAGGTCTCTGTATCTATTTTCGGTCGTGCGACGCCTGTCGAGTTGGATTTCAGCCAAGTCGAAAAAGCATAGTCTTAGCGACAAAACTGGCTTGCAAAAGGTGTGAAATTTATCTATAATTTCGCGCCTTTTGTTTTTTACGTTACGCAAAATTAGCCGTAAAAGTTAATTTGCGGGGCGTGTTAATTAACGGGGAGCCTATTATTTAGGCGCTATTACCCATCTAGAGGAAATATTCATGGCTAAGAAAGTACAAGCCTACGTCAAGCTGCAAGTTGCAGCTGGTATGGCTAACCCAAGCCCACCGGTTGGTCCAGCACTGGGTCAACAAGGTGTGAACATCATGGAATTCTGTAAAGCGTTCAACGCAAAAACAGACAGCCTAGAAAAAGGCCTGCCAATTCCTGTTGTTATCACAGTTTATGCAGACCGTTCTTTCACTTTCGTTACTAAGACGCCTCCTGCGGCAGTTCTGCTGAAAAAAGCAGCTGGCGTTAAGTCTGGTTCTGGTAAGCCGAACAAAGACAAAGTAGGTAAAGTGACCTCTGCTCAGATTCGCGAAATCGCTGAAACTAAAGCTGCGGACATGACTGGTGCTGATGTTGACGCTATGATGCGTTCAATCGAAGGTACTGCTCGTTCCATGGGCCTGGTTGTGGAGGATTAATCAATGGCTAAACTGAATAAGCGCATGCGCAATATCCGTGAAAAAGTTGATGCAACTAAACAGTATGACATCAATGAAGCCGTTGCTCTGCTGAAAGAATTAGCGACTGCTAAGTTCGTAGAAAGCGTTGACGTTGCTGTTAACCTCGGCATCGACGCTCGTAAATCTGACCAGAACGTACGTGGTGCTACTGTACTGCCACACGGTACTGGCCGTTCAGTTCGCGTTGCTGTCTTTACTCAAGGCGCAAACGCAGAAGCTGCTAAAGCAGCTGGTGCTGAACTGGTTGGTATGGAAGATCTGGCTGATAAAATCAAAGCTGGCGAAATGGATTTTGACGTTGTTATTGCTTCTCCAGATGCAATGCGCGTTGTTGGCCAATTAGGTCAAATCTTAGGCCCACGTGGTCTGATGCCAAACCCGAAAGTTGGTACTGTAACGCCTAACGTTGCTGAAGCAGTTCAAAATGCTAAAGCAGGTCAGGTTCGTTACCGTAACGACAAAAACGGTATTATCCACACTACTATCGGTAAAGTTGACTTTGATGCTGACAAACTGAAAGAAAACCTAGAAGCACTGCTAGTTGCGCTGAAAAAAGCAAAACCAGCTTCTGCTAAAGGTGTTTTCATTAAGAAAGTTAGCCTGTCTACTACGATGGGTGCTGGTGTTGCTATTGACCAATCAGGTCTGTCAGCAGCAGTTTAATACCTTAGCTGATAGCTAATTTGGTAATTAAACTTTACCTTTGCGTCAGATTTGTATAAAATCTGACGCCTTGAGTTTGTTAGTGCTATTTAAAGTGTTAGCAAACCACGAATTTCGGTATGGAGTCTGGCCTTTCCAGACCCCGTCCAAGACCGCAGGTGTGGTTCTTAGTTATTAATAACTACTTAATTTACCTGCGTAGACGGTGACAGAGATACCCAGAATTTTATTTTGGCTTCTGCTCACCGTGTTTTAGCGCCCTACACATGTCGTGTTTGGGTGATGTGAGTCCCGGGGTTTCCCGGTTAATCCAGGAGCAAGAAGCTAATGGCACTAAATCTTCAAGACAAACAAGCGATTGTTGCTGAAGTCAGCGAAGTAGCCAAAGGCGCGCTTTCTGCAGTTGTTGCTGATTCACGCGGCGTAACTGTAGCAAAAATGACTGAACTGCGTAAAGCAGGTCGCGAAGCTGGCGTTTATATCCGTGTTGTTCGTAACACACTGATCCGCCGTGCTGTTGAAGGAACTTCTTATGATGTTCTGAAAGACGCGTTTGTTGGTCCAACCTTAATTGCTTTCTCTAACGAACACCCGGGCGCTGCTGCTCGTCTGTTCAAAGAGTTCGCGAAAGCGAATCCAGCATTTGAGATTAAAGCTGCGGCCTTTGAAGGTGAGTTAATCCAAGCGAAAGATATCGATCGTCTGGCAACACTCCCAACTTACGAAGAAGCAATCGCACGCCTGATGTCAACCATGAAAGAAGCCGCTGCAGGCAAACTGGTTCGTACTCTGGCTGCTCTGCGCGATCAGAAAGAAGCTGCATAAGCCCTTTCCTTCGTTGCTTTTTAACGTATAAACTATTTCTGAATTTTAGGAACACTTGTTATGTCTATCACTAAAGACCAAATCCTTGACGCAGTTGCTGAAATGTCTGTAATGGACGTTGTTGAACTGATCACTATGATGGAAGAAAAATTCGGCGTTTCTGCTGCTGCTGCTGTAGCTGTAGCTGCGGGCCCAGCTGAAGCTGCTGAAGAAAAAACTGAGTTCGACGTTGTTCTGTCTGCTGTTGGCGGTAACAAAGTTGCAGTTATCAAAGCAGTTCGTGGTGCAACCGGTCTTGGCCTGAAAGAAGCTAAAGATATGGTAGAATCTGCGCCAGCAGTTATCAAAGAAGCTGCTAGCAAAGACGAAGCTGAAACTCTGAAAAAATCTCTTGAAGAAGCTGGTGCTTCTGTTGAGCTTAAATAAGTTCAGTTTTCAGTTTGCAGCCTAACTTAAAGGCTGATGGCTGGTGATTTTTTAATCACCAGCCTTTTTGCGCTGTAAAGCGTGATTGGGTGTTAACAGCTTTTTCACGCAATTTTGATGTTAACAAACCCTCCAATACTTCTTTCTATTGACGACTTAATATACTGTGTTCTCAGCTACGACCCGCTCGGGTAGCTCGGTAGTCAGAGTGGCACAATGAAATGATTTAAGAGTAATAGCAATGAGTATTACGGAAAGTGTTCATTTTCCATTTCAAAAAATAGCGTTAGCGATGCTGTCCTTATGGACGGACAGAGTGGGTCACTGATCAGCGAGCTGAGGAACCCTATGGTTTACTCCTATACCGAGAAAAAACGTATTCGTAAGGATTTTGGTAAACGTCCACAAGTGTTGGATGTACCTTATCTCCTTTCTATCCAACTTGACTCGTTCCAGAAGTTTATCGAGCAAGATCCTGATGGTCAGAACGGGCTGGAAGCAGCATTCCGTTCTGTGTTTCCTATTCAGAGCTACAGCGGCAATGCTGAACTGCAATATGTCAGCTACCGCCTAGGTGAGCCTGTTTTTGACGTTAAAGAATGTCAAATCCGTGGTGTCACGTACTCTGCGCCATTGCGTGTTAAGTTACGCCTCATTGTTTATGAGCGTGAAGCACCTGAAGGCACCGTAAAAGACATCAAAGAACAAGAAGTCTACATGGGTGAAATTCCACTCATGACCGAAAACGGTACTTTCGTTATTAACGGTACTGAGCGTGTTATCGTTTCTCAGTTACACCGTAGCCCAGGTGTGTTCTTCGACAGCGACAAAGGTAAAACACACTCATCAGGTAAAGTCCTGTATAACGCGCGTATTATCCCTTACCGTGGTTCATGGCTTGATTTCGAATTCGATCCGAAAGATAACCTGTTTGTACGTATTGACCGTCGCCGTAAATTACCAGCGACCATTATTCTGCGTGCAATGGATTACAGCACTGAAGACATCTTAAACCTGTTCTTCGAAAAAACTGTTTTCCAAATCCGTGACAACAAACTGATGATGACGCTAGTTCCTGAGCGTCTACGTGGTGAAACGGCTTCGTTTGATATCGAAGCAAACGGCAAAGTCTATGTAGAAAAAGGCCGTCGTATCACTGCTCGTCACATCCGTTTACTGGAGAAAGAAGAAGTCAACAGCATTGAAGTGCCTGTTGAATACATCGCCGGTAAAGTGGTCGCAAGAGATTACATTGATGAAAGCACCGGTGAGCTGATTTGTGCAGCAAACATGGAACTTTCATTAGATATGTTGGCACGCCTGAGCCAGTCTGGTCATAAAACAATTGAAACATTGTTTACTAACGACCTAGACCACGGTGCTTATATCTCTGAAACCGTTCGTGTCGACCCAACGAATGACCGCCTGAGTGCATTGGTAGAAATCTACCGCATGATGCGCCCTGGTGAGCCACCAACTCGTGAAGCTGCTGAAAACTTGTTCGATAACCTGTTCTTCTCTGAAGACCGTTACGACTTGTCTGCGGTAGGTCGCATGAAGTTCAACCGTTCACTGGGCCGTGATGAAATCGAAGGTTCAGGTATCCTGAGTGAAGAAGACATCATTGATGTGATGCGTAAGCTCATTGATATCCGTAACGGTAAAGGCGAAGTCGATGATATCGACCACTTAGGTAACCGTCGTATTCGTTCTGTTGGTGAAATGGCAGAGAACCAGTTCCGTGTAGGTCTGGTCCGTGTTGAGCGTGCAGTGAAAGAGCGTCTTTCTCTGGGCGACCTTGATGCACTGATGCCACAAGATATGATCAACGCGAAGCCAATTTCTGCGGCAGTGAAAGAGTTCTTTGGTTCCAGCCAGTTGTCTCAATTTATGGACCAGAACAACCCACTGTCTGAAATCACGCATAAACGCCGTATCTCTGCGTTAGGCCCTGGTGGTCTGACTCGTGAGCGCGCGGGCTTTGAAGTACGTGACGTTCACCCAACTCACTACGGTCGTGTATGTCCAATCGAAACGCCTGAAGGTCCGAACATCGGTCTGATCAACTCATTGTCTGTTTATGCACAGACCAACGAGTATGGTTTCCTTGAAACCCCTTACCGTTTAGTTCGTGATGGTATCGTTACTGACGAAATTCACTATCTGTCTGCAATTGAAGAAGGTAACTTCATCATTGCACAGGCAAACACCGTATTAGATGAAGATGGTGGTTTCGTTGAAGAACTGATTACTTGTCGTAACCATGGTGAATCAAGCTTATTCAGCCGCGATCAGGTTGAATATATGGACGTTTCGACTCAACAGGTGGTTTCTGTTGGTGCGTCACTGATCCCATTCCTTGAACACGATGATGCTAACCGTGCATTGATGGGTGCGAACATGCAACGTCAAGCGGTTCCTACTTTACGTGCTGACAAACCATTAGTCGGTACAGGTATGGAACGTGCAGTAGCGGTTGACTCCGGTGTAACTGCGGTTGCAAGACGCGGTGGTTCAGTTCAGTACGTTGATGCGTCACGTATCGTTATCAAAGTTAACGAAGACGAGATGTATCCAGGCGAAGCTGGAATCGACATTTATAACCTGACTAAATATACCCGTTCTAACCAGAACACCTGTATTAATCAGATGCCTTGTGTATCGTTAGGTGAACCAATCGAACGTGGTGACGTGTTAGCTGATGGTCCTTCAACTGACCTTGGTGAATTGGCACTTGGCCAAAACATGCGCGTGGCATTTATGCCATGGAATGGTTATAACTTCGAAGACTCCATCCTTGTTTCTGAGCGTGTTGTTCAAGAAGACCGTTTCACAACGATCCATATTCAGGAACTCTCTTGCGTGTCTCGTGACACCAAATTAGGGCCTGAAGAAATTACTGCTGACATTCCAAACGTCGGTGAAGCTGCACTCTCTAAACTCGATGAGTCTGGTATTGTGTATATCGGTGCTGAAGTTAAAGGCGGCGATATCCTAGTTGGTAAAGTGACACCTAAAGGTGAAACTCAACTGACTCCAGAAGAGAAACTGCTGCGCGCAATCTTCGGTGAAAAAGCGTCTGACGTTAAAGACTCTTCTTTACGTGTTCCTAACGGTGTTTCCGGTACAGTTATCGATGTACAGGTATTTACTCGTGATGGCGTAGAGAAAGACAAACGTGCGCTTGAAATCGAAGAAACTCAGTTACGTGAAGCGAAAAAAGACTTAACTGAAGAGCTACGTATCTTCGAAGCAGGTCTGTTTGCACGTATTCGTTCTGTATTGGTTAACGGCGGAATTGAAGCTGAAAAACTGGATAAACTGCCTCGCGATCGTTGGTTAGAGCTGTCTCTGGCTGATGAAGAGAAACAGAACCAGTTAGAGCAATTAGCTGAACAGTACGACGAACTGAAATCTGAGTTCGAGAAAAAACTCGATGCGAAACGTCGTAAGATCACCCAAGGTGATGATCTGGCTCCAGGCGTACTGAAAATTGTTAAGGTTTATCTGGCTGTTAAACGTCAGATCCAACCGGGTGATAAAATGGCGGGTCGCCATGGTAACAAAGGTGTTATCTCAAAAATCAACCCAGTTGAAGACATGCCTTACGATGAAAACGGTAACCCTGTAGACATCGTTCTGAACCCGCTGGGCGTACCATCACGTATGAACATCGGTCAGATTCTGGAAACCCACTTGGGTATGGCAGCGAAAGGTATTGGTGACAAAATCAATGCTATGCTTAAACAGCAGCAAGAAGTTGCTAAACTGCGTGAGTTTATCCAGAAAGCCTACGATCTTGGTGATGACCCACGTCAGAAAGTCGATTTAAATACTTTCTCTGACGATGAAGTTATGCGTCTGGCTGAGAACCTGAAAAAAGGTATGCCAATTGCAACACCAGTGTTCGATGGTGCGAAAGAGTTTGAAATTAAAGAACTGTTGAAACTGGGTGGTCTGCCAACTTCAGGTCAGATTACATTGTTCGATGGTCGTACTGGTGAGAAGTTTGAGCGTCAAGTAACTGTTGGTTACATGTACATGCTGAAACTGAACCACTTGGTTGACGATAAGATGCACGCCCGTTCTACAGGTTCTTATAGCTTGGTTACTCAGCAGCCGCTGGGTGGTAAAGCGCAGTTCGGTGGACAGCGTTTCGGGGAGATGGAAGTGTGGGCACTGGAAGCATACGGTGCAGCCTATACGCTCCAAGAAATGTTGACTGTTAAGTCGGATGACGTTAACGGCCGTACGAAGATGTATAAAAACATCGTCGATGGTAGCCATCAGATGGAACCAGGTATGCCGGAATCCTTCAACGTATTGTTGAAAGAGATCCGTTCACTGGGTATCAACATCGAACTGGAAGACGAGTAATTCGTTTGTACCGGAAGGCGAATTTTGCCTTCCGGCCAGTAATAAGTACTGGGATTAGGGGAGAGCGGCAGGGGCCACTCACCTGACAGGTCTAACTCCGACAGGAGCCATTTTGTGAAAGACTTAATTAAGTTTCTGAAAGCGCAAACCAAGACCGAAGAGTTTGATGCGATCAAAATTGCTCTGGCATCACCTGATATGATCCGTTCATGGTCATTCGGTGAAGTGAAAAAGCCAGAAACCATTAACTACCGTACGTTCAAACCTGAGCGTGACGGCCTTTTCTGTGCGCGTATTTTCGGGCCAGTAAAAGACTACGAATGTCTGTGCGGTAAGTACAAACGTTTAAAACACCGTGGTGTGATTTGTGAGAAGTGTGGCGTTGAAGTCACTCAGACTAAAGTCCGTCGTGAGCGCATGGGTCATATCGAACTTGCTTCTCCGACTGCACATATCTGGTTCTTAAAATCACTGCCATCCCGTATCGGTTTGCTGTTAGATATGCCTTTGCGCGATATCGAACGTGTTCTGTACTTTGAATCATATGTGGTTGTTGAAGGCGGTATGACTAGCCTTGAACGCGCACAGATTCTGACAGAAGAGCAATACTTAGATGCGTTGGAAGAGTTCGGTGATGAATTTGACGCGAAAATGGGTGCGGAAGCAATCCAAGGTCTGCTGAAAAACCTCGATCTTGAAAACGAGTGTGAAACACTGCGTGAAGAGTTAAATGAAACTAACTCTGAAACGAAGCGTAAGAAGCTGACTAAGCGTATTAAATTGCTAGAAGCGTTTATTCAGTCTGGTAACAAACCAGAGTGGATGATCTTAAACGTTCTGCCAGTTTTACCACCTGATCTACGTCCATTAGTTCCACTGGATGGTGGTCGTTTCGCGACATCAGATCTGAACGATCTGTATCGCCGCGTAATTAACCGTAATAACCGTCTGAAGCGTCTTCTGGATCTGGCTGCGCCAGACATCATCGTACGTAACGAAAAACGTATGTTGCAAGAAGCGGTTGATGCACTGTTAGATAATGGTCGTCGTGGTCGTGCGATTACAGGTTCTAACAAACGCCCTCTGAAATCTTTGGCTGATATGATCAAAGGTAAACAAGGTCGTTTCCGTCAGAACTTGCTTGGTAAGCGTGTTGACTACTCTGGTCGTTCGGTTATCACAGTAGGTCCATACCTGCGTCTGCACCAATGTGGTCTGCCGAAGAAAATGGCTCTTGAACTGTTCAAACCATTTATCTATGGCAAGCTAGAACTACGTGGTCTGGCAACAACCATCAAAGCAGCGAAAAAAATGGTTGAGCGCGAAGAAGCGGTTGTTTGGGATATCTTGGATGAAGTTATCCGTGAGCACCCAGTTATGCTGAACCGTGCACCAACACTTCACCGTCTGGGTATCCAAGCGTTCGAGCCAATTTTGATCGAAGGTAAAGCTATCCAATTGCACCCATTGGTTTGTGCGGCATATAACGCCGACTTCGATGGTGACCAAATGGCGGTACACGTTCCTCTAACTCTGGAAGCTCAGTTAGAAGCACGTGCGTTGATGATGTCAACCAACAACATTCTGTCACCAGCAAGTGGTGAGCCTATCATCGTTCCTTCACAGGACGTTGTATTGGGTCTTTACTACATGACTCGTGACTGTGTAAACGCGAAAGGCGAAGGCATGGTTTTGGCCGGCCCTAAAGAAGCTGAGCGTGTTTACCGTTCAGGTCATGCATCACTGCATGCCCGTGTTAAAGTCCGTATCACTGAAGAAGTGAAAGACGGTGAAGGTAACATTACGATTAACACTAGTTTAGTTGATACTACTGTTGGTCGTGCAATTTTATGGATGATCGTACCAAAAGGTCTACCTTATTCGCTGGTTAACCAAGCGTTAGGTAAGAAAGCGATCTCTAAAATGCTGAACACTTGTTACCGTGTACTGGGTCTGAAACCGACTGTTATTTTTGCTGACCAAATCATGTATACCGGTTTTGCCTACGCGGCACGTTCTGGTGCATCGGTTGGTATCGACGATATGGTTATTCCTGAGAAAAAAGCAGGGATCATCGCAGAAGCCGAAGCAGAAGTTGCAGAAATTCAGGAGCAGTTCCAGTCTGGTCTGGTAACAGCTGGTGAACGTTATAACAAAGTTATTGATATCTGGGCAGCGGCAAACGAACGTGTTGCTAAAGCGATGATGGAAAACCTGTCTACTGAAACGGTGATTAACCGTGACGGTGAAGAAGAGCAACAGGTTTCTTTCA
Organism: Providencia manganoxydans; assembly: GCF_016618195.1. Lineage (NCBI taxonomy): Bacteria > Pseudomonadati > Pseudomonadota > Gammaproteobacteria > Enterobacterales > Morganellaceae > Providencia > Providencia manganoxydans. The sequence continues at coordinate 481,199 of NZ_CP067099.1, forward strand.
ACAGTATCTTTATGATGGCCGACTCCGGTGCTCGTGGTTCTGCTGCGCAGATCCGTCAGCTAGCGGGTATGCGTGGTCTGATGGCTAAGCCAGATGGCTCAATCATCGAAACACCAATCACGGCAAACTTCCGTGAAGGTCTGAACGTTCTTCAGTACTTTATTTCTACGCATGGTGCTCGTAAAGGTCTTGCGGATACCGCATTGAAAACAGCGAACTCCGGTTACTTGACTCGTCGTTTAGTTGACGTTGCACAAGACTTGGTAGTGACTGAAGATGACTGTGGTACTCACGAAGGTATCCTGATGACTCCGGTTATCGAGGGTGGCGACGTTAAAGAACCACTGCGTGAGCGTGTATTGGGTCGTGTAACAGCAGAAGATATCCTGATCCCAGGTACTGCTGACATCCTAGTTCCACGTAATACACTGCTACACGAAAAATGGTGTGACCTGTTAGAAGAGAACTCTGTTGACAGCGTTAAAGTCCGTTCAGTCGTTAGCTGTGAAACTGACTTCGGTGTATGTGCTCACTGTTATGGTCGTGACCTTGCTCGTGGTCATATCATCAACAAAGGTGAAGCTATCGGGGTTATCGCAGCACAGTCAATCGGTGAGCCGGGTACACAGTTGACGATGCGTACGTTCCACATCGGTGGTGCGGCATCTCGAGCGGCGGCTGAATCTAGCATTCAAGTTCGTAACTCAGGTACACTGAAGCTGTTCAATGCGAAGTACGTAACTAATTCAGAAGGCAAACTAGTTATTACTTCACGTAATACTGAATTGCGTCTGATCGATGAGTTCGGTCGTACGAAAGAAAGCTATAAAGTACCTTACGGTGCGCATCTAACTAAAGGTGATGGTGCGGCAGTTGCAGGCGGTGAAACCGTTGCTAACTGGGATCCACATACAATGCCAGTTGTCAGTGAAGTATCCGGTATTATCCGTTTCTCTGACATGATTGATGGTCAAACAATGACCCGTCAGACTGATGAATTAACCGGTCTGTCATCAATTGTTGTATTGGATACTGCTGAGCGTACAAGTGGTGGTAAAGACTTGCGTCCTGCATTACGTGTTGTTGATGCAAATGGTAACGATGTTCTTATTCCTAACACTGATATGCCAACCCAATACTTCTTACCGGGTAAAGCAATTGTTCAGTTAGATGATGGCATCGCGATCAACGCGGGTGATACTTTAGCACGTATTCCACAAGAATCTGTGGGTACTAAAGATATCACGGGTGGTCTGCCACGCGTAGCTGACTTGTTTGAAGCACGTCGTCCGAAAGAGCCAGCAATTCTGGCTGAGATCAGCGGTATTATCTCGTTCGGTAAAGAAACCAAAGGCAAACGTCGTTTGGTTATTACCCCACTAGATGGTAGCGATCCGTACGAAGAGATGATCCCTAAATGGCGTCAGCTCAACGTGTTTGAAGGTGAGATCGTTGAACGTGGTGATGTAGTTTCTGATGGTCCAGAATCTCCACATGATATTCTGCGTCTGCGTGGTGTACATGCAGTAACACGTTATATCACTAACGAGGTTCAGGAAGTTTACCGTTTACAAGGCGTTAAGATTAACGATAAGCACATTGAAGTTATCGTCCGTCAGATGCTACGTAAAGTCACTATCGCGGATGCAGGAAGCTCTGAATTCCTCGAAGGTGAGCAGGTAGAATATTCACGTGTTAAAGTATCGAATCGTAAACTGGAATCTGAAGGTAAGATTTCTGCTAAATTCGATCGCGACCTGTTGGGTATTACGAAGGCATCTCTGGCAACAGAATCCTTTATCTCAGCAGCATCGTTCCAAGAAACAACACGCGTACTGACAGAAGCTGCGGTTGCAGGTAAACGTGATGAACTTCGCGGTCTGAAAGAAAACGTTATTGTTGGTCGTCTGATCCCAGCGGGTACTGGTTTTGCGTATCACCAAGATCGTATTCGTCGTCGTCATCTGAATGATGTTGTGGAAGCTCCACAAGTTAGCGCAGATGAAGCAACGGCTAACTTAGCTGAACTGTTAAATGCAGGTTTCAGCAGCGATAATAATTAAGACTCGTTAGTCTGATTAGAGCGCAATAATAGAACCGGTGCAATAAAATGCACCGGTTTTTTTATGTTTAAAACTTATTTTCAATAATCATCCTAACCGATGGTAGTAAATATCATTAGATAACCCATTAATAATCTCTCGGTAGTGGTAATCTTAATTTATGCAGGTGAATTTTATACTGAGTTATTTATTTTAGCTTTTTATTTTTCTGTTATATATATGGAAAGTGGCCTTATAAATTAAGGAATAAATATTAAAATTAAAAGAATGACTATTTGAATAACATAACGCATAATCTCACACTGGAATATTAATATTCAGTGTTATCATTAAAATTTGCCATCATGCTAGTAGTTATTCATTTTTTGAAACTTTAATAAGTGTTAAATTAGGAAAATACGCTATAAAGAGGAATGACTCTCATTGTGTTTTAAAAATTAAGTTTTATTCGTATATTTAAAAACGGTTGTAATAATATTTTAGTCCGACTATTAAATTTTAGTGGGAATAAATCTTTTTTCTGCATAACCTATTAATAATAAAGATTTTATTGTCTATTTTGAGGGCTGCCATAAGAAACTAGATAAATTGTCAAAGGCAGAGCCTGAGAAATGATTAACATTAATAGGATGTACGGCTCAAACGGGTTATTTTGTTTCTTTGGATTTATTTTAGTGGTAAATCTATGAATTTAAAAATTATATATATAAAAACATTGCCGATAATAATTCTGTTTTTATATTTCACAATTAAATTAACAATATTTTGTTAAATTTTGAAAACGCATTCTATTAATTGTGGAGTGATTGTTTGCGAGAATAAATTAATAATGCTCATCCTCAACTAGCAATTGAGGGATTATGTAACTTCATTCAGAAATACATCATCATAATATTTTAATTCAATATATTTGAAACTATAAAATTCAAAGGAGCATCGTTATGAATAAAAATATAGATAGTAGTGACAATAAGGTTAATTCTTTTATTTCTGATATGCCTTCTGCTGCCGCTGCTTATTTATCAACTACGATGAAGGGAAGTCAAACAGCTCAATTAGTGACTGGAAATGGTGCAATCGCATTAGATTTAGTCGTTGTTATTGATACGAGCGGCTCAATGTCTGATGAGGCAAGCGACCTTAGTAAGCAAATTGATGCCGCAATTGAAAAAGCATCAGCAAATTGCCCATCTCGTTTACGTGCGACATTTTTAGGTATTGAAGGGACATGGGCTGGTACAAAGTTTGATCAATCAGCAAGTGAGTATCTGATCAAGTTGGGGGTTAATGAACGTGATCTACAGGCTAGGCTGCCGTTTAGAGAATCAGATGGACGAGATCATGCTGGAAATAAAGAAGATCTTTGCCGAGCTGTTATTGATATTAGCAAACACTTTGATTGGCGTGATGATGCACGTAGAGCAATTTTTGTTTTAGGTGATGAGGGAATGGAGGGAGGTGGTGGAATTTTGACTCGCGCTGCGATAGCGAAAAACAATGAGGCAATATCTGTGGCTCAAGAAGCAGGGGTTAAGGTTTATACTTATCAAGGGACGCCAGATGATAGCCCAACAAACCTTGATCGTTTTCCCACCCTTGCGGATAGAGACAATGTGACAAGGGAATATGAACGTTTGGCAAAAGAAACCGATGGGCGTGCATATATTTACACGACAGGTATCGCCAATTTTGTGTTAGTACTGGAAGAAGTACTGTGTGATAGCCTGACACCACCAGTTTTACCGCATAAAGACTCTGTAGATTGCAATTCTGTGTGTGAACAACTGCCAAATATCATTGCAGCTGTGAATAAAATGTCGGACATAATCAATCGTACAATTGATTCTTGTTGCGGAAAAGAGAGTCGTAATTATCTAGATCAGTACGGTAAACGTTAAATTCAAATAAATAGAAAAAGGGGGAAGTATTTCCCCCTCTGATATTTTTCAATAGAACTATGATCAGTAAAATAGACCGATAATTGCGCAGTGGATCACGAATCCAACCATGAGTGGTACAGCGGTTCGCTTGACGACATCAAATGGTTGCAGTTTAGCCCCACTTGATACGGCAATAATGACCCCTGCAACGGGTGACATACCACGGCCCATATGGGAAGCCTGTTGCATTGGTAAGATCATTGCAATTGGATTTGCTCCCATGCTATGTGCGATCTGTGGGATCAATTCCACAAAGGCCAAGAAAGGTGCATTACCTGATCCCATGATGATTGCCGCAGCTAAGGTGACTAATGCAAATACCAGCGCCATTGCAAATGGTGGTAAGCCAACAGATTCAGCCATCAAAATCAATTGGTCAATCGCACCACTGACTTTGATACCATGTGCAAACACCCCAGCAGCAACAAGTAAGCCAACTACGTTACTAAAGGCATGACCCATACCATTTAAAAAGTGTTGGAAGCCATTACACACTGATTTGAAGTCGCGAAGACGTAGTGTTTCGAGCAGCATACAAATTGCCATCGCAATCAGTACAATAGTCACCACATCAAGATGGATCCCTTCAAAAAACAGGTTTGAAGAGCCAACGGCCATGATGATCGGTAGCATAGGTAAGATAGCGTAATACCCTGGAATGCTTTTTTTACTATCTTCTTTTTCATGAGATAGTACTGCTTTACCGATTTCAGGAATGAAGCCAGCCTTGCGGTCACAGTGGCGTTGCCAGAAAATATGCGTGATACCGACAGCTAAAACAGTTGCAAGCGCTGCGGGACCTTGATAATACAGCACATATTCAACGACAGACATATCAACGGCTTTTGCACCACGGATCGCATCAATCGCTGTTGGCGTATAGGCCACACCTAATGACGTTGCAATCACCCCCGCAGCAGATGCAGGCGATAAGCCAAGCCCAATCATGATTGGAAACATGGTTCCCATCAATAGTACGGCTAAGCCTGTTGCTGACGGAATGGCCAGTTGTAGGATACTTGCAAGCAGAAAGGAGAAAAATAGCAGTACATATGGAGAACGCATATTTTTCAGCGGCTTAGTTGCCACTCGCACAACGGCCTCATTAGCACCGATGTGATCCATATAATGGGCAAAACCCATTAGTGCCATGATCATTAATCCAAGATCTGCTGCGCGGCTACTAAACAGATCACGCATAACTTCAAATGGATCAAGCCATGTTAGGCCTGTGGATGCTACATTCTTGGGGAGAACAGGCCCCCAGCCGAGCGCTAAAGTAAAGATCATCAATACTAAACCCGCAATAAATAACACAGGTTCAGCTTTGTAACCTTTAAGGATAAAGCGCGCGACCAAAACAACGATAATGAGAACCGTTAGAATTGGGATCATGCTTTAGCTCCTGGTTTGAAGCGTTCAGCGGTGATCTGGACTACCTGTTTTAGTACATCACTGGCAGCATAGAGTGATTTAACGGGTAAATATTCATAGATTGAGTGGAAGTTATGTGCACCAGTAAAGATATTTGGGCACGGTAAACCATTTTGTGACAGAGCTGCACCGTCATAGCCGCCACGCATTGGGATCACTTTAGGTGTAATACCACAGGCTTGATAAGCATCAACCGCAATATCAATAGGGTAACGGTTTTCACCCTGTAAACTGTTATAAACGTTTGAATAGCGATCGGCGAGCGTACAAGTTACGCTTTCTTTACCCCATAAATCTTCACAGTGATTTGCCAATTTTTTCAAAAATGCCATGCGGGCACGGTAGCCTTCTTCTGTGAAATCACGCACATCCATTTTTAAGACCGTCCGTGCGCTATTACCAGACATCTGTTTGACCCAGTAATAACCTTCGCGACCTTCAGTATATTCAGGTGCTTCTCCCCCAGGTAACATGGCTATAAACTTTTGTGCCATCAATAATGAATTGATTAATTTACCTTTTGCTGACATGGGATGAGCAGATTTACCTGTAAAAACGATTTCAACATCACCTGCGTTCCAGTTTTCATACACTAATTCGCCAATACCACAACAATCGAGGGTATAAGCAAAGTCAGCACCAAACTCTTGTACGTCAAAGGCTTTTGCACCACGTAAGCCTTGTTCTTCATCAGGAACAAAGCCAATTTTGATGGTACCGTGTTTAATGTCTGGGTTTTGTTTGAAATATTGCAGCATGTCCATGATAGAGGCGATGGCCGCTTTATCATCAGCACCGAGTAGACTCGTTCCATCGGTCACAATAATATCGTCACCTAAGTAATCAGCTAACTCGGGAAACTCACTTTTACGTAGATAAATATTGAGTTCTTGGTTTAAGCATAGATCTTCCCCTGTGTAAGGTAAGATTTGCGCTTTTGTATCGTTAGTTTGTTCTGCACTGGTGTCTAAATGGCCAAAGAAAGCGACTGTTGGTACATCGTAGTCAAGATTAGAAGGGAGGGTTGCAGTCACAATGGCGGTGTCGCGTAATTTAATGTCTTCGACCCCCAGAGCTTCTAATTCTTGCTCTAATTTCTTTGCTAAAACGCGCTGGCCTTCTGAAGATGGCATGATACCTGCCGCGCCGTTTTCCCTATTGGTGGTGGTATTAATTTGGGTATAAGAAATAAACCGATCAACAATATTCATTATTTTCATTCTCCAACATCATAATGATGAATGTATTATTTTATGATTGCGGCGATAAAAAGAGGCTTCCATTTTTATCGCAATCTTTCTTTTATCATGAATAATGATGAGACAAATAATAGGCTAATTAATTTTTTTCAAAATGCTACCGAGTATTGAAAAATGATAATTAATAGAGGACATTTTTCATGCGATGAATTAAGATATCCGGCCTTCTGTTTACCTGATTTTTCAATTAATATATTGCTATTGAAACAAATCCTCTTATGATTTGACTTAATTCTGGCACTAAGTTAGTGAATCATTCTAATTATTTTTATATTTATTAATATAATAATGATTTGTTGTAATATATTGATTTATTGTGGTAATGCTGGGTGTTTATAATGAATTTAATAACGAATGCCTATTTTTTGTTGACGTGTTTTTGAATTGTTCGCGATGTGTATTTTGCTTTTTCTATTATTTTATAAAATCTAAATAAATAAGTTAAAAATAATCAGTGTAAATTTGACTTAAATGATAAAGAAAGGTTAATAATAAGCTATATATTGTTGTATTTCAAATTACCGTTTTTTTTATTACCGTAGTGTGGCTATGTTAATTCATACAAATGGTATTACTCTCTCTCGTGCTAGCTGCATATTCTAAATTATTTGGCGTATAAACGGTTTAATAGTGACTCGAAGAGTCAGCTTCGTCCTTGAAGCTGGCTAATGTAGTGCTCATATTTGGTTTTCAGCATTTTTCATTTACTTATCGCCAAATGACCACTCAACATGTCGATAAGGTAAAGATAGGCTAACGACCTAAGTAACCATCCCAATCTTTCCAAACGGGTTGTAGCCCCGCGCGGATCAGTGATTGAGCGACTTGAGCGGCACTACGGTTATCGTGTGGAGAAAACTGTTCTAGCTCTGCGTGGTCATCTGCATAGCCTCCCGGCTGGGTTTTTGATCCTGCACTGACGTTATTGATAGCCAAGGGAACAACGTGATCACGAAAGTAGGGTGATTCACGTGTTGAGAGCGATAGTTCTACATCCGGAGCTAGCAAACGAAATGCACAGATCAGTTGTACTAATTCAGTTTCGCTCATGAGTGAGGCGGGCTCTATACCACCAGCGCAGGGACGTAATCGAGGAAACGAAATCGAGTAACGGGTTTGCCAATAACGTTTTTGTAGATAAATAAGGTGTTCTGCCACCATATAGCAGTCAGTACGCCAATTGTTTGATAATCCAATTAAAGCACCGAGGCCAATTTTATCGATACCGGCTTGGCCTAGGCGATCTGCGGTTTCTAATCGCCAGTGAAAGTCCTGTTTTTTACCTTTAAGATGATGCAATTGATAGGCGGGTTCATGGTAAGTTTCTTGGTAAACCATGACGCCATCTAACCCTAATGTTTTCAGTTCTGCGTATTCCTCTGTGCTAAGTGGTTGTACTTCCATCATTAATGAACTGAAATAGCGGCGTATCGTAGGTAAGTGCTCGCGAAAATAATCCATGCCTACTTTTGTTTGATGCTCTCCAGTGACCAATAACAAGCTATCAAAACCAATTTTGCGGATGGTTTCGCATTCATTGATGATTTCCGTTTTATCGAGAGTCTTACGTTTGATACGGTTACTCATTGAAAAACCGCAGTAAGTACAATCATTAGCACATAGGTTGGATAGGTATAATGGCACATAGAAACCCACTGTATTGCCAAAGCGTTGGCGAGTTAATCGCTGAGCTTTTTGAGCCATAGGTTCAATAAATGGGCGCGCTGCTGGTGATAACAGTGCCATAAAATCGTCTAATATAAGTGTGTCGCGAGCAAGTGCATTTTGAACATCTTGAGTGGTCTTCGCATTGATGCGTAATGTCAGATCATCCCAATCAAGCTGCTGCCAGCGTTGACGGAAACTGTTGTTCATTGTAATGCCCCCAAAAACTCAGTTAATGGGCTAGAGGCTTCGGCATGCTGTTTTGTGGCTGCTAGCCCTGCAAGTCGCGCAAACTCAGCGGCTTCTAGGGCTAATTTGAATGCTTGAGCCATGAGAACAGGATTTTTAGCCACCGCGATGGCAGTATTAACCAGTACAGCATCTGCCCCCATTTCAATCGCTTCGAGAGCATGGCTTGGTGCACCAATACCGGCATCAACGACGACAGGAACCGTTGCTTGTTCAATAATGATTTGCAACATTTCTTTGGTTGCCAGCCCTTTGTTAGTACCAATCGGCGCTCCAAGAGGCATGACCGCCGCACAACCGACTTCCTCTAGGCGACGGCAAAGAACAGGGTCGGCACTGCAATAAGGCAGAACGACGAATCCTTCTTTGACCAGCTGTTCCGCTGCAATCAGTGTTTCGACTGGATCTGGTAGCAAATATTTCACATCAGGATGGATCTCCAGTTTTACCCAATGAGTTCCCAGCGCTTCACGTGCTAATCTCGCAGCAAAAATGGCTTCTTGGGCATTTTTAGCGCCAGATGTATTTGGTAGTAACTTTACGCCGATTTCTTGCAATGGCTGCAAAATGCCATCATTGCTGCCACGTAAATCGATACGTTTCATGGCCATCGTGACCAATTGACTACCTGATGCTGAAATAGCATCTTGCATCAGAGTCGAGTTGGCAAATTTACCTGTACCTGTAAAAAGGCGTGATTGAAAAGTGACATCTGCAATTGTTAACATGTTTAGCCCCCTGCAATAGCTTGGAACAGTAAAATATTGTCTTGGTCATTCACGGTATGCGAATCCCATTGATGACGCGGAATGATGACTTGATTGATGGCTAATGCTGTACCCGCAGTAGTTTGCTGTAGAGCCGCTAACAACTGAGTCACTGTTAAGGGAGCGCTAAACTCCATCGGTTGGTCATTAATTATAAGGCGCATGTTTCTTCTCGACAGACTGGACATTCAACTGAAGGTGTCAGCTGCAATGTATTCCATTGTTGGTTTTTACCATCAAATAATCGCAACTTACCGCTGAGTGATGAAGGTAACCCAATCAGTAATTTGATTGCTTCTAGTGCCTGTAATGTACCAATCACACCAACGACAGGACCAAGTACACCCGCAGTACGGCAATTCCGCTGTGGCTCTTCTTGATCTGGATATAAACAGGCATAACAACCGTGATTGAATGGTGGCTCAAGTACCATTAATTGACCGCCAAAACCCACCGCGCTACCACTGACTAATGTCGTATTGGTAAGGACACACGCTGCATTGACCGCATGCCGAGTGGCCATGTTATCGCAGCAATCAAGCACTAAATCGACTTGCTCAACTAAAGGCAGTAACGTTTTCGCATCTAATTTCTGCTGTAGCACATGTGTTTTGACTAAAGGGTTTAAGTTTTTAAGCCGCTCAGAAGCGAGTTTTGCTTTTGATTGTGGAATGTCATCGGTGCTATACAGGATCTGCCGTTGCAGATTAGAAATATGCAACTCATCGTGATCTGCGAGCCATAATTCACCGACACCTGCCGCCGTTAAATAAAGTGAAGCAGGGGCACCTAAACCGCCGAGGCCAACAATTAATACTTTGCTTGCTTTGAGCTTAGCTTGCCCTTCAGGACCAACATCTTCGAGTAATAATTGACGGCTATAACGCATAAATTCTTGATCATTTAACATGATATGCTCCTTGAATTAACCGATCGGCTTGAGGCACAAACGATCGGTTTGATTCAGGTAATCAATGATTTTCGACGAGTTGCAACAAGCTTTTGGTTGCCGCTAACCAGTCATCAGCTTTTGTGATCGCACTAACCAACGCAACACTACCTACCCCAGTTGCGAGTACCGCTGGTACTTTATCGATAGAGATCCCACCGATAGCCACAGTGGGATAATCAGGCGTTGCCTCAACCATCGATTTTAGGGTTTCCAGTCCTTGAGGGGATGATGGCATCACCTTCGTTTCAGTAGGAAAAATATGCCCCATTGCGATATAAGAAGGGCGCACTGATTTAGCGATGGCAAGTTCGTGTTCATCATGAGTTGAAACACCTAAACGCAATCCCGCTTGGTGTATCGCCACAAGATCGGTTGTTTCAAGATCTTCTTGTCCGAGATGAACACCATAAGCACCAAGTTCAACAGCCAATTGCCAATAATCATTGATAAAGAGGCGTGCGTTGTGTTGTTTTCCTAGTGCAATGGCTTGTTGGATAGCATCACGTACTTCATCATTTTGTTTATCTTTAATACGCAATTGAATTGTAGTAACACCTGCATTTAGCAGGCGTTCAATCCATTCCACAGAGTCCACAACAGGGTACAAACCGAGATACCGTTCTGTTGGTGGAAAAGGGGTATTAGGCAATTTTTTCATCGGTCACAACCTCTGCACTGTGGTACAACTCGCTACCATGAGAGCGAAATGCTTCAGACATTTGCTCCATACCCGCTTCTTTTTTCGCGGCATAATCACGAACTTCTTGTGAGATTTTCATCGAGCAGAATTTAGGTCCACACATGGAACAAAAATGCGCCACCTTACCAGAAGCTTGCGGGAGGGTTTCATCATGATAAGCACGTGCCGTGTCAGGATCTAAGGCAAGATTGAATTGGTCTTCCCAACGGAACTCAAAACGTGCTTTAGACATGGCATTATCACGAATTTGTGCGCCGGGATGCCCCTTGGCGAGATCAGCGGCATGAGCGGCGATTTTGTAAGTGATCAGCCCTTGTTTAACATCTTCTTTATTCGGTAAGCCTAAATGCTCTTTGGGTGTGACATAACACAGCATTGCACAGCCAAACCAACCGATCATTGCAGCACCAATCCCTGAAGTGAAATGGTCATAACCAGGTGCAATATCAGTCGTCAGTGGGCCTAGTGTGTAGAACGGGGCTTCATGACAATGTTCAAGCTCTTCGGTCATATTACGACGGATCATCTGCATTGGCACATGTCCCGGGCCTTCAATCATCACTTGAACATCATATTCCCAAGCAATTTTCGTCAATTCACCTAATGTATGTAATTCTGCAAATTGCGCTTCATCATTGGCATCTTGAATGGAGCCGGGGCGCAATCCATCGCCCAATGACAAAGAAACATCATAGGCGGCGCAGATTTCACAAATTTCGCGGAAGTTTTCATATAAAAAGTTTTCTTGATGATGAGATAGGCACCATTTCGCCATAATCGACCCACCACGCGAGACGATACCGGTGAGACGTTTCGCAGTCATTGGCACATAACGAAGTAGGACACCTGCATGAATGGTGAAGTAATCGACACCTTGCTCGGCTTGCTCAAGTAGCGTATCGCGGAACATCTCCCAAGTGAGGTTTTCAGCAACGCCATTGACTTTTTCTAACGCTTGATAGATAGGAACGGTACCGATTGGTACAGGGCTGTTGCGTAAAATCCATTCACGAGTCTCATGGATATAACGGCCAGTGGACAGATCCATTACAGTGTCGGCACCCCAGCGAGTCGACCAAATCAGTTTTTCGACTTCTTCTTCAATAGAAGAGGTTACTGAGGAGTTTCCAATATTGGCGTTAACTTTGACTAAAAAGTTACGGCCGATAATCATCGGTTCTGATTCAGGATGATTAATATTGGCTGGAATGATAGCGCGACCCGCAGCAACTTCTTGGCGAACAAATTCAGGCGTAATATTTTCAGGTAGATTGGCTCCAAAGCTTTGGCCTGGGTGCTGCTGAAGTAATACTTCACCACGGATACGCTCGCGACCCATGTTTTCACGAATAGCAATAAACTCCATTTCTGGCGTGATAATGCCTTTGCGTGCATAGTGAAGTTGAGTCACACAGTGACCAGCGAGTGCTTTTAAAGGCTGTGGGCGATGATTAAAACGTAAATGGTCGAGTCCTGCGTCGGCTAAACGTTGCTGTGTGAAGTCAGAGCTTAGGCTGTCGACTTGGGTGGTATCATTTCTTTCGCGTATCCAACCTTCACGAATTTTTGTTAACCCTTTATGAACATTTAGGTCTGAAGCGGGATCGCCGTAAGGGCCTGAAGTATCATAAACAGGAACTGGCTCATTGTCTTCCAGTATAGGGTTATCTTTATCACCGCCAATCAGGGTTGGAGAGAGCTGTATCTCACGCATAGGAACCTGAATATCATCTCTTGAGCCAGTAAGGTAGATACGTTGTGAATTTGGAAATGAAACACCAGAAATGGTGTTGATGAAGTCTTCAGCAGCATCGCGTTGTTGTTTACGGGTGCGAGCAGGTGCTGCTTTCGGCGAAAGATCAGTTGTAGGGATAACATTATTTTGGGACATAGCAATTTCCTGACATTGTCACGAGCAAACATATTGCTCTGGTTTATCGTAAGAAAGTTGCTTGTCTGGAGTCGGATGGAGTAATGGTAAGACGTTGTGCGTTAATTTTGCGGTACTATTAGTTTCGCCATATTGCTAGTTTTTTCATCAACCTAAAGGTGAGCGGCGAAACAACCAAAATTAGACGCTAAATGATTACTCTTGTTCCCTTCGCGGGTATTAACCCGATCAGGTTCCGCGGATCCCGAATTAACGGTCTCAGCCCGTGGTTTACACCACTGAGCACTCCGACAAGAGATCCCAGTATAGTGTTCTCCCCATTATTCTCAAGCGTTTTCCTCGTCATCATTCATACGATAAATGCGTTGGCCGCGCTCAGCTACCCAAGTCACATACTTGTGTATGCACTCCTTGGGATATCTTTACTTGTCTTTCCTCGTCATCATTCATACGATAAATGCGTTGGCCGCGCTCAGCTACCCAAGTCACATACTTGTGTATGCACTCCTTGGGATATCTTTACTTGTCTTTCCTCGTCATCATTCATACGATAAATGCGTTGGCCGCGCTCAGCTACCCAAGTCACATACTTGTGTATGCTCCTTGGGATATCTTTACTTGCCGCCTTTTTCTCGAATGAATGATTTAGAGGAAATGACATATGTGTGATTTAGAGGAAATGACATATGTGTGATTTAGGGGAAATGACATATGTGTGATTTAGGGGAAATCACATATCTATGGGCTAGAGACAAATCATATTTAAATAATGGTGTATTCAAACTAAAAATAAGGCTATAAGTGCCAACGATACTGCCGCCAATTATTTTCTTCTGCGGCTTGTTGTAGCTTTTGATCGCCATTAACAATAAACACTTCATCGGCAAATTGACACATTGGCAGATCATTGGCGGAGTCGGTGTAAAAATAACAATAAGCATCAGTGATTGGCTGGTGGCTGATCCATTGCAATAACCGTTTAACTTTGCCTTGCTTGAAGGTGGGAATACCTTCTATTTCAGTCGTATAACAACCATTTTGTTGTTTAATATCAATCCCCATGGCCACGTCAGCACCAAAGCGTTGAGCGACTTTCTTCACAATAAATGAAACAGTTGCAGAGATCACTATGATCGGGATCGCTTGTTGCCGATAATGTTCTAAAGTGCGGATCCCCTCTGGGTACATTCGAGGGATGATCACTTCATCGATAAAATCATCTAGCCATGAATCAATTTTTTGAGTGGTGATACCTGACAGCGCTTGTAAGCTAAACCGCAGGTATGTCGTCATATCAAGTGTGCCCGCGTTATATTGAGCCATCATCTGTTTATCAGCCTCAACAAAACGTGGGTCGGTGATCACCTGTTTGTCCCATAAGTATTGTGTCCACAATACGCTGCTATCTCCTTCGATTAAGGTGTCATCTAAATCAAAAATAGCCAATTTATTATGCATTGTATTCCTTTCCATTTCGGCTAACTGAGCGCACGAATTTCATTTTTATTGAACATTAACTCGAGTCGTGTACCGGGTTCAAATAAACGCTCCGATGAACGGTTAAGTAAATCGACAGTCATGTTGCCCACTTGGGTATTCACTGAATAACGAATAATATTGCCTAATAGTTGGTGGTCAACAATGATGGCATCAACAGGGTGTGAAATATGATCGCCATAGTGACGGCCCGCTTCTTTAACATAAATGGATTCAGGGCGAATAGCGAGTGTGCCTTGCAAATTCAGGCCGAGTAATGCGTTAGCCTTTTCCGCTTCAACAAGATTATAGTTGCCCATAAAGCGGGCGACAAATTCACTTGCAGGCTGAGTATAAATATTTTCGGCGGTATCGCTTTGGATAATCGCCCCTTTATTCATTAAAAAGATGCGATCAGACATGATCATGGCTTCATCCTGATCATGAGTAACAAAAATGGTGGTCAGTTTGAGTTCGCGTTGAATGTGACGGATCTGTTGGCGTAAGTGTTTACGAATACGTGCATCAAGTGCAGAAAGGGGTTCATCAAGTAACAAAATCTGAGGTTTCATCACTAAAGCACGCGCTAAGGCTACGCGCTGACGCTGACCGCCAGAAAGTTGATGAGGAAATTGTTGCTCTTTGCCTTGTAATTCCACCATATCGATCACTTCGGCAACGGCTTTTTTACGCTCGCTATTCTCCACTTTGCGCATTTTCAAACCAAAGGCAATGTTGTCTTCAACCGTCATATTTGGGAACAAGGCATAACTTTGAAAAACCATCCCAACCCCACGTTGCTGAGCGGCTTGCTGGGTAATGTTTTTACGGTTGATATACAGTTCACCGTTATCAGGTTGTTCAAGGCCGGCAATGCAACGTAATAATGTTGATTTTCCACAGCCACTTGGTCCTAATAGAGTGATGAACTCACCTTTTTCAATCGTAAATTGGATATTTGAGAACACTTGGTTTTGGCCGAAGGATTTAGTTAAATTTTCAGCAATCACATAACTCATTATTCATCTCCAGAACGACTCATACGAGTCGCTAGCCAAGTCAGTAGTAGAGTAAATAGGAAATAGGACATCACTAACGCAGAGGTAAAGTGGCCGCTGGTTTGACGCATGTTAAACAGGTAAATTTGTAATGTTTCATAACGGGTGCCGACTAAAATATTGGCAAATACGAACTCACCCATTAAAAATGAAAATGAAATTAGCAAAGAGACTAATAATCCTTTGCGGATATTCGGCAATATGATCAATAAAAAGGCTTTAAAAGTACTTGATCCTAGTAAATGTGCTGCATCCATCAAATCATGTAAATTAATGCCTTGGAAGCTATTCGCCAGTGCGCGGTACATAAAAGGTAATGTGATAGTGAAGTATGTGCCAATTAGGATCCACGGGGTACCCACTAACATAAAAGGCTCATCGGCAAAAATTTGTAATAGCCCGACGGAGGAAACGACAGGGGGAATAGCAAATGGTAGGATGATCAATAAATCCATCAATCCTTTTAGTTTTGGGAATCGATAGAACACCGCGAAGGTCATCGGCAAAATGACTAAGGTGCTAATCAGTAATGTGCCAAAACAAATAATCAATGAACGGCCAAAGGCGAGTAAAAATCGCGGATCTTGCCATAGCTGTAGATACCATTTTAGCGATAAAGCATCAGGCAGTATGGTTGCTCCCCATTGTGTTGCAATGGAATAAATAAAGGTTGCAACAATGGGTAGCGCAAGCACACTGACGACACTAATCAGAATTAATTTATGCAGCCACAGTCCTGAGTTGTGGCTTGTTTTTGTTGTCATGCTATGACTTGGCATGGTAGCTCCGTTTTAACAGCCAATGATGAATGGCAGTAATAAACCCTAGGATCATGATCAGCAGTACCGATAATGCAGCTGCCATATTGGGTTCTAAATAGAGATCACCTGAAACAAGGCTGGCTATACGGATCGTGACAAGATTGTAATTGCCACTTGTCAGTGCATATGTACTTGCATAAGCACCTACCGCATTAGCAACTAAAATAATAAATGTTCCCAATAATGCAGGTGCAATGACAGGAATGCCTACTTTGCACCAATAAGAAAACTTGCTCGCCCCCATGGTTTTGGCGGCATCTTCCCATTCAGGTTTTAAAGCATCAAAAGCGGGGTAAAGTAATAAAATCCCAAGTGGAATTTGGAAGTAGATATACAACACCATGAGCCCACTAGCGCTGTAGATATTGAAATCTTCAATAATCCCCCATGCTTTAAGCTGTAGGGTAATTGCCCCGTTAAATCCTAAAATAATAATAAAAGCAAAGGCTAACGGGACTCCACTAAAGTTACTTGCCATGGTCGTGAAAGAGATCATCATGCTGCGAATTTTGCCCTGCATTTTATAAATTGAAAATGCAGTCACAGCAGAGATTAGCAGGCCAATCACACTACAAATAATCGATAACCACATAGTGTTTTCAAAAGCTTGCAGATAAAAATCGTTGCTAAAAATTTCAAGATAATTTGCAAAAGACCAACTCTCTTCATAGATAAAGCTATTCACGAATACCCAAATCATGGGAGCAATTTGGAATAAACAGAACAGGATCAGAAAAGGTAGCGTTAGCAGAGCAGCTTGCCAGTGAAAACGTGAAAAATATTTTTTGTACATCGCTATTTTTCCTTGTTGATGGCTTGCTTGCTGGTAGCGAGTACTGATGTCAGCCATTATTTGTCTCCTGCCAATAGCTCGTTACAGATATTTTTATCTACATAGTCAACACCGAGCAGGGCACAAACGGTTCCACAAAGCGCAGTTTGTTCTACACGACATGCTGCTTGGTGTGAAAAGCGTTCGCCAATAACAAACAATGGAACGGAACGTTCTTCAGGGAGGGTACCACCGTGACTATGGTCATTATTCATTCCATGATCACTGGTGATGATGATCTGATAGCCTTGTTCAATCCATGAAGGTAAGTAATTAGCTAAAATAATATCTGCTTTACGTGCACTATTACGGTATTGTGACGAATCCAGCCCAAATTTATGGCCTGTATCATCAATATTCATCGGGTGGATGAGTAAAAAGTCAGGTAGATATTGAGTACGAAGGTATTCAGCATCAATAAATAAGTGGTCATCTGGATAATGATCAGCTTGGTAAAAGCAACCGTGTTGAATGGCGAGTTGCTTATCGTTGGTAAAACGATCCCGCGTAGCAACGAAAGGAGATCGATTGTACAGCTCGCTAACCCAGTAGTAGGCGGCGGCAGCCGTGGTCTTTCCTGCTTTTTGTGCTAACGAAAAAATACTGTCAAAGTGAGAAAGTCGAACAATCTCATTATTAACAATACCGCTATTGACGGGGGCAATACCCGTTAAGATACACTCATACAATGGGCGTGACATGGAGGGAAGCTCGCACTCCATTTTATATAATGTTGCGCGATCAGCTTCGATAAGGCCATTAAGATAGCCCATGCAATGATGGGCTACTTGATAGCTCAGGCCGTCTAGAACAACAAGTATGACTTTATCAGACATGAGACAATAAATTCCTGAATATGTATTATTGCTGGTGGATTAGCACCTGTTGTTGCCACATTTTTGGTAACGTGCGAGAGGATTTTTCCCAGCCATCGCCATCTTTAATTGGATGAACATTTTTATATTGCTCATCAGGTAGTAGTTTGGCTTTAATATCTTCAGGAAGCGTTAGGTGTTCCGCTCGAATCGGGCGTGCGTAACCTTCTGCTAAATTGATTTGTCCCTTATCACTAAAGATAAATTCACGAGCCAATTTTGCCGCGTTTGGGTTTTTGGCATATTTATTAATAATGGTGGTGTAACCAGAAATGACTGAACCGTCAGAAGGAATGATGACAGTAAAGCGGTCACGATTGATTTGATCGCGGTAATTTAATGCGTTGAAGTCCCAAAGAATGCCAACCTCAACTTCGCCTTTTTCAATATTGGCCACAGTTGGGTCATTAACAGAAAGACGTTTTTGTTTCGCTAACTCAGCAAAAAATGCGATTGCCGGTTGTAGATTATTTTCATTACCGCCGCGTGCAAATGCTGCGGCTAATACCGCATTATTAGCTTGAGCAGCAATACCGACATCACCAACGGTCACTTTATATTTTCCTTTGAGTAAGTCGTCCCAACTTTTGGGCGCATCTTTGACTAATTCATTATTAATCATGAAAGCGATGGTACCGGTATAAGCAAGTGCCCAATGGCCTTCTTTATCTTTTGCCCAGTCAGGAATTTGTGACCATGTGGTGGGTTTATAGGGCTGAGTTACACCTTTTAGTACAGCTACTGGGCCAAATGAGGCTCCCACATCGCCAATATCAGCTGTTGCGTTATTTTTTTCTGCGGCAAACTTAGCAATTTCTTGAGCAGAGCTCATATCCGTATCTTGATGCTTTAATCCATAGTTTTTTTCAAGATCTTGCCAAGTCCCTTTCCAGTTAGCCCATGTATCTGGCATGCCAACGCTGTATACTTGACCTTCTTTTTTCGCTGCATCGATCAGTGAAGTTAAATCGGTATCTGCTGCTAAGGCAAGACTTGAAGTAGTTAACGAAATCAAAACCGCAGGTACGATAGCTTTCATGTTGTCTCTCACTATAGAGGAGTCGTATTGGTTAGTTAGCATGCTAGTTATCCAACATGACAGTGAGTTGACGGTTTTGTGACGCTTTTTATACTCGTTATACTTTTAGTTGCCGCGTTGTTGAACTGCGCTCACTCGCGCAAGTCACATCGTTTCTATGCTCCTAGAATCTCGTTTGCTTGTTGCCTAGCGGCCCCTCGAATTATTTAGGGTGTAGATACTGCGAAGAAACTGTCTAAAAAATGTCAAAAAGGATCATGAAAAGTGATTAAGTAAAATGACTAGATTACATCAGGTAAAAAAAGCGTATCTTATATAGAGATAAAATCATTTAAATCAATATACGATGTAAAAAATGCAAAAAATAACATTAACTGGAACAGAAACAGGTTGGTGGTTTGTTTGTTTCGCTGGGCGCTTGTGGTTGCCGCAAGGTGATGTCCCGAGAGGAACCGCCAGTCATTGGTCTTTATCAGGTAAGATAGCGACGCCTATCGGTGAATGGCAAGGGGAAACAGTTTGGTTGATTGCTGAAAAAATGCCAACGGATATGGCTTCACCTCGCTTAGTCACTTCGCAGGATGAAGGTTTATTTCGCTTAGCAGGGAGAGGCGTTCAACTCGCCGAGTTTTATCGTTCTCACCGCTATTGTGGCTATTGTGGTACCGCGATGCGTCATAGTACATCCGAGTGGGCATGCCTTTGTGATCATTGCCATGAGCGTTATTACCCCCAAATCGCCCCTTGTATTATTGTCGCTATTCGCCGTGGTGATCATATCTTATTGGCACAACATCGTCGTCATACGCAAAATCCACTTTTTACCGTATTGGCGGGCTTTGTTGAGGTCGGTGAAACGCTAGAAGAAGCGGTTGCACGCGAAGTCATGGAAGAAAGCAGTATTAAAATTAATAATATTCGCTATGTCTCTTCCCAGCCTTGGCCTTTCCCCCATTCGTTAATGATGGGTTTTTTAGCTGACTATGAAAGCGGTGAAATCAATGTCGATCCCAAGGAGTTATTAAATGCTGCGTGGTATCACTACAATGATCTTCCCAAGATCCCACCCGGTGACACGATAGCGAGACGTTTAATTGAGGATACAGTGGCATTATGTCGCCAAGAGGACTATTGATATACCAATTTGCTTAGGCGCTGATATTGTTATGCCTATCATGCTACAATAGCCGCTCTTAGCCATTTGCGGCGGCCACTGATTATAATGGAGTAAATAATGACTGAGTTGAAAAATGACCGCTATCTACGTGCCCTGTTGCGCCAACCAGTAGATACCACCCCTGTATGGATGATGCGTCAAGCAGGGCGTTATCTACCAGAGTACAAAGCAACTCGTGCTCAGGCTGGTGATTTTATTGCTCTGTGCAAAAATACTGAGCTTGCATGTGAAGTGACACTTCAGCCATTACGCCGCTTTCCATTAGACGCTGCTATTTTGTTTTCAGACATTTTAACTATCCCTGATGCGATGGGGCTAGGGCTATATTTCGAAACTGGTGAAGGCCCTCGTTTTGAAAAACCAATAACCCGTTTTGCTGATATCGAAAACCTTCCTGTTCCTGACCCTGAAATGGAGCTGGGATATGTTATGAATGCAGTGAGAGCCATCCGTAAAGCGCTCAATGGTGATGTTCCTTTGATTGGTTTTTCAGGTAGCCCATGGACATTGGCCACTTATATGGTTGAAGGGGGAAGCAGTAAGGCCTTCACTAAAATTAAAAAAATGATGTATGAAGACCCGAATGCACTGCATCTTCTACTCGATAAACTCGCTGATAGTGTGATCTTATACTTAAATGCACAAATACGTGCGGGTGCACAGTCCGTGATGATTTTTGATACTTGGGGCGGCGTGCTCACTAAGCGTGATTACCTCCAGTTCTCTCTTAACTATATGCATAAAATCATCAATGGTTTAGTACGTGAAAACGAGGGGCGCCGCGTGCCTGTAACTTTGTTTACTAAAGGTGGCGGTCAGTGGTTAGAAGAAATGGCTGCAACGGGGTGTGATGCATTAGGACTTGATTGGACAACTGAAATTGCTGATGCGCGTCGTAGAGTCGGGGATAAAGTTGCTCTACAGGGCAATATGGATCCATCTATGTTATATGCACCGCCAGCACGCATTGAAGAGGAAGTGCAAAATATATTGGCTGGCTTTGGCCACGGCAACGGGCACGTCTTTAATTTAGGTCATGGTATTCATCAAGATGTTCCACCTGAGCATGCAGGTACATTCGTTGATGCAGTACACCGGTTTTCTCGCCAATACCATCAATAATTGATCGGTTTTTATAACGGTGTATTAGGAGCTGTTGGTTTTTACAACGAGAAAGGTCAGCAGTTCCTATGTTTCTTGTAAGTGCGCTGTTATCTTCTATCATTAATCTTTAAACATATTACGCGTTGTATTTGCTATGGTTATAGATACTCAAAGATTACGGCAACAGCAAGCCGATAAAGCACAGCTTATTATTCTAGATGATAGTGATATCCAGCCTGCTTTTATTGGTGGTGCAGACGTTGGGTTTGAACAACAAGGAGCGATAACGCGAGCCGTGATCGCTGTATTGTCATGGCCTGACCTACAGCTGGTGGAGTATCAAATAGCACGAGTGCCAACAACATTACCCTATATACCGGGATTGTTATCTTTTCGTGAAGTCCCAGGATTGATGGCCGCTTGGCAACAATTGCAACAGAAACCCGATATTGTATTAGTGGATGGTCAAGGCATCGCTCATCCTCGGCGTTTTGGTGTGGCTTGTCATTTTGGTTTGCAGGCAAATATTCCAACAATTGGGGTGGCAAAAAGCCGATTGTATGGTGAGTACGCGCCTGTTGATGAAGAAAAAGGCAGTTTTCAGCCATTGACTCATTGCGATGAACAATTGGGATGGGTACTAAAAAGTAAAAAACGTTGTAATCCTTTGTTCATTTCACCGGGTCATAAAGTGAGTATTTACTCATCCCTCAAATGGGTCGAACGCTGTTTGCGAGGTTATCGACTACCTGAGCCAACACGATTTGCTGATGGAATAGCCTCAAACAGACTACTTTTTGAGCGAATGAATGAGAAATACAGCTAATTATCAGCAAAATATGTGGCATTGGCAGTTTTTCAGGTAAACTGCGAGGTATTGAGATTGATGAGTCTGAAATTATGTTGAGAAATCCCATTCATTTGAGGTTGGAAAAATTAGAAAGCTGGCAACATGTCACTTTTATGGCGTGTTTGTGCGAAAGAATGTATCCCAACTATCAAATGTTTTGTCAGCAAAGTGGTTTTGCTGATACGAAGGCGTTTCGATCGATTCTTGATCTGGTGTGGGAAACGTTAGTCATAAAAGATAGCAAAGTTAATTTCGACAGCCAGTTAGAGAAATTGGAAGAAATTATTCCTTCAGCAGATGATTTCGATATTTATGGCGTTTATCCTGCTATTGATGCTTGTATTGCTTTAGGTGAAGTCATTCACTCAAAACTGAGCGGTGAAACCCTTAGTCATGCAATTGCAGTTAGTGAAGCATCAATTCGTACCGTGGCCATGCTCGAAATGACGCAAGCCGGTAAGGAAATGTCAGAAGAAGAACTTAAAGAATTATCCTCTATCGAGGAAGAATGGGATATCCAGTGGGAAATTTTCCGTTTACTGGCAGCCTGTGAAGAGCGAGACTTAGAGTTAATTAAAGGATTAAAATCTGACCTCCGTGAAGCGGGGGTGAGCAATATTGGCATTACAATAGGCTAAATTGACGTTTTCAATGATCAAAACGTGACTTAGCACAGTAATGCTGATGACTAAGACTTCACATTTGCCCCTAGACTGGTCTACATTTAGGGGCGAGAAGAGAAGTGGCTATCGGGGCGTGTATCAGGGGTGTCAATTTGGCATATCCGACGCACTCGATGCTTAGCAAACGATAAACACACTGTGTAAGGATAATTTATGAACAAGACTGAATTAGTTGATGCTATCGCAGAATCAGCAGACCTGACTAAAGTACAGGCTAAAGCAGCATTAGAATCAACTCTGAATGCTATTTCAGAAACGCTGAAAAAAGGCGAGCAAGTACAACTGGTCGGTTTCGGTACTTTCAAAGTCAGCCACCGTGCAGAGCGTACCGGTCGTAACCCGCAAACTCGCGAAGAAATCACTATCCCAGCAACTAACGTTCCAGCTTTCTCTGCCGGTAAAGCACTGAAAGAAGCAGTAAAATAATAAAGTTGCAAGCAATGATCACCAAGAGGGGTATTAGAAGACCCCTTTTGTTCATGCGAAAAGGGCTGCTGGTATTGGGAGTTCTCTCAATGCTCAGCGCCTGTTCCTCTCGTTCCCAATTTCCTGAATTTAGTGCTAGTGGATTTATTGCCGATGATGGCGTGATCCGCATGTGGCGTCTTAATGACGCAAAAGACAACCCCCAAGTACTGATGGTCGTGTATAGCCCTTATAAAGGCACAGATACTTCAGTCAATTTCTTTGAATATCGCTCAGGCCAGCTCTGGCAAATTCGTAGCCAAATTCTAAATGCAGGCCAGCAACAAATTATGGAACAGTTGCGATTTGATAAGAATGAGAATGTCATTTTTATGCAGCGAGTCGAAAAAGAGCAAAAAACCGCACTTTCACAAGATGAAATTATCCGTTGGCAATTCGAAGCTAAACGCATTCTCGATATTAATACCGCGTTAGTCGTTGGTGGGGTTCAACTTTATCAAGGCCGCTGGTCACAAAATCAAGTCGTGACTTGTGATGGTGATATTAAGAAAGTTGAGTTTGAACCTTATGCACAGAACTGGCTGGAAAGCCGAGCTAAGGTTTGGCATAAGCAATTGAATATTGCTTGGCTGGAGGCCCCAGAAGGTAATCAGCTTTTAATGGTAGCGGATACGGATTTTTGCCGCTGGCAACCGAGTAAAGATTCGTTATAACCTCACCGCTCGTCGTCTTTCGCATCCTAACGTTGTTGGCTTCAACAACTCACCTTAGTCACATAGTTATCTATGCTCCTAGGGATAAGTTACTTTGCCGCCTAGTTAGGCTACGAAATACTTGGAGCTTTTGCCTGTTAGTAAAAAACAAAACCTAACAGAAAAATGCAATAAAAAAGCTGATAAAGCGGTTTTGTTGAAACCTTTTTATCAGCTTAGTGTGCTTAGCTTTTTGTGATCGCTACTTCAAACGTGCAATGGCGCGGTAACCAATGTCTTTACGGTAAAAACTGCCATCCCAATGGATATTTTCTGCCGCTTGGTAGGCTTTTTGCTGTGCTTGAGCAATATCATTACCGAGGGCTGTGACACACAGCACACGACCGCCGGCTGTCGTCACTTCACCCTCTTTTAGCTTTGTACCTGCATGGAACACTTTACTATCAGCAGCGTCTTTTGTTGGTAAGCCATGGATCACATCACCGTTATGATAGTCGCCAGGGTAACCACCCGCGGCAATAACAATACCTAATGCAGGGCGCTCATCCCATGATGAATCTTTACCTGCTAGCTCACCTTTTGCTCCAGCAAGACATAATTCAACGAGATCAGATTGTAGGCGCATCATAATTGGCTGAGTTTCAGGATCACCAAAACGACAATTAAATTCGATAACTTTTGGATTGCCTGCTTTGTCAATCATTAGGCCTGCATAGAGAAAACCTTGATAACGATGACCTTCTGCATCCATCCCTTTAACAGTGGGATAGATAACTTGTTCCATAACGCGTTGGTGGATCTCATCTGTCACAACAGGAGCGGGTGAATATGCCCCCATACCTCCGGTGTTGAGGCCTGTATCACCGTCACCTACACGCTTATGATCTTGGCTGGTTGCCATTGGAATGACATTCTCACCATCCACCATCACAATAAAACTTGCCTCTTCGCCATCCAGAAATTCTTCAATAACGATACGATGACCTGCATCGCCAAATGCATTGCCTGCAAGCATATCTTTTACGGCATCTTTGGCTTCAGCTAGTGTCATTGCAACGATGACACCTTTACCCGCAGCTAGGCCATCAGCTTTGATTACGATTGGTGCGCCGACCTTATCTAAATAAGCGAGCGCAGGTTCAACTTCCGTGAAGTTTTGGTAATCGGCAGTTGGTATTTTATGGCGAGCTAAAAAGTCTTTGGTGAATGCTTTAGATCCTTCTAGCTGAGCCGCGCCCTGTGTTGGGCCAAAAATAGTTAATCCAGCGCTCTGGAATGCATCAACAATACCAATCACTAATGGCGCTTCAGGACCGACGATGGTTAAACCAATCTGCTTATCTTTTGCAAATTGCAGTAAGCCATCAATGTCAGTTGCCGCAATATCAACATTCTCAAGTGCGGATTCTAATGCTGTTCCTGCATTACCGGGAGCAACATAAACTTTATCTGCAAGTGGTGATTGAGCCGCTTTCCATGCTAGAGCGTGTTCACGGCCACCGCCACCAATAATTAAAATATTCATACTTAAACTCCAGATTATTAATGGCGGAAATGACGCATATTAGTGAAAATCATCGCGATACCATGCTCATTAGCGGCATCAATTACTTCATTATCACGAATTGACCCACCAGGCTGGATAACACAAGTGACGCCGACAGCAGCCGCTGCATCAATACCATCACGGAATGGGAAAAATGCATCTGATGCCATCGCACAACCAGCAACTTCTAAACCTTCATCAGCAGCCTTGATACCTGCGATTTTCGCAGAGTATACGCGACTCATCTGCCCTGCACCGATACCAATAGTCATATCATTTTTGGCATAAACAATTGCATTCGATTTAACGAACTTAGCCACTTTCCAGCAGAACAAGGCATCTTTAAATTCACGCTCAGTAGGCTGGCGCTTAGTGACAACGCGGAGATTGTCTTGTTCGACCATACCTAAATCACGATCTTGTACTAATAAACCACCATTAACACGCTTAAAATCTAGGCCTGCAACAGGCTTATCCCACTCACCACAAGTGAGGACACGGACATTTTGCTTAGTGGCTAATACAGAAAGTGCGTCAGTCGCTACTGTTGGAGCGATGATCACTTCAACAAACTGGCGTTCGATGATGGCTTCTGCGGTTGCTTTATCAAGCATACGGTTAAATGCAATGATGCCTCCAAATGCAGAAGTTGGATCTGTTTTAAATGCACGGTCATAAGCTGCATGAAGATTATTGCCAATAGCGACCCCACACGGATTAGCATGTTTTACGATCACACAAGCTGGCTCTTCAAAGGATTTAACACACTCTAAGGCAGCATCGGTATCAGCGATATTATTATAAGATAAAGCTTTGCCCTGAATTTGTGTAGCAGTAGCGATAGACGCTTCTTTTGGATCTTCTTCTATATAGAATGCGGCATCTTGATGGCTATTTTCACCGTAACGCATATCTTGTTTTTTAATAAAGTTTAAATTCAAGGTACGTGGGAAACGGCCAGATGGTTGAGTGGTGTCGCCATAGTATGGTGCAACCAACTCGCCGAAATAGTTGGCAATCATGCTGTCATACGCTGCCGTATGCTCAAACGCTTTAATCGCAAAGTCAAAACGTGTAGACCAATTTAATGAATTATTATGATTATCGAGCTCTTCAATAATTTTTTCATAGTCATTGCTATTAACCACAATGGCAACATCTTTATGGTTTTTTGCCGCAGAGCGAACCATTGTTGGCCCACCAATATCGATATTCTCAACGGCATCTTCTAATGTACAGCTAGGTTTTGCGACAGTTTGTGCAAATGGATATAAGTTAACGACGACCATATCAATGGGCTGGATGTCATGTTGTTGCATGATCTCATCATCGGTACCACGGCGACCTAAGATCCCACCATGCACTTTAGGATGCAGTGTTTTGACGCGGCCATCCATCATTTCAGGGAAACCTGTATAGTCTGAAACTTCAGTGACTTTTAAACCTGATTCGGCGAGCAGTTTTGCAGTTCCACCCGTAGAGAGCAGTTCAACACCTCGTTGAGAAAGCGCCTTAGCGAATTCAACAACACCTGTTTTATCAGAAACACTTAGCAGGGCACGACGAATTGGACGAAGCTGTTGCATGAGATAGATCCCTTGGATATTGAAAGCAATAAAACCGTAACAGTGAGTTTAAAGAATAAAGGCTTTTCTTATATACCTATTTACTATTGCTGCTGTGTGATTACATCGACATGGTTATAGATATAGAAGAAGCCACTACAATTTCAGACCATAAAAAGAAAATCAACGATGAATTTTCAGGCTAATTGTAACGCAAACGTTTGCGTAATGCGCGATATATTTCAATTATTTTTATTGTCGTGGATAACTTTGTGTATAACTCTGTATAAACACCGCTTTTGCTGTGTAATGCAGCAGTTGAATAAAAAAATGCAAAAAAGGGGTTGCCAGAATTTTCTGACTCCCTATAATGCGCATCCACTGACACGGCAAGCCGCTCCGGTGGTGAGGTTTGAAAAATAACCCCGATGACAGTTGAGGTGAAAAAAGAAAGAAAAGTTGAAAATAATTACTTGACTTTCTGATAGAAAAACGTAGTATACGACACCTCGCGACAACGACCTAAGTGATTAAATCCTAGGAAGTTAATTGATAAAAATTATCAAAATGTCGCAACGCTCTTTAACAATTTATCAGACAATCTGTGTGGGCACTCACAAGACACTATCAAAAAAATATTTGATTTTAAAGTCTTGAAGAGTGACTAACACGTTAATTCATATACATATGAACTAATAGGTAATCTGGTTTCTTCGGAAATCAGGCGACAGTAAAACATTCTTTGAGCATCAAACACTTTTAATTGAAGAGTTTGATCATGGCTCAGATTGAACGCTGGCGGCAGGCCTAACACATGCAAGTCGAGCGGTAACAGGGGAAGCTTGCTTCTCGCTGACGAGCGGCGGACGGGTGAGTAATGTATGGGGATCTGCCCGATAGAGGGGGATAACTACTGGAAACGGTGGCTAATACCGCATAATCTCTTAGGAGCAAAGCAGGGGAACTTCGGTCCTTGCGCTATCGGATGAACCCATATGGGATTAGCTAGTAGGTGGGGTAATGGCTCACCTAGGCGACGATCCCTAGCTGGTCTGAGAGGATGATCAGCCACACTGGGACTGAGACACGGCCCAGACTCCTACGGGAGGCAGCAGTGGGGAATATTGCACAATGGGCGCAAGCCTGATGCAGCCATGCCGCGTGTATGAAGAAGGCCCTAGGGTTGTAAAGTACTTTCAGTCGGGAGGAAGGCGTTGATGCTAATATCATCAGCGATTGACGTTACCGACAGAAGAAGCACCGGCTAACTCCGTGCCAGCAGCCGCGGTAATACGGAGGGTGCAAGCGTTAATCGGAATTACTGGGCGTAAAGCGCACGCAGGCGGTTGATTAAGTTAGATGTGAAATCCCCGGGCTTAACCTGGGAATGGCATCTAAGACTGGTCAGCTAGAGTCTTGTAGAGGGGGGTAGAATTCCATGTGTAGCGGTGAAATGCGTAGAGATGTGGAGGAATACCGGTGGCGAAGGCGGCCCCCTGGACAAAGACTGACGCTCAGGTGCGAAAGCGTGGGGAGCAAACAGGATTAGATACCCTGGTAGTCCACGCTGTAAACGATGTCGATTTGGAGGTTGTGCCCTTGAGGCGTGGCTTCCGGAGCTAACGCGTTAAATCGACCGCCTGGGGAGTACGGCCGCAAGGTTAAAACTCAAATGAATTGACGGGGGCCCGCACAAGCGGTGGAGCATGTGGTTTAATTCGATGCAACGCGAAGAACCTTACCTACTCTTGACATCCAGAGAACTTAGCAGAGATGCTTTGGTGCCTTCGGGAACTCTGAGACAGGTGCTGCATGGCTGTCGTCAGCTCGTGTTGTGAAATGTTGGGTTAAGTCCCGCAACGAGCGCAACCCTTATCCTTTGTTGCCAGCGATTCGGTCGGGAACTCAAAGGAGACTGCCGGTGATAAACCGGAGGAAGGTGGGGATGACGTCAAGTCATCATGGCCCTTACGAGTAGGGCTACACACGTGCTACAATGGCGTATACAAAGAGAAGCGACCTCGCGAGAGCAAGCGGAACTCATAAAGTACGTCGTAGTCCGGATTGGAGTCTGCAACTCGACTCCATGAAGTCGGAATCGCTAGTAATCGTAGATCAGAATGCTACGGTGAATACGTTCCCGGGCCTTGTACACACCGCCCGTCACACCATGGGAGTGGGTTGCAAAAGAAGTAGGTAGCTTAACCTTCGGGAGGGCGCTTACCACTTTGTGATTCATGACTGGGGTGAAGTCGTAACAAGGTAACCGTAGGGGAACCTGCGGTTGGATCACCTCCTTACCATTGAAGTGTTTTTGTGAAGTGTTCACACAGATTGTCTGATGAAATAGAGTCAACGGTATCATATAGGCTTGTAGCTCAGGTGGTTAGAGCGCACCCCTGATAAGGGTGAGGTCGGTGGTTCAAGTCCACTCAGGCCTACCAAAATCGAATGAATGCTACGTTGTATCTCAGCTCGTTTACCTAGTGTAAACGTCGCTAAGCTACGCCTTGCCTTAATTCGATTTCGTTTTTAATCACACCGATTAAAGACGGCGATGATACTGTCAAACCTGTTATGGGGCTATAGCTCAGCTGGGAGAGCGCCTGCCTTGCACGCAGGAGGTCAGCGGTTCGATCCCGCTTAGCTCCACCATAATACTTTTGAATTATTCAGAATAGATTAGTTAATTAAATAGTCTATTGCGAATAATTATGCTCTTTAACAATCTGGAACAAGCTGAAAATTGAAAACAACGCACATTGTTTATCGCTTAAACAATGTGAGAGTCTCTCAAAAATCTCAACTTGAAGATGTCGTCAACAGACAGAAACCGTCGGGTTTCGTGTCGACTGACAAAAAAGACACCTTCGGGTTGTGAGGTTAAGCGACTAAGCGTACACGGTGGATGCCTAGGCAATCAGAGGCGATGAAGGACGTGCTAATCTGCGATAAGCGTCGGTAAGGTGATATGAACCGTTATACCCGACGATTTCCGAATGGGGAAACCCAGTGCAATTCGTTGCACTATCGTTTGATGAATACATAGTCAAACGAAGCGAACCGGGGGAACTGAAACATCTCAGTACCCCGAGGAAAAGAAATCAACCGAGATTCCCCTAGTAGCGGCGAGCGAACGGGGAGCAGCCCAGAGTCTTAATCAGCATCAGCATCAGGAGAACGGTCTGGAAAGTCCGGCAGTAAAGGGTGATAGCCCCGTATCCGAAGGTGTTGGTGTTGTGAACTCGATGAGTAGGGCGGGACACGTGTTATCCTGTCTGAATATGGGGGGACCATCCTCCAAGGCTAAATACTCCTGATTGACCGATAGTGAACCAGTACCGTGAGGGAAAGGCGAAAAGAACCCCGGCGAGGGGAGTGAAATAGAACCTGAAACCGTGTACGTACAAGCAGTGGGAGCACCTTTGGGTGTGACTGCGTACCTTTTGTATAATGGGTCAGCGACTTATATTCTGTAGCAAGGTTAACCGTATAGGGGAGCCGTAGGGAAACCGAGTCTTAACTGGGCGAATGAGTTGCAGGGTATAGACCCGAAACCCGGTGATCTAGCCATGGGCAGGTTGAAGGTTGGGTAACACTAACTGGAGGACCGAACCGACTAATGTTGAAAAATTAGCGGATGACTTGTGGCTGGGGGTGAAAGGCCAATCAAACCGGGAGATAGCTGGTTCTCCCCGAAAGCTATTTAGGTAGCGCCTCGTGAACTCATCTTCGGGGGTAGAGCACTGTTTCGACTAGGGGGTCATCCCGACTTACCAACTCGATGCAAACTACGAATACCGAAGAATGTTATCACGGGAGACACACGGCGGGTGCTAACGTTCGTCGTGAAGAGGGAAACAACCCAGACCGCCAGCTAAGGTCCCAAAGTCATGGTTAAGTGGGAAACGAAGTGGGAAGGCTCAGACAGCCAGGATGTTGGCTTAGAAGCAGCCATCATTTAAAGAAAGCGTAATAGCTCACTGGTCGAGTCGGCCTGCGCGGAAGATGTAACGGGGCTAAACCATGCACCGAAGCTGCGGCAGCGACATTTAGATGTTGTTGGGTAGGGGAGCGTTCTGTAAGCCTGCGAAGGTGTGCTGTGAGGCATGCTGGAGGTATCAGAAGTGCGAATGCTGACATAAGTAACGATAATGCGGGTGAAAAACCCGCACGCCGGAAGACCAAGGGTTCCTGTCCAACGTTAATCGGGGCAGGGTGAGTCGACCCCTAAGGCGAGGCAGAAATGCGTAGTCGATGGGAAACAGGTTAATATTCCTGTACTGGTGATAATTGCGATGGGGGGACGGAGAAGGCTAGGCTATCCGGGCGACGGTTGTCCCGGTTTAAGGATGTAGGCAGGTGAATTAGGCAAATCCGGTTCACTACATGCTGAGGTCTGATGACGAGTCACTACGGTGATGAAGTAGCTCATGCCCCGCTTCCAGGAAAAGCCTCTAAGCTCTAGATTATCATTAATCGTACCCCAAACCGACACAGGTGGTCAGGTAGAGAATACTCAGGCGCTTGAGAGAACTCGGGTGAAGGAACTAGGCAAAATGGTGCCGTAACTTCGGGAGAAGGCACGCTGGCGCTAGGTGAAGTGGTTTACCCATGGAGCTGAAGCCAGTCGCAGATACCAGCTGGCTGCAACTGTTTATTAAAAACACAGCACTGTGCAAACACGAAAGTGGACGTATACGGTGTGACGCCTGCCCGGTGCTGGAAGGTTAATTGATGGGGTTATCCGTAAGGAGAAGCTCTTGATCGAAGCCCCAGTAAACGGCGGCCGTAACTATAACGGTCCTAAGGTAGCGAAATTCCTTGTCGGGTAAGTTCCGACCTGCACGAATGGCGTAATGATGGCCAGGCTGTCTCCACCCGAGACTCAGTGAAATTGAACTCGCTGTGAAGATGCAGTGTACCCGCGGCAAGACGGAAAGACCCCGTGAACCTTTACTATAGCTTGACACTGAACATTGAGCCTTGATGTGTAGGATAGGTGGGAGGCTTTGAAGTGTGGACGCCAGTCTGCATGGAGCCAACCTTGAAATACCACCCTTTAATGTTTGATGTTCTAACGTTGCCCCGTGATCCGGGGTGCGGACAGTGTCTGGTGGGTAGTTTGACTGGGGCGGTCTCCTCCCAAAGAGTAACGGAGGAGCACGAAGGTTGGCTAAGCATGGTCGGACATCATGCGGTTAGTGCAAAGGCATAAGCCAGCTTGACTGCGAGAGTGACGGCTCGAGCAGGTACGAAAGTAGGTCTTAGTGATCCGGTGGTTCTGAATGGAAGGGCCATCGCTCAACGGATAAAAGGTACTCCGGGGATAACAGGCTGATACCGCCCAAGAGTTCATATCGACGGCGGTGTTTGGCACCTCGATGTCGGCTCATCACATCCTGGGGCTGAAGTAGGTCCCAAGGGTATGGCTGTTCGCCATTTAAAGTGGTACGCGAGCTGGGTTTAGAACGTCGTGAGACAGTTCGGTCCCTATCTGCCGTGGGCGTTGGAAGATTGAAAGGGGCTGCTCCTAG
This sequence comes from Providencia manganoxydans, assembly GCF_016618195.1. Lineage (NCBI taxonomy): Bacteria > Pseudomonadati > Pseudomonadota > Gammaproteobacteria > Enterobacterales > Morganellaceae > Providencia > Providencia manganoxydans. The sequence continues at coordinate 513,821 of NZ_CP067099.1, forward strand.
TACGAGAGGACCGGAGTGGACGCACCACTGGTGTTCGGGTTGTCATGCCAATGGCATTGCCCGGTAGCTAAGTGCGGAAGAGATAACCGCTGAAAGCATCTAAGCGGGAAACTTGCCTTGAGATGAGTCTTCCCTGACTCTTTAAGGGTCCTAAAGGAACGTTTAAGACTAAGACGTTGATAGGCTGGGTGTGTAAGCGTAGCGATACGTTGAGCTAACCAGTACTAATGAACCGTGAGGCTTAACCTGACAACACCGAAGGTGTTTTAGAGAGATTGAGTTGTTTTTGCGTAGTGAGAAGCCGAAAGGTGAGGGACACGCAGCTTGTTTGAGATTGAGGTTCTGGTTTGCGTTGAGATAACTGCAAACGGGAACGAAACAGAATTTGTCTGGCGGCAATAGCGCGGTGGTCCCACCTGACCCCATGCCGAACTCAGCAGTGAAACGCCGTAGCGCCGATGGTAGTGTGGGGTCTCCCCATGTGAGAGTAGGGAACTGCCAGACATTAAATTAGTGAAGAAGCCACCCAATGGGTGGCTTTTTTGCGTTTGGGAAGAAATATTTTAGCGCTTTGTGAGAAGTGATTTGGTGAGATAAAGTGCGATAAAGCTATAAAGAGATAACTATTTCATTGTGTTATACAGACTATAACCCGCGACGGCACCGGCAACATCATAAGCAAAGTCATGCCAACTCCATCCTATATCTTCTGGATCGCTGCTATAAGCCGTATTTTTTGATGTCTAATACTATTCTAACGTAGGGTTATTATTAATTAGTTATAACGGCGGCTTCTTTTCTCTTTTATCCCCCATATACTATATAAGAAAAAAATCTAATAATCTTTGAATTATATAAAGTAATAACCATTCATATTATATGATTATAATCAATCGGTTATGTTTATGTTATATTTTTGGACATAGGTAGTTTTCTACTAATTACTTGAAATTATTTCAATTTGCCCTGAAAGACTCGACAAGTGTTACAACATTCGCTAGATTATTTAGCATTCTAGAAGTCTAAACGTATAAATGTATAAAAGGGGATGAATGATGCCAATTCGTTTACCAGATGAGTTGCCAGCGGTAAATTTCTTACGAGAAGAGAATGTTTTTGTCATGACAACGACGAGAGCAAGCTTGCAGGAGATCCGCCCCTTGAAAGTATTGATACTTAATTTGATGCCTAAAAAAATTGAGACTGAAAACCAATTTTTACGTTTGTTATCTAATACTCCGTTACAAGTTGATATTCAACTCTTGAGAATTGATCAACGTGAATCCAAAAATACGCCAACGGAACATTTAAATACGTTTTATTGTGATTTTGAAGATATCAAACAGCAAAACTTTGACGGATTAATTGTTACAGGTGCCCCTTTAGGATTGGTTGAATTCAATGATGTGGCTTATTGGCAGCAAATAGAAAAAGTGATTCATTGGGCGAAAGAGCATGTTACTTCAACGTTATTTGTTTGTTGGGCTGTACAAGCTGCTCTTAAGGTTCTTTATGATCTACCAAAGTGGACACGTGAAGAGAAGCTATCAGGGATCTATCAGCACGAAACATTAGAACCTTTTGCTCTATTAACCAGAGGGTTCGATGCTACATTTTATGCACCACACTCTCGTTATGCTGATTTTCCAGAAGAGCTGATTCGTAAGCACACTGATTTAGATATATTAGCGAGCTCTCAAGAAGCTGGCGCATATTTATTTGCTTCTAAAGATAAGCGGCTGGCATTTGTAACGGGTCATCCTGAATATGATGGTGACACTTTAGCACAAGAATATTATCGTGATGTTAATGCAGGAATTTCACCAAATATTCCATGTAATTATTTTAAAGACAATAATCCGGAAAACCCTCCCATTATTAGTTGGAGAAGTCATGGCCACTTACTTTTTTCAAATTGGTTAAATTATTTTGTGTACCAGATCACACCATTCGATCTTTCTCACATGCAACCTACATTAGATTAAATTAAAAATTAATAACTAATAAGCTTATATTATTTGGACTTAATATTCAGAAAGTCACGTATTTATAGATATAAAAATTAATATTTTATAGTGGATAGACATAAAAGCAGCCTAAAAATGGCTGCTTTTTTGTTTTTCAATATAAATTGACCAAAATTTGTTTCTTATACAACACATTGATTTAACGTATATTTAACATTTTTTTAGGTTTAAAAGGAATTGGTGGTCATAATTTGTTTGTAATTAAATCTCTTTAAAAACAAATATATATGGTTAGTTTTTATTAAAATGGAAACCGTTTTTGATTTATTTTTATTTTGAGTTAATCTTAATTCTATCGGCAGATAAGAATGAGGATTGACCTATGGAGCAGCAGTTATCAACATCGACCTTAACATTTATCAATAGCTTTAATCAGCAGGATAGCAGGGTGTTAACAGCTGAAGCTATTGTATTTCTTTCTGAATTAGTAGAGAAGTTCGCAGCTCAAAGAGAATCACTATTACAAGAGCGCCTAGTCAGACAGAAAAAAATTGATTCGGGTATTCTTCCTGATTTTATTTCAGAAACTCATTCCATTAAAAATGACAATTGGAAGATTCAAAATATACCTGAGGATTTACAAGATCGTCGTGTTGAGATCACTGGGCCTGTTGAACGAAAAATGGTGATAAATGCACTTAATGCAAATGTTAAAGTTTTTATGGCCGATTTCGAAGACTCGCTTTCTCCATCTTGGGATAAGTTGATCGATGGTCAAATAAACTTAAGTGATGCTATACGAGGAGATATTTCGTATACCAATGAAAACGGTAAAGTCTACCAACTCAAGTCAGATCCTGCGGTTTTAATTGCTCGAGTAAGGGGTCTGCATTTAGATGAGAAGCATGTTCTATTTGAAGGCAAGCCTATCCCAGGTGGATTATTTGACTTTGCTCTCTACTTTTTTCACAACTACGCCACCTTATTAGAGAAAGGTAGTGGTCCTTATTTTTATATACCTAAACTTGAATCTTGGCAGGAAGCTAAGTGGTGGAGCGATGTATTTAGTACCGCAGAAGATACTATGGGTCTACCACGTGGAACGATTAAAGCAACCGTTTTGATAGAAACATTGCCGGCTGTTTTTCAAATGGATGAGATTTTGTATTACATGCGCCACCATATCGTTGGACTAAATTGTGGCCGTTGGGATTATATTTTTAGTTATATTAAAACGTTAAAAGAGCATTCAGATAAGGTTCTACCTGACCGGCAGGTCGTGACGATGACCCAATCATTCTTAAGTGCATACTCTCGCTTGTTGATCAAAACATGTCATCGTAGGGGCGCTTTTGCTATGGGGGGAATGTCTGCGTTTATTCCAAGTAAAGATGAAGAAGAGAATAAAGCGATATTAGCTAAGGTTAAGGCGGATAAAGAGCTTGAGGCGAGTAATGGTCATGATGGCTCATGGGTAGCTCACCCAGGGCTGGCTGATACTGTAATGAATGTATTTAATCAAGCATTTGGTAGTCATAAAAATCAGCTGCATGTTTTACGTGAAACGGATCCAGAAATTAGTGCTCAAGAGCTATTACAGCCTTGTGAAGGAGAAAGAACTGAAGAAGGCATGCGAGCGAATATTCGAGTGGCCGTTCAGTATATCGAAGCATGGATTTCAGGTAATGGTTGTGTCCCTATTTATGGGCTAATGGAAGATGCCGCAACAGCTGAGATTTCTCGTACTTCTATTTGGCAGTGGATACGTCATGGTAAATCGCTTTCAAATGGTGAAAAGGTTACTAAGGCACTTTTTGAAGAAATGCTAGATGAGGAACTGCAAGTGATTCAAAAAGAGCTTGGTGATCAACGCTTCCAGAATGGGCGTTTTCGTGAAGCCGCGGATTTAATGCGAAGGATCACTACACAAGATGAGTTAATTGAATTTTTAACCATTCCTGGTTATCAACTTATTGATTAATAGAACATAAAAACATCCGAATTACCCTACATTATAAGGAATATTAACATGACGATATCACGCGCAGAGCAGATAACCCAATTAGAAAATGAATGGAAAAAAGCACGTTGGAAAGGGATATCTCGTCCTTATAGCGCTGAAGAAGTGGTGAAGCTGCGTGGGTCAGTGAATCCTGAACATACTTTAGCGACTAAAGGTGCGCTGCGATTATGGGATCAACTGCATGGCAATTCTAAGAAAGGTTATGTGAATGCACTCGGTGCATTAACGGGTGGTCAAGCGTTGCAGCAAGCGAAAGCAGGTATTGAAGCGATCTATCTTTCAGGCTGGCAAGTTGCTGCTGATGCGAATACCGCATCAAGTATGTATCCTGATCAATCATTGTACCCTGTTGATTCTGTGCCATCAGTGGTGAAAAAGATTAATAATACTTTTCGTCGAGCAGATCAGATCCAGTGGGCGAATGGTATTGGTCCTGAAAACAAAGAGTATATCGATTTCTTTTTGCCCATTGTGGCTGATGCGGAAGCTGGGTTTGGTGGCGTACTCAATGCGTTCGAATTGATGAAAGGCATGATTGAGGCGGGTGCCGCCGCTGTACACTTTGAAGATCAATTAGCCGCAGTTAAAAAATGTGGTCATATGGGAGGGAAGGTACTGGTTCCTACACAAGAAGCGGTGCAAAAATTGGTTGCTGCACGTTTAGCTGCTGATGTTTCTGGGGTGCCTACGATCCTCATCGCGAGAACGGATGCGGACGCGGCAGATCTATTAACATCTGATTGTGACCCTTATGATGCGGACTTCATTACGGGCGAAAGAACTAATGAAGGTTTTTTCAGAACTAATGCGGGAATTGAGCAAGCAATCAGTCGTGGATTGGCATACGCTCCTTATGCTGATTTAGTATGGTGTGAAACATCGAAGCCTGATTTAGAAGCGGCTCGACAGTTTGCCGAAGCTATTCATGAACAATATCCAGGTAAATTATTGGCTTATAATTGCTCTCCTTCATTTAACTGGAAGAAAAACTTGGATGACGCAACAATTGCCCGTTTCCAAGATGAACTTTCGGCAATGGGGTATCGCTTCCAATTCATTACACTCGCGGGTATTCACAGTATGTGGTTTAACATGTTTGATTTGGCACACGCTTATGCCCAAGGCGAAGGAATGAAGCATTACGTTGAGAAAGTGCAAGAACGTGAGTTTGCTGCAATTAAGCAAGGCTATACTTTCTCTTCGCATCAGCAAGAAGTCGGGACAGGCTACTTCGATAAAGTCACGACAGTGATCCAAGGTGGAGCATCATCGGTTACGGCACTAACAGGCTCAACGGAAGAAGAGCAGTTCTAATTAAGCCAAGTATGCTTTTCTTTTGTTCATAGATATTTGTTTATTTTATTGGCACTTTCGAGTGCCATTTTTTATCGGGAGCCGCTATGACATTATCGATTGAGCAGATCATCTCACAAACTATCTTGCAGGGCTTCGATGCTCAATATGGTCGTTTCTTAGAAATTACCTTAGAGGCACAAGAGCGATTTGAACGAGCAGATTGGCATGCAGTCCAAGATGCGATGAAACAAAGGATCAAGCTTTATGATCATCATGTAGGGCTGGTAGTTGCTCAACTGCAATTTATGGGATTAACTCAATCATTAACACCTGAAAAAATATCAAAAATCAAACATGTTTTTACCGAATTACTACCGGGCTATCCTCGTTTCGAAATTGCAGAAAGCTTTTTTAATTCAGTTTATTGCCGCTTATTTAAGCATCGTGAATTAACTCAGGAAAATCTATTTATTTTCACTTCACAGCCTGCGCGCCGTTTCAGCGAATTACCGAGACGATTGACTAAGGAATATCATGTTAATACTTGTTTATCTGAGGTGCTGACAAGGATCCTGAGTACGTTACCTTTACGGTTAAAATGGCACTGTTTATCTGATGATGTGCAATCTATTGTTGACGTATTAACGCAGCGATTTCCTAATATTACTCATGAAACTGTATCATTACATATTGTTGATGAGCTATTTTATCGTAATAAAGCCGCTTGGTTAGTTGGAAAGTTAGTTATTAATAATGAGATCCATCCATTTTTATTGCCCATTCACCGTAATGTGCAGGATGAGATTTACGTGGATGCTTGTTTAACGGGATTTGATGAAGCGAGTATTGTTTTTGGTTTTGCTCGTTCTTACTTCATGGTTTATGCTCCATTTCCTGCTGCTTTAGTTTTTTGGCTACGGGATATTTTACCAAGTAAATCAATAGCTGAATTATATATGGCGATTGGTTGTCAAAAACATGGCAAGACCGAATACTATCGTGAATATCTGGCTTTTATTAATTTTTCTCGTGAACAATTTACCATTGCTCCAGGGGTAAAGGGCATGGTGATGTTAGTATTCACTTCCCCTTCGTTTGATCGTGTTTTTAAGTTAATTAAAGATAAATTTGCGCCACAAAAAGAAGTCACTCGGGAGCGTGTACAAGAGTGCTATCGCATAGTTAAGGAACATGATCGAGTCGGTCGTATGGCTGATACACAGGAGTTTGAAAACTTTATTATTGATAAGCGTTTTATCAGTGATGAATTAATGGAGGAATTATTAAAAGAAGCGCCTTCATTGATTGAAGATTTAGGTGACAAAATACTTATTCGTCATTTGTATATGGAACGAAAAATGACGCCACTGAATATTTATATGGATGATGCAAATGAAGTTCAGTTATGCCATATCATTGATGAGTATGGCCAAGCAATAAAACAACTTGCTGCCGCAAATATTTTCCCTGGTGATATGTTATTTAAAAACTTCGGGGTAACACGTCATGGTCGTGTGATATTTTATGATTACGATGAGATTTGTTATATGAGCGAAGTTAATTTTCGACAAATTCCAGAACCTATGTATCCCGAGCAGGAGCTATCGAGCGAACCTTGGTATAGTGTGGGGGAAAATGATGTTTTCCCAGAGGAGTTTCCTCAATTTTTATGTCAAGATCCTAAAATACGTAGTTATCTACAACAGAAGCATGCGGATCTGTTTACAGCGCAATATTGGCAAGGATTACAAGAAAGAATTCGAAACGGTGATATTGAAGATGTTTACGCATACCATGAAGAGCTGCGTTTTAATCATACTCAAGAAATGATAACCAGCACATAATGCGGGATGATTTATGGTTGAGACTGTTGGTGAAGCGGGATGGAACGGGGGTTCCCGCTTCATATTATTAGCAGAAAATCGAATCGCAATTATGCGAGTTTTGCACCGCTAATAGCTTGTTTTGCAAGTTCGGTGATACGTTGATAATCACCTGCTTCTAAAGCATCTTCAGGGACTAGCCACGAGCCGCCAATACATAGCACACTATTTAACGCTAAATAATCACGATAGTTTGCTGGGGAGATACCACCTGTAGGGCAGAATTTTACTTGTGGGAAGGGGCCTACTATGGCTTTTAGAGCTTTAACTCCACCATTAGCTTCTGCTGGAAAGAACTTAAATTCTGTTAGTCCGTAATTCATCCCTAACATTAATTCAGAGACAGTTGAAACGCCAGGGATCAATGGAATAGTGCCTTTGGTTGCTGCACTGAGTAACTCTTCAGTAAGGCCTGGGCTGATAGCGAACTGGGCTCCTGCTTCAGTGACAGCAGCAAGTTGTTGCGCATTGATAACCGTTCCTGCACCGACAATGGCTTCTGGCACTTCATTGGCAATCAGACGGATTGCTGCAACGGCACACTCTGTTCTTAATGTCACTTCAAGGACTTTCACGCCACCTTTTACTAAGGCTTTTGCGAGAGGAACAGCTTGCTCAAGTTTATGAATGACAATAACAGGAACGACAGGACCGGCATTGAGTACATCTACAGCAGCGAGTTTCCAATTATGCATAATATTTACCTAATTCATTGAAATAACTTAAAAGTTAATGCTACAAGCGCCTTCTTCCGCACCTGAAAAATTGCTTCTGAGAGCACCAAATAATTCACGCCCACAGCCTGAATGCTCAGAACTTAAATCAGGTTGATAGGCTTGGCGGTTAGCGAGTTCTTTTTCATCAACGAGTAGCGTTAATTCACCCGTTAAGCCGTTCACTCGGATCAGATCACCATCTTGGACTTTGGCTAGCAGCCCATTATTATAAGCTTCAGGTGTGACATGGATCGCCGCGGGAACTTTGCCAGAAGCTCCGGATAATCGACCGTCGGTAACAAGTGCTACTTTATAGCCTCTATCCATTAATACACCCAATGGTGGCATGAGCTTATGTAGCTCTGGCATGCCATTAGCTGAAGGGCCTTGAAAGCGAATGACAATAACACAGTCTTTATCTAACGCTCCAGATTCAAAAATCGGTAAAATATCGTGCTGATTGTTAAATACAACAGCCGGTGCTTCGATCAGTTGATTATCTTCAGGTATGGCCGATGTTTTCATTACTGCTCTGCCTAAATTACCCGCTAAAACCTTAGTGCCTCCATGCCGAGAGAAAGGCTGATTAATATCGGCGATCACATGTTGGTCAAATGAATTTTTGGCCCCCTCGCGCCATTCTAAAAGGCCATTATTTAGCCATGGTTCCATGGTATAGCGCGTGAGGCCATTACCAGCAACAGTATGTACGTCTTCATGTAATAAACCTTTAGATAATAGCTGGCGGATCAGTAGCGCAACACCACCTGCTGCTTGGAATTGGTTTATATCGGCTTGCCCATTTGGATAGATACGGCAAATTAGTGGAATAATGGCTGATAGCTCTGAAAAATCATCCCAATTAATGATAATGCCTGCTGCCCGCGCAATAGCAACAAGGTGCATGGTTAGGTTTGTTGAGCCCCCTGTGGCGAGTAATGCAATAATTCCATTTACTATCACTTTCTCGTCGACAAGTTTCCCAATAGGCAAATAATTACCTGACTGCTCTGTTAAACGAGTGATTTGGCGGGCCGCTGCATCAGTTAATGCATCACGCAAAGGAGAATCGGGTTGTATGAAGGAAGCGCCGGGTAAATGAAGCCCCATGACTTCCATCACCATTTGATTCGAATTTGCGGTACCATAGAAGGTACAAGTACCAATACCATGGTAAGAGGCGGCTTCTGCTTCTAATAATGCATTTCGATCAACTTTTCCTTCGACATAGAGCTGGCGAATACGGACTTTTTCTTTATTAGGTAACCCTGTTGCCATTGGGCCTGCGGGAACAAAAATAGCAGGAAGATGACCAAAGGAAAGGGCTCCCATCAGGAGGCCAGGAACAATTTTATCGCAAATACCAAGGTATAAAGCGCCGTCAAACATATTGTGTGATAACCCGATCGCTGTAGACATTGCAATGACATCACGACTGAGTAAAGAGAGCTCCATGCCATCTTGCCCTTGGGTAACGCCATCGCACATGGCAGGGACTCCTGCTGCCACTTGGCCAATTGCACCTGCTGCAAGTAGTGCTTGTTTTAAGCGCTCGGGGTAATTGTCATAAGGACGGTGTGCTGACAGCATATCATTATAAGAGTTAATAATTGCGATATCAGAGCGTGTCATGCTTTTAAGGATCTTTTTGTCTTCAGGTTGGCAAGCTGCAAATCCATGAGCAAGATTACCGCAGGCTAGCTCGGCCCGATGCACAGTACTGCTTCGAGCTTGTTCAATTTTGTTAAGATAGTGTATTCGTGTATTTTTTGAGCGTTCAATAATTCGCTCCGTAATACGCATGATTTCAGGATGAACGGCAAGAGTAGATTTCTCTATCGGACTAGAATTGCTCATGATTGCTGACCTCATTATAGCGATTTTTGGCGACTAACTTGGGTTCTATCGGGCATATCGCGTAAAAATCTTTTCGTCATTCACGTTATGTTACCGGTAACATTGTTTATTGAAATAGCGGTAGTTGCAATGGTTGATAGATAAATTTCGAACTATCTGTGATCTGAATCAAAATTATTCAGGGGAAGACTATAAACAAGGGGCTTGTTTGCTGTGACGAGTTATTATCTTGAATAAATTGTGTTATCTATCTGTTGTTAGAAGTCAATAATACAATGGTGATCGAGTAGGTTGATATCACTATCAATTTTAATGGGAATTTCATGTTAAAACGATTAATGGCAGTGGCTTTATTGTTTATTTCATCAATGAGTTGTGCTGTATCGGTAGTGTTGGAACCGGGGTCACTTTTTATTCTGAATAATATTCAGCGGGATACAGTAGGGTTAACCCCCGAGCTGCGAGTCAAAGTGATAACAGAAAAGTTGCTCGGTACACCGTATAACAACCATACATTAAATTCACAAGCCACAGCAGAAGAGAAGTTAATTATAAATTTAAAATCAATGGATTGTATGACTTTTATTGAATATACAGAAGCTTTCAAGCGTTCTGATGACTATGATGATTTTATTCAGAACCTAGAAAAAATCCGTTATTCAGAAAATGGTATTTCATATGTGACCCGCCGGCATTTCTTTACTGATTGGCTACAGCAAGCAGATAGTTCTATCTCTGACGTTACACAACAGATTAGCTCGAACTCAATTCTAGTAAATAAAACACTTAATAAAAAAAATAATGGTCAATTACTCATACAAGATCTGCCTATAACAAATCGGTTAATTAGATATATTCCAACTAAACATATTGATAATTCTGTTTTAGGATCGATAAAAACTGGTGATTATATTGGTGTTTATTCGAGCAAACCTGAATTAGATGTGAGTCATGTAGGAATTGCTATTCGCCAAGGTGAGAAGGTTTATTTTAGAAATGCATCTTCAATAAAGCGAGTTTTAAAAGTGAGTGATGTAGATTTAAAGCAATACTTACAAGGGAAAACAGGGATAGTCGTACTGAGATCACAATTTGGTCAATTAGACTAAACGATGATAATTGTTTAATTCTAACATTACATATTATTTAAGTTGCCGTTTATATTGGTATTTTGACTTTTTCGCTGTCCAAAGTATGATCTGTATCATATTATTGATAGCAGTACTCTTCTCATTAAAAATAAATATATTGTTTTAAGTGTCTAACTATTTCTATAACGATTTAAAATGTAAGTTATTATGAATGTGTTAAGTGAAAATAATTAATTATAAAAATAGTTATTTTATTTAATAAAATAAAAAGTTATTTAAAAGCAATGAATTACTATTAATCAATTAAAAATTAATAATTATATTATCCTCTTGATAAGTTTAAGCTATCGATTTTTAACCATTTAATTGTCGTTAACTATTTATAATGGGAATTTGACGTTCTATAATAGAACATATAAAAAAATAATATTTATTTCCTGTTCTAGGGGAGGGATACGGCTATCACAAAAAGGAAAAACGTATATGCCTTATTAGGGCATCATTTACGTAAAGCAAGAATGCAAAAAGGGTTATCTGGTAATGAATTAGCAGATATTATTAATTTAAGTCAACAACAGATATCTCGCTATGAACGAGGTATTAATAAACTAAGTTTAGATAAGCTTATAGAAATTGTTGTTTTTTTAGATATTGATGTAGGAGATATCGTTAAAGTTATTCTAACAGAGGTTGAGCATGAAAAACGAATCGCCTATTCAGTAATAAAATAAGGGGTTTTACCTATTTCATATAATTTATATCTTAAATACATATGGGTAACTGATATGAATTTATTAGTTACCATAAAAAACAATAAGAAACTTTAATAATATCAATAGAATTTTTTTATTTATTTTTATGCGTAATTGGTGTGTTTTCAGTAATATATTTTTATATTAATTCTAGGTAGTTTATCTTTTAATGCACTTTTTACTATGAGGTATTATTTTTTATCACCAAGAGGAATCTAAAAATATCGAATAATAGATAAATAAGAAGCCCCGCCTTTCTAACCTGTCTAGAGTCTGCAAACCTTTTCTGGTGATTTTTACAACTAAAAGGATTAAATAAAAGTCTAAAAAATGGATTTTTGTATTTATTAATTGGGCTTATTACTATTAACTTGGTTAAGTATTATCGTGTGAATGTTGCCCTACCAATTCGATTAAAGAGTGTTTCACTCATGTGATGCTACGCTGAGAAGTTTTGCCTCATTCTCTAGGTGGGGGGACTTGCCGTCTTACCTAAATGGTTCCAGTATGAATAAAAATTCATCTTCAGAGGCATTGTGAATAAAAACAGATAGAAAATGATGGGGTAAAGCTAATTTAAATGCTATGAAAAAATAAGATTGATATTGAATTATTAACTACATTTACTGATAAATTTAATATTTTTTAGATTAACTCACATTTTAAATGCCATTTCGTTGGAGTTTTGTGTATTTTTTGTAATCAAATAAAGAGGTACAATAGAAAATATATGGGTTAAGTACAGCATAAAAGGATTTTGAATGATACGTAATTTATTGCTTTTATTAGTATTTATAATAACGGGTTGCTCAACACTCTCTTCTCGAACTGGCTACTATGTTGATACCAGTCATCCATCACAAAATAGTAACCAAAGAATACAATATGTGATAATACATTATACGGTTTCTGATGATGAGTACTCCCTCCACTTGCTAACTAAAGGCAAAGTCAGTTCACACTATTTAATCCCGAGTCAGCCTACACAGGCACATAACCTCCCCGTAATATTGCAACTTGTGCCCGAAGCATTGAGAGCATGGCATGCAGGGGATAGCCGTTGGCGATACCATAGTAGTTTAAATGATAGTTCAATTGGTATTGAAATAGTGAATGCCGGATTTAAGGTGGATCAGAATGGTAACAGGGTATGGGCACCATTTAATCCATCGCAGATTTCTGCATTAATTCCTCTAGTTAAAGATATTATGCAGCGTTATAACATTCCGCCTGAAAATATTATTGGTCATAGTGACATTGCGCCATTACGTAAAGAAGATCCTGGTAGGGCTTTCCCTTGGGAGGCATTGTCAAAACAAGGTATTGGTGCTTGGCCTGATGCAAAAACGGTTGCAAACTATTTATCTAATCGATCAGTGAATGAACCAAGTAATATTTTATTATTACAAAAAGCACTTAGGTTTTATGGTTATGCAGATATTCCTCTGTCAGGTGAATTAGATACCGCGACACAAAAAACGATCAGCGCGTTTCAAATGCATTTTCGACCACGTAATATTGATGGATTGGCGGACGCAGAAACAGAGGCGATAGCTTTAGCATTGATTGAAAAGTATCGTGATATGCCTAAATTTTTATCGTTAAATCAGCTTGAATATCTACAAGGTTCACAAGAAGGGGATTGATGATATTAAGCGTTCAGGTATGTGATATGTCACATACCTTTGACTTTTTGCCGTGTATTCAGATCTCAATTAACGGATCGCTCCATATTCACGGCTGATCTCTTTAGCGGCTTTGATCACCATTGCCCCAAGCTCTGTCACACGATCATCTGTGATGCGAGATAATGGGCCTGAAATAGAAATAGCTGCAAATGCTTCTTTATGTTCATCATAAATGCATGCTCCGATACATCTCAGGCCCAATGCATGCTCTTCATCATCATAGGAAAAGCCTTGTTTTTTTGCTTGTTGTAAATTTTCTTTTAATGCTGATGGCGTAGTTAGAGTATAAGGCGTGTAGGCATGAAGCCCTTTCTTACTGAGTAATGGGATCAGTTGATCTTCAGGTAAGGTAGCGATAAATGCTTTACCTGCTCCTGAAGCATGTAGTGGCAATTTACCACCGATAGGCGCTGACATACGCATTAACGCATTACATTGCACTTGGTCAACAATCACTGCATCAAATTCAGTATGATCCAAGATAGCTAAATTGACCGTCTCTCCAGATTCATCCATTAAACGGCGCAAAATAGGATGAACTAATGCAAGTAAATTACGGCTTTCAAGAAAGCTACTACCAATGATAAATGCGTTAGATGCGATCACCCATAGCCCCAGATCACCAGTTTGGCGCACAAACCCATGCTGTTCTAATGTCATCAGTAGGCGATGGGTAGTTGAGTTGGGTAAGCCTGCTTGCAGCGCAAGATCAGTAAGAGCAATACCGCCTGTTGATTCAGAAATATATTCCAAAAGTGTTAGTCCACGACTTAATGACTGGACTTGACCTGCTGCTGGCGCGCCACTTGCGGGTCCTTTTGCCTTCTTTATTTTTTTACTAATTGATGAAGTCGCCATTAAGTCTCTCCTGACTGGAATGAATTTTTGTTTCTATTATGGATGATCTCACCCCAAAATACTCATCGGATCAGTGAAAAATTAGATCTGAGACAACCTGAAAAACTCTCATCATAGGCTCGAATTTTCGACGCGAAAACTATGATAGGATGATAATGGCAGTAATTTAACTTATGACTATGCTCGCCATACTTCAAGTTACAGGGGTGTTGACTACGCTCAGCTAGCCGAATCACATAGTTTATCTATGCTTCCCGTCTATCTTTGCTTGTCGCCTACCTGCAACTTGAATTATTTTGAGTATATGGTGGTTGTTTTTTAGGAGGCGGTGCAAGTGTCGTATAAAATCAGTCAATTAGAAAAAGAATTAAAAAATAGGATCTTAGTACTGGATGGTGCAATGGGAACCATGATCCAACGTCATAAGCTCACTGAACAACAATTTCGTGGAGAACGATTTGCCGACTGGCCAAGTGATCTCAAAGGGAATAACGATTTACTTGTTTTAACGCAGCCTGAAATTATTCGTGACATCCATGACCAATATTTTGCAGCAGGCGCTGATATTGTTGAGACCAATACGTTTAACTCAACCACCATTGCGATGGCAGACTACAAAATGGAATCGTTGTCCGCTGAGATAAATGAAGCGGCAGCACGAATTGCCCGTGAATGTGCAGATAAATGGACATTAAAGACACCTGAAAAGCCACGTTATGTCGCAGGCGTTTTAGGCCCGACTAACCGTACAGCGTCGATCTCCCCTGATGTGAATGATCCTGCCTATCGTAATGTGAGTTTTGATCAACTTGTTGAAGCTTATCGTGAGTCAACCCGTGCTTTGGTGAAAGGCGGTGTTGATCTGATCATGATTGAAACTATTTTCGATACCTTAAATGCCAAAGCGGCTATTTTTGCGGTTGAAACTGAATTTGAATCATTGGGCATTAAATTACCTGTCATGATCTCAGGCACGATCACTGATGCTTCAGGACGAACCCTATCGGGGCAAACGACTGAAGCCTTCTATAATTCGCTTCGTCATGCGAAACCGATTTCATTTGGATTAAATTGTGCATTAGGCCCTGATGAGTTACGGCAATATGTTTCTGAGTTATCTCGCATTGCTGAATGTTATGTAAGCGCGCACCCGAATGCAGGCCTACCGAATGCTTTTGGTGAATATGATCTTGATGCACAAAATATGGCCGAGCAAATCAATGAATGGGCGCAAGCGGGGTTTTTAAATATTGTCGGTGGTTGTTGTGGGACGACACCTTTGCATATCCAAAAAATGGCCGAAGCGGTACAAGGGATTGCTCCGCGTGTTTTACCGACACTTCCTGTTGAATGCCGCTTATCAGGCTTAGAACCTCTTAATATCGGCGAAAAATCCCTGTTTGTTAACGTTGGTGAACGGACGAACGTAACAGGTTCTGCAAAGTTTAAGCGTTTAATTAAAGAAGGTAATTACCAAGAAGCATTAGATGTTGCGCGTCAACAAGTTGAAAATGGCGCACAAATTATTGATATCAATATGGATGAAGGAATGCTGGATTCAGAAGCTGCCATGGTGCGGTTTTTGAATTTGATTGCAGGGGAGCCTGATATTGCCCGTGTTCCTATTATGATAGATTCATCCAAGTGGGATGTGATTGAAAAAGGGCTCAAGTGCATTCAAGGTAAAGGGGTCGTTAACTCTATTTCAATGAAAGAAGGCGAAGCGGCTTTTATTGAGCATGCCAAGTTGGTGCGTAAGTATGGGGCGGCTGTGGTTATCATGGCGTTTGATGAGGTCGGTCAAGCAGATACACGTGAACGCAAAATTGAAATATGTCGTCGTGCTTATCAGGTGTTAACCGAAACGGTTGGCTTCCCTCCAGAAGATATTATCTTTGACCCCAATATTTTTGCTGTAGCGACTGGGATTGAAGAACACAATAACTACGCTGTCGATTTTATTGAAGTTTGTCAGGACATAAAACAACAGCTCCCTCACGCGATGATTTCAGGTGGTGTTTCGAACGTCTCGTTCTCATTCAGAGGCAATGATCCTGTTCGTGAGGCGATCCATGCCGTATTCCTCTACTATGCGATCCGTAACGGAATGGATATGGGGATCGTAAATGCAGGGCAATTAGCGATCTATGATGATCTCCCTATAGAACTGAAAGAGGCGGTAGAGGATGTGATCTTAAACCGTCGAGAGGACAGTACAGAGCGGTTATTAGAGTTAGCCGAAAAATACCGTGCAACGAGTAGTGGTGAGCAACAAATTCAACAAGCAGAGTGGCGTTCATGGGACGTTGAAAAACGTCTGGAATATGCCTTAGTGAAAGGGATCACCGAATTTATTGTCCAAGACACAGAAGAAGCCCGACAGCGTGCAGCGAGCCCAATAGAAGTTATTGAAGGGCCTCTGATGAATGGTATGAACGTTGTGGGGGATTTATTTGGCGAAGGTAAAATGTTCTTACCTCAAGTAGTCAAATCTGCGCGAGTGATGAAACAGGCCGTAGCTTACTTAGAACCTTATATTCAAGAACTTAAGCAGGCGGGTAGCAGTGCAGGTAAAATATTATTAGCGACGGTCAAAGGCGACGTTCATGATATTGGTAAAAATATCGTGGGTGTTGTTTTACAGTGCAATAATTATGAAATTATTGATTTAGGCGTCATGGTGCCTTGTGAAACTATCTTGAAAACAGCACGTGAGCAGAATGTCGATATTATTGGCTTGTCAGGCTTGATCACGCCATCACTGGATGAAATGGTGCATGTTGCAAAAGAAATGGAGCGACAAGGTTTTACCATCCCTCTGATGATTGGCGGAGCGACGACATCAAAAGCGCACACGGCAGTCAAAATAGAGCCAAACTATAATCATTCGGTGACTTATGTACAGAATGCATCCCGCACGGTAGGTGTGGTCTCAGCGCTACTTTCCGCAACACAAAAAGAAGAGTTTGTTGCACGAACACGCCGTGAATATGAAGTGGTTCGTGAACAACATGGGCGTAAAAAACCCAAAACACCGCCAGTATCATTAGAAGCCGCTCGCGCAAATGCAGTGAAGATTGATTGGCAAAATTACCAGCCACCAGTACCGCGTTTTTTAGGTGTCAAAGAAGTACAAGCATCAATCGAAACATTGCGTCATTATATTGATTGGACACCATTTTTTATGACATGGTCTTTGGCGGGCAAGTACCCACGTATCTTAGAGGATGAAGTGGTGGGGGAAGAAGCACGTAAATTACTGCGTGACGCTAATGCTATGTTAGATCAGCTTTCTGAAAGCCAATCTTTGGTACCGCGAGGAATTTTTGGGTTGTTCCCTGCTAATCGTGTGGGGGATGACGTTGAAATATATACTTCACCTGCGCGTGATAACGTTAATTGTATTGCTCTCAATTTACGTCAACAGACAGAGAAAAAAGAGTTTCCGAATTATTGCTTATCTGACTTTGTGGCACCAAAAGACAGTGGTAAGGCAGATTATATTGGTGCATTTGCGGTCACAGGTGGTTTAGAAGAAGACGCCTTAGCTGACCAATATGAACAACAACATGATGACTATAACAAGATCATGTTAAAGGCATTGGCGGACCGATTAGCGGAAGCATTTGCGGAGTACTTACATCAGCAGGTAAGAAAAGAACATTGGGGCTATGCACCTGATGAAGATTTACCTAATGAAGAACTGATCCGTGAAAAATACCAAGGTATTCGTCCTGCACCAGGTTATCCTGCGTGCCCTGAGCACACCGAAAAAGCCAAAATTTGGCAGTTACTTGATGTTGAAAAGAAAATTGGTATGCAGTTGACTAGCTCTTATGCTATGTGGCCGGGCGCTTCTGTTTCAGGTTGGTATTTTAGTCACCCTGAAAGCAAATATTTTGCGGTTGCTCAGGTACAACGAGATCAAATAGAAGATTATGCACAGCGCAAAGGCATGTCGAACACAGAATTGGAGCGTTGGTTAGCACCTAATTTGGGTTATGATCCAGAGGATTGATTTTTCATCTGTTCGGCACCATCTTATAACAATAGGAAATTTAAAGAGACTGTGAACAATGAGCTATGAATTTATTATTGAAGATACTCTGCCGGCGACGGCAGTTTATCCCTACAAGATCCAAAACAGCGCTGCACCTGAAACTTTTTTCATGAGTGAAGATTTCGTCAGTGCCATGATGAGCATTTTGCAAATCATGGATAAATTGGATACGGATGATATGCTCGATGATCATTGTTTTAACAAGATTTGGTTGCGCAGTGAACTCACGCCAGCACGTGCTGAAGAGATCTATCTTTACTTAGAAAATCCACAATCTATCGATCTTATTCCTTCTAAAGAAGAGATCGATGCTTTCCATCAGGCACAACGTGATGAAGACAAACTGTTGGCGAAAGAAAGCCCGAAAGAAGGCATGATACCTGTACATAAATTTGCGACTAACGATGGCTGGTTAGTGACAGTGAAAGAATGTGGTTGGATAGCTGAAATTTTTTCACCTGAGCTGGTTGGAGAGAACCAATTTGTCGTATCGCAAATTGCTGATTTGTGTAAAGTTAGCCATGAAACTTTAGAAGCAATGCTAGTAGAGTGGGGGAAATTTAACCTATTCGCGAGTAAGCATGGTGGCTATCGAGTGAATTAGGGAACATTTATCTGGGGAATTATTTCCCCAGATAATATTGCTATTCTATATTTTATGTCTTAATCACTTATCCTTTTTCATAAGGAATGTTATGTTATATGCATAATGCCGGTGAATGGACTGAACTGATGAATTTACGATCTTTAATGCTGTTGCTTTGTTTAGGTAACGCAGCTTTTGCGCAAGCAGACACAACAGAGATGCTCTCTGTAAAAGAAAAGCAACAGTCGCCAGCCTCCCTTACCGCACCGCAAAATAATCTTCCAGAAGAATTCATTAATAGACTAAAAGAAGCTGAATCAGGCGATGTTGATGCTATGCTCGATATCGGGCTAGTGTATATGGATGGTACTGATTATCTTCCTGTAGACTCAACAAAAGCATTTACTTGGTTTAAAAAGGCATCTGATATTGGTAACACCGATGGTGATTACTATTTAGGTCTGTTAGCGCAAAATCAGCAGAAATATGAAGAAGCTGCGCGTTGGTACCGTCAAGGTGCAGAACAAGGCGATGCGTATTGCCAATACGGGTTAGGCTTTTTATACGAGCGCGGCTTAGGTGTTAAGCAAGACTATAAGCAAGCAAAGGCATGGTACTCTGAGGCGGCTGAACAAGGACAATCCTATGGGCAATTTGCATTGGGTATGTTTTACCATGATGGGCTTGGCGGTGATGTCGATTATAAAAAAGCGAGGGAGTGGTATGAAGAAAGTGCCCAACAAGGTGTTGCTTCGGCGGTGAATAATTTAGCGGTATTGTATGAAAATGGTGAAGGTGTAGAACAAGATGAAGAAAGGGCCATTAATCTGTATCGCCAAGCTGCCAATATGGGCTCCGCCACTGCGCAAAATAATATGGGGGACTTTTATTATGAAGGCCACCGTTTAATTGAAAAAAATGACTATCAAGCCATTTATTGGTACAAACGAGCGGCTCTGCAAGGTAATTCAGATGCGCAGTTTGCCATGGGTAGGGGTTATGAAAAAGGGAACGGAATAGGTAAGGATTTGGTCAGCGCTTTTGATTGGTATCGACAAGGCGCTGATAATGGCTCAGCACCTGCCGCCATGAAGGTTGCTGAGTTTTATGAGCAAGGACTCGGTGGCGTTAAAGCCGATCATAATAAAGCCATCGAATGGTATATGAGTATGGCAGACGATGGTATTCCTGAAGCACAAATAAAATTGGCCGAGCTCTATCTTGCAGGCCAATTATCGGATGTTGACAGCCAAAAAGTGGTGAGCTGGTTACTTGCCTCTGAAAAGAGTAATGTGCAATCTAAAAACCAACTGGCTCTGTTTTATTTAACGGGGACTGGAGTGCAACAAAACGAGCAGAAAGCCCGTGAATTGCTACAGCAATCGGCATTTAAAGATGTGAGTGATGCACAAAATAACCTTGCGGTGATGTATGCAACAGGACTTGGCGGTGAGAAAAATATTTTCCGTGCCATGATGTGGTTCGAGCGTGCAGCAAAAGCGGGTAATAGTGCCGCAATCGCCAATTTAAAGTTACTGCAAGAGCATCAAGGTGTGACAGCATCAATGCTGAAATATACCGATAATGTGCAAAAATTAATAAAAAAATAGTCAAAAATGGCGGCTTATCATACTAGCCGCCTTATTATCTTCAATCACTCAAATAAATTAGAATGGAGAGTGCGTACAATTTCTTCTGCATCGGCACCGGGTACTAATAAGCAGATATTATGGCTACTTGCGCCATAGCTGATCATTCGAATATTAAATGATTCCAATGCGCCGAAAATTTGTTTTCCTAAGCCATTCACTTGCGACAGTTCATTACCAATAATGGCCACGAGAGCCAGATCTTCTTCGACTTCCACACGACATAATGCAGAAAGTTCCGTCATCAGTGAATTGGTCAATAGGCTACCATTGGTGCCTGTAGAGCCCGTTGTATCCAATGTTAGAGCAACACTCACTTCGGAAGTGGTGATCAGATCAACAGAAATATTATGGCGTAATAATATGGTAAATATTTCAGCCAAAAAGCCGCGTGCATGGAGCATTTTTAGGCTATGCAAGGTCAGTAAGGTTTGTTTACGACGTAATGCGAGTGCTCTAAATTGTGGGGCGTTGACTGTTTTATCGCAAACGAGTGTGCCACCAGCCTCTGGATCTTTACTTGAACCGACAAATACAGGGATGCCTGCGCGTACAGCGGGTAATAATGTCGCTGGGTGAAGAATTTTAGCGCCAAATGTAGCCATTTCAGCGGCTTCATCAAAAGCAATTTCATCGATACGTTGAGCAGCGGGAACCACACGTGGGTCGGTGGTGTAGATACCCGGTACATCGGTCCAAATATCAACACGAGATAAATTGAGCACTTCTGCCAGTAATGCAGCGGTATAGTCACTGCCTCCACGGCCTAACGTGGTGGTACGGCCTTTGCTGTCCTGACCAATAAAGCCTTGAGTGATCACTAAACTATCTTGCAAACGTGGCAATAATTGTAGTTGTGCCGCTTCCTTCAATTGCAGTAAATCAGGTTCGGCTTTGCCAAAACTACCATCGGTTTTCATGACTTTACGAACGTCAAACCACTGTGAGTTTGCACCACGCTGGCGGAGGACTTCAACAAACAGTAAGGTTGACATGAGCTCGCCGTGGCTGACCATTTCATCGGTGAGAGCATCAGATGTGGCAAGTGATGCTGAATCCGCTAAATGTGCGATATTTTCTAATAAACGATCAATTTCTTCGCGTATGACATCGGCATACTGTAACTTATCAATAATAGCATATTGAATATCTTGTACTTTTTGCAGTAGTTGATTACGTTTATCTGTATCACAGCCTTCGGCAAGTTCAATTAACAAATTGGTGATCCCCGCTGAAGCGGAAAGTACCACTACGCGAACATGGCTGTTAGATAAAACGACGTCAGCGCTTTTATTCATTGCATCAAAATTGGCCACACTGGTGCCACCAAATTTAGCGATAATGAATGGACTATTTTCTGACGAAGACGCTACTGCATTCATGATATCAATCCCTTTAGGCAAACTATTTTGCATATAGAAATATCGGGTTAGAGCTATGGCGTCAATGAAGAATCGATGTTAATCAGTAATTTTAATGATGAGCCATTTATTATCGTTTTTCCCGATATACTCGTCATACTTCAAGTCGCAGCGTTGTTGACTACGCTACGCTCGCCGAGTCACATAGTTTATCTATGCTCCCCGTCTATCTTCGCTTGTCGCCTAGCTGCACCATGAATTATTTAGAGTAGAGTCGTAATAAGCTCTGGAAAAATTACAAAAAATTGACCAATATCTTAACTATCACAGGAAACTGATAGGTCGTGATGCCTCGAAGAGTTACAATTTATATTTATTACAAATATTTTGGAGAGTGTTATCCATGAAAAGTATTAATCCAAGCCAAACGGCAGCATGGCGGGCGCTAGAACAACATTTTGCGCAAATGAAAGATACCCATATGCGTGACCTGTTTAAGCAAGACAATAATCGCTTTACCAAATTTTCTGCCACATTTGATGGGCAAATTTTGGTGGACTACTCCAAAAACCGAATTACTGAAGAAACGCTGAATAAATTATTAGCATTGGCTCAGGAAACTGAACTGAAAAGTGCTATCGACAGCATGTTCAGCGGCGAAAAAATTAACCGCACAGAAGATCGCGCTGTTTTACATATTGCATTACGTAATCGTGACAACACACCGATTTATGTCGACGGCAAAGATGTGATGCCAGATGTCAACGCTGTGCTAGAAAAAATGCACAAATTTAGTGAGCGCATTATTAGCGGTGAATGGAAAGGTTATACAGGTAAAGCTATCACAGATGTGGTGAATATTGGCATTGGTGGCTCTGATTTGGGACCATTCATGGTTACAGAAGCATTGCGCCCTTATAAAAACCATTTGAATATGCATTTCGTTTCCAACGTTGATGGAACGCAAATAGCTGAAACGCTCAAACCGCTAAACCCTGAAACAACGTTGTTTTTAATTGCATCAAAAACCTTTACCACTCAAGAAACTATGACTAACGCGCACTCAGCTCGTGATTGGTTATTGGCAGTGGCAAAAGACGAACAGCACATTGCAAAACATTTTGTTGCGCTGTCGACAAACAGTGAACAAGTTGCGAAATTTGGTATTGATACCGCAAATATGTTCGAGTTTTGGGACTGGGTTGGTGGTCGTTATTCATTGTGGTCGGCGATTGGTTTATCCATCATTCTTTCAGTCGGTTATGACAATTTTGTGCAGCTGCTTGAAGGTGCCCATGCAATGGATAAGCACTTCACACAAACGGCTTTTGAAAATAACATTCCTGTATTGCTAGGTTTAATTGGTATTTGGTACAACAACTTTTTTGAATCGGAAACTGAAGCGATTCTGCCATATGATCAATATATGCATCGTTTTGCGGCTTATTTCCAACAAGGGAATATGGAATCAAACGGTAAATATATCGATCGTAATGGTCATAAAGTGCCTTATCAAACAGGGCCGATTATTTGGGGAGAGCCGGGCACAAATGGCCAGCATGCTTTCTATCAATTAATTCATCAGGGAACAAAAATGATCCCTTGTGATTTTATTGCACCAGCAGTAACGCATAACCCGTTAGGTGATCATCACGACAAGCTATTATCGAATTTCTTTGCGCAAACAGAAGCGTTAGCATTCGGTAAGACTCGTGAAGTGGTTGACGCAGAATTTGCAGCACAGGGGAAAAACCCAGCAGATATGGAGTATGTGGCGCCATACAAAGTATTTGAAGGCAATCGCCCAACTAACTCAATCTTACTCAAAGAGATCACACCTTATTCTTTAGGTGCATTGATTGCGATGTATGAGCATAAAATCTTCACTCAAGGCGCGATCCTGAACATCTTCACGTTTGATCAGTGGGGTGTTGAGCTAGGTAAACAGCTTGCTAGCCGTATTTTACCTGAATTAGAAAGTCGTGATGAGGTGAGTAGTCATGATAGCTCAACAAATGGATTGATTAATTGTTATAAAACATGGCGTTAACCTAGTTTGTTATTCATGACAGCCTACCAATAGGGTAGGCTGAAGTTGCTGACGAAGCGGGATAAAAGCGTGGTTTTTCCCGCTTCGTGTTATCAGCCAAAAATCAATAAATTGATTTTCCTTGTTTATTGCAAAAGCCTTAACGACTACCAATACACCAATACAGTAGGCTGTAGTTTATTAATCATTTCAATATTAATGATTTTTGTATTATCGCTAACCTATTAGTAATTAAAAATTTTATTACGGTTAGTTTTCAAATTGTGTTGAATTTATGACTTTTTAACTAAATTGTTAGTTATCTTTAACCTTGCAGCAAAACAACGTGATATCCTTTATAGTTAAGAACCAATATGATGCAATACCACACTATATGGTGGTGGAATTATAAGTAATGGATGAAACGCTTTTTGCCCCTCGCCCTATAACTTGGTTATCTGAGACTGATGACCTTGTTCCTGATAATATTTTAAGTTGGTTGTATGAGCAGGGGTCAATGACGAAACGCCTAGAGCAGCACTGCCAGCGGGTTACTGTCATACCTTATACACAACGCTACGTAACTTTGGACGCTTTGAGTGAAGAAGAGGCGCTGAGTTTACCTGTCAGTGAATATTATTGGTTACGTGAAGTGATTATGTACGGTGATAATATTCCATGGTTATTGGGAAGGACGCTAATTCCGCAAGAAACACTCACAGGCGAAGACCAACAGCTAGTTGATATCGGCGCGGTACCATTGGGGCGTTATCTGTTCAGTCATGATAATCTGAGCCGTGATTATATCCAGATAGGGTTGCAAAATTCGCGATGGATCCGTCGCTCCCTATTAAGGTTGTCTGAAAAACCATTATTATTAACAGAACTATTTTTACCTGAATCACCTGCTTATAAAATATAGAAAATAAAAGGAGCACGACAGTGGAGGGAAGTATGGCGCTAACTAAATGGCATGCCTACAGCCGTTTGATGCGAATTGATAGGCCTATTGGCTCATTGTTGTTGTTATGGCCAACCTATTGGGCACTATGGATTGCAGCTCAAAGTATCCCCAGTTTGCACATCCTGATTGTGTTTACTGCTGGCGTGTTTTTGATGCGCGCCGCAGGGTGTGTGATAAATGATTTTGCTGATCGCCATTTTGATGGACATGTTGAGCGAACAAAACATCGACCGTTGCCAAGTGGCGATGTTACCGAAAAAGAAGCAAAAATATTGTTTGCTGCTCTCGTAGGGCTTTCGTTTTTGCTTGTTCTGACACTGAACGCAATGACTATTTGGCTATCAATTGCAGGGCTGGCACTCGCATGGATTTATCCATTTGTTAAACGTGTCAGTAATTTACCTCAAGTGGTTTTAGGTGCGGCTTTTGGGTGGTCGATCCCTATGGGGTTTTCGGCCGTCAGTGAGTCCTTACCCTTTGTTTGTTGGTTACTGTTTTTAGTTAATATCTTGTGGTCAGTGATTTATGACACACAGTATGCGATGGTTGATCGTGATGACGATTTAAAAATAGGTGTGAAATCAACAGCGATTTTATTTGGTCAGTATGACAAATTGATTATTGGGGTTTTACAAGTCGTGATGCTTGGTTTGCTGGTAGCGATTGGTTTACTTGCCCAATTAGGTATCACTTATTATGTTTGTTTGTTGCTAGCTGCGTTATTGTTTGTTTATCAGCAAAAATTAATGGTCAATAGAGAACGAGCGCCTTGTTTTAAAGCCTTTATGAATAATAATTATGTTGGTTTTATATTATTTATCGGGATTTTTTTAAGTTATTGGTAAGCAATCTGACCTCACGTTTAAAAACGTGAGGTTTGTCATTTTTTGTGACAGGGTGTGCAAATTACCTCTGTTCCTTCACGGTTCTGACCATATTTTACTCTACTCATCAATGCATGCTCTTAAAAAGAGATTATGGCATTGATTTCATCACAAAAGTGGATACTCCTCCTTCTATAATTAGCCCCGTTGTTTGAGTTATTAAACGCATAAAAAGGTTAATCACTCTCTTATCATTCAGTTTATGAATATTCTCTACCGCTGGTGTTGCTTATGATTAAAAAGCACCACAATGGGATAGTTCTGTTATCGGTAATACTGATTATGGGTTAGAGACGATGACTTGAATTTTCCGTTTCTGGTCAGTTCCTTTTATCGTGTACTCTGATGTGGTTGCATTCATGATGTTCGTGTATCTGCCAGAACTCACTGCATCTTCAATCTGCCACTGATAAACCAGACTATTATCACAGGTCGCGTAACAAACGGTATTGGCTTTTAGTTTCTCGCCAACTAAAGGTTGTGTCCCTGAGATGCCTGAGATACTCACTGATTTGGCGATATTGCCTTCTATTGTGGTAATGCCTTTACCTCCCGATATCGCGTTATTTTTGATATCTCTGTAGGTTGTTGCCGGTACAGACAAGCTCTTTGACGGCTCAGTAATGGCGGGATCAGTGCTTGCGACCGCTTTGACCGTGATCGTTTTACCTAGCAACGCCGCGGTTAGTTTCAGCGTAT
The DNA here is from genome assembly GCF_016618195.1 of Providencia manganoxydans. Taxonomy (NCBI): domain Bacteria; kingdom Pseudomonadati; phylum Pseudomonadota; class Gammaproteobacteria; order Enterobacterales; family Morganellaceae; genus Providencia; species Providencia manganoxydans. The sequence continues at coordinate 540,184 of NZ_CP067099.1, forward strand.
CGCCAGTCGTGCCGTTAATGATATTGTCGTCTTCATACCATTCATAGAGGATGCTTGTCTGCTTATCGCCATCTTCATCACTGAAAATAAAGTCTGAAGCTTTTAAAGAATCCCCCAGACCTAATATTCCGTCCCCGTTATCATCACTGGCTTTGACTGTACCTCCTTTTAGCTCTGGCGCATGTCCGATAACTGGTTGGGTCGCAGGAGAGGTAATCGAGACAGTGGCTGCTAGCGCTGGTGTAGTGACAAGCAGATTGAGAACGACACTGACACACAGGATCGATAGTTTGCCTTTGCGTATTATTTGGGTTTGCTGTTGGTTCATGTTCATCTTATTTTTACCTTATATTTTTTTAAATGCTTTATGGTCATATTTATTGTGCCGTTACTCGCAATCTGCGCTTTTGCATGTCTGTTGTGACGATATAGGTAGTGGTTGTTGCACCACGTATGGCTTGATACCGTCCTGACCCTTGGGATGTTTCGACTTCCCATTGCCAGAAAGTGGGTAGAATACAGTTGATTTGGCAATCTGGCGTGGCGGTTAGGCGATCTCCTACAACTGGGTTTCCTACGATGGCAATACCGTTACGAAATATTTGTATCCCTATGGGGGCTGCTATCACTTCGACTGTTGCTGAAGCGATACGGATACCATCTATCTGTGGATTAAGAATGAGAGTGCCGAGAAGTTTTCCGGCTGTTACTGTGCTGGTGTACACACCGGGTGCGGTTTCTTTTAATTCGGTTAACTTAATGCCACTTTGCGAAGGCGATAGAGATGATGTGCCTTTTGGTATCGTGAAGGTGAACGGTAATTGAATAGATGAAGCGAGCCCAGTCACTGGTGCGTTTTGTTCATCTCGTATTGTCAGAATCAATACCTCGGATTGATCTAGATTCAACGTACCGGAGCCTACGGTTAAATGGGAATGGCAGGCAGAAAGCCCCGCATCCACTATGACCTTTATATAGGCAGGTGGGGACGAATTTCCCTTCTCATCCCATGCGTTGGCGCTCAGGGTATAGGTGTTGGTGGTGCCTGCCTGCCAAGGAGGGAGATGGATCAGCCAAGCAGTAAGGCTTTTACCAACAGACAGGATTTTCCCTCCTTTGGATGAAAATTCTGTCTGTAATCCCCATTCTACGCGTTCAGCTGCGTATTTTGCTTTCAAAATTATGTTGACTAACTGCTGGCTAGCGCCTCGACCACGGACTTCTTGTGGTAGTATCAGGCTGATAAGCTCCTGCTTACGGTATTCGAGTACAATGTTGTTATTGCGTTCAACCAATGCCATTCGGTTACTCGGTAGTGTGCGTAGGCTTGCTACTGATACAGATGACACTTGCTCATTCCAAGGCACACCTAATGAATAGGTAAGCTGCGCTTCAAGTTGTAGCTCATTGACTCCCTTTTCTTTACGCCAATCAGCCCCGAGGGTAATCAATGGGAAAGGTGTGTAGTTCACTCCAACCGTCATTGCTTTTGGAGCTTGACTGCGAATATCGTTGTCTTTCAGTGCGACTTCATTCCCGAAATACTGTTCGTATTTTAGTTTAGCTCCGAGTTGAGGGTAAGCGGGTAACCAGCTACTGGCGGTGATATCAAATCCGTTGGCGGGGCGTTCGTCGTAGTCATCAAAATCTCGCGATTGATGCCAATTGTTGAGCCGTAGATATCCATTGGCAGAGAAATGTAGATAGTCGGACCACAACTCTGCCCCGATGCCGATCCGACGGTTGTGACCAGTAATATCGATATCGTAGAAGGTGTTTACACCATACATCCATGGATCACTGAAGCGGCGGATCCCGCTACCTAAGTTCAAGGTTGTGCGATCATCAAAGTTACGACCACCGAACTGGGTAAATACTAGCCAATCTGGGCTTTGATACATCGGTAACAGTATATCTGCTGATATGGCGCTTTGTGATAGCTTATTTGTTTGTTGTACTCCTATTTGTGCCGTACCATATTGGTTCAACCAGTTCTCTATTGTTGATGAGGCTTTGGTAATAGCTATATTTTGGGCTTGTCTAGAAAGGTATTTTTCGGCACTTTGTGTGTTTATTGCGTCGAAAAAGCTAGGGGCACGACGAGATAACCAGTCCTGTATTTTATGATCTGGTTTATCAGCTAAATTTGTTACAGTTGTATTTTTGACTCTTGTTTTTTTCGGGGGTGTGCTCGGAACATCAATTTCATCCCCTGCGGATAACGTTTCAAATGGGCGAGTGAACTTGCGCGTTTGATTTAGCGTTTTCAGTTCCTTCAGCGTCAAATTATACTGATGAGCAACACTATCAACAGTTTCACCCGTTCGTAAGGCGTAAGACTTTACTTCCACTCCATCCACAAATTTCGCAGCAAATACTGAATTGGTCGGTATGATGGATACCAACAGTAACATTGGCAATAATAAATGTACCTGAGATGATTTGAGACTGTAATAGTTAATACCAAAAGTCATGTATCTATCCCTTTCGTTAAGGTGATGTCTCCGTAATGGGTATATTTCCATTACTAATAACTGGGTAATAAATACTAATTACTTTACTCAGATAGGTCTGTTATCAAACTATTTAAATAACAACGATAGCCGAACGTTACAAGGAGATAAATAATAATAGTATAATGAGCTAGATAGATATTGAGCTTTAAAAATAACCTACTGTTATATAATAGTATTATTTTTTTTGTTAGAGGAGGGGGATCTGAATCGATACGGATATTTTTCTTTGAATATAATAGATATATTGAGATTAATAATAAAAACTCACTGGTTTGGATTAAATAAAAAGTAATCAATAGCGGAATTAATTAAGGAAGATTGATTTACTATGAATTAATAAAATCTTTTTATATTCGCTATACTTTAAGTGACATGTTGTTAATTCTGCTGATTGCATTTTTAATTATTCATTTATTTGTGCAATTAATATCTGATATAGAAGGCGGAAAATGGTACTAGTAATGTTATCTTTGATGACTAAAAGCCCCACGTTTTAACGCGGGGGCTTTATTTATAAGGGGTGACCGGTCCTAAATAAAGTTGACACTTTTCCAATCTAAAATTGGAGAGTGTAATGAAACCAATAGGTAAACGAACTCAACGTGATTATTCTCTTGCCTTTAAACTGGCGGTTGTTGACCAAGTAGAAAAAGGCGAGCTCACCTATAAACAAGCTCAATATCGATATGGCATACAGGGGCGTTCAACTGTTTTGGTTTGGTTACGTAAGCATGGTAGATTAGATTGGTCGGAAGGTACGCCCAATACTCTTTATAAAGGTGCTGCTATGAACCAAACCTCGGAGCAACAAACACCTGAACAACGCATTAAAGCCCTTGAAAAAGAGCTTGAGGAGATGCAGCTCAAAGCTGATTTTTTTGAGGCGGTTGTCAAAGTGATGGATAGGGATTTTGGAGCTCGCCTCTCAAAAAAGCGCAAAGCCGAGTTATTAAGGAAAAAACGGTTGAAAAACTCACCGTAACCAAAGCTTGTCGTTTTATGAAAATCACTCGGCAAGCCTATTACAAACGTCAAGATACGTCTGATAAGCGGAAAAAATTAGATGCAATTATTGTTTGTGCTGTGAAATCTGAGCGAACAGTTCACCCTAGGCTTGGGGTGAGAAAATTACACTTTCTTTTGAAACAAAAACAATTAATTATTGGTCGTGACCGATTATTTTCTTTGTTGAGAGAACATCGCTTATTAGTGCCTAATAAGCGGTCATATCATCGAACAACATTGAGTCATCATCGATTTCATCGACATCCAAATTTAATTAAATCAGGGTTTATCCCTTCACAACCGGAGCAACTGTGGGTTGCTGATATTACGTATTTATCCACACACGAAGGAGATACTTATTTAAGTCTGATCACCGATGCTTATTCGCGAAAAATAGTGGGTTATCATCTTGATGACAATATGAAAACAAAAGCCGTCAAGAAATCATTTGTACAAGCATTAAAAAAACGAAGTTCAACCACGACCTTGATCCATCATTCAGATCGAGGCTTACAATACTGTTCGTCGGAATATCAGGAAATCCATAAAAACATAATATTCAATGTTCTATGACGGATGGCTATGACTGTTATCAAAATGCATTAGCAGAGCGAGTCAATGGGATATTAAAAATGGAATATTTGTTAATAAAGCCGAGAAATTTAGAACAGGCTAGGAGGTTGGTTGAAGAATCAATACAGATTTATAATGAAAGGCGACCTCATTTATCATTAAACTATAAAACGCCCGATGAGGTTCATCGAGCATTTTATACCTGAAAAGTTGTCAACCTATATCAGGACTAGTCAGGGAATATGAATAGTATTATGCCCCGTTTTATTTCTTTATACCCAAATCGCTAGTCTTGTTTTGATTTCTCGCTCTCTTTTTCCGCAGCGCGCTCTTCTGGCTGGCTAACGCTTTCGATAGTTAGACGTATTTCTGGTGACATTAAGCGAGCAATCACTGCGTACAGTTTTTTCGCATTTGCCGTGAAAATATCATTATCATCATTATCGATATAGCCTTCTTCGCGTAATGTTTCTACTAGTGTTGAGAATACGGCTTTATCAAAAAACTCAGGCGCGTTGATGCCATGCAATACAGAAAGACGCTGAGCTAACATACGGCTCTCTTTTTCTAATGTATTACGGCTAATTTCAGGACTCGCATTGAGCAGAGATAATGTGATGGCATAACGCTGCAAGGTTTCGCGAACCCCGGCGGCTAATAGCTGTAATGGGCGGATACGGCGTGGATTTAATACCACAATATCGTCTTCTTTTAGACAGACTAACTTTTGACTGGTTAGTTCATCTATCAAAGTGTCAACCACTTCAGTTAGCGACTCACTGTTATAACGCATAAACAGCTCAGCTTTGAGGAATGGGTAAATTTGCCCAACCTGATAATGGATCTCTTGTCGGCTGATACGTTCATTGTGCAGCAGAATACTGGCAATAAGTGAGGGGAGTACCAGCAAGTGATGGATATTGTTACGGTAGTAAGTCATCAAAACGGCATTTTCTCGAGGGAGAATAATGATATCCCCCATGCTGTCTTTTTCAACTTCGAATTTATCCATTTGTAGTGCGTGCTCTAACAGTTGCTCAGCCGTTTTATTTGGCGTGGTAGCATCTGCGGTATAAGGCGCATTACGCAATAGTTGTAGATAGCATTCAACTTGCTCAATTAATTGTTCACGAGTTAATGAACGTTGACGTGAAGCGAGTAATGCGGTTGAGCAAAGGTTAATTGCATTTGCTGCTGCTGCATTATTGATATTGACCATAATGTTATCAGCCAAACCACTGACAACAGGGTTTAACCAACTTGGACGCTGTGGCTCAATAGGGTCAATGGAATCACGCCAATGAGGCACGTGCTTAGTTAAATATTGGGTGAGCGATATCGGTTGACCAAAGTTCACATAGCCTTGACCTAAGTTACGTAATTTACGTAGGCCACGGATCATTGAGAAAAAGCCTTCTTTTTCTTTTTCTGCGCCACGTAACTCTTTGGCGTAGGTTCCCACTTCCATAACGTGCTCATAGCCAATATAAATTGGCACTATGGTGATAGGACGAGAGTCTCCACGTAGCATGGCTTGCAAGGTCATCGATAATGTCCCTGTTTTAGGTTCAAGCAAACGACCAGTACGGGAGCGACCACCTTCGACAAAATATTCAATCGAGTAACCACGTGCAAACAATTCACTCAGGTATTCGCGAAAAACAGTTGAATAGAGCTTATTTCCTTTAAACGTTCGGCGAATAAAGAACGCACCAAGACGGCGGAAAATTGGCCCAGCAGGCCAGAAATTTAAGTTAATACCCGCTGCAATATGCGGTGGAACCAGCCCTTGATGGTAGAGAACATATGAAAGCAGTAGGTAGTCCATATGGCTACGATGGGAAGGGACATAAACGATTTCATGGCCATCTTGTGCTAATTGGCGTACGCGCTCTGCGTGCTGAACGTTGATCCCTTGATATAAACGGTTCCACGTCCAACCAAGTACTCGATCAGTCAATCGTACAGCTTCATAAGAAAAGTTAGCCGCTATTTCTTCCATCATACTCACAGCATTTTGCTGGGCTTTTTTCAATGGTATTTTTTTGCTGCGAGCTTCGTCTTCAACCGCTTTTTCAATTGCTTTTGAGGTCAATAATTTATTGAATAGCTCTTGGCGTACAGGAAGTTTGGGGCCGACAGCCGCAAGACGTTGGCGTGAGTAATGAATGCGTGCAACACGTGCCAATTTATTCGCGATAATGGTATCTGTACCATGCTCTTGTGCCATTAATCCCATCGAGACAATCGGTGAAAATCGCACAAAGCTGTCTCGCCCAAGCCAGATGACGGCGAAGAATTTTTGAATACCATTGAGCAAACGTAATGGCGGTGCAGGAGTATGCCCTTCACGTTCACGCCCAGGAGCACGACCAAACATGACAGACGCAGGCAATAGCTGAATGTCGAGATTCGGATTACTGCGATGTAAGTCTAGGTAGGCATGAAATATTTTTACCGACTCTTTACGCGGATCTGGGGAGTAGTAGCGAAAGACCCGCGGGCCATCATCAATAAAGACGTAAGCAGGTAATTTAGTCCCGTTGATGTCATTATCGACTAAAGGATCAGGCAAGCCGATAGATAAGCATTGGTGACGTAATGTTAAAAGGTCAGATTTTGAATGGTAAGGCAACACATATAATGTGGGCCGAGTCGTGTCCAGCTCAAGCTCTGAAATTGGGTCCGTTGGAATTAATTTACTCTTTACCAGTAATTTAAGTGGTAAATTCAACGTGTTGTAATATATTTTACGCCATAGTGACATAAATGATTATAGCCTCTTGTTAACAATGCTTTGTAAGCATACCAGAAATCAACGGGTAAATCTGTTACTGACAGTTAACTTTGACCGCAAAAAATGATGAACGTTTGTAAGTTTGAGGAATAAATATGGCAAACCAAACTAAGGGATTCACCCGTGTAATTAAGGCTGCGGGGTATTCTCTTAAGGGATTAAAAGCGGCATGGGTGCATGAAGCGGCATTTCGCCAAGAGGCGGTAGCTGCGATCTTTGCGGTAATTATTGCTTTATATTTGGACGTCAGTTATGTCGATCGGCTATTACTGATTAGTTCTGTTGTGCTGGTAGCTATTGTAGAGTTAGTTAATAGTGCAATTGAAGCGGTTGTCGACCGTGTTGGTAGTGAATACCATGAATTATCGGGACGAGCAAAAGATATCGGTTCGGCGGCGGTATTTATCACAATTGGATTGGCGCTAGTTATCTGGGCTACAGTATTGTGGCAGCGTTATTTTGCTGGTTAGTCTTAAAGTGTCGGTTAGTCTCGATAAATGTGGCACTTCCGTGATTTAAGTGTTTCAAATCTTCATTTACCTGTATATACTCACAGTCTGACTGTATAAACAAACAGGGGAACGAGATGAAAGCACTGACGGCTAGACAACAGCAGGTTTATGATCTGGTGCGCGATCACATTTCTCAGACGGGTATGCCACCTACACGCGCTGAAATAGCAGCAAGCCTTGGTTTTCGTTCGCCTAATGCGGCAGAAGAGCATCTTAAGGCGTTAGCGCGTAAAGGGGTTATTGAGATTGTTTCTGGTGCTTCTCGCGGTATTCGTTTACTGCTTGAAGAAGAGAATGATACTCAAGGGCTTCCTCTGATTGGCCGTGTAGCTGCGGGTGAACCATTATTAGCTCAAGAGCATATAGAGAGCCACTATCAAGTTGATCCAGCACTTTTTAAACCACATGCGGATTTTTTACTGCGTGTGAATGGTATGTCGATGAAAGATATTGGTATTATGGATGGTGATCTGTTAGCTGTTCATAAAACCCAAAATGTCCATAATGGGCAAGTTGTGGTCGCACGAATTGAAGATGAAGTAACGGTAAAGCGTTTTAAACAACAAGGTAATCGTGTCGAATTAATCGCGGAGAACGCTGAGTTTGCACCTATTATTGTCGATCTACGCCAGCAAAACTTCACGATTGAGGGGTTAGCTGTGGGGGTGATCCGTAATGGTGAATGGTGCTAAGATTGCATCGTAAAGATGATTAAAATGTTGCTGGCAGATTGTACCCATTAATGTTTTTGGGGATCTGCCCGCGATATAAGTGTTTATTTTTCAATTTAAAGCGTGATGGGTAGGAAAACGGATGGTTTAATATAGCCTATCAGCCTATCAGCCTATCAGCCTATCAGCCTATCAGCCTATCAGCCTATCAGCCTATCAGCCTATCAGCCTATCAGCCTATCAGCCTATCAGCCTATCAATAGCTCTTTTTTTAAGTTTTTTTCTTTGTTTTTACTGAGGGCTGTTGATGATCATGATCGCAATGTTGATGATCTCGGCAATTCACGATTTCGCTGCAAGCTTGGCATACCCCATGATTTTCTACCACAGTATGACGTAGCTGAAATTGATTTTGTTTGGCTAATTCTAAAATGGCAGCTTCAATTACCCCACAATCACTTTCGGCGACACTGCCGCAATGATCACAGATTAACATTACTGATATATGACTCGGGTTATCAAAATGATGGCAAATAACATAGCTATTAGTGGATTCTATTTTATGAATAAAGCTTTGTTCCATCAAAAACTCTAAAGCACGATAGACAGTAGGGGGTTTAGCTTGTGGTTCTACTTCACGGAGCAGGTCAAGTAAATCGTATGCACTGATGGCTCCGTGTTGTTTAGCTATCAAACGTAAAACAGTTTCTCGCTGCGATGTGAGCCTAACACCTCGAGCTCCACATAACCGCGCAGCCATTGCGAGCAACTTTTCTTCATTCATTTTTTTCATGGTCGAGAGCCCTACTCAAAACTGTTATTGCTGTTGAGGGTAGTCTACCATAATTTAGAAATATCTAGGTAATCCTCGCATTTTTAATGAAAGTTACCAACAAGTTTTAGTTCTGTTGCTTGCCACTCAATAATTTGATTTAGAGATGGTATAACTCAATTTGGGGAAAAGGTGCCTTATTAAGCCAAACTCATTGAGCATCAGGGCATACTCCATTAACAGTGGATGAATCAAATAGTAAGCAACATGAATTCTGTTCGGTCGTTTGTCATAAAGCGATATCAGCCAAATTATATAAAATATGAGCGATAACTATATTCATTTATGTTTGATATTAGGTTGGATATTAATTTTGTATCAATAAGGATTATACAATATATACTCGTCATACTTTAAGTTTCAGCGTTGTTGACTACGTTCACTCACGCCCGTCACATAGTGCTCTATGCTCCTGGCGATTCGTTCACTTGTCGCCTAGCTGCACCTCGAATTATTTAGAGTATAAAAGTTAATATTAACGTTCCCATTTATACTAAGTCAACTTTAGTGACTAATGAAACAGTTATTCCTAGTATATTTAGTAAATGAATTATCCTTGCTATGGTTACACTAAAATAGTGTGCTTATTATTTTTTCATGTTGCTAGTATTTTGATTTTTTACTTTTCTACGTAACAAGTAAAAGATGAGTAAGCTTCATCTGTTAGAATATAAATATCATCATCCATTTTAGTAATGCTAACGTAGTAGTTTATCTTTTCTTCTTCTAACTGAATAAAGTTGGCAAATAACTCTTTTGGCACATTATCTGAGTTTGTTATAGATAGTTGGCTAATATGTATGGAATAATGATGATTTTTATCAATTGATTGAAAGTTAAAGTATATAGCTCTATCTAAGCGATAAAATACATTGTTTTGTTTTATATAGCCATACATCTTTATTCTACCAGTATTATCATTGTCAATGAGAATATTGGTTTTTGATTTTAGTATCAAGCCTTCATCTGTTCCGTTATCTTTTATCCATAAAAGTTCTGAATGACACATATTAATATTATGGCTTTTTTGATGAAGAAAAACTGCCGTAAATAAGGCTGAAAATACAGCAAGCAAAGATAATAAAATATACTTTTTCATTTAAATTCTCTGATCATTGATCGAGACACAGTCATATTGAGTATTTTTTTCTTTACAAATACTGATAGAAAGGTTTTTATCAGCAGGCTGCATATTGTTGGGTTCTGAAAGTAAAATGATGCGTTTCGGCTGATTACAATCAACATTATATTTATCAAGTTTTCTATTGATAAAATCGAGATGATCTTTAGATGAATTTTCAGCTAAATGAATGGGGATCTGAATAATACATTGAGCTCTTTGGTTCACTGCAATGTAGCCATTCATTTGCATACTGGCATCAGAATCTTTTATAAAATGAAAAGTTAACGTTAATGAAACAGTAATAATTGCAATTAAAATGAATAAAACATAATTATTTCTAATGTTTTCTTGTTTTTTTACTGGTTGAGTTAATGCGGTTTCATTCTTATTTTCTTGGGCAACAGTTAAGAATTCATGAATTTCAGCATTTTTGTTTATTATGCTTTGATTATCATGTGTTTTATTAGGATCAATACTGTTCTCATCGTGATGAACAATATTGGTTGATTTGGGTTTGTCACCATAATGTATAAATTCCTCTTCTGGTAAGCTAGATACACTATTTTCTTGGGTGATTATTTCTACTGTTTTACAGTCAAAGCGAAAACCTCTTTTAGGTACTGTAACAATAGATTTTGGATCAATACCAATAAGTTCAAATTTTTTCTTATTTCACTAACATAGGTGTTTAAGTTATTGTTTGAGCCTACTAATCCATGTTTTTCCCAAACATTGGTAAGTAAATCATCTCTGGTCGCTATTTGGGACTCTTGATTTAGAATAATTATTTCATTCAATAAGCGGGATGCAGGCTTTGAAAGCTCAATAAATTGATCTGTCTCATTATTTAAAAAAATGAGACACTTTTCAGTCTCAAAAATAAATTTATTATTAATGAGATAGTTTTTGATCTTTGTCATAAATGTAGCTTGCTCTCTCTAATTTTAACTCTAGAAAAATTTGATTTTTATAATAAAAGGAAAAAAACGTTTTAATGGAAAAATTGTTAATTTATATGTTTTTTTATAAATATTTGTAATGCATATAGTTTAAATAGGGATGCAATTAACTTTAAGTATTGAGCTATGAGCTTTTTTGAATCCTGAGTTCAAATATATTGATCTGAGAGGTGTAATGGAGTTATAGAGTTTTTTTTGCTGTTGGGTGGATTTTTATTCTTAATAAAGAATTATTTCATGTGTAAAAAAATATATATATCTAAAATATAGGTTTGGGTATCATTGTTGTATTATATTTGGCTATTTATTAAGAATGGTCTTAAGTGTTAATACCTATATATTTGGATGTTATTTAATAATTTTAATTTAAGATAGAAAATTAAAATGATTTCTAATTAGGTAAGGAGGAAAAACTCCTTACCTTACCTAAGTCATATTAATAATTATATTCAATACCCAACCAATAATTACGGCCCTCTTCTATATAACCTTTTGTATATTGATATGATTTATCGAACAAATTATTTATAGATGTATTTACGGAGATACCTTGACCTAGATCATAATCAATACGAATATCTGTTTTAGCAAAACCACGTACTTTGTCATTATTATCAATATAATTAAAAGCCCAACTTCTTGCTTCCTCTGTTATTGTGAAACTGAGAGGCTCATAAGGAGTGAATTTGACCCAGACAAATGCCTTGTGTGACGGTAATTCAGCAATATGTTTTACGCTATAATGCTTTGGATCTGCATGAATATAACTATAATTTAGACCAATGGACATCCAATCGGAGATTTGTCCATTACTGCCTAGATCAATACCCGCGTAATTCACTTTGCCACTATTTCTATTTTGATAAACATCTGAATCTTCTGTGGGATCATAGTACATATAATGAGCCATAATCGCGTCAGAAACATGATTATAGTAAGCGCTTGCATTGTAGGACCAATTAGGGGTGATATAGCCTTTATAGGTTAAGTCATAGGTAAGTGCGCGTTCGGCGTCAAGATGGGGGTTGATCACAAAGCTATCTTTATTTTTCATCTTGTTTTTGGTGTAGCGCTCTTTTTGTGTCGGGAAACGGCTTCTATCTGAAATAGAAAACTGTACAGTATCATTATTGTCTAAATGGTAGCGCGCCATCAATTCCCAGTTAAATGCACGTTGGCGATTGTCATCATAGGTTTCGATACCAGTAACAACGTTTTTTTTATTGTACAGGTAGCGTTTGCCATCATCACTACTGCGCCAATCAAAACCAATTCCACCGATAATATCTAGCTTGTCAGTTGCAACCCATTGGTATTCAGTCGCAACTGACCATGTTTGATCTTTGTAGCGATCATAGGGCACTTCTTTATTGCTACGAGCACGGTGAATATCCTCTTTCCAATGCGCAGCAAAGGACAGCATATCGAGTTCACGAAGTGTAAAATCAATACGCATATCAGCACCATTACTGTAGTCGTCATAATGGCTGTAGTTATATACCCCATTTTTATAATCTTTGACGGATTTGTATTGGTGAAGGGTATTAGTGAATTTATCGTGATAAAGGCGGCTTTGTAATGCAATATCGTTCGTAAGTTGAGTATTGCCATTAAAGTAAACGCTTTCTTTATCATATTCAGGCCATTGCCAAATCTGTTGTTTTGGGCTGTCGGCATTTGGTGCGCTATTTTTATCGCCATCTTGTTTTAAGTACGTGACGACATACTCATCAGTTTCTCTGGGGGTCCAACCCATTTTAAGCATAAGACGTTTATCATCTGTTGCAGAATTAGTGCGACGGCCATGGGTGCCAGCGAGTGGATTATCGTCTTCTGATGCGGGTAGGCCCATAAAGCGTTGTTTATATTGGCTTCCACTGATTTGAATAAAACCAAGATCATTGCGAGCACCCAAACGAGCACTGATATTATGTGCATTATCTGCACCACGAGCAAAGCCTTGATTCAGGTTAATATTAGCTTCTAACGGTTTTTTTGGGGTTGCAGTGGTTAAGTTGATAGCGCCTCCCATCAGGTTTGGTCCTTGTAGTAAAGAGGTATAACCTGTTGATAGCTCGACGCTGGATAATTCACTGGTCATAAAACGACCTAAATCTAATGTGCCATCATAAGGGACATAGGTTGGGATCCCATCAAAGAAGACCGGAACCTGACGGCTATCGAAACCACGTACGTTAACTTGCGTTTCGTTACGGTTGCCTGATTTTTGGATCACAACGCCAGGCATGGTACTCAGAGCTTGAGCAACATTGGTTCGATTTAATTGCTGCATTTGTGATTGGGTAATGACATGTTCATCAGCAGCAAGTGGCGTGCTCCAAACTGTCATAACATCACGATTGATTTTCTCTTCTGTCGTTTCCGCGAAGCTATGTGTTGTAAATAAAGCCATCCCAACCAGATAGGTAATTTGTTTTATTTTCATTATGAAATTCCAGTTTATATAATTCGATATATTATTTTTTATATAACGATAGTTAGCGTTTATTTAATTAAGTGAAAACCCCCAGCCAAATTGGTTGTAGTTTCGCTTAAGTTAGGTTGTTACTTGGGTTATGAGGTGGAAATTTTTACTTTAATATCTCTAGGTGGTGCGTAATAAGGCGCTGATGTTATAAACAAAGCAATACCCGTTTGCGCATATTCATTGATAGTTTGTAGATTGATCCCGCCAGCCGCTGATAAACGGCAGCTACGTTTTTGTTTAAGGAGGTTCTGTTGCAACTGGCGGATCAATGATGGGCTGAATTTATCCAGTTGTACAATATCGGCACCTGCTTCAATAGCAAGGGTGGCTTGTTCATAATTGTCAGCTTCAACAATGATCTGTTTTTCGGGGGCGGCCGCTCTCAATGTATTAATGTGCGAATACCAATCATCTGGCGCAGCAAGGCATTGGCGGTGATTAGTAAATAACAAAATACTTTCTGCACTACCTGCTCGATGAATAATCGCTCCACCAGCAACGATAGCTGTTAATGCGAGTGTTTTTGTACCGGGGATCGTTTTGCGCGTACAGGCCAGCTGGGCATCAGGTTGATATTGCTTAAGGATAGTCACCATTTGGTGGGTGTAATGGCTAACACCACAACACCATTCTAAGACATTTTGTACGGCCTTCCAGCCTTGATGAAGTGTTTCAACGGTACCTGAAGCAATAATCAAGCAACTTTCTGCCTCTACGATTTCACCATCTCGATAATTGCATTGATGTTCAATACCTAATTTATTAAGCATACGTGATGCGATTTCCAGACCACTAATACATCCGCCTTGTCTAGAGGTAAATGTCATGGTAGCGGGTTGATGATGTAACCCCAATGAGCGTGTTGTGAGGTCACCATATTGAATATCATCAAGTAGTAATTGATCAATTAAGCTATCAGGGAGATAAATCATGGCGTGAGATCCTCTTGTGGCACAACATCCCATGATACCATTGCCCAATTGCGAGAAGGATAGGCGATTGGTTTACCTGCACTGACTCTTTGTTGGTAGTATTGGTATAGTTTTTCAGTCTCTTCGGCGGTTAAGTTTTTCAATGACCAATTAACGCTTTCTTTAAAGGCTTCAAAGCTATCAAAGCCGCCTTTATCAGGGCTATCGATAAACTCCACACGAGCATGAATGCCCATTTGATGTAAAATATTCACCGCATAAATATAGGTTGGTAAACGTACCACTTCACGGCCAATAAATCGGATGATCTCTTCATCAATAAAAGTGGGATTAACGGTGTGTGTGGTGTAAACACGCAGTTTTGCTTGGTGGTTGAGTTTCAGCAGGGCTTGTTTAAGATCATCGACGAGTGTTGAACGTGATGCAACAGCGATATCAACTTTAGGTAAATGTGCCCAGCTGTCTTCCCACGCGAGTTGCTCGAACTGGGCATGGTGAATATTAAGTGCTTGAGCACGTTGTTGAGCGGCCTCTAACATGCCCCGACTATAGTCAATTCCTATCACTGATGTGAATTTATCCGCTAAATTTAAGCAAATGGAGCCCGGACCACAACCAACATCTAGCAAAGTTTCGGCATCAGTATCATTAATCAATTCACGAAAACGGACTAAATAGGGATCTTGAGGGTTAGCACAAGTTTTTGCCATTTGTTGTGCTTTTTTATCCCAATGTTCTGGCTCTTTGCGTGAGCGCTGTGCTTGCTGCATATGTTGTTGATACATTTTTGCAAAATCTAATTGATCAATAAGCATAACCTTGGCCTTAACAAGTAAAATGAGAGGGAAATTGAAAATGAGATGCGATGCTCTGTTCATCAATTGAATAGAGATCTGCTAAGTTAGTAAGCGTTAACATATCTTTTACTGTGCCTTGGGAAACACCAAGCTGTTTATTAAGTAGGATCACATTATCTGCAACAGCAGCGGCATGCTGTGGGTGATGGGTTGACATTAAAATAGTAATTCCATGCTGCTTAAGTTGTTCTACTTGTTGTAATAAGCGGATTTGGTTCCCAAAATCAAGGCTAGCAGCCGGTTCATCCATGATCAGCAGCTGTGGATTTTGTACTAAGGCGCGTGCGATCAAAACCAGCTGTTTTTCGCCGCCACTTAGCGTGCTATATAAACGCAATTCAAGATGCTCAATGCCCAATTTCTGAAGCTGATAAAGAGCCAATGCTCTTTCTTTATGACTCGGAATTGAAAAGATTGATAGTTGCGTGGTGAACCCCATCATGACCATATCAATAGCAGTGAAATTAAATGGCGTATCATGTGCTTGAGGTACGTAAGCAATCACTTTCGCTATATCTTGCTGCTTATAAGACTTTAATGATTTTTGAGCGAGATAAATATCACCCTTTATAATGGGAATTAGGCCGAGTAAGCTTTTAATTAGTGTCGTTTTACCGCAGCCATTAGCGCCTAATAAACAAGTGATTTTCCCTGTCAAAAGTGACAAATTAATGTTCGTCACAATGGCATGATGATGATAGCCAATAGCAACATTTTCTAATGTCATCAGGCTCATTTAACTCTCCTTGCCTGCAACAGGATTGCTAAAAAGAAAGGCGCACCGACAGCCGAGGTTAGTATACCGAGCGGCAGTTCAATTGAGGCGATACTACGTGCCAATGTATCAGTGATCAGCAACATAATTGCACCAATCATCATTGATACAGGGAGCTGATAGCGAAAGTTAGCGCCTACTATCATTCGGGTTATGTGTGGGACTATGAGTCCTATCCAGCCAATAATACCTGCAATAGAAACGGCACTAGCGGTAATTAAGGTTGCTGAAACAATAAAAATACCACGAATTAAGCTGACATTGATCCCGAGACTTTTAGCTTCTTCATCAGATAAACTCAGTAAATTCATACGCCAGCGTAACAATAGCAACGGAATAATGCCTATTAACATAATAGGTAATGCGGATAATAGATCGCTTTGAGTAATAGATGAAAGACCACCAAGCAGCCAAAAGGTAATAGAAGGTAGTTGGGTATAAGGATCGGCTAAAATTTTCATTAAAGATATCGCAGAGCCACATAAGGCGCTAATAGCCACCCCAACTAAAACGAGGGACAAAATGGGGTCGTGCTGGCGTGCCATTCGAGCAATTAGACAAACGAGTGTGACAGTCAATAACCCACCAATAAAAGCGGCTAATTGGATATAAATCATTGATTGTCCAAGGAATATTCCAATCACAGCACCAACCCCAGCACCAGCTGAAACCCCTAAGATATCTGGAGACACTAATGGGTTACGGAACATGCCTTGATAGGCAGCGCCAGCAATCGCTAGGCCGCCCCCAATCATAATTGCTGCTAATGTTCGAGGAAAACGAATTTGCCAAAACACAGTGTGATGACGTGGATCTTCAATCGCGATTTGAAAACCTAATTCTGAGAAGAGCAAACTCAATAGTTGATTTAGAGTAAGTGAGTACTTACCATTTATCAATGCAGCGATAAAACAAATAATAAAAATGGCCGCTAAAAGAGACTGTTTGGCAAGACGACTCATGATGATCTCATTAATTTATCAATTTGCTCATCTGTGAGTGACGAGTGATAAAACAGTGCGAAAAATTGTTTAATATCATCATGTATGCTTAGCGCTAGCTGTTGATCAAAATGGCTTTGTAGACGGCGCATACCTAATAAACGATTCACACTTGGAGGTCCATCTAACCAACCAAATGGCATGCCACTAAAGGTGAACAAACGGTTAGATGAAATAGCATTGAGCCCTTTCCATAATGGTGAGCTGTGGATAAATTGAACAGCTTCTTCATATTGGGTAATGATAATATCAGGGTTCCATTCGTACAGTTGCTCCATAGAAACTTCGGTCAATCCTTTAAAGTTAGGCATATCGGCCACATTGCGTAAACCTAAAATTTCTATCGCTTCGGTGTGAATTGAACCTTTAGTGCCCGTTTGGAGCCCTTTAGCCCCTCTCGCTAAATAAAAACTTAATGTATTGGTCTGATTTTTTTGCGCAAACTGTTTGGCACTTTTGAGGTATTGTTCGGCAAGGTCACTAAGTTGTTGCGCTGATTGTTGGACATTCAAGAGTTGGCCTAATTGGCGTAGCTGCTGAGGGGAGTCTTCTAGTCCCCCCGCAATCAGCAGATAGGCAATTCCCGTTTGTTGCGCTACTTTTTCAGCTTGGGAACGATATGTATCATCAATATTGCCTGTATCAAGGATCAGTTGAGGGTTATAGTCGAGTAGTTTTTCCAGAGAAAGCGTACTACCACGTCCCGCTAAACGTCCATATATCGGTAATTCTCTCCATGGTTTAGCAAATAAATCGCTATGATTTTTTTGTAAATTAATAGAGGAGAACCCTACCATTTTTTCTGGTGCTAAAGCGAATAGAAGGAGATCAGATGGTGCGCCTGAGCTAATGACACGTTGAATTTGGCTCGGTTTTGGCAATTGACCAAACAAGGCTTGTTCGACCGTACTAGGAGTTCGCCCACAAGCAGGGAAATAATAAAATGCAGCTAATGCGGCACAGGATTTGATAAAGTGTCGGCGATTGATTCCCATAGCGCTAAATAATGACTCGTTATATTTATTTGTATATAGCGCGAAAATTAGCGGAGTCATGCTGTAGAGTCAACTACAAAAAAGACAATTATGGGAAAACTCGACTATTCTGTGATGTAAATCAGTAACAAACATTGCTATCTATAAAAAGATCGCTGAACATACACTCTAAATAATCCAAGGTGCGGCTAGGTAATGAGTGAATGAGTCACTGGGAGCATAGAAAACTATGCGATGAGTAGTAGTATAGTCACGATGCCATCATTTTAGCCGCAGTTTGAAGCAGGATGAGTTATCGTCATTCGAACTTAGGTAACACTTATTATATTGGACATATGAAGAAAAAAAGACCCTCATTACAGGATATTGCCGATCGCATCGGTGTCACTAAAATGACCGTTAGTCGTTTTTTAAGAAACCCTGAGCAGGTTTCTGAAGTGCTACGTGGCAAAATTGCACAAGCTGTTGAGGAGCTAGGATATATTCCAAATAAAGCGCCTGATTTGTTATCGAACGCAACCAGCCATGCAATTGGGGTTTTATTACCTTCATTAACTAACCAAGTATTTGCTGAAGTGATCCGAGGCATTGAAGCGATAGCGGACCGTCATGGTTATCAAACTATGTTGGCTCACTATGGTTACTTGCCCGAAAAAGAGGAAGAGCGACTCACTTTTTTGCTTTCTTATAATATCGATGGCGTGATCTTAGCTGAACGAACTCATACCGAGCGTACTTTACGTATGTTAAAAACGGCGGGGATCCCTGTCGTTGAAATTATGGATAGTGTATCGCCTTGTTTAGATACTGCGGTCGGTATTGATAATTTTGAAGCTTCACGGCAAATGACGGCAGCGATGTTAGATCGCGGTTGCCAACATGTGGTGTACCTAGGTGCTCGGCATGACGAAAGAACAATTATTCGCCTACAAGGCTACGAGCAGGCGATGCGAGATGCGGGGCTTGAGCCACGCAATGTGATGACGCAAGTCAGCTCCTCATATTCATTAGGCGCCCAATTACTGCATGAGTGTAAACAAAAATACCCTGAAACAGATGGGCTATTTTGTACGAATGATGACCTAGCGATAGGGGCAATCTTTGAGTGCCAGCGTCTTGGTATTAAGATCCCCGACGATTTAGCCATTGCGGGTTTCCACGGACATGATGTTGGGCAAGTCATGACACCAAAACTAGCCAGTATCTTAACACCAAGAGATAGCATGGGGCGTAAAGCTGCCGAAGTTCTTCTTGGACGTATTAATGGTAAAAAACTACCACAAACGCTATTTGATGTTGGTTTTGAGTTACTACCTGGTGAAAGCATTTGAAATAAAAAACACTAAATAATTCGAGGTGCAGCTAGGGAACAAGCAAATAAGTCGTCAGGCGCATGCATAAATATGTATGTGACTGATGCAAGTGAGTGTAGTCACCATTCCTTCAATGTGAAGCGCTGTAACTGGAAGTATGACGAGTATCAGTGATGCACTGAATTAGTGCGATAGCCATCACAAATCTATTTATTTCCCCACAAAGATAATTGATAAAAATAGCAGCACTGCTGATAATGTTACTGGTAACTGTTACCGGTAACAATCGAATGCCTACTATCAGTAAACTAAATTAGCACTAGTTTCTATTTAACACCTGAGGAGTTTCCAATGAGTGATACCCAAACACAAAATTATACGTTTGTCCTTATGGGGGTATCGGGTAGCGGTAAATCAGCTGTTGCAAACGGTGTCGCGCAACAAACGAATGCGGCTTTTTTAGACGGTGATTTTTTACATCCTCGCGCAAATATTCAAAAAATGGCTTCAGGTCATGCTTTGAATGATGAAGATCGCCAACCTTGGCTTGCCGCACTAAATGACGCTATTTTTGCCATGCAACGCACTAATGCAATTTCATTAGTTGTTTGTTCCGCATTGAAAAAAAGCTATCGCGATAGATTGAGAGAAGGAAATAAGAACCTCTATTTTATCTATCTGAAAGGAGATGCTGAACTCATTGAAAACCGCCTCAAAGCACGTAAAGGTCATTTCTTTAAACCTGAAATGTTGGTATCCCAATTTCAGGCATTGCAAGAGCCTACATTAGAAGAACAGGATGTTCATATTGTCGATATTCGCCCATCACTTGATGAGGTTATAAAAAATACGCGTACGGCTATTCATCAAATTGTATCTGGAGGCAATCCATGAACACCCCTGTTGAAACATTAAGTACTTTAACATTGGTGCTGACGGCAGTCGGCTCCGTTGTACTACTGCTGTTCCTCGTCATGTATGCACGTTTGCATGCATTTGTGGCTCTGATGATCGTTTCTATCGGTGCAGGGCTCTTTTCAGGTATGCCAGTACAAGAGATCACCGCCACCATGCAAAAAGGGATGGCCGGCACTCTAGGGTTCTTGGCAATTGTTGTCGCACTTGGCGCGATGTTCGGTAAGATCCTTCATGAAACTGGAGCACTTGATCAAGTCGCGACTAAGTTATTGAATCTATTTGGTGAAAAGCGAGCTCATTACGCAGTGGGTATCGCAGGTTTAATTTGTGCTTTACCACTGTTCTTTGATGTCGCCATCGTGCTACTAATCGGCGTGGTATTCGCTGTCGCAAATCGTACCGGTCATAACGTTGTACGCATGGCTATACCTTTATTCGCAGGGGTTGCAGCTGCGGCAGCGTTTTTATTACCGGGGCCAACACCAATGCTAGTCGCTTCACAGATGGGGGCTGACTATGGCTGGATGATCCTGATCGGTCTGTGTGCCGCTATTCCTGGTATGTTATTAGCAGGTCCACTATTTGGTAGTTTTATCAGTAAGCACGTGACAATTGATATCCCTGCGGATTATCAAGCACCAAAAATGGATCATGGCAAAATGCCTAGTTTTGGTTTTAGCTTGAGCCTTGTTTTATTCCCTCTGGTTTTAGTTGGTCTAAAAACAATAGGTACACATTTTGTTGAACCGAACTCGAACCTTGAGCATTGGCTCGAATTTATCGGCCATCCATTCACTGCACTGTTATTGGCTTGTCTGCTGGCAATTTATGGCCTAGGTTTTCGCTATGGCATGAATAAAGAAAAAGTAATGGAAGTGTGCTCCGCAGCTATCCAACCTGCTGGTATTATTTTATTAGTGACTGGGGCTGGTGGGGTGTTCAAACAGATCTTAGTGGATTCAGGAGTTGGC
Organism: Providencia manganoxydans; assembly: GCF_016618195.1. Classification (NCBI taxonomy): domain Bacteria; kingdom Pseudomonadati; phylum Pseudomonadota; class Gammaproteobacteria; order Enterobacterales; family Morganellaceae; genus Providencia; species Providencia manganoxydans. The sequence continues at coordinate 561,422 of NZ_CP067099.1, forward strand.
CCAGCACTTGGCGATTCATTGATTGGCGCGGGTCTGCCTATCGCAGTGGCGTGTTTTGTACTAGCTGGTGCAGTACGTGTTATCCAAGGTTCTGCAACCGTTGCATGTTTAACAACCGTGGGTTTAGTACTACCAGTCATTGGTGAATTAGGATACTCAGGCGCACAGCTAGCCGCATTGGCGACTTGTATTTCCGGTGGTTCTTTGATTTTAAGTCATGTGAACGACTCAGGTTTCTGGCTATTCGGTAAATTTACGGGTGCAACAGAAGCACAAACCTTAAAAACATGGACAGTGATGGAAACTATCTTAGGAACGACGGGTGCCATTGTCGGAATGGTGTTCTTTGCGTTCTTGTAAGTTAAACGCCTAAATTACGTGAATAAGCCAAAACTTGCGGAATTGAAGTGAGTTTTGGTTTTTTCTTTTTTGTTGGCTGAGCAATGAGGCGAAAGCCTGTTGTACGCTTACGAATTTTATAAACTTTGTATTTGCTAGGTGCATTTTGCAGATAAAGCTCTACATCTAACTCACTGAGATTTAGGCTTTTAGCTAATTGATTAATTATCTGCATAATATTACCTATAACAGCTCCGAAAGCATTGAAGCTTTCGGAGTCACTCTTTACTAGAGGAAGCGGTGTTGACGCCACCTGAAAGCAATTCAGGGGGCGGCAACACCGCAACCCTAAATGTGCTCAATAAATTAGTATCTGGCTAATCACCCGACAAGACATAAAACGTCCAACGCTAAAGAGTTTATACTCGTCATACTTCAAGTTGCAGCGTTGTTGACTACGCTCACTCACACTAGTCACATAGTTTTCTATGCTCCTAGCGCTTCGCTCACTTGTCGCCTAGCTGCACCTCGAATTATTTAGAGTATGGTTAAGACTACCGCGCTCTTTTGTTATAAACAATACTGATTTTGCGTGCAAACCTGACCATTAGGACTGTTAAAGGTTCACTGTGAAGTAATTGTATTTAAAATGATATTTTAAAAGGGCTGTGAAAACGAGTTCACAACCTTTTTTCAAGATTAATTCAACACTTGGCTTAGTTGGCGGTAGAGCGCTTGGGCACTCTTTTTATAGCCTTCAGCGGATAAATGAACGTTATCAGGTCGAGCGAGATCTTGAGCTGCCCATGAACGGATAGAGCAAGGGCCGCCCATAAAAGCTTGCCAATCCCAAAACAGCGTGTTTTCTTGCGCAGCAATCGCTTTTTGGATTTTTATCACATTCATTAAATGCACTGGCATTTTCGCTTCGCAACTGGCTGCATGACTAAATTTTATCGAGTCATTTGGCCCGACCAATAAAATTACGCTCTCTGGCATTCGTTGGCGGATTTGACGGATTTTTTCACGTAAGTTTTGTTGGTAAGCAACTAAATCTAAGTTGTCATTGAAGGCTTCGTTGGTGCCATAGGCTAAGATCACCATATCAGGTGACATTTCCGCTAATGTTTCGACCCATTGAGGCTGCCATTTATCGAGCATATTAATGGTCGCGCCATTAATACCTAAGGCAGATAAAGTGACACCCGGGTGATTAGAACGCAGTAGCCATCCACCCAATTTGAGATTGTTGTCATTACTCACCGTCACTTCAGCTGGAAGCTGGGTGCTGACTGGGGTAGAGAAACGCCATGTATTACCTGTCGTAGGTAATGAAATAGGTGATGAACTGGCTGGGGAGACAAACATTTGCCCACCCGATGAGTTTTGGTACAGCGCTTGTAATTGATAAGTGCCTGCTGCGGCTTGCAATGGGACCAATTGTACGCGGCTTGTTGGTTTCATTGGCAATGCGACTAGCCCTCCCAGAGGGTAATCAAAACGCTCATCTTTACGGCTGCTAAACAGTTCCCATTGTTGCTTATCACTTTTACGATTGATAGTCGCAGTGCGTTGCCCCGGTATTGAAATGGTAGGTACGAAGCCAGGTCCCGCATCGCCATAGCGCTGCTGGAACAAGGTTCTTAGCTCACCACTGAAAAAATCTGCCGCAGTGTGTGAATCGCCAATTTGTACTATATGGATTTGCTGGTTGCCTTGCTTTAGCTTGTTATCAAGGCGACTTAGATTTGGCTCAGCATTGTTGATTAATTGACCTTGAACATCGGCTTCAGCCAGCATCCGTGTTGAGCTTTTCTGTGTTCGCTCTACGCCTTGCTGGCAGGACAACAGGCCTAGAGACAGCAACGCGATAACGCTAGCTGCCGCTACTTTGGATCTGGCCTGACGCAATTTGTTCCGCTTCATGAGGGACCTTTTCTTCTTCTACATCATAATGGATGAGTGAAAACACTTTTTCAGCAATCGCTTGTTGTCCTTTAGGACTGAAATGGATCCCATCACCACTTCTTAGCTTAATTTTGCTGCTATCATCGCCGAAATAATCAGAATAGGTGAGATCTTTATATTTAAAGACATCATTAACAGAAAAATAAATTTCACCGCTATTTTCGACTTCGGACTGGTAGAGTCCTCTTAGGAACTGCATACCATCTGATAGGGAGGTTTTACGCATATTAGGAGGGCCAACCCAAATGACATCGACATTGTGTTGACGCGCTACCGTTAATATATCATTAATGCGGGAACGATACACCTGCTCCCACATTTCGCTTTTAAACTTCACATATTTATAGCCAGTATCTGGTGGCATATCCCAAGGATCATTTGGCCCTAGAAAAACCACGAGAACTTTAATTTTAGGATTATCATCCAATGCCTTAGCAATGGTTTTAGGCCAATTAAAAAAGCGTGGGTAGGCAAGACCGGTGCTTTGCTTACTTAAATTAATGCTATCAATATTATATTTTTTCAATAGCATGTTTTTTACATGCGGTGCCACACCTTGCATCATTGAATCGCCTGCAAACAGGACCTGATCCTCTTTTTCCAATTTTGCAATGGTTTTGGGAATAATAGGTCCTGTATTAATCGCTTTTATGGGGCCTAATCTATCTGATTTCAATGGTGAACGTACTGGCTGGCGTTTCAGTAGCTCAGGGAAGGTGATGGACAATGATTCAGCTGGGTAAATATAACCATTTACAAAATGCAAACCAACTCGATAGCCTTCTGGGAAAACCTGTTTTTTGTTTTCATTAGCCGCAACGAGTGCTTCGGCTTCTTTTGCATCTTGTGCTTGCTGTCCCGATGCATGATATAAAAATGCACTACCTGCGGCTAAGGCGCCATCATTTAAATAAGCACCGTAATCCCACACAGGGTTACCGGATAGACCTGACCATGGAGTATCTCGATGATATTTTTGCTGCCAAAAACGTTCCAGTGAGCCCTGATTGAGCCAAATGAGTAACAAGCCTGCGATCAAAACAATAAACAAGACTTGTCCGGTTTTTATTAGATTCTTTTTAAACTCAGAAGTTAGCATAAATAAATCCCGGCATTCCTGAAGGTGAAAGCATAAACATAATGGTCAAGATGACAGCGAGTGGGATCGGGTAATAGTACCAAGCGATGTTTTGATACTTCTTCGCGACATAATGATAAGACTGCACAAAATAAGGATAGAGTAGCAGTAAAGCCCAAAATGCAATTAATAGCCCTAAACTAGAACCGAGGGAGCTGATAAATCCAGGGGCAGCAAACTGTGAAAGCATCGTTAACGCATCATCGAAAGTTTGGCTACGGAAAAAAATCCAAGCGAAACACACAAAATGAAAGGTAATGATCCGCGAAAGTAATGCTGACAGCGCTTTATTTGGAAGACGTTGAGTCCAACCCAATTTCTCTAAGCAGAGTGTTTTCAAATTCAGTAATACAATACCGAGTCCATGGATTGCCCCCCAAACGACAAATGTCATCGCTGCACCATGCCATAAACCTGATATCACCATAGCTAAGAAAACATTGGTGTTCATTCGGCTGAAACCTTTGCGATTACCACCTAATGGGATATAGATATAGTCGCGAATAAAGGTTGATAGGCTGATATGCCAGCGCGCCCAAAACTCTTTTAAGTTGTTTGCCATATAAGGCGCATTAAAGTTCACTGGGACACGAAAACCAAGTAGTAAAGCAATTCCTGTGACTAAATTAGTATAGCCAGAAAAGTTAAAGTAGATATTCCAAGCATATGCGTAAGTTGCGACGAGTATTTCTCCAACACCGAAGCCTGCTGGAGAGTCAAAAACGGGATTGACGAAATTCTCTGATAAATAAGCGCTAAATAAGAAAAGTTTCACTAATGCTAAAGAGATGAGCAGGATGGCTTTTCTTGCATCAAGTATTTCACGGCTGTCAGCTTGGATTTGTGGAATAAAGTTTTTAGCGCGGTTGATCGGGCCAGCGACGATACTCGGAAAAAAGCTAAGGTATAAGACGACATCAAAGAAATCTGCTTTAGGAATTTCTTTGCGACAAACTGAGACTGTGTAGCTTACGGAATGGAATGCATAAAAAGATAACCCAAGAGGGGCTAATAATTCGATAATAGGTAGCCCAACATTCAATCCTAATTTGTCGAAGGTTTGCTGCAATGTTTCTTGAAAGAACGAGTAGTATTTAAATGCGGTGAAGCAGCTAATAATACCTATAGCAAGAAGCGTAAATATCCATTTACTCGCAAGCCAATTTGATAACCAATTAGTCAGAAAATAAATAAATAGCGTGTATCCGAATAAAATATACGCGAAATCAGGGCTAAACGAATAAACAAAAAAGTAACTTGCCGTGATAAGTAAGCCATTTTGAAGCTTTGCACTAGGCTGGCAGCTCCAATATATAAGGAAAAACACCAAAAAAGAGCCAAGAAATTCGAATGAGAAAAAATTCATAGAGGACTCAAGTTGTTAATTATTGTTGTTGCTCGTCAGACTTCTCGTTGCAGCACAGTGGACAATAGTCATGTTTACTAGTGATAGGTTTATCATGCTTACTAGACGTTCATTTTTGTTGCTTAGCTGCACTTTGAATCATTTAGAGTATAGATGAATGTTCACATCATATTAATAATCAACGTAGTTGCAATAAGAAAAAATTGATTTTGTAATAAAGCGGGGATGGATTAGGGATAAATTTTGTTTATATGCGCTAATAAAAAAATCCACTTCAATTAGAAGTGGATTTTAGACTGTTGACAAACATATCATGTTTGGCAGCAGTCGTTAGGGGTTTTGAAATAAACAAGGAAAATCAATTCATTGATTTTCGGCTGATAACACGGAGCGGGAAAAACCACGCTTTTATCCCGCTTCGTCAGCAACCTCAAATCCACTTCAATTAGAAGTGGATTTTTAGCCAAAGCTTATACCTGATGATATCAATTAAATTCGATTAGATGCCGTTTTCTGAGCTTGTGTGATCAATTCTTCGTTGCTCGTGTACATCTCTTGCAAATAACGGTTATACGTAGAACCTAACTGTGAGTACCCTTTCATATCTCTGATAAGTTTTGATGTATCTAACTCATCCTTTGATAATCTTTGTTTTGCTCTAGACGAACGTAATGACTCGTAAGCATTATGGGTATTCATGTTTTTCATATAGGCTGATACAGTTTCTTCTACAGAATCGTAAGCTGAATAGCCTTTCACTTTTCCTTGCTTGATTCGGCAGCCGCTGCCACATCTCATCCCAAACAGATTGCCATTTTGCTGAGCGAGTTGTGAAGTTCCCCAACCTGATTCAGTGGCAGCCTGTGTAGCGACTAAATGTGTTGGCATAATATCAACACGGCTCAACAACTTATCCCAATTAATACGATTTGGGGTGGTACAGGTCATGCCATAGCTACTGCAAATTTGTGCTAGGCGACGTAACTCTTGAGCGCTCCATTTTTTATTAGCGCGTACAGAGAGTAACCATTTACGCTCTGCCATTATTTCTTGATTGACCTTTTCAATCACAGGAACAACCGTTTTCAAAAACGCTTTCTTACGTGGTGTACCGGACGGGTATTTTCGCAAATCAGGCAGAGATGTTTGAGCCTGATTTGAGCTCTGCACGGCCTTGTGAGAATACTCTTTCTTGAGTAAGGTACTGGTGCTAGTTGAGCCGAAACTCAAACCCGAAAATAAAAATAACAGTAAGAAAGCGAAGACGGCCTTTGTCCTCATCGTTCGAGAGGGCATTTGCTTCTCCTAATTTCTCTGAACAAAAATCGAGCGAATAGTAGCAGAATAATTTTTAGGGAGCTACTTTTATCAGGCTGGCTTTAACTAAATTACTGTATTGTTTTGTTTGTATTTTTGATTATTTTTAATCTATTGTTATTAAATGAAATTTATTTTTATTTGCTTTGTTTCCGCATTGAATTAATTAATCTCTCTAACGCTTATGCGAGTAAATTGAGTTAACTTAAGTTAAATTTGGTTGTTATTCATACAGTTCACTTGGTTATTATAAGGGTATTTTGTCTATTTATTAAGCGATTAATCGCTTGTTTTTTGCTCAAATTTGAAAATTCAGACTTTTGTCGGAGACTGAAGATACAAAAATGAGCTTTTTTAATGATTGAAAAATGAGCTACTCATCTAGGGCGTCAGGGTGAAAAATGCTGAAAAGTTTCATTGTGAAACATTATCAAGAAGCGTGTCATTTTTGTCTCAAAACGGTACTCGTTGCTGTTGTTGATCTTGTTCTTGCGCTTTTTCAGATAAGGTCGTGAAATCGACCTCGCTCCAAAAATCCTGCGGTATCGGTAGTCGAGCCATATTTGATGTTGGCAAGAGCCTCAATTGTGCGAGTTGTTGCAAATGATAATGTTGATAAGAGGCAGGTAAACTTAAACGCAAACCTTCTACTGGTACAATTTGAGATGGCATTAATGGATAGCGATCGTCACTTGTTTGGTAGTCTCGAGTGAGCACGAGGAATTTTTCAGGGACTCGTCGATAGCTGTTCCACCATAGCCCATCCACACGGTCAAACATAGTGCGAGTGTGTTGTTTATCATTTGCGCCGAGCTGATGTAAGGCTTGCGGTAAAATCCCTTCCATTGATTGAGAAAACATGGGGAGTGATTGAGCTCGTCCTTGTATGATCAGCGTCAGTGCTAAACGCGCCCCTAATAAATTGGAATACAGATCTTCTGGGGAAAAGGCCGATATTCCTTCAGAAAAACCGGGAACCGACTGATATCCGTACCACTGTGCTATTTCATGCCATACGGCAAGCTGAAAAGCTAATTTTGCGGCTAAGTAAGCACTTAGCGTGTAGCGTTGTTCAGGGCTAGTGGGAGGTTCGAAAGCCATAAAAACGATTTGTCTACTGGCGAGCTCATCGCTTAATTTTAATGTCCAACTTTCACCTAACCGCGGATAGATTTGGCTAAATAAGTACAGGGTATAGTCAGCGGTATCACGGACATGGGAAATATCAATAAAACCACTTTTATTTGTGTATAAAAGCCCAATTTTTTCATTGCTCATTCCCATTAACGCTGCGGTTGCACCTAAAAAACTATCGTTATAATGGTGTTCACCCAGTTTATCGGCTTCAACGATATTATCGATAGTATAGAAAGGGACAGGTAAACCCCACAATTGCGCTTGTAAATCATAACCGAAAGCACAGCATGCCCTTAAACCCTGTGGTGGATTTAAAGTTTCAATAACAGGCCATACTTGAGAGGCGGATTCGTGGCTATCACTGCTTAATTGAGGAGATACCGAAGGTAAATGAGCGACTGGATTGCTTTGACATGCACTCAACACGAGAGCAAATATTATTATGGCTAACGGTTTTAGCATTAAAAAGCTTCCCCTACTTGGAAATAAAAACCCGTACTGTTACGACCAACACCAAAATCGAGACGCACGTTCATTCTAGGCTTAAATTCAAACCGATACCCAGCGCCAATACTTGGCAACCAGTGCCCTTCGCCTAATTCGGAAGGGGTATCACTCATTGTTCCTGTGCCTACCCAGCCCACAATGCCATGTCGCCAATCAAGTTTGTGTCTCAGTTCTAATTGAGTCGTAAAAATATTGTTATCGCGATAACGGCCTTCATAGTAGCCACGCATGCGATTGCTATTACCTAATAAAGAAAGTTGACTCCATGGGACATCACCGGTAGTAAATCGCGCATAGTTATCCAGTGCCACAACCGTCTTCTCAGTAAGCACATGATAATAAGCGTATTGTAGTTGTGTGCTTTGAAAACGTGTATCGCTGCCTAAATTAGGGGAAAAATAAGTATAAATCGTTTCGAAAGTTTGCCCATGATGCGCATTTGGTAAAAAGTCGCGAGTATCATAGCTAAAATAAGCACTGATACCTGAGTTAATGACCGAGCGTCCCCCTTCTGCTTGCTGAAAGTAACGTTTAGCACCTTCATCGGGATCACTTGCGTTAATCGATGAGAAATTCCAGCCTACTCCAATATAGGTGGCATCGGTCAGGCGATATAGGGCGCGAGGTGTTATTTGGAATTCTTGAGAATGGTATTTTTCTTTATTATGGTCATTTTTACCCGCTGCGTAACCTTTTCCCCAATAATAGGTTGGAATGTTATTAAGGGTGCCTGAAACGAATAATCGCCACTGGTCATGGTCAATAAAATTATAGTTGGTGAAATTTACACCAAATGCTCCCGTGGATGAAGCAAAGCCACTTAATCCAATTGATGAGGGTTGAGTTATTTTGTCGCTTTTATCGATACGATATAAACCTACTAATGCAGTACCAACTCCAATGCCCATTTCTGGCGTATAAAAAGGGCCGGGCAGTAAACCCCAATCAATTGTCTTGCTTTCGTCAAAACTATTCGAGCCACCAAGCTGATTTAACCAAGTATCTATCTTTTGCCGATCAGGTAATAATTCGGCTTGTGTTGGCAGAGTAATAAAAAGGCTGAGCAATGCCAGCCTGTGTAAATGGTATAGCTGCAACATTAAAAACGGAACTCACCTGAGATATAGAAGCTATTACGGTTATTAAAACCGATTTCAGTTAGCACATTAAAATTACGAGTTAATTCAACGCGCGCGCCTACAGTATTATTCCATTTATGGGCTAGGTGTTGTTTGACGTCGAATTTCATTCCAGGATCATCGAGTGCATTAACGAAACCTTTGAAGGCGGGGGGGAGGTCTAATTTATTTACGTCACCGCGGAAGTGTTGAGTAATATCTTGATACATTGCCCCTGTCCATACTTGGACTTTGGTATTACCTTGTCCACTGAACATCGGATCAAATACGAATTCATACCCAATACGAGGGGATATCACGAGGGCTTTAATATTACCGTCTAAAATATCTAAATCAGTATAGGTGTAGTTGAGATCTAAAGTCGTAAAGACTTGCTTATACCCACCGGCAAGTGTGAAACCACCACCATAAGTTTTTCCCTTAAAATCAAGATCGAATGGTTGGTCTTTCAAAAAGTCTAAGGGTAATTTTGCGAAGCCGAGATCAAAAGTACCACCTTTTAATTGAGTGTGAGAAGTTCCCTTGGTATGACCGTATAGGCCATATACATTTAAAAATGGGAATACCCAAGAATCTATTTTTAAAGTATGAGTTTCACTTTTTTCCCGTGTGTGACCTGCCTCAATACTTAATGCGGAGGCAGTTTCAGGATTTTTAGGCATAATAAAGCCGATTTTATCCACCACAATATCTTGCCGTAAATTCATATAGCCATAACTAACCCCAAATGGCTCAGGGATATCATAGCCGCGCGCACGTGCTTCATCGCCCCAAATAGGCAATATACGGGATTCGCTTGATGATGAGCGAGTTATACCACCTTCATTATTATTTTTGGGAACACCGGATTCACTCATGGTGACTGAAAAAAGTGGGCGATCATTATCAGCAAAGCTGAACGGAATTGAAAAACAGCAAGAGAGTAGCAACGCTTTGCTAAGTTGAATGCGTGTCATAGATAAGCTCGACATTGAAATAGACAGAAGAAATACATCAATAAAAGATGTATTTAAGATTAGCATATTGAGAGAATTGATAAATGGCGTTAAATGCTTTGTTTTAATAAAGCTTGAGCTAGATTAAGTAATGCGTGCTGAAGACATGAAAAAACCGATAACCTAAGCGATATCGGTTTTATTTTGAGTTTACTTTGAAAGTGAAGAGACTATTTTGGATTGTTTTGATGAAAGTGTACACGTTCGTGGAAATAGGCCTTTAAATGATCTTCCATTTGGTGAACTTTTTTTTCTAGTGCATTAACTAACACATCATCATTATTCATGTCATAAACACGTTCCATCGCGAGCTGGTCAACGTATTTTTTTTGCTCTTTTGTGAGTTCTGTCATTGTATAAACCCATGCTTATAAAAGAAATGTCCATGACTGGACAGTTGAGTTAGGGGTATTGTGCCTGAGTGTTGATTCATTGAAAAGTAGAATAAACGGTTGCCGCATATACTCTAAATCATTCGAAATGCAGTTAGACCGAACGTGAATGGATAGCGGAGAGTATAGAAAGCACGAGGATTGGTGCGGGTTGATATAGGTGATGGCACGATAACTTGAAGTATGGCGAGTATAATGACAATTCTGCAATGGTTGGTCTAATGTCACGATATGATGTCGTTAAGATTATTCACAATACAAATCGGTAATTTAAGCTGCTATTCTTTGAACAGGCTATAAATTATGGATTTGTATAATGAATAATAAACAACAATATCTTGATATTGCTGCTGGTCAAGGTGAAAAAGAAGCCTCCATGATGGTGGCTATTCCTGCTTCTGAATTAACGTTATCTCTCCTCGAACAGCGTTTAGAAGAGCAACAATATTTTACTGATGGTGAAATCGATTACTTACCTGAAGGGGAAGGCGATTTTTTCTTTTCTTGTAAACGAGGTGATGAAGAACTGCGTTTCTATATCTCTCTTGTCCATAGTGACCCTGAATATGTGATTAATCCGTATTTTGCAACGGATCCTATCAGCCCTGAATTGTATGCGGAGGCAAGTGCAGCACCACAAGCGGTGATTGTTGAATGTATCTTTCAAGAGCAGCCACTCGTTAGCTATTTGCAGCAATTGAGAATGATCCAAATATTAGTACCTGACTTATTGTTAGGTTTGGATTTATCTGCCGCAGGAAAAGTTTTTACTCGTGAGTGGCTAAACTTCCAACTAATTGATGATTTAATGCCAAGTATTGATTCATTGTATGTCGTGCATGCAATCTATGATCAAGATGATAGCGATGAACAGCCAGATGACGCTGAACGTAGCCCAACGATGTATTGGTTCCATACACATGGTTTGGCGCGCTGTGGCTTATCTGAAGCGGAAATTATCATTCCTCATCCCATTGCTTCTTATTATGGTATTCCTGAGTTGTTTTGGAGCTTTGTGAATAACAGTATCACTCATGGCAAAATTGTATTTAATGAACCTATTTTTATCGGCCAAACTGAGAGTGGTTATGAGTATTTAGTTGCATTGCCATTTGAAGAGGGGTTAAAGCACGTTGGGCAATCAACGCCTATCGATGATTTAAAACCGCTTGAAGAGATGAATTATCAATTTGGTGATGAAAATTCACAGCGCTTTATGGGGGATTGGCATGATCGTGATGAATCACATCAGCACCCATCGGTGATGTTATTCCGTGTGACTCAAGAAGAGCCAGTATTGGAAAGTTTTTTCAAAGGCTTTGAAGATCAAAATGCGATGATGTTTATGCGTACCGACGAAGAAACTGCCGATATGTCTCGTAAAGCTCAATTGCGTTGGCAATACTTTACTCACATGTTAGATAACTATGGCCCTAAACCAGCGGCACAGAAAAAAGGGTTTCTTTCTAAATTACTGAGTAAGCCTACTGAAGAAGAATCTGAATGGCGTTTCTTAGTAAAATGCGGTATTGGTTATCATAATGACGAAGAAGATTATGATGGTCATGAACATATGTGGTTTGAGCCAACATCTTGGAATGGTGATCAATTTGAAGGTCGTTTGATTAACCATCCTTTCTATGTTCAAACGATGCAAGAAGGGAATATCTATCCATTGACCCGTGATGACATTACGGATTGGACTATTTATTACCAAGACGGTAGTTACACACCGGATACTATTTATAAATTACTGTCGGGTGCACAGGTGCACTAAGTTATTTGTTTCTTACTTAACTAAAGAGAATAGATAAAATGGGCATTGTTATGCCCATTTTTAATGATAGAGCTCGCTAATGAATGAATCGGAATTATATCAATACGCATTATTTATGCTGTCACGCCGTGATTATGGAACGGTAGAGTTACACGCCCGTATGAAACGCCGTATGTATGAAAAAAATGAAGGTATTATTGATGAAACGTTGATTGAGAGAGTGATTGCTCGCTTAAATGAACAACATTTTCTTGACGATGTCCGAGTCATTAAACTGCACTTACAGGGGTATATTCGTAAAGGCTATGGACCATTGAGAATTAAGCAAGAACTAAAGCAAAAAGGTTTCACATCTTCTTTAATTGATTTGCAATTTGCAAACCTTGATGTTGATTGGTTTGAGCTTGCGCGACAAGTACGCTGTAAAAAATTTGGGGATGAAATTCCCAATGATTTTAAAGAAAAAAGTAAGCAAATTCGTTATCTACAATATCGAGGCTTCTCTGGCGATATGATTTTTGAGCAGTTTCGTTAGCAGTATCCCACCGACAAAGTTAGTCATAATTAGATGATATTTTGTTCATAAATCCGCCATTAACACTCGCTAAAATTCGAGCACTTTACGGCTAATTTACCTGTTCAAGGTGAAACATTGTCTTCATAATAAAAATAAAACTTGTAGTTCTTTTCATCAGACTGGTTTGGGCGATAAAAATTATATCTCCCCAACTAGCAATGATCATGAAAATAAGCTCTTTATATAAAGCTAAACTTGTTTTTTGGGCATTATTACCCATAACCACTATGGCAAATGTTGATTTAGCTGCAATGGAGTCTCGCATTAAAGCACTCGAGGCTCAAATGGCAGAAGCGATTTCGCGAGCAGTAGAGGCTGAAAGTAGAGCCAACAAGTTAGCACAAATGATGGTAATGCAGGAAAACGGCTCATTAAGTAAACCGCAAGGGGCGCAAAAAAAGGATACCGTAAAACCGAGTATCAAGTTTAATGATAAAAACGGCGAACTCAATATTTATGGTGATATTGAATTGAATATGGATGGTTCGAGTCGTAGAGGGCAAATAACCTCGATACGTACAGCGGTAAGTAAAAGCGCCAGTGGTGGCAAAAATGATAACTGGGATATTAATGGGCGCATCTTGCTTGGTTTTCAGGGGCAACATCACATCGCTAATGGTAGTGTTGCTGGCTTCAAAGCTGAGCCGCTAGCAAAAGCTGATGGCGGTATGGGCCTAGATGACGCTTTCTTTTATTTCGGAAAGAAAGATAACTGGAAAATCAAAGTTGGACGCTATGAAGGCTACAGTATGTTTCCTCTTGAGCAAGATATCTTTATTTCCTACTCAGGAAACACATCGAACAGCTTATACACCGATGGTTACGGGTATGTGTATATGATGAAGGAAGGTCGTGGGCGTTCGGATGATGGAGGTAGCATTTAACTGTCGAAAACTATCGATGATTGGTATTTTGAGATAAATGCGCTAGTTGAAGATGGTACCGCATTATTTGGTGACGAGCGCTACCATGGTTATGATCTTGATAATCGTAAAAACTCCTTTTATATCCGACCTGTTGCGGTTTGGCAGCCAAAGCCATTTAAAATTGCGTTAGCAATGGAAAGCCAAGTGATGGATAACGCCTATGGCACGACTATTGATGGTCAATGGAAGGATCTGTCAAAGCGTAATGGTTATGGGCTAAGTATGGTTTGGGATTCTATAGCAAAGGATAATATGAGTGGCATAAAAACGGCGCTTAATATGGCTTATATGGATGCGGATGCTGAAACGGATTTTTCAGTAGGAGGGTATGCTAAATGGCGTCGTTTTGTTTTAGGTTATATTTATGCTCATAATAACATTAAAGATTTTAACCCTAATAAATATCAATATGTGTTAGATGATGACTCGATACTCAATGGGGTACCGGGAAAATATGATCTCCATACCATCTATGCTTCTTATGAAATTCCTAAAATCTTAGACCTTGATAATTATAAGATTTATTTAGGTGCTTATTATTCAACAATTTATACTGCAAAAGCAGAATTAATTGATAAATCGGATGATGAACGTTATGGGTTTCGCGTTCGTTTCAAATATGAGTTTTAACTGTTAAGTTGTTAGGGGGCTTTCTCTTCAGAAAATGCTACAAATTTGGAGAGATAGCCTCTATATTCCTTCCTGCAAAAAATTATTAGCCATTCGATATAATGATCAGCAAATTTTTTATCATAACTATCCGCTACTGATATGATCCGCGTCAGTAAATTTTGCTTATCATTTGTGCAGAGTACGGTGAGATAAAATTAAAATATGAGACAGGCAGGAGAAATACATGATTGAGCTTTTAATCGGCGTCATCGTTGCGATAGGCGTTGGGCGCTATATTATCAAAGGCTACTCAGCAACGGGTGTGTTAATGACAGGGGGTATTTTACTCTTAATCATTACGGCCATAATGGGTAAAAGCATTTTACCCGAATCGGTGAAAGCAACAGGTTGGCGCGTTACCGATATTCTGGAATATATTAAATTCCTATTGATGAGCCGTGGTGGCGATCTAGGAATGATGATCATGGTGTTATGTGGGTTTGCTTCTTATATGACTCACATTGGTGCCAATGATGTGGTGGTTAAAATTGCTTCGAAACCGCTAAAAATGATCAACTCACCTTATTTGCTGATGGTTGCGGCTTATATTGTGGCGTGTTTGATGTCATTAGCGGTTTCTTCAGCAACAGGACTAGGGGTGTTGTTAATGGCGACACTATTCCCTGTGATGGTGAATGTTGGGATCAGTCGTGGTGCTGCGGCAGCAATCTGTGCTTCTCCTGCTGCTATCATCTTAGCGCCAACATCTGGCGATGTGATTTTAGCTGCAAAAGCTGCTGAGATGCCCCTGATTGATTTTGCTTTTAAAACCACGTTACCTATCTCAATTGCAGCGATTGTTGCGATGTCTATTGCGCATTTCTTTTGGCAACGTTTCCTTGATAGAAAAGAAAACGTTAAAACAGAAATGCTTGATGTGAACGAAATCAAAACTCATGCACCAAGTTTTTATGCTATTTTACCGTTTACCCCCATTATTGGTGTCCTGATTTTTGATGGTAAATGGGCGCCTGAGCTGCATATTGTTACGATTATTGTTGGTTGTATCATTATGGCTGCGATCATTGAATTCATACGTAGCTTTAGTGCCAAGCATGTCTATTCGGGGCTAGATGCTTGCTATAAAGGTATGGCTGATGCTTTCGCCAGCGTGGTAATGCTATTAGTTGCTGCGGGTGTGTTTGCTCAAGGTTTAAGCACTATTGGCTTTATTAAAGGTCTGATCGATCTTGCTCAATCTTTTGGTTCAGGGGCAATTGTAATGATGATTGCATTGGTGATTATTACGATGTTAGCCGCAATGACAACAGGTTCGGGTAATGCACCTTTCTATGCATTTGTTGAGTTGATCCCTCATTTAGCGAAACAAATGGGGGTAAACCCTGCTTATTTAGTGATCCCAATGCTGCAAGCCTCTAATTTAGGTCGCACATTATCGCCGGTGTCTGGTGTCGTGGTTGCGGTATCGGGGATGGCGAAAATTTCACCGTTTGAAGTCGTGAAGCGGACATCAATACCCGTTCTTGTCGGTTTAGTTGTGGTGATCGTTGCGACTGAAATATTGGTTCCTGTATATCTTTAATTAGATAGACTCGTCATACATCAAGGTGCAGTGGTGTTGATTACACTTATTTAGTCGAATTACATCGTTTACCTATGTAGTTCGACTATCTTCGTTTGTCGCCTACCTGCATCTCGACTTATTTAGAATATCATTAAAAATGGCTGAGAAGGTGAACTCTCAGCCATTTTTTATTTAAATACGAATAGTTAATAACGCTATTAATCAAAAATTTGTTAATTTTAAGTGTGGTTTGTTTAAACAAATTACGGTCTTTTATTTCACCATTAATTTCATTTCTCATTATTAAGCGCTTTTTTGCGATCTGTGCCAAAAAGCCAGACAAAACCACAAAAATAAGCTAGGTACTTGATATCAATTGATGCAAAATCCGCACATCTTTTTTATATGAACAATTAATGATAATTTTATGAACGCGACAGACAAACCAGTTAATAAATGGACTTATAAAGATTTTACGTGGGTTTTATCCCTATTTGGTACAGCGGTTGGAGCTGGAGTACTTTTTTTACCGATTAAAGCAGGTGCTGGTGGCTTTTGGCCGTTAGTTATTCTTGCGATCATTGCAACGCCAATGATTTGGCTTGCTCATAAAGGATTGGCACGTTTTGTTTTATCCGCTAAAAACCCTCATGCAGACATTACTGACACGGTAGAAGAGCATTTTGGTAAAGTTGGCGCAAATATCATTACGTTTGCTTATTTCTTTGCCATTTACCCAATCGTATTAATCTATGGTGTTGGTATCACGAATACCGTCGATTCATTTCTAGTGAATCAGATTGGTATGGAGCCGCTCCCGCGTTGGTTACTTTCTGGTGTGCTGATTGGTGCGATGACTGCCGGTGTGCTGTTTGGCCGTGATTTAATGCTACGTGTCACTTCAATGATGGTTTATCCGTTGGTATTTATTTTACTTGCGCTGTCACTGTATTTGATCCCTGAGTGGAACACATCAATGTTAGAAGTCGCTCCTGATTGGAGCGCGATGCCAGTCGTAGTATGGATGGCTATCCCATTGATTGTATTCTCATTTAACCATAGCCCGATCATCAGCCAATTTACCAAAGACCAACGCTTACAGTTTGGCGATAAAGCGGTAGTTAAAACGGATATGATCACCGGGGGCGCAGCGCTAATGCTAACCGGTTTTGTCATGTTTTTCGTTTTTTCTGTCGTGTTATCTTTAAATCCTACCGAGTTAGAAGTCGCGAAAAAAGAGAACATTAGCGTGTTATCGCATATTGCCAATATCAACCCATCACCAATCCTCTCTTACTTAGGGCCAATTGTGGCGTTCGCGGCGATTGTTTCAAGTTACTTTGGTCACTTCCTAGGGGCTCATGAAGGTTTAGTTGGTTTAATTAAATCACGTTCTTCTTTTTCTATTAAGAAAATTGAAACGGCTTCAATGCTTTTTATTGTATTAACAACATGGTTAGTGACTATCAAAAACCCAAGCATTTTAGGGATGATCGAAACGATGGGAGCCCCAATGATTGCTGCCATCTTATTTATTTTGCCTGTTGTATCAATGCAAATCGTACCTGCAATGAAAAAGTATAGCACTTCAATCGCGGCTCAAATTTTCACCTTTATTTGTGGATTGGCCTCTATTACTTCAGTGATATACGGCGCGTTACAATAAACTATCGTTAACCGATACATTGATAGAAAAAGCTCACTTTAGTTTTATGGTGAGCTTTTTTTTATGGTTTAACGTTATAAGAAATAACGTTAAAAATAGTGAATAACCTCGTGTTCATGCCGTGTGATGGCTGATCACTAAGATATTAACCTGTATGAAATAATTTCAAGTGATGATGGGTTGTCTGCTGAAAAGTGTTAGGTAATATCTATTTATATAACAAAATAGTCGTTAATCATGGAGTCCCATAAAGTGGGAATTGCGATAAATTAGCGGCAGTATAATAAGGATAACAAATGAAGTTAGAAACATTATCGATTCACGCAGGCTACTCACCCGATCCAACCACAAAAGCAGTGGCAGTCCCTATTTATCAAACAACGTCTTATGCATTTGATGACACCCAACATGGCGCTGATTTATTTGATTTGAAAGTTGCTGGCAATATTTACTCTCGGATCATGAACCCAACTAACGATGTTTTAGAACAACGCGTTGCAGCTTTAGAAGGGGGAGTTGCAGGGCTCGCCGTGGCATCTGGTATGGCGGCGATCACTTATGCAATTCAAACCATTGCTCAGGCAGGGGATAACATTGTTTCGGTCGCTAAATTATATGGCGGAACCTATAACTTGATGGCGCACGCATTGCCTCGTTTTGGTATTGAAACACGTTTTGCTGAGCATGATGATCTGGCCGCGCTAGAAGCATTAATTGATGATAAAACCAAAGCGGTTTTTTGTGAATCTATCACTAACCCAGCAGGTTTCATTGTTGATATCGCGGCATTAGCTGAAATAGCGCATCGTCATGGTGTCCCTTTAATTGTCGATAATACAGTTGCAACACCTTATCTGTGCCGCCCATTTGAGCATGGTGCAGATATTGTAGTGCACTCATTAACAAAGTATATAGGCGGTCATGGTACATCAATTGGCGGTATGGTTGTGGATTCTGGAAAATTTCCTTGGACGGAACATGCAGAGCGTTTCTCATTGCTAATTGAACCTGATATCGCTTACCACGGTGTCAGTTATACAGAACATTTTGGGGCAGCAGCCTTTATTGCACGCTGTCGTGTTGCTCCATTACGCGGTACTGGTGCAGCATTATCACCCTTTAACGCGTTCTTGATCTTACAAGGGCTTGAAACGCTTGCTTTGCGCATGGAACGTCATACTGAAAATGCCCAAAAAGTAGCTCAGTATTTGGAAAAACACCCTCAGGTTGCTTGGGTTAAATATGCAGGGCTACCAAGTCATCCTGAACATGCACTAGCGCAGAAATATATGCAGGGTAAACCTGCGGGGATCATGTCATTCGGTATTAAAGGCGGGCAAGAAGCAGGTGCTCGTTTTATTGATGGGCTAAAACTGATTGTAAGATTAGTGAATATTGGTGATGCAAAGTCACTTGCATGTCACCCAGCTTCAACCACGCATCGACAGCTCAATGATGAGGAGCTCGCGAAGGCGGGGGTTTCTCGTGATATGATCCGTCTTTCGATAGGCATTGAACATATCGATGATATTTTGGCAGATTTAGAGCAAGCTTTAAGCGCAGCGAAATAATATTTTTAATACTGGCAGCTATTGGGAAATTTTCATGCTCAATAGCTGCTTTTTATTAGAAATTTTAATATAACCCAGCTGACTATTCGTTTGGTGAATTTACAAAAGAGAAATGATTGATAATCATATTTTGATTGGTTGATCTATTTTATTTTAAACGTTGAACTATTCTCTTAGGCTCCAGTCTTAAATTAGCGAGAGCAGTAGAGCCTTGCTAACTCTCTATTTTATCTTTATTTATTGATTGTTTAAGAATCATAATTTAATTATTTCTTTGTTTATGTGAGGTTTACTCGCACTATTGATAATAGTGAGTTAAGCCATATTAATGCTAAATGGTTATCGCGTGACATGTCACGCTTTTACTCGAAAATCGTATTTAGGCCTATATCTAATTATTAAATATTTATTACAAGAATGGTTGAGAAAAAATGAATATGGCAAATAATAAAATTGCCTACCTTAAGTGGTGCCTGTTATTTGGGTTTGTATTACTAACTTATTTTATTCCCCTCAATGGACGGCTTCTCTGGCAACCAGATGAGCTACGCTATGCAGAAATCAGTCGTGAGTTGATTTTAAGCTACAATTGGAGTGTACCTGAGCTTCTTGATATTCGTTATTTTGAAAAACCTATTTTTGGCTATTGGGTAAATGCATTTTTCCAAATGCTGTTTGGTGAAAATAATGTCTCAGTGAGACTTGGGGTGGTGTTTAGTACCCTCACCAGTGGGGTGTTTGTCTACCTATCGGCAAAGATGGCTTGGAAAAAAGCCGATCTTGCCTTTAATGCTGTTTTAATTTACCTCTCTATGCTGATGGTACTAACCATTGGTACTTACAATGTGCTTGACCCAATATTGACGGCATTTATTACTATGTCGATTTTCTTTTATCAATGGGGGCTGACCACACGAGTTTTTTCGCAAAAACTACTGGCCTTTATTCTGTTAGGAGTGGCTGGTGGACTCGGTTTAATGACTAAAGGTTTCTTAGTATTAGTCATCCCTAGCTTAGTGATCTTGGTGAGTTCAATTTACTACAAGCAATTTAAAGAGATTTTCTTTTTTTCTTTTGTCTCTCTTTTCACTATGTTTGTGGTTTGTCTGCCGTGGGCGCTTGTGATTGCAGGTCGCGAGCCTGATTATTGGAATTATTTTTTCTGGGTGGAACATGTTCAACGCTTTATGTCGGATAATGCGCAAAACCGTTCACCTTTCTGGTTTTATATTCCTATACTGATTGCGGCTGTACTACCATGGTTAGGTTATCTAGTCGCTTCATTGATTAATAGTATTAAAGAAAAAGGTCTGCATATCTATTTCTTGATGTGGTTTATCATCCCTTTTCTCTTTTTCAGTATTACAAAAGGTAAGCTATTAACTTATATCTTGCCATGTCTTGCGCCGTTAGCCGTTTTAATGGCAGCCTATATCGATAAAATTCTACAACAAAAACGAGTTGCGGCGATCCACTTCAATGCGATAATTAATATCATTATTGGTTTAGTTGTCACCATAGCACTGTTTTTTGCACCTCATTTTTCTCAATTAAATGTGTATGCAGTAGATGAAGAGAATAAAAGATTGCTTGCTGCTGGCGCATTTTTGTTTTGGGGCGTGATTGGTATTGTTTCCTATCGCCGTCGTTTTTGGTCAGTGGCAGCCGCTTGTACTTTGGCTGTGAGTCTTGTCGTGGGTCATGTGCTTCCTGCTAAGGTAGAAAGTAATAACACCCCACAAAAATTGATTGAAAAGTATCGTCCCCAGCTGTCCGATAAAACTTATTTGCTGACCAACAATGTAGGGCTAGGAACAGCACTTGCTTGGGTGTTAAAGCGTAGCGATATTACGATGCTGCACCAAACGGGCGAGTTAGCTTATGGAATAAAATACCCTGATGCGGCAAATCGTTTCTATCGTTTAGATCAGTTACCAACGTTGCTAGAACAGCATAATTATCAAGATGTCGCCGTGGTTGTTGAAGGCTCTCAAGATAATATTTTGTCTGCTTTACCCGGAAACCCTACGATTATTCATGAAGGTAATTTAGTGTTTGCCCTTTATGAAGGCCGTAAATAGCTTAATCGGCTGGGAGTGATAGGGAATTGCTCATCGATATTGAGTATCCACATCATGTTGAATGAATGTGTTACCATTGATGAGCAATTTCTCGCAAGCATTTTTTCTAGCTTTATTCGCAAAGCTTTTTACAGTAACAGGATAGCCATAAATCCTATTCTCGGATGGTATAGAGTAAGATTTTGTGGTGATTTTTGATCGTCTAAATTGAATTTTCTATAAACAACGTTGCTTTCATTTTTCTATTCCGTTGGTTTTCTAACCTCATATTAAATATAAAGTTATAAGCCTAATATTATTTCAATAGTATTTTATTTGATTTAGGGACAATGATTTAAGCAAAAATCATGACATTTGATCATTAAATGTCAGTCTTATTTTGTGGATTTTATTCGTGGCGACAAAATATGAATACATCGCTAATTTTTTAAATTAAATTTTTTATATCACATTAATATTTAGCCAAATTTGGCTATGATATAGGCCGCAATTTAGTATGAAATTGCAACCATACAATACTCTGGGCAAGCACAGTGTATTTAAACTTATCAGCAATGAGAGAACCATCTTATGCTAAATATATTTAATTTAATAATAAAAGGAATAATTGATTCTGACATCAAAATTAGGGGGAAACCGCCAGAAGCAACAAAATAAAACCGCCAATAAATCTAAGAGTGCTAGCTCGCAAAAGTCTGATTCAGCAGTGGTTGCTAAAATTAAGCAAATTGCTCCTGAGACGCTGAAAGAATGTAGTCATACATTACCAGCTGATTCAGATTATTACCGACTTCAATCTGAGAGTCATGGTGGTAGTAATGTCTTTTTTAACCAAGCTGGTTCTGATTGTCGTTTTAATTTGGTTGATGGAAAAACTGGGGCTATGTACCTAGCAACATCCCCTGAAACAGCGATGAAAGAAGTTTTTCAAAATAAGAGCCTAATTGAATCTGATCTTGATGGTTATTATATGGGGATTGTAACAACAGAAAGAGATCTGACTATATTACGGAGCTCTGATTTGATACGTAAAATAAGTCTAACTCTTCATGACCTGACAACATCTGTACGACAAGATATCCAATATCTCGCTCGTGTCGTACATCATGCGGGCTTTGATGGAATGGAATATCCATCGAATGTAACCACTGAGCCATGTTTTGTTTTATGGCACGGTGATCCTTCAGGCAAAGGGATAGTGAAAATATCTCAACAATCTAAGTTTACTGATTGGGACTTCAGTAATGGTAAAGAAGTAGCGGACATCCTTGTTTTTGAGTTAGGTGTATCGGTTGAAGAAGATTAATTTTAAGGTGTACTAGGCTGGATCTTGAGATCCATGTAATCTCGCTAGGCGATAAAGCTCTTCCATGACTTCTGAGTTTGGATTTGTTTTTAGCACATCAATGACAGTATAACTTTCTTTAGTTGGCTTAAAGCCATTGAGCTCTACATGCCTTTTTTCCATAAAAAAGAGTACTGCATCCGGTCACTAAATGTATTAATCAGTTTGAGTAACTCAGGAAGCCCTTTAAGCACACCTTTATTGGAAATGTGCTCTTCATCTGTAAATTGAAAAATTGGGTAAACGAACTCATTATCAAGCTTAATTGCGAATAAATTCCCTTGCTCTTTCCAATTCCTAACAATCGTTTTTGTGATACCTAATGATTCAGCTGTTTCTGCTGAACTTAAGTAGCCACCATCTTGATTGAGTCTAGCTAAAAACATCGATTTACTTTTGGCTCGTCTTAATAGACGTTGTTTCTCTTTGGATGGTGAATTTT
The DNA here is from genome assembly GCF_016618195.1 of Providencia manganoxydans. Lineage (NCBI taxonomy): Bacteria > Pseudomonadati > Pseudomonadota > Gammaproteobacteria > Enterobacterales > Morganellaceae > Providencia > Providencia manganoxydans. Next base: position 584,302 of record NZ_CP067099.1, read on the forward strand.
CGTATTTATGACGGATCAGCTCAATGATTGCATCTATAGCGTAATCATCATCAGTTTGTGACAGATTATTATTTTTTAAAACAACTTCACTGGTACTAGCAACATCCAGCATATCATTAAAAATGTTTTTTAACCGGGTGACTTTCGACCCTTCATTATTGATTGAAAGCTTTAGATGCTTATCGGAGGAGCGAGTAGCAATCTTTTCTTTCTTAATTGCAGTAGTCATAAAACCTCCTTTTCGATTTTCATACTATTATAATATAGTAAATCGAAAAGTTGTTCAGGTTTTCCTCAGCTGAATTTTTGTAGGGCTGTATCTAAGTTTCTACTTTGTATGTTCGAATTGTTGGGTTTTGTAGACATGCTTACTTATGGAATCTGAAGCTCAATCATACTTAGTGCTTGTTTTCGTGTAATTGAGGCTTCAGACTTGACTGATCAGTTTTAATCATCGAGTGCTTTGTCGGCTAAAATAGTGCTTACCATACTGGTTGATTAAAACGGCTATTTTGGCGAGTTATTTCCTCATTTTATATGATTGAGGTACGCTACTCTCCGCTTCAGGTTTGACTATGCTATCGGTAACGCCATGGTAAATCATTAGCATCGCGAAGCTATTGTTCATGTTACTGATAGGGACATCATTAGTGGATCGGTTATTTTTTGAATGACGATCTGTTATGCGATGATTCATAATGCCTTCTCCTCATCTTCTTTCAATAGACGATCTGCTTCAGCAAGTTCATAGCGTCTAGGTGTTAATGCGGTTGCACTGTGGTTACGTGCCAATAGTGAATAAATCGTAGGTAGAACAAACAGTGTGAACAGCGTGCCGACTAACATACCTGTTACAATTACTAGACCTAATCCAAAACGGCTATTGGCACCAGCACCTGTTGCAAATAGTAGTGGAACTAAGCCAATCACCATGGCTGCGGTGGTCATTAAGATTGGTCGTAAACGAATTTGCGCCGCTTTTAGAATAGCTTGGCGTCTATCAAGACCTTCATGTGCTTGTAATTCATTCGCAAACTCCACCATTAAAATACCGTGCTTACTGATCAATCCGATCAGTGTCACTAACCCTATTTGGGTATAGATATTGAGTGTGGCGTAGCCAAATGCGAGTGGGATCAGCGCGCCACAAATTGAAAGCGGGACTGTGATCAAAATAATTAAGGGATCCACTAAGCTTTCATACTGTGCAGCAAGAACCAGATAAATGATGATCAGCGCCGCCATAAACGCAAAGGCGAGGGTGTTTCCTTCTTGTTTATATTGGCGCGAATCTGATTGCCAGTCGTGACTGAAGCCTGCTGGTAATTCATTGGCGATATCATCTAAATAAGCGACTGCTTGACCTAAAGTGACTCCCGGAGCGGGGATAGCTTGGAAAATAGCCGCATTTTGTTGATTAAATTGCGTCAATTTATTGGGCTCAATTTGCGTATTGATATCAACGACTGTTGAGAGCGGGATCATGCTGCCATCTTGGGCTTTAACATAGTGGCGAGAGAGCGCATCAGGTGTGAGGCGTTGGCTACGTACACTTTGTGGGATCACGTCATAAGAGCGTCCATCCATACCAAAGCGGTTAATGTAATTTTCCCCAACCAGCAATGTCAGCGACTCACCAATATCTTGCATACTAATTCCAAGGCTATTCGCTTTGGAACGGTTAATTTTGACTTCAACCACAGGGTTGTTGTAATCGAGGTCACTATCAACCACCATAAATAAGCCACTTTCACGTGCTTGCTGCTTTATCTCTTCCATTGTTTTATACAGTACTGGATAATCTTGTGGGCTCCTAAGTACCATCTGTATCGGTAAACCACCTGTAGAGCCAGGTAGAGCAGGTAATTGGAAAACAAAAATGCTATTACCTTCAACATCCCCGACCTTCCCCTGCAAGTCAGATTGTATGGCTGAGGCAGGCCGCTCACGTTCTTCCCATGAGGTTAAGTTAGTTCCCCCAAAACTGGCTGAAATACCATCAGTACCATTAATGATCCAAGTACTTTCCGTTTCAGGTAACTCCATCATTACGTCGTGTAGCTTGCGAGAAAAACGTTCAACATACTCAAGATTGGCATGTTGTGGTGATTTGATCGCAGTTAAAACGGCGGATTGGTCTTCAACTGGGGCGAGTTCACGGGGCGCTGATTGGTATAATACTGGCAAGCTAACAAACACGGTAATCGCGACAATACCCGTGATCCAGCGATGCTTCAGTGAAAAATTCAACCCTTTTGTATAGTAGTGCGCAAGGAAATTAAAAAATCGTTCAGCCATGTGCGCCATACGGCCTTCATTCTGTTTTGAATTCAACATAAATGAACTCATTACTGGTGATAATGTTAAAGCAACAACACCAGAAACGATAACTGAACCGGCTAAGGTTAAAGCGAATTCTTTAAATAAAGCGCCTGTTAAGCCAGACATCAGACCAATAGGCGCATAAACAGCCGCTAAAGTAATCGTCATGGCAATAACGGGGCCTGCAACTTCCCTAGCGCCAATTAATGCAGCGAGTACGGGGGATTTTCCCTCTTCAATATGACGGTGCACGTTCTCAACCACCACAATCGCATCATCCACAACTAAGCCAATCGCTAATACCATGGCGAGCAAAGTGAGTAGATTGATACTGAAGCCAAATGCCATCATCAAGGCGGCAGCACCTAGCATGGATAATGGGATAGCCAATATAGGAATAATCACACTGCGGATGGAACCTAGGCATAGATAAATAACTGCGATAACAATGAGTAATGCTTCGATAAGGGTGTGAAAGACCTGATCGATAGAAGCTTTGATAAAGCGCGACGTCTCAAATGCCATCTCAACTTTCACGTTAGGTGGCAGAGTTTTGATAATATCTGGCATTAACTGTTTCATGCCGTCAACAATCACTAACGGGTTTCCTGTTGGTGTTGCAAATAAGCCTAAATAAATAGCCGGTTCACCATTCATCAAACCACTCGTTTCAGTGGATGCGGCTCCCAATTCAATTGTTCCTACATCACGTAAACGAACCAACCCGTTACCATCATTACGGATCACGAGGTCTTGGAATTCGGCCACATTGGTGAGGTCAGTATTCACATAGACGTTAGAAATAACATATTCGCCTTTCACCTTACCCGGGGCGGCTTGGTAGTTATTTTGTCTTACGGCTTGAGCGACATCTGCCGCTGATAGGCCTCTGCCTGCTAATTTATCGGCATCTAACCACAAGCGCATCGCGAGTTGCTGTCCACCGAATACTTGAACTTTTGCAACCCCATCTATGGATGAATACATAGGTTCAACAACACGAGATAAATAATCGGTTAATGCAGGGATAGACAGTGTGGTACTGGAAAACCCAATATAAGCGACAGCCGTTGATTCGCCGGAAGAGAGTTCAATAACAGGATCATAAGCTTCTTTTGGTAACTTGTAGCGTACCTGATTAACCTTTGCCATGACTTGCGCAAGTGCTTGGGTTGAATCACGATTGAGCTCCATTCTTACGGTGACTAAGCTACTACCTTGTACCGATGATGACGATAAATAATCCACGCCTTCAACCGATGAAACAGCTTGCGCAATAGGTTGAGTCACAAAACCCTGCATAAGATTGGCTGATGCGCCGGGGTATTGGGTTGTGATAGTAATCGTGGAGCTTTCCAGTTGTGGATACTGGCGAATAGGCAGCTTACTTAAGGCAAATAGCCCCATCAATACGATGAGTGAACTCACTACCAGTGCTAACACAGGGCGGCGAACAAAAATATCTGTAAATTTCATTGCGCCTCCTTAGGAGCCTTGATGAGGATTAACCGGTGTTTCAGTTAACGTATCTTGTGCGACTGGGGTAATTGCGGAGCCATTATTAAGGCGCAATTGTCCAGAGGTAACGACCTTATCTTCCGCCTTCAAGCCTTGTTCAATCTCAATTTTTCCATTCCAACGCTGACCTGTTTTCACTGACACTTGTTTGACGGTCATTGCATCGTTATTGCCTTCTACCACGAATACCGTATCGCCATAAGCGGTATAGGTGACGGCGGTTTCAGGTATTGTCAGAACTTGGCTGGCAGCTTGGCGTACCACATTAACATTGGCATACATACCTGCTTTTAACGCTCCATCACTATTTTCAAGGGTGGCTTGCAATTGTATGGTGCGCGACTTGCCGACGAGAGGATCGATAGCACTGATGCGTGCTGGAAAGGTTTTTTCTGGGTAGGCGTCAACATGAATATCAACAATTTGCTCGATATGCAATTCGGGAGACGCTTGTTCATCAAGGGAAAAATTGAGTTTCAATGTCTTAGTATCAACTAAACTGGCAATTGCCTCACCGGGACTCAGGTATTGTCCTTCATGTACTTGACGAATACCTATAGTGCCATCAAAAGGGGCACGAATGGCTTTTTGCGCAATCAACGCTTGAGTCTGACGGATCAGCCCTTGGGCAATATCACGTTCTGCTAGAGTGCTATCAACTTGTGCTTGCGCAACTAAATTTTTAGCTGCTAACGTTTGAGTTCGATTATAGAGACGTGCAGCATTGCGCAACTGTGCTTGATAACGAGCTAAATCAGCTTGTTCAACAGCATCATTAAGTTGGACTAACAATTGGCCTTTTTTGACTTGCTGCCCAGATTCAAAATCAATTTTGGTGATACGTCCGCTAGTTTCTGCGGCAACAAAGACTTGGCTGCCTGCTTCTAGCTCACCTACACCATAAAATGTACGCGGCGCACTGTCTTGAGTAACAGGTGCTAAGGCGACTTTTACTGGCGGATATTGATATGCAGCTTGTTGTTTTTCACCATCTTGTGCGTAAGAAGTGTAAACAGCTATACCTCCACCAGCAGCGATGATCAGCGCACCTAATGTAATAAGGGTGGTTTTATTCATTATTAGTACCTACTTTTTCTGTGCTTTAACAGCGTAATAAAGATCACGGAAATGCCCTGCAATGGCGAGAGCCATGAGTCCACCGATAACGGAGACATGTTCAATAGCCCAAAACAGGGCAATTTGGGCTTCTGGGCCACTGTAAAGCCAAAATGTATGAACAATAATGATGGTAAGAAATAGAAAAACAGCGAGAGCTCCAGTAGCAAGCCACAGTAGGCGATTAAGCAGTACTAAAATTGAGCTGGCTAACATGACAAATGCAGATGCAATCGCAAAAAACCAATCTGGGTGTAAACCCGCAGCCCGCATTTCTATCAGGCTGTTTTGGTAATCAAAAATTTTTGCTAAACCTGACGAAATAAATAAAACCAGTAACAATAATCGAGCGATAAACCATAGTGTGTTGCTCTCTAAAATTCTGGCAATGATCAACGGCATAGCCCATCCCCTTTAAAAATTAAGTTAGCCTGCATGACATTTAATAAGCGCTGTCACCACCTCATGCAGGAAAATAATGTGGAATAAACTGAATTGACAAACTCAGAGGCTGGCACTATAAAACCTTAAGTTAAGTTGAGGTCAAGTGTAGGTGGTTAAAAATGGTAGAGAAAGACACAAAAGCGACAAAAAGACGTGGCAGTGGCGAAATAAAGATTGATTATACAAGGGCATTAACGGTTGGTGAGGTTGCGAAACGCTCGGGTGTACCTGTTTCAACGGTGCATTTTTACGAATCAAAAGGGCTCATTCAAAGTACCAGAACACAAGGTAATCAGCGGCGTTTTCCGTCGGTCGTTTTGCGTTATATTGCCATTATCAAAGTGGCGCAAAGTACGGGGATCCCACTAAAAGAAATTCAAGATGCATTAGGTAAATTTCCCGCTAATAGCAAATTAACGTCAGAGCAATGGAAGGAAATGTCGACACAATGGAAAGTCTCTTTAGATAAACGAATTCGTCAGTTAACGCGTTTGCGAAATGAGCTGGATCACTGTATTGGCTGTGGTTGCTTATCATTGAGTGACTGTCCATTACGCAACCCTGATGATGTTTTAGGACGAAAGGGACCCGGTGCTCGTATTTTGGAACGACCCTAGTTTTAGATTACACCCTTCTAATATCTTAGCGAGCCTTTCGAGTCTCGCTTTTTAATGGCTCTATTTCTGTTCTTTCGGTTAATACTGACTCGCTCTCTCTGATTTTTCGATATTTGAATAGCATTTTTTTGCTGTTATGCCGAATTGCGCACCATTTCTATTGAAACTCATCAAGATCATCTTAGCAAAATCCCGCAGGCTATAATCTGAAACAAAAATGTAACAATAATTTCACAATAAAAGTAAATGAGTTATTGTCAGCAACAATCAATGCAATAAAAACACAACAAAAACAATCAGGCAGTGAGTATTTCTCGATCGCTAAGACGGTTGTTACGAAGAACAATAAACAAAAGAGAGGCGAGTATGGATTATCGTATTTTTTTACAGGCGGCTCAGATTGCGGCGGATAGAGCTCGTTACATTCTGACTGAGCATCGAAAAAATAAGCTTTACGAACATATTTATTTTGATACTAAAGATGACGAAAGCCCAGTAACTGAGATCGACCAGTACGTTGAGCGGGAAATTCGTCAAATCATTGAAACATTTCATCCAGATCATAATATTTTAGGTGAAGAGTACGGTTTTCAGTTAGGGGGATCTGAATTTACATGGGTAATTGATCCAATTGATGGTACTCGGCAATTTATTGCGGGGATCCCGATTTACGGTACTTTAATTTCGCTTTGCCACCATGGTGTGCCTGTTCTGGGGATCATCGAACACCCCGCGGTTTTAGAACGTTGGATTGGTATAAAAGGTCATCCTTCAACGTTAAATGGTCTACCAATTGAAACGCGCAAATGTACTCAATTAGAGCTTGCTCTGATGTCTTCCAGTAATACTGAACCTGTCCTACCTGAACATCGTGCTGGTTATGAACACATCATTCCTAAAACTAAGTGGCGCGTCTATGGCGCAGCTTGTTACTCCTATGCTTGTCTCGCAACCGGACGTATCGATTTAAGTATTGATAGCGGGGGGATGAGAGAGGTGGATTATTGCGCACTGGTACCTGTTATCGAAGGTGCGGGCGGAAAAATTACGGATTGGGAAGGCAAACCTTTAACTATGCATTCAGGTAAAACTGTTGTTGCAGCAGGGACGCCTGAACTCCATCAACAAGCCTTAGATGTATTGCATCAATACAAATAACACTCAAAAAATAAAAATTATTATTAAGGAGAATGTTATGTTTCGATGGATCAAAACATTGCCTGACCAAGAGCCGATAACCGATAAAAAAGAGATTGATGACTTGTACCGCTATTGGCGCATTCACATTATGATCGCGCTATATGCAGGATATGCCACATACTATTTTACGCGTAAGAGCTTTAATTACGTGATGCCAGAAATGATCAAGGATCTGGGAATTAGTATTTCTGATGTTGGTATTCTAACCACTGCATTCTATTTAGTTTATGGTGTATCGCGTTTTGCTTCGGGTATTATGAGTGATGCATCAAACCCTCGTTTTTTCATGGGGGTTGGCCTAATCATTACTGGTTTTATTAATATCTTTTTTGGCATGAGTTCAAGTTTGTGGTTATTTGCCTTCTTTTGGATATTAAATGCTTTTTTCCAAGGTTGGGGATGGCCGCCATGCTCTAAATCATTAACTTCATGGTATTCACGTAATGAGCGTGGCCTGTGGTGGTCTATTTGTAATACCTCACATAACGTGGGTGGGGCGATTATTCCATTATTAGCAGGTGGTTTGGCGGTACATTATGGTTGGCGCTATGGTATGTATATTCCAGGGGTAATAGCCATTGTGATCGGACTATTTGTTTGCTTACGCTTACGTGATAAGCCATCTACGATGGGGCTACCCACAGTTGGGCATTGGCGTAATGACCAACTCGAATTACAACAAGAAGCTTCTAGCCGGAAATTAAAACTTTGGCCGATATTAGTACAATATATTTTTACCAATAAATATGTTTGGTTATTAGCGGCTTCCTATATTCTTGTTTACATTGTGCGTATTGGATTAAATGATTGGACTAATTTATATTTAGTTGAAGAATATGGATATGATTTGATTAAGGCGAACTCTGCACTTTCTTTCTTAGAAATTGGAGGGTTTATTGGCACCTTAGTTGCAGGCTGGGGATCGGATTTTTTCTTTAAAGGAAATCGAACGCCAATGAACATCATTTTTATGATTGGCATTGGTGTTGTTGCTGCTTTCTTATGGCTATTTCCTGAAATGGGCTATTTGTTGATATCCGTATGCTTCTTCTTTGTTGGATTCTTTATTTTTGGTCCACAAATGTTGATTGGTATGGCCGCCGCGGAAGCCTCCCATAAAGATTCAGCTGGAGCGGCAACAGGGTTTGTTGGGTTATTTGGCTATTTAGGGGCGGCATTAGCGGGCTATCCATTGGCTAAGATCATTGAGAGCACAGGCTGGAATGGCTTCTTTATGGCCATGATCATGGCAACCTTGTTATCGGCTGCATTATTATTACCATTATTAATTAAAAAGAAATAAATTAAGCTCCTCATTAAGAGCACTATTGTTAATGGCAATGGTGCTCTTTTTTTGATGGTCGCCATTTCCCTTCATCAATCACAGTTTTCGTAAATTGGATATCCAGTGCTTAAATTGGATATTTATCCAATAATATCATCGTTTTAAATCTAAAATTATCGCGCTGTATGGATAATCATTGCATACAGCGGCTACAGCTTTTTCTCTTTTTTACGTAATCATGCCTCATGTTAATTAATTGTGAATTTATTGTGAGCGAATGAGCGCAAAGAGGGCACAGCAAATGAAAGGTTTGAATAGCAAAATAGCCATTGTCACGGGTGGTGCAACTAAGATCGGGGCGACTGTTGCCAAAGTATTGAGTTCTTATGGTGTTAAGGTCACGATTTTTGATATTGACCAAACCAATGGTGAAAAAGTTGCTCAATCAGAGCCAAATATTGATTTTTTGGCTGTTGATATTACTGATGATCAGCAGCTGAAATTGGGAATTGATCGTGTTGCACAAAAATACGGTCAACTGGATTTTTTAGTCAATCTGGCCGCAACTTATCTTGATGAAGGCCAGTCATCCACAAGACAGGATTGGCTCACCGCTTTAAATATTAATGTTGTGAGTGCAGTCATGGCGGCACAATTCGCTCAACCTCATTTTGTACAAGCAGGTAAAGGGGCGATTGTTAACTTTACCAGTATCTCTTCTTCCGTCGCACAAACAGGACGTTGGCTCTACCCTGCCTCCAAAGCCACCATGCTCGAAGTGACTCGCAGCCAAGCGATGGATTATGCGGCAGATGGTATTCGAGTGAATTCAGTTTCTCCCGGTTGGACATGGTCTCGTGTGATGGATGAAATCACTGGGGGCGATCGTCAAAAAACAGACCGCGTTGCTGCCGATTATCACTTACTAAAACGTGTAGGTGATCCTGAAGAGGTCGCTCAAGTGGTGGCTTTCTTATTGTCTGACCTTGCCAGTTTTGTCACTGGTGCTGATTACGCGGTTGATGGTGGTTACTCCACTATGGGCCCAGAACAAGCCAAACCCGCAATTCCACGTCTTGCTGAGTAACCCTCGGTAGCCTTCATTTTGTAAAACAGTATTGAGGAAATAACTATGCGTAGTATAGCGATCGTAGGTGGTGGTCAGGCGGGGATGCCATTGGCTCTTGGCCTATTAGATAAAGGTTATCAAGTGACCGTTGCGACAAACAGAACACCCGATGATGTTAAGAATGGCCGCGTGATGTCAAGCCAATGCATGTTTGATATCTCACTGCAATTTGAGCGTGACCTTGGCATTAACTTTTGGGAAGAAGAGTGCCCGCCTGTAGAAGGTATTGGTTTTACGATACCAAATCCAGAAAAATGTGGTGAGAAAGCAATTACATGGCGTTCGCGTCTCGATAATTACGCACAGGCGGTCGATCAGCGGATCAAAATGCCATATTGGATGGAGCTGTTTGCGGCACGTGGCGGTAATTTACGCATTGAGGATGTGGGGGTCGCTGAGTTAGAAAAATTAGCTGAGACCCATGATTTGGTTGTGCTGGCGGGCGGAAAAGGGGAAATTGTTAAATTATTAGAACGTGATGCAACACGTTCTCCTTATGATAAACCGCAGCGTGCATTGGCGTTAACCTATGTACATGGTATGACCCCAACACCTGAATTCTCACAAGTTTCTTTTAATTTGATCCCCGGTGTTGGTGAATACTTTGTGTTTCCATCACTGACCACCACGGGTGCCTGCCATATCATGGTGTTTGAAGGGATCCCCGGCGGGCCAATGGATCAGTGGAATGAAGCAAGAACACCACAAGAGCATTTAGCATACAGTAAAAAAATCCTTGATACCTATCTACCGTGGGAGGCTGAACGTTGCCGTCATATTGAGTTAACGGATGATAACGGGATATTAGCTGGTCGATTTGCACCTACCGTTCGTAAGCCAGTACTGACACTGCCTTCAGGCAAACAAGTGTTTGGTTTAGGGGATGCATTGGTAACCAATGATCCTCTAACAGGACAAGGGTCAAACAACGCCACTAAAGCGTGCAAAGTCTACTATGATGCGATCCTCGCCCATGGTGACAAGCCATTTACTGCTCAATGGATGAACGACACCTTTGAGCAATTCTGGAAATATGGGCGTCATGTGGTTGAATGGACTAACTCTCTGTTAGCCCCACCAGAGCCACATATCCTCAATTTATTGGGAGCAGCACAACAGCTGCCAGCCTTATCACACACAATCGCAAATGCGTTTAACTATCCTCCAGTGCTATTTCCTTGGTGGAAAGATGGGCACGCTTGTGATGCCTACATTCAATCATTAATGACGGAAGATGCGCGAGCGTCATAACAAGAGAGGGTAGATGTATGTCGATGATTGCAGAGGATATAACAATGCGTGAGAGCGAATGGGGACATACCGAGTTTGAATCGAAAGTATTGCGTAACCTGTTGGGATGCTACCCAACAGGGGTTGCGATTGTCACGACGCGTACTGCCGATGGCCGCGATGTTGGGTTGACTATCAACTCATTTGCTTCGCTATCCCTCGATCCTCCTTTGGTTTTATGGAGCTTAGTTAATCATTCACCCAATTTAGATGTCTTCCGTGATTGTACGCACTTCACCATCAATATACTGGGTAAAGATCACCAAGAGCTTGCATTACGCTTTGCTAACCCACGGATCACCAACAAGTTTGAAAATGTTGCTGTGCACATCACGCCAGAAGGTATGCCTGCATTACGAGGAGCTATTGCCACACTCGTGTGTGAAAACCACAAACAAGATCATATCGGTGACCACTTATTAATGGTTGGTCATGTGCGTCGCATTGGTAGCGAGGCAGGTAAACCTTTAGTTTTCCACGGCGGTAGCTTTACTGCCCTACATGACGCGCAATAAGCGCAGGAGACACTATGAACCAGCAAACCTTAATGTCATTCGCGACACAGTTACAAAAAGGCCAAATTTGCATTGTCGATCTGACTCAAACATTGTCACCGTCATTTCCGGCATTGCAGCTACCTGAACAGTTTGGTCAGGTATGGTCATTTAGCATGGAGCAAATCTCTCGCTACGATGAGAACGGCCCTGCATGGTATTGGAACAACTTTAGTTGTGGGGAGCATACAGGAACCCACTTTGATGCTCCCATTCATTGGATTAGTGGCAAAGATCAGGCGAACAACACCGTCGACACTATTCCATTACAGCATTTTATTGCCCCTGCTGTAGTGGTTGATGCCAGTAAAGAGGTGGCGGAAAACGCCGATTGGGTATTAACCGTTGATTTTTTACAAAAGTGGGAGGCTCAACACGGGAAAATTCCCGCAGCGGCATGGGTACTATTGAGAACAGATTGGTCTAAAAAAGCCGATAACCCAGAAGCTTACGTCAATATGCGTGAAGATGGAGCACATACACCGGGTCCTTCACAAGAAGCCGTCGAATGGTTAATTCATCAACGTGATGTGAAAGGATTTGGTGTTGAAACTATTAATACCGACGCAGGCCAATCCTATAGCTGGCCGATCCCTTACCCATGTCATACGTTGATGCATGGTAATAATAAGTATGGCCTACAGTGCTTGAAAAATCTCGATCAATTGCCAGCAACGGGGGTTGTTATCGTTGCTGCGCCATTAAAAATTGAAGGGGGTTCTGGTAGCCCATTGCGTGTTCTTGCATTGGTGGGGTGATGTATGGCGATGCAATCTAACCCCCAAGTGATTGTCGTAGGGAGTGGTATGAACTCCTTAATGTGTGCCGCCTTATTGGCGGTACGTGGAAAATCGGTCTTAGTGTTAGAGCGCAATGATAGATTGGGTGGTTGTATTCGCACCGAAAATCTCTATGAGGGATACACCCACGATGTGCTTTCTTGTTGGTATTCGTTATTTGTTGGTAGTCCTGGCTACCAAGAACTCGAACCTTACTTAAAACAGCAAGGGCTAGAATTTGCTCAATGTGACTATTCAACTGGATTAGTACAACCGAATGGGCAGTCGATAGCATTAAAACGCGATATTACTGAAGCGGCAAAACAGTTAGATCAAGTGGCAGAAGGTGATGGGCAAGTTTTCCGGCAAATGGCAGAAAAATTGTTTAGTGAAGATGCCTCTTTGACTTTTGGCTTGCTCGGACAGAACCCTTACAGCGGCAGCATGCTAAAGCTATTGTTCAGTGAATGGCGTAAACGCGGTGTCGATGGGCTACTCGATTTTGCTAAAGCAGGGGTCGAAAGCTTTAGGCGCTGGTCTGAACGTGAGTTACAGCATGATTTTAGCCGTGCCTTGATGGCGCCATGGGTGTTGCATACAGGTTTAGGACCTGATGAAGCAAGTTCGGCATTAATTGGTAAATTAACCTTTGCAGCGGTGGTTGCCGGTGGAATGCCTGTTGTAAAAGGCGGTAGTTATCGCATTGTCGAGGCATTTTCTCGCGTTATTGAACAGCATGGTGGGCAATTACAAACCTCCATGAATGTGGAAAAAATCATCACTGAAGGCACAGGAAAGCAACGGCGTGCAACTGGTGTGAAAGTTAACGGTCAAGTGTTGTTGGCGACACAGAGCGTGGTGTGCAACGTCACTCCAACACAGCTATACGGCAGTTTGCTTGACGATGTGCCACAGCAAGTGAGGCAAAAAGCAAAAGGGTATCGCTATGGGCGAGCAGGCATGCAAATTCACTTTGCCTTGAGTGCCCCACCACCATGGTGCAATCCTGAATTATTGCATGTTCCACTGGTACACTTTACGGAAAGTATGGAACAAGTTTGCTTGTCTGTGACGCAAGCAAACAACGGTTATTTGCCGGATAAACCGACTTTCGGTATTGGCCAACCAACGGCGCTTGATCCTAGCCGTGCACCAGAAGGTGGTTGGATCTTATGGATCCAGATGCAAGAGCTGCCTCGGCAATTAAAAGGTGATGCTGCGGGGCTCATTAATATACCCGCAGATGGTACTTGGAACGATGAAGTGCGAGAAGCTGTTGCCGATCGTATTCAACAACGTCTAGAGCTAGTCATGCCCGGAGTCTCATCATTGATTGTAGGCCGAACTGCAATCTCTCCGGCTGATCTTGAAAATTATAATTGTAACCTTGTTGGCGGCGACCCCTATTCAGGAACCTGTTCTCCTGATCAGTTTTTCTGGTTACGCCCATTTGCTGCCACAGGACAAACGAAAACACATCAAACAGCAGTCAAAAATCTCTTCCACATTGGCGCATCAACACATCCAGGCCCCGGTTTAGGTGGGGGATCTGGCTATCTTGTTGCACAAAAATTAGCAGTAAAACGTAGGAAGTAACTATAAGTGCAACGGAATGTACACCATAACAAGCAAAGACAAACACAGCAATTACCGCAACCACTATGGCAGGATAAATGATGAATAAAAGAATGATCAGTAAGTTGGTAGCAGGTTCATGTTTAGGTGCACTTTCGTTCGGTGCGATGGCAACTGAAGGCGGTGGATTAGGTATCTATCCGGATGGATTAGAAAACTTTATGTCAGGGGCATTGCCTCCACCGGGGCTGCATGTATTGATGTACGCGGGGAATGCACACTATGACAGCGTCAGAGATAATAAAGGAAATAAAGTACCTATCCCAGGTTTTAGCGTGAACGTGAATGTATTAGCACCACGTTTGATTTGGGTAACTGATCAAAAAATATTGAACGGTGACTTTGTTGTTCATACGGTTATTCCATTACTGGATGTTACGGCAAAAGCGGCGGGCCATAAAGAAACCAGTCGTGGCCTTGGTGATATTACGGTGGGGGCAGGGTTAGGTTATCACCCATCCGCTGATTTACATTATGTTATTGGATTAGATACTTTTACACCAACAGGTAAATACAGTAAAACTGACCCATCTAGCTTAGGTAAAAACTATTGGACCATTCAACCTGTTTGGGCAATTAGCTATATTCCACCCGTAGGTGTAAATGCGGACTTAAAGATGATGTATGATTTTAACTTCCGTAATGATGAGACAAAAACGCGTTCAGGTCAGGCATTTCATGCTGATTATGCACTGGGCTGGGGTTTTGGAAATGGCTGGGTTGCTGGTGTGGGGGGCTATGCTTTCCTACAAACAACGGATGATAGTGGTCCTAATTCAGCACAAGGTAAGGCTCGTGCTTATTCGATTGGCCCATCCATTCGTTATGCTAACCAGCAAGGCTGGCTATTTACGGCTAAATGGGAAAAAGATTTCGAAGTGAGAAATCGTCCTGAAGGCTCACAGCTTTACTTAAAGGCCTCGATTCCTTTCTAATATGACGTAGCCCAGTAAGGTGATTACTGGGCTATACTCGTGATATTTCAAATTGTAGCGTTGTTGATTACGTTCATTCGTACTAGTCATCTACTATATGTAGGCTCTCTGTGAGTCATTCACTTGTCGCCTAGCTGCACCTTAAATTATTTAGGGTATAGTCTCATGTAATAGCAAAGGATGAAGGCTTTTCTTACGTAATAAAGAGAAGCCTTTATTGAGGTGCAACAATTAAGTCTTTTTTATGCTTTGGCTTGGCGTTTCACCGTAGCGTTGCTTATATTCAGCGCTGAAACGCCCCATATGTGCAAAACCCCACCGTAGCGCGACACCAGCAACACTGACTGCTTCGCCAGAAAGTAATTCAGAACGTACGCGTTCCATTCGTAAGTCACGTAAATATTGCATAGGACTGATATCTAGAAATTCTTTAAACCCTGCATATAAACTGCGAAGGCTAACACCTGCGATATGTGCGAGCTGTTCTACCGTAATTGGCTCGTGAGCATGGGCTTCTAAGTACTCCTGCACACGCCTAACATGCCTTGGACGGATCGTGGCACGTCGAGTTCCGGGATCTTCCGTATAATTATGGGATTGAGTTGATAACAAAGTGACAGATACTAATTGTTCAACTTGAGAGATAATCAATTTATGTTGTAAAAGATCGGGAGTGCCTGTAGCGCATTCAATCAAATAATTCATTAGGGTTCGCCATGCAATACAAGATTGCCATTCAAACCCTAATTCAAATACTAAAGGCTTATCTAAAGTATGTCCGAGTTGTCCAACGAGTGAGCGCTCTAATAATGAACGTGAAATACGTAACATGAACTGGTCGTTATCGCTATTCCAACACATACTCGTTGATTCTTCTGGGCTGAGTAATGATGCCATATGAGGTGTTGATTCTAATCGCTTTCCGCCACTTTCAATCACTGCGCTTCCGGAAAGTGGCATTTGTACCAGAAAAAAATCTTCTAGTTGGCCTGGGGCAATCCGTACATCAGCACCATAACGCAGGCGGCTCAATGAAATATCTCCCATTGGGATATAGTGCATGCGAGCATCTAGGCGTTGATGTGGGTTAAGTAAATTAAACTGGTGTGGTTTCATCACTCGGCCAACCATAGATTTGATCTCTTCAGGATCAGCCGAAGTAAATAGCAAACGCTCTGTTGAACAGAGCTGATTTTCAATCTGGGGTGCAGATGATTGGGACCACGAGTTGCTCAACATCGTAGGACCTCCAAATAAATTCGTCAGGCTATTTATTGTTATATATTCGTCATACTTCAAGTTGCAGTGTGTTGACTACGCTCATTCGCTGCTCATCACATACTGATGTATGCTCCTAGCGACTCATTCACTTGTCGCCTAGCTGCACCTTGAATTATTCAGAATAGAGGCTTTATTTACGCAGTGCCTGATCCATTCTTTTTTTATTTATCCATAAGCCTTTTTCAAGGAATGACAATGCGAAATAGAGCTCGTTTTGTTAACATTTTATTAAAATACTTGTAACTATTGTGTCTCGAACATAGCACGAATGATGTGGTAGACATAGGTAGTTGTGTGCAAAAACTATCCATAAAATGCAAAAAAATCCCCCAATATTAGTTAATGTGATGGTGTTATCAGTATAAAAAATAAAGCTATTTGAATTATATAATGGTGAAATATTCATGATAAATCATATTTATTCTTATATTCTGTTGCCTTTATAAGCTAACGTTAAATTAATAATGATGTTTATTCATTTATTTTAGATTATTACACTATAACACTAGCTTAACTATGGTTATTAGTGGTGTTTTTGACTAAGTGAGCTAATCGTTTATTCATAGTCCTATTGTTCTCTTCTATTTTCCTTCCTCGATATAAATCGTATTTCCTTATTGTTTTTACTGGTTTTTGTCCAATCAATGCAGGGCTTATCCACTCTTTGCAGAAATCTAATATACATGATTAATCATGCATTGACCTTTTGGTAACAAAAAAGATACAAGAAAGAAACGCAAAAATGATAACAACGTTCTGACGTTCATTGTGAGGTTAAAATGGCTGAGCGATCGTTTGTACAAGAAGTGCAGAAATTACGGCAAGGGGAAGGTGAAGTTTTTAGTGGTGAGGGGATCCTCGCAGTCACCAAAGCTTTATTAGAATCCGGTGTTTCTTATGTGGCAGGCTATCAAGGTGCGCCTATCTCGCATTTAATGGATGTGCTTGCTGATGCACAAGATATTTTATCTGATTATGGTATCCGTTTTGAGAATAGTGCCAGTGAAGCGACTGCTGCTGCAACACTTGCGGCATCGGTCAATTATCCACTACGAGGTGCTGTGACATTTAAAGCAACAGTAGGTACTAACGTTGCTTCTGATGCACTGGCTAACTTGGCTTCAGGTGGTGTACTGGGTGGAGCCTTGATCATCGTCGGTGAAGATTATGGCGAAGGCTCCTCGATTATGCAGGAACGTAGTCATGCGTTTGCAATGAAATCACAGATGTGGTTACTTGATCCGCGTCCTAATTTACCGTCAATTGTTCAAGCTGTAAAAGATGGATTCGATCTTTCTGAAGCGAGCAATACACCCGTTATGTTGCAGATGCGTATTCGGTCTTGCCATGTTCATGGGCAATTTATTTGTTCCGATAATCAGCATCCTAAATTTACCGTAAAAGATGCATTAGAAAATCCAACTCGCGATGTCAGCCGTATTGTATTACCTCCGGCAAGTTTCCTGCATGAAAAAGAAAAAATAGAAGCTCGCTGGCCTGCGGCTGTGAAATTTATTCAAGAGCGTCAATTGAATGAATTTTTTGCTGAAGATAGCGATGATGTTGGCATTGCTTTACAAGGTGGCTGCTATAACACCTTGATCCGTGCATTAAACCAAATTGGTCTAGCGGATGTATTTGGTAATAGCAAAATTCCATTGTATGTGATGAACGTAGCTTACCCGCTTATTGACGATGAATTTGAACGTTTTTGTCGTAATAAAAAGTCAATTTTAGTTCTTGAAGAAGGACAACCGAATTTTGTTGAACAAAATGTGGCTAACATTTTACGTCAACGCAATATCGACATTGGGTTACATGGCAAAGACATGTTACCCATGGCAGGTGAGTACAATACAGCCACCGTTTTAGCTGGTATTCGTTCTTTTTTAGAAAGATATGGCAAGATTGAACCGCAAGTAAAAGCTGCCGCAAAACAAATCCGTATACCTACAATTACGGTAGCCGCCCCACAGACAGATGCTGCTGAAGAGCCTGAATATATCAACGCAGCGGAACCCACTTTGGATGAAACCGTCCATTCGCGCCCACCAGGGTTTTGTACCGGTTGTCCCGAGCGACCAATTTTTACCGCAATGAAATTAGTCGAACGTGAGTTAGGTGAACACCACGTTAGTGCGGATATTGGCTGTCATCTATTTTCTATTCTACCGCCTTTCAACTTAGGAAATACCACTATGGGCTATGGCCTAGGTGGCGCAGGAGCGGCTGCGCTAAATGCTCAAGCGGATAAGCGAGCCATATCAGTAATGGGGGATGGGGGTTTTTGGCATAACGGTTTAACCAGCGGGATTGCTAATAGCGTGTTTAACCGTAGCGACAATTTAACTATCGTCATCGATAACAGTTATACCTCTGCGACTGGTGGGCAAGATATTTTGTCATCAACAGCATTGAATCCAACGCGCAGCACAGGTCATGAGATAGAAAAAGCCGTAAAAGGCGTCGGTGTTAAATGGGTCAAAACCATTAAGCGTACTTATGACTTAAAAACCATGACTAATACATTACGCGAAGCACTAACAACTCAAGAAAAAGGCCCTAAAGTGCTGATTGCGCAAAGCGAATGTATGTTGAATAAACAGCGTCGTGAAAAGAAAAAAGTGCGTAGTGATGTTGCAGCGGGTAAACGCGTGGTTCGCGAGCGTTTCGGTGTAGATCCAGATACATGCACAGGGGATCACTCATGTATTCGCTTATCTGGTTGCCCCTCTTTATCGATTAAGCCAAACCCAGACCCATTACGTACAGATCCGGTGGCAACAGTGATGGACAGCTGTGTTGGTTGTGGCCTTTGCGGTGAAGTTTCCCATGCCGCAGTTCTTTGTCCTTCTTTTTTCAAAGCACAGATTATCACTAATCCAAATGGCTGGGACAAATTACGTCATCGTGTTCGCGGCTGGTTTATTGGCTATTTGCAACGTCGTGACACACGTCGTCGTGAGCAACTGAGCTTCTAAGGAGAAACACATGGTTGCATTACAACCCATTAAAATAGCGATTTTAGCGATGGGCGGCGAAGGTGGTGGCGTGCTCGCTGATTGGATAGTCAATCTAGGTGAAGAAAATGGTTACTTTGCGCAAACCACTTCGGTTCCAGGGGTTGCGCAACGTACTGGCGCAACTATTTATTATGTTGAATTATTCCCTGGTGCAGAGAACCCTCTCACGCCAAAACCTGTACTCGCACTCATGCCAATGCCCGGCGATGTGGATGTTGTGCTTGCATCAGAATTGATGGAAGCTGGCAGAGCAGTACAGCGTGGTTTTGTGACACCAGAGCGTACCACACTGATTAGTTCAACACACCGTGTCTACTCTATCGCTGAAAAATCCGCCATGGGTGATGGGCGTGTTGATAGTCAAGCATTGATCCGTCATGCGAGTCTTGCAGCGCGCCAATTCATCCATTTCGATATGGAGAAAGCTGCACAGGAAAGTGGCAGTGTGATCAGTGCAGTATTATTTGGCGCATTATTTGGTGCTGGAGTCCTTCCGTTTAGTCGTGCGCAATTTGAAGAAACCATTGTGCGTGGTGGTGTTGGTGTTAAGCCAAGCTTACGTGCTTTCTCTCTTGGCGCTGAAATGGCGGCTCACCCCGAGGAAGCTCATAAACCACAAAGTGCAGAATCGGCACCTTTTAACCCGAAAAATAAGCAAGTTGTCCAATTATTGGCACGTATTGAACATGAGTTCCCTCAACACACTCACTATTTAGCTAGGGAGGGAGTACGCCGTTTAATTGATTACCAAGATCCCGCATATGCCTCTCTTTATTTAGATCGTTTAATCAAATTGTTTAGCCAACAAGGCGGCAATGATGAACGCTTGCAGCGTGCATTAGTGCGCCATTTAGCACTGTGGATGTCATACGAGGACACCATTCGTGTTGCCGATTTAAAAATTCGACACAGCCGTTTTCAACGCGTACGTAATGAAGTACGCGCTAATGATAACCAACTGCTCGATATCAATGAATTTATGCATCCACGTATTGAAGAGATTTGCGAAACCCTTCCCAAAAATTTAGGTAAGTGGTTAATGCGACCACATTGGATACACAAAGCGCTTCGCAAGTTTACACAAAAGGGACGCACAATCACTACCAGTTCACTGGGGGGATTCTTACAGTTATATCTACTCGCAGCTTGGCGACGTGGGCGTCGTACAACATTGCGCTATCAATTAGAAACTCAGCGTATTGAGCAGTGGTTATCGGCAGTTTTAAAAGCCGCGCAAACTAATCCGGCTTTAGCGACTGAAATTGCCCAGTGTCAGCGGGTGGTGAAAGGTTATAGCGATACTCATGCGCGAGGCTTACGTAACTTCCAGATATTAATGGATATTGTCGATAGTTATGGCGCTCAATTGGTTCCTGCTGATTTGCGAGAACTGCGTGAAGCTGCTCTGGCTGATGAACATGGCAACGAATTGCGCAAATGCCGCCAGCGTTTGGCGATGGAATAAGGAAAACATAATGAGCCTACTGAAATTTACTCGACCACATAAGATTCTATTTTCTGAATGCGATCCTGCGGGGATCGTATTTTACCCACAGTATTTCATTATGTTTAACAACCTATTAGAGCGTTGGGTGGACGAACTGCTTCCTCAAGGTTTTGCGGGTTACATTCTTGATCAGCGTTTTGGCCTACCTACCGTACATTTAGAGGCTGAATTCAAAGCGATTAGTCGGATGGGCGATGATGTTCAACTGGAGTTGCAGGTTGAGCGCATTGGACGCAAATCAATTACGTTGCGTCAGGTCTGTACCAGTAATGTAGGGGAGTTGCGTATGCAAGTCACTCAAACTTATGTCACGACGTCTTTAGAAACGCATCAGGCCATAGCAATCCCTGATGAGCTATATCACGCCTTAACCCAGCAGCAACCTGTGTGATGGCACGACGCAACAAAGGAGAAACTGTATGAATATCGTTTGTATCGGTGGTGGACCAGCAGGGCTTTACTTCGGGTTGCTGATGAAATTACAAAACCCACAAAATCGTGTGGTCATTGTGGAGCGCAATCGTCCATATGACACGTTTGGTTGGGGCGTGGTTTTTTCTGATGCTACGCTCAGCAATTTGCGCAAAGCAGATCCAGTTTCAGCTGAAACTATTTCTGCTGAGTTTAGTCATTGGGATGATATTGATATCCACTTTAAAGGTGAATGTAATCGGAGTGGTGGTCATGGGTTCATTGGGATCGGGCGTAAAAAATTACTCAATATCTTACAAGACCGCTGTTTAGACGTTGGGGTTGAGCTCGTTTTTGAAACTCAGGTGACCGACGATCAAGAAATTGCTCGACAATATAACGCCGATCTTATTATTGCCTCTGATGGGATCAATAGCGCGGTGCGTACACGTTATGAAAATGTGTTCAAACCTGACATTGATCAGCGTCGTTGTCGGTTTGTTTGGTTAGGTACTAAGAAGATCTTCGACGCATTTACCTTCCTTTTCGCAGAAAATGAACATGGTTGGTTTCAAGTCCATGCTTACCAGTTCCAAGAAGGCTTATCGACATTTATTGTTGAAACAACAGAAGAAACTTGGCTCAAAGCTGGCATCGATCAAATGTCGCAAGAGGATGGTATTGCCTATTGCGAAAAGCTTTTTGCACCATGGTTAGAGGGTGAGAAATTGATAGCCAATGCGGCTCATTTACGTGGAGCAGCGATTTGGATCCGCTTCCCTCGGGTGATCTGTGAAAATTGGGTACATTGGACAACACCAACCGATGGGAAAGATGTTCCCGTTGTGCTCATGGGAGATGCTGCTCACACCGCACATTTTTCCATTGGCTCAGGAACTAAATTAGCACTTGAAGATGCCATTGAGCTTACTGAAAGCCTGAAGGCAACTGGTGGTGATTTGCGCAAAGGATTAGAGCACTATCAAAAAGTACGGAGTGTGGAAGTACTAAAAATTCAAAACGCTGCACGTAACTCAACAGAATGGTTTGAAAATGTGAGTCGTTATGAAAACCTTGAGCCAGAGCAATTTGCTTATTCATTACTGACACGCTCTCAACGCATCTCTCATGAAAATTTACGTGTTCGTGACTCGCAGTGGCTACAAAATTACGAAAACTGGTTTGCAGCAAAATCAGGTGTGGATTTAGCTCCTGCTGCGCAGCAGATACCACCAATGCTAACGCCATACCGTTTGCGTGGTGTTGAGTTGAAGAACCGAGTTATTGCTTCACCAACGTTACTGTATTGCGCAACGGATGGCTTAGTCAGTGATTTTCATTTGGTACATATCGGTAGCCGTGCATTAGGTGGTGCTAGCCTGATCATGACAGAAATGACCGCGATCTCTCCTCAAGCACGAGTCACTGAAGGTTGCCCCGGTATTTGGAATTCTCAACAAGTGGATGCTTGGCGATCGGTAACACAGTTTGTACATCAAAAAACGGATGCCAAAATTGGTATTCAACTAGGGCACGCGGGACGTCGTGGTTCCACGCAGCGTGGTTGGGAACAAGAAAACCATCCATTGAAATCTGGGAACTGGCCTTTAGTCAGCGCATCTGCATTGCCTTATTTAGTGAATATTTCACAGGTACCTAGTGAATTAACAGAGTCTCAGATGGCGGAGATCATTGACCAATTCGTCGCAGCTGCAAAACGTGCCGATGAAGCAGGCTTTGATTGGCTAGAGTTGCAAGCTGCGCATGGTTATTTGCTATCAAGCTTTATCTCACCATTGGCAAATCACCGCACCGACAATTTTGGCGGTACGCTCGAAAACCGTCTACGTTTCCCTCTCGCTGTCGTGAGTGCTGTTCGTCAAGTATGGCCAGAGGATAAACCTCTTTCTGTACGTATTTCTACTACTGACTGGGTTGATGGTGGTACAACAGTTGATGAGGCAGTTCTCATAGGCCAAGCCATGTATCAGGCTGGTGCTGACATTGTTGATTGCTCTTCTGGGGAAGTCTCTCCACTACAGCAGCCAGTCTATGGACGTATGTATCAAACACCGATGGCCGATCGTGTTCGCAATGAAGGTGATGTG
Source organism: Providencia manganoxydans (assembly GCF_016618195.1). Classification (NCBI taxonomy): domain Bacteria; kingdom Pseudomonadati; phylum Pseudomonadota; class Gammaproteobacteria; order Enterobacterales; family Morganellaceae; genus Providencia; species Providencia manganoxydans. The sequence continues at coordinate 607,456 of NZ_CP067099.1, forward strand.
CCGGTTATTGCTGTTGGCGCGATTACTGATGCTGATCAGGTCAACAGTATTATTGCTTCAGGGCGCGCTGATCTGTGTGCGCTATCCCGCCCATTACTGGCTGATCCTGCTTGGTTACTACATGAGTGTGCTCGATTTGGTTGGAACACGGTGAGTTGGCCAGCACCTTATGAATACGGGCGCCAACAACTGATACAACAAGCAAAAAATCGCTAAATGTAATGGCTATTAGGAGGAAACAATGGGTACCCAATCGCATGATCAATATAGAGAAAATATAGCAGGGCGTGCTGATGTTGCTGATACTCCAGAGCTGGTTGAGTATTACAAACAATTAGCTGATTTGAAAACCGGCGCATTATGGACGGTTGCGAACAAAATAGAGCCTTGGCAGCCGCAGTCTTCATCAGTTCCTGTGTTATGGCGCTACCATGATTTACGTGAGCACGTACTACGCTCGGTTGAGTTGGTTACCCCAGAAAAAGCGGGGCGTCGGGTCATTTATTTAAATAATCCAGGTCGACAAGATGTTGCGGCCGCAGTTGGCTGGCTCTATTCAGGTTTGCAGGTTATGCACCCCGGTGAAGCCGCCTCGGCGCATGCTCATTCTTCATCTGCATTACGTTTCATCATGGAAGGGCGGGGCGCCTATACCATCGTTGAAGGGCAAAAAATGATGTTAGAAGCCAATGATTTTGTATTAACGCCTAATGGGACATGGCATGAGCATGGTGTTGCTGAAGATGGTTTGCCGTGTATTTGGCAGGATGGCTTAGATATCCCATTAGTTAATGCAATGGAAGCCGGTTTTTATAAAGTGCATCCTGATTTACATCAGGTACAAACTCACCCAATTGATTACCCAGTAGGTATGTGGGGAGGTACGGCACTGCGGCCACACCACATTGGTTGGGATAAACCATATTCACCATTATTTAAATATCAATGGGGGCCGACATATGAAGCATTACAGCGAGCAGCAAAAGCCGCAGATGGCTCACCTTTTGATGACATTTTAATGCACTACACCAACCCATTAACAGGTGGACCTGTGATGCCAACCATTGGTGCCAGTATGCAATTGTTACGTCCTGGGTTTGTTGGGAAAGCACATCGCCATACAGGCAGTTTTATCTATCAGGTTGCTAAAGGTAAAGGTTATTCAGTCATTAATGGGCAACGTTTTAATTGGCAAGAACGTGACATTTTTTGTGTTCCGTCGTGGATGTTCCATGAACATGTAAACACTTCACAGAATGATGATGCTTGCCTGTTTTGTTTCAACGACTTACCTGTCATGAACTCACTTGGGCTGTACTATGAAGAAGCCCTAGCTGAAAACGATGGTCATCAAAAAATTATTAGTTAGTTATTAAATTATATTAATTATTTACGTGAAGATTTAAGTCAGGTGAACCTGACAAAGGAGAAGAATTATGCGTCTTATTACTTACCGTTCAGATATCACCGCGGCTGCACGTTTAGGGGCAATTGTTGGTAATCAAGTGGTCGATCTCGCTCGATTGGCAGAAGAGCAAGGTCAGTATCTACCTGATAATATGTTGGATTTTATCGACCTAGGCCCTCAAGGGGTTCGCTCTGGAACCGATTTATTAGAAGCATACCAAGGCCATTTTCCTGCGGGTACTGCTTGGCCCGTTCAGAACGTCAAAATTTTGGCACCAATTCCTCGCCCAAGAAAAAACATTTTTGGTATTGGTTTGAACTATGTAGAACACGTCGCCGAGTCTAGCCGTACACTCGATACATCGAAAGAATTACCAAAAGAGCCCGTTATTTTTTCTAAGCCACCGACCACGGTGATTGGTCCAGATGATGCGATTGAACATAACGCAAAGATCACTCAACAGTTAGATTGGGAAGTGGAACTGGCGGTAATTATGGGAACCCGTGCAAAAAGGGTTTCAGAAGCCGATGCGTTAGATTACGTCTTTGGTTATAGCTTAATGATAGATATGAGTGCTCGTGACTGCCGTCGTGCAGGTCAGTGGATTTATTCTAAAGGACAAGATACCTATGCACCATTTGGACCTTGTATTGTCACCGCAGATGAAATTCCAGATCCACATAGCTTAAATTTGAGTTTGAAAGTGAATGGTGTGACTAAACAGGATTCAAATACTCGACATATGCTATTTAACGTAAATGCTCTGATTGCTGATATTAGTAAAGGGATCACGCTTGAACCGGGCGATATTATTGCGACGGGTACCCCTGAAGGCGTCGGTGCAGGGCGTTCTCCTCAAGAATGGGTATGGCCTGGTGATGTTATTGAAGCCTATGTCGAGAAGATTGGTGAGTTGCGCCATCCTGTTGTAGCAGTATAAAGCCAAGGAGAGCAGAAGATGTTAAATTTACCTCAATTTAAAGCTGCGGCGGTACAAGCCGCCCCTGTTTTCCTCAATACCGATGCCACTGTTGATAAAGTGTGTAAATTAATCGAAGAAGCTGCGGATAATGGCGCAAAATTAGTCGCATTTCCTGAAGTGTTTATCTCAGGCTACCCTTATTGGAGCTGGGTGATGAACCCTATTGAAGGTAGTCCTTGGTTCGAAAAACTTTGTAAGTCTGCGATTGAAGTTCCTGGGCCTGAAATTCGTAAGGTTGCCCAAGCAGCTGCTCGCCACCATATCAATGTGGTTGTCGGGGTGAATGAACGTAATCCAAATGGTATTGCAACGCTTTACAACACATTAGTCACCATTTCGGATGAAGGCAAAATATTAGGCCGTCACCGTAAGTTAGTCCCAACGTGGGCAGAAAAGCTAACGTGGGCAAATGGTGATGCTTCATCATTAAAAGTACACCAAACCAGCATTGGGCCTTTAGGTGCACTTGCTTGTGGTGAAAACACCAATACATTAGCGCGTTTCTCATTACTTGCTCAGGGCGAGCTAGTGCATATCGCAAGTTATATTGCGTTACCTGTCGCTCCTAAAGATTATGACATGGCAGAAGCCATTAGATTACGTGCGTCAGCGCATTGCTTTGAAGGTAAGGTGTTTACCATTATTTCTTGTTCGACTGTTTCTGAGGAAATAGTTGAAGCAATGGCAGCATCTCACCCGCAATCTAGAGAATTACTCGCGCGACCTAATAGTGCATTTTCAGGGATCATTGGGCCAGATGGCCGTGTGATAGGTGAACCTTTAATTGATAAAGAGGGGATCGTCTATGCGGACATTGATTTGAATCGCTGCATTCAGCCAAGACAAATGCATGATATTACAGGTCACTATAATCGCTTTGATATTTTTGATTTACAGGTTAATCGTCGTCCACTGACAGCAGCACGTTTCCATCATAACGGGCAAGATATTGATGAGTTAAATCAATTTGGTGATCAGGATGAAATTTCACAGGAGAAAGGGCTATGAGTCATGTGCGTTCGTATCGTATCGGGCAAATAGTGCCCTCTTCGAATACCACTATGGAAACGGAAATCCCTGCTATTTTACGAGCTCGTGAGGCACTGTTTCCGGAACGGTTTACATTTCATTCAAGCCGTATGCGCATGAAAAAAGTGACTAAAGAAGAATTGGAAAAAATGGATGCAGATAGCGATCGTTGTGCTATCGAACTGTCTGACGCAGCCGTTGATGTATTAGGCTATGCCTGTTTAGTCGCTATTATGAGTATGGGGAAGGGCTATCATCGCGTTTCTGAGAAACGCCTACATCAATGCACGATTGATAATGGCCATATGGCTCCCGTTGTGACAAGTGCCGGAGCGCTTGTTGATGGGTTGCATGCAGTTGGGGCCAAGCGCGTCTCTATCTTAACCCCTTATATGAAGCCACTGACTCAGTTAGTCATTGATTATATCGAAAATGAAGGCATCGAGGTGGTGGACAGTATTTCTTTGGAAATACCGGACAACTTGGATGTAGGCCGACAAGATCCATTAGCACCAGTGGAAATCACGAAAAAGTTAAATACTAACGTTGATGTGATTGTGGCTTCAGCTTGTGTGCAAATGCCTTCATTACCATCAGTGCAATTAATTGAAGATCGCGTAGGGTTGCCTGTATTGTCATCATCCGTTGCAACAACCTATATGATGCTGAAAAAGTTAGGATTAGATACTCGCGTTGATGGATTCGGCTCTCTGCTTTCAGGAAAGTTTTAAACAAATGGTATTAAAGAGTCGTTTTCTATCTGCTAACCTTTTAATATCGAATGAAATAATACGTTCTATATCCTAAAATAATTCGAGATGCAGATAGGTGACAAGCAAAGATAGTCGGGGAATGTAGATAGGCTATGTGGCTCGACTAGCTGAGCGTAGTCACCATATCTTAACCAAAAGCCCCGCAGCTTGAAGTATGGCGAGTATATTAGGCAAGAGGAACCGATGCCAGACTCTAAAGTATTTGTTGATAATTACTTGCCTGCCCTATTGGGGCAGGCATGGATGCTTGTTTCATCCGAGTTTCATGCTGTTGTTGAAGCTAATGGTTTGTCGGTGCTTGAATGGCGGGTGCTTTCGACATTGGCTGATAATGGCTCAATGGGGATCACTGAGTTATCCCAAAAAACCGTCAGCAAGCAGCCAACGATCACCCGTGTATTGCAGAGATTAGAGCAACAAGGGCATGTTATTCGGCACAATAACCATACAGGCAGTGATCGTCGAGTAACGCTAGTAAGTATGACTTCAAGTGGTATGTTACTTGTGGAAGGGCTATTAAAAGAAGCAGAACAACATGAGCAATTGGTTTTGGCTCCTCTAGGTACACGTAAAAGTAAAATGCTAAAGCAGGTATTACAAGAGTTGATTGAACGGCATAGTACAGTGGAAATAAAAAATAACGAAAAATGACTAATCAAATTAGTAGTGAATAATTTATTTATACTAATCGTAATAAATGCTTAATTATCATTATGATAATATATATAGGAGTAGAATTTTATTGTTACTGTAATATTCTGTAACAGAATGATAGTAATCAAAGTTTTATGAAAGTTCTGTTTTTTAGTTTTCTAGTAAATAGATACTTTACATCGATTCAATTTATCTATTTACTTCACTACTGATAACTTCTGCTTAGCTTAATATTGGAGCAAATCCATGTCAGTTGTGACCCTTGTATTAGTTTTTTTACTTGCCGTTATTGTGAGCGTGTTTGTCTCGCGGCTGCTTAGGGATATTATTCCTTTACCTATTATTCAGATAGCACTGGGTGCAGGGCTATCACTGTTTGGTTTTACGGTTGAGTTTGAGCCGCATTTATTCCTATTTTTATTCATTCCACCATTATTGTTTTTAGATGGCTGGCGTATTCCTAAAGAAGCTTTATTTCAGGAAATAAAACCTATTATGTCACTTGCCATTGGTTTGGTTGTGGTGACAGTTATTGGAATGGGCTTTTTTATTCATTGGTTGATCCCTGCAATTTCTCTGGCAGTTGCTTTCGCATTGGCAGCTATTCTATCACCTACGGATCCCGTTTCTGTTTCGGCAATGACAGTGAATTCACCATTACCTTCTCGTATGGCACATATCCTAGAAGGTGAATCACTCCTTAATGATGCGACGGGTCTAGTCTGTTTTAGCTTTGCTGTAACCGCTGCTTTAACGGGAACATTTTCCCTTGCTTCTGCGGCTGGGCAATTTGTACTTGTTGCATTTGGTGGGATTTTAATTGGTTTATTAGTGGCATGGGTTATCGGTTGGCTAAACCAATTTTTGGTAAAGCGTACGGGTGAAGAGCCTGCTATTCAAATCATGATCAGCCTATTGATGCCATTTAGTGCCTATTTGCTGGCAGAGCATCTACATGTTTCTGGTATTTTAGCTGCGGTGGTTGCCGGTATTGCAATGCACTATGAAAAAATAGCAGGCCGTATGCAAGCAGCTACTCGCATGCAAAGTAAAGCGGTGTGGGATACTGTACAGACCGCGCTTAACGGCATGATTTTTATCTTACTTGGCGAGCAGTTACCTGGGATGTGGAATAACATGCCACAAGTTGCAGAAGCTGCGGGTGCAAGCCATCCATGGATGCTGTTGGTTTATGTTATTGTTATCACAGTCGCTCTAGCTATCTTGCGCTTTAGCTGGGTATGGATATCGATGACATTAACGGTGTTCCACAAACGTCGTCGTGGCAAAGAAGCGGATGTATTGCATATTCGTATGATGGCAGTTATGGCAACCGCTGGGGTGCGCGGAGCAATTACATTAGCAGGTATTTTGACGTTACCATTGCTGATGCCTGATAACACGCTATTCCCAAATCGTGATGTGGCTATTTTCTTAGCAATGGGCGTGATTCTGTGTTCATTACTGATTGCGAGTATTGCATTACCGATCTTAACGAAAGGCTTAGTTCAGGATTTACCTTATGATAATGATGAGATCCGTGCTCGTATGGCACTGAATGAAGCTGCAATGTCTCATTTGCGTGAATTGATGAACCATCCATCAGAAGATATGGATGAAATAGCCATGCGTACAGAAGTCGGTGCACAATTGTTAGAAATCTATGGTAGACGTTTAGACAATACTGATGAAACAGAGTCCGATGTCTATGATCTACATAGAATGATTGATATGGAGCGTGAAATGTCACGTTCTGCATTACAAGCGAAACGTGATGCACTGTATGTGATGCGCAAAGGCAAAAATATCAATGAGCGGGTATATCACCGCTTACGTGATGAGTTAGATCTTAAAGAAGAAACGTTAAATCACCATAAGAGTAAGAAACACTAACAAAAACAACGGCCAGAAATCACATCTGGCCGTTTTTTATGTTGTAGATAGATGAAGGAATTGGCATGGATGACTATCAATTTTCTGAAAGTGAACTTGATGAAATATGGGAAGAAGCACTGTTTATCTCTCATGACAATGAGAGCAAAGGCTTCAGGCAAGATGAGCAAGGTAACTGGATACGGCGTAGCGAACAGGGTAACCAACAGAGTGAATATGGCTGGTTACCGTTACGAATAAAAACAGGTGAGGGGTTCGCAAAATCAGGTGATTTTATCCCTGCTCACTGGAAATATGCCCTTGCTTATAACCAACCGAAACCTCATCAATATCGTTTGAAATTATTGCCAGCTGAAAATTTCAACCCACAGCAAATCCAAAGTTTTTGGGACATTGCGCACAAGCACTCCAGTGATAATGAGCAAAAAGGTTACCGTGTTGATATTTTTGGTCATTGGGTTGGTCAGAAGTTTTTTGGTGACGCAAGTAGTCCTTTTGGTTGGGGGGTTGTTTTGGTAGATGATATTAACGATATGCGAGCAGATAAAAATGTTCGTATGTTTCCTATCAATTTGCATTTGATTTACTCGCTCATGGAGCAAGTACAACCAGATAAGGAAGGCTGGACCGCTTGGGATGCAATAGAACATGGGAGCAATATTTTCGAACTCGCACTTGGTGCTATTGGCTCAGCAATGATAGCCCCATTTTCAATTTTTGATTAAAACGTAGCACCCTCGAAAATCTATTGCTTGATAATAATTCATTAATTGATATGTTAATTATTAGTCATTTTGAGGATTAATACATGTTCACGACCACAGTTCATCAAATCATTATTACCATCACTTAGTGGTGGGGAATGAGCTGTGTGCTAAACCTGCCAGATAGGCGGGTTTTTTTGTCCTTGTCTGGTAGTTAAAATCATCAAATATCAGCAAGGAATAGTTATGTGCGATACATTAAATTCAACAATAAAAAAACAGCAACTGATTGATTTTGTTTCTAAGTTAGATGCTGAAGATACCTGTGAGATCTTAGCTTATTTACTGAAATCTGCACCAGACACACGCTTACACTTTCTGTGTGGAAAAATAGCATCCGGTAAATCGACATTAGCTAACAAGCTCGCTCAGAGACCTAGAACTATTTTGATCAGTGAAGATGAATGGCTATCAACATTATTTTCGCAGCAAATTACCGACCTTTCACATTATATTGAAAAAAGTCGTTTAATTAAAAATGTGCTAGAAGCTCATATCGTGAAGCTAGTACAGGCAGGCAATACCGTAGTGATGGATTTCCCTGCAAATACACCAGCGCAACGAAGTTGGTTAAAATCGTTAGCTGATTTGGCTAACGTCGCGTATGTATTTCATATATTGGAAGTCGATTCAAATGAATGTAAAAGGCGATTAGCTGTGCGTAATCAAGTAGGGGACAACCCATTTAAAACCTCAGAAGCACAGTTTGATTTGATCACTCAACATTTCTCTTATCCTAGCTCTGAGGAGCAGCTGATTTGTCGATATGAAAAGTGATAGTGACTAAGATAGATAACCATAAGAGAGAAAATAGGCAATGTTCTCTCTTATGTTATGAGTTTACTTAGGGCGATACATTTGCAGTCGCTGCTGTTCTTCTATCCAAAAATAATCAGCGGGTCCACCTGCTCGTAGTAATGGCTGTTGGCGAGCTGTAGTATAAAGACCTTGTTCAAGTGCATTTTCATCAATGTGCACCATTACCACTTCCCCCATAACCATCCAAGTATCGAGAAGGTTGCCATCAGCGCGTTTTAATTGCTGATATTGTGTGACGATACATTCCATAGAGACAGGTGTTTGTGCAATACGCGGTGGCGTAATTAATGTTGATGGCAATGTTGCAAGCCCCGTCAGAGTAAACTCACTTTCTCCGTGTTGTAACGCAGCACTGCTGGTGTTGACATGTTCCCCTAGTTCTTTAGTCGCAAGGTTGTAGACAAATTCACCAGTAGCGATAGCGTTAGCTACCGTGTCTTTTTTACCAACACTAGAGAACACCAATATCGGTGGAGAATAGTTAAATATGTTAAAGAAACTATAAGGTGCGAGGTTAGTTCTCCCCTCTGTATCACAGGTGGAAATCCAGCCAATGGGCCGTGGGCCAATTAATGCAGGAATAGGATCATGAGGTAGTCCATGACCTTGCATGGGCTGATAGCTATAAAATTGAGTTGTCATTATTGGCTCCTTTTTCCTACCATCATAATGGATTTTGCGCTTATAAAGTGGGAATTGATTGGAAAAATGCAGAAAAAAGATAATAGTTGCATAAGTTGGATATTAAAATATAGGGTAGTCTCAGCGATTTATTATATATTTTTATTTTAAATTATTAATGCTGATATATTTTATATTGTTAATGCTTTTTATTTACATTCCCTCTCCATAATATTTCAATATGGATTGAAATTGTAATTATTCTATATGATATAAACTCGGTAATTGTGTTGTTTTGTTTTTTACATGTAAATATAGAGTTTATTTTCAAACTCTATTTAGTAATATTATTTTTTGATTTAATTCTTGTTTTCTGAAACGTATTTATAGCTATTTTTATTTTTACATATGATGTAAGTATGTTATTTAGTTCAACTTAAAATTATTTCAATGTCAGCTATATAAGTTAATCTATTGATGTTTAATATAGCTAAAATGTTATTCATTGTAATTGACGATCGGTTTTAATATATTCAATAGTTTTTGACTATTAATGTGTTGTTATTCGATCGATATAAACGTATTTACAGCTTTAAATGTTAAATCTATATTCTATTAAAGATGTATTTTTATTTATTATAAATAAATCCATTTCTTAGTTTAATTATTAGTGATAGATAGTAATCATTTCAATATCGAAATGATAGTTCGCTATAAATATTCAATTAACTGACTATTGGTTTTTTAATATGATTAAAAATAGAATTTTATTACGACAAGAAATTGGTGATTTTTTAAGGTCGGCGAGACGAAGTAAATCCCTAACAGGTATTCAACTTGGTAAAATGCTACATGTCAGCCAGCAGCAAATATCGCGTTATGAGAGAGGGGAGACGAGTATTAATATTGAAACATTAGATGTTTTATTAAAAGTGTTGGATATGGATTGGGCAGATTTCTTTTTCAAAGTAATGGCTAATTACTCAACGGAAATAGCAGAAATAAAACTATATCGCTAATAAAGTATCAGCAATTATTTATTTTATACGTAAATTCTTATTGCGTATTGAGGAGTCTTTAGACAGTTCAATCAGGGATGATTTTTTGTAGTGATAATTTGAACTATTAATGAAATACCAAGCTTACGCCATTAAAAGTATTTAATAGTGTATCTATTTCAATGTAATTATTTATTTGAAAGGTAAAACACATGAAACTAGTTAAATTCACGCAAGTGGTTGTAATTGCTACATCTGTTATTTCTTTCAACGTATTAGCAGAAAACGCAGGTACCCTAGATTTTATTGGTACAGTTGTTACTTCACCTTGTAATATCGCGCAATCTTCTTTGAAGCAAACTATTGATTTTGGGCAATTATCTCGTCGAGGATTAGAGAATGGCCGAGCTGCGGAAGTGGATTTTAAAATTGAATTCACTGGCTGTGACTTTACTGATTTTGATAAAGGCACCGATGATAAACCAATGGCAGTGAAATCAATGGAATTGGTTTTTACTGGACAAAGCTATGCAGATGCAGCCAATACGCTACTTTCAACCTCCGCGGGTAATACCAATAACGTTGGGGTGGGGATTGATGGTTTTACCTTTGGTACAGCTAAAGATGTTTTATCACAGATGATAAATAAAAAAGGTAATAACACTTTAAAATTCAAAGCACTTGCTAAAGCCGTTGATGTTACTAAGCCTGTTGTTGAAGGGCAATTTAATGCAACGTCCAATTTCCGTATTACATATCAGTAATTGATAGTAGCCCGCCAGTCGATAGCTGGCGGGATCATTAATGTGTGTGGAGGAAAGCTGTGAGTGTATACAAACAGATTGGTCACCAAATAACACGGTTAATAATGCTATCAATAATGGCCTATTTTGTTTCGCATGGCATTGTGAATGCAAAGAGTTTTACTTTTAATGGTATGACAAAATTGATGGGAAATGTGATTGCGGCGCCTTGTTCAATTGTAATGCAAGATCGTTACCAGACAATTAATTTTTCTCCTTTAACGTTAACGATGTTGGCTACTCCAAGTCATCGTGAACGTTATAACCAGCCTTTTATCATTGAATTACGTGATTGCGGCAGTGTGTATTCTTCGATTGACAGTAAAACTTGGTTCATTCGCTTTGACGGGCAAAGTGCAGAAAATATTAATGCATTTGTCTTGCAGGGGCCATCGCGTGGATTAGGTATTGCGGTATTGAATGATCAACAACAAATATTAATACCTAATCAAAACTATCTCTTATCCAGCAGTGTATTACGTCAAGGTAAATCAGGAAAAACGCTTTTTTTACGTTATTTTTTGCAATTAGAACTGACAGGGAAACCGATTCAGGCTGGTAACTATCAAGGATTGATTCGGTTTTTCATCGACTATCAATAAACAGAAATGAAGGATCCTGCAAATTTAGTTTTGAGAGGAGTCCTTTTGTCGCATTTGGGATGGAGTAGAGCATGATGTTCAAACATAGCAAAGTAAGACAGGCTGTTTTATTGACGCTCGGCTTGACGACATGGGCTGCTAGCGCTTCTGAATTCAATACTGATGTATTAGATGCAAAAGATATTCAAAATATTGATATGAGCCAGTTTTCCGTTGCAGGATATGTTCCTCCAGGGGATTACGTATTAACCGTATTTGTTAATGGGCAGCGATTGGGGGCTCCACGAGATATCTCTGTATACGCAAAAAAACCAACACATAAGCCACAATCGCAAAGTGTGTGTATCCCTATCAATATGCTACATATGTTTGGGCTAAAAAGTTCCTCTGAAAAAAAAGTAACAACCTCACATGATGGTCAATGCCTCGATTTTTCAGCTTTAACGGGGGTGCAAACGAAAATTGAACTGTCAACGCTATCGTTGAATGTGACGATCCCTCAAATGTGGATGGAGTATCGCGATCCTTATTGGACACCTCCCGCGTTATGGGAGGATGGGCTGAATGGGGCATTTATTGATTACAATGCTAATGCCTCAGGAACAAAGGAAAAAGGAGGAATTAAGCGCGTTTATCTATCAACTAATGGGACTACAGGGGTAAATATAGGTGCATGGCGTTTTCGTGGTGATTATAACGCAACCTATCAAAAACAGCGTGGTGGTTACCATCCGCAAGAGACTCATCAATTTGATTTTAGTCGATTGTATGCATTCACTTCATTGAAAGATGCTGCGTCTATTTTGACGGTGGGTGAAAACTATTTTTACTCAGACGTTTTCGAAGCATGGCAGTACAGTGGGGTTTCATTAGAAAGTGATGATCGCATGTTGCCGCCTAAACTCGTAGGCTATGCACCTGAAATTATTGGTATTGCGAATACTAATGCGACAGTGATTGTTCGCAGCCAAGATCGCGTTATCTCTGAAACAGCAGTTCCACCGGGGCCTTTCCGTATTCAGACGTTAGATAGCGGTATTCGAGGGGTATTGGATGTTACTGTTCGTGAAGAAGATGGCGAAGAGAAAAAATTTAGTGTTAGTACTGCTTCACTTCCTTACTTAACTCGGCCCGGCCGCGTTGTTTACAAACTAGTGGGGGGGAAAACTCGTTACGATGGTCGCCACATGACTGGTAAACCTGTTATTGGTGGAGAGTTTTCTTATGGGGTATCGAATGCATGGTCATTATATGGGGGAACTCAGTTAAACGGATATTATCAGACCATTGCGGTAGGAATTGGACGAGATCTCTCAACCATCGGAGCCATTTCGTTGGATATGACACAGTCATTTGCTGATTTTTCAGAGGAACGTTTACAAGGGCGCTCTTATAGGCTGAATTATGCAAAGTCTCTTGAGGATTTAAAAACGGATATTACTTTTGCTGGCTATCGTTTTGCTGATAAAGAATATCGAACATTAACCCAATTTATGGATCAAGACCGCACAGGAATTATTCCGCGTTCGCAAAAAGAGAATTATCAAATCTACTTAAATAAGTATTTTGATGATTTTAATATTGCATTAAATTACCAATATAGCACCTATTGGCGGAATGACTCACAAACCCAATACGGGTTATATGCAAGCACTAATATCCTTATTCCTCAATTATCTCAGTACAATGCGAATTTATCTCTATCGGCGACTCGAACCGAACGTGACAACGGTTTTGAAGATGATTCGGTAAATTTATATCTCACTCTGCCACTTTATACGGGGCATAGTATTACTTTCTCAGAACTTTATTCACGTTCATCGGGTAATAACCGTTATAACCACAACATGGGCTATAACGGTTATAGCGGAACTGATAATTACAGTTTAAACATGGGGTATAACCATGGGCAAGAGATAGATAATCAGGCAAGTTTTAGCGGTTTCTATTCTAAAGATATGTCACAGGCAAATGTCTCTGCAAATGCCAGTTATGTTCCTCACCAATATCGTAGTATTGGTGCATCCATTAATAGTGGGATCACTGCTACGTCTAAAGGCGTTGCGTTCCATCGTTCAGCGCATGGTGATACACGTTTGATGATTGAAACTCCAGGGGTTAGCGATGTGCCGTTGGATAGCGGGGTGATTAAAACTAACCACTTTGGGCTAGCTGTTATTCCTAATATTAATAGTTATCGCAAATCCACCGCGTCTATTAATACAAGTAAGTTGCCTGACAATTTAGAAACCTTAGATTCAACAACCGATATTACGCTGACAAAAGGTGCTATTGGTTATCGTAGTTTATCGGTAATGAAAGGGGAAAAATTATTCGCTGTTTTGTCTTTGGATAATGGCAAAAATCCGCCTTTTGGGGCCAGTGTGCGTAATGTTGATAATCGTGAATTAGGTATTGTGGGTGAGGATGGCGTGACTTGGTTAGTGGGCGTCTCTGCTCAGGAAAACCTATTTATATATTGGAATAATAAACAACAGTGTCAGTTAACATTACCTGAAAATCTTACTGCTTCATCTAATATGTTGCTGTTGCCTTGCACATCAAAAATAGCCATCTCATCTATTTCTCACTCTAAAGATAAATAAATCATATTTATGGGGAACGTTATGTTGAATTTATATTTAGGTCGTAAATTATTTATTTGTGTTGCGTTATTCTCAGTGATTATAGTAATGAATGCTTATGGTGCGGTCACCTTAGATCGTACTCGTATTGTATTTCCTGGTAATGAGCGATCTATTAATATTCGTATTAGCAATGATAACCCTGAAGAAGCGTATTTAGCGCAAAGTTGGATTGAAGATTTACAAGGAAATAAACTCACTCAAGGTGCTATTTTAGCCACGCCACCTTTACAGCGGATTGAGCCAAATAGTGACAGTTTAGTTCGATTAAGTGTCACGCCAATGTTAGGACAGCTTCCTAAAGATAGAGAGTCTGTATTTTATTTTAACCTACGTGAAGTTCCACCCAAATCTACGGAAGGTAATACGTTGCAAATTGCTTTGCTGTCACGTGTCAAATTATTTTATCGGCCCAAAAATATATTAGCGGAGTCAGACACAAAATGGGCACATAAAGTGACATTAACCAAAACAGCTAAAGGGTATTTATTGAATAATGTGACCCCTTTTAATTTAACTATTATTGGTATTGGTAATAGTAAACCGCAGTCAGAACAAAGCAAATTCACTCCGGTGATGGTGCCACCAAAATCAACTCATAACATAGAATCAAAAATATTATCTACGCCTTACATAACTTATATCAATGATTATGGTGGGAAGCCGACACTGGCATTTCGTTGTACTGGCGAGCTTTGTGCAGTGACAGGTGAATTGTGATGGTAGCGATGTTCGTCGTTACCCAAGCGACCTCTCGTATTATTTAGAGCCTATTTCCATATCAAGGTGGAGTCAGGTAATGAGCAAGCAAAAAGCAGGTTTGTTATTGCTATTGGTTATCGGTGGAATAACAAGCTATTTAGCGCACGCGAAGAGCACTGTGCCAAATACACCCAGTGAAGCATTTAAATATGAGCAGTCGCTACAAGGATGGATACGTGTTAATGCCGCTATTTTTAATGCTCCTTGTAATTTAATGACTAACAAAGCCGTATTTCTGACAGGATGTGGTGCTGGTACTGTTTTTCGTACCAAGGATCTTCTCAGTAATACGGCGAATACCCCTGCAATATTAGCATTTTATGATGTTAAGAAAGAGCAAGTCATACAACATTTTCCGATCAGCTTACGTAATGGTAATAATAAAATAATACTTCCTATTCTTGGTGAAGAGCAGCATCTATTAAGGTTGGAGGTTAGCTATGAATAAGACATTTTTTTTATCAGTACTATTTTTAAATCCTCCTAATACATTAGCCAGTAATCAATTAGATGTACAATTTAAAGGGGAGCTTATTCGTACTCATTGCCAAATCTCAGCAGACTCAGTCAATAAACAAATAAAGTTAGATAATTTACGTTGGCAGTATATTAATCAGTTTGGGGCTAGTGATGTGATGCCTTTTTTTATTGAGATAGAAAAATGCAGTGATGCCGATTTAAATAAAACCATTCGTATGACTTGGCAGAGTAGCCAACTTATTAATATTGAAGGAAACGATTATTTACGTACACAAGGTACCAGTGGCGCGTTATTAGGCATTATTGAAGTTGATAAAAATGAACAACCTATTATTTGGAATTCTCCGATAGATGTTGGTGTTGTTTCAGTGGCCGAAAATCGACAGCAACTTAATTTTGGCGTCTTTGTTCGTAAACCTGAAATAGGTGATATTAAAGTGGGCGATTTTAAAGGAACGGCGACATTTACAGTGGAGTATCAATAATGAAACGATATTCAATCATCACCACAATATTACTTTTATTCGCCTCATCTGCCGTATCTGATATTTTGGTTGAGGTAAATGCAACGATGATAACGCCTGTTTGTGATATTCGCAGTGAAAATAATAGTTCCCCACTTGTGATCGATTTTGGCACTGTTAATTCAGATAATCTTGATGGAAATACCATTGATAGAGAATTTCCTATTTATATTTCGGGATGTGATTTCAATAAAAAACTTGCTATTACGTTGAATACGAATGGAAGTAATACATTAATGCATAATGGGCAATTATTGCTAGCGACAACAATCAAGGGATTAGGGATCCATTTCAAGGAAATTACTCAAGGAGTTGTACGTCCGTTTGATGTTAATTCTGTTCAAGTCATTCATCCTGTACAAATTACGGCAACTGAATACCGAGCTGATTTACAAGCACAGTTAGTAGGAACTATACCGGCAGAGCAATTATCAGATGGCCAGTTCACATCATCCATGACGATTTTGATGACTTATGAATAATAAGGAGTTCAACTATGTTTGATTTAAAATTTCATCATGATAATGGTGTTGCTGACAAAGGTTGGAATAGGGTATTGCTATTGCTATCAATGTTGATATCTCCAATTGCCATCGCAGATTATGCAGGGCAAATTCAAGATCCTTCTACTGGTTACACCATTAGATTAGAGAGAGATAGTCAATTAGTAGAAACACCCGTTATCGGATCTAATGGGGACAAATATTATCGCATCGGCAATATTATCAATGTTGGTCATACGGGGCCGGAAGTGGAAGTGTCGGGGGTGGTAAAATGCCATGGGAGAGTGTGGGGAAATACCAGTAAACCTATTCCTGCTCAAAATGCTTTCCATCGGCTTTTTATCTATCCACCCAAGTCAGGGATAACTATTGAAGGAAAAGCGGCTTACCAAATCCACAGTAATTTGCTGATGACAATCGATACAAAATTTACGGATTGGGTTAAAGGTGATGCAGGTCTTTGTTCCAATGGCTTTGGGCAGGAAATTTTTTCAACATCAGCCTTTACCACTTATTTTCCCTTAGGCATCACATTTTATATAAATGAAAAAATTATTGATAGTCAGTTGGTTATTGGAGCCATGGATTTAGCCGGTTATGTGCGTGCTTTCACCGCTAAAGGTGAGGCTCCTCCTTATGATGATTGGCCAATAAATGAAACAACGACACCATTACGTTTGGCATCATCGCAAATACATATTCGTTCTAGATGTTCAACTATGGCTAGTACAGGGCAAACAGAGACGGTGAGTCTCAGTCATGGTGGGCTCAATAGTATAAATTATGACAGCTTAGTGACTGAAAAAGTGATTTACACTTGTCGATTTACCTCTGGAACAAAAGTTCGTTTACGTTTGGATTATGCAAAAGATAGCGATCCGCAGAAACGCTTACCTCTAGTCAGTGATGAGAATGATAGTGATGTTATTTACAGCCAGTTAACCTTGACAGATGAGGCTTCAGGGCAAACAGGGCAATCTTTACAGGTTGAATTTAATGAACAAAATATAATCAGTATTGCCAGCCATATAAAAGGAGAAAATGCAGTCGCTGGAAATTATCATGGCTCTGCATGGTTGATCGCTACTTATGAGTAGCCAGTTTCAAAAAATGTAACAACTTTGGTTGACCGTAAACATCCGTTATCGACTCGTCACCTTGAATGATACCTAGATAGGTCGACGCTTTTTGTCCTTTTCCTTACATGGTGTTTGGCTTACGGTTCAACCGATTTTTCTATTGAGCGATACGTTGGATAAAACTGGATGGTGTTTGCCCTAACCACTTTTTAAACATGGTTGAAAACGATCCGACGCTGTTATATCCCAAGTCAAAAGCGACTTCAGTGATCGATTTCCCAGCTGAAATATGCGTGATAGCACTAAGTAAACAAGCCTGTTGGCGCCAATCTGAAAATGACAAGCCAGTTTGAGCCCCAAAAAAACGACTAAAAGAGCGTTCACTTTTATGTAATTTTTCAGCCCATTCATGGGGTAATGATGTGATTTTCGGTGATTTTAGGAACTCTCGGCATAGTTTAGCTAAGTTTGCATCTCGGGGAATCGGTGCATAAAAAGGTAGGGGGGCAGCACGGGCGATTTCATGTAACGTCAGCTGGATCAACACACCATCTCGCCCATTAAGATCATATTCTATTGGCATATCAACAGATTCGAGTAATAGCTGACGTAATAATGGAGATACTCGCAATACCTCGCATTTCTGATTTTGCCGTGGGGCAGCGGTAGGCTCGATATATAGGCTGCGTGTACTTACATTCAACATACGTGTTTCATGTGCAGTATTTTCAGGGATCCAAACACCACTATCTGGTGGGATAACCCACTCACCGTCAGCGGTACTCACCTCAATGAGACCTGTCGCGCCGTATAAAAATTGAGCACGTCGATGAACGTGTGAATTGAGCAGGACATTTGGGAGGTAGTCAGTGCCGATCGCTAACACATCGCGCTTTACGTCATCGACGCTTTTAAGTGGGATATTTCGCATAGTCACCCTTATTGGCTGAGATTCAAATATCATTGTCTATTTTTCGAAAGTTGGCAACTCAATAAATGTTTACTATGACATGGCAACCTAATGTATCTTTGAGGTAGAGTTATTATGGAAAGTAAGCACAATCAGTCGGATGAGCAACTGATTGGCCCGTTAAGTCGTCGCCGGTTTATCCAAGGCAGCTCTGCACTAATGGCTGTTCCTTTCTTAGCATCTAAGTCAGTCGCCTCTCTTCCTACAGACCCGTCAGTTATTCCAACAAAAAACATCTCAACTCAGGATAATGAACGGGTCGTTTCGACTTGCAGTAGTTTTGACTGTGGTGGTAAGTGTGATATCAGAGCGCATGTTAAAGAAGGCGTTGTTACACGTATTAGTACACGGCCTGATGCGGATCTTGATGAAGAGATGCCTATTATGCGAGCTTGCGTTCGTGGGCGAAGCTATCGCAAATTTGTCTATCACCCAAACCGCTTAAAATATCCAATGAAACGGGTTGGCAAGCGAGGTGGAGGCCGCTTTGAACGAATAAGTTGGCAAGAGGCCACCAGTTTAATTGCGAGTGAATGGCAACGTATCACTGATCAATATGGCCCAGCTTCGCGTTTTGTGAGCCTAAGTACAGGGGTAACCGGAGGTATTTTTTCAGGCGCTAACATGCTACGCCGTTTGTTTAATTTAACGGGGGGATTTCTGGAAAACTACCATTCAGTCAGCAATGGCAATACGATGGCGGTGACACCCTATACTTATGGCACCTCAGCCAGTGGTAGTACCCTCGATACATTAGAAGATACCCCGCTAGTTATTTTATGGGGACATAATCCAAACGAGACTATTTTTGGTCATACTAACCATTATTTTCAAAAAATGAAGAAAAACGGCACTAAATTTATTGTCGTTGATCCACGTTATTCAGATACGGCTTCATCTTTGGCAGATCAATGGATCCCCATTTTACCTACGACAGATAATGCGCTGATGGATGCAATGATGTATGTGATTATCAGCGAAAATTTACATGACCAAGCGTTTATTGATAAGTATACCCTTGGATTTGATGAACATCAGATGCCAGAAGGTGTTGCTGAAAACGAATCATTAGTTGCTTACTTAATGGGTAAAAAAGATAGTATTGCTAAGACACCTGAATGGGCAGAGCCGATAACCAAAGTCCCCGCAGAAACTATCAAACAGTTAGCGAGAGAATATGCATCGACCAAACCAGCAGCCTTAATGCAAGGTTGGGGGCCTCAGCGTCATATTTGTGGTGAGCGTTCTGCGCGAGGTGCAACTTTACTTGCGACGATAACAGGTAATGTTGGTGTTCGTGGAGGTTGGGCCGCTGGATATGGAATGGCGGTAACACCTGATTTACGAAAAACGATTGCAGGGCCTAGCTTATTTGAAAATCAAGTGAAAGCGAAAATTAATATCACGAATTGGGTGCAAGCTTGTGAAAATGCAGCACTTGTTACACCTGATAATGGTTTAAAAAATGCAGAAAAATTGGATACTGAAATTAAAATGATTTTCTCGCTTGCGGGAAATTATATGACTAATCAGAACCCTGATATTTTGCATGCAGCACAAGTACTGGAAGATGAAAATAAAGTCGAATTTATTGTTTGTAGCGATCTTTATCTCACGCCAAGTGCTAAGTACGCTGATTTGTTATTACCTGAAACCAGTTTTTTAGAGCGTTGGAATATTGGTGGAACTTGGGGACCGGGTGATTACATTATTTTATCCGAAAAAGTGATCGAGCCTGAGTTTGAGCGACGTAGTGACTACGATTGGTTGTGTGATGTTGCTGATAAATTAGGGGTTGGTGAACAATTTAGTGAAGGGCGCACCGAAAAACAGTGGATAGAATATTTAGTGAACGATGCGCATGTAAAACGCCCTGAAGATGGTATCCCAACATTTGATGAGCTGTTAGTTAAACGTCGTCATTTATTAAAACATAAGCCACATACAGGTCATGTTGCTTTCGAAAAAAATATTCAAGATATCGAAGCACATCCATTTGAAACGCCATCAGGGAAAATTGAAATTTTCTCTAAACGGTTATATGACCGCAACAATCGAGATATACCTGCTTTATCACATTATGTCCCAGCGATTGAAGGCCCTGAAGATAGCTTAACGCTTCGCTACCCTTTGCAATTGATCACTTGGAAAGGGCGAAATCGTGCTAACTCTACCCAGTTTGCAAATCCATGGCTACAGGAAGTTCAGCGACAAGAGCTGTGGATAAACCCAATTGATGCTAAGCAACGCGGTATTGCTGATGGTGAGCGAGTTACTGTGAGTAATGACCGTGGCACGACGATGGTCCCCGTTAAGATCACGCAGAGGATCATGCCTGGAGTTGTCGCTTTACAAGCGGGAGCATGGTGGATGCCTGATGAGAAAGGCATTGACCAAGGTGGATGTGCCAACGTATTAACCTCTGCGCGCAGCACTGCAATGGCACATGGTAATGCGCATCAAACCTTACTGGTGGAGGTAAGCAAAGTATGAGTAAGTTTGAAATTCGGCCAGCGGTTAGTGATCGACAGTTAGGATTTTATATTGACTCGGCACGTTGCTCTGGCTGCAAAGCCTGTCAGGTTTCTTGTAAAGATAAAAACAATCTTGAGGTCGGTCGCAAGTTTCGTCGTGTCTATGAAGTCACTGGGGGGGAGTTTATTGAAAACGGGAAGGGTGGGCTGATAAATAATGTCTTCGCTTACACCTTATCGATTTCATGTAACCATTGTAAAGACCCAATGTGTGTTAAAAACTGCCCAACAACGGCAATGCATAAACGCGAAGGTGATGGCATTGTGCTAGTTAATACAGACAAATGTGTTGGTTGTGGCACTTGTGCGTGGTCATGTCCTTATGGTGCACCACAGATGAACCCAGAAACTCAGCAAATGTCTAAATGCGATTTTTGCATTGATTTACAACTAAAAGGTGAATCTCCTGTTTGTGTGGCAACCTGCCCTTTAGGTGCTATTCAATTTGGTCCTATCGACGAATTAAGAAAACGCTATGGCTCACTAGCCGATGTAAAAGGGTTACCTGATTCATCGATTACTCATCCAAATTTGGTTATCCACCCACATCAAGGTGCAGGGCGTCATACTATGACATCTCAAGGAGAGAAAAAATGAATGAATGGCCATTATTACTGTTTACGTTTTTGATGCAAACCTCTATTGGTCTAACTTTAATGTTAGTTCTCTCCGCTAAAAAATTAGCGGGTTTATTCGAGCGGGGGATTAGTCGTTCATTTTTACTTGGTTACCTTTTTGTTGGTTGTGTTTTTGCTGGAATAGGATTGATTTCTTCAATTACTCATTTAGGTGTGCCACTTAATGCACCAAACTCGTTGTTGAATATTTTCTCGTCTTGGCTCAGTCGGGAAGTGGTATTGACTGCGACTTACTTTACCTTTTTAGGATTGGCATTTTTATGGGCATGGTTTAAGAAAGAGTTCTCTTATCCATTATTGAGTTTAGCAGCTGTCGCTGGGCTATGTGATGTTTATGCAATGGCATCGATTTATCGTTATACATCAATGCTAGTATGGATGAGTGATAATACTTATCTAATGTTTTATGGCGCTACATTCACACTGGGGGCGGCTGGATATTATTTATTAGTTAATTTGTTGCTAAAGTATAAGCAAGAGAATGTCGTTAAACATTTACCTTACCAATGGGGGTGGGGTCTGTGTGCCGTTATTAGTGCCAGTTTATTTATTAGACTGTTATATCAACCTTATTATGAACGTTATCTGGCCGATACTTCGTATAATAATGAATCAATTACGTTTCCGATTTCCTCCATTGAGGCTTATCAAGATATCGCTTCATTACGGCTAGTCGGTTGGGGGATAGCAATAGTTGCAGTATTTGTGCTTGGATATAGCGTGTTCCTTCGAACTAAAACTCATCTAGGTAATGTAGCTACTGTGAGTCGTCAGAAATTTTTAGTATTGGGATGCTGTGGCGCTATTGTAGGGGAGTTTATGCTGCGTTACTGTTTTTATTATATTCATATTTAACATTAATAGTGGCTTTAAAAGGTTTAGACGTTTCTTATGATCCATTTTTCGCATTATGCTGCGGCTTTTAACCTACTAGGGACTTGTTATTTATTTGCACCAAGTGATGAAACAAGTCATAGTGCACTGAATTTTTTTAAGACGGAAAATTTTGCAGAGCAGTGGCCTTGTAAAATAGGTAACTCATTGAGTCAACAAATTAAAAGTGCACTAGAAATCAATTTTGAACAATTAAATACTCAGTGGGTAGAGTTATTTATTGGTCCTAATAGTTTACCGGCTCCTCCTTGGGGATCGGTGTATTTAGATCCTGAAGGTGTGCTGCATGGATCATCAACAGTTGCACTAAGTGAGTTTTTAAAACGAGAAAGATTAAAATTACAGACTAATTATCCTGAACCCTCAGATCACATAGGATTAATGTTATTTCAAGCTGCCGTTCTTGCTTCAGAAATACGAGAAAAGGCATTAATTGAGTTACTTGATGCACATTTAGGGACTTGGTTACCGTTATTTGCAACACAATTTAATCGTGTTGTTGATAGCCCATTTTATACAGCTCTGACAGAGTTAACATTAGTTACTGTTAATCAATGTCGCCGATAGTTCTATGATGAATAAGTAAACGGGAGAAATTCCATCGCTCCCGTTTTAATTTTATTTATGGACTAAATAATTTTAAGTTAAAAAATAGTAAACGGAGCTATCACAGCAAATTTAATATCTTTTTCATCTTGGAAGACATTATTATAACCACCACCCCAACTTGGAATATTGGAATGGTTATCATAGCGTGTATAGTGCAGTTTAAATGTTGTGTCTTTCGCTTTTCCTGATTGGATGGTATACATAATATCAAAATTCCATGCACTTTCAGTGAGACGTTTATTTGGATCTACACTAGAGGTAATATTTGTATTCGGTTTTGCATCCCAACCATGAATATATGATGTTCCGACTTTCCAACCAGCAAGATCCCAATTGGTTAAATCGTACGTTACACCAGCAAATAAGGCTTTTTCACCATCGGCGTTAAAGTCTGAGCGGCCATCCCACCAAATATCTAACCGACCATTAGAAGAGCCATAATGATTAGTTAAACGTTGTAAAAAGTAGCCCATCCGACCCGGTGAATGGATCATGGTTCCTTCTAGACGAAAATCAAATGAGTCATAAGTATAACCGAGAGTTAAGGCTTGTAACCATGCAAAGCCATCATATACATCGTTGACCCCGCCGCTATTGTCTTTGTCATTTGCACCATAAAACTGATAGGACAGTCTGAGATCTCGTTCAGCGAGAGGGAAGGCATAAGACAATTTACCAAAGTACTGTTCCATATAATCTGGCGCTTCGCCCACTGCGGCTTCTAATACCAATTTATTTTTAGCGTCATATTTGACGCCTAATGAATGCAGGTAATCAATTGGGGTTGAGCCATCAGCCATACGGAAATCATACATTGTGGTATACCATGGTGCTTTATACTCATCTGTCCACATGTAGGAAATGTTAAATTTACCATTTGAGTCAGCATCAAACTCAGCACCTAATTCAGCTCCTCGATATGTGCCAGGCAAAAAACTCCAGTTAGGTGCCAGCAATGTTTGCCCTGCGGGTTGTATATAACCTACATTAGCCCAAAATGGTCCGGCTTTTAATTTGGTTGCTGCTTTGGTGAATGTAAATCCACTACGGTCACCTTTCCATTTTTCATCCCAAACCGTTTTTGCATCGCTAAGACCAATTTCATTTGGGGCCGCAGGGCCAGCATTAGAAAGCTCAAACGCGTAAAAACCTGTGAAATCGAAACCAATAAAATCTTGAATATATCCAGATGAAAAATCTAAGGCAACATTCGCTGAAGAATGCTTTAAGTTATCTGAGTATTTATTGGTTGTAGTGTCTTTTCTTGAGCGATCTCTTTGCCAATAATAAATACCACCTTTTAATGTTGAATCTTCAAAAAAAGGTTCTGCATTGATTTTTGGAATATAGCAGGATGCAGTTAATATCGAAAATATCTCTAATGCTAATAGCTTTTTAGTATGCTTGCTCATTGAATTAGCCATTCTTTATTCCTCAATATCTCTTGAGTTAATTAATTTTTATTTTATATATATAGGAGGTGGGCAATAACTTAATAAAATATTATTCCCATAATAGTTATATTTTTTGTCAGAAATTAAGCAATCTGAAAATGTCTATTTTAGTATGATAAATGCGGTTAGTTGATAAATGTATTGAAAGTTAGTCATTATACTTGCTTTAATAAGATAAAGTGGATTTTTGTTCTGTTTAGATGATTATGTATAGACTTTATGCTTAAATATTATTTCTATTCTTTGTTTTTTAAATGAATTTAATTTTTTTTGTTATTTATAAATGTCAATGAGAAACAATTAATAGAGCTAAGATAATAAAATAATATGTTCTTTTTTTATGTGATTGACTGTCAATGTTTTCCAATGTGTCGCATAAGGACAAAAAAATGTCATCTTCAGCTATTAAATAAAGAAAAAATTCATATATATATTAATGAAAATAAAAATTAACCAAGGGTTTTATATGAGCGAATCAGTCGGATCTATAAAGTCACACAGATTACCATTAGTAACATGGAAAATATATTTAGCACCTATAATTGGTGGTGTATTTATACCTATGATGTTTTTATGGGCGCCTTTAATATCTATACAGATGGATAAAGAACTTGGATTTTCGCCTGAAAAGGTGGGCTTTATTTATATGATTGAAATATTAACAGGTATGACAGCGAATATATTGGCTTTCTTCTGGTTAAAAACTAAGATTAATTGGTATCATATATTTGTTGCGATGATTTACTTGACAGCAATATTGAATATAATTTCTGGTTTTCTAATTAAAGATCATTTTAATTTATATATAGCAGTAAGGATTTTAGCCGCAATATCAGGCTCTACAATTTTTATTATTACCAATTCAAGTATGGCATTGTTACCAAATTCGTACCGAGCATTTAGTATCTCTTTGTTTAGTCAGATTATTTTAGGTAGTTTGGGGCTGTTTATACTTCCTTTATTTCTTGGTGAATATGGCATATTTTCTGTTTATCTTTTTGTATCGATACTGCTAGTTTGTGTATTGCCATTAACAAAAGGTATTGATTCAATTTGGCGTATGAAAGAAGAAAATATCTTCAAGGAAAAATCACAATCACAGCAAGGAATTGAACCTCGTTCTTATGCAATAAGAAAAGATATGTACTTATGCCTCGCAGGTATTTTTCTATTTAACCTTGTAGTTGCTGGTGTATGGACATTTATTGGTGGGTATTTAACATCATTAAATGTAGAGCTATCCGTTGTTTATAATGTCCTAGGTTCATCCAGTATGGTTGGGATATTAGGTGCAGGGACATCTATTTTGTTCAGTAAAAAAGTGAATTTTGTTATTGTAACTTGCTTTATATTCTTAATTGCTTCTGTTTTGGCAATGTACATGAATATTAATGTTTTACTGGTTATTGTTAGTTGTTATGCATTTAAATATATCTGGACATTGATTTTACCTTTTACAATGAGTATTGCAGCAGAGTATGAAGTTGATGGAAATACGATGAACCTTGTTTCATTATCATTAGGCTTAGGAATAGCATTAGGACCAATGCTTAGTGGTATGTTTATCGAAAGAGTTAGCTTTTCTTCAATGTTTCTATTCAATCTTATAATGCTGATAATCTCTATGGCCATCATTATGAAAATTATATTTAAATCAAGTAAAAATAAATAAGGCCTAATACTAATGAAAGAAAATTTAAATAATTATCATGTTCATACGACATGGCAAGAAGTATTAAATGGTATCTCACTTAAAGACAAAAAATATTTAATTACGGGAGCTAACATTGGTTTAGGAAAGGAATCTGCTAAAGCAATACTAAGTCATGATGGCTGCGTTATACTGACTGTACGAACAGAAGAAAAGAAACAAACACTTTATGAAGAATTAATTTCACAATTTGACTCAAGTTTATTTGAAATTCGATTACTTGATTTAGCTTCACTGGCAGATATCCGTCGTTTTACTAAGGAGTTGCAATTAGAAAGTACTAAGTTAGATGGTGTACTTGGTAATGCCGGAATTATGGCGACGGATTTTAAATATACAGTCGATGGATTTGAACAACAATTTGGTGTTAATCATTTAGGGCATTTTGTTTTAATTAATCGGCTGACTGCTTGTTTATTAAAAGGCGCGCGAATTGTAATGATGACATCGGGGGCGCACCGCCTAAGCAATGTTGATTTAGTCGATCCTAATTTCAATCATCGTGAATATAGCCGCTGGACAGCTTATGGTCAGTCTAAATCAGCGAATGTGTTATTTGCGTTTGAATTTGATCGGCGCTGGAAAGACTATAATGTCCGCGCATTTGCTGTAGCTCCTGGTATTGTGCTGGATACCAATCTTCATTTGCATTTACAACATGATGATTTTAATGAATTGGCGGAGAAACAAGACACTGACAAAGTCCCTGTGAAATCATTGCAGGCGGGGGTAGCAACCCAAATCATGGCACTTTGCCATCCTGAATTTGCTAATAAAGGCGGGATTTTCTTAGAGCATTGTAATTACTCTCAAGTTAATGGCGATACTCGCCAAGGAACAGGGGTCATTCCATGGGTTTTAGATACGGAATTTGGGAAAAAACTTTGGCAACTGTCAGAAGAAATGGTCAATGAAGTCTTTCCTGAAACGGCTAAGCTTGCCTATGAAATTAGTTACGGAGAACTTGCACATAATCGATTACCTCAAAGCCAGAAATTGGAGCTGACAGGTATTGAATTTAAAACTGAAGATTCGATTATCGAAATGTTCTTTGAACAGGAGACTTGCACGATAGAAGGGTATCATCACCCTGAGGTTTCAATTCCTTCTATCGCTAATTATGAGTTGATTGAAGTTCGTGATAACTTGTTTTTTGTCGATCTTTTATTTACTGAAAATACAGAGATCACTGCATCAATAGCGATAGATTTTAAAACCAATAAGGCACTGTTTGTGTTGACACGTTATCAACCAGCGAGTACGCCTGACCAAAATGCCCCTATACCACTAAAATTAGCCTCGAATTATCAACAGTATTTTACGCCAGCGATTGTATTAACGGGGAATCATCAAGTTGAACACAGCCAATATCCTCATATTACAAAAGATTTAATCGGGAGCCGATCGTTATATTGTTACTCGACTTCAATACCTACCGTTTATGAGCATATTTATATTAATTCACACTGGTATTGTTATAACGTGATTAACGGAATAAGAAAGGGGGATGGGGGCTGCGATCGAGTTAGTTACTATAAATTTGATGATTCAATTTATGTGGTGACTTGGCGAGAGCTACTTATCGACCTATCTTTTGTATTTGTTTATGACCTTGATAATAAAACCACCACAGGGAAAGGTTGGGGAAATCTTTCTGACGTCAATAAGATGATCAACATACCTGCTGGCGCTCATATTATTTCGCTTAACTCGTTGAATTATCCATTGAATTATATTCCAACCTAAGGTGATAAATAATGAGTCAGGGAGTTGATTTAGTAATTATTAATGCAAAAGTTGCTACGGTGGATAAAGATTTTTCATTTGCAGAAGCTATCGCTATTCTAAAAGGCAGGATTGTAGCTGTCGGTAGTAATGAGGCAATTAAACGAAAAATAGGCCATCAAACTCGTGTTATTGATGCAGATAATAAACTAGTTTTACCCGCAGTTCATGATGCGCATATCCATGCTACGCATACAGGTATGTTGATTTCAGGAGACTTTTTAAATCTATTTGAAAGTAAAACAAAATGTGATTTTGATAAGCAGCTAGATGCTCATTTATGCACCGAAAAAAATAGGGATTGGATATACGGCATTGGATGCCAATTTGAGCTCAGTGATGAAAATAACCAAAGCTTTAGTCTTAGTAAATCATATTTAACTGATCGAATACCAGAAAAAATGGCAAGTTTTAGTGATTTTAGCTTGCATAATTTAATTGTAAATCAGAGTGTTATTGATAAGCTTGAAATGAATCTGACCAATTTGCCAAGGGAAGTAGGGCGAGTAGGTTTAGACGATCAAGGTGATTTGAATGGAATTATTTTTGAATGGGGAGCAATGAATCTTGTTGGTAAACATCTCCCCCAGTTATCCGATGAAGAGCTTAAAAAGTATATTTTATTGGTTCAAAGACATTTATTACAAAATGGGATCACTAGCTATACCGATATTTTAGGACCTGGTGGTGAGCATTTATTTCATGGCGCATGGAGTAGTCGAATTATTCAATTATATAAGGAACTCCATGATGAAAATAAATTATTGGCTCGAGTCAGCGTCGATCTTTTTGCGGCTAAAGATGGGATCCATAGTTTTGAGCATATTATAGCTGGCATTGAAGAATTTGAGTTTCCTGTTGGCCTTGATAAATCATGGTTAAAAATTGATACCATCAAATTGTTTGGCGATAGTTCACCCTGTATTAGAACTGCCTGTAATGGCTATCATGGTGAATTAACATTTTCAGGTAATAATATTGAACAACAAATAGCAGAGCTCAAAAAAACAATAATTGAATTGCATTGCTTAGGCTGGCAGGTTGGGATCCATGCTATAGGGGGGAAAACGATTGATGCCGCGATCGATGCTTTTTCTTATGCAGAAAAAATAATGCCTAATAAAGATCTGCGCCATTTTATTATTCATGGTGATGATCTCACTATAAATAATGCAAAAATAATGGCGAAAAATAATATTTTGCTTTCCTGTCAACCTGTTGCCGGTTATAGCATTATCGACGGTATTAAACAGCTCATTCCTGATGAATACAATGCTAAGTTATTTGATTGGCAGTCATATATTAATGAAGGAGTTACTGTGGCGGCGGGATCAGATGCCTGTTGTTTCCCGTTTAATTGGTTAGAAGGGCTTGAATTTACAGTTACGCGCAGAGCAAAAAACAATAAAGTTTATCAAGCTGAATTAGCTTGCAATATTGAAGATGCTATTCGTATGTATACGATAAATGGCGCTATTCAAGAACATTTAGAAGATGAGCTTGGCTCTATCGAAATTGGTAAATTTGCCGATATACAAATACTGAGTCACGACATATTTACCATCCCTCCCGATCAAATAGGAAAAACAAAAGTAGTGACAACTATTTGTAATGGAAAAGTGGTTTACGAGCGGTAAGCCGCTTTTATACCGTTAAAAAGTCTTGAATTTCACTATTTTTTAGAGGAGGGATTATGCTTTGTACGATTAAAAATCCAGCAATTAAAACGGGCTTTTTTTATCATGAATATTGTTTATGGGGCCGTAGCCATAAATCGTCGCCTTTAGGACACAATCAAATGAATTGGCTGCAACCTTTTGCAACTAATGAATTTGGTGCTAGTTCTGCAAGTTGTGTGCGTCGATTTAAATCATTAATTGATATTAGTGGTATGAAAGATCATTTATTTACCAGTAGTGGCGTACCAATTACTTATAATGACGCAGCTCGAGTGCACACAGAAGAGTATTTAAATAATTTTATTGAGTTGAGTGAAAATGAGGGAGGAGAACTCGGCTTACAAGCTGCTTTCGGTCCTGGAAGTTATCAAATTGCATTATTATCAGCTGGACAAGCAAAAGCTGCGGTTCATCATGTTATGCAAGGTTCATTAAATAGAGCTTATGCTGTTTGTGTTCCTGCGGGACATCATGCTTTACCTGATAAAGCGATGGGAGCCACGTATCTCGCAAATAGCAGCATTGCGGCTAAATATGCCTTGGAATGTTTAGGGGCAAACAAAGTTGCCATATTAGATTGGGATGTTCACCATGGAAATGGCACTCAAGCCATTTTTTATGATGATAATAAAGTTCTCACAATATCAATGCATCAAGATAATTGTTTCCCAATTAATTCGGGGGGAGTTGAAGAACAAGGTAGTCGGGAAGGATTAGGTTTTAATATTAATATTCCTTTATTACCTGGATGTGGGCACGATGAATATTTATATGCACTAAGAACAATAGTGCTTCCTGCTCTAACCACTTATAAACCTGATATCATTATTGTTGGTAGTGGATATGATGCAAGCACTTTTGATCCTTTAGGCCATATGCAACTTCATAGCCAAAGTTTTAGAGAAATGATGGAAAGCATTGTGGCTATAGCAGAGGATATTTGTCACGGGAAAGTCGTGGTTGTTCATGAAGGTGGCTATTCAGAGCACTATGTTCCTTTTTGTGCGTTGGCTGCATTGGAAGGGTTAAGTGGAATAAAAACGCATGTTATTGATCCTTTTATTTCATTTATTCAACAGCAACGTATTCCAGAAGCATTAAAAGATTTACAAGAAAACCTTATTAATTATCAGGCTATCAAATTAGGTTTATAAACAATTAAATTCTCGATACTAAAAAAATCGTTCTAGTATTACTCCCATCTATTAATAAGGTGTTTAACCATGAATATATTAAAAACAAATGACTGTATTATTGTCGGATGGCATTCATCTTGTTATACAGGAAATTTTGACTCACAATTAAATAGTATTATTATAGAGGTTAATGACATTTTAAATAAAATGGGTATCAGCTATGCTGATATGTTGAAACATACTATTGCAGTTAAAAGTGGCGAAGTTGAACCTATTTATGCAATTAATCAATTTCATGAGGTTGGTCGAAAAATATCTAAAGGATATGGAGAGAAAAAACCTGTAGGTACTATTATTAAGCTTCCTAAACTATTGTTTGATAATGCATTGGTCGCGATCGAATTTATTTTTCCATGTAAAAAAACAGATGTTTTATGTTTACCTTTTAACACTATGAAAATGGATGTAAGTCGTTCTTTAATATATGAAAAACTTCTTTATATTACCGGTACGGAAGCCTTGGAAGTTGTAGATGATGCTATTAATTCTTATTATGTGAGCAGTACTTTAGAGGAACAAATTGAAGTTGTATTTCAAAAAATCAATCATTCAATTATCGAGCTTGATTATCTGATGGATGATATATTTTTATTGAATGTTTATTTACGTAGCGATATTGCTTACCAAACCGCAGTCGAATTGATAAAGCAAGAAATTGCTAAATATACAGATAATACACTTGCGATTAACTGTAATATTAATGTCACGTATTGTGATGGTATGGCTACTGATGATTTTTTAATTGAAATCGATGGTTTTGTTAAGAACAAAAACTCCACTTCAGATGAGCCTATTAGTTATGCATGTTTTCAACTTAATTTAGACTTGTATGATAGCTTTAATCATGCCAAAAATCATCTTGATAACTTATTAAAGAATAACGTATCACCAAGTATTAGAATTACAACAAAATATGTTAAGAGTAAAAGTAGCAGCGAGGTCTATATTGATATTATACATGATGAACTGATGATGAAATTAAACAATGCTAATATAGATAATTATATCATAGAGACACTTCCAGTTAGAAAACTAATGAATAATAAGTCTTTTTTAGAAATAAATATTCATTCATTTTAATTCATATAATAGGTGATAATATGACTGAGCAACTAATTCATGATATATCATTTGATACCTTTACTAATGAGTTAAAGAAAAATAGGTTGAAAAGAAGTAATGAGATTATAAATATTGAATTCAATCTTTTTTTAAATAATGAGAGTTTTTATTTTTGTATTGATGAAAATGATAGGATCAAGACGAATAGTATATTTCTTAGTGATTATTTTGATAACAAAAATAGGCAAATCAGTGATTTAACTGAAGCTGCGCAAGGTGTTTTTTTGATTGAGTTATCAAAAGGTAATGTGGATTTTGCTCACACAGTTCTGATCTTAGATTTGAATAATAACAATGTTGTTTTATTTGTTTCTCAATATCAACCGAGCAAAAAAACATCACCTCGTTTTGAACAAAACTACCATATTGGTAGGATTATTGGTAACCATTCAAATACGCTGTTACCAACAGAAACTCGTGATTTGATAGGATTACATATTTTAAATGAATATAGTGATACGACCGCAGTAGAACATATCTATATTAATAGTCAGTGGTATGCTTACCATATCTATGGTGGTGTGCGTCATGGTGATTGTGATTGTGACCAAGCAAGTTATTTAAAAATTAGAGATAATGTCTATTTATTAGGTTTCAGGGAACGAGCAGTGGATGTGGCGATTATCTTGATACTGGATATGGAATCAATGCGGAATACAGGGTTTGCTATTGGTTACACGGATCAACAATGGTTTAGTATTCCTATTGGAGCGTACATGAAAAAAATTAACAAAAGGTTAGATGAACATAGCCTTTATGCTTTGTGATGACTATTTTTTTTAATGTATTGTAGCGGTGGTGAACCAGTCCAGCGTTTGAAGGCTTTTGAAAATGCGGCACTGTCGGTATAGCCTAGCAATTCAGCTAGGCTATCAATTCTGATGTTTTCTTCAACGAGTTTGTTAATTGAAATATCACAACGAATTTTATCGAGAATATCTGAAAAATTGATGTTCTCTTTTGCCAGTTTCCTCTGAAGCGTTCTCGGTGAGATATATAATTTAGAGGCTATACAAGAGAGTGAAATATCTTTCTCAGATAAAATATATTGATGAACAATGTCTTGAACTCGTGTACTCATTGATGCAGGCATACTTGTTGAGTGTTTGAGTCTGTCCAAATGGTTTTTTAAGAAAAAAATAAAGGTTTCATCATACTCTTTTTGGTTAAAATTATCATGAAGCCAATGTTCACTGAATGAAATCGCATTGAATTTAGCATTGTCTTCATAATGAGTCGGAATTATTTTTTTTAAATTTTCTTTGTCTTTTTTAGTGAGTGCATATTGAAAATGAAATGAATCAGGTACCCAGTTTTCCCCCAATCGCTCACGTAATTGGCTCACTAAACGAAACAGACTATACTCAATATCAAATCTATAAAAATCAGGCTTAAGTATACTGACTTCATAGTTAACAAAAGCTTTATGATTTTCTATGATAATATTTGTGTTAGTTTTACCTTGAAATAAATCGGTATATTTATTCAATTCAATTAAGGCATCATATAATGTCTTTGCAGACATAAAAATCTCTCCAATAGGAGAGTAGTTATGATTACAAGAGGAAAGTCCAGCTTTAGCGCACCATTGTAAGTCTTTGGTTTCATAAGCGATTAATCGTAAAAATTCGTTATATACCTGTATTGGGGCGACCTCAGTTAGCTTTAATAGCTTAAATTTATTATATAAAACTTTCGATCTATATGAGAAAGGGACATCTATTGATTGCAAATAACTTATTATCTCAGATAATTTGAGTTGGTGTATGTATGAATGACTAGAGTGATGAATACTATTTTCTTTTTTCATATTGATGTCTCGTATTAAGGAGATACTATTTTTATGAATTAAATACACCAATTCATCATTTTTAGATAATAAATTTACATGTTACTAACTAAATAGCAACGATTTTGTATGGTTATCACTTTATATAGATAAATTAAATCAATTTCATCCCTTTTTATATTAATTAATAGATATGGTTAATTAATGTTTACTCTCATACATAAAATACTGATGGTATTTATATACAAAAGGGATAATAGATTTAGAATTCATTATTTTTATCGCCATAAGTGATGGTCTTTTTAAGGTGGTCGTAAATAGATTTGTTATGTTTGTCTTTATTGCCTTATATTCAAATCACTGTAAGAAACTTTGCGTTATACCACTAAAGTATTAGTCACAGTTGCAGATAAAAATGATACTGGTATAACAATTACGAATAAATATGATCCTCATTTTTTTCGCTGCTATCCATAATAAATAACAAGAAATATTTTAGTTAGGGGGTATATGGTGTTAGGTTTCTTTAATCGGTTGTTGGCGCATGACGATGCTGGAAAGTTATTATTGCGCATTACTATTGGTGGGCTCATGTTGTTCCATGGCATGAGTAAATTATTAACGGGAGCTAGCGGTGTTAAAGCCATGTTAGCTGCTTACGGTTTACCTGAATTTATTGCGTATGGGACCATCTTAGGTGAAGTGGTCGCGCCTATTTTGATTATTCTGGGTATTTTAACACGACCATCGGCACTTTTGGTTGCTTTCACTATGGTGGTTGCATGGTTGATGGTCGGTTTAGATAAAACTTTTGTACTTGAAAAAACAGGTGCGTGGGCAATAGAAAGTATCGTTTACTTTTTTGTTGGCTCTATTGCTTTGGCATTGATGGGAGCGGGGCGGTTCTCTATTATCAAAAACCCAAATTGGCGTTAAATATTGTAAGGCCATCGAGTTTGATGGCCGTAACTGATCATGGTCACATTCTTTCTATAAAGGCTTTGTGTGATTTGAGAGCCTGTAAGTAATTGTGTATTACGGCAGTAGGTTTAAGGAAATTAATTTTTTCTAAGAACAGTAAAAATGAGCCGATATATGCATCAACCGCAGTGAGCTGTTTTCCACAAATATAAGGAGCAGCGTTGGCGATCCCAGTCTCTAAACAATCCATTACTCGTTCTAATGAACCAAAACCTGACATTTTTTGTTGTTCGGCATCTAATTCTAAGCCCATAGCATGAGCAGTAAATGCAGCTTCAATTGGACCCGCAGTGAAAAAGAACCAACGGTAATAATCAGCGCGTTCAGGTGCTCCTAATGCGGGAGCCAAACCTTTCTCAATAAATTTATCGGCTAAATAGACACAGATAGCGGCAGTTTCGGTAATAATTTTATCGCCATCGACTAATGCAGGCACTTTTCCCATTGGATTAATTGCAAGATATTCTTTAGTGTGCATTTCCTCACCATAGTCGAGTTCAATACGCTGGTACGGTACGTTGAGTAGCTTAAATAGTAGATCAACCGTATTACCGCGCGACATTGAATTGGTGTACAGTGTTAGTGAGCTCATGATCTTTTCCTTATGATTAAGTTGAGGTGTAATCATAAGGAAAGCTGTTGTCAGATTTTGTCAGTAGTCATGCATAAAACGTCTTTTCGCCACTGTTCAAATAAATAATGTTTTGGGTACGGTAATTTGTCATCAAGGGCTGAATAGGATTGGATCCGATCTAATCGAAAATGGCGATAGCTTTGGCGTAATTCACACCATGCTGCGAGCACCTGAGTTTCTCGCATATAGCCAATAGCAATAGGCCAAATGATTCTATTGCTGTGTTTACCTTGTTCATCTTGATATTCAATTTTAGCCTTGGTTTCTTTACGTAAACTACGACGTAGATCTTTGGCTATCACATTATCAATAGATGTAGTTTGGGTACTTGGTGCAAATAATGTTGTTTGGTGAATAACAGTTTGAGCGCCTTGTTTGACCACAGAATTAATTTTATTTACGGCGCGCATTGCAGCTAATTTAAGTTCTTCATCGGCATTGTTTTCAACCCAGCGTAAGCCAAGGATCAGGGCTTCTAATTCATTATCATCGAACATTAATGGAGGCAGTAATAACCCCGATTTTAATTGGTAGCCAATTCCAGCTTCCCCCACAATTTCTGCTCCCTGACAACGCAATGAGTCAATATCACGATAAATGGATCTGACACTTATCTGTAATTTTGATGCAAGCGTATCCGCTGTTACTGGATAACGGCTCTCTTTTAAAATTTGTAATAAGGTCAGCAAACGTTGGGTGCGAGTCATTTTTATCTATTTCAGGCCATAGGGGATAAAAGTCATCATTTAAAGTGTGGTAAGGTATTCGACCGTACCACACTTTATTATGCAATTTTATTTATTAAGATTGTACTTTTCAAAAACTCATCTAATAAGCGGCTATCACGGCTATAGGGCTCAGGTAGATTAAGTGTTTCAGCACTTGCAATCGTTTCACTTATTAATCGATCAATTGCAGGTCGGCGGGAACCATATTGGCTTTCATTAGCATTTTGTTTGATTACTAATAGCTCGTCGATTTCTGCTAACACTGTATGATCGGTTACTGTTGCTGCAACTAGTTGCGAAAATGCCATAGGTGGCATATCGTTTGATTGCTCAATCCACCGTAACGCTAATATCGCTCTCAATATATAAAAATACTTTTTAAGCTTTACTTGCTCATTTTTAAAGTCAGTATGTAAGTTACGCTTTGCTATAGATAGATAGTGATAGCGCGCTTTCAATGATGAATAGAATTTTGATGCTAATTGCTCCAATTGTTCAAAGAATAGCTCATCTTTTCGGTAAACAATGGGGGAATGTAGCCATTCAATTAATGCAGGGTTAGAATTACGCATTAACCTCAATGCCTTAGATAGCTCCCAACCTGCTATATCTAATTCGTTATCAATGGGTTTTTCAATAACATCACGTTTGCTATCGAGGGTTAAATACCAATCCAATGAATGAACGTAGATAAATCGCACATCATAATCACTATCACGCGAGGAAAATCCCCATCCGCGACTTCCTGATTCACAAGCAAAAAGTACTTTTACTTGATGTTCTATTTCTATTTTTACTAAAGCCTCTCGGATCCGTTTTTGCATCTGTGATGATACCATCACGCATTGGCTTTCCATGCTGTTCTCCTATCCTTTTACACACACCACTTGGCGTAGCGTATGTACAATTTCTACCAATGATGATTGTGCGGCCATTACGGCATCAATATCTTTATAGGCCATTGGAATTTCATCAATCACATCACTATCTTTTCGGCACTCAACATGGGCAGTGGCTATTTTCTGATCGGATACTGAATAACGTTTTTTGGCTTCAGTACGACTCATCACACGGCCTGCACCATGGCTACATGAGCAGAAGCTTTCTTCATTTCCTAGACCACGAACGATGAAACTTTTGGCTCCCATTGAGCCTGGAATGATCCCCATTTGTCCTTTTTTCGCCGATACCGCACCTTTACGTGTCACCAAAATTTCTTCACCAAAATGTTGTTCTTTCTGCACATAGTTATGATGGCAATTAACCGCTTCTTGTTGCGTGGTAAAAGGTTTAGCAATCTGTTTAGATAGCGCTTCAAGTACTCGGTGCATCATCACTTCACGGTTATGACGAGCAAAATCTTGTGCCCAGCCAACGGCTTCCATGTAGTCATTGAAGTGTCGGCTACCTTCCTCAAAGTAGGCCAAATCGCGATCAGGTAAGTTAGCGATATGTTGCTGCATATCCTGTTGAGCTAATGAAATAAACAGGTTACCTATCGCATTACCGACACCACGTGATCCGCTATGTAGCATCACCCATACCCTATCTTGTTCATCTAAACAAAGTTCAATGAAATGGTTACCGGTCCCCAATGTCCCTAAATGGTTGTAATGATTGGTTCCACGTAGTTTTGGGTACTTATCACAGATACGTTTAAACTGTTCATCTAGAGCAGCCCAATGTTGATCAACTATCTCAGGCGCTCGATGCCATGCTCCTTTATCGCGTCCATGTCGATGAGTTGTACGCCCATGCGGCACCGCAGCTTCAATGGCAAAACGAATGCTTTGTAGGCTGTCTGGCAGATCAGATGCAGTTAATGACGTTCGTACGGCAATCATTCCACATCCTATATCGACACCAACGGCCGCAGGAATAATGGCTCCCTTAGTTGGGATCACGCTACCAATCGTTGAGCCTTTTCCAACATGGACATCTGGCATCACCGCAAGGTGTTTAAAAATAAATGGCATTTTGGCTGTATTTTGGAGTTGCGATACTGCTTTTGGATCAACTGGAACGCCATTAGTCCACATTTTTACGGGAGCGCTATTTTCTAAAATGAATTCGTTAAAGCTACTGCTTATCATTATTTATTCCTTAGTTTTTAATTTTTAGTTGCCACGCTATCTTTACTGACTGCATTCTCGGTTTAGTCATATCTGATAGTGGGTGAAATAAGTATTGCTATAAGCGTGCCAATTATGAAAAATCCGCTGAAAATATTTTTATCTATATGATATTAAATGGATAATTTATTTTTTTGTTTTTAGGGTGTTATTTTTCAAGTAAATGTCTTATGTTATTTTTTATCTTTTTATATATAAACTTATAAATTTATATAAGGTATTTATGGGCAATAAACGTAAAGTGGTCATTGGTGTATTAGGTACTGTCCTAGACAGGCGAGGTAAAAAGGCCAATCGCTGGACAAAATGGCGTCCCACTGTTGGTTTATGTCAGCAACCTGATTTAGATATTCATCGTTTTGAATTAATTCATCAGATAAATGATTATAGCATGGCCCATCGTGTCAAAGAGGATATTGAGCAAGCATCACCAAAGACTGAGGTGGTGTTGAGAGAAGTGAATATTGCTGACCCTTGGGATTTTGAAGAGGTGTATACCTCATTGCTCGATTTTTCGAGTAATTATTGTTTTGATACCGAAAATGAAGAATATTTGGTGCATATTACCACTGGAACCCATGTGGTGCAGATTTGCTGGTTTTTATTAACTGAAGCGCATTATTTACCTGCTAAGTTATTGCAAACATCACCTTCTCAAACAGGGAGGGAAAAGGATCCTGCTGGTATTTATACAGTGATAGATCTTGACCTCAGTCGTTATACTCACATCACCAGTCGCTTTCAAAAAGAACAGCAAGCCCAGATTTCCTTTCTTAAGTCAGGTATTGCAACGCGTAATGCCAAGTTTAATGTCATGATTGAGCAGATGGAGCGTGTTGCATTACGCTCAAAAGCGCCTATTTTGTTAAATGGTCCAACTGGAGCCGGTAAGTCTTTTTTAGCTCGCCGAATTTATCAATTACGTGAAAGCCGTCATCAAGTCAAAGGTCGGTTTGTTGAAGTTAACTGTGCCACTTTACGTGGCGATAATGCGATGTCGACTCTGTTTGGACACATTAAAGGGGCTTTCACAGGAGCCATTAATTCACGCCATGGCTTATTGAAAGAGGCCGATGGCGGTATTTTGTTTTTAGATGAAATTGCGGAGCTTGGTTTGGACGAACAAGCGATGCTGCTTAAAGCGATTGAAGAAAAAAGCTTTTTCCCTTACGGCTCGGATGAAGAAGTAAAAAGTGATTTTCAATTGATCACAGGGACTCATCGTAACCTTGCGCAATGGGTTGAAGAAGGCAGATTTCGAGAAGATCTGTATGCACGGATTAATATGTGGACCTTTACTTTGCCGAGTTTGGCTGAAAGACGTGAAGATATTGAGCCGAATATCGATTATGAATTAGCAAAATTTAGTCAAGAGATGCAGAGTCAAATTCGTTTCGATAGTGAGGCTCGTCAGGTATATGTTCGATTTGCCTGTTCGAAAAATGCATTGTGGCGTGGAAACTTCCGTGAATTAGGGACATCAATTAGTCGTATGGCAACGTTTGCTGAACATGGGCGGATCACAAAAGCGATCGTTGATGAGGAGATCATACGTTTGCAATCACAATGGCTCAGTAAAAGGACAATGACTCAGTCTCTACCAGCAGAAA
This sequence comes from Providencia manganoxydans, assembly GCF_016618195.1. Classification (NCBI taxonomy): domain Bacteria; kingdom Pseudomonadati; phylum Pseudomonadota; class Gammaproteobacteria; order Enterobacterales; family Morganellaceae; genus Providencia; species Providencia manganoxydans. The sequence continues at coordinate 647,261 of NZ_CP067099.1, forward strand.
TTGGTGAAATTGATTTATTTGAGCAGCAACAGTTGGCAACCGTTCTTGAGGTTTGCCGACATTCAGCGAGCCTTTCAGAGGCTGGGCGAACTCTGTTTGCGGTTTCTCGTCAGCAGAAAAAACAGCCTAATGATGCCGATCGATTACGTAAATATTTGGCGCGCTTTGGGTTAGAGTGGGAAAGGATCAAAAACAATGAGTTATTGGAAAAATAATAGTGGCTTATACGGTTTGATATGTAGTTATGATTTTTTGAAAAAATCTTGCAAAAAGTGATGCTGGTAAATTTGAATTATTTGGAATAGATTGAAATCATTAAATATAATAAAAACAATTAATTATATAAGGGTTGAAATATGGAGTTAACTTTCCTAGGAACGAGTGCTGGCGTACCAACAAAAGAGCGTAATGTGACTAGTATGCTGTTAAATCTTACAGGGATCCGCAAAACCTACTGGTTATTTGACTGTGGTGAAGGTACTCAACATCGGATCCTTAATAGCGTATTTAAGGCGCCGAGAATCGAGAAAATTTTTATTACCCATTTACATGGTGATCATATTTTTGGTTTACCGGGGTTGTTATGTAGTCGATCAATGGGGGGATCGACTGATTTATTAACATTATATGGACCAAAAGGGCTCAAACAGTACGTGGAAACGGTATTAACGTTGAGTGCCTCTTACTTAACTTATCCATTGGAAATTATTGAAATAGAAGCGGGACAGTTGTTTGATGATGGTCAGCTAATTGTGACGGTATATCCATTGGATCATCGTGTTGAGTGCTATGGGTATCGTATCGAAGAACATCCCAAACTTGGCTCGTTAGATACTGAAAAATTAGCGAAGGATAATATTCCTCGAGGGCCATGGATGCAGGCACTGAAAGAAGGTGAAACTATCACACTAGATGATGGACGGACGGTTAATGGGATTGATTATTTAGGTGAGCCGAGAGCAGGAAAAGTGATTGCTATTTTTGGTGATACTGAGCCAACGGAGCAGGCGCGATTACTGGCTCAAAATGCTGATGTAATGGTGCATGAAACAACGTTAGAAAATGCGTTTCATGAAAAAGCCAATGAGCGTGGACATAGTACGACTGGGCAAGCTGCGCAGTTAGCACGTGATGCTGGAGTGAAACGGTTTATCGCAACGCATATTAGTGGCCGTTATAGTGCAGAGGACGTACCTATGTTACTGGCTGAGTGCCAGGCTATTTTCCCAAATACCGAAATAGCCGCCGACTATTTGACGATTAAAATTTAAAATTAAACCACCTAAAGCTCAGGCTAGGTGGTTTTTTACTTATTCGCTTTGGTTGGGATAGGGTTCAAATTGATGTTGATCGTCACTCATTAAACTCATCAATCTATAGTTAACGAATAATTTTTCCCTTCCAACCTGCATTTCATGTAATACATTAATATCACAAAGCTTTTTTAGATACTCTGATGCAGTTTGTCGTTGTGCGATTTTTTTATCAACTAAATTTTTGATCCGGCAGTAAGGTTGTTCGAAAATGCACTGTAATAATTCATAGCTATAAACATCATTATGATGTGTTTTAATATATGAAGATGTCAGTTCCATTAAATCACGAATGGCATTGATTTTTTCCATTGTCCATTTTGATGTATGTTCAACGGCAGAGAGCATATAGAGGATCCATGACTGCCAGTCATTTTCTTTGGTAACGTTTAACAGCAAAGAGTAATACTCATTTCTATTTTTAATAATATAGCGGCTTAAATAGAGGACAGGGATAGTAATCAAGCCTTTTTCGATTAAAAATAATATATTTAAGATCCTTCCTGTACGCCCATTGCCATCTGTATACGGGTGAATAGCTTCAAATTGATAATGAGTGAGGGCTAGTTTAACTAAAGGATCTAAATCATCTTCTTGGTGGATAAATTTTTCCCAATTACTGAGAAGCTCTGTAATTTTCTGCTCCCCTAGTGGCGGTGTGTAAATAATTTCCCCCGTCTTTTGATTTTTTAGTGCGGTTCCAGGCAGCTTTCTAACTTCCATCTGAGTATTTTTAATGGTATTACAGACTTTCAATGCCGTATTTGCACATAATGGTCGATTTTCTAATTCTTTATAGCCTTCATAGAGTGCAGTTCGATAGCGCAAAGCTTCCTTAGTCATTGGATCTGCATGACTATCTTCATTGATATACTGAAAAAGCTTATCTGTCGTTGTTACGATATTTTCTATTTCAGAGCTATCTTTCGCTTCAAGTATCGGAATAAGATTAATTAATAAATTTTGATTAGGTAATAATTCACCCGCTTGTTTTAGCCCTTCTAGTGCTGTTCTTGCTTCAACACAGGCTTTCAAAACAACTTTTGTTTCAACATCTTGTTGTGGAGGAAGTTGAGGTAAATTGTTATGGGGTAGTACAGGATCCCAATTCATTGTCATATCTCTATTATTGTCGTTTGTCATAGAGTATAAACTAAAATTGGTGCTCTCACTTTAAATATGTCGAAAAATCGTGAAAAAATGTACATGTTTTGAGGTTATGTCGACTCAATCGACACGTCATCATGATATGTCGAAAAATCGTGAAAAAATGTACATGTTTTGAGGTGATGTCGACTCAATCGACACGTCGTCATGATATGTCGAAAAATTATAAAAAATGTACATGTTCTGAGGTTATGTCGACTCAATTGACACGTCGTCATGATATGTCGAAAAATTATAAAAAAATGTACATATTCTGAGGTTATGTCGACTCAATCGACACGTCGTCATGATATGTCGAAAAATTATAAAAAAATGTACATGTTCTGAGGTTATGTCGACTCAATCGACACGTCGTCATAATATGTCGAAAGTTTTATAAAAAATCGACATATTGAAGCTAGTATATAACTTTCACAAACCCATTGCGGCAATAGGTCTCGTATTCATCTGAGAGCTGCCGATTAGTGATGATGATATCAAATTGGGAGAGAGCCCCCATATTTGCAGTCGCTACCTCGTCAAATTGATTGTATTTTGCGAGTAAAATTTTACGAATCGACTTTTCCATCGCTTTCTTTTTCATTGGTAGATCATCTAAGTTGTAGCAGGTAACACCATAGCTACTATGAATACCCGCTGCGGAAATAAAGGCTTTTTTAGGGTTTATTGAATCGAGAATTGAAGGTTGGGTTGGATTATAAAAAGAGTCGCTCTTAGGGTGATATTCCCCACCGCATAATAATGCCGTAGCATTTTTTTTCTGACTGAGTGCAAGAAAAACGTTATGGGAGTAACAAATACCCGTGAAATTGATTTCTTCAGGGATCAGGGAAATCAGTGTTGCCATCTCGATGCCATTATCAAAAAAGATCACATCGTCTTCGGATACCATACTTGCTGCTAAATTAGGGATATACAACTCTTCAGTTTGATCGGGGGTAAAAATGTTGGCTTGTGGATCGTTTTGCTGCGGTGAGGATGGTTGGGTAACAGAAACAATATAGCCACCAAGAAGGGACATAGGGATAGGGCCTTCAGTATCTGCATTTAAGTCACGGCGAATCGTCATTTCAGAGACTTCAAGTATTCTCGCTGCTTCTTTAAGATGAATTCTTCCTGAGCGTTTAATACATTCGCTCAATCGACGAAGGCGTTCTTTTTGTTTAGTTTCTATCACCGAGCAATCCTTTTTTAATTGGCGCGGGCTGGCCGCGCCCCATCGTTTAGTACCCACTTGAGGTTACATTTTCGCCCGAGACAATCGCGACACTCGCGCTAGCACCAACGCGGTTGGCTCCGGCTTTGATCATTCTCTCTGCTGTTTCACGGTCGCGAACACCACCAGAGGCTTTAACTCCAATTTCCTCACCAACCACTTTACGCATTAATGCAACATGGTGTTCAGTCGCCCCCATTGTACTGAAACCTGTTGAGGTTTTCACAAAACCAACGTTCAATGTGCGGCAAATTTCACAAACTTGAATAATTTCTTCATCAGTTAGCAAGCAAGTTTCTAAAATGACTTTTAGTGTTGCATTGCCACACGCGGCTAAAACGGTCGCGATGTCTTGGCGAACAAAGTCTAGGTCACCACTTTTTAGCATCCCCACATTGATCACCATATCAACTTCATTTGCGCCACGACGTACGGCTTCAGCTGCTTCAAACGCTTTTGCTTCTGTTAAGCAGGCACCGAGAGGAAAGCCTACCACACAACAGACCATAACATCGCTATTTTTGAGACACTCGCTAGCTAAAGGAACATAGCCTGTGTTAACACATACGGAAGCAAAGTGATATTCAGCGGCTTCGGCGCAAAGCTGTTTGATGTCATTTACGGTAGCATTGGCTGCTAATAAAGTGTGATCGATAAATTGTGCTAAGTTTTTCATTTAAATGTTTCCTATAAAGATCAAATATGGGTTTCATAACAATGAATGAAAAAATGTGGCGGATATAACACTTGGTCATTCGTTATTCGAGATCTTAATCACAAATGATATTTATGCAACATGATAATGTTATAATCATATCATTATGTGATTTATTTAACACGAGGGACATTATGGATATAGCAGTTATAGGTTCAAATATGGTCGATTTGATCACTTACACCGATCAAATGCCAAAAGAAGGGGAGACCTTGGAAGCCCCATCATTTAAGATTGGTTGTGGCGGTAAAGGAGCCAATCAAGCTGTTGCCGCTGCAAAGCTAAATTCAAAAGTGATAATGCTAACAAAAGTAGGAGATGATATTTTTGCAGATAATACGATCCGTAATCTCGAATCGTATGGCATCAATACCCGTTATGTTGAGAAAGTACCTTGCACATCCAGTGGTGTTGCACCGATCTTTGTAAATCCTAATTCTGCAAATAGTATTTTGATCGTGAAAGGCGCTAATAAATTCTTATCACCTGAAGATATTGAACGCGCTGCGGAAGATCTAAAAAAATGCAAATTGATCGTATTGCAGTTGGAAGTGCAATTAGAAACGGTTTATCACGCAATTGCTTTTGGTAATAAGCATAATATCCCTGTATTGCTTAACCCAGCGCCAGCACAACGGACATTAGATCTCGATTTTGCTTGCCGCTGTGATTTCTTTGTTCCCAATGAAACCGAGTTAGAAATTTTAACCAATATGCCAGTCGATACCATGGATAATATCCGTCGTGCAGCTCAATCATTATTGGATAAAGGATTGAAGAATCTCATCGTTACATTAGGTGAAAAAGGGGCGCTATGGATGACTCGTGATAGCGAATTACTGATCCCTGCTATTAAAGTGAATGCGATAGATACGAGTGGTGCAGGGGATGCCTTTATTGGTTGTTTCTCTCATTACTATGTCCATACAGGCAATATTGCTGATGCATTGAAAAAAGCCGTACTATTTTCTGCATTTAGTGTAACGGGCAAAGGCACTCAATCTTCTTACCCAAGTATTGAGCAATTTACCGAGTTTGTGCAGCTGAATAGTTAATAAAAAACCAATATCCCTCGTTATTAATGCGGCCGTAGAGCCGCAATAAAACGGATCTACTCTAAATAATTTGAGGTATAGCTAGGTAACAAATGAATGAGGCTAGGGCATATATAAGTATGTGATTAGCGTCGTGAGTGAAGTTAGCAACACTGTAGCTTGAAATATGACGAGTATATTAATAATAAAAAGAAGGGTTACGTAATGAACATCAAAAATATTACTCAGTTACCTGATGGTTATCTGAGTCGGACTCCTATATTCCAATTTATCCTACTGTCGTGCTTATTTCCACTCTGGGGATGTGCTGCGGCACTTAATGATATTTTAATCACACAGTTTAAAAGCGTTTTTGAATTAAGTAACTTTGCTTCTGCATTAGTGCAAAGTGCCTTCTATGGCGGTTATTTTTTAATTGCTATTCCGGCTTCTCTCGTGATCAAAAAAACCAGTTATAAATATACAATTATGATTGGTTTAATTTTATATATTGCGGGCTGCTCAATGTTTTTCCCTGCATCACATATGGCAACTTATACCATGTTTTTAGCTGCAATTTTTGCGATTGCTATCGGTTTAAGTTTTCTTGAAACTGCGGCAAATACTTATAGCTCGATGATTGGGCCAAAACAATATGCAACATTGCGCTTAAATATTAGCCAAACCTTTTATCCTATTGGTGCTGCTGGCGGCATCTTACTTGGCAAATATCTTGTATTTTCGGAAGGCGAAAGTTTGCAAGCTCAGATGGCAAACATGAATCCCGACCAAGTGCATCAATTCCGTTTAGCGATGCTTGAAAATACACTAGAACCGTATCGTTATATGATCATGGTGTTGGTTGTGGTGATGATCCTATTTTTACTGACTAAATTTCCTAAATGTAAAGTAGCAGAAACTAAAGATCATAAGCGCCCATCAGCATTAGATACTCTGAAATATCTAGCAAAAAATAGCCGCTTCAGAAAAGGAATTATTGCTCAGTTCTTATATGTGGGAATGCAAGTCGCGGTATGGTCATTCACTATCCGTTTAGCACTTGAAATGGGCGATATTAACGAACGTGACGCCTCTAACTTTATGGTATATAGCTTCGCTTGTTTCTTTATTGGTAAGTTTATCGCCAATATCTTAATGACTCGCTTTAATGCCGAAAAAGTGTTGATTATCTATTCTGTAATCGGTGCTCTTTTCTTAGCTTATGTCGCCTTCATTCCTAGTTTTACCGCGGTTTATGCAGCTGTATTAGTGAGTATTTTATTTGGACCGTGTTGGGCAACAATATATGCGGGTACTTTAGATACAGTTGATAATGAACACACTGAAATGGCGGGTGCGGTGATCGTTATGGCAATTGTGGGAGCGGCGTTTGTTCCTGCCGTGCAAGGTTATGTTGCCGACGCACTCCATTCACTGCAACTTTCTTTCCTCGTTTCTATGTTCTGTTTTATCTATGTTGGTATTTACTTTGTTGGTGAGCGCCGTTTCAAAACAAAGAATGCTGAATAACTCTTTTATAACACGGAGCGGGAAAACATGCTTTTATCCCGCTTAGTCAACAACCTCAGGCAGGCTAACCTGCTTTATCGATTAATTAACCGTGAGTATGAAAATGAATACGCTAATTCCACTTCACAAAAGCTTATTTACGGATAGACCAACACTGATCATTAAAAATAACCATTTTACGGCACATGCCTTTCGATATGCTTCGGGTGTTGAAGGTTTAAGAATTGAAAATTCACAGGGCTATCTGACCGTTTTACCATTTCTAGGGCAAATGATTTGGGATGCGGAGTTCTGTGGGCAAAATCTGAAAATGGATAATATGTTTTCAGAGCCTAAACCAGTAAAAACGGTAGTAGAAACCTATGGGTGTTTTGCTTTCCATTCAGGTTTAATTAGTAATGGCTGTCCATCGCCAGAGGATAATCATCCATTACATGGTGAAATGCCTTGTGCAGCGATGGATAGTGCATGGTTATCGTTATCAGCAAACAGCTTACAAGTTTGTGGTAAATATGAATATGTCATGGGATTTGGTCACCATTATCTTGCAGAACCAAGTGTAAAATTAACTACGGATAGCGCGCTATTTGATATTCAAATGTCAGTAACTAACTTAGCATCCGTCCCTATGCCGCTGCAATACATGTGTCATATGAATTACGCCTATGTTGATGATGCACAACTGAGTCAAAATGTGCCTGACACCGCCATTATGTTACGTGAATCTATTCCTGGGCATGTTCATCCAACACCACAGTGGCTAGAGTTTAATCAGGCTATTCAATCAGGTAAAATCACATTGGAGCAGCTCAATCAGCCGAGCCTTTGTGATCCCGAAATTGTGTTCTTTATCGATAATTTAGCTCAATACACCCAACACCCTGAATTTCGTATGACATCGCCTGAAGGAACTTCGTTTGTAACGCGTTTCAGTGCTTCAGAGCTCAATTATGCGACTCGCTGGATCCTGTATAATGGTGATCAAAAAGTAGGTGCATTTGTTTTACCTGCAACGTGTCGACCGGAAGGTTTTTTAGCTGCAAAAAATAATCAAACTCTCATTTGGTTAGAGGCAGGAGAAAAGCGGCAGTTTACCGTGACAACAGGGGTTGAAAAATAATCTTGTCACCAGCACAGGTACTGTCTGGACCTGTGCTTTTACTGGTATTGTTTGCATTCCTCAATTAAGTCTTGCAAAAGAGGGTTTGCTTCAGTGATAACATAGGTTTGGCACTGTGGATCCATCATAATTGCAATTGTTATATTCGCTTCATGCATATCAGGTAACATTTCCGTCATTAAATAGGTTAAATCCAGCTGTTTTGCTGCAAAATGTGACCATTTCCCCTCTAAATTACGCTCAACATAGGCTTTTGCTGGCCAAACTGGAAACAACAATCGATGATGATCATCTTTGAACGTTACTAGCTCATTGACATCACACAAAGTCCAAACTTCCTGCCAATCGGCAACTTTACCAACAAAATAAAGGTATTTTTGTTGTAAGCTTAGCTCTAGTACATTTTTAATCTGTTTTTGATTTGGGCTAAACATATTATCTGCTCTGGATTAGATGCTCTAAAAAAGTGACTGATAATTATCAAGAAAATAAACTCTAAAGTTGTTATCTTAGTAACGTTTTAAATAGTTCGCAATGTAACAAATACCATCGAAAAATGTAAAGTATGGCTGTTGAGGGCAGTAAAGTATGATTGACACATTACTCGAAAAATATGCGATCGGGATTACGATCATTACAGTATTTTTAGCCATTTTTATTGTTTTCGAGATGCTCAGTAAAAGGCATAAACACAAACATAAACGTAAAAGCATTTTGATTCATGTTATTCAAACCGCCGTATTATGCGGGATAGTTGTGGTTGCGGCGCAGTATGTTGATATGGCAGCGACCGACTTTGATTTGACCTTTATTTCAACACCATTGGTTAATTTTATAACAGTTGCATTAATTGCCGTTATTCTGATGCGCAAGTTATTTCAACTGGCTAACCGGCTTGAAAAAGCGCAAATAAAGAAAGGCAGCGATCCAACATCAGCACGTATCATTGCAAGGGTATTTAAAACGGCAACATTCGTCGTGATCATCTTACTATTTGGTGAACATTTTGGAATGAGCCTGTCAGGATTAATGGCTTTTGGTGGTATAGGTGGTATTGCTATCGGTATGGCAGGTAAAGATATACTGAGTAACTTCTTCTCAGGGATCATGCTGTATTTTGATAGACCTTTTAATATTGGTGATTGGGTGAGTTCTCCCGATAGAAATATTGAAGGGACAGTGGTAGAGATTGGTTGGCGGATCACGAAAATTATCACTTTTGATCATCGACCTCTGTATATTCCAAACTCTGTATTTTCATCAATAAGTGTGGAAAACCCTGGTCGTATGACCAACCGTCGGATCAAAACCGCGATAGGCCTGCGTTATGAGGATGCTGATAAGATAGGCGTCATTGTTAGCGATATTCGCACTATGTTGCAGCAAGACCCTAGCATTGATACAGGGCAAACCTTATTGGTTTACTTTGATGAATTTGCTGATTCATCCTTAAATATCATGGTGTATTGTTTCACTAAAACAACCGTTTGGGCGGAATGGTTAGCAGCACAACAAGGTGTTTATTTGAAGATAATTGATATTGTTAAACAGCATGGCGCTGACTTTGCGTTTCCTTCGCAAACACTGTACATGGAAAAAAACAACTAACGTCCCATTCCTGATAAAATTGCCGACTAATATTCTGATTAAAATCTCAATGTTGGTCGGTGATTTTACTTGATGTAACATTTTTCATGTTTAATTCTGTTTTCTTTCAGTGCACGCCTAAATATTTTTATGCGATTAACCAGCGGGTTATAAAAGATCATCTGCTTTATAGTACGTCTAATTATTTCTAAGCGTACTGAGCATTCCAATCTTAGTTTCTATCCAGTATATTGTCGGCCTCTTTTCCTCAGCTAACCAAGAGCCAGACTGTTATGCAAAAAATTAATGTGGCATGTAGTCAGGGGGTCGCAATCTACTTTTCGGGGGATTTCCAATGGGTAGATATTCGCGATGCACAGTTAAACAATATTGCTGCTGTTGTGCTATCCGAACAGGATGCCAATCAAGGGCTGTGGAAAAGAGTTGCTGATAGCAAACTCAGTATTCCACTGTTTATCATTAGTGATAAACAGCTCCCTAATGATATTAAAATTCCTCCCTATTTAACGGGAATTTTACCGCCGGCACCTGCTGAGCGTACAGAAAATAGTCGCCAATTATTTGATGCCGCAACGCGCTATCTTGAACAATTATTACCTCCATTTTTTGCACGAATGATGGATTATGCCGCAGGTCATAACGTTACTTTTGCTTGTCCTGGCCATCAAGGCGGGCAATTTTTCCGTCGCCACCCAACGGGCGAACAGTTTTATCAGTTTTATGGGGAAAATTTGTTTCGCACTGATTTATGTAATGCTGATGTGGCGATGGGAGATTTATTAATTCACGAAGGTGCAGCAAAAGAAGCACAAAAATTTGCTGCAAAAGTATTCAATGCAGACAAAACCTATTTTGTACTAAATGGGACTTCCTCATCCAATAAGGTGGTACTTAATGCCTTATTAACACCGGGTGATTTGGTACTGTTTGATCGTAATAATCATAAATCTAACCACCATGGCGCCTTAATTCAGGCGGGGGCAACACCTGTATATTTAGAGACCGCTCGTAACCCGTTTGGTTTTATCGGTGGAATTGATGCACACTGCTTTGAAGAAAGCTATTTGCGTGGACTCATTGATGATGTAATGCCAGAAAAGAGTGCTACTGCGCGCCCATTCCGCTTGGCGGTGATCCAATTGGGGACTTACGATGGCACTGTATATAATGCAAAGCAAGTAGTCGATAAAATCGGTCACCTTTGTGACTACATTTTATTTGATTCAGCATGGGTCGGTTATGAGCAATTCATTCCAATGATGCGTCAATGTTCACCATTATTATTGGAACTGAATGAAAATGATCCTGGCATTATGGTGACTCAGTCGGTACATAAACAGTTAGCAGGGTTCTCTCAAGCATCACAAATTCATAAGAAAGATAATCATATAAAGGGGCAACCGCGTTTTGTGTCCCATAAAAAGCTCAATAATGCATTTATGATGCATGCATCAACCAGCCCATTTTATCCGTTGTTTGCTTCTCTTGATGTCAATGCTCGTATACATCAAGGGGATGCGGGTGAAATGATGTGGATGGAGTGCGTTAAGCAAGGGATTGAGGTGAGAAAAGCGATTATTAACCACTGTAACTATTTCAGGCCATTTATACCTGAACTAGTGGATGATAAGCCATGGCAAACCTATCCAACAGAGCAAATAGCCTCTGATCAGCGCTTTTTTAATTTCATACCTAAACAGCGTTGGCATGCATTTGATGGTTATGCAGAAAATCAATATTTTGTGGATCCATGTAAATTAATGCTCACCACGCCAGGTATTGATGCTCAAACTGGTGAGTATGAAGCTTTTGGTGTTCCTGCCACTATATTGGCGCATTTTTTGCGCGAACATGGCGTGATCCCTGAAAAATGCGATTTGAATTCAATTCTATTTTTACTGACCCCCGCAGAAAGCCAAGAAAAGCTTGATTTATTGGTGATGCATTTGATTCGTTTTGAACAGTTTCTAGATGAAGATGCATTATTAGAGGATGTATTGCCGTCAGTTTATCAACGCTATCAACAGCATTATCAAGGTTATACTCTGCGTCGCTTATGTCAGGAAATGCATCAATTAAGCGTTGAATATAATATTAAACAGCTACAAAAAGAGATGTTTCGCAGGCAGCATTTTCCTACGGTGAAAATGAATCCGCAGCAAGCTCACCTTGAGTTTATTCGTGGCAATGTGGAGTTGTTACCATTATCCGAGTTAGAAGGCCGTATTGCTGCCGAAGGTGCGTTACCCTATCCTCCGGGTGTATTATGCGTAGTTCCCGGTGAAGTGTGGGAAGGGCCAGTATTGCGTTATTTCCAAGCTTTAGAAGCAGGGATCAATTTACTCCCCGGTTTTGCGCCTGAGTTACAAGGGGTCTATCTTCCAAAAACAGAAGATGGACAAAAGCGTGTTTATGCGCATGTTTTAAAATAATCGTTAGAAATTGCCTACAGCATAAAATAGGTTGTGGGCAATACTTCTTGATAAAAGACATCACTTACGCCTTTATTAGTGCCATTGAAAAGTATAACTTTGAGATGGCTAACAATGCGTTACCAATAATTTATCTATACACTAAAAATAATGGACCTGTTATTTATGCTTAAAGGTAGGGTGTATGGCAAAAAAAATTATTCTTGATTGCGATCCGGGGCATGATGATGCAATCGCACTTCTCTTGGCCTACGGTAATCCTGAAATTGACTTACTAGCGGTTACCACAGTAGCGGGTAATCAGACTCTGGAAAAAGTAACCCATAATGCGCTAGCTGTGGCTGAAATGGCGAAAATCCAAGGTATCCCTTTTGCTGCGGGAGCTTCTCGGCCATTAGTGCGTGAAATAGAGGTGGCTCCAGATATTCACGGCGATTCTGGTTTAGATGGCCCAAAACTGCCTGAGCCGACATTGATGTTGGAAAGTTGCCATGCTGTCGAGTTAATTATTAAACTTATCATGTCACATCCACCTAAAACCATTACCTTAGTACCAACAGGTGCATTGACTAATATTGCGCTTGCGGCAAGGCTTGAGCCCCGTATTGTCGAAAGGGTCAAAGAAGTAGTTTTGATGGGGGGCGGGTATCATGTCGGTAATTGGAGCGCTGTCGCGGAATTTAATATTAAGATTGACCCTGAAGCGGCACATATTGTTTTCAATGAAAAATGGCCATTAACGATGGTTGGACTCGACTTAACTCACCAAGCATTAGCAACCCCCGATATTGTCGCGAATATCACCGAAGTGGGAACGGATTGCTCTCAATTTGTGATCGAATTATTAGCGTTTTTTGGCAGGATGTATAAACAGGCTCAAGGTTTCGATGCTCCTCCAGTACATGATCCCTGCGCTGTTGCTTATGTTATTGACCCAACGGTAATGACGACGCAGCGTGTACCGGTAGATATTGAACTAACAGGGACATTAACATTAGGCATGACAGTCGCTGATTTTCGTCATCCTGCACCCGATGATTGCCATACTCAAGTTGCAGTTAAACTCGATCATGCTAAATTTTGGCAGCTGGTGGTCGATGCATTAAAGAATATTCGATAATTAAGGTAATGATCATGGATCAACAACTAGAAAATATGCCTTATGCTGCATTAATCGAGCGCAGCATGAATTCTTTACAATATAAAAATCAATTTCATTGCGATAACTGGAAACTTGATGAAGCGAATTGGTCTGTTGATCAAGAGCAGGGGACAATCATATTTCAAGCCCCAGACAATATAGTGGTTACAGCGCCTGTACAAATAACTGGTACTTATGATCAAAACCAAGGTAGCTGGATGTGGGGGTGGGCAAATAGCTCAATTGAAGAGCCGCTTATTCGAGATGCTCTGGCAGTGCAGGAATTTGGTGAGCGCCATGGTTATGAGCCTTTAACTGAAGCAATTTGTGAAATTGATGAAATTGAAGCATGGCAATATGCTGCTTTGGCTTGTGAATTAAATCAGCAACAAGGTGTGTATCGTGGGGTTTCAGGTAATGTATTGATTTTTATGACTTTCGGTGAGATTTCGGTACGGCGAATGAGTGCTGATTAACACTCCACAATGTTGTATTGTGAAGTGATTTGGCCACGATTTAAATAAAGCGTCTGTAGCGCGAACAGCCGCCTTATTGTCTAAATTTTATAGGTAATATATTTCTCTATTGACGACTTTCAATCTTACCATTAACAATCGTAAAGTTTGGCGCTAGCTCACAGATATTTGAGCCTATATTTGGATAGGTTGTTGTATGTATATAGCAAACATATTTATCCAAATACTTTTTATCTAAGTATTTTAATTGATTTGCTATTCTAGGTTGCATTGCATAGGTTGGATTATGGCAAACTTTATTTTTATCTTTAGCTGCAATATAGTTGCAATAATCTCGGTCAGTATCATCCATTAATTGTTTTAACTGAGTTGCAGAGATCTTTTTCCCTATTTTGAATAGATTACTATTTACCTTTTTCTGAGAAAAACCACGATCCATTGCCTTTTTATCATAAGATAAGAGTCTGTTTTGATGAATGATAGAATTTTTCCTAGAGAATAAATTGGTAATATCGCTATCTGATTTAATTGGATAAAAAGTACCTTCAAAATCATTATTTTCATTTTTAAATTGACATAATTTAGAGTCTTGTGGGCAGTAACTATAGTACAAACAATCATCATAGAGAGCATATACTGCATCTTTCGAGTTGACTCTTTGAGTTTGTGAAAAGGTGGCTGATTGGAAAGCTTGACGTCCTTTACATTTACCATAATCAACAGTAACAGTGACCTCTTTTGCATTATAAGCTTTAAATGCACCTACTTTTTTAGGAACAATATGAATTTTGACGACAATGTCACCATATTCAACTTTTTTGTCTTGATAGCTGCTACTATTACTCGAGTCGGATTTACAGTCTAACTTGCCTGTCGGATTATTTTTATTATAAGTTGCTATTGAGGTTTTATCACTATGAAAGTTAGTCCTAGCTTTGTTTGATAAACAAACTTGATATTCAAAATATCCATAGTGGTATTGATCGAAGACCATGTCTAAATATAAATCATCTTCTATCTTATGGACATAAATACCACCTGTTCCGCGTAATGCTAGACCTTTAGAATGAAAGCGGTTTTCATTATCTGCATAAATAACCCCGGCAGGTAAGCTTCCCACTCTATCCCACATCAATCTCTTTTCAAGGGTAATATTGTCATCTAGTTCATTTTTTATTAAAACACTAACGTATTGGCTTGCCTCAGCATAGGTATAATGACTTGTAGCCATAAGACATAACAATATAAACTTAAAAAAAAATGTAGGTATTTTCATATTAAACCTTATAAGGAAGATAAAAAATAATTAGAACATTCAGTATGATTGACAAGCAAATTGATGGGCCAAACGGAATAACTTTATCTTTTATTTCGATGATATCGTCTAGGTAACTAATGTTTTTAGTAGAGCATATATTGGCTTTTTTATTAATGATATAGAAAATAATACCAAAAATAGAAGAAAAAATAATGAGATATTGAATATGGAAAATACCACACCATGCACCGCCAACAGCAAATAGTTTATAGTCTCCGAATCCTATAGCATCAATACCACGGAAATATTTAAATAAAAAACCTGTTATAAAAATAATAGTAAATATAACAATTGAGCCAATCACTGATTCCATGATTGTGATAGGTATGAAATTATACCATGCAGAAATAAACCCCAAAATAATTAGAGGTATTGTCATTATATCCGGAATTAAAAAATGCTTTAGGTCAATGAAAAAAATGCAATATAAATAACTAAAAATGACTAAAATACATATAGTTGAATTTATACCATACTGAGGATAGAAAAGTATAAAAACAGATAGGTAAACAACACTGAAAACAGCCTCAGTGATTAAATATTTGATTGAATATGTAGAGCCACAGTGGCGGCATTCACCTTTTCTTAATAACCAGCTAATAATAGGAATATTATCAGTTTTTAATATTTTTTTATTGCAACTAGTACAGTGAGAAGCGGGATAAAATAACGAGATTTTTTCCGGTTTATTTTTATCCTGTAACATTATTATAGGATATCTATAGATCACAACATTGATAAAACTACCAATACAAGCACCTATAATTAAAAATAAAATTGGGTAATACCAAGCTAAGAAAGAATCCATAAATTTACCATTATATATCTACATAGCAGACATTTTAGAAAGTTGATCAGATAATGAAAATAATGCAATAAAGACCCAAATAACGCATCCACCTAGTACCAGTGTAGAAAAACTTTTTAATCCATTGGCTAAACCTTCTATTTTCATTAGAATATTCTTTTTTGTTATTTCTGATACGGAGTTAAGAACATCATAGAATGAGGGTAACGATGAATATAAACTTATATTTAATAATACTTGTTTATCAAATATCCCTGTATTTAAGGCGTCACCATAATTTAAGCCTGTAGACATATTCTTGCTCATGATTGTGACATGATATAAGAGCCACTTATTTGCATTTAATGAAATAATATTCAATGCTTCTTGGATGGGGATTCTGTTTTGTAGCATAGATGCGATGCTTGTCATTAATACAGCGGCATTAACTTTTTTATATATAGAGAACGGAATAACCCTATCCAGTATATCATCTCTTATTTTTCCTTTAACATTAGCTAAAAGGAAATTAATTAAAAAATAAACAACAACAGCGGAAATTAAAATATTAATCCATAACCCATCGACTAAGGATAATCCGAAGTTATAAAGAGAGCTTGTCACACCCGGCCATCGATTTGATGGGAGTACTTTTTCAAATGCAGGGAAAACTTTAACTGAATAACCTGCAATAACCACTAATGATAGGCATATCATAATGATAGGAAATGCTAATGCTTTTTTTATTTTAGCGCTGAGCATATCTTTGTAGGTTATTATATCTATTAGGCCTTCAAAACCTTCCGCTAAGGCACCCGATTTTTCAGATGAATAAATTAAACTTAATTCTTCTTTAGGTATGTATGGCTCAAAAGCATAGCTAATTGATTCGCCAGATGTCATGCGATTTAATAACGCATCAATTTTTTTTACAAAACTCTTACCTAAAATAGCAAGACCTTCTTCTTTAAGCTTAAGTATTGAATCATAAAGAGGTAGATTAGCTTGTATCATATCGGCACAGAATTTATACATATATAAACGCTGTTTTTTACTGAATTTTCTCAAAAATTACCTCCATATCTTCAGTGCTTAGCTCACCAAATTCATGAGTAAACCACTCGTAACATATATAGCCTTTTATCACAAATGCCATCGTTTTTTCTTTAATAGAAAACCCTTCGCTCATTCCTGGATGAGTAAGGCGTTTCTTTCTCCACAAAATATAAGCTTCAAGCCAATTACTTTTTGAAATGGCAATTAATTCATCTTGTTTTGGTAGCATATATTCGGCAATTAATTTCCTACCTTTGATGCCAGTGTAATTGCAGTATTCACAACCATCATTATTTTTAATATGAATAGAAACGTCTCTATTTAGAATAGGAACTATTTTTGTATTACAACACTTAGGGCACACTAGTGGCATGAGCTTTTGACATTGCAAGCCGGCAATAAAACCGGGAGTAGAAAGCTTATCGCCTGTAATACCTAGAGCACTAAGGCGCTGAAGTAGAGTGACTATGCTACCTGCATGCACTGTCGTAAAACAATAATGTCCACTCTCAACGGCACCAGCTAGTGCGTTTGATGAAACGGTATCACGAATTTCACCAATCATTAATACATCTGGATCTCTACGTAATGCAGATTTAATCGCGGCATGAAATCCCCCGCCATTAACGTCAAGCACTGAGCTTTGTTTTGCGCCATATATATAATATTCGACAGGATCTTCAACAGTTAGAAAACAACCTTTATCATCATATCGATTAATTTGTAACCACTCCATGACCGTCTTCAGCGTTGTTGATTTTCCTGAACCGGTTGTACCTGCGATAAAATAAACACCATATGGATTGCTGAGTATTTTTTTGACATCAGAAATTTCTTCAGGCGAAAAGCCTGTTTTATCTAAACTTGGATTAACAACTTTATCAATATCGGCTGAAATAATACGTAATACACAATGATAGCAATCTGCTGACTCACCAAATATAGGGAAGTGGGCATAGCGAAAACGGTATTTTTTCTTATTTAATGTATATAAAATATTAGCACTTTGTGGAATTTGCCTATTCCATGTGGTCTCTTTTGTTGTAGCTTCAACATTATAAAGTACAAAAACAAGTTCATCACACTGTTTGGAGCGCATTTGAGAGTGCAGACGCAGCTCACCATTAATTCTAAATTCTATTTGCGATAGAATATCACCTCGTGTGATATGTAAATCACTTGCTCCAGCAGCAGTAGCTTGAGTGAGAAGCTGCTCCAATTCAAGTTGAACTTTACTTGATTTTGCGATTTTTTTAGCTTTTATTTGTAGTGAATCGCGCTCAATAATCTGGAAATAAATAGGCTCATCTAAAAGTAAAACCCCAGAAATTTCAATCTTATTTTTATAGCTTATATAATTAATCTTCTCACGTATGTCATAAAAGTTATTTATATCAAAATCGTAAGAGAGTAAATATGTTGAGTCTTCTTTTTTGGCTAAAATCAGGTTATTCTCAAAAATAGAGAAGTAAAATCCTGACATGTCAAAAAATGGCATATCCTCATCTCTGTGATCAATTAGATTTATCGATTTCACTTTATTTACCTAGTATAACATATTTTCCATTTTGACTTCTTACATAATATTTTTTCCCTGAGTTATCTTTGAATTCCTTATTGAGTCTTACGAATGTTAATTTACCATTCACTGATACACCAAATGTGGTTATGCCTCCGACATCTGAAGAGAGGAGAAGTGTTGGTTTTGTCTCTTTTTGAGGTATGTTTTTTTCACTTTCATATGAATTGTTATCATAATAATCAATACTTTCAGATTCAAATCGAGAATCTGAATTTTTATTATCATCTTTTAGTTTAGCTATTTCACTTTTTAATTTTTCTATTTCCAACTGATTCTTTAATTTAAGCTTTTGTGTCTCAAATTCCATTGAATCTTCTAAATAAGTTAAAAGTTGTTCTTGATCCAAGGAGACTTGATTACCTTCAGAATTATCTTCATTAGCGGTATAGATTTCTTCTAGTTCCGCGTTACTCAGCTCTTCAGAGGCTGTGAGCGTCGAATTGAAAATCATCAATGTTAGAACTAATGTTTTAGTTATTTTTTGCATATGAATTTACCATTTAATTGAATTATATTGTTAATTTCTGAAGTTTTCCGAAAGCTATCAAACAAAAAATAATCTTTATAGGGTTTTCTTTCCCAAAATGTTTTCATTTTAAATGCATTATCACTGTGCGTTAGGCTGATATTTCCGACCATAAAGCCATAACTATATTGATAATTGGGGTATGTATCCTCTTGAGAGCTAACTGATGACGTTGGCAATGAGGTAATAATTATCTTTTCATTTGGATCATCTTGTAAACTATTATATGAATAAATAAAATTTAATACATTACTGCATGAAGGAGGTGTTATTTTCTCTTCATTATTAAATTTGTTTTTTATTTTATTACCATCTAATTTTGATAGTACTTCGTTATAGGATAATTCATCCGCTGAAAAAGAAGGTTTGTAGCGATCTTTGTAAAAAATCTTTTCCTGTACAGAAAATAATGCTCCTTGCCGTAGCTTATAATTAAAATTACAAGCTGATTGGTTACATTGATATGCATATTCAGTAAAACCAGAACGTTCAATGTTCACTCGACTACGATTGATTTCGTTTAATAATACAACTAATTTATCAATGCTTCCGCCTTCAAATGCCTTTTCATAAAAATTTTCAATGGCTTTTTTTCCAGCTTGCTCCTGCTTTATTTTGAGCTCTTTGGCTATTTTTATTTTCTCTTGCTCTTGATGATGACTATAGTAAAAGTAAGAACAAAGGGATATTGCAATGACAATAATGACCATAGCAATAATTAATATCCTTTTTATTTTTACTGAGTCTTTCCAATTATTAATGATTTCGTTCATATCATCATCCATTTAAAAGATAATCAGCGATAAAAAGAGATATAAGAGAAAAAATCAAAAAAAGCCCTGATATCAAAATTGATAATTGCTTCCTTTTTTTGGAAAAGATCCTCTTTATTAACTCATACTCATCGATTATTTTTGAAAAGTGAGTTTTTGTAAGTTCAACTACCATTAGATTTTTATACGCAGAACTATCAATACCAGAAAGTAAAAAATCCAGCATCTCTCTATTGATAATACAGTCTGTTTCACATGCTACATTACCATTTTTTATTATTAAAAAATAAAATAGTTCAGAATTTTTATCATCTGTTTGACAATAATAAATCCCATCGCCATAAATTTCTTGAATATAGATAGCTAGTATTTGATAGCGTTTAATACCTGACGTCACTAAACAGTAATTATCGGAGTTTTTACACTTCACTTTAAATTTATTTTTTTGTGAAGGGCATACATTACTTATTTTGCTTTTATCAACCCATGTGTTATTTATAAATAGGTTATTAGCTAAAAGAGTATTCAGGGTTATATTATTCATAATAGCCTGGTTTACTGTTATAATAATCAATACCAATGATCATGACTGTGGTATTGTTTTTGTTATTACTATTTACAAGGAATGAAAAAACACCAAGTTGTGAATCATCACCCATTTCATTCACATCAAACTCACTAACAACACTAATGCTACCTGGTCGCATCAGAGAGGTGTTAAACATCTCCACTGAAGATACTGCGGGAAGCATAACTTCATCACTTTTATCTCCAAATGATTTCATACTATCTAACGTACTTTTTGTAAAGCCACTAACTATTTCGATGTTCCCATCAGACATAATTCTTGGTGTTATAATAAAACTCGTTCCTACAGTGACTTTATCGGTAGTAATTTGTGTATCGATAGATTCAGAATTATTATTGATTGTTTTTGCTCTTCCAGAAACATAATGATGTGAACTTGTCATATTTAATGGAATAGGGATGTTATTTTTAGTGATAAAGGTTCCACTTTGTAAAATTTCCTTTCCTGTTAAAGAATATATTGCATCAAGCTGAGCGCCTAACTTGAACTTAGGATTATCTCCACCACTAAAATCAGATGATATATTAATATCTCCTGCTAGTTTATCGAGGATCCCATTATTAATACCAATTGTTGTACCACTTTTACTAAATTGAAAACCTAGTTCAGTGCCTATTCTATCAACTTTTGTTTTATCTAGAATATATATTTTGTAACTAACTACAAACTGTTTTGCATTTGATTTTTGATATTCATCAACAATTGATTTTAGTGTTCGATATTCTGAGTTTTTTCCTGTGAATGTTAATATCGAAGCATCCTTAAATATTGTATAAATTCCACTTGATATATTGTTTGAAGCAAGTTTTTCAATATCACTCCAAAATGAGGAGGTGAACTTAGTCGTAGAGCTACCTGAAAATCCTGAACCAGAAGTACCTTCATTGGAACTGACATTTAAGCTCGTTTCATATTGGCTATCTTGACCATAAAAATCTAATTTTATAGCGTAATTTTTATATTTGCTAGCTTGCAATATATTTTCATTATTTAACTCTATGTTGATATCGTAAAGATTTGAGATGTAAGAGATAAACTCTGATAATTTTCCATCGAATTTTATTCGATGTGTATCTTGAGTGTTGTTAGAGTACATATCATCATTATAACTCACATTTTGTTCTGTATTACCATCACTATTAATTTCTGTTAATAGCTTATAGGTTAGCCCTGTTTGTTCTGCTAGCATATTAAGGACGACACTAATGTCTACCGGTGAAAAACTATCGATATTGACTGGTTGCTCTAGTACACGCTTTTGTTCCGGTGTATAGTTAACTTCCTCACCTAAATAGGGTTCATCATATTGAGAAAATGGTTTTTGCTTTGCCTGATTGATACCTTTAATTTTATCATCAAACTGAAATAAATTATTTTTGCTATATTTCTCAGTATAAAATGAGCTACATCCCTGTAGCAATACGATGCAAAATAAAATTAGTGATTTATTCATTTTTTAATTCTCATCAACAACGAGTACGTTATTTCTTTTATAAAATTTTATGTTTAAATTATAATTTTGAGAGGCGAGAAGATCACCTAGGTGGCTAAGTACTTCTATATTATCTTTGCCATGTATATATATATCTTTAAAAATAAGATAGTCACGCTGAGCCTTCCATAATAGCTTGTACCCTTTAGGTTCAGCCCATATCTCTATTTGTTGGCTGAGGAGGTTGTTTTCTTTAAGAAAAAGATCAGGTGTCACTTTTACTGGTTTTGTATTTTCATTACTAAATAGTAATTTCTTATCTTTAGGTTCATTTAAATTTATAGTGTCATTTTTAGAAAACAGGCTTGATTTAGGGTTTTCTATTGTTAGCAATTCTTCAGTATTTCCTAGTGGGATCCACGATAAAATAATAAAGCAGCCTATTATCTTCTTGTTCATATTGTTCTCATATAAAATATATATTAATCATCTTGAGGCATAGAGCTACACCACATCATTGCAATAATGGATAATGACTTTGGGCTGATGTAATTATTAATGTCTTTACCATTACTCGCTGATGTTGATGCAGAGATAACCCAATTTTCATTATTTTTATTGACTTGGATAATGATATTACCCATTACACCTTGATTCTCTAATCTTGTGTTTTTTCTTGATTGAGATGGTGTACTTAAATCTACGCCTTCAAACTTTCCACTACTGTCTTGAATTGCGACAATCGAAGAGATTGATGCTGCTAGTCTTGGATATAACTTTTTACTTTTGTCTTTCGGGTGAATAGGGCATTCTTGTTGTTTAAAAACAATATTGTCCTCATCTCCAAATGGGTCAGCCTCATAACTTGTTTCAACGGGGGGGCGTTGACCCGTAAAATCTAAATAAACAACTTCTACAGGTGTACGATATTCATCCACATACTCATATTTCCCTGTTTGTTTTGATTTATTTAAATACTGATTTTCGGTGATCACTTTTGCTATTAATGTTCCTGCTTTCTCAGTTCCATCTTCGGAAAATTCAGTTAAATATAAGCTAGGATCATCCAGTGAACTCTCTTTCTTCATACCAAGGCAGCTAACAATTTTGTTCTCGTTTTTACTCCAGCATAGTCCTGGCGCTTGTTCATTTTTATCGAGGGCGCCGCTGACGAGTACTAATTTATTTTTTTGATCATCAGCTGTATTGTATGGCTTTAAACAAGGGCCGAGTGCTTTAGTTTTTTCACTCCAACACAATTTTTCGGCACTAACGGAACCATCAGATTTTAGATAAACGCCTTCATTCATATAAAAGCTAAATCGGATACCATATGTTTTATTCTTTTTAAACTGATCAAGCTGGGTGATGGATTCACCTAACTGTAAGGCTACATCTGTTCCCGTTATTTTCATTAATTCCCAGTCTGCGGGCGATTTTGTGTTTCTTTCGATGATACTGGCTTGATCGTATGCAAGTGCTTTCTGATTGAAAGAATTAATAAAATTACTTGTGTATGTTTCGAATTCCGCCGCTTCTTTTTGCCCATCAAACGGAGTATAGGTTAAAAAATAATCTATTCGAGTTATGTCTCTATTGTTTGCATTACCAATCATATCAACACGCTCTAGAGAAAACTCACTCGTTTTTATACTACTATCCAATGTGCATTTTAAAAAATCCTGAGTCATACTCATACCCGAGGATATTTCTGTTGTATTTTTTATACATCTTTTATCAATAAAATAATTTCTATCTTGTTCTTGATTATTTTCAGAAGCCCAATTTAAATAATTCTCTTTACTTATATTTGCATTTACATTGTTAGTATTTCTTTTGCTATAAATCGAATTGTTATTTTTATCGTATAGCGGGTTGAGTATCTGATTTAACTCTCCTGTTTCATTGTTTTCTATTTCAATATAATGACTCTGTACAAAATGATTAAAATTGAACATCTCAGATACAATGCCATCAGTTGTTATTTGGCGTTTTTTTTCGTCTGCCATTTTTTTTAAATAATGAGCAGCGGCGAGCATGACAAGACCGATAATAGAAATAACAATTATCATTTCTAGAAGTGTGAATCCACGATTTAACTTCATAAAATAATCCTGTGATAAGATGAATACCCAAATATAAGATATTCATCTTAAATTAATCTTAGATACTAAAGATTAATGATTAACGAGTACCTAAAATTACCGAGTTAGTTGGTGCATCCACACATACAGCCGCAACTGCATCTGGGGTTAGATCGACATTACCATTAGTACCTAAAGAACGAAGAACTGGACCGGTTGGTGCGACTGTCATATCAACAACTGTTTTGACAGTATATACCCCTGAAGGTGCTGAAGCTCCGACAGCTGCGTAATCCCATAGGTTACCTACTTGGATCAGAATGCTACGGCATTGTTCTTGGTTTAGTCCGTTGAGTTCAACTACGAATCCTTTATAACCACTCTTACCTTTTGCTGGGGTTTCGCCGGTACCAGGTTCAGCACCTTGGTTTGCAGCTGTTTTCCCTGCACCAATGTTAATAAAGTCATTAGAAATTCCATTAAGAGCTTCATCAGTTGTTACTTTTCCTAGCTGAACGAGGCGTGCTATAGCTTCTGTTGAGTTAGTGGCATCTTTAATGCTCACAATATCATAATCACCTGACGTTCCTTTGGATACTGGATAACCAGGAGCACGCTGGTATGCATCTTTCATTGCAACACGTAATGTATTGGTGTTATTTACAACTTCTGAAATTGCACGGCTATCAAATGCACGTTGTGCCAGTACAACAACGCCAGCAGCAATAGTACCAACGATCCCCAAGACGATAATGATTTCAAGTAATGTCATGCCTCGTTGGTTTTTAGCCGTATGGAGTGCTTTTAACTTTTGAACTAGTGATTTCTTTTCGACTTGCGCGTTTTGATAAAACTTAAACATCAACTTCTCCTATTGTTTATTTTAGATATACATTTTTTATAGATGAAATAAGCACCTATAAAAAATATAGAAACTAAGAAAGATATAATTTAATATAAAAAGGTTTTTGAGATTACTGATAATCTACATTAAGTAATATGTCTTTATTTTCATTCCAATGAATTTCGGTGAGTAAATCATTAATATTTTTTTCTAAAGCTCTTAGAAATAAGATAAGTTTACAAAGGGTGAAGCTAGTCAGACCTCTTTCATAACGAGAGAGTTGTTGATGGCTGATATTCAATTTTTGTGAGAACTCTTTACCACTCATTCCTCTTGCTCGCCTTGCTTTTCTAATAAAGCAACCAATCAGATAATTAATGTTATTTTCATTATATCTATTAGTACTCATAATTTTGCTCATATACGTTATGTAGTAATTGGATAATTAACTTGTCCTGATGTGAATTATAATATCATCGAATGATAATCCATTGTAACCTATTGATAATGTCCGAAACAAAAGCGAAAACCTATCATGAAAAATGTATTAATAACCATTTTTATAGTTCATTACGAAATTTTATTCTATTATATTGTTGATTTTAAATGAAAATAGAAATACATTTTTAACGTGTATTTATTGAGTTAGAAAAAGAATACTTGGTATACGGGTAATAATTTATGGTCAGAATTCACTAAAATAGAAATATATTAAAATGCTATGAAAGGTTTTGTTTCAAAGTTCTCTTCAGATAAGAATTTAATTTATTTCTATAGCGTAGATATATGCTTAAATATGTACATTAAATATGAATTGTATCTATATTATATAGTTGTTATTTTCTTCAAATTACTCATATGATAAGAATTTTCTCTCTTGTTTATTATTTTGGATGAAGTAATTGTTCACTTACTCGTTAATTTACCTGATTTAAGGTATGTGTATTAATCGATAAATGCTTAATCTAATCATTTGATTGCTTTAATCTCCAGTTAACATGATACAAAATAGTCATTAAAGTACGAATGGTCACGATGACACAAAGTCTATGCTACAATACTCAACTGAATTGGTTCTTGGATTACGTTTTTTATTTCTAAAGAGCTAAAAATCAATAAAACTCAAAAGATTAGTATGCAACAACAAACACCAAACTCAATCAGTATTGAACATACTACAGCGCAAGGTTACCGTAATCTTAATCGCTTCTCGGTTGCGCCTATGTTGGACTGGACCGACCGTCATTGTCGATATTTTCATCGCTTACTCAGCAAAAATACTTTGCTGTATACAGAGATGGTAACGACTGGCGCGATTATTTATGGTAAAGGGGACTATCTTGCCTTTAGTGAGCAAGAACAACCAGTTGCATTGCAATTGGGGGGAAGTGATCCCATTGCATTAGCACAATGCGCGAAATTAGCTGAACAACGTGGCTACAATGAAATCAATCTGAATGTAGGCTGCCCGTCTGATCGTGTACAAAATGGTCGCTTTGGTGCTTGTTTAATGGCTGATGCTCAATTAGTCGCAGATTGTATCAAAGCGATGCAAGATGTGGTTTCGATCCCCGTTACGGTGAAAACACGTATTGGTATTGATGAGCAAGATAGCTATCAATTTCTGTGTGATTTTATTGATACGGTTTCAATTAAAGGCGGATGTGAAATGTTTATTATCCATGCACGCAAAGCATGGCTATCCGGCCTTAGCCCGAAAGAAAATCGTGAAATTCCACCGCTAGATTATCCACGCGTTTATCAACTGAAACGCGATTTCCCACATTTAACCATGGCTATTAATGGTGGCATTAAAACGCTTGAGGAAGCACAAGAACATTTGCAGTACCTTGATGGCGTGATGGTGGGTCGTGAAGCTTATCAAAATCCATCGATTTTAACTGCTGTAGATAATCAATTATTTGATAATCAATTACCTGTCGTTGATGCTGTTGAAGCAGTGCGACAAATGTTTCCTTATATAGAGAAAGAATTATCGCAAGGAGCCTATCTTGGGCATATCACTCGTCATATGTTAGGCATATTTCAAGGGATCCCCGGCGCTCGTCAATGGCGGCGTTATTTGAGTGAAAATGCACATAAGAAAGGGGCAGATTTAGCCGTGGTTGAGCACGCTCTTGCGCTAGTGACTCGCGGGGAATAGTGTTAATTGGGTGCCAATAAGGTTGTTGACACCCACATTGCTGATTACGGTATTAGTAGGCTAGAGCCTTGTGTTTTTCGTGATTCCAGTGTGCGGTGAGCGGTTTGCACATCTTTAAGTGCGAATATTTGTTGCTCTGGCACATCGACATTAAGTTTGCCGCTTAAAATCATATCAAATAGTGCCTTGCTTGCTTGATCCAGCTCCGCGCGATCGGAAACATATACACCCAATGATGGGCGAGTGACGTACAGGCCGCCTTTTTGATTTAGAATACCTAAATTAACCCCAGTTACAGGGCCAGAGGCATTACCAAAACTCACCATCAAACCGCGACGTTTTAATGAGTCCAGTGAAGCAATCCAAGTAGATTGACCAACAGAGTCATAAACGACGTTAACTTTCTCGCCTTGGGTTAGTTCCTTAACGCGCTCAGCAATATCTTCAGTCTGATAATTAATGACTTCCCATGCACCAGCGGCTTTTGCGCGCTGAGCTTTCTCGTTGCTACCAACAGTACCTATCATTTTTGCGCCGAGAGCTTTCGCCCATTGACAAGCAATTAAGCCCACACCGCCTGCTGCTGCGTGAAATAGGAAAATTTCATCGCGTTTAATTTGATAAGTTTGGTTTAGGAGATAGTAAACGGTCATCCCTTTTAGGCCACAAGCTGCGGCTTGCTGGAATGAAATTCCATCAGGAAGGTGAGCGACAGCATGTTGCGGCACATTATGCACTTCACTATATGCTCCCAACGGCCCTTGAGCGTACATAACGCGATCTCCAGGCCGAAAGCCTGTCACCTGAGAGCCAGTTCTTACAACAACACCTGCGGCTTCAGTTCCTAAGCCTGAAGGTAAACTGGCTACAGGGTATAAACCACTACGCACATAGGTATCAATATAGTTAATCCCTATGGCATGGTTTTCTATCTGAATTTCGTTATCGGCGGGTTCTTTTAGGTCAAAATCGGTGTAATTTAAAACTTCAGGGCCACCGTGTTGTACAAATTCAATACGTTTTACCATGATCATCTCCGATAGAAACAGTCTGTTTTATACTCTAAATATTTCAAGGTGTGGTTAGATGACAAGTGAATGAATCGTTGAGAGCCTACATAAGTAGGTGACTAGTTATACCTTAACGAAAAGCACCACAACTTGAAGCATAATGAGTATATCCACCATATCAATGACTCGACAATAACGCTATGTTTTGGTGATATGAATGTAGGGTTGTACAGCAAATAAATAGGATCTAAAAATTCAGCTAACTAAAGTCAAAGAAAGACCCCCTTCAATAACAAGTTTGGCGTATACTAATGCGCTAGTTAATAATAGATGTGGATCATAAAGTATGGCTAAAAAATACCCTTCAGAAAACAAGAACAGTGCACCGCGCGATCCGCAGATGGAAGGCTTAAAGCTTCCACCTCATTCTATCGAAGCGGAACAGTCTGTATTGGGGGGGTTGATGTTGGATAACGAACGCTGGGATACCGTTTCTGAGCGTGTGACCCATGCCGATTTTTATAGCCGTCCACACCGCACTATTTTTGCTCAAATGCAGACTTTACTTGAGCAAGGCAAACCTATCGATTTGATCACATTATCTGAATCTCTTGAGCAGCAAGGTGAATTAGATGGTGTTGGCGGGTTTGCTTATCTCGCTGAATTATCTAAAAATACGCCAAGTGCGGCAAACATCAACGCTTATGCAGATATCGTCCGTGAACGTGCAGTTGTGCGTGATATGATCTCTGTCGCCAATGAAATTGCCGATGCAGGATATGATCCGCAGGGGCGAAGTAGTGAGGATCTGCTCGATTTTGCGGAAACAAAAGTCTTCCAAATTGCCGAATCGCGTGCAAATAAAGACGAAGGGCCAAAAGATATTGAAGCCATTTTGGCCGAAACTATCGAAAAAATCGAGAAGCTCTACCAACAGCCTCATGATGGGGTGACTGGGGTATCGACTGGCTATCAAGATCTCGATAAGAAAACCGCTGGTCTGCAAGGCTCGGACTTAATTATTGTTGCGGCTCGTCCATCAATGGGGAAAACCACCTTTGCGATGAACTTGTGTGAAAACGCGGCCATGACAGAAGAAAAACCCGTTCTTATTTTCAGTTTGGAGATGCCCGGTAACCAAATCATGATGCGTATGTTAGCGTCTTTATCTCGTGTAGACCAAACTCGTATTCGTACTGGTCAGTTAGATGATGAGGATTGGGCGCGTATTTCGAGCACCATGGGGATCCTTTCTGAAAAACGTAACATGTATATTGATGACTCTTCGGGGTTGACCCCTACAGAAGTGCGTTCCCGTGCCCGACGTATTTATCGTGAGCATGGTGGCCTAAGTCTTATTATGATTGACTACTTGCAGTTGATGAGAGTACCGGCTTTATCTGATAACCGTACGTTAGAAATTGCAGAAATTTCACGTTCATTGAAAGCATTGGCAAAAGAATTGAATGTTCCAGTCGTTGCTTTGTCACAGCTTAACCGCAGCTTAGAGCAGCGTGCAGATAAACGCCCTGTGAACTCTGACTTACGTGAATCAGGATCTATCGAGCAGGATGCTGACCTTATTATGTTTATTTATCGTGATGAGGTTTATCACGATAACAGTGAATTGAAAGGGGTTGCTGAAATTATTTTAGGTAAGCAACGTAATGGTCCAATTGGTACGGTTCGACTGACATTTAATGGTCAATGGTCGCGGTTTGATAATTATGCAGGGCCTGCATACGACGATGAATAAATACTCGTCATACTTCAAGTTGTAGCGGTGTTGGTTTCATACGTAACCCTAGCCACATACTTTTGTATGCTCTTAGGGATTCGCTTTATTTGCCGCCTTGCTACAACTCGAATTATTTAGAGTCTTTATCAGTACATGCATACGATAGTCTCCTTGAGACTCACCTCACTGTGACTTGAACCATTTAGCGCTAACTTACTGAGTCAATTTTGATATTGATTAGCGTATAGAACATAAATAAAAGAGGAAATATGAAAGCGGCAACCGCATTAATTAACCGCCGCGCTCTGCGACACAATTTGCATCGAGTAAGAGAACTTGCGCCACACAGCCGTCTCATTGCAATTGTTAAAGCAAACGCTTATGGTCATGGATTAACCGAAGTAGGTAGTACGGTTGAAGATTTAGTCGATGGCTTTGGTGTTGCCCGCCTTAAGGAAGCTATCGCATTAAGAGAACAAGGAATTAAGTCACCGATCGTATTATTGGAAGGTTTTTTTGAACGCGCTGATTTGACTTATTTAGTTGAGCAACAAATCGATACTGTAATACATTGTGTTGAGCAGCTTGAAATGCTAGAAAGTAGCTCGCTTTCTAAGCCTATCAAGGTATGGATGAAACTTGATACAGGTATGCATCGTTTAGGTGTACTCCCCCAAGATGCAGAAGCCTTTTATCAACGCTTACAGTGCTGCAAAAATGTTAAACTCCCCATTAATATTGTTAGCCACTTTTGTCAGGCGGATGAGCCTGAGCTGCCAACAACAACCCAGCAAATTCACTGTTTTAAACAATTTATTGCCAATAAAGCAGGTGAAAAATCAATTGCGGCATCCGCAGGGATCTTATTATGGCCAGAAGCTCACTACGACTGGGTAAGGCCGGGGATCATCATGTATGGTGCCTCCCCTCAAGAGGGAAAATCTGCAGAACAGTTTGGTTTGCAAAGCGTGATGACACTTAAATCAACCTTAATTGCGGTTAGAAAACATGCCGCAGGGCAGTGTGTTGGCTACGGCGCAACATGGTGCAGTGAGCGTGATACCCAGCTTGGTGTGGTTGCAATTGGCTATGGAGATGGCTATCCAAGGAGCGCTCCATCGGGAACACCAGTACTGATTAATGGTCGAAAAGTGCCAATTGTTGGACGAGTTTCCATGGATATGATCACCGTCGATTTAGGGCCAAATGCCAACGATAAAGTTGGAGATGAGGTGATTTTATGGGGTAAAGCTCTGCCTGTTGAAGAAATTGCCGCATATACAGGCATAATTAATTATGAGCTACTTACAAAATTAACCTCACGTGTCGTTATGGAATATCTAGACGAATAGCTAACAAAGGGTTATGTTCAAAATACAAAATAATATAAATAATTCAAGATGCAGCTAAGTGACAGAGAATGAGTTGCTAGGGCATACAAAGAGTTTGATAAATAGCGATTGAACGCGGTCATTATACCTTAACTAAAGGTGTAATAACTTGAAGTATAACAAATCAATATAATAGAAGAAGTTAGGGAGATACCTGTGTACAAACATGTTGATTCTTACCCTGGCGATCCGATTTTATCGCTGATGGATGAGTTTAATAAAGATAGCCGTGATAACAAAATCAATCTAAGCATTGGCCTATATTATGATGGTGAAGGCAAAACCCCAGAGCTAAAAACGGTTGGGCATGCAAAATCAGAAATCAATAAACGTCCTGCTAGCGCGTCACTCTATTTACCAATGGAAGGTTTGAAGGATTATCGTTTAGAGATCCAAAAACTGCTATTTGGTGCGGATTGTCCTTTAATTGCACAAGAGCGTATCGCAACCGTACAAACTATCGGTGGTTCTGGTGCATTAAAACTCGGCGCTGATTTCCTTCATCACTATTTCCCCAAATCAGAAGTATGGTGTAGCGACCCAACATGGGAAAACCATGCATCAATTTTCTCTGGTGCAGGAACAAAAGTGCACTACTACCCTTACTTTGATGAAAAAACCAAAGGGGTAAAATTTGAGGAAATGCTAGCAACATTTAAGCAGCTGCCAGAACAAAGCATTATTTTGATGCACCCTTGCTGCCATAATCCAACGGGGTCTGATTTGACTCCAGAACAATGGGATGAAGTGACTAAAGTCGCTAAAGCCCAAAAATTGATCCCATTCTTAGATATCGCATATCAAGGTTTTGCAGAAGGGATCGATGAAGATGCTTATGCGATCAGAACAATGGTCAAAGCAGGATTACCCGTATTTGTTAGCAACTCATTCTCTAAAATCTTTGGTATTTATGGTGAGCGAGCAGGTGGCCTGTCAGTGATCTGTGAAAATGAAGATGAACGCGACCGTGTATTAGGGCAATTGAAAGCGGGTGTACGCCGTTTATATTCTAGCCCTCCATCTAATGGGGCTAAAATTGTGGCTCAAGTGCTGACAGATGCTGAGCAAAAAGCACAATGGTTACAAGAAGTAGAAGAAATGCGTGTACGTATTTTGGAAATGCGTACCGTGTTAGTGAACGAGCTGAAAAAGGCGCTACCTGAAAAGAATTTTGACCACTTATTGAAACAACGCGGTATGTTCAGCTACACCGGTTTTTCAAGAGAACAAGTTGCTCGTCTAAAAGATGAATTTGCTGTTTATTTAGTTGGCACGGGTCGTGTATGCATGGCTGGTGTTAATCGCCATAATGTTCAGCGTATTGTTGAAGCTTTTGCAGCGGTAAGCGAATAAATAATCAGTAGATAATTGATTGATAGAAAAACGCAGGCTTAGCCTGCGTTTTTTATTATCTCAATCCGGAAGACTGGTTATTATTACTAATAACCACGCGTTAAGATAGGCTTTAAGAAACGCGCTGTATGTGATTTTTCACATTCAGCGACTTCTTCTGGAGTTCCTGAAATCAGAATTTCTCCGCCACCGCTTCCTCCTTCAGGGCCTAAATCAACAATCCAGTCGGCTGTCTTGATCACATCTAAGTTGTGTTCAATAACCACAATGGTGTTACCTTGATCACGCAGTTGGTGCAAGACGGTAAGTAACTGTTGAATATCAGCGAAATGCAGCCCTGTGGTTGGTTCATCAAGAATATAAATAGTTTGCCCAGTTCCACGTTTTGATAGCTCACGTGCTAATTTAACGCGTTGCGCTTCACCACCTGAGAGTGTAGTCGCTGATTGTCCTAAGCGAATATAAGACAGCCCAACATCCATTAAGGTTTGCAGTTTACGAGCGAGTGCAGGTACGGCATCAAAGAAATCACGTGCCTCTTCGATCGTCATATCAAGGACTTCATGAATGCTTTTGCCCTTATATTTGATTTCTAAAGTTTCGCGATTATAACGCTTACCTTTACATTGATCACAAGGCACATAGACATCAGGTAAGAAGTGCATTTCAACTTTGATCACCCCATCACCTTGGCATGCTTCACAGCGCCCGCCTTTGACGTTAAAACTAAAACGTCCTGGATTATAACCACGGGTTCGTGATTCAGGTACGCCAGCAAATAGCTCACGAATTGGTGTAAATACACCTGTATAAGTTGCAGGGTTGGAACGTGGCGTACGACCAATTGGACTTTGGTCAATATCAATCACTTTATCGAAATGCTCTAAACCTTCAACATCCAAGTAAGGTGCTGGTGTGATTGTGGTAGCACCATTCAATTGACGTTGTGCGATTGGGAACAAGGTATCGTTGATTAATGTTGATTTCCCTGAACCTGAAACACCTGTGATACAGGTAAATAAACCAACTGGTAGTTTTAAGGTCACATTTTTCAGGTTATTACCTTTGGCGCCAAATACGGTCAGCATCTTGTCTTTATTGACTGGGATACGTTTTTCGGGGATCTCAATGCGGCGTTCACCACTCAGGAATTTACCAGTCAATGATTCAGGGTTAGAGACAATATCTTCTAATGTGCCTTGAGCGACGATTTGTCCGCCATGTACCCCCGCACCGGGACCAATATCAATAATATGATCTGCGGCACGGATTGCATCTTCATCGTGTTCAACCACGATGACGGTATTACCTAAGTTGCGTAGATGGATTAAGGTTTCTAATAAACGGTCGTTATCCCGTTGATGTAGACCGATTGATGGTTCATCCAGCACATACATGACTCCAACTAAACCAGCACCGATTTGGCTAGCAAGACGGATACGTTGAGCCTCACCTCCAGATAAAGTATCTGCTGAACGTGATAGGGTTAAGTAGTTGAGACCCACGTTAACTAAGAATTTCAGTCGATCACCAATCTCTTTTAGGACTTTTTCTGCGATTTGCGCACGTTGCCCACTTAGCTTGAGATTTTGGAAAAACGCCATTGCGTGACCAATGCTGTAGTCGGCGATTTCTGGTAGTGTCGTATTTTCAACGAAAACAAAGCGTGCCTCTTTACGTAAACGTGTACCGTGACATGTCACGCAAGGACGATTGCTAATATATTTTGCTAATTCTTCGCGAACTGCGGTTGATTCCGTTTCTTTATAACGACGCTCCATATTATTGAGTACGCCTTCAAAAGGATGGTGACGCACTGTGATATCGCCGCGATCGTTACGATATTTAAACTCAATGCTTTCTTTCCCAGACCCATAGAGAATAATTTTTTGAATCGCTGGGCTGAGTGAATCATAAGGTGCTTCAACATCAAATTTATAATGTTCAGCAAGAGACTGTAGCATCTGGAAGTAATAAAAATTACGACGATCCCAACCACGGATCGCGCCACCGGCTAATGAAATCTCGGTATTTTGGATCACTCTTTCGGGATCAAAGAATTGTTGCACACCAAGACCATCACAGCTTGGGCAGGCGCCTGCTGGGTTATTAAATGAGAACAGGCGCGGCTCTAATTCAACCATGCTATAACCACAGACTGGGCAAGCGAAGTTAGCCGAGAAAATTAATTCTTCAGCTTTAGGGTCATCCATATCTGCAACAATTGCGGTACCGCCGGATAACTCTAACGCGGTTTCAAATGACTCAGCCAAACGCTGAGCAATATCATCACGGATCTTAAAGCGATCAATAACGACTTCAATAGTATGCTTCTTTTGTAGTTCAAGCGTTGGCGGATCGGAGAGGTCGCACACCTCACCATCGATACGTGCACGGATATAGCCCTGTGTGGCGAGATTATCTAATAATTTTACGTGTTCACCTTTACGATCTTTCACCACAGGTGCAAGTAACATCATTCGGCGCTCTGCCGGTTGAGCTAACACGTTGTCGACCATTTGGCTGACGGTTTGTGCCGCTAATGGGATGTCATGATCTGGGCAGCGAGGCTCACCCACTCGGGCAAATAACAAACGTAGATAATCGTGGATCTCAGTGATTGTTCCTACTGTTGATCTCGGGTTGTGGGAGGTTGATTTTTGCTCAATCGAAATTGCTGGTGATAGACCTTCGATATGGTCAACATCAGGTTTTTCCATCAAAGAAAGAAATTGCCTTGCATAGGCTGATAGAGACTCAACATAACGCCGTTGGCCTTCTGCATACAGCGTGTCAAAGGCTAATGAAGATTTCCCAGAACCAGACAACCCAGTAATAACTATCAGCTTGTCTCGGGGGATGATGAGATTGATGTTTTTCAGATTATGAGTGCGGGCACCGCGTACTTCGATATTATCCATTTACCACTTCCCGGATGATTTGATAGTGAACAATCATAAGTGGATCATTATCGCACAACTTAAACTGAATGGATATACAGTATATTATTAAAATGATACAACTTAAATAATTCAAGGTGTAGCTAGGTGGTATGGAATAGGGCGCTAGGAACATAGATAAATGTGATGAGTAGTGAATGAACGCGGTCAACTCGAAAGATGG
This sequence comes from Providencia manganoxydans, assembly GCF_016618195.1. Lineage (NCBI taxonomy): Bacteria > Pseudomonadati > Pseudomonadota > Gammaproteobacteria > Enterobacterales > Morganellaceae > Providencia > Providencia manganoxydans. Next base: position 682,783 of record NZ_CP067099.1, read on the forward strand.
CGAATATAATTACAAAGCGGCTCGCATTTTGATTAACCCACTGTTATTTTCATCAGTAATGCGTATGCAATAGAGGATAGGTCGTGCTAAACTTCACGATTAATACAGAGATTAAATTTAATGCATCAGGAGTAATTAAATGGCCAGCAGAGGCGTAAATAAAGTAATTCTTATCGGTAACTTGGGGCAAGATCCTGAAATCCGTTACATGCCTAACGGCGGTGCTGTGGCAAACCTAACTCTGGCAACTTCTGAAAGCTGGCGCGATAAGCAAACCGGTGAAATGCGTGAAAAAACCGAATGGCACCGTGTAGTGATTTTCGGAAAATTAGCTGAAGTTGCAGGCGAATACCTGAAAAAAGGCTCACAAGTTTACATTGAAGGTTCTTTGCAAACACGTAAGTGGCAAGATCAAAGTGGTCAAGATCGTTACACCACAGAAGTGGTTGTTAATATTGGCGGTTCAATGCAAATGTTAGGTGGCCGTGGCGGTGATTCATCAGGCCAAAGTCAAGGTGGTCAAGGTGGTTGGGGCCAACCTCAGCAACCAGCAGCAGCTCAGCAATTCAGTGGCGGCGGGGCTCCAGCACGTTCACAAGCTCCAGCTCCACAAAGTAGTGAACCACCAATGGATTTCGATGACGATATTCCGTTCTAAGAGTGGCTATTAAGAGCTATTCTGAAAAAGCCCCGTTTATCGGGGTTTTTTGTTTTATATTAAGCAAAGATTTAACTTTGGAAAAACAATTTTAGAAGTGAAAATATAAGTGACATTTAAATTGATTAATCAATTTATGATATTTTTTATCGATTAATTTAATATTTAATTTTGAGCTGGTGTTAAATATAAAAATAACTCTAGGCATTACTTCAATAATAACTTTATTTATGAATATAAACCTTAAGACTTTATTAAGATTGATTTAATTAATAGTGTAACGAAATATAAAGCGGGTATTTTTGTTTTTTACCAAAAAATAAAGCTCCAATCGCTTAAGATGTGGAGCTTATTAGAGGGTTATACGGTTATATTTTAAATTTCGATATTTTTTCATATTAGCTGATTAAGCTACCTGTGGTTCTAACAGCGGAAGGTCATTATCACAAATATCAGCAAGACGGTATAAAGAAGGTGACGTTCCTAAATACGCTCTAAATCTTTTTGCGAATGATTGCTGTGAATCGAATTGGTATTTTAATGCTATATCAATTACTTGCATGTCTGTTGTTCGTAGGTCTTTTGCTGCTTCACTGATCCTTCTACGACGAATATATTCCCCTAAGGGTATACCTACAACTTTACGGAATACCCGCTGTAAGTGCCATTTTGTATACCCAGCATGCTGTGCAATATCATCTAATAATAATCGGTTGGTAAGATTTTCTTCTATCCAAACAATAATATCGGAAACGACAGTAGACTGGAATTGAGTATATCTGTTGTTAGATGAGATGGATAATTTGTTATACATAATGATTTTCCTGCTTGTTAGATTATAAGCATAGCCTCCATTTAGTCGGTTTTAAATAAATAAAGATTAAACAAACTACAATGCCGATTGTTGTTGAGCAATAAAGTGATTTCTACTATGAAAAATAGTGATTACATCGGCATTTACTGTATTTAGCTATTTATCGAGAAATTTTTCTTTTAATATTCTAATTCCAGCATTAGCTGTAACTTTATTGCTAAATTGATAAATAATAATTCTCTTTTGTAGGGAGAGTAATTAATATAACTCACGCTATTTTTGTAACGCAGCGGATAACATTATTAAATTCAAGCTAAATGTGCCCATAGTTTTTTGATTCATAGGGTTAGCTGTAGATAGTAAAATCTTTAAAGATTACAGTTCATATAAAACCAGCCGTTAATACCCATAGCAAATTTTGTGATGGCTGATTTTTCATATTCATCTTCTTGAAATCCTACCTGCTCGTAGAGTCTTTTAGCCCCAAGATTAGATTCAGCCACATACAATGAAACTCTTTTTGCTGGTGTATTGAGCTTGGCATAGTGATTTATCCAAGCTAGGATAAATTTCCCGATGCCTTTCCCTTGGAACCGTGTATCAACCCCAATATAGGCAATATGAGCCTCATCATTTTCAGGTGTGTATTTAAGTAATGAATACACCCATTGTGCTTTTAAAAATGTCAATAAACCATATTTTTTCACCATTCTAATGACGTCATTGATGGGCATTCGTGGCAACTTTTCTGATTGTCCAGAAAGAGAGATACCAAAAGCAGCGACGACGTTGTTTTGATATTTCACTATAAATTGCCTTTCTGATTTATCAGTAAATTGGATTTTCCAGATGTCATCGATCAGCGCTTGCAAAGTTGTATTTTCTGATTTTTTTAACATCACAAATTTGCTTTTAAAGGACTGAAAAAAGAGCGCCGATGATGCTAAGATTGACTCACTAGATAAAGGCTCGATATTGAGTAAGTCTAAGCTAAAATTTTGCTTTTCAATTAGCATAGGTTGGCCTTGTCACGATTAACTAATTATAGATAGAGTAATCAGTCTAGTTTTTTATGTCCAGTGTTTTTGGGAGAAATCTATGTCGGCTCAGACCGAAAGGCAAAAAGCAAAGAAAAAACAAATTATTGATGCTGCGATTAGCTGCTTTATTGAAAAAGGCTTTCATGCAACATCAACTGCTGAAATATGTAAAGCCGCTGGAATGAGCCCTGGGAATTTATTTCATTATTACCCAACCAAATATGCCATTATCGAAGCTATTGCCATAGAAGATCAGCTTTATTTTGAGCAGATCTTAAATTCAGTTGAAGAAGCTAGTTCATCTATTGGATCCGTGATCTTAATGATGACAAGATTGATCGAGCTATATAACGATCCTGACTATGCGCGAATTAGTATCGAAATTTTCGCTGAAGCTAGTCGCAATCCTGAGATTAACCGTATTTTTGTTGAAAACGATAAAAAACTGCGGGATAAGCTGACAGCATTAATCATTGAGGGGCGAAACAAGGGGGAAATAGACCTCCAGCTACACCCTGAGAATACTGCATCTTGGCTAATGACTACAGCTGATGGAACAATCGGTCGTGAATTAATGGATCCCGAATTTAACTGGCAAGAAAGTCTTGATGCTTTTATTTTTATGATTAAGAAAACACTATCAACGTAAAACTCGATTGTTAAAGAGCAATGATTTAAAAAACAGTATTTAAGAACATTGTGGTAGGTGATATGCCTACCTCTAATGTGGAAGATATTTTTTTAATGATAGATAGGTTACAAAGATCATCAGAGCTGCGATAACCGTTACGATATTCATAAGTTGCCAGCCAAGTGAGAAGAATAATACTCCTGCGCCAAGGCTGCCTATTGCGCCAAAAGAGTAAATCAGGAAATCTGTCATACCTTGCACTTTGCCTCGTTCATGAGCTTGATAGCTATGAGGTAATAGGCTGGTAGTGCTAATTAAAATTAAATTCCATGCAAGGCCAACACAAATACCTGACAGTAGATAATTATAAAAATCAGTGCCAAGAAGATTCATTGTGGCAGATAACATCAGTAATAAAATGCCCAAAGAGAGGATCTTTTTCGCACCGATTTTTTGCACTAGATGCCCTGTAAAAAATGAAGGAGCAAACATACTCAGCACATGGCACTGAAATACAATTGCGATCAACGCAAATGAAAAACCATGTTGTTTCATGGAAAGTGGAATAGAAGCAAAAGTAAATACGACTAATGCATAACCAGCAGCACTGACAACAGCAATTAATTTGAGTATTGGCTGTGAGTACAGTTGTTGATAGCTACGCTTTTGGTCAGTGTTATCCTGTTGGTGCAGAGATGTTTTCTTTAATGGGATATTGAGCAATAGCACAAAGGCGATTAGGTAGATAACCACTAATACGCTAAACGGACCCGCAAATGGATACGCGGAAAAAAAGCGCTGCGCTGTTACGGCAAGTGTTGGCCCAATTAAAGCGGCGGCAATACCGCCACTCATAACTAAACCAACTGCTTTAGCATGCAAATATTGAGGCGCTTCTTCAAGTGCAGCAAAACGAAATTGTTTTGCCGTACCAATGGCGACCCCAGTAAAAAATAAGCCAATCGAGAAAAGAATTAAGTTGTGATAAATAATTCCTAAGATGGATAAAATCGCGCCAATCATTCCAGCAATATTGCCAAAGATAAAGCCAAATTTTCTAGAATATTTCTGCATGAAATAGGCAATGGGGATCGTCGCCATAATCAGACCAATATATTGACTCAATAACGGTATTGTCGAATAACTCGGATCTGACGAAAGCGCTTCACCAATGACAACGGCAGTAGAAAGCACAATGGCATTTCCCGTGGTAAATAGTGCTAATGCAATTGTTAACCACCAAACATTTTTTGGCATAACACCCTCTAAAATAAAGAAAATAAATTGATATTGCCGCTACATTTCAATTGTGGATGGCGTTGGATGTTTGGCATCTTACAACTTCAAGTTGACTTGAAGTCAAGGAGGAAGAAATACTATTTTTAACTAGATAATAATATTTCATAATTGAAGATTATTAGATAAATCGTTTGTGTTTATTTAATGTGATATTGATCGCGTTTTACATTCGCGGTATATAAAATTGGAAAAAATGATTGTTATTATGAATTAGATGTGTTTTCTTAAAAGCACTTACACAGAATAATGATTAATAATTTAAACTCAGAATTGATTAATAGGATTAACCCGTGAACATGACTCTTCATCATTCAAACCTACTACTTACCGCGCCACGTGCTGCGGTGGTCGTGCGTGTGGTGGTGGTCGTGGGCTTAGCGCCGTAACGGGTACAAATCAACGCAGATTTAGAACCCCGCCGGCGCGAACCGAGCGGGGTTTTTTTATGACCAACCGCTCGGATCCGCCGCCTAGTGTGAAGGATAAAAATTATGAGCAAGTCGGGCGCAACATCATCAAACAAAACCTGTTTTACAGGCGCTGAACTGATAGTTCACCTGTTGGAAAAACAGGGTATCACCATTGTATCGGGGATCCCCGGTGGAGCAGCACTGCCTTTTTACGATGCTTTAGGGAAAAGTAAACAAATCCGCCATATTCTTGCTCGCCACGAGCAAGGTGCCGGTTTTATTGCCCAAGGCATTGCGCGTACCACGGGTAAAGCTGCGGTATGTATCTCTTCCAGTGGTCCGGGAGCAACTAACCTTGTGACCGCTATTGCTGATGCTAAGCTCGATTCTATCCCATTGGTTTGTATAACAGGGCAAGTACCCTCTTCAATGATTGGGACGGATGCATTTCAGGAAGTCGATACCTATGGTATTTCGATTCCAGTCACTAAACATAACTATTTAGTTCGTGATATCAATGAGTTGCCAAAAGTCATTTGCGATGCATTTCGTATTGCAGAATCAGGACGTCCGGGGCCGGTTTGGATTGATATCCCTAAAGATGTACAAACAGCAACCATTGAGCTTGAAGCATTACCTGAAATTCAGGCAAAAGATAAAGCGCCTAGTTTTGATATGGAAAAAGTCCTGCAAGCAGCCGAAATGATTAATCAGTCCAAGCGACCTGTTCTCTATTTTGGCGGTGGGGTGATTAGTTCTGAATCGACTGAAACAGCGGTTGCTTTTGCTGAAAAAGCCTCATTGCCAACCACCATGACACTTATGGCGCTGGGGACGCTTCCTATGCGCCATCCGCTTTATTTAGGCATGTTAGGTATGCACGCCGCTCGTAGTACTAATATGGTGATGGAAGAATCTGATTTACTCATTGTTATTGGTGCACGTTTTGATGATCGCGCAATTGGTCGAGCAGAAAAATTTTGCCCTAATGCGAAGATCATTCACGTTGATATTGATAAGGCGGAAATCAGTAAAATCAAACGCCCTGATATTGCGATAAATGCGGATGCAGGACAAATTCTTGAGTTATTGTTGCCATTGGTTGAACGAAATCAACGTGAAGAATGGATAACTCGTGTTAATGAATTGAAGCAGAACTATCCATTAAATTTAAGTGAGGCAGATAATCCATTAACTCACTATGGCTTAGTCTTAGCGGCGGCAAGAGCGGCGGGTGAAGAAGCGATAGTGACTACGGATGTTGGGCAGCACCAAATGTGGGCTGCACAGGTTTATCCATTGTCACGTCCACGCCAATGGCTGACTTCTGGCGGTTTAGGCACGATGGGCTTTGGCTTACCCGCAGCAATTGGAGCGGCTTTAGCTAATCCAGATAAGACGATCGTTTGTTTTTCAGGTGATGGCAGTTTAATGATGAATATTCAAGAGCTTGCTACCGCAGTTGAACATCAATTGAATATTAAAATTGTTTTGATGAATAACCAAGCGCTAGGCATGGTTTATCAGCAGCAAGAGCTGTTTTTTGACAACCGCATTTATGCAGCTGCTTATCCATATCAAACTGACTTTATTAAGATAGCGGCGGGGTTTGGTTTGCAAACCTGCGATCTTAATACCGAAGCCGATCCTGAAATGGCGCTTGAAGCCATTATGAACACGAAAGGTCCTTGCTTAATTCATGCCCTGATCGATGTGAACCAAAAAGTTTACCCAATGGTTCCCCCAGGTGCAGCTAACATTGATATGATCGGAGCGTAATTATGGTTTTTGAACATCACCCTATTGCTTTGGAACTTATTGTCCGTAACCATCCAGGCGTTATGTCACATATTTGTGGCTTATTTGCTCGTCGAGCATTTAACGTTGACGGTATCCTCTGTATGCCAATTAAAGATAAAGATGAAAGCCGCATATGGTTGTTGGTACAAAAAGATGAACGTTTGTCGCAAATGATTAATCAAGTTGAGAAATTAGAAGACGTTAGAGAGGTTCGTTTTAGCGACGATCTGCGGTTATTTGAGACAATGCAAAACTACCTACAATAGGTAGGTTAGACTTCAATTTGAAGTGCTTTTTGTTAAATACGTGATGATTATGCTGCCATCGGTTTATTCATCTGCCATCTAGCAGCGTCTTGAATTATTCAAAGTATTTATACTCGTTATACTTCAAGTTGCAGCGTTGTTGACTACGTTCACTCACGCCAGTCACATCGTTTTCTATGCTCCTAGCGATTCGTTCACTTGTCGCCTAGCTGCACCTCGAATTATTTAGAGTATACATATTCAACCTACACTCACCCTGTAGGTTGAATTTTTTTGTGGGTAAATGACACAATCAAAGTACATTTGTTCGTTTTTAAATGATTGGTGTTTCCTAAAGCGAACAATGGTGATATAACAAGCTAAACATCACCGTACTATTAAGTCACCATTGCGAGGTAGATTATTCATGCAAAACAATCTTTATCTTACTGAAACTTATCTTTGTGAAATCCAAACAACCATACTAGAACAGGGACAAGATGACGAAGGTCAATGGGTTGCGCTTACTGATAATATTTTTCATCCTCAAGGTGGAGGGCAGCCCGCAGATACGGCTTGGATTAATGAACAACCCGTTCGTATTAAGAAACATTTGAATGGTTTGGTTGTGGCTTATGTCGCTGAAGAGCTGAAGGCAGGTGTATCTGTAACTGCTAAAATTGATCAAGAAAAGCGTCAACATTATGCGGCGTTGCATACAATGGGGCACTTATTAAGTTGGGAAATGGCACGTTTTGGTTGGAAAGGACAAAAAGGCCATCACTTTCCAGATGAATCACGCGTTGAATTTAGTGCCATTAGCGATGATGCGATCCCACTTGAACAATTAAATGATCAGCAAATCGAGCAGTTAGTGAATGAAAGCTTATTGGGTGATCACCGTGTATCCATAGAACAACGAGGAGATCTGCGCTTATGTAGTGTGAGCGAAGGCGACGAAGTACCATGTGGAGGAACGCATGTAGATTCACTGGGGAAAATCTGCCAATTTGCAATTAAATCAATGAAATTCAAAAAAGGTACTCTACGTATTAGCTATGATGCAAAGCACATTAATGATTAGATACCATCACTAAGGTGTGAATAGGTCATCACGACGGTTGCATTCAGTTCCCCCTCCATACATAAGTAGGAATGGGGGAAATCGCAGCTAAAGGCATAAAAATCGCCTTCTTCTAACAAGACAGTTTGTTCGTTTTTTAAACGCAACATTAATGAGCCGGTATGCAACATAATGTGTTCATGGGTACCGCTCATATGAGCAGGGCTGTTAATGACAGCACCGCGTTTCATATTGAGTTGCCAGATTTCTGAAATATTGCCCATATTAATACGAAACTTGAATTGTTGCGTATAGTCGCCTTGCATTGGTGTTGATTTCACTAAATAGGGGTAAGCTTCGTGCTGGAGAGTGAAGAGGTCACTAAGAGGAAAACGTAGTGCGATCGCAATGGCTTCTAAGGTATCAATTCGCGGGTTAGAATCCCCTGATTCTAGTTTTGACAGTGCCGCTTTTGAGATCCCTGATAAGCGGGAGAGTTCATTTAATGACAGACTTCTTGCTTGTCTCAATAAACGTACTTTTTGTCCAATTTTAATATTAATTTTTTTGTCCACGATTTGCTGTCCCTGAAAGTGAAACTATGCTGTAAATTCTAACATAATAGCCATTTTATGCCAGAAAGGTATTGTTGATAAAATAATCTTTTGGAAATGAAAATAAATTACCTTAAGTACCTTATTTAATCGTTAACTTAAATAGTTCATGAAAAATAATGATGAGGCTATTTTATTTTTCTAGAAGAATTTATAGTGGATAAAAATCTCTCTTATAGGGTTTCACTATGCCATTTGATTTCTTTTCTTTAGAAATGATGATTTGTTTTATCACGTTATTATGTGCTTATTTAGTTTTTGGGATGGCTGGCTTTGGTTCTGCATTGATTGCAACACCAGTATTAGCAATGTATTTGCCATTAAATATGATTGTCCCGATATTGGCGCTGATCGATTTAACAGCAGCGCTGCTTAATCTAATAAAAGATGGTAAAAATGCAGATTATCAGGAAATAAAATGGATTATTCCACTTATGGTGGTTGGTAGCTTGATTGGCGCCGCTATCTTGCTAAAAACACGTCCTGATATCTTGGTTTTACTGTTAGGTATTTTTGTTATCTTTTATGTACTGCATTCATTTTTCTCAAAAAAAGGTCAATCACATTTTTCGAAAGTGCTAGTGATCCCTTTTAGTTTAGTGGGTGGGGTGTTTAGTGCATTATTTGGTAGCGGTGGCTTTATTTATGCCATGTATCTATCCAGTCGTATTGCCGATAAGCAACGCTTTCGCATTACACAAATGACATTAATTGGTTTTAGTACTTTAACGCGAGTCATTATATTTTTGGTTATGGGAGTGTATGTTAATACTGATATTTTATTAATGGCCTTAGCTTTTTCTCCTGCAATGCTACTTGGTATTTGGGCAGGGCGGCATATAACGCTAAAAATATCGCGAGAAGCTTTTTTAAAAATTATTAATATTATTATTTTAATTTCAGGGATTACCTTGTTATATCGCTATTTCTTTATCCTATAAAAATATAAAATATGCTATAATCACCGTTTCAATATCTATGACCTATGGTTATCAAAAACAATCATAGGTTTTTTACCTATTAAATAGACTAAAAATGGATGTTTTCGCTAGAAAACAATTGACATCACAATGAGCTCTGATAATCAGTGTTTACCGCATTTTCGCTATAGCCCTTCTTTTGCTATTTTTACCATTACAACCAGTATTGCCGTCATTGGTATCGTGATTGGATTAAGCATTCCAATGGTGGCTTTACGCTTAAATAATTATGGCATTAGTGAGCTATATATTGGCATTATTTCTGCCGCCCCTGCACTAGGGATGTTTTTAATTGCACCTGTTGTCCAACGCATCGTGTATTGGTGTGGAAAACGACAAGCCATGCTGATTGCAACCGTAGTTTCTGCAATTAGCCTGTTACCTTTGTTGAGCTCATTGCCATTATGGTTATTGTTTCCTTTGCGTTTGATCACAGGGTTAGCAAGTGGAGTATTAATTTGCTTAGGTGAAACATGGATAAATGAGCTATCCCCTGAAAACCGGCGCGGTCGCATTCTTGCTATCTATACAACCGTTTTTACGGTTAGTCAGTTATTAGGCCCTTCTTTTATTGCTTATTATGGTGTTGAAGATAAGTCTCCATTATTAATTTGCACTTTGCTGCATGTGATCTCTGTTGCTCTGTTTTTAATCATGGATCAAAAAATAGGCGATCGTATTTCTGCAACCGCTAGAGAATCGAATTTTTCAATTATTCAGTTTGTTAAAGTTGCCCCAGGTATATGCGCCGGTATCTTATTTTTTGCTTTTTTTGATGGCACGATTTTATCTATGTTCCCGATTTATGGGATGGGAATGGGGCATACGGAAGCTATCGCAGCAATGATGATCAGCGCTATTTTAGCGGGTGATGCAATTATGCAAATGCCATTCGGCTGGTTAGCTGATCATATGAACCGTGAAAAGCTGTATCGTATTTGTGGCGTCGCCACATTATTTGCCAGTTGTATGCTACCACTGCTGATCACCCATACTTATTTAATTTGGGTATTGCTGTTTGTATTAGGGGCAACCGCAGGAGCAATTTATACCATTGCTTTGGTTCAAATAGGGCAATACTTTAGTGGTAATGACCTCATTATAGCTAATGCGGCAGCAGCCATGTTATGGGGTGTTGGTAACTTATCGGGGCCACTATTAGCAGGAGTGGCGACATCGATTTCCCCATCGGGTTTACCTTTATTACTTATCGTAATTGCCGCACTTTTTTTATGGTTTACCCGCCGTAAATATAGTGCACAGGTCGCTCAAGAAGCTTAATCGTCATTAATTGGGTGTCAATAATTACACCCAATCTCCACTTATTCGATTGCCTTATAGACGACCAAATTCTCTGTAAATTCATCAGGACGATGATTGGTCCAAAATAGCGTCATACCTGATGGTGGTGGGTTAATCTGTTTTGATAAGACGATTAACCAACGGCATTGTTCAGGCTTTTCGAAACGATCTTGTCGTTGATGTAAGATTTTTGTGTAGTAATACAGCATTGGCGCTTCTGATTCACCAATGTTATCGGAAGCCATGCAATCATCAGCTTTATAGTTGCCTTTTAGTTGCTGGTTTAAGTCAACAAATACAGTTTCAAAACCTTTACTATAATCAATCCAGCCTACAAATAAGCTTAAGATCACTCCCCACATAATACACATACCGAGCGCCCAGTTTTGTATAGCGCGTAATGCAATCTGTGGGCTCACAAAGAGACTTCTTGAAAACCACACGGTAGTTAAGAGAAGTGCGCCGATAAATCCCCATATTGAAAATGACATTTGGTAGCTCATGGGGAGCCATCTGCCAAATGGGGCTAGCCATGTTGATGCTTTATCTGCTAAAGCTACGAAGTAGCAGGCCCACAAAAAGATAATCAATAGGGACCATAACATGGCTGAAAAATGGGAAAAGATGCGCAAGATTTTTTCAGGTAGGCGTAACAGGGTATGCGTACCCAGTATCGCCAGCGATGCAATAAAAGGGAGTAGGTAAAGTGCACGTCCACTAGCAGAAATTTGTAAAAGTAAGATCCCTAACAAAGGAAACATGGTGACCAAGTAAATATTGGGATTGTGTAAGCGTTTTAATGGATTTCTAAAAAAGTAAAGAACGGCCAGTATCCCTGATGGCAGAGCAAAAAAAGCAACAGCGGAAGGGATACGGGTTAAATTTGCTTTAGCTCCTAGTTTTTCAACGGAAAAACCTAAGAAGCGACCAATATTGTTTTCCCAAATCCATGTGATAAAGAGGTCGGGGTGCTGGCGGTATAATAAAATAGGCCAAGGCAAAATCAATAAAAGAGCAACTAACCCAGCAATAATTGCCGGTAACCAGAACATTTTTTGACGACATTGAGGCAGGAAGATGGGTGCAAGTAGTAGACTGAGCCATAGCACACCAGGTACAAACAAGCCTTTTGATAACATTGTGATTACGGTGCCAATCATTAGCCATAGTGCAGACATAATGATTTTTTCTTGGCGTATCAGCCCTTGAATACCATATAAACCAATAGTTGCTCCTGTAATTAACGCCACATCGGTGAACATATCGTGGCTGTGCCGTAAGATACCGGGAGCGCAGACATACAAAGCAAAAGCAATCCAAATACGTTTGTCATTGAAATCATTGGTATTAAAGGCACGACGAGCAAGTAAGATAAAGAAGGAAAAATTAACGACCATAAACAGCAAACTTGCACTACGCGCTGCATCATAAAGTGGCATAAATCCAGACAATAGATGAGAGGTTATGGTAGCAACCCAGTAATAAAGAGGAGGCTTCTCCATAAAGGGTTCACCCGCATTGGTGGGGACTAGCCAGTTACCGGTTTCAAACATGGTTTGAATAATACCAAAGCTGTAGTTTTCATCTTGTTTCCACGGGGTATGCCCATAAATACCAGGCAAAAGGTAGATAATTAGAAAACCAACAAATAAAATGAATGACAAGTTCTTAGGTAATGATAATTTTTGCATTATTTCTACAGTGAATATATATTCGCGATTGATAGTTTTTGCTGAAATTGGATTCTATCTTAGTGAAATTAAATTAAAGCTCAACAATGGAAAATTTTAATATTATGAATTTAAAGTTAATTTTAATTTAATTTATCATGGCTAGAGTATAGGCTAACAAAGAAAAATGCTTTCTAATAAATGTCATTCATAAAACTGATTTTTTAATAATTAAAATCGAATATTTATCATTCTTTACGAAAAACGTCTTTAATTATAACAAAATATTTATTAACTACACTTAAATGGGGTATGAAATCTATTTTAGAACTTAAATATGGCTATATTTAAGCACTTAATTCTCTGTCATGTATGACTTTTTTGAATATACTCGTCATCCTGCAAGTTGCAGGGCTTTTTGTTAAGACATAAGAGACTACGCGACGCTCGCGATTATCTATGCTCCCCCGACTATCTTCGCTTGTCGCTTAGCTGCAACTCGGCATATGCTGCTATGCTTCATGTTATCGCACCGTTCGTCAAGGCATCGTGATTATATTCATTCGTTACTCCTCATCTACTGCTGTATTCTTCTCGTGTTCCATTCATTTGGCGATTAGCCGTGCTTAGGGGAGTTTTAAGTAGATGGAGATATTCCAAGCGGATTTTTAGAAACAAGAGTGGTAATTTAACTTAAGTTATAGGTAATTTGGACTATCACTCGACTTAACTCGAAAACACTTGATCATCACGCCTATTTCGATTGATAATTGCACGCTTCATTATCCGCCATCCCGTATCAATAAAGCCAAACGATTGCGTCACGAACCATTCACTGAGGTCATGTCTTAATGGATCGTTCTGTTTTTTAAAAAGGTAATCGTTTTCGTCAGTGGGTGTGGTCGCGTTTAGTCATGTTTAGCAGGGGTATCTCCATGTCTGGCCAACAGGCTTCAACCAATTGTAAATTGGATAAATATTTTAAAATTTCAGCGCGCGGCTCCTCCGTTCGCCGTGAAATCATTGCGGGTTTAACCACCTTCTTGGCAATGGTCTATTCCGTCATTGTTGTTCCCGGAATGTTAGGACAAGCAGGTTTTCCTCCTACCGCCGTGTTTATTGCGACTTGTTTAGTTGCTGGTTTTGGCTCACTGCTGATGGGGCTATGGGCTAATTTACCTATGGCGATTGGCTGTGCGATTTCATTGACTGCATTTACCGCTTTTAGCTTGGTATTAGGACAACAAATTAGTATTCCAGTCGCTTTAGGCGCAGTGTTCTTAATGGGATGCTTATTTACCATTATTTCTGTCACGGGGATCCGTAGTTGGATCCTACGTAATATGCCAATGGGAATTGCGCATGGTACAGGTATTGGTATTGGCTTGTTTTTACTACTCATTGCAGCAAATGGTGTTGGTTTAGTGGTTAAAAACCCGAATGCAGGCTTACCTGTTGCACTTGGTGATTTTACGTCTTTCCCTGTATTGATGGCTCTCGCTGGTCTAGCTGTGATTTTTGGTTTAGAAAAACGCCGTGTACCGGGTGGTGTGTTGTTAGTCATTATTGCGATTTCAATCATTGGCTTGATTTTTGATCCTGCGGTCAAATACCAAGGCTTCTTTAAGCTACCGTCTCTGGGAGAAGATGGCTTATCGCTGATTTTTAATATGGATATCATGGGGGCTTTACAACCAGTGGTATTGCCAAGTCTATTGGCACTTGTGATGACTGCGGTATTTGATGCGACAGGTACCATTCGTGCGGTTGCTGGTCAAGCCAATTTGCTAGATAAAGACGGTCAGATCATTGATGGTGGTAAGGCTTTAACTGCCGACTCCGTCAGTAGCATTTTCGCAGGGGCTATCGGTGCATCTCCAGCCGCAGTGTACATTGAATCAGCAGCAGGTACTGCCGCTGGGGGGCGTACAGGTTTAACTGCTGTCGTGGTTGGCGTTCTGTTCCTTTTCATCCTCTTTTTATCTCCGCTATCGTATTTGGTTCCCGCATATGCAACAGCACCGGCTTTGATGTATGTGGGGTTATTGATGCTAAGTAACGTGTCTAAGTTAGATTTTGATGACTTTGTTGATTCAATGTCTGGTTTATTATGTGCCGTGTTTATCGTTCTTACTTGTAATATTGTTACAGGTATTATGTTGGGCTTTGCAGCACTTGTGATTGGGCGTATTTTTGCAGGGGAATGGCGTAAGCTAAACATTGGAACTGTGGTTATCGCAGTGCTTTTGGTGGCGTTTTATGCTGCTGATCTGGCAATATAGCACCGTTTAATCTGTTATGGCGGTCATGATGACCGCCCTCTAATGTATTATCGCGATTAATCTTAAAGTTTGAATAATTTTCCCGACTAAGCATCAGTTAACGATAGAATATACTCTAAATAATTCGAGGTGCAGCTAGGCGACTAATGAATGAGTCGCGAGGAGCATACAGTAGTATGTAACTGGCGCGAATGAATACAGTCACGATGCCTTAACGAAAAACGCTGCAACTTGAAGTATCACGAGTGTAGGTATAAGGCGGTGAATCAAGTAAAACCTGCGGGTTTTCACGAGTTGCTGGCTACTGAAAAATTTTATGGCCTAACGAGTTACCAAATATTCTGTTGCGATGGGCCATATTTGGGTTTTGGTTCGTTTAGCTAATCAGTAAGGGCAACATGGAAATTTTCTTTACTATTCTTATCTTGATCTTGGCAGTTTCTGTTTCTGGTGTAGTGACAAAAGTCCTCCCAGTTCGTGTTCCATTACCCTTAATTCAAATCGCGATAGGTGCCTTGCTTGCATGGCCTCAGTTCGGCTTGCATGTCACATTTGACCCTGAATTATTTATGGTGTTACTGATCCCACCTCTACTATTTGTTGATGGTTGGAAAACACCAACACGTGAATTTTTCCAGAATGGTCGAGAGATATTCATCCTTGTGTTAGTACTGGTATTGGTCACCGTTGTGGGGATCGGTTACCTAATATATTGGCTGATGCCGGGGATCCCTTTAATTGCTGCTTTTGCACTTGCGGCGGTACTCTCACCAACCGATGCGGTAGCACTCTCTTCCATTGTCGGTAAGGGGCGTATACCTAAGCGCATGATGAGTGTGCTAGAAGGGGAAGCATTGATGAACGATGCTTCCGGCCTTGTGGCTTTAAAATTCGCGGTCGCTATTGCGATGGGAACCATGGTGTTCTCCGTTTCAGGGGTGACTATCGAATTCTTCAAAGTGGCTGTGGGGGGCTTATTAGCGGGTGTCGTGGTGACATGGGTATACAGTAAGTCTTTACGTCTAATGAGCCGCTGGAGCGGTGATGATCCCGCAACACAGATCGTCTTTATGTTATTGCTACCGTTCGCATCCTACATGATTGCAGAGCATATTGGTTTTTCAGGCATTTTAGCTGCGGTAGCAGCAGGGATGACAATTACCAAATCAGGTGTGATCCGTAATGCGCCACTGGCGATGCGGTTACGTGCGGACAGCGTTTGGTCAATGCTAGAGTTCGTATTTAATGGTCTGGTATTTATCATGCTAGGCTTGCAGCTGCCGGGAATTTGGCAGACTTCAGTGATCCAAGCAGAACTGGATCCTAGTGTTGAAACATGGATGCTATTTGCTGCGGTTGCGGTTATTTATTTTGCTTTACTGATTTTACGTTTTTGCTGGTTATGGTTAATGAAAAGGTTTAGTCGCCTATTCTTAAAGAAAAAACCATTACAGTTTGCCAACTATACTGTGCGTGAATTATGGCTAGCTTCCTTTGCCGGGGTACGTGGTGCGATCACCTTAGCTGGTGTGCTCTCTGTTCCGTTGTTTTTAAGTGACGGCTCACCATTCCCTGCGCGTTATCAACTGGTATTTATTGCCGCAGGGGTGATCTTATTTTCAATCTTTGCTGGTGTGATAGCGTTACCGCTGCTACTGCATAATTTTAAAGTCGGTGATAAAGAAGCTGACATCAATGAAATTCGTATGGCAAAAGCTGCAATGGCTGAAGTTGCGATTGTTAGTTTAAATAAGATGGAAGAGCGTTTATCTGCTGATGTTGATGAAAAGTTGGATCCTGAAGATATCAGTGAGGTGGCTTCTAGGGTTACGGGTTACTTACGTCGGCGTACGGCGGGGCAAGATGAAATCGACCATAACTTATTGATTGAAGATCTTGAACGACGTTTTCGATTAACGGCATTACGTGCTGAACGCGGTGAATTATATCATTTACGTGCAACACGCAAGATCAGTAATGAAACATTGCAATCGTTACTGGTTGATCTCGACTTATTAGAAGCGGTTTTGATAGATAAGGAACATTAGCGCCTGTTTATCTTTACTGATCATATAAGAGATTAAAAAACAGACTGATTAATTGGCTAACTCTTTATGGTTTGAGTGTTGCCCTACGAGTTCGATTAAAGAACGTTTTACTTATTTGATACGATGTTGAGAGGCTCTTCTCTAGTCACTAGGTGGCGAACCTCTCGCCTTATTTAAAATGTTTTTAATTTGAATAAAAACTCACCTTTAAAGATAAACAAGCTCTATTTGAGAACGATATCATCATGTGGTTATTGGTAATTACGACGCTGCTTTGGGCAGCGTCTTTTAGTCTGATTGGGGAATTTCTTGCTGGGCGAGTAGACAGCTGGTTATCTGTTTTAATACGGGTTGCATTTGCCGCATTCGTTTTTCTGCCATTTTTACGTTGGCGCGGTTTTAGTGCCAAAATCATAGCACTGTATATGTTAGTAGGTGCATGCCAACTAGGTATTATGTATTTCTTTGTTTTCCAAGCTTATAAATACCTTAGTGTTGCAGAATTCCTCTTATTTACGGTGTTAACCCCCCTTTATGTAACATTGATTTATGATTTATTGGAACGTCAACGGCTACGAAAGGGCTATTTGTTTAGTTCTTTGTTGGCAGTTATTGGTGCAGCAATCATTCGTTATGATCACTTGAGCGAATCTTTCTGGCTAGGGCTTGTGTTTGTGCAGTTGGCAAATATTTTCTTTGCGGTTGGTCAGGTAGGTTATAAGCGTTTGATGGAAGTTCATCCGATCCCACAGCATCAAGCTTTCTCATGGTTTTATATTGGCGCAACGCTAGTGGCGCTCACTGGGTGGCTGCTCTTTGGTAATAAAACGATGATACCCACAACTCATGCACAATGGTGGGTTTTATTATGGCTGGGGGTTGTTGCCTCAGGTATTGGTTATTTTATGTGGAATTACGGTGCAACCAAAGTGGATGCCGGAACCCTTGCTATTATGAATAACATGATGGTTCCAGCAGGGTTACTGGTAAATTTCGCTATTTGGCAACAACATCCAGATTGGCTGAGTTTTACCATTGGAGCGAGCCTAATTGTTGCTTCTCTGTGGGTGCATAAGCGTTGGATACTTTTACCGCCTTCACATAAGACAAGTTCTCCACAGCGTGACTAGCCGCTGTTTTAGTAAAAGCGTCAATAGCTGGTTGGCGTTGCTCACCTTCACGGCAGGCAGCGTATAACCGGCTCCATAAACCACTTCCTAGCGTTTTTGTTGTGATCAAGCCTTGCCTCTCGAATGAATCTACCGCCCAATGAGGCAATGCAGCAATGCCCATTTTTGCCGCGACCATTTGAATTAAGATCAGCGTGTTATCGACGGTTTTAATATTTGGTGAAACGCCAGCGGGTTGGAGGAAATGTCGCCATACATCAAAACGATTACGCTGTACTGGGTAAATTAGCAAAGTGTCATCAGCGAGATCGTGCGGCTCAATAATTGGCTTTCTTGCTAATGGATGATCATTCGCCACAATCAGCTTCACTTCATAATCAAATAGCGGTGTGTAGTGAATTTCTTTGTCAGCCAAAATATCGGATGTCAGCACAATATCCAGCTCTCTTGACAGTAACTCAGGCTGTGGGTCGAAGGTTACCCCCGATTTAAAATCAACAGAAACTTGTGGCCAAGTTTGCCTAAATTGCTGCAATGCAGGTGTCAGCCACTGAATACAACTATGGCATTCAATTGCAATACGCAACGTTGAAACTCCGGGTTCATTACAAATACGGATCGCATCTTTCACCAGCGGTAGCACTTGCTGTGCGAGTTGTAATAATACTTCCCCTTGTGGCGTAAAACGCAGCGGTTGGCTTTTACGAACAAATAACTTAAAGCCAAGGCGGTGTTCTAAGTCACTAAATTGATGTGACAAAGCAGACTGAGTCTGATGTAAGTACGTTGCAGCGGCGGCTAATGAGCCGTGTTGGTTGAGCGCTTGCAGCGTTTTTAAATGTTTTAATTCGATCATGAGAAACCTTCAAGATGACAATGAATAATTTGCGCTTGTGCTTTATACAGTACCTGTTGATTATAGATGTGTAAACATCTAGACGGCTAAATATTTTAAGGGGTCAATATGTCTGTTATAAATCATACACTTGGTTTTCCTCGTGTCGGTCTGAAAAGAGAACTAAAACGCGCACAAGAAGATTATTGGGCAGGCAAGATTGACCAAGCCGCACTTCTAGAGACTGGGCGTGAATTACGTGCTCGCCATTGGCAGCAACAAAAAGAGCAGGGCGTAGACCTGTTACCTGTTGGCGATTTTGCTTGGTATGACCAAGTACTCACCACAAGCTTGCTGCTGGGGAACGTACCTCCACGTCATCAAAATGAAGATGGCTCAATTGATTTAGATACACTGTTTCGTGTGGCTCGCGGTCGTGCACCAACCGGTAAGCCAGCGGCAGCGGGGGAAATGACCAAGTGGTTTAATACTAATTATCACTACATCGTGCCTGAATTTCAAAAAGGGCAAAAATTCAGTTTGTCATGGACACAGTTATTTGATGAGGTCGATGAAGCGCTTGCTTTGGGTCATAACATCAAACCTGTCGTAATTGGCCCAATTACTTATCTGTGGCTAGGTAAAGTTAAAGGTGAATCATTCGATCGTTTATCTTTGCTGAATGAGTTATTACCTGTATATCAAGAAATTCTTTCACGTTTAGCGCAAAAAGGCGTTGAATGGGTGCAAATCGATGAACCTGCACTAGTTCTAGATTTGCCTACCGAATGGCAACAGGCGTACAAAACGGCTTATCAAGCCCTTACAGGAAAAACTAAGCTACTCTTAACCACCTATTTTGATGGTATCAGCCACCATTTAGACGTGATCAAGCAATTGCCAGTACAGGGTTTGCATGTAGACGTGGTTGCAGGGCGTGATGATATTGCCAACTTACACAATGCGTTACCTCAAGAGTGGGTATTATCATTAGGCATTATCAACGGCCGTAACGTTTGGAAAGCCGATTTAGGTGAAAAATTTGCGCGTGTAAAACCGTTATTAGGTCAGCGTACATTATGGATCGGTTCATCTTGCTCGTTGCTGCATAGCCCAATTGATCTCAATGATGAAACTCGTTTGGATGCAGAGGTTAAAAGTTGGTTTGCATTTGCACTACAAAAATGTGCTGAATTAGCCCTATTGAGCAAAGCACTTAATCAGCCAACAGAACAGCATATAGCTGAGTTAGAACAATACAGTGCGCCAATTCGTGCACGTAAAACATCGACGCGAGTTAACAATGCTGAGGTAGCTAAGCGTTTACAAGCGATCCGTGAAGGCGATGCAGAGCGTAATAGCGCATACCCAGTAAGAGCACAGCGCCAACGTGAACGTTTCAATTTACCGCTGTGGCCAACAACAACGATTGGTTCGTTCCCACAAACCAGTGATATTAGAACACTGCGTCTTGACTTCAAAAAAGGCAATGTTGACAAAACGCATTATCGTACCAATATCAGCGAGCACATTAAGCAAGCGATTAAAGAGCAAGAGCTGCTTGATATCGACGTTTTGGTGCATGGTGAAGCAGAACGTAACGACATGGTGGAATACTTCGGTGAACATTTTGACGGTTATGTATTTACTCAAAACGGCTGGGTACAAAGCTATGGATCACGTTGCGTAAAACCGCCTGTCATCATTGGTGATATTAGTCGTCCTGAAGCCATTACGGTTGAGTGGGCTAAGTACGCTCAATCTTTGACAGAAAAGCCGGTCAAAGGCATGTTGACAGGGCCTGTCACGATCCTCTGCTGGTCGTTCCCACGTGAAGACGTTAGCCGTGAAACGATTGCGAAGCAAATTGCGTTAGCGTTACGTGATGAAGTGGACGACTTACAAAAAGCAGGTATTGGGATTATTCAAATTGATGAGCCAGCACTGCGTGAAGGGCTGCCACTGCGTAAAGATGAGTGGGCTGAATACTTAAATTGGGCGGTTGATGCCTTTAAACTCAGCGCAGCGATTGCAGAAGATGATACACAGATCCACACGCATATGTGCTATTGCGAGTTCAATGACATCATGGATTCGATTGCAGCACTCGACGCAGACGTGATCACCATTGAAACTTCGCGTTCAGATATGGATCTTCTAGATGCATTCGAAGACTTCGACTATCCTAATGAGATTGGGCCGGGTGTTTACGATATTCACTCACCAAACGTACCGAATGTCGAATGGATTGTCGCGCTATTGAGAAAAGCAGCAAATCGTGTGCCGGTAGAACGTTTATGGGTGAACCCAGACTGTGGTTTGAAAACACGTGGTTGGACAGAGACTCGTCAATCATTAGCCAACATGGTTGAAGCAGCGAAAAAGCTGAGAAATGAATATCAAAGCTAGTTAACAGTTTATTAGTAAAGAAGAAAACAGCAGGTTAAGCAAACGCTAACCTGCTGTTTTTTTTAATGATGATTAACCAAACAGTTTTTCTTTTAGCATGTTCATGCCAACTGCCGTTAAATCGACATTTTCTGGGATCACGCCTTCTGGGGTCGCATTACTGACCAGTTTTGGTAAATATTTAGCAATCAGCTCAGCCGTTTCTTGTGGATCAAACCCAACTTTTTGTGCGAGTTGCTGAATATCTAAATTACCAAACACTTGAATAAGCTGATTAACGCTAACAGGCAAGTTTTCGCTATTACCGATCCATGACTGAATGATGTCACCTAAGCCTTGTTGATTAAATTTATCAGCCACTCCGGCTAACCCGCCTTGCTTATCAATCCATTCAACAACAGATTGAAACTGACTCATTTTATCCCCTGCAACCATAGTGACCAGTTGATCGAACAGACCCATTTTTACTCCTTGCTATCGCGCTAAAACCACTAAAAATTAATTAATCGGCTATTTTGGCGAATTTATACGGTGCGTCAATCAAAAATGGTGCGATTGCTAACAACTGAATGTAATCATTGATAAGTTTCCTTCACAAATTATCACAAAAGTATCAATTTGGGTCATATCACATTTTTTATCACACTGTAGTGTGAAAGGTTTTGTGAATTGTGAAAAATTATAATTGATTATTTATCAGGTGGTTGGGTTTTAATTGTTTATTTTTTATATTATTCATAATGTGATGGTCATCATGTGTTTGTGAATTTTATTGTGTGAAAATTCACACCAATAACAAAGATTAACAACATCAGGGGTTGTTATGGAAAATGTCATTAGCAATGTTGGAGTCATTGGACTTGGCTCAATGGGAATGGGGATCGCAAAATCATTAATAAGAAATCAGATCCCAACTTATGGCTTCGATCTTAGCCAAGATGCCTGCCAAATCTTAAAACAAGCAGGTGCCGTTGCGGTAGGGCAAAATGCGGCTGAATATGCACCGCAACTCCAAGCGCTATTGCTTGTAGTGGTCAATGGTAAACAAGTTGAGTCGATACTGTTTGGCGGTGATGCTCCTTTAGTCGAACAACTGAATGCAGGGACGATTATTGTCTTGCATAGCACATTATCTGCTGTGCAAACAAAACAGATCGCTCAGCGCTTGCAACAATACCAACTACCATTAATGGACGCACCAATTTCAGGTGGAGCTTTAAAAGCTGAACAAGGCCAATTGACCATTATGGCTTCGGGTCCATCTCATCTATTTGAACAGTTACAAGCGGTTTTTTCAGCCATTTCAGAGCGTTTATATCGAGTAGGTGATGAGGTCGGTCTTGGCTCAACGGTAAAAACCATTCACCAACTACTAGCAGGTGTGCATATTGCCGTTGCAGCAGAGAGCATGGCACTCGCAGCCAAAGCGGGTATCGACCTTGATATGATGTATGACATTGTCACTCATGCAGCTGGCAATTCATGGATGTTTGAAAATCGTATGCAACACGTGCTTGATGGTGATTATACCCCGAAATCATCCGTTGATATTTTTGTAAAAGATTTAGGGTTGGTGATGGAAACAGGCAAAGCACTCAATTTCCCACTGCCTATTGCAGCAACAGCTCATCAAATGTTTATTTCTGCCAGTAATGAAGGTTATGGCCTTCAAGATGACAGTGCAGTAATCAAAACTTTCAAAGGCATTTCTTTACCGGAGAAAATGGTATGACAGTAAAACTAGGTGTGATCGCCGATGACTTTACCGGAGCGACCGATATCGCTGGTTTTATGGTACAAAACGGTTGGAAAGTGGTTCAGTTACTCAATGAACCTGATGCAAATACCGTAGTACCACAGGATGTTGATGCAATTGTTATCAGCCTGAAAAGTCGTTCTTGTCCTGTTGATGAAGCGATCAATGCCTCATTAAACGCTTGCCGTTGGTTAAAAGAGCAAGCTCAGTGTCAGCAAATTTTCTTTAAATATTGCTCCACTTTTGATTCGACTGAAAAGGGGAATATTGGCCCAGTGACTGATGCGTTGATGAAACAATTAAATGCGCAACAGGCTTTGATATGCCCTGCACTGCCAATTAATGGCCGAACAGTTGTTCATGGACATCTGTTTGTTAATGGCCAATTGTTAAATGAAAGTGGTATGCAGCATCATCCAGTGACACCCATGACGGATGCTAACTTGATGCGAGTGATGGAAAAACAGTCTGAAGGTAAAGCAGGGCTGATTGCATTGCAAGACATCCAGCAAGGTAGTGCTGTGATTAAACAGCGTTTACTCACCTTGGCTGAACAAGGGGCAAGCTATGTTGTGGTTGATTCATTAACCATGAATGACTTATTACCTATCGCCGAAGCAGTAAAAGAAATGCCATTACTAACAGGCGGATCTGGCCTTGGCGCAGCACTGGCAAATGTTGATACAGGTTGTGAATGGGGCGCAGGAAGTCAGCGTGGCGCGAAACCCTCTAAACAAGGTCGTAAAACAATTATTTTGTCAGGCAGTTGTTCTGTGATGACGAATAAGCAAGTTCAGTGTTACCAACAAATTGCACCTGCAAAAGTGCTTGATGTGGGCGAATGTATTGAGAATCCACACTATGCACAACAGCTTGTCACTTGGGTGCAAGCGCAGAAAACAACAGGTTTAGCACCATTGTTATATGCCACACAACCCCCTGAGATATTGAAAAAAATCCAAGAAAATTATGGCGCTGAAGCAGCAAGTACAGCGGTAGAAAATATCTTTGGTGAAGTAGTTAAGTTATTACAAGCACAGGGCTATAACACTTTCATTATTGCTGGTGGTGAGACATCAGGCAAAGTCGTGCAAAGCCTAGGTACTGAACAATTAAGTATTGGAGCGCCTATCGCACCAGGGGTTCCATGGGTAGAAGATTTAACTAGCGGTTATTGGTTGGCACTCAAGTCAGGTAATTTTGGGCAAGAGAATTTCTTCCAGTACGCACAGGAGATGTTTGATGAGTGAAGAGAAGGCGCTGCGCCAAGAGTTAGCTGATTGGGCTAAATCGATGTTTAACCGTGGCTATAGCAGTGGTGGGGCTGGAAACATCAGTGCCAAACTTCCCGATGGCAATATTATTGTGACACCCACTAATTCAAGCTTTGGTGATTTAGATCCTGAAAGATTGAGTAAGTTAGATCCAGAAGGCAATTGGATCGATGGTGATAAGCCAACGAAAGAAGTGTCAATGCACATGGCGATGTATCGGCAACGTCCTGATTGCCAAGCGGTAGTGCATTTGCATTCACCTTGGTTAACGGCGCTATCTTGCCTATCAGGATTAGATAACCGTAATTGCTTACCACCAATCACGCCTTATTACGTGATGCGAGTTGGCAAACTACCACTGATTGAATATTTACCACCGGGAGATGACCGTATTGGTGAAGAAATTGAGAAATTAGCACCTAACCATAATGCGGTACTGCTTTCCAATCATGGTCCAGTGGTTGGCGGGAAGACCTTAAGGCAAGCTTTCTTCAATGCGGAAGAGTTAGAAGATACAGCTCGTTTATATATTACGTTGCGCCAGCAAGGTTTTACCACATTGACTGCTGAGCAGGTTAGTGAACTAGAAAACCGTTATCCAAAAAAATGAGGCATTAAAAATGGCGAAATTTGCAGCAAACCTCAGCATGATGTTTAACGAAGTTCCTTTTATTCAGCGTTTCGAGAGAGCGGCACAGGCTGGATTTTCAGGGGTTGAGTATCTTTTCCCTTATGAAGAACAACCTGAAGCTATTGCAGAACAGCTAAAAAAGAACGGCTTAACTCAAGTGTTATTTAATATGCCTGCGGGTGATTGGGCTGCCGGTGAACGCGGCATGGCATCTATCCCAGGACGTGAAAATGAATTTGCAGAAGGCGTGCAAACGGCACTGAAATATGCCAAAGCTCTCGGCTGTAAACAAGTACATGCGATGGCCGGTAAGCTAGATGCAAAATTTACACTAGAAGAGCAGCGCGCCTGTTTTATTAAAAATATTCAACAGGCGGCAGATGTGATGGCTGAGCACGGAATTCGTGTATTGATTGAACCGATCAATACGCGAGATATGCCCGGCTACTTTCTGACCACGCAGAAACAAGCTGAAGCTTTATTACCTGAAATTAATCGTGAAAATGTGTTTATTCAATTAGATCTCTATCACTGCCAAATCATGGAAGGTGATTTATTGAAAACAATTGAGCGTTTATGGGGTAAATTTAGTCATATTCAGATAGCTTCAGTACCATATCGCCACGAACCTGATAGCGGTGAAGTCAATTACCCATGGATTTTTAATCAATTAGATCAGATGGGATATCAAGGTTGGCTCGGTTGTGAATACCACCCTGCGGGTCGTACAGAAGATGGTTTGGGCTGGTTAAAGAAAGCACAACCGTAAACAGGAGAGTCTATGATCCCTTCAGAGCGCCGTGATTTTATTTATCGTTACGTTCATGAATACCAAACAGTATCTATCAGTGACTTAGTAGAACTGATGAATGTATCGCATATGACGGTAAGACGTGACATTCGCACGTTAGAAGAAGAAGGGAAAGTGGTTGCGATAAGTGGGGGAGTACGATTAAACGATGCATTACGCCAAGAGCTACCTTGGAGTGAAAAAGCGCGTTTACACCATCGCAGCAAACGTGAAATAGGCCAATTTGCCTCATCATTGGTTGAGGATGGACAAGTTGTTTACCTCGATGCAGGTACCACAACATTTGAGATAGCACGTGTGTTAGGTGAGCGTTTTAACTTAACAATTGTGACCAATGATTTCTCCATTATGCAGTATTTAATGGATAAATCTCAGCTCAATTTGTACCACACAGGAGGGCAAGTGGATAAACGTAACCATTCTTGTGTGGGGAATACCGCATCAATGATGCTGCAAACCTTAAATGTTGATGTGGCATTTATGAGTACTAGCTCTTGGGATTTATTGCATGGAGTTTCAACTCCACATGAAGAGAAAGTGCAAATAAAGCAAACATTGTTGGATGTCGCTCGGCGCTGCGTATTGGTTTCGGATAGCAGCAAATTTGGTAAATATGGCATGTTCCGTGTTTGCCCGCTTAATCAATTGCACGACATCATTTGTGATGATCATCTACCAGCTGATGCCGTGCAGCAGATAACAGAACAGAACATAAAACTTCATTTAATAAAAACATAAATCATCTTACCTAATGATAAATAGCTACAAAAAGCTATTTCAAGGAGAATAACAATGAAAGTTATCATCACTGGTGGCGCTGGCTTCTTAGGTCAGCAGCTAGCCGCTGCTTTACTTAAAAACAGCCAGGGTTTGCAATTTGATCAACTTGTTTTAGCTGATATTCAATGTCCTACATCACCGGTTGAAGATGCGCGAGTGACCTGTGTGGCGGCGGATCTCACTCAAGCAGGCGCGGCAGATAAACTGATTGATGCACAAACCGATATTATTTATCACCTTGCTGCAATCGTGAGTAGCCATGCTGAAAGTGACTTTGACTTAGGCATGAAAGTGAACTTTGAAGCAACACGTCAACTACTTGAAGTGGCACGTGAGAAAAATCCGGCTATCAAATTTATTTTCACCAGTTCATTAGCGGTATTTGGTGGTGAATTGCCTGATGTGATCACAGATCTGTGTGTAGTCAATCCACAATCCTCTTATGGTGCACAGAAAGCAATGTGTGAACTGATGGTAAACGACTACTCACGTAAAGGTTTTGTGGATGGTCGAGTGATGCGTTTACCAACTATCAGTATCCGTCCAGGCGTGCCTAATAAGGCGGCTTCTTCATTTGCTAGTGGAATTATTCGTGAGCCACTCAATGGCATCGAAAGCGTGTGCCCTGTCTCCCCTGATTTAGCACTGTGGTTATCTAGCCCAGAAACAGTAGTGAATAACTTTATTCATGCAGCAAGCATTCCGGCTGAAAAATTTGGTTTATCTCGCACCGTTAATTTACCGGGGATCACTGTTACTGTTCAAGGCATGATCGACGCACTACGCGATGTTGCAGGTCAGAAAGCGGTTGATCTGATCCGCTTTGAACCAGACGAAGCGATCAATCGTATTGTTGCCAGCTGGCCGGGTAAATTTGATATTAGCCGTGCATTAGGTCTGGGTTTCCGTGCTGATGGTTCGTTTGCGGATGCCATTCGTTCATTCATCACTCACCATGGCTCACAGCAATAGGGGATAAGCGATGTCCTATATTCCTATTATTGGCCTCGCGGTGGCCATATTTGTCCTGATTTTCTTGGTATTACGAACGCGTATTCATGCGTTACTTGCCATGTTGATTGCAGCAGCAATTGCCGGTATTTCAGGTGGATTGACCGCAGCAGAAACCGTCACTGTTATTACAAAAGGGTTTGGTACTACACTTGGCAGTATCGGTATTGTTATCGGCCTAGGGGTCATGATGGGAAGGGTACTGGAAGTCTCGGGTGCCGCTGAACAGATAGCATATAGCTTTATCCGTTGGTTAGGTAAAAAACGTGAAGAATGGGCGCTGGCGATCACCGGTTATATCGTGAGTATTCCCATTTTCGTTGATTCGGCTTTCGTTATTCTCTATCCATTGGCGAAAGCACTGGCAAAAAACGGTAAACGTAACCTATTAACCTTAGGGGTTGCACTCGCGGGTGGTCTGGTCGTTACTCACCATACTGTTCCGCCAACACCGGGGCCTCTGGGCGTTGCAGGGATTTTCGGCGTTGATATTGGTGCAATGATCTTAACGGGTATGACACTCGCACTCCCTTGTGTGATTGGTATCGTATTGTATGCGAAGTGGTTAGCGGTTAAATACCCTGAATTCATGCCAGATGAAAGTGGCAATGCTGATCTGAAAGAAATTCATGATCGCTATATGGAAGAGAAAGCGAACAAACCATTGCCAAGCTTATTCTTATCCGTACTACCTATTGTTACACCAATCCTGCTGATTTTTATTAATGCAGTGAATGGTTTATTACTGAAAACAGCAACCTTCCAAGGAATGGAAAGTAACTGGTATTTCCAAACGTTTGAATTCCTTGGTGCTCCGATTATTGCACTTTCAATTAGTGTGTTAATTGCAGTGTATACATTGATGCCAACAGCAACGAAAGAAGAAGTCATCGACCGTATGGAAGAAGGCTTGCAATCAGCGGGGATCATCTTGCTGGTAACAGGTGCTGGTGGTGCATTAGGTGCAGTATTACGCGACAGCGGTACAGGGAATATTTTAGCAGAGCATGTAGCGAGTTTGCCAATCACTCCAGTGCTGATCCCGTTTATTATTGCGACCTTAGTTCGCTTAATTCAAGGTTCAGGCACGGTAGCGATGATCACTGCGGCTTCTATTTCAGCGCCAATTATTAGCCAAATTCCAGACATTAACCTACTGGTTGCTGCGCAAGCTGCCACAATGGGGTCACTGTTCTTTGGTTATTTTAATGACAGCCTTTACTGGGTTGTGAATAGAATGATGGGTATTAAGGACGTTAAACAACAGATGATGGTCTGGTCTATCCCAACAACGATAGCGTGGGCAATCGGTCTGGTGGGCGTTCTGATCCTTGATGTAGTTCTCTGATAGTTAGCTATCTTTTATTTTGCCAATAATCAAAAGCACCATTCGTAGTTTGAATGGTGCTTTTTTATTAGTTTTTTTCATATCGTCTATACTGATTGCATAATTGAATGAGGATTAACATTTATTGTGATCTAAATCTCTTCTTGGTGAAACGTTATTGTTTTGTTTTTCATTAAAAGTGACCAAAGTCACTAAATGGTTTAGGGTTTACCGCTATATTACTTATAACGTATAAATTCAATGATGCCATTGTGTAAAGGAGTTTGATATGTCTGATGTATTCCACTTAGGCTTGAAAAAGAGTGACCTACAGGGTGCTACTGTTGCTATTGTTCCCGGTGATCCTAAACGTGTAGAAAAAATTGCACGCCTGATGGATAACCCAGTACATCTAGCTTCTTTGCGTGAGTTTACCTCTTGGCGTGGTGAGCTTGATGGTAAAGCGGTGATTGTGTGCTCAACCGGTATTGGTGGTCCTTCAACCTCTATTGCTGTGGAAGAGTTGGCACAATTAGGGATCCGTACTTTCTTACGTATTGGTACCACCGGTGCTATCCAAGAAAATATCAATGTCGGTGATGTATTAGTGACAACTGCGGCGGTGCGTTTAGATGGCGCTAGCCAGCACTTTGCTCCGCTAGAATACCCAGCAGTTGCTGACTTTACTTGTACGAATGCCCTTTACGATGCGGCCAAAGAGGCTGGCGCAACAGTGCATGTAGGTGTGACGGCATCATCAGATACTTTCTACCCAGGTCAAGAGCGCTATGATACCTATACCGGCCGCGTTATGCGCCATTTCAGAGGCTCGATGAAAGAGTGGCAAGACATGGGCGTGATGAACTATGAAATGGAATCAGCAACATTGCTCACCATGTGCTCTAGCCAAGGCCTACGCGCAGGTATGGTTGCGGGTGTAATCGTTAACCGCACACAACAAGAAATTCCAGACGAAGCACTTTTGAAAAAAACCGAAGGTAATGTTCTTAGCATTGTAGTTGAAGCGGCTCGTCGACTACTGTAGTCCCTTATTATTGGCTCGTTTGCGTTACTTTCACTCGGTTGTGGATAAAACGTAGGCGGGCTTAGTTATTCCTCTCTCTTTCTTTGATTTTCTTTGTGTAAGTCATTTTATTGATACCTGCTGAAATGCAGGTATTTTTTCCTATTTTATTTAAGCCATAATCTGTTATGGTTTTCATAGCAATCAATATTATAGGTACTGATAATTATGACAAACACACCTTACTTACACCCTTCAGTATTACCTTTGAAAGGTGGAATTAACTTTCGTGATCTTGGCGGAAAAAAACTGGCGAATGGTAACAAAATTAAAGCGGGGATCCTCTTCCGTTCAGGGGCACTTGACCGCCTAACTGAAAGCGATCTCGCTATTCTACAAGCACAAAATCTCTATCAAATATTGGATTATCGTGATGTGGCAGAAATCAAATCCAAACCAGATTTGATCTGGGATGGCGCTCATTATGTTAATGCCCCCGCGAACCCTATGGCTGATGAAGTCAGTGCTGATTTAGATAAACTCACGCCAGAAATGTTGGAACAATTTGATCCAAAAGTTTTTATGGGGCGTTTGTATGAACTACTGCCTTTAAATAACCCTGCTTATCACCAATTAGTTGATATGTTAAAACATCCTGAAAAAGGGGGAATTGTTCAGCATTGCGCCGTGGGCAAAGATAGAACGGGTGTAGGCTCTGCATTGGTTCTTTTCGCGCTTGGTGCCGATCTAAATACTGTGATGGATGACTATTTACTGACCAATGAAACCTTAGCCCCATTTCGTGAATACTTATTAAAAGAGCATGCACAGAGAATGAGTGAAAGTGTGGTGAAAAAGTTTGAATATGTTTATTCCGTGCGTGAAGAGTTTCTCATGACAGCGATAAATAGTATAAATAGCCATTATGGTAGTATCGATCAGTGGTTAAAGGTTGACTTAGGTTTGGATAATACTGGAAGAGAACAATTACAGAGTTATTTCCTCGAGTAATTAGTATAGGATTGGTTTATTTCATATGAGTTAAAGTATTAAGCCAATCAATTGTTAAGGAGGAAAGCGTATGACATTGAATGAAATTGTCGCGGTGGTCACTGATTTTACTCGTGCTCATGAAATATGGGCACTGCCAATCATTTTCTTCCTCGCTTTTGGTGAGTCTTTAGCTTTTCTCTCTTTGCTGCTTCCTGCAACAGTTATTCTATTAGGGCTTGGTGCGCTAATCGGTGAAAGTGGTATTTTATTTTGGCCAGTTTGGTTGGCTGCAACCTTAGGGGCATTTTTTGGCGACTGGCTCTCATACTGGTTTGGCTTCCATTATAAAGACAATGTTCGCAAGATGTGGCCTATTTCTCGTAAACCTCAAATGATCGACCGTGGTCAACACTTCTTTAATCGTTGGGGGGTATGGAGCGTATTTTTAGGGCGCTTCTTTGGGCCATTTAGAGCAGTTGTTCCTCTGGTTGCTGGTATCTGTAAAATGCCTAAACGCTATTTCCAAGCCGCAAATATTGTTTCAGCCATGATTTGGGCGTTTGGCATACTCGCTCCTGGGGCATTTGGATTGCGTTGGTTAGCACAATGGATGGGATAAGTTGCGAAGACGTTCGCAGTTTTTTTGTGATGTAAATTACTTCTGGACAGATATACAGTATCCGATTACTTTACATTGGATCTCATAATGTAAGGATTTAACTGTGGATACCTCTCTTTTATATGGGGTGATTGGCGCCCTTGGTGGTATTTTAGTCGGCGGCTTGGCTGTCTGGTTGTCTATTGCACAAAAATTGAGCCAAAAAGAACAAGATCTG
Organism: Providencia manganoxydans; assembly: GCF_016618195.1. NCBI lineage: Bacteria > Pseudomonadati > Pseudomonadota > Gammaproteobacteria > Enterobacterales > Morganellaceae > Providencia > Providencia manganoxydans. The sequence goes on from NZ_CP067099.1 coordinate 714,456, forward strand.
CAACAACTTCATCGTCAACTAGCGGCAAGTGACGAAAAAAACACCCATCTTTCCGAATGGAAAAATGAGTATGAGCGGCTTGATCAAGAACTAAGAACATTAAGAGATATCAATCGAGAGCAAGAAGCTGAGCTGCGGGAAATCACCACACGTTTCGAACAAAACCAATTAGCAAATGAAGAAAAACAGCGCTTATTACAAAATAGTGAGCAACGCTTAACTACACAATTTGAAAATCTTGCTAACCGTATTTTTGAGCAAAGTGAGCGTCGTGCTTCAGAGCAGCAGCAGAAAAGTTTACTCGCGATGTTGTCGCCATTTCGAGAGCAACTTGAAGGTTTTCGTCAGCAAGTTCAGCAAAGTTTTGGTGAAGAAGCGAAAGAACGGCACACTCTGGCCTATGAAATTCGTCAATTACAGCAATTAAACAATCAAATGACCAAAGAAACGGTCAACTTAACCCGCGCGTTAAAAGGTGATAATAAGATACAAGGAAATTGGGGGGAGACCATCCTTGCTCGTATCTTAGAAGCGTCGGGTTTGCGTAAAGGTAGTGAGTTTGAAACCCAAGTTAGCATTAACACTGGCTATAATAGCCGCTACCAGCCAGATGTGATTATTCGTTTACCCGAAGGGAAAGACGTTGTGGTTGATGCTAAAATGTCTTTAGTTGCTTATGAGAACTATTTCAACAGTGATGACCCTGATGAGCAAGCAAATGCCATTAAAAATCACATCGCGTCGATTCGTAATCATATGCGAATATTGAGCCGTAAAGACTATCATCAGCTACCGGGCGTACGTTCACTTGATTATGTGCTTATGTTTATCCCTATTGAACCTGCTTATTTACTTGCTTTAAAAGAATCGCCCGAGCTACTCGATGAAGGAATAAAACAGAATATCATGTTAGTTTGCCCATCAACTTTGCTTGTTGCGGTACGAACGATTAATAATTTATGGCGTTATGAGCGACAAGGGCAAAATGCGCAAGAAATTGCGGCGAAAGCCGCTAAAATGTATGACAAGCTTCGTCTGTTTGTCGAGGATATGCAGTTATTAGGAACCAGCCTTGATAAAGCCGATCATGCTTATCAATCAGCAATGAAACGTTTAGCGGAAGGGCGAGGGAATTTAATCAGCCAAGCTGAAAGCTTTAAAGAAATGGGCGTTGAGGTTAAGCAACCTATTTCACCTCAATTGGTGGATAAATCAGATAAGCCATATTGTGCGGAATCTTAGACTTCTTAATAGGGTTTTACTGCAAAGGCTGTTACACTTCGTACAAAAGTTTTGAATTATAAACAGGCATAATAGAAATGACAGAACCATCAAAAGAAACCATTGATTTTGGTTTCCGCACAGTAGGCAAAGAAGATAAAGTTGGCCTAGTGGCAAATGTTTTTCACTCTGTGGCATCAAAATATGACTTGATGAATGATTTAATGTCTTTTGGTATTCATCGTGTCTGGAAACGTTTTACTATCGAAGCGAGTGGTGTACGTCGTAACCAACGTGTACTTGATCTTGCTGGTGGAACGGGTGACTTAACGGCAAAATTTTCGCGTCTTGTCGGTGAAAAAGGTGAGGTTGTTCTCGCAGACATCAACGACTCGATGCTAAAAATGGGTCGTGAAAAATTACGTGACCTTGGTATCGTAGGCAACGTAAGCTATGTTCAGGCTAATGCTGAAGAATTACCATTCCCTGATAATTATTTTGATTGCATCACTATCTCATTTGGTTTGCGTAACGTGACTGATAAAGACAAAGCGTTGCGTTCTATGTATCGAGTGTTAAAACCAGGTGGGCGTTTGCTGGTTCTTGAATTCTCTAAGCCTATCATTGAGCCTTTGAATAAAGCTTATGATGCTTATTCATTCCATGTTCTTCCTCGTATTGGGCAGGCGATTGTCGGCGATCCTGATAGTTATCGTTATCTTGCAGAGTCAATCCGTATGCATCCTGACCAAGAGACACTTAAGTCAATGATGGAGAACGCAGGATTAGAACAAGTTTCTTACACCAATATGACTGGCGGTATCGTTGCATTGCATAAAGGGTTTAAATTCTAAGATGGAAGCCACATCAGCACAGGCAGAAAGCCAAAATACAGTATTATATTCTTTAATGACCGCCTTTATGGAAACGTCTTTGAATCACATGTTATTCAAAGAGGCGGTCTTAAAACCAGCTCGAGTTCGCTTAGCTGGTAAAGTCATGTCTATTGACTTAAAAGAGTTTAATAAAACGCTGACGCTGATTTTTACAGATAACCATGTTGATGTATTAAGCCAATGGCATGAACCTGCGGATTGCACGATCAAAACATCGCTATTTACACTAATTAAGCTTAAAGATAAGCAGCAACTTTCTCAATTAATCAACAGTGGTGACATTGTTATTGAGGGAGATATGCAGGTTGTACAACACTGGTCTTCATTACTGGATATGGCCATCTGGGATCCTGCTCATTATTTGTCTCCGTATTTAGGGGATGTAGCAGCTCAAGGTCTCAGTCAAGTGTTTAGAAAAGGTGCAGGTCTTGTCTCTCGCCTAGTTGCCCAGCAAAAAACCTATATAAAAGACACGCTACTTGAAGAGTGGAAAATGGCTCCAAATCCACTCGAACTTGCTTATTTTAGCGATGAAATTGAACAAGTCTCTGATTCACTTGATGAATTGGAAAAACGATTGAGCAAGTTGGAGGAGAAGAATGACGCCCGGTGAAATAAAACGTCTCTACTTTATTATTCGGGTATTCCTCTCGTATGGCTTAGATGAATTAATCCCCAAAATTAAGTTAACCTTACCACTGCGTATTGGGCGTTTTGGTTTTTTTTGGATTAAAAATCAGCATCAAGGTAAAGAGCTTGGCGAACGCTTACGTTTGGCTTTACAGGAGCTTGGCCCTGTATGGATTAAGTTCGGTCAAATGCTCTCTACTCGTCGTGATCTCTTCCCACCGGCTATCGCTGACCAACTTTCACTATTACAAGACAAAGTCGCTAGTTTCGATGGTAAATTAGCACGTCAATATATTGAAGAATCGCTCGGCGGACCATTAGAACAATGGTTTGATGATTTCGATGAAAAAGCATTAGCATCAGCCTCTATTGCTCAGGTTCACACGGCAAAACTTAAAGAAAATGGCAAAGAAATCGTTTTAAAAGTCATTCGCCCTGATATTTTGCCTATTATCAAAGCTGATGTGAAATTGATGTATCGTATCGCTAATTGGGTGCCATTATTACCGGATGGACGTCGTTTACGCCCTAAAGAAGTGGTTCGTGAATACGAAAAAACGTTAATTGATGAATTAAATCTTTTGCGTGAATCAGCGAATGCGATCCAATTACGGCGTAATTTTGAAAATAGCTCAATGTTATATATACCTGAAGTATATGCGGATTATTGTCGTGAAAATGTCATGGTGATGGAGCGTATTTATGGTATTCCAGTCTCTGATATTACTGCTCTAAAAGCACAAGGGACTAACATGAAGATCTTGGCAGAAAGGGGCGTTAAAGTCTTCTTTACTCAAGTTTTTCGTGACAGCTTTTTCCATGCTGATATGCATCCAGGAAATATTTTTGTTAGTTATGAGCACCCTGAAGATCCACTTTATATTGGCATCGACTGTGGTATTGTCGGGTCATTAAATAAAGAAGATAAGCGTTATCTTGCGGAAAACTTTATTGCCTTTTTTAATCGTGACTATCGTAAAGTTGCTGAGCTGCATGTTGATTCAGGTTGGGTGCCTGCTGATACTAATGTTGAAGACTTTGAGTTTGCGATTAGAACTGTTTGTGAGCCTATTTTTGAAAAGCCACTGGCAGAAATATCGTTTGGGCATGTGTTGCTGAATCTCTTTAACACCGCTCGTCGATTTAATATGGAAGTTCAGCCTCAATTGGTATTGTTGCAAAAAACGTTACTTTACGTAGAAGGTTTAGGTCGTCAATTATACCCACAACTGGATTTATGGAAGACAGCTAAACCTTTCTTAGAAGACTGGATACATAGCCAAGTTGGACTTCCTGCAATTACCAAAGCGTTAAAAGAAAAAGCACCTTATTGGGCTGAAAAAATGCCTGAAATCCCTGATTTAATTTATGGTGCTTTACGTCAACATAAGTTTTTGCAATCAAATATTGAGCAACTCGCTGAACAATTGAAGGATCAGCGTAGCAAACAACGCAAATCGCAATACCTATTAGGAATTGGTGCAACATTTATCCTTTGTGGCAGTTTATTCTTTATTTCGGACTCTATAAGGATGGCGATAGCATTTATGTCTGCGGGGGCGTTGTCATGGGTTATTGGCTGGTGTAAATCAGGGAAAAATTAAGTAAACCTTGTTTTGCGACAAGTTTATAAGCCTGTGAATATTTCCGTATTGCTGCTAGGTTGTATATAATGGGATTAATAACTATTGATCCCACTTTTACAGAGGTATAAACAATGGAATCAACTATTGCAACGGCTGCTTTTGGTAGCCCTTGGCAACTTATCATTATTGCTCTACTTATTATTTTAATTTTCGGCACCAAAAAACTGCGTTCTCTGGGTTCGGATTTAGGCGAGTCATTGAAAGGCTTTAAAAAAGCGATGAATGATGATGAAGCTGCTAAGTCTGCAAAAGAAGAGCAAGAGAAACAAGATGCTGATTTTGCAACCAAAAATATTACAGAGCAACAGGCTACCGAAAAGAAAGATAGTCCAGTTGAGAGCAAAAACAAAGAGCAGGGTTAAACCGTGTTTGACATAGGTTTCAGTGAACTGCTGCTTGTTGCAGTTATAGGCCTTGTTGTACTGGGCCCTGAGCGTCTACCAGTAGCAGTAAGAACTGTTGCTGGTTGGATCCGTGCTATGCGCTCATTAGCTGCTAATGTGCAAAATGAATTGTCACAAGAGCTGAAATTACAAGAACTGCAAGAGACGTTGAAAAAAGTTGAGGAGAAAGCTGGTATGGAAACGCTTTCTCCTGAGCTAAAACAATCGATGGATGAACTCCGTCAAGCTGCCCAGTCTTTAAAATCGGGCTATCAAGCAACGACTGATAGTGTGGAAAGTGAATTGCAGAAAGCCAAAGAATTAACTGACAACTATGACAGTGCGGTTAAAGATGCGCAAACAACAGTTTCACAAACACAAGAGTCAGATCCTGATCCTGAATATGCAGCCAAAATGGCGGAAGTTGTTGAGGAGCCTGCATCTACCAAAGGTGAAAGCAGTCCAGAAGACAATGTTGACGCAAAGAAAAACCCTAATCAGATAGAAAGCGAAAAATAGAACATGGCTGTAAATGATACTCAACCACTTATTAGCCACCTAATTGAATTAAGGAAGCGGCTACTAAACTGTTTGATCACGGTTTTAATTGTATTTGCTGCTCTGGCTTACTTTTCAAATGATATTTATCGGCTAGTTGCTGCTCCTTTGATTGATAAGCTGCCTGTTGGCTCTCAAATGAGTGCAACCGACGTGGCATCCACATTCTTTACCCCAATTAAGCTAACGATGATGGTATCGGTATTTCTTTCGATACCTGTGATCCTTTATCAAATTTGGGCATTTATCGCGCCTGCGTTATATAAACATGAACGTAGATTGATGCTGCCTTTATTGGTTTCTAGTAGTTTCCTTTTCTATTTGGGAATGGCATTCGCCTATTTTGTGGTTTTCCCATTAGCATTTGGTTTCTTTGTCAAAACTACTCCTGATAGCGTTAATTTTATTCCTGATATTAGTAAATATCTGAGTTTTGTGATGACGCTATTTATGGCATTTGGTGCAGCATTTGAAGTGCCTATAGCCATTATTCTATTATGTTGGACTGGTGTTACAACACCTGAATCATTAAAGCGCAAACGCCCATACATTTTAGTCGGTGCTTTTATTATTGGGATGTTTTTGACGCCACCAGACGTGCTATCTCAAACGTTACTTGCAGTTCCAATGTATTTGCTATTTGAGCTTGGCGTTCTTCTTTCCAATTTCTATGTTGGTAAAGGCCGACGTAAACCGGAAAATGACGAAGAAGAGCACGATGAGCAGTAAAATATAGCCAATTGATTAAAACCCACATGATTGTGGGTTTTTTTGTTTTTACTGAGGTAGTTTTTTGAATTGGGTATTATCAAGAACCTTGGTGACACTCTTATTCAAGATATTAAGTAAGAGGATTGATCGTGTTTCGCCATTGGGTTCGTCGTATATGGCTTGAATACCTGCAAAGATCCCTTCAGTAATTAGAACGCTATCACCATGGATAGGAGTTTCTGGGGCAATAAGATGGGAAAGCTCAGTTTGCTGTAATAACTCAATAAGCTCATCAGGCACAATGGCGGGTAATTGTCCAAAACGAACAAAGTGGCTAACCCCACGTGTTGATTGTATCGTGGTTGTATGGATCGCATTATGATCAAATTTGACAAATAAATAATTAGGAAATAGAGGCTCCTTGACTATGGTGCGTTTTCCTCGAATGACTTTTTCAATATCTGCCATTGGTGTCATGCAGATAACATCTTGTCTATTCAGGTGCTCCATAGCCCTATCGATTTGGCCGCGTTTACAATATAACAGATACCACTTTTCCATTTTTCTAATCCAGCACAACAAAATTATGCTCATCATAACAAATTAGCGGATAAAAATGTGACTAATCGATTAAGTAAGAATATCATTCATAATCATAAAGATATCTTAACTTAAGTACAATCGATTGTTGTTAACTGTAATATAACAACTCGTTATCTAGGAGAGTGCATGGAAATTTTTTTATTAAGTAATGGTAAGCTTCCAAATAACCCTGTTTGGCTGAGCTATGCATTACCTCGTATTCATAAAGTGATTGAGCGTAAAAATATTAAATCAGCGGTGCTTGTCCCTTATGCTGTTTTACGTGGCTCTCATGATGAAAGAGCTGAGCAATTAAGTGAGGCTTTAGGTATTAAAGTTACATCCATTGAACATTTCTCTAGCCCAGTAGAAGCGATTGAGCAGGCGGAATGTATATTAGTCAGTGGTGGAAACACTTGGTGGTTAAACAAGTGTTTACATGAAAATGGTCTGATTGTGGCAATTCAGCGTGCGGTGAGAGAGCGTAATGTGCCTTATATTGGCTGGAGCGCTGGTTGTAATGTTGCAACGCCTAGTATCCGCACAACTAATGACATGCCTGTCAGTAATGCGGCTATTATGCCATCTTTGGGTTTGTTCCCACTCCAAATTAACCCTCACTATATTGATGCTCATATTTCAGGCCACATGGGAGAAACACGCGACGAAAGATTACAAGAGTTCTGTGTGATTAACCCACATGAGACAGTGGTTGCTCTCAGAGAAGGAAGTGGCCTACAAATCAAAGGTAACACTTTAGAATATTTCAGTGGTAAAGGTGATGGGTTTAAATTATTTAAACATAATCAATCCTTCCCAGAACAATTTGATACTTTATCATTAAAAGGGCTGGTTCCATTTGATTGCCAATAAAGTAATCAGTCATAAATAATAAACATATTGATTATACATAGTTTTTATGGGTAACTTGTAACCTTGGCCGGACGTCTTATAATGAGACTCCCTCTGTAATAGTAAAAGATGACAATGAAATACCGTGACCTAAGAGACTTCATTGCCCAGCTAGAAAAGCAAGGCGAATTAAAACGTATTACGATGGAGGTTGATCCTTACCTCGAAATGACGGAAATAGCCGATCGTACTCTTAGAGCAGGAGGGCCGGCCTTATTATTTGAAAATCCCAAAGGCTATAACATGCCTGTTCTGTGTAACTTATTTGGCACAACCAAACGAGTTGCTATGGGAATGGGGCAAGAAGATATTAAAGCATTGCATGATGTTGGCAAATTGCTGGCTTTTCTAAAAGAACCGGATCCTCCGAAAGGGTTCCGTGACCTATTTGATAAATTACCTAAATTTAAGCAAGTGTTGAATATGCCTGCAAAAAGGCTGAGTTCAGCACCTTGCCAAGAACAAATTTGGGCGGGTGACGATGTCGATTTAACAAAAATCCCAGTCATGCATTGCTGGCCAGAAGATGCAGCTCCTTTAATTACTTGGGGTTTAACGGTCACTCGAGGGCCAAACAAAGAACGCCAAAATTTGGGGATCTACCGACAACAAGTTTTGGGTAAAAACAAACTTATCATGCGTTGGCTTTCACACCGTGGTGGGGCGCTTGATTTTCAAGAGTGGTGCCAACAGCACCCAGGTGAACGATTCCCCGTTGCAGTTGCATTAGGGGCAGATCCTGCAACTATTTTAGGTGCAGTGACGCCTGTACCAGATACCCTATCTGAATATGCATTTGCTGGTTTATTACGTGGCAATAAAACTGAAGTTGTGAAATGTATTTCTAATGATCTTGAAGTACCGGCTGGTGCTGAGATCATTCTTGAAGGCTATATTGAGCAAGGGGAGCTGGCGCCAGAAGGGCCATATGGTGACCATACTGGTTATTATAATGAAATTGATAGTTTCCCTGTATTTACTGTTACTCATGTAACTCAACGTCGCGATGCTATTTATCATTCGACCTATACAGGGCGCCCGCCTGATGAACCCGCAGTGCTCGGCGAAGCATTAAATGAAGTGCTAGTGCCAATTTTACAAAAACAGTTCCCTGAGATCGTTGATTTTTACTTACCGCCAGAAGGTTGTTCATATCGCCTAGCTGTTGTCACAATGAAAAAACAATATGCAGGCCATGCCAAAAGGGTAATGATGGGGGTTTGGTCATATCTTCGACAGTTTATGTATACAAAATTTGTCATTGTTTGTGATGATGATATCAATGCTCGAGATTGGAAAGATGTGATATGGGCAATAACAACACGCATGGATCCTGCTCGTGATACTGTTATGATGGAAAATACGCCAATAGATTATCTTGATTTTGCTTCACCAGTATCAGGTTTAGGTTCAAAAATGGGGCTAGATGCAACGAATAAATGGCCTGGAGAAACAAATCGGGAATGGGGACGGCCAATTGTGATGGATGAAGCAGTGAAGTCACGTGTAGATGATATTTGGGAACAATTGAATATTTTTGGAAAATAAGAGGGGAGCCATGGCAACTTTGAGCTGCAAAGTCACATCTGTTGAATCTATCACTGATACCGTTTATCGGGTTATTTTGTTGCCAGATGGGCCCTTTCATTTTAAAGCAGGTCAATATCTTATGGTCATAATGGATGAGCGAGATAAACGCCCGTTCTCTATGGCCTCAACACCTGCAAATAACGAAACAATTGAGCTTCACATTGGTGCTTCTGAAATTAATCTTTATGCAATGGCTGTTATGGATAGGATTTTAGATCAGCGCCGTATTGATATTGATATACCTCATGGCAAAGCATGGTTTAGAGAAAATAGCCAAAATCCGATGATCTTAGTTGCAGGCGGAACCGGATTCTCTTACACGCACTCAGTATTACTCGCTGCTTTAATGGAAAATCCTTCCCGTGATATCACTTTCTATTGGGGTGGACGCCAGTTAGAGCATCTATATGATTTAGGTGAACTCCAAGCCTTAAGTGAACGCTATGCTAATCTGAAAATCGTTCCTATTGTTGAGCAGCCTGATGGCTCTTGGAGAGGACGCTCAGGCACAGTACTCAGTGCTGTTTTAGACGATTTTGGTGATTTATCTGCTTATGATATTTATATCGCGGGTCGTTTTGAGATGGCTAAAATCGCAAGAGAACGTTTTTGCGCTGAGCGTGGTGCAAAGCCAGAGCAGCTGTTTGGTGATGCTTACGAGTTTATTTAGTATTGATTACATAGCAAAGTGAGCATTAGTCTAGAAGTTTGCTGCTGCTCCTTAAACTAAAAAGCCCGCCCCTGACTAGGCGGGAATGTTGACAACATACAACAACACTACGGCAAATAGTGGATACACTCTCCATACATCAAGTTGCAACGTCGCTAGCTGTATCTATTAATTTTAGTTACCTATGCTTAACTATTATAGTTAGCTAGCTCTGTTGCGCCTTGAGCCATTCAGAGTATTGGGTATTATATGCGCTCGATGATAGTTGCTATCCCTTGCCCAAACCCAATGCACATAGTTGCTAGACCGAATTGTTTATCCTTCTGCTCTAATTGATTCAGTAAAGCGGTGGTGATCCTCGCTCCTGAGCACCCTAAAGGGTGGCCTAGTGCGATAGCACCACCGTTAAGGTTCACTTTTTCATCAATTTGATTTTCTGGCAATTTCAGGCCTTTTAAACACGCAATAGACTGCGCCGCGAAAGCTTCATTTAACTCAATAACATCGATATCTGCTAATGATAACCCCGCCCGTTTGAGCGCTAATTCAGTTGCAGGAACTGGCCCGAATCCCATAGTGGACGGATCACAGCCTACAACTGCCATGGAACGAATCCGTGCTCTTGGCTTTATGCCTTTGTTTCTCGCATAATTTTCACTGGTGATCAGCATTGCTGATGCGCCATCAGAAAGAGCTGATGAATTACCTGCGGTTACAGTACCACTTACGGGATCAAAAGCGGGTCTTAATGATGCTAATCCTTCTAAACTAGCATCAAAGCGAATAACTTCATCGTAATCGACAGCAAACAGGTTCCCGCTACTATCGTGCCCAGCAATAGGGGATATTTCATGCTTAAATGAACCATTTTTGGTTGCCTGAGCTGCTCTTTGATGAGAGCGAAGTGCAAATGCGTCTTGCTCTTCACGGCTTATTTTATACATTTTAGCTAGCATTTCAGCAGTTAACCCCATAGCGCCTGCTGCTTTAGCCACTCGTAGCGTGAGCTTAGGGTTAAAATCAATACCATGAGTCATTGGAACATGACCCATATGTTCGACTCCACCAATTAAGACCGAACTGGCATCGCCTGTCATGATTAGCCGGCTTGCATCATGAATAGCCTGCATAGACGAACCGCATAGGCGGTTAACTGTTACAGCTGGTACAGTATGAGGAATATCAGTAAGTAATGCTGCATTCTTAGCGACATTAAACCCTTGTTCAAGCGTTTGTTGCACACATCCCCAAATGATGTCATCCAATTCTTTTTTACTGGCATTTGGGTTACGTTCAAAAATTGCATTCATCAGATGTGCAGAGAGGTCTTCCGCTCGGACTTGGCGAAATACACCACCTTTTGAACGCCCCATTGGTGTACGTATTCCATCGATAATAACGACATTTTCCATACTTTTAGCCTCTCGCAACTTTTTGAATATCGATTGCCACAACAGGAGGTTGTGCATAATAACTCGCATTGGTCTGCGACTTTTCTTTAAGACCCGCAGGAATTTGATACAAGGGACTTAAATCAGCGTAAGCTTCCGCTGTTTTAGCGTAAGCTGCCGTGCCAAGAGTATCTAAATAGCGGAACGCACCTCCACGGAAAGGAGGGAAGCCAAGACCATAAACTAAAGCAATATCTGCATCAGCAGGGCTTTGAATAATGCCTTCTTCTAAGCAACGAACAACTTCGTTAATCATAGGGATCATCATACGGGCAATGATCTCTTCTTTTGTAAATGACCTTTTCTCACTACTGATTGGTGCTAAAAGCTCATTTGTCTCGGGAGCATCAATTTTCTTTGGTTTACCTTTTTTATCTTTTTCGTATTGATAAAAACCTTTGCCATTTTTCTGACCAAAGCGTTTTTCTTCAAACATGACATCAATGGCATTTTTGCGTGTTTTACTCATACGTTCAGGGAAACCTAATGCCATGACTTGTTCAGCATGGAAAGCGGTATCAATACCAACGACATCAAGCAGATATGCAGGACCCATTGGCCATCCGAATTCTTTCTCCATAACTTTATCGATTTCTTTAAAGTCAGCGCCGTCTTGGAGTAATAAGTTGAAACCTGCAAAGTAAGGAAACAGGACTCTATTAACAAAAAAGCCTGGGCAGTCATTGACAACTATCGGTGTTTTACCCATTTTGCTGGCATAGGTAACGACCTTCGCTATTGTCTCATCGGATGTTTTCTCGCCACGAATAATTTCAACTAATGGCATGCGATGAACTGGGTTAAAGAAGTGCATCCCACAAAAATTTTCAGGTCGTTTTAGTGCCTTGGCTAATTCAGTGATAGGAATTGTAGATGTATTAGAGGCTAATACAGTTTCAGCGCTGACTAAAGGTTCAACCTCAGATAAGACCGCCGCTTTAATTTTCGGATTTTCTACAACTGCTTCTACAATAATCTGTGCGTTTTCAATGCCTGCATATGAAAGTGAAGGGTGGATAGAGGCAAGGGTTTTTGCCATTTTAGAGGCGTTTATTTTTCCTCTTTCAAACTGTGCATTTAATAATTTATGGGCTTCATCAATACCTAAATCTAACGATTTTTCATTGATGTCTTTCATTAGAACAGGGATGCCTTTACTTGCGGATTGGTAAGCTATCCCACCACCCATTATCCCTGCGCCAAGAACGGCAGCATGCTGAGGTGCATCAACATGGCGAGAAAGTTGTTTACTTGTCGCTTTAACTTGTTGGTCATTAAGAAAAATGCTAACTAAAGAACGGGCGACATCGCTATGTGCGAGAGGAACAAAGCTAGCGGTTTCATATTTTAAAGCTTCATCTCTGGCGCAGTTTGCGGCTTTTTCAATTGTGTTAACCGCAGCCATCGGTGCTGGATAGTGTTTACCTGCCACTTTGTAAACCATACCTTTAGCAACATTGAAGCTCATTGTTTGTTCGATAGGGCTAAGCTGCAATGGTTGTAACTTAGGTTGACGCCTTTGTTGCCAGTTAATGGCTCCTGAAATTGCGGATTCAATCAGTTCAAGCGCCGCTTGTGGTAATTTTTCAGTTTCAACGACCGCATCTACTAAACCTAATTTTAATGCTTCAGCGGCACCTACATCTTTACCCGCAGTAATAATCTCAAGAGCACTATCTAAACCGATTAATCGAGGAAGGCGAACAGAGCCACCAAAGCCAGGCATAATCCCTAATTTCGTTTCGGGTAGGCCTACCCGTAGATCTGGTGTCGCAATACGAAGGTCAGTAGAAAGGATGCACTCACAACCACCACCTAGCGCATAGCCATTAATGGCACTAAGAGTAGGTACAGGTAAATCCTCAATGCGATTAAAGATATGATTAGCGTAACCTAACCACTCACTTAGCGTTTCAGCAGGTGCTTCGAATAATGATAAAAACTCTTTGATATCAGCGCCTACAATGAAAGCGGGTTTATCAGATCTTAAGATAACTCCTAATAAATCAGATTGTTGTTCAAGAACAGAAACTGCTTCATCAAGTGAAGCAACGGTATGAGTATCCAACTTATTTATTGGCCCAGGCGAGTTAAAAACGAGTTCTGCAATACCTGTTTTCAACCATTGAACATAGATCGTTTCACTTTGATAAAGCATGCCGTTCTCCTTATGATGATTTAATCATCTGGTACGACCAGATGGATTTAGTGTGACTAGAATGTTAAGGAAATGCAAATAATCAATAACAAAACTGGAATGGTGATCACAGCAAATAAGAGAAATAGAGTCGTTGTGAAATAGGATTTATACTTATAATCAATGCGTTAACTTATTGATTGCTCAGACTGCATACCAGTAAATTAAAGAACGTGCTAAGCTTGGATTTTCTTATAAAGCTGAAAGGTTGAATGAAATGGAAAAACTGACTGCACTCTACGCTGAACATATTAAAACTTTGCAAACTAAAACTCAGCAAGTCTTACAACGCAGCAAGCTAGACGCCATATTGATTCATTCGGGTGAACCTATACGTATATTTCTCGATGATAGTGATTATCCATTTAAGGTGAACCCTCATTTTAAAGCATGGGTTCCTGTCACCGATGTACCGCACTCATGGTTATTAGTCGATGGCGTAAATAAGCCTAAGTTATGGTTTTATTCGCCTGTAGACTATTGGCACAGCGTTGAACCATTACCAACGAGTTTTTGGACTAAAGATGTTGAGCTGATCCATCTGAAAAATGCTGATGATATCAATGAGCTTCTTAACTACTTAGTTAAAGATAATGTCGCTTATATTGGCTCTTCAAAAGCTAGAGCGGAATCATTGGGGATCCGCCAACAGAATATCAATCCAAAACCTGTCATTGATTTTTATCACTTTCACCGTTCCTATAAGACCGATTATGAAATGTATTGCATGCGTGAAGCGCAAAAAATGGCAGTTAATGGTCATTTATCTGCATTTGAAGCATTTCAGGCTGGTATGAGTGAATTTGATATTAATATTAGCTATTTGCAAGCAACAGGCCATCGCGATACAGATGTTCCTTACGGTAATATTGTTGCGCTCAATGAAAATGCGGCGGTACTACACTACACTAAATTACAACAGCAAGTTCCGAATGAAATTAGAAGCTTTTTGATTGATGCAGGTGCTGAATATAATGGTTATGCAGCGGATATAACTCGTACTTACGCAGCTAAAAATAAAAGTGATTTTGCAGCATTAGTTGCGGATCTTAATAAAGAGCAGCTTGCATTGATAGATACAATCAAAGCAGGTGTTCGTTATACCGATTATCATGTTGATATGCATCATAGAATAGCCAAGCTATTGAAAAACCATTCAATAATTAAAGGTGTTAGCGAAGAAACTATGGTTGAAAAAGGGCTAACTACTCCATTTCTCCCTCATGGTTTAGGGCACCCACTTGGTTTACAGGTTCATGATGCTGCGGGTTTTATGCAAGATGAGAATGGTACTTTGCTTGCTGCACCAAAAATGTATCCTTTCCTACGCTGTACGCGTGTATTAGAGCCAGGAATGGTAATGACCATTGAGCCAGGACTTTACTTTATTGAGTCTCTATTAGCTTCTTGGCGTTCAGGTGAATTTAGCCAATATTTTAACTGGGAAAAAATTGAGCAATTCAAACCTTATGGTGGTATTCGTATTGAAGATAACATCATCATTCACCATAATCGGATTGAAAATATGACAAGAGACCTGCAACTACCGTAATGAAACCCTATTTAATACCGGCTGAATCAATTTCTTACGTAGAAGAAATTAAAAAAAGTCGTTTTATTACCTACCTTGCACATACTGAAGGTATTGATGCAGCAAAAGATTACATTCAATCGATTAAGGCTCAATATCCAGATGCCCGGCACCATTGCTGGGCTTTTGTCGCGGGCCGTCCTGATGATTCACAACAATTAGGTTTTTCTGATGATGGGGAACCTACCGGAACGGCAGGTAAACCGATAATGGCTCAGCTACTTGGGAGCCAGTTGGGAGAAATCACGTGTGTGGTTGTGCGTTATTTTGGTGGAATAAAACTTGGAACAGGTGGATTAGTTAAAGCCTATGGTAATGGTGCCCAGCAAGCGCTTAAGCTATTGCCGACACAAACTAAAGTACCACAAAAAATTTTTCAGTTAGTTTGTGATTACTCATTAATTAATTCGATTGAACAGCTCATCACACAGATTGGAGGGGTAGTTTTACATAGTGAATACAATGAGGTTGTATCTTTGCGTATTTCAATTCCTGCTACCCTAGAACGAGAAGTCAATGATAAATTACGTGATATGAGTCGCGGCGCGCTGGAACTCATAACAGAAACTGAATAGTCAATTGGTTAGCAAGGAACCTGCCGAATGCATTTTCGTGCAATAACCCGCATCGTCGGGCTGCTCGTCATTATTTTTTCTTTTACCATGGTCGTTCCTGGTATTGTCGCGTTGATTTATCGTGATGGTGCAGGGCGAGCATTCAGCCAGACTTTTGTTGTTGCACTTATCATTGGTCTGATTTTATGGATCCCAACCCGAAACAGTAAACATGAGTTGAAAGCGAAGGAAGGCTTTTTGATCGTGGTATTGTTTTGGACTGTATTGGGAAGCGTTGGGGCATTACCATTTATTTTCTCTGAAAAACCTAATCTTTCAGTTACGGATGCTTTCTTTGAATCATTTTCAGGGTTAACAACAACAGGTGCGACGACACTAACGGGTTTAGATACGCTTCCAAAAGCCATTTTATTTTATCGGCAGATGCTACAGTGGCTAGGTGGTATGGGGATCATTGTGCTTGCTGTCGCCATCCTCCCTTTATTGGGGGTTGGGGGAATGCAGCTTTATCGGGCTGAGATGCCTGGACCTCTCAAAGATAATAAAATGCGCCCAAGAATTGCCGAAACGGCGAAAACACTTTGGCTTATATATGTTTTACTAACAATTATCTGTGCAATTGCACTTTGGATTGCAGGAATGGATGTCTTTGATGCCATTTCTCATAGCTTTTCAACCATCGCTATCGGGGGGTTCTCAACCCATGATGCCAGTATCGGTTATTTTAATAGTCCAGCCATAAATACGATAATCGCTGTTTTTTTAATTATTTCAGGCTGTAATTTTGGGTTGCACTTTGCGGTACTGACGGGACGTAGTTTAGGAATTTACTGGCGTGATCCTGAATTTAGAACTTTTATTAGCTTTCAATTCGTTTTAGTAACGATATGTACATTAGTTTTGCTCTACCATTCTGTTTATGGCTCGTTTGGGCAAACGTTAGATCAAGCTTTTTTCCAAGTAGTATCAATGGCAACGACCGCAGGGTTTACGACTGACAGCTTTGCTGGATGGCCGCTTTTTTTACCTATGTTGCTATTGTGTGCGGCATTTGTTGGTGGTTGTGCGGGGTCAACTGGCGGTGGCTTAAAAGTTATTCGTATTTTATTGCTATTTTTACAGGGATCGCGTGAGTTAAAAAGGCTTGTCCATCCAAATGCCGTTTATACCATCAAGTTAGGACAAAGGGCGTTACCTGAAAGAATTATAGAAGCGGTATGGGGGTTCTTTTCGGCATATGCGTTAGTTTTTGTCGTCAGTTTATTGTTATTAATCGCAACGGGCGTTGATGAGTTCTCTGCTTTTTCTGCTATTGCAACCACTCTTAATAACTTAGGTCCAGGGCTTGGAACCGTCGCTGATAACTTTACAACGATGAACCCTGTAGGAAAATGGATACTCGTCGTGACGATGCTGTTCGGTCGTCTTGAAGTGTTTACATTATTAGTTTTGTTTACACCAACATTTTGGCGTGATTAGGTAATAGGATTAAAAATGAGTTATTTACTTCTGCATTCAAGCACGGATGGGCAAACTAAGAAAATTATATTAAAAATTGCGGAGCAGCTACGCAGCTTGGGTCGCCAGTGTGATATCCGTGATTTAAATAACGAAAAGAATATTAATGTTATTGCTTATGAGAAGATATTGGTTGGAGCATCCATACGCTATGGCCATTTTAATAAAGCCCTCTTACGGTTTGTTACGACACACCAAAATCAGTTGAATTCAATGAAGACGGCTTTCTTTGCTGTTAATTTAACGGCTAGAAAAGAAGGTAAAAACACTCCTGAAACAAACGCATACACACGTAAGTTTCTAGAAAAAAGTCCTTGGCAACCAAATTTGAAGTCGGTTTTTGCTGGGGCACTGATGTATCCACAATATGGGTGGTTTGATAAGACAATGATCCGCTTTATTATGAAGATGACGGATGGGCCTACAGATCCAAAAACAGAGATTGAGTACACAGACTGGGATAAAGTGAGTTTGTTTGCTAGAGAGTTTGAGGATTTGTAGTATTAATTTTCAACGATAAGAAGTGTATTTAATCGATTTGTTTAATGTTTCAGCAGTTAAGATAAAAAGTTAAAAAAACACTTGATAGATTTTTTCGACTCCCTATAATGCGCATCCGTTGTCACGACAAACCGCTCCGGTGGTAAGGTTAGAAAAGAAACCTAGTGATGACAGAGGTGAAAAAGAAAGAAAAAGTTAAAAATAATTACTTGACTTTCTGATAGAAAAACGTAGTATACGACACCTCGCGACAACAACCTAAACGGTTAATATCGAAAGATAAAGTCGCAACGCTCTTTAACAATTTATCAGACAATCTGTGTGGGCACTCACAAGACACTATCAAAAAAATATTTGATTTTAAAGTCTTGAAGAGTGACTAACACGTTAATTCATATACATATGAACTAATAGGTAATCTGGTTTCTTCGGAAATCAGGCGACAGTAAAACATTCTTTGAGCATCAAACACTTTTAATTGAAGAGTTTGATCATGGCTCAGATTGAACGCTGGCGGCAGGCCTAACACATGCAAGTCGAGCGGTAACAGGGGAAGCTTGCTTCTCGCTGACGAGCGGCGGACGGGTGAGTAATGTATGGGGATCTGCCCGATAGAGGGGGATAACTACTGGAAACGGTGGCTAATACCGCATAATCTCTTAGGAGCAAAGCAGGGGAACTTCGGTCCTTGCGCTATCGGATGAACCCATATGGGATTAGCTAGTAGGTGGGGTAATGGCTCACCTAGGCGACGATCCCTAGCTGGTCTGAGAGGATGATCAGCCACACTGGGACTGAGACACGGCCCAGACTCCTACGGGAGGCAGCAGTGGGGAATATTGCACAATGGGCGCAAGCCTGATGCAGCCATGCCGCGTGTATGAAGAAGGCCCTAGGGTTGTAAAGTACTTTCAGTCGGGAGGAAGGCGTTGATGCTAATATCATCAACGATTGACGTTACCGACAGAAGAAGCACCGGCTAACTCCGTGCCAGCAGCCGCGGTAATACGGAGGGTGCAAGCGTTAATCGGAATTACTGGGCGTAAAGCGCACGCAGGCGGTTGATTAAGTTAGATGTGAAATCCCCGGGCTTAACCTGGGAATGGCATCTAAGACTGGTCAGCTAGAGTCTTGTAGAGGGGGGTAGAATTCCATGTGTAGCGGTGAAATGCGTAGAGATGTGGAGGAATACCGGTGGCGAAGGCGGCCCCCTGGACAAAGACTGACGCTCAGGTGCGAAAGCGTGGGGAGCAAACAGGATTAGATACCCTGGTAGTCCACGCTGTAAACGATGTCGATTTGGAGGTTGTGCCCTTGAGGTGTGGCTTCCGGAGCTAACGCGTTAAATCGACCGCCTGGGGAGTACGGCCGCAAGGTTAAAACTCAAATGAATTGACGGGGGCCCGCACAAGCGGTGGAGCATGTGGTTTAATTCGATGCAACGCGAAGAACCTTACCTACTCTTGACATCCAGAGAACTTAGCAGAGATGCTTTGGTGCCTTCGGGAACTCTGAGACAGGTGCTGCATGGCTGTCGTCAGCTCGTGTTGTGAAATGTTGGGTTAAGTCCCGCAACGAGCGCAACCCTTATCCTTTGTTGCCAGCGATTCGGTCGGGAACTCAAAGGAGACTGCCGGTGATAAACCGGAGGAAGGTGGGGATGACGTCAAGTCATCATGGCCCTTACGAGTAGGGCTACACACGTGCTACAATGGCGTATACAAAGAGAAGCGACCTCGCGAGAGCAAGCGGAACTCATAAAGTACGTCGTAGTCCGGATTGGAGTCTGCAACTCGACTCCATGAAGTCGGAATCGCTAGTAATCGTAGATCAGAATGCTACGGTGAATACGTTCCCGGGCCTTGTACACACCGCCCGTCACACCATGGGAGTGGGTTGCAAAAGAAGTAGGTAGCTTAACCTTCGGGAGGGCGCTTACCACTTTGTGATTCATGACTGGGGTGAAGTCGTAACAAGGTAACCGTAGGGGAACCTGCGGTTGGATCACCTCCTTACCATTGAAGTGTTTTTGTGAAGTGCTCACACAGATTGTCTGATAGAAAGTAGAGCAGCAAGCGCGTCTGCGAAGCAGAGACTGATGTCCCCTTCGTCTAGAGGCCTAGGACACCGCCCTTTCACGGCGGTAACAGGGGTTCGAATCCCCTAGGGGACGCCAATGCGCCGGTCATCGAGTGAAAGGCGATACCCCAATAATGATTAAGCCCATTACAGTGTAGTGGGTTTAACAATTATGCTCTTTAACAATCTGGAACAAGCTGAAAATTGAAAACAACGCACATTGTTTATCGCTTAAACAATGTGAGAGTCTCTCAAAAATCTCAACTTGAAGATGTCGTCAACAGGCAGAAACCGTCGGGTTTCGTGTCGACTGACAGAAAAGACACCTTCGGGTTGTGAGGTTAAGCGACTAAGCGTACACGGTGGATGCCTAGGCAATCAGAGGCGATGAAGGACGTGCTAATCTGCGATAAGCGTCGGTAAGGTGATATGAACCGTTATACCCGACGATTTCCGAATGGGGAAACCCAGTGCAATCCGTTGCACTATCGTTTGATGAATACATAGTCAAACGAAGCGAACCGGGGGAACTGAAACATCTCAGTACCCCGAGGAAAAGAAATCAACCGAGATTCCCCTAGTAGCGGCGAGCGAACGGGGAGCAGCCCAGAGTCTTAATCAGCATCAGCATCAGGAGAACGGTCTGGAAAGTCCGGCAGTAAAGGGTGATAGCCCCGTATCCGAAGGTGTTGGTGTTGTGAACTCGACGAGTAGGGCGGGACACGTGTTATCCTGTCTGAATATGGGGGGACCATCCTCCAAGGCTAAATACTCCTGATTGACCGATAGTGAACCAGTACCGTGAGGGAAAGGCGAAAAGAACCCCGGCGAGGGGAGTGAAATAGAACCTGAAACCGTGTACGTACAAGCAGTGGGAGCACCTTCGGGTGTGACTGCGTACCTTTTGTATAATGGGTCAGCGACTTATATTCTGTAGCAAGGTTAACCGTATAGGGGAGCCGTAGGGAAACCGAGTCTTAACTGGGCGAATGAGTTGCAGGGTATAGACCCGAAACCCGGTGATCTAGCCATGGGCAGGTTGAAGGTTGGGTAACACTAACTGGAGGACCGAACCGACTAATGTTGAAAAATTAGCGGATGACTTGTGGCTGGGGGTGAAAGGCCAATCAAACCGGGAGATAGCTGGTTCTCCCCGAAAGCTATTTAGGTAGCGCCTCGTGAACTCATCTTCGGGGGTAGAGCACTGTTTCGACTAGGGGGTCATCCCGACTTACCAACTCGATGCAAACTACGAATACCGAAGAATGTTATCACGGGAGACACACGGCGGGTGCTAACGTTCGTCGTGAAGAGGGAAACAACCCAGACCGCCAGCTAAGGTCCCAAAGTCATGGTTAAGTGGGAAACGAAGTGGGAAGGCTCAGACAGCCAGGATGTTGGCTTAGAAGCAGCCATCATTTAAAGAAAGCGTAATAGCTCACTGGTCGAGTCGGCCTGCGCGGAAGATGTAACGGGGCTAAACCATGCACCGAAGCTGCGGCAGCGACATTTAGATGTTGTTGGGTAGGGGAGCGTTCTGTAAGCCTGCGAAGGTGTGCTGTGAGGCATGCTGGAGGTATCAGAAGTGCGAATGCTGACATAAGTAACGATAATGCGGGTGAAAAACCCGCACGCCGGAAGACCAAGGGTTCCTGTCCAACGTTAATCGGGGCAGGGTGAGTCGACCCCTAAGGCGAGGCAGAAATGCGTAGTCGATGGGAAACAGGTTAATATTCCTGTACTGGTGATAATTGCGATGGGGGGACGGAGAAGGCTAGGCTATCCGGGCGACGGTTGTCCCGGTTTAAGGATGTAGGCAGGTGAATTAGGCAAATCCGGTTCACTACATGCTGAGGTCTGATGACGAGTCACTACGGTGATGAAGTAGCTCATGCCCCGCTTCCAGGAAAAGCCTCTAAGCTCTAGATTATCATTAATCGTACCCCAAACCGACACAGGTGGTCAGGTAGAGAATACTCAGGCGCTTGAGAGAACTCGGGTGAAGGAACTAGGCAAAATGGTGCCGTAACTTCGGGAGAAGGCACGCTGGCGCTAGGTGAAGTGGTTTACCCATGGAGCTGAAGCCAGTCGCAGATACCAGCTGGCTGCAACTGTTTATTAAAAACACAGCACTGTGCAAACACGAAAGTGGACGTATACGGTGTGACGCCTGCCCGGTGCTGGAAGGTTAATTGATGGGGTTATCCGTAAGGAGAAGCTCTTGATCGAAGCCCCAGTAAACGGCGGCCGTAACTATAACGGTCCTAAGGTAGCGAAATTCCTTGTCGGGTAAGTTCCGACCTGCACGAATGGCGTAATGATGGCCAGGCTGTCTCCACCCGAGACTCAGTGAAATTGAACTCGCTGTGAAGATGCAGTGTACCCGCGGCAAGACGGAAAGACCCCGTGAACCTTTACTATAGCTTGACACTGAACATTGAGCCTTGATGTGTAGGATAGGTGGGAGGCTTTGAAGTGTGGACGCCAGTCTGCATGGAGCCAACCTTGAAATACCACCCTTTAATGTTTGATGTTCTAACGTTGCCCCGTAATCCGGGGTGCGGACAGTGTCTGGTGGGTAGTTTGACTGGGGCGGTCTCCTCCCAAAGAGTAACGGAGGAGCACGAAGGTTGGCTAAGCATGGTCGGACATCATGCGGTTAGTGCAAAGGCATAAGCCAGCTTGACTGCGAGAGTGACGGCTCGAGCAGGTACGAAAGTAGGTCTTAGTGATCCGGTGGTTCTGAATGGAAGGGCCATCGCTCAACGGATAAAAGGTACTCCGGGGATAACAGGCTGATACCGCCCAAGAGTTCATATCGACGGCGGTGTTTGGCACCTCGATGTCGGCTCATCACATCCTGGGGCTGAAGTAGGTCCCAAGGGTATGGCTGTTCGCCATTTAAAGTGGTACGCGAGCTGGGTTTAGAACGTCGTGAGACAGTTCGGTCCCTATCTGCCGTGGGCGTTGGAAGATTGAAAGGGGCTGCTCCTAGTACGAGAGGACCGGAGTGGACGCACCACTGGTGTTCGGGTTGTCATGCCAATGGCATTGCCCGGTAGCTAAGTGCGGAAGAGATAACCGCTGAAAGCATCTAAGCGGGAAACTTGCCTTGAGATGAGTCTTCCCTGACTCTTTAAGGGTCCTAAAGGAACGTTTAAGACTAAGACGTTGATAGGCTGGGTGTGTAAGCGTAGCGATACGTTGAGCTAACCAGTACTAATGAACCGTGAGGCTTAACCTGACAACACCGAAGGTGTTTTAGAGAGATTGAGTTGTTTTTGCGTAGTGAGAAGCCGAAAGGTGAGGGACACGCAGCTTGTTTGAGATTGAGGTTCTGGTTTGCGTTGAGATAACTGCAAACGGGAACGAAACAGAATTTGTCTGGCGGCAATAGCGCGGTGGTCCCACCTGACCCCATGCCGAACTCAGCAGTGAAACGCCGTAGCGCCGATGGTAGTGTGGGGTCTCCCCATGTGAGAGTAGGGAACTGCCAGACATTAAATTAGTGAAGAAGCCACCCAATGGGTGGCTTTTTTGCTTTTGGATGATAATTTATACTTTATGCAGCTAATTATTCAGCTAATTTATTTTAGTTAAGATATAAAGATTGAGTCAGCTGATTTTAATTGGAATATATAAATATTTATTTTTGAGGTAATTGTATATTACTCTCATTCATTAAAAGAATATTTATGATAAAGCTCAATGGAAATTCATTAACTCCTTCGATTGTTGAATCAATAGCTAATGGCGAGAAAGTTTGTGTTGATCCTTTCGCTATGGAAAAAGTTAAATTAGCTCATAGCATACTCATTAAAGCTGCATTGCAAGGTATAAAAATATATGGTCTTACTGTTGGGGTTGGATTAAATAAGGACCAAGAGTGGATTGACCTTAATGGTAAATTAACCAATGAAGTCATAGAAAAATCAGTACAGTTTAATATTAATTTATTACGCGCCCATTCAGTTGGTGTTGGTGCTAGTATAGAAAAAAATATTGTTCGAGCTTTAATTGCAATTCGATTAAATAATCTATTATCTGCTCATAGTGGTATCCAACCAGCTATAATCAACAGTTACATTGCATTTTTGAATTTAGATATAATCCCTGTAATTCCAGTTGTTGGATCAGTTGGTGAGGCTGATATTACTATTATTAGTCATGTTGGTTTAGCAATGATCGGCGAAGGAAATGTTATTTATAAAGGGAAGCAATGTATTGCGATAGATGCATTAAGTGATGCAAAAGTGCCGCTCATTAAACCGTGGGCAAAAGATGCTTTATCCATTCTGTCTTCGAACGCTTACTCAGCTGCGATAGCTTCTCTTGCGCTTGCAAAAATGGCACGTTATTTAGATATTAATGAAATAGCCTATAGCCTCACCTTACAGTCATTGAATGGAAATCTCTCACCATTTAATGAATTAGTGTTATCTGTACGACCATATGATGAAGTTAATGCTATGGGGGATAAATTGCGTCAGCTTACATCTGGTTCATCACTTGAGTTATCAGATCCTTCCCGTGAATTACAAGATCCCTTAAGTTTTCGTTGTGGTGTTTATATACTGGCTGCTTTACGTAAATACTATGATGAAGCTTATTCTCAGCTATATATTCAATTAAATAGCTCAGATGATAACCCATGTGTTTTGCTCGATAATATAGATGAAGCTGATTATAGTGATAGCGTTGTTCCTAGTGCAAATTTCGAAACGTTACCTTGGGTTTTAGCGCTTGAAAATCTACAACTCGCATTGGCGCATAACGGATTATCTCAAGTTCAGCAAATTATCAAATTTAGTGATCCTAGTCTCACACATTTAAGTCGCTATCTCTGGGCAGATAAAACAGTACATGGTCTTGCAGCATTAGAAAAAACCGCAGTCTCACTTGGAACACAAATTAAACTATTAGCCTATCCAGTTTCCTTAGATTATTTACCGGTTTCTGGTGGTGTTGAGGATATCGCAACTAATGCGCCTTTATCGGCGGATAGATTATTAGCACAAATTTTATATAGTTTTGATTTATTATCTATTTTGTTGCTTTATGCAGCTCAAGCGATTGATCTTAGAGTTCAAAAAAATAAAATGTTAAGGCTGTCATCCTCTGCTTTAAATCTTTATTCTAGGATTAGAGATAAGGTTGGATTTATTGAGGCGGATAGAAGCTTATCAACAGATTTATCAGTAATTAACCAATTAATTACTAATTGGGATAGAAATTGCCACTAAAAAAATCAATTAAATTTGAGTTGTGGATATTTATTGATAATTAATTTAAACCAAGGTGTAAATTGTTCGGGATTTTGTTTTATCTCTTTCTGTAAAGCTGAAGGATGCAGCCAACGGATCGCAGATACTTCATCGGGATTTGGTATAATGGTACCGTCATAGTTACCGATGAATAGATGATCGTATTCATGCTCAGTTAAGCCGCCGTTGACTTGAGCATGATAAAGAAAATGACCAACATGTGAAAGTTGGGTAGTGAAGCCCAGCTCTTCCATCAGCCTACGCTTAGCTGCAACCATGGTATCTTCATTTGGGGCAGGGTGACTACAACAGCTATTAGCCCATTGTCCAGCTGAGTGATATTTATGAGCTGCGCGTTGTTGGATCAGTAATTCACCTTTGCTATTAAAAATAAACACTGAGAAAGCGCGGTGTAGCTTACCAAGCTGGTGTGCTAAGAGTTTCGGCATGATACCTACAGGTGTATCCAACTCATCAACTAAAATAATATCTTGTTCCATGGGGTCTTATCTTTCATCATCTATCTAATTTGTGGGATCATATTACAGTTTTATTCGAATTACTTGTAGGTTTGAGCTTTATAATTGAGTAATGTAATTACTCACAGCTATTCAAAATGATAGCTGTGAGTTAGCCAATTGTTATTTTTGCTGAAGTACCCATACCGCTGCTTCAACTCGTGATTTAAGATTCAATTTCTTCAATAAATGCTTCACATGGACTTTGACTGTACTTTCCGCAATATCCAATTTTCGAGCGATCATTTTGTTTGCAAGCCCTTGGGAGATGAGTTCTAAAATATCAGCTTCTCTTGGCGTTAAAGACAGTAGGTTATTGCCTGTCTGTGGTCGTGTCGCTTTTAGTGATTCAGCAAGCACTGAGGTTAAAGCAGGACTTACTACCATTTTACCGCTAGCAGCTTCTTTAAGCGCAGTAATAAGCTCCTCTGGTTCCATATCTTTCAATAAATAGCCATCAGCGCCACGTTTAAGTGCATTGACAAGATCTTCACCGTAATTAGAGACAGTGAAAAGTATAATGCGGCCTGATAGCTCGCGCTTTCTTAGTTCGTCTAAAGTTTCAAAACCATTCATACCGGGCATATTTAGATCTAGAAGGATAAGATCTGGATCCTGTTCTTCTGCGATCTTGATACCTGCCGCGCCATCTCCTGCTTCACCAATGACGAGTAATGATGGTTCAAGGCTAATCAGTTGTTTAACACCATTTCTTAGCATTGGATGGTCATCAATCAGTAAAATTGTTGATTTTTCATTTGTTATATTTGTATTTTCCATGAATTACTCTGCTCTAAAAAATAATGAATCTATACATTAAGTTATAGCTAAGGAGAACGTAACTTCAACCTTTGTTCCACCTTGCTCTCTTGGAATAATATTGCACTCACCATTTAAGCTAAGTGCTCTTTCCCTCATTATAATTAACCCATAATGGTTTTGTTTTTCAGGTGTAGAGCCTATTCCTTCACCATTATCTTCAATAATTATTGTTACGGTGTTGGAATTTTGTTGGAGAGTGACTTGTGCCCAATTTGCATGCGCATGTTTTAATATATTGCTAAGCGCCTCTCTGATAATCTGTAAAATATGAATGGATTGATGTGGTGAAATACTTTTCGCGGGTAGATGGTAGTGTAATAAAATTTCGAAGCCCATTTTTTGACTAAACTCATCGATAGTACTTTTTAGTGATGGAAGTAGCCCTGGTTCGGTTAATTTTAATCTGAAGGTTGTTAGTAGCTCTCTGAGTTGGCTGTATGCTGTATTAATTTCCCCTCGCATTTCCCCTAGTAGTTGCTGATGTTTTTCAGGTAATGGCTGAGGCTGCATTTGCAAGTAGCTGATCTGCATTTTTAGGCAAGAGAGTGATTGAGCGATAGAATCATGTAGCTCTCTAGCGATAGCTGAGCGCTCATCCATAATCAGGAGCTGCTGCTGTTGCTCTATTTGGTACTCCATTGCGAGCATTCCTGATATTTGCTTCGCTAACATCAATACTAGGTTATTTTCTTCTTCAGATAATTGTTGATCTTCTCTCATCTCACCAATAATGACACCGTATCGGTGAATATTGTCAGAAAGTTCCCACGACAGTGAAGTTATTGGTTCCTCACAAATTTCAGTTATGCTATGAATTTCATGAAAATATTCTTCATTACTGTCTTCATAGAGTTTTAAATTGACACTTGTTAGTCGTGTAATGCTTTGCAGTTCATTAAGTACTTTTTGTAATCTTAAATCTAGTGGTTCAGTAGAGTGCAGAGTTTGGTTTGACTGATATAGATAGGAAAGCACTCGGTTCTTATTACGTAGGTCTGCTGTTTTTTCGGCAACCCTTGATTCTAGTCGGTGATAGCTTTGCGCTAGCTCATCGGACATTTGGTTTAAGGTTAAACCAAGAGCATTCAATTCATCTTGTTGATTATTACTTGGATAGCGTTGACTAAAATCTTTTTGGCCGATGGCATGAACCATTGAGAGTAACTTCATCCATGGGTAATAAATTTTACGTCGCAGATGCCAAATGGTAGCCATTAATAATAGAAATACTAAAACAATAAAAATCATTTGTGTCATTGCGACATAAGCAATTTTTCGTTCAGTTTTTTCATCAATATCATGAACAAGCTCATCAAGTTTATTAACGAAGGCGATAACTTCATAACGAGCGTCATTAGATGTATTTGCATTTAGTAATGAGGGACGCAAGGTGGTCTGCCAAAAATCATCTAGTTCACCTAGTTTGGTGGTGAGCGCCTCAGCTTTAGCAACTTGCGTTAATTCAGGGCTCGATAAGTCGCTCTCGAGCTCTGAAAGATATTGCTTTGAATCGTCATTTAAAGGTACTAAAGAGAGTAGCCGATAGCTTTGCATGCGAAGGGAGCCTGACTTATTAATGGCATGAGCATTACCTTGTACACCAATGATGATGCGATTTGAAATCGTCATTCCAATGATACCAAGCACTGCAATAAGTAACATTAATCCAATGATTTGACTAATTATAGAAAATCGACGATGGAATGTCGGCATACCCAGTTCCTTCCCAAATACTCGCCATACTTCAAGTTGTTAAACGTGATTTAATTTGTTTTATTAGCGTTATCAATAGTACCAGTACAATACCAAAAATAAGTCCAAAAATAAGGTTAGCGATTGAAGGTATAACGAGGTGCATAATCGAGCCGATAGCTGGGGTTAGTAATGCGGCTAAGGCAATTTCTTCAATCCACTGATAGATGAATGTAATACCGTGAGTTAGTATACCACCCCCAACCATAAACATCGCAGCAGTTCCAACTACTGATAATGTTTTCATTAAGTACGGTGTCGCATAAATTAAGCTTTTGCCTAATTTACTGAGGAATTTTGAGGTTTTTTTCTGTAAATAAAAGCCAAGATCATCGATTTTAACGATCCCTGCCACAATTCCATACACCCCAACAGTCATCACTATGGCTATGATAGAAAGAATTGCTAGCTGGTTAATTAGTGTTGTAGAAGAAACAATACCTAGTGTGATAGCAATGATTTCGGCAGATAGTACAAAGTCAGTTCGTATGGCTCCTTTGATTTTATTTTTTTCGAAAGAGGCTATTTCTTCCGGTGACATGGTGGCTTCTTGTTCTTTCTTTTCGCTATGTTCTTGGGGGGCATGAAGGTATTTATGCATCAATTTTTCAGCACCTTCAAAGCAAAGGTAAGCGCCGCCAATCATCAATAGTGGTGTTACTGCCCAAGGGATAAAAGCGCTAATCAATAGTGCAAGTGGTACTAATATCAATTTGTTGATAAACGAGCCTTTAGCGACCGCCCATACGACAGGGATTTCTCGTTCTGCTCTGACACCAGTGACTTGTTGTGCGTTTAGCGCTAGGTCATCGCCAAGTACCCCAGAGGTTTTTTTCGCGGCCATTTTGGTCATAACCGATATGTCATCCAATACGGCGGCGATATCATCAAGTAAAGCGAGTAAGCTTGTTCCGGCCACAGTTTTTCCCTTATTATCTGAGTTAACGTACATTTAATGTTTGTTAGGTCGATATTGCGATAATTAGCTCATTGGTAAAAGAGGGAATAAGTCTGATTTAAGTAAAAATTACACTTATGGTGTAATAAAGTGTGAATATTGATCTGTGATAATGGAACCAAAGTATTTATTTTTTCTCTAATAATTTAATTTTACCTTGAGATGAAATTGTTTGGTCGGTAATTTCAAAAAGATAATTAATATACTCTCAATGATTTCAAATATGATTAAGTCGCTGTATGAAATATGTAGAGTATCAAGTGGCTAGCCTAAGTGGCTGGTTAATATAGGATTTTATAAGGTTAATACATGTCTTCCCATCCTGTTTTGAGTATTGTGGTTGCCGTTTATAATGGTGAAAAATTTCTTCCTCATTTTTTTGATAGCTTATTAGCACAAAACCTCAGCCACTGGGAGCTTATCGTGGTCAACGATGGCTCTAAAGACAATAGTGAAGAGGTCATCCGTCAATACCAAGACAAATTTAGCCATTTTAAATTACTAACACAGGAAAATCAGGGCGTTTCAGTGGCTCGTAATACAGGGATGGCGCAAGCCACAGGTCAATATATTACTTTTCCTGATATTGATGATGAAATCAGCCCTAAAATGTATGGCCGCTTATTGGAAATTGCACTAGCAGGTGACTTAGATGTGGCTACCTGTAATGGAACTTATATTTATACCAATGGTGATGCCCCAAAAGCTATTTTTCCACCGAATAAAGTGCCTTCAACTGGTGTGATTAGTGGTCCTGAGTGGTTAGAAATGGGGTTAAGTTCACGCAAATTTTTGCATGTCACTTGGTTAAATCTCTATCGTTTAGAATTGATCCGTCAGCATAATTTTTCATTTGAACCAAAGCTGCATCATCAGGATATCCCTTGGACAACAGAGCTATTACTGGTGGCAAAGAAAGTACAGTTTATCAATGAACAGTATTACGATTATTTGATCCATAACCAGTCGGTTTCTCACTCATTACAAGGTGATGAGCGTTCAGTACGTAAGATCAATACGTATTTGAAGATTATTGATATGTTATTGGCGATTTACAAACGTTACCCGGAGCAAGTTAAGCAAGCGCCTGCTTGTTTGTGGCAAGTGGGTAAAGAAGGGTTGGGGGTCATTCAAGCCATACTTGCAATTAAGTCGCCTGAAATTCAGCGTGAGATGGCTCAGAAATTTATTGAAAGTGGCTATTGGGATGTTGTTTGGTCTCACGCAACAACCATCAAATTAAAATGGCGTTTGATCCGCCGCTATACAAAGCTAAAAGCGGCTGCTAAGTAAGTCATTTAAGGGAGTTTATGTGTTAATAAGCTCCCTTTTTTAATGTGCTTTTATTTAGTCTCTATTAACATATTATTAATACTTTCGGACGATAATGTGATTTAATTAACATATTAATAACAATTGATTTGAGTTGCATGAGATAATGTGGTCTTTATAAGTATTTGGCAGGTGATTCTCTGGTACAGCAAAATTGGGTTTATTAATAAGTTGATAATATTGGAGGCAGAATGGAAAACTATCTGGATAAACTACCTGATGTGATTGATTCTGTTGCGACTAACCAGTTTTATCCTAATTTGTTGACGTGGTTATCTTCTTTTATTGTGTTTGATAACGCGATTGTTTATTCCTTTGAAAAAAATGCCCCCCCACGCTTCTTATCTAAAGTTGAAAAACGCAATAGTGATAGTGTAAATCGTATTTATCAGCGTGGCGCTTATTTAATGGATCCGTTTTATCAGGCATTGCAAAAGGGAACGGGTTCGCAGGTATTAACATTAAGAGAGCTTGCGCCTAAAGGTTTTTATCATACTGATTATTATCTCAATTTTTATCGCAAAACAGGTTGGTGTGATGAGGCAGCACTCTTGCTAGAAATTACCAGTGATAGGCAGTTAGGGATCTTTTTTGGTAATGAAGACGAGCCATTTCTATCAGAGAAAAGAACGCAGGCTCCATTAAAAGAAGCTTTTGAAATTATTCGCAGTATGGCGAAACTGCACAAAGAAATTTCCCCGAGTGAAGTCTCTAGCCATTACCGGTTGGCAGACATGCAAACACGATTTGGTCTGACGCCAAGAGAGTGTGAGGTGGTGGAATTGATCCTTGAAGGGAAAGGCTCACCACAGATTGCTCAATCATTATTTATTAGTTTAGGTACAGTGAAAAATCATCGGAAAAATATCTATCAGAAATTAGATATCAATTCTCAAGGTGAATTATTTAACTTATTAATGGGTCACGCTCGTCACACTTCAAGCCGTAATCATTTATGTTAAGAATGGATTTTTATTCATATCATTAACATTATTTATTTTTTTAATTGATTGATAAAATTGAGTTTATTTGTATTTTGAATATTTATTGTTTATATCAAAATATTCTACTCACATCACAAATGTTAAATCAATGTTTCAAATGTCCCTAAAGGGCTATGTAAATGTTAATGTTGGGTTAAGATAATCGTGGTTATGACAAGATACTAACAGGGTATCCAATATGAATAACCAAGTTGAATCATTAACCTATTAC
Source organism: Providencia manganoxydans (assembly GCF_016618195.1). Taxonomy (NCBI): domain Bacteria; kingdom Pseudomonadati; phylum Pseudomonadota; class Gammaproteobacteria; order Enterobacterales; family Morganellaceae; genus Providencia; species Providencia manganoxydans. The sequence goes on from NZ_CP067099.1 coordinate 746,028, forward strand.
GCAGCGACCAAGAAGTATGATCTTCGTTTCCCTACACTGAAAGAAGATCTTGATGTTGATGTTGTGATCATCGGTGGTGGCTTTTCCGGTGTGAATACCGCGCTTGAACTATGTGAAAAAGGGATCACAAATATTGCGATCATTGAAGGCCGTCATATTGGCTATGGTGGTTCAGGCCGAAATGGTGGGCAGGTGATGGCAGGGATCGGTCATGACCTTGATGTGATCAAAAAGCACGTTGGCTCAGAAGGGTTAGAGACAATATTTAAAATTAGTAATATGGGCGCAGGGATTATTCGTGAACGTATTGCGAAATATAATATTGATGCTGATTTTTGTCATGGCTATGCCTATTTAGGGAGTAATAAACGTCAAGAAAAAACCTTGCGGGGTTGGTTGACGGATTTTAAATCAGTGTCACCAGACGAAGAAATTGAGTTTTATACGGGTTCTGATCTAAAACAGATCATTGGTTCAGATGCTTATACCTGTGGCATAAAACACATGGGAGGGGGGCATGTTCATTCTCTGAACTTGTTATTAGGTGAAGCAAAAGCGGTCACTGATTATGGTGTTAAAATTTTTGAAAATAGCCAAGTTCTTAATGTGGAATATGGCGATACCGTAACGGTACGCACAGCTATGGGTTCTGTTCGTGCGAAAAAAATGCTCTGGGCATGTGACTCATTTTTGAACGGCTTAGAGCCAACCATCTACCCAAAAACGATTAATACCTATGCTTATCAGCTGATGACGGAAGAGTTATCTGACGAAATGATTGAGCGTATTAGTCCGATCCGTGGCGCATACAGTGATATTCGTCCAGTTATTGACTATTACCGAGTGACCAAAGAAAACCGTTTATTGTTCGGTAGCTCAACCCATTTTCTTGAATACATTCCATCTGATTTAAAAGCGTGGAACCGTAACCTAATGCTGAAAATTTTCCCTTATTTGAAGGATGTGAAAATTGAATTGGCTTGGGGAGGTCCGATGGCATGTAGTGCCAACCTGTTCCCTCAAATAGGTTCATTGCCGGGACATAACAATATCTTCTTTGTACAAGGTTATTCAGGTTTCGGTGTAACGCCAAGCCATATTGTGTGTAAGGTATTGGCAGAAGGAATGGCAGAAGGCTCACACCGTTATGATTTAATGAGTTCGATTCCTCATGCCAATATCGCAGGTAAAGATAGCATGCGTAATGTGATTGTATCACTGGCTAAAATTTGGCATCAAACCTCGGGCTATTGGCAAGGGCGCCGCTAGAGCAACAGTTTTGTATCATTTATATAATATATAGAAGGGTAAAATCATGATTAGTCCATTACTGTTAAACAAACCACTTCCTGAACTACTCAATATTGGTAGTGTAACTAATTTAGGTTCTGTGGTTGTTGAGGGTGACCCGCAAGCAAGTGTTGCGATGATCCACGGTGAGCCAACTGATAACCTAACATGTGGTATCTTTGCTTGTACTAAAGGCAAATTTAAAATGGTTTACCCATTCGATGAAATGGCGACTGTTCATGAAGGTTCAGTGAAATTAACGGATGTCAAAACAGGTCAAACTGTTGAATATCATAAAGGTGACACTTGGTTTGCTGCGAAAGGCACTGAAGTCCTGTGGGAGATCACCGCTGAGCGTTTTGTTAAGCATTATCTTGCTTGTGTAAACGCGTAATTAACTTTTAAAAGTGGAGTGATAACGATGAGTCAATTAGCCTTATTGCCGGAAGTCAGCGCCTTCTTACAGCGCCAACATGCACATTTTATTAACGGTCAGCCTGTTTCCGGTAAGGGAGAGGCTTATTTTGAAGTCGTTAACCCGGCCACTGAACAAGTTATTGCTAAAGTGAAAGAAGGTACGAAGGCTGAAGTCGATGCAGCGATGGAAGCCGCCTACGGTGCTTTTCATGGGGCGTGGACGCAAACTACACCTATGGAAAGAGGGAATTGCCTCAATCGTTTAGCTGATTTGCTTGAAAAGCATTTAGAGGAACTGGCGCAGTTAGAAACTTTGTGTTCAGGTAAAACTATTCAACTATCGCGTTTCCTTGAAGTTGGCTCCGCTGCGCAGTTTTTACGCTATTTTGCTGGCTGGGCAACAAAAATCAGTGGTGAGACACTGAATGTTTCTCTACCTTCTTTTAAAGGTGAACAGTATTCAGCCTTCACTCAGCGTGAACCCGTTGGCGTAGTTGCAGGGATTATTCCTTGGAACTTTTCGATTATGATTTCCATATGGAAGTTGGCGGCAGCACTGACTTGTGGTTGTACTATTGTTCTCAAACCAAGTGAATTTACACCGCTGACGATGCTAAGAGTTGTCGAATTAGCGAAGGAAGCGGGTATCCCTGATGGCGTTATTAATATTATTAATGGTGGTGGGCGTGAAGTTGGCCCTGCATTAATTAGTCATCCTCTTTGCTCAAAAGTGACTTTTACAGGCTCTGTACCGACGGGCCTTGCGGTAGGCCGTGCGGCGATGGAAGGTAAATTAACACGCGTAACCCTTGAGCTGGGAGGTAAAAATGGTGCTGCTTTCTTAGCTGATCTGCCAGTTGAAAAAATTGTTGATGGTATTATTGAAGCAGGCTATTTGAATCAAGGGCAAATTTGTGCAGCAGCAGAGCGTTTTTATATTCCATCATCGCTGATTGATGAGGTTTTAGCTCAGCTGAAACAGCGTCTTTCTACATTTAAAATTGGTTCTCCATTGGATGAAACCACTGAGATGGGGCCTTTAGCTAATAAGGCTCATTACGACAAAATTTTAGGGCTATTTGATAAAGCACGTAAAGAAGGCAATGAAATTATTTATGGTGGTCAGCCTATCGCCGGTGCTGGTTACTTCGTTCCGCCTACAATCATTCGAGCTAACAGTCCAAATGATGCATTAATGACAGAAGAAACATTTGGGCCCGTCGGAACCTTCTTAAGTTACGATGATGAAGAAGAGCTCATTAAGCAAATGAACAGTACACCTTTTGGTCTTGCAGCAAGCCTTTGGACTAATGATTTAAGTAAAGCGATGCGTATGATTTCTCGTATTGAAGCAGGAACAGTATGGGTAAATATGCATACGTTCCTTGACCCCGCAGTTCCATTTGGCGGCATCAAATCTTCTGGGATCGGGCGTGAGTTTGGTAGTGCTTTTATTGAGCATTACACAGAGTTGAAGTCAGTCATGATCCGTTATTAGTATTAACGTATTGATTTTATAGTGGTTGCCCAGCAAATGCTGGGCTTTTTTTATTCACATTTAATCTCAAAATAAAATTAACAATTGAATAACAATAAATAACTGCCTACTGTGGAAGCTCATCGCTTATAAGGAGTTTTTAATGAAGAATGTATTAATTACAGGTGGAAGCAGAGGGATTGGCAGAGCGACGGCAATACAGCTTGCTGGCTTAGGAATGCAGGTGATTATTAACTATAAAAATAATAAAGTTGCTGCTGATGAGGTGGTTAATCAGATAACTGCGACTGGTGGTAAAGCTGTTGCTATCCAAGCGAATATTGCGGATGAAAGCGAAATTACGCAGATGTTTGCTACCATTCGCGAACAGTATGGCGATTTAGATTACTTAGTGAATAATGCAGGTATTTTATTTCAGCATAGTACGACGGAACACCTTACAGCAGAACGTATTAATCAGGTATTAGCAACGAATGTGACAGGGCTACTGATTTGTAGTCGAGAGTTTATTAAAAGTGCGCGCCACTTTGATAGCTTCCAAGGAAAGGCAATTGTTAATGTATCTTCTATCGCTTCGCGTACAGGATCGGCTGGGGAGTATGTTGACTATGCGGCTTCCAAAGGTGCAGTAGATACAATCACAAAGGGCCTTTCAATTGAATTGGCTGAATTAGGCATTCGTGTCAATGCTGTGCGACCCGGTGTGATTTACACAGAGATCCATGCAGATGGTGGTGAGCCTGAGCGTGTCGACCGCGTTGCACAGGTTGTGCCAATGAAAAGAGGGGGAAAGCCCGAAGAGATCGCTGATGTGATCACATGGTTACTGAGTGATACGTCATCTTATGTGACTGGCGCTATTATCGATGCGGGTGGCGGTCTATAGTATTTTAATGATGTGAGTCGCTGAGTACTCACATCATCTTTTCTTGGCGAATAATAAAACCGGATGAAACAAGCTCGGTTCGGTTACTGACATTCGCTTTAGTGAATATATTGCGTAAGTGCGTTTTCACGGTAGACAATGAAACGCCAAGTAGCAGTGCGATACGTTTATTACTTGCTCCCTCACGTACTAAGTGAATGATTTCTTGCTCTTTAGGTGTGTAAGAGACCAGTGAATCAGGCAGTATGTCAAAGGTCATTAGCTCTGCAATAGGTAAAATAGCATTCAATCGCATCACTTCTTGTTGCTGAAACGGCTTATCACGCAGTACGGAGATACCTGCAATGATTTTATTTTTACGGCGAATAAAAATCTCAGCCATATCAGTAATATTATTGGGACGCATAAAATCATTATAAAACTCTTGGCTCTGCTGTTTCATATCAGGCGCCATTCTAACTAGACGTAAGTCATCGCCTCGGAATTTATCAGGATGCAGCGGATCTAATTGATAAAAGTGCTGTAAGTAATCTTGATGCATGCTAGAGCTGATCCCATATAAAACATGATTATCAGGTTGCCAAAAATCATCCACTAAGTAGTAAACGGATGCTGAAACAGGAATAATATGGGCGATTGTGTTTAAACAACAGTTAATTAATGTTCGCTGGTGGTAGCACAAAGGTGGTGTTTTCATCATATTCCCTTCCATAGAGAGCCTAATTATTATCATGCAATTATTTTTCGTTAACATAAAATAAACATGTTAATAACGTGAGCTTGGTTGCAATATTTGAACTTCACTGGCAAGGAGCCAATAGGCTAAATGCATCTATCGGTATATTTCGTTGTGTTTTTATTAATATATTAATGAAGTGATAAAGTGTTATCTATTGATATTCCATGCTTTATCTTTTTTTTGATTAATTAATTCGGTACTTTTCGCCAACTCCTTTCTCTTTTCCTCCCCCGATAGGTATCGTCCTTTAGGACGATAGCGACATGTTTGTGCTTATTTTTATAGTGGCAATGCAGTCATTTTATTTTTACAAAAAATTCACAATCACGACTGTGTTCCAGAAAGAGAGGGAAGCAAAATGAATATGTCCTCAAAATTAACGTCTCACATTGAGAAGGGGAAAGTTGGTTTTCCAACAACTTTAGCGAGTTCTGTGGGCGTGATTATGGCAAGTCCTGTTATTTTGACGGTGACGAGTGGTTTTGGCATTGGTGGCGATACGTTTGCTTTAGCCGTATTACTGAGCTTTATCATGATGCAGGCTCAATTGACGACGTTCTCCGAAGCGGCGGCTATTTTACCAACATCAGGCTCGGTTTATGATTATATTTCATGTGGTATGGGGCGCTTCTGGGCGATAACCGGAGCGTTGTCAGCTTATTTAATTGTGCATGTATTTGCGGGAACGGCAGAAACGATTTTGTCGGGGATCATGGCATTAGTTAATTTTGAAAGCTTAAATACCGTAATGGAAACCAGTAATACCTCTTGGATGGTTGGGGTAGGCTTGGTGATCACATTTGGTCTACTCAATGCTTTAGGGATTGAAGCTTTCAGTAAAGTTGAAGTCGTGCTTACCTTTGCGATGTGGAGCACCTTAGTTATTTTCAGTATTGGTGGATTATTGATCCCTTTCCACACTTCTGTTGATGGATGGTTTGGTCAAGGTTTGAATATTTCTGATCCGACTCTTGTTTTGAGTTTTGTTGGTATGGCGATGTTCATGTTTGTTGGCTGTGAGTTGGTCACGCCAATGGCGCCTGAAATTAAAAACTCAGCTAAAGTTATTCCGCGTGCGATGGCAACAGGGCTGTGCGGTGTCGCATTTTGTATGTTTTTATTTGGCGCAGCGATGACAAATCAAGTCGAAAACGTCATTGTTGATCCGACAAATAATGTTAGCCTGCTAGAAACACCGATGGCTATCCCTGCTTTTGCTAGCCAAGTTTTTGGTGATATTGGTAAATATTGGATTGGTATTGCGCTATTGCTTGCTGGTGGAGCAACGATTAATACATTAATGGCAGCGGTTCCGCGGATCCTTTATGGGATGGCGCTGGATGGTGCGTTACCTCGTATATTTGCTTACTTGCACCCACGTTTTAAAACGCCAGTCTTTGGGATCCTTGTTGCAGTAATGATCCCTTGTCTGCACACGTTTGCTATCCAAGGTGATTTAGATCGCATCATGCCATTGGTATTGGCTGCTGTATGTTCTTGGGGCACGGCTTATCTGTTAGTCACTGTTTCAGTCATATTATTACGTATACGTCGTCCTGACTTACATCGTGCGTATCGTTCGCCATTTTTTCCTATCCCACAAATTATTTCGAGTGTAGGGATTATTTTAGCCATTGTGTATATCACCCCTCCAGGAATGAATAAATCGGATGTTTATATTCCATTTATTATTATGTTAGGACTAACTGCCAGCTATGCATTAATTTGGACGCTCTTTGTGCAAAAGGTTAATCCATTCAAACCCGTTCCGGTTGAGCAGGTGTTATCAAACACATTTACAGAGGAAGAGTTAAATGGAGGTAAAATTGAGCCATTACGCAACCTCGCCTAAATATTCTTTCTGGCGACGCTTAACGCAAAAGCGTCTGCCAACAGGGTACCAGCAAGGCTTAACGCTAAATAAAGTGGAGCGTGATATTTTGCCTTATCAGTGTGAATGGGGAGCTCCTGGGGAGCTCCTTATCCGCCCACAAGATGAATTAACGATCTGTGTCACGGAAAGAGTTAAAACACTGTTTATGGCATTTATTGTGTTTAGTCGATTTTCGGTAACGGGAAATTGTCGCCAAGCTATCAATGCACAAGTCACCGTGAAAACAAGTGGTAATTTACGTAAAAAACATATTGATTTTGTATCGAAGGATGAGCAAGGACAATCGTTAGTGAGCTTACTAAAGCAATACCCAATCATTACCAGTACGCTCGAAGAGTTAGATTTTAATTATTGCCATTTAAACATTAAACATGGTGTATGGCATTGTGAAATTGAGCCTTTTACTGCATCTGAAATGGTTAGCAGGATCCCTGCCACAAGGCGTTATTTACGGTTAACTTCCGAGCAAAGACATCGTTTATTGAGCGCTTTACAGTTGATTCACCAATTTATGGAAAAACATTTTGTTAATCATTGAGTTTGAAATATTAATTTGATAGTAATATTTTCCATTAAATAAATTTTCAATGGAAAATGATGTGAAATCTTTACCGTTAATCGGCTGTATTTTGCTTTCATCGGTTGCTATGTCAGCTGTTGCAGAGTGTATTCGTTTAGATGAGCTGTCCTCTTCTATTGAGGGCGTGCATGATAGTGAAGGTCATAGCTGTTTGTTAGTTGAAATTTCGGATAAACAGGTTGTTCGCCAAGAAGGTGATGGGATCGCTGAAGCGATTTTACTGAAAAGCAGTAAGGTACCAATTCGTGTTCTTTTACAGGGTTGGCCGCAGTCTGAAACGCACGCTATTTCTTATATTGCCCCAAAAAAAGGTCAATATTACCTCAAATTACAAGGTGTACCAGAGCAGCCATGGCATCTCAAATTTAATTTAGCGGATTATCAGCCTTTAGCGATTGAAGCTGAACACAAGATTGATAGCCCTAAGTTACAAGCCTTACTTGATGCACATCAGCAAGATAAAACCACTGATGCTTTTTGGCAGGAGATCAAATTGCAGGGCACTCCCTTGATTGAAGATTACAAGAAAGGGCAAAAGAGAGTGACTTTTTTATGGCGAGGTGCGCAGTCGAATGCCTATATATTGGGGGCGCCCTCGGGTAATCATGAAACGATGGCGAGAGTGCCGAATAAGGATATCTGGTATCGTAGTTTCATTGTGCCAAATGATACGTTGTCGCAATATAAAATAGCACCTGATGTTCCAAAGATTGCTGAAGGTGGGCTGGCGCAACGTAAAGCGATTTTAGTCACGGCGCAAGCAGATCCCTTTAATACTTATGCTGTTCCTTCATTTTTTAATGATCGTTATAATCGGTTTTCTTTATTGTCTTTAGCGCCAGAAAAACGTCAGTGTGATTTTGCCAAAATTGAGCGTCATCAGCTTAATGGTCAATTAGAGTCATTTTCATTTCAAAGCAATATATTGAATAATAATAGAAAAATTTCAATATACCGCCCTGCTGTCGTGATGAAACAACCTTCAGTACTGGTACTACTGGATGGACAAACTTATCTTAATACTTACAAAATGGCAGACTTTTTTGATAAGTGGATGCTAGAAGGCAAAATACCGCCTATGTATGTGGTGTTTCTAGACAGTATTAGTTCTGAGCATAGAAATAATGAACTGCCTCCAAACAGTGACTTTCCTGAAATGCTTGCCAAGGAGCTCATGCCATTATTGCGGGCAAAAGGGATCAATGCGCCAGCTGAATCAACGATCATTGCAGGATCGAGCTATGGTGGTCTAGGGGCAACATGGAATGCATTAACTCACCCTGAGCTATTTGGTAATGTGATTAGTATGTCTGGTTCATATTGGTGGGCGCCTAAAGGGAAAGATCCAGAATGGTTGATCCGCGAAATAGAACAGATGTCAAAGAGACCGTTACGTTTCTATTTAGAGGCGGGGTTGTTTGAGCAACGGGGTAGCTGGGGAGGGATCATCCAGAATCATTATCGGTTATTGGATGTATTAAAACATAAAGGCTATCAAGTTGAAGCAACTGAATTACCGAGTGGACATGATTATGTTTCTTGGTGTGAAACACTGTATGAAGGAACTCGCTATTTAAGCGGTAATATCGCTAAGTAATTCGCTATTTTTCATGCTTCAAAACACTAAAAGGCAGTTCATTGGTGACTGCCTTTTTGCATATTAATGACAATCATCTTTTTTTCGACATAAAACCTTCATCCAACTGTCATCTAGCTAGCTTAGCATGCCAATCATTATTCGAAGCAACTTAATATTTAAACTTCTTTTATTGGCAAGGAAATGATTATGACAGGTCATTGCATGAAATCGATTTTAGCTGTTGCTGTGAGTACAATGCTTTTAAGTGGTACTCTGCCAGCAAATGCAGCAACACCAAACGATGCAGTTTCAGAAAATCGCGCGGCACAAGGTGATATAACCCAATTTGGTGGTGCTCGTCGTTTAGCACAAGAACAAACTGATATCATGAAAGCCGCTTTGCACAATGGACAAGCTAAGAACGTGATCCTGTTTATCGGTGATGGGATGGGAGACTCTGAAATTACGGTTGCACGCAATTATGCTGAAGGTGCTGGTGGCTTCTTTAAAGGCATTGATGCACTACCGATTACGGGTCAGTATACCCATTACGCATTAAACAAAAAAACCAAGAAACCAGACTATGTAACGGATTCTGCTGCGTCAGCAACGGCGTGGTCATCAGGTGTGAAAACCTATAATGGCGCGCTTGGTGTTGATGTTTTCGATAAAGATCACGATACCTTAATTGAGCTGGCTAAACGTAATGGTAAAGCGACGGGGAACGTAACCACGTCAGAAATTCAAGATGCGACACCTGCTGCTCAATTTTCCCATGTTACAGCCCGTAAATGTTATGGTCCTGAAGAAACGTCAGAAAAGTGTGCGACGAATGCCTTAGAAAATGGTGGGCGTGGCTCTATCTCTGAGCAGCTACTCGTGACGCGCGCCGATGTTACATTAGGTGGTGGCGCGAAGAGCTTCAAGCAAGTGGCGAAGGCTGGCGATTACCAAGGTAAAACGTTAGAAGAGCAAGCGAAAGAACGTGGTTTTAACATTGTTCGTGATGCAAAATCACTGGAAGCCGTCACTGTAGCTAACCAAGACAAGCCAGTGTTAGGTTTATTCCATGAGGGGAATATGGCGGTGGCTTGGGAAGGACCTAAAGCAACACATTACGGTAATATTAATAACCCACCACTTGAATGTAAGCCGAATTCTAAATTAGATCCTAATGCACCGACATTGGCTCAAATGACAGAGAAGGCCATTGATTTATTAAAAACCAATCCAAATGGCTTCTTCTTACAAGTTGAAAGTGCTTCTATCGATAAACAAGATCATAAAGCGAACCCATGTGGTCAAATTGGTGAAACCGTCGCATTGGATGAAGCGGTGCAAGTTGGCTTAGAGTTTGCAAAAAAACATGGTGACACTTTAGTTATCGTGACCGCTGACCATGCGCACTCTAGCCAAATTATTCCAGAAGGCACTAAATCAACGGGTTTGACACAAGCGCTGATCACGAAAGATGGTTCTGTGATGGTTGTGAACTACGGTAACTCTGAAGAAGATGATTCACAGGAGCATACAGGTGCACAACTGCGCGTTGCGGCTTATGGTCCACATGCAGCCAACGTTATGGGTCTGACTGACCAAACTGATTTGTTCTTTACCATGCGTGATGCCATGGGATTGAAACAATAAACCAACCTTGTAAGTTAAATCCTCTGCGACAGGATGTTGTAGAGGATTTTTTATTTTCCCTTCCAACTATCATCCTTCATATTAATGCTAAATTACATTATGAACTTTGCGTTAATTAGTCGATTCATGTATAAAAATTATTTGGCGTTGAAGTTTTATTTGTTCGTGTTGCCTTATCATTAATCAGATTATCGCTTCTAATAACACTTTGAACTTTAACTTTTTGAAAAATAAAGAAAATAATGTATAATGAAGTGTTTTTGTATTAGTCGCCTCATTCTTAAACATCTAATGATTTCATCTATTGAACCGTATTATGACCGTTTTTAGCTGGTCATAAAAAATCTCTAAATTTCAATAACTGATTGTTTTATTTAAAAATATAAATATATAGGATTCAAATTTCAATGTTGCCCCTTTTACATCTTTTATCATCGGTCGCATTGCTGGTTTGGGGAACACATATTGTCCGTACTGGCATCATGCGAGTTTTTGGTGCTGACTTAAGGCGTATTTTAGGAAAAAGTGTAAGTCGTAAATCAAGCGCATTTCTCTCCGGCGTCGGGGTCACCGCACTCGTTCAAAGTAGTAATGCAACAGCATTGCTGGTCATTTCTTTTGTCTCTCAAGGGTTAATTTCATTAACGCCAGCCATGGTCATTATGCTTGGCGCTGATGTCGGTACTGCATTAATGGCCCGAATTTTGACATTCGATCTTTCATGGCTATCTCCATTGCTGATCCTGATTGGGGTGGCAACATTTTTAAGCCAAAAAAAGAATCGTACAGGGCAAATTGGTCGCGTAGGAATCGGTCTAGGCCTAATTTTATTAGCCTTACAACTGATTGTGGCATCGGCAGAACCGATTACTCATGCGGATGCTGTAAAAGCCATTTTTACGTCATTAAGTGGCGATGTAGTATTAGCATTGTTGGTAGGTGCACTATTTGCCATGATCAGCTATTCAAGTTTAGCTGCGGTATTGTTAACCGCAACGCTAAGTGCGACAGGCTTAGTACCACTTTATATTAGTTTAAGTATTGTGATTGGTTCTAATATTGGTAGTGGCTTACTCGCTATGATGAGCAGCCGCGGGCAGAATGAAATTTCTCGCCAAGTCGTGTTGGGGAGCTTGTTATTTAAACTGATTGGTTGTGTGGTGGTATTACCATGGGTAAAACCGATCGCACAATGGATTGGTGAGTATGGTTTTAATGCGGCTGAAGTGGTTATCTATTTCCATGTTTTTTATAATCTCATTCGTTGCCTAGTGATGTTGCCTTTTGTCGGGCCAATGGCTAAATTCTGTAATCGATTGATCCCCATTTCACCTTCTGCTGAACAGCAAATAGCCCCTCGTTATCTAGATAAAAGTGCTTTAGAAACTCCATCGTTGGCGATTGCGAATGCAGTGCGAGAAACGCTGAGGATGGGAGATGTGCTGGAGCTAATGTTGCAGCGTTTTAGAGATGTGCTTAATGGTAATAAAGAACAAAAAAGAGAAATTAGCCGCTTAGAAGAAGAAGTCGATATGCTGCATAGTAGTATTAAGCTTTATTTGGCTCAATTGCAGCAAAGTGAGCTAAGCGAAGAAGATTCAAGGCGTTGGGCTGAAATTATTGATACGGCTTTTAACCTTCAGCAATCTTCAACGATTATTCATCGCATGACTTCTGAATTGGTGAAAAAATCAATTGATAATCGTCGTTCATTTTCGAATGAGGGCTTTAAAGAATTGCTGTCATTACTTGAACGATTACAGGCTAATTTAAATTTAGGGATGTCAGTGTTTGTCTCAGCTGATATTGATAATGCAAAACGTTTACGTCGTGCTAAGCATCGTTTTCGTTTGATCAATCAGCGTTTTGCCTATGCACATGTGGAAAGACTACATGAACAAAACATGCAAAGTTTAGATACTAGTAACTTACATGTCAGTTTATTGGGTGATATGAAGCGACTAAATTCATTATTTTGTGCTGTTGCATATCATGCCCTAGAAGGTGTCGCTGAGAGTCGTAAAGAGCAAATGAGTTTGGAAAATGAGAAAAATACGTGAGTTACAAAGGGATGAAATCCCATCTGTTTGGTCGATAGATAGAACTGAATTAATTGAACATTTATATCTACATGAAAAAGGGCAGCTAGTTCTATCAGCACAGCGTTTTGACATGAAAGGCTGGCCAGAAGGTGAGCCTGAGGCTTATACCCCACATCTGCTTGAGAGTTATGACAATGGTGCGGTATTTATTGGAGTATTTGATGAGAACACATTAATTGCTGCGGCCAGTCTTGATAATATTTGGCGTGGGGAAGCTCATAACTTACTGCAATTATCATTTTTACATGTTAGCAAGCACTATCGTGGCGAAGGGTTAGGTGGGATGCTTTTTAAGCGATGTTGTCAGCTGGCAAAAGAGAAGAAAGCTGAAGGGCTTTATATTTCTGCAACGCCCTCTGAAAACACAGTACATTTCTATCAATATATGGGATGTAAATTGATTGATAAGCCTGATCCTGAGCTATTTGCGTTAGAGCCAGAGGATATCCATTTTATTTATCCATTTTGATGACAAATAGCGTCGCTTTCTTAACAAAAAACATTGTTTTTTGCTAAAAACAAGATATGATTGATAATCATTATCATTTAAATTGTTGAGGTAGCGATGCCAAATAGCGTAACCAAAAGCACTGATCTGCGCCGCTTTACTGCGGGATTATGGGGTGTTTTCGCCGTTATTTTGTTGAGCGTGATTTATCTACTCAGCAATATAGGGATGAACAGCCTAAAAATTATCACCATTATTACCATGCTGATGACTGCCGCTATGTTATTCAGTCGCGGCTCTCGGCGTTTGCTGATTGTTCCTGCTGTTATTGCTCTTCTCTGTAGTTTGGTCGCATTGGTGTTGCAACATAATGCTTAAAAGTGAAGGGAATGAGATAAGTTAACAGTGGTGCGAAAGGGGGGACTTGAACCCCCACGCCCGAAGGGCACTAACACCTGAAGCTAGCGCGTCTACCAATTCCGCCACCCTCGCAAATACTGTTAATTATTAAAAGAACTATCGGTCTATTTAAAAACAAGGCCTGCATGGTGCGAAAGGGGGGACTTGAACCCCCACGTCCGAAGGACACTAACACCTGAAGCTAGCGCGTCTACCAATTCCGCCACCCTCGCAATATCAGACTCTATCTTATGTTGATAGCACGCTGCGGATTTTAGGCTAATTTATTCAGACGTCAATAATTTTTTTACTGTTCGCGAGATATTTCAAGTAAAAAAGGCCAACACTTCTGGTTGGCCTGAGATTGACGACGAAGCAGTATAACGTAGAGTTTCCCTGCTTCGTGTTATTAGCTGAAAATCAACGGGTTGATTTGCCTAATTTATTTTAAAAGCTCCGTCACTGCCGCCAAATATAAGACGTTTGCCCGACTGTAATATTATATTTATTGGTAATTAACGTTTGGTCGCTTGATAAACTTTAAATTTACCTGTTTTAGCTAACAACTCATGGCTACCAAAGGCCTTATCAAGCATGTCAGGGTAAGGTAAGAACGCATTTGCGACGATACGGAATTTACCTCCTCTTTTTAGGTACTTAGGCGCCTGATAAATCATATTTTCTACTGCGCTGTAACTGGTATTAAGACCATCATGGAATGGGGGATTGGAGATGATCCAGTCAAATTGGTCATTGATGTTAGAGTAGACATCGCTAGCAATGACCTTTCCTGTTAATTGGTTAGCTTGCAATGTTGCGGTAGAAGACATCAGCGCAGCAGCACTCACATCACTGAGCGTTAAGGTGGCATCAGGGTTATTTTTTCCAATCACTGCCGCTAATACGCCATTGCCACAGGCAATATCAAGAACATTACCCATTACAGGTTCATTAAGAGTAGAAAGAAGTAAATCGCTGCCAATGTCCAATTCATTATGGCTGAATACGCCAGGAAGAGCATGAATTTGTACATTCTCAGCTTCATAGCGGCGCCACCAGTGCGTAATATCGAACTGAGTTGGCTGTTCTAGTTCACCATAATACAGACCACAACGTCTAGCTGAATCAATTTTTTGCAGTGTTGCAATGCCTTCCATGATGGATTCTGCGCTTTTGACACCACTACGGTTTTCACCGACCACGAAAATTTGGCTACCCGCTGTGAGGTGAGTGCACAGATCGTCGAGCTGAAAGCAGGCTTCTTGTTTGTTTTTTGGCCAGAAATAGATCAGCGTATTGCAAGGGCGGATAAAATCAGCGTCAGCAATTGCAGCAAATTGCGCATTTGTTCCCATTAAGCTACTTAGGCTTTTCCAGCGATGGTATTGGTTAGTGATAACACGAACACTTGCAGCTTCTAAAGTCGCGGCGAGTTCATCTTGAATATCACCTGCCAAGACTACATGACGTTCTGTAAAGTGCTCAAGATGGCGCTGGATAACTTCACTAGCGGGGGTTAGTAGTGACATAATTAAAAATCTCCTTACTTGTCATACTTTTGATACTTCAGGTTGCAGCGTTTTGACATATCCAGCAGCAACAAATTACTTGCAATAGGTATGCAAACCCAATTATTTTGCGCACACTTTATCAGAAAACAGGGAAATAGCATTGCTATGTTGGCGCTATTAGTCCCCTTTGATAAGATACCTTACTTAACATAGCGACTGGAAATAAATGAATGGCACGACGTGACAGGCTTTTAAATCAAATGGGTATCACTCAATGGGTAGTGAGAAACCCTGCTGTATTGCGCGGTGAACGTGGTGTAAGAATTCCAGATTCGGCTAAGTTGATTATTATTACTGATGAGAGCCTAGATTTAAACCATCGTCTGCTGAAAGATATTTTTTTGGCCATGAAAGTGGATCCTACGGATGTGGTTTGTATTAATTCGGAACAATTGTCGATGCTCCCAACACCAATAACGATCAATTGTTGGGTCTTAGGCAGCCAATCTCATCTTGAAAGTATAAAAACAACCTTTATATCTCCTGTATTAGATGAGCTGATAGCCAGCAATAACGCTAAACAGGCACTATGGAAGCAGATTTATCAATATGACGAAAATTTCAGCACTAAAGCAGTCTGATCTTGCCACCGCATTCTTAATTGAGAAATTAAGCCATGATTTTCCTTGGTCTGAACGTGTTTTCTATGGAAATCAGGGGGAAAAATATCATAATATTAAAATTTCTGTTGATAATCAGATTGTTGGGTTTGCTATAACACAATGTATCCTTGATGAAGCAACGTTATTTAATATTGCGATACATCCTGATTACCAAGGGAAGGGTTATGGACGTGTTCTTATGGAGCATTTAATCGATGATCTCTCTAGTAAAAATGTTTTAACGTTGTGGCTTGAAGTGCGTGAGTCTAATGCAGCTGCATTACATCTGTATGATAAGTTAGGGTTTCATCAAGTGACGGTACGCAAAGATTATTATCCTGCAAAGGAAGGGCGTGAGGATGCCTTGATTTTGGCATTAACCTTGTTTAAAGATGAATGATTTTATTATAAGTAGCCACAGCCAGTAATATGCTGTGGCTGAGTTTATTTATCCTTTAACAATTAAGGGATCTTGATTAATAGGAAGATAATCCACATTTTTCCGATAACCAAATACACGTACAAGCACTCGTCGATTATCTTTAACTGTATCCCTGCAATGGAAGTTGAGAGGGTTATTAATCACAAGTGTTCTATTTGGTTGTAGGTTTATTTCGTCAAATTTAATCTCAGCAGCAAGTTGACTAAATTTAGCATAGGTGTCTTTTATAAATTCTGACGCAGCGGGATCAACGGAAAAACGTTCTAAATTATAGTTTGCTGCAAGCCTTCCTTTGTCATTTAAATCTAGTATTGAAACATGGGTTCCACCGACACTTTTACCTTCACTTGCCGTTTTTGCGGCACGAAAATTAAAGTTTTTACCCGCTAAAGCAACGATTTCTTCTTTGGATAACTGGCTTAACACTCGTTCAATTGGTGCTAGCTTTGTTGTTTCTGATAATGGATTCCACCTTGCTGTAAGGATCAATGATGAAGGTGATGGTGAATGCCCTTGCTCGACTTTTGTTGATGAGTAATAAGGATCTTCAGTATGGGGAACGACGGCTTTACCTGAGTGAGAGCTACCATCGGGTGCTTCATTGGCAAGTTTTTGGGTGCCACCTCCACGAAAGTTTGCAACAACGCGCACAATTTTACCTTCATTTTCAGAGTCAAAGGCAAAAGTTGTTTCATTGAGTAAGGCTAATATGATTTGTTCTTGGGAGGCTAATTTTAAAACTTCAATATCAGCTTCAAGCTCTTCAAGCGTAGGAAATTGATTTTCCTGAGGTAGTTTTATGGGATTGCCATCAATATCCGTATTAAGGAAACCATCAAAAACTAAGTGAGTAATTTTTCCTGAAATATAATCATTAATTAACTTCTTATCATTATCATTAAATAACTCGAAGAGCTCTGTGGCGATATCCTCTGCTAATTTTTGATTACCAGTTTCTTGCGGTCCCCCTTTTAATGCTAATTGATAGGATTTTTCTTGTAAAATAGCGGCAATTTCTTCACTTAAGAAAATATAAGGCGTTGATTTGTTTGTTGGCATGATTTTATTATACCTATAATTAACCTGATGAATTATATTAAATAATAAACTTGAGTTTTATATTTCCAGTTCATTAATTAGATAATAATAAAATATAAAAACAATTAAATTATAGAATGTATTATAGACTAATAACTTACTTGCTATTAACCACGTCGTGAGTTGTTTTTGATGATTGAAATAATGTTTTTGATTTTATTTCTATAGGTGGATTTAAAATTATTTTAATAATGCTTATTTTTTATTATTAGTTTTAGTTATTTTTAATAAAAAGCCACCGTATTATACAGTGGCTTAATTATTTTAATATGATTATTAATTACTCAGGTAGTTTTTCTGTCGCGGGCAAAATCGGTTTCCCAGCGGTTATTTTAAGCTTCTTTCGGTATTTTTTTTCTGCTTTTTCAAGACTAATTTCTTCATTTAATCCTTTATAGGTTGAGTAACACATTATTAGCATCAAAATAGAAAGAGGGATTGCAGTGGCGACAAGCGCAGATTGTAAACCGGATAAGCCGCCCGTGATGATTAATACGATAGCGATGGCGGCAATGACCACACCCCAAATGGTTTTCGTCGTATGAGTTGGGTTTGGGTTACCATTTTCACTGACCATTCCCAGCACAAATACTGCGGAATTGGCTGAAGTAATGAAAAATACCATGACCAGTACCATCGCCAATATGCACATAAAAGTACTGGCAGGGAAGTAATCTAAAAATTTAAAAAATGCGGATGTCACATCGGTTTTAACGGCTTCAGCGAGTGCCTTTTGTCCCATATTTTGAATCAAATGGATGGCAGAGCCTCCCATTACGGCAAACCAAGTAAATGAGCCGAGTACAGGGATGAATACAGCACCAATCATAAATTCTTTGATCGTACGGCCTTTAGAGATCCTAGCAACAAAACTTCCCACTAATGGCGCCCATGCGATCCACCATCCGAAATAAAATAGTGTCCAGTTGGCAATCCACGCGCCATCATTATATGGTTCTGTACGGAATGACATGCTGACAAAGTTTTGTACATAATCACCGATACCCTGAAAAAGGACCTTTAAGATAGTTTGTGTTGGTCCAGCAAACAGAATAAAGCCCATCAATGCAAAGGCTAATAGCATATTCAGGTTTGATAGATGCTTGATTGCACCTTGTAGTCCCGAAATGGTTGAAGCGATATAAATGACTGTCACGATGGCAATAATGGCGGCTTGGATCCAAATACTAATCGGCATTCCCCAGAGATAATTCATACCCGTATTAACTTGTAGAGTACCAAAGCCAAGTGATGTGGCGATGCCTATAACAATCGATAGAACAACGAGCACATCAATCCATTTACCAATGGATCCTTTGATGCGATCGCCAATCAGGGGGTAGAACACTGAGCTCAGTGATGAAGGTAGTTTTTTTCTGAATTGGAAAAAAGCTAATGATACACCGACTAGCGCATAGCATGCCCAAGCAGATACACCCCAGTGCAAATAGACATATTGCATGGCAGTTTTGGCTGCTTGTTCAGTGTAACCAGTACCGACGGGAGGGCTAATGTAGTAAGACACGGGTTCAGCGACTCCCCAAAAGACTAAACTGATCCCAATAGAGGCGCTAAATAGCATACCGACCCATGTGGCGGTGTTGTACTCAGGGCGATCGGCATCATTACCAAGTCGAATATGACCAAACTTGGAGAAACCGAGGTACATACAAAAGCTAAAAAAGATAAAAACGGCTCCGAGTATAAACCAGCCTAAATTGTTATAGATAAAACCCAGAGAGTAATTTGAAAATGCTTCGAGTTTGTCAGGTATAAAAGCGCCTAAGCTAATTAATGCCAAACTAAAGGCGAGCGATACGTAAAATACTGATTTCTTATTATTCATCATACCTCTTCTCCAGTTGCTCACTTATTTTTATGTCTTTTAATGAGAGTTGGTTTGCAGGAAATGCTACTTTTGGTTTACAGAGAATATCCATGCAAACATTACGCAGTCAACAATTAATTAACCATCAATTAACATTAATTGGTTTGGTTATGTATTTATACGTTTGATTTTTATTGATTAAATTTGTTATGTGCTATTTTTGTTAACTTTTCATTTGATCATTATTGAGATCTGGATTAACATTCTTAAAAACAATGTTAACTATAAGTTTACATAAGTGAGGGCAATGATGAGCAATGCAAACAAAGTCATTTCAATTAATGATCACCTTGATATTGATAACGCATGGACGATCCCTGCACGCTATTACACATCTGATGATGTATTTGAATTTGAAAAAGAAAATATCTTTGCTAACTCTTGGGTATGTGTTGCCCATTGTAGTGAAGTTAAAGAGAAAAATGCTTATATCACTCGCCAATTGATTGGAGAGAGTCTGGTCATTGTCCGAGGCAGAGATGACGTTTTGCGGGGCTTTTATAACGTATGCCCACATCGTGGGCACCAGCTAATTAGTGGTGAAAGCGGCAAAATGAAGAATGTAATTACTTGCCCTTATCATGCGTGGGCATTCAAACTCGATGGTCAGTTAGCTCATGCAACTAACTGTGAGAACGTCAATAATTTTGACGCAGAAGCAATGTCGCTGAGCAGTTTCCATGTTATTGAACATGCAGGATTTATCTACATTAACTTGACGCAAGGTGAGCCTCAACCGATTGAAGAGCAATTACCTGGTTTAGCGGCCAAAATGGAAGAAGCTTGTTCTGTGATCCGTGATTTGAAATTAGCTGCTCGCTTTGTTAGTCAGACTCCCGCTAACTGGAAAACGATCGTTGATAACTATATCGAATGTTATCACTGCCCAACTAACCACGTCAGTTTTGCCAGCTCGGTCGATGTGAATGTGTATGAACACCAATTGAATGAGAACTGGACTGTACAGATTGGTAAGGCTAAGCCATCGGAATCATCATATCAATTTGATGAGTCGGTGCTTGATCCGCGTTTCTTCGGATTTTGGATCTGGCCTAGCACCATGTTTAACATGCCTCCAGGTGGTGATTTTATGACTGTCATCTACGAGTTTCCTACCAGTGCAGGTGAAACTTTGCAGCATTATGATATCTATTTCCTCAATGAAGAATTGACTGAGTATCAGAAAAACTTAGTGGAATGGTATCGGACTGTTTTTCGCCCTGAAGATCTGCGCTTAGTTGAAAGTGTACAAAAAGGACTACGTTCACGAGGTTATCGTGGGCAAGGGCGGATCATGGCTGACAGGCAACGAAGTGGGATCAGTGAGCACGGTGTGGCGCACTTTCATAAATTACTGGCGGGCGCTCATACTGCGTAACCGTTAAGGGCTGGTGACCTTTATGAATGATTTTTAAAAGGTCGACAGCCCCAGCACTATGGAGAAACCACTTATGAAACAACTGATTAATTCGTCATTATTTCGCCAGTCCTGCTATATCAATGGTCAATGGGTTGATAATGCAAAAACCATTTCAGTCACTAATCCTGTCGATCAATCTGTGTTGGGAACGGTTCCCTGTCTCTCGATTGAGCAAGTGAATGATGCAATTATCAAAGCACATCAAGCCATGGAGGGATGGGGAAAATTAACTGCAAAAGCTCGTTCTATTATCTTACGTCGTTGGTTTACCTTAATTGAAGACAACATTGATGATCTTGGCCTACTGATGACATTAGAGCAAGGCAAGCCATTACAAGAGGCCAAAGGTGAAATCCGCTATGCTGCATCCTTTATTGAGTGGTTTGCGGAAGAAGGTAAACGTGTTTATGGGGAAACGATCCCTCAGACGGTAACTAGCAATCGTATTTCAACAATTAAACAGCCTATTGGTGTTTGTAGTGCGATTACCCCATGGAATTTTCCTGCTGCGATGATCACACGTAAAGCCGCTCCAGCACTGGCTGCGGGCTGTAGCATGATCATAAAGCCAGCGTCCGAAACGCCTTTTACTGCCTTAGGACTGGCTGCACTAGCCGAACAGGCGGGGATCCCTGCTGGGGTATTTAACATAGTAACTGGTGAGTCTAGAGTGTTAGGCGAACTGCTGACCAAACATGAATTAATCAGTAAGTTTTCGTTTACGGGATCTACGCAAGTGGGTCGACAGTTGTATGCGCAGTGTGCATCGACGATCAAAAAAACCTCCTTGGAGCTTGGTGGCAATGCCCCATTTATTGTGTTTGAAGATGCCGATATCGATAAAGCGGTGGATAGTGCAATTCAAGCTAAATTTCGTAACGGTGGGCAAACCTGTGTTTGTGTGAATCGTTTTTATATTCATAATGATATTTATGAGCAATTTTTAGAGAAATTCGCTGATAAAGTGGCAAAGCTACGTGTAGGTAACGGTCTTGATGAAGAAACAGATATTGGCCCGATGATTACAGCGCGTGCTATCAGTGGAATGGCGGAATTAGTTAAAGATGCGTTAGCAAAAGGGGCTCGCCAGTTGGTACTTGGTCATGAAATTGTTGAACAAGGCAATTTTATCAACCCAAAAGTGTTGGTGGATGTTGATGATTCTATGGATATCGTTCATGAAGAAATTTTTGGGCCAATTGCAACGTTGATCCGTTTTTATGATGAGGAAGAAGTCATTAAGCGTGCAAATAACACCATTTATGGTTTAGCCGCTTACTTTTTTTCTAAAGACATTAGACGTGTATATCGTGTCGCGGAGAAATTACAAAGCGGCATGGTTGGGGTCAATACAGGCATGATTTCAAATGAGGTTGCACCATTTGGTGGGGTTAAGCAATCTGGCTTAGGTAAAGAAGGTTCGCGATATGGAATTGAAGATTACCTCAGTGTGAAATATCTGTGCATTGATGTTGCTTAAGTAATAACGGATTCAAAGAAGGAATTGTTATGAACCAACAAAAAATAGCTGTTCATGTGAGCCGCATAGAGCAAGTTAGCCCTACTATTAAAATGTTTGAATTCATTGCGAAAGATACGGTGCTGGATCCATTTAGTGCAGGGAGTCATGTGACGGTGCATATGAATGAAGAAATGGGGCTACAACGTGCTTACTCGCTAATTAGTGATCCAAGTAACAGTGATCATTATCGTATCTCTGTATTGCGAGATGAAAACTCTAAAGGTGGTTCTGCTTATATGCATGAGCAGCTCGCAGAAGGGGATGTCGTTTATTTGTCTCCAGCAGAAAACTATTTTTCATTGGAGCATGACGATTCCTGTAAGCATATTCTTATTGCCGGTGGAATTGGTATTACCCCATTTATGTCATATCTGTATGAATTGGAACAAACAGGGATGAATTTTGAACTTCATTATTGTTTCCGTGATCAAAACAGCGCAGCATTTGTTGAACAACTTCAGCAGCAAATTGGGGAGCACTTATATCTGTATGATAATGCGAAAGGGCAGCGTTTATCCGTTGAACAATTGATTAAAGAGCAACCTGAAAATAGTCATGTGTATGTCTGTGGGCCTGAATTGCTGATCAATGCTGTCATTGAGCATGGTAATACTCACTTAGGAAAAGAACGGGTACATTTTGAAAACTTCGGTGAAGTGGCAAATGAGGGAAATGCATTTGAGGTTCATTTCCAACGCTCAGGTTTTAGCTTGAATATTGGCGAAGATATGTCAATTTTACAGGCAATCGAAGCAGATAAACGTATTCAGGTAGAGTGCTTATGCCGTAATGGTGTCTGTGGTACCTGTGAAACAGCTATTTTAGAAGGTGAAGCAGATCATCGTGATCACTATTTAGATGATGATGAACGCGCAGAGCAAAAAACCATGATGTTATGTGTTTCACGTGCTAAAACGAAACGGTTAGTATTAGATCTTTAACCATTATTGGGTATTGCGGATCTGACAGCCCCTATGGGGCTGTTTGAGTTTATTTAAGTTGAAACATTAAAAATGGTTGGTTTTCATCGTTTAGATGGTATGACGCACTGATCTCTTGATCTTGAAAATGTATATGGCCATGACCTGTCTGATATACCTTTTCTAACCATTCTTTATGGTTAATTGCGAGCTGATAAAGAAGTCGTTGTAGTTCTAAATAATCAATATCAATAGATTGACTTTCTAGATTACTAGTTAAAATTTCGCACGCCTTATCGGTAAATACCACAAGGTGATTAAAATGGGCGAGAAGTACATTAAAATAGCATTTGATTTTACTGAGTCGAAGCTCTGTATTTTTACGCTCAGTATTGTCCAAACTGATCCCAACGAGCTTGGTGACCTTACCATTAGGCCCTTTTACACCAGTTGCTCGTGATGTGATCCAGCGATACCCATCATCCCATGCGATTTTAAAATCCATTTCATGAGCGCCACCTTCACGAATGATTTTTGAGTAGCCATTAATCAATTTTTCTTTGGATTCTTGGTTCATTAATGCCCAAAAATCATCGTTAGTGGTAATTTTGATCCCGTAGACATCTTCTACGTTATCTGAGTAATTAAGTTCACCGGTGAGCAAATCCCATTCCCAAGTGACAATTTCAGTAGATTCTTGTAAATGAACTTCATTAATATTGCGGATAACCGAAGAAGGGAATGCTGCTGATGAATGATTGGCATATTCGCCATATTTGAGCCAAATCTTATCAACATTTAGCAATTGGGCTAAACTTTCAAGGTTGCTTTCATCAATCATGCCTCCTTTTGTCCATTTGTTGACTGCTGTTCGAGATATTCCAAGTGCTTCAGCAGCTTTTAACTGGCTCATTTTTTTTTGTTTCAATAAGGCCAGCAAACGTTGTCCAAATGTTTGCGTTTCTGTCATCGACTCATATCCACCTATTGTTTATTCATCCTGAAATTGATGCGGTAAATGTTTTGATAAGTATTGCTCTAGATTTTCAATAAACACGCGTAAATTTGCATTATTACGGGTTGTTCTTGAATAAACAGCATATACATCTGCGGGTTGATGCCATTTAGTGAGTACTCGCGTCAATTTTCCTGTTTCCAGCTCGGGTAAAACACTCCATAACGAACGAAGTAAAATGCCTTCACCACCAAGGCACCATTGCTTAGCCACATCACCGTTATTGACCATTAATTTGCTATTTGGCGCAATCATCATGCTTTCAGTTTGGTGCTGTAATTTCCATTGCGCAGGTGCTTGATTGCGTTCTTTAATTGTGATGCAAAAGTGTTTTTTCTCAAGCTCTTGTGGGTGAGTAGGGTAGCCATTTTGTGCTAAATAAACAGGGGCTGCACAGAGAATACGTCTATTTTTAGCGATCCGCTTAGCGATATAGTGATCAGGAATAGTGCCACCAATATAGATATCAAGATCGATATTTTCACTAATAATATCGACAGATCTATCGGTTAATGTCAGATCAATACCTAATTGCGGATAATTGGCGCGTAATGCCAAAATAAAAGGATTTAAATAAGCGCTACCAAAACCTGTACTACAACTGACCCTTAATTCACCTCGAATTTCTTCACGGCATGCTTTCAAAGCATTGTGCATGTTATCGAGTTCTAACAATAGCTGCTCACCACTTTTCAGCACTATTCTGCCTTCATGGGTCAAACTTATGGTACGAGCGCTACGTAATAATAGGGTTTGTCCGAGATTTTCTTCGAGAAGTTTAATTCGCTTTGAAACATAAGCGGGGGAAACAAGCAGCAACTCCGCAGCACGCGAAAAACTCATTAAGCGCGCGACAGTAATAAAAACCTTAATGTCTTCTAATGCGGGTAGCTTGTTCATAGTTTGTAAACCTAAAGATTACACTTTGTCGCTATACTTTATCACAGCAACTCATAAACTGGAGATCTTACTGATAAAAATCACTGTTGTGGGAGAGCCGTAACATGTCACAATTTAATATTGCTGTTATACCGGGTGATGGGATTGGAACAGAAGTTATCCCTGAAGGATTAAAAGTATTAGAGGCTGCGGCATCTAAATATCAAGTAAAATTTAACTTTACGCACTTTGATTGGTCTTGTGAAACTTACCATCGCACCGGCCGAATGATGCCTGAAGATGGTTTAGAGCAGTTAAAAAAATTTGATGCGATCTTTTTAGGTGCTGTTGGCTTTCCTGGTGTACCTGATCATATCTCGCTATGGGGGTTATTATTACCCATCCGCCGTGCATTTAATCAATATGTCAATTTGCGTCCTGTGCGTTTATTTGAAGGGATCAAATCACCTTTAGCGGACAAGAAACCCGGTGATATTGATTTTTATGTTGTACGTGAGAACGTTGAAGGCGAATACTCTGCAATTGGTGGTATTCAGTATGAAGGGACTGATGATGAAGTCGTTTCCCAGCAAAGTATTTTTACACGCAAAGGTACGGATCGTATTTTAAAATATGCATTTGAGTTAGCACAATCCAGAGAGAAAAAGCATTTAAGTTCAGCGACGAAATCAAACGGTCTTTTCCATTCAATGCCTTATTGGGATAGTCGTTTCGCTGCTATGGCAAAGCAATATCCAGATGTTAAAGTTGATCAATTCCACATTGATATTTTTGCGGCTAATTTAGTTCGAATGCCTGAATTTTATGATGTCATTGTAGGATCTAATTTATTTGGGGATATTTTGTCTGATTTAGGGCCTGCTTGCACTGGCACAATAGCGATTGCACCTTCGGCAAATATCAATCCAGAAAAGCAATTTCCATCTATGTTCGAACCTGTTCATGGGTCAGCCCCTGATATAGCGGGAAAAAATATTGCTAACCCAATTGGTACTATCTGGGCTGCCGCAATGATGATGCAGCATCTTGGCCATACTGAGATGCACGATACCATTATGAACGCAGTTGAAACGGTGATTAAACAACGTGACCATTTAACTCGTGATATGGGCGGTAATGCAAGTACTCAGCAGTTAGGTCAAGCGATAGCCGATTTGATTACTGCAAAATAATCTTTTGAACCGCATTAAAAATATCTCTTTTGCTCCAAGGTTAAAAAAACATCTTATCAACCTAGATAATTTTCTTGGCTCTAGGTTGATAATGTGATGCTTTGATTGTTTATAACCCCAAGATCTGAGAAAATGGCCGCCAATTTCGATTAACAAAACGGATTTGCTGAGCTAAGAGCCACCTATTGCCTCTCCTAATGCATGTACAAATCTGTATTCAGACAAAAAAGAACGGTTAAATGGCAGATCAGAATTTTCTACATGAAGTTAACGCGCGCAGGACGTTTGCAATCATCTCTCACCCTGACGCAGGTAAAACCACCATCACTGAAAAAGTATTATTGTTCGGACAAGCGATTCAGCGTGCGGGAACAGTAAAAGGTCGTGGCTCTAACCAACATGCAAAATCAGACTGGATGGAAATGGAGAAGCAACGTGGTATTTCGATTACAACGTCAGTGATGCAATTCCCTTATCATGATTGCTTAGTTAACTTGCTCGATACCCCAGGGCACGAAGACTTCTCGGAAGATACTTACCGGACATTAACCGCAGTTGACTGCTGCTTGATGGTGATTGACTCAGGTAAAGGGGTTGAGGATCGTACACGTAAATTGATGGAAGTCACCCGCTTACGTGATACACCTATTCTAACCTTTATGAATAAACTTGACCGTGATATTCGTGACCCAATGGAGTTGATGGATGAAGTGGAAAATGAGCTTAATATTGCTTGTTGTCCAATCACATGGCCAATTGGTTGTGGTAAGCTATTTAAAGGGGTTTATCACTTATTGCGTGATGAGACAATCCTTTATCAAACAGGCCAAGGCCATACCATCCAAGAAGTACGTATCATTAAAGGTTTAGATAATCCTGAATTGGATAAAACGGTTGGTGGTGACCTTGCAGCTCAATTACGTGATGAATTAGAACTGGTCAAAGGGGCTTCTCATGAGTTTGATCATGATGCCTTTTTAGAAGGTGAATTGACGCCAGTCTTTTTCGGTACCGCATTAGGTAACTTTGGCGTTGACCATATGCTTGATGGGTTAGTGCAATGGGCTCCAGCACCACAACCACGTAAAACGGATATACGTGAAGTTGAAGCAACAGAAGAGAAATTTACAGGTTTCGTCTTCAAAATTCAGGCCAATATGGATCCTAAACACCGTGACCGTGTGGCCTTCATGCGTATTGTTTCAGGCACTTATGAAAAAGGCATGAAATTGCGCCAAGTTCGCACCAAAAAAGATGTGGTGATTTCTGATGCTCTGACCTTTATGGCGGGTGATCGTTCACATGTTGAAAATGCTTTTGCGGGCGATATTATTGGATTACATAATCACGGTACTATTCAAATTGGTGATACTTTTACGCAAGGCGAAGATCTGAAATTTACGGGTATTCCTAACTTTGCGCCTGAGCTATTCCGTCGTATTCGTTTACGCGATCCACTGAAGCAAAAACAATTACTGAAAGGGTTAGTACAGTTATCAGAAGAAGGTGCTGTACAGGTTTTCCGCCCGTTAACCAATAATGATTTGATTGTTGGCGCAGTTGGTGTGCTTCAGTTTGACGTGGTGGTCGCTCGCTTGAAGAGTGAATACAACGTTGAAGCTATTTATGAAGCGGTTAACGTTTCAACGGCGCGTTGGGTAGAATGTGATGACGTGAAGAAATTCGAAGAGTTCAAACGTAAGAATGAACAAAACCTTGCATTGGATGGTGGTGATAACTTGTCTTATATTGCGCCAACCATGGTTAACTTGAATTTAACGAGTGAACGCTACCCTGATGTAAAATTCCGTAAAACTAGAGAACACTAATTTCTTTAAGTCACCCACTATTGAAAAATCTATTTTAATAGTGGGTTTTCTCCTAATTGTCATCGATTTTCGAATACTCTCCTGTTTTTTTGTCTAAAGTTTGCAGATTGCTCTGGCTTTTACGTGAGAACGCTTTATTTCATGAGGCTTTTCTCATAGTCTATATACTATAAATAATTCGAAATGCAGCGAGAAGACAAACGAACAACTCATTAGGCACATAGAAAATCTGTGATTGTCGTGAGAGGATCTTGTCATCCTACCTTAATGCAAGGTGCTGCGGCTTGAAGTATGACGAATAGAGTTATCTATTAGCATGGGTTATCTGTATTCGTCATACTCTAATCTTTAAAACAGCAGTAAAAAGGAAGGTTAAGATGAAAAATTCAGTACTTTTACGTTCTTTATTGGTTATTGGGTTAAGTGGTTCTTTATTTGCTTGCAGTGCTCCTTTGAAAGAGCAAGCTTCTGATACTTGGGACAGCGCCGTGAAGACCGCAGACATTGCCGGTAAAGATACGAGTGAAGCGGTATCGAGCGGTGTGAAAAGTACCGATAATTATATCGATGATTCCTCTATTACAGCTCAAGTAAAAAGTAAGCTACTGACAACCAGTGGTATTGACAGTAACTCGATTTCAGTAAAAACCGTTAAAGGTGTGGTTTATCTCTCTGGTTTTGTTAAATCAGACAGCCAAGTAGACAAGGTCGTTCAGGTTGTCTCAATGGTTAATGGTGTGAAATCAGTACAAAACGGTTTAGTTGTTGCGAATTAATATAATAATTTAAATGCGGTTAAATTAAGTTATTGACCAGATTATATTAGTTGTAAGCAATAAAACTGAGCCTCTATCTCAAAGAGGTTCAGTTTTTGCTGATTGATTTATGGCAATCGTGTCTATTGATGGCTATATCGCTAAGTGAGGCCCACTAGACAGAAATCATTGTCAGGGGAATTGTATGGGTAAACATATAGCGGTCACACTCGGTAGTATTGAACCTCTAGCTTTTTTTGATGAACTCAATAAAGGTAAAACTGCGCTTATCTGCGAAGGTGGTGGCCAACGTGGTATTTTTACTGCGGGGGTACTGGATGAGTTTTTAAAGTCAGGCTTTAATCCATTCGATATCATGATCGGTACTTCTGCTGGTGCGCAGAATCTTTCAGCGTATATCTGCGGGCAACATGGTTATGCACGACGCGTAATCACTCGCTATACGACCAGCCCTCTTTTCTTTAATCCACTACGTTTTATCCGTGGCGGTCATCTTATTGATCTAGATTGGTTAGTCGAGAGCACATCAAAAGAGTTCCCTTTACAGATGCATTCAGGTCTTGAATTAATCAATGCGGGCCGTGAATTTTATATGGGAGCGAGTCGTAGTGATGATTTTGAAGCTGAGTTTTTGCAACCAACAGAAGATACATGGTTAGATATTATAAGAGCTTCCAGCGCAATTCCTGGCTTTTATCGTACAGGTGTTGAGTTTAATGGAACGTTATACCATGATGGCGGGATCAGTGCTGCAATTCCTGTGGAAGAGGCATACCGTCGTGGCGCTGAAACTATTGTAGTGATCCGCACTGTACCTTCTCAAATGTATTTCACTCCTGAATGGGTTAAAAGAATGACCCGTTGGTTAGAAGGGGAAAAGTATGGTTTGCAACGTATGGCGGCTATGCTAAAAGTGCATTTGAAAAGTTATCGTCGCACCCAAGAGTTTATTGAAAATCCGCCAGATAATTTGCAGATTTTTGAAATCTACCCACCAACACCGTTAAAGAGCAGTGCATTGGGAAGTCGCTTATCATCGCTTAATCAGGATTATCATACAGGGCGCCGTTGCGGTCGTTATTTTATCGCTGCTTTGGGGCATAATTTCGCCATGGATAATGACTCATTAAATCGCTTTAGTTTTGAAAATGCAGCGCATGAAGAGATGCAAATCCAAGAGGACTATGCAGAAGCCTTGTTTGAGGCGAAGCACTCAGGGGAATTGCTGGCTCAAAGCCACGCGAAGAAAATGACGGATACAGCGCAAGCACTTATGACAGGTGCGATACTGGCAGCCAATGAAGAGGAAGCTAAACAGGCCAACGAAAAAAATGACTAGACTATTCGTTGATACACATTGTCATTTTGACTTTCCACCTTTTATTGATGCGATGGATGAAAGCCTTGCATCAGCCAGCTCGGCAGGGATCTCTGATATTATTATTCCGACGGTTGGTGTGGATAATTTTGAGCGAGTTTGGCAATTAGCACATAGCTATTCTCAACTACATGCTGCGATGGGGTTTCATCCACTGTACTTAAATCGGTTTCAAGAACAGCATTTTGAATCACTATTGTTTTATCTCACCCAGCATAGTACTAAATGCGTTGCTATCGGTGAGATTGGTCTTGATCTGTATATGCAGGATCCCTTATTTGAGCTGCAACAGAAAATATTGATTGAACAACTCAAGTTAGCAAAGCGTTTTGATTTACCTGTGATTTTACATTCGCGTAAAAGCCATGACCAGCTAGTGGCGATTTTACGCCGCTATTTAGTGCCTGCATGTGGTGTCGTTCATGGCTTCGCAGGGAGTTTATCGCAAGCTCAAGCCTTTATTAAATTAGGCTATTTTATTGGTGTAGGCGGAACCATTACTTATGAGCGAGCGAATAAAACCCGTCAAGCGATAGCTCAATTGCCTTTAACGTCTTTAGTTTTTGAAACTGACGCGCCTGATATGCCAGTATCAGGGTTTCAAGGTGAACCGAATCGCCCTGAACGTATTCAAATAATTTTTAAATCGTTATGTGAACTGCGGCACGAAAGCCCAGATGAAATTGCCGAGCAACTGTATATAAATAGTCTATCATTATTTAAGCTAGACTCATCATATTCCAAGTTGCAGGGGGAGGGCTAGGCGATGTTCATTGAGTCACTGAGTTTATCTATGCTCCCCATCTATTTTTGCTGGTCGCCTACCTGCAACTCGAATGATTGAGAGTATACATCGTTAAAGCCACTTTAAATTTATTGCCAATGGCTATTAATTGATGTGGTTTCCTTTCCTTAATCCATCCAGTTTTTCACCTATTTGTTACGTCCTTTTGTGCTTTCCAGATTAAACTGATAATAGAATGTGACCTTAATCACAAGAACTGAATTTTTGTTACTTTTTGCACTGCGTATTTGTGACGAAGGTTGCGGGTTATTGGGGTGGACTAGGTATAATCATCGCACAAAGAGTCAAGGAAACGGGTACGTTTCTTTATCTACATCAATCTATAATTAAGTGAACAGGGATACTTCCATGCAACTCATTATGAGTCTGGTCGGGATGGCGGTGCTGATAGCTATCGCCGTGCTATTTTCCAGCAATCGTCGAGCGATTAAACTCCGCACTGTTGGCGGAGCTTTTATCATTCAAGTCGTGATCGGCGCTTTTGTTCTTTATGTTCCAGCGGGTCGTAGCGTATTACAGGGGATGTCTGATGGCGTTTCTAAGGTAATCAGCTATGGTCAAGATGGTATGAGCTTTATTTTTGGCGGCCTTGTTTCTGACAAAATGTTTGAATTGTTTGGCGGCGGTGGATTTATTTTCGCATTACGTGTACTGCCAATCATTGTTTTCTTCTCTTCTTTAATCGCGGTACTTTACTACCTAGGCATTATGCAATTGGTTATTAAAGTATTGGGCGGTGGCTTACAAAAAATACTGGGTACATCAAGAACTGAATCACTATCTGCCACAGCCAATATCTTTGTTGGTCAAACAGAAGCGCCATTAGTGGTGCGTCCATACATTTCAACGATGACAAACTCGGAATTGTTTGCGGTGATGTGTGGTGGTTTAGCCTCCGTTGCGGGCTCGGTATTGGCAGGTTACGCACAAATGGGCGTACCAATGGAATACCTGATTGCGGCGTCGTTTATGGCGGCTCCGGGTGGATTGTTGTTTGCTAAGCTATTAGTTCCTGAAACTGAAGAAGCTCGTGATAATGTTAATGCAACTGATTTGGTTGCAGAAGATGAACGTCCCGCGAATATTATTGATGCCGCGGCATCAGGTGCAGCTTCTGGTATGCAGTTGGCGCTAAACGTAGGGGCGATGTTATTAGCATTTATTGCGTTAATTGCCCTGATCAACGGCATTCTTGGTGGGATCGGTAACTGGTTTGATTATCCACAGCTTTCTCTTGAGTTAATTCTTGGTTGGGTGTTTGCCCCAATTGCTTACTTGATTGGTGTGCCATGGAGTGAAGCCAATATTGCGGGTTCATTTATTGGGCAAAAAGTCGTTGTTAACGAATTTGTTGCCTTTATGAACTTTGGCGAATATATGAAACCAGATGCTGATGTGTTGGCAGCAGGTAAACAAGTCCTGTCTGATCACACTAAAGCGATTATTTCATTTGCACTGTGTGGCTTTGCTAACTTGTCTTCTGTGGCGATTTTGCTCGGTGGTTTAGGTGGCATGGCGCCTAATCGTCGTAGTGATGTTGCTCGTCTTGGCATGAAAGCTGTTTTGGCAGGTACTCTCTCTAACTTAATGAGTGCAACTATTGCTGGTTTCTTCTTAACCCTAGCAATTATCTAGTCTATCTATACTCTAAATAATTCGAGATGCAGGTAGGCGACCAGCGAATAAGACCTTAGTCACATTCAGTATGTGACTAAGGTCGAGCAGACATAGTCAACAGCACTGCAACGTGAAATCTAATAAGTCTATAATCTGAAAAGGGCATTTGCCCTTTTCAGTTCATATATTCAGTTATATTCTTTCTACTTTTACGCCCACATCAGCATTTTTGAACTACTCTTAATGGCATAAAATGAAAAAGAAAAGCCATTAGAGAGAATAAAAATGAAATGAAATAGCGTATAATTGCGATAATGTTCACAAATTTTTATTTAACAATGTAACGTTCAGGCAATTAATGTGATTTGTAGCACACAAAATAGCCTAGTTCTATGGTCAAATAGGTATAAGTAAGCTGCTATGGACTGCTAGTTCTCAGAGTGGATGCACTCTAGGGCATTGTGCGGTGAGAAGGAATTCAGCTGCTACATTCGGGTTTTCGAGTAGCATCTTTAAGGAACCAAGCCCGCTCGCCAACAAAGAACGTGTTGTTCTGACAGAATTCACAACGTTGGAGAGTTTTTATGACTGATTTAACCGCAGCTGCGCAACGCGCACTGAACCTGATGGATTTAACTACCCTAAATGACGACGATACGGATGAAAAAGTGATCGCGTTGTGTCATCAAGCAAAAAGCCCTGCGGGCCAAACTGCTGCCATCTGTATTTACCCTCGTTTTATCCCGATTGCACGTAAGACTTTACGTGAGCAAGGTACTCCAGAAGTACGCATTGCTACAGTTACCAATTTCCCACATGGTAATGATGATATTGATATTGCATTGGCTGAAACTCGTGCTGCTATTGCTTATGGTGCAGATGAAGTCGATGTGGTTTTCCCTTATAGAGCTTTGATGGCAGGGAATGAAAAAATTGGTTTTGATTTAGTGAAAGCCTGTAAAGATGCATGCGCACAAGCGAATGTATTATTGAAAGTGATCATTGAAACAGGTGAACTTAAAGATCCTGCTCTTATCCGTAAAGCGTCTGAAATTTCTATTAAAGCGGGTGCGGATTTTATCAAAACATCAACAGGTAAAGTACCGGTTAATGCGACTCTCGAAAGTGCTGAGATCATGATGCAAGTTATCCATGATATGGGCGTTGCAAAAACAGTGGGCTTTAAACCTGCTGGTGGTGTTCGTACGGCAGAAGAAGCCGCTCAATACTTAGCATTAGCAGATCGTATTTTAGGTAAAGGCTGGGCAGACTCGCGCCATTTTCGTTTTGGTGCATCTAGTTTGCTAGCTAACTTGCTGAATACACTTGGTTTCGAAACAAAAAAATCAAGTAGTAGCTATTAATTTAAGCAATTACCTAAATCCTGTTTGAGTTAAGGAGCATACCGTGTTTCTGGCACAAGAAATTATCCGTAAAAAACGTGATGGTAAAGTACTGAGTGAAGAAGAAATTCGTTTCTTTATTAATGGCGTTCGTGACAATTCCGTTTCAGAAGGTCAGATAGCTGCTTTGGCAATGACCATTTATTTCAACGATATGACAATGGATGAACGTGTTGCACTAACGTTAGCAATGCGTGATTCAGGCACTGTATTAAATTGGAAATCACTAAACCTCAATGGCCCGTTAGTTGATAAGCATTCTACGGGTGGTGTTGGTGATGTGACTTCACTGATGTTAGGCCCAATGGTAGCAGCATGTGGTGGTTACGTGCCCATGATTTCAGGGCGTGGGCTAGGTCATACAGGGGGAACGCTAGATAAGCTCGAAGCAATCCCTAATTTTGATATTTTTCCTAATGATGAACGTTTCCGTGACATCATTAGTGATGTTGGTGTGGCAATTATTGGTCAAACTAACTCACTCGCACCGGCTGATAAACGTTTTTATGCGACACGTGATATCACAGCGACTGTAGATTCAATTCCATTAATTACGGCATCTATTTTAGGTAAAAAATTGGCTGAAGGCCTTGATGCATTAGTTATGGATGTCAAAGTTGGCTCAGGTGCATTTATGCCAACTTATGAAAAATCAGAGCAACTTGCCGAGTCAATCGTTAAAGTAGCGAATGGTGCGGGTTGTAAAACTACGGCTTTACTGACGGATATGAATGAAGTACTGGCTTCTAGTGCAGGTAATGCGGTTGAGGTACGTGAAGCGGTACAATTTTTAACGGGTGAATATCGTAATCCACGTTTGTATGAAGTGACTATGGCATTATGTGTTGAAATGCTCGTATCCGGTACTTTGGCTGCCAGTAGAGATGAAGCACGTCAGAAACTACAAGCGGTGTTGGATAATGGTAAAGCCGCGGAAGTCTTTGGACGCATGGTTGCTGCACAAAAAGGCCCAAGTGATTTCGTTGAGAATTATAGCAAATATCTACCTACCGCCGTATTGAACAAAGCGGTATATGCAGAGAAATCAGGCATTGTTAGCGCTATGGATACCAGAGCACTGGGTATGTCCGTGGTGACATTGGGCGGTGGGCGTCGCAAAGCAACAGATCCGATTGATTATAGCGTTGGTTTAAGCGATATCGCGGCACTGGGTGCAACAGTTGATAGCCAAACACCACTTGCTATTATTCATGCTAATAGTGAAAAAGCGTGGGAAGAGGCGGCGAAAGAAGTACGAGCTGCTATGGTGATTAGTGATAAAGCACCAGAAACGACGCCAATGGTTTATCGCCAAATTAGCGAATAATTAACAAATTAGTTTTATCAGTGGCTCTTCCCAACGATTGGGAATGATGACGCAGGAGAGAAGTTATGAAACGTACATTTATTATGGTGTTGGACTCTTTCGGGATTGGTGCTGCGGGTGATGCGCACAAATTTAATGATGAAGGCTCAAACACATTAGGCCACATTGCAGATGCTTGTGCGCGCGGTGAAGCAGATAAAGGCCGTAAAGGTCCTTTGCATTTACCTAACTTAACCAAGCTAGGGCTGGGTAAAGCGGCTGAAGAGTCTTGTGGTAAATTTCCTGCGGGCCTTGACCCTAATTCAGAGATCATCGGCGCTTATGCTTATGCAAGTGAGCTTTCCTCTGGTAAAGATACGCCGTCTGGTCACTGGGAAATCGCGGGTGTTCCTGTTTTATTTGATTGGGGTTATTTCGCTGATCATGAAAACAGCTTCCCACAAGAGCTGCTCGATATTATTGTGAAACGTGCAAATCTCCCTGGCTATTTAGGTAACTGCCATTCTTCAGGTACAGTAATCCTCGATCAACTGGGTGAAGAACACATGAAAACGGGTAAGCCAATTTTCTATACCTCGGCTGACTCGGTATTCCAGATTGCTTGCCATGAAGAAACCTATGGCTTAGATAAATTGTATGAGTTATGCGAGATCGCTCGTGAAGAACTCACCAATGGGGGCTATAACATTGGTCGTGTTATTGCTCGTCCATTTATTGGCGATAAAGCGGGTAATTTTGAACGTACCGGTAACCGACATGACCTTGCTGTTGAACCACCAGCACCAACCATGCTGCAAAAATTAGTGGAAGAAAAACAAGGTGAAGTCGTTTCTATTGGTAAAATTGCGGATATCTACGCGCATGTTGGCATTACTAAAAAAGTGAAAGCGACTGGCATTGATGCGCTATTTGATGCAACAGTAAAAGAAATGAAATTAGCGGGCGACAAAACCATTGTCTTCACTAACTTTGTTGACTTTGACTCTGCTTATGGCCACCGCCGTGATGTTGCTGGCTATGCAGGTGCGTTAGAGCTATTTGATCGCCGTCTACCTGAACTAATGGAATTAGTTGAAGATGATGACATTTTGATCTTAACGGCAGACCATGGTTGTGACCCAACATGGGAAGGTACTGACCATACTCGTGAGCACATTCCTGTTTTAATTTATGGACCAAAAGTCAAACCTGGCTCTTTAGGCCATCGTGAAACCTTTGCTGATATTGGACAAACGGTAGCGAAATACTTCGATCTATCGCCAATGGAGTACGGTAAATCAATGCTGTAAGTGATGATACTCATCATCAAATATGACTGAAATAAGGCAGGAAACTGCCTTATTTATTTAACCCCTTAATAAAAATTGGGCATTTGCCGTAGACAGCCAGTAGAGTGACTGGCTACTATATCGGACAGTTACGCTAAACCATTTAATTAAATGATTTATAAGGAATAATGATAATGGCTACTCCTCATATTAATGCAGAAATGGGTGATTTTGCTGACGTCGTTTTGATGCCAGGTGATCCATTACGTGCAAAATATATTGCAGAAACTTTTCTTGATGACGTTCGTCAGGTGAACAATGTACGTGGCATGCTAGGTTTCACTGGGACTTATAAAGGCCGTAAAATCTCTGTTATGGGACATGGTATGGGGATCCCATCTTGCTCTATTTATGCAAAAGAGCTGATCACTGACTTTGGCGTGAAAGTGATTATCCGTGTTGGTTCATGTGGCGCGGTAATGGATGATGTTAAGTTACGTGATGTCGTGATTGGGATGGGGGCATGTACTGACTCGAAAGTTAACCGTCAACGTTTTAAAGATCATGATTTTGCAGCAATTGCTGATTATGAATTGGTTCACAATGCGGTTGAGGCTGCAAAAGCGAAAAATGTGAATGTACGTGTAGGTAACTTGTTCTCTGCCGATCTGTTCTATTCACCGGATCCTGATATGTTCAAAGTGATGGAAAAATACGGCATCCTTGGTGTTGAGATGGAAGCTGCGGGTATTTATGGTGTCGCTGCGGAGTTTGGTGCACGCGCACTGACTATCTGTACGGTGTCTGATCATATCAAGACTGGTGAGCAAACCACTTCAGATGAACGCCAAACCACTTTTAACGAAATGATCGAAATCGCTCTGGACTCAGTTTTGTTAGGCGATAAATAATTATTGTTAGAGCAATAATTTTGTTGATTCTTAGGTGCCGTACAAATTATGTACGGCATTTTTACAGTACTAGCCGCGTTTTTTATTGATTCGGCTCATCACAATAGCGTCAACGTATTCGCCATCACGGAAAGCATAATCACGCATAATGCCTTCTTGTTCAAATCCAAATTTCTTATATAGTCCAAGGCCATTGTCATTGAGGGCATAGACTTCGAGCTCGATACGGCGCACATTGAGCCAGTTGTCACAGTAATCGACCATCACTGCCATTAATTTAGAGCCAATACCTTTACCCTGATGGTGATGACTCACCGTCACGCCAAAGGTAGCTGTATGGCGACGGCGGATCTGACTTGGTTGATAAACGCTTAGAATGCCAACCACTTCATCATCAAGAGTTGCAATAAAATGAGTGACCAGAGGATCATTAGAGCTTAGTCGAGTTTCCCAAATTTTTGTTGATGGGTAAGGAAGCTGTAGCGTATTCGCATAAGCAGCATAGTCGGTGTGCATTTGTGTCAGGGCAGGAACATCGTCAATGGTTGCTCTGCGGATAATTATATCACTCATAATGTAATGTCTCTTCAACTCTTTTAGATATCAATATCATTAATCACACTAAGTATGTTGATTGTCAATTGATAATCTTAAAATATGAAACATTAAATTGAATAGTTTTAACCACTTATCGTGGATGATTAAACAGGGTGCCTTTCAAGCTTTGGCTTGGAGTTTCACCAAATCGAGCTTTATATTCAGCACTAAAGCGCCCCATATGAGCAAATCCCCAACGTAAAGCAATTCCAGTGATATTATTAACATCTCCAGATAAAAGCTCTGAACGAACTTTATCTAATCTTAATGTTTTAAGGTATTGCATTGGGCTGACATTTAAAAAATGGCGAAAGCCACTGTATAAGCTGCGTGAGCTGACACCTGCGACCAGAGCAAGCTGCTCCATCGTAATATTTTCATGAGCATGAATATGCAGAAAATCTTGTGCTTTTTTTACATGTCTAGGACAAACATTGCTGATCCTTTGGTTGTTGCCTGCGCTGTGATTATGAGGAAATGTTGACAGGATAGAACTGACAATGAGCTTTTCCAATTGGCTCACAACGTACTTTTGCTGTCGTAATACTTCGTGATCAGAAATACAGCTGAGTAAATATTTCGCGAGATGGCGCCAAGTACTGGCATTATAGCTAGAAAGCGCCGTTTCAAATACTATGGGGGTATCAATCAGATGGCCAAGTTGGCTCACAAGTGTTCGTTCTAAAAGTGAATAAGGAATAAAAATTAGCAGTGTTTCTTCTCGATGATCCCATATGAGTTGACTAGAATTATTTTGATTAATCAATACAATATGTTCATTGTTTTGGTCAAAATAGGCAGTTCCATCAAACAATGCCGCATCACTGCGAAGAGGTATATGCAGTATAAAACAATTGGCTTGTTCTTTATGTTGAATTTGAACAGTATCTCCATAGCGTAAATAATATAGTTTTAATTCACCAAATGTTGTCATACTCATAATATCCTCTTTATTTTTCAAGAATATATTTCACTCTTTTGTTAGGCTATTTTTCAATGTGCTTAACAAATCATAAAGCAATGTCTTATCCTGTGGATTGATATTTTTTAATAATCCATCTAGCCATTTTTTATGTTCAATTGAAATTAATTCAAATAATTCATTGCCTTGTGGTGTTATTTTTATATAGTTTGAACGACGATCCTGATCATTAAGGATCCTTTCTGCTAATCCCATTTTCTCTAAGCCATCAACGAGGCTGGTGATATTGCCATCGGTAACTAACATCAAACGAGAAAGCTCTTTCATTTTGATCCCTTCCGGATAGCGCTGTAATTGCGACAATAAATCGAATCGTGGCAGGGTAAATTCAAAATTTTCCCTTAACTTTTTACGTAGATCTGTTTCGATTAACTTGACGCAAGACAACATACGTAACCAAAGTTTCACATCAGAAGTATCATTTCTCGATTCGTTTTCTTGATTGCTCATTCCTTTAAAACTCCTTATTGGTCATAAATCTTTTTTCAATATTTAACTAATTGAATTTTAATTGAATTAAATTTTAAAGCGACTTTTGTGTCCTGAATCTTATTTTTTGATTGATTTATAACCAATAGTCAAATACTTTAATATTAAATACTTTAACATTAAACTATTTAAGTTTGAAGTATTTTGCTGTTGTAATGTGGTAAGCAAACTATAACTGTGAGATGAAATAATGAAAAAAACAATATCAAATCAGATGTTTAACGATAATAAATTTAAGCTTGGTCTATTTGCAGCAAACTGTTCAGGGGGGATGGCGGTCACAAAAATCCCCGAACGATGGGATAATTCATGGGAAAATAATTTACAAATGGCGGAGATCGCCGATGCTGCTGGCATCGAATTTCTTCTGCCAATAGCAAGATGGATAGGTTACGGCGGTGAAACCAACTTTCATGGTAATGTTTTAGAAACTATTACTTGGGCTTCAGCACTACTTGCTAGAACACAACATATTAGTGTTTTTAGTACAGTTCATACTTCGTTTAATCACCCTGTCGTTGTGGCAAAACAGATCGCAACTATGGATAACATTGGTCATGGCCGAGCGGGCCTCAATGTGGTTTGTGGTTGGAACCGTCCTGAGTATGAAGCATTAGGCGGGGAACTGCCTTATGATCATGAAAGCCGCTATGCCTATGGCCAAGAATGGGTTGATGTGATCAAAGCGCTATGGAAAGAAGAAAAACCGTTTGATTGGCATCGTGAATTCTTTAATTTGAAAAATACCTACGGCTACCCACATCCTCTAAATAAAAACGTGCCGATTTTAAATGCGGCAGGCTCCGCTCAAGGGCGTAAATTTGCGATCCGTAATGCTGATTTCCTTTTCACTTCCACAATTACCCTAGAAAGTTCGGAAAAAGAAATTGCAGAGCTGAAACAGCAAGCGGAGCAAATCAAAAGAGAGACTGCGTTGAATATTTTAACTTTTTCTTATGTGGTATGCCGTGAAAACCGTAAGGAAGCAGAGGAGTTTCATGAATGGTATTCACAAGAACATGCTGATTGGGGAGCCGTTGATAATGTTATTCGTTTAATGTTTGAAAATGCCGAGTCCTTCCCGAAAGATAAACTCAATTTTATTCGTAATCGTTTTTCTGCGGGACATGGGGGATATCCTTTGGTCGGAACGCCTGATGATGTCGCTGATGGTATTGAACGTTTGTCTAAAGCAGGATTTGCAGGTTCAACATTAGCATTTGTGAACTATGCAAAAGAGCTGCCATATTTCTGCCAAGAAGTATTACCACGATTAGAGGCAAAAGGTTTGAGATTGCCATTTAACGGGGAGAAAGATGTATGTTAACTGCTGATGATTTCAAACTCGGTATGCGTAAGCTAGCGCTACCTGTTGCGGTGATTTCAGTGAAATCTGATGAGCAGCGTAATGGGCTAACCGCATCGTCATTTTGTTCAGTGAGTGTTGATCCCCCTCGTTTCTTGATTTGTGTAGGAAAAACGGCGAGTGCACATCCGCAAATTAGCATTGGTGAAGGGATTGCAGTTAATGTGTTGTCAGAAACACAGCATGAACAAGCAATGCAATTTGCCAGCAAAACGCATAAAGGCGAGCAACGTTTTAGCTTAGGTGAATGGAATACATTACACACTGGTGCACCAATATTAGATGATACAACCATTAGTTTTGATTGTATTGTCGATAATATTATTGATGATGTCACTCACAGCATTATTACTGCAACGGTGGTGGCACAGAAGCATACCGATAATATGTGCTTACTGTATCGAGATGGTAAGCCAATGATTTAAAAACTTATTTTAGGCTCATGTCAGACGTTATTTATCGTCTACTATGAGCCTAACTAATTATCTTAACATAAACTTCGTTTTGTTTCTACTGTAGTTATTCTTATTTTTTTCTTTCCTATTAATAAATCATAGTTTTAACTAATATTAGGTTTATGTGTAAATAATGTTGTAGCGATATTTGCTAGTATTATCTTTCCTTTTATATATTGTTAATGATAGATAAGTTATCTCTTTTGAAATTACTTCTATTACGATTATTTAAAGGGAAGGTAATTATGTTTAATCATATAAAGACCAATGATACATTGTTTGAATCAATTAAAAGAAAAAATAATAATGATAATATTTCAGAAAAATCATTGGGTAAAATTGAAGAGAAAATTAGACGGGTAAAAAACAGTGTCGATTATGAAGTTTTCAAAAAAAGCATGGATGATCTTAAATTTCAGGTTTCTGAAATGAAAAGTCAAACCGTGCGTGAGAAAATAAATAAAGTTATCAGTGAGTGTTTACTTACAGAAAGCCAATTAAATCAATCAACTTTACATGAAATAGAACCTGAACCTACATTCAAACGCATTCGCTTTTATCACTCGATAGAGGAAGCGATTTTATGTAAAATAGCTTTTAATACTATCTCATTGAAATCATTAAGTAAAATTGAGGCTAAAATTCAGGCGAGATTTAATGAGGTGATGTCAAGTAAAACTCCTGAAATGTTTGAAAAGGAAATGGTTGAGGCTAAATCAATACTGAAAAAATATGATAATGAGGTGGTTTGTAAAAAGATAGATGAAATTATTAATAAATATTTAGATAGATATTATGTGGTTATAAAGGAAAACTATTCTCCAATAAGCAGGATTTGGAGTGCGGTAAGGTCAGTTTCTGGCTTACAAGAAATTACCCCACGTAAGCTATATGAGTTTAAAGCAGCAATTATAGATAGTTTCAAATTTCAATCAATTGAATTCATAGAATCTCATCAATGTGAATTAAAAAGAAAAGTTTCAAAATATATTGATGGAAATATTGAGGAAAAATTTATTGAAGTTATTGAACAATGTGCTAACGATAGACGTAGAGAATTGAAAGAGAGCTATCAGTATGATACTTCAGAGCCGAAAAATTTATTTCCGAAATTTCAGGAAGTAAAACCCATAGAACAAACTAGTATTAAAGAAATATTTTCTCATTTATACAAGAGATTTATAATTTGGATAAATAAAAAATTAACGATAAATTAGTCAATAATAGTTTTTTTACTCAAGAGCCTAGAAAAGCGTGTTTAAAATCAACCAACAGATTGAATATTAATCTTCCGTTGGTTGATTTCTTGAGTTAACTAAGGTGTCATCATAAACACTTTTGTGTTTTGCCCTAAATATTGATGAGCAATACGGTTAATATCTTCTATCTGCAACTGATGAATTATCGTAGTTTCTTGGTTTAAACGTTGATACTGCTGATCATCAGACGCAATCTGTGCCAGAGCCTCTGTCCAATAACCTGAGCTATCCGTCACTTGTTTATTTTCAGTCAACCAAATATTTTTGGCCTCAGTAAGTTCTTTATGACTAATACCCGACGCTTGTAGCTGTTGAAGGGTTTTTTGCGCAATTAGCGCCATCTCATCAGCACGTTCCGGAGACGTGGTAAAATTGAGTCGCGCAAAATAGTAAGGCTGTGGTTTTTTGGCTAACATTTGAGAAAAACCAAGCGCATAGATGCCGCTGGCTTTTTCGCGTAATTCACTGCGTAAGCGCTGACTCACTACGGTATCTAGCAATTGCATCGCCAATTGATCTTGTTGTGTCCACTGTGCAGGAGCGGCAAACTGAATGCTTACCATGCTTTTATCACTGCTACTTATTGGATAACGTTTATTGAAACTCGACATCTTCGGCATGATCCCTTGATCATGCCATGCGAGCTGGCGATTATCGGCTGGGATCGAGGCAACCCACTGCTCTAGCTGTGCCTTAAGCTGTTTGCTATTGACAGCACCGGTGATCACTAAGGTCATATCTGCCGTTGAGGTGAGTAGCTGACGGTTTGCTTGT
This sequence comes from Providencia manganoxydans, assembly GCF_016618195.1. Classification (NCBI taxonomy): domain Bacteria; kingdom Pseudomonadati; phylum Pseudomonadota; class Gammaproteobacteria; order Enterobacterales; family Morganellaceae; genus Providencia; species Providencia manganoxydans. Next base: position 789,293 of record NZ_CP067099.1, read on the forward strand.
TGGAGTTGCCCTGCCGTAAAGTGTTTCCAGCCACCCTGTGGGTCAATAGTTAATAATTCACCATGCTGATAGCTTTCCTTATTAATATTATCTAGGAATGTTCGTTCAACTGGCGTTTTGGCTAAGTTCAATGCAAATGATTGTTTTTGCTGCTCAAGTTTTTCACCGCTAAATTGTGGTGAAGTGAGTTTCAGATGCAATAATTGCAATGCAATTTCTAAATTATCAACGGGGGCTTTACCGCGAAAACCATGTGTCAGCAATTCACTATAGGGGCGGATCGAGATTTGATTTTGTTTCGCCAGCAAAGCGAGATCGCGAGCACTGTATTTACCATAACCACTGCTTTCAGGCAGTTTCAGCGCCCAATCGGTTAATCCTGCTGTTTGAACTGTTTCAAGTGAACGGCCACCTGCAAGTTGTAAATTGAATTGAATATCATCTTTAAGATTTTTATCTGCTTTGACAATCACTTGGATGCCATTGCTTAACTGCCAGCGTTCTGTTTTTGCAATAGGGAGTGGTGTTTGTTGGCTAATTGATCCTTTGATGACATTGGGTAATTGCAAGGTGATTGCTTGCGAGCGCAATGTGAATGGTCCCGGAGAACTGTGACGAATACTTTGCCATTGCTGCTCGAAGGCTGAACGATTAAAGGTGGCTGCGTCAGTATCAGGGCCAATCAATGCCAAGCGAGGGGATGCGATAGTAAGTAAATTGGCAACATGCTGTTGTAGATCTTGTGGCTTGGCCGAGTTTATCATTTGATAGCTTTTATCAAGCTGTTGGCGTTTATTCCACATTGGCATATCGTATTCAAGCGCCGTAGTGAGTTGTCCCGCTAAATATTCATTCGTATAGCGCTGCTCTGAAGCGGCTTGTTGACTCAATTTTTTCAACATTGCTTGACGTGCGCTATTCAGTTCTTCTTGGGTGACGGGCTCTGTTGCTAAACGTTGTAACTCAGTAAATAGCACTTCAGTGGCAGCTGTATAGTCACTACCTTTAGGATGAATAATCATTAACTGCTGGAGGCGCTGGTTATCTAGCATTGATCCTTGTTCATTGATGCTAATCGCAGGCAAAACACCATTATCAACTAACACTGAAAAACGTTGATTCAAAATAGCTAGCCATAAGCTATCCATTAGGTCTTCATATTGCCCTTGGTGCGTGTTTAGTGGTGCAGTCACATCTTTTTGTAGTGCGAATTGAATAAAACGCGCCCCCTGCTCTTTATCAAATACAGGTTGAATTAACATCTGAGTAGAATGGGCAAATTGCTTCCACTCAGGGCTATCTTGAGAAGGTACAGTAGGTTGAGGTAACGCAAACAATGTATTGATGTCGTTACGTACTTTACTGTTATTGAAATCACCAATGACTAATAAAGCCATGCGCTGTGGTTGATACCATGTTTGATAATAGTTTTTAGCTTGTTCGATCGGTGCTTGACGAACAATATCTAATGAGCCAATCGGGTTACGTTGTGCATAGCGGCTGCCATGATAACGTAACTGTTCAAGGCTATCGTTAATACGATAGCCCATTCCTTGGCGTAAGCGCCACTCTTCAATAATCACTGGGCGTTCGGTTTCAAATGCTTCCTGATCGAATGTCATATTCGCTGCCCAATCAGCAATCACTTGTAAACCTGTTGAAACTTGTGCGGGTGTCGCTTTCGGCAGTGAAAGTTTATACAGTGTTGAATTGAGACTCGTGATGGCATTGACATGGCTGCCTAATTTTAGCCCTTGCTGTTCCAGTTGTTTAAAACCCGTGGTGCCGGGGAAGTGCTTAGTGCCTTTAAATGCCATATGTTCAGTAAAATGCGCTAATCCAAGCTGTTGTTCATTTTCTTGTAGTGAGCCACTTTTGACTAATAAACGCAGTTCTACACCCGGTTGATTACGTTGTAGTAAATAAACCTGTAACCCATTATCCAGTTGATAATGTTGTAGATCGCTACGAACAGGTAACTGAGCCTGCTTATTTTCTCGGTGAGTGGCATGGTTGGCACAACCACTAAGTAGTAAGCCAATCAAGGCGGTCAATGTGATTTGACGAAACATAATCAGATGTTCCTATGAGGTTCAATTAATGGGAATTGCTGATCGGCTAATGGCCATAAAAAACGTTGATGGCTAACCAATACAATTGCGCTGTCAGGGAGTTGAGCTTTGAGCAGTTGCAACATTTCAAGGGCACTATTTTCATCGAGCGCTGAAGTGGTTTCGTCCAATAACATCAGCGGTGGGCGATTTAGTAATAAACGCGCAAACATGATGCGTTGCTGTTCACCGCCAGAGAGTCGATTGTGCCAATCCGTTTCTAAGCTAAGCTGGTGATGTAGCTTTTCTAGTCCAACTTGGCTTAACACATGTTTAAAGTCGGCTTCTGTAAATTGGGAGCTATCTTTTGGGTAAGCGAGCAAACTTTCTAGGCGGCTAACGGGTAAATAAAGCCGTTGCGGGATCCACATAAGATGGTTTGTCCGCTCAATGTTGCCAGTAAAGAATGGCCAGTGGCCGCTTAAGGTACGCAGCAATGTTGATTTACCAATGCCTGAGCGGCCTGAAATAATAGTCAACTGCCCTTGTGCAGCGGTTAGTGTTAGCGGTTCAAATAAGGTGCGATTATCTGCCGTTGAAACGGAAAGCGTTGCATTAAGAGCTGGCTGCTGCTCAGTAATGCTAACTTGTGCAGCTTTATCGTTTTCCAATAAGATCACAAAATTATACAGTCGCGAAATTGTAGCTTGCCAAGCCGCTATCTCCTTGTAAGCAAAGATAAACCAACCTAGTGAGGTGGCAACGCTGCTAAAGGCTTGGCGAAGTTGCATTAATCCACCTAACATAATTTCACCAGCAAGGAATTTAGGCAGCGCAAGTAAGACAGGGGCCAGCGCGGTCACTTGTTGGTAGCCAACGGTATAGAAGGACAAGTTTCGTTCACAACGGATCAATCGATTCCAGTTGCCAACAATTTCACCAAATCGATGCATCAACTCTTTTTTGTCTTGGCTTTCGCCTCGCTGACCTGCGATGGCATCACCGTGCTGGCGGCAATTGATCAGCGTGCTACGGTAATCGGCCTCGCGACGCTGCTTATCCATATTTAAACGGCGTAGTGGGAAACCAATCCATTGAGTGAGCGCAATACCAATAATGGTGTAAATGATACAAGCCCAAAACATATAACCGGGAATTGTCCAGTCGCTATCCGCAAATTGAAAGGACAAGCTACCTGAAAGGGTCCATAGAATGGTGGCAAATGACACCAGTGTCAGCATGGAATGTAAGAAGGTGACTAACAAATTCAGTGTTGATTCAATCAGTAAGCGAATATCTTCTGCAATACGTTGGTCTGGGTTATCAGGCTCTTGTGAGGTTAGGCGTAACATATAGTGTTTGCTATTGGGCGATAACCAGCGGCTAAGTACCTGTTCAGTCATACCTTTACGCCAACGGATGATTAACATTTGTTTGAGGTAGTTCCCCATAACGACCACTAAGATCAAACCACTCACTAACACGACAAAATATTGCAGTAGGCCATAGAGTGCCTGTCCATCCAGTTTTTGCAGGGCGTTATAGAAGTCGCCATTCCACATGTTCATTTTCACGTTGAACCACACTGAAGAGAGTGTCAGCCCCAGTGAAGCGGCAAGTAATAGCCAGCAGAGAAGGGCAGAACGCTGCCCCCAAAATGGTTTAACTAAGTAGAAAAATTGTTTTAATGTCTTCATGACGTTTTAATAGCTCACATTGCTAACTAAAATTTATAGAGGGTGTTTAAAGGTCATAGTTAACCTGTAGCCAGAACTGGCGACCGGGGTCATAAGATTTCAACACTCTGTCTTCAAACACAAAACGGTCAGCAATATTTTTATTATTTAGGATGTTGTTCACTTCAACGGAGAAACCAAAACCATAGGCAAAGTCTGGTTTCCAGCCGAGGCGCGTATCCCATGTGTATTTACTGGTGAAATGTTGCTTGGTGTATTTGCGAACTTGCCCATATTCAGGATCAAAGGCATAAGCATTGTCATAGCGGACGGCTTGGTTACGCGCTCCCCACCATTGCAGGCGGTTGTACCAAGTCAGATCGTAATCATCCCAAACACTGGTCAACTCTAAATTGAATTTAAAGGGGGAATTAAAACTGGTTGAAGGTAATTTGGATGCGTCGATAACTTTACCGTCATACCACACTTTATTGAGATTAACCTTATTCGCTGGATCGAATGCGTTATAGCCTGAATCTTTGGGGGTATTACTTTCGCTTTGTTGCCATGTGAGTGATGCGGTCATCACATGAGAAGCTTCTGCCCATTCCCACGGTTGGCTATTGTTGACAGAAAGCGTCACGGTATCATGTGAGCTGCGTCCACCGTTATCAAATGAGCGAATGCTGCGTTTATCAGCATCACGAGTGTCATATTTGGTGCGGGTTCTGACCTCGTCATAGCCTTCACGATGTACATATTGCAAGCGCCATGTTGTCGACAGCACCTCTTGTTGCAGTGCAACAGTCAGCTCATCGTTATATGGGGTTTTTAGTGAATCAATACCTTCGTAATCTTTTTTGTTATCCCAATCGTTTTTGTTAGGATCAAGAGAGCAGGGATCAAACTCACCATAGCTATTACATATTTGCATGCCATCATTTTGTGCGCCATATAACGCATAGGTCAGCATAGAGCGGCCGTAGTAACGGTTAGCCCCCGCAATAATTTGGGTTTTTCCATCACCAAAGACGTCATAGTTACCCGATAAACGAGGTGCTATGTTAGTACGGTTTACAAAGTCATCTCGATCAACCCGAACCCCCGGACGCAACGTTAGTTTGCCAAATTGAATGTTGTCATCAAGGAAGAACGCGTAATTGGTATAGTCAGCGGAGTGTTCTCCCGCTTGGAAGCGGGTGACATTACTGAGGTAACCACTGTAGGTGGCGTTATTATCTACGCTACCTGTATAGGTATAACGGAAGTAATCTTTATCGCGCTTGTAAGTTCCTTTGGTGAAATTAAGCTCAGCGCCTAATGTCGGTTTATGAGTGAGCCCTAAACCATCTTCAATGGTATTGAAACGCATCACACTCTTTAAACCATGGCTTTTTTGTTTTGAGGTTAAATCCCCTAAACCACCACTACTACTCTCTGCGGTTTGCCAAGTTTGATAATCAATCGCACGCACAGTGAGTGAATATTTTTGGTCATCTGTACGCTCATCTTTTAGCTCTTGAGTATTGGCGGTTAACTCTAATTGACCAATATCAAATTGATGTTTAAAGACCGCGGTAAACCCTAGCCCATCATGGGTTGAGCCATAGCCTGAATTCATCACAGAAGCAGAAAATAGACGGCTATCATAAGATGCATAATTAGCAGAAAGATCTAACGTGCTTTTGTCGGTAAGATCGAGCGAGTATTTCAGGAAGTAATTATCAGATGTACGGTGCTGTTTTTTTTCACCTGATGCAAAATCAACCATTTGTACTTGGTTGTTTTCATCAAAGATGACAGAGTCACCTCCAGTCACTGTCATTGGGATCGTAGAGCTACGGCGAGATGCGGAGAAGACAATACCTGATTTTTCACTGACACCTAATTCAAACCAGCCGCCGAAATCATCTTTATCATAGCGATTTTGGAAACGAGCAGGGTTCGCTGTGTCATTTTTAGAGGTGTTGATACCGAGAGAGGGATCGTGGAACAAATTATTCCAACCCGAACGCGTTAATCGATAATAGGCATGGGCGCTATTTTCACCTTGCCAGCGACGGCTATTGACCTCAACAGTCCCTCCAGTAAAGCCACCAAACTCAACAGGTATGTTATTGTCATACACTGCCATGCTGTCGATTAGACGACTGTCGATATAAATCCCCTGATCGCTACTGCTTAACCGTGTGGCAGTTTCACCAAGGCCATTGTCTGCGGGATCAAAGTCATTATTAAAACTCACGCCATCAAGACGGTAAGCATTTTGGTAACTGCTAGAACCATGAATTGAGATACGAGAAGGTTTTATTTCTCCTTGGTTCATGGAGTTGCTGTCGTTATTAGCAAACTGAACGGCTGGGTTGGTTTTCATTAAATCAGTGATATTGCCATCACCCGTATTGCGTTGGCTGATCTCTTCAGAAGTTACATATTGAGGTGCAGACATCACATCAGTAGCAGGATGGTTTTGTACCACACCTGAAACTTGGGTCTCGGGTAGCACTAATGTGCCTTGATTGAGGTTTTGTGGACGAATGACTAATACACCATTTTCATTGATCAGTTCTAATCCACTACCGATAAGTACTCTTTGTAATGCGGTTTGTGCGGTGTAGTTACCTGATAGTGCTGGTGCACGTAATCCATTAAGTTGGTTTTTATTATAGAGTAATTGAATTTGTCCTTGCTGACTGATTTGCGCGACAGAAGTCGCAAGTGGTTGTTCTGGTAGTGTAAATGTAACCTCTTGCGCTATTGCTGATTGGCAAACTATTGCAGTACTGGCTGCAACCAATAATGCAAGAGGCTTAAGCCGTTGGTGTGTGAATCGAATTGACATGAGTATCCCTTATTCCTAAGCGGCACAAATCGTGTGCTGAAAAATTGCTAAATCAATAACAACTGCTTAGGAAGAGGGTTAAATGAGAATTATCCTCACCTACAAATCGAAATAATTTTCATTTATTTTTTTTATTTTGAATAATCAATACGTTATTTTTGTCTTGATAAACGACTTGGACAGGTAATAGCATCGGGAGCGCTTGGAAGAATTGATCGGGTTGGTGTAAATTGATGCGCCCTGAAATCTTACTTTGTGCGAGTGTTGGAGGGGAAAGCTCAACGTTGATAGGGGAATAGGTTTTCAGTTGTGCAAGTACTTCAAATAAGGGCTTATCAGTGAAACTCAGCTCACCAAAGCGCCATCTGGCAATATCGAACGGTGTTACTTTACTCACCTTAGCTGGGCTATTGGCGGCTAAGCTGACGGCATTATCACCAGCAAATAAATAAATGGTTGGCTGCTGTTTTCCTGTTTGTAGGCTAACAATGCCTTTGTTAACACTAACGGCAATTTGTTGGTGCGCTTTATCAACTTCAAACTCCGTACCAATCACCTGAATACGTCTTTCATCCGCTAGGATCACAAATGGGCGATAGGGATTAGATTTAACTTTGAAATAGGCGCTGCCGCTGTCTAAATAGATTTGACGAACTTCGGTTTCATAAGCGACACGGATGCGTGTTTGGCGATTGAGAAATAGCGAGGAACCATCGGATAATATGACTTCTTTTGGTGCTTCATTAGCGACAAGAGTCATATTATTCAATAGCATGGATGGAAGATGGCTATAGGGTAGAAATAGCACCGCGGCAATAAACAAGGCGGCAAGGGTATTTCCCAATGGTCGCCAAAGCCGAAAAAACAGGCCTTTTTTCGGTTTGTTTATATTAGTTGCCGGCCTAGGCATCGCATCGAATTCACGCCAAACACCCGCAATTGCCTCATAGGATTTAGCGTGCTCTGGTGATGTGGCTAGCCACAGTTGAAACTGCTCCACTTGCTCTGAGGTCAGCTGTTGACTGTGATTGCGCGTAAACCACAGTGCAGCTTGTTCATCAATTGTGTCTAGATCATCTGGCTCGTGTATCGATGTGTGAGTCATTAATTTTTATTGCTCTGATTATCAAGATGCTTTTTACAGTGGACTAAAGCAGCTGCAATGTGTTTTTCTACCATACTAATAGAAATTTCCATGCGCTCTGCGATCTCGCTTTGTGATAAGCCATCGAACCGATATAACAAAAAAGCCTCTCGTCGCCTAGGGGGTAAGCTTTCTATCGCATCACTTAACCATTGAATACGTTGTTGCTGCTCTAGTATCTCACTAGGATCTGCTTGTGTATCGGTTAGATTTTGGTCCATCAAGGTTTCATCAACCTCGACGGTTGATTTTGCCTGACGTTGGTTACGACGCCAATGGTCAATTAAGACATGATTGGCGATTTTGAACAAATAAGCACGACTCTCTTTGATCGGAGATTGTTCTTTTCTGTTAAGCCATAGTGTAAACACATCCTGTGATAAATCATCAGCATCATTGCTATTACCTAGCCGATTGCGGAAAAAGCGGACAAGCTGGCTATAAGTTGACTGATATGCCCCACTGATTTTGCGGGCAAGGGATTTATCGATCGTCATTTTCGCTGGTGCCAAAAAAGTTACGAATGTGCATCACACATTCAATGATGAATTTAAATTGCTTATTGTAATAATACTTTTAAAAATCAATCGTTTGATTGAAAATTTGACAAAGGGTTAATAATAATGAATATCATTTTCGTTCGTATTATGCCTATAATCTGCAAAAAATAAAGTCGTGAGGCAAAATATGAGCAGTATTGCGGGCAAGATTGAGCGCCCGGTTTTACGTCCGTTGGGCGGTTTGTTTTTAAGTCTTCTTTTCCATGGAACAATTGCAGTCATGCTTATTGGTTGGTTTACGACAAACCTGCCAAAAACAGGGGTTTTACCGCCTGCAATATCTCTACAACTGGGGGTTTATCAACTTGAGCAGCACTCAGAGCCTGAAGTTAACCATGCCCCTAAACAGCAAATGGCAACTCGTGAAGAGATTTTGCCAGATGTGATTGAAAAAACGGAAAAACTACCGGAAACACCATTAGTTGATAACGGTAGCTTAACTAAGGTAAGTGAAAAAAAACGCCCACCCAAAAAGAAACCGGCACAGATTAAAAAAGTCGTAGAAGAAGCTCCCGTAAATACACAAGAATCGGCGGTGACTTCAGTGCCAGCGGCAGGTCGTGAGTCTCATAATAGTGCTAATTTTTCGAGCCATGCTTCTGCGGCAATCAGTGGTCACCATGGCTGGCAAAGTGAGGTTCATCAGCGTTTAGCTAAAGCGAAGCGCTATCCAAGAGCAGCCTTACGTTTCCGCTCAACTGGGGTTTCTCAGGTTAAAATTACTGTCGATAGTCAAGGTGAAGTGGTAAGTGCCAGTTTAATTAATTCATCTGGCACTAAAATCTTAGATAAGGAAGCGATTGCGACGATCAACCGTGCAGCGCCATTTCCCGCTCCCCCTGAAACGATGTTAATTGATGGGCGAGTCGAGTTGATCGCGCCAATTGTATTTGATACCACATCGATTTAATAAGGTGGCTGAGACATTGCTCAGCCCTTTTGTTCTGGTACTTTTGGTTTATTAGTCTGATTTTTCGCTCTACGTTTTTTAGGGCGATGAGGACGCTGCTCCGCTTTTTTCTTCTCTGAGTTCGGTTTTCTTAGTTGGCTACTCGCCGTACTTTCTTCTTCGTTGGTATTGTCTTCATTGACCACCAATTGCGGAGGCATGTTTTTTCCTTTCTTTTTCTTGGCGCGGAATAAGGTGTTTGCTAATACGATACCAATGCAGGTCGCCAACAAAATAAAGAAACGTAAAACGTTGGTGCTATTATCAGCCTGCTGAATTTCAGTGGTTAATAGCTCTGTATCAATGGTTAGACGTAGGTAACCTTTAGGTTCTTCTTTTCCCGGAACAGGCACCACTAACTGGTATTGGAAGGGGTGAATTGATTGATTGTTATCAATGGCCAGTCTCTCACGCACAGGGACTGCTTCCCCTGCACTAGCAATCAATGTGCCACTAGCGGAGTAAATACTTGCATCCAAAATATATTGGTCTTTCGTAATGTTATTCAAATTAGCGATAATGCGTTCGCGATTAAAATCTTTGCTGCCTGAAACGATATAATCGGATAAGCTGAAAGCCACTTGCTCGGCTAAAACACGGGTTAGCTGTTTGTATTGCTCAACGCGGTTTTGGTTTTGGCTGTTTCCTAAATAGGAAATACCATGCATTAATAAGGCAATTAATGCCACACAGATAACAATTATGACTGTTTTGTGAAGCTTGAAGGTTAGTTTCATAGAAATCATTAAGTGCTCTTTGACTATTCTCTGGCATCATGGTGCCAGAGCTTATGAAGATAGGATAGTTTTAGGCATAATTTTATTATAAAACATTGAGTCGATTACAGGAGCAAATTTTCATGTCAACGAGTTTGACCTATTGCTATTTACCCGATGAAATTCACAAATGGCCGGGGTTGCCATTATCGCTGAGCGGGGAAGAAGTGATGCCTTTAGATTACCGCGCAGGAGATAGCGGTTGGTTATTGTATGGTCGCGGTTTAGATAAAGCACGTATCAGTGATTTTCAACAACGCTTAGGCATAGCAATAGTCATCGTTTCATCATGGCGAATTGATGATTATCAAGTGGTTCGCATCGCAGGTAGCATCACACCTCGAATTAAAAAATTGGCAGATGAAAGTTTATTGGATGTTGTGCCATTAGGTCAGATCCCGCGCTTGCGTTCACCGGGGATCTTGTTAATGGATATGGACTCCACCGCAATCCAGATCGAATGTATTGATGAAATAGCACGTTTGTATGGCGTTGGCGAGCAGGTTTCTGAGGTTACCGAGCGTGCGATGCAAGGTGAACTCGATTTTACTGAAAGCCTGAAAGCACGAGTGGCGCTGCTAAAAGGCGCTGATGTGATGATCCTCCAACAAGTCATGGACACACTACCATTGATGCCTGGTTTAACTAGCCTAGTCAGAAAACTGCAAGCGATGGATTGGCATGTCGCTATAGCATCGGGCGGCTTTACCTTCTTTGCTGATAATTTACGTCAACAATTGAAATTAGCGGCTGCTGTTGCCAACCAACTTGAAATCAAAGACGGCAAACTTACCGGTAAAGTTAAAGGACCGATAGTGGATGCCAAATATAAAGCACAAACTTTAGTGAAATTGGCAGAAAAGCTGGAAATCCCACTAGAACAAACCGTAGCGATTGGCGATGGGGCTAACGATTTAAAAATGCTGCGTAAGGCTGGGCTGGGTATTGCCTATCATGCAAAACCGAAGGTGTATGCTAGAGCGAAGGTGGCTATCCGTCACGCCGATCTCATGGGAGTGATGTGTGTGCTTAGTGGTGGCCTAAAACACGAAGAACGCTAATATTCGTCATATTTCGTGCCGTGGCGTTGTTGGCTGCACTCACTAGCCCTAGTCACATACTTGTGTATGCTCCTAGGGACTAGCGCGTTTGCCGCCTAGCCACAACACGAACTATTTAGAATATTACACATGGCAGCCTAAAACACGAAGAACGCTAATATTCGTCATATTTCGCGCCGTGGTGTTGTTGACTGCGTTCACTCGCACTAGTCACATACTTGTGTATGCTTCTAGGGACTAGCTCGTTTGCCGCCTAGCCACAACACGAACTATTTAGAATATTACACATGGTGGAGTTTTTTTGCGCAATGATAATTAAAACATTGATGTTTGTTGGTTAGTCTGAGTTAATTTAGTGAATATGTTGGTAACAGAGCAATAAGGAGCGATATTGTGGCAAAAGGTGCAAAAAGGGCATTTGTATGTAATGAATGTGGGGCAGATTACCCGCGTTGGCAAGGGCAATGTAGTGCCTGCCATGCATGGAACACCATTACAGAAGTGCGCCTTGCCTCAAGTAGCTCCTCTTCACGTAATGATCGATTAACTGGGTATGCAGGCAATGCGGCTGGCGTGAGTCGCGTCCAAAAATTATCAGACATCAGTCTTGAAGAGCTACCACGTTTTTCAACGGGTTTTAAAGAATTTGACCGCGTACTAGGGGGCGGGGTGGTACCAGGAAGTGCCATTCTTATCGGTGGTAACCCCGGCGCGGGGAAAAGTACACTATTGCTGCAAACGATGTGTTTGTTGTCTCGTGAAATGAAAACCCTCTATGTGACAGGGGAAGAATCCCTACAGCAAGTTGCAATGCGTGCGCATCGTCTTGGTCTACCGACTGATTCATTGAATATGCTGTCAGAGACCAGTATTGAGCAAATATGCCTTACTGCGGAGCAAGAGCAGCCAAAATTGATGGTGATCGACTCAATACAAGTCATGCACATGGCAGATATTCAATCTTCACCGGGTAGTGTTGCTCAGGTTCGAGAAACTGCCGCTTATTTGACTCGTTTCGCAAAAACCCGTGGGGTAGCTATTATTATGGTGGGTCATGTGACCAAAGATGGCTCTTTGGCAGGCCCTAAAGTACTCGAACACTGTATTGACTGCTCAATCATGTTAGATGGTGATGCCGATAACCGTTTTCGGACATTGCGCAGCCACAAAAACCGTTTTGGCGCAGTTAATGAATTAGGGGTATTTGCCATGACGGAACAAGGCCTGAAAGAGGTGAATAACCCATCGGCAATTTTTTTAAGCCGTGGTGATGAAATTACATCTGGTAGTTCAGTCATGGTGGTATGGGAAGGGACTCGACCATTGCTGGTGGAGATCCAAGCCTTGGTTGATCACTCGATGATGTCTAATCCACGTCGTGTTGCCGTTGGCTTAGAGCAAAACAGACTAGCAATTTTATTGGCTGTTTTACATCGTCACGGTGGCTTGCAAATGTCGGATCAAGATGTGTTTGTTAACGTCGTCGGAGGGGTTAAAGTGACTGAAACCAGCGCGGATCTTGCGTTACTCCTCTCGTTAGTTTCCAGTTTTCGTGATCGTCCATTACCAAGAGATTTGGTGGTTTTTGGTGAAGTTGGCTTAGCTGGTGAAATCCGTCCCGTACCTAGTGGGCAAGAACGTATTTCTGAAGCGGCAAAGCATGGTTTTAAACGTGCAATTGTACCGCATGCTAATATGCCTAAAAAATCTCCACCTGATATGAAAGTATACGGAGTAAAAAAACTTGCAGATGCGCTAAGTGTAATGGATGAACTCTATGAGTAAAGGAAAATAGATGGCTGAATTTGATTATCTGAAGAATGCAATTAAGCAGGCTGGCTATACGCTCCAACAAGTTGCTGATGCCTCTGACATGACCAAAGGTTATCTGAGCCAGCTAATTAACGATAAAATTAAAAGTCCTAGTGCGCAAAAAATTGCCGCTTTGCACCGTTTTCTTGGATTAGAGTACCCAAATAAACAGAAAACTATCGGTGTCGTATTTGGTAAATTTTATCCCTTGCATACAGGGCATATCTATTTGATCCAGCGCGCCTGTAGCCAAGTGGATGAACTACACGTTATTCTCTGTCATGACGAGCCACGCGATAAAGATCTGTTTATGAACAGTTCAATGTCACAACAGCCTACGGTGAGTGATCGTCTGCGTTGGTTATTACAGACATTTAAATACCAAAAAAATATTCATATTCATTCCTTTGATGAGCAAGGTATAGAGCCATATCCACATGGTTGGCAAGTATGGAGTGATGGTATGAAAGCGTTCTTAAACAAGAACAATATTCATCCAAGCTATATCTATTCTAGCGAAACCAATGATGCCCCTCGTTATAAAGAGCATTTGGGAATAGAAACTATTCTAATTGATCCTGAACGTACCTTTATGAATATTAGTGGTAATCAAATTCGCCAAGCACCATTCCGTTATTGGGACTATATTCCTACTGAAGTGAAGCCGTTCTTTGTTCGTAAAGTTGCAATACTGGGGGGAGAGTCAAGCGGCAAATCAACCTTAGTCAATAAGCTAGCCAACATTTTTAATACTACCAGTGCATGGGAGTTTGGGCGCGATTACGTTTTTTCCCATTTAGGCGGAAATGAGATGGCATTGCAATATTCGGACTATGACAAAATTGCATTAGGCCATGCCCAATATATTGATTTTGCGGTTAAATACGCCAATAAAGTGGCTTTTATTGATACGGATTTTATTACCACTCAAGCCTTTTGTAAGCGTTATGAAGGGAAAGAGCATCCATTTGTACAGGCACTGATCGACGAATACCGTTTCGATTTAGTGATCGTTTTGGAAAATAACACGCCATGGGTTGCAGATGGCCTACGCAGCTTAGGTAGCAATAAGGATCGCCAAGAGTTTCAATCATTGTTAATTGAAATGTTACATAAGAACAATGTTGAATTTGTTCGTGTTGAGTCGCCTGATTACGATAGCCGTTTTTTAACCTGCATTTCATTAGTTCAACAACTATTAATGTTGGATGAATAAATTATAAAGGTGCCTGAAGATAGTTGGCACCTTTATATTTCCTCTCTTATGTTATTTCAATAAAGTTTAGATGCTATATACTCGTTATACTTCAAGTTGCAGGATTGTTGACTACACTCAGTGAGTTGAGTCACAGAGTTTATCTATGCTCCCCGCCTATCTTCACTTGTCGGCTAACTGCATCTCGAATTATTTAGAGTATATATTTAAAATTTTATGAGTATCATTAATATATTTATTGAGATATAGCTTATGTTTAAATTATATTTATAATTGATTTTTTTTATTATTTCTATTTGTTTTTTTAAAGATTAAATTATCATTAATATAATAAACATGATATGAGTGATAAACAACGATATGTCACAATTTGATCTTTTAGCTCCTATTTATGACAATATGGATATTTTACCATTCAGGAAAGAAATAGAGATTCCTTCTGTATTAAAAATGCTTGGTGATATATCTGGAATGAGTGTTTTAGATTTCGGTTGTGGCTCTGGATATTACGCATGTTTATTGAAAAAACGGGGAGCCAAACGTGTTGTAGGTTATGATATAGCGAATGGGATGTTGGAATATGCGAGAAACAAAGAATTAATCAATCCTCTCGGTATTGAATATGTATCAACATTAGATAACTTAGAACAGCAATTTGATTTAGTGTTAGGTGTCTATGTTCTTCCTTATGCGGGCAGCCGTGAAAAATTGCAAAGTATGGTTAATAATATGGTTAAGCTAATTCGCCCAGGTGGACGGTTATTAACATTACCATTAAATCCGAAATATTCGATCATCTCTGATTATTATGTGCCATATGGGTTTAAAATAGTAAGCGATTCCCCTTATCAAGATGGCTCAACGTTTCAATTGCATCTTCTGTATAATACGCCACATATTATTAATGGTTGGTATTGGTCTTATGAAGTTCTTAATAATGCGTTTAAAAAATCAGGATTGACTAATATTCAATGGTCAAAGCCTAATGTTAAAGACTCATCATTATCAACACAATTTAGTCGGTATATCAATAATCCTCACACAGTAATGGTTAGCGCTAGTTACATTTAATTTATATCTATTTTAATTATGATTTTTTTATCCTTTTAGAAAATTACTTTAATTATCAATTCGAACGATTACCATTAAGTCAGTGGTGCGAAATGTGCATAAATGACTCTAACTCATTACTTTACAGCATGTTGGCAGTGTTTGAAAAACCTATATATAACGATAAGAGCTTGATTGAATTATATCAATATACATACCATTTTATGAGCGATAATACAGAGCAATTTTTGCAGGGAAGTGGTATTGAGCAACCAAAATTTGATCAAGCAGAATTGTATCGCTATTTAATAAATTTAGGGTGCATGTAGCAAGGGGTAAAATACCTTTTAAAATCTAACTTTTAGAGGGAAAAATAGTTTGCGATTTCATCTATTCAGAGTATAGATTTAAGTATGTTTACATTAAATGCTATGATGGCTTTTTACCTCCGCTGTTCGCTACATAGCATTAAGAGAAATATCATGACAATACAACCTAAAAAGCCAAGAACAAAACCCGCAGAAGAACGGTTAGATGACCTGATGAATGCAGCGGAGAAACTGTTTCTTTCTAAAGGATTTGTGAGTACCACAGTCAGTGAGATTGTCTTGTCTGCTGATGTTGCAAAAGGGACTTTTTATCACTATTTTCAATCTAAAAACGACATTATGGAAGCGTTACGTACCCGTTATATGGATTGGTATTTAGGGCATATTCAAGCTGAACTGGACAAACAAGACAGTGCCTACGCGAAATTGAAATCGTGGTGTGAAAACAGCGTTACATACTATGTTGAAAAGCAAAATATTCATGACATGCTTTTTCACGATGAATATCACGGGCGTGGCAATGATCATGAAACCAGAGCTGTTGAGCAAATTAAAGCTATTCTGGCTTTCGGTGAAAAAACACAACAATGGCCGGCTTTGCCTCCAGAGCTAATGGCCACAATGCTCTATCATGCTATGCATGCTGCTGTTGATAACTTATCAAATACTACGGAATACAATCAGCATAATTTAGGTGAGATCCTTTATCAGCGTTTCCGTCTACTTCTTAGTTAAATTTGTCAGATATCTCTTCGAGAATATTATTTAGCTAATTTTTATGTCTTCTTTTTATGAAGACATATTTTGCTAAATATCAAATAGTTAACTATATCCTTCATTGCTATATTGATGATAAATTTGTCTTTTTAAATGCAAATGATTATTAATTAAGTTGACCGGTGGTCGGTCGACGATCTATGCTAGCGCCATTAAAATTTCATCTTTACTTCATTGGCTTATATTGTATGGATAATTTCACTTCCCAACGCTACATACAGACAACCATTGGTTTAATGATTTCTTCTGCGTTAATTTGTTCAAGTACGGTTAATGCCAGTTCAACAGCTGATGTATTAGTAGTCACTGCGACAGAAAATAGCGATACCGAACCAAGAGGGTATGCCACTAAGACACAATCCACGGCAACCAAAAGCTCAGCTTCATTATTAGAGACACCTCAATTTGTTTCGGTGATCAAACGTGAGCAAATGGATACATTACCATCAGAATCTCTGAGTCAGGCTTTACGTTATAGCGCAGGGGTGACCAGTGAAAAATATGGGGCATTTGGTAGCGGTATCGATTTTTCAAAAATGCGTGGGTTTGACGCCGATTATTATTTAGATGGTTTACGGGTCATTGGTAATAGTGGAATTTGGGGGCCGCAAATTGACTCGTGGACGTTAAATAGTATTGAAGCGGTTCATGGCCCATCATCTGCTCTTTATGGTCAAGGAGGTGCAGGTGGTGTGATCAACATGCAGTCTCGTCGACCAATCGCTCAAGGCTCCCATCAAATTCAATTTCAAAAAGGCAATTTTGATAATAATGCGGTTAGGTTTGATTCAACCGATGCATTGAATGATGACGAAACATTATTGTATAGAATAAATGGATTGGCACTCTCTAGCGATTCACAAGTTAATTCATCTAAGCAATCCCGTTACTTACTGGCACCTTCCATCACTTGGCAGCCTAGTGACGAGTTCAGTTGGACCGTTTTAAGTCAATATCAACGTGACCCTCATATGGGACACTACAATACATTGCCTGCTCAAGGGATAGGTTTACTGCCTAACTCGAACGGCAAGTTAGATTTGACTCAAAACTACAGTGATCCTCAGCATGAGAAATCAGAGCGAACCCAATGGTCTATCACTTCACTCGTTGACTACCAGATCACACCTTCCTTTACGTTCAAACAGAATATGCGCTATTCGGATGTTGATACGCATATTAAACGCGATTTTACTCGTGGATTTCTAGCGGGAGACCGCTTACTAACAGCGGTGTATCAAGATTCACCAAGTAAATCTAAAACGTTAGTGGCTGATAACCAATTGGTTTATAAATTAACGTTAGGCTCAGTAAATCATGAATTACTTTCTGGTTTTGATTATCAAACAGGAAAACTTGATAAAGATTGGTGGGGGTCACAAACGGTAAGTTTTGATCCATGGATAAAACCACATCATCCTGAGTTTCAACCTTATCCAGTCTCTCGCACATCAACAACTCAACGTTTTGATCGTTATGGTATTTATTTACAAGATCAACTCAGTTGGCAGCAATGGGATTTGATCCTCAGCGGTCGTTACGATTGGTCGTATTTAGATACCGATAATAACCTCACAAAAACAACACAAAAAAATGATACATCAGCATGGAGTCAACGTATTGGGCTCACCTATGCTTTCGAAAGTGGTTTTTCACCGTGGATCAGCATTTCTGACAGTTTTGATCCTGTTTTAGGAACCGATGCTGAAGGTCACTCCTTTATTCCCACTGAATCAAAACAAACAGAATTAGGGCTGAAATACCAAAACCAATCAGGCGATTTAATGCTAAGTCTTGCCGCATATGAACTTGAGCAAAAAAATGTCACCACGCATAACCCATTAAACCCTGATTACTATAACCAAACGGGTAAAGTGCGTTCCCGTGGCATTGATTTCGAAAGTCGGATCGCAATCACCCCTTCACTCAATATGATGCTTAATTATGCTTATACCGATAACAAAATCACAGAAAGCCAAGACCTCTCAGTTCTGAACAAGCACCCTGTTCAAGTGCCTAAGAATAGTGGTTCTGCATGGGTAGATTATCGTTTTCATTCACCTTATTTAGATGGCGCTCTAGTGGGGGTAGGTGTTCGCTATTTAGGGGAAACATGGGGTGATAATACCAATACATTTAAGGTTCCTGCGGTATGGTTAGGAGATATCAGCGTTAGATACCAAATGGATGCCTTAGTGCCTGAATTAGTCGGAATGGAACTGGGTGTCACTGTGAGTAATATCACCAATAAATCTTATATTGCGAGTTGCACTAGCGCGACTTATTGCAGTATTGGCACCGATAGAACGTTACTGACTACGCTCAATTATTATTTTTAATTCCCTTAGGTAAAAAATATATGACAGCTTCCAAAAGGGATTTCATCAAAGCCGGATTGGCAACAATGGTACTGAGTGCAGTGCCATCTTCTGTCCTTGCAAAAAAAAGGCCCGTCGTTAGGGATATTCTCAATCGTTCTGTTGAGTATCCCGAAAAGATTGAGCGTATCTATTTAGCCGATTCTTCATTAGTTTTTCTCTATGCAACATTACGTGGTCGCCATTTCTTACAAAAGCTAGTGGCGATCCCAAATAATTTCCGTACCGCTGACTTACGTAGTTATCAGCAATACAGTCATGCTTTTCCTGATATAAAAATGCTTCCTCACTTGCCAGCGATTGGTGGAGCTCAGGTTAATTTAGAAACGGTCTTGGCATTGAAACCTAACATTATTTTCACAACGACAGGTACGTACGCAGGGCTCCAAGCTAATGGTTTACTGACCTTATTACAGCGGGCTGGTGTCTCAGTCATCGTACTTGATATGAGCATTGATCCTATTGCCAATACACCCAAAAGTATTTCAATTATGGCGGAGGTGTTAGGGCTACAAAACCGAGCTAAGCAAATAAATCAGTTTATTAAGACACATTTAGATATTGTAAAAACTCGCTTAATGAGCGCTAAACCTGAAGCGATAAACGTGCTACTCGAAAGAGCTGCTGGCTTTTCCGAGGAGTGTTGCTTCGCGTATGGTAATGGTAATTTTGCACAGTTCTTAACCTTTGCTGGAGGGGTTAATGTGGCAAGCCAATATATTGGTACCACTTATGGCGTGCTTAATCAGGAAACCATTATTCACACTAAGGCACAAATGGTGATTGTTACGGGAACTGACTGGAGTGGTTATAACCCAAAGGGTAATTGGGTTGGATTAGGGCCGGGCGCTAATTTATCAATTGCTCGGCAAAAACTTCGGCTGTTAATGGAGCGTAACGCTTTTAAAACACTCACAGCAGTGAAACAACGGCAAGTTCATGCTATTTGGCACACTTTCTATGACAGCCCCTTCGGTTTTATCGCTATTTTAAAATTTGCTAATTGGTTATATCCAACGTTGTTTGCGGATCTTGATGCCAATAACGTTTTTCAGTCTTTTACTGAGCAATTTCTGCCCGTTGAGTGGGAAGAAGGTTACTGGGTTTCACTTTAATAAAAGGATTATACAACAATGATTTATTCCCCTGATCCGCTACGTCAGCAAGTTGAAAAACAAAGCAATGGCCAACGAACAATAATTTACAGCCCTAAAGGCCAACCTAATTATGTATTTATTGTCCCTCGTTTTAATTTAGAAACGATAGATAAAAACCTAGGTAGCGGTATTCATCCTGCATTTATCGTAAATAATAAAGCTATCGATGCTTTTTTTTACTCTTGCTATTCTGCCAGTTTACGGGATGGCGAGTTAGTGAGCCAACCTAATCAGATACCCGCCTGCAATCTCGATTTATTGCAATTTCAATCTTTAGCCAAGAAAAGCGGACAAGGTTGCCATATTAGTACTAACGCACAATGGTGTGCATTAACTGCACTTATTAATCAAAATAATTATATTGTGCAAGGAAATACAGATTATGGCAGAAATTACCTTAATATTGATGAAAGTCGCTCCCGTATTGATGGTTTAGCGATTGGTCGCAGTGAGGGCACACCGACCACACGTACAGAAACACAATGGAAAAGTTGGCATCATAATCATCAGCTGACAGGGATCAGTGATCTTGTTGGCAACCTTTGGGAATGGCAAACGGGTGTTCGTTTACATGCAGGTGAAATTCAAGTTATCCCAAATAATGATGCGGCGATTCTTTCAGGTGACTCAATATTAGATTGGTGTGCTATTGATATGAATACAGGAAAATATATTACGATAAATAGCCCAAACAGCGCTAAATATGACTCCCCGATAGCCAAATTAGATGGCAACGCGGGATCTCCTGTTATTTCACAAAATATTTTAAATTTTAATGGTGATCCTACAGATTCTAGCTATCCCGCAGGGTTGCTCGATAGCCCTTTCCGACTTGTTGCTACCGCTAATCAGGAAAACATTCCTAGCTTACTGAAGGTATTAGGACTGGCACCTTATCAAAACAAGCAAGTTGATGACCAAATCTATTTACGTAACTATGGAGAGCGTGCTTTGATGCGTGGTGGGGCTTGGTATTCACAAGCAAGTGCAGGGATCGATGCGCTATGTCTCAGTCATACGGCAAAACATAGGAGTATGACAGTCGGGGCAAGAACGGCTTGGTTATACTCGTGATCTTTCAAATTGTAGCATTATTGATGATGTCTCGCTGAGTTTATATCTCGACATATTTTGTTATGCCCCCTTTAATAAAAAGGGGGCTATTAGCTGAAAGCTACTTAGTTATACGCTTATATTTGATACGATGCGGTTGCAGTGCATCGGCACCAAAGGTACGTTTTTTGTAGTCCTCATATTCACTAAAGTTACCTTCGAAGAAAGTGATATTACCTTCGTCTTGGTAATCGATGATATGAGTCGCAATACGGTCAAGGAACCAACGGTCATGCGAGATAACCATTGCACAGCCTGGGAACTCCAGCAGGGCGTTTTCCAATGCACGTAAGGTTTCAACATCGAGGTCGTTGGTTGGTTCATCGAGCAGTAAGACGTTACCGCCAACTTGCAATAGTTTTGCTAAGTGCAAACGACCACGTTCACCACCTGATAATTCGCCAACGCGTTTGCCTTGGTCGACACCCTTGAAGTTAAAGCGGCCAACATAAGCACGGCTTGGGATCTCAAAGTTACCAATACGCATGATATCTTGACCGTTAGAGATCTCTTCCCAAACGGTTTTGCTGTCATCCATTGAATCACGGAACTGATCAACGGAAGCGATTTTTACAGTATCACCAAGAGTGATGGAGCCTGAATCAGGTTGTTCTTGGCCTGAAATCATACGGAACAACGTTGATTTACCTGCACCGTTTGGACCGATGATCCCAACAATTGCCCCTTTAGGAATGGAGAAGCTAAGGTCATCGATAAGAACGCGGTCACCATAGGATTTGCTTAGGTTCTCAACTTCGATCACTTTATCCCCTAAACGTGGTCCAGGTGGAATAAACAACTCACTGGTTTCATTGCGTTTTTGGTACTCGACGCTGTTAAGCTCTTCAAAGCGAGCCAAACGTGCCTTACCTTTGGATTGACGACCTTTAGGATTTTGACGGATCCACTCAAGCTCTTTCTCAATAGACTTACGGCGAGCAGCTTCCGTTGACGCTTCTTGCGCCAGACGCTGATCTTTTTGTTCAAGCCAAGATGAATAGTTGCCTTCCCATGGAATACCTTCACCACGGTCAAGTTCAAGGATCCAACCTGCGACATTATCGAGGAAGTAGCGGTCGTGGGTAATGGCCACAACAGTACCTTCATAGTCATGTAGGAAACGCTCTAACCATGCAACCGACTCAGCATCTAAGTGGTTAGTTGGTTCATCGAGCAGTAGCATATCCGGTTTTTCTAGTAGCAAACGACAAATTGCCACGCGGCGGCGTTCACCACCGGATAGGTTTTCAATTTTTGCATCCCATGCAGGAAGACGCAAAGCATCTGCTGCGCGCTCTAACTGATTATCCAAGTTATGGCCATCTTGTGCAGAGATAATTGCTTCTAGTTCGCCTTGTTCTTTGGCTAACTTATCGAAATCAGCATCTGGATCTGCATAAGCGGCATAAACTTCATCTAAACGTGTTAACGCATTTTTTACTTCAGAAACCGCTTCTTCCACGGCTTCGCGCACCGTATGTTCAAGGTTAAGTTTAGGCTCCTGTGGTAGGTAGCCAATTTTTATACCCGGTTGAGGACGTGCTTCCCCTTCAATTTCAGTATCGATACCAGCCATAATGCGCAGTAGCGTTGACTTACCAGCACCGTTGAGACCTAAAACACCTATCTTAGCGCCAGGAAAGAAGCTCAGAGAGATATTTTTCAAAATATGACGTTTCGGTGGAACAATTTTCCCCACTCGATACATAGAATAGACGAATTGAGCCAATTTACTTTACCTATTGTTTTATAAATGAAAGTTCAATACTTGAAGTATGACGAGTATATATTGCTGCATTATACCTTAGCGTAGGCTGGTTGCCGCAAACATTTATGCGATTCACTCTAATTGTTCCTCATCTTAAGTCAACAGTTGTATGTTTTTTAGATAATAGTGTTCAGGAACGGGGTTATACAGATATCTATCAGCGTATACTTTAACGCGATGTTCAGAATGATTGATGGCCAGTTGAAGATGAGTCTTGGCATTATTAATTTTATAGCAGTGATTACTGCTATAAAATTAATTTAATGGAGAAATAAAAGGGTTATTGAACGGATACGGTGGGGGTTTCTAGTTTTACGACATCTGGTTTATTTTTAACATCACTGAGTTGTATTTTTTTATCTGTTCT
Source organism: Providencia manganoxydans (assembly GCF_016618195.1). Taxonomy (NCBI): domain Bacteria; kingdom Pseudomonadati; phylum Pseudomonadota; class Gammaproteobacteria; order Enterobacterales; family Morganellaceae; genus Providencia; species Providencia manganoxydans. Next base: position 812,319 of record NZ_CP067099.1, read on the forward strand.
TTCTGATGTTCCTGTAAAAACCCCGCCTTTTTTAATGGTAAGGTTTTTGGTTTGACAGATGCCATCTAGCTGACCATTTTCTAAGATATCTAAATCTTCAGAAACACATAGTCCTTTCATTTTTCCATTAATAGAGATGGTTTGGGCATAAATTTCACCTTCAACAACCCCTTCTTTTTGGATAGTCACAACGCCATTATTGCTACGAATACTTCCTTTTACATGGCCAAATATTTGGATGTCATCATCTAAAGTTAAATCACCCGAAATATGACAACTGCTTGAAATAGAGGTGCTTTTTCTAGGAGCGGCAGTTTGTGTCAATTTTTCTTCTTTTGTTTCAATAACGTCTTTACTACCAGCAGATAAGTTTGTTTTGGTTGGTTCAATTGAATTATCTTTATTTTTTTTCGCAAACATCTGTTTATTCCTTGTAGAGAGTAAATAAAAAATAATGAAGAGTATGATCAAGAAAGGCAGAGATACAATCGAAGTATGAATATCGGTTAATACGTATATTAAAAGATAAGCCCACCCACAGCCTAAAATAGAAAAAAATAAATTTTTGAAATCCATATCCTATCTCATTTTATTTTAAAGGTTTTATACTCTAAATAATTCGAGGTACAACTTGGCGACAAGTAAACGAGTCGCTAGGAGCATACATCAATAGATGACTGGTTCGTGTGAGCCTAGTCAACAGTGTTGCAGCTTGAAGTATGACGAGTATAGGTTTATTCCAAATGAGCCAGTTTAAATTCACTAATCATAATATTTAACCGTAAAGATGCATGTTTGTCCATTTTTAAACGGCACTGATACTCTTATTTTGGGTTATATAGATAATTGTGCTTAATCAAAGCCAGGCTTTAGGTTGTTTTTTTATTTAATCGATTGTTTTAAAATGAATTTTTATTATGTTATTTTAATGCTATCTTATGACTTAATTTGGCTTTTTATTCGACTTATTGAGTATGTAATACCTCATTTTGAACAATATCCATTGATTAAGCTATATTTTAGTGGGTTTTGATATCGTAACGCTATTTATCTCTATTGAATTTAAATTCAAGAACTCTCTGGTTCTTTTTAAAGCAAAAATTCAGCTTAATGGCATTCATCAAGTGTATACTCTGAGTATGTACTCTAATAGTGATAACTCTGCATACAGTAGGAACTAGGGACGTATTAAATGAAAAAATTATTGCTAGCAGCTCCAATTGCCATGATGTTGGTATCTACAGCAGCATGGGCAGACTCTTTACAAGCACAAAGAGATCGTTATCAAGCCATCAAACAAGCTTGGGATGCTAAGCAAATGGATGAAGTTGAACGTTTATTACCAACGCTGCAAGACTATCCATTATACCCTTATTTAGAATATCGAGAACTAACTCAAGATCTTGATATTGTTTCACCAAGCCAAGTACAAAAATTCATTGATGCACATCCTACATTGCCCGTAGCTCAAACATTGAAAACACGTTTTATCAATGAGCTTGCCCGTCGCCAAGAGTGGAAATCGTTACTGGCTTTCACTCCTGAAGAGCCAAAACCTGCGCAAGCAAAGTGTAATTATTACTACGCAAATTGGGCCACAGGTAATAAAAACTTAGCGTGGCAGGGGGCTGAGAAATCATGGTTAAATGGCCGTTCTATGCCAGAAGCTTGCGATAAGTTATTTAACGAATGGGAAAAAGCGGGCTATTTGACACCTGAAATGATCCTTGAGCGGATCCATCTTGCTATTGATGCAGGTAATACTTCAATGGCGGCTTATCTCGCGAAACGTTTGCCACCAAGCTATCGAACAATTGGTGACGCATTAGTTAAGTTACAAAATGATCCTGCATCTGTGACTCATTTTGCAAAAACAATGACACCAACCGATTTTTCACGTCAAGCAACCATTGCGGCATTCAGCCGTTATGCACGTCAGTCACCTGATGCCGCACGTATTGCATTACGAGGTATTAGTAGCGCGCAAAAAATGAATATGGCTGAAACGCAAAAAATGAAAGACAGTATTGCTTGGCAATATATGGGCGATGTCACGCCTGAGCAGGCTAATTGGCGAGATGAAACAATTGCTGAAACAAATTCTACGACTCTCAAAGAGCGTCGTGTTCGTTTAGCACTTGGCTTAGGGGATAAAGCTGGGGTGGCGCATTGGTTAAAACAATTACCAGCCGATGCTAAAAATAAAGAAGAGTGGCAATACTGGCAAGGGATCACTTTAATCGACGAAGGGAAAAAAGCCGAAGGTGAGGCGATATTACGTAAGCTCATTAATGGTCGTGGTTTTTACCCAATGGTTGCAGCTCAGAAATTAAATATTGAGTATCCGCTGTATATTAAAACGGCTGAAAAACCAGAAGACAACCTTGATAAGTTACCTGAAATTCAGCGTGTTCGTGAATTGATGTATTGGCAAATGGATAACCTAGCTCGAACTGAATGGGTTAGCTTAGTCGCCTCCTTGCCTGCTAATCAGCAAGAGCAATTAGCGCGTTATGCGTTTAACCATAATTGGGCTGATTTGAGTGTGCAAGCAACGATCACCGCAAAATTATGGAATCATTTAGAAGAACGTTTTCCTCTGGCGTGGGAAAAAGAGTTTGAGCGTTTCACAACCGATAAATCAATCTCAAAAAGTTATGCAATGGCGATCGCAAGACAAGAAAGTGCGTTTAACCCACAGGCTCAGTCTCCAGTAGGCGCGACAGGCCTTATGCAATTAATGCCAGCCACCGCCAAACATACCGTACAAAAACAAGGCATCAGTGATTATGTCAACACAAGCCAATTGACCAATCCTGTAAAAAACATTGAGATTGGTACTGCCTATTTGGATGATGTTTACCAACAATTCTCGCATAACCGTATTTTAGCCAGCGCAGCCTATAATGCGGGTCCTTCAAGGGTAACGCGTTGGTTAGGTAATAGCGGTGGTCGTATAGATGCGGTGGCGTTTGTTGAAAGCATTCCTTTTTCAGAGACCCGTGGTTATGTGAAAAACGTGCTGTCCTACGACATTTTTTATCGCTACTTTATGGGGCAAAATGGACCTGTTTTAACGGATAATGAGTGGTTGATGAAATATTGATCCCTGAATTGATTATCGATACTTGTCATGTTTTAAGTCGCAGCGTTGTTGACAACACTTAGCTGCAACTCGAATTATTTCATGTTATGTAGGTGATTTGCTAAAGAGTATGTTATGATTTTGTACTAGTTAAATAGTATGGTTGGATAACATGACAGCAAATCACCTTAATGACCCGGCACTCACCACCAATGAGAACGATGACTGGCAACGCTTCGTTAAGTTACTTCAGCTTGCATTTGAGCAAGATTTACAGCATCCGATATTACAATTATTACTGACACCCGATGAGCGCACAGCTCTGGCGACTCGAGTACGTATCGTTCAAGAATTGATGCGCGGTGAGATGAGCCAAAGGGAGCTGAAAAATGAGTTAGGGGTAGGTATTGCAACCATAACTCGCGGTTCCAATAGTTTAAAATCAGCGCCACAAGATGTTAAAGCTTGGTTGGAAGAACAATTACTTAAAAAGTGAAGTGTGATACAGCCATAAATAATACTAAAGGTATCTGGGCGATAAATAAGTCTCTACTCGTCATACTTCAAGTTGCAGCGTTGTTGACTACGTTCACTCACGTCAGTCACATCGTTTTCTATGCGCCTAGCGATTCGTTCATTTGGTCGCCTAGCTGCACCTCGAGTTATTTAGAGTATAAATAGTGTAAATTGTGTCATTGATGCAAACAATAAGGGGCAAAGACTGCCCCTTTTGTTATTTTTTCGTTATACTCGGCGTGTGTATCGTGTTGCAGTATTTAATTGATAATACGCCTCACGATGCTGAATTAATCTTCTATCTGGTTTAGCTCTTTATAAATTTCATGCTTAATGGGAACCAGTGCCAGTATCAGTGCTTGTTGGTAAACACTTGTGCGTGTAAGTACCCCGTTAGTGAAAAAACCAATAGCGCCGCCTTGTTGTTTGATATTATCAATACCGGTTAAATCCGCCATCTCATCGCCAAGCTCACGTCCTTCACGGATACCTGCGAGAACTTTTTCAGGGATCATAATACTCGCTGAACGTGACTCTCCACGGATTTGTTTATGTTCAATCACAATCCATGCAAAAGTCATGTCTTCATCGATGCCGGCTTCGATACCGACCCAGAAATCGGCTTCTGGACGTACTTGTCTTGATGCCATGACGCGTTGTCTTGCACCTGTACGGGTTTCATTATTACCGATTGGTTGCTGTGGAACGCTGCTATCAACGTTAATATCTTCGATTTGATAACTGCCTGGCCCAAAAACAGCATCGAAAGCAAGATGAATTGCTTTAATTTTGGCAGGATTAGTCGTTGCAGCTATAACTTGGTACATTAATTATTTTCCTTTGAACACATACTTTACAAAGTAATAACGGAACACATCTATGTTACAGGTTTATCTTGTTCGCCACGGCGAAACCGAATGGAACGTGGCTCGTCGTATACAAGGGCAATCTGACAGCCCACTTACTGCTACCGGTCGTTTGCAAGCTAGGCAGGTGGCCGAAAGAATAAAGTTAGAAGGCATTACCCATATTATCACTAGTGATATGGGACGCACACGTGAAACTGCACAAATCATCGCTGATGTTTGCGGGTGTGAAATTATCACAGAACCGCGTCTTCGTGAACTAAATATGGGCGTTCTTGAACAACGTGAAATCGAAACCTTAACAGAACAAGAAGAACAATGGCGTAAAAGCCTTATCGATGGCACCCAAGGTGGGCGGATCCCGAATGGCGAATCGATGGAGGAGTTATACCTACGTATGTTTGCTGCATTAAATAGCTGCTTAGAGCTTCCAGAAGGAAGCCGACCATTGTTGGTCAGTCACGGGATCGCATTAAGTACATTACTAAGTCGTATTTTAGGCGTGCCTGCCTACTCAGAGCGCCGCTTACGTTTACGTAACTGCTCGATTTCACGTGTTGATTATCAAAATAGTCCTTGGCTAGCTAATGGCTGGATAGTTGAAAGCACCGGTGAAGTGACCCACTTAACTCAACCTGCTTTGGATGAACAGCAAGCGTAGCTTAATTTGGAGTTTCAGATTATTGAAACTCCAAATCATCACCGTCTAATTGGAATATAGTAATCAAAAGCGGCAATATGTGATTTTGGGTCATCATTCTTATAATTAATATCGCTTACTTTGATATCTTTAAGTTTATAATGCTCAATATCGTAGCCTGGCCTGCGAGTCAGGTTAAGCTTAGGCAGATACACCCCATATATTTGATAAAGAAACTCTTGCATTGCACCACTTGTCGGTTCACCGCTAAAGCTAAACTTCACATACTCCCCAGCAGGGATGGTTAAATGGCTATATTCGGCGTTGTTAAAGCTAGCATCTTCAGGCTTAACCGCAGTTGTATAAAATACCGTTTGTTCATCTTCTTTTTCAGTGTTATGGATAGCATGATGCAAGCCAAATACTTCAGAAGCGATACTTGTTGTATGGTCTAGATAATAATGCCAGAACGTTCGGCGCATCTGTGAACAAGCACTTGACCACTCTTCTAGAGCATAAGAACAGCTTTGCTCTAAGCCGATTAATGGCTGCTCCTGCATTTGAACAAACTCATGATCTAAATGGCGATGGTCATCCAAAATAATTGGCGGGCAAATACCCGTAGCACACCATTCGTCAGTACGGCGATAATAAGCAGGTGTTAAGCTAAATTGCTTCTTAAATGCACGAGTAAACGTTTGTTGTGAATCAAAGCGATACTGTAGTGCAATATCAAGAATTGGGCGACTGGTAAGGCGTAGAGCAACAGCTGCACGAGAAAGTCGACGAGCGCGAATATAAGCGCCTATCGCTTGGTCAGTCACGTCTTTAAACATCCGTTGTAAATGCCACTTGGAGTAACCGGCTTTTGCCGCAACATTATCGAGTGATAGGGGTTTATCTAAGTTATCATCGATCCAGCGTAGGAGGTCACGAATAATATTTGTTTGATCCATGTATATCCCCAGTCGAGAAGACTTTAAAAACAGATATAGGTTATCAAGGAACGCCTATTCTATATCAAGTTACCTTTTTCGTTTATAGTAAAAGAGTTATATTTACCATTTAGTTATATATTCAAAAGAATTTGAGTTGTGGGTAGGCCGCTATTTCAGTGCCGCCAGCCCCTTGCAACTTGAAGTATGATGAGTATCAAGATGCTGCCAACGTAAGCGAAGCCGCATCTTCTGGTTGAAAAGGAAACCTGTATGCGTTTTGGCAAGTTAAAAAAAGTATTTTTGGCATCACTAGTATCGGCATTACCTTTTGCGACATTTGCGGAGGAGATTGGCTCAGTTGATACAGTATTTAAAGTTTTTGGGCCAGATCATAAAATCGTTGTTGAGGCATTTGATGATCCTGATGTAAATAATGTGACTTGCTACTTAAGCCGTTCAAAAACCGGGGGGATCAAAGGTGGCTTAGGTCTTGCAGAAGACACGTCCGATGCCGCTATTTCATGCCAACAAGTTGGTCCTATCGAGCTCAATGATCGTATAAAACGTTCACCTAAAAAACCACATGTGGTATTCCAAAAACGTACTTCATTGGTATTTAAAAAGCTACAAGTGGTGCGCTTTTATGATCCTAAACGTAATACGCTAGTTTATCTCACTTACTCAGATAAAATGATTGATGGCTCACCGAAGAATGCAATCAGTGCCGTGCCTATCATGCCATGGTAATCATACATACTTGTCATACTTCAAGGTGTAGCGCTATTCGTTAGGGTATAAGTGTGTCGTTCATGTATTACTTAGCTGCACCTCTCATTATTTAGCGTATAGATTAAATAATATAGAGTGCAGTAAAACAAAAACCGGCGGGATGGCCGGTTTTTTTATCGATAGCGAGACGAATTATTCGTCCAAATCACCACAGAAACGGTAGCCTTCACCATGGATGGTAGCAATGATTTCCGGAGTATCAGGTGTTGATTCGAAATGTTTACGAATACGGCGAATAGTCACATCCACTGTTCTGTCATGTGGTTTCAATTCGCGGCCTGTCATTTTCTTCAGTAAGTCCGCACGGGTTTGAATTTTACCTGGGTTCTCACAGAAATGTAGCATGGCACGGAACTCACTACGTGGTAATTTGTAGTGTTCACCGGCTGGGCTAACTAATGAACGGCTATTGATATCAAGCTCCCAGCCATTAAATTTATAACTTTCAACTAAGCGGCGCTCTTCTGTGCCACCTGATAAGTTCATGGTGCGAGAAAGCAAATTACGTGCACGGATCGTCAACTCACGAGGGTTAAACGGTTTAGTGATATAGTCATCAGCACCAATTTCGAGCCCGAGGATCTTATCAACCTCATTATCACGGCCTGTTAAGAACATTAAAGCGATACTTTCTTGTTCACGCAATTCACGAGCCAGCAACAGGCCATTTTTACCTGGTAAGTTAATATCCATGATGACCAAATTGATGTCATGCTCAGAAAGAACATTATGCATCTCTTCGCCGTCAGTAGCTTCGTGGACAACATAGCCTTCCGCTTCAAAGATACTTTTTAGCGTATTGCGTGTGACAATCTCATCTTCAACAATTAAAATGTGTGGGGTCTGCATATTTGCTACCTAAAGTTTTAAAATAAAATTAGTGAACACATAAGCCGCTTCCAAGATTAGGTGGTTTTGTTTTTATGTTTTTTGGAAAAACGCGTCTATGAGTTATAAATTAGTTGTCGAGTCAACGTTACTATATAATACTCGCCATACTTCAATTTGCAGTGTTGTTGGCTATGCTAACTCTCACCAGTTACATAGTTTTCTATGCTCCTAGTGACTCATTCACCTATCGCCTCGCAGTAACTTGAATTACTTAGAGCATACTATTGCCTCTGTTATTATCAGATTCAAAAATGAATCAAAATTTAGGCATTTTCCCAACGTTGGGCTGTTAACAGCAATATAACAGCTAATACTGCATTTACCACCTAAAAAAATAACTTTTGTTGATACATATCAAAATCAATTGTAGCACGTTAACAAAATTTGTTAGTAAGAAAACGTGACAAATTCTATACATGTTTAACTATCAGATCATGCCTTACGATTTGCTAAGTTGCATTCTTGTATATTTTTGAAAGCTGTATTAAAAATAAACATAGTGCTGACAAAATCTCTTAAAAAAATCATAAAAATTTTATATCGACATTTGTTAATTTTTTGGTTTTAAAAGTTACCGCTTGGTGGGTTGTTCCATTTTCTGCTCAATTTTTATTTAATATATAGAATAATTTTTGATAAGTTACCGCTAGCAGAGAACGCTTTTTTTGCAAATAAATTTGACATTTTTAGGTAATTGCTTTAACCGTATAGGGAGAAAGTAACAAATTAAGAGACAGACAGAATTTATGCGTAACATCAGCCTGACAACGATTATTATTACCACCACCGTAACCACAGGAAACGGGGCGGGCTGACGCATCCAAAAAATAAAAAATGAAAAAGCCCGCATCCAATAAGATGTGGGCTTTTTTTTGGTGTTAAATCAGGAGAGGAATACCATGCGTGTGCTTAAATTTGGCGGTACTTCGGTTGCAAATGACGAACGAGTACTCAATGTTGTTGACATCGCTGAAAGTAAATTGGCTGATGGACAAGTGGCTTTGGTGTTATCAGCACCAGCAAAAATCACGAACCATTTAGTCGCAATGATTGATAAAACGGTAGCAGGTCAGGATGTCATCACGCATGTGAATGATGCAGAAATGATTTTTGCTAACCTCCTAAAAGGATTGAAAGAAAAACAGCCGGGTTTTGAATACGACAAGTTGAAAAAACTGACTGAACAAGAATTTGCACAAATAAAACAAGTACTGCATGGTATTACTCTTCTAGGCCAATGCCCTGATAGCATCAATGCTTCAATCATTTGCCGAGGTGAAAAACTCTCTATTGCAATCATGGAATCAGTGCTAAAAGCACGCGGGCACAACGTTACCGTGATTAATCCAGTTGAAAATTTACTCGCTGTTGGTCACTACCTCGAATCAACGGTCGATATTAACGAATCAACCAAGCGTATCGCTGACTTAAATATCCCGAAAGATCACTTTGTATTAATGGCGGGTTTCACCGCAGGAAATGATAAAGGTGAACTAGTGGTATTAGGCCGTAATGGTTCCGATTACTCAGCAGCCGTGCTTGCCGCTTGCTTACGCGCTGATTGTTGTGAGATCTGGACTGACGTTGATGGGGTTTATACTTGCGATCCCCGTTTGGTACCTGATGCACGCTTATTGAAGGGAATGTCTTATCAAGAAGCGATGGAACTCTCCTATTTTGGCGCAAAAGTCTTGCATCCACGCACTATCGCCCCAATTGCTCAATTCCAAATTCCTTGCTTAATTAAAAATACCACCAACCCAAGTGCACCGGGAACTCTGATTGGTGATGGTCAAACTGATGACAGTACACCAGTTAAAGGGATCACCAATCTTAATAATATGGCGATGATCAACGTCTCTGGCCCCGGTATGAAAGGAATGGTTGGCATGGCGGCACGTATTTTCTCGGTGATGTCACGCAAAGGGATTTCTGTCGTACTGATCACTCAATCATCTTCTGAATACAGTATCAGCTTCTGTGTGCCTCAAAATGAGTTAGGCCGTGCACGTCACGCATTAGAAGAAGAATTCTATTTAGAGTTGAAGGATGGTGTATTAGACCCTCTGGATGTGATGGAACAACTAGCGATCATTTCAGTCGTTGGTGATGGTATGCGTACACTTAAAGGGATTTCAGCACGTTTCTTCTCTGCATTAACCCGTGGCAATATCAATATCGTTGCGATTGCTCAGGGCTCTTCTGAGCGCTCAATTTCAGCCGTTATCGCTAATGGTTCAGCAACCACGGCAGTGCGTCTATGTCATCAAATGTTGTTTAATGCAGAGCAAGTCATCGAAGCCTTTATCATTGGTGTTGGTGGTGTCGGTAATGCGCTGATCGAACAAATTCGCCGTCAGCAACAATGGTTGAAGCAAAAACATATCGACCTGCGTGTTTGTGGTATTGCGAACTCAAGGGCTATGCTGACCAATATGCAAGGCATTTCACTGGATAATTGGAAACAAGAACTCGATCAAGCAACCGAACCATTTAGCCTAAGTCGCTTGATCCGTTTAGAGCGTGAGTACCATTTCCTCAATCCAGTGATTATTGATTGCACATCGAATCAAGAGATTGCTGAGCAATATGTGAATTTCTTAAAGGATGGCTTTAACGTCGTTACCCCAAACAAAAAAGCCAACACATTATCAATGGATTACTACCATCAACTGCGGTTAGCAGGGGAAGCTTCAAAGCGTAAATTCCTTTACGATACTAACGTTGGCGCAGGTTTGCCTGTTATCGAAAACCTTCAGAATTTACTTAATGCAGGTGATGAACTGGTTCACTTTAGCGGTATTCTTTCGGGCTCACTCTCTTTCATTTTTGGGAAGCTGGATGAGGGAATGTCATTGTCTGAAGCGACAACATTAGCAAAAGAAAAAGGATTCACTGAACCTGACCCACGTGATGATTTATCGGGTATGGACGTTGCTCGTAAACTCTTGATCCTTGCACGCGAAGCGGGCTACCAACTAGAGCTAAGTGATATTGAAATCGAAGCGGTACTCCCTGTTGAATTTGATAGCTCTGGTGATGTTGCAACCTTCATGTCACGTTTACCGCAACTTGACCAACAATTTGCTGATCGTATAAAAGCCGCAGAAGCAGAAGAAAAAGTGTTACGCTATGTTGGATTAATTGAAGAAGGGCGCTGCCAAGTGAAAATTGTTGCCGTTGATGGTAATGATCCACTCTTCAAAGTAAAAAATGGCGAAAACGCATTGGCTTTCTATACACGCTATTACCAACCAATTCCTTTAGTTCTCAGAGGGTATGGTGCCGGTAATGATGTTACTGCTGCCGGCGTATTTGCAGACATGTTACGTACCCTATCATGGAAATTGGGAGTCTGATAAGTGATTAAAGTTTATGCGCCCGCTTCAATTGGTAATGTCAGTGTCGGGTTTGATGTATTAGGTGCGGCGGTATCGCCAGCAGATGGAAGTTTACTCGGTGATTGCGTCACTGTTGAGGCGGCTGAACGTTTTTCTTTACACAATAAAGGGCGCTTTGTTTCTAAGTTGCCCAAGAAAAATGAACACAATATTGTTTATCAATGTTGGGAGCTATTTTGTGAGCGGTTAGGCAAACCTTTAAATGTTGCGATGACGCTCGAAAAAAATATGCCAATTGGTTCCGGTTTAGGGTCAAGTGCTTGTTCTGTCGTCGCTGCATTAATGGCATTGAATGAATTTGCAGGCCAACCTTTTGATGAAACCACCCTACTAAGTATGATGGGAGAGCTTGAAGGCCGTATTTCAGGTAGCGTGCATTATGATAATGTTGCCCCTTGTTATTTGGGTGGTTTACAGCTGATCATTGAGCAAAATGGTATTATTTCTCAGTCAGTTCCTGCATTTGATAATTGGTATTGGGTCATGGCTTACCCTGGAATTAAAGTTTCTACCGCAGAAGCCCGAGCCATTTTACCTGATAGCTACCCACGCCGTGATATTGTTAACCATGGGCGTTATTTATCAGGTTTTATCCATGCTTGCCATACTGGTCAGCCTCAACTGGCTGCGACCATGATCCAAGACGTGGTTGCGGAACCTTACCGCACACAACTGCTTCCAGGGTTTGCAGCAGCGCGTAAAAATGCTTATGAAATTGGTGCGCTTGCATGTGGCATCTCCGGATCTGGCCCAACACTGTTTGCGATTTGCGATGATCGACAAATTGCAGAGAAGATGGCTGATTATTTACAACAACATTATATTCAGAACGATGAAGGCTTTGTGCATATTTGCCGTTTGGATCTCAAAGGTGCAAGGACAATAGGGTAAACAATGAAACTGTATAACTTGAAAGATAATAGCGAGCAAGTTAGCTTCGCACAGGCAGTCAAACAAGGTCTTGGTAAGCAACAAGGTTTATTTTTCCCGCAAGAGTTACCTGAGTTCAGCGCTGCTGAGATTGACGAGCTACTGAAACTCGATTTTGTGACTCGTAGCAGCCGCATATTGACGGCATTTATTGGTGATGAGATCCCAGAAGCGGAGCTTGCGGCACGGGTTAAAGAGGCATTTGCTTTCCCTGCACCTGTTACACAAGTTGAACAAGACGTCGCGACGTTAGAGCTGTACCACGGTCCAACACTGGCTTTTAAAGACTTTGGTGGCCGTTTTATGGCTCAAGCTTTAGGGCAGGTTGCAGGCAATCAGCCGGTGACTATTTTGACAGCGACATCGGGTGATACAGGTGCTGCGGTTGCACATGCTTTTTATCGTTTGAATAATGTTCAAGTGGTTATTTTATATCCAGAGGGCAAGATTAGCCCGCTGCAAGAAAAACTATTTTGTACTTTGGGTGAAAATATTCACACCGTTGCTATCAAAGATGATTTTGACGCTTGCCAAGCATTAGTTAAACAATCTTTTGATGATGAAGAGCTGAAAAAAGCACTACATTTAAATTCGGCTAACTCAATTAACATCAGCCGCTTATTGGCTCAAATTTGTTACTATTTTGAAGCAGTCGCTCAGATCCCAGCCGATAAACGCCAACAATTAGTCATTTCAGTTCCAAGTGGTAACTTTGGTGATTTAACCGCAGGGTTGTTAGCGAAATCAATGGGACTGCCAATCAAACGCTTTATTGCGGCAACGAATGTGAATGACACCGTGCCTCGTTATCTTGAACAAGGTGAATGGCAACCTCATCAAACAGTAGCAACACTGTCAAATGCGATGGATGTGAGCCAACCGAATAACTGGCCTCGCATTGAAGAATTATTCCGTCGTAAGGGATGGTCGCTAAAAGATCTTGGCCATGGTGTCGTAACAGACGAAGTAACGAAAGAAACCGTTCGTGAGCTAGATAAAAAAGGCTATATTTCTGAACCTCATGCTGCTGTTGCTTATCGCGTTTTGCGTGATCAGCTACAAGAGGGAGAATATGGTTTATTTTTAGGAACGGCGCATCCAGCCAAGTTTAAAGAAAGTGTAGAGGAAATTTTAAATAAACAATTACCTTTACCGCAGGCTTTAGCAGAGCGTGCAGATTTACCTTTGTTATCGCATTTCTTGCCTTCAGACTTTATGCAATTAAGAGCGTTTTTAATGGAGCGAGCACCTAAATAAACGTTTATTTAGGAAAACGGAAGCGAACTGCTTCCGTTTCAGATTGTTGACAAACAGGGTTGTTTGACAATAGCGATATAAAGGTTATTTGAAATAAACTTAGAAAATCATTTATTGATTTTCGAATGCTAATACAAAGCGGGAAAAACCACATTTGTGTCCCGTTTTGTCAGCAACCTTCAACGAAAGTGTATGACGCCCACTGTCATGTATCATAGTCATTAAAGTAAATTATGTTAAACATATTATACTCGGCATACTGCAATCCTAGTGCTGCTAGCTGCGTTCACTTACACTCATTACCGCATTTTCTCTGTTCGCCAGCACGTTGAATTATTTAGAGTAAATAACGATATCACCACCAAAAAGTAAAATATCTTACTTATTGGTCAATTTATGGATTTTCATGAACCCTTACCATCTGAACCGTTTCTTCCTCCATTAGGCCCACCAAAGCCACCTCGACCACCTTCACCCCCTCCAGAGCCAGCATCGCCGCCATTGCCACCATTACCGCTTCCCGAGCCATTTCCACCGTTCCCTCCGTGTCCTCCATGTCCACCATTTCCACCGTTCCCTCCATTTCCATTTCCAGTTCCATTTCCGCCATTACCGCCGTTCCCTCGTCCATCACCATTTCCTCCGTTTCCTCCGTCTCCCCCATTTATACCGCCACTTCCGCCATTTCCTCCATTGCCATTACTACCTGATTGAGCATTGCCGCCATCTCCTCCGTGGCCATCTCCAGATCCATTCCCGCCATTTCCTCCGTTGGTACCATTGCCTCCACTACCTCCACTGCCTCCATTATCATTATCATGAAGATGGAATACGTTATTTACGCTTGAGATGGCGTGTGGAATGGATGAAGTTAATGGGTGATAGATATAATTTGATGAATAACATTGTATTGAGAAAGGGAATAAAAATAGAACACCTATTGTTGTCAGCAATTTTTGTCGCATAATTATCTCCAACCCCCTTCTTCATTGAAGGGGGATTAACCAAATAGTTAAGTTACTTAGAGCTTAGTAACCATTCCCACCATTCCCGCCATTACCTCCGTTGCCACCATTCCCTCCATTTCCACCATTACCTCCATTGCCGCCATGACCACCATCGCCTCCGTCCCCTAAATACTTAATGGTTGTAGATATTGGTTCTACTGACAGTGGAGCTGTTGAAGCAAAAGCAATAGTTGGAATAAACAGTGCAGCAATAAAGATAGATTTTATTTTCATATAAATTTCTCTTGGTTAATTGATTAAATAAACTGCACTATTAGTTTAGTTTTTCTGGATTATTGATCAATGAAATTAAATCGTCAAATTTACATGCCTTTATAACAAATTTTATTTTAATTTATTTTTTGATAAAAAAATCATAGAAATAAATTTTGTTTTGATTTTTGTTCTTTAAATTAATTTCATATTTTATTTGATTGGCAATTTAATTATGAAAAATAATTAGAAAGGATAATTTAAGTAGGGTGACTGTTTTTCAGTGAAGTAATGGAAAGGAAACCGCCTCTTATAATGAGAATGTAAGAGGCAGGATATTAAAGATATTCAATAAAGAGTCGTATTTTTAGGTAAATATTAGTCTTCAAGTATTAATTCAATTGCTTTTAGCTCTTCTTGTGTGAATTGACGGTTCTCAATAATACCTAAAGCATCATCAATTTGACTGACACGACTAGCGCCAATTAGCACTGATGTGACTCTATCATGACGTAAGATCCAGGCGAGTGACATTTGGCTGAGTTTTTGTCCTCGGCTAAGAGCCAGTTCATTAAGTTTTTTTACTTTACCAATGACTGCTGAAGTGAGCCTTTCCGGTGGGAGAGAAGGGTTACCAGCGGCTCTAGAATCGGCTGGAATACCGTTTAAATAACGATCGGTCAGTATGCCTCCCGCTAAAGGAGAATAGGCAATTGAGCCGACACCTTCATCTTCTAAAACATCAAATAATCCTTCTTCAGGATCTCGCACGAGCATCGAATAGCGAGGTTGATGAATAAGGCAGGGAGTGCCAAGTTGGTTAAGAATTTCTATTGCTTCTTTAGCAAGTTCAGCTGGATAGTTTGAGATCCCGACATATAAGGCTTTGCCTTGGCGAACAATAAGATCAAGCGCTCCCATTGTTTCTTCAAGTGGTGTGTCAGGATCGGGGCGATGATGATAAAAAATATCAACATAATCTAAGCCCATTCTTTTTAAACTTTGATTTAGGCTTGCGATGAGATATTTTTTGCTTCCCCAGTCACCGTAAGGGCCATCCCACATAGTAAAGCCTGCTTTAGATGAAATTATCATTTCATCTCGATAGGGTAAAAAATCTTGTTGCAGAATACGGCCAAATTGGCTTTCCGCAGCTCCGGGTGGAGGGCCATAATTATTGGCGAGATCAAAATGGGTTATTCCATGATCGAAAGCATACCTTAGCATGGCTCGACAGTTATCTTGTGGTTTATTGTCACCAAAATTGTGCCAAAGACCTAAAGAGATAAGAGGGAGCCTTAATCCACTACGACCACAAAGGCGATATTCCATATCTGTATAACGATGAGCATTGGCAATATAAGGCATACTTCACCTCCAAATTGTTGGCAGAAAGACCTAGATTATATTGTCATAACCGGAGAGTGCACTCTGAGGAATCAATGCTAATTGATGACACAATACGCTATTTTTAGCAAATTTGTGATATGGGATAAAAAATAGGGGGGTGACAGTGATTAGCCCATCACCCTGCCCATCACCCTAAAGATGATTAGTGTTGTTCAGGACGGGTAAAAATCAGCTCATTACCTTGAGATTGACTCTCATCAAACTGATATCCTTCAAGATTAAAATCTGCTAATTGATCCGTTTTCGTGAGTTTATTTTGAATAATAAACCGGCTCATTAAGCCACGAGCTTTTTTAGCATAAAAGCTAATCACTTTATATTTACCATTTTTCTCATCAAGGAAAACAGGCTTTATCATCACTGCATCTAATTTTTTGAGATTAACGGATTTGAAATATTCGTCAGAAGCGAGGTTAACTAAAATTTGGTCGCCTTGAGCTGCAATCGCTTGGTTTAAATGGTCAGTAATGATGTTACCCCAAAACTCATATAAATCTTTGCCACGAGGGTTTTTCAAACGTGTTCCCATTTCAAGACGATAAGGTTGCATTAAATCGAGAGGGCGTAATAGCCCATATAAGCCAGATAAGATACGTAAGTGTTGTTGAGCAAATGCAAAGTCTTGTTCGCTGAAGGTTTCTGCTTGCATACCTGTGTATACATCACCTTTAAAAGCAAGAATAGCTTGGCGAGCATTTTCAGGGGTAAAATCTGCATGCCATTCACCAAAACGCGCGGCATTAAGGCCTGCTAGCTTATCGCTAATTTTCATTAGGCTAGAAATATCAGCAGGGGAAAGCTCACGGCAAACATCGATAAGTTGCTGTGATTCACCCAGTAGTTCAGGTTGAGTGAAAGTTTGCGTGGCAAGAGGGCTTTCATAATCTAATGTTTTAGCAGGTGAAATAGTGATGAGCATGACATGATCCCTATAATAAAGTGACGACCACCACTGTACCAAAAAATATGCATAAATGGCTAATCGATGAGATAAGTAAAAACAATTTTTCTATTTTGTCGTACTGTGATTATGCTTAAAAGAAGCTAAAAGGATTCAGTTTTTATTTAACGTGCGAAAACGATTGCATATCAATTAGTTGTTGCCGAATGGTTTTAGTCGCTTGCAGCAACTTAGATGCGTGATATTATCATTGTACGGTGCGGCGTTTGCCACAATTCCTTTATAACAACGAGATTAAAGAAATGACCGATAAATTAACTTCCTTACGTAGTCTAACCACCGTTGTTGCTGATACGGGTGATATTGAAGCGATGAAGCTTTATAAACCACAAGATGCGACAACTAACCCATCGTTGATCCTAAATGCAGCGCAAATTCCTGAATATCGTAAACTGATTGATGAGGCTGTTGAGTGGGCTCGTAAGCAAAGCAGTAACCGCGAACAACAGGTTATTGATGCTTGTGACAAACTGGCAGTAAACATCGGTCTGGAAATTCTTAAACTGGTTCCAGGACGTATTTCAACTGAAGTTGACGCACGTTTATCTTATGACGAAGAAGCGTGTATTGCTAAAGCACGTCGTTTGATCAAACTGTACAACGAAGCGGGTATCAGCAATGATCGCATTCTGATTAAACTGGCATCGACGTGGCAGGGGATCCGTGCGGCGGAGAAACTGGAAAAAGAAGGTATTAACTGTAACCTGACTCTGTTGTTCTCTTTTGCTCAAGCACGTGCTTGTGCCGAAGCAGGCGTATACCTGATTTCACCATTTGTTGGTCGTATTCTTGATTGGTATAAAGCTAATACAGATAAAAAAGAGTATGCACCACAAGAAGATCCAGGTGTGGTTTCAGTGACTGAAATCTATAACTACTACAAATCACATGGTTACAAAACGGTGGTTATGGGTGCAAGCTTCCGTAATGTAGGTGAAATTCTGGAATTGGCTGGTTGTGACCGCCTAACCATCTCTCCTGCACTACTGAAAGAGTTGTCTGAAGCACAAGGCGAAGTTGTTCGTAAACTCACTGATGCAGGTAAGACAAAAGAACCTGAAGCTAAGTTAACTGAATCTCAGTTCTACTGGCAGCATAATCAGGATCCTATGGCGGTTGATAAACTGGCTGAGGGCATCCGTAAGTTTGCAATTGACCAAGAAAAACTGGAAAAAATGATCGTAGAACTACTGTAAGTTCTTGTATTGTTTTCCAAGAGCCCAGCGTGGATAAAGCGCTGGGCTTTTTGTTTTTAATGGTGATCTGAAACTAAAAACATGACGTAGTCATATGCTGCGTATTGCGATCTGAGAGTCGATAAATTTAAGCTTAATGGGCAACTGGTATTACTAGGTTACTCATGGATTACAGGGGCATTATCATTATATCTGTTACGTATTGGATCCCATGAACATTTTTATAGTGCTCAGAACAAGCGGATAAAATGATTTAAAATTAATTAAATGAACAATTTTTTCATCTCGTTTATAGCCATAGCAATATACAGCACTGAAAGCTCACATCTTCCGTGATATTATAAACACTTTCTGTTGGTTACTTATTGAGGTTGGTATGGATGAATTGCGCATAGGCTTAGTTTCGGTCTCTGATCGTGCTTCTGGTGGAATTTATGAAGATAAAGGCATTCCGTCTTTAGAAGCTTGGTTGGCAAAAACGCTAACGACACCTTTTAGAATTGAAACTCGCCTGATCCCTGATGAGCAAATCATGATTGAGCAAACTCTTTGTGAACTGGTGGATGAATTCGCATGTCATTTAGTGTTAACAACGGGTGGAACGGGGCCTGCGCGTCGTGATGTTACACCGGATGCAACGCTTGCAATTGCAGATCGTGAAATGCCCGGGTTTGGTGAGCAAATGCGTCAAATCAGTCTGAAATTTGTACCGACAGCGATTCTTTCTCGTCAAGTTGGTGCGATACGTAACCAAGCATTAATTTTGAACTTACCGGGGCAACCAAAGGCGATCGCTGAGACGCTTGAAGGGTTAAAAGATGCTGAGGGAAATGTGATTGTTTCAGGTATTTTTGCCAGTGTACCTTACTGTATTCAATTACTGGATGGACCATATGTAGAAACCGACCCTACAGTTGTGAAGGCTTTTAGACCAAAATCGGCGATCCGTTCTTAACGGTTAGCTTTTCAGCATAATGAATATATGTCAGGTGAGTTGATTGATATCTCACCTGACTATATCAATCTAAATTACCCACGCTGCCCAATTGGCAGAATGGTTTTGCCATATTGCTCATTCAAGACTTCAGCCATGCCCAAGTAAAATGCACTAGCACCACAAATAATACCTTCGAAACCCGCAATCGTTAAAAGGGTTGTATTGCCAGTTAAATTACCGATCGCTAAAAGAGCAAACAGAACGGTTAAGCTACCAAATACAAATTGTAAGACAAAGTTAGCTTTAAATGTTCCAAGGAACATGAAAAATGTAAAAATTCCCCAAATTAGCAAATAGATCCCTAAAAATGCAGGGTCAGTCGCTTCTGCCAAACCCATTGTTGGTAAAAATAATAACCCAACTAATGTCAGCCAAAACATACCGTATGAACTAAATGCTGTTGCACCAAACGTATTTCCTTTCTTATATTCAATAAGTCCGGCAATCACCTGAGCAATACCACCATAAAAAATTCCCATGCTCAAAATAACTGATGAGAGAGGGAAAAAACCTGCGTTATGGATATTAAGCAGAATTGTTGTCATACCAAAGCCCAATAAACCAAGTGGGCCTGGATTCGCAATAGAGCTGGATTGCATATAACCTCTGGTGAAAAATATTAAAAATCAAATAGATATATAATTACTCTGCCGGTTGAATTTAGCAGGCGGCGAATCATACGCAGTTTTTATTGTTGAAACAATGATCGGAAGACAGGTTTTTTTGTAAAAAATACCAAATTTTTTTAAGTCATCCCCTTGATGAATGAATTTACGACCCCATCTTTAATGCATCCCTCGTTATCAATCGCAATTATTGCCTAACGCAAAAAAAATTGAGGTCTGGAGTAAAAACTCCCTTGAAAATGAAATATTGAGCCTCATATAGATTGATAACGAAATTGTATAGAAAAGAATTCCTTTGGAGGCGTTTTAGATGGGTAAAATTATTGGTATCGACTTGGGTACAACTAACTCATGCGTTGCAATTATGGATGGCACTACTGCGCGTGTTCTAGAGAACAGCGAAGGTGATCGTACAACTCCTTCCATCATTGCGTACACACAAGATGGTGAAATTTTGGTCGGTCAGCCAGCAAAACGTCAGGCTGTGACCAACCCAGAAAATACACTATTTGCGATCAAACGTTTGATCGGCCGTCGTTTCCAAGACGAAGAAGTTCAGCGCGACGTTGCAATCATGCCATACAAAATTATTGCGGCAGATAACGGCGATGCTTGGTTAGATGTGAAAGGCCAAAAAATGGCACCACCGCAAGTTTCAGCTGAAGTTCTGAAAAAAATGAAGAAGACAGCGGAAGACTACTTGGGTGAACCAGTAACAGAAGCTGTTATTACTGTTCCAGCGTACTTTAACGATGCTCAGCGTCAAGCAACTAAAGATGCGGGTCGTATCGCTGGTCTAGATGTTAAACGTATCATTAACGAACCAACAGCAGCAGCATTGGCTTATGGTTTAGATAAAGAAGTTGGTAACCGTACTATTGCGGTATACGACTTAGGTGGTGGTACATTTGACTTATCAATCATCGAAATTGATGAAGTTGACGGTGAAAAAACCTATGAAGTTCTAGCAACCAATGGTGATACTCACTTAGGTGGTGAAGACTTCGATAACCGTTTGATCAACTATTTAGTCGAAGAGTTTAAGAAAGAGCAAGGCGTTGATCTGCGTAACGATCCGCTGGCGATGCAACGTCTGAAAGAAGCGGCTGAGAAAGCGAAAATCGAGCTTTCTTCTGCTCAACAAACAGATGTAAACCTGCCGTATATCACTGCGGATGCAACAGGTCCTAAACATATGAATATTAAAGTGACTCGCGCTAAATTAGAGTCACTGGTAGAAGATTTAGTTAAACGCACAATGGAACCAGTTAAAGTTGCTCTGCAAGATGCTGGCCTGAGTGTTAACGACATCAATGACGTGATCTTAGTTGGTGGTCAAATCCGTATGCCAATGGTGCAAAAAGCGGTTTCTGACTTCTTTGGTAAAGAACCACGTAAAGATGTTAACCCAGATGAAGCGGTTGCGATTGGTGCAGCAGTTCAAGGTGGTGTATTAGCAGGTGATGTTAAAGACGTACTGTTACTTGATGTAACGCCACTGTCTTTAGGTATCGAAACAATGGGCGGCGTGATGACTTCGTTAATCGCGAAGAACACCACCATCCCAACTAAACACAGCCAAGTGTTCTCTACTGCGGAAGATAACCAATCAGCAGTAACGATCCATGTTCTGCAAGGTGAGCGTAAGCGTTCAAGCGATAACAAATCACTGGGTCAATTTAACTTAGATGGTATTCAACCGGCTCCGCGTGGTATGCCACAAATCGAAGTTACTTTTGACATCGATGCGGATGGTATCCTCCACGTTTCTGCGAAAGACAAAAACAGTGGTCGCGAGCAAAAAATTACCATCAAGGCTTCTTCTGGTTTGAACGATGAAGAAATCGAAAAAATGGTACGTGACGCGGAAGCGAACGCAGAAGCGGACCGTAAATTCGAAGAGTTAGTACAGGTTCGTAACCAAGCAGACCAACTGATACATGGTACTCGTAAACAAATCGAAGAAGCAGGCGATAAACTGCCAGCTGAAGATAAAGCAAACATCGAAAAAGCAACATCTGAGCTAGAAGCTGCAAGCAAAGGCGAAGATAAAGCGGATATTGAAGCGAAAATCCAAGCATTAGTTGCAGCTTCAGAAAAACTTCTAGAAATGGCACAGCAGCAAGCACAAGCTGGTGCAGCAGGTGCTGGGGCAGAAGCGAAGAAAGATGACGATGTTGTTGACGCTGAGTTCGAAGAAGTTAACGATAAAGACAAAAAATAATGCCCTTAGCGGGCGCAGTGACCTTGCTAATGGTTATTAATGGTTACTGATACCGAACACGGGCGTCGAGGAAACTCTACGCCCGTGTCGGCATGTTAAGGGTAAAATAAATGGCGAAAAGAGATTTTTATGAGGTATTAGGCCTCGAAAAAAATGCTTCTGATAAAGACATCAAGCGAGCATACAAGCGCTTAGCGATGAAATATCATCCTGATCGTAATCAGGAAAACAAAGAAGAATCGGAATCAAAGTTTAAAGAAATAAAAGAAGCTTACGAAGTGCTATCTGACGAGCAAAAGCGTGCCGCATATGATCAATATGGCCACGCTGCGTTTGAGCAAGGTGGTATGGGCGGCGGCGGCGGCTTTGGTGGCGGTGCTGACTTTAGCGATATCTTTGGTGACGTCTTCGGTGATATTTTTGGAGGCGGCCGTAGACAACAGCGCCCAAGCCGTGGTTCTGATCTACAGTACAACATGGAGTTGACTCTTGAAGAGGCTGTCCGTGGAGTGACCAAAGAGATCCGTATCCCAACTTTGGAAAGCTGCGATGTCTGCCATGGCAGTGGTGCGAAACCTGGAACGAGTGCGGACACTTGCCCAACCTGTCATGGTATGGGACAGGTGCATATGCGTCAGGGGTTCTTCTCGGTTCAACAACCATGCCCAACCTGTCATGGCCGTGGTAAAGTGATTAAAGACCCATGCAACAAATGTCATGGACATGGTCGTGTTGAACGTTATAAAACATTGTCAGTTAAAATCCCTGCTGGGGTTGATACTGGTGATCGCGTTCGTTTATCAGGCGAAGGTGAAGCAGGTGAGAATGGCGCGCCAGCGGGTGATCTGTTTGTTCAAGTCCACGTGTTGCCACATAATATTTTTGAGCGTGATGGTAACAACTTACATTGCGAAGTCCCTATCAACTTTGCAATTGCAGCATTGGGCGGTGAAATTGAAGTCCCAACCCTCGATGGTCGCGTGAAACTGAAGATCCCAGCAGAAACTCAAACAGGTAAAGTTTTCCGTATGAAAGGAAAAGGTGTGAAATCTGTTCGAGGTGGATTGCAAGGTGATTTGATGTGCCACATTGTGGTTGAAACACCCGTTAAGCTTAATGAGAAACAAAAAGAATTGCTCAAAGAGTTCGGTGAATCATTGGGTGGTACTAGTGGTGAAAAAAATAGTCCACGTTCAAAACGCTTTTTAGATGGCGTGAAGAAATTCTTTGATGACCTGACTAACAAATAATAATTATATTATTACTTCTTCATTATTTTAAAACACTCGCTTTTGCGGGTGTTTTTTTATCCGCTAAGCTTGATGAAGAGTCTTTCTGCTTAAAAGACACCGCTGATCGTGATGAATATTAGGCTAAATTAACCTATCACTCTTATCCATAGCGCATTTTGTGAAGCGATTGCTATTTTGTCTGTTATTTATTGCAAAAGATGCACAGAGCTTCGAGCACGAACGTAAATAAATCACCAATATTCACAACGTTGCAGACGAAAATTGAGCGAGGGTTTAAGCTTATATAACTTGTTTTAATAAGTGAAAAGGCAATAGCGTAAACCTGAGTGTTTGATTTCGGAGTTCTTCAATATGAAAAAGGGTGAGCAAATTCAAATTAATTTGTCTATATTAAAATTTAACGATTATTTAGCATATTTAGTGAGCTATTTCTCTAAATATTCGTTAAATCCGAATGATAATGGATAAATAAACGATTTTTTACGAATCAATGATTAGCATAGTATTAACACTCTGTTTATTTTGAGGTTAAACATATGACAGCAATCATCCGTAAATTTTTAAGGTTAGAAGCAGCAGGAGGGCTACTCCTGATCATTGCTGCCATAGTCGCATTAATTATGGCAAATTCGCCATTTCAGGGGCTATATCAGCAGTTTTTAGATATTCCAATCGCCGTTAAAATTTCATCATTAGAACTCGATAAGCCATTAATTTTATGGATTAATGATTTTTTGATGGCCATTTTCTTTCTTGTTGTTGGTCTTGAAGTTAAGCGTGAGCTACTTGAAGGATCATTAGCAGGTAAAGATAAAGCTATTTTCCCAGCCATTGCAGCTTTAGGCGGAATGTTAGCACCAGCTCTGATTTATTTATTATTTAATGGAGCAGATGAGGTTACTCGTCAAGGTTGGGCAATACCCGCCGCAACAGATATCGCTTTTGCATTAGGGGTGATGGCGTTATTAGGTAAGCGTGTACCGACGGAATTAAAGGTATTTTTATTGGCGCTTGCCATTATTGATGATCTTGGTGTTATTGTCATCATTGCATTTTTCTATACTAATTCACTGTCTATGGTTGCGCTGGGCTTAGCGGCTTTATGTGTAGCGATATTGATTATGATGAATTGGCGGCGAGTTGAAAATACCGCAGCTTATTTAGTTATCGGGCTAATTTTGTGGGTATGTATACTCAAATCAGGGGTTCATGCGACGTTAGCCGGTGTTATTGTTGGCTTCTTGATCCCACTTCGTGGCACCAATAATACTAAGCCATCAGAAGAGTTAGAACATGTATTGCATCCATGGGTTGCCTATATGATTTTACCAATATTTGCTTTTGCAAATTCAGGGGTTCAATTAAATGGTGTGACACTAGATGGTTTGATGAGCACATTACCTTTAGGTGTTGCCGCAGGATTATTATTTGGTAAACCACTAGGGATCTTTCTATTTAGTTGGGTTTCGGTAAAACTTGGTTTTGCCAAATTACCGGAGTCAATTAATTTGAAGCAGGTATTCGCTGTATCTGTCTTATGTGGAATCGGTTTTACTATGTCTATTTTCATCACTGGTCTTGCTTTTGATGGGCTGGATGAAAGCTACAGTACCTATTCACGGCTGGGTATTTTGATAGGTTCGACACTTGCCGCATTTTTAGGTTATTTTTTGTTAAAGGTAGTGTTACCGAAAGGTCAACAAAAATAGTGATTGTCTGAATTCCAATAATTTTAGAAATAAATAGTAAGAATTTCCGAGTTAATCCATTATGATGTACCCGCAGTATTCACTTTTTGTGCTGCGGGTATTTTTATAATAGCTCCTGAAAAAGGGCATGTAGACTCTAAATAATTCGAGATGCAGGTAGGCGATCATCGAAGACAGGTGGAGTGCATAGAGAAACACTGTGACCCATAAAGCGATTATGTCTTAACGAAAATCCCCGCATCTTGAAGGCATGATGAGTATAGAACCAATATGGTCAGGCGACTATTGGTGGTATGGAAGGAAATGATATGCGGGTTTCACATCTTAATTTTAACCATCTTTATTATTTTTGGCATGTATGTAAAGAGGGTTCAGTGGTTGGGGCCGCTGATGCGTTGTATTTAACGCCTCAGACTATCACAGGGCAAATAAAAGCATTAGAAGAGCGGTTAGGCGGTAAACTATTTAAGCGGCAAGGGCGTGGTTTAGTGCCGTCTGAGCTTGGGCAGCTTATTTTTCGCTATGCTGATAAAATGTTTATGCTTAGCCAAGAGATGCTTGATATTGTCAACTATAGCCGAGAATCGAACTTGTTGTTTGATGTCGGGGTTGCTGACGCGTTATCAAAACAGCTGGTGAGCCGAGTATTAGAAACGGCGGTGGTTGAGCATGAGCAGATCCACTTACGCTGCTTCGAATCTACTCATGAGATGTTGCTTGAGCAATTAAGTCAGCACAAGCTTGATATGATCCTATCTGATTGTCCTGTGGATTCATCACAACAAGAAGGTTTGTTTTCTGTGAAGCTAGGCGAATGTAGTATGAGTTTCTTTTGTCGTCAACCGGTGCCTAAGAAGCCATTCCCTGAGTGTTTAGAAGAGCGTCGCTTGTTAATACCCGGTCGTCGTTCTATGTTAGGTCGCCACTTACTCACGTGGATCCGTAATAAAAACTTGGAAGTTGAAGTTCTCGGCGAATTTGATGATGCCGCTTTAATGAAAGCGTTTGGTGTGTCTCATAATGCCATATTTGTGGCGCCTTCATTATATGCAGCAGATATTTTGGCTGGAGAAGACGTGATCGAATTAGGACGGCTCGATAGCGTGAAAGAAGAGTATTTTGTTATTTTTGCTGAACGTATGATACAGCATCCTGCTGTTCAGCGTGTCTGTAATAAAGATTTTTCAAATCTATTCTCAACACCCTTTGATAAGCTTGAGAAAAAAGTTTAACAGACAAAAAAACCGGCAAGAGCCGGTTTTTTTAGCTAATCAAGAAGCAAAATTACATTGCTTTGATTTGAGCAACTAAGTTAGCTTTATGACGAGCTGCTTTATTTTTGTGGATCAGGCCTTTAGTGGCGTGACGATCAACAATAGGCTGCATGTCATTGAATGCTTTCTGAGCCGCTTCTTTATCGCCAGCAGCGATAGCAAGGTAAACTTTCTTGATAAAAGTACGCACCATAGAACGACGGCTAGCGTTGTGCTGACGACGTTTCTCAGATTGTATAGCGCGTTTCTTAGCTGATTTGATATTAGCCAAGGTCCAACTCCCAAATGTATTCTATTGAGGACAATTCAAAGGTCGAGGAATATGCCCTTTCGGCCTTCATTTGTCAATGGATTTGTGCAAATAAACGTCGTGTACTTCGACGTAAGTGCGTTTGTGAATGGTGCAAGATTCTATCAGCAAATGCTAGAGGAATACAGATCTTCGCACGAAAAAAAGCGTAATTGATGCTAGATAATAAAAAATTTTTTAGTCGAGAAAATTTTTAAGATAGTGAATAGGGGGGTGAGTATGAATATCGAACAATAGTTGTTTGATTATTGGTCATTGATTACAATGAGTTGCACTTGTAGCTGTGAAAGTCAGAAAATTTTACGATTTTTCGAGACCTCAGCGCAAATTTGTTGTATTGATAATCCATTGGTTATCCCTATATTTTGATCTTTTTATTTGCGGTGGGTAATTTGCAACCATCCTCTAGGTGTAGAGTCGTAAGAAATTGACTCTATAATGGGTGTGATGATCAAAAAATGGTGATTAAATGAAACCTTTTACGAACTTGGGTTAACCTTAAGCGTCGTACAAGGTATAATCCAGCTATTTCCTCGGTATTGAGCCTGTTATGGAGCTAATTCGCGGTATACAGAATATCCGGGCGTACCATCATGGTTGCGTACTGACTATTGGTAATTTTGACGGTGTCCACCGTGGACATCAGGTTTTACTTCAAAATTTAAAACTGAAGGGTGAGCAGTTGGGATTACCCACTGTCGTGATGATTTTTGAGCCTCAGCCACTTGAGTTTTTTATTGGTGATAAAGCGCCAGCTCGTTTGACTCGCTTGCGGGACAAAGTGAAATACTTAGCAGACAGTGGTATTGATTACCTTCTTTGTGTTGAGTTTAACCAACATTTTGCCTCACTGACGCCGTCTGAGTTTGTGGCTGATTTACTGGTTGAAAAATTGGGTGTGAAATATCTCGCTATTGGCGATGATTTCCGTTTTGGCAAAAATCGCATGGGGGACTTTGCGTTCCTTCAGCAAGCAGGAAGTCAGTACGGCTTCGAAGTCGCGGATACAGAAAGTTTTTGTGATTCAGGATTGCGTATTAGCAGTACAGCGATCCGCAAAGCAATACAAGATAATGATCTAGTATTAGCAGAAACATTATTAGGTCATCCATATCGTATTAGTGGGCGTGTGGTTCATGGTAACCAACTTGGTCGTACCATTGGTTTTCCGACTGCAAACCTGCCATTAAAACGATTGGTCACCCCTGTTATGGGTGTGTATGCTGTAGAAGTACATGGTTTAGGAGATAAACCCTTGCCCGGTGTGGCCAATATTGGTACGAGGCCAACGGTTTCTGGAAAAGGGCAACAATTAGAAGTCCATCTAATTGATACTACTATGGATTTATATGGACGTCATATTGATGTCGTATTACGTAAAAAAATACGTGATGAACAGCGATTTGCTTCATTAGATGCCCTGAAGGAGCAAATAGCTAAAGATGTGATTACAGCTAGGGATTACTTAGCTGCAACAGGTGTCAGATAATTTAGCGGAAAAATGGAACTGAGAATCGATGAGTGACTATAAAAATACCCTGAATCTACCAGAAACAGGGTTTCCAATGCGTGGTGATCTCGCAAAACGCGAACCACAGATGTTAGAGCGCTGGTACAAAGAAGGTTTGTATCAAGCAATCCGTAAAGCAAAATCGGGCAAGAAAACATTTATTCTGCACGATGGACCTCCGTACGCTAACGGCAGTATTCATATTGGTCACTCAGTTAACAAAATTCTCAAAGACATTATTATTAAATCCAAAGGGTTGGCGGGCTATGATTCCCCATACATCCCTGGTTGGGATTGCCATGGTCTACCGATTGAACATAAAGTTGAACAAATCGTTGGTAAACCGGGCGAAAAAGTATCCGCCGCTGAATTTCGTGCACAATGCCGTCAATACGCTAAAGAGCAAATTGAAGGGCAAAAAGCTGACTTTATGCGTCTTGGGGTATTAGGCGAGTGGGATAAGCCTTATTTGACGATGGATTTTAAAACCGAAGCTCACATTATCAGAGCATTGGCAAAAACTATCGCTAATGGTCATTTAGTGAAAGGGGCGAAACCGGTTCACTGGTGTACAGCTTGCGGCTCTTCATTAGCCGAAGCGGAAGTTGAATATTATGACAAAACATCACCTTCTATTTATGTGCGCTTCCCAGCAGTAGATAGCCAAGCGGTCTACGAGAAATTTGCAACGACAGGTGATAAAACACCTTCTTTGGTTATTTGGACAACCACACCTTGGACACTGCCTGCTAACCGCGCGATTTCTTTGAACCCTGAGTTTAAATATCAGTTGGTTGAGGCTGACGGCGACGTGACTATTCTTGCGGCTGATTTAGTTAAAGATGTCATGACAACCGCAGGTGTAGAGTCATGGAAAGTGCTTGGTGAGTGTGATGGTAGTGCACTTGAATTATTGCGTTTCCAACATCCATTTATGGGCTTCGATGTTCCGGCAATCTTAGGCGACCATGTCACGTTAGATGCAGGTACAGGTGCAGTCCATACGGCACCGGGCCATGGTCCAGAGGACTATGTGGTTGGTCAGAAATATGGTCTAGAAACAGCAAACCCAGTTGGGCCAGATGGTTGTTTCTTAACAAATACCTATCCAACACTTGATGGTGTATTTATTTTTAAAGCTAATGACCTGATTGTTGAGCTTCTGAAAGAAAAAGGGGCTCTGCTGTACAAACAAGCCATTTCTCATAGTTACCCATGTTGTTGGCGCCATAAAACACCAGTTATTTTCCGTGCGACACCACAATGGTTTATTGGCATGGACAAAAATGGCTTACGTGAGCAGTCACTGAAAGAAATTGATATTGTTCAGTGGATCCCAGGTTGGGGGCGTGCACGTATCGAATCAATGGTCGAAAATCGCCCTGACTGGTGTATCTCTCGTCAACGTACTTGGGGTACTCCAATGTCGTTGTTCGTACATAAAGACACTGAAGAGCTGCATCCTCGTACATTAGAATTGATGGAAGAAGTGGCGAAACGTGTCGAAGTTGATGGCATCCAAGCATGGTGGGATCTGGATCCTGCTGAATTACTTGGCGAAGAAGCTGAAATTTATCGTAAAGTACCGGATACTTTAGACGTTTGGTTTGATTCAGGGTCAACACACTTTGCTGTTGTGGATGCACGTCCTGAATACCATGGTAATTCAGCAGATATGTACCTTGAAGGTTCAGACCAACATCGTGGTTGGTTTATGTCTTCACTCATGCTATCGACAGCAATGAAAGGCAAAGCGCCATACCGTCAAGTATTGACACACGGCTTTACTGTGGATGGTCAAGGTCGCAAGATGTCTAAATCGTTAGGTAACACTGTTAGCCCACAGGATGTGATGAACAAACTTGGTGCTGATATCTTACGCTTATGGGTGGCATCAACTGATTATACTGGTGAAATTGCGGTTTCAGATGAAATTTTGAAACGTGCAGCTGATTCTTATCGCCGTATTCGTAATACAGCTCGTTTCTTCTTAGCTAACTTAAACGGTTTCAATCCAGCGACTGATATGGTGAAGCCTGAAGATATGGTGGTGTTAGATCGCTGGGCGGTAGGCCGTGCACTAGCAGCACAGAAGGAAATCGCAAAAGCATACGACGAATATGATTTCTTATCAGTTATTCAGCGCTTAATGCATTTCTGCTCAATCGAAATGGGCTCTTTCTATCTAGACATCATTAAAGATCGTCAATATACCGCGAAGAGCGATAGCCTTGCGCGTCGTAGTTGCCAAACAGCACTGTTCCACATTGTTGAAGCGTTAGTGCGTTGGATTGCGCCTGTACTTTCCTTCACTGCTGATGAAGTCTGGAATGAAATGCCAGGAGAGCGTGCTAAATACGTATTAACAGAAGAATGGTACGATGCACTGTTTGGCTTAGATGCTTCGGAAGAAATGAACGATGAGTTCTGGGCGGAGTTATTGGCTGTTCGTGGCGAAGTGAACAAGGTGCTTGAACAAGCACGCGCAGATAAACATATTGGTGGTTCATTAGAGGCTGCTGTGGTGTTGTATGCAGATAAAGACTTGGCCGCGAAACTGAATTGCTTAGCGGATGAACTGCGTTTTGTGTTGCTAACTTCCCAAGTGACTGTTGCAGATATCGCTTCTGCGCCAGCGGATGCACAGCAATCAGAGCTGAGTGGCCTGAAAATTGGCTTTAGCAAAGCATCTGGTGAGAAATGCCCTCGTTGCTGGCACTATGCTAATGATGTAGGCTCCGTTGCTGATCACCCTGAATTGTGTGGTCGCTGTGTCACTAACGTAGCCGGTAACGGTGAACTACGTAAGTTTGCATAATAAATGAAGAGACCAATTTGTTCTACTGGATTGCGCTGGCTGTGGTTAACAGTCGTGCTGATTGCATTGGATTTAGGGATTAAGCAGCTTGTCTTGAAAGAGATGAACTTGTATGAACCACATCCAATTATGCCTTACCTCAATCTTATGTATGCGCAAAACTTTGGCGCTGCATTTAGTTTCTTAGCGGATGAGGGCGGCTGGCAACGCTGGTTCTTTGCTGGTGTGGCAATTGCGATATCTATCATTCTCATTGTAATGATGTATCGTCAGAGCGCACAAAAACGGTTAAGCAATATCGCGTACGCTCTGATCATCAGTGGAGCAATTGGTAATCTGAGTGACCGCTTAATGCATGGTTTTGTTGTCGATTATATTGATTTTTATATTGGTAATTGGCACTACCCAACATTTAACCTTGCAGATATCGCTATCTGCTTAGGTGCGGCATTGGTGATCCTCGAAGGCTTTTTGCCAGATAAAAGCAAAAAGAAAGAGGATTAACAGGTAAAATATATTGAATCATTCGAGGTGCAGCTAGACGGCGGGGCTCTGACTTTGTCTAAATGCTTTTAATCCGAATGAAAATTGGCCATCAAAGGCCAACAGCACCTAGCCCGGTTCTTCCGGGCTAATTTATATGATAGAAAATAGGTTCGGTTTATGTCGACTCAGGTACAGCCGCATAGCGCGGTATTGCTGCATTTCACAATGAAATTAGAAGACGGTTCAACGGCGGATTCTTCATATAGCCAAGGGAAACCGGCGCTGTTTAGTTTAGGTAATGGCTCGTTGTCATCTGAATTGGAGCAGCAACTTTTAGGGCTGAGTATTGGGGAAAAGAAAAGTTTTTCTTTACCGGGTGATGTCATATTTGGAAAACATAACCCTGATTTGGTCCAATACTTTTCCTTGCGTGATTTCACTGAAACAGGGATACCTGAGATTGGCACGATCATGCTTTTTACTGCAATGAATGGCAGTGAGATGCCAGGGGTAGTAAAATCAATAGAGGGTGAATCGATCACTATTGATTTTAACCACCCACTCGCAGAGCAACAAATCAGTTTTGATATTGAAGTGCTTGAGATTGACCCGCAATTGGAGAGTCAAAATGCAAATATTAATGGCTAACCCTCGTGGCTTTTGTGCAGGGGTAGACCGCGCAATCAGCATTGTTGAAAGAGCGTTGGAGCTTTATGGCGCCCCGATTTATGTCCGTCATGAGGTGGTTCATAATCGTTATGTCGTTGATGACCTGCGTCAGCGTGGTGCTATTTTTATTGAAGAGATCTCTGAAGTACCTGATGGTTCTATCTTAATTTTCTCTGCACATGGTGTTTCTCAAGCGATACGCCAAGAAGCGCGCTCTCGCGATTTAACCATGTTGTTTGATGCCACATGCCCTTTAGTGACCAAGGTACATATGGAAGTTGCTCGTGCAAGCCGAAAAGGCAAAGAAGCTATCCTTATTGGCCACGCAGGACACCCTGAAGTTGAAGGAACAATGGGGCAATACAGCAACCCTGAAGGTGGAATGTACCTCGTTGAAAGTCCTGAAGATGTTTGGAAATTACAGGTTAAAGACGAAGACAACCTCTGTTTTATGACGCAAACAACGCTTTCGGTTGATGATACATCTGATGTCATTGATGCATTAACTCAGCGTTTCCCTAGTATTGTTGGTCCCCGTAAAGATGATATTTGCTATGCGACGACCAATAGGCAGGAAGCCGCACGTGAACTTGCAGAACGTGCTGATATAGTGCTGGTGGTTGGTTCGAAAAACTCATCAAACTCCAACCGTTTAGCTGAGTTAGCTTCTCGGATGAAAAAGCCAGCCTATTTAATTGATGGTGCGGAAGATATTAAAATTGAGTGGCTAGCTGATAAAAATATTATTGGACTGACGGCCGGAGCCTCTGCGCCTGATATTTTAGTCCGTCAAGTCATTGATAGGCTGCAAGAACTTGGCGCGAATGATGTCGTTGAACTTCAAGGTCGCGAAGAAAATATCGTGTTTGAAGTGCCTAAAGAGTTGCGTGTTGAAGTTAAAGAAATTAGTTAATTAGCATTAATCATCCCGCTAGTTAATTTAAATAATTAGGGGGATGTATTATTTTTTGGAGTCTTCATTGGTACCGGACAATATTGCCAATTCATCTAATGTGCTCTCTGTATTTGATTTTGATGGCACATTGACTTATCACGACAGTTTTATTCCCTTTTTGAAGTTTACGTTTGGGAAGTACCGCTTTTCACGCAAAATTATTAAATTAGTTTTGCCTAGCTTACAATGCGCTAGACGTAAATTGACCAGAGATGAACTGAAAGAAGTCTTAATTAGAACCTTCTTAACGGGGGTTGATGAAAAGTGGCTGAGAGAAAAAGCCGAACAGTTCTGTCAAACTTATTGGCCTAAATTAATGCGCCCAGAAGGGGTATTAGGGGTGGCCGCTGAGGTCGAAAGTGGTGCTGAAGTGACTATTTGTTCTGCTTCCCCTTCCCTTGTACTTAAGCCTTTTGCAGAACGACTAGGTATTAAATTGATTAGCACTGAACTGGAAATCATTGATGGCAAATTAACAGGTAATTTGGTTGGACAAAACTGTCGTCGTGAGCAAAAAGTGAAGCGTTTAGAGCAAGTATATGGTGATTTAAGCCAATATCATTTGAGGGCATGGGGTGATACCCGAGGTGATTTTGAATTATTGCAAGCGGCACAAGATGCGCATTGGCGTCACTTTCATAAAAAGCACTACCGTTATAAATATCGCGATGTGATCGCGAAAGATCAGTAATGGTAAAACCTCTTGATAACGTGATTATCAAGAGGTGAGTGTCGTTAGTTATTCTTTTTTGGAAAAATCACACTTGCCAGCACACCTATGGCTAATACCGCAAGGATCACCCATAAACTGATATTCGTTGAAATAGTGTAACCGTGGTGCCAGAGGTGATCGGTGGCATTCAGCGCTAATTTCCCTGCCACGAAAAATAGCAACACAATTACAGCTTTTTCCAGATAGACTAAATATTGTTTTAATGCCTCAAGGACAAAGTACAAAGTACGTAAACCCAGTATGGCAAACATCATCGCGCTATAAACAATCAGTGGTTCGCGGCTGACGGCAATAATTGCAGGCACCGAATCGAAAGCAAACATAACATCCGATAATTCAATAATTGCGACACATAGCATTAGTGGTGTTGCATAGTAGGCTGCTTTGGTCACTCTTCCTACTTTGATATTTTGGTTTTCAGGTTTACTGAGTTCGAGATCAACTTCTTTTTGGGTTAATAAAAAAGCATTGCCGCTGATCTTAGGCCAAATAGGAAAAAAACGCTTAACTAACCGATATGCAAGATGCTGTGAATAATCTTCTATCTCATCATCATCACGCTGTTTTAGCATCATAACTGCTGACCACGCCACAACGAATGCAAAAATCAGTTCAACATATGGCCCTAGGCTAAGTAGTCCCGTGCCGATAGCAACGAAAATGCCTCGGAAGACGATGGCGCCAATAACTCCCCAATACAAAATACGATGTCGATAATGATTAGGGACTGAGAACCAAGAAAAAATAGCCATCATTAGGAACAAATTATCAACGGAGAGTACCTTTTCAAGGACATAACCTGTGATAAACAAGCTTGCTACCTCAGAGCCATGATGTAAATAGAGAAATACAGCAAAAATCATTGCAATAACTACCCAGAACAGCGACCAAAAAATGGCATTTTTAAGGGTGATTGCTTTATCTGAGCGGTGCATGAATAAATCGATGGCAATAGCGCCGATAGCTAATGCGATGAAAACGATAACGGTTTCTGTTGGAAAGCCAATGTGAGTGTTAGCCATATGATAGAGAGCTACCTTGCTTAAATCGAACAATTGTGACGATAAAACATAAGTCTAGACCTGTTAGCATGTGATTCACAGCCATTTTTTAGACTCGTCATACTTTATTGCAAACGGTTTAACAACTTTTTCTGATAATTCTAGCGCGTTGTACGCTTTTGTTAATAATTGGTGATTATAGCTAGCGTGGTTTTGATGGGCTGGTTAATCTATATATACTTGTCATACTTCAAGATGCAGGGGGGACTACGCTACGTTCGCCGAGTCACATAGTTCATCTATATTCCCCGCCTATCTTAGCTTGTTGTTTACCCGTATCTCGAAGTATTTAGAATAGAGTAATGAGTTTTTAAATTATGCAGTGGCTCTCAGGTTTGTGAGCGTATAAATCCACTACAAGATGACTAAAAGGATATTAAATGACGAATTCAACAGTCCGAGTTGCCGTTGTTGGCGCTGGTGGGCGTATGGGACGCCAACTCATTCAGGCTGCACAACAGCAAGAGGGTATTCAACTAGGCGCGGCAATTGAGCGAGTTGGTTCTACACTGGTTGGCACTGATGCGGGTGAATTAGCAGGTATTGGTAAATTAGGCATTTCGATTGTTGATTCGTTAGATAAAGTTGCTAATGACTTTGATGTGGTCATTGATTTTACTCGCCCAGAAGCGACCTTGCAGTATTTGGCTTTCTGCCGCGCAAATAGCAAAGCAATGGTGATTGGTACTACAGGGTTTGATGAACAAGGTAAACAAGCGATTGCTGATGCCGCTAAATCTATTCCAATTGTATTTGCGGCAAATTTCAGTGTCGGTGTTAACGTTGTTCTTAAATTATTAGAAAAAGCGGCAAAAGTAATGGGTGACTATACCGATATTGAGATCATTGAAGCCCATCATCGTCATAAAGTGGATGCGCCATCCGGTACGGCACTGGCGATGGGTGAGTCAATCGCTAGCGCACTGGGTAAAGAGCTAAAAGATTGTGCTGTTTACTCACGTGAAGGATATACAGGCGAGCGCGAAGCTGGTTCAATTGGTTTTGCGACTGTACGTGCAGGCGACATTGTTGGTGAGCATACGGCTATGTTTGCTGATATCGGTGAGCGTGTAGAAATAACACATAAGGCTTCTAGTCGAATGACATTCGCAAATGGGGCTATTAGGGCTTCAGGTTGGGTTATTCTGCAAAAGTCTGGGTTATATAATATGAAAGATGTCCTTAACTTGGAAAATATTTAATTGTTTTAGTTTTGAAATTCTAGGCAAATCATGGTGTTTTGGTTTTATTTGTCATGATTTGCTTTGTTATTATTGATTTTATATTTTTATTGTTATTTTTAATTGTTATCACCTGTGTCTGCATCCTTTTTGTCTAAATAATCATCTTTTATTATCCCTAAACATGCTTTATCATCAATTATGCAACTAATTCGGTTTGCAACCGTTTACTTTGTGTTTATGGCTGCTTGTTTTAGTGCTCAATACAATAAAAGTTAGGCTGATACCCAAAAAAGTAAGAAAAAAACGAAAAAAATGCGTTTTTTTCTAGACAAGACCTCATCTCATCATTAGAATGCGCGCAATTTGCCAAAAATTGCTTAAAAACGCATTTTGGCATTGATTTAGATCCTCAAATCTGAATTAATATGCACTAATTGTGATTTATTATTCCCTGGAGGGTGTTTTGATTAAGTCAGCTATACTGGTTCTCGAAGACGGAACCGAATTCCACGGGCGCGCCATTGGTGCTGAAGGGGCCGCTGTTGGAGAAGTCGTTTTCAATACGTCAATGACCGGATATCAAGAAATAATTACCGACCCTTCCTATTCCCGCCAAATCGTTACTCTCACTTATCCTCATATTGGTAATGTCGGCACCAATGCCGATGACGAAGAATCCCCAGAAGTTCATGCACAAGGTTTGATAATTCGTGACCTACCATTGGTTTACAGTAACTTTCGCGGTCAGGAAGGTCTATCAGAATACCTTAAGCGCCATAACGTTGTTGCAATAGCTGATATTGATACACGTAAACTGACGCGTTTGTTAAGAGAGAAAGGAGCGCAGAACGGTTGCATTATTGCTGGTGATAACCCTGACGTAGCATTAGCGCTGGATAAAGCACGCGCATTTTCTGGCCTGAACGGCTTGGATTTGGCGAAAGAAGTCTGCACTAAAGAAGCTTATACTTGGACTCAAGGTTCTTGGACTCTAGAAGAGGGTCAGCTGGGCGCAAAAAATGAAGATGAGCTACCACTACATGTTGTGGCCTACGATTTTGGCGCGAAACGTAACATTCTACGTATGCTAGTTGACCGCGGCTGTCGTTTAACGGTGGTGCCAGCGACAACATCCGCAGAAACGGTGTTAGCGATGGATCCAGATGGTATTTTCTTATCAAATGGCCCTGGCGATCCCGCTCCTTGTGATTATGCAATCAAAGCAATTCAACAATTCTTAACCACAGAGATCCCTGTTTTTGGTATCTGTTTAGGTCATCAATTATTAGCGCTAGCCAGTGGTGCGAGTACCGTAAAAATGAAGTTTGGGCACCACGGTGCGAATCACCCAGTCAAAGATGTAGATCAAAACGTTGTGATGATCACCGCTCAAAACCACGGTTTTGCGGTTGATGAATCAACATTACCCGACACATTACGTGTGACACATAAATCATTGTTTGATGGCACTCTGCAAGGTATTCACCGCACAGATAAACCAGCATTTAGCTTCCAAGGTCACCCTGAAGCAAGCTCTGGTCCTCACGATGCGGCACCACTGTTCGACCATTTTATCGAATTGATTAATGAATATCGCCAGAACCAACCAAGTCATAACGCAAAATAATCGGGAGCAATAAAATGCCAAAACGTACAGATATAAAAAGTATTCTGATCCTAGGGGCTGGCCCGATTGTTATCGGCCAAGCGTGTGAGTTTGACTATTCAGGTGCGCAAGCGTGTAAAGCATTGCGTGAAGAAGGCTATCGCGTCATTTTAGTTAACTCCAATCCTGCAACCATCATGACTGACCCAGAAATGGCCGATGCAACTTATATTGAGCCTATCCATTGGGAAGTGGTACGTAAAATCATCGAAAAAGAGCGTCCAGATGCAGTATTGCCAACAATGGGTGGGCAAACAGCGCTGAACTGTGCATTAGAACTTGAGCGCCAAGGTGTGTTAGCTGAGTTTGGTGTGACGATGATTGGTGCAACTGCTGATGCTATTGATAAAGCCGAAGATCGCCAGCGCTTTGATAAAGCAATGAAGAAAATTGGTTTGGATACCGCTCGTTCAGGTATCGCGCACAATATGGAAGAAGCCTATGCGGTTGCTGATGATGTTGGTTTCCCTTGTATCATCCGCCCTTCCTTTACAATGGGTGGCACGGGCGGCGGGATCGCTTATAACCGTGAAGAATTTGAAGAAATCTGTACGCGAGGCTTAGATCTCTCACCAACTAATGAGCTACTCATTGATGAGTCGCTGATCGGTTGGAAAGAGTATGAAATGGAAGTGGTACGCGATAAAAACGATAACTGCATTATCGTGTGTTCGATTGAAAACTTCGATGCGATGGGGATCCACACAGGCGACTCAATTACCGTTGCACCGGCACAGACGCTGACGGACAAAGAGTACCAAATCATGCGTGATGCCTCAATGGCAGTACTGCGTGAAATCGGTGTTGAAACGGGGGGCTCAAACGTTCAGTTTTCAGTTAACCCGAAAAACGGTCGTTTGATTGTTATTGAGATGAACCCTCGTGTATCACGTTCTTCTGCTTTAGCTTCTAAAGCAACAGGTTTTCCAATTGCTAAAATTGCTGCCAAATTGGCAGTCGGTTATACCCTTGATGAGTTAATGAATGACATCACGGGTGGCCGTACACCTGCATCGTTCGAACCTTCAATTGACTATGTAGTGACAAAAATCCCTCGTTTTAACTTCGAAAAATTTGCGGGTACTAACGATCGCCTGACAACACAAATGAAGTCAGTGGGTGAAGTGATGGCAATTGGTCGTACATTCCAAGAGTCGATGCAAAAAGCCTTACGTGGCCTTGAAGTTGGTGCGACGGGGTTTGATCCGAAAGTGAGCCAAGAAGATCCCGAAGCGTTGACTCGGATCCGTCGTGAATTGAAAGATGCGGGTGCTGAGCGTATTTGGTATGTTGCTGATGCATTCCGTGCTGGTCTCTCTGTAGATGGTGTCTTTAATCTGACGAATATTGACCGCTGGTTCCTTGTACAAATTGAAGAGCTCGTGCGCTTAGAAGAGCAAGTGGCAGAGCAAGGAATTAATGGGTTAACTAAAGACTTTTTACGTGCATTGAAGCGTAAAGGTTTTGCCGACGCTCGCTTAGCAAAATTGGTGGGGGTCTCTGAAGCAGAGCTACGGAAGCTACGTCAAGGTTATGACCTGCACCCAGTATATAAACGCGTGGATACTTGTGCCGCGGAATTCGCCACTGATACCGCTTATATGTACTCCACATATGAAGAAGAGTGTGAATCAAACCCTAATTCAGATAAGCCAAAGGTGATGGTGTTAGGCGGTGGCCCAAATCGTATTGGTCAAGGAATTGAATTTGACTACTGTTGTGTTCATGCATCATTAGCGCTGCGTGAAGATGGCTATGAAACTATCATGGTGAACTGTAACCCTGAAACGGTTTCAACCGATTATGATACTTCAGACCGCCTCTACTTTGAGCCAGTAACGTTAGAAGATGTGTTGGAAATTGTGCGTATTGAACAGCCTAAAGGGGTAATTGTTCAGTATGGCGGGCAAACACCATTGAAATTGGCGCGTGCATTAGAAGCCGCTGGTGTACCCGTGATTGGTACTAGCCCTGATGCGATTGACCGTGCAGAAGATCGTGAACGCTTCCAACAAGCAGTCAACCGCTTGAATCTAAAACAGCCACAAAATGCAACCGTGGCAACCATCGAACAGGCTGTTGAAAAAGCAGCAGGGATTGGTTATCCGCTGGTGGTTCGTCCCTCTTATGTTCTAGGTGGACGAGCAATGGAAATCGTTTATGACGAAACGGATTTACGCCGTTATTTCCAAACAGCGGTGAGTGTGTCAAATGATGCACCAGTTCTGTTAGATCGCTTCCTTGATGATGCCGTTGAAGTTGACGTGGATGCTATCTGTGATGGCGAAATGGTCTTGATTGGCGGGATCATGGAGCACATCGAACAAGCGGGTGTTCACTCAGGTGACTCTGCATGTTCATTGCCTGCTTATACACTTAGCCAAGAAATCCAAGATGTGATGCGTGAGCAAGTACGCAGTTTAGCTTTTGAATTACGTGTTCGTGGCTTGATGAACGTACAGTTTGCGGTGAAAAACAATGAAGTGTATTTGATTGAAGTTAACCCGCGTGCCGCACGTACGGTGCCATTTGTGTCTAAAGCAACAGGGGTTCCACTCGCGAAAGTGGCTGCTCGCGTGATGGTTGGACAATCATTGACAGAGCAGGGCATCACCAAAGAAATCATTCCTCCTTATTATTCTGTGAAAGAAGTGGTACTGCCGTTTAACAAATTCCAAGGCGTTGACCCCATTTTAGGGCCTGAAATGCGTTCAACGGGGGAAGTTATGGGGGTTGGCCGTACATTTGCAGAGGCTTTTGCTAAAGCGATGTTAGGCAGCAGCTCGACCATGAAAAAATCAGGGCGTGCTTTATTATCGGTGCGCGAAGGGGATAAGACACGTGTTGTTGATTTAGCCGCTAAACTACTGAAACATGGTTTTGAGCTAGATGCGACCCATGGTACCGCGATTGTACTGGGCGAAGCAGGGATCAACCCACGTTTAGTCAATAAAGTTCACGAAGGGCGTCCACATATTCAAGATAGGATCAAAAATGGTGAGTACGATTATATCGTTAATACCACTGCGGGCCGTCAAGCTATTGAAGACTCTAAATTGATCCGCCGTAGTGCCCTACAGTATAAAGTGCACTATGACACTACATTGAATGGGGGTTTTGCAACAACCATGTCATTGAGTGCTGATCCAACTGAGAAAGTGATTTCAGTTCAGGAAATGCATGCACTGATCAAATAACTAAATCGTCAGTTCAGTCAGCCCTGTTATTGAAAAATAACAGGGCTTTTTTGAGCACATTTACTCTAAATAATTCAAGAATGCAGGTAGGCGACAAGCGAAGATAGCCGATGAGCATAGGAAAACTATGTGATTCGGGTAGCTGAGTGTAGTCAACAACCCTGCAACTTGAAGTATGACGAGTAAAATTTATTGTATTGCTTGGCGGTGTTTGGATATTTTATTTTCAATATCCTTTATCCACGAAACCTTTAAGTCATGGAATTGCTGGTCGGCTGCAAATAGCGCCGCGCCTCGTAAAGACAATTCACGAATATCATCTTGTGGGATATTGGCCACACTCATTTCGCGATTGTATTGACGAAATGATTCCATTTTATTATCACAGTAGCCCAGAGCAGCTTCGGCGATCTCCGTGGCAGATTGGTTATTTTTACTCGCAATATCAAAAGCATATTGGTCAATACAGGATTTTGCTTCTTCTGCTTTTTCATAGCCGGGAGTACTAGGCTCACCAATATCTAAGCTATCAGCCAGCCCTATTACAGGAAGTAAAAGCAATCCAATGGATATTGCTTTTATGTTCATTTATTTCACCATCATTTATAAGTGTGGATTATTCGTCGGAATTATATATTCGTCATACTTCAAATTGCAGGGATTTTCGTGGAGGCATCAGTGACTACGCCACGCTCACCGAGCTGACCTATGCTACCCAACTATCTTCGCTTGTTGCCTACCTGCATCTCGAATTATTGAGAGTATAATCAGCGGCATAGTGCTCTGCTACAAGAAAAAGATAAAATTATACAAAAGAAATATATTTTAAATGATAACGAGTGTATTGACTCTTACGTAACGTGAGGCATTAACCTGCAAGTCGATCACAGGAGGATAAAGATGCTATTTCAAGTGGGTGAAATTGCCCAGAGAACCGGGCTAACTATTCGTACACTTCATCATTATGAAGAAATAGGGTTATTAGTACCGACTGCAAGAACCGATGCAGGTTATCGTTTGTATAACGTACAATGTCTTGAGCGTTTGACTCAAATTCAAATGTTAAGGCAAGTGGGCGTAAAACTTAAAGACATCGGTGAGATCTTAGATGGTCAAAGTGGTGATATGGCGCAAATGCTGCAAGAGCGTATTGATGCTCTGTCGGCACAAATGAAGCAGATGGCACAGTTGCAATATCGATTGGAGCAGCTTCAGCGGCAGATGCAGGCTGGCGACATTCTCACTCAGACTGATTGGTTTTCCATTTTGGAGATGATGTCCATGTATGATAAGTACTTTACACCAAAAGAATTAGAGCAGATGCCACTGTATACGGCTCACACCCTAAAGAGCGAAGAGTGGCAGCAACGAGTTAGTATAGTCAAATCCTTAATAAAAGAAGGGATTGCACCTGACTCCGAGCAAGCAAAGAAAGTCGCAACGGAATGGATGATAGCGCTGGAACGTGATACTGGCGGAAGCCCCGATTTTTTTGCTCGCCTAAACACGATCCATTTATCAGACAATGAATTTGCTATTTCATCGGGTATTACTGAGGAAATGATTGAGTATGTTGCTAGAGGGTTTAGTGAACATCAGCTAGATATTTTCAAACCCCACTTAACGGAGCAGCAA
This sequence comes from Providencia manganoxydans, assembly GCF_016618195.1. Classification (NCBI taxonomy): domain Bacteria; kingdom Pseudomonadati; phylum Pseudomonadota; class Gammaproteobacteria; order Enterobacterales; family Morganellaceae; genus Providencia; species Providencia manganoxydans. The sequence goes on from NZ_CP067099.1 coordinate 854,726, forward strand.
TTTGCTTTTGTTCAAGAACACTATTTTGAATCAGGTAGAGTTTGGCCTGAGCTGATCGCCGGTCTCTATAATGCACTAAAAGCCGGTCTTCCACCTGAATCAGCAGAGGTTCAATCATTGGCTCAAATGTGGTTAACCATGTTTAATCAATTTACCGGTGGTGATCCCGTACTACAGGAAAAAATTCGTCAAATTTACCAAGAGGATCCTGTTATCTCTCGTGGCACATGGATGACGCCTGAAATTGGGCAATATCTGTTTGCTGCACTGACCGTTTATTTTGCTCACTAATAAATCATTTGCCGCCTTTAAGAGGCGGCTCGATGTTGTTGACGAAGCGGGATAAAAGCGTGGTTTTTCCCGCTTCGTGTTATCAGCCGAAAATCAATGAATTGATTTTGCTCGTTTATTTCAACACTCTAAACAACTACCGCCAAACAGAATACGTTTGGCGGTAGTCTGTGCATCCTTTAAGAGACGGCTTTTTGCTTATTCTGTTTTATTACTGAGAGCTTTACGATGCTTCCAATACACCATAATCGACCCTATTAAACCACCAATAAGTAGCAATACAGGTAAAATCATCAGCACACTGATGACGACCTGTTCATGCTGTTTGATAAATGGAATTTGGTTTAGCGCATAGCCCAGTGTGACGATAATCCCGACCCACAACAGCCCGCTTAACCAATTGAATAACTGAAAACGGCGATGGCTCAGTTCAGAGAGTCCTGCAAGAACAGGCAATAATGTTCGCACAAAGGCTAAAAAGCGGCCTATCAACAGCGCATATAGCCCCTGTTTATGAAACATATGGTTCGCTTTTTCATGGTATTCATGAGGGATTTGCGCTAGCCAACGCTTAATTAATTTTGTTTCGCTTAGCCATCTTCCCTGAAGGAAGCCTAGCCAACAACCAACGCTTGCTGCGGTAGTGAGTAATAAAATCGTTGGCACAAAACTCAATACACCTTTTGCAATTAATGCACCTGAAAGGATCAATAGGGTATCACCGGGTAAGAAGGCTGCGGGAAGCACCCCATTTTCTAAGACGATGACCACAAAGAGAACTGTATAAATAACCCAAAGTACTTCTGGATTGGAGAGTTTAAGAAAATCGTGGTGCCAAAGTGCCAGTACGATTTCGCGTAGTACTTCCATAATCGTTCCTGTATTTACGAAAAAAGCTGCGAAAAAAGCGAATTCATTATTATCTTACAGGAAAAAATGACGCTAAGTTTGATTTGTTTACTGAATGTGTGGATTAGTTGAAATTTTAATAGAGGTCATACCAATACTTTCATATTAGCAAACACTATGAAAGTATTGGAAAAAAATACATGCTTAAATGCGTTCAAATGCCAATGCCAGATCATCAATCAGATCTTGTGGATGCTCTAGGCCAACATGGATACGGAAAAAGGTGCCGTCATTAGGTTGGAAATCGTATTGACGCATACTTAATAGATCTTCTTTTTGGTAGCCTAAAATTAATGATTCATAGCCACCCCATGAATAGCCCATTTTGAAGTGGCTAAAATGGTTTAGAAAATCTTCAAATTGCTGCTGGGAGAGACGTGATTTTAGTTGAAAAGAGAATAATCCATTGCTGCCGCTAAAATCGCGAACAAAAAATGAGTGTCCCGGGCAAGAAGGTAAAGCTGGGTGGTAAACAGATTCAACTTCAGGCCGTTGTTCTAACCATTGTGCAACAGTGAGGCCACTACTTTCATGCTGTTTTAAGCGCGTGGCTAATGTGTGCAAACCACGTCCAGCCATATATACCGTATCGGGATCCGCGGTTTGACCAAGTAAATAGGAATTTTCACGTAATGTCTTAATACAGCGTTGATTGGCAACCGCAATGCCTAACATTGAATCTGAATGACCATTGATATATTTGGTGGCAGATTGGATTGAAATATCAATATCGAGTAGCAAAGGTTTCAGTAATACACCTGCGGCCCAAGTATTATCAATCATGATAATCGTTTCAGGTGCTTGTTGGCGGATAGCTTGAACAATCGCAGGAAGATCATGTATTTCCATGGTAATAGAACTAGGCGCTTCTAAAAAAACAATACGTGTATTAGTGCGCAATAGTTCGGCAATACCAGCGCCGATTAACGGATCAAAATAGTCGGTTTTAATGTTTAGCTTAGTAAGGATTTTGTCACAAAAATTTTGTGTCGGATCGTAAGCTGAGCCTGTGACTAAAATATGATCGCCAGAAGAAACAAAAGATAATATTGAATTGGTAATAGCAGCTGCGCCAGAAGGGTATAATACTGTGCCTGCACCACATTCAAGTTCAGTCATGGCCTCTTGGAAGGCAAAGTGTGTTTGGGTTCCTCTGCGACCATAAAAAAGGACTGAATTTGCCCTATTTTGTGTAGCATGGCGCTTCTCTTCAACAGTGTCAAAAATCACTGACGAGGTGCGCTGAATAATTGGATTAACACCTTTTTGGGTATATTTAGGATTTCTGCCAAGATGGACAAGTTGTGTTTCGGGGCGGATCTTTGCCATATTGTGTCCTTGCACTTGCTTAAAGTAGGGAAACCGGAAAGTCGTTAATTGAAGTTAAATGATTTGATTGAGGAAGTACATGCTTTAACTTTCAATCTGATTTTTTTTCATGTCAGCTTAAAATAACCTCATGATTGCAATGGGCTTGTTTGCTTTAGAGCAAAAAATAATAAAAAAATGCTGAATAGTAATGATAATTACTATCAATTCGCGTCATGTTTGATATTATCAGCACCGTCATTTTTAAAAATGACACATTAGGCGAGGGAACTTCGCTTTTATAGGTTAGTCGGTGACTGTAAATACAATATCATCGGCACACATTTTTACTCTAAATAATTCAAGGTTGTATTAGTGACAAGTGAACAAGTTGCTAGGCGCATAGATAAGTATGTGGCTGGTGCGAGTGAGCATAGTCAACAACACGATAACTTGAAGTATAACGAGTATATTAATAGAACACAGAAAAAGAGAATATAAGGCCAACTGATGCGTAAACTAACAGCTTCTATTCTATTGGCGATGGGCCTGATGGGAACTGCATATGCGGATACCACACCAGAGACAACCCCAACATCAGCTCAAACAGCACCGGCTGCTTCGGGTTCTGAAGCAAATAACCCATCCGCAGCGACGCCAATTGCACAAAATCAAGCCAGTGCTGAAAACAATACATCAGCACCTGTTATCAGTGAAAGCATTGAAATTGCACCTGAAAACCAAGGCGGTTTCGACAAAGATTTATCGGTTTGGGGGATGTATCAAAACGCAGATAATGTTGTTAAAACCGTTATGATAGGGCTGGTTATTGCATCAATTATCACATGGGCATTGTTCTTCTCTAAAGGTATTGAGCTATTAGTTGCTCGTCGACGCTTGAAATCAGAAGCAAAAGCATTAGCAGAAGTTAAATCGCTTGATGAGGCGGTTAGTATCGCGAGCAATTTCAAAGCAAATAGTGTGACTAGTTTGTTGCTTAATGAAGCGGTTGCTGAAAGGACACTGTCTGCACAAAGTACTGATTTAGCGGGTATTAAAGAACGAACTGGCTTCCGCTTAGAGAGAGCGATTGCTGCAATTAGCCGCTATATGGGGCGCGGTAATGGGTATTTAGCGACTATTGGCGCAATTTCGCCATTTGTGGGGCTATTTGGTACCGTTTGGGGGATCATGAATAGCTTTATTGGTATTGCTCACTCACAAACAACTAACTTAGCTGTTGTGGCTCCTGGGATTGCCGAAGCACTATTAGCAACGGCGATCGGTCTGATTGCGGCAATTCCAGCTGTGGTTATTTATAACATTTTTGCTCGTATGATTAATAACTATCGTGGTCAGATTGGTGATGTTGCAGCACAGGCTGCGCTACTATTAGGTCGTGACCTCGATCTGGCAAATAGTAAAGCAAGGTAACAACGATTATGGCAATGCGTTTAGGCGATGAACAAGATGATAGCGGTGAAATGCATGAAATTAACGTAACACCTTTTATTGATGTTATGTTAGTCCTTCTGATCATTTTTATGGTTGCTGCTCCATTAGCAACGGTTGATATCAAAGTTGATTTACCTGCTTCGACAGCAAAACCACAGCCGCGTCCGGAAAAACCTGTATTCCTAACAGTAAAATCAGATAGCCAGCTATTTATTGGCGATCAAGCGGTAACAAAAGAGCAGCTAGCAACATCACTAGATGCTGCAACCAACGCCAATAAAGAGACCACCATATTTTTCCAAGCGGATAAGACCGTTGACTATGAAACAATGATGGATGTTATGAATGCATTACGGCAGTCAGGGTATCTCAAGATTGGTTTAGTTGGTATGGAAGCGACCGCCCCTAAGCAGTAAATCATATAGCTTTGCACAACGCGTTTTACCTCATTTGAGATAAAACGCGTTTTTTGTTACTCATTATTGGTTGAGTCTCCTTTCATTTATGCCTGTAATCATTAATTTTTTGAATTAATGTCATCGTTTTATGGTTAAAAAATGTATAAAAAATGTAACTTAAATGTTCATTGTTTTTGCTTTTTTCACCAAATTAGTTCGCTAAGTGATTATTAAAAATAAACCATTTTTTCTTTATGGGATTATTTAATTTTGAATAAGACTAAGTAGTTACGCGTAACTTCTAACTCGAAAATAGTGTCAATTTAATCTAGGTAATATATAACTTATTGTTATTTAAATAATAAATATAATCCCTTGTAGTTTTGATGAATAGAATGTGAATTTATTCATTTTTCGTGTTACTGAGTAAATAAGGTAATAGAATAAATTAGATTAATACTTATTAAGATTCAATATATATGAATAAATAAATATAATAACTAAATTTTAATCTATTTCCAGATAAGGAGAGTTTATTAAATAATTAGTTTTGTAACATTTTCAAGATATCAGTAATTATGTAAATTATATCTAAAAATATATATTAATGTTTTTTTAAAACATGATTGTTTTTATATCACTGTGATTTTATTGATCTTTTTTCTTTTTCTTGGATGATTTTAGTTAAATGAAAAAAACACTTGCGCAACAATTATGTTGCGTTATAATGCAATCAATAACATTTGGAAATACTTTTAAATACTTTTCATGTTTTAAACTATTTATTTTCTTTATACGCCAAACTAGGGAAATATAAATTAACCTTGATATCTTGAGTTAACAAAAATAAGTTTTACCACTTTTTTGCTTTAATCATGAATCGGTTTATTAGTTGAAGAATGTTATTCTGAAGTCAAATGGGCTGATTTCAGACTACGCATAGCAATGCAACGCCTTAACAGGCAATTTCATATTATACTCCTCTATTATAGATAAATAAGACTACACATTCATGCGTTATCTCTGATAACGCTTTTTTTTGTCTTAAATTTAAGTTAAAACAACGAATTATTTTTTATCTAGTAGTTGCACGCCGATGTTCTCTGCTAGCTTTTTATGCTAATTAGACCAATTGCGGTCTATTTAAGTATGACTAGCATTATTTAAACAAATATCTTCACGAAATGAATTATCGGAGTATTATGTTACCTCTACTGCTGTGGGGAATATACTCGTCATATTTCAAGTTGTAAGGCTTTTCGTTGAGGTATAAGTGACTATGCTTAGCTAGTCGGGTCACATAGTTTTTCTATGCTCTCCCTCTATCTTCACTTATCGCCTACCTACACCTCGAACTATTTAGAGTATAGATACAACAGCGGGCTTCTCTGCCAGGTACTGGCGTGAATCAATTGGAAGTTAACATGACTTGGTCTGAGTTTAAATCTCACTATCTCATCCGTTTTTGGAAACCTTTACCTGCCGTTATTGCAGCAGGTGTTCTCTCGACATACTACTTTGGCTTAACTGGCACATTTTGGGCTGTAACTGGTGAATTTACTCGTTGGGGTGGGCACATCTTACAGCTCTTTGGTGCTGAGCCTGAAAATTGGGGATACTTTAAAGTCATTGGTTTTTCGGGTAGCCCATTAGATAGGATTGATGGCGTAATGATCATCGGGATGTTTGCTGGGTGTTTCGCCGCCGCGCTATGGGCAAATAACGTTAAACTACGAATGCCTCAACATCGGATCCGTATTTTCCAAGCGATTATTGGCGGTATCATTGCTGGGTTTGGTGCTCGCTTAGCAATGGGGTGTAATCTTGCCGCATTTTTCACTGGGATCCCTCAATTTTCTTTACACGCATGGTACTTTGCTATCGCAACTGCGGTAGGCTCTTACTTTGGGGCCAAATTCACGCTGATGCCAATGTTTAGGATCCCCGTTAAATTGAAAAAAGTTTCTTCGGCCTCTCCTTTAACACAGCGGACTGATGTCGCTAAAAAACGCTTCAAATTAGGGATGACGGTATTTTTAATCGCCATTGCATGGGGGTTTTATACCTTATGGGATGCGCCTGTACTCGGTATCGCCATTTTGTGTGGCATAGGGTTTGGTTTACTGATTGAACGTGCTCAAATTTGCTTTACTTCTGCATTCCGCGATTTATGGATCACGGGAAGAACTCACATGGCAAAAGCGATTATTATTGGTATGGCTGTCAGCGCGATTGGTATTTTTAGTTATGTACAACTCGGCGCCACACCAAAAATATTGTGGGCGGGACCCAATGCGGTTATTGGCGGATTGCTGTTTGGCTTCGGGATAGTGTTAGCAGGAGGCTGTGAAACAGGTTGGATGTATCGGGCTGTTGAAGGGCAAGTTCATTATTGGTGGGTTGGTTTTGGTAACATCATTGGAGCAACTATTCTGGCTTATTATTGGGATGATCTAGCTCCTTGGTTAGCCACTGATTTTGATAAGGTTAATTTACTCGAAACATTTGGTCCGCAAGGCGGCTTAGCTGTGACTTATTTGCTATTAGCATTAGCCTTTATTTTAATGTTGGTATGGGAAAAATATTTTTTCCGTAAGCGCACACAAACTCAAGCAATAACAACAACGGAGGCATCATGAGCCATAAAGAAATTATCCCTGACTATCGATTAGATATGGTTGGTGAGCCTTGTCCTTATCCAGCAGTAGCAACACTAGAAGCGATGCCATCGTTAAAAAAAGGGGAAATATTGGAAGTGGTGAGCGATTGCCCACAATCGATTAATAACATCCCTTTAGATGCAAAAAATTATGGCTATACGGTGTTGGATATTCAACAAGATGGGCCGACTATACGGTATTTGATCCAAAAATAAAGATATCCACCAGATACCCGTCATACTTCGCGCCGCAGCGTTGTTGGCTTCAATCGCAGACCCTAGTCACATACTTATGTATGCTACTAGGGCTCTACTCAATCGCCGCCTAGCTGCAACACGAATTATTTAGGGTATCCCGTTAAATATAAAACATAAAAAAATTAATTAATTGAGTTTCTAATGTAGTTCGGTTATTCATCTTTCCAATTTGTTAAATCAAGTACCAATTCACATTCATCGTCTAGATACGATCCCGTTGGGATAAAACCGAGCTTTTGGTAGAACTCAAAAGGACTTTCTTCTCCTTCGCCACAACTGTTATATAGACGTGGATAACCTTTCTTTTTTAAATAACGAATCACTTGCAGTAAAGCTTCTCGGCCAAACCCTAGTTTTTGATAGGGCTCTGCTATCATAAAACGCCATAGCATAATGCCATCATATTCGAGTTCATCATCATCTAATCCAGAGTGCAGCATGATAAAACCAACGGGAACATCATCAGCGTATATACCTCGATACCATGCACAATCTGAAAATTGAGCTTCAACAATAGAGTATGCATTATCCGCTACCATACTACGTTGTGCTTCACTAAGTGTATGGCTTAACAGACAAATTTCAGAGAAGTTATCTGCCGTAATTTTTTGCAGAGTGACAAGTGAATGTTCATCCACTTCTGGTTCGATGAGCTCTTTCATAACAATTCCTGCGATTGAAGTTTGACCTTATGGTTGCGACTTGATTATTTTTGTTATTGAAATGTAATTCAGCAGAGATTTGGCGGGTAGTCAATGACTTAATAGTGGCAATGCTAGCAAGGTCTAAAAAGTGATGGCAACACGATGAAATTGTGTTGCCAATGATAAAATAAATTGTTGATTAATGTTCGGCTTCACCACCGAGGACATCAATAAGGCGAGTGATAAGTGCACTGAGTTCGCCTGTCATTAGGGCATAATCGGCATCAAAGCGCTGAGCATAATCTTCTTTGCCAATATCATCGTTTTGTTCTTTTAATGTATCACTGAATTTTAACCTTTTTAGTGAACCATCATCCGAAAGCATAAACTGTATGCGCTCTTCCCAATCTAAAGCCAATTTAGTGACTAATTTTCCAGCTTCGATATGTGTGGCTATTTCGTCGGAAATTAATTCCTGTTTTTTACAACGGATAATGCCGCCCTCCTCAAGGATGGCTTTTAATTCAGCTTCATCCATCACAGAAAAACCTTGAGGTAGGGAGCCCGAACGGATCCACTCGGTTAAAGTCAGTTCGATTGGATCTTTAAATGTGAGTGGTACTACAGGAAGTGAGCCTAGGCTTTTACGCAGCAAAGCCAAGTTGTCTTCGGCACGTTTCGCACTTGCTGCATCAACAATAATTAGCTGATTAACAGTATCAATCCATATGTAGGTTTTGCTGTATTTACTGAATGCTCTAGGCAGTAATGCATGAACGACTTCATCTTTAAGGGAGTCTTTTTCTGTTTTTTTCAGTTTACGACCTTGGTCAGCTTCCAGTTTTTCGATTTTATCTTGTAGTTCTTGCTTAATCACTGGAGAAGGTAACATTTTCTCTTCTTTTTTCGCGCAGATCAGAATTTGGTTACCCGCAGCATGCGTTAAAGAGTCAGAACCCTTCATTGGTGACACCCAACCTGTTTGCATCATGTCTTGGCTACCGCAAGGGTGATAGGTGAGAGGGGCAAGCTGTTTTTCTAGATCGTCAGCACTGAGTGTCAGATCACGATTCAGACGATAGACCAATATATTCTTGAACCACATGAAAAACCTACCTTTGTTGATGGATTGCCTATTTTAGCCGATGGCTATGATAACGAATTGTCTGTTATTAAGCGAAAAAAAATGCCCTATCACATAATTTATTACGTGTAGCAGTATTAATGGCATGTTTTCTATACACTATAAGTACAGAACGAATACTCAGGTGGAGCAACGATGAGAATTGGAATTGATCTCGGTGGTACTAAGATTGAAGTTATCGCACTGGATGATGATGGTGAGACTTTATTTAGAAAACGGGTCGCGACGCCTCGTGGTGATTATCAAGCAACGCTAAATGCAATTGTGAGTTTAGTTAGCGATGCAGAATTAGCAACAGGGCAAAAAGGCACTGTTGGTGTCGGTATTCCAGGTACATTATCTCCAGTAACAGGACGGGTGAAGAATGCAAATTCAACATGGTTGAATGGGCAGTTTTTTGATGCGGATTTAGCCAAGCTGCTAGGACGCCCCGTAAAAGTGGCGAATGATGCGAATTGTCTTGCCGTATCAGAGGCCGTTGATGGCGCAGGCAAAGGCGCTAAAGTCGTGTTTGCCGTTATTATTGGGACTGGATGCGGAGCAGGAATTGCAATTAATGGGCAAGTGCACTCAGGGGGAAATGGTGTCGCTGGGGAATGGGGGCATAACCCACTACCTTGGCAAGATGAACAAGACCATGCATTTCTTCAGGGTGAACAATGTTATTGCGGTTTAGTTGGCTGTACCGAGCTTTTTGTTTCTGGAACGGGGTTCATGAGTGACTATCGCAAGTATACAGGTGAAACAAAAACAGGTTCAGAGATTATTGAATTGATTGGGGCAGGTGATCAACATGCGACGTCTGTGATGCATAACTATCAGTCGCGTCTTGCAAGAGCATTGGCCCAAGCCATTAATATGTTAGATCCTGATGTTATTGTGCTTGGTGGGGGAATGAGCAACGTCGATAATTTATATCAAACATTACCGCCATTAATTAGAAATTGGGTATTTGGACGTGAATGTGATACACCAATTCGCAAAGCAGTGCATGGCGATTCGAGTGGTGTACGTGGTGCTGCGTGGTTGTGGCCGCAAAATTAGGTATGACAATGATGACTTTTTGTGACTTATATTCAATTAAATCAATCTAATTAAGATAGGTAGTGACTTCACTTTATATCAAGTGCACTGTTTACATTCGTCACGCTGCAAGTTGCAGCGCTTTTCGTTTAGGTATAGGGCTATCCGAGGCCACATACTTATATATGTACAGCGAGATAATATCACTTGCTGCTTAGCTGCACCTCGAATTACTTAAAATCTATGAAGATCTTAAAATAGGGTTTTGAGCACTTTTCTGACTAAAAATGATTTTGCATCAATTTGTGTAGAGGAATTACAGATGAATAATATCTTTAAACTGTCGGCGCTAGCTTTGTTTATCACATTGAATGCCAATGCTGCGACAGTTGATTTACGTGTTATGGAAACGTCTGACATTCATAGTAACTTGATTGATTTTGATTATTATAAGGATAAATCAACAGATCAGTTTGGGTTAGTTCGAACTGCAAGTTTGATTAAAGCGGCTAAAGCTGAAGTAACTAATGCTGTGTTGGTGGATAACGGTGACTTAATTCAGGGCAGCCCATTAGCAGACTACATGGCAGCGAAAGGCATCGAAGAAGGGGGATCCCATCCAGCCCATAGTTTAATGAATACCATGGGGTATACCGTAGGTAACTTTGGTAACCATGAATTTAATTTTGGGTTGGATTACCTGAAAAAAGCCATTGCTGGCGCTAAATTTCCTTATATAAACGCGAATATTATTGATGCTAAAACGGGGGAAAACTTTTTTACACCTTATATTATCGTTGATACGCCAGTTAAAGATCGTGACGGCAAAGAGCATAACTTGAAGATTGGCTATATAGGTTTTGTTCCACCACAGATTATGATTTGGGACAAACCAAACTTAAGCGGTAAAGTTACCGTCAATGATATTACTGAAACCGCCAAAAAATTTGTGCCGCAAATGAAGAAAGAAGGTGCCGACATCATTGTCGCGATCCCGCACTCAGGCTTCTCTCAAGAGCCATATAAAGCGATGGCTGAAAATTCCGTTTATTACCTGAGCGATGTTCCGGATATTAATGCCATTATGTTTGGTCATTCACATGGTGTATTTCCAAGCAAGGAATTTGCAAATATTAAAGGGGTCGACATTGCCAAAGGAACGGTTAATGGGATCCCTGCTGTTATGCCTGGGCAATGGGGCGATCACCTTGGTGTCGTTGATTTGGTATTAAACAATGATGACGGGAGCTGGAAAGTTGTTGATGCAAATGCACAGGCACGCCCTGTTTATGATAAAGCTAATAAAAAACCATTAGTTGAGCGTGATAATGAATTGGCTAAAATCATTGATAAACCACACAATGAGACGCGTCAATTTGTTAGCAAACTGATCGGTAAAGCTTCTGACAATATGTACAGCTATTTGGCCTTAGTTCAAAGTGATCCAACGGTTCAGATCGTGAATGATGCCCAAATTGATTACACCAAACACTATATTCAAGGTGATCCTGATCTAGCCGATCTGCCTGTTTTAGCTGCTGCTGCACCATTTAAAGTCGGAGGAAGGAAAAATGCACCGGATGAATTTGTTGAAGTAGAAAAGGGCGATTTAACTTTCCGTAATGCCGCAGATTTGTATTTATATCCTAATACGTTAGTTGTAGTGAAAGCGACAGGCGCAGAAGTGATTGAATGGCTTGAGTGCTCTGCTGGTATGTTTAATCGTATTGATCCTCAATCGACATCCCCTCAAAGCCTAATTAATTGGGATGGTTTTAGAACTTATAATTTCGACACTATTAGTGGGGTTAATTATCAAATAGACCTGACTCAACCTGCAAAATATGATGTAGATTGTCAGCCTGTAAATCCTCAATCTAATCGAATTAAAAATGTGACTTATCAAGGTAAGCCAATCGATCCTAAAGCCAGCTTCTTAGTCGCAACCAATAATTATAGGGCTTACGGTGGTAAATTTGCTGGAACGGGAGATAGCCATATCGCATTTGCTTCACCTGATGAAAACCGTTCAATACTTGCTTCTTATATTGCGAAGGTTTCTAAACAACAGGGCCAGGTTGCAAGTAAGGCTGACAATAATTGGTCTTTCTTACCGATTAAGACCGATAAGCAACTGGATATTCGTTTTGAGACATCTCCTACTGAGAAAGCTGCAACATTTATTAAGCAGCATTCATTGTATTCAGTAAAACAAGTTGGAACAGATAGCATAGGTTTTGCTATTTACCAAATTAATTTAACTGAAAAATAAGTGAAATATAATTAAATATAGATGTCCTATTAATAAATAGAATCCCTCGTTATTATTGATATTGTGTTAATAGTAACGGAGGGGTTTATTTTATGTGGTTTTTTAAAGTTAAAAATATAAAAATGTATGTGGTTATGTGTAAAGAAAATCAAATTAAATGAGATATCAATTTATATAAAAAAATTAAACATTAATTTTTTTATATATTTTATAATTAAATTAATTTTTAAGGAAAGTTCCAAAATCATTTTTAATGATGATCAAATTTTAATCTTTTTAATTTACAAGACTTACTTGTTTTATTTATTTACCCATTATTGATTGATTAAAATAAGAGCGTCTGAAATAGATTCGATTGTGTTATACACGCCTAAAGGAATGTGAGAGAAATGTTGTTTATGTAAAAAACAGATGCCATTACTGTGATTTTTTAAATGATAAGTGATTTTTTGCATAGAGCAATCATTAATTAACCGTTATTTTATGATGTGTTTATAGTCAAAAAAAGAAACTCATAATATAGGTAATAATAATTATTATCTAAAAATGTAGCTAAGATAATATATATTTAAACATAAAATTGGTTTTTTTGGTGTTAATGTCGATTTTTCGATTTAAAGTAGGTTTTTAAGCCTATTTATCTCTATCTAATTTACAAAAATAGTTGTTAATTCTGGCTTGCTGTTTATTGATAACATTATGTTTTTATTGGTTTTGTTTATTGTTGATTCATTTCAGTGTTACCAATTAATTAAACTTCTTTACCTACTCGTGAATGAGTGAGGTTATTTGTTTTTAAACTCTGGATACGTAATATATTGGACATCAACTAATCTGAATCAAAGCATGAATAATAAATTCAGAGGTACCAGACATGGAAATTGAAAGATATAAATACTCATTATCAATTGGTCAAAGAATTAAATCACTCAGATTACAAAATGGTTGGAGTGGTGAAATGCTAGGTAAAGTAACAGGAATAAGCCAACAGCAAATTTCCCGTTTTGAACGTGGCATAAATAGAATTGATGTTGAATCATTAGCTAAATTTGCTAATGCATTTAATGTGAATATCGTAGTTTTATTATCTGATTATGACAAGACTATTTACGACAAAAATATATTTGTTGCAAATACCTTAGTTATTTAATTTCTGGAAGTAATATTAAAAGGACTTAGTACAACTTTAGTTATCAATATGTGTAGTTAATCATCCTTATTTTAATAATAAAGGATAGGACTCGTTTTATCTTACAAAGGTCAAATATGAAAAAATCTCTTTTGGTTTTATTAGTTGCATCTTCAATTTCAGCATCAGTTATGGCGGCAGATGGTGTTATTACATTTAATGGTGAGATTACTGCGACAACTTGTGATATCACTTCAGATAATGGCGGTAAAGACTTCACCGTTACTTTACCAAAAGTATCTACGACAGCATTAGCAAACGCTGGTGATATCGCTGGTGTAACTCAGTTTTCATTGAAGTTGGCAAACTGTACTTCAAACGTTGCTGTTGCAGCGAGCTTTGAAAATACAACCAGCACTGATGCAAGTAATGGTAACTTGAATCCAACAACCGGCCCAGCAGGTGTACAGATCCGTTTAGCTGACTCTGTTGGTACTCAGACAAAAGTAAACGGTGGTCCAGCTGGTCAAACGAATATCGTTGCAGGCAGTGCAACTCTGCCATTCCAAGCTTACTACTTTGCGAAAACTCCAGTAACTAACGCTGGCGTTGTTACTGCTCAAGTGAATTATACAATCGCATATCCATAATAGCAGAATTATCAGGAAGAGAAATCTTCCTGATATAAATGATCTAAAAAGTGGAAATATAATTTCCACTTTTTAGTATCAATATAATTAATCATTGATTATAAGTTTTATTTTTTATTATTTGGCAAAATGAAAGCTCTATTGTTTCTTGATGCTATATAAAAATACTATTTTAGTAAATAAGATAATTTTAAGGTTAAGTCATTATGATAACTCGAGCATCAATTATAAAGAAATTTATTTTATTCATTTCATTATTCATTTCATTATTCATTATATCGACGCCGATTTATGCTAGTGTAATTATTAATGGCACTCGTGTTATTTATAATGAAAAATCTAAGAGTAAAATTGCACAACTTGTTAATGAAAATAAATGGCCTGCTCTTGTTCAAGTATGGCTAGATAACGGTGATCCTAATGAATCACCCGAGAATATTAAAACGCCATTTGCTATCACTCCGCCTATTTTTAAAATGGGACCTGGTTCAGGTCAAAATTTGCGTATAACCTACCTTGGTGAGTCATTACCTAAAGATAAAGAATCTATTTATTATATGAATGTACTGGAAGTGCCACCAGAAGATCAAGATGCAATTGAAAAGCAACAAAATACTATGCAAATCGCTATTCGGACAAGGATCAAATTATTTTTTAGACCTGAAGGAATTGGCATGCCCGCATTGCTAAATGAAAAACTCAATTTTTCATTTGAAAAAACAGCTAAAGGTAATCAAGTATTAGTAAAAAATAACTCACCTTGGTATATCACCTTTCAAGATGTTTCAATTTCAAACGGTTCAAAAAAATTAAAACTTGAAGGAAATATGGTTGCACCATTTTCAACTATCTCACTAGGTAATGAAAATGGTAATTCGATACCAAATGAATTTATTAACTCTAAAAAAGTGAACTACAGCATAATTAATGATTATGGCGGTGTGGATCCCTACGAATCAAATATATAATTAAATGGTATTGATATGAAAATTAAATTAATATTTTTATTTATTTCCTTATCTTTTGGAGCTGGTCGGTTTGCACTCGCCGTAGAACAAAATCAGAATGAAAAAAAATATTCATATAATGAAGGTTTTCTGGTTGGTAACGCAAAGTCAATTTCTATAGATAAACTTTCGGAAGATCAAATTACTACTGGGGATTGGTCTGTTGATGTCTACTTAAATAATGAATTTATTTATAACAAAAATATTCTTTTCTATGAAAACGATAAAGGTCAAGTTGTTCCTTGCTTAACACAAGAAGATATTGACAGTTTTAATATAAAACCTGATTTTTTATCGTTAATTACATCTAATGGACAATGTGAAGATCTTCAAGCGCTATCAAATGATGTGCAAATTCATTTAAAACAAGATGTTTTACGATTAGATATATTGATTCCTCAGGCGATGGTAGAACAGTATGCACGTGGTTATGTTCCAATCAGCTCCTTGAATGAAGGGGTTTCAGCGCTATTTATGAATTATAACGTTAATGGTTATAGTAGTCGTAGCAATGGAGAGGATGAGCACTCAGCTTACGGTAATATCTCCGCAGGGTTAAACTTGGGGTTATATCGGATCCGCCATCAATCTAGCATGCAATATAATCAGAATGATAAATTTCAACATGAAAGTATTCGAACTTATGTTCAGCGTGCATTCCCTGAAATAGAAAGTGAATTAACTGCTGGGCAATCATTTACGAGTGGTAGTCTTTTTGATAGTTTTTCCTATACTGGTGCCGAATTGGCTACTGATAATCGCATGCGCCCACAATCCTTACAAGGATTTGCTCCAACAGTAAGAGGAATTGCAAATAGTAATGCGCGAGTAAAAATTATTCAAAATGGCTATACAATTTATGAAACTAACGTATCGCCCGGCGAATTTGTGATCAACGACCTCTATGCAACGGGTTACGGTGGTGATTTGATTGTGGAGGTTACTGAAGCGAACGGCAGTGTTTCAACATTTATTGTTCCATTTTCTACAGTACCCGGCTTATTAAGACCAGGGCAGATTGATTACAGCATTGTTAGTGGTGAACTACGCGGGCCGAACACATCTTCCAATATATTTGTACAATCGACAGTGCAATATGGCCTAAGTAATATATTAACACCATTCGTCGGTATGCAGTATTCTAATAAATATCAGTCTGGAATGTTAGGCTTTGCGGTTAACACATATATTGGAGCTTTCAGCTTTGATATGGCTAGTTCTAAGGCTGAATTAAATAATGATAAAATCTATAAAGGTGCGCGAGCAAGGGTGACGTGGAATAAAGATATTCAAGCGACTAGCACTAATATCGCTTTAGCTGGATATCGTTATGAATCACAAGACTATTTAAGTTTATATGAAGCTGATACCTATCGTGATAGCTATTTGTATAATGGAGAGTCTATCAACCCAAGGCGAGCTCAATATATTTTAACCGTCAACCAAAATCTATTGGATTACGGAACTGTTTATGTAAGCGGCTCATTACAGACTTGGCGTGATAATTTACCAGACAGTAAACAATTACAGGCTGGGTATATGAATAACTTTAAAGGTATTGGTTACAGCTTTACCTATATGAAGATGTATCGTAATAGTGACCAAGGTGGTGATAATAACTATATGTTAAGCGTCACTGTACCATTCTCTCTTTGGTATCCAGAGCAAAATACAACTTTAACGAGCTCTGTAACACGTTCTGACGCAAATGATCGCTGGTCAAATAATACAAGTGTGAGTAGTTCATTTGGTGAAGATAACTCAATTTCGTGGAATGCTACGGCAAGTGATATTGGCCGTTCAAATAGTAACTTCTCAGGTAATATACAAAAAGAGTTTTCACTAACAGCAATTAACGCAGGCTATTCTCAAGGGCGTGATTATAAATCATTCTCAGCAGGTGCGAATGGAGCTTTGGTTGTTTACGAAGGAGGGATCATTCCTTCTCGTTATTTAGGTGATACCTTTGCTATTATTGAAGCAGAAGGTGGTGAAGGTGCATCCGTGTCATCATGGAACAATATTGTCTTGAATAAGCGTGGTCAGGCAGTCGTTCCATCATTAATGCCATATCAATACAACACACTTTATCTTAATTCTGAAAATATGAGTTCAGATGTTGAGATTGATAATAATATGGCGAAAGTTGCACCTTATGCAGGTTCAATATCATTAGTGAAATTTAAAACTCAAAAAGGTAATAATATTACTTATCGTATTATATTATCAAATAATAAATCAGTACCATTTGGCTCTGATATATATGATGAAAATAATAATAAAGTTGGTTTGGTGGGGCAGGGAGGATTAGTTCATTTTAATGCGACTGATGAACAAGGTTTAGTATTTGTAAAATGGGGAGATGCAAATGAACAACGCTGCAAGTTCTCTTATAAAATTAAAATTAATAAAGAAATTCCTGAAGCTACATGTTATTTATATTAAAAGCATTATATTAATGAATAATTAATGTTGCAATATATTTAACACGCCATTTTATTAGATTATAATTTATTGGGGTTATTTATGTTTATAATTAAACGGTCAATATTATTGATGGGGATCGTACTCTTTTTTATATCTGAGTTATCATATGCCAAATGTACTCAAGTGACTTTTTTTGGTGGGCCAGTTAGAGGAGGGGCTAAGTCTGATGTTAATATCTATGATAAAAAGTATCAGCCAGAGGGAACAACATTAGGATATGAATATGTATCTCCTCAGGATATGGCTTCACAGTTAGGTATTCCTATCGATCAGGTTTTATTTAGATGTGACCTTGCAGATAAAGATAAAATTTATCAGCTATATTATATACCGATAGGATATGGGATAGATAACTATACTCCATTTGGTACCGTAGATGGTATAGGCTATTGGAAAACTAATATGGTTGGATTAATGTTTAATTTTTTCATTGGTAATGGGGCCTCTTCCAGTACACAGTTTTATAGTAATTATACTGGCAATAATAGTAGTAATATTAGAAAGGAAACCATAGGCTACGATATAGATCCAAGTAATAATCAAAAAATAGTTATTAAGATGAAACACTATGCTGGTTTTACGACTAAACAAGTTCGCTCAAATCAGGCTGTTGGTACATCCTATGTAGGGCCTATTGGGGTAGTTAATCGGGGACAAATTGTCTTTAGCGGTCCTGGTATTAATGAAAATGGTACGGTAAGTAACGCTTATGCTGCAATCCCTCTTGCTATGCGCGTTATTTATGGCCGACTAAATAATGCCTGTGGTATTTCACGAGTAACACCTACTGTAAACCTAGGAACTCATTCAGCAAATAATTTACCATCCACTTTAACTAATTTTTCAGTAGATATTGAATGTCAAAGAGGATCAACGAAAGTAAAATATGGCTTTGTACCAAGTGAAGAAAATAGAATAACAGATGAACAGAACTATTTATTATTAGATCCTAGCTCAGGTGCTACAGCTAAAGGTGTAGCGATTGAAATATTAAATTCAAGCGGAGCAAGAGTTAAATTATTATCATTAGGTGCTGTAGGAGCACCAATTCCAACTACAAATAACTGGACTCCTGTTTCTGTATTAGGTGGGTCAGGGCTTCAGATGATTAACTTGACCTTTAGTGCTCGGTATGTGAAATACCCTACAGGAGGAACAGTTAAGCCTGGAAACGCAAACAGTAAAGCAACATTTTTAATCGATATGCAGTAATAATATCAAACAAGAGATACCTACGTTGCTAGCGGTAGGTATCTTATTATGAATTTATTAATAACAAGCTCTAGTCATAAGTAATATTTAAAGTCGGCTTGTTGTTAAATTGGTTGTATTCCACCTTTACAAAATCTGAACTGAGTTTTTTGGCCTCTCTAAGTGAGCTGGTTTTAATTTGGTTTTTACCATTACGGTAGCACTCAAGGCCAACTTGCTCACTATTCGCGACCTTCACTTCACATTGTGGTTCGTAAACATAGCCAAAAAAGGTGATAGTACCGCCACCAATTACATTGGAAGCGGCATAGGCAAAAGAAAAACTAGAAATGAGTACAGCAGTAACAGTGGCAAGTAAGGATAAGCGTTTCATAGTCTATCTCCTAATTGAACTAGCACATACTCGTCATACTTCAAATTGCAGCGTTGTTGAGCGACTTCACGAGCTTATTGCTCAGCTGCATCTCGAGTTATTCATGATGAATACAACAAATTCGAGTAGCGCGTTGCGGGTTCTCATTTATAAGTTTAGTTCAATTGCGAGTAATTAATATGACATATGCTAAGGAAATATGCATTTCACATAGTTTATCTTGCATGTGAGGAATTTTTAAACGATCATGCTGCTGTATAATCTTCTGCTCTGGTAATGAAAATAGCCTGTTTACCGAATAAAAACCGGAAACAGGCTAGGAATGGATTTGTTTTAGGTGTTTTATTAACAATTATTGTTTTGATGCTTTTAGGGAAAATAAACTTTTAAACGAACTAAATAACTGCTTAGAGAGCTGCCTTTAGTGGGTTTATTGTTTAATCCCATGGTGTTGGCGTATCATGAAAGGTGTAAATGAAAAGTGTGAACGATATTTGCCCTTGTTCTTTGTCGATACAAGGGCAAATTGAATGATTAAATCTTACTTGAAGATTTTGAATCTTGCTTCGTCATCCATAAAGTCTTTGTCACCAGCTGGTGCATTGATAGAACCAAATACCATTTGAGCACGTAATACCCAATTATCTGGTGTACCCCATTCTTTTTGAACGTGGTTATCAATTAGTGGATTGTAGTGTTGTAATGATGCACCCACATTTTCTTGTGCTAATGCAGTCCATACTGCGAATTGTGCGATACCGCTTGCTTGTTCTGACCAAATAGGGAAGTTGTCTGCGTACAATGGGAATTGCTCTTGTAAGCCTTTAACGACATTCATATCTTCAAAGAACAAGATAGAACCAGCACCTGCTGCAAAACTATCAATTTTTTGTTCAGTTGCGGCAAAAGCTTGAGCAGGAACAATAGCGCGCAAAGTTTCTTTGGTTAAGTTCCACAATTTTTTATGTTGTTCACCAAATAAAATGACAACACGTGACGTTTGTGAGTTAAATGATGAAGGAGAATGTTTGACTGCTTCTTTAATTAGTTTTGTAATATGATCGTGAGAAACAGGTAATTGATCGCCTAGGTTGTAAATAGTACGACGGTTTTTAATCATTTCGATAAATGCGTTTGACATGTAAGTCTCCTAGCTATTTATTAGCGCACGGTATTATATGAACAGTTCCAGACGCTGCTATTCATTTGATGAGTACTACTATATCGTTGTGGTTAAAAAATCATAGAAAAAAAATTTAACCGTAAAGTTCAAATTTTTAGGCTAAGTTAGTTTGCTAATAAAATTGTTAATATTCAAGTAATTAGTTGTGTTTTAGCACTTTTTGTGTAAATGGGTGAGTGATATTAAGGGAAATTAATGAAGAGAACTGAATAAGGGGAGTAGGGTACAATTTGATATACCCTACAGAAAGACTGATACATATAAATTTATTTAAGAGATGCTAAAGGTTGGGATATTTGTATTTTTGTCCCCCCAAAGTTATCACGAATATAGTTCTTAACTGCTTCAGTATGATAAATTTTTTCGAGTTTACTAAATGCAGGGTTATCTTTATTCTCTGTTTTGACGACTAACACATTAATCATGTCATTAATGCTACCATCATTCTGTTCGCGGAATAAAGAATCACTTAAAGCATTTAATCCCCCTTCTTGTGCGGCGGTATTACCAATAACGGCGATATCAACATCGGGCAAAGCTCTTGGGCCATGAGCATATTTTATTTGTTTAAATTCTAACTGTTTGGGATTATCAATAATATCATTAACAGAACCGGTTGCTTGGTTAAAATTAGGTTTTAATGTAATTAGTTTTGCCTTTTGTAATAATAATAATGCTCTTGCATGATTGGCGGTATCATTAGGGATCGCGACGAGTGCGCCATTAGGTAATTCATCTAACTTTTTATATTTAGATGAGTAAACAGCCATTGGCTCAAAGTAAGTTGTGGCAATAGCCGTTAATTTATTGCCATTATTTTTATTAAAGTCTTTCAAAAATCCCCAAGATTGAAATGCATTCACGTCAACATCACCATCGATAGTTGCAATATTGAGGGTGACACCATCATCAATAATTTTAACATCTATGTCTAAACCGGCATCTTTAGCTGCCTGTGATTGGGCAATAAATTGCCAAATATCCGCATCGCTACCATGACTACCAATAATGATTTTTTGCTCCTGAGTGCTGCTATTGGTGGTTTGTTTGACCTCATCCTCTTGTGAACAAGCAATCAAAGCAGAAACGGAAAGTGCTAATAATAATGCAGCTATTTTTTTCATTAAAGTATCCCAAACGTGTTATTTAAGAATATATAAGCAGATTGCGTAGAGGTAATTGAAATAACATTTCATCAGTAAGAATAACTTTTAGTTATATCTCTATATTATTAATAAATTGCTATATATTCGTCATACATCAAGATGTAAGGTTGTTGACTACGTAACGCCCAGTGAGTCGTAGAGTTTAGCTATACTCCTCGTCTATCTTCGTTTGTGGTTTATCTGTACCTCCAATTATTTAGAGTATATCGATATACTTTTAAATTATTTTAGTATTTTATTAACGTGCTATTTAATTAATAAAACTAACAACTCATAAGGTTTTATTATGTCAGCATATCCACTACCGATTATTGATCTTCGTGAATTAGATGATCCAAGTACCCGTGAAAACTTCTATCAAAAATTACGTTTTACAGCACGTGAAATCGGTTTTTTTTATCTTATTGGGCACGATGTTTCATCGGAACAACGAGAAAATTTATTAGCCACCACGAAACGCTTTTTTTCTTTACCAATAACCGAAAAAAGTAAAATAGATATGAGCCATTCAAAACATTTTCGTGGCTATACTGGGTCAACACAAGAAAATACGCGTAATCAACCTGACTATCGAGAACAAATTGATATTGGTGAAGAGCTGCCTGCATTATCTTTAACAGAACAGGATCCTATTTGGTTTAATTTGCAAGGGCCAAATCAATGGCCTGATGCACTACCTGAATTAAGAGAGCAGGCGCTGGCTTGGCAATCGGCTATGAGAGCAACTGCAATTAAATTAATTAAGGCATTTCTTGTTGCATTAGAGCTTCCTGAAAACAGCTTTGATCCTATTATTGCTGATCCTGCCCAGCATTTATTGAAACTAATTCATTATCCTGCACGTGAAAATAGTTTTAATGGGGAACAAGGTGTTGGTGCACATAAAGATGCAGGGATCTTAACTTTATTATGGCAAGACAACATTGGCGGATTGCAGGTTGAGACGGATAGTGGTTGGGTTGATGTTGCACCTTTAGAAAATGCTTTTGTTGTCAATATTGGTGAGGTTTTTGAATTAGCCACCAATGGCTACCTACGTGCGAATGTTCATCAGGTAGTTAGAAAGCAAAACAGCGTGTCACGCTATTCGATCGCCTATTTTATTACGCCGAGTGTATTTGCGAATGAAGTACCCTTATTACCTCTACCTGCTTATTTGGCTAAACAAGCATTGGGGCCTGATAGCGATCCACTAAACCCTTTATTTACGAATTTGGGTAAAAATGCCATCAAAGGGCGACTACGTTCACATTTATCAGTAACGCGCCAATTTTATCCGGAGGAATACGAGCAAATAATTAAAAATAGCAATATCTTATGATGTACTTAGCATACAGCTGAGCGTTTATTTTATTGGAGTACCATGATGTCAAATCGCTATTATAAAAAAGAGCTTAACGGGCACACATTAGCAGCAGAAACATTAATGATGAGCTATGGATATGATCCACAGCTTTCAGAAGGTGCGATTAAGCCCCCTGTATTTTTAACTTCTACATTTGTATTTAAAACGGCACAGGAAGGGAAAGCATTTTTTGATATGGTTAGTGGGCGCACACCAACGCCTGAAGATCAAAAACAAGGGCTTGTATACTCTCGTTTTAATCATCCAAACAGCGAAATCGTTGAAGACCGGCTCGCGTTATATGAAGGTGCGGAGAGTGCGGCACTGTTTTCTTCAGGGATGTCAGCGATCACTACCTGCCTAATGGCATTTTTGAAGCCTGGAGATGTATTACTGCATTCTCAACCATTATACGGTGGAACGGAAACGCTATTCTTAAATACATTGGCTCGTTTTGGTATTACTTCAATTCCTTTCGCAAATGGCTGCGATGTGGAATCGATAAGAGAAGTGATTAAAGGTGTTGATCCAGCTAAAAACATTGCAGCTATCTATATCGAAACACCTTCGAATCCATTGAATACGTTAGTGGACATTCACTTATTGAGCGAGCTAACCAAAGAGATAGCGCAAACGCGTCAAAACGAGAAACCACTATTGATCTGCGATAACACCTTACTTGGGCCAGTTTTCCAGAAACCGTTATCATTAGGTGCTGATTTAAGTGTGTACTCACTAACTAAATATGTTGGGGGTCATTCTGATTTAGTTGCCGGTGGTGTTGTTGGTAGCCGTCAGCTATTGAATAAAGTTCGTGCGCAACGTAATGCGATTGGTACACAGCTTGATCCGCATTCAAGTTGGATGCTTGGACGTTCACTGGAAACATTACAGTTACGCATGGAAAAAGCCAATGATAATGCCCTGCAATTAGCGACGTTCTTGCATCAACACCCCAAAGTCAAAAAGGTCCATTATCCTGAGTTTTTACCACCAGAAAGTATTGAATATCAAATCTATCAACGTCAATGCACAGGTGCAGGTTCAACCTTTTCAATTAATGTCGGAGAGAATGAAGAGGACGCATTTAATTTCTTAAACCATCTGGCACTGTTTAAGCTTGCGGTGAGTTTAGGTGGTACAGAATCTTTGGCTTGCCATCCTGCATCGACAACCCATTCAGGGATTGCAGCATCAGTTCGCCAAGCAACAGGTATTGAAAGTAACTTAGTCCGCTTATCAGTAGGAATTGAAAACGTTAATGATTTAAAGCAAGCGCTATCGCAGGCTTTGGATGCTATCTAGTTTGAAAAATTGCAGAGGCATTAGCCTCTGCGGATTGTTTTTAGTTAACTCGATATTGGCTAGGTAATTCACTAAATCCAAAACCATTGGTTTTTTTCACGGGGATCTGCACAGGTATCCGTTCTTTCATTGCCTCAACATGGCTAATGACCCCAATGGTTTTACCTGAGGCATTTAGACTTTCTAAAGCATCTAAGGCGATATCCAAGGTTTCTGGATCGAGCGTCCCAAATCCTTCATCAAGGAATAATGATTCCAACTGCGTTTTATTGCTCACCATATCTGATAACGCCAATGCCAATGCGAGGCTGACCAAGAAACTTTCGCCTCCGGAAAGGGTTTTGATATCCCTGATGGTATCGGCTTGCCAGACATCAATCACTTGTAATTCAAGATCAGAATTATGGCTCCGTTTTAAGATATAACGCCCATGTAGCTTATCGAGCCGCTGATTGGCGAGCGAAATAAGACAATCAAAGGTTAAGCCTTGTGCATAGCGACGGAATTTATCTCCCTCGGCAGAGCCAATTAATTCATTGAGTAGTCCCCAATCATCACAATGCGCTTGGCTTTGTTCTATTTCCTGTAATAGGCCACGCTGTTGGTGGCGTTGCTGCTTATCAGTATTTAGCTGACTGATAATTTGCCCTTGCTGCTGATTGAGATTTTTTATTGCACTATCAAGTTCATTAATATCATGCTGCAATTGTGCTTGCTGGGTATTTAACATCTCTTTTGGCTGTTGTGCCAAATGCTCTTGTAATGCTAACTCACCTTCTTTATAACGTGTTTCTGCTTGTATGCAGGATTGCTTTAATTGTTGATGTAATTGTTCTAATCGCAATTTTTCTTCAGCTGATAATAACGCTTCCAAAAATGTCTGCTGTGTCGCAAAAGGGCTGTTTATCAGTGCTTGATTAAAATGTTCTTGGGCGCTGCTCTGTTGCTGCTGACCCTTCTCAATCGCACTGCTAACTTCAC
This sequence comes from Providencia manganoxydans, assembly GCF_016618195.1. Classification (NCBI taxonomy): domain Bacteria; kingdom Pseudomonadati; phylum Pseudomonadota; class Gammaproteobacteria; order Enterobacterales; family Morganellaceae; genus Providencia; species Providencia manganoxydans. The sequence goes on from NZ_CP067099.1 coordinate 879,925, forward strand.
GATAGCTCCCTTTTAGTGATGCGATTTCTTTTTCACGATAAGTCACTTGCTCGTTGAGCTGTTGTAGCTGAGCAGTGATCTTCTCTTGTTCTACGCGTAATTGGCTGACAAATTGTGAGATGGATTGACCTCCCAGCAATGATTGTCGCGAGTGCTGCTTTTGTTGCAGTAACAGTTGCAGTTGTTGTAACTGCTGTTGGCTATTTTCTAATTGTTGTTTCACCGTAGCTTGTTGAGCGACTTCGGCCTGTAACATAGCCTCTGTGACGGCAATTTTTTTGGTGAGATCTTGGATGGCCTGTTTTTTGACTTCATATAACTGACCGCGTTTTTCTAGTCCATCAAACCACTGAGAAATGTGTTCATTAGCCGGTAATTGAAAGGCTGATAATGACGATTGCAGTTGTTGATGTTGTTCATTATATCGTTGTTGCTGAGTCACTAGCTGCGTTTGGGTTTCATCGATTGAGCGTTGAATGTGCTGTATGCGCTCATCAAGTAAAGTTAACGTTGATTGTTGCTGCTTATTTAATGATTGTTTTTCATGCAACTGATGCTTTGATTGCTGATATTCACGTTCTAGTAACGTGAAATCCTCCAAGAGCTGTTGTTGGCGAGAGAGCTGTTGCTGGCTTTGATTGAGCAGCTGCTCTACGGCGCTTTGCTCAATCGCTAAATCATCAATCATTGCTTTCTGACAGGTTGTTACCCACTGTTTTTGTATGTGACTTTCTTGATTGGCAAGTTGTAATAGTGCTTGCTGGTTGTCCTCTTGCCGTTGAATATCCTTTTGCAATTGTGTTTGTTGAGTGACTAAGGTGTGTTTGAGTTGCTCAAATTGCGTTGTTAGTTCATGTAAACGTTGTTCTGTTTGGCTCGGCTCAATGGCTTGATATTCGGTTACCGCAGGGTGTTCAGTTGCTCCACAAAGTGGGCAAGGGTTACCTGCGATCAGCTGTTGGCGTTCTGTTTCTAAGCTGACTATTTTTTGTTCTAATCGTAATCGAGCCTGTAAATCGGTTAAATGTGGCTGAGTATGGCTAATTTGTGTTTCTATCTGTTGGCACTGTTTTTCAACTTGTGTGATTGATTGGGTAATCTCTTTTTGTTGAGTTAATTTAATTTGCTGCTGATTTTGCAGCTCTTGCCATTGAGTAAGCAGAACGGGTAACAATTGTAGATGCTGTGCTGTTATGCGCAATTGCTCAACAGATTGGCTAATTTTTTCAAGATCATGAGTTTCCAGCCATGCTAAATATTTTTTTTCAATTTGCTGGTAAATAGCACTATCTTGCTCAACTTGTTGTTGAAGTTGCGCATATTGTTCGGTTTGTTGCTTTTGTTCATTGCATGACGTTGCATATTGTTGTTTTAGTGTCTGCTGTTTCTGTTCAAGCTGGGTAACTTGTTTTTTAGATTGTTCAAGATATTGCTCCTGTTGACGCCATGAAGCAATATGTTGCGAAATTAGTGCATCTTGTTGGTTTTCTTGCAAATAATGCTGAATAGTGCTGAGTTCTGTATTTGACAGTGTTATTTGCTGTTGAGCACGTTCAATTACGGTTTGTTTTGTTTGATGTTGGGATTGATATTGATTTTGTTGCTCTAGTATTTCTTTAATTTGCTGATTTAAATTAATAATTTCGTTATCTAATGGGCGAACTTGGTTATCGATCACTAACGTTTGTTGCTGGACGTAGCTTAGGTGCTGCGTATTTTGCGTATTAACTTGTGTTAATTGTTCTTGTAATGGAGCTAGCTGTTGAGTCTGAGTATTTAGAGCCAGTAAAAGATTTTGCTGTTTTTCTAATAATTCATTTAGTGATTGTTGTTGGCGCTCTACATCTTGCCATAGAGGGCGTAGGTGCTCAGCAGGGATGTTATCAGTGAGTTTTTTTAGTTCAGGTTCAGCTAATTGATAGGCACTTTGAGCTTGTTGCAGCTCTAATTGCTGCTGTTGTAAACGTATATTGAGTTGCTGTTGGCGTTGCTGCCAATGTAGTATTTGCTGATTTTGTGTACGCTTTTGATTTAACTCTATTTCTTTTTCAGCCAAACGTTGTTGTTCAGTGAGTAATGTTTGATATTCATCTTCTGTGAGTAAGTGAATACTTTGTGCACGAGCTTTTAAAATTTCTAAATCATTTTTAACGTGTTTGTGCTGACGATAAATGTAACTCGAGATTTGGCTATAAATTTCGGTGCCAGTGATTTCCTCAAGTAAATCAGCTCGTTCTTTTTCACTGGCATTCAAAAAGGCTGCAAAATCACCTTGAGATAGAAGGATTGATTTAGTGAAACGGCCAAAATCGAGCCCAGTAATTTGAATAATTTGCTCTCTGACTTCACTGATTTTCTCAGCGATAATTTTGCCATCATTCACCGTGGCTAACTCGGCCTTCGGTGACTGTAATTTACCATCAGGCTTATTACTTGCGCGTCTTTGGCTCCAAAAAGCGCGGTAGGCTGTTCCTTTCACTTCAAACTCAACTTCCGCAAGACATTCGCCTGTGTGACGGGTCATGAGTTCATTTTGGCTGGCTGATAAGGTATTTAAACGCGGAGTTTGATGATAAAGAGCAAGACAAATCGCATCTAACAGTGTTGTTTTACCAGCTCCGGTAGGGCCAGTAATGGCGAATAGGCCTTGGCTGATAAAAGGTTCTTGGTTAAAGTCAATTTTCCATTCACCTTTGAGGGAGTTAATATTTTTAAAACGTAAACTCAGTATTTTCATGCGTCCCCCTCAAGCTCAGAACGTAATGCATCGTGAGATTGTTTAAATAGCAGTAAGAGCCGTTGTTCTTTTTCTTTATCGCCCAGTTCTTCTTCTGTTAAGCGACGTAAAAACACCTCTTCGGCGGTAAGCTCATTTAATGTTTCATTGGCGAGAGCTGTCTGTTGGCCTTGTGGCTGCTTGCGAGCTCGACGTAACAAAACCACGTCAACAGGTAAATCTTTAACCAATGCTTCAATACGTTGCTGTATATCAGCAAGGTAGTCTTGGCTGGCAACCTCGATATCCAGCCAAATGGGTTGAATATTGTCATTATTATCTATTTCATTTAGCTGCTTTTGGATATCGGCAAGTGATCCTTTGAGGGTTTTTAATGGCTGAAATATAGGGATCGGTAATTGTTGAATTTGAGCGATATCACTGCGATCGAACTCCACTAAACAAACGCTTTTTTGTTGTTCAGCTTCATCAAAACTTAATGCAATAGGTGACCCGCAATAGCGAATGTGCGGTTTTCCGCCGATGACTTGTGGACGATGGATATGCCCCAATGCAATATAGTCGGCAGGGGGAAAGGCTCCTGATGGAAAGGCATCTAGGGTGCCGATATAAATATCCCGCACAGAATCAGAAACTTCGGCACCAACAACGGTTAGATGACCTGTGGCAATAATCGGAATTTCAAGCCCCAAAGCTTCACGTTGTTGCTGGGCTAGTTGATAGCTACACTGATAATATTCACTAATTGCATTTTGTAGTGAGAGCTGTTTTTGTTCGCTACTTTGCCCTGCAACGCTGAGTTGAATATCCCTTGGGCGCAGAAATGGGATAGCGCATAGCAATGCCCCTGGCTCACCTTGTGCATTTTTAAGTGTGATGACATGGGGTTGACTACCCGAGGTGACAACATCAGTATTTAAATAAGCCAGTAGTGAACTGGTTTCATTTAACACAGAAACAGAATCATGATTACCGCTGAGTATCACCAATTGGCAGCCAGTTTGTTGTAAAGAGACGACAAATTGGTTGTAAAGTTCTCTTGCATAGCTGGGCGGTGAGCCCGTATCAAAGATATCACCGGCAACAATGACAGCATCAACCTGATATTGTTTAACTTGTTCGATTAGCCAAGTTAAGAAATATTGGTGTTCCGCAGCACGGCTTTTTGTAAAAAAATATTGGCCAAGGTGCCAGTCAGAGGTATGGATGATACGCATCAATATAGGTTCCTAAGGATGACTAATCGTCATATTTAAAGTTGCAGTTACCAACGCTATCACTTGAAGTATGACGAATACTGGAATTGAAATTATGCTAATTGAACGTTATGCAGTATACCTTATCAGAGCGCGTTGATGCGGAGAATTGTCGTTTTGCTCATATGACCTCGATATTTCACTAAAATGACAATTATTATCGGACTATCATCATTGAGTGTTAACATTCATAATTCTGTCATAAAAGTGACGCATAATGATTTTACTTTTAATAATCTCTTCTTATTTACAGGATTAATCATGGCAAGACGCATTCTAGTAGTTGAAGATGAAGCGCCCATCCGAGAAATGGTTTGTTTTGTACTAGAGCAGAATGGTTTTCAGTCTATTGAAGCTGATGATTATGATTCCGCAATTGCGCAGTTAGTTGACCCGTTACCTGATTTGGTGTTATTGGATTGGATGATCCCGGGTGGTTCAGGGATCCAAGTAATTAAACATATGAAACGTGACAGTGACACGCGTGATGTGCCCGTGATGATGCTGACTGCGCGTGGGGAAGAGGAAGACCGAGTAAAAGGGCTAGAAGTTGGGGCTGATGATTATTTGATTAAGCCTTTTTCACCAAAAGAGCTGGTGGCTCGTGTTAAAGCCATTTTACGTCGTATTTCGCCGATGGCGACAGAAGACATCATTGAAATGAACGGGTTAACATTAGATCCAACCTCTCACCGTGTCAGTAGTCAAGATACGCCTATTGATATGGGGCCAACGGAATATAAATTACTGCATTTCTTTATGACTCACCCTGAGCGGGTGTATAGTCGTGAGCAGCTACTTAATTATGTTTGGGGCGCAAATGTTTATGTAGAAGATCGCACCGTTGACGTACATATTCGCCGCCTTAGAAAGGCATTAGAAGTCGAAGGGCATGATAAAATGGTGCAAACAGTTCGTGGTACGGGCTATCGCTTCTCAACGCGTTACTGATAACTAAAGGGGATTCCCGCGTGCTTGAACGCTTATCATGGAAACAGCTGATTTTAGGGCTGTTTTTATTTATTTTACCTGCATTAATTTTATCTTTATTTATCGGCCATCTTGCATGGCTGTTGGTGATTTCGCTTGCAGCAGCGCTGATTTGGCATAGTTATAACTTAATGAAACTGTCATATTGGTTATGGCTAGACCGTAGTATGCTCCCTCCTGATGGTAAAGGTGGATGGGAACCCATATTTTACGGGATATATCAAATGCAACAACGTAATCGTAAACGTCGTCGTGAGCTAGGACAATTAATTAAGCGGTTTCGAAGTGGGGCTGAATCTTTACCTGATGCCGTGGTAATGATGACGCTTGAAGGGAATATTTTTTGGTGTAATCGCCATGCCCAACACTTATTGGGTTTTCGTTGGCCTGAAGATAGTGGACAACCTATTTTTAACTTACTACGTTACCCTGATTTTAGTCGTTATTTTACCTTACAGAATTATGAGCAACCGTTAACGCTTGAGCTGAATAGTGGTGCGATTGTTGAATTTCGTATTCTTCCTTATACGGAAGGTCAATTATTAATGGTGGCTCGCGATGTCACTGAAAAACGTCGGTTAGAAAAAGCACGTAGAGATTTTTTTGCTAACGTAAGTCATGAGTTACGCACGCCATTGACGGTTATTCAGGGGTATCTTGAAGTACTGGATGACCAAGAAAATACCTCACCCGCCAATAAAAAAGCCCTTCATGTGATGCAAGAACAAGCACACCGTATGGATAGCTTGGTTAAGCAATTATTGCAACTATCACGTATTGAAGTGGCTCCACAAATTAGTTTAGATGAGCAGATTAATATCCCTGTTATTTTAAAAATGATTGAGCAAGAGGCGATTAGCTTAAGTCAGGGGCGGCAACAATTTGAATTTTCTGTCGATGAAAAACTGCGTGTTTATGGTAATGAGGAACAACTGCGTAGTGCGGTAGCAAACTTAGTGTATAACGCGATTGCTCATACACCTGAAGGCTCAACTATTCGTGTTAGTTGGCAGAAAAATCATCATGGCGCACGCTTTAGTGTGGCAGATAATGGTACAGGGATCCCTGCTGAACATATCCCTCGCTTGACCGAGCGTTTTTATCGTGTTGATAAAGCAAGGACTCGCCATGGGAGTGGCGGAACAGGTTTAGGCTTAGCCATCGTCAAACATGCTTTACAGCACCATAATAGTCAGTTAGTGATCACCAGCCAACTTGGCAAAGGCAGTGAGTTCTCTTTTACTTTACCACCGGTGTTGATTGTAACTGATAAGAAAACGGTTAAGACAGTATAAATAGCCCCTAACATGATCCTTGATGAAAGTGGCAGCTAGTTGCCGCTTTTGCTTGTTAATTCAACGTATATATCCCTTTTTTAGATGTTTATTTGTTCTTTTTTAGTGATAAAAGCCAGTAGCCAAGGTCAACTTTCTCTAAACTCTAGCGACTTCTCAGGTCATTCGATATTCTATTTCCTCGTCCTCATTTAGCCACTGTCATGGTAAATAGCGAGAGTGAATAATCGCATATTGATTGTTTTTTGTTCAAATCATATAGTGTATATTCGTAGTTTACTGACAGTAATCACTGGCTAGCAAAAATACTTTAGTGTTTTATGCTTGTTTTCTGGTTTGCTATTGCCTTTTTACCCTATAAAAGTTTTACTTGTAGCCAGTTATTGGCGATTTTCCCTATTTTCTGAGTTTTCATCTTGCCTGATGTGATAAATAATACACATTGTATTGTTAATGGCTTGTTAATTAAAATTCTATGCTCTACATGGTTCGAGGTATAACTAGGCGGCGAGTGAGTGAAGTGCTAAGGGCATACAAAGGTATGTGACTAGTCGGAACGAATGATGCCATTAGTGTTGTAACTTGAAGAGTGACGAGTGTGTCGTCAATTATAATTCAAAGAGATACCTATAGGCGTCTCTACATTTTCTAATATCGTTACATAGATTTAATATAAAATATGGCTCATCGTTTAACATCCAGAGATATTATTGCCTTAGGTTTTATGACCTTTGCGCTATTTGTTGGGGCTGGAAATATCATATTTCCACCTATGGTCGGCTTACAAGCAGGTGAACAAGTTTGGACCGCAGCCCTTGGTTTCCTTGTAACTGGCGTTGGTCTCCCCGTTTTAACCGTTATTGCACTAGCTAAAGTCGGTGGTGGCATTGAATCCTTAAGTACACCTGTAGGCAAAACCGCAGGTTTATTACTTGCCGTTGTTGCTTACCTTTCAGTTGGGCCTTTATTTGCGACACCTCGTACCGCAACCGTATCATATAAAGTGGGCATAGCACCGTTACTTGGCGGTGAATCTGACATCTCGCTATTGATTTACAGTGCGGTCTATTTTGTGTTAGTGATCGGTATTTCATTGTATCCGGGAAAATTACTCGACAGTGTTGGCCACATACTCGCACCGGTGAAAATGCTGGCTTTAGCTATCCTTGGCGTTGCTGCGGTATTGTGGCCGGCAGGTGAACCACTGCCTTCAACAGATGCATATCGTGATATGGCATTCTCTAATGGATTTATCAATGGTTATTTAACCATGGACACGTTAGGGGCGATGGTATTTGGTATTGTTATTGTTAATGCTGCGCGTTCTCGAGGAATTGAAAACTCTTCATTATTAACGCGTTATACTATGTGGGCTGGTTTAATTGCAGGGGTATTGCTGACACTGGTTTATCTATCATTATTTAAATTAGGTGAAAACAGCGCATCAATTATTCCTAATCCACAAGATGGGGCAGACATTCTGCACGCGTATGTTCAATATACCTTTGGCGATTATGGTAGTTTCTTCCTAGCTGTTCTGATTTTCGTTGCTTGTATGGTGACGGCGGTCGGTTTGACTTGCGCTTGTGCTGAGTTCTTTAGCCGCTATGTGCCGATTTCATATCGTACTTTAGTGCTGATACTTGGCGTGTTTTCTATGGTGGTCTCTAACCTTGGCTTAAGTAAGCTGATTGCATTTTCTGTTCCTGTGTTAGTGGCGATCTATCCACCTTGTATTGTGTTGATCTTACTTAGCTTCACGCTCAAGTGGTGGCGTAACCCAAGTGTAGTGATTGCACCAACTATGTTGACGAGTTTTGTGGTTGGGTTGATTGGCGCTGCAAAAGCATCAGATAACCTGAAAGATTATATTCCTGAATGGATGACCTCTATTCCACTGTATCAGCAAGACTTAGCGTGGTTATTGCCTTCGATTGTCGTGCTAATTGTTGCAGCTGTTTGTGATCGGGTGGTGACGCCAGCAACTGAGCATCATCAGGCTTAATAGAACTATATTAAAAACCAAAAGGAGCAAATTTGCTCCTTTTGGTTTATTTGAAATAGGGATAGTTTAATTAACGCCAACAGCACTACCCGCAGGGCGTCTTACATCGTTTGCCCCATAGATATAGCCTTGGCGAACTTTACCTGAAACAGCAGAGTCATTACCTGACGAATCCGTTTTGTCACCTTTTGCATCAGGTACAGGAACCATAATCAGCTCAGCGGCTCCCCATGGGGTTTGCTCCACCATCTTGTAGCCCATCTTATCAAGTAAGGCTAAACTATCTTTAGAGACGCCTCTTTCTTCATAATAGACCTCATCAGGTAACCATTGGTGGTGGATCCTTGCAGCATTTACCGCTTCTTGTGGCGGCATGCCATGGTCGATAATATTCAATGCGGTTTGTAGGGTAATTGAGATAATACGCGATCCTCCCGGTGAACCAAGTACTAGGAACACATGGCCATCTTTAGTCACAATGGTTGGGCTCATTGATGAAAGTGGGCGCTTACCGGGAGCAATAGAGTTTCTTTCCCCTTGCACTAGCCCATACATATTTTTTTCACCGACTTTAGTGGTGAAATCATCCATTTCATCATTTAAAAAGAAGCCGGTACCCGGCGGGATCACCACTGAGCCAAAACGGCCATTGATGGTATAGGTGGTTGAAACCGCATTACCTTTATCATCGACAACAGAGTAGTGAGTCGTTTCTGGTTTTTCATGTGGGCCAACACCCGGCTGAACTTGAGTTGATGGTGTGGCTTGATTTGGTTTGATCTCTTTGCGCAGTTCTTCCGCATAGGCTTTGCTCAGCAATTTATCCGTTGGGTTATCGACAAATGCGGGATCACCTAAGAACGTATTTCTGTCCATATAAGCATGGCGCATCGCTTCTGTTAACGTATGGATATATTCAGCGGAATTGAAGCCCATTCCTTTAAGATCATAGTTTTCTAATATATTCAGCGTTTGGCAAATCGTTACACCACCTGAGCTAGGTGGTGGCGCAGAGATAAATTTATAGCCACGATAGGTGCAGCTAACTGGTGTTGTATCGGTGATCGTGTAATTTGCAAAATCGTCGGCAGTTAAGATGCCGCCATTCTTTTTAGAGGCTTGTTCAACAATTTTAGGGATCTCGCCTTCATAGAAAGCCTTAGGTCCTTCTTTTGCTATTTTTTCCAGTGTATTAGCTAGATCGGTTTGTACTAATAGATCACCCGGTTGGAAAGCGCTACCGTCAGGCTTTAAAAAGATGCGTGCCACTTCAGGATCTTGCTTAAAGCGATCTGTCGTCGTATCCAGTACGTCAGTATCTGCTCGCGTCAAAATAAATCCTTCTCTGGCTAATTTAATCGCCGGCTCCATCACTTGTTGGCGACTCATGGTGCCATATTTTTCAAGAGCATAATCAAGGCCTTTGACAGTACCTGGAACACCGGAAGCTAAATAACCATAAAGGCTGGCATCTTTAATGAGTTTGCCATCTTTATCGAGATACATGTCTGCATTAGCTGCTTTAGGGGCCGTTTCCCTGAAATTGATAAAAAGATCGTTGCCATCAGCAAGGTGGATTGTCATAAAACCACCACCACCAATATTGCCGCAGCATGGGTTAACGACCGCTTGTGCATAACCAACAGCAACAGCAGCGTCGACCGCGTTACCACCAGCCTTAAGGATATCAGCACCAATCTGTGATGCTAAATGTTGAGAAGATACCACCATGCCTTTTTGTGCCTCAACAGCAGGCTCTGAGGCAGCAAATAACTGAGGTGAGATAAGTAGCGAAAGTAGTAGGGCAGAAGGGCGCCATGATGTTTTTATCATTAGTATCTCCTGATGAATGTATGAGATTATGTAACATAAACGACTAATGTGAATTATTTGTTAATCATTTGTACGCTTAATGTATAGCATAAAATAGTTGAGATAACTGAAGGATAAAACTGAAAAGTGTTAACAAAATGCTAAAAAATTTATTTTGAGGGAATTTTTCGTGGCAATAATGAGGCACACAGGGGTGCCTCTAAAGATATTTTTTGAGTTTATTTTTGATTAAATAAGGCGATATGGATCCAACCATTATTGGTTAGAACTAAAGGACTTTGTTGTGATTTTTCAGCTCGTTCTTGGCTGGTTTTAATTTGTGGATAAGCGGCAATCACTTTTTCATTTTTAGCCCAAGGTGCGACGTCTTCAATCTTTTGCTTGAAATTAGCAATTGAAACTTTTTGTCCACCACGCTCAGCTGGCTCAGTAAAGTTAGTGACTTCGGTGACGACAAATTTACCGGTGCAGAAGCTACCACGACCTGAGAAATCGGCTTTTGTCGCGTCAAAGAATTTTTGACCTTCGCTAGTTAACGTAAACTCTACGCCATCACCTGATTTCTCAGTGCCCCACATATCCTTAACAACAATTTGTTTGTTCGCTTTATTTAATAGTCCCGCATCAACCAAAGTATCTAATTGTTCAATAGTACGTGTATTGGATGGTGCTAAAAAACCAGCAGGGAATGAGCCTGTATTAATACAAATAGCAGGTTTTGTATCGAGATAATCTTGAATGGATTTTTTGAAATTACTTTCGGATGCCGTTTGGTTATTATCACAGCCAGCAAGTGCCACTCCAGCAATAACAATGGATGCTAACATTTTGAACTTCATGACATTTATCCTACTTTATGATTGTCTTAGCGATTAAGCTAAAAAATGTAACTAATTATTGATAAATGTAACCATATTATAAATATTGAAACCATGAAAGTATGGTTCGCTATATATTCTTAAATATATTGAATTTTAAGTTTAATTAAGAATTTTCTAGCAATCGCTATTGCAAAAAAGATGACAAGACAGGAGGGAATAATATGATGGCAATCTCTAAAAATGGAAAAATCGGCACAAGCAACGCCTATGCCGATCTATAAAAACTTAAAAGGTCTTAATTACAGACCCGTTGCGTTTTTGGTCAGGTAGTCAGCAACGCCTTTAGGAGATGCGTTCATACCTTCTTTTCCTTTTTCCCACTGAGCTGGGCAAACATCACCGTGCTCTTCGTGGAATTGCAGCGCATCAACCATACGCAGCATTTCATCAATATTACGGCCTAGTGGTAGGTCGTTAACGACTTGGTGACGAACAACACCATTTTTGTCTACTAAGAAAGAACCACGCAGAGCAACACCTGCTTCTGGGTGCTCGATGCCGTAAGCTTTCATGATTTCACGTTTGATATCAGCAACCATTGGGTATTTAACTTCACCAATACCGCCATTATCAACAGGAGTTTTACGCCATGCGTTGTGAACAAACTCGGAGTCAAAAGAGACACCAACAATTTCAACGCCACGTTTTTTGAATTCTTCATAACGGTGATCAAATGCAATCAATTCTGAAGGACATACAAAGGTAAAGTCCATTGGCCAGAAGAAGATCACAGCTGCACGGCCGTTCAGGTGGTTTTTTAGGTTGAAGTTATCAACGATTTCACCGTTACCAAGAACAGCTGCCGCAGTAAAGTCAGGGGCTTGACGTGTTACCAGAACCATAATTTACTCCTATGAGTTTGAATTAAAGGCTTTCTATATATACTCGGTATACTTCGAGTTGCCGCGCTTTTTCGTTAAAACATGGTGATGACGTTCATTCAACGCCAGCCACATAGTTTTCTATGTTCCTAGCGACTCATTCACTGGCCACCGAGCAGCCTCTCGAATTATCTAGAGTATATTTATACACTGTGGAAGAATATGGAATTCCCTACAAACAATAAAGGTATAAATACCAATCGTTGTGATAGCTTTTGCCTATCAATTGTAGCAATTTAATAAATTAACATCAATACAATAATTTTAATACAACAAAGTGCAAGTGGTATAGCGATCAAGTTGTCGATGTTGTGAGGTTACCGACAAAAATTCGTTGTTCAGCTTTATTAACCATCTGTGGGTAAAATTCGAAAAATAGCTGTTCGAGCTCAGTGTAGTGCAATAAAAAGTCATTAAAAGAACCACTGAGTGCATGCAATTTAGGCCGTCTACGTGCCATTCCATTTAATGATTTACCGATATACGCTTTTTCAGCGTAACGAATTAACCATTGTTGTGGCCAAAGAAACTCATTTAACTCCTGAAATCTTTCAGGGGTATGACAAAGATCGGGTTCGATTTGAGATCGGGCAAAATGCACAAAATTACTCAACGACATCGTAGGTTCAATGATATTCCAATGCAAAGAAAGAAAATGATCCCAGACCAGATCAAGCGTGATGGGGGCAACACGACGATAATCATCACGAAACAATAATTTAGCTTGTTTGACTAAAGGGTGAGTATCGGTCGCTTTATCAACGGCTCGATGCATAAAAATACCTGTAACAACATCAGGCGGATAGAGGCCTTCGGGATTACCTCGAACAAAATCGGCCATTAAATTGCCAAGCAAGGAACTATTGGCTTTGTGAGCTAGATGTAGGTGAGCTAAGAAGTTCATGTGGTTATCATATACTCGATACTATCTTAATAATACCCGATGCCTTTCAAATTATAGCTACGTCAAATTATAGCTACGTTCGCCACACAAACCGACCCTAGTCACATACTTATGTGTGCTCCTAGGGCTCAGTTTGCTCGCTAATTATACCCGATGCCTTTCAAATTATAGCTGTGTTCGCCGCACAAACTGACCCTAGTCACATACTTATGTATGCTCCTAGGGGGCAGTTTGCTAGCTGCCTTGCTCTAATTCGAAATTCATGGGGTATAAGATCGAGTTAGGGAAAAGGGAAAAGGGAAAAGGGAAAAGGGAAAAAGAGAAGCGTTTTGTTTTTAATTAAAGAAATGGCGGATTTTGCAAAACATTTGTTACATAAAAACAGTTTTTTCGGCAAAAATACGCTTATTTCTTGCGCCTTCGAGTCCTCAGCACTAGACTAGTCGCCTGTTTTTTAGATCGAAGTTAAGACAATGCGTGTTTCCGATTTTACTTTTGAATTACCTGAAGAATTAATTGCCCACTATCCTCAAGCGCAAAGAAGCGCGTGCAGACTGCTGAGCCTCGATGGACCAACGGGAAAACTGACCCATGGTATTTTTACCGATGTTCTAGATAAACTGGCGCCCGGTGATTTGTTAGTTTTTAACAATACTCGGGTGATCCCTGCACGCTTATTTGGCCGTAAGGCGAGTGGCGGTAAAATCGAACTACTTGTCGAAAGAATGCTAGATGAGCATCGTGTATTGGCACATATTCGGGCATCTAAAGCGCCAAAAGAAGGTGCTGAGCTGGTTTTAGGTGAAGATGAAAGCGTGAATGCGACAATGCTAGCGCGTCATGGTGCCTTATTTGAAGTGCGTTTTGATGATCCACGCGATGTATTGAGTATACTCAATCAAATCGGCCATATGCCATTACCACCTTATATTGATCGACCTGATGAAGAATCAGATAAAGAACTTTATCAAACCGTCTATAGTGAGCGTCCGGGCGCCGTTGCTGCACCGACAGCAGGTTTACACTTTGATGAACCACTATTAGAAGCGCTACGAGCAAAAGGTGTCGAAATGGCCTTTGTCACCTTGCATGTTGGTGCGGGTACATTCCAACCTGTTCGGGTTGATAGCATTGAAGATCATATAATGCATTCTGAATATGCAGAAGTGCCACAAGATGTTGTTGATGCGGTATTAGCTTGTAAGGCAAGAGGAAACCGTGTTGTTGCGGTAGGAACAACCTCAGTACGCTCATTAGAAAGTGCGGCTAAAGCCAGCCAAGATGCGCTGATAGCACCATTCTTTGATGATACGCAAATTTTTATATATCCAGGTTATGAATACCAAATCATTGACGCATTGATCACAAACTTCCATTTGCCAGAATCAACGTTGATTATGTTAGTTTCTGCGTTTGCAGGGTATAAAAATACCCTACAAGCCTATAAAGAAGCAGTTGCACAGCAATATCGTTTCTTTAGTTATGGTGATGCGATGTATATCACCTGTAATCCCGATGCTCGTCATGAGCAGGTTGGAGAGTAAGTTAATGTAGGCAACAGCAACGCTGCTTGCTGATAAAAGTGAAAATCAGCATCGGACTGTTTTTCTGATGCTAGGAGACATAATAGTGAAATATGAATTACAAACCACGGATGGCAAAGCGCGTCGTGGTCGTTTGATTTTTGAGCGTGGTGTGGTTGAAACCCCTGCGTTTATGCCTGTTGGTACTTATGGAACCGTTAAAGGCATGACGCCTGAAGAAGTTAAAGAAACGGGCGCACAGATCCTTTTAGGTAACACGTTCCATTTGTGGCTACGCCCTGGGCAAGAAATCATGAAATTGCACGGCGATTTACATGATTTTATGCAATGGCAGGGGCCGATTTTAACTGACTCAGGTGGTTTCCAAGTTTTTAGTCTTGGTGCAATGCGTAAAATTAAAGAAGAAGGTGTGCATTTCCGTAATCCAATTAACGGTGAGAAAATCTTCTTAAGCCCTGAAAAATCAATGGAAATTCAGTACGACCTTGGTTCTGATATTGTGATGATTTTTGACGAATGTACGCCATATCCTGCTGATTGGGATTATGCTAAAACGTCAATGGAAATGTCTTTACGTTGGGCTGCACGTAGCCGTCAGCGTTTTGATGAGTTAAACAATAAAAATGCGTTATTTGGCATTATCCAAGGCAGTGTTTACGAAGATTTACGTGATATTTCTGTTAAGGGGCTGGTGGAGATTGGTTTTGATGGGTACGCTGTAGGCGGTTTGGCGGTTGGTGAGCCAAAAGAAGATATGCATCGTATTTTAGAGCATGTTTGCCCGCAAATACCGGCTGATAAACCTCGTTATTTAATGGGTGTCGGTAAACCTGAAGATTTAGTTGAAGGTGTCCGTCGCGGTATTGATATGTTCGATTGTGTGATGCCAACTCGAAATGCGCGAAATGGACATTTATTTGTCACCACTGGCGTGGTAAAAATTCGCAATGCGAAATATAAATCGGATACTGCCCCACTCGATTCAGAGTGTGATTGCTATACTTGCCGCCATTATAGCCGTGCTTATTTGCACCATCTCGATCGCTGTAATGAAATTCTTGGCGCAAGGTTAAATACCATTCATAATTTACGTTATTATCAACGTTTAATGGCGGGTATTCGTCAGGCGATTGAAGAAGGAAACTTCGACGAGTTCGCTAAAGATTTTTATCAGAAGATTGGGAAAACCCAACCTTCGTTAAATATGGAATGAATTTAAGTGCGAAATAGGTTGAACCTGTGTAGCATAGCAGGCTTGGCTGTACTTATGTTTTAAATTGCGTTCAATAACAATGAGGAAAGTTGAATGAGTTTTTTTATTTCTGAAGCAGCGGCATCCGCAGGCGCTCCAGCACAGGGTAGCCCATACACAATGGTTATCATGCTTGTCGTTTTCGCCCTGATCTTCTATTTCATGATCCTGCGTCCACAGCAAAAACGTGCTAAAGAGCACCGTAAACTGATGGAATCAATCACTAAGGGTGATGAAGTTTTAACGACCGGCGGTTTGATTGGACGTGTAACCAAAGTTTCTGAAACGGGTTATGTTGTTCTTGAACTGAGTGAGAACACTGAAGTAACCATCAAACGTGATTTCGTTGCTGCCGTTTTACCAAAAGGCACAATGAAAGCTATTTAATTTCTGATTTTCCCGAAGGGAACTGCCGTGCTAAACCGTTATCCTTTGTGGAAGTATCTGATGCTGATCGCTGCGATCCTCATCGGTCTGCTTTATGCGCTTCCAAACCTATATGGTGAGGATCCGGCTGTTCAGATCACTGGCGTGCGGGGAACCGCCGCCAATGAACAAACGCTGATCCAAGTCCAAAAAACGTTAGAAAAAGACAATATCCAAAGCAAATCTGTCGCTTTGGAAAATGGGGCTGTACTTGCCCGATTCAACAACTCGGATATCCAGCTACGCGCCCGTGAAGCACTGGTAAGCGCACTGGGTGATCAATATGTTGTTGCATTAAACCTTGCACCAGCAACACCGAAGTGGTTAGAAGCTGTCGGTGGTGAGCCAATGAAACTTGGCCTTGATTTGCGTGGTGGGGTTCACTTCCTGATGGAAGTGGATATGGATACTGCATTAGGTAAGTTGCAGGAACAAAACATGGACGGTATACGCAATGACTTGCGCCAAGCAGGCATTCCGTACTCATCTATCCGTAAAGGCGACAATTATAGCGTTGAAGTGCGTTTCCGTAACGCTGATGATCGTAGCCAAGCAGAGAAAACACTGGCTCGTAAATTCCAAGATTTAGTGTTTTCAGATGGTAGCGACAATACCATGACTGCCGTAATGACGGATGAGCGTCTACGTGAGGCTCGTAACTATGCTGTATCTCAAAACATTACGATTATTCGTAACCGTGTAAACCAATTAGGTGTTGCCGAGCCATTAGTTCAACGCCAAGGTGCGGAGCGTATTGTTGTTGAGTTACCGGGTATTCAAGATACTGCGCGCGCTAAAGAAATTCTTGGTGCGACAGCCACATTGGAATTCCGTTTAGTCAACCAAAGCGTTGATCCATCAGCGGCTGAAAGTGGTCGTGTACCGGGTGATTCTGAAGTTAAATATGATCGTAATGGTGTGCCTTACGTACTGTATAAGCGCGTTATTTTAACGGGTGATCATATTACTGATTCAACGTCTGGCGGCGATGAAAACGGTGCTCCACAAGTAAGCATTGGTCTTGATAGTGCTGGTGGTTCTACCATGTCTGATTTTACTCGTGATAATCAGGGTAAACTCATGGCAACACTGTTTGTTGAATATAAAGACAGTGGCAAGAAAGACGCTGAAGGCCGTGTGATTTTGGTCAAAGATGAGAAAGTCATCAATGCTGCCAATATTTCAGCGCGTTTCGGTAGCCAGTTCCGTATTACAGGTATTCAAGATCCAAACGAAGCTCGCCAGCTATCACTATTGCTGCGTGCGGGGGCATTGATTGCGCCAATTCAAATCGTTGAAGAGCGTACCATTGGTCCAACCCTTGGTTTGCAAAATATCGAGCAAGGTTTGAAAGCCTGTTTAGCAGGTCTATTAGCATCAATCCTGTTTATGATTATTTATTATCGTAAGTTTGGTTTGATTGCCAGTACGGCACTGTTTGCAAACTTGATTATGATTGTTGGTGTGATGTCCTTGTTACCAGGGGCGACGTTAACCATGCCAGGTATTGCCGGTATTGTATTAACCCTTGCCGTTGCGGTCGATGCCAACGTTTTGATCAACGAACGTATCAAGGAAGAGCTGCGCAATGGGCGTTCCGTCCAGCAAGCGATTCATGAAGGTTATAAAGGCGCCTTCTCAAGTATTATCGATGCAAACCTGACAACATTGATCACTGCAATTATTCTGTACGCAGTGGGTACAGGGTCAATCAAAGGCTTTGCAATTACGACAGCTATCGGTGTCGCCACCTCTATGTTTACAGCTATTATCGGTACGCGTGCAATCGTGAACCTGCTATATGGCGGTAAACGTGTCAACAAGCTGTCAATTTAAGGAGCACGTTGTGGCACAGGATTATACTGTTGAACAATTGAACTATGGCCGTAAAGTTTATGACTTTATGCGCTGGGACAACGTTGCCTTTGGTATTTCTATCGTATTGCTGATCGCATCAATTGTGATTATTGGAGTTAAAGGCTTCAACTGGGGGCTTGATTTCACTGGTGGTACCGTCATAGAAATCAACTTAAGTCAGCCTGCGGATTTAGATAAAATTCGTGAGAGTTTATCTAATTCAGAGCACAAAGATCCGTTAATCCAAAACTTTGGTAGCAGCCGTGACATTATGATCCGTCTACCACCAATTGAAGGAACAGCGGGTCAAGAAGTTGGTAAAGAGATCATTACTATCATCAATAAAAATGTTGATGAACAAGCGACAGTTAAACGTATTGAGTTTGTTGGTCCAAGTGTTGGGGCTGAGCTCGCTCAAACAGGTGCATTAGCACTGTTAACGGCGCTGATCTGTATTTTGATCTATGTTGGCTTCCGTTTCGAATGGCGTCTAGCAGCAGGGGCCGTATTAGCGCTTGCACATGACGTTGTGATTACGTTAGGTATTTTATCTCTCTTTCATATTGAGATAGATATGACCATCGTGGCATCGTTGATGTCGGTGATTGGTTACTCACTGAACGACAGTATCGTGGTATCTGACCGTATTCGTGAGAACTTCCGTAAAATTCGTCGTGGTACGCCATACGAAATCATGAACGTCTCTTTGACTCAGACATTAAGCCGTACCATTATGACATCAGCAACAACATTATTAGTGGTTCTGATGCTGTATATCTTTGGTGGCACGATGTTAGAAGGCTTCTCACTGGTTATGTTAATTGGTGTGACCATCGGTACTATCTCATCTATCTATGTTGCTTCTGCATTAGCACTGAAGATGGGTATGAGACGTGAACATTTGCTTCCACCGAAGGTTGAGAAAGAAGGCGCTGACCAAGAGTCTTTATTGCCATAAAGGTGTTTTCACCATGGCTAATGTTTTGGGTTAAGCGTTAAAACAATCTTTCTAGTTTACTGAAAAGTAAAACACAAAACTAAAACACCCCGCTAGGCTTTAAATGTACAGCCTTGCGGGGTGTTTTTTATTAAGCACTGAGTTAC
Source organism: Providencia manganoxydans (assembly GCF_016618195.1). Classification (NCBI taxonomy): domain Bacteria; kingdom Pseudomonadati; phylum Pseudomonadota; class Gammaproteobacteria; order Enterobacterales; family Morganellaceae; genus Providencia; species Providencia manganoxydans. Next base: position 898,890 of record NZ_CP067099.1, read on the forward strand.
ACTGTTTACCCGAAATAAGATCAGGAAACACTATGCATTGCCCATTTTGCTCAGCTGTGGATACGAAAGTAATTGACTCGCGTCTAGTTGGAGAAGGCTCTCAAGTACGTAGGCGTCGTCAATGTCTCGTTTGCCATGAACGCTTCACCACCTTTGAAGTGGCGGAACTTGTTATGCCACGGGTAATTAAGAGTGATGAAGTACGTGAACCTTTTGATGAAGAAAAACTCAGCCGCGGTATGCAAAAAGCATTAGAAAAACGACCGGTTAGCGCGGATGCAGTTGAACAGGCTATTATCTCCATCAAATCAAAATTACGTGCAACAGGTGAAAGGGAAATTCCTTCTAAACAGATTGGTAATTTAGTGATGGATGAACTGAGAAAACTGGATAAAGTCGCTTATATCCGTTTTGCTTCAGTGTACCGTAGCTTCGAAGACATACGTGAGTTCGGCGAAGAGATCGCTAAATTACAGGATTAAAGCATGATAGAACAAGATAGCATCTATATGGCGAGAGCCCTAGAGCTCGCTGAAAAAGGCCGTTTTACAACGTCACCTAATCCAAATGTTGGCTGCGTTATCGTCAATAATGGCGAAATAGTGGGTGAAGGCTATCATCAAAAAGCAGGCGAACCCCATGCAGAAGTACACGCATTGCGAATGGCCGGTGAAAAAGCCAAAGGAGCGACAGCTTATGTTACGCTAGAGCCTTGTAGCCACCATGGGCGCACACCACCTTGCGCTGAAGCTTTAATTAATGCAGGGGTTAGCCGTGTCGTCGCCGCAATGCAAGATCCCAATCCTCAAGTAGCAGGGCGAGGCCTATATATGCTATCTAAGGCAGGCATTGAAACGGCCAGTGGCGTATTAATGGAGCAGGCTGAGGCGCTAAATCGTGGTTTTCTAAAACGCATGCGTACGGCATTCCCATATATCCAATTAAAACTAGCGGCTTCGCTTGATGGTAAAACCGCTTTGCAATCTGGGGAAAGTAAATGGATCACCTCAGCGGCGGCTAGGAAAGATGTTCAAATGTTGCGAGCACAAGCCAGTGCAATTTTAAGCACAAGTAATACTGTGTTAGCGGATGATCCATCATTGACAGTTCGCTGGAATGAATTGCCTACCGATATTCAAGCTATTTATCCTGAAAATGCATTACGTCAGCCTATTCGTATTGTTTTGGATAACCATAATAGAGTCACCGCTCAGCACAAAGTCACTCAGCTTGAAGGGGAGTGCTGGTTAGTGCGTCCAAAACCAGAGGTTGATGCCATGTGGCAAGGGCAAGTCGAACAACTCGCGATCCCTGCGGATGATAACGGTATTGATTTGGTTATTTTGATGATGCAATTGGCTAAGCGAAACGTAAACAGCATTTGGGTTGAGGCTGGGCCAATATTAGCAGGCTCATTATTGAAGCTTGGTTTAGTCGATGAGCTCATTGTATATATTGCACCTAAATTACTCGGTGATACGGCGCGTGGCCTAGTGAATTTTCCTGCGCTTGCTCATTTATCAGATGCGCCAAAATTTGAATTTACTGATGTGCAGAAAGTCGGTGATGACTTGCGTGTCAGACTACGTCCTGTGTGGTAATTGAAGTTTTTTATGGTTTTGCTGAAATTCAACCACGCGGTTAGTGAAAGAATGTGATAAAATCCGCGCCCCATGGGGTATATACTTTAAATAATTCGAAATGTAGCCGCTATACCTTAGTGCAAAGTGCTGCAATTTGAAGGATGACAAGTATAATTAATTTAAGGAAGGCTATGAACGTAATTAAAGGTGTTGTTGCCGCGCCACAAGCGCGCGTCGCTATTGCAATCGCTCGTTTTAACAACTTTATTAATGATAGTCTGCTGGACGGCGCTGTTGATGCGCTAGAGCGTATCGGCCAAGTTTCTCAAGACAACATCACTGTTGTATGGGTACCGGGTGCTTATGAACTGCCATTAACAGTCAAAGCATTAGCTGAAACGAAAAAATATGATGCAGTTATCGCTTTAGGTACCGTAATCCGTGGTGGAACGGCTCACTTTGAATTTGTTGCTGGTGAATGTAGCTCAGGCCTCTCTCACGTTGCAATGAACAGTGAAGTACCTGTAACCTTTGGTGTCTTAACCACTGAAAATATTGAGCAAGCGATTGAGCGTGCTGGTACAAAAGCAGGTAACAAAGGCGCTGAAGCTGCATTGACTGCATTAGAAATGATTAATGTACTTAAAGCTGTAAAAGGCTGATTTAGTTTTTATTTAAGGGGAATCTTGTGAAACCTGCTGCTCGTCGCCGCGCTCGTGAGTGTGCTGTACAGGCCATCTATTCATGGCAATTATCTGGCAATAATGTTTCTGATGTGGAATATGAATTTATTGCTGAACAGGACATGTCTGACGTTGACGTAATTTATTTTCGTGAACTGTTGTCAGGTGTAGCGAACAACGCTATTAAACTTGATCAACTGATGGCACCTTTTTTATCTCGTCAACTGGAAGAGCTGGGGCAGGTAGAGAAAGCGATTTTACGTGTCGCTATGTATGAACTTAGCTTCCGTGAAGATGTTCCTTACAAAGTTGCGATTAATGAAGGCATCGAACTCGCTAAAGTATTTGGCGCAGAAGATAGCCATAAATTTGTTAATGGTGTTCTTGATAAGGCTGCACCTGCTGTTCGCCGTAAAAAATAAAATTGCTCAGGGTCCCCTCCTGTAATAGTACTATGCTCTAAATAATTCTAGGTGCAGTTAGGTGACAAGTGCGCATGAGTATTGTCACCATATGTTAACCAAAAGCACTGCAACTTGAAGTATGGCGGGTATACAGTAGTAATAAGATAGACTGCTTATGCGGTCTATCTTTATGTCTATTATTTTTTAATAACGAAGTTCCCAAGTATAGCGAAAACGGAAAACCTACCATGTCATATGGCGAATTTGACCTCATCGCGCGTTATTTTAATCGTCAAAAAACGAATCGGCGTGATGTAAACATCGGTATTGGTGATGACTGTGCCTTGATGACTATCCCAGAAAAGCAGCAACTTGCTGTAAGCACTGATACTTTAGTTTCTGGCATTCATTTCCTTCCTGATATATCACCAGCAGATCTTGCCTATAAATCATTAGCTTCCAATTTAAGCGATCTTGCCGCGATGGGCGCTGATCCTGCATGGGTTTCCTTGGCGATCACGCTACCTCATGTTGATCCAACTTGGTTAGAGCAGTTTAGTGATAGTTTGTTTGAACAAATTAACTATTATGGAATGCAATTAATTGGTGGTGATACTACACGTGGTCCTATGAGCCTAACTTATACGGTACATGGACTTGTGCCTACGGGGAAAGCGTTATCCAGAGCCGGTGCTCGTAACGGTGATTGGATATATGTAACAGGAACGCTTGGTGACAGTGCTGCGGGTTTAGCTCTGCTACAAGGGCGTTTAGATATCGCGGATCAAGAGCAAAAATCGTGGTTAATTGGTCGCCATTTACGACCTCAACCTCGCATTTTACAAGGGCAAGCGCTACGTAATTTAGCCTCTTCAGCAATTGATATTTCTGACGGGCTGATCTCTGATCTTAACCATATACTGAAAGCGAGTGGCTGTGGAGCACATATCAATTTAGATGCTTTGCCTTTATCAGAAGCATTGAAGCAAAACTGCTCTCAAGAACAAGCTCAGATTTGGTCGCTTAGCGGCGGTGAAGATTATGAACTTTGTTTCACTATCCCTGAAATTAATCGTGGTGCGTTAGAAATGGCACTAGCACATACAGGGGCGCATTTTACGTGTATTGGGCAGATCAAACCTCAATCGGAAGGGATCCGTTACTATCATGATAACCAAGCAGTTGATGTGAACCTAAAAGGGTTTGATCACTTTGTTTTGGAAAGTGTAAATAGTTAAAGGATCAAAATAATATTATTAAAAAAGTCCATGTCAGTTGCTGGTATGGACTTTTTTATTGATTATTTATCATCAGATAGTGATATTTATCGATTATCTATAATATAAAAATAATATCTATTTCTTACAGCTTGAGTTATGAAAATATAATTGAAGTAATTTTTTCGGTATAAAATCAACTAGCGTTAGTTCAATAAAGGCTACCGATAATTATTTGAATTAAAACAAATAAGCTTTTGGGATTGGCAAAAGAAAGCTGCCAAAAGGCAGCTAAAATAAAATGAGGCGTATATCCCATAAAAGTATGAGATGTTTTTGTCAATATTGACAGAAATTCTTATGAGGGCAATTAGGTATTAAAAACATACTGAACTTTATTTGAGATAAAAGCAAGATCCTTTTAAAAGAAATTTGATTTAAATTGATCGTAGCTATGCTTTTTTAAAATAACGGATCTTTAAAATAACGCTAAAAAAGCAGGTATTGAATAACTCCAATACCTGCTTTTTTTAGGGATTAAGCTTTCTGTTGATACTCTTCAATAGCTTTGATGATGCCATCGCTATCGAGACCTAAGTCTGCAAGCACTTCTTGTTGGCTACCTTGTGAAATAAAGTAATCAGGTAGTCCAAGATTCAATATAGGTAGGATCTTTCGTTGGTGCATGAGAAACTCGTTAACACCGCTACCTGCACCGCCCATAATCGCATTCTCTTCCAAAGTTACGATTAGATCGTGGCTATTAGCCATTTCTAAAATCAATGCTTCATCAAGTGGTTTAACGAAACGCATATCAACAACAGTTGCATTGAGTTTTTCAGCTGCAACTAACGCATGGCTGAGTAATGTACCAAAACATAAGATGGCAATTTTTTCACCTTGACGGCGAATAACACCTTTACCGATAGGTAATGGCGCTAAAGGCTGTAATTCTGCCCCTGTACCAGTACCACGAGGGTAACGTACTGCACTTGGTCCATCACTATAGTGATAGCCTGTATGCAGCATTTGGCGACATTCGTTTTCATCGCTTGGTGTCATGATGACTAGCGTTGGAATACAGCGTAGATAAGACAAATCAAACGATCCTTGGTGGGTCTGCCCATCAGCCCCAACAATACCTGCACGATCAATTGCAAATAAAACAGGCACTTTTTGAATAGCAACGTCATGGATCACCTGATCATAACCACGTTGTAAGAACGTAGAGTAGATAGCTACGATTGGCTTATAGCCGCCAATCGCTAATCCCGCGGCAAAAGTTACGGCATGTTGCTCGGCGATGGCAACATCAAAATATTGATCAGGGTACTCTTTTGAAAAGCGTACCATGCCCGATCCTTCACGCATTGCTGGGGTGATCGCCATCAATTTGTCATCATTTTGTGCTTCATCGCACAACCAATCACCAAAGATCTTCGAATAGGTTGGGCCGGTTTCTTTGCTTTTTGGCAAGGTAAAGGTACTTGGATCAAACTTAGGTACGGCATGCCAGCTGATAGGATCTTTTTCTGCGGGTTCATATCCACGACCTTTTTTAGTCATGATATGTAGAAATTGAGGGCCTTTTAGATCACGCATATTTTTTAGCGTTTGCACCAGCGCGATCACATCATGGCCATCAACAGGGCCTATGTAATTAAAGCCTAATTCTTCAAACATGGTGCCTGGAACGACCATGCCTTTGATATGTTCTTCAGTTTTCTTTAATAGCTCTTTAATGGGAGGCATATTAGAGAAAACTTTTTTACCACTTTCACGTAACGTGGTGTACAACTTGCCTGAAAGCAGATGCGCTAGATGATTATTGAGTGCGCCAACATTCTCAGAAATTGACATCTCATTATCATTTAGGACAACTAACATATCAGGCGCGACATCACCAGCATGGTTCATCGCTTCGAATGCCATACCTGCTGTGATAGCACCGTCGCCAATCACACACACCGTTTTACGGTTTTTATCTTCTTTTTCAGCGGCGATTGCCATACCTAGGCCAGCACTGATTGAAGTCGATGAGTGACCAACGCTCAATACATCATATTCGCTTTCTCCACGCCATGGGAAAGGATGCAAGCCATTTTTTTGACGGATAGTATCAATACGATCACGGCGACCCGTCAAAATTTTATGGGGGTAGGCTTGATGACCAACATCCCACACCAAGTTATCGAAAGGCGTCTTATAAACATAATGTAATGCAACGGTGAGTTCAACCGCGCCTAAACCAGAGGCAAAATGACCGCTAGAACGACCAACACTACTAAGTAAAAACTGCCTGAGTTCATCACACAGCTTAGGCAAGCTCTCTTTTGGCAGTAAACGTAGCTCTTCTGGTGTTTCTGCCAGCGCTAGTGTTGGATACTTAGCGATATCAATACTCATTAGGGGCTCACTACTATTTATAATTGTTAATAAAGTAATATACTCGTCATACTTCAAGTTGCAGCGTTGTTGACTGCATTCACTCGCACTAGTCACATACTTTTGTATGCTCCTAGGGACTCATTCACTTGTCGCCTAGCTGCACCTCGAATTATTTAGAGTATGACTCGTCATACTTCAAGTGGCAGCGCCTCTCGTTAAGGCGTGGTGACTGCTCTCATTTGTACCAGTCAAAGTGTCTTTTATGTTCCTAGCGACCTATTATCTTATCGTCTAGCTGCCCTTTCGAATGACTTAGAGTATACACATTAAGTGGCATCGTTTTTTGCAAGCAAAATATGTCTTTGCCACAGTAATATTTTTACTACTAGTGTGTTATTCAGTTATCACAGAATGGTGATTTGAATCACATAAGAGTATAGCGCCGGTCAACCCAGCGCTCGAATTATCTAAAGTACATATCTATTATGCCACCTTTATCATTCTTCGTCTGAATGTAAAATGACATTGTATTACATTAGCTTTTTCGCTCGATAATGAAATTGGCAAGTGCGACTAAGGTTTGTGTATTATAGCCTTGAATTTCAATTATTTTTAATGCTTCTAGCGCAGTATAATACAATTCACGGGCTTTTTCCTGAGCGGCTTCAAGCCCCAACAATGATGGATAAGTGCTTTTCTCATGTTCTGCGTCTGAACCTTGGCGCTTACCGGTCACCTCACTGTCACCAACCACATCTAAAATGTCATCTTGTACCTGAAACGCGAGGCCAATAGCTTCTGCATACTTATCTAGCGCTGGTAAAATTTGATGACCTTTTGTTCCTGCTGAATAGGCACCCATACGAATTGCGGCACGTATTAAAGCCCCCGTTTTATGTTGATGAATACGTTCAAGTGCCACTAAATCTACCTGCTTGCCTTCTGCTTCGAGATCTAATGCTTGGCCACCACACATACCCGCCAAACCGCTTGCATAAGCGAGCTCGGCTAACATAGCAATTCTGTCTTTATCTGTAACATCAGGCATTGAGCCAGATGACAATAATTGGAATGCCAATGTTTGCAACGCATCCCCAGCAAGGATGGCATTTCCTTCGCCAAATTTGACATGGCATGTGGGCTGTCCACGTCGTAGATCGTCATCGTCCATCGCTGGAAGGTCGTCATGGATCAGTGAGTAGGCATGAATGCATTCAACAGCTGCTGCGGGAACATCAAGATTATTGCGACTCACGCCAAGCATTTCACCTACGGTATAGGTCAAAAATGGACGTAAGCGCTTACCCCCGAGAAGGGCGCCATGCTTCATTGCCGCTGCAAGGGGTAAATCAGAGAATGGAAGTGCATCTAAGGCATGCAATAAATATTGATTAACTCGCTCATACGCTAGCTGCTGCTGTACTGCGAAGCTGTTAGAATGTTGTTCAGACATAATTTATTCAGTATCGGGTGAAAAATCATCAAGCGCTTTGTTTTCATCATCGCTCAGTAGGATCTGAACGCGTTGCTCAGCCTGTTGTAGGACTTTTTGCCCTTGCTTAGCGATTTGGATGCCACGTTCAAACTCATTGAGTGCATCTTCTAGGGGTAGCGAGCCAGACTCAAGACGAGAAACAATTTCCTCAAGTTCTTTAAGCGAGTTTTCAAAGCTAACTACTGGGACTTGTTGAGGTTTTTCTTTAGCCATATTTCTTTAACCGCAAATGTTCAATCATTCGACTAGGGTGTTTTATTCATTCAGCAGACTAACTTAGTCTGACAGCGGATACAATTTATTATTGGTGTTTTTAGATTCAACCCGCAAGATGGTGCTATAATACGCTTCTTTATTGACAATTGGTAACCTGTGCGTGTGTCTCTTTCAATACGTTCATTTGCCCCTATAACATTAACATGCAGCTATTATGAAGTTTATCATTAAGTTATTTCCAGAAATTACCATTAAAAGCCAGACCGTTAGGTTACGTTTTATTAAGATCCTAACCAGTAATATTCGCAATGTGCTTAAGCCGCTAGGTGAAGAAATCGCGGTTGTTCGTCATTGGGATAACATTGAAGTGCGTGTTAAAGGGGAAACAAAGCACGACGAAATTTGTGATATGCTCACACGTATCCCTGGTATTCATCATATTTTAGAAGTTGAAGAAAAACCGTTTACTAGCCTACATCATATCTATGAAATGGCACATGAGGCATACGGTGCATCGCTAGAAAATAAAACCTTTTGTGTTCGTGTAAAACGTCGAGGGAAGCACGAATTTACCTCGATTGAGGCAGAACGTTATATTGGTGGTGGTTTAAACCAACATATCGCTTCAGCAAAAGTGAAACTCACCGATCCTGACACCACAGTCCATCTAGAAATTGAAGATGAAAACCTGATCCTCGTGAAAGCACGTTATGAAGGCATTGGTGGCTTTCCTATCGGTACACAAGAAGATGTATTGTCTCTCATTTCAGGGGGCTTTGACTCAGGCGTTTCCAGCTATATGTTAATGCGCCGAGGTTGTCGAGTTCACTATTGTTTCTTCAACTTAGGTGGTGCGGCTCATGAAATTGGCGTAAAACAAATCGCTCATTATTTATGGAACCGTTTTGGCAGCTCACATAAGGTACGCTTTATTGCGGTTAACTTCGAACCCGTTGTGGCTGAAATTCTAGAAAAAGTCGATGATGGCCAAATGGGCGTTGTGTTAAAACGTATGATGGTACGTGCTGCCTCAAAAGTGGCTGAGCGTTATGGCGTTCAAGCGATAGTCACGGGTGAGGCATTAGGACAGGTATCAAGCCAAACCTTAACTAACTTGCGTTTGATTGATAATGCTTCAGATACATTGGTACTGCGTCCACTAATTTCTCATGATAAAGAACACATCATTAAAGTCGCGCGCCAAATTGGTACAGAAGACTTTGCGAAAACCATGCCTGAATACTGTGGTGTGATTTCTAAAAGCCCTACGGTAAAAGCAGTCAAAGCACGTATCGAGGCCGAAGAAGCAAACTTTGATTTCACTATTTTAGACTCAGTGGTTGAGCAATCACAAAATATTGATATCCGCCAAATTGCGCAAGAAAGCCGCGAGCAAGTGGCTGAAGTTGAAATGGTGAGTGAGCTTTCAGCTGAAAATGAAGTTATCTTAGATATCCGTTCCCCTGATGAACACGAAGACAAACCGTTGGCGATTGAAGGGATAGACGTTAAACACATTCCATTCTATCGTCTTGGTACTCAGTTTGGTGATCTACCTAAAGAGAAAACTTACTTATTATATTGCGACCGTGGTGTGATGAGTCGTTTACAAGCGCTCTATTTGCAAGAGCAAGGTTTTAATAATGTAAAAGTTTATCGTCCATAAATTGTTCATTTCGACAAGATAAAAGCCGAGATGGCTGTACCGTGCCCCCAATAGTTGGATAGCCAATTACTGGGGGTTTTTATTATTGTTCTAAATAATCATTAATACCGGGTGGGAGTACGAGCTGTGAAGCAACGTTTGCCGCGGAATCACGGCCAACCAGTAATTCAATCAATTTTAAGGCGAAATCAAAGGTAGTTGCAGGTCCTTGACTGGTCAGTAAATTAACTCGCTCATCAAAATAAACGCGTTTATCCACCCATTTGTTGGCTGCAATTTGCTCTCGTGTGCTTGGGTAGCCTGTCATATTGCCGATAGGAAATAATTGATGATATTCCAAAACCATAGCGGGTGCTGCACAAATAGCGGCGACAATTTTTCCATCCAGATGCATTCTTCTGACTTTTTCAACCACCAATGGGCTATCTCTAAATGTTTCGGCGCCTCCCATTCCTCCTGGAAGGACTATCGCATCAAAAGGTTCATCGGCCACTTTGATCAGAGGTGTATCTGCAATTAATTTTATTCCTCTTGATGCAGTTATTGCCACTGAACCATCGTCGGTCACGCTTGCTAAGGTGACTGCGATCCCAGCCCTGACTAATAGATCGGCAGTTGTTACCGTTTCTATCTCTTCACTGCCATTGGCGATGCATATTAGTACGGAAGCCGTCATTTTTTTCTTCTCGTTGTTTAATCAAATGGTATAGGCGATCATTTTCTGGTGTATTTAGCCCATGTGCGCGTGCTTGTTTAATCAGATAACCGGTAATGTAGTCAATTTCAGTGCGTCGTTTGTTACGAATGTCTTGCAACATAGAAGAATAGTTATCTGCGGTATTATGGATAATGCCATAAATATAATCAGTGAGCTGTAATTTATCGGTATGCAATCCTTCTATATCCATCACTTGGCAAATTTCATCAATTAATAAATTGATTTGGGCTGTATGGTTTAGTAATTCACCATTTTTGCAATCATGGATAATGGTTAGCGGGTTAATTACGCAGTTTGCGGCAAGTTTTTGCCAGCAGGTTGCTAAAATATCATTATGCCACGCAACATCGGGTAGGGCTGTATGCAAAATATCCGCGATAGGATAGCAATTTTCAGCAATTGAGTTAACCGCACCAATGTGAGTTATGCCATTTGCAACATGAAAGACTTGATTATTTTTTTGCCAAGCGGCATGCGTTGTAACACCCGCTAAAAATGGCTGACGTAAAGGTGTTAATTCACCTAATGTCCCCATCCCGTTATGCAGTAATAAAATTGGGCAGGATTCAGGGATATTATGAATTAAAGGGAGTAGTGCATCAGACACTTGCCATGCTTTTAAGCAGACAATAATTAGCTCACTATGTTGTAGATGGTTAAGGTTGTTGCAAGGGATAAGTTCACGAAAAACGCGACCATCAGGTTCATTAACATCAACGAATAAATCAGACTGAGCCATACGTAGCCAGCCTTGGATATCATGGCCTTGTTGGGCTAGCGCAGCGAGCCATAGCTTGCCAATGGCACCACAGCCAATAAGCGTTATTCTCATATTCCTCCTAAAGGCAGTGATGAGTGTAGATTTCCAGTATAGTACTTTTGCTATCAATAGAAAGCAGCTATCATGCATCATATTGATTATCAGGAGGTCTTAACCATGCCATCATTTGATATTGTATCTGAAGTTGAAATGAATGAAGTACGAAATGCGGTAGAAAATGCCGAGCGTGAATTAACCAGTCGTTGGGATTTTAAAAATGTGACGGCGAGTTTTGAGTTAAACGACAAAAGTGAATCCATCAAGGTAACCAGTGAGTCCGATTTTCAGGTTCTACAATTACTGGATATTTTAAGAGAAAAAATGTCTAAACGCGGTATTGATGGCGCAGTATTGAATGTCCCTGAGGAGATTGTTCACAGCGGAAAAACTTATAGCGTTGAAGTGACCTTAAAACAAGGTATCGAGTCAGCGGTTGCTAAGAAAATTGTCAAAGCAATTAAAGATAGCAAATTGAAGGTGCAAGCTCAGATCCAAGGTGAGCAGGTTCGTGTCACTGGAAAATCGCGCGATGATTTGCAATCTGTTATGGCGTTAGTGCGTTCAAGTGATTTAGGGCAACCTTTCCAATTCAATAACTTCCGCGACTAGTTTTACTGTTGCAGTAATCCGTCATTGATTTGATAGGTACTTTTGCTAGATAAAGTACCTATCAATAGGATGTTACGTTATGCCCTGATAGCGCCTTCAGTAAAAGCGAGAGTGGGTAAATCAACGGCTGTTGCACCACCATCAATAACCAGTGTTGTTCCTGTAATGATTGCGGCATCAGCTGAACACAAAAATTTGCAGGCAAGGGCGATTTCTTTTGGTGTAGCAGGGCGTTGTAATGGAACATCACGGCAAACGTATTGGTAAGCTTCATCTAACGTAAATTGATACTGATTGATCAGCGGTTGCATTTCTTCATCAGCCATTGGCGTTTTTACCCATCCAGGGCAAATGGCATTGGCTCTTACGCCTTGACGACCATAATCACGAGCAATAGAACGCATTAACCCAATGATTGCATGCTTTGCGGTAACATATCCATAAACTTCAGGCCCTGATGCTAATGAAGCAATTGAGCCAATAAAAAGTATGTTGCCTTGGCTTTGAACTAAATTAGGTAGGCAAGCACGGGCACTCGCAAAAGCACTGTCTAAATTAGCGGTCATAGCCTGATGCCATTGGTGGTCACTGATATCTTCGGCTTTACCTATCCCCATCGCGCCTGCATTACAAATCAAAACGTCTATAGTATCGGTATGTTGTTTAATTTGCGGTAAAATAACCTCATTCCATGAAGTTTCAGTGGCGGCATCAGCAGTAATAGCGATAGCGCCAGTTTGATAAGCAACGGTTTGCAAAGGTTCAGCTCGTCGACCAATAATAAAAACGTTGTCTCCCAAAAGCGTAAATAAATGGGCACAAGCCTCACCAATCCCTGTTCCACCGCCTGTAATAACGATATTCCTTGGTTTCATATTTCCTCTTTTTTATTTTAAAATTTTAGCTCATATAATTAATATAGAAATAATTAACTTTAAATGAATATCGACCTAAAGAATGATATTCTAAAATATAATAAAAATATCGGTCTAATTTATTTTTTATTAATTGTTTTTGTGAATTAATTGTATTTTTATTTCATTGCGTTTTTTAAATAGATAAAATTCATCATTAACAAAATAGTAACAAATAAATTGACTTGCTAGATTAGGCTAAATAATATCTGAATAAGCCTAATTGTGAGGTTTGAATAATGAAAATAGTTATTAATAAACTAAATTTATTTAGCTATGAAAATAAATTATTACTACTTTTGTTTTGTGTATTTGGCTGTGTTTTTTTTGATCGCTTGTCCCTTTCTTTTTTATTTCCGATGATGTCAGATGAATTAAATCTTACTAATGCACATCTTGGAATGCTATCGGCTATTTTAGCGCTATGCTGGGCATTATCTGGCGCTGGCTTAGGGGCGATATCAGACCGCTTTAATATTAGAAAGCCGATGTTAGTGATTTGTGTTGCGATGTTCTCTGTATTCTCAGGGCTTTCAGGAATTGTGTCTTCATTTGCTCTATTATTAGTTTTCAGAGCCTTAATGGGGATCGCCGAAGGGCCTGTATTGCCAATATCACAATCTTTGATGTTAGAAGCATCACAAGTTAAACGCCGTGGATTAAATATGGGGTTAGTTCAAGCCACAGCTCCGGGATTGCTTGGTGCAATTATCGCTCCGCCACTTATTATTATGATTGCTCTCGATTATGGTTGGCGAAATGCCTTTTATATTACCGTAATCCCCGGTTTGATATTAGCTTTCTTAATTTATAAACTGGTGAAAATTAATAGTAATAAAAATCTGACGACTGATATAGCGGATAGCAAATTTGAAAAAAATGAAAAAGAAATAGCAAAAACCAGTTATAAAGAAATTTGTAAAAATAAAAATGTTATCTTGTGTATTTTTATATCTTGCTTTTTTGTGACATGGTTTATTCTTATTGTCACTTTCACACCGACTTTTCTTGTCAAAGAGCGTGGCTTCAGTGAACAATCTATGGGGTTGATTGTCAGTGCTATTGGTTTTGCGTGGGTATTTTGGGGAACTGTGATCCCCGCGATTTCTGATCGTCTAGGTAGAAAACCCATTCTTATCTTTTTTTCATTGATTGCAATGAGCTGTCCTTTATTTCTTTGTTATATCAATAATCCATTTTTATTAGGGATTATTGTTTTTTTGACTTATACCGGAATGGGCTGCTTTACTTTATTCATGGCAACAATTCCTTCGGAAACCGTATCTAGAACCATGATAGCCTCAACATTAGGCTTGATTATGGGAATTGGCGAGTTTATTGGTGGCTTTGTGGCACCTTTCACCGCTGGGTTTATTGCTGATAACTATGGGCTAGCTAGCCCTCTGTTGATCGCTTCAGTTGGTGCATTACTTTCTTGCATTCTAGCCTGCTTTTTGAAAGAAACTGCGCCATTGGTTATTGCAAAGCGAACACAATCAAAATCTATGCCTATAACAGGAGAGTGAACGATGTCAGATACTCTATTAAGCGAAATCAATAGCACTGTACAATCCTATTTTCTTGGAATGCATCACCGCGATATTGGCTTGCTTACCCAAGCTTTTCATCCAGATGCTCAATTATTTGGCTATCTTGTGGGGGAGTTTGAAAAATTATCGTTATCACAGTGGCTAGATAAAATCAGTCATATGCCGATCCCGTCTGAATGTGGTGAAGTTTTTTCTATGCAGATTGTCACTATTGATATTTCTGGGGGAATAGCCAATGTGAAAGTCAAATTACTCTACCACGGATTGCAATTTATCGATTATTTATCTCTTGTTGAAATCGATTCACGTTGGTTGATTGTGAATAAAACGTTTAGCAGTCAGTAATGATATTAACTTAGAAAAAGAAGGTGAATATGTCGAGATCAGAAAAACAAGATGTATTAAACCAAAATGCTGAATCTGGCTGGAAAAATTATGATGATTTTGCAAAAGGAATTGATACGAATCGATTACCTAATACACAGGATTGGTTAGATAAAACCATCACTATAGAGTATTCAGATGGCGGTATTATGGAGTTACAATTTGTTCAGGGAGAGCAAAGTCACCTATTGGTTAATTGGCAATACAACGATGAATATGGTTGTGATCCCTGCGAAGAAGTTTGTACTTCAAAAGATCATTATTTTTTCGATATTCAGTTTACGGATAAACAAAATGAAAGTTTAACCTTGATCTTAAATATAGCAACACGGCGCGTATTAACTGTTCGTAGCATTTTATTACCGGAGGGGAAAGTGAGTAATGGCTCGCGGTTAGTACAGCATTTTCAGGCTGGGGTGATCCTTGGTGGTGAGGTCACAGGTGAAGAGCCTCGGCCAACTCGTGAGCTTATTGGTTATAGAACACTGAATGTTTATAGTCCTAATCATTATTACGAACACTTCTATGTTAATTCAGAACGCTATGCATGGCAGAATTTACGTGGTGAGCAATTCGGTCATGGTGATATGGATTATGCTACCTGCTACAAATTTGAAGAAGACATGTATATTTTTACGTTTAGAGAAAAAATTATCCCTGTTTGTTCGGTATTTTTCTTTGATTATATTATTGGCCGTTGTACAGGAAAATTTTTGGGTATCACCAGTCAAGGTGAAATCCAAACTTCACGTGCGGGAGCCTTTATTTATAAAATGAGCTATAACTGCTATCCAACAGGTATAGCACCACGATAAAAACAGTCATATTTTAAATGATCCCATGAGTTGACTGCACTTTTTGCCCTATACTCGAAACAACAGAAGGTGCAGTTATCATCAAAATTGTGAGATAACTGTTTCTAACTGCTCTCTTGATGTGGCTTTTCTATCGACTTTAAGATACACACTGTATTCTTGGGCAACAACGACAACGTCAATAACACCGGGTTGTGATGCTAACAATGCTTGCAACCGTGTGCTATCTGTAAGGTGGCTAGGTAATTCTAAGCGAATACTACTGACATAAGGTGGTTGCTGCATGGTTAAGCTAACAATAAGCCAGATTGCTGTTAATAATAATCCACCAATAAACACCGCAGCGGCGCCATTAACATCATATAACCAGCCACCAAGTATTCCCCCGATAGCAACACCGATAAATTGGCTGGTGGAATAAACCCCCATTGCAGTCCCTTTATAGCCAGCAGGCGCTTCTTTACTGATCAGTGAAGGCAGAATGGCTTCCATGATATTAAAAGCAACGAAAAAGAGTTGTAGGCCGACAAAGATCACCCATAAATGATCACCTGATAGCCATAGCGTGATTTCAGCCAATGCGAGTAGGGTAATACAAAAAATAAATACCTGTTTCATTTTACGGTGTTTTTCAGCATAAATAATGAAAGGTAGTACTGAAACAAACGCGACTAACATGGTGACTAGGTAAGCTTTCCAATGATCTTTGGCTAAATAGCCCGCTTTTTCCATAAGTAACGGCAAAGCTACAAAGCTAGACATTAATAATGTATGTAAGCTTAATATACCAAAATTGAGTTTAAGTAATTGTGGCGCCGTTAGAACTGCTCGTAGGTTACCTTTCACAAAGGCGGATTCACGGTTAGTGACGTGATTATGGCTATTAGGGACAACAAATAGAGTAACGACGATGGCTCCGCCTGCCAGTAGCGTTATTCCCCAAAACAGCCCACTCAAACCAACCCAATGGGTAATAATAGGACCCAAAACCAACGCGATAGCAAAAGTTAAACCAAAACTAATCCCCAAAAATGCCATCGCTTTAGTACGGTTTTGTTCTCTGGTCAAATCTGACAGTAAGGCCATAACCGCTGCGGAGATTGCCCCTGCACCTTGTAAGGCACGGCCAATAATAATACCCCAGATAGAATCACTCATGGCTGCCAGCACACTGCCAATAATAAAAATGATCAATCCGAATACAATGAGAGGTTTACGACCGATTTTATCTGACAGTAACCCAAATGGAATTTGGAAAATGGCTTGGCTTAATCCATATATTCCGATAGCTAAACCCACTAAAAATTCAGTAGAGCCTTTTAAGTGGATGCCATAACTGGTCAAGATAGGTAATACCATAAACATCCCTAACATGCGTAGGGAAAAAACAGATCCTAACCCCCAAGTAGCGCGGAGTTCGTTAGGCGTCATTTTGTTGTCATTCATAAATACTCGTCATACTTCAAGCTGTAGCTGTGTTGGCTTCATTCACTAACCCTAGTCACATACTTTTGTATGCTCCTAGGGATTAGTTACATTTGCCGCCTTGCTACAACTTGAATTATTTAGAGTATTCTACTCGTGAAACTTCAAGCTGTAGCGGTGACCTCTTTAATTACAAACGCTATTCACATCATTACTCATGGGGTTAGGGATTAGTTGTCTAGCTGAACCCCGAATCTTTAGAGTAGATAATTATTTACTAGTCAGAAAGGCTTTGTTTATCTAGCTATTTTAGAAGTGAATATCTCGTTATTAGAACATAAAAGTTATTCAGTAGGGTAGGCTAATTAGTGCAAATAAAAACGGCAGGACAAGCCTGCCGTTAGAATTAATTTGGTTATACTCGTCATCCTTCAAGTTGCAGGGCTTTTCGTTAAGGTATAAGGGACTAAGCTTAGCTAGCCGAATTACATCGTTTATCCATGCTCATCGGCTATCTTCTCTTGTCGCTTACCTGCAACTCGAATTATTTAGAGTATAGAAATTATCTCACCAAAGCTATAACAGTATCGGTTGAAACTGTCGGATCAACTGACATCATCACGCTTAATGAAGTAATCGCAACGATGGAGAAGATAAACAGTTTACGAGCCCAAACACGGTCATCATTTTCGGTTTTAAAACCAGAAATTGCCATGCCAAGCCACCAAAGACTGACCGCAGCACCCACCACGAGGTATTTATATCCTGCGTAACCACTGATGGCTAACATCAAAGTGGCAACCATAAATGCCAAGATGTATAAGAAGATATGTGTCTTAGCGACAGAGATCCCCTTAATAACTGGCAAAACAGGAATATTGGCTGCTTTATAGTCTTTAAAACGGAAAATCGCGATAGCATACGAATGTGGCATCTGCCACAAACTGAAGATCAATAACAGGATCAGTGCACCTGTATCAAATTCGTTTGTGACTGCGCAGTAACCGATAACCGGTGGCGCTGCGCCTGATAAACTACCAATTAGCGTGCCATAGACTGATTTACGTTTCATATATAGGCTGTAAATACCTACATAAACGATGAAACCAATTACCGCAAGGAGCATTGCCAGAGCATTAGCTGCTACAAGAAGTAGCAGCATGCCAGCAATACCTAATGCAGCGGCGTAAATCAGGCTAATTTTCGGGTCAATCAGCCCTTTAACTAAAGGGCGATTCTTCGTTCTTTCCATGATACGGTCGATATCACGGTCGATATAGTTGTTAAAAACACAACCAGAAGCCACGACCAGTGATACACCCAGCAAAGTCGCAATAAACAGCGGATAATCAATAGTGCCTTTTGAGGCCAGTAGAAAACCGCCGATCACAGAAATTAGATTTCCGAAAATAATTCCTGGCTTGGTCACTTGCAGGTATTGCTTAAACATATCGGCAACTCTTTAGTCGAGCATCATATTGATGTTCAGGTTGTACATAATCCACAGAGAGCCAACGACAACGATACCGATGATTAGCATAGTGAACAGGAATGCTACCAGGTTCCAGCGCTCATCTGATGAAGTATTCATGTGCAGGAAGCATACTAAATGTACGAGGATCTGCACAACAGCCATACCAACAACTGTCCAAAGGATAGCTGCTTGTGAAGCTGTGCCTTCCATCACCATCCAGAAAGGAATGACTGTCAAAATAACCGACAGTATAAAACCAATCATGTATGTTTTTACGCTACCGTGGCTTGCTCCAGTGTGAGCATCTTTTGCATGACTCATTTAAATAGCCCCCAGAAGATAAACAACGGTAAATACACAGATCCAAACAACATCTAAGAAGTGCCAGAACAAGCTCAGGCAGTTCAAACGAGTTTGGTTCACGTCAGTAAGACCACGACGAGTGACTTGAATCATCATAATAATGATCCAAATCAGACCAGCAGTTACGTGCAAACCATGTGTTGCAACTAAAGCAAAGAAGCCAGACAAGAAACCACTACGATCAGGGCCAAAGCCTTCAGCGATCAGTTCGTGGAATTCATAAACTTCCATGATAACGAAGCCAAGACCGAGCAGGAAGGTTGCGAACAGCCATAAATTGACTTGTCCAATCTTACCTTTATGCATTGCAATCATGGCGAAGCCGTAGGTGATACTACTAAATAATAGTAGGAAAGTTTCACCTAAAACGAACTTCAAACTGAAGATATCTTTACCTTCAGGGCCGCCCGCAGTTCCATCAGCCAGAACAACATAAGTTGCAAATAAACTGGCGAACAGAATAAGGTCACTCATGATATACAGCCAGAAACCAAATACTTTAGTTCCGCCTGCATCGTGGTGCCCATGCTCTGCATGGGCTGCGTTATGATTAGTCATAGTGTTAGTTGACATCGTTCACACCTGCCTTACGTAGGTCTTCAAAGTGCTTATTCTCGATTTCCTCGATTTCAGCAACAGGTACGTAGTAATCAACATCTTCGTCGAAGCTTTTTGCAATCCAAGTAACAATCATGCCACCGAAACCAACGATTGCCAGCCACCAGATGTGCCAGATCATCGCGAAACCTAAAATCAAGCTAAATGCAGCGATAATCACGCCAGCGCCTGTATTTTTTGGCATATGAATTTCTTCATATGAAGTCGGTTTCTTATGAGCGATGCCTTTTTCTTTCATATCCCACCATGCATCGCGAGTTTGAATATTTGGCTCAATCGCGAAGTTGTAGAATGGTGGTGGAGAAGAAGTTGCCCACTCCAGTGTACGTCCACCCCATGGGTCACCGGTTAAGTCGCGGTTTTCATGGCGGTCACGGATACTCACAATGATTTGGATAACTTGACATGCAATACCGATAGCGATCAATGCAGCACCACAAGCAGCAGCAACTAACATTGTATGGTATGTAGGGTCAATGTTTTGGCTTAAACGACGGGTCATACCCATGAAGCCAAGAATGTACAACGGCATAAATGCTAAGAAGAAACCAGTGATCCAGAACCAGAAGGCACGAACACCCCATTTCTCATTCAGAGTAAAGCCGTACGCTTTCGGGAACCAGTAAGTCATACCTGCGAAACAACCAAATACAACACCACCAATGATAACGTTATGGAAGTGAGCGATCAGGAATAGACTGTTATGCAGAACGAAGTTTGCACCTGGAACCGCTAGCAGAACACCAGTCATACCACCAACAGAGAAGGTGATGATGAAGCCGACAGTCCACAGCATTGGCGATTTAAACTCAATACGACCTTGGTACATAGTGAATAGCCAGTTGAAGATCTTAACCCCAGTTGGGATTGCGATAATCATCGTAGCGATACCAAAGAAGGCGTTGACGTTTGCTCCTGAGCCCATCGTAAAGAAGTGGTGCAACCAAACGATGAAGGACATCACGGTAATAACGATAGTCGCCCACACTAAGGAAGTGTAACCGAATAAACGTTTTTTGGAGAAAGTCGCTGCAATTTCTGAGAACACACCGAATACTGGTAGAACAAGAATATACACCTCTGGATGGCCCCAGGCCCAAATCAGGTTGATGTACATCATCATGTTGCCGCCCATATCGTTAGTGAAGAAATGGGTGCCCAGATAACGGTCAAGAGTCAGAAGGGTAATAGTGACAGTTAAGATAGGGAATGCTGCCACGATCAGTACGTTAGTACACAGTGCTGCCCAGCTGAATACTGGCATTTTCATCATCGACATACCCGGTGCACGCATACGGATAATGGTCGCAATAAAGTTAACACCAGTTAATAGAGTACCAATACCGGATATCTGGAGACTCCATATCCAATAATCCACCCCGACCCCGGGGTTGTACTCCAAGCCAGATAATGGCGGGTAAGCCAACCAACCTGTTTGAGCGAATTCACCAACCCCTAAAGAGATGTTGATTAAAACAACACCCACTACAAAGAACCAGAAGCTCAATGAGTTAAGGAATGGGAAAGCAACGTCACGCGCACCAATTTGCAGAGGAACAACTAAGTTCATCAGACCAACAACGAAAGGCGTAGCCATGAAGAAAATCATGATAACGCCGTGCGCGGTAAAGATTTGGTCATAGTGGTGAGGGTTTAAGAACCCTTCTTGGCCAGCAGAAGCAAGTACTTGCTGACCACGCATCATGATGGCATCCGCGAAACCACGGAACAACATGACCATTGCGACAATGATGTACATGACACCAATTTTTTTATGGTCAACAGAGGTTAACCATTCTTTCCACAACCACTTCCATTTACCGAAATATGTAATCGCACCAACTAGCGCCAAGCCGCCAATAACGATAGCAATTAGTGTGATAACGATAATAGGTTCATGGAGCGGAATTGCGTCTAGTGTTAATTTTCCGAACATGCCCTTATTCCTCAACGCCAGTATGAGCAGAATGGCCCATATTCATAGTGTGACCTGTATTTTCATCTTTCGATTCAACAGGAGCGTGACCCTTATGGTGCTCATGGCCAAACTTGAGAACGATGTCGTTATACAGGTTTGGTTTCACGCTAGAGAAGTAGGTAACAGGAACGTTTGTGCTAGGCTTCGCGACTTCGTCGAAAGCTTGCATGGTATCCATTGTTTTCGGTGAAGCTTTCACCTTTTGTACCCACTCATCAAAACCTTGACGATCAGCCGTTGCAATCGCATTAAACTTCATATCAGAGAAACCGTGGCCACTATAGCTTGCAGAGAAGCCTTTGTAGGTACCTGGTTCATTAGCGATTAGGTGAAGTTTAGTTTGCATACCTGCCATTGCGTAGATTTGGCCACCTAAAGATGGAATGAAGAACGAGTTCATCACCGAATCAGACGTAATTTTGAAGTTAACTGGGACACCAGTAGGGAATGCGATTTCATTCACTGTTGCGATGCCTTGCTCTGGATAGATGAATATCCATTTCCAGTCAGCTGAAATAACTTCAATAGTGACAGGTTCCTGATCACTGACTAATGGCTTATATGGGTCAAGCTCATGAGTCGTTTTCCAAGTGATAGTACCTAGAATAATGATAATGATGATAGGAACAGTCCAGCAGACTAACTCAATTTTATTTGAGTGAGCCCAGTTAGGACGGTAGGTTGCTGATTTATTGGATTCACGATATTTTCTAGCAAAGATAAACGCCATGAAAATAACCGGGATCACAACAACGAGCATTAAGCCGATTGCAATAAGAATCAGCTCTTTTTGTTTAACGCCAACGGCGCCTTTAGGATCCATCAACACCATATCGCAGCCACCTAATAGGAAGGCAGCAGCAACCAGTGAGATTGCCCCAATGCTTTTTTTGTAGTTCATAAGTCTCATCCACGACCCCAAATGACAAAGATTCTAATTGTCGTTTCATCAGTGGGGGCATTCTACGGTAAGGTTATGTGAGTGTAAACAATTGTAAGGTAAAGAAGCTGGATTGTTAGCTCTTTATGTTAATATGATCACATGTGAAGAACTTATGATGAAAAAGTTAAAGCTTATCTAATTTATAGGCATTCTTTGCTAAAACAGAGCAGATTTTAAAGTATCTTTGTCATTTATCAAAGAAAAATATATACAAAAGTGAGCTAAAAACAGGGGAACTGATATGAATGTTAAATAAAATGGTAGGTAAATATACGATTATTTATCAAGATAAGGCAGTTTTCACTACCTTATCGGCAAAATAGCTAAGAAAAATTTTTACTTCATTGAAAATAAAAGAGTGTTTTTAAAATTTTATTACAATCAAATAGGCCGTCTTAGAACGTATACTTTAATGTATAAATGATCGCATCTTGATAAAAATCATCACCCAATTTATTGTCTGCATAGCGGTACTGGACACCGGCTGCTAAGTTTGGTGTTGCATTCCACCAAAATGCTAGCGCCCCGTTCACCCCATCACGTCCGCCATTTCCGTAACGCTTATGACGAGCAAACTCCATTTCATGCCAGTTAGTGATCATGAAGTTTTCTTCAAACATCTTAAAGCCATAGCCTGCAACCCAACCAACGACATAGCCGTTATTGCCTGAATAGTAAGTTTGGTCAACATAGTGCATTGCCACAAAAGGTTTAAACCACAGATCACCAAATGAAGTGTTATAACCTAAACCGTATAACGTATTGACTTCATGGAAATTACCGCCATATTTCGCACCTGGCATTGACCATGTACCATATACGTGACCATAGACGTTGAAACCAGTATCACCTAAATAGAAGCGACCTGTTGTTTTGATGGTATAGCGTTGGTTGCGTCCCGGTTCTGTACGACGTTTGTGGAATGGGTTTTCTACATCAAAAAAGCCGTATAGCTCACCCCAATTAAAATTAGCTCCGCCTTCTAATTCAATATAAGCAAAGTCTTTTTTACGAGTGGTATTTTCTGATTTAGTTTCAGTGCGGTGAGACCAGTCTAGATAGTTGACATTGATATCCGCGAAACCATTCTGATAGCCTAAAAAGTCGTCAGCATTGGCCGTTCCAGCTAAAGAAGCGATTGCCGCGACGCAGAGAAGTTGTTTTTTCATGATATATTATTTTCGTTTGAGTATTAACGAGATTTATTGTTGTCAGCCAAAAGGCTGATTAGCCCTTAACATGTGAGATATTAGACTTTTCATTTGCAATAAAAAAATATATTTCACGCAATGAGTGATGTCTGTCACGTTATGGCGATGGATATATCAATATTTGCTAGTCAGATCTAATTTAAAAGGTCAATAAAAACCCTAACCGAATTAATTTCAGTTAGGGATGATTTCATTGTTAATATTTTATTTCTTAACTATTTTGCGGACAGCGAAGAAATCGAGACAGCCACCAATGATTAAACTGAGTGCACCAATACTTGCGCCAGTATTGAAAATAAAGTTTTTATATTCAGGTAATGCAAGCCAAAGAGAGATGTAATTGGTGAATAAGTAAATTTTGACTGAAGCAAACGAGGTAAATAAGAGAGTTAATAGCCATAGAGCCAATATACCAATTGCGGTTAAAAGGATATAAACGGCAATTTTATACGCTTGTGGGTACAGCTCCCTGCGTTGGAATAACCCTGTGGTTTGCGTATAGGCTAAAGAGGTTTTACAGGCAAGTAATAGAAGGATACTGGGTACCGCAACAACAATTGAAATAAGATAGAAGGTTGGCCAGCCATAAGAAAGTACCACAATACTGGCAACTGGGCCGATGTACACACGAGCTATCGCCGAAAGTGCGGATAATAAAGCGAATTGTGTTGCCGACAATGATTTATTACATAATGTCATCAATAACGCTACGAATGCCGCGGTTCCCATCCCTGAAAAAATATTTTCGATAACAATGATTGAACCCATACTGATAATGTTTGGTGGCGTTACCGCAAGGAACCAGTAGCCGATGTTTGAAGCGCCTTGCAAAATACCAAACACCAATAAGGCGTTAAAGAGGCTCATGTTCTTCATGAGGTAACCACCAAACAAAGCCCCAAAAATAGTGGCAGCCATACCGACGGTTTTATTGACAGCGGCAACTTCACTTAAGGTAAAACCAAGGCCACTCAATAAAAAGTTAGTACTTAGCGCCATTACAAATGCATCACCCATCTTATAAAACACGATTAATAAGAGGACTAACCATGCATTGTTACGGCTAAAAAATTCGGAAAGTGGCTTATAAATCGCATCTTTCAGAGAGGTAGGAGGGGTCCCATTATCTTCTGGCTCTTTGGCGAGTAGCGTTGCAAAAACACCAATTAGCATCAGCCCTGCCATTACCATATAGAGCTGTTGCCATGTGAGGAATTTATCTGCCATCCATAATGCGAGCCCGCCAGAAACTAACATGCTGATGCGGTAGCCCATCACAGAAACCGCAGCCCCAAATCCTCGTTCTTCAGCGCTGAGTAAGTCTGTTTTGTAGGCATCAAAAACAATATCTTGCGAGGCAGAGCAAAAAGCCACCATAACTGCGAACGCAGCGAGCCACCATAAGTGCTCCGTTGGGCTCATGAAACCCATCGCTGCAATGCTGATGATCAAGAGGATCTGCGTTGTTAGTAGCCATCCTCTACGGCGCCCAAGAAAAGAAGGGGTATACCTATCCATCATTGGAGACCAAAGAAATTTTAATACGTAGGCTTGGCCAACAAGAGAAAAGAAACCAATCGTTTTTATATCAACATTTTCGACGGTCAACCAGGCCTGTAGCGTACCTGCTGTCAGTGCTAGAGGAAGGCCAGAAACAAAACCTAATAGGATTAAAATGACTGAGTTAGGCAGCTTTGGTAATAACGAGTGGGACATAATCTTCCTAATATGTGCTTGGTAGATACTCGTCATAGTTCAATTGCAGCGTTTTTGGTTAGGGGGCTAAGATCACTGACGCCAGTCGCCGTATTTTTATCCTCTTACCGCTCGCTTAGCTGCATCTTGAATTATTTAAAGTATATTTAAAATACCAATTGTTTTGTAAAAGTGGCGCTTCCGTGTTCTTTTAACTTATATATAGATGATGAGAGCCTACTACAAACAAACTCTCATCATAACGTGAAATTACCGCGCGTTTTGACGGATAAACTGGGTTAACTCTTGGTCATTAGCCATATCAGCGATTAAATCAGTTAAAGCAAGATTGATGGCTTTTTCGATTTTTTCGTTACTTGCGCCAAGTAATTCTTGGTTGTTGTAATTACGCGTAAACGTACGTGATTTGGTTGAGCCATTAGGTGCTGTGGCTGTAACCGTTACACTTGAATTGACAGTAATATTATGGCGTAAGCTCCCCTCAGAGACTTGAGCATTGAGTTGATTTAGCTGGACAACGAGGTTCACATTAGCAGGTGAGGACACCATAAAACCACGAGCGGCCATTTGTTTTTCAACGGCTTCTTGCATTAAATAACGAGGATCACGAGAAGGTGATAGCACCACTAAACTACCATTACGATTGATCTCTGTTAGTGATTTTGAGGTTCTATTATCCACACTACTCACACTAATTGCGGTTGCATTGAGTGTTGGGTTACGTGCAGGTAAAGTGATCTTAGGTTCAAGCGATAAGGTATTGTTGCTGGTTGCACAACCCGCTAGAAGAAATAGTGCAAAAAGAGGAAAACACAGTTTTCTTAACATAATTTTTTCCAGTTCATCTTTCTTAATTGAGTGTGTTCCGCTATGGTGTAACACTCATCCATTGAGTTAGGGTATATACTCGAAATCCTTCAAGTTGCAGTGTTGTTGACTACGCTCAGCTAGCCGAGTCATAGAGTTTATCTATGCTCCTCGTCTATCTTCACTTGTCGCCTAACTGCAACTCGAATTATTTGGAGTATATACTCGTCATACTTCAAGATGCAGTGTTGTTGACTACGCTCAGTTAGCCGAGTCATAGAGTTTATCTATGTTCACCGCCTATGTTCGCTTATCGCCTACCTGAATCGCGAATTATTTAGAGTATAAATTGCCATTTGACGCTTCTTTCTTATGAATGGTTAGACAACTATTTCTGAAAAAATTCGTCAAAGTAGGTATTAATCATATCATTGTGAATGATTCTCCACTATCAGTACAAAAAAAGATAATGAAGAACGATAATCTAGGAGCAATTTAGGAGTTATTTTATGGGGCACAACATGCAATCTCATATCCAGCAAAAGTTACAGGCTGCCTTTGCGCCAGTTCATTTGGAAGTGATTAACGAAAGCTATCAGCACAACGTTCCTGCTGGTTCAGAAAGCCATTTTAAGGTCGTACTCGTGAGTGAACTATTTGAAAATAAACGTATGGTTGGTCGCCACCGTGAAATTTATGCTATTTTGGCGGACGAACTAGCGGGGAGTATTCATGCATTAGCCCTTCATACTTATACTCCTACTGAGTGGGAGGGATTAGCAGATACTGCATTAAACTCCCCTGCATGTCGTGGTGGTGGTAAAACAAACGGTTGATTGACATATAGAGACCGTTACTGTCATTGTGATGGAATAATTGATTTCGTTTTATGATGTCAACATCCATATCGGTGGTGATTTTTTCTTCAATTTGCTTGAAGAATGTTTATTTTAGTCAGAAAAGTCACAAATAAAGAGGAATAATCGCTTCTTTTATCAGCTTTTCTCGACTCAGAGCATCCGCATCGGTATAATGTTGCGTCTAATTTTCAGTAAGGTTTCGGGACGCTTCTGATATCAGGGATGACCGTTGTGAAAACAACGCCCCGGTTCTGGAAGGGAGATGGTCATTATGATTTAATGGCATAACTCTGGAGTAGACCGATCACTAAGATTTTTTTTGAGGTAAGAAGATGCAAGTTTCTGTTGAAACGACTCAAGGCCTTGGGCGTCGTGTAACAATCACCGTTCCTGCTGCCGATATTGAAAAAGCAGTAAACAGCGAGCTAGTCAGCGTCGCGAAGAAAGTACGTGTTGATGGTTTCCGTAAAGGGAAAGTACCAATGAACATCGTTAAGCAGCGTTACGGCGCGTCTGTTATGCAAGACGTTCTGGGCGATGTGATGCAACGTAACTTCATCAACGCTATCGTTGAGCAAAAAATCAATCCAGCTGGTGCGCCAAGCTACAAGCCTGAAATGCTTGAAGATGGTAAAGATTTTGTTTACTCAGTGGAATTCGAAGTTTACCCAGAAATCGAACTGAAAGGTCTGGAAACTATCGAAGTAGAAAAACCAGTTGTTGCTGTTAAAGATGAAGATCTGGAAAACATGCTGGAAACTCTGCGTAAGCAACAAGCTCAATGGAAAGAAATCGCTGAAGCTGCAACTGCTGATTCACGCATTACTATCAACTTCACTGGTTCTATCGATGGTGAAGAATTTGAAGGTGGTAAAGCAGAAGATTTCGCACTGGTTATGGGCGAAGGTCGTATGATCCCTGGCTTTGAAGATGGCATCGTTGGTCACAAAGCAGGCGAAGAGTTCGATATCGAAGTTAACTTCCCAGAAGATTACCATGCTGAAAACCTGAAAGGGAAAGCAGCGAAATTTGCTATCGTTCTGAAGAAAGTTGAAGAACGTGAACTGCCAGAATTCACTGAAGAGTTCATCAAGCGTTTCGGTATTGCTGATGGCACTTTAGAAGGCCTGCGTGCAGAAGTACGTAAAAATATGGAACGTGAGCTGAAAAATGCGGTTCGTAACCGTATTAAAGCACAAGTTCTGGATGGTCTGGTTAACGCAAATGAAATCGACGTTCCAGCTGCTGTCGTTGATGGCGAAATCGACGTTCTGCGTCGTCAAGCTGCTCAACGTTTCGGTGGTAACGAACAACAAGCGATGGAACTGCCTCGTGAACTGTTCGAAGAACAAGCAAAACGTCGCGTTGTTATCGGCCTGCTGTTAGGTGAAGTGATCAGCTCTAACGAACTGAAAGCTGACGAAGATCGCGTTAAAACTCTGATCGAAGAAATGGCATCGGCGTACGAAGATCCAGCAGAAGTTATTGAATACTACAGCAAAAATAATGAGCTGATGAACAGTGTTCGTAACTTAGCGCTAGAAGAACAAGCTGTTGAGAAAGTATTAGAAGCAGCTAAAGTAACTGAAAAAGAAACTAACTTCACTGAACTGATGAATCAAGTTCAAGCTGGCTAATTTCATTTTTTAAGTTATGCAAATTAGAAACCCGTGATGCTATGCTGCATTGCGGGTTTTTTGTCAATTTGATTATACTCGTCATACTTCAAGTTGCAGCGTTGTTGACCTCGTTCAGCTAGCCGAGTCATAGAGTTTATCTATGCTCCTCGGCTATCTTCGCTTGTCGCCTAGCTGCACTTCGAATTATTTTGAGTATAAAATAGTCTTGAAAATAACATTTTTGCCCTAATTTGATTAAAGGCGGCACGGTATATTTTAGTTATATTGGCTGAATAATGTCGGGTTAATGTAAGCAACAAATCCGTGAATCCTTACAGACTTGTGTTAAACTATTTTAAAGTGCGTCTTATTTTCTACGACATAATCACTCTATGCTCTAAACTATTCAAGGTCAGCTAGGGACAAGCGCATGAGATACTAGGTGCATATATAAGTGTGTGGCTAGCGTGGGTAAGCGAAGGCAACAATGCTGCAACTTGAAGCATGACGAGTATAAATAAGTGCACATTTCTTCGAAGGCTTTTTAGTCAACTTAAAAGCGTAGAAGCTGTGAGATGATTGTGATTTATGCAAGATAAAGATAATTTTTAAAGACAAACTGTTTGTTTGCTGCCCAAAAGATAAGCAAACAGTCAACTTAGGCGCAAGCACCAGAAAGTTTTAATAGGAGATTTCGATGTCACATTTTGGCGGTCAGGAAAACCTAGCATCCCAAATGGCACTTGTGCCAATGGTCATTGAGCAGACCTCTCGGGGTGAACGTTCATACGATATTTATTCACGTCTGTTAAAAGAACGTATTATCTTCCTGACAGGTCAGGTGGAAGATCATATGGCGAACCTCATCGTCGCACAGATGCTATTTCTGGAAGCAGAAAACCCAGAAAAAGATATCCAGCTTTATATCAACTCGCCGGGTGGTGTGATCACCGCGGGTATGTCAATTTATGACACCATGCAGTTTATTAAACCTGATGTTAGTACGATTTGTATGGGGCAGGCTTGCTCTATGGGCGCTTTCTTGCTGACTGCTGGGACAAAAGGTAAACGCTTCTGTTTGCCAAACTCGCGTGTGATGATCCACCAACCTTTAGGGGGTTATCAAGGTCAAGCGACAGATATTGAGATCCACGCTCAGGAAATCCTGAAAGTTAAGTCTCGAATGAATGAATTGATGGCATTGCATACGGGTAAATCGATTGAAGAGATTAACCGTGATACTGAACGTGATCGTTTCTTATCTGCAAATGAAGCCAAAGAATATGGGTTGGTTGATCAAATTTATACCAGCCGTTAATTAGTTAGGGGATTCCCTGAATATTGAAGAAATTTATTGCCCTGTTTCGGGTTATCAGATGGTAATTAAACAGGGCAATTTGACGATAAGTGAGGTCAACTGATGACAGAAAAGCGCAAAGAGGGGTCAGGTAAACTGTTGTACTGCTCTTTCTGCGGAAAAAGTCAGCACGAAGTCCGCAAGCTGATTGCAGGTCCGTCAGTCTATATCTGTGATGAATGTGTCGATTTATGCCTCGACATCATTCGTGAAGAGATTAAAGAACTAGCTCCTCATCGTGAACGCAGTGCACTGCCGACACCCCATGAGATCCGCGAGCACCTTGATGATTATGTCATAGGTCAAGAACAAGCGAAAAAAGTTCTTGCTGTCGCAGTGTATAACCACTACAAACGTTTACGTAATGGTGATACCACTAACGAAGGTGTAGAACTGGGTAAAAGTAACATTTTGCTGATTGGGCCAACAGGTAGTGGTAAAACCCTGCTTGCTGAAACATTAGCGCGTTATTTGGATGTCCCTTTCACCATGGCGGATGCCACAACATTAACAGAAGCCGGTTATGTAGGTGAAGATGTTGAAAACATCATCCAAAAACTGCTCCAAAAATGCGATTATGATGTAGAAAAAGCCCAACGTGGTATTGTTTACATTGATGAAATTGACAAAATTTCTCGTAAATCAGATAACCCATCGATCACCCGTGATGTTTCAGGTGAAGGTGTGCAACAAGCGTTGCTAAAACTGATTGAAGGCACGATTGCAGCAGTTCCACCACAAGGTGGCCGTAAGCATCCTCAGCAAGAGTTTTTACAGGTTGATACCTCTAAGATCTTATTTATCTGTGGTGGTGCTTTTGCTGGCCTAGATAAAGTGATCGGTCAGCGTTTAAATACACGTTCAGGTATTGGTTTCGCAGCAGAAGTGAAAGGCGAATCTGAAAAAATTACTGAAGGTGCATTATTAGCGAAGACTGAGCCAGAAGATTTGATCAAATTTGGTTTGATCCCTGAGTTTATTGGTCGTTTGCCAGTTGTGGCAACATTAACAGAACTTAGTGAAGAAGCATTGATCCAAATTTTACAAGAGCCGAAAAACGCATTAACTAAGCAATATCAAGCGTTATTTAACCTTGAAGGAACTGAATTAGAGTTTCGTGAAGATGCGTTAAAAGCAATTGCTAAAAAAGCGATGGCACGTAAAACGGGGGCCCGTGGCTTACGTTCTATTGTGGAAGCTGCGTTGTTAAACACAATGTATGACCTACCTTCTATGGAAAATGTAGAAAAAGTGGTGGTTGATGAAAACGTTATTAACGAACAATCTGAACCATTACTGATCTACAGCAAGCCTGATGCTCAAGCCTCTGGTGATAATTAACACCTAAGATTTAGCAGTAACAATTTATGAATGAAATGAGGGTTATCCCTCATTTCATTTTTTATCTTCAATGACCCATTGAATGCTAAAATCTTATCCCCATATAGTTTATATTCTGAGTGTGGTTTCTTTGCTCCTAAAATAAACATTTTTTGAGCAATTGTTGGAAACCCTTAAACTAGCGCAAGCTAAACGAAGAGAGAGCTTTATGAATCCTGAGCGTTCCGAACGCATTGAAATACCAGTATTGCCTCTGCGTGATGTAGTGGTGTACCCACATATGGTGATCCCACTGTTTGTTGGACGTGAAAAATCCATTCACAGTCTGGAAGCAGCGATGGATCATGACAAGCAAGTAATGCTCGTAGCTCAAAAAGAAGCTTCAACTGATGAGCCTGGAGTCAATGACCTATTTTCAGTTGGTACTGTTGCTTCAGTTATCCAAATGCTAAAGCTGCCTGATGGCACCGTTAAAGTTTTAGTTGAAGGCCTAAGAAGAGCACACATTAGTAGCTTGACTGATAATGGTGAATATTTCATAGCACAAGCCGAATATTTGAAGTCAGAATCTGAGAAAAATAGCTCAGAGGCTAAAGATTTTTATAACGAAGCTGCTGCACCTGCGGCAGAGCTTCTTGATGAAAAAGAACAAGAAGTTCTTTATCGCACGATTGTTAGTCAGTTTGAGAGCTACATCAAACTCAATAAAAAAATTCCACCTGAAGTACTGACTTCACTGCATTCCATTGAGCAAGATCAGCTGGATAAACTTGCTGATACGATTGCCTCTCATATGCCATTGAAATTGGCTGATAAACAGCGAGTGCTGGAGATGGCAAATGTAGCAGAGCGTGTTGAGTTCCTGATGGCAATGATGGAGTCAGAAACTGAATTACTGCAAGTTGAGAAACGCATCCGCAACCGTGTTAAGAAGCAGATGGAAAAAAGCCAACGTGAATACTATTTGAATGAGCAAATGAAAGCGATTCAAAAAGAGCTTGGTGAAATGGATGATGCTCCTGACGAATATGAAGCGCTAAAACGCAAAATTGAAGAAGCAAAAATGCCAAAAGAGGCACATGAAAAAGCAGAAGCGGAATTGCAGAAGCTAAAAATGATGTCTCCAATGTCAGCTGAAGCCACGGTTGTGCGTAGCTATATCGACTGGATGGTTCAGGTACCATGGCACGCACGCAGTAAAGTAAAAAAAGACCTCGTGAAGGCTCAAGAGATTCTCGATACTGACCACTATGGTTTAGAGCGTGTAAAAGAACGTATTTTAGAGTATCTGGCAGTACAAAGCCGTGTCAGCAAGATCAAAGGGCCTATTTTGTGCTTGGTAGGGCCTCCTGGGGTTGGTAAAACCTCACTTGGCCAATCTATTGCTAAGGCAACTGGCCGCCAGTATACCCGTATGGCGCTAGGTGGTGTACGTGATGAAGCGGAAATCCGTGGACATCGTCGCACCTACATCGGTTCCATGCCGGGTAAATTGATCCAGAAAATGGCAAAAGTAGGCGTAAAAAACCCACTATTCTTGCTCGATGAGATCGACAAAATGTCATCAGACATGCGTGGTGATCCAGCTTCAGCCTTGTTAGAGGTATTGGATCCTGAGCAAAACGTCGCATTTAACGACCATTATCTGGAAGTTGATTACGATCTTTCTGATGTGATGTTTGTTGCAACATCAAACTCAATGAACATACCTGCTCCGCTGCTTGATCGTATGGAAGTGATCCGTCTGTCAGGTTATACGGAAGATGAAAAACTGAATATTGCTAAACAACACTTACTGTCGAAGCAAATTCAGCGTAATGCCCTGAAAAAAGGTGAATTAACCATTGATGACAGTGCATTAATTAGTATCATTCGTTATTACACTCGTGAAGCGGGTGTTCGTAGTCTTGAGCGTGAGATTTCGAAACTGTGCCGTAAAGCGGTTAAATCCTTATTGATGGATAAAAAGCTTAAACACATCGAAATTAATGCTGATAACCTGAAAGATTTCTTAGGGGTTCGCAAATTCGATTACGGCCAAGCAGATACTGAAAACCGCGTCGGTCAGGTAACTGGTCTGGCATGGACTGAAGTAGGTGGTGATCTATTAACTATTGAAACAGCTTGCGTACCGGGTAAAGGGAAACTGACTTATACAGGTTCTCTTGGTGAAGTGATGCAAGAATCGATTCAAACTGCCTTAACAGTAGTACGTGCACGCGCAGAAAAACTGGGTATTAACAGTGATTTCTATGAAAAACGTGATATTCATGTACACGTGCCTGAAGGTGCAACACCGAAAGATGGCCCAAGTGCTGGTATTGCGATGTCGACGGCGCTGGTTTCTTGTTTAACAGGTAACCCAGTTAAAGCTGACGTGGCAATGACAGGTGAGATTACCTTAAGAGGATTAGTTTTACCTATCGGTGGTTTGAAAGAAAAATTACTGGCTGCACATCGTGGTGGTATTAAAACGGTGTTAATTCCATTTGAGAACAAGCGTGATTTGGAAGAAATTCCAGAAAATGTTATTGCTGATTTGGAAATTCATCCAGTGAAAACGATTGAAGAAGTACTCTCTTTAGCATTAGTGAACCCACCATTTGGTGCGGAAGTCGTAAAAAATAAGTCGAAAAGAGTGAGCTGAATCAAGAAGTTTAAATAAAAATGAGGCTGATGACCTATTTAGGGGTTGTCAGCCTTTTTTTTCGTCGCTAATTTAACGATGATTCTGATAATTATTTGGATGTTATCTGTTCTCTTGCCATTGGCATTAAGGATTGATATAACGGCTGCATCATTAATTAGCTTAATAGCCTAATTAAGATCATAGTCAAAACTAATATGGGGATGATAAGAGTGAATAAGTCTCAACTGATTGATCAAATCGCTTCTGAAGCGAATATTTCTAAAGCTGCAGCTGGTCGTGTTGTTGATGCATTCGTTGCATCTGTAACTGGCTCACTGAGCAAAGGTGATGATGTTGCTTTAGTTGGCTTTGGTACATTCACAGTTCGTGAACGTGCTGCTCGCACAGGACGTAACCCACAAACAGGTAAAGAAATCAAAATCGCTGCGGCGAAAGTACCTGCTTTCCGTCCGGGCAAAGGTTTAAAAGACGCGGTTAATGGTTAATCCAGTTTTATTTTGAGTTTGTTTTATTTTTTCTAAAACTCACACTGACTGAATATTATTAATCAGCTAATATAGAGGCGCATCATGGAAATGATGCGCTTTTTTTTCAATCTGGGTTAAGATTAGCGTATTATTAGGAAATGAATTCAACCAAGCGGAGTTAAGCCTTTTTATGATGGACAATCTACGCACGAAAGCGAACAGTCCTTTTATCAAAGTGCTACTGGCTATTATTATTCTGTCATTCGTGCTGACAGGGGTTGCCGGTTACATGATTGGTGGGTCGAGCAATGATGCTGCCGAAGTAAATGGACAGTCAATTAGCAGGGAGCAACTACAACAGGCTTTCTCGCAAGAGCGTCAGTCCTTACAAGAGAATTTGGGAGACAGATTCTCTGAAATAGCTGGTAATGAAGAAGCCATGAGAGCATTGCGTGCTCAAGCACTTGCCAACTTAATTAATAGTGAGCTGATTAATCAGTATGCGCAAGAATTAAACCTGTCTGCGAGCGATGCGCAGATAGAGAAAGCGATTTTCGCGATGCCAATTTTCCAAACTAATGGTAACTTTGATAGCGAAAAGTATCGTTTGATATTAAAGCAATATAATGTCAATGCGGACAACTTTGCTGCCCAAATCCGTAATGATTTGGTGCGCGCACAGTTAGCTAAAGCTTTCACAGGCAGCGATTTTGCACTTCCTTCAGAAGTCAAAACGTATGCGGAGCTATTTTTACAAGAGCGTGAAATTCGCACAGCGACGTTATCATTAGCGGATGCACAAGCTAAACAGTCTGTGACTGAAGATGAAATTAAAGCTTACTATGATGCAAACCACGATAGCTTCATTTCACCTGAGAAAGTTAAAGTCAGCTACGTTGAGATTGACGCAACGACGCTGCCAGAGCAAACCGTTTCTGATGAAGAGCTGAAAACCTACTATGAGCAAAACCTGAAAAATTATACTCAGGCGGAGCAAAAGCATTACAGCATGATCCAAGTCGCCTCTGAAAAAGAAGCGAATGCAATCGTCGATGAGCTAAAAGCAGGGGCTAATTTTGAAACCCTCGCGGCTGAAAAGTCGACTGATAAATTCAGTGCTGGCAATAAAGGTGTTATCGGTTGGATGGAAGAGGCGTCTACCCCTGCTGAAATTGCTGACGCTAAGCTAACAGAAAAAGGTCAAATTTCTGCGCCAGTTAAATCCGGAGAAAGTTTTGTTATTTTCCGTTTGGATGATATTAAACCTGAAAGCGTTAAATCATTTGATTCAGTAAAAGATGGACTGAAAACGACATTAAGCCAAGAGAAAAATGTTAAACAGTTCTATGACTTACAGCAAAAAGTCAGTGAAGCTGCAACTAACGATAATGAATCTTTAGCATCTGTCGAAGAAGTTTCAGGCCTAAAAGTGGCAACAACTGACTGGTTTGATAAGAACAATCCACCAGAGGCATTGAAATTCCCTAAAGTGATCAATGAGATTTTCAGTGAACGCCTAGTAGATAAAAATGGTTCTACAGGTATCAACTCTGACGTGATTAACGTTGAAGGTGATCGTGCATTTGTGGTTCGTGTTACAGAGTACAAACCAGAGCAAATCGAATCCTTAGAAACCGTCAAACCTGAAATTGAAGCACTAGTTAAACGTCAAAAAGCAAATGCAGTACTAAAAGCGGAAGGCGATAAATTGCTTGCTGCACTGAAAGAAGGTAAAGGTGAGTCAGCGCTAAGTGAGGCTAATGTGACATTTACTGCCCCTGAAACGGTTTCTCGTGTTATGCCACAAACACCAATTACTGGTGCAGCGATGGCAATGGCGAAACCAGTAGACGGTAAAGCAACTTATGCAACAGCGCGTGATGCACAAGATAACCTAGTTATCATTCAACTTGATAAAGTAACCGCAGGTAAAGCTTCTGAGGAAGAGTTAGCGCAGTTAACTAGAGAGTATCAAGGCATGATGGCAGCTTCAGTGAATGAAGCATTGATGCTGAACCTACGTAATAACGCAAAAATTGAAGAGTTCAACGTCGAGTAATTTGGGAAGCTCCTCGCAATTTTTATTGCAAGATAGCATTCTTTGAGGCCACCTTTGGGTGGCCTTTCTTATTTCTACTCTGATTAAAAAGCTTTTCTATTATCTTCTTGGCATTGTGTTATCTCACTTTAAACAGGAGAAACTCGATGTCATGGATGCAATTAACAAAACAGTTTTTAGGTAGTGTTGTGATCATATTTTCAATGTTGATGTATCAACAGCAAGCATTAGCTAAAAAAACGGAAACTGAGAAACCATCATTAGCAGTAACGAACCAAACGTCTCAGCAGGTTGTCGATGCAACTCATTCTAGCAGTACTCATCAAGTTAATATTAATCAAGCAAGTGCAGAGGAATTGGCTAAGAAACTGAGTGGGATAGGGATCCAAAAAGCAAAGGCAATTGTTGAATATAGGGACAAATATGGTGCATTTAGTTCGTTAGAAAATATTTTAGAGGTGAAAGGAATAGGTCCCTCATTTTTAGAAAAAAATAGGAGTAAGTTAACTCTGTAATTCACTTGGTACCCATTTATGTTGCATGGGTACTTGTTTTAATGTTTCCAGTCTGTGATTGCTTCATTAGTGGCTATAACGGCGATGTATATCACATAAACTAAATGATTTGTGCATGAGTCATGATTTTTTGTTATCTTTTTGTAAAAACATGGCAACTGGTCGGAGTAGTTATGGCAACAAAAATAAAAGTGTGTGGTTATCACATCGATGTATTTCAACATGTTAATAATGCACGTTACCTTGAGTTTTATGAAACTGATCGATGGGCTGTAATGGCTAATCAAGGTTTTCTTGAATGGGCACTTAAAAAACAGTTGGCTATGGTGGTTGTAAACATCAATGTAAACTATTTTCAAGGGGCAGTAATTAATGACCAACTAACCGTTGTAACGCGTATCGATAAAATTAACACCAAGAGTGCACTATGCTATCAGCAAATATCACGAGAAAGGAATGGTAAAAAAGAGCTGGTATCAGATGCAGTACTGACATTTGTGATAGTTGATTTAGTTGCGAATAAATCAGTCCCACTTAATGGTGAAATACTAGAGAAATTACAACAACTATCACTCAGTGAGACTGGTGATTTTATTGCGGTTTAAAAGAGAAATCGGAAAGTGTTGAAACACTTTCCGATTACATAAGTACAAAGCTAAGGGAGATCCAGTTTGTTTTTTAAGGAGACTAAAACAGCGTCTTTATTGGCCAAATAATGCGTTAAGCCTTTACTTCTAAGGTGGCAGGCGGCACATTCACCGCAGCCATCGCCTTGTATGCCGTTATAACAAGTCAATGTTTGGGCTCTGACGGTGTCTAAATGGCCATAGTAATCTGCAAGTGCCCATGTTTGTGCTTTATCGAGCCACATCAGTGGGGTTTCGAAACGAATATCTTTTGCCAATCCTAAGCTAACAGCATGGTTAAGAGCTTTAACAAATTCATCTCTGCAATCAGGGTAGCCTGAGAAGTCAGTTTCACAGACACCAGTGATCACTGCCTCAGCTTGGACTTGGTATGCATAAATAGCCGCTAAGGTTAAAAATAAGATATTTCTACCGGGAACAAAGGTGGTTGGTAATCCACTAGCTTCGCTTTCATGATAATTAGGAACTGGGATGTTATCGCGAGTTAGACTACTCACAGCAAGTTCATTAAGTAGAGTGACATCAAGTGTTTTGTGTGCGGTTGCCCCAAGGGAGTGACTAAGTTTTTGTGCTACTTCAATTTCAAAACGGTGGCGCTGACCATAATCGAAGGTGATGCAATGGACTTCATCATAAGTTGTTAGTGCTTGAATAAGGCACGTTGTCGAATCTTGTCCGCCACTGAAGACAACAACCGCACGTTTCATAAATACTCCCTTTGATAAAAAATAAGTACTGAGTTTGTTCATCAGCCATGTTAGCGGTGCTAGGCTAACATGCACAGACTTAATTTGACCTTTTATCGTTAATTGATGAATTATTTATACTCTTCCCACCTATTTAGGTAAAATTATTCTATGATATAGCGTAATTAATGGCATTTTATAATCAACAGAGAGCGCTTATGTTAGACAAGATAGATAAAAAGTTACTTCGTTTACTGCAAAATGATAGTAGCCTCTCTTTAAATGCACTCGCAGAACACGTTAGTTTAACTTCAACTCCTTGTTGGAAAAGGTTAAAACGCCTTGAAGATGATGGCTATATCCGCAGTCGGGTGACTTTACTCGATGGCGAAAAATTAGGATTAGGATTGACGGTGATTGTGATGATTAAAACACAACACCATAACAGCGAATGGTATGAGCAATTTGTGTCATTTGTCAGCCAGCTTCCTGAAGTACTGATATTCTATCGTATGGCAGGGGAGTATGATTACTTTATGCAGGTTGAAGTTAAAGACATGAAATCTTACGATCTATTCTACAAAAAACTGGTTAATGGTGTTCATGGGTTGATTGACGTTACCTCCAGTTTTGCCATGGAAAAAATTAAATATACGACTGTGTTACCCATCCCTGACTAGCGATGTTAACGCTGTATTACCGCTATTGTTGTTATGATGATAACGATAGACCATTAAACTTGATTCAAGGCTGTGACTAAGTGCGATTATTTTCACAACTACGCTGGTATTTTTTTAGTGAGTGGCGACGTTACTGTGGCGCTGTTTGCTTTTTAATTATTATTGCGATTTTACAACTTGTTCCACCTAGATTAGTTGGCGTGGTGGTGGATGGTATTAGTAACCAAACCATGGCAACCAGCCAGTTAGTATCTTATGTCACATTGATGCTAGGTATTGCGGTTGTTGTTTATGGTTTGCGCTATGTATGGCGACTCTGGTTATTTGGTGCCTCTTATAAGCTAGCGGTACAGCTACGACAAAAGTTTTATCGGCAACTCAGTCTTCAGAATCAATCCTTTTATTTGCGCTATCGCACTGGCGATTTAATTGCTCGTACTACCAATGATGTTGACCGAGTGGTATTTGCTGCTGGTGAAGGGGTTTTAACCTTTGTTGACTCGTTAGTCATGGGCTGTGCGGTGCTACTCATGATGAGTGTCAATATTAGTTGGCAGCTAACGTTATTAGCTCTGATCCCTATGCCAATTATGGCGATAGTGATCAAACGCTTTGGTGACCAGTTACATCACCGCTTTAAGCATGCACAAGGAGCATTTTCTTCTTTAAATAACCATGCACAAGAAAGCCTGACCAGTATTCGGATGATCAAAGCATTTGGCCTTGAAGATCATCAATCGAATCAGTTTGAGCAAGTGGCAACCGAAGCTGGGCGTCGTAATATGCATGTGGCACGAGTAGATGCACGCTTTGATCCAACTATTTTTATAGCTATCGGTATGGCAAACCTTCTAGCAATTGCTGGAGGGAGTTGGATGGTATTACAAGGCACATTAACTCTTGGTGAACTGACTAGTTTTGTGATGTATCTAGGATTAATGATTTGGCCGATGCTTGCTCTGGCTTGGATGTTCAATATTGTAGAGCGTGGTAGTGCGGCGTATAGCCGTATTCGAGAATTGTTGAATGAGCCTTTAGATATTGCAGATGGTCAACAATCTCTAAAGGCAGAACGAGGTAAATTAAGCGTAAATATTAAGGTATTTCGCTATCCTGAAACTGAGCGAGTGGCATTACATGATATCCGTTTCGATTTGCAACCAGGACAATTTTTAGGGTTATGTGGCCCAACTGGCTCAGGCAAGTCAACATTAATTACTCTACTTCAGCGGCAATTTGATGTCACTGAAGGTGAAATTTGTTATCAAGGCCATTCGTTACCAACCATTCAACTTGATGAGTGGCGTAGCCGGTTAGCGATTGTTAATCAATCGCCATTTTTATTTTCTGATACTGTTGCAGGCAATATTGCGTTAGGCCATCCACAGGCAACGGTTGAGCAAATAGAAGAAGCCGCACGAATTGCCTGTGTACATGATGATATTTTGAGGTTGCCTGAAGGCTATCAAACTCAAGTCGGTGAACGAGGTGTTATGTTGTCTGGTGGGCAAAAGCAACGTATTTCTATTGCTCGTGCTATTTTACAAAATGCGGAAATTTTAGTCTTAGATGATGCGTTATCCGCTGTGGATGGGCAAACTGAATTTACAATTTTACAAAATCTTAGCCGTTGGCGTGAAGGAAGAACGCTGATCATCAGCGCGCATCGTTTATCTGCATTGGTTGAAGCGGACAATATTCTGGTTTTATCCCAAGGGAGTATCGCGGCGGAAGGTATTCATACAACGCTATCGGTTCAATCAGGTTGGTACAAGGATATGTATCATTATCAACAGATTGAAGCAGCTTTGGACGGTGATTTATGAGTCAGAAGAAGCCTCTTTGGCCTGCATTAAAGCGTCTAATGGGTTATGGAAAAGTACATCGTGGAACGATGTCGGTAGCAATTATCATGTTATGGGTTGCAGCGGCGGCGGAAGTGAGTGGCCCATTACTGATTAGCTATTTTATCGACAATATGGTTGCTAAGAAGCAAATAATTATGCCATTAGCCTTATATATGGTGATTGGGTTTGTGGTGTTGCAGGTTTTAGCGGCACTACTTCATTATTACCAAACGATACTTTTTAATAAAGCCGCGGTTGGTGTTGTACAAGCGCTACGCACTGATGTGATGAACTCCGCGTTAAGGCAGCCTTTAAGTGCTTTTGATAAACAACCTGTAGGGCAAATTATTTCTCGGGTAACCAATGATACTGAAGTCATTAAAGACTTATTTGTTATGGTTGTGCCTACGGTATTTCGTAGCTTAGCGCTTATCTGTGCCATGTTGATTGCGATGTTTACCCTTGAGTGGCGAATGGCTTTGGTGGCGATTATGATTTTCCCCGCTGTGTTGGTGGTGATGTTTGCTTACCAACGCTTAAGCACGCCAATTGTCAGACGAGTACGCTCTTATCTGGCTGAGATTAACAATGGTTTTAATGAAGTGATTAATGGTATGACGGTCATTCAACAGTTTCGCCAGCAAGCTAGATTTGGTGAGAAAATGTTGCAAGCGAGCGAAGATCATTATCATGAACGTATGAAGGCATTGAAATTAGATGGCTTATTATTGCGTCCTCTTTTGAGTTTGTTGTCTGCATCTGTTCTATGTGGGCTACTATTTTTATTTGGTATTGATGGTGCTACAACGATAGGTGTTGGTGTTTTATATGCTTTTATTAACTACCTTGGGCGTTTAAATGAGCCATTAATTGAACTGACCTCTCAGCAGTCTATGTTACAACAAGCAGTAGTATCAGGGGAGCGAGTATTCGAATTAATGGATAGCCCAAAACAAGGTTATGGTGAGCATGCAGCGCCATTAAAAAGCGGCGCTATTGATATCCAACATGTATCATTTGCCTACCGTGAAGACAAAAAGGTACTCAATGATATTAATCTTCACGTTCCAGAAAATAGTTTTGTTGCATTAGTGGGGCATACAGGGAGCGGTAAAAGTACTATCGCTAACTTGATTATGGGATATTACCCATGGCAGCAAGGTGAAATCTTGCTTGATGGTCGCCCTTTACATTCGTTGTCGCATCAAGTTTTGCGTAACGGTATTGCTATGGTACAACAAGATCCTGTTGTACTCGCCGCTTCTTTCTTTGATAACGTTGCCTTGGGGCGCGATGTGTCACAAGACAAAGTTTGGCAGGTGCTAGAAATGGTGCAACTTGCTGAACATGTGCGCTTGTTACCGGATGGTTTAGATTCAATGCTTGGTGAACAAGGTAATACATTGTCAGTTGGTCAGCGGCAGCTGCTGGCGATGGCTCGTGTGTTAGTTGTTACACCAAAAATTCTTATTCTTGATGAAGCTACAGCCAATATTGACTCAGGCACTGAACAGTCTATTCAAAAAGCGCTACGTATTATTCGTCAAACGACCACTTTGGTGGTTATT
Organism: Providencia manganoxydans; assembly: GCF_016618195.1. NCBI lineage: Bacteria > Pseudomonadati > Pseudomonadota > Gammaproteobacteria > Enterobacterales > Morganellaceae > Providencia > Providencia manganoxydans. The sequence goes on from NZ_CP067099.1 coordinate 941,183, forward strand.
GCACACCGTTTATCAACGATTATTGATGCGGATCAGGTGGTTGTGCTCCATCGTGGTGCAATTGTTGAGAAAGGAAATCATATGCAATTACTACAGCAAAAAGGGCGCTATTATCAAATGTATCAATTACAGCAAGTTGGTGAATCTTTAATCCAACATGATGGTACTGAGTCTGAAACGGTACTCATTTAGTTTTTTTGCACACTTATAATGCATTTTGCAAGGCCACTCAGTTGAGTGGCCTTTTCTTTTGTCATGACTCTTTGAATTATAAGTGTAATTAATTTTGGCACGCTATTTGCTTAACACTATTTACTCTAAGTATTTTTGCGGTTGGTCTTGTTGTTATGGGAAATATTTAGCATGGGGTGACAGGGAATTAAATTAATTGGAGGCAAAATGAAATACATCATCGCAATCATTAAACCTTTTAAGTTAGACGAAGTAAGAGAAGCGCTTTCAGATATTGGTGTCCAAGGTTTAACAATTACTGAGGTTCGTGGATTCGGGCGCCAAAAAGGTCATTCTGAATTATATCGTGGTGCAGAGTATGTCGTTGATTTTTTGCCTAAAGTACGTATGGAAATTGCTGTATCAGATGAATTTGCCGATCAGGTTATCGAGGCAATCGAAAAAGCTGCAAATACAGGGCAAGTGGGGGATGGAAAAATATTTGTGTTTGAACTGGAGCAGGCTATACGGATCCGTACCGGTGAGAAACAAGATGAGGCACTTTAGGAGAATGGCGATGAGTAAACTATTTCAATGCGTTTATTTGCTACTAATAGCGAGTTTTCCTGCGAGTGTACTCGCATCTGAAGAGGGTATAGATAAAGCCGATAATGCTTTTATGATGATTTGCACTGCACTGGTTTTGTTTATGATTGTACCAGGGATCGCTTTATTTTATGGCGGGTTATTACGTAGTAAAAACGTTCTATCACTTATGGCGCAAACTATGGTGATTTTAGCTCTAGTTTCTGTCATTTGGGTTGTTTATGGCTACAGTCTTTCATTTAGCGAAGGAAATGATTTTTTTGGCGGCTTTAGCCAATTTATGTTGAAAGGAATTAGTATTGAAAGCCTTTCAGCAACGATCCCACAATTTGTACATGTTGCATTCCAAGGGGCTTTTGCTTGTTTAACTGTTGCGTTAGTTGTTGGCGCTTTAGGTGAGAGGGTCAAGTTTTCTGCGGTCTTAATATTTGCCTTTATTTGGACGACTTTTGCTTATATACCAATGGCACATATGGTATGGGGTGGTGGTTTATTAGCACAGGATGGTGCGTTAGATTTTGCTGGTGGAACCGTTGTACACATTAATGCGGCAGTTGCGGGGCTTGTTGGTGCTTACTTACTTGGTAAGCGAATTGGTTTCGGAAAAGAAGCAATAAAACCACATAATTTGCCAATGGTTTTTATGGGGACGGCAATCTTATTTATTGGTTGGCTCGGTTTTAATTCAGGCTCAGCAGGAAGTGCAAACTCAATTGCTGCGCTTGCCTTTATCAATACTGTTGTTGCAACGTCCGGTGCTGTGTTGTCATGGGTGTTCGCGGAATGGATTTTTAGAAATAAGCCTTCGTTACTCGGCGCTTGTTCTGGCTGCCTTGCAGGATTAGTGGGTGTGACACCCGGTGCAGGCGCTGTTGGTGTTGCTGGTGCACTGATAATAGGCCTAATCTCTGGTATTGCAGGGCTATGGGGAGTGGTTATTTTAAAACGCTGGTTAAAAGTTGATGATGTATGCGATGTATTTGGGGTACATGGCGTTTGTGGCATTGTGGGGTGTTTATTGACAGGGGTATTTGCTTCTGCGGCATTAGGTGGGATGGGATATGTCGAAGGTGTCACGATGATGAAACAAGTCGGTATACAGGCATTTAGTATTATTGTTTGTGTGATATGGACCGCGGTAATTGCCTATCTGGCTTTCTTAATCGCAGATAAAACAACAGGTTTACGTGCAGATATGGAGCAAGAAAGAGAAGGACTGGATATTACCCATCACGGTGAAAGCGCGTATAACTAATTATGATGTAAGTTAGTACTAACATTCATGTTATGGGGGCTAATTAAGCCGTAATAGTGGATATCCATGAATAACGATATCACATAAAATATGACAAGGCAGGAAGAATAACTCCCTGCCTTGTTAGTTAGTACTAACATATTTTTAACGAGGCTTTCTTTTACGAATAACCCCCTCTTGAACCGCGGTTGCGACTAACTCTCCTTGTTGATTATAAACTTGCCCTTTAACAAAGCCTCTACCACCTGATGCAGATGGGCTTTCTATCGCATACAGTAACCACTCATCAATTTTAAATGGTCTGTGATACCACATAGAATGGTCGATTGTCGCAACTTGCAAATCCCTCTCCATAAAACCACGACCATGAGGTTGTAGGGTTGCAGGAAGAAAATTATAGTCAGATGCATATCCTAATAAATAATGATGAAGTGATGGGATATCAGGAAGTTGCCCTTTTGTTTTGAACCAAATATAGCGGAATGGTTCTTGGGGAGGGGCATCAAATGGGCTATAAAATTGCACTGGGCGGAATTCAAATGGATTCGGACGTAAAGCATACTTCTTGACTGATTCAGGTAACTGAGCGGCTAAACGTTGGATAATCTCATCTTGAGAGATCAGTTTTTCTGGTGATGGTACTTCTGGCATTAAGTTTTGATGATCAAAACCATCTTCTTGCGCTTGGAAAGATGCGGTCATGAAAAATATCGGTTTTCCATGTTGTATTGCACTGATGCGGCGCGTGCTGAAACTGCCGCCATCTCGGAGTATTTCAACGTCATACACGATAGGGCGCTGGCTATCTCCAGGGCGTAAAAAATAACTGTGAAACGAGTTGATGACGCGATCGTCAGGGATCGTTTGTTCCGCGGCATACATAGCTTGGCCAACAACTTGTCCACCAAAAACTTGGGGGAGGCCAAGATCTTCGCTTTGACCACGGAAAATACCTTCTTCTATTTTTTCTAGCTCTAATAAGCTAATTAAATTTTGCAATTCTGGGCTCATAGCGACCTTGGTATCAATTAAAAAATATCAGATAACTATATTTTCCCATTAATACACAAAAATAGGTAGGCAGTTTTTGTGGTAAGGTTTTTATAGATAAAATCTATATCTAATTGTTATTGAGCTACTTCAACATGGTATGGAAGTGAAAATATTTTTTGAATTTTTTTGTTACATTTGGAAATGATATTTCATTAATGAGATTTTTTCGCTATAATTGAAGTGTCTTCAGTAAAAAATTGCACCTTAAGATAAATAATATAAAAATATTTTGGCAATGATCTGTTTTTTAGGCACTTATCATGAAATTATACCAAGTCATCATGGGGTTGATCCTTATGGCTCTATTAATGGGCTGTGAGGGAAATAACAATAAAGCGAAAGAAGCCAAGCTTGATCGCTCTCATGATACAACAAATAGGAGTATTGAGTCTGGCGTAATTAGCGGGCAAGTTGTGATCCAACAGCGTGTAGCATTACCAGTCAATGCAGTTGTTACAGTCACCCTAGCTGACACGTCAATTGCAGAGCTACCTGCTTTAATTTTATCGCAGAAATATTACGATACGCAGGGTAAGCAATCACCATTCCCGTTTGAATTAAGCTATCAAAAAGATGAAATTCGCTCTAGTGCACATTTGGCAGTGAGAGCGACAGTTTCTGTTGAAGGTGATGTTTGGTTTATTTCCAATGTTGAGAGTGTTGTGATTAATAATGGAGTTACTCAGGATATAGAATTGCGACTTGTACCGGTACAGTAAAGTTAAAGATCCTATTATTGCACAATAAAACAGCATTCAGTGGTGGTTTCCTTGCTATTTCAGTTATCATCAAGCATAATGCCACCTGCTTTTTAGGAAGCAATCTATGGGGGCTCTGTTGGTTCTCCCGCAACGCTAACTTGTTAACTTGGTCAGGTCCGGAAGGAAGCAGCCATAGCAGGGGATGTGTGTGCCGGGATGTCGCTGGCAGGGCCCCCACCCAATTCTAGCTATATCGCTTATTGCTTAATAATGACTCTCTATTTTAGCCTATCGTTATTATTAATCGTTTTATTGCCACAGTGATATTATCCGAAAAATGAGTTATACTCGTTATCAGACTGATTGTGACGTTATATTGACTTTTTTTAGTCGTTTTGAAAGTTTATTTCTCTTACCATTTTAGTTCTAATTTCATATTATTTAAAGAATAAAATGAATGTTATTAATTTTAATATAAACATTTATAAGTTAGAACGGCCTTTATTTATAACATTTTTATTTATAGATGCGAACGAATAAGTTAGATATTAGTGCTAATGTTACTTTATTACTTATCGCTATTATCCAAATGTATAAATTACAAGCGGGGTGGTTGCATTATTTTGTAATGCAATAATAGGGGGGTACGAAATATATTGAGCCGATAAAATGAATTATCGGCTATAACCAGTCATTATCTGTGTATATTAATGAGTAGTTACCTAACAAATTTCCAAACCGATGCAGGGATCTTGTCATAAAGTTTATTCATTGTGAGTTCTGCAAGGCGATGGTCAGCAGCCGAGTAAAATAGCTCCAATTCGTCTTCAGATAGTTCATATTTATTTTTCTCGATCACGCGTTCAAGCGTGTCGATAGTCGTGCATTTTCTTAAACGCATCAGATAATCAGTTTTGGTCATAATACCCTTTCTTTTATTGATAATTAAAAAAGCTTTATAACATGCCATGTTATAGTTATTTGGACATAAACGGTATCTTAAGTCTTACTTGCAGGGCACTTTAAATCATCATCAAGTACAGCAACTAGATTTTGATTCATACTCTGCCAATCAATAATCTCACTTAGAGTTATTACAGGGCTACCGAACAAATCATAAGTTTCATCAAGATACTCTTCAACTAATGATATAACGAGATTCTCTTTGGGATATTTTATCTTATATTGCCATACAAAAGCGGCAATATGTTCAATAAGCTCATTAAGGCTGGCACTTTGTGGTGAGCTTAAATCATTTACCCAGTGTGTATTTGTTTTCTGTAAACTAGAAATTGCTTCTCGATTCAGGCTGTTACACAAATATTTTAACTCAGATATATCATAATTTTTGGGTGAATATTCATCCATAATCACCTCCGCAGGCGAGACTAACCTTTGCTATGTGTATTTCTATATCAAAATAATTTAGTGCAAACTAAATAAAACACCTTGAATTACTAACATAAGCATTTATTAATCAATATCTTAGGTTATATAGATTCTGTGTGAAACAGGTGCAATTTTTAGAATTATCAATAATTATATCTGTAATATTCAAATACGGGCTAGCAGCGCTAACTGTTTTCGCTGTGCTAATAATATAGCACTTTTATTACATAAGTCACCACCTGACCAGCAAATTTTTTCAAAATTAATAGTTGATAAGGGTTTTATAGTGCTATTTATATCAATTAAACACAATTTTAAGGAGATTTTATATCGAATCAGAGCTACTTTGCGTTTATTTACAAAAAATAACGATGGTTTTAACTTAAAAAGCGGTGTGTTAAATAATTTGAATGCGATTTTTTAACATAATAGTGAAGGAATTAACGACAATTGAATATGATTTCAATATTGATAAGCATAATTAATTTTTGTTATTCAATATGTAATACCTACCGATTAATCGATAGGTATTACATGTGGGTAATTATAAGTAGAGGTTTAATGTAACGCCAGGTTTTAGATCTGCCATTTTGACACCTGAATTCCAACTCATTAGATCATTTAGCTTGATACCATGTCTTTTAGCAATACTGTAATAAGAGTCGCCTTTCTTAACCCGGTAAGTTTTAGATTTCCGGCTATTAGCGACTGGAGCAACCCCTTTAATTTTTAACATTTGCCCTGGACGAATATTAGCCGTTTTCATGCCATTAAGTTGTTTTATACTCTTACTGGTGGTATTAAATTTTTTGGCGATACTTGCTACGGACTCACCTTTAGCGACTTTGTAATTAAAGTGGCTAGATTTCTGTTGTTGCGCAGGCCTTCTTTTCTGATTTTCAGCGGCAGCCATACGAATATTATCTAAAACTGATTGGTCTGAGAGCGATAGTTTAAGTTGTTCCGCTTTAGCGGTTGGCAACATAATATAATGTGGACCATTTGGTGAAGTAATACCTCGTTTATAACCTGAGTTATAGGTTTTGAGGGACTCTTCTGAAATTCCTGTCAGTTCAGCGGCTTGGGTTAATGTAATTTGTTGACCAACATCAACTTGTGTTAATGCCCTATTGCGGTTGCTATGAGGTAACTTAACTTGATATTTTTCTGGAGATCTTAAAATTTGGCTTAATGCTAATATTTTAGGGACATATTGTTTGGTTTCTTTTGGTAAAGATAATGACCAAAAGTCGGTAGGTAGCCCTGCGGCTTCATTCTTCTTGATTGCATTTAACACACAGCCCTCGCCACAATTATAGGCAGCCAAGGTTAATTCCCAATCATGACCAAACATGATGTTTAAATTTTCGAGCAAATCAAAAGCAGCCTTAGTCGATGTGACAAGATCACGGCGTTCATCTACCCATTGATCTTGTTTTAAACCATAAGATCGTGCGGTGATAGGAACGATTTGCCAAAGACCAGCAGCTTGAGCAGGGGAAGTTGCTTTTGGATTGAATGAACTTTCAATGATTGGAATTAAAGCTAATTCCATCGGTAAATTACGATTATCAATTTCATCCACGATCCAATACATGTAAGGTTCAGCCCTTAATGTGACATCGTAGAGAAAACTCTGTTTTGTGTAGTAATTGTTGGCTTGTTCCCTGATGATAGCATTATCAGGTATATCCATCTTCAGCTCATCACTGATATACCCCCAAAGGTCATTATCCATCTTTGGAAGTTGTCTACTTGCTGCCTGATTATGTGGAGCAATGGTTTCTATAGTGTGGTTTGCTGAAGACCTGTTCTGCTTGGTTTTTTGTGGGGAAGCTTGGCATCCGGCCAGCAGAACAATGGCGATAATCGTCGCTATTGTCTTCATTGTGTCATTATTCTTCATTGTTGTATGTGTGAAAGTCGAACAATAATACTTAGCAGACACAAAGAAGACAATAATTAAACGCTAATAATAATCTTTTAATTGACGTAAAACGGTAAAAATTGCTCTAAGTGGTGGATTAGCTTGATTAATATTCATGTTTTTTTGTAGTTCAACATTATCACATTGTAAAAAAACATTTATTTTTCGCTCAGTTCCAAGTGTGGTGGGTACTGTTGCCTGATTTTTACTGCGTTTAAGGTCAATTTCTTGTTGATATTTGCTAATTTGCAGATTATCAGGCCAAATATGATGAGCAAATTTAAGATTAGATTGTGTGTACTCATGAGCGCAACAGATAAGAGTATCATCGGGGAGAGCCGCTATTTTTTGAATTGACTGAAACATTTGCTCTGGTGTTCCTTCAAAAATACGACCGCAACCACCTGAAAATAAAGTATCGCCACAGAAGAGATAAGGCGCTTGATAAAAACCAATGTGTCCAAGGGTATGTCCCGGTAGCCCAATCACATGAAAATCAAATTCACCGATTTTTATTTGGTCACCTTGGCTAACTAATTCAGTGGCACCTTTAGCTTCTGTTTCTTCTGGCCCAAAAACAGGCAATTGACTAAATGATTGCAGAATGCCTTTTACACCGCCAGTATGATCATGATGGTGGTGAGTGAGCAAGATAGCGATTGGAGTGAGTTTATTTTGTGCCAATATTTCGAGAACAGGTTCTGACTCTGCTGGGTCAACAATGATACACTGTTGATGATTATCCGATAGGATCCAAATGTAGTTATCATTTAAAGCAGGAACTCGTATTAACTCCATAATGACCTCTAGGGTTTGATTAAGGGGAATTTGATGAAGCCAGCGCGTATTGAAAAAAAATTCCAGATGCCAGTATCTTGGTCTGATATTCCTTTCGGGCGACAATATCGCCAAGCACTACAATACCAGCTTCGTCCTTGGTGGCCAAAAATGTTTGGTTTTCATTTGCTTAAATTAGGACATTTAAGTACCGAGATCGACACTGAAGAATGTATGATAGCCCATCAATTTAGCGTGGGGAACGATGATCCGCGATTTCATGTCTTAGCAGAGCCTTTGGCATTACCATTTGCTGATAAATCTATCGATGCTTGTTTGATCTCTCATATGTTGGCATATAGCCATGACCCACACTGGGTGTTGCGTGAGGTTGATAGGGTGTTGGTTGATGACGGTTGGTTAATTATTTCAGGTTTTAATCCATTTAGTTTACTAGGTATAGGGAAAGCGCTCCCTTTTCTTCGTAAGCAACAGCCTTATTGTAGTCGTTTCTTCCCAACATTACGGGTATTTGACTGGCTTAGTGTACTAAACTACGAAGTGCTTTATCACCGTAATTGCCAAGTATTCCCTTGGCATGATCCTGAAAATTGGTTGAATAAGCACATCGGTGGGGTTGGGGCGTTAAATGTTATTGTTGCCAGAAAACGAACTTACCCATTAACACCGACTCTACTTAAATTTAAACAACCAAAAGTTAAGATTGGGACAGCTATTGGGGCCGCAAAGCGTATATCTAGTCGTTCAAAGAATCGATAAGAGATATTGGCTAGTCTTGAGCTGGTTGATAGCCTGTATCTTCTTGTGTTGGTGATTCAGCAGCTTGCCTTGCAAGCTCGTCACATTTTTCATTTTCAGGGTGCCCTGCATGCCCTTTGACCCAGCGCCAATCAATGGTGTGTCGAGTAATCGCTTCATCAAGACGTTTCCATAGATCTACATTAACCACTGGCGATTTATCTGCTTTACGCCATTGGCGACGTTTCCAGTTATGGATCCATTGCGTAATTCCTTGGCGAACGTATTGGCTATCGGTGGTTAAAATAATATCACATGGGCGTTTTAGCGATTCGAGCGCAACAATTGCTGCGAGCAGCTCCATTCGATTATTGGTTGTCATAAAAAAACCTTCACTGAGTGTTTTTTCATGTTGTTGGTAACGAAGGAGAACACCGTAACCACCGGGACCTGGATTACCCAAACAAGAACCATCAGTGAAAATTTCTACCTGCTTTGTCATTTCTGTTACACTCTACCTTATTCATTAATCCTTAGTTTGACACAAAAATTCATGATGAGCACGGCGATAACAAGACAAATTGTCCTTGATACTGAAACGACAGGTATGAACAAGCTAGGCGTTCATTACGAAGGCCATTGTATTATTGAAATTGGTGCCGTTGAGGTGATTAACCGTAGATTAACGGGGCGTAATTTCCATGTTTATATTAAACCTGACCGTTTAGTTGATCCTGAAGCATTTGAAGTTCATGGTATTAGTGATGAATTTTTGCAGGATAAACCTGTATTTGCCGATATTGCGGATGAGTTTCTCGAATTTATTCGTGGTGCAGAGCTTATTATCCACAATGCGCCGTTTGATATTGGTTTTATGGATTATGAATTCCGCAAATTGAATAAAGGGATACCACCAACGACTGAGTTTTGCCAAATTACAGATAGCTTAGTCATGGCACGCCAGCTATTCCCCGGAAAACGGAATAACTTGGATGCTTTATGTGATCGTTACTTGATTGATAACACTAAGCGAACTCTTCATGGCGCGTTATTGGATGCGGAGATACTTTCCGATGTCTATTTAGCGATGACAGGTGGGCAGACATCACTTGCTTTCTCAATGGATGCAGATACTTCAACTGAAAACTATGTGGAAGAAGTCCAGCGCATTGAGCGTCCTATGACAGGTCTTAAAGTATTGTATGCCTCAGATGAAGAACTTATCGAGCATGAAAAAAGGCTAGATATTGTTGATAAAAAAGGTGGAAAGCCTTGTCTGTGGCGTCAAACACCTGATGAAGAAGAGACGTTTCATTAATATAAAGGTTTTTTAAGGCTAAAAACTGTTCAACTGCACGATTTTTCAAGAAAAAGTATTGACTGTCTTTGGAAGTGTTCGTAATATGCTCCCCGTTCCCTGAAGGAACATTCGGAGCGGTAGTTCAGTTGGTTAGAATACCTGCCTGTCACGCAGGGGGTCGCGGGTTCGAGTCCCGTCCGTTCCGCCAAATTATAACGCCATGCTATTAATTAGCATGGCGTTTTTGTTTTTTAGGCTATATCAGCGTATGATTATTGATTGGCTTTGCTATGACTAGATGGTGTCAGAGGTTCTTCTTAGTTTGTTGATCACATGTGAGTGGTTATATCACCGCCCTTCCATAAAAACATGTATGTTTTGAGTATCACATATAATGTTTAATTCAATTTATTAAATAAGTGTGAGCTCGTTTATCTTTATCATTTTTGCTAGATAACCCATCTTTGATTTAATTTTTCTGCAAACATTGATATATCGCACATAAATCATGTTTCTAATCTTCTTAGTGATCACTTGTATATCTGAGCAATATTTAGTTTTGGTTATACATAAAAGTGCCAATCAGTTTATGCATGAAACTTCACACTTTCTGACTATCTCCTTGTAGGGATGTTGGGTAAACTCGCTGGATAATTTAGGTTAAGTGGTTAGAAACTATTAGGAGCACATGATGCGTATTAAAATGCTTGGATTGGCATTCTTATGGGTATTTTTTTCATCGGCTAGCAACGCAAAAGTATTGAATCAAAATAATCCAGATGGTTATCAACAATTTCGATTGGACTATGCGGAAATGGTCGATATTGCGAATAAAAATAAGTTACCTCATCGTATTTTTTATGAGGCACCTTCAGAAGGGCCTGATGCAAAATGGTTTGATGCCGTTAAACAAGGGGATTTAGAGACGGTTAAAATGTATGTTGAAAAAGGGCAAAATATTGAGGCTAAAGACAATGCAAGCTTAGGGCAAACAGCATTGGGCTGGGCGGCTTTTATCGGTTATGAGGACATGGTGGATTACCTGATAGCGCAAAAAGCTAACCTTTGGGCAACGGATAACGGAGATGTCTATAATGCCCTTAAATCAGCTACGTTAGGTAAGAATGTAAATGTAGTGAAAAAGCTCCAACAAGCATTAGAAGGGAAATTTGATATTCAGGACTCATCATATGAAGATGATGGTGAGACATTAGTTATGATTGCAGCAAGTAATAACCGCATTGATATTGTTAAATATTTTATTAGCCAACAGGTTGATTTGAATGCTGTGACGACGGCAAAAGATAATCGTGTGGGGTCCTTTAATCAAAGTGCATTGAGTTATGCATGTGAGCGAGGCCATATTGACATGCAAAAATTACTCATTGCGAATGGCGCAATTAACCACCGTACAGGGAATACGCAATGTCAATAACCCAGTGAAGATGAATATGTGCAAGATTGCCTCGTGAGAGGGAGTTTTGCGCTCAGTTAATGTATTAAGCTAGCTCATGCAGTGATCATGAACGTAAGATAAAAACGTGAAAAAGATGCTGAAAACAACGCCAGCAAAAACACTAAAGCCAGTGAGGTCGATCCTGAAAGGGGTTTTATAGATTAGGAGAATAAACCGATACTAAAACAGGGGAGAGGCTATTAACTTAGATCCCGAGTCTTTGACTCGGGATTTTTTATTTTCAGTAAATTAAAATCATTTTCTTTATCAAATGGCATAACTAAAGCTAAATTATTATCTTAGTTACCCCTTATGTTATTTCTATTCCTTAGTAGCTTTATCTATTCCTTTAGAGAAATAGCACAGGAAATATGTATGAATACTGTTTCTTTAATGTTTCTTAACATTATGAATATTGTTAATTTCTGGCGTTTTTTTTGTGTTTATTTCGACTAATATTGATACTTTTGCTGCACTAGCTCATTAGCTAAGTATTAATGTATCTGTTTTTAATTAGTTTTTTTATTCATGCAATATACTTCGTGTTTTATTAATAAAATATACCTAGTGATTTATCATCAATAAATAAAGTTAAAATATGTACTAGTATGTGGGAGGGGCGTAGTATTTTTAATGTATCAATAATTGACGAATCGAAAAATGATTATGTTATTTTGATATTATTTAAAATCATATATATGAAAGTGCTCTCTAATTTGAGTTAAATATTGCATGGATTGATAAAACTACTTTTTTATTTAATATGAATAATAACTGGTTTTTCATATATTCTCTCTATAATGAGAAATTAATATTGATATTAGTGCAATGTTTCATCAGTTTTGTATATTGTATTTTTTCCTGTCCTTGCTTGTATTTGTTATATCGTGTTGAAAAATAAGGGATTACTTAATCCTATCATTAACGTAAGAAATACTGAATATATTAATTTATTTATTTTTTTATGAATTATTGTGACTTTTAATTAAATTTGGTTCTTTTATCTTTATTTCCTTCCTTATGTGAATAGTATTAGTGGAAATCACTGTTTTCTATAGATACTCTTAAAGTGACTCACTCTGAATGCAGCAAGGTGGCTAGTTTTAAAGATATTTGATTTACTCTGTATAGGCGTAATTGCGTGTCCAAGTTACTACTAAATAGGGAGGCCAAAGTTTGATTTTGTTTCTGTCCTCAAGTAAATTAATATGCATTAGCCGAGTGAGAAAAATAAAAAAATTATTCATACCCTTTATACCTAAAAGTTACGGAAATATTTGAAAATAGAGTTTTCATTCAATGGTTTGAATGAGATGGGATTCTATTTTTTGTTGGTTTTTATTTTATAAATTCCTATTCAATATATTAATGTTACTAAGTAGAAACTATTAATTTAATGTATGGAGAATAATAGTGAGAGTAAATGCAGTGCAAATATCGGAAAATAAATTTAACAATTCAAGGACTGTTTTTACCGAAGCTATCGGAAAGGAAATACATAAGCTACGTAAAGAGCGCTCAATGACAGGAAAAGAGCTTGCTCGTTTAGTCAATGTTTCGCAGCAACAAATATCCCGCTATGAGTGCGGAGTTTGTAATTTAACTATAGATACTTTAATTATTATCTTAAATGCACTTGATGTTCCACTTACGGATTTTTTTAATCAGGTCTTTATGAGAGTATTCGAAACAGAAAAAAAAGTCTGCGTACAATACCATAATGTATTTTCCTCAATTGACCAATCAGAAGAATTGAAAAAACAGCTGGAAACATTTGGTCGATATAATAAAAGTAATTTGTGGGGATGATAGTTATTTAGCAACTATTCAACAAAACCAAATTTTTATTCTTAATCTAAATTATTTCTAAGTTATTTATATCTAAATAATTAGGCTTTGACACACCTGAATGTTTTTAAATGCATTCTTTTTTAACTTTAAACAATATTATTTCTATTGCAGAGGCAAATATGAAAAAGATTATTTTAGCAACTTTGATTTCTGGTGCAATGAGTGCATCGGCTATGGCTGCTCCAGTCAGCGCAGGTCAAGGTACGGTGACTTTCTATGGCTCTATCATCGAAGCTGCTTGTGGTATTGCACCGGAGTCAACTGACCAAACGGTTAACCTAGGTCAAGTAGCATCTGCACAGTTAGAGGATGGTGGTACTTCTCGTCCAGTGCCATTCACTATCGAGCTGGTTGACTGCGATACAACTACTCTAAAAGACAATACGGCAACCGTTACCTTTACGGGCGGTGTGAACCCTAACTTGGCGGATTCACTGGCTATTCAAGGTCAAGCATCTGGCGCAGGTGTTCAAATTGCCGGTTTAGGTGGCGTACCTGTGAAATTAGATGGCTCTGCGGGAACCGACCTAAAGATTCAAAATGGTGACAACTCGCTGCTGTTCTCTGCTTATTTGAAAGGTGATGGCAAAACTATCGTTCCAGGTGAATTCACTGCACTGGCTAACTTCACCATGAGCTACGAGTAATTAGAACACTAGCGTGTCATTCAAAGGAGGGTAAAACCATGGGGCGTCAAGCAGTATTCGGATGGAGTGCGTTACTCCTCGCGACGAGTTTTACCTCACCTTTGGCGCACGCAGCTGGGCAAGGTGCAGGTACGGTGACCATGAACGGTGAAATCACCGATGCAGCCTGCACAATTGCCATGGAATCCCGTGATCAGATCATTGATATGGGGGTGTTGCCGATTGGCACGATCCGCCAAGAAGGCCAAGGTCCCAAACAAGATTTTGAAATTCAGTTGGTGAACTGCAATTTAGTCAAACACAGTGACCCAACGCAAACGTGGCGCGCACTGCGCATGACTTTTGATGCGCCGGCAGATAATGGGTTATTTCAAGTGTTTGGTGAGGCGCGGGGTGTGGGGTTATTGATGCAAGACGCACAGTTGCGTCAAGTGATACCGGGTGAAGCGTCCCCAGAGCACGATATTGTGCCACCGAGTATGCGGCTGGCTTATCAATTACGCTTGGTCTCGGATTCTCGGCCATTGAGAGCTGGGCCTTATCAAAGTTTGATCCGCTTTAAAGTCGATTATTACTAAACCGCTGGCAGCGATTTTATTGGCACTTCTTTTTATTGTGATTGTTCACGAGGGATATTTTTTATGTCTTTACCAAAGGCCACTCCTTTTCGCCTTGCACTGCTGTCGCTGTCCATTGCGTTTGCCTTGGGTGGTCACGGCGAAGCCTTTGCATCGGTGTCGACAGAGGCTATCCAATTCAATACTGATGTATTGGATGTGGAAGACAAAAAAAATATCAACCTTGACCACTTTTCCCGTGCGGGCTACGTGATGCCGGGAACCTACAGCTTGGCGTTAAAAGTCAATGATGATGCCTTGCCGGAAGTCAAAATTCCTTTTTATGTGCCTGACAACGACCCTCAAGGCAGCGTGCCGTGTTTGTCACCCGAGATTACTGCGCAATTGGGACTGACCGCCGACAGCTTGAAAAAGCTGACATGGTGGCATGATGACCAATGTTTAAACTTAGAAAGCTTGCCGGGGATGCAGGTGCGTGGGGATCTCTCGACGTCCTCCTTATACGTGAGTATTCCACAAGCTTATATGGAATACACAGCGCCTAACTGGGATCCACCATCACGTTGGGATGAGGGGATTGCGGCGATTTTGTTGGATTACAATATTAACGGTAATACCTACCGACCACACAATAAAGGCCATAATACCTACACGTTAAACGGCAACGGGGTGGCTGGTGTGAACCTAGGCGCATGGCGTTTTCGTGCCGATTGGCAGGGGCGTCTCAATCACGCCACGGGCTCGACCCAAGCGGTCAATCGTGATCTGCAATGGAACCGTTTTTACGCCTACCGCGCATTGCCGGCGCTCGGGGCCAAACTGATTTTGGGTGAAGATTACCTGAACTCAAATATGTTTGATTCGTTCCGTTTTATTGGCGCCAGTTTGCGCTCGGATTTGAATATGTTACCGCCTAATTTACGCGGCTATGCACCGGAAGTGACGGGGATCGCGCAGTCGAATGCGACAGTCACGATCAGCCAACAAGGGCGGGTGATTTATACCGAACAAGTGGCGCCGGGCCCGTTTCGTATTCAAAACTTGAGCGATGCGATCAGCGGGACGTTAGATGTCAAGATTGAAGAGCAAGATGGCACGGTGCAAGAGTATCAACTTGATACCGCCAACCTGCCTTACTTAACTCGCCCAGGGCAAATCCAATATAAGTTGGCGATGGGGCAGCCAAATAATGTGAACCGCGATAAAGAAGGTGACAATTTTATTACGGGTGAGTTGTCGTGGGGGGTGAATAACGGGTGGTCACTGTTCAGCGGTTTGATTGGCAGCAAAAACTACCAAGCGATTTCTGCGGGTATCGGTCGTGACTTACTGGCGTTCGGGGCATTGTCATTCGATGTCACCCAATCGTTCGCTCGTTTGGCGGGTGAAAATACCATTAATGGCGGCTCTTATCGTGTCAGCTACGCAAAACGTTTTGATGCCATTGACAGCCAAATTCAATTTGCGGGTTATCGCTTCTCCGAGCGTGACTTTATGAGTATGTCGGATTTCTTGCAGGCCGCGAAAACCGGTATTCGTTATGGGGGCAGCAAAGAGCTGTACACCATTTCACTGAGCAAAAACTTCCGTGATATCGGTATGTCCGTGTATTTGAATTACAACCATCAGACCTATTGGGATAGGCCAGAAAACAACTATTACAGCCTGACGTTATCCAAATATTTTGATGTGGGAGCGATTAAGAATGTCAGCGTCAACCTGTCGGCAAACCGCAGTATGTATAACGGGGTGACGGATGACAGCGTGTATTTATCCACCTCGTTCCCGCTGAGTAATGGCGCCAATATGGGGTACTCGTTAAACAGCAGCCGTTACGATACGGTCAATCGGGTGACCTACCATGACCGTATTAATGAGCGCACCAATTACCAATTGGGGGTTGGCTCAAACCGTAAAGGGGCGAGTGGGACAGCGTATCTGACTCACCAAGGCGATACGGCGCGTGTCTCGGCGAATGCAAGTTACGCCAATAATCAATATACCGCGTTTGGGTTATCGGCAACCGGTGGGATAACCCTGACGGCAGAAGGCGGTGGAGTACACCGCATGAGTGTCCCTGGTGGAACTCGCCTACTGGTGGACACTGATGGCATTGCCAATGTACCCGTCAAAGGATTTGGGGCACCGGTGACGACAAACGTATTTGGTAAAGCGGTGGTGGGTGACATGAGCAGTTACTACCGCAGTAAAGCACAAATTGACTTAAATGCGCTGCCGGATGATGTCGATGCCCAGCAATCGGTGGTGCAAGTGACGTTAACCGAAGGCGCCGTGGGCTACCGTGAGTTCGCGGTGGTGGCAGGACAAAAAGCGATGACGGTATTGCGTTTACCGGATGGCAGTTATCCGCCGTTTGGGGCACAAATCCTCAATGCGAAGGGGCAAAGCACCGGCATCGTGGGGGACAGCGGCAGTGCATATATCAGCGGTATTGAGCCAAATTCTCTGATGACCATTCAGTGGGGCGACGATGACGGGTGCCAAGTGGCTTTTCCGGAAAGTATCGATATCAACAATCCCTCACTGTTGTTGCAGTGTACCCCACTGACCGCAAAGCAGTTAGCGCAGCGATAATACACGAGCATGGTTTCAATCGAATTTGCGGCGACGCAATGGTGTCTCCGAGATGACATTAAAAAGGTTATAACAGCATGAAACTGAATAAAAAATACGCTTTGATAGCGGGTGTGATGGGCGTGATGTGTTTAAGCAGCATGGCACACGCGGCGATTGGTCTTGACCGTACCCGAGTGATTTTCAACGGTGACCAAAAATCGATGTCACTGAATATTTCAAATAACAACAAACAGTTGCCGTATTTGGCACAGGCGTGGATTGACGATGCAGAAGGCAACAAAATTACGTCACCCTTGGTGGTCTTACCGCCGGTGCAGCGGGTGGAGCCGGGTAAATCTAGCCAAGTGAAAATCGAAGCCCTGCCAGCGATTAGCACCTTGCCACAAGATCGCGAGAGCTTGTTTTACTTTAACTTGCGTGAAATACCACCAAAAAGTGATAAGCCAAATACCTTGCAAATTGCTTTGCAAACACGGGTAAAAATGTTCTATCGCCCGAAAGCGATTGTACCGGCAAAAATGGGCACACCATGGCAAGAGCAGCTGATCCTGCAAAAACAAGGCGCTACGGTAATGGTCAAAAACCCTACGCCGTATTACGTGACGGTAATTAATGCCGCAGAAAGCCTTAAGGCCTTGGACAGCAAAGAGAAAAAAGAATTTAAACCCATTATGCTGCCCCCGTTTGGTGAAAGTGCGTTAGGGGTGAGTGCCAATGCATTAGGGCAGCGTCCGGTCGTGACTTACATCAATGACTACGGTGGACGCCCAAATTTGACCTTCCAGTGCCAAGGTAGTCAATGCCATGTGGTACCGAACGATAAGCCAGCAACGCCGTAGCCGATTACATTTGCTTTGTCTGCATCATGACGATAAGGAATAACCGATGACACACAAATTACTCCATCATGCTGTCACCTCTGTGTTGTTTGGCAGCGTACTTGTCTGTTCATGGGGCAGTCAGGCCGAGGATAACAATACGCGTTTGTATCGTCCCGTGGATAACTGGCAGGTCGATGGTGCCAACGGTGCGCTGTATGTGTCGGGTTCACTGACCGAAAGTCCGTGCCGTTTAGCGATGACCTCGGCGTATCAAGCGGTTGAATTAGGTAATACTGAAACGGCGGAGTTAAAAGCGGTTGGCGACAGAGGACGGCCCACGCAATTTCATTTAGAGCTGCAAGATTGCCTTGAAGTCATGAGTACTGTTGAAAATGTGCGTACGGGACAAGTCGCGTGGAGTAGCACCCAACCTGTAATCAAAATTCGTTTTATTGCCCCAACGGTACCTTTTATGTCGAACTACATCAAGGTCAATGGTGTGCAGGGATTGGGGTTGGTGTTGAATAATACAGCAGGGCAGACATTGCCGATCAATCTTGATAGCAATCCCGTTTTGTTGCCGTCGGGGCAATCTACACTGACTTACACGGTAACGCCAGTGCGTACAGCACAATTGATGCAGCCGGGCGCGTATTCTGCGCTGATTTCTTTTGAAATGTTGTATGAGTAAGGGGGCGCAATGACAAGGCTTGGTTGTAGCGCATTACTGATACTGGGTACGTTATGGTTGCCTATAAGTAGTTTTGCTGGATCAGAACAATTGGATTTTACCGTAAAAGTGCGGATCGAACTGAAAACATGTGATGTAAATGATAATGAAATCATTGAAGTAGATTTTGGGGACATGATCATTAAAAACATTGATGGTGTGGCGTATGAGCGGCCGATACCGTACAGCTTACATTGTGATGATGCCGTCAATGGAACGTCGTTGAATTTATTTTTTGAAGATAACACAGGGGCAGATTTTACGGCGGGCGGCTATCGATTGCTAAGAACTGACAGAACTGGTTTAGGTCTACTGGTGAAGCAAAATGGTCACCCTTTTTCATTTAATGATGAGATCCCGTTTTCCTATGGCAATGAGCCTACATTAACGGTTGTTCCGGTGAAAAATGCGAATGTCGGGTTGGATGATGGTGAGTTTGACGCTTCCGCATTACTGACGGTGGAGTATAACTAATGAAACTTCAGCGATTCAAACAGTCAGCGGCTTGGTGTGCGATAGCAATATTGCTGCTTAGCTTCAATGCACCGTTTACGAATGCATCAACACGCGTCAATTTTACCGGTAATCTCATTGGCAATCCTCCCTGTGATATCACGGGGGATAATGATCCCATTATGGTGGATTTTGATGAAGTGGGGATTACCAAAATTGATGGCATTAATTACATGCAGAATTTCTCATTGAGAGTCACTTGTGGCGATGATCTCGGGAACGATGTACGACTTTATCTGGGTTATACAGGGATGGAGGCCAGATCATTCGATAATAATGCTGTGCTGACTAATCGTAATGGCCTTGCAATCCGTTTGTATTATCAAGGACAAGTCGTTGCGCCGGATGATGCCAATATCCCGATTGTGATGTCGAGTGGTGGCTCTGCTGTCATTCCATTGTCAGCGGTTCCTGTCAGAGATCCGGCGGTGGATTTACTGGAAGGTGATTTTCGTGCCACAGGCACAGTCGAAATACGCTATCCGTAAGGTGGATGAGATGATGATGAAAAAAGTCTTTAGCTGGAGTAGCACCTTATTATTGTCGAGTTTGCTGTTTTCGTCATGGTCAGCAAGGGCGGATTCCACAGTCGACATTCACTACAAAGGTACATTGATTGCGTTGCCGTGTACCATCGAGCCGGGAACTGAAAATCCCTATTATGATTTGGGTGTGACGCCGACGAAATCACTATATCGCTTTACTCGCACATCGGGCTTTCTAATTACATTTGAATTAAAAGATTGTGATACCTCATTAGGTAGTATTGTAAAAGCCTCGTTTTCCGGTCCCGTGAACAGTGAGGGCTTACTGATGTTTACCCCAAATAGTGAAGCTAAAGGGGCAGGAATTGGTTTGGAATATTTAGACGGTCGTCCGATCCCGATTGATGGTTCGACTGACTATGCAGTGCCACTGAGAGATGGCGATATGACTATTCGTTTAAAGGCTTATGTACAAGGTGAGCGTGAAGCACTGGCAAATAAAAAATTAGTCTCTGGTAATTTTACCGCAGTGATGACCTATACGTTGAGTTATGAGTGATTAACTAAATAAATCTTTTTTAGTTTTTAGAGCGAAAAAATCGCCATAATAAATTTTGCAACATGATGAAAAAATAAAAATTAATTTCTAGTTTGTACTAATAAACACAGTTATTGCTTAGTCATTAACATTATAAGTGGATATGTTTAATTTTAGGAATTGGTATGCGAAATATAAGCTATAGGCGTAAAGTAATCATATTTTGTTTTACGTTGCGTTTTTATATTTTTACTTTTTTGGTTATTCCATCGGTTTCTTTTGGGTTTTGGGATAATGAGGGTTCGCGCTCTCTCGGGACTGCTGCATCTTGCAATCAAGGCCTTATGTGTTTTGAGTTAGATACGGGCTCTACAGAGCTTATTGAAGGTGATTCATTAGCAGTATTTGCTGATGGGCAGAAATATTTTGCTCAATGGGTTGGCCTATATGGTTCATTTAGTGGAAAACTAGTAATTAGTCTCTATGACACATGGTTGCCGGACCCTAATTATATTTGTTATTCGGGGTGTCGTGTTGGTTTATCGATAGGGAAAACTCAGGAAGCTCAAGGTGGTTTATCCTTCAATGGAACTATGCCACAAAATAATGGTTGTCGGGAACCGGGCGTTGACTGTAAACCAAGTTATGCTTGGTATGCAAATTCTACATACATCTCTTATGTTGGTCAGGTGGGTAATTTTTCCGAGTTTTCGGTATCTGGCTCAATTTATGAACCTACATGGATCCTTGTTGTTGATGGCCCTACTCAAATGTACACCTTACCTGGCGGAATAACTGTACAGGGATATTCAACAGGTGTACCTGTTCCATATGTATGGGGAGTTCGATTCCATAAGTGTTATGGAGATACCACATTAGGTTGTAGTGATGGTCATGCTTCATGGGGCGGAGCAAGTGGAGGAGAGGAGATTAATATCATATTTCCACCTGTTGAGGAGGAAGATACTGTTTGTGAATTTTGGTTTGACGACGATACATTAAATTTAGGAACTGTAGATCAAAAATCAGCTGTAAATGCGAGCGCTTCTGCACACCTTAGCGGTATTTGCAATGCAGATACATCGGTAAATTTAAGAGCATCACCCTCAGAAATAAAAATGGGTGGGTTAACTATACGTATGATGTTTGATGACTATGACTCAAATACCAAATTGAACTGGGATTTAAGTGAAAATAGAACTGGAAGTACGCCATTATGGGCGGTGGTGACGGATGTCGGTACTCTGATCCCTAATTCATATTCAAGGTCTGGTGTTGTTTATATTGATTACAATTAAAAAATAAATAAATTTAGGGTAGCTAGGGGATAAGTGAATTAATCAATAAAGGCATAAATAATTTTGTGATTAGCACAAGTGAGTGACACCAACAACGTTTCAACTTGAAGCATAATGAGTGTATATAAATATTTATATCGTTCACTTTAGGAAATATAGCCATTAGTTTAATAATTAATGACTAGGTAAGTAATGTTTTTTTAATAAATAGAATTCGAAAGAATTCTGTTGAATACCACACGTTTATATCATTATAAAAGAGGTTCAATATGAAAATTAAATTAGCATCTATCGCTGCATTAATGTTAGCGGCTGGCGTTGCAAGTTCTGCAATGGCGGCAACAACAACAACAGTGACATTTAAAGCACAATTACAAAAAGGAACTTGTGATATTGCAACAAGCTCTGGCTCTATTGTTGATTTTGGGGTTTTCACCACTGAAAGTGTAACGCAAGGTCCAACAACTGCTATTGCGAATAAAGATTTTAACTTAGTACTGACTAACTGTGCTGGCGCAGAAACCACCTCTGGTGCTTTAAGCCTGTATGCAGATGGTCAAGCAAGTATCTTTAATCCAAATCTTTTTGCTAATACAGATGCAAAAACATTAGCTGTGGGTATTAAAACTAACTCTGCTTCAGGCACTGCTACTGAAATTAAACCGAATCAATTAATCAGCGTAAGTCAAAAACTGGTTATGAGTGAGGATGATCAAGGTGCTGTGACGGATGTAGATGGTAATGCCGTGAATGTATTACCAATGCAGGCAGACCTGTTTGCACTGAACGGTGCTAATGATACCGATATCCTGAATGTACCGGTTATCTTTAGCGTAGCGTATAACTAATTAAAGTAAGGTGATTACAGTTTTGTAATCACCTTAATAAAAAACGATGAAAAATACACTGTCATTAAAAATTTGGTTATTTATTATTGTTGCCAATTTCTTGTTGCTAAATAATTTCGCTTATTCTGCGGGGGTTGGTATTGATGCTACACGTATTATTTATCCACAAGGGGAAAAAAGTGTGTCTGTGACACTCAGAAATAATGATGAAAAAGTCAATTATCTGACGCAAATTACCATTGCGAGCGAACAATATCCTGACGCTTTTGAGATCACTCCTCCTTTATTTCGTATAGAAAAAATGAGTCGGCAAGATGTACGTATTATGTTGGTCAATAATCAACTACCGAAAGATAGAGAATCGGTTTTTTATTTTAAAGCTCGCATGATCCCTGCGAGAGATAAAAACAGTGAAGGGGTAATTATCGGTTTTGATAATATTATTAAATTATTTTATCGGCCTACTGATTTAAAACAAACTGCTAAAGAAGCGCAGTCATCGCTAATATTTAAAAATATTGATAACCAAGTTGAAGCAGTTAATAACTCACCTTATTACATCAGTTTTTATAGTGTATCGGTGAATAACAAGCCTATTGTTATTAGCACAGATAAAAAAAATAACATGATAGCACCATTTTCAAGCATTCGTTTTGAGTCTGGATCAGCAAAAGGTGAAATAGTTAAATGGAAAGTTATTAATGACTTAGGAGGGTATGATGCGTATTCATCGACAATTAATTAAAAAGGGATTTACTACCATTTTTTTAATGCTAACAGTTAATGGAGTATCCTATTCTGAGCCAAGAACAACACTTTATTTTAGTGGAAAGGTTGAAAATACGACCTGTGAGTTTGATGCTAGCAGTGAACAAAATATTGTTTTTGATGAGTCATTTAATATTAGTGTTCTTAGCGAGTTAGCTCCTGGGGTGGAAAGCATTTATAACAAATCTTTTTCAATTAAATACAGCTGTGATGTAGTGTCATCAACTGACGAGCCTCCTGTTTTTTTAGGAATAGCGACATTAGGTAATACAAAAATCAATAAAAATACGCTTTTTGAAGATCAGTCAATTAATGTCGGTTTCTTATTATTAAATTGTGGAGCAAGCAGTAATAATTCATGTACAGAAATTAACTTCAATGGTTCTAGTTCAACGATTGAAGCAACTTCGGGTGAAAATTTTTTTAAAGTCACGGCGGTTAAGATAGAAGATAAACCAATTACAACAGGTGATATTAATGCAGCGATTGAAATTTCATTTATTCAGCCATAAGCAGATTACAACACCTTTAATCTTAGCGCTGTTCTTGTGCTCTTTTTCGGCTAAACCTGATGATCAAACAGCTCGGTTTTTATTCACTATTTATGTTGAACAAGAATTATGTGATGTCTTGGTGACAGGATTAGAACAGTCAACAAATAGGATTGATTTTGGTAGTGTCAGCTTTAGTGAGATAAAGGAACAAAGTAAAAAAGCTAAATTTAATGTTTCTTTGGATAATTGTACTTTTGATGATTTAGCAACATCTAAAGTCCAAATATCAGGCGGAAGTTTAGTCAATGATTCTCAAGGAAAAGTTTTTAATACTGATAAATTAGCAAGTTTTGGGGTTGCCATTAAGGATGACAGTGAAACAACAACTTATTCTGTCGGTGATGTTATTTTTAATAACATCCAAAAAGAAGGTGACTATAAAACATTTACTGCGGTATTAGCTTGTAGTGATCTCGGCAATAGCTGTGAAGAGTTCACAGGTGATTTTTCAGCTTTTGTTACTTTTAGCTATTATTCTGACTAGGTGTAATAATATGAGAATCTTTATTTTTTTTATATTAACGATATTGTCTTTTATTTCCCATGCAGCAGGGCTTAGTTTAAATAAAACAAGAATTATTTTTGAGGAAGGAGAAACGTCATCGTCAGTGATATTTAAAAATAATGTAGATTCTCCATTTTTAGTACAAAATGAAATTTATAATGATAAAAACGAAATTACAGATAATTTTTTAGCGACCCCAAATGTTTTTCGTGTTGAAGGCAATTCAACATTTATGATGCGTATTTTCCCTGTATCGCTAAACCGTCTACCAACAGACAGAGAAAGTGTATTTTATTTTAGTGCTAGAGCTATTCCGCCAAAGAAGAATGAAAAAAAAGGTAGTTTGACTATAGTTACTAACTTAATTATAAAATTATATTATCGCCCTAAAAATTTAGAAATGCTTGTAAGTGATTCTTATAATAAATTAATTATATCTTGTGCTAACAAAGAAATAAAAATGACTAATCCAACACCTTATTATTTAACCGTTGTTGACTTTAAAAGTAAAAATGAAAAATTTAAAAATACGATGATCCCGCCTTATTCTAGTGAAACTTTAAAAGGACAAGAGAAAATAGAAAATTTATCTTGGCGATTGATGAATGATTTCGGTGGGAAAACTAATGCTTATATTCATGAGTGTGGAGGAAATCAATGAAAAAGAATTTTTTTCTTATTTTTGTTTCGTTATGGTTTCTGATAGCTAGCGCTTACGGAAATAAGCATATTGATGGATTGAGCTTTGTCCATAAAAGATTGGTTTTTGAACATGGTAGTCGGGGAATATCTTTTTCATTAAAAAACTTAGAAAATTATCCATATTTAATTCAAGCGAGTATTTCAATACCGAATGAGGCCATGCGGGAGAATAAAAAAGCTAATGATGATGATATTCCTTTTATAATAACTCCTCCGCTTTATCGGTTAGAAAGCCAAGCGGAGTATTCATGGCAAATTAAAAGTTCAGGTAACTTAAATTTATTACCTCAAGATAGGGAGTCGGTATTCTTTATTGTATTGAAAGCTATTCCACCCAGAGGTTCAAAAAATACAATTAAATTCAAGAATACAGAGAGTAATTTAACATTTACAACAGTTATATACTACAAATTCTATTATCGTCCTGAGTTAATTAAAAGTGTTAACGTTAAATCAGTTAAAGATAAATTAAGTTTCAGTGTGGTGGATAATGTTCTTCAGGTCAAAAATGATTCACCTATTTATTTGATTTTTAGCGAATTATCCGTAGGGGATTTTAAGTTTGGTAATAAAAAACCGATTGAAATGGTTCCTCCTTTTGGGGTTCAAAATTATCAATTACCTCAGGGTAACTATCGTAATAGTAAAGTGATATGGCGATTGCGCAATGAACGTATGCAAAGTTTGCCGAAAGAAACCATAAAATTATAAAAAGATGAGATGTAACTATGAAATTACACAATTCCTACAAGAAAAAAAATAGATTTTTTTTCTTGAGTGTTATCTCTTATTGTATTGCTAGTTATTCTTATGCTGATGATTTTTTTGATCCAAATTTATTATCATTGAAGTCAGGCATTGACCCTAACTCTATCGATTTGACTAGATTTGAAAAGAGTAATGCGATCCCTGAAGGCAAATACAATGTTACTATTTTTGTTAATAAAAAAAATATTGGTAACTTTGATATCAGTTTTATAAAAAAAGATAATGATGAGGTTAGCCCAGAGTTTACAAAACCTACGCTTCAAGAAATGGGTGTTAATTTTTCTGCAACAGAAGCATTACAAAAAATAACCGATGTGGAAAGCATTACAGATTTAAGCCGATTAATACCTGATTCATCAGTTAGTGCTGAACTATCCAAGCTACGAGTGAATATTAGTATCCCCCAAATATATATGAATAATCGAGCTAATGGTTATGTTCCTGAAAGTATGTTAGAAAATGGTATTCCGGCAATTTTATTTTCTTATAATCTTAATGGCAGCCGTAGCCGAAGTGATTCATATTACGGTGATAAAACGAATAGAGATAATGTTTTTTTTAGTTTAAATGGTGGAGCTAATTTAGGGCCTTGGCGTCTTAGAAGCAATTATCGTTATTATTACTCTAATTCAACGGGTAGGCAAAATTATACAAACAAAAATTCACGTTTCTCTAATACGTATATCACCCGAGCAATTAATGCACTTCGTAGTGAAGTGGTGATTGGTGAGAACTCAACAGGAAATAATATTTTCGATAGTATTCCATTTAAAGGTATTAAATTTTTTTCAAATGAACAAATGCTTCCTTCAAGTTTGCGAGGGTTTTCGCCTGAGATTAATGGCATTGCACAGTCAAATGCTCAAATAACCATTAAGCAAAATGGTAATTTAGTCTATCAAACGTATGTTGCTCCGGGGCCTTTTAGTATTAGGGATTTATATCCAACAGGGTCTTCAGGTGACTTACAAGTTAATATTCGAGAAGAAGATGGCTCAGAAAGAACCTTCACTTATCCTTATTCATCATTGCCTGTGATGTTAAGAGCTGGGGGAATGAAGTATGAAGTGACTGCGGGTGAATATAACGGTAATTTAACACGCGCATCTAAGCGAGCTAAGTTTATTTTAGGAAGCCTAATTTATGGGTTACCATATGATACTACATTGTATGGCGGCTCTCTTTTTTCTAAAGATTATTTTTCAGGCGTTATAGGAACAGGGATCTCTCTGGGTTATTTCGGTGCACTTTCTATCGATATGACGCATGCGTCTGCTTCTTTTTTATCAGGTGACAAAAAAGAAGGGCAGTCATTTAGGATCAAATATTCAAAGAGCTTAACTTCAACAGGAACAAATGTTGATTTAACTGCGCTACGTTATTCGACACGTCACTTTTTTAGTTTTTCTGATTTTAACAATAATAATTATGAATTACGGGAGGGGGTAGCTCCTTGGCTAGGATTAAGGCAGCGTTCTAGTTTTAGAACGGCAATATCTCAATCCTTTGGTATTTATGGGTCAATGTACTTAAGTGGTAGTAAAACAGATTACTGGGATTCGAATACAGAAACCACTCAGCTTTCAACGGGGTATAATAATAGTTTTAAAGGGATTAACTATAACATTAATTACAGTATTGACTACCGTAAATCTAATAACAGTAATGATTGGCCTAAAAATCATCAAGTATCACTTAATATTAATGTTCCTTTCAGTTTGTTTACAAATGAAGAAAATATCAGAAATATGAGTAGTAGCTATTATATCTCAAAAGATAGTCAAGGTAGATATAGTCAGCAATTAGGATTACATGGTTCTATATTAGATAATAATTTATCTTATTCTCTATCCCATAGCTTAGGGAATCATGATCAAGATACTAATAGTTCAATTAATGTTAATTATAATACAACTAAAGGTAATATTTCTGGAGGGTATAGTCATTCGACCAATTCATCATCAACTAATGCAAGTATCAATGGTGGTGCAGTTATTCATTCAGGTGGAGTGACACTTTCTCGAACTCTAGGTAACTCGATTATTTTAGTTGAAGCGCCAGATGCTGATGGAACATTGCTGAGTAACGGCAGCGGAAAAATAGATATGTTCGGTTATGCCATTTCATCAAATGCGAATGCTTACTCAAAAAATATGATAGGCCTAAATGTTAATTCATTACCTAATGATGTGACTCTACCAAAAACGTCTAAAAATGTTTATCCAACAAAAGGCGCTGTAGTTAAAGCTAAATTTCCTACACGTGTTGGTATGCAAGCGATTATGAGCTTAACTTACAAAGATAATGTTATTCCATTTGGTGCAGTAGCTACATTAGTAAGAAATGAAACGGATAGTGATAATGACAGTTTTCCTGAAGAAAACACCGGTATTGTTGGCGATAATAGTTTGCTTTATATGAGTGGATTACCTAATTCAGGGCGCTTACATATTCAATGGGGAAGCAGTGTATCTTCTTCATGTTATGTGTTTTTTTCTAATTTGCAAAATATTAAAATTACTGATGACAATCCAATCAAGAGAATGGCATTAAATTGTCAGTAATTGTATTGGGTTTAAAATGACTAGAGAGTTAATGATGAAAAATATTAAAATAAGCTTTCTGCTTGGATTGTTTTTAGTTTACTTTCCTATTGCCTATGCGGAAATATATCCAGTTACATTGCCACCTGATACTGATTTCTCTCAAGTTTATGTATCAGATGAGCGTTCGGGATCACGAAAAATGAATACCGCTAAATATGATGAGTCATTACCTTTCTCCGCCATATCAACAAATAGATTAAGCTGTATTAGTAATGATGAGTTTTATATCAAAGACGATCGTTATTATTTTTATCTATATAATGAAGATAATGAAGTTGTGGGTCATGCAAGTTTGAATTATGTTGTAGACGCAACTTGGTATGAAACAATTGAACGAATCTCACACAGTAATTTTACTTATATCAATGGACGTGAAGAATCATATTCTAGTTTAACACCGACGGAGGGTAATCCATATTGCCTTTATCTTTACCATTATCCTACCTCACCTCCATATGACAATTTTTTTAGGGATTCGGAGGCTAGAACGCTTACCTGGTCAGTAGTAGGAGTTGATATTGAATTTTTATCAACTGATTTAATCCAGCCTGGTTTATATTATCTTGGTTTAAAAAGTGGTATTAGAGTCGATACATTATATTTTATTTCTAGGTCGAGTAACCCATTAGGTAATATATCTATACCTGCTAAATCTATTGCTTTTGAAGTCATAACTGAGCCAGCTTGTAATATCAGTATTAATGGAAATAGGTCATTAAAATATCATGTATCAACTTTATCTGATGATGGGATATTTGCTTCAGAAAATATGACTATCAATGGAACTTGCGATAAACCCGAAGAGCCTTGGTTCAATGTTGAAGTTTCTGCTCGGGTAAATAAAGGTGTTGTATATGCTAAAAACCAATTAATGCCAACAATTGATAGTGGTAGTGGTAGTAATCTTGATGCCAACCTATTTATTGAAGGTTTTATATATGAAGAAGATGAACCAGTAGATCCTGAGCTGTTTTGTAAAGGTGAAGGTAATATTATGTTCACAGGTGAAAAAATAACATACGATGATGTTGCTATAGAACCCACTGAAGGTAGTAACAATGGATTTAATTTAGGTTTAACTTGGAACTTATGTATAGATTATGCTCGCTGGCTTTCGCCTGGTATATATAGCGCTGCAGTGGACTTATCTGTATATATTGAATAAATTATCTATTTATATCGTAGAATGTCAGGGTTCGCTTACTAAAAATTATCGATAATGAGAATTTAGCAAAAAATCATAAGTACTGGCTATTTTAATTGCACCTTAAAGTTTTGATATTTTTAATCTAATTTGAAAGGTGCTTTTAAATGTTAATGCTAAACATTTCATTCATTTCGATGGCTGCTGGCTGAGAATAATGAATATTCATTATTCATTATTCATTATTCATTATTCATTATTCATTATTCATTATTCATTTATATGTATGTTCCCATATAACAATCCAATGAATCAGTAAAAAGATGGAACAAGCAGCCTACTGCAATTGCTTTTAACTTCCATGATGGCAGCAAAAATATCACCACATAAGCGATAGCTGCCCAACCAGTATGTAACGGATGAAAACCAATGCCGCAGCGATTGGGATCAAAAATCGGATCTGCCAATAAATGATCTAAATCGATCGCCATGGTTGAGATCATCAACAGTGCTGCCAGTTTCCAATTTTTTCGCCAAAACAGATAGCCAAATAAAATAGGCACTAAAAAGTGGAAGCCGTAATGAACGATATTTCTGAAAATCTCAAACAGCACAATAAAACCTCGAAAGTGTGAGTCACAAGTATACTCGTCATACTTCAAGTTGCAGCGTTGTTGACTACGTTCACTCACGCCAGTCACATAGTTTTCTATGCGCCTAGCGATTGGTTCACTTGTCGCCTAGCTGCACCTCGAATTATTTAGAGTATAGATAGTCTAATCGGTGACTATGCTATTTAAAAGCGATGATTAGTATCAGTTAACGATATGATAATAAAACTAATTTAATAACATGGTATTTTTTGTGCCATAAGAAACACATCAGCTCTCCAGCTTTGATAGTGATGTTTGTCATACTCCAAGTTGTAGTACTTTTGACTAAGATAGAGCCTCCCTGTTTATTATACGAGTTACCTATTTATGTATAGGCTTTTAGGTAGCTTAATTCGTCCTCTACTGCGCCTCGAATTATTTAGAGCATAGAGCGAATTTTCATAGAAAAACTTGTCAATAATCACTATTGTTGCCCATTAAAGTATAAGATGCACAAATCACCTTGATCCCTGATGGTAAACTCAGGTTTAATAAGGGCAATGATTTGCGCAAAAAAATTATCTTTAAGTGATATTTTGCGCAATGGAATGGATTCAGCTTTACGGTAGCTTAATTTATTGACAATTCGTGGCCGCGAATGTCACGAATAATTGCTGTATGGAACAAATTGCGTTAGTTTCATAGTTTGCCTATGAAAAATTGCAATAATTCCATATTGCGTTGTGAAAATTGGTTTAAGTACGTTTTTATCCGACCTGGAGTATACTAATGACGACTCGTAAAACCCTTGCTAATGCTATCCGCTTTCTGAGTATGGATGCGGTTCAAAAAGCAAAATCAGGGCACCCTGGCGCGCCTATGGGCATGGCTGATATTGCTGAAGTTCTGTGGCGTGACTATATGAATCATAACCCAGCTGATCCACACTGGGCTAACCGCGACCGTTTTGTGTTATCAAACGGCCATGGCTCAATGCTGATCTATAGCTTGCTGCATCTGACGGGTTATGACTTATCTATCGATGAGTTAAAAAATTTCCGCCAACTTCATTCTAAAACCCCGGGCCACCCTGAATATGGCTATACTCCAGGTGTTGAAACCACGACAGGTCCATTAGGGCAAGGTATTGCAAACGCAGTCGGTTTTGCTATTGCAGAACGCACATTAGCGGCACAATTCAACCGTCCTGGTCATGACATCGTCGATCATCACACGTATGTGTTTATGGGCGATGGTTGTATGATGGAAGGTATCTCTCACGAAGTCTGTTCATTAGCAGGTACGCTAAAACTTAACAAACTGGTTGCGTTCTACGATGACAATGGCATTTCTATCGATGGCCATGTTCAAGGCTGGTTTACAGACGATACCGCAGCACGTTTTGAAGCTTATGGCTGGCATGTTATTCGTGATATCGATGGTCACAATGCAGATCAAATTCATGCAGCAGTCACAGAAGCGCACCGTGAAACGGATAAACCAACTCTGATTATGTGCAAAACCATTATTGGTTTTGGCTCTCCACATAAAGCAGGTACCGAAGCGGTTCATGGCGCACCATTAGGCGATGCAGAAATCGCAGCAACACGTGAAGCGTTAGGTTGGACCTATGCACCGTTTGAAATCCCACAAGATATCTACCAAGCTTGGGATGCGCGTAGTGCAGGTAAAGAAAAACAAGCAGCTTGGAATGACAAGTTTGCCGCTTATGCAAAAGCTTTCCCAGAATTAGCTGAAGAATTTACACGCCGTATGGCGGGTGAGCTGCCTGCTAACTTTGATGCAGAAGCGAAAAAATTCGTTGAGCATCTGCAAGCAAATCCAGCCAATATTGCTAGCCGTAAAGCATCACAAAATGCATTAGAAGCATTTGGTAAAGTATTACCTGAGTTCCTTGGCGGTTCTGCTGACTTGGCACCAAGTAACTTGACCATGTGGTCTGGTTCTAAGCCTTTGAATGAAGACATTGCCGGTAACTATATTCACTACGGCGTGCGTGAGTTTGGTATGTCTGCGATTATGAATGGTATTGCTCTGCATGGTGGCTTTATTCCTTACGGTGCAACCTTCCTGATGTTCGTTGAATATGCACGTAATGCAGTGCGTATGGCGGCATTGATGAAAGTCCGTAGCATCTTTGTTTATACTCATGACTCTATCGGTCTGGGGGAAGATGGTCCGACTCACCAACCTGTTGAGCAGTTGGCAAGCCTACGTGTGACACCAAACATGAATACATGGCGCCCTTGTGACCAAGTTGAATCTGCGGTGGCTTGGAAATACGCGGTTGAGCGTAAAGATGGCCCAAGTGCTCTGATCTTCTCTCGTCAAAATCTGGAACAGCAACCACGTACAGCTCAACAATTAGCTGAGATCGAGAAGGGTGCGTATATCCTGAAAGATTGCGAAGGCCAACCTGAGCTGATCTTTATTGCAACAGGTTCAGAAGTTGAGTTAGCGGTGAAAGCTGCTGATCAGCTGACTGGCGAAGGTCGTAAGATCCGTGTTGTTTCAATGCCTTCAACTGAGGTATTTGATAAACAAGATGCGGCATACCGTGAAGCTGTTCTGCCTTCAAATGTGACTAAACGTGTTGCGATTGAAGCAGGTATTGCAGATTACTGGTTTAAATATACCGGCCTGAATGGTGCGATTATTGGTATGCACTCATTTGGTGAGTCTGCACCAGCTGAAGAACTGTTCAAAGAGTTTGGCATTACTGCTGAGAATGCAGTTAAAGCGGCTAAGTCTCTACTTAATTAAGCTATTTAGTAGCCTAAAGAGTGGCTGCTAACATCGCTAAAATACGCCTCTGTATCAATTTTGGTGCAGGGGCGTTGTTTTTTTGTGCATATGATTGAGTTTTACTATTGCGTTCTCTGAGTATATCCCTTAATCTAATTCTTATTAGCTGAACCGTTTCAGTTGCTGTGACTAATTGGCTAAAATATTTCAAAAGTGTCGAGTGAAGCACACTTTTGATGTTTAACAGTTAAAATGAGCAGTAGAGTTTGTGTGAGTCAGTTATCCTTATCAGCCGTGTGATTTTGCTAAAATTCAAGGTGTAGGATGCCAATAAAAGTAGCGATTAACGGTTTTGGCCGGATCGGACGGAGTGTACTTAGGGCGTTATATGAATCTGGACGACGTGCAGAAATTGTCGTTGTCGCAATTAACGAACTAGCAGCCCCAGAAGGGATTGCCCATTTGCTTAAGTATGACTCCAGTCACGGGCGTTTTGCTTGGGATGTCCGTTTGAATGGTTCGCTATTACAGGTAGGTGATGACAATATGCGTCTGTTTCATCAACCTGACATAAGTGCTCTGCCTTGGAAAGAACTTGGCATTGACGTTGTGTTAGATTGTAGTGGAGCATATGGCTCCCGTGAAGATGGTTTAGCACACCTTGAAGCTGGCGCAAAAAAAGTTCTCTTCTCCCACCCTGGTACTGATGATCTTGATGCAACCGTTGTGTATGGCGTTAATCATGGTAGCTTAACCATTGACGATAAAATTGTTTCGAACGCTTCTTGCACCACAAACTGTATTATTCCAATTATAAAATTGCTGGACGATGCTTTTGGTATTGAGTCAGGTACGGTGACCACCATTCATGCATCTATGAATGATCAACCCGTTATCGATGCTTATCATCATGATTTGAGAAGAACGCGAGCGGCGAGCCAATCCATTATCCCTGTTGATACTAAATTAGCGGCAGGTATTACGCGGATTTTCCCTCAGTTCAAAGATCA
Organism: Providencia manganoxydans; assembly: GCF_016618195.1. Classification (NCBI taxonomy): domain Bacteria; kingdom Pseudomonadati; phylum Pseudomonadota; class Gammaproteobacteria; order Enterobacterales; family Morganellaceae; genus Providencia; species Providencia manganoxydans. The sequence continues at coordinate 974,900 of NZ_CP067099.1, forward strand.
CTTTGAGGCGATATCGGTACGGGTACCAACAACCAATGTGACAGCAATAGATTTGAGTGTTACCGTGCACAGTGAAGTCTGTGTGACTAAAGTTAACCAGCTGCTGCAAAGCGCTGCCCACGGGCAATTTCGTGGTATAGTAGACTATACTGAATTACCGTTAGTTTCGATGGATTTCAATCATGACCCGCACAGTGCGATTGTCGATGGAACCCAGACGCGTGTTAGCGGTAAACATTTAATTAAAACTCTCGTTTGGTGTGATAACGAATGGGGGTTTGCTAACCGGATGCTAGATACAACACTGGCGATGGCAGCAACAGGTTTCAACTAATTAACGGCTATTGAATGATAAGGTAAACTCGATCTTCATTTAGCCATTAATGAAAATTTTATAGAGAATCAACAAGAGGATTCACCATGTCTGTAATTAAGATGACCGATTTGGACCTAGCGGGTAAACGCGTTTTCATCCGTTCTGACCTAAACGTTCCTGTAAAAGATGGCAAAGTTACTTCTGACGCACGTATCCGTGCTTCATTACCAACCATTGAAGCTGCTCTCAAGCAAGGTGCTAAAGTCATGGTCACATCTCACCTAGGTCGTCCGACTGAAGGCGAGTACAACGAAGAATTTTCACTGCAACCTGTTGTTGACTATCTGGCAGAAAAAATCGACTACCCAGTGCGTTTAGTGAAAGACTACTTAGATGGTGTTGAGCTAGCTGAAGGTGAATTAGTTGTTTTGGAAAACGTTCGCTTTAATAAAGGCGAGAAAAAAGACGACGAAACCCTGTCAAAACAATATGCTGCACTGTGTGACGTGTATGTGATGGATGCCTTTGGTACGGCTCACCGTGCGCAAGCATCAACTCATGGCGTAGCCAAATTCTCTCCAGTTGCTTGCGCTGGTCCGCTATTGAGTGCAGAACTCGAAGCCCTAGGTAAAGCGTTAGGTAATCCAGCTCGTCCAATGGTAGCGATTGTTGGTGGTTCTAAAGTATCCACTAAACTGACAGTTTTAGATTCACTGTCTAAAATTGCTGACCAATTGATCGTGGGTGGTGGTATTGCCAATACCTTTATTGCCGCAGAAGGCAATAATGTTGGCCGTTCTCTGTACGAAGCGGATTTGATCCCTGAAGCGAAAAAACTGCTGGCTAACTGCCATATTCCAGTTCCTACTGATGTTCGTGTTGCGACCGAATTCTCTGAAACCGCTGAAGCAACTTTAAAATCAAGCACAAAAATTAAAGATGATGAGCAAATTTTAGACTTAGGTGATGAGTCTGCTGAGCGCTTGGCTGAGATCCTGAAAAATGCCAAAACCATTCTGTGGAATGGCCCTGTAGGCGTATTTGAATTCCCTAACTTCCGTAAAGGAACTGAAATTGTTGCTCGTGCTATCGCAGAAAGCGATGCCTTCTCAATTGCTGGTGGTGGCGACACCCTAGCGGCTATCGACCTATTCGATATTGCCGATAAAATTTCATACATTTCAACTGGTGGCGGTGCTTTCCTTGAGTTTGTTGAAGGTAAAAAGCTCCCAGCAGTTGTGATGCTGGAAGAACGTGCTAAAGCGTAATTAATTTGTCATGAACAACAGACTGCATAAAGCAGTCTGTTTAACACAGGACCTTTTCAAATGTCTAAAATTTTTGATTTTGTAAAACCGGGTGTTCTCACAGGTGATGATGTACAGAAAGTTTTCGCAGTTGCTAAAGAAAATAACTTTGCATTGCCTGCTGTGAACTGTGTCGGTACAGACTCAATTAATGCCGTACTTGAAGCGGCAGCGAAAGTACGTGCTCCAGTGATTGTTCAGTTTTCTAACGGTGGTGCTGCATTTATCGCTGGTAAAGGCTTGAAAGCAGAAGGCCAACAAGCTGCAATCTTAGGTGCAATTTCAGGCGCATATCATGTGCATCAAATGGCTGAGCACTATGGTGTACCTGTTATTCTGCATACTGACCACTGTGCGCGTAAACTTCTGCCATGGATTGATGGTCTGTTAGATGCGGGTGAAAAACACTATGCGAAAACGGGCAAACCGCTATTCTCTTCACACATGATTGACCTGTCAGAAGAGACATTAGAAGAAAACATTGAAATCTGTGCCAAATACTTAGCTCGCATGGCGAAAATCGACATGACGTTGGAAATTGAGTTAGGTTGTACTGGTGGTGAAGAAGATGGTGTTGATAACACAGGTATGGATAGCTCCGAACTGTACACTCAACCAGAAGACGTTGCATACGCTTACGAGAAACTAAGCGCAGTTAGCCCACGTTTTACTATCGCAGCTTCTTTCGGTAACGTTCACGGTGTTTATAAGCCAGGTAACGTACAATTAACGCCAAAAATTCTGCGTAATTCACAGGACTATGTTTCTGAGAAATTTAATCTGCCACACAACAGCCTAGACTTCGTATTCCACGGTGGTTCAGGTTCAAGTGCTGCTGAAATCAAAGAAGCGGTTAGCTACGGTGTTATCAAAATGAACATCGATACTGATACTCAGTGGGCAACTTGGGATGGTATCCTGAACTACTACAAAAAGAACGAAGGCTATCTGCAAGGTCAGTTGGGTAACCCAGAAGGTGCGGACAAACCTAACAAAAAATACTATGACCCACGTGTATGGCTGCGCAAAGCACAAGATTCAATGGTTGTTCGTTTAGAACAAGCATTCAAAGAACTGAACTGCGTTGACGTTCTGTAATTGTGTTTAGGCTTGTATCATAAGCCTATTGCTAAATTAATCCCCCAGTAGGGTTATCTTGCTGGGGGATTTTTGTATTTTGGGTCACTGAAACTAAATGTATAACAAGCTAATATAGAAGTTATTATTTTTTATTTGTTATAAAGGAGATATTTGAGTGAGTCGATGGATCCAGAATTTTTTAATCGCTATTGTTGGTGTCTTATCAATAGCTTGTTCAGTGGCAGGTAACAACGATAGGCTCGTCTACAAATTTGAAAATGATGAGTTTATTTTAGAAAAAGAGTGTGTTTCTGTACTTAAAGTCGGTAATTCAGAGTTTAAAAATCGTCACTTTTTATGGATTGAATTAAAAAAGAATGCTAATTGTTCAGATAAATTAAATGAACTTTTTATGCGGAATGTTAGTAAATCATTTTCTTTATTTTTCAATGAGGTAGATGTTTCTTCTCCATCGAGTATATGGACTGAAATGATGACAGAAAAGTCTTATGCTCAGCCAGTTTTAAATGAAATAATATTGCAATCTATTATTAATGCATATAAAAATAAAGGAGCAATAATATAATGCTATTGCACCTTTAGGTTGTTTATACTCGTCATACTTCAAGTTGCAGGGTTGTTGACTACGATAAGCTCGCCGAGTCACATAGTTTATTTATACTACCCGCCTATCTTCTCTTGTCGCCTAGCTGCACCTCGAATTATTTAGAGTATATACATTTTTATGTGATTACTCTTTCGGATATTCAATCCGAACTGTTATAGGTACTGAATGTGATTTAATGCGAATACTGGAAAACCCTGCTCCAGTTGCCTCTATAAAATATGAACCAGGTCCTACGGTATCAATTGTTTTTATTCCATCGGCAACAGGATATTTAATTTGAACATCAAAAGAAGACTCTAAATTAGAAGATGTATTGAAATTTATAGTATATGCATAACTATTTGTATTACTTCCTGTACTTGCAAGTAGATTATTCCACGCACTCCATATCCCTGGCATTGCAATAATACCTGTTGACTGTATAGGCCCTGAATAACCACATGGACCTTGTCTTTCCCTTGCGACTCTGGCTCTATCTAAACTCGCTATTATAATGCTTTTTTTCATATTCCTGAATTACGCAAATCTTTGATTGTAAACTCTTAAAGCACCTGTCTTATCGCCACTATTGATCGCTTTAATTAATTCTTGAAAATCTTTCTCTTTAAGATACGGGCAATTTTTTTCACCACAAACAAGACAAATATTGTTCTTTAATGCATTCTTGATTTCAGGTGGCAAGCTTGCTGGGATGGAGTCATGATTAACTTGTACATCATTGAACTCCCATGCTTTTGAATGTGGATCCCAGTGTGTATCAGGTATATGAGGTATACCACTATTACAATTATAGGGGTCGTAGCTAGGTCGAGTAGGGTGTCTTTTTATTTGAAATTCCTTATTTATTTAGGTGTTACAGGAAAATGTACAAGTAATGAATGTTACTGTGCAGAATAAAGTGTTTATCACGAACGTGGTGTTCCTTGGTGGAAACGGAGCTGCCATTGATTGTGCTGATTTTTGCTCCAAATCGATGAGCGTAGTGTTTGTTTAATACGTATCTCATTATCAAGTTGAAAACTTAAATAGGTGATGAGCACTGTATTCGCATCTATCTGTGCACATTGGAAATTTTCGGAGTGAATTTCCAATAAATTATTAGCTTGAGTGAGAGCTAAAAGTGTCTCTGTTTTATCGGCGCTCACACCAGAGCGGCAAAATTCTAAAAACGCTTGGTGCAGAACATTTTCAAGAAATTCTAAATTATCTCTATTTGAATAATGATGTAGCTTTTTTTCTAGTGTGATTAGGTGCTCAAATAGTTTATGCATATCATGTTCTTTATCAAAGTTGTTCAAATTGTCGTGCTAGGCGTTCAGCTAGCGTTAAAACCACTTCTGAATTGCCATGGACATGCATAGCAATTTCCATCTCCTCTGCATCAGGAAAGCCTTCTTGTGCAGTAAGTATCCGATGCTGTGGTAGCTTAGCTCGCAGTGGTAATAAACTGATGCCAAGTCCATCGGTAATGGCGCTTTGAATACCAGCAAGGCTTGTGCAAGTATAGGTAATATGCCAAGGGCGCTGTTCAATATCCAGTAAGCGGAACATATCGTTACGATACAAGCCATTTTCAGGGAAAACAATTAAGGGTAAAGAATGAGTATTGAGGTGGTGGTTATCAAGGCTAGTTAGCCAACACAATGGCTCTGGCCAGCAATAATGACTATTAAATTCCCCTTTGCGCTGTTTAACAATAATTAAATCAAGTTCACCGTTCTGATAGCGTTGATGTAACTGACGACTTAAACCGCTGGTCACTTCTAAACGAATATTTGGCTGCTCTTGCATAAAAGCAGCCAGTGTTGGGGTAACTTGCCCTGAAGCAAAGTCTTCCGGAAAACCAAGACGCAGCGTTTGGATCACCGCATTACCCGTGGCTTTCATGAAAAACATATCATTAAGAGTGATTATTTTTTTCGCGTAACTGAGCAATATTTCACCTGTTTCTGTTAAGGTTAATAGTCGATGGCTACGAATGAACAAAGGCTGGCCGACAAGTGCTTCAAGACGTTGGATTTGTTGACTTACCGTAGATTGCGTTGAATTAAGGTGTTGAGCAGCAATAGTAAAGTTACCTGTTTCTGCGACCGCAATAAAAGTTTTGAGTAAAACCAAATTTAATAGAGCATTCATTTTGCAAATACCTATCATTTAAATATTTAATTTTTAAATATCATATATTTTCAGTAAATTAAATAGTTTACTGAGGAGGTTACTATGAAAATGCGATTATTCGTCACCAATTGGCAAATGTACTTGTTAAGTGTAATGGGGATCTTTCTACTACTTATGACTAAATCATTCGCACAATCAAATTCATCACTAGTTGCATTAGCTGAACAGGGCAATCTTCAGGCAGTTATGCAACAGGTTAAGCAGGGAGCCGATCTGGAACAACGCGATTTACGCCTACGTACACCTCTGATGGCGGCAACGCATAAAAACCAAATTGAGGTAGCACGCTTTTTGATCGAACAAGGGGCGAATGTCAATGCGCGTGATGCAATACAAGATACGCCATATTTATATGCAGGGGCACGTGGGCTACAAGAAATTCTTGAAATGACGTTAGCGCATGGGGCAGATCTGAAAAGTACCAATCGATACGGTGGGACAGCATTGATCCCCGCTTCTGAACGTGGACATGTAAAAACAGTACAAACTCTGATTGATGCAGGCGTCGATATCAATCATGTTAACCGCTTAGGTTGGACTGCGTTAATTGAAGCTATCATACTCGGTGATGGTAGTGAGAAATATGCAACCATTGTGACACAGCTCATTAAAGGTGGGGCTGATGTTAATTTAGCGGATGCAAGTGGAAAATCGCCTCTGACGTTGGCAAAACAGAAAGGATATCGCAATCTGATTGAAATTCTAGAAAATTCAGGAGCGAAGTAATGTTAGATAAACAATTTTTGCAGCAAGCGATTTCATTGGCTAGAGAGAATGTGAAAGCTGGTGGGCGCCCATTTGGGGCGATTATTGTATGCGATGGTAAAGTGATCGCAACAGGGGTCAATCAAATGCTTGAACTGAGTGATCCAACTGCACATGCGGAGCTGATGGCGTTACGCCAAGCTGGAGAAACATTAGGGCGGGTTAGGTTAGAAGATTGTGTGGTGTATGCCAGTGGACAGCCATGCCCGATGTGCTTAGCTGCAATGCGTATGGCGGGTATTACACGGATTTTTTACGCTTATTCAAATCAGGATGCGGAGCCCTTTGGTTTATCGACAGAAGCTATCGCTGCTTCGCTAAGAGTAGAGCCCCATCAGCAGGTTGGGTTATCGTTTACGCAATTAAAACCTGAACATGAGACACAACCACAACTGTACTCTTTTTGGTGGGAACAACAGCATTAATGGGTGAGCGTAAAACAGCATCTTTTGGTTTAGTCCTGACGATCATCTTAGTGGGGATCAATTTACGGCCTTTTATGACAGGGCCGGGTCCCCTGATTGAAGAGATTATCCAAACGACAGGGATGAATTACCAAGCAATATCATTATTAACGTTATTACCGATGCTGTTAATGGGGATCGGTGCATTAATTGTACCTGCCTTGAACCGGCGGTTAGGGGAGCGAATAGGGGTTAGTGTTGCGGTATTGCTGCTATTGATTGGTTCCCTATCGCGTTTATTCGTCTCAGATAGTGGGCAATTGCTCGCAACAGCATTCATGTGCGGGGTAGGTGCAGCCTATATCCAAGCTGTTTTTCCGGGTTTAATTAAATTACATTTTCCTCATAAAATGGCAGTTATGACTGGCTTATATTCCTCCATGCTTATGGCCGGCGGAGCAATAGGGGCACAATTAACACCATTAGTCGCGGGATCATCAGGTCATTGGCAAGCCGCGTTAGCGTGGATGGCATTACCTGCTTTATTTGCGTTGATTGCAGTCATCGTAAATATTCGTACATCTAGCTCATTGAATACAACGGGTAATGGTTCTGTTTTGGCATTTCTAGCTAAGCCAAGAGCTTGGTTGCTTATGATTGGCTTTGGCTTTATCAATGCAGGTTATGGCTCAGTAGTGACTTGGCTGGCACCATTTTTCATTGAACAAGGGCTGAGTAGTGCATTAAGTGGTTCATTAGTCGCTCTGTTGAGTGTATGTCAGGCGCTTTCGGCGCTATTAATACCTGTTTTAGCTGCTCATAATATTGACCGGCGTTTTTGGTTGGGGGTCACCTTATGTAGCCAAATGATGGGTTTTGCAGGTTTGGTCATATTTCCACAAGCATTACCCTATTTATGGGTATGTTTAATTGGGGCAGGGTTAGGTGGCTGTTTTGCATTGAGCATTATTACATCTTTAGATCACCTTCCACATCCTGTTAGTGCAGGGGCATTAACGTCGTTGATGCAGGCTGGTGGATTCATTATTGCTGCTTTTGGTCCTCTGTTTGCAGCATGGTTACATGGCGTTAGTCAAAGTTTTACGTGGGTGTGGGTGGCACATATTTTAATGGTATTGATAACTCTACTATTATTTTTACGTCTAAATCCAAAACATTATCCAACATTATTTAAATTAAATAATAAAAAATAAAATAATAATATACCTATATATTAAATATTCCTTTCTAACAAGTTGAACGGATTATCTGTTAAAAAAAATAATATTTGCATTTGATTTATTATAGTAAATTAAAATGAAGAATAAATTAATAATTTATTTTTAAATTGGTGATTGTAATATTTTTTTTATGATATGTTTAATGTATTGGGTGTCGTTATGGATTTTCTTTATATAGATGTGATATCACGAAAGATATTAAATGAAATATTGCAGTATAGACGCCGTTTTAATCTATCTTCAATGACGCTTGAGGAGGAGGAAGAAATTATTTTAAAGGTTCATCTTCCTAGGGTTAAAGCATTTTTAATACAATCTAAACCGATAATGTTTATACTGCCGGCATTTCCTACAAAATCACCCAATAGCAAAAAAGTATTGGGAAAACTTCCTGATATGGCAGAAAAGTTATCATTGGTTTTTCTCAACTCGTTATGTGAAAGAATAAAGGTTTATTATCCTCCAGGCGCTGAAATGATTATTTGTTCAGATGGTCATGTGTTCGGTGAGCTAATTGGCGTTTGCGATGGTATCATTGATGATTATCAAGATAAACTTAATAGGTTATTATGTGAATTAGAATTAAATTATATTTCAATTTTTAATTTGAGCCATGTTGAAGAGTTTAATACATCGAATAATTGTTATAACCATTCTCGTAAATTATTAGTTGAAAAATATTCATTAGCTATTGGGGTAATAAAAAAACAGTTGACTGGGAGTGAAGACGGATTAAGTCTATATAGAGCAATAACCCGTTTTCTTTATGAAGATAGCTTATTACCTAATTATTCAGGCTCTAAAAATGCATTGCAAAAAAATGCTCGCCAACGTGCAGTTGGTGTTATTCAACATAGTTGGGCATGGGGAAATTTACTTGCTCAACAGTTTCCATCAGCAATTCGTTTATCAATCCATCCTCAGCCTGTGAGTAGCCTTAAAATAGGAATTCATATGATGCCAACTTGCGATAATTGGCTAACGCCTTGGCATGGGGTGGCTGTTCAGATAAATGGAAAGTTCATACTAATGAAAAGATCTGAGGCAGAAGAAATGGATGGGAAATTGATTAAAATAAATGAAGAGCCAAGCCATTACATTATTTAAAATTAACCAATTTTCAGTTTCAAAGTTTATTATTCTACGGTTAATGTTTTAATAAAATAGCCGAAAGATTAAACTTTTTAGAGGATGACATGCTTAATTGTAATATAGAAAAAATAACACCTTTTGGAATATCAATAACACCGAATAACATTGGTAATAGTATAGCAAAGCTATCTATCAATATGTTACGTGGATGGGTACGTAAACACCTACTCATCATATTTAGAGGGTTTTATTCTGGATTTGAAGATAAAGAAAAATTAATTTCATATTCACATCATTGGGGGGAAATAATGATGTGGCCGTTTGGTGCTGTACTCGATATCATTGAACACAATGACCCTCCTGATCATGTATTGGATAATCTTTCTTTACCTTTACATTGGGATGGAATGTATAGCGAATTTATTCCTGAGTTTCAAATATTTCATTGTATATCAGCTGCCTCAGTTGAGCATGAGGGTAGAACAAATTTTGTTAATACAGAAAAACTAATTGCCGATGTCAACCAATTAGATATAAATTTGTGGGAAAAGGCGATTATTACCTATCGAACAAAAAATATCACCCACTATGGTGGAGAAGTGATTTCGCCATTGATTTGTTTGCATCCTAGAGAACAGAAAAAAGTGCTCCGCTATAATGAACCAATGGGTAAAAATGTGCTGAAATATTCTGATCACCACTCTGTCGATTTTATTGGTATACCAAATGAAAAATTAAGTGATATTCAACATTCATTGCATAATAAGTTATATGATCCTAATTACTTATATGCACATCAATGGCAAGCTGGTGATATTGTTATATGTGATAATTTTTCGCTGTTACATGGGCGTGAAGCATTTTCTTCACAATCTAAACGTCATATTCAGCGTGTTCATATCCATGGGCAGCCTAAACATCGTAATATTCATTTTCGAAAAGCATTTACTTGATAATTGCCCTATTGAAATGTGATTAATGCCAAATTTTATTTAATATTGATTATTATATCTGAACATGTTTTTTATCATCACAATGGCAAGGCATATCATGCAGTTAGGGATTAAGATGTGGATATTAAGTGTTTTATTTTTCCCGTAAAAAATTAAAGAGGCTACAAATAAATGCAGCCTCTTTTTTGCTGTTATAACGTGATGCTTTATGCGGTTACTGCAAGTAGCTGATGCATAACTGGGTGAAATTTACGTTTAAAGTAAACTAACCCATGGCCTTCTTCTCTTACAATGATTTGTTTTATCTCAACCAAGTAAACAGAGTGGGTACCAATATCTTGCACTTGGGTAATTTCGCCTTCAAGATTAGCCAAAGCATCTTTGAGTAATGGTTGTTGTAAAATGCCTCTATCCCAAACATTCCAACCAAAACGTTCTTCCATGGTGGAACCTTTCATTCCAGCAAAATGGCAAGCCATTTCTTCTTGTTCATGATTCAGCACATTTACACACAGGCGGCCATTTTCTTGAAAAACCGCATTCATAGCACTGTTGCGGTTAACACACACCATCAGAGTGGGTGGCGTATCTGTGACTGAACAGACTGCGGTTGCTGTAATACCGCAACAACCTGCTGTACCATCGGTGGTGACAATATTGACTGCTGCACCAAGACTTGCCATCGCATCTCTAAAACGCAGGCGATGTTCATTTTCTAAAGACATATTGACCTCCTGCTGCCGATTATTTCAGCAGCGAATCTAACTGATTAATATCATTATTGTTATGCAGGTGTGAGCGTTTCCAGCCATGCTGATCGTAATCAGACAGGCAGCGATCAACCATATCTGTCATGGCTTTCATATTACCGGAACCGTACGCATGGCGTAGACATTGCAGACGGATTTCGTCTTGGCTACCTGCATAGTTGATTTCGTATAATTCATGACGACCGCCAAATTCACTGCCAATTGCATCCCACATGAGTTTTAGGATCTTAATACGTTCTACATGATCCATACCGTTTGAGCCGCGAACGTATTTTGCCAAGTACTTATCGATTTCTGGATTATTCATATCTTTCACGCTGGATGGCAGATAGATCAGGCCACTCGTTACGTTACTTTCAATGATGTTTTTAATTTTCGTATAAGCCATTGGTGCCATTACTCGATATGTTTGAATTGCTTGCGTATCGGGTAGATATGCACCACCTTCCCAAGCTTTTGCTTCGGCTGTCATTGCATCGGTGAGTGACCAAAATAGGTTACGCCATGCAACGACTTCACCTAAGTCTGCTTGTACACCACGGAAGTCGATAACACCAGTACATTCAAGGCTCTTTTGCAGTAGACCCGTAATAAAATCGAGTTTAACGGCTAAACGAACACAAGCTTGTAGAGGGAATAGACGAGCAAATCCACCCTGTACAGCCCAATTACGTGCTCGGTCAAAATCACGATAAATTAACACGTTCTCCCAAGGGATCAGCACATGATCCATGACTAATATGGCATCATTTTCATCAAATCGGCTTGATAATGGGTAGTCAAAAGGTGCTCCTGTCGCACCTGCGACTAATTCATATGAAGCACGAGAGATTAATTTAACGCCATCAGCATCCATTGGAGCAACAAACATCAGTGCGAAATCAGGGTTATCACCCATGACTTGAGCTGAACCAAAACCGATAAAGTTATAGTGAGTTAATGCTGAGTTGGTTGCGACCACTTTTGCGCCGCTGACGATGATACCTGCATCAGTTTCTTTTTCCAGCTTGATATAAACATCTTTGACTTCATCTGCTGGCTTATGGCGATCAATAGGTGGGTTGACAATCGCATGGTTAAAATATAAACCACTTTCTTGAATTCGTTTATACCAGTGACGTGCGTTATCCGCGAATTGTCCATAATACTCAGGATTGGCACCTAAACAGCTGGCAAATGCCGCCTTATAGTCTGGAGTGCGTCCCATCCATCCATAGCTTTGTCTTGACCAATCGGCGATAGCATCACGTTGTTGGCGTAGTTCGTCTGCGCTTTTGGCAAAACGAAAGAATTTATGGGTGTATCCACCATTTCCGGTATCGGTTCCCCAGCAAAGGCTGTCATGAGTTGCTTTATCATGGAGTGCATCATATAACTGTCCTATCGAAGCCGCTGAATTACGAAAAGCGGGATGTGTTGTGACATCTTTAACACGTTCACCATAGATATAAATTTCACGGCCATCTTGTAGGCTTTTTAGATATTCTTGGCTATTAAATGGACGTTTAGCATCAGAGCGAAAATCTTCTGGTTTCATGTTTACCTCGTATCTCACAAAGGATGCCGGCGTGTAATAGGGTACTTAGAGCACTGGCATCTGATTTATGTTAATTTTATGTTTATTTTGTGTTTCTTAATTGAAGCGCTTTATTAAGAAATAAGAAAGAGACTTTAGAAAGGATCGCTGGTACTTTTCGTTGATAACGTTATTTTGTGATAGGAATGTGATCATTGTTGTGTTTTTTTATTAATGAAAAAATATTATTTTACGTAAATATAAGTAAATTCATATGGTTATATTTTGTTAATTGTTTAATGATTTTAAAATTTACATGAATTTTTGATAAAAAAATATTCAATCAAAAAGTACTCAATAGAAAGATTATGATAAAAAAGTACTTTTAAAATGAACATATAATTTTCTTATATAAGGTTAAATTAGAAAATTAACTGAAAAAGTTAACAAGAAGTTGCATAAAGCGTACTCAATATAGCTACAGTGAGCGAATATTTAAGTACGCCTTTTGCTAGTTGATTGATCAGGCTATGTAAGCCTTCTTGGAGAGTATATCGATTGATTCATTGATTAAATTACCGATATTCAGATAGTTATCCATATTTTTATCGCCATTTCTAAAACAAATTTTCGATTTTATTTCTGAATGAGAGCCCAAAATACTTGTGAATTGCTCATCAGTTCCTTTATGGGTGAGATGCTGGTGATTTATTGGAAAGCTTATCAATGATGCTGAGATAAAGTTATCTGGGCATTTCATTGATGAAACAATTAATAAATTTAAAGACATAGCTGCAAGCTGTGAGAATAGTGCCTCAGTCTTATCAATGGTAAGATGTAATTTTATGGTTGGGTCATTATTAGAAACGGCTTCTGTAATATATGAAATGAAGTATTCTGGTAACGTGTCAGAAATACCGATATGAAAATTTTTAACATTATTATTGGTCGATTGCTGAGCGATAGCTTTAATCTCTTCAACCTCTCGTAAAATAATTTGACTATGCTCTAAAATTCGTAAACCTAAAGGTGTAAAATTAACTCGACGTGTTGTTCTTTCGAGTAAGAAACAACCTAAGTGGTTTTCAAGTTTACCAATTTGAATACTTAGTGTTGGCTGTGCAACATTACAGTATTGAGCAGCTTTCTTAAAGTTAAGAAATTTACCTAATGCGTTCAAATACTCAAAGTCTCTAATATTCATGTTATTGCCTCTGCTGTAATTTAAATCTAACCCTAGTTGTTATTGTTTATTGCTCACTTAATAGTGAACAGGCGCTAATGACAGAAAATAATTTTCACAGTATGAAATGTGATGTTTTCTATCATTAATATTAAGTCGGTCTAGCACCAAACTTATTCATAATGAAATCTCAATAAACGTAATGGAGATAAATATTGAGATGCCATTATTGGATAAGATTTTTTATAGTGAAGTAATTCTTAGAGTTAAATATAAAAAAAATTTAAAGGGCTATAATGTATATTCTAAATTTTTATTTTTGATGTAAATCCAATCCTGAAATTCATTCAATAAGTTATACGTTTTTAATGAATAACACAGTTTCAGACTACTGATTGGATTTAGTTAATTTATTTTTTATACCTTTATAAAACTAAAATTATCAATGCTATTAAACTGCGGCTACAGTATCTTTTATCCATCGATGGAACTGTGAGCCGAATGTTTGATGCTGTCGGCTGTATTCGAAAAATGCTTTCATGTAGCCCATTTTATCACCACAATCAAGTGATTCACCTTTGATGTGGTATCCTTCTATCGCATGGGTTTTAAGTAGCATTGATAGCGCATCAGTAAGCTGTATTTCACCACTCATTCCAATCGGTGTTCTTTCTAATAATGGCCAAATATCTCGGCTTAAAACATAGCGGCCAACAACAGCAAGATCAGAGGGACTATTATCTTTATGTGGTTTTTCTACAATAGCTGAGATGTTGTTAAAACTTCCGCTATTGGATATCTCGTTATTACAATCAACGATACCATACTTTTCCACATGCTCTTTATTGACCCTTTCTATCAGTATTTGACTTTTCCCAGTCAAATAAAACCGCTCTATCATGGCGGGTAAATTGTCGAATTCATAATTACATTTATACTCATTAATGATGACATCAGGTAGAATAACAATAAAATCATCATCTCCCACGAATGGCTTTGCACATAAAACTGCATGGCCTAAACCATTTGAGTCACCTTGCCTAACATGCATTATCTTTATATTTTTAGGTAATACACCATTAATTTCATTTAATAGCTGCTGCTTTCCCTTCTGCTCAAGTAATGATTTTAATTCAAAAGAGGTATCAAAGTGATTCTCAATTGAATTTTTTGATGAATGGGTAACGAAAATAATTTCATTGATACCTGCCATATAACATTCTTTTATGATGTACTGTATAATCGGTTTATCGACAAGAGGTAGCATCTCTTTCGGTATTGCTTTTGTTGCTGGTAACATGCGAGTTCCTAAACCAGCAACAGGTATCACAGCTTTTAACATATATGATCCTTGGTCAATAAAATATTTAGTGTATACATGTTATACTCGTCATATTTCAAGTTGCAGCATTGTTAACTGCGTTCACTTGTGCCATCCACATAGTTTCTATGCACTTAGCAGCTCGTTTACTTGTCTCTTTGCTACCCCTCGAATTATTTAGAGTATATATTTCAAGTTGCAGCGCTTTTCATTAAAGCATAGTGATTTTTATCATTCCTTTGTTTCTTGCCCGCGCATTGAATATATATTGCTATCAAAATAGTACTTTTGGATTTTATTAATATAAATAGCTATATAGTGTTAAAACTAAATAAATTTTTGTACTTTGTTTCCTCCTTCTTTCTTTGCTTTGTATAATGCAATATCAGCATTTTTTAATAATAAACTCAGATTGTTACCATCTAACGGATATTGTGCAATACCAATGCTGACATTGATGTTAAAGGTTTTTTTTCCTAAATAATGATATGAATAACGCCTCAGACGGTCTATAAAGTTTAAAAAAAATAATTCGAAACTTTGCCCCATAAACCCACTGATCATTAAAACAAATTCATCTCCACCCAATCGAGCAAAAAGAGCATCATTCGGTAGGCTTTCCTTGGCATACTTAGAGAATTGCTTTAATAAGCTATCACCACAAAGATGGCCAAAGGTATCATTTATTTTTTTAAAATTATCAATATCAATAATGGCAATGCAGTATTCAAGTGCATTATGCTTTGCCAGCTTTATTTTCATTTTGCTGCTTTCATAAAACCCATATCTATTTAATAATTTTGTTAATGGATCATGATGAACCTGAAAAAATAATTTATTCCTTTTAAATATAAGCCTAGTAACCTCAGTAAGTGTTAAGCAATAATGATGCTCCTTATTAAAATCTTGTTTAAATTCAACAAAATTAGCAATGAAAAAAACTTTCTGTTTTGTTTTAGTTATAAAAAAAACTTCTTTTTTGAAACACTTATATCGCTTAACAGAAAAAGAATCAGTTATACCTAAAATTAACTGCTTTTTTCTTATATCAAATGCCAGACCTACGATTTCATTATATTCATAGTGGTAGTTTTCTATGAAATATGAGCTAGCATAAGAAACTTTTCCATATATATCAATTAATAATAATGATACTGCCTCGTCGAGAATTAAGTTTAAAGGAATACTTTTATTTCTTTCTTGTGTAATCTTATTATAATTCAGCATAAAAACTATTTAAATAAAGCATAACGAAATATAAAGACGTCTTCTGTTGCATTTTCATTCCATAACACAGGGACTGATTCGTTACCGCCTTGAGAGGCCAACCACTGAGTATATAACCCCTCCAAAACACTAGCGCTAGCTTTACGCCATTTTTTATTAACGGATTGTGGAGCGTGAGGCCATGCACAGTGAATAATAAGCAACTCACTGTTTGCTGGCGCCATTTTAATAAATCCCCAGTTGAAGATTTCTAAAGCACTATTAATATTTTTTTCTAATTGGGCTAATGTGCTTGAGTTTTCAATTTTATGTAATTCACCTAATTGTCGCCCAACTTTTCTTAAAGTATTGTAGCCTTCATTGGTTTCACCAGATGAAAATTCATAAAATAAGAAATTGATTAAATCATGCCAACCAGTTTTAAAACTGCGTTGTAAGTAACTATCTTGGTCATAAATCATTTCTATTTTCCTAGTATATCGTTGTCGAATAAATATTTAAAGTAAATATTTGCTTTTGTTTCATCATAATTTCCGAAAGTGTTATAGCTTACATTTGCACCAATCAATGATGATGGAGATATTTTATATTTAGTGTCTACACTAATCGCATAGCTAATACCATTTTTACTCGTG
Organism: Providencia manganoxydans; assembly: GCF_016618195.1. Taxonomy (NCBI): domain Bacteria; kingdom Pseudomonadati; phylum Pseudomonadota; class Gammaproteobacteria; order Enterobacterales; family Morganellaceae; genus Providencia; species Providencia manganoxydans. Next base: position 991,516 of record NZ_CP067099.1, read on the forward strand.
TTTTTATAGCGAGTATCAATATATTCATCATTAAGCGCATAGTTCTCTAACTCTTTTTGATATTGAGGATTATTTGGATAATAGTCTGTACTTTCAGTTGTATAAGATTGATAACCAATATTTGAGCTTAATTTTATGGATAAATTATTGATGTCTTGCTGATAAGATATCGGTAATGAAAAAGCAATATATCTTTGTGGACTAAAATAGCCAGCATGTCCTAACGTATAATAATTAAGGTTTTTATCAAATGCCATATAATGGACATTTGCACCTAAGGTCAGTTTTTTATCATTTTTATTAATACCATAAATATATGTACCGGTATTAAAATCAATCGATTGGTTAGTTTGTATATTGCTACCAATATATTTATTTCCGGCAATTTTAGCATAGGCGCCATAATGGCTATCATCCCAAGCATATTGAGCTGAAAGAGTATTACGAGTCACTGCTCCCCATTCTTTACCAGAAACACTGTCTTTCAAACCACCATAAGAAAGTAAACTATCTTTTACGGCACGTCGTTCTGCATTAAATGTTAGCTGACTATTTGGTGTTGTATTGAATGACCATTTAGCACCACCGACCAAAGAAACAATTAAAGCATCACTGTTAGTATGGCCAAAATCCAGTTGGAAATTATCGCTTTTAAGTGAAATGCTTGATTCCAAACCTTGTAATGTGTTACTACCAATTTCATCAGCATGAATATTTTCGCGCAGAGAACTATCAACCAGACTACGGCGATTTGCTCTGATTAGGGCACCGCTACCGACTAAACTTGCATTTTCAGCAGGGGTTTTACCTGAATCGATTACCGATGGAGATATATTCAAGGCTATTTTCATATCTTCAGATACAGGAATTGATAGGCTTACAGTGTCTTTAAACTCCGTTAATTTACTTAGTCCTGACTCTCCTGAATGACTATTAAATTCAATGGTATTATCCAGAGCAATAGCCGTTTTTTGTTGTAACTCGTTGAGCATGATTTCAATATAATTTAACTGCTGTTTTTGTTGAGTACTTTGATTGGTATTTTCGAGGACCTCTCCAGCTAGCGGGTGGTTTATAGGGAAATCACTTGAGTTTTCAGTAGGGTTAATTAACCCCCATTGAGCTGTTTTTAATAGTTTTATGGCTTGAGTGTTATTTCCTTCAAGTTTAGCGACTCTTGCTGATAGCATGATGTAGCTTGTTCTGTTACTTGCTGGTATTTGGTTAAAGTATTTTTTTACCGTGGAAATCTCTTTATTAGCTAATGCGATATCCACCAATCCCATTAAGGCATCCTGATTTTGAGGTGAAATAGATAGAACATAATGATATATGTCAGCTGCCTGATTAGATTGCCCATTGGCTTGGTAAATTCTCCCAGTCGCAAGAAGTAATAAACTGTTATTAGGATTATTTTTGAGCTCGGGTGCTAATATTTGCCAAGCTTCATTTAAATGGCCTTTTTCGCGATATAAGTCAGCTTGCTCACTTAAATAAGTTGCTCTGATATTATTTATTTCTTTTTCATTCGCTGTAGCCAATAAAGCAGGGGAGTTCATTAAACTTTCTGCTTCGGCAACATAACCTAGTCGACGTAAAACGAGAATTTGTTGTCCGTAATCACTTAAGTTTCCTTGAGGCTCTGATAATTGATTTTGGCGGATCAGCTTTAAAGCCATTTGATTATCACCGGCATCCATATAGAGTTGGGCTAACCGACCGATATCACTTGGGTTATTTGGTGGCACTTTAATATTTATTTTAAGTGTATTGAGGGCTGCATTATTGTTGCCGTTTTCTATATAATGTTTCGCAATGTCGACTTGTTGGTTAAATTTAGCTCGTTGTTTTAACTCAATAATTTCTGATGACTGAGCCTCTGGTGGAATTTTGTTGGATAAAGTGAGTACATTGCTCCAATTATTTTGCTCTGATGCAAAAATCAGTGCGCTGTGCCAAGCTGCGGTAGAAGGGTAATTAGTCACTAGGTTGTTTATCACCGCTGCTGCTTTTTGTTTTTCGCCTTTTTTGTTGAGTACCCGCGCGTAATCAAGATTTAGCCAAGCATTGTTAGGATTTTTATCAATTGCTTGTTTTAAAATAGTTTCAGCTTGATTGTCTAAGCCATTATCTAATGCTTGTTGTGCTTCTTTTCGATATTGTTCACTCATATCAATGCGTTGTTGGTAATAGTGTCTCTCTGAAACGGGAAGAGTTGCGAATAATTGGTTTAACTCAGCATACTTTTTCTGCTCTGCAAATAACCAAACTAACTGCTCTTTAATCAATTTATTATTGGGGTATTTTTGATTGAGTTTTTGATAAAGAGATTCTGCACTTGTGTAGTTTTTTTGGTCACGATAAATTTGCCCACGTAGTAAGTCTAATGTGAGCTGTTGTTGTGAACTGTATGCAGCGGTTTGATCTATATAAGCAAAAGCCTGATCGTACTGCTTATCTCGTGTTAATTTTTTTATCGTGTCCAGAGAAGAGTAATAACCTATGCTCTCAAGATCTTTTACCCATTGTTTTCGTTTATGATTGTCTGTGCTATTTGCTGCTTCACGTAATCGTATTTCAGCTTGTTGGTAATCTTTTTGATGTAACGCTACGTAACCAAGTCCTGCCATTGCATCACTATTTTTCGGATCATTCTCTAAGGCAGTAGTAAATTTTTGTTTTGCTTGTTCAATGCGGCCTTTATTGAGCAGTGTAAATGCCGCTAATATCTCATTGCCACCAACGCTGCGATTATAGTGATCCATAACACGGTTATCGTTTGGCGAAAGGTTAATAAAGTTTTGATAAAGTGGTAAATCACTTTCATTTGGTTGTAGCCATAGTAATGCTTGCTGAAGAGCATTAATCACGGCAGTGCTTTTATTATCGAGCTGGCTAAGCTTTTGTATGCCTTCTCGGCGAGTTTTCTCTTGATAAGTTAATACAGTTGCGAGTACAAGTTGCACTTTACTATCTGAAGGAGATTGCAGAGCTTTTTTTCTTAATTCTGATATTGCTAGCTCTAGATGATTTTTACTTCCCGCTAAGGTTTCGTAATATTCAATTGCCAGATCACCACTTGGTGGATTATTAATAAATAGATTGTTATACGCTTGTATCGCTTGATCGATTTGACCTTTTTGCGCCAATGAGCGGGCTTTTTTAAGTAACGTATCAGACGTATTTTTTTGCGGATCGAATTGCATTAGCTGCCTGATCCGTTGATCGTTAGGGGAGAATTTTTTGAATCGTTCGATCCATGAGGTAGCATCTTGTTTGTTGCCTTGTTGGATCTTATAGCGTGACATTAAATATAATGCTTCGATATTATTAGGCTCTATAGCAAAAATTTTATTAAGCGCATCATACGCTAGTTCATAGTTAGATTTGCCATGCCAATAATCGGCTTTTTCTAACAGTATCTTGATTGCTGTCTCATTTTCTAAAGAGGTAGCAAATGTTGTACAGGCAGGTATTCCGCATAGCAACATGAGTAGCATTTTTGCAAATTTGTTATTTTTCATCTTATTTTTTCGTCCCTGATAAACGCTTAGACTCATGTGCTTTTAATCGCTGGAATAAATAAAAACTGATTAAAAACAATGATCCAAATAATATGGTCATCAATAAAAATAGATGCTGACTAAAAAACCAGATGGTTAAAGTAAATAATGGTAATTCGCCTGATAGGAATGATGGGGTTAATCGTAGGATTTTTACATCATCAAGGTCGCTGAATAGCAATGTGTCACCTGATTCAATTTGTTGCCGTCCTGGAGTAATCATATCTGTTGCTAGCTTATTTAATTGAGCTGAGTTGGTTGCAGTCAGAATGGTAACGATCTTGTCAGAAGACCATGGTGATTTAAAGCTAAGAGAGCCACGCCATTGATGAGTGTTCAATAAAAAATTATTGGCTTCTTCAAATTGATTTTTCCACTCACCCAATAGCAATAACTTTGTTTTATGTATAAGTGATGGCGAAGAAATTTGTAAGTTACCTTGGTTATAGTGATAGGGCGTATCTGAAAGTAGTGGTTGAATTGCAGAGAAATCTTTTAATTTGTTAATAATGATAATATTTGATGATTTTAATTTTGAATTAGATTGTATTTTTTCAAAATGATTAAATAGCGTTAAATTCCTGACAGGAAAACCAGTAATACGCCCAGAATGCTCCATGAGATTGAGCAATAAAGCCACTTCATCTTTTTCAGGTTGCTCAGGTACTAAAATAGAGGTGTCTGATAAATCGGCATACTTGGTAAACGGAAATAATCCACTCAGGAACCAAGCGCTATTGGGTAATTCACCAAAGTGACCAATATTGCGTAAATCAAGTGTTGAACTAGGTAGTATTTGGTTGACAATATCGTTATTGCTAAGAATATTACAAGGTGTGTCACTATTTGGAGTGATATTGAAGTAAAAACTTAATTTATTTTCCCCTTGAAAGCGCGTGTTATCTAAATAAAGGGTTGTACTATTGTTACTTTGAGATTCAAAGAAATCAATAATAGGGGCTACAATAGTATGATTTTTTGCATTCACATTTTTTAAAAATTGCTTATTAAGTGCAATGGTTAACATTGAATTATCAACATCAAACCAATTTTTCCGGTCAAAAGTATAATCAATTTTTAAAGGAATTTTATCACCTGAAAGCATAAACATATCAGGAGGAAGCCTAAAATTGATTTTCTTCTCCTCATTCCAAAACATATGTGCTTGTAGTGCATCAGGACTTTTGATTAATTGACTAAATGGGATAATTTTTTTAGCTGAAAGCCAGTTAGGAGCATCGTAAGCTTGACGTTTATGGACGGTGTGAGGTTGCACTTGCATAGTGCTATTATCAGTTAAATCAGTACGAAAGAGTTGGTAAGCAGCTTGTCGTAATTCATCTGTATTACGACCACTGACAACGAGTAATTTGTATTTTTTATTGTTGGGATTATCAATAAGTTTTAAGCTTGAGCCATTAGGATCGGCGAATGATTGGCCTGAAATAGTTTCACCTAGTGTTGTGAATAAAATAGCATGCTTTTCAGGGATCTCATCAAAATAAACGTTAAAGTCATTTTCTTTTTCGTCGCTTTTGATGCCAAAAATAGAGGCTACGATTGCAGAAGAGACCAAGCTATCTGAGGTTGGAGAAGCAGAATAAATAAAAGTCAGCTCATTTCTATTAATTTTTAAAGGATCTAAGAATGGGCGCGGGAAATCCGCCAGTGATTTTCGAGTATTCATCAGGATCCCTTTCATGGTCATTGAACTAGATGGGGCTATTTTGACCACCAGATTTTTGAGATCGGGTCGCTGGCATGTCCATTCATTATTAATGATGTCATCATTACTAATGACTTGAAAATTTAAGTTATTCTTTGATGACAATAGAGAATTAGGAATTTTTAAAGTAAAAATAGAACGGTTTTCATCGACTTGCGATAGAGGAACTGCACCTAAAGATTGGCCATTTAAGATAATTTGTAAATTTTCTTTTTCAATGTTGTCTGCTTGATTGACGGATATAACAATTCGCATATCAGAATTAATGGCAATAAAATCATAAGGTAGGGTAAAACTGACCCCAGATTGTAGTTTACTACTCGTTAGTGTTAGCCCTTTGGTTAATCCTAATTTTTTAAGTGATATTTCTTCAGACGTTGTCTCAACATTGTTTTTGTTATCGGATAAATTGTTATTTAAAATAAAGTCTAAGTCAGTAGACAGCTTTGTATATTCACTTTCTAGCGGTTGTGCGAAAGCAGTGATACTTTGCATCAGCAACATACTAATGATTAATAATAAGCTCATGTAGCGACTAGGCATGTTGCTGCTCTTTATTTGGTGTGGATAGAATTATTGAATTATTTGGTGATTTTTTATCTTTGCGGATAATAAATAATCCAATGGCACACTGTAAGACATCAGCAAATGCTCTTAATGGTTTATCTGCTACATGTTGTGAGCTCAGCCATGCATCAGCACGAGTGAGTACGACACGAACAACATCACGCCGTATATTATCTGTTAAATGAGCGAATTCCATTCTCAAATAGGCACCATCAATCCATGTTTTTTGGATTGGAATTAGTGCTTTTTCTTTTCCTACGCCAATTGATATTTGTGTGACATATTCTTGTGTAGGGTTATGCTTAAATGGATAATTAAGCCTTACACCATTCATAGATAAGTCAACAGAGTGAGTTTCTATCTGGCTCTCATCAGAAAAATAAACAGTAACCGGTAATATTGCAGACACTCGGGTTGTACGTCGTAATTGTTTAGTTTCTTTCGCTACGGCTATCGAAGCTAATACAATGAGTAGACTGTAAACTCCCCACATTAAATTGATAATAATGACTCCATTATCAATATAACTGTACATACCAATAGCCCATTTAGTTAGCGCCATACTAATACCAAGTACTAAAAGCAGCGCAACGACAATTAAAGGACGAACAGCGGTATGATCGAAATAATTTTTATCAGTTAAGTCACCTTTGTCTGTGACGTTAAATTTACCGAGTTTTGGTGAAATTAGACTCATCAGGGTAGGGAGTATTAGATGAAATGCCATGACAGTTTCATAAATTTCACCCCAGAAGGAATAACGGTAATTGCCAACTAACTTTGAGTTTACATAGTTAGAGGTAATTAAGTGTGGCAATGCATAAGAAAATATCAATGCTGCTGATGATGAAATAATATTTAGGTCGAATAAAATAAATACTAATGGTGATAGTAAAAAGGTGGCTCTAGGTAAGCCATATTGGAAATGTAGCATAGCATTGAGATAACAAATACGTTGTGTGAAAGATAATCCACGCCCAAGCATTGGGTTATCAACTCGAAAAATTTGCGTCATTCCTCTAGCCCAACGAATACGCTGGTTGATATGTAATGTTAACCGTTCAGTAGCTAAACCTGCTGATAAGGGGATCGCTAAGAATGCGGTATTCCAGCCTTTACGTTGTAATTTTAATGCGGTATGAGCATCTTCGGTTACGGTCTCGACGGCAAAACCATTCGTTTCTGCTAATGCTCTGCGGCGGATCACTGCACATGAACCACAGAAAAAGGCAGCATTCCAGTTATCATTGCCTTGCTGAACGGGACCATAAAATAACGAGCCTTCATGAGGTGCTCTTTTGGCTGCTTTGAGGTTACGTTCAAAGGGATCTTTTGAGTAAAAATGATGCGGAGTTTGTATCAGTGCAAGCTTATCATCTACTAAGAAAGCGCCAACTGTCGCTTGCAAAAATACCCGTGTAGCAACATGGTCGCAATCAAAAATACAAATAAGTTCTCCCTCTGTTTTTGTTAGAGCGTGATTTAAATTACCCGCTTTAGCATGGTTATTATCTGGACGAGTGATATAACCGACATTGACCCCTTCGGCAAATTGACGAAATTCTTCGCGTTTCCCATCATCTAATATAAATATCTTAAGTTTATCTTTCGGATATTCAATACATTGAGCTGCGAGTACAGTATCTTTGACAATATCGATACTTTCATTATAAGTTGGTATAAATAGATCGACGGTTGGCCATAGTGTTGTATCTCGTGGCAAGGGTTCTATGGTTCTTTTTAGTGGCCAACATGTTTGAATATAGCCGAAAAGCAAAATAGCTAATGAGTATAGCTCTGCAATAAAAAGTAATGAGCCTAGAATTAACTCAATATAAGAATCAAAATAAAGTGTTGTTGTTGCTCTCCACCAGATATAACGTGATGTACACAGTAAAGAGATTAATATCATAGTGAGTTGAATTTTTTTACCTTTAAATATACCAATAAAAAAAGTCAATATAACAAGTACGCATCCTAATAAAAGTTGCCTTTCACTATCCAGTGGGATAATGATTAATAAAAGAAATAATAGCAATAAAAGTATTGAGCTAAAAAACTTGAATGTTTTCTGCATATAATTAACTCATGTCCATATTACTTTAAAATAAAATTATTTTTTACTGATACTTGAAAATAGTACACTGAGTATAATAGCTTGCTCGGTATGAGACGTGGAAGCATTTATTTCATTATAATAATGGTTATTATTGTAATTAATAAAATTTTTAAATTCATTTGCTGATGTAAGGTTATCCTGTGATGGAGCTTTTTCTATCGTTTTGAGCTGATTATCTTTTTTATCTGATATTGGTGTATCTGATCTAGGTGCTATATTGGATAATAGCTGTCCACTACCAGATGCAGTGGTTTCTTCAATTTCAAGAAAAGAAAAATTATCCATTTTAAGCTGTCGGCTTAATGAATTTAAATCATCGTACATAGTTAACCTTCACCCTGAGAATAGCAAACGCAGTTACACATAAGATGAGTGATTTTTACCATGGTATTTTAGGTAAATCATCTTATTTTGATATAATATTTAGTTATAATATTACTTAAAAAACTCCAATTGATAATATGTAAATAATCTAGAGGGATACACTGTGTAACTTTATGATTTGATTTTTAAATATGGGGTAATTATGAATTTTGAATAAATAGTAGTTATTAATTTATCGCTTATTTATAACTATTTTAAATGAGTATTTGAAAGAATTAAAAATGCTAAAGAATAAAATTAGTATTTATTGATAGATAATATAAATTATTTTATTTTTTTATGACAAATAGAGCTCGAAAAATGAGCTAATTAATGAATAAATAAATTATTTGTATGCAAATAAACTGTTGCTTACTAGCAACCGGCTAATGAATATTTTTATCTCTCCATTGGCTAGGCGAGTCACCAACCAATCGGTTAAAAAATCGCGCAAAGTAAGCAGGATCTTTAAAACCCAGTTGATAGGCGATTTCAGAGACTGGACTATCACAAAATAGCAGCATACGTTTGGCTTCTCGTAACAACCGGTCGAATATCAAGCGTTTCGGTGGGCGATTAGCAAACCGTCGGCACATATCTTTAAGCCGAGATTCTGTAACGCCTAATTTATCAGCATATTCTGGGATGGAAAGATGCTCGTGATAATGTGCATCAATAAGTTGGTTAAAACGTTGAAATAATCGATGCTCTCCTCTAACGCCACTGACCGGATGGTCATCAAGTGGAATGGAACGAAGTAAAAAAGTAAATAAGGCTTGAGCGAGGGAGGAAAGTACTTGATCTCGCCCAGCGTAGCTGTTTGATGATTCGCGCGCCATCAATGACCAATAATAGTTAAAAGTTTCTAGATCGTCAGGCTTATCCGCGACCGATAAGCAAATAGCAGGAATTGCCACCAAATCAGGATTAGCTGGATAGAGTGATTCTAATAATGGAATAATCAGATCCTGCCGTACCGTAAGCACGTGGCCATCAGTATCTTCTTGAGTAAAGAAAGCATGAGGGATAGAAGGCGGGGTAAGTATAAAAAGCGGAGCCTGAACGGAATAGCGCTGTTCGTCAAGTTGCAGTGTGATATGCCCTGTCTCAAGATAATGCAGTTGGAAGAAGCCATCGTGTCGGTGAGCTTGCATATCCCGACCAAAAAATGCGGCCATATTACCAAAGGTTTGGTAATGGACATCATCATTTCCCTGTGTCTCATCATAATCTTTACTGATATCGATATTGGTTATTAGCGATGACACCACATTGATCCTTTAGGTTATCAAGCGGGCCGTAAGCTATTTGCCTACAGCCCAGATTATTATGTTTATTTAAGGCGTTGCTCTTGGACGCGAACTTTTCATTGGAATTAATACAACCAATATAGCACCAATGACCAGTAACCCTGCCACAAAATAAAGCCCTGAGTTAAAGCTGCCCGTTTGATCTTTTAACCAACCAATCAATAGCGGGCTAACCGCAGAACCAATATTACCTGTAGCGTTAATCACCGCAATACCAACGGCACGAGCGCGTAAGCTAATTGATTGGTCGGGTGTGGTCCAGAACACGGCCATCGCGGTAAATGATCCTGTTGATGCCATAATAATACCGAGTAGTTGGATCATTGGCTGATGGGTCAGTGCGGCGATGATCCATCCGGCGGCGGCAAATAAATAAGGGAGTGCGGTATGCATTTTACGTTCTTGTAGCCTATCTGAACGTCGGCTCCAATATACCATACCTAATATGGTACAAAACTGAGGGATCGCGGTAAGTAAGCCAATCATTGCATTACTGCTACCCTGATTAAAACTTTGCATAATCTGTGGCGTCCAAATATTAATGGCACTGAGCGTGTTCGTCAGGCAAAAATACGCCACGGTATACATAAGAATTACAGGAGTAAAAATCTCTTTCCATAAACTGGTATTTTGCAATGCACTATGACTTTTGGAGCCCTGTGGCTGTACCAGTTCTAGTTTATCTTGCTCCATCATTTCTTGGAGGCTTTCTTTATCTTCTTTGGTTAGCCATTTAGCTTTGGCCGGAGAATCATCAAGATAGAACCAAACGAGAACACCTAAAATAACGGATGGGAATCCTTCCAGCAGGAATAACCATTGCCAGCCTTTAAGATCTAAAACACCATCTAATTCAAGAATGTAGCCGGAAGCGAGGGAGCCAAATGCCATCGTGACAGGCATGGCAACCATAAATAAAGCATTCGCACGAGCGCGGAAATAGGCAGGAAACCAATAAGTGAGATAAACAAGGATCCCCGGTAAGAAACCTGCTTCAGCTACACCAACTAACATACGTAAAACGTATAGGCTAGTGGGGCCTGTAGCAAACATGGTCGCTGTTGAAGCGATACCCCAGAGCACCATGATGGTGGCGATCCAGCGGCGTGCACCTACAATCCCTAACATTATGTTGCTAGGAATACCAAAAATAACATAGGTTGCATAAAATAAGGTAGCGGCAAGACCAAACATAGTCGAAGTAAGGCCAATATCTTTCCCCATTGTTAGTCCCGCAAAACCAATATTAATACGGTCAAGGAAAGAGAAAACAAACAGCACAAATAAAAAGACAATTAATCGACGAAATAATTTTTTAATAACGCGTTGTTGTGGTTCAGTCAAGTTTTTATGCTGTTCTGCTGGGTTTTTCTCAGCAATGTTTGATGTGTTGCTCATTTTGTAATTCCCTCATTTATATGCATTTAATGCTATTATGGGTACAAAAATCCGTTAGGCAGCCATACTATAATGTCTGCCCTAGAGGTACGTGGTGACTAATGTCGCTGACTATTAACCATCAAATACATTTGCTTGTAGGGTTATTTGTATTTAATGGTCTGTTTATTTTTAAAATTAATACACACTCGGTGTCGTTGGTGCGGTTTCAGAAACCGTTTTACCAAAGCGCGCAGCAAGCGCTTCTGCTCCACGAGCCAATAGCGTAGTATCAACTCCAACAGCTACAAATAATGCGCCTAGTTTCAAATAGTGATCGGCAACATCTGGTGCAGCCATCAAGATCCCCGGAGCCACACCCGCAGCACGAATTTGCACAATCGCTTTTTCTATGACAGATTTAACTTCAGGGTGGTTCGGGTTACCAGAAAAGCCCATATCAGCACTGAGATCGGCGGGTCCAATAAATACCCCATCAATTCCTTCAACTTGCAAAATATCAGCAAGGTTGTTGATAGCTTCACGCGTTTCAACTTGCACGATCACGCACATTTCATCATTAGCGCGCTTCAGATAGTCAGGAATACGGTTCCAACGTGAGGCTCTTGCTAACGCACTGCCAACTCCACGGATCCCAGCGGGTGGATAACGTGTCGCACGAACGGCTTGTTGTGCTTGTTCTGCATTTTGCACCATAGGTAGCAACAGTGTTTGTGCGCCGATATCTAATAATTGCTTAATAATAACGGGATCGTTCCAAGGCGGCCTAACTACAGGTTGTGAAGGATATGGCGCGATGGCTTGTAACTGTGTGAGTGTTGTTTGCACATTGTTAGGTGCATGTTCACCATCGATAAGTAACCAATCAAACCCAGCCCCTGCGATTAATTCGGCGCTGTATGAGCTGCATAAACCTAGCCATAAACCAATTTGCGGGCGCTGTTCTTTCAATGCTTGTTTAAATTTGTTGTGTAAAATATCCATGATGATTTCCTTATACAAAACGACAGCTCACAGAGCCCATTACGCCATAATCAACATGGAATACGTCTCCTTTGCGAGCGGCAACAGGGCGCGTGAAAGAACCACCTAAAATAATTTGACCTGCTTCTAATTGGACATTGTGGGGGGCTAATTTATTGGCTAACCAAGCAACCCCATTTGCTGGGTGATTGAGAACCGCAGCGGCGACGCCTGATTCTTCAATAACACCATTGCGATAAAGTAAGGCGCTAATCCAACGTAAATCAAGATCACGTGGTTTGATTGGTCTGCCACCTAAAATAACTGCTGCATTGGCTGCATTATCTGAGATAGTATCGAAAACTTTACGTGGACGCTTTGTTTCAGGATCGATACCGTGGCAACGAGCATCAATCAGCTCAAGCGCTGGTATTACATAGTCGGTTGCATTATAAACATCGAACAGAGTGCAATTAGGACCACTTAACGGTTTCGCTAAGACAAAAGCAAGCTCAACTTCAATACGCGGTACGATAAAGCGGTCTGTTGGGATTTCACAGCCATCATCAAAAAACATATCGTCTAGAAGTGCACCATAATCAGGTTCATCTATCTGCGAACTAGCCTGCATGGCTTTAGAAGTTAACCCAATTTTATGGCCTTTAAGTGAACGCCCTTCAGCAATTTTCAAACCCACCCATTCACGTTGGATAGCGTAGGCATCTTCTATCGTAATCTCTGGGTGATCCAATGAAATTTGACGGATCTGTTCACGCGTTTTTTCGGCCTGATTAAGGCGTTGTGCAACTTGAGATATGACATCTTTTTGTAACATGCGAATATTGCTCCTGTTGATTTCTGCTGGTAACGCAAGAAACGCTAGAGGCTTTTATGCTCGTCATACTTCAAGTTGCAGAGGTGTTGACTACGCTCAGCTAGCCGAATCACATAGTTTATCTATGCTCATCGTCTATCTTCACTTGTCGCCTACCTGCAACTCGAATTATTTAGAGTATAAATCCGCACTACACCGTTAGCGTAGTGCGGTAACTAAATTAAGTTAGTTAGAAAGCCCACCAAAGCAGAGGTATTTCACTTCCAGATAATCTTCAATTCCGTAACGTGAACCTTCACGCCCCAGACCTGATTGTTTAATGCCACCAAATGGGGCGACTTCATTTGAGATAATGCCTTCATTGATCCCTACCATGCCGCTTTCTAATGCTTCAGCAACACGGTAAATACGACCAATATCCCTTGAGTAAAAATAAGATGCCAAACCAAACTCAGTATCATTGGCTAACTGAATGGCTTCTTGTTCATCACGGAATTTAAATAATGGCGCTAACGGACCGAATGTTTCTTCTTTAGCGACAATCATTGATTCGGTTACATCAGCTAATACAGTCGGTTCAAAGAACAAACCGCCTAGTGAGGCAGATTTGCCCCCAGCAAGTACACGGGCGCCTTTAGATACCGCATCAGTGATGTGTTCGTTGACTTTATCAACAGCAGCTTGGTTAATCAGAGGCCCCTGCTGTGAATCGCTTTGGGTTGCAGGACCAATTTTCAATTCGTTAACAGCTTTTGCGAGGCGTTTCGCAAATTCTTCGTAAACACCTTCTTGAACTAAGATTCGGTTAGCACAGACGCAAGTTTGTCCGCTATTGCGGAACTTAGCAGCTAATGCGCCTTGAACTGCCGCATCTAAATCAGCGTCATCAAAGACGATAAAGGGCGCATTGCCACCCAGTTCTAACGACAATTTTTTAACTGTGTCAGCACATTGTGCCATCAATAGTTTGCCAACACGGGTTGAACCCGTAAATGTCAGTTTTCGAACCACAGGGCTAGAGGTCATCACTCCACCAATAGCTTTAGCATCGGTACCCGGTACAATATTAAATACACCAGCAGGGATCCCTGCTTCTTCACCTAACGCTGCGAGCGCTAATGCCGATAATGGGGTTTCAGCTGCGGGTTTGAGAACCATAGTACACCCTGCGGCCAGTGCTGGACCTACCTTGCGGGTGATCATTGCATTCGGGAAATTCCATGGCGTGATAGCCGCCACGACACCAACCGGTTGTTTGATGGTGACTAAACGGCGGCCTGGAAGTGGAGAAGGGATAGTTTCACCGTAAACACGTTTGCCTTCTTCAGCAAACCATTCGATAAAACTTGCACCATAGGCAATTTCTCCCATTGATTCAGTAATGGATTTACCTTGCTCCCAACTGAGTAGCTCTGCGAGCTCTTTTTGATTGTCCATCATCAGTCGGAACCATTTATTAAGGATCTGGCTACGTTCTTTCGCACTTTTGGCTCGCCAAGCAGGCAGTGCTTTTTCTGCTGCATCAATGGCTTGTTGGGTTTGTACTGCACCTACATTACTGACTTTAGCAATGATTTCGCCGTTAGCAGGGTTAGTGACATCAAATTGGCTATTATCGTTGGCATTGACCCATTGACCGTTGATATAAGCCTGCTGGCGGAATAAGGTAGAATTAACGTTGATACTCATTTCTCTTTTTTCTCCGAAGACACTGAAATTAACTGTGAGCGGACATTTTTAGCCGAAAAACGCTGGCTAGTGAAACTGAGTCCGGCACAGACAGCCATAACCAGTGCCATAGCAAATGGGGATTCATCCTGTAGTACAGAAACTGCAACACTTGCAATTGCTGCCAATGCAAACTGAATAGAGATAGCGAGAGCACTGGCGCTGCCTGCAATTTTTCCTCGATGCTGCAATAACAGTGACAAGCTGTTAGTACCGATAGCATTGACCATTGATAAAAACAGCACCACCAGAATAACAATAATAGGCAGGCTTTGCTGGTAGAAAATAAGTAATAATACGCCAAACAGTAATTGAGCCCCGCTTTGTAAGCACAGAATACGGTTCAGACTATAGGTTTTGAGCAATCGGACATTCAGTAGCAATATCGCTATCATGCCAAGAATATTGCAACCAAATAAGAGGCCATAATGCTGTTCAGATACCCCAAAGTATTGGATATAAACAAAGGGGGAGCCGCTGATAAAAGCAAACATACCCGCGAAAGAAAATGCCATAGTGCCAATGATACTCATGGCTTCTTTGTCGCTTAACACTTGAGCGTAATTATGAAATGCTACGCTGAGTAAATTTTTAGAACCCTTTTGTTGTGAAAGGGTTTCAGGGAGTAAAAAGAAAATACACCCCGTAGAACAAAGGCCAATCAGTGCAAGAAGATAGAAGATCGCTTGCCACTGAAAGTGAATAAGTAAAAAACCACCTAGCAAAGGCGCAAGCAGAGGCGCTATCATCGTCACCAGTGTCATTAGAGATAAGACTTTAGGTAATTCACTCGTTAGATAAACATCCCTTGCAATCGCTCTGGCCATCACGATAGCAGCTCCGCTGCCAAAGGCTTGTAGAGCCCTAAATGCAATTAAAGAATCAGCTGAAGTTGTTTGCGCGCATAGTAAGCTCGCTAGCGTAAAAATGATGAGGCCACTTAATAACATTTTACGACGTCCAAGGATGTCACTGAGTGGCCCATAAAACAGCATACCAATACAAAAACCTGTAAAAAATGCGCCGAGTGTATACTGCATCTGTCCTTGGCTTGCATGGAGCTCGATTCCCATTTGTGGCAATGCAGGAAGATACATGTCGATCGATAGCGGCCCAAAAGCGACTAATGACCCCAGTAATGGGATCAGGTAGCGAGGGATATGTTTATCGAATGCGGTCGGCATCAGTATTCCTTATTTAAACAACGCATGAATATTGTTTTGTTTATAATTCAGTACAGGATCTAACTCCTCCATAGTAAAAGACAACGCTAGGTATCTATCATTCATCAACTGAGCAAAATGCTCTTTGATTAATGCAAATAGCAACTCGCCGGTTTTTTGGCGATCCTCAAGAGAACGACCTGCACCAATTTTGAGGGTCATGTGTACAAAAGCATAGTCATGCTTACCATCAGCCATTTGCCAAGTATCTAACCAAATGGCACGACTACGGATCCCGCCAAGAGGGAAAATACCTGTGCCCGCGAGCGCATTATTGACCTTTGAAAACAGTTCAGGCAGTTTGGCTTGTTCACGGATATTGTCAGTACACTCAGCAATAAAATGAGGCATTATGGCTCCTAAGCAACAGTTTTCTGTTTATCAGTAATATAGCTAGGTAATGGGAAGATAGCGTTGATTTGACCTGTTCCTGAACTAGCGAATAAATCCGTTAGGACTTCAACTTTTTCTGCATACTTATCCCAACCTAACATGCCTAATAACATCACGGTGTCGTGCATATGGCCTTCGCCATAACAGTAATCAGCATACTCAGGTAGCATCTTACAAAACTCATTGAAACGGCCTTCACGCCATAACTTCACCACACGTTTATCCATTTGCTCATCGAATTCGCGGGTATAGTTGTTCATACCTTCTTCTGCGCGATGATCATCAATAAAACGGTGTGATAGTGAACCGCTTGCCAGTACTGCAACAGTGCCATCATATTTTTCAATCGCAGTCAGTACAGCTTCGCCAAGTTTGCGGCTGTCTTCGAAACTGTGAGAAGTACAGAATGCGGAGATAGAGATCACTTTGAAATGGCGATCACTATTCATATAACGCATTGGAACCAGTGTTGCATATTCCAAAGTTAGGCTTGGAATTTCATGTGATTGCGCGCGAACGCCTAATTTACGAGCTTCCTCGCCAATCATTCGTCCTAGCTCTGAATTACCGTCATACTCATATTCCATATCGCGAATAAAGTGAGGGAGTTCGTTACTGGTATAGATCCCTTCGAAGTGATCTGCACAGTTAATATGATAAGCACTATTAACTAGCCAGTGAGTATCAAAAACAATGATGGTATCAACGCCTAACTCGCGACAGCGACGACTAATTTCTTTGTGGCCATCGATGGCGGATTGACGGCAGCCATGATGTTTACCGGGTAATTCTGACAGGTACATGGATGGAACATGTGTGATTTTTGCCGCTAGTGCTAACTTACCCATAAGTCCTTACCTCCCCTGTGAAAGTTCGAGCTATTCCTGTCAGGAAGTCGCTCGAACTATAATAGGGCTTGATGTTAAATTAATATTAATGATTAATATTTCAATAAATTACACGCCCCAACGAGGAATATTATGATCCCCGTAGGAAATACAAACGTTCTTCATTTCAGCAAATACTTCAAAACTGTATTCACCACCTTCACGACCGACACCTGATGCTTTAACACCACCAAATGGTTGACGTAAATCACGTACGTTTTGTGTATTCACAAACACCATTCCAGCTTCAATACTGCGAGATAAGCGAAGGATCTTGCTGACATCTTGTGTCCAAATATAGGATGCTAAGCCATACTCAACATCATTAGCCATGCGTAAACCATCTTCTTCTGACTTGAATGGGATCAAGCAAGCCACTGGTCCAAAGATCTCTTCTTGAGCAACACGCATGCGGTTATCAACATCAGCTAATACTGTTGGGCGCAAGAAGTTGCCGTTTTTCAGATGTGCAGGTAGATCGGTTGGTTTGTCTGGGCCGCCCGCCAGTAATGTTGCACCTTCCTCAACACCAAGACGAATATAGCCAGAAACTTTGTTCCAATGCTGTTCGCTGATCAGTGCTCCTACTTGGGTTTTCGGATCCGTAGGATCTCCGACAATTAGGCGATTGGCGCGCTCAGCAAAGCGTTTAACAAATTCAGGGTAAATGCTTTCTTGGATAAAAATACGTGAGCCAGCAGTACAACGTTCACCGTTAATGGAGAAAATGGTAAATAGCGCTGCATCCAATGCACGCTCAATATCAGCATCTTCAAATACCAGAACAGGGGATTTACCACCAAGTTCCATTGAATATTTTTTCAGACCTGCATTTTGCATAATCATGCGGCCAGTCGCGGTGCCTCCCGTAAAGGACACTGCACGTACATCATGGTGTTTTACTAATGCATCGCCAGCGGTATTACCATAGCCTTGAACCACGTTAAGCACACCAGCAGGGATACCCGCCTCTAGCGCTAATTCACCTAAACGGTTTGCTGATAATGGTGATAGTTCTGACATTTTTAATACGGCGGTGTTACCTAACGCTAAGCAAGGTGCTGTTTTCCATGTTGCTGTCATAAATGGCACGTTCCATGGTGAAATAAGTGCACAGACACCAACAGGTTGGATCAGCGTATAGTTCATCATCTTGTCGTCAACAGGGTAGGTACGACCATTCATCTGTTGGCAAATTTCAGCGAAGAATTCAAAGTTATGGGAAGCGCGCGGGATCAACACATTTTTGGTTTGATGAATTGGTAGACCTGTATCTTGGGTCTCCATTTCAGCAATTTCAGGGACGTTTTGGTCGATCAGCTCACCAAGGCGACGCATTAACCGTGCACGCTCTTTCATTGGTGTGTTTGCCCATTTAGGGAAAGCCTCTTTTGCTGCGGCAACGGCTTGGTTGATTTCATCTTGCCCGCCTGAAGCCACTTCAGCTAGTACTTCACCAGTCGCGGGGCTGGTGGTTTGGAAGTACTCTTTGCTAGCAACGTTTTTGCCATTGATCCAATGATTAATCTTAGTCATTACACTCGCTCCTCATATTCTTTTTCGCTGACAATGTAGTTGATCAGTCTGCCAACACCTTCGACCTCAACAATGACTTCATCACCAGGTACCACATCGGAAAGCCCTTTTGGTGTTCCAGTCGCAATCATGTCGCCAGGTTGTAGGGTCATGAAATCACTGAGGTAGGCAATTAAAAACGGAATATTAAAAATGAGATCCGCGGTGGAGCCCTTTTGACGCAATTCACCGTTAACATAGGTGTAAAGTGCGAGGTTATGTGGATCTTCAATCTGATCTTTATCGATAATCCAAGGGCCGATTGGTGTTAAGGTATCGCGGCTTTTCACTCGTAAATTTGGGCGATAGTAGTTTTCTAAATAGTCGCGGATCGCATAGTCATTACAAACGGTATAGCCAGCAACATAGTCCATTGCATCAGCTTGTGAAACTTTATGTGCGGTTTTACCGATCACGACAACGAGCTCTGACTCATAGTGCATATAGTCAACATTATCAGGGCGAACAGAGACTTGGCGGTGGCCTGTTAGAGTGTTGTCTGCTTTGATAAAAATCAGAGGTTCTTCAGGTGGCTTAAAATCAAGCTCTGTAGCATGATCGGCGTAGTTTAAACCAAGGGCAAACAGTGTGCCTCTTACTGGTGGTAACCATTCAACATTCGCATCATCACCCGCAATAACTTGGCCGTTTGGTAGGGTAATTTCTTCATTATCACCGACTGTTACTGAGTACTCGTTACCTTGATAACGAATTTTGGCGTGTTTCATTATTATTGTCCTCCTGCCGCAACAACTTGATTGCTTAGGCTTGGAAAGCCCTCTGCTTGTATAACCACTTGATCACCCGGTTGGATGGTGGCGCGTTGATGAGGAGTACCGATTAGGATCACATCACCTGCTTTTAATGTTGCAAACTCACTTAATGCAGCCACTAATTCATAGGCATCACGTACTAGATCTTTGGTGGACCAACGGTCGGCTTCTTTGCCATTAATCAATGTAATGATCTCAACCGGAGAAGTTAATGTTGCTGTAGTCATCTCACCGATTGGGCAAAAGCTATCACAACATTTGGCTTTGATTGCTGGGCGGTAAAATGAGTCTTCAGGCAGACTAACTTCATTAGCTAATGCAAACCCTGCAATGTAATTTTTTGCCTCAGCTTGACTGACTTTACGTGCATCTTTACCGATGATTAAGGCAAGTGTTGCGCCACTTTTAACGGTCTCACCAGCTGGATGTAAAATATTATCGCCTGAATTAATTAGTGTATTACGCGGCTTAATAAACCACACAGGTGTTTTAGGTGGGGTTTTATAAGGGGCTTGCCCGAAAGCCTCATGCCAGTGCGTAATTTGGCTTTGATGGTTGAGGGCAACGGCAAAAACAGTGCCTTTCATTGACAACTCCTTACTCATAAATCGAAGATTTCGAATGATTGTTAATATATTAATAATGTATTAATTAGAAATTGGCAATAGACTAATGCATTTGTTAATTTTAATTGTGATCTCTTTAACATATTCATGTTTTTTGAGTGTAACCCCTTAATATTCAGTATGTTGATATTTTTGCTTATTTTTTATTGTAACTTTTCTTTAACTTTCTTGAGGGGGATTAAATTATTTACTCATTAATATTTTAGGGTTTTTCTTTGTGATTGTTATTTTACCGTGCTAACCTTGCTTTTAAGCGATGAGAATAATTGAGAGTATCGCTATCACTGAGAGTGAATTTACGACGTAAAAGCGCAATACATGAAGTGGTGCCAAGAACTTGGTACTAATTAAACATTATAGAGTGGTGGGTTTTAGACTTATGCATGAATCATTGACAATTGCATTATTACAGGCGAGAGAGACTGCAATGGGATTCTTTCGGCCTATTTTAAAGTCATACAATTTGACTGAACAGCAATGGCGTATTATTCGTGTTCTTGCGGATAAGCGCTCTATTGATTTCCATGAGTTATCGGTTCAAACCTGCATTCTTCGCCCGAGTTTGACGGGAATTTTGACTCGAATGGAACGTGAGGGGTTAATTTTTCGTTTAAAACCTCTCAATGATCAGCGCAAATTGTATGTGTCCCTGACACCTAATGGGCAGGAGCTTTATGATAAAGCACGCCAAGAAGTGGAAGAAGGATATCAAAAAATTGAACAAGCGTTTTCTCATGAAAAAATGCAACGTTTAACGGAATTACTTGATGAATTGATTGCATTAGAAAGCCCTGACTACAGTAATATCACTGATAAAAGAGAAACTGCCTAAGGTATTCCTTTTTATCAACAATAAAATGGTATTGGTTATTATAGCTAATACCATTTTACCCATGCACTCTTTTGATGGAGAGGTTTTTATCTTTTCAGATAAAAGTGTTTTATGTGGGCAAGTTATTATAGATTGACCTGTATAAACTCTTGAGCGCTGACCATTCTATACTCGTCATACTTCAAGATACAGGGTTGTTGACTGCGCTATGCTCGCCGAGTCACATAGTTTATCTATGCTCCTCATCTATCTTCGCTTGTCGCCTATCTGCATCTCGAATTATTTAGAGTATATACTCGTCATACTTCAAGATGCAGGGCTGTTGACTGCGCTACGCTCGCCGAATCATATAGTTTATCTATGCTCCCCGTCTATCTTCGCTTGTCGCCTACCTGCATCCCCATCCCGAATTATTTAGAGTATAGGTATGTGGTATTTAGGACGTAAAATATAACTTTTGAATTTTTCATCTTTAGATGACCTAATGAAATCAATTAAGCGTAACGCCAAATCTTGTTTCATATCATTTTGACTAAAGATAGGAGCAGCGTGTTCAATAAATGGTGTAATAACTTTGAGCCGCAATAATTTTTTGAAAAAATACTGCATCGTACGTGTATTCATATTCACAAGAATGTTGACGCGCTTCAGAACTAATAGTTACGTTAGCCATGCTAGTGACTAAATTAGAGAAATTATTGTTGGCAGACTCTAGGTTTCTAAAGGGATGCTTGGGTAAGGTAATTGAATTTTTGTACACTGAAAGCATAAGCTAATTCCTCAAAATAAAAGTAATTTTACTTGAAAAGGAAATGCTTTCTTTAAAAAAACGGGGCATCAGATTATTTTTGCATAAATTCTGATGCCCTAAGAGTGATTTACTTACCTAACAAATGTAAGAAGTGAATATGTTTTTCATATTGATCGAGAATATCATGAATGATTTGTTCTTTAGTCCAGCCCATAACATCATAATCTTGACCACCTTCTTTTAAGTGGATTTCTGCTCGATAGTATTTTTGCTCTTCATTTTTCTCTTCGTCACTATCATCCCCCATGCCTGCAAGTGCGAATGCGGGTTGTACATAATAGCGTAGGCGAACTTCATATAGGAAGTTCATGTCTTCACCTAAATCGACTTCAAAACCAATTCGGTCATCTTTATCATTATGGATATGGCATGTTGTACCCTGTTTAGCTAATTCTTCAGAGACCATTTCCATTGATGGATAAACGACTTCACCTAAGAAACGTTTTACCTGATTACGTTTTGGAAAATAAGCGATATTACGCAAGCGTCGTTGCCACGGAATTGGGTTACGGCTCGCGGTAGGTGCGATAGTGGCTAATTGTTGGCTATCGCGCTTGTAGGCATCAACACGCAATGCTTTGAATAACCCATAGATGGCAACAAGTAATACCATCGCGAAAGGTAGAGCACTAGCGATAGTCAATGTTTGCAAAGCCTGTAGACCACCCGCAAGTAACAGAGTAATAGCAACAACGCCCATCAGCCCGGCCCAAAAGATACGTTGCCAAACAGGGGTGTTTGAGTCTCCGCCTGATGCTAAGGTATCAACCACCATTGCGCCCGAATCCGCGGAGGTAACGAAAAAGACGATGACCATTAGCATTGCAAAAAATGACAATACAGTAGAAAACGGGAAGTAGGTTAAAAACTCAAACAGCGCGAGCGAAACATCAGACTGAACAGTTTCAGCCAATTTTACTGCGCCTTGGTTTTGGATCAGGTTAATCGCAGTATTACCAAAAAAGGTCATCCACATGAGTGTAAACCCTGCTGGTACAAACAATACCCCTGTGACAAATTCACGGATTGTACGACCACGCGAAATACGGGCAATAAACATACCGACAAAAGGAGACCATGATAGCCACCAGCCCCAATAGAGGAGGGTCCATCCACCTAACCAATCACTAGACTTAGGCTCATAGGCATACAGGTTAAAGGTTTTACTCACGATCTCGGATAAATAGCCCCCAGTGTTTTCGACAAATGACTTTAATAGCAAAACGGTTGGGCCAAGAATTAGCACTAACAACAGCAAGATAAAAGCTAAACCTAAGTTCAGTTCAGACAGAATACGAATGCCTTTATCTAACCCTGAAACTACAGAAATCGTCGCTAGACAAGTAAAGATCACGATAAGAGCAACCTGCACCATAGGGGTTACAGGTAAACCAAATAGGTGGTTCATCCCTGCGTTAACTTGCAAAACGCCGAACCCAAGTGAAGTTGCGACACCAAAAACTGTCCCTACAACGGCGAAAATATCGACAAAATGCCCGATCGGTCCGTAAATGCGTTCACCAATAATTGGATACAAAGCCGAACGCAATGTGAGTGGTAACCCATGGCGGTAGCTGAAAAATGCCAGGATCAATGCAACAATGGCATAAATAGCCCACGCATGAAGACCCCAATGGAAAAAGGTCAAGCGCATAGCTTCTTTAGCGGCTTCAACTGTCTGGGGATCACCAACCGGTGGGTTTAGGTAGTGCATCACCGGTTCTGCAACACCAAAGAACATTAAGCCTATACCCATGCCTGCTGAAAAGAGCATTGCAAACCAAGAAACATAACTAAAGTTAGGTTGTGCATGATCAGGGCCTAATTTTATTTGTCCATATCGAGAGAGTCCCAGATAAGTCACACTCAATAAAATGATAGCAACGGCTAAAATGTAAAACCAGCTAGCATTATTGAATAAATTTTGTTGAAGATGACTTAGATGAGATTCTGCTATTTCAGGCGCTAGGGCAGCGAAACCTACGATCACTAAGATAACCAAAGCGGAAGTATAAAATACAGGGGGGCTAATTTTTGAGCGAATTTTTTTTGAATCAGTATCAGTTTGACTCATAACAACCTTCTTAGATTTATTTTATTGTTTACATACCATACGGTGCATTGGGTATGCGGCGAACTGTCCTTCTTAATGAAACAATGAAAATTGCGAATGGGTTTCTAAAATAAGAAACGATAGAAAGAACATTAATAAACGAGTTCATCGAGATAGCTGAAAAGACAATTAAGAAACTGCCACTATCCACTATTTTGCTGATTATTACCCCCCCAATAGAAAAAATAGGCAGATATACTGCCATATATAGAGCTTAAATTCAAATAAGTACGGGTAACTAGCTATCGCGAGTTAATGATATACTATTATTAATCATACAATTAAGAGTGATAATTACTATGATTTAGCTGATTAAATAAAAAGTTATATAAGATGAGTGAAATGCGTAATTATGTTAATTTTGAGGAGGCAGGTAATCCTCTAAATGACCTGACTATATTTATGCTTCTTACTCTTCAAATTACCGCGCTTTGAGCTGAAGTATGGCTTATATCAGTCACTCTGTTGTCTATGCTGCTCGCGACCTACTCAGTTATCATTTTACGCTTCTCCAAATGATATGGAGCATTCACTTTTAGGGAATGAGTAAAACAGGTTATCTCAATTGGCTATCTTTACTTGCTCGGCGATTATAACCACTGAAAGTCGCATTCTTTTTATCAAGCGCACTTTGGCAAGCAATACAAAGTTGCACTCCAGGAAGTGCTTGGCGTCGTGCTACAGGGATAGCTTCACCACATTCAATACAAAATTCGGCGCTTTCTCCTGAATGAAGTTGGCTACGCGCTTTAGCAACGGCATCATCCAATGTTGCATCGATTTGTTCTTGAACGGCATTTTCATTTGCCCAACCGTTAGCCATAAAGACCTCCAATAATAGGACAGAAAAGGTTTACCTATAGAGTAAGGGCATTTACGCTAGCTTAATGGTAATACCATATAAATATGATCCATTCCGTCTTCATCGTACATTTCACCTTCGGTTTGATAACCTAAAGTTTCATAAAAAACAATTGCGGTATGCTGTGCTGATAAGCCGATCGTGTGAAATTGGTGTTTTTTTGCATATTGCTCAACGAATCTCATTAACTTACGACCTAGCCCTTTACCTCTATGTTGTTTGAGTACGGCAACACGGCCAACTTTAACTCGGCCATCTGAATGTAATATACAGCGTAATACCGCGGCGGGGGTATCTTCTAGGTATAGCACAACGTGTAAAGCGTGTTTATCGTATTCATCAATATCAATTTCAGCGGGGAAGCCTTGTTCATGAGTAAAAACTTGTTGACGTAATTCGAATGCATCATCGACGAGTTCAGGAGAAGAGTGGCCTAGGCTATATTTTATCTGCATATTGATGTCCATTTGGTGTAAAAATCATAAAGGTATCATAGCGATACCATAGAATAAACCAATACGGTTTTTGTGCTATTTGGTTACATCATGTTCAACAAAAAACAGGTCAATTGACCTGTTTTTTGTTGAAGCTATTTAACCGAAGAAGCTATTTATTTTCTGACTTAAGCTCTTCAGTTTTATTTTTGACATCAGTAGCTAGTTCATCGGCCTTATTAATGGCATCAGTCTTAATTTCTTGACTCTTTTCAGAGACTTTATCATTAGCTTCTGATAGTTTGCTTTTTGCACTCTCAGTTAATTCATCGGCTTTTTTATCGGCTGAATCCTTAAGTTCTGATGCTTTATCTGAAGCTTGTTTTTCGAGTTCATTTGCTTTTTGTTGACCCGAATCCTTTAATTGCTCTGCTTTTTCTTCAACCTGCTTCATTGTTTCATCAGTTTTTGAAGAGTCGTCACAACCCGCAGCCATAGAGATGATACCAGCAAAAATAAGGGCACCTAATATTTTCTTTTTCATAAATATATCCTTTAGCATGTTATGAGTGGGACAAGGATGCATATAGCATTTATATAAATATAACGTATATTCAACATAATTTAAAATAAGTGGGCTCCGAAAATAAGCTGTAAGAGAAGATGATAGAGAGTATGCTATTGTCATATTGGTTAAAACGTATAAAAAACAATAATAGAGCTAAAGGAAATAGGATATGAGTTATTATTATCTACTTGTGATCATTAAATTTATCATTGGTTTCGCTATTGTTCTTAGTCATATGAATCTTTCAGGGAAAACGCAGTTATCACAAATGACACCGATTGATTTCATTGGTAACTTTGTTTTAGGTGGAATAATTGGGGGGGTAATTTATAGTGACACTATTCCTTTATATCAGTATGTTATTATCTTGCTTATTGGTGTCTCATTTATTTCAGGACTAAACTATTTAACTAAAAAGTTTAATTTTATCCGCAATGTTACTATTGGTAATCCCATCCCTATTATTAATAAAGGGAAATTTATCATGGAAAACATACTTGAGAAGGGAAATAAAATTGATATTTTGAATATTTCCTCACGGATACATGCACAAGGTGTTCATTCATTTCAAGAAATTTATTATGCTCAAATTGAACCTGATGGGCAGCTCACTGTTATTTGTGATCCAACCAATATGCCCTCAGTGATTGTGATGAAGGACGGGGTGGCTAGGTTAAATGAATTACGATCTGTAGAGAAAGATGAAGAGTGGTTAAATCAACAAATGCAGGCGCAGGGGATTAATGAGCCTGATTCGGTATTTCTTGCGGAGTTTTGGCAAGGAGAAGTTAAGTTTATTTTGAAAGATGGCAAAATACAGTAGTCAGATTATTAGCATATAAAATGGGAAGCCTGATAGCTTCCCATTTTGAGTTAATACTATTTATTTAAATCATCATATAGTTTAAGTGATGATTTGTTTTCAGGATCACCAATGTAGCGTGGTTGTGGCTCAAATTCATTACTAAATAAACTTCTTTGTGGGATATAGCCTTGGTAGTTGAATCCAGCTAAATCAGACCATGAGTAAATAAAATCCATGGTGCTATAGGGTCTGCTAGTTTTATCGTTTAAATCCAATTGATGAGTTTGTAGCCATTCAGGTGATTGCCATACGAGAAATGGTACGTTATACATAACTTTAGTTGGCTTTCCTTCTGTACGGCCTAGTGTTTCATGCGGTGGTGTATCGAAAACATCCTCACCATGGTCTGAGAAGAAAACTAAAAATCCATTCTCTTTTGATGAATCAAAATCTTTTATCAAGGTTGAAACAACATAGTCGTTGTAATGCTGCGCATTATCATAAGCATTGTAGTCTTTGACTTGGTCATCATTTAGATTACTTGGTACTAGGCTATCTCTATTTTTAAAAATAGCTTGATTTTCTGGGTAACGGAACTCATAACGCATATGAGTGCCAAGTAAATGAACAACGATAAATTTTTTCTCAGCAGGATCCGCAAGTGCAGCTTTAAACGGTGCGAATACGACATCATCATAAATTCTAGAGCTTTGTGCCATATCGTTATTTAAATAATACTGTTTATCAGTTTGACGTGAAAATGCGGTTAATAGCGTATTACGCTCAGTCATGGTTTGCTGATTAGTGATCCAAAATGTTTTGAAGCCAGCTTGTTTCATCATATTCATGATTGAGGGACGTGAATTAAATAAATCAGGTTCTGTTTGCGAAGCAAATGTTAAGATTTGCTGTAATGCTTCAATCGTATAAGGCCGCGAAGTAACAACATCATTGAACACCGACAAGTTATCTGGGTAGTTTTGTTTTAATTGAACTAACTCGGGGGTTGTTGGGCGCTGATATCCATACAAGCTCATCCTGTCGCGACTTGTGGATTCACCGATCACCAGCACAAAGGTTCTTGGCGTATTGCCGTTAGAATCAACAAAATTCTCTAATGGTGGAATTTTACTGTTATCACGGATTAGTTCTTCCATATTCGCGAGTTGGTTTTTATATAGGAAATATCCACTCACAAACTGCCAAGGCGCTGCATAAGCCAATTTACTATTAATATATGATATGACATTGGCCATTGGTCTGTCTTGCTTAATACCCTTATTATAATAAGGTGCGCCAAATAATATTGCTAAAACGAGTAATGATACTAGCATGCGGGCAGGAACTGGCATGTTAACGGGTTTTAGGCGCGTCCATAAGAAAATAGCAATTAGGGTATAAATGAGAATCACTGCAACTACCTTAACGCTAAGATACTGCTGTAAAAATTCTCCTGCCTCATTGGTATTGGTTTCAAACATGACAAACATAACGCTCTGTGAAATTTGATGGCCATAAACCACAAAATAAGCAAGCGCGATAACAGATGAAAGCCAAAGAATAATACCAATAATACCTGCAACCAATCTAATCCGTTGGGGGAAGAATAAGGCCGGTACTAACCAAAGTGTACTGTACAATAATGAATCTCTAAGCCCAATAGTATTGCTTTGCCCCGTCACAACTACGTAGATTTGCAATAGCGAGGAAAAATACCAGAAGTAGATGAGAAGCCAAAATAAGGCTGACCAGCTAAATCTTTTTGCTTGTGTAGAATTAACCATAATTTATTAAACTCTTATTCTTAAGTTAAGTTAGGTAATAAGAAAAAATGCAGAAAATCGATTTTTAGATATGAGTTTAATAGTTAAGTTCAATAAAATGATTAGCTAGTTATTGATTTTTAAATTGATTGATATTTGGTTTAAGTTAATGGTTTTTCATCATTTTATGATGGGTTATGGCGATGGCGTGCTTACCATCAAGATGTACTAAATCATTTTCGTTGATGTCTGTGTTACATGCCGTAAGCCAAATTGAAAGGAATGCGTATTGGCAGCTAACATCATTGCGTAACATGTGATATATAGAGGGTTCCATGTATTCCTATCTGATCACAGGGTGAGGGTAAAATGTCAGATAACGTATTTATTGTTTTTCTGAAATCATCCCTATTTATTCGACTTGTCCTTTCAATACTTATCATCGTTGACGGTTATATGATTATTACCCCTGTTTTTGGGGCTTATACCGATTATATTGATTGGCGTGCAAATGGCTTTAGTGAGTGGCTTAAATCTCTTGGATTTATGAAACTACTTGATATTCCAAGATTTCTTCTTGGTATTTCATTGATTTTTTTATCGTTATTTATGCTTAATGGTGCGCGTATCGCATGGGTGTTTTCGTTATTTCTATTGGCAATTATTTCATTTGTGGATTTAAAAATCGCGACAGAAAACATTCATCAAGGCTATTTTTCTTTAGGTTTATTTAGTGCATTAAGTGTGTTTTGGAGACGATATCATCATCATAGTTTAACCAGTGCTGGCTTTGTGGCAGTCACCTGTATCATTGCTTTGTTGCTCTATTCTATTTTTGGCACACTTTATATTGGTAATGAATTTTTACCTGTTGTAAAAGATGGAACAACAGCTTTCTATTTTGCTTTAGTTTGTATGACAACAGTTGGTTTTGGCGATATTGTTCCTGTGTCAACAGATGCTAGAGTGTTTACTGTTACAGTGATCATTCTTGGAATTACTATATTTACAACATCAGTGGTTTATGTTGTTGGATTATTAGCTAAAGGGACAAAGGAAATTGTTCGTAAGAGGTTTTCTTATATGAAGAATCATTATGTTGTTATTGGTAGTACACCAACGGCAGTCAGTGTATATCAAGGGTTAAAAAATCGAGATCTTCCTGTCGCTGTGATTTGTCAAGAGAGCCATCGGACACATTATCCAGAGAAAGATAATATAGTAACGGGTGATCCCACAAGTACAGCACTATTAGCTGAAGCGAATGTTAAGCAAGCGCAATATGTATTAATTATGACGGATAGTGATGCGTTAAGTACGTTCGTATTATTAGGTGTTAAACAATTAGTTAATGCAAATAAAGATGTAAAAACGATCGTTCTCGTTAACCAAGAAAGTAATATGGATAAAATTCGCCTACTAGAACCTGATATGTTGTTTTCACTTTCTTCGCTCGGTGGTGAGGTTTTGATGAGGGTACTTTGTGGTGAAACAATATCGAATGCTAGTATGAGTGATATTCTGTTAAATAAAATGGTGAAAAATTAATAGAATGAAAGCGCTATACCATTATCAAGTAAATTAGTTATCAGCGCCAAAGGAGGCTGCTTTTAAGCAGCTTAATTTTACAGTTCTTCCTAAGAAAATTTTATAGGGAAGGAAATAATGGTACAAGTGAAACGATATTATTACATGTGATGTTTGAGTTCATAACAGTAGGTAAGGGTAATGTTATGTTGTAGTAGTCATCTATTTATTATTTTACACGTGGATATTATTCAGCATTGATTGTATTTAGGGAATAACTTTGCAGTGAATTTATGACTATTGCAATCGTAGCTAATTTAAATATTAATATAGATAATCGATAATGTGAATAAAAATTGTTATCTGTAACATATAAAGCAAGGTGAAATTATTGTTAAATAAAAGCTGAATAAATGTAATGTATAAAGTAATATTTTAACAATTTTAATATAACTAGTTGTAATGTAAGGTATTTTAATGGTGATGAAAGTGATTTGAATATATTGATTAGCGTCTTAAGTAACTAACAGTAAAACTATCAGCTTTATTTCTTTAGTTGTTTCAAATTATTTTGAAATTATAATTTTAAATATTTATGTAAGTATTTTTTGTTTTTTGAGAATGGAAATTTAAAGTTTATAGTTTTCTATAAGATAATAATGCTAATTGTAAGTTAAGTTTTATATTTTTTATACATTGACATAATTTAAATTAACCGCTTAATTTTTTTTTTTGTATAATTAAATTAAGAATAGAACAGCAATCACATAAGGTGGTATCGATGGATAATTTAGATTTGAACAGCATGGTTTCACTATACTTTAAAAATCTTAGAAAAAAGCAACGAATAAAAGGTTATGAGTTTAGCCAAAAAATTAGGCCTTAGTCAGCAGCAACTATCTCGCTATGAGACAGGAAAAGTTAACTTCAATATCACGTTAATCAATCAGTTAATGATAGAGTTAGAGGGTAATTGGGCTGATTTTATAAATAAAACTGTTAACGTTAACAATCAATTGAAGCTTGAGCAATCTATAGAAAATGAAGATATTTATTTGAAAATACTCAGTAAAAATTCAAAAAACGCTTGGGCATAACTAACTGTAAACACAAAGAATTAGGTTATTCGGTTGCATATGTTGAGTATCGGTTCACGTGGAAGGCTATTGGTTATATGGTTTCGGATAGTGATTTTTATCTAACGGTAGTGATAGAATGCAATAGCTTTATATGATGCAGTTATGTTAAGAAAGACGAACGCAAATTAGTTTATATCAGTAGTTATCAGCTCATTCATGAGAATTTTAAAGATTAAGGCAATTTATATGATTGTTTAACCTGAATATAGGATATGAATGAGCTGAAATTGATTATCTAAAAATATCCATGATGATTTTTAGCCATGTTGAGATATTTGTTGACTGTTTACACGGCGGCATATCGAGCTGTTTTGAATAGAAAACAGCTTAGTATACATATTACAAACCATTAAGATAAATCTTAAAAAAGACAGCTTCAATGTAAAAAACGCGTATTATGAGTAATTTGAACCGAAAATCATTTTTTGATAGAGTGTTTTTTGATCAAAATAGGCGAGATATGAGTATTTTTTCTGTGTGAATATTTTAAAATGTATCTAAATGTAAATAATCGAACTCTAATTTTGTATTGGTTTTTTGTATTCCATTGTTATATTTAGTATTTTATTTTTAATTCTTAATGAAATGTAAAAAAGCCTTGTTTTAATAGTTTTCTACTTTTTGTTTGTGGATTTTGATTCTCTAAATCAATTATACAAAGATAGTTGTTGGTTTTACTATCTTCCTAACAAATATTTGCGCATAACTTTAACTGTATTTATTAATGCATACTTATTTTTATATAAGGCTGGGATTTATGGATTATCTTGCAGATGAAATAAACAAAAAAATAGGGCTATATATAAGAAAAATAAGGAAAGAAAACAGTCTATCAGGATGTCAGCTAGCGATGATGTTAAATGTCAGTCAACAGCAAGTGTCTCGTTATGAAACAGGGCAAACAAAACTCACTTTTGAAATAGTCGATAATATTTTAACTATTTTGCACAAATCATGGCGAGATTTATTTAATACTGTCATGGATGAGCATGATAATAAAAGAATTAATGAGGCTATCAATAAAGATAGGACATATTATCAAATAGTTAGTAATACCTCGAATAAGTTGTGGAACTAGCTTGATTTTATTAAGATTTAATCTGGTATACTAGGTAATAAAAATTCACATAAAGAAAATAAATTTTGGTTGGTATTACTTATTAATGAAATAGGTAATATCAATCATGAATTATCATTTTAGTATGGATGTTTGTCTTATTTAAAGAACATCGGATTTATTCGATGGTCATGGTTTTTATTTTTTATAATTTTTTTTGATTACATTTAATAAAGGATCCTGATAACAGTATTCTTTGTACTATGTATTTAATTTTGTCACAGATATAAATAGAGAGAATAATATGTTCAATAAAAAATTGCCGTCAGTATTACTGTCCACTATTATTGCCGCATCTTTTGCTACAGTTGCACATGCAGAGACACGTACTGCTCAAGCAACAGCAACATGGCAAGCAACTGCGATCAAAGATACAACTAGCATGCTAGTTGTTACTCCATTAAAAAGCTTAACCTTTAATTATGCAGAAGGACAAAAAAGCTTTAACCAGCAAAATGGTGCGTTTGATATTGCTATTCAAGGGCAAGCCGGTGCAACAGATTTTAAATTAGCATCAAAAATTATTGCCAATACATTAGCAAGAACAACTGATGATTCTAAATTAACAGTTGGTGTTAAATGGAACGGTGCGGATTTAAGTAAAACAACAGATACCGTTTTAATCGATACCTCTAAAAATTTGACATCGGGCTTAGATAATTTAGCGGCTAATGGTGTTTATAATGGCTCAGAGCGTGCAACTGACCGCGGTGAATTTACATTTGTTATCGCTGGTGCAGAAACGGGAGGAGCAGCAACTGATTTTAAATCACTGACTGATGGTACTTGGGATGGTGATGTAAAGGTTCAGTTTACTGCGACTTGGGATGGTGATTTTACTCCGGCTCCAAATCCAGAGTCAGGTTCTGACGCATAGTATCCAATTGATTAAATATTCAAGTACAGCAAACATAGCTCACAAAATATTAATTGTTAGTTAAGTTAATGCTGTAATTTAATGTATGACGTTTAATATCGCGATAAAGATAGTATAAGGAAATAGTATCTTTATCGTCATTATTTTTAAGTTTTATTATGATGAGAAAAATAACTTTAGTCACTATTTTAATGTTATTACCATTTAAAAGTAGTTTTGCCATCAATGTTGGTAATATTACTGAAATTATTGATGCTAATAATAGTACCTTAGCTAAAGAAGTAGAGAATACTGTTGCTACGGCAAGATTGGTTAATTTAAGTATTGAGAAAATAGATTCACCATTAGATAACGGAAAGGTTTTACCAATCAGTGATCCTAATGAAATATTATCAACACCTGCAAATTTAATTTTACCAGGTAATGCAAGAGATATATTTAAGATTATTTATCAAGGGCCTAAAGATGATAAAGAGCGATACTATCGATTAAATTGGAAAGATGATCCGATAGGTGAAAGTGGAGCAACCAAAAGTGCAAAATCAGCATCAGCTACAACATCTGCAACTATTAGCACTATATTGGTTGTCGCACCAAGAATCGAACGGTTCGATTATAAATATGAAAATTCACAAGTTTCTAATTTAGGAAATAGTTCTTTCAGAGTTGTTGCTTCTGGTCCATGTTTGGCTTCAAAGAAAGAAAGTGGCGTAGATGGTATTTGCCGAGAGCGTTATTACCTTATGCCTCATTTAGCAGTGAAATTACAGCTTGTCGATCTCACAAATAAAAAATCTAGCGTAGGTATTTGGCACAAAGGAGAGTTCATTGTTGTCAAATAACTAGAATGGGCTTTAATCATGCGTAAGAGTGTTATTGCGATATCAATATTGAGTATTATTTTTTCAGGCTCTATTCATGCCAATGGAATAAAAAGTTTAAAAATTGGTGGATATATTATTCCTCCTGCATTCGTTATTGCATTAGAGGAAGGGATGACTGTACCTGTATTCCTACGATTAAAGGATGCAGATAAAAATAATCAAAGTGAAGATAAGATAGCAGATGCGGTCATTGTTATCGATCAGGATAAGATAAAGCTATCGAGTATTCATCTTATTGATAATACGCAAGGGCCTAAACTCAATGAGCAATTAGTAGAGAAAATAGATAATCAACAAAATGCTTTTTTTAATGAAAGTAATGGTATCGTGATTAGCCGTGATGCAGTACTACAATTGAATATCTCTTCTTTTAATTTATCTTTGGATGTTGATAAGCAAGCATTTTCGCCTAAAGAACGTATAAGACAATCCTCATTAGGAAACTCTTCTGTTGATTCAGTCTCAGCAGTCGCTAACTATGATCTCGGTATTTTTCAAAGCCAAGTCAAAAATGCTAACAATACGTCTAGTAGCTATTTCAATTTAGATACCTTATTTGCGCTTGCAGAACACCATATGAATATTAATGCTTCTGTTTACAGTATTGGTAAATCGAATTCAAATGTTGAACTCTATCGAGCAATGTATGAGCGTGATTTTGGTGGCTTGCGTTTTGCGCTTGGATTAATGAGCACATGGAATTTACAGTCTATCGCTAGTTTGACTACGTTAAGCAGTAGCAAAATTTATGCGGTCTCAATAGGTAATAATTCCTCAAGTCTTATGGTTAATAAGCAGCAGTCTTTAACACCAATTTATGCATTTTTGAATAGCCCTGGTGAAGTACGAATATATCGACAAGGTAAGTTGTTAAATATTCAAAACTTCCCTATGGGTAACTATGAGGTTGATACTAGCGTAT
Organism: Providencia manganoxydans; assembly: GCF_016618195.1. NCBI lineage: Bacteria > Pseudomonadati > Pseudomonadota > Gammaproteobacteria > Enterobacterales > Morganellaceae > Providencia > Providencia manganoxydans. The sequence goes on from NZ_CP067099.1 coordinate 1,026,219, forward strand.
TACCTTATGGTATTTATGATGTCACGATTGAAACTGTTGTTGATGGTAAAGTTGTGACGACACAAAACCAAACTATTAATAAATCATTTGGTGCTATGGGGAGAAATTTTGATAAGACCAATTGGGAAATTTATGGTGGTTATGTTGATTTCGATAAGAAAAGTTATGTGAGAGGTGAAAACTCACACACTCAAACTCCAAATAAGAGCTATTTATTAGGTGCTTCGATAGCAAAAAGTTTTCCGATATTCTCAGGATTGAGTTTAACCATGTCTAACTATGGTTTTGATAAGTTCTTAGTCAATGAAACCAGTATTAATGTTGCTTTAAATGAGCACTTATCAATTTCTTGGCAAGGTATGTTGGAAAACCATGGAAGTCATCGGAATATTGGCACTATTTCTGTAAATTTACCGGATGGTTATGCCTCATTATGGGCGTCGAGGGAGAAGACAGTCATAAAAGGTGATTTGCCACTTTATGATGCAGATAGCTATTCTTATGGTGGTACTTTTAATTTTGATAAAGTGATTGATAGAGCAGGAAGCTTTACTATTAGTAATACCAAAGATCGCCGCGTTGGCAGTGATTCGATTAACTATGAATATGCGAATACATTATTTTCTGGACGTTACGGGACCGTCGGGCTAAGAGCGGGTGTTCAGCGTTACCATTATGATAATCAAAGCAGTACTAATGAAAAATATATTAATCTTGATTTTTCTTTGCCGTTATCCACTTGGTTAAGCACTGGTGTTTCTTCTACGAACGGTAACGTAAAGGCCAATATTTATGCGAATAAAAACTTTGATGATTCTGCAATCACGAATGCAGGGGTATCTGTTTCTAAATTAGTCCGAGATAAAAACAACGGTGAGTCAGACTTCTCAACATTAGCTTATGCTTCTTACGATATGAAATATAACTCAGGTACGATCACATTAAATCGACCGGATAATGATAGGTTTAATGGTAATTATACTTCTCGTGGCTCTATTGCTTATAGTAATGGCATGGTGACACCAAGTGGACAGCAAGGAAAATCAGGGGTGATTATTAACTCTGACATTAACGGTGCTGGAAGTATGGTGGCGAAGGTCAACGGTCAAAATTATCCTATTAGTGGAAAAAATACATTTATCCCTCTATCGCCTTATTCTGACTACGACATTCAATTAATGAATGATGGTAAGTCGAAAGATAGCTTCGATATTGTGTCTGGAAGGAACAAATCTGTCACTTTATATCCGGGGAATATTGCTTTTTATCAGCCGGAAGTTAGGCAATTAATCACTGTTTTCGGTCGCCTTAAATCACCAGATGGTGAATTTATTAAATATGCTTCAATACGTAATCATATTGGAAGAACCAAGACGGATGAAAATGGTGAGTTTTCGATGGATGTTGATGTTCGCTACCCAGTTATTTCGCTATTGCAAGAAGATGAAAAAACAATTTGTGAGGCCGATTTAAACCTACAAGGCGCTAGAGGTGCTTTGTGGGTAGGCGATGTCACCTGTGAGCCTCAATCTTCAATTGCGAAAAGATAAAGAGAATTTGCTAATGAATAAACATAGACTTTTTATATTTCTCGTTTGTACCATTGTTAATGGTTTTACGGGAGGAAATGTACAAGCTGCAAATGTTACCAATAGTTATGTATTTATTGAAAATAACGTCGATGATGAATATTTTATTACTCCGAGATCTACCGATCCTCGTTTTTCGGGATCAAATAAATACACGCGTTACTCAGGGACATCTCAGCTAAGTCTTGGCTATATGGGGTATACGAATACAGGCATTCGGGCTAATCAAAATGTTGATATTTGGTTAGAAAATTCACCAATAGATCGGCCGTTTACAGGTAATCGATGTATGCGAAACACTTGCCGTGATAGTACAGGATATTGGCCTGCTCAATATATGGGGAAAGATGGTGCTTATAAAATTGTACAGAGTGATGTGCGTGGAGAATCCAATTATGCTAGGGGGATCTTCAGTGATTCAGCATATCAATATTTCTTACAATTACCTGTGAGTACGAACGAGACATATAGCTATCGAGCTTGCATGACACAAACAGATTATGACCCAAGTAAAGGTGAATCTTGTAGAAGCGTTGGCGGTAATATCATTGCTTCCCATGAATTTAATATAACTAAGTCTGGTCATATCAAACTAACCTCTACTGGTGCATTACAAGAAATTTTTATTGATAGTAATGGGAATCCTAATCTAGGGTTAGGCTCTGAGTTTTGCCGTATTGGTATTATTTCAAATCAAAGTGGTATTATTTGCCAGGTTATTGATCAAGAAACTAAAGGTGATATTTTTGCCAACATTAGGTTGAGCCTGAAAATTAATAATACATTAATTCCTTTTACTCCTGCGGGAAACACGATATTAATTGGCCCTGATGACGGAAGTAATCGTTGGTATAACTATAACTCAACAAATCAAGCTAATTATTACTTTAAACCGACAAATCAACATGTATCTATATTTTTATCAAACACTTTCTTTAAAGAATTAGTTAGCCGTAATGTTGACTTTACTAATAGCCAAGATTTTTTCACATTTTCGTTTACTAACACGGCAGTACCACAATCAGGATACTATGAATTTACGCCATCAAATAAAATGATCATAAAACCGAGAGATTATGGGATTAGTATCATTCCTGCCGATTTTAACCCTGTTCAATCTAAAACAGGAAAAGTGGGGAGTGAAGAGCCGCCGATTGAATTCAATTATATCGTTACTACCAGTGGTTTTCGCCAAGCAGATTCAATTACAGCTAAAGTTGATGGTCCTTCTGTTGCTTTAAAGGGACAAACATATTGTCTTTTCTCATCGGATGATGAGAAGTTTAAAGTTCCATTTTCTGCTTATCTTTCATTTACAAATGAAAATGGCGGTAAATCGACATATCGAGCAAGTTGTGATAGCAATGAAATATCACTTAAAAATGCTTTATGGTCTGAAACACCATGGGATCAACCAAATCAAGATCTCGGATCTTTTTATCGCACTAATCTGGATTTATCATTCCCTATGAATGATTCCAGTTCATTGTTTACATTGGATGGTATTGACTGGCTAGGTACGGTATCGGCAAGTGGTACGGTGACAGTAAAAGCAATCTGGACTGGACCTGATGTTCATTAAAGTTCAACAACCTCTAACAATGTAGGCATAAGTGATAAAATGGTTAAAGTTAAACTAAGCTCTTATATATTATTCATAATGTCATGTTTATTTTATAACTGTGCTTATGCCTTATATATCGATACCGATATATCTTCTATGGAAGCGGATAAAGAGTTTTTTTCAAAGCCATACATTAATGATACGAAAACAACGAATCTGTATAGTTTTAGTGCGTATAAGATTGATCGACCGGGAGGTCATGAAGTTGGCGAAGAGATCCGCAATGGTGAGATTATTTTCACTCCACTAAAAAAAATCTTATTACCAAAAGAGCAAGAATTTTTTAAGATTTTTTATCGTGGAAAGGTTGACGAACAGGAGAGATATTACAAAGTGATTATTAGTGAAACACCATTTGAAGCGCAAAATAGTGTTGCTCAAAAGAAATCTCCTTTGTTTTATCCCACTATCAGTTTAGAAACCTACTTTGTTGTTAGACCCAAGCAACCTAATTTCAAATATGAAAGTGATCCTGTTGAAGGAGTATTAAAAAATACCGGAAATACTTATTTTAGAGTGATCTTGCATGACAGTTGCCAAGTCAGTGAAGATGAAACACCTGATGTATTTTATTTGTTACCTCAGCAGGAATATCGAGATGCACGTTTAAAAAAGAAAAGCCGTAAATATATTGTGATTTTTGACAAATATCATTCGATTGGGAACTGTGAATAGTATGGGCTTTGCAAGTTAGTCAATAACTTGCAAAGTGAAGCAATATCATGCAGCAAAATCAGGACCAATAACATCGATCGCATCGGTACAAATTGCATCAACCCCCCATTTTAATAACTCCGCAGCACGGGGTGGTTTATTGACGGTATAGACTAAAATATGTAACCCTGCATTTTTTAATTGTTTAATCCGCTTTTCATCTAATAGTTTATGATTTAGATGGATAGATACACAATCCAGTCGTGTTGTTAGCTCATGCCAATCATCGCGCCAATCATCTAATAGCAATCCTCTCGGCAATTCTGGTACAGCCCGTTGAGCAGCCTCTAGTGCTTCAATTGAGAAAGAGGAGAGCAATGGAGCTGTTTGGCCTTGCCACAATTGAAGCGCTGCAAGCGCGATAATTTTTCCTGTTTCAGCTTCTAGACCTGTTGTTGGTTTAATTTCGATATTCGCCATCATAGCGTGTTGTTGGCAACGAGCTGCGACTTCAGAAAGTAAAGGTAATGGCTCACCTGCAAATTTTTTACTATACCAACTACCTGCATCAACTTTTAATAATTGTAGCCAATTTAATTCACCTGCAACGCCGTAAGCATTGCTAGTACGATCAAGTGTGTCGTCGTGCAAGAGAAAAATCTGACCATCAAGAGAAAGTTTTGCATCAAATTCAATCATGGTATGACCAAAACTAGCCCCAACATCGATTGCGGCTAATGTATTTTCTGGAGCAAGTTTCCCTCCGCCTCGGTGAGCAACAATTTTAGGATAAGGCCATGATTTCATAGATTTTGTCCGTTTTTCATTAGAAAGGGGAATAGGGTTTTGATTAAAACATAATATTAATTCACTTGTAATGAATATTTTAATACTTCGATGATTACCTGCTCGTCAAAGGATAACAAAACGTTATCGCATTTTCTGTTTTATTAAAGCAAGGGAGGTTTTAGATATAAGGAGTATCTAAAAGGCTAATAAAAGTCTAATCTGGTGCTTTTACAATGATAGGTATCGGAAATAAATACTTTATTGCCTTAGGTAGAGGTGAGCACTTTTAAGGGATAAAAATGAAAAAAAGAAGTTTTATGACGCAAACAGAAGTAGATGCATTACTGGCCGCTACAAAGAGTGGGAGATATCCTGAAAGGGATTATTGTTTGTTTTTAATGGGCTTTTTACATGGTTTTAGGGTAAGTGAATTACGCCAATTGTCCCTTGATGATATCGATATGAAGCAAAAAGTTATTTATGTTAAACGTTTAAAATCTGGGCTTTCAACTGTACAGCCTCTAATTCCTGAAGAATATGATGCTTTGGTTATGTGGCTATCCAAACGTAAAAAAATTGCCTCAGATGATAATAAATGGGTTTTTTTATCTCAAAAAAATCAACCTTTATCACGTAGCCAAATTTTTCGTTTAATTGAAAAATATGGGCAAGACGCTAAGTTATCAATTAAAGTGCACCCACATATGTTACGTCATGCTTGCGGTTATGCTTTGGCTGATTTAGGTCGTGATACCCGCTTAATCCAAGATTATTTAGGGCACAGAAATATTGCACATACTGTTATTTATACTGCAAGTAACGAAAAACGATTTAATGGTATATGGGACTATTAAATTGAATGAGGTAGGTCGCGCCATTATGGCGCGATTTGAGCTTTAAGGGCTAAGCATGCTTGTTGGAGGCCATTGTCGCAAGCTAACTGAAAGTAATAACGTACGGCGTGATGTGAAGTTTGCGTAACGTGGTCTTTTTGGATTAACCAACCTAAATTGTATTGGGCATAAGCTTGCCGTAATTGCTCGTTTTTTTAGAGCATCAGTTGTCAAGATGGGCTGAGTTGAACTAGCTGGTGGCGGTGTACTGTTTTTTTCGCTAATAATTGTAGATTATTGTTAAGACGTTGAACATCTGCTTGTTGCTGCTGAAGTTGTTGACGATATTATTGTTCACGACGCCGGCTAGCTTGCAATTATTGCTGCAATATTTTCAATTTGATTTAGGTAACTGGATCTCTGTTTGTCAGAAGGTTTCAGGAGTATTATCTGATAGCTGATCTTTACGTGCTTCATATTCTTGGAAGAATTGAAGTAACCTCGGTAAGCTATTATTTTTTCTTCACTATATGCTGTGGAAATAAAGAAAAAAGTATAGGAAAAACGACTGTAAATTTCAAATTAATTGAGTGCCACACAGGATATGAAGCAGCCATAATAGCTTTTAATAACTAAAAAGCTATTATTAAAAATAGAATTAAATATAAGAGTAAATGATGGTGAATTTATTCTTATATTTATTCTTGTTACATAAATGATGTGGTTAATCGAGCTAACATAAAAACTAAAATTATGCAAATGAATAACCCAGAGAAGCGTTATTTTCTTTATTCGTATTTTATCAATCGGTAGTTGAATAAAAATTACAAATTTGCAGATATGACTTAGCTATGAAAGGGAATTTTAGTTTTGTATCCCCCATATTATGTCTGCCTCTTCTGAAACTTTAAAACTCCTAGACGTCGAGTGCGCTGCTGTGAGTATCAATTACTTAGCGGGATATTCCTAGCTCCTTGAACGTGATATCAGTAGTTGGCCTTTGGTGTTAATACCTCACTGCTTGTGATGGGGTGCTCATTTGGCTTCTAAAACTAAGACTCCGGATGCTGAAGATTCTCCTGAAGTTAGCGCTACACCAACTAAACTAGCTGTGACATTAAGGTTTGTTGTTTCTAGAGCATTTAATTCAATACCTGAACTATTCGCACTAATATCAGTACCATTAATAGCTATTTTAGCTGCTACACTATTCCCAAAACTTAAATTCCCATTTTGATCTACCCGAGAAGAGGTTAATTTCAAGGTATAGTCTCTTGCATCCCCATTGCTACAATTTATAGTTAAGTTTCTATTTTGTTTAGCACCATTTACATCTAATGCATTTGCTAAAAATGTAAAGTTTAATAATTGGTCGTTTAGTGTACATGTGTTTTTTTTATTTGGGGGATTCACAATTTCAATATCCCCACGCCGACTACTTCTTACTATATGTGCAGAAGCCCTGTTCATTGAATCATAACAGGCGTAAATAAAATCTATATTAATAGTGTCCATCAATTCTAAAGCCACAGAATCACCTGATATATATGGAATACTTATTTTATTATTCATTATATTTGTTATTGTATTTATTGCTGATGTGTAGCTACCCAATCGGCCATTACATTCATTAGTTGAAAGTCTTTCGTAATACACTGTTATATTCCCTCTATTTGGAATATAACCAGAAGCTTCTAACCCAATTCTGACACTCTTTGGATCACCACTTCCCGGAGCTTTGTATCCTACTTCTGTCATCTGCCCTGTACCACCATTACTGACTACTGCATTCATGTAAGGTCTAGGACCAAAGTCTACAGATGAATCAGCTGACGTATTAAAACTGATGATTAATAGAAATAATATATATAAGCTTGTCTGCATTCTATATTTTGACATATATAACTCCTGTTATATTTATGTAGTATTGTTATTTTGAATAGTTAACAAAAAATTAGCCATTTCTTTAGAGTTATTCATATTCAAGAATAAAAGTGGTAGTAGCCTCGAAAGTTCCGCGTGCAATGGATTTATCGCGAAGGGCGTTAGGTTCGCCTTGAACATAAGCTTTCAAATTGATGTTATTGGTGTCACTGACTTTGAGTTGTTGAGTATAGTCCTTTGATCTATTTAACGAGATAGGTTCGCCACTTTGAGTTTCAAAACCAATAGCGATCCCATTTGCTTGGCTCCCTGCATTAAGTGCTAATAATCCGGGTAATGCTGTACTTTCAGTTCCCATAAAGGTTACTTGAACTTCTTTACCCAACACTAAATCACAATTAATTAACCTAATTGTAAATGGCTGGCTGTGTGTTCGTGTATTCAAATACAAATATTTGTCTACAATAGTACCAAAATCCAATTCGATATTTTCATCGCCAGGATATACTTCACAAGCGTCCTCAACCAATGTTCCATCAAATTGTACGGTTTCCGACTGCGCACAAAGCGGTACTCCAACTAGACTTAGTGACAAGACTAAAGACCATAATTGACGTAATGGTATTTGCATTTTTCTTATTTCCCTTTTATCGTTTCATTGAAAATCGATGGTCAATGTCCCGGTCGCAGAAAAATTATCACCAACCAGCTCCGTTCCTGCGCGCTTAATCGGAACCGCCGATAATTTTGGGGGCTTTGAACTGTTAATTGCAAACGCTTTGTTCAGTTCTAACGGTATCCCGTCCTTTTGAATTTGAATACCTAATTTTCCGTTATTCATAGGGCTAATTGTGCGTAATGTTGCATTATCAAATCCCGAACCAGCAAGTATTCCACTGAACGTCAATGTCACATTCCACGGTTGAGTTAAGTCACCTTGGCAATTCAATTGATACGGTATGTCTTGTTTAAATAGATTCCCATCCACTTTACGGACCCCTACCTTTCCAAAAGAAACGCGTACGGGATTAGTTTGCCCTAATTCACAGGCAGGAGGGAGTACGAGCGTACCATCAAAAAACCAATTAGCTTCTACTGCTGAGGACATCATCATGAAGAGCCCGCCTACACTACATAAATAACGTTGACTTGTGCTTATCAGTGACTTTTTCATTGATAGTCCACCTTTAATGTCGCCAATGCAGTAAAACTACCGCCATCTGTATCATTAAAGCCCTCGCTCATATTTTTAATCGGTGCGGCTTTTAAAGAAGGCAAAGAGGTGTAATTAATATTCACTGGTTTATTAATCGCTTGTCGAACATTATTGACATAAAAAGCAATGCCTAGTTTATCGTTGCTTGTTTTTAATTCTTCACCGCTATTAAACGATGTCGCATCACCTTTTAATGTCAATGTTAGATTATTTTTTGCTAATCCTGTGCACGATAGACTCAATGGCAATGTTTGTAAGTAGTTATCACCGTCAATGCGCGTTAATAAAATATCACCAAAATGAATCGCTGCTTGAGCATTGTTATTTAGAATGCATTCAGGTGGCGTCACAATTAAATTACCGTAAAGGTTTGCCTCTAACCCTAATGCAAATGGAGAGCTTATTACACAAAAAAAGCAGAGTGCCACTTGTTGTCGGTAAATAAATTTCATCTTATTCTCCTTAACGGTAATCCACCACAAAAGTTAATGTCCCATTAAAATTTCCGCCGTCAGTTAATACTGTTCCCGAGGGTTTTACTGGCACCGCATAAAGCGCGGGCTGATTGCTACCATAAGTGAAATTCACAACATCACCATTACTTAATCGAGTCGAATCCTGATAAACCGCTATCCCGAGATTCGTTCGACCAGTACGAATGACATTTTGCCCATTTAGCGTAATCGGGTTCCAACTGACCGTCATTTTTAATGCATTGCTATAGACATGTGTACAATTTAAGGTGTAATCAATACGTGTGCGTTTATAACTGCTATTGTCAATCAGTGTTTCATGGATATCGCCAAAATTCACATTTGCCACTGTACCACTATTCACGGTACATTCTGGCGGCGTGACAACCAATGTTCCTGTAAAATAGACATCCAATGCTCGTGATAATATCGGACTTAATAAACAAAGCAGGCCGATAAAACACCGAACAAAGAGAGTATTATTCATGAGATAGTCCCACATTTATTGATAATTTAACGTCACAGTCATTGTGCCAGTGAAAGATCCCGCATCACTAAGCATTACACCACTAGGTTTTATCGGTACCGCATACAAGTTCGGAGAATTGCCATAGGTAAAGTTAATTGATGCGCCGTTACTTAAGCGAGTCGAATCCCGATAAATGGCAATACCCAAATTTGTTCGGTTTGTACTGATAGCAGAAACGCCATTAAAGGTTACCGGATCCCATGACAACGACATATTCAACGCATTTTTTTCTAATGCACTGCAAGATAACCCGGTATCAATAGGAGTTCGCTTATAACTCACTCCATCAATTAATCCTTGTTGTACCTCTTCAAAACGTACAATTTGTATTGAACTACCACCACCAAACGTACACTGTGGAGGCATCGTAATGGTCAACGTTAAATTCAGATTTGCAGTATCGGCACGTACGACATGAAATAGACTTTCAAATAACAGCGAGCTAAAAAAAAGAAAGCTGAGCGTAATAAAGCCTTTAATCCCTATGGTCAAATGCTGTATCAATAACATCGTTAACTCCTAATCATAACTGACCTGAAAGCGAATAATTGCTTGATAAGCTCCCGAACTTAATCCTGCTGTAGTACGGATCGGGGTAATATAATAAGTCAATTGATTCTGCCCTGGAGAAACGAGCTCAGGAGTACTGTATTGCCCTATTGCAATAGGATGATAAGAAGCATTACTCAATTGTAATGCGATTCCTTGCGCCCCCGTAACGGCAGCTAATTGTGGGCTTTGATTGTCCGCCTCTGCCAAAAAACGAATTTTCATTGCAGGCATATCAGGACTCCACAATAAGTTTCCGAGTTTATTACGATTACGACTTTCACCACTTAAACAATCTTCTAAACGCAGTTGTACCGCGACAGGGGTACCTGTTTGACCAACTTTCTGTAATTGCCCTGTGCCTAATATCCCCAGTTCAACTGTTTGATATGCTGACGACATCGCTAATCGACAAGCACTTTCCGTTAAAGCTCCGTGTACATATAATGTGCCATTAGCACCATCGACATCCCAGTTATCCACTTTATCGAGTTCAGCACTGAGTGCTGTGCTACTGAGTAAGGACAATCCTAAACCGCACGCCATCATACAATGAGGTATCTTATTGGCTTCTTTCATGAGGCTCTCCTGCGTTGAAATCTGCTTTAACGTCATCTTGTTCTAAGCTACTGTTTATCTGATACCACATGACAGCGATTATCTTGACAAGTAAACATCAACGTTGGTCGCCCACCATAATCATTGATATAAGTGAGTACAGGCTTACTTCCTAAGGCTTTTGTACTCCCCCCCATAAGCAAACTGCTTTTAGGTGCAACCATCAACGGTTCAAACCCCGCGACTGTTTTTCCATCTTTCACTGAAGCAGCATCAACAAGCGTTACAAAATACGGCGTTGGATTCTCCACACTGTATTGGTCACCTTGACGAGTGAGGGTGATTTTTTCTTGCCATGGATTATCCATTTGTTGGCGAGTTGGAATGATCGCCTTTGGGCGATAAAACAACTTAATTCGTGTTTGTAATGCCAGCTGAAGTGTGTTCGGTTTATCACTTTTAGGTGGGATTTCACGTAGATTGAAATAATAAACGGATTCCCTGTCTTGCGGCAGCGACGCGACACTCGGTAGTGCTTGAATTTTTACTTGGCTTTTAGCACCAGGCTCAACACGCTGAACGGGAGGTAATACCGTAAAAGGTTCCGTGATTTTTTCACCTTGGGCATTTTCAATCCAGCCTTGCGCTAAATAAGGTAATTGTTTATTTTCATTACTGATATTTAAGCTAATAGATTTATCTTCACCCGTCATAATTGCACGTGTGCGATCTAAAGCGACTGCAGCTTGTGCGGAAGACAGTGTTGCGGATATCAACGCTGCCCCAACCCAAAAAATGGCAATTGGGTGATGAATTTTTTTATTGGTTTTATTACTCTGTAACATATTTTTTACCTTAGTATGAAGTAGGGATAATCTTCTTCAATCATGTTATTTTTTATTTTCTTAACCAGCTCGGTGAGCTGGCCAAACCCGACTTATCTGATACCTCAGAAATTAATGAATGAGGCGTAGATAATGACGGTAAACTCGCTGTATTCGATTCAACAACTATCTGTGTCTGCTCTATGGGTAAGATGCCAGTCGCATCGCACGGTAATAACCAATTCGTCAACAACGTGTCACTCTTCGGTAATATTTTAGGTAAGGTGATTTCACATTGTGCTTTGTCATCCCAATGAACTTGTAATTTATCGTTAGGGTTGAGCCCAGTTAAATACGTACTCCCATCATCCCCCACCATTCCCACTTGTTGGCCTTTTATATTGAAAACTTGTGCTCCAAATGGGGGAAAACTATTATCAGATAAACGCAATAAGGCCATTGCACTGTGTCCAGCGACAACATCAAACTGGCGGTAACCAATAGCACCTTCTGTTAAGGTACCTTGCTTAATCGATTGTGATACCTGAGCATCTTCAGGTAATGTATTTAAATCGACACTGACCTGATTACGGTAATAACTGTTCACATCTGTTAATACAGCCTGACCAAAATAGTTTGTTCGAATAGTTGAGCCATAACCTCGTAATGGGATATTCGGAACACCATCCGTATCAACAAAAATTCGAGTCCCACCAAGCTGATTACCACGATGCATCACCACACCTTGCTTAATCGCCGTAAAACCACCTTGAAGTGATAAGCCAGCAGAACGATATCTATCTTGCTGATAAGTGGCATTTGCATTTATTTGAGCCAAATCAGCTTGATGTGTGTAATAACCACTCACTAACCCACCAGAACGAGACCATCCGGTACTTAATTGGTAATTAGTACGTTCATCTAATCGATCGTAATAACTGACTCGTTGAGAATTATCACGCTCATCCCAACTGCTGTTCATGCTAAGCGAGCCACTCTCCCCCCAAGGTAATGAAAGGGAAAGGTAGGCGCCATCATCATTAGTCTGCTGATAACGATTTCGATAAGCCGTCAGGTTAACACTTAAATTTTTCCATTTCCCGATATCAAAATAACGTGCTAAAGACAGACTATAACGGTCATTATCAGGCTGATCCCAGTAGGTTTGATGGTAATAGTTTATATAGGCACTGAGCCCCAACTCCGGAAATTGTTGGTTATAGGAAACCGTATACATTTCCTTATTGCTATACTGGCGGACACCCGTAGACTGGGCATTTAAGTACTCAGACATACTCATAAAACCTTGCTCAGCAAAACGATATCCTGCAAATGTCACTTGGCTATTGTAGGCATCAAATCGTTTTGAATAGCTCAAGCGATATGAATTACCGTGATACGTTTTATCGCCGACTTCAGTTAACCCTTTTAACCGTGAACGCGCATGGGTGATATCAAAAGACAGCGCGCCAAACATCATCAGATCTCGACCGATACCAACCGCAGCGGAAGCATAATTCTCCGCTGCAACGCCGCCACCATATAATGACCAACCGTTATTTACTCCCCACGAAAACTCGCCGCTGGCAAATGTTTCACCGCTCACGTGGTGGCGCCAATCAGTTGGACGTCCAGCGGCAAGCTTATAACGCAATTGGCCTGGGCGAGTGAGATAAGGAACACTGGCTGTATTCACCGTAAACGTTTGAATTGAGCCATCTTGTTCTTTAACTTCAACATTAATCTCACCGGATAGTGCATCATTTAAGTCTTGAATACGAAAAGGGCCAGCGGCAACTTGTGTTTGATAAATAATACGGCCTTGCTGGCTCACAATAACGGTAGCATTACTTTTAGCTACACCTGTTATTTCGGGGGCATATCCCCGTAAATTAGGTGGTAACATATTGATGTCGGTGATCAGGCTGAGTCCCGTAAATCGAAAACTGTCAAAAATATCTGAGGCTAAATAATCTTCACCTAAAGTGAGTTTTGCCCCGAGAGATTTAATTGCACGGTAGACATAGTATCGAGACCAATCTAATGAACTAGAAGTATCTTGTCCTTGCTGTTTGTCTAAACGCATTTGCCAATCAGCACGCATACGCCATACACCTAAGTTAACACCCGCAACACCATTACCGCTGGCACTGACATTTGTTCGTTGTCCACCTCGAGTTTGCTGACCAACCTGTGCATTGAGGTTATAATCAAAAAGAGCGCCAGGTAATCCATCTTCCCAACGAGCAGGTGGATCCCAGTTTTCGGCTGTATATTCCAAATACGCTTGTGGTAAACTGATATATAAAGCGGAAACAGCTAAATCCCCTTTAACTTCAGTGCCCGGTAAGCTTTCTAGTGATAAACACTGCCCATCATGCCACCATTTTAGGGTTGGCAATAAATCAGGTTTAAGTGCAAGTTGCTCAACTAATGTAGGGCTTAAACAGGCCTCGCTCTCATCTGTCTGACCATCGGGTACATAATAAAATACGGTTTGTTCAGGTAGTTGATGCTTATTTATAAAAATAGAAAAACGATATTCCCCTGGCATTAAAAAGCCTGGACGTGAAAACTGAGCTAAATTAATATTTGCGCGATCATTGACATCTAAAATATCAGTATTAAATTCAATCTGCTCAGCGTAGCTATTACAACTTAGGGATAAAGCAATAAGTAGTCCCATCAACCGAGGACGGCTTACCCGTAACAACGGCATATGAATAAAACCTAGGGCCATCATCTCGACCTTCTTATTTCTTTTTTATTAATAAAACCATTTAGCTTTTTGATTCAAAATCAATACTTGGTTTTGACATATAAAATTAATAATTGGATTATTCATAATCCAATTTAAAGCTTAATTGGCTGTAGTACTGCCCTGATACTAATGGAGTATGATTAGCTACCAACCTTAATTCGTAAGCTAAATCACGGGAACCTTGCGTCAAAGTTTGAGCAGATAGAGCTTGTCCTGGAACAATAATTTCTCCGCCATCATTACGTTGAATTTGTAGTCCAACACCTTTGGCTTGTCCATTCACACTAAATAATCCGTGTTGATGTGCACCATCAAAGGTGACTCGAAAGTATTGCCAATTAGGTTGATTCGGGTTTTGACGTTCAAGAACACAATTAACTAACTTAATAACAAACGGATGTACTGGGCCTTGACCATCTCGACGGATATCACTCAGAGAGAGGCTTCCCATATTAATAGTTTGATCACGGCTACCAACATCAATAGCACAGGCTGTTTCAATGATACTGCCACTCATCTTTACCAAACCTAGTGCATTGGCAGGGGAAATATTTATGAGAGAATACATACTAAGACTCAACGAAAGCAGCCTACTGATCATTAAATATTTCATAGCTTCCTCTCCTACGCTGGTTTCCATTTGAAATAAGCCAGCAAAATATCCTTTTTTGCTAGCTACTAAATATTGATTATTCGTATGACAGCGTAAAGTCAGCTATAGAGCTAAATTCACCGGCAGTAATAGTTTTAATATCACCACCATTACCCATTAAATACGCCGAGAAACGCAGGGTATTATTTCCATCTTGAATATCTTGGAATGGTGTTGGTGTACCTAACGTAATGATATTTCCACCCCCATTTGTAATTTGTATACCTGCTCCTGCACCAGTACCAACGATACCTAAAGTTTTATTTGTATTATCAAATGAAGCCGCTGCACCGCTAAATGTTAATTGAACGCCTTTTTCTAATGCTGCTATATCGCAATTTTCTAAAGCGATATCAAAAGTTTTTGGGCTAGACTTACCGCCAGCAACTAACGCTATATTTGATATTTGCCCAAGTTCAACAGTTTGATCAATTGAATCTGGTGAAATAGAACATGGTGCATCAATAATGGAGCCTTTAAAATTCACTTTTCCATGGCCCATATCCGCAGCAAATACAGAAGAGCTCATAACACCAGAAACTAATGCTAATAAAAAAATTTTTTTCATATATTCCTCTATGAATTATAAGTAAATAACTTGATTTATTTCTATTACTACAAAACATTTATTCTATTATGATTAATAAAAATGAACGGTATTAGAAGCCATTATTAACTTTTTCAACATTGACTCATCATCACAATTTGATTTTTCCATTTCAAGTAAAGCATTTTTAATTACTTTTTCATATGGGACATTCAATGCTATTGATAAATTAAATAACGTATCTACTGAAATCTTATTAATACCTCGTTCATATCGAGACATCTGTTGCTGCGAAATATTTAATTTCTTGGCTAGTTCGGTGCCAGTTATTCCAGACTCTTTTCTGATTTTTTTAATAACAGCTCCACAGTAAATTGAAAATTGATTGTCCTGGTTATCGCACTGACTATTAGTTTTATTTTTTTCAAAATTCATATTAGTAATCTTTCCAATGGATGAAAATAATTACCAATTTAAAATTAGTAATTAAATGAAAATATATAACATATCAGGTTTAACTCGGTACAATTATAAAGTGTAAGGATTAAAAATCAAACGCCCTCTATCGGACTTTTCCGTAATTACTGTCATGTTACAACTCTTAATACTTTTTTAAATTTAGCTGAATATCAAGTGGTTAAATTAGGAAAATTAATTTTTTAAAATTTTAATTAGTCAAAACTTGATAACGTAAATGTAGATTTATAATTCATAAGAAAATAAAAAAACAATAGTTTAATCTGAAATTAACACATATTAATAATTTGCATTATCTTGTAACATATGTGTGGGTAAAAGCAAAAAAATACACCTATTTTAGGTTCTTTAACCATTCCCTATTTATTCGCAAATACCCTTTTAGGCCTTTCTGTGACTGCTTTTATAATGAAAAATTAATTTTATAAAAATACCATGAAATATCATAATGAATTGATTTGTATATGTTTATTTATTAAACTCATCTGGCGTTTGAAAATAAGCTTGCCGTAGGTGTAAGCATCGCGGCAATGCCGCTCTATTTCTAGGGGCTTGCTACAAAAATTATCTAAATAAGAAACACTCACGCTGTTGATTAGCTCTTTAGAAAAACTCATACTACCAAATGAGTTCAAATGTAAGCATTTCGCACTACGATTACCCTTTGATGTTTATGTTGGTACAGCTCAACACTATTAAGCTATGCCAATATTAGTGATATGCTAGGTGAACGTGAGATTTCATTTCATCGTTCGATGATTTATAGCTGGTTTATCGAACATGCGCCTGTATTACGAAAAAAACTTAAAAAATCACAATTTACTCAGTTGTGGGTGTTCAGGTGGCTGTATACTTGTCGAAGTAGGTTAAATGATAGCTTGATATCAGTATTCAAAATAAAAAATAAAATCTATGTAATAACCACCTTTATGAATATTCGCAAAGATGGCATAAAGAAATTATTCAGTTTGATTTATGCTCTGACTCATCAATATAATCCGCATATCACTGCATCATTTTTTTTCTTCTTTCCAAATATTGCACATGGTTATAGATGCCTTGAATAGTGTTTTTATCCTTATGTGCCAGTTGAGTTTTAATCCATGCATTATTAAATCCTTGCTCATATAAGATTGTATTCATGGTGTGGCGAAAGTCATGCCTTGTCTTTTAACCATCATACCCAATTCGCTTTAAAATCATGCTCATATTGGCTTCATTCATTGGTTGATTAACGTTACAGCGCTCCCGGAAAAATCGGTTGATATTGATCCGTAAAAACATGTACTTCTTTTAATATCTCAGGCACTTGTTAAGAAAGAGGCGCAGAGTGTAGCCTGCGCATCTTTATTCTTCCTTCGGGAGTGCATTATTAAAATCAAACGCGCTCCAACTAGCGGCTCTAATCTCAATCGTTCTCACTCCTGTTAGTAACAGTGTTTATCGGCTAAACGGGTAATAGGGATGTTTGTATTTTCGGAAAGCTTTTGTTAGCTCTCAGGAAGTGCTTATTTCTAAAGGAGAGGTCTCAGCAAGAGAAATATCAGGTTATACACCAAGCGATAATTTTTTCTCTTTACCTGCGAAGCGATATTTTATTTGCCAGAAACGAGCGCTATTAGGTTTAACGAGAAGGTAAAACCCACGCGCATTAGAGAGTTTATACTCTTTGTCTTTAGGTTTGGTAGTCTGTATCTGGCAGGCGCTGAATGTCTTAATAAGGGATATAAATTATATTAAACACGGTGAGTCCGTGAAAAAGCTGCCAACAGACATTTAATTTAGGTTGAGTTCGGTGAAGTTAGATGATTGATAATGCAAGAAATATATAGGAGTTTGCTTGACTTGAGGGAACCACTGTAGAAGTGAAAGTGGTGCCCGGACTCGGAATCGAACCAAGGACACGGGGATTTTCAATCCCCTGCTCTACCGACTGAGCTATCCGGGCAACGAGGCGTATTAAACCTGATTTCACTGTGGGAGTCAAGGCAGATCCACAAAACTTTCTACCGGATGCGCTTTTTTTCAACATGTTAGACAATGATTGAGCAAGATGAATAATAAAAAAGCAGAAAAAATAAAAAACACTCGCAAACGATAGGTTTAAACGAGTGTTTTTTGTACTAGAGACTATCATTGTTAACGACGATAGTTTTTCTGTGCCTTATTTACTTTAATCAGATAATTGCGGGACTCAGCAGCAGGGTGTTTAGTTGAAAGGGTTTCATAAACGTCACCCGGTTCTAAATTGTTAATTTTGACTGCGGCCTGTTTTTTATCATTATGGAACACTCTTAGCACACTACCAGCACCACCATTATAGGCTGTTATTACCGCATAACGACGTGAGGTTGGGTTTTGGATCTCACCCAAATAGCTGTTTTGCAGAATTGCTAAATAGGCAGTACCCGTATCGATATTTTTTTCAGGATCAAATAGGTAACTACGGCTAGGTACACCAGACTTACCTTGTGAGCGGAAGACATCTTTACCTGCTGTGTTAGGCATGATCTGCATTAATCCCAATGCATCTGAACGGCTAACTGCATAAGGGTTGAAACTCGATTCAATTTGCATGATGGCTAAAATAAGTGATTCATCAACACCATATTTAGCTGAAGCTTTTTTGATAAACGGTAAATATTTGTGGGCACGTTTGTCTAAGTGGTTAGGTACTAGCTGCATGGTGACACTCCAGACAACATTCATACCTGATTGACGGCGTTGTAATTTGTTAGTAACTAAGTAGTCTGCATATTTAGTTGCTCGCCATTCCCAGCGAATGGCTTCACCTGTATTATCTAATACTTGCCCAAACAAGAAAGGCTCTTTACTGTGAGGGATATCATTAATATCAGAATACAGATCGATAGAATTAGGGTCATCACCCATAAGTAGGGTGGTAACAATTGCTTTTTTTAGGTGTTCTGAGGGCTCTACAGCAGAAATTGTTTCTACTGTGATGGTACCTGCATCAAAATTGATATGACTACGTGTGCGGTATTCATCAGTATATTTTACATAGTCTTTTGGTCCTGCAATCAGGACTTCTTTGATCCCCCAAATGTTTTCAATATTATGAGCAAATTGGCCCATAAGGATATCGAACCCATTGGTATCTTTCACATAATTGGGATTATAATCAGACTCTTTATTGCTGGAGCAGGAGATCAATAAAGGCACCAGCAGCGTCAATGCGAGCAGTTTTTTCATATATTCCACAGTATTTAAAAAGCGGTCTACCAAAAAATGTCGGTAGACCAATCAATTATTTTTCGGGTGTGTAGCCGTCGATATGAATATCGTGTCCTTCAAATAGGAACTTAATCATTTCTTGTTCAAGCATCTTACGATCATCAGGATTCATCGTGTTCAATTTTTTTTCATTGATTAGCATGGTTTGCTTTGTCATCCATTGACCCCAAGCTTCTTTTGAAATTTCATTAAAAATACGTTTTCCTAGCTCGCCTGGGTAAAGTTGGAAATCTTGCCCATCAGCATCACGTTGTAAAAAAGTACAAAAAATAGTTCTACTCATTATTTTTTCCTCAGAAGATCAGGCGGTACGGCAAGCTGTTGAAGTAAGCTTTCAACCGGCGCAGCGAGGCCGATTGTTGCACCGAGATTTAAGTTATACCAAAGTCCTTTACCTTCATCCATCGCTGAAGTAAATGCCTGAATACTCACTTTAACAGGAATAATATCCAGATGAAAATGGCTGAAAGTGTGGCGAAACGCAATTAATTGTTCTGGAACATCATGTTTTATCCCTGATTGGGTAAGCCATTGGTTCATCAGTTGTTGCGTTTCAAATTGAGGGAAAGCGAATAGCCCTCCCCAGATACCAGAAGGTGGGCGCTGTTCAAGCCATACTTGGTTTTCATATTGTAAAATCAAGAACCAAGCTGTTTTTTCAGGAATTTTTTGTTTTGGTTTTTTACCGGGATAGTTTTGCCATGAGTGATTTGCATATGCCACACAGCCTAAATTTAGGGGGCATAGTTCACATTTAGGTTTGCTGCGTGTGCAAACCATGGCACCTAAATCCATCATAGCTTGGTTAAAAAACTCGACACCCTCGTTAGGTGTTACATTAGTACTGATTTCCCACAATCGGTTTTCGACTTCTTTCTTTCCAGGCCAGCCATCAACCGCATAGCAACGAGCTAATACTCGCTTAACGTTGCCGTCGAGTATCGGGTAGTTCTGTTGTTGAGAGAGAGAAAGGATCGCGCCTGCGGTAGAGCGACCAACACCGGGTAGGGCGACAACATCATCAAATGTGGTTGGAAATTGCCCTTGAAACTGTTCGGCGATAACTTTGGCGGCTTTATGGAGGTTTCTGGCTCGAGCGTAGTAACCCAAACCAGTCCACAAATGAAGTACTTCATCCAATGGGGCATCTGCTAGTGCTTTCACATCCGGAAAACGACTAATAAATTTTTCAAAATAAGGGATAACAGTACTGACTTGTGTCTGTTGGAGCATCACTTCAGAGAGCCATACATGATAAGAGGTCTTTTCTTTTTGCCATGGCAAGGTCTTACGACCGTATTTGTGATACCAGTTAAGCACGGCGAGCGAAAATTGTTGAGCTTCCATTGAGTATATTATTTTTATTAAATCGGTTGAAATCAGTGTTAGTCAGGATTGCAACATAGACAAGACGAGCTGTAAACCGCTTATTGTGTGGTTGAGTGTAAAGTTATCCAATTTTCACCTGCAACCTTGGTTGAGTTTTGGTAAACTCCCTGCTCTTTCTATCAAGCCTGTATTATTAGTCATTTTACTAACTTGTTGAAAATAGTAGGCAGATATCGTCATTTTTAGCATATTTACTTGATTAGGCAATTAATTCTCAGAACTTTTATATTATGATCAATAACGTCATTTCCCCAGAATATAATGAAGAAGGGCGGGTTATGCGCCGCGTTCGTAGTTTTGTCCGTCGCCAAGGTCGTCTGACACAACGCCAAGAAGATGCGCTACAAAGTGAATGGGAGGCTATGGGCATTGATTTTGTTCCTCAACCTTTCGATTTTACCGCTGTTTTTAATAACGCCAACCCAGTTGTATTAGAAATTGGCTTTGGTATGGGCGCGTCTTTAGTTACGATGGCGGCACAAAACCCTGAAAAAAACTTTTTGGGGATCGAGGTTCATGCGCCGGGTGTCGGTGCATGTCTAGCATCAGCTAAAGAAGAAAATATCACTAACTTGCGCGTGATGTGCCACGATGCAATCGAAGTATTGGACACGATGATCCCAGATGGGAGCTTATCGATGGTTCAGTTATTCTTTCCTGATCCATGGCATAAGGCGAAACACAATAAGCGTCGTATTGTGCAAACGCCTTTTGCTGATAAAATCCGCACTAAGCTTGCGGTAGGTGGTGTTTTCCACATGGCGACAGATTGGCAACCTTATGCGGAGCATATGTTAGAAGTCATGACTCATGCTCAAGGCTATAAAAACCTGTCAACAACAGGGGATTATGTTCCTCGCCCTGAGACACGACCAGAAACAAAATTTGAAAAGCGCGGCCAGCGGTTGGGGCACGGTGTATGGGATTTAATGTTTGAGAGGACAAAATAATGGCTAAGCAACAACGCAGTCGTCGTTTACGCAAAAAATTACGTATTGATGAATTTCAAGAATTAGGTTTTATCGTTAAGTGGAGCTTTGAAGAAGGCACACCAATCGAAGAAGTCGATCGTGCAGTTGATGCATTGATTGCAGAAGCGATTGAACCAAATGGTTTAGCTTTTGAAGCTAGCGGTTATATGAGCTGGGAAGGAATTGTTTGCCTACAAAAAATCGGTAAATGTACTGAAGAGCACCGTGCAATCGTTGAAAACTGGCTGAAATCAAAAGGCATGAAAGATATCGTTGTTTCAGAGCTATTTGATGTTTGGTGGGAAGAGTAAGTTCAGAACTGAACATTAAGCAGGACAACAGTCGTTATCCTGCTTTGTTAGCAGCTTCAAGGCATCCTTATAGGGTGCCTTTGTTTTCTGGAGTGAAGTGCAGTGAGCAGTCAATTTTCCAATCAGCTACTGAACGATATTTTAGACCAAGTGCGGCCTTTAGTGGGCAAAGGGGCCGTGGCAAATTATATTCCAGCGTTAGCGAATGTCTCTCCTCATCAATTAGGTATCGCTGTTAATACCGCTGATGGCGATATTTTTATGGCGGGTGATGCTGAAACTCGTTTTTCCATTCAATCAATATCAAAAGTACTTAGTTTGACATTGGCAATGACGCGCTATGAAGAAAAGGAAATTTGGAGCCGTGTAGGTAAAGAGCCTTCAGGTTTGCCATTTAATTCATTAATTCAATTAGAAATGGAAAAAGGCATCCCTCGTAATCCTTTTATTAACGCAGGGGCGATTGTCATTGCTGACATGTTGCAGTCACGTTTAAGTGCTCCAAAGCAGCGCATGTTAGAGTTTGTCCGAAAGTTGGCCTGTGAACCTGATATTAGCTATGACATGACAGTGGCGCGCTCAGAGTTGGATCATGCTAGTCGTAATGCGGCAATTGCTTTTTTAATGAAGTCATTTGGTAATTTTGAGAATAATGTACTTACAGTTCTCGAAACTTACTTTCATTATTGTTCTCTAAGTATGAGCTGTGTAGAGCTTGCGCGTTGCTTCTCTTATTTGACCTCTCAAGGGATGTCATCATGCTCAGTTGACCCTATCATTACACCGTTACAATCGCGGCAGATTAATGCCTTAATGATGACTTGTGGTATGTATGATGGCTCAGGTGAATTTGCTTTTCGTATTGGCATGCCGGGTAAATCAGGGGTTGGTGGGGGAATTGTTTGTATTGTGCCGAATCAGTTCTCTGTTGCGGTATGGGCACCTGAGTTAGACTCAGCAGGCAACTCACTTGTTGGATGTGCAGCTCTCGAACTATTATCAAAACGCATTGGTCGTTCTGTATTTTAAGTATCATCAATAGGAGTTACTATGTTACGCCGTACTTTAATTGCATTTTCACTATTGGCTTGTGCAACCAGCCAAGCTGCTGATTATAAATGTTCAGTGACGCCTAAAGACGATATCTTTATGACGCCTGCTAATATTCAGGTCGTTGGTAGCAATGGCGATTTGAAAATTACCCCCCAAGGTGATGTGACTTTAAATGGTCAAAACGTGGCGGTAACAGAGCAACAGCGGCAGCAAGCTATTCGTTACCAAACTGCTGTTCGTAACGATATCCCATGGATCAAACAAGAAACACAAAAGAAACTGTCAGCTTCAAGGAATACCTTAGATAAGGTTGTGATCCGTGTGATTGGCAATGACAGTAATGTGCGTAAGCGCTTAACTAAGCTTGAAAGTGATCTGAATGGTCAAATTAATCAGGTAATTGAGACACGTGCTGATGGCTACGCATTCCATCACCAAGCAATGAATAAAGTAGAAACACAAGGGCGCCAATTAGTTAATGATAGCTTAGGCGGTATGTTACAAGACAGCATCAATGAGATGGGACGTAAACAACTGCTTTCTGGTGGTGATAGCAGTAAGGCTTTACAAGGCTTACTCGGTAATTTAGGTGGTTTACAACAAGATCTGGAAGCTGAATGGAAAAATCAAGAGAACAGTTTCCAACAATTTGGCCAGCAAGTATGCGGTAAAGTGACCTCTTTAGAACAGCAACGCATTTCGTTAATGAACTCCCTCAAATAAATCTTTTCTACCGTTTATCAAAGGCAGTAGGCATTGATGTTTACTGCCTTTTTGTTATCAGTAAAATGTGATGACATTATCAATAATAAGAATCGAAATGAAATTGATTCTTATTTAGTTGACTTATTCACTTCTCATTCTAGAATGCGTGTTTGGCTTAGTGACTATTGGTATTGTTAATATGAAAAAATTCATTCCTGCTGTCCTTGTTTCTCTACTCTCTTTTTCTGCACCGTATGCATTGAGTGCTGAATCAGCCTCATTTACCCCTAACGCGGTGATTGCTCAAGGTACTGAAAAGCTTAATATTAAGCACTTATCGGGCGAAACTGAAGTCTCTAAAAAACCGCAAAAGGTGGTTTTATTTGATTTTGGTATTTATGATTCAATGCAGAAATTAGGGCTTGGCGATAAAGTGATTGCATTACCAATGGGGAATGCGCCTGCATATATTAAAGATAGCATTCCTGCAACGATGCACAATGCAGGTGGAATGAAAGAACCTGATCTCGCCAAAATTGCTGAATTAAAACCTGATCTCATTGTGATCACAGGCCGCCAAGGTAAGTCTTATGATGCATTATCAAAGATTGCACCAACAGTAAATTTAGGCATCGATAGCAAACATTATATTGACTCAGTAAAAGCGAATATCAATTTAATTGGTGATCTGTATGGTGACCAAAAAGCCGTCGAAGCTCAACTAACTCAATTAGATAAATCGATCGCCTTAGCGCAAGATAAAGCGCAAAAATCACAATCCAAAGTATTGGTATTGCTACATAATGACGGTAAATTGATCCCAAATAACCAAAGCGTTGTGTATGATGTGGTTAAAGCTCAGCGTGCTGAATTGCCTGAAGTGGCAGAAGCCGATAAATCAAAACGTCGCGTCGTTGATACTAAAACAATTGCGCAGGCTAACCCTGATGTGATTTTAATTGTTGATCGCAGCGAAGCTATCGGCGCAGGTAAGCTAGATAAAACGGTTTTTGAAGATAAAAATATTCAAGAAACCAAAGCTTATAAAAATGGCAAGATCACCTATCTTAAATCTGACTTATGGTATTTGTCAGGTGGTGGTTTAGTGAGTCTAACTGAGCAGATTGATGCGGTAGATAAAGCGTTATAATGATACTAAGAGCCCGCTACTAAAGCGGGTTCTTATTACTCTTCACCAAGAAAAAGCTCTAATAGTGAGTTTAAAAACAATTTACCGTGTTCTGTAATTTGCCATTCATGTTCAGTTTCAGTGATATAGCCTTTTTGCAAAGCGTCATCCAATGCCGCTCTGACTGTGGATTCCGGTAGCCCTGTATAATCACTAAACTCATTTCGCGGCATGGCTTCTAATAGCCTAAAACGGTTCATAAAATATTCAAATGGCAGGTCTTCTGCGGCGACATTATAGGATTGTTGTAAGTAACGTCCTTCCATATAGCCACGTGGATGCTTGGTTTTGATGGTACGTAAAATACGTCCATCAGTACATGTAACCTTACCATGAGCACCACAGCCTATCCCTAGATAATCGCCAAAGCGCCAATAATTTAAATTATGTTGGCATTGATAACCGGGTTTAGCATACGCGGAGGTCTCATATTGTTGATAACCCGCGGCGGTGAGTAGCTGGTGGCCTTGTGAATAAATGTCCCACAAAGTGTCATCATCAGGCAGTGTCGGTGGACGTGAGCCAAATTGTGTATTTGGTTCAATGGTTAACTGATACCAAGACAGGTGCGGAGGTGATAACTCTATCGCTTGGCGTAGATCTGACAAGCCTTCATCACGGGTCTGCGACGGCAATCCATGCATTAAATCTAAGTTAAAACTGCGCAGATGGAGCTCAGTGGCTAACTTAGCCGCCCGTTTGGCTTCTTGTGGGCCATGAATACGGCCAAGTGCAATTAATTTATCATCGCCAAAGCTTTGTACACCTATGGAGATACGATTAATACCTGCCGCTTGGTAACCTGAAAAACGTTCTGCTTCGACGGTTCCTGGGTTGGCTTCCATGGTGATTTCAGCTTGAAGATCGAGATTGACGCGCTGGCGGACGCCATCCATCAACATTTGCATTGATTCAGCACTTAACAAACTTGGCGTCCCGCCACCGATAAAAATAGTTTTAACCGAGCGATCGCCTATTAATGCAACATCGTGATCTAAATCTTGCAGTAGATGCTCAACATACTCTCTCTGGGGGATTTCCCCTTTCAGAGTATGTGAGTTGAAATCACAATATGGGCACTTTTGTACACACCAAGGAATATGAATATACAGACTTAATGGTGGCAGCTTAAGCATTTTTGAGTGCATCCAGCAGCATAGCTAATGCTTTCCCACGGTGTGAAACGGCTTGTTTCTCTGATTTACTCAGTTCTGCTGAGGTACAGTTAAGCTCAGGTACATAAAAAATAGGATCGTAGCCGAACCCCCCCTGACCACAAGGTTCATGGGTGATCACACCGTGCCAGCGACCATGAAATACCAGAGGAGTAGGGTCTTCTGCATGACGTAAATAAACGAGCACACAGTTAAATTGTGCCTGACGCTGTCCATCAGGCACTGATTTCATGGCATCTAATAATTTATGCAAATTTTGCTCATCGGTGGCATCTTCACCTGCATAACGCGCAGAGTAGATACCTGGAGCACCACCAAGTGCATCGACAGAGATCCCTGAGTCATCTGCAATAGCAGGCAGTCCAGTCTGTTTTGCTGCATGGCGAGCCTTTAAGATCGCATTTTCAATGAATGTCAGCCCTGTTTCTTCTGCGGACTCAACGCCTAGAGAGGTTTGGGCAATAATGTCCATCCCAAAATCACGCAGGAGATCGGCTAGTTCATTCACTTTTCCCGGATTACCGGTTGCTAAAACCACTTTTTGCATTGTTGATAACTCTTATTACATCACACCAATTGAATAGAGAATGCCTGTTAAGGTTGGGTCTATCATCAGTGATACATCCAAACGTAAATAATTCAGTGCAATCAAAATAAACATGACAATCATCGCAGAAAAATCCAATCCACCCATTGCTGGGATAATGCGACGAATTGGCGCCATTAATGGCTCAGTTAATTGATACAGCAAATAGTCGATAGGGTTACGGCCTTGACTAACCCAACTCATTATCGCCCTAATTAATATCATCCAAAAAATTAATTTACCGATATAAGTAAGCAGTAAAATAATCCCAATTGGGATGATGGTGATCCCCATAATGGGTAAAGTATTCGTTGCCCAAAGGCTAAAAATAATACTGGCAAGCGCTAAGACAAACGCGACCACCACTGATGCAGTATCGATTGGGCCAATAGCAGGTATGACGCGACGTAATGGGGTCACGATAGGCTTAGTTGCTTTGACCACAAATTGTGAAAATGGGTTATAAAAATCAGCACGTACCCATTGCATCCAAACACGTAGCAGTAGGACAAAAATATAAAGTTGAATAATGGTGGTAACAACAAAAAGTAAGGTCTGCATATCTCGTCCTGCTATTAATTAAAAAAGTTTTTCCATTTCTTCTGCCCGTGAGATCGCACTTTGCATTGCGGTTGCGACCGTTTGCGGAAGGTGATGTTCATAAAATTGTGCTAATGCCATGGCAGTAGTACCCCCTTTTGAGGTGACTTGCTCACGCAGGGTTGCAAAGGCGGTTTCATTTTGTGATTTGGCGAGCGCGATGGCACCTTCGGCAGCGTTTAACACTAATTCATGTGCTTGCTCAGCAGTATATCCCAGATTTTCCGCGGCTTGTTGCATTGATTCCATAAACAAAAAGAAATAAGCGGGTGAGCTGCCTGTAACAGCAATAATATTATTTATTTCTTGTTCTTTTTTGCACCAGATTGTTGTCCCAACACTCTGCATGAGTTGTTCTGCGAATTGCTTGTCTTCAGTACTTACTGTTGCTTCGGCATATAACCCGCTGACTCCCTTACCCACTAGCGATGGCGTATTCGGCATAATACGGATCAACCGCAACGGTTGGGCTAAGTAATCATGGTAACGCTGTGAAGGGATCCCAGCGGCAATGGTTAATAGTAGTTTTTTACTGAAGTCAGCCGCATTTTGCAGTGGTTGGCAGACTTGTTCCATCATTTGCGGTTTTACTGCTAAGACAATCACATCGGCTTGTTGTACAGCGGATACATTATCACTACTACTGATAATGCCATATTGTTGAGCTATTTTATCACGGCGAACAGGGGTTGGTGAGCAAACCGTGATCATAGAGGCAGGGTAACCATGGCTAACTAATCCAGCAATAATTGCATTCGCCATATTTCCAGCGCCAATAAATGCGATTTTTCGATGTTGCATGCTGTTCTCCTTATTACCGTTTTACCGTTGATAGTCTCGAGCACCAAAAATAGCGGTACCAATTCGTACTAGGGTAGAACCACAATGAATGGCTGCTGCCATATCATCAGTCATACCCATAGAAAGGGTATCGACACTAGGGTAGTGTGCTTGTAATTGCTGATACGCGTTTTCCATTTTGCGGAAAACTGAGCACTGGCGTTGATAATCAGTTTCAGGTGCAGGGATTGTCATTAAGCCACGTAGTACTAAATTAGGCTGTAGACTGACATACTTAGCAAGTTCGTCCAGCTGCTCAAGTTGGATCCCTGATTTACTATTTTCATCACTAATATTAATTTGAATTAATACGTTTAATGGTGCTTTATCGCTAGGGCGCTGATCATTGAGGCGCTGAGCGATTTTTTCACGATCAAGGGTATGAAACCAATCGAAATGTTCAGCAACAAGACGGCTTTTATTTGATTGTAATGGGCCGATAAAGTGCCAAACGAGATCGGTTCTATCAGAGAAAAATTGGATTTTTTCAACACCTTCTTGAACATAATTTTCACCGAATTGACGCTGCCCAGCTGCAATGGCCTCTAAAATAGCGTCACAAGGCTTGGTTTTGCTAACCGCAAGAAGTGTGATGTCATGTGAAGAGCGATGACATTCTGTGGCCGCTTGTTCAATGCGTGCTTTTACATCAGAGATATTACTTTGAATGGTCATTATTCTGTTCAATTACATTAGGTGGATAATCAACAATGCCCCTAGTGTAAAGCATATTGCTTTATAACGGCACCTTTGCGTGCGTAGATTAATAAAAATTACACGACAAAAGATAACCTTTATATTTATAGGTGCTGATCAAACCAACTTTCTAAGATCACAACCGCAGAAGCGGAGTCCACTTTGCCTTTACTTAAAGCTCGGTAGCCACCTTGCTCAAATAGATCGGCTTTTGCAGCAACCGTTGAAAGACGTTCATCGTGAAGCTCTACCTTTACACCAAAACGACCATGAATACGATTAGCAAAATTACGCGCTTGGCTGGTCACTAATTGTTCGGTGCCATCCATATTCAAAGGAAGGCCGACAATTACTAATTGTGGTTGCCATTCCTTCAATAGTTTTTCTATTTGTTGCCAGTCAGGGCGACCGTCATTGGCTTTGAGGGAGGTTAAAGCGCGAGCTGTGCCAGTAATTTCTTGGCCAATGGCAACGCCAATGCTTTTTGTTCCGAAATCAAAGGCGAGAAGTGTTCTGCTAGACATTATGCATGCCCTGCCTGCATAGAAATAGTTTGAATATTGATCCCCAATAGATTTGCAGCTGCTTGCCAGCGATCTTTGATTGGTGTGTTAAAAACCAGCTCTGGCGTTGCTTCGACAGTTAACCAGCTATTTTCCATGATTTCATTTTCAAGTTGGCCTGGTTCCCAGCTTGCATAGCCTAATGCAACTAAAGATTGTATTGGATGGCGTTCGCTACCAAGGGTTTCTAAAATATCTTTAGACGTGGTGACCATCATATCATCATTAAGGTGCAAACTAGATGCAAACCCTTTGATTGGCGTATGTAAAATAAAACCATGCTCTTCAGCAACGGGACCACCTGCAATTACCGGTTTTGCTAGGTTACTTGCATTTGTGTCAGTAGAAATCGTAATTTCTAACTTTTCCAACATAGTACTGACCGAAAAGTCATCAATAGGTTTATTAATGACGATCCCCATCGCCCCTTTTTCATTGTGCTCGCACACATAGACCACTGATTGCTCAAAATAGGGATCAGTCAAGGATGGCATGGCTATCAAAAAATGATTTTGTAAGTTCATAAATGGGTTATTTATTGCCTACTTTGATCGGTTGATTAGGAAAAGACGAGTTTTTGCCTTTTCATCTTAAATATACTTGAAACAATCCAAGTTACATGTCGCTGAGCATCATCAACACACACATAACTTGAAGTATAACGGATAGAAAATATTATTTTCTGATATCGCGCTCAATAGCATCCATCAGCATACCTGTAATGGAAACATCATAAGCAGCTTCGATTTCACGAGCACAAGTTGGACTTGTCACGTTAATTTCAGTCAGTCTATCACCAATAATATCCAGTCCAACAAAATATAGGCCTTTAGCTTTTAAGGTTGGTGCAACAGCGCGGGCAATGGCCCAATCACTTTCACTAAGAGGGCGAGCCTCACCACGTCCACCAGCAGCAAGGTTACCGCGGGTTTCCCCTTGTGCAGGAATACGAGCAAGGCAGTATGGGACAGGTTCACCATCAACCACTAACACACGTTTGTCCCCCTCTTTAATGGCAGGAAGATAGTTTTGTGCCATGCAGTAACGCGTTGCGTGTTCTGTCAGCGTTTCAATGATAACACCGACGTTAGGATCATCTTGTTTCAGGCGGAAAATAGATGCGCCACCCATACCGTCAAGAGGTTTAAAAATAACATCACCATGTTTTTGGTGGAATTCACGTAGTTGTTTAGCACTACGGGTGACGAGGGTATCTGGTGTTAATTCAGGGAACCATGCCGTAAACAATTTTTCGTTACAGTCACGTAGGCTTTGTGGTTTGTTAACAATCAAAGCGCCGGCTTGTTCGGCTCGTTCAAGGATATAGGTTGCGTAAATAAACTCAGTATCAAAAGGGGGATCTTTACGCATTAAAATCGCGTCAAGAGAGCCGAGGGCTATATCTTGTTCAGACTTGAATTCATACCATTTGCTTGGGTTTTCTTCGACGGTGACAACCTTAGTGGTTGCGCGTGCTTCGCCTTGGTATAAATAGAGATCATTCATCTCCATATAGTGAATTTCATAACCACGACGTTGAGCTTCCAGCATCATAGCAAAACTAGTATCTTTCTTGATTTTAATGGATGAAATAGGATCCATTACTATACCGAGCTTGATCATTTTTTCTCCTTAACCTAGGTCACCTAGGCGCACTTGTAGTGCGGTGATTGCGGTTAGCGCAGTCGTTTCTGTTCTTAATACTCTTGGCCCTAACAAAATATCGGTAAATTGATAATTGGCTGTCATTGCGATTTCTTCATCACTTAACCCACCTTCAGGGCCGATTAATAGGCGAACTTTATTTAATTCGGCGGGCAATGTATTGATACTTTGTGTTGCTCTAGGGTGTAAATTGATTTTAAACCCACCGTCGTCCTCTGCACACCATGCTTCAAGAGATTGGATAGGACGGATTTGTGGGATGCGGTTACGACCACATTGCTCACAAGCGGCAATGGCTATCTTCTGCCACTGTAGTAATTTTTTTTCGAGTCTTTCGCCATCTAAACGCACGCCACAACGTTCTGACAATAATGGCGTAATGGTATTAACACCAAGTTCTACCGATTTTTGAATGGTAAACTCCATTTTCTCACCGCGGGAAATGACCTGCCCAAGGTGCAAATCTAATGGTGATTCTCTGTCATCAAATTGGCTGCTGACAATATTGACCGAGACTTTCTTTTTACTTGCTTCTGATATTTCAGCGCTAAAAACCTGATTTGTCCCATCAAATAACTCAAGCTTTTGGCCTGCCGTCATGCGAAGAACGCGGCCGACATGGTTAGCAGCATCATCGTCAAGAGCGATTGTTGTATTGGTTTGGAGTGGCTCAGGGTGATAAATGCGTGGGATGCGCATAATTTTTCCTTAAAAAATACAAGGTTAAAAATACAGATAGCAAAAATAAAATATGGGGTTTAAATCCCTAAATGCAAGGGAGACACTTAAGTTTATAGTGATTTGAACCGTTTTTGTAGTCTACTTTGTGTGGCATTGGTAGGGTGTATATATTTAGTGGATTTAAAAAAACCGTTGATTATAAAGGATAAAACGATGATTTACATCGGAATTACTGTGTATGGGGAAAAGACGAATCACGGTATATTGTTAGCATATAACGAGTATATACACGTCATACTGCAAGTTACAGGGTTGTTGATTACGCTCAGTTAGTCGAGTCACATAGTTTATCTCTGCTTCTCGCCTACCTTCGCTTGTCGCCTACCTGCACCTTGAATTATTTAGAGTATAGCGGCACTAAAGGAATGGGTAAGGAAGACTCTAATGCTATTTTCTGTCGAGCGGATTTATCACAAAATTACCAATAATCTCTCTCTTTTACCTTTTCATTATACTGATGGCATTATCTCTTCTACTCTTTCAGCTTTAACATTGTGTCGAGGTAATTTTTGTCTTGAAAATATTAACGGAAAATGTTTTTTTGGATTGTTCGAAAATAGTTGTTATGACCGACTGTTATTGATGATCATTCTTATATTTTTATCCGCAAAGAACACGCAGTGGTGGTTACAATATATTCCAGTTAAATATTTTCATAAAGAACGAATTAACATTAAGACTATATGGTTAGTACTGTTATACCTTCCTTTAATATTTATTAATACGTTATTAAATAATGAGTTAATAATTATTGCCTTATTCACTTTCTTTTTAAACATCATGGTTTGCCTATTTATCATTGACCTTAAAACGGGTTATCTCCCTGATATACTTGTTTATCCATTATTGTGGGCTGGTTTGGTATATCAAAGTTGTATAACACAAGGCAATGTGGTTTCTGCTGTATATGCGGTTGTGATTAGTTATCTTTCCATAATGCTAATCACTATGATCATGGAAAAAATCCGCCAACGCCCACAAATGGGGCGGGGGGATTTAAAGCTGATAGCTGCTGGTGCTGCATGGATAGGTCTGGTGGATTTACCCTATTTTTTAGCCTTAGCTGCTGTGTTTGGTACAATACATTATTGCATTGCTTATCACATTAAAAAGCACAACAACGTGCTTCATGCGATTCCATTTGGGCCTGCGATTACACTCAGTGCCAGTTATTGGTTGTTTGCACCTTCACTCAATCCATTTATTATAAAAATAATGGGTTAAATTTAATGGCTGGTTGCAACTATTGAATCTAAAAACTGCTGCCATTGTTCTACATCGCTTAAATAGTTTTGTAATGGCACGCGCAACCATTTGCCCTGTTGCTGGATTAATAATGTTGGGAAGCCTGAAGAGCCTGACTGTGCAAGTAATTGGCGACTATAGTGAATATGCTGTTCTAGATTATCGCCACCTTGTAGTAGGTAATCGCGCTGATATTGCTCAATATCCAAATCTATTTCATGTGCGATTTCTAATAGAGTATTGGGTTCGCTAATATGTCGGCCTGAAACATAATGAGCATGTTGAACCGCTTTTAGCATAGTTAGTGCTTTGTGTTGCTGAGCTGCTGCAAGGATAGCTTGCAATGGTGGTGCAGAATCAAGTACCAGATCTGGCTCATCCAACATGTTTAGGTATTGCTTACCAAACACTTGTCCCGTCATAGCGGCAATGCGTTTATCCGATTGTTTAATATGTTCACGAAACTGATTATCCATATGTAAACGGGATGCACCTGCAAGCATTCCTCCGCCATGAAGTTCTAAAGCAATATTAGGATGAGCATTCGCAATTTCAATGAGTGGTGATGCCCCATAGCACCAGCCACAAAGCGGATCATAAATATAATGTAGGGTTATTTTACTCACGGTTTATCCTCTATTAATGTCGTGGCCGAGCTAAGTCGGCCAACCATGATTATTTTATTGTGGCCACTGCATTTCGCCTTTGATAACTTTGGCACTCAATTCTAGGCTCGATTTGTCATCAAGGTTAGGGTAAGCCTCTTCCATTTTACTGGTTAGCATTTTGGCATCTTTACTCTGTTCTGCCATCGATTCAAATGTATTCAAATATTGCTGAGTAAAAGTAACTGTACCTAAATCCATTTTTGAATTCCCCGTGAAATGACCGGGAACAACGATTTCAGGTTTTAGCGCTTGAATGCCTTCTAATGTTTGTTGCCAATGTTGACGAGATAGTTTGGTTTGGGTATCAGCAATCCAAATGTGGATATTATCTGAAACGACAACACCGCCAACGACAGCTTTAAGTGACGGAACCCACACATAGGTGCGATCAGGGGCTGGGCCATCACTCCCTTTAATAAGCAAGGTTTCACCATCAACAGTAAAACTATTACCTTGTATCACATCCGGAACGACTAGTGCTGTCGGAGCTTGCTCTTTAAGTACTTCACCCCAATACGCCAACTTACCATCTTTCGATGCTTTAATGGCTTCGACAGTTTCTTTTGTTGCGACCACTTTTGCATCTGGAAATGCTTTGGTGATGGTATCTAATCCAAAGTAATAATCAGGATCTGAATGACTGATATAAATAGTTGTTAATGTTTTATTTAATGCTTTGATTTTATTAACCAGAGCTTGAGCATCATTTTTTTGAAATTGAGCATCGATTAAAACAACTTCCTTATCACCGCTAATAATTTCAGAAGAAACAGGGAATACACTGTTATTTCTTGGGTTATAAACATCGAGCTTTAGATCGGCGGCCTGAGCTAATGAGGTACTCATCAATAGAATTGAGGCGGCAACTGCTGTGTGTAGTTTCATCATTTATTTCCAATTGTTGGTTAGTTTGTCTCATCTGTCTGGAATAGGTGTATATTAAATTGCAATAATGATGAGAAAAACGCCATAATGAGCAAATGTTTGTTGCATAAATCGGTCAAATAGATGGATAGGCTAACGGCAGTTCAAGTTTTTATTAGTATTGTAGAGCAGGGCAGTATGAGTGCTGCGGCGGATAAATTGGATATGTCGCGTGCGATGGTAACGCGTTATCTTTTTGAAATGGAACAATGGGTGGGGGTACGCTTGCTGAACCGCACAACCAGACGATTGAGTTTAACTTCGGCTGGAGAAAGCGTTTATCAGCAAGCACTTAAATTGAATGCATTGTCTCTAACATTGCCTGTACAACAAAAACATGATGCTAATGAACTAACAGGTTTGGTGCGCATTAGTTGCGCACAGTCAATTGCTAGTCAAGTCCTTTCCGTCGCAATGACAGAGTTTCTTAACCAGTATCCTAATATGGCGATTGATCTGAGCATTACCAACAAAGCGGTAAACTTAGTTGAAGAACGGATAGATCTTGCAATCCGTATTACTAACCAATTAGAGCCGAGTTTAATTGCAAAACCATTATCAACTTGCCATTCGGTGATTTGTGCCGCACCTTCTTTTTTAAAAGATAAAAAAATACCGGTTAAACCTGAAGATTTAGCCCCTATGGAATGTTTAACTTATAACTTCTTCGGCCGCAGTTTATGGCGATTTGAAAAGAACGGTGAGCCTTTTTCTGTGTTAGTGGGGGGGCGATTAAGCGCTGATGAGTCTGTCTTTTTATCTCAAGCCGCATTAAATGGAGCCGGTATTGCAATGCAGCCCTATTTATCGGTAAAAAAATACCTTGAATCGGGAGAGCTTATCCAATTACTACCAGATTATACACCGCAGCCACTTGGGATTTATGCGGTTTATACCAGTCGGCAAAATATGCCTACAACATTAAGGGCGGTATTAGATTTTCTTGGTAATTGGTTTGCAACCTCGGAATATTGGTTATCAATGCTCCAACAGCGCCACACTTAAATCCCGCTCTGTTTGTGCAAATATATCTTGTAAATAGCGAGTGAAAACATCTGATAACTCTGAGGATGGGCGATGAATGGGTTTTATTAGGCTTACGGTAAATGGGATCGCAAAGCTAAGCGGTCGAATAATAAGCTTACCAGATGATTGCTGATGAAAATCTAACGCAGTAATTGGATTGACGATTGAAATACCAATGCCTTTTAGTGCCATCGCACAAATCGATGATGCTGAATGGGTTTCCATCACCATTTTTCTGTCTATTTGCTGTTGAGAAAAAATGGCATCAATGACTTGTCGATAGCTATCAGTTAGTGAGAGGCTGATAAAACTTTGCTGCTGAAAATCAGCTGGTGTCAGTATTGCCTTATTTTCAAGAGGATGGCCGCTTGGTAAGACACAAACTTCATTCAGTGAGCCTAATGTCAGTTGCTCAGTACCGGGTGGGGTTTGCAAATGCTCGGTTAATCCAAAATCATAGCGCTGAGCCGATAACCACTCTTCTAAAATGGGAGATTCCTGCGGGATAACCGTTAAACTCACTTCAGGGTAGTCAGCCATAAATTTTTGGCAAACATGCGGCAATAATGATTGTGCGAAAGCCGGTAAACAAATGACAGAGAGTTGAGCGTTATCAAAGCGGCGGATCGTCTGCGCCGAGTTTTTTATACGTTCTAATCCATAATATGAACGCTCCACTTCTTCAAAAAAACGTAGCCCCTGAGTGGTTGGTTTTAAACGACCTTTAATACGATCAAACAATTTAAACTGTAATAGGTGTTCAAGCCGAGCCAGCTCACGGCTGATTGTTGGCTGAGAGGTGTTCAGTAAGAGTGCCGCTTCAGTTAAATTTGGCGTGGTCATTACTGCCCGAAAAATTTCAATATGCCGCCAAGAAAATGTGTTCATCGCCAATCCTATATCAAAAGTGAATAGATTCTAACAAAATGGATATTTTTTTTCCCGACTATTCTCTGAATAATAGAAGGTATAATAAAAATGGTTAGAGGATCTATACTCCAAGTGATGCGAGTTGCCGTTAGGCGACAAACGAAGATAGACGGGGAGCATAGATAAACTATCAACAATACTGAAACTTGAAGGATTTCGGGTATACAATGACATCATTTGCAACCACCACAAGCCAATATTTAACACCTGAAAATCTACGTGCTCTGCCTGAGCAGTTTGGGACGCCATTATGGGTGTATGACAGCGCCGTTATTATTGAGCGTATACAACAGCTCAAAGTATTCGACACGGTGCGTTTTGCACAAAAAGCCTGCTCTAATATCCATATTTTACGTTTGATGCGTGAACATGGTGTCAAAGTCGATTCTGTTTCACTAGGCGAAATTGAGCGTGCTTTAGTCGCTGGTTTTCAGGCGGGTCGTGAAAAATCAGAAATAGTATTTACGGCTGATGTACTTGATAGAGCGACACTAGCACGTGTTACAGAGCTAGATATTCCTGTAAATGCAGGCTCAATCGATATGTTGAGTCAAATTGGTGAACAAAAACAAGGACATCCAATTTGGTTACGTATTAACCCAGGCTTTGGTCACGGTCACTCACAAAAAACCAATACAGGTGGTGAAAACAGCAAGCATGGTATCTGGTATCAAGACTTACCAGAGGCACTCGAACAAATTCGTCGATATGACTTATCGTTAGTCGGATTGCATATGCACATTGGCTCTGGGGTAGATTACCAACATCTAGCCAATGTCTGTGATGCAATGGTCGAGCAAGTCATTTCGTCAGGTGTTGATATACAGGCGATTTCGGCTGGTGGTGGGCTATCAACACCGTACCGTGAGCAAGATGAAATTATTGATATTCAACATTATTACAGCCTATGGAATAGTGCTCGTCAGCGTATCGAACAACATTTGGGGCATAATGTTGAACTGGAAATAGAACCGGGACGTTATTTAGTTGCGGAGTCTGGTGTGTTAATCGCCGAAGTTAGAGCAGTTAAACATATGGGTAGCCGTCATTATGTGCTAGTGGATAGTGGTTTTAATGATTTAATGCGTCCAGCAATGTATGGCAGCTATCATCATATTTCTGTACTCCCTGCCGATGGACGATCACTCGAAAATAGCGCACAAACAGAAAGTATCATTGCTGGGCCATTATGTGAATCAGGTGATGTGTTTACGCAGCAAGAAGGCGGTATGGTGGAAACTCGCTTATTACCAGAGGTGCAGATTGGCGATTATTTAGTGTTCCATGATACAGGTGCATACGGTGCTTCCATGTCATCAAACTACAACAGCCGTCCATTATTACCTGAAGTACTACTGATTAATGGTGAGCCAAAACTGATCCGTCGTCGCCAAACCATCGAAGAGTTATTGGCGCTAGAACTTTAATTCTTGTCTATAAATATATACTGTAAATAATTTGAGATGCAGGTAGGCGTAGTCAACCTCCTGCATCTTGAAGCATGACAAGGGGAGATATTGTCATATTGGTAGTATCTTTTGTTTTCAATATATACCCGAAATTCTCCAAATTTCAGTGTGTTGATAGTTTATGTATACTCTACCCGCTCCATCTTCATTTATCGTCTAGCCACACCTTAGTTTATTTTAAGTATAAATAATTTTATGTTATCTGTTTTTTATCAGATAAATAAAAAATAACCTTAATTAGTTATTTTTTATCTTATAGTTTAATGAGATAATTTTTTTGTGTTAGCTTTCTGGTAATGATTTAAGTCTAATTTTTAGTTTATATATACTGTTATTACTGATTTAATTTATTTTATAATTAAGTTTTATCACGTTTTTTAATTGTTTATAATTTATTTCTTAATTGATGAGGTATTGATTGAAAATATTCACAATTGTTTTGTTTGTGTTATTTCTATCAGGATGTTGTATTCTTAATAAAGAGCGAGAGGAAATCATCCCTTCATATAGAATGTTAAATTATAATTATCCATCTAATTATATTAAATTTGATAATTCTATAAAAGATAAAAATCCAGAGTCTAGAAATTTAAATGATTTTTTAAATGTAAAATTTAAATCTGAAAATGGCGATGCGGAAAGTAGTTTCTTAATGTCTATGCTACATTATAATGATTCTAATTGTAGTAGTATTATTATATTAGATACTAAACCGAACCAGAATTGTCTACTTGCTGTTGAATACCTTAAGAAATCACTTGAGCAAAATCCTGAGTATGATTTAGCACTGTTTGAACTTGGTAAAATGTATGCTGAAGGTATTGGGTTCAAAAAAAATCGTCAAAAAGCAGTTTATTATTTAGATAAGGTAATGAATAAGGGGGAAAAAGGTAGTGAATTAGCATGTGAGTATTTGATTTATCTTCATATCAGTAATGATGATGGCGAAGGTGTCGATTTAAAACAAGCTCAACATTATGCTGAAATTGGCATGAAAAATGGAAGTCAATTTTGTACTAGGCATTACGGTAGCTTTAAAAAACTAGATTAATAATAGATTAAATATTAATAAAAGGATTTGAAATGGAAATAAATATACTCTAAATAATTTTAGGAGCAGATAAGCGACAAGCTAAAGTAGCAGCGGAGCATAGGTAAACTATGTGACTTGGTTAGCTAGATGCAGTTAACACCTCTGCAACTTACAGTATAACGAGTAGATATCATCTAATAATTACACACCTTACTGCATTAGAAGGAAAACACAGATGAGGGTGAATTAAATATTTAAAATATGATTACCGCTGCTTCATTCTTTTTTAATATTTTTTACCTCACAATATTTAATAGGTTCTAGTTTGCTTAGATATTTTTACATTATTTTTGTTTTTTTATAAGTGGTTGTATGGGCTGCCAAGAAACCTATAAGGAGCGCCCTTCTTATAGAATGCTTGACTATAAATTACCTAAAAAGGAAATCATATATCAAAGTGATCTCAATATATCGGTTAAAGAACCTAGAACAATTCAAAATTTTAATCAATTGAAAGATAAAGCTAGGAAAGGTGATGTGTATAGTCATTATCTCTTATATCTTATCTATTTTGATGACTCGAATTGTTCTGTAAAAAAAACGTGTTCCCAATGAAAATTGTTTATTAGCTATTAATTATTTAAATAACAGCATTGAATTACAACCTGATTTTGAACCTGCGTTATATCATTTAGCTATTCTAAATAAAGTTGGTATCGGTATGGATGTTAATTTAGAAAATAGCATTCGCTATTATCAGAAAATTATTGATTTGAATGGAAGATATAGGGGGGATGCTATTGTATCTCTAGTGGATATCTATTTGTATAACAAAGGTCATATTGATAATAGGGTGAGTAAAGCTAAGTTCTATATTGATATGGGGGCAAAGGAGGATTGCTTTCAATGTTTACTGTATCAAAAAGATTGGTTGAGTGTTGTTAATAGAATGAATTATTTACATCAATTAAAATAAAACATTAGAACTGTGGTCGTCATAGTGATTTTAAGCTTGTTTATGATATTTTAAAATCACTATGATAATTTAATATTAATTACAAATTATAGCAGTTACAACTTACTTTTAATATTGACCTTGTGATGCAATACCCGCTAACATTGCCATCATTGTCGAGAAAAAGAATAAGAAAAATACGACAGAAAATACAACGCTAATAATAAAATAGATTAATCCAGCTCTATTCCATGTTTCTTGTACTTTCATGAAGGTTTCTTCTGAATCATAGTCACCATTCTTCCAAGCCCATTCATTACCTTTGAATCCACAAACGAACATCCATATTAGATTAAATACTGGTATTAGCATCAATAACGGTAAATAAGATTTATTTCCAAATCCCCAGATGATATTAAACATAAACGCGCCCCAGTTCCAACGCTTGACCCCTTGTGGTACTTCCTTACTTGAATAAGACATATGATATCTCCATTAATAAACTTGAGAGTTATTGATTTCACTCGCTACAGTGAAAATAGCGGGAGATATTAATATAAGAATTGTTTAAGTTAAATTTATTTATATAGTAATAATGTTACTAAAGATGTAATTACTCTTTATTAGAGATGTTTAAGTCGAATAATGATAATGTTAGTGAAGTTTAATTAAAAAAATAAAAACTAGCCCAATATAAAAGGCTAGTTTTTATATCATTAAATATACTTGCTATGCTTCAAATCTGAGAGGGGCTACATTTAGTTAGGCAGGTTACATCGTTTATCTATGTTTCCCGCCTATTTTCATTTGTGCCTGTTTGCCAATTCGAATTAATTAAGCAGCTTGTTTCTTTTTAGATTGCTTTTCGTGTTCGCTTTCAGTTTGAGGCTTTTTTGTACTAGCTGTTCCCAATGCTTCGAAATCAAACTCATCAACATTGATGGTGCGAAGACGGCTAGCCTCAGCTTTGCGTAGAATATCCGCTTCTTCTTGTGTGATGATATTTTCAGGTAACATTTTCTCTGCCAATTCATCTAAGCGAGTGAAGCTAAATTTACGTTCTTTCAAGCGACAAATCCTTTCAAAAATTGGTTCTGCGGCGATGATGTCATACAGGGCCTGATTAACCAAACCATGTGGGTTATGTTCAGTTGGTGTTAGATACTGACCACGACCGATCCTATCGCGAGTTTCAGATGGCTCCATCATTAACTGTGCGAGTTTATGATCAAGGCGATCTGATGGCGCGGACATTGCACGACCAGTAGGGAAGAGCGTAAAACGCATAACACCAGCAACAAACCTATTTGGGAAGTTTTTCAGTAAATCATCAATGGCTTTTTCAGATTGGTATAAACAATCTTCGACAGCCCATTTAACTAACGGTAAGTCGGCTTTCTGACGTCCTTCATCTTCATAGCGTTTTAGTGTCGCGGTAGCTAAATAAAGATGACTAAGAATATCGCCTAAGCGTGCAGAGATGCGCTCACGACGTTTTAAACTACCACCTAACACAGCCATGGAAACGTCAGCTAGTAAGGCTAGGTTAGCACTTTGACGATTCAACATTTGATAATAACGGCGTGTTTCATCTTTGGTTGGTGCATGACTACCACGGCCATTCGTTAGGCCTAACCAGAAGCTACGACATTTATTGCTAAATACGTGGCCAATATGACCAAATACCGCTTTATCAAATTTATGCAGGTTGTTCTCTTGCGCTGCTGCCATTTCTTCAAGTACATATGGATGGCAACGAATAGCCCCTTGACCAAAGATGATCATACTACGGGTTAAAATATTTGCCCCTTCAACGGTGATTGCAATAGGTGCGCCTTGATAAGAGCGGCCAACAAAGTTGGATGGGCCAAGGCAGATACCTTTACCGCCAGTGATATCCATGGCATCAATCACAGAGCGTTGACCTCGATGGGTACAGTGATATTTTACAATTGCGGATAGAACAGCAGGCTTTTCACCTAACATAATACCAGAGGTAATTAAGGTTGCCGCTGCATCCATTAAGTAAGCATTACCTGCGATACGAGCTAATGGTTCTTCAATACCTTCCATCTTACCAATTGATAATTTAAATTGGCGACGGATATACGCATAGGCACCTGTTGCCATAGCAATACTTTTCAAACTACCGGTTGAGTTTGATGGCAAGGTAATACCACGGCCAACAGATAAACACTCAACAAGCATGCGCCAGCCTTGACCAGCCATTTTTGGACCGCCAATGATATAATCGATAGGTACGAAAATATCTTGTCCACGAGTTGGCCCGTTCATAAATGGAATATTAAGTGGGAAGTGGCGGTGACCAATTTCCACCCCTGGGGTGTTAGTCGGGATTAATGCACAGGTAATACCTAGGTGCTTTTCACCACCCAATAAACGATCAGGGTCAGATAATTTAAATGCCAGCCCAAGAACCGTAGCAATAGGTGCTAGGGTGATATAGCGTTTGTTCCAGTTTAAACGCATACCTAAAACTTGCTCACCTTGCCATTCACCCATACAAACGACGCCTGTATCAGGGATAGCACCTGCATCAGAGCCCGCCTCTGGACTTGTGAGTGCGAAACAAGGGATTTCTTCACCGGTCGCTAAACCAGGTAAATAACGTTTTTTCTGCTCATCAGTACCGTAATGTTGCAATAATTCACCGGGACCTAGAGAATTAGGCACCCCAACAGTAATCGCTAGAATACCTGATACGCCAGCCAGTTTTTGTAGCACTTGTGATTGCGCATAAGCAGAAAATTCAAGGCCGCCGTACTCTTTTTTAATGATCATGGCAAAGAAGCGATGATCACGTAAGTACTGCCACACTTCAGGGGTAAGATCCGCCAGCTCATGGCTAACTTCAAAGTCATTAACCATTCCGCAAACAGTTTCAACAGGACCATCAATAAAAGCTTGCTCTTCAGCGGTCAATTGCGGTTTTGGATAATTATGTAGTTTGTTCCAATCAGGTGCCCCACGGAAAAGATCACCTTCCCACCATGTTGTTCCTGCGTCGATAGCTTCTTTTTCTGTGCTAGACATAGGTGGCATAACTTTTTGGAACATTTTTAGTGCGCGAGCAGAGAATAATGATTGACGAACTGGTGTAAAAACAAAGGGGAATAGCACCAGTGCGACAGGCAGTAACATCCAGTAGCTCCAAACACTTAATAGCCCCATTACTGCGGTATAGGCAAGTAACAGAACGGTACTTAGAACCAATGATGTTTTGTGATAACAAAGAACACCGATTAATGCGAGAAAGAGAATAACGCTGAGTAGGGTCATAGGGAAACTCCTGTCTACTTGTAAGAGGTCTGACCTGTTGTTTCCTTTAATCTATATCCATTAATAAACAATTAGCAACAAATTTACATCTTAATTACAACTTGGCTCACAAAATCGTCAAATACCTCCTTGTGATAATTTCAAAAATGGATTTATGGGGGATCTGTAATAACTTAAGTATCGAAAAAGCACTGATTAGCCTTAAATGCCTAAATTTGCACTGAATCAGGTGTAGAAAGAAAATTAACCCTGTGTAACAATCTGAATAGTTAAAGGGTAATGGTTATTACTCTAAATTATTCAATCTAAGGGGTTATCTCATGTATCAAGACCTGATCCGTGGTGAACTTTCAGAAGCAGCCGATACGTTGGCGCAATTCCTAAACGACGAAGCAAATATTAAGGCAATTGAGCAAGCGGCAGTGTTACTGGCTGACTCTTTTAAGGCTGGAGGAAAAGTACTGTCATGTGGTAATGGTGGTTCCCATTGTGATGCTATGCACTTTGCTGAAGAACTCACAGGGCGTTACCGTGAAAACCGTCCAGGTTACCCTGCTATCGCGATTTCAGATGTCAGCCACCTTTCTTGTGTGAGCAACGATTTTGGTTATGAATTTGTCTTCTCTCGTTTTATTGAAGCTGTTGGGAAAGAAGGCGATGTATTGCTTGGCATTTCGACTTCAGGTAATTCAGGCAATATTATTAAAGCTATCAGCGCTGCTCGTGAAAAAGGCATGAAAGTGATCACATTGACCGGCAAAGATGGCGGTAAAATGGCGGGCACGGCAGATATTGAAATTCGTGTGCCACATTTTGGTTACGCTGATCGTATTCAGGAAATTCACATTAAAGTGATCCATATCCTGATCCAGCTAATTGAAAAAGAGATGGTTAAGTAATTCTCTGAATGATAGAGGGTCTTGAGATGTGCGAGTTACTTGGCATGAGTGCTAACGTGCCGACGGATATAAATTTTAGCCTCAGTGGTTTGATCTCACGTGGCGGTCAAACTGGCCCTCATAAAGATGGTTGGGGGATCACGTTTTATGAGGGGTTAGGTTGTCGCACTTTTAAAGATCCTCAGCCCAGCTTTTTATCTCCTGTTGCGCGTTTTGTGCAGGAGTATCCAATCAAATCGGAAACGGTTATTGCTCATATACGGCAAGCTAACCGAGGGGATGTGACCTTAGCCAATACTCATCCATTTACTCGCGAACTTTGGGGGCGTAATTGGACGTATGCACATAATGGGCAACTGAAAGGTTATCGCTCGTTGGAGACTGGCTATTATCGACCAATTGGTGAAACTGATAGTGAAAAAGCTTTTTGTTGGATCTTAAGTCAGCTTGCTGCTAAATATCCAAAGAAGCCTGCGAATTGGCCGGCTGTATTCCGTTTTATTGGCCAACTTGCTGAGCAATTACGGGCTAAAGGCGTGTTTAATATGTTGTTATCTGATGGGCGCTACGTCATGGCTTTTTGCTCAACCAATCTATATTGGATCACCCGTAAAGCGCCTTTTGGTAAAGCAAAATTGCTCGATCAAGATGTTGAAATTGATTTTCAAAGCTGTACGACACCAACCGATATTGTTTCTGTTATTGCCACACAGCCACTCACTGGCAATGAGAGCTGGCAAAAGATAGCACCAGGCAGTTTTGTGCTATTTCATCTCGGCCAAC
The DNA here is from genome assembly GCF_016618195.1 of Providencia manganoxydans. Classification (NCBI taxonomy): domain Bacteria; kingdom Pseudomonadati; phylum Pseudomonadota; class Gammaproteobacteria; order Enterobacterales; family Morganellaceae; genus Providencia; species Providencia manganoxydans. The sequence goes on from NZ_CP067099.1 coordinate 1,071,149, forward strand.
GCATATTGTGATCTGAGTCGCAACAACTTATCCGAAGTTTCTGGCAAGCTATTGACCGCATATTTCCCTGATGTAACAGAGATTTGTGCAGGCTTGCCTGTATCTTGAAAGTAATCATATGCAGGTTTTAATTGCTGCCAGAAGGCATAATGGCTTGAGTTTCTATGCAATAACATATTTTCTTTTGTCATTTTAAATGGGTAAATACTGACATCTATAGTACTTTGCCCATTTCTAAAGGCGACTTCCACTGCTTGGTAGATCTCACTCATATATTTATCTGTCATTGCATAACAGCCGACAGAAACGCAGTCACCATGGATCATCAAGTAATTGCCTTGATAACCTTGAGCACGATCATACTCATTAGGAAATCCTAAATTAATAGATCGGTAATACCGACTGTTTGGATTCAGTTGGTTAGCGGTTATTTGATAAAATCCTTCTGGGCTTTTTAGATCTCCCTCAACTTTTTTAGGGCCAAGGCCACCTGAAAATTTACAAATAGGATAAGTTTTGGACAGGTTAAACTTTCCATTTGGCAATTTTTGATAGAGTTCTAAAACACCTTCTTGCTTAAAAATCTGAATATAAATTGCTGAGTTTGAGGAACTATTCGTCTTCATATTAAGCAAAAATGAAGGGTTATTCGTTTCAGCGGCAGCTGATTGTAAGAATAATAACGAAAATCCAACACAGATAAGGATGTTTTTGTTCATACTTAAACCAAATGAAATTAAGAGTTTTGCCTAAAAAAAAGACATTCTAACGGTATTTTAGATGAGCGGGTAGTTATTTGATATAGCGAGTGAATAGTTTAGTGATGTACTGGTATTGCATGAAAAATAGTCAGCTTTCGATAAATATGAGTTAATAGCTCGATTATTCCGATTTATTGTCAACAAAATTGAAAATTTATTGTTATTTGCTTGAGCTAAGTCACTTGAATAACCGGACATAGGTCGGGGGAACTGGTAAAATTACGAACGGCAGAATAAGAGAATAGCGTCACAATATTGAGAGAATTATTTGCTTGAGTTATGAATGTAACTTGAGCTGTTTTTATTTACTGAGTCGCTATGGTCCATGCTGGATTATTAGCTTAGGGTTAACTGAGAAACTTGTGCAGATCTTATGATTAAAATTAAAAAAGGCCTCAACCTTCCTATTGCAGGTGAGCCAGCCCAAGTAATAGAAGACGGCCCGAAAATTCAACACGTAGCATTGCTAGGTGAAGAATATGTCGGAATGCGTCCTTCGATGCTGGTTAAAGAAGGTGAGCACGTAAAAAAAGGGCAGGTACTTTTTGAAGATAAAAAGAACCCCGGTGTATTATTCACCAGCCCAGCCTGCGGTAAAATTGTTGCTATTCATCGTGGTGAGCGTCGCGTCCTACAATCTGTTGTTATCGAAATCGATGGTGATGATCAGGAAACTTTCGCGAGTTATCAGAGTGATGAGCTTGCAAGTCTATCTCGTGAGCAAGTCGAGCAGAATTTAGTTAAGTCAGGTTTGTGGACGTCGTTAAGAACCCGCCCATTTAGCCGTTCACCAGAGCTTGGCTCTACGCCAGTTGCAATTTTTGTGACAGCAATGGATACCAATCCGCTCGCAGCTGATCCTTTGGTGGTTATTCAGTTACAACAGCAAGCCTTTAATGATGGGTTAACTGTTCTAAGTCGCTTAACTGATGGAAAAGTCCATGTCTGCCATGGCGCAGGGGCTTTGGTTAAATCTGAAATCAATGCACAAATTACTTACAGTGAGTTTGCCGGCCCACACCCAGCAGGCTTAGTTGGAACGCATATTCATTTTCTTGAGCCAGTAAGCATTAAGAAAAAAGTATGGCATCTCAATTATCAAGATGTGATTGCGATTGGTAAGCTATTTACGACAGGCTATCTATATACTGAGCGTGTTATTTCACTGGCAGGTCCTCAAGTTGAGAAGCCTCGCCTATTGAAAACATGTCTTGGTGCAGATTTGTATGAGTTGACAAAAGGTCAGCTTAAAGAAGGTGAAAACCGAATTATTTCTGGCTCAATATTATGGGGGGTGACCTGTGATGATGTTCATCATTACCTCGGTCGTTTCCATAATCAAGTTTCAGTATTACGCGAAGGGCGTGAGAAAGAACTATTTGGTTGGATTATGCCCGGTGTAAATAAATTCACCATTACACGTACCACGATTGGCCATTTCCTGAAAAATAAACGTTTTAACTTCACAACTACCATGAATGGTGGTGAGCGTTCAATGGTTCCAATTGGTAACTATGAGCGAGTGATGCCTCTTGACATTATGATCACTCATTTACTGCGTGATCTGCTTGCTGGGGATACCGATTCATCACAGGAACTGGGTTGCCTAGAGTTGGATGAAGAGGATCTGGGACTGTGTACATACGTCTGTCCGGCCAAGTATGAATATGGCCCAGTACTTCGTGATGTACTGACCAAGATTGAGTTAGAAGGGTAATTCCATGGGTCTGAAAAATTTATTTGAAAAGAATGAGCATCATTTTGAGCCCGGTGGAAAGTTAGAAAAATTCTATCCATTGTATGAAGCTGTCTCTACAGTATTTTATACTCCGGGAACTGTGACAAAAGGTCGTTCTCACGTTCGTGATACTATCGATCTAAAACGCATGATGATTCTTGTTTGGTTGGCTGTTTTCCCAGCAATGTTTTGGGGAATGTACAACGTAGGTAACCAAGCGATCCCTGCACTTTACCATTTATATAGTGGTGCGGAGTTACAGCAAGTACTTGCTGGTGATTGGCATTACCGCCTAGCGCAGTTTTTAGGGGCTTCATTAACCCCTGATGCGGGGTGGGGCAGTAAAATGCTACTAGGTGCTGTGTATTTCTTACCTATCTACTTTGTTGTCTTCGTAGTTGGCGGATTTTGGGAAGTGTTGTTTTCCATGATCCGTGGCCATGAAATCAACGAAGGTTTCTTTATTTCATCTATTTTATTCGCGCTTATTGTACCGCCAACGATTCCTCTGTGGCAGGCTGCATTAGGGATCACATTCGGTGTTGTGATTGCGAAAGAAATTTTCGGTGGTACAGGTCGTAACTTCCTGAACCCTGCATTAGCTGGTCGTGCGTTTCTTTTCTTTGCTTACCCTGCGCAAATCTCGGGTGACTTAGTTTGGACTGCGGCGGATGGTTTTTCAGGTGCAACACCACTTTCTCAATGGGCTACGGGTGGCGAACACGCGCTAATGAATACCGTATCCGGTGAGCCAATCACTTGGATGCAGGCATTTTTAGGTAATATGCCAGGTTCCATCGGTGAGGTTTCAACGCTGATGATCTTCATTGGTGGTTTATTTATCATGTTCTTCCGAATCGCTTCGTGGCGCATCGTCGCGGGTGTGATGGTAGGTATGATAGCCATGTCCTATCTGTTTAACTTTATTGGCTCAGAGACTAACCCATTATTTGCAATGCCTTGGTATTGGCACATGGTACTAGGTGGCTTCGCATTTGGGATGATCTTCATGGCGACGGATCCGGTATCGGCATCATTTACAGATAAAGGTAAGTGGGCCTACGGTATCTTAATCGGCGTGATGTGTGTGCTGATCCGTGTTGCAAACCCTGCGTATCCAGAAGGCATGATGTTAGCCATTCTGTTCGCCAACCTGTTTGCTCCTCTGTTTGACTATCTGGTCGTTCAAGCAAATATTAAACGGAGAAAAGCTCGTGGCTAGTGAAAATACAACAAATAAAGATAGCGTCGGCAGGACATTCATAGTCGTATTCATTCTATGTTTAGTTTGTTCTATCGTCGTAGCGGGTTCTGCTGTTGGACTAAAATCTCAGCAGCAAGAACAAATTATGCTAGATACGCAGCGCAATATTTTGAGCGTTGCAGGTCTATTAAAACCTAAAATGACACCAGAAGAAGTTCAGAAAGTATATGGCGAGCGAATCGAGCCAAAACTTTTGAATTTCAAAACCAATGAGCTTTCTGACAGTACCAGCCGTTTTGACTTAAATAGCGAATTGCGTAGTGATGAAACCAGTATTGCATTGTCTCCTGCGGAAGATATCGCCAAAATTCGTCGTCGAGCTAATAGTGCTGAGATTTATCTAGTCAAAGATGATGCAGGCAAAATATCGCAAGTCATTTTACCTGTTTATGGCTCAGGGCTATGGTCCGTGATGTACGCTTTTGTTGCTGTTGATATTGATGGCGTGACTTCCCGTGGTATCACCTACTATTCACACGGTGAAACTCCAGGTCTGGGTGGTGAAGTTGATAATCCGCAATGGAAAGCACAATGGCCGGGCAAAAAGCTATTTAACGAGCAAGGTGTTCCTGCCATAAAAATTGTTCGTAGTGGCTCAACTGATAGCCCTTATGGTATCGATGGTTTGTCAGGAGCAACGCTAACCTCAAATGGCATTCAGCATATGTTTGATTTTTGGTTAGGTGATAACGGCTTTGGTCCGTTCCTGAAAAAAGTTCGTGAAGGAGCGCTGAATAATGGCTGATTCTAAAGAAGTAAAACGCGTTCTATTTGGGCCTTTGTTCGATAACAACCCAATTGCGTTACAAATCCTTGGTGTGTGTTCTGCATTAGCAGTAACCACTAAGTTGGAAACAGCGGTCGTAATGACTATTGCGGTAACTTTAGTTACTGCGTTTTCTAACTTTTTTATCTCATTAATTCGTAATTATATTCCAAGCAGTGTGCGAATTATCGTACAGATGGCAATCATTGCATCTTTAGTTATCGTTGTTGACCAAATACTGCGTGCTTATGCGTATGAGATATCGAAACAGCTTTCGGTATTTGTTGGCCTCATCATTACAAACTGTATCGTAATGGGACGTGCTGAAGCATATGCGATGAAATCGCCACCAATTGAAAGTTTTATGGATGGTATCGGTAACGGACTGGGATATGGAGTGATATTGATCTTAGTCGGTTTCTTACGTGAACTGTTTGGTTCAGGTAAGTTATTTGGTATCACCGTTATGGAATCACTGCAAAATGGTGGTTGGTACATGCCTAATGGTCTGTTCCTGTTAGCACCTAGTGCATTCTTTATCATTGGGATGCTGATTTGGGGTTTACGTACTCTAAAACCAGCTCAGGTAGAGAAGGATTAAGTCTATGGAACATTATATTAGCCTATTTGTAAAAGCGATTTTTATCGAAAATATGGCTTTGGCATTCTTCCTTGGTATGTGTACGTTTTTGGCTGTATCAAAGAATGTTAAGACCGCGTTTGGCTTGGGTATCGCTGTTACGGTTGTGTTAGGTATTTCTGTACCCGCTAATAACCTAGTTTATAACCTTGTATTACGGGATGGTGCACTAGTTGAAGGCGTTGATTTATCATTCCTTAACTTTATTACCTTCATTGGGGTTATCGCTGCTCTAGTACAAATCTTGGAAATGATTTTAGATCGTTATTTCCCGTCACTTTATAACGCATTGGGTATCTTCCTGCCGTTGATTACCGTTAACTGTGCAATCTTTGGTGGCGTCTCTTTCATGGCTCAGCGTGATTATAACTTTAGCGAATCTATCGTATATGGATTCGGCTCAGGTATCGGCTGGATGTTAGCGATTGTGCTGTTAGCATCAATCCGTGAAAAGATGAAATATTCCGATGTTCCGGGGGGTCTGAAAGGCTTAGGTATTACCTTTGTCACCACTGGTTTGATGGCACTGGGCTTTATGTCCTTCTCCGGTGTTCAGCTATAAGGGCGAGAAGAATTCATGGATATTATTATTCTAGGTGTAGTGATGTTTACCTTGATAGTCTTGGCGCTGACAGGTTTGATCCTGTTTGCGAAATCCAAGCTAGTCAATACAGGTAACATTAAAGTTGAAATTAACGGTGATCCTGAAAAAAGCTTTGATGCTCCAGCGGGTGATAAACTGTTAGGGATGTTGTCTAACCAAGGTATTTTTGTTTCATCTGCCTGTGGTGGTGGTGGGTCGTGCGGCCAATGCCGAGTGACAATTAAAGAAGGCGGTGGTGATATTCTGCCAACCGAGCTTTCTCACATTAATAAACGTGAAGCAAAAGAAGGCTGCCGTTTAGCGTGTCAGGTGAATGTTAAGCAAGATCTAAAAATTGAATTACCTGAAGAGATTTTTGGAGTTAAAAAATGGGAGTGTGAAGTTATCTCTAATGATAATAAAGCAACCTTCATTAAAGAACTAAAACTAAAAATCCCAGAGGGTGAAGTTGTTCCATTCCGTGCGGGTGGTTTTATTCAAATCGAATGTCCTGAGCATGTTGTTAAATATGAAGACTTCGATGTGCCAGAAGAATACCGCGAAGATTGGGATAAATTTAATTTATTCCGTTATGTATCTGAGGTGAAAGAGCCTACAGTGCGTGCATATTCAATGGCTAACTATCCAGAAGAGCATGGGATTATTTTGCTAAACGTGCGTATTGCCACGCCTCCTCCTCGTAATCCAGATGTTCCGCCAGGGATCATGTCTTCCTATATTTGGTCTTTGAAACCCGGTGATAAAGTCACTATTTCAGGCCCATTTGGTGAGTTCTTTGCCAAAGAGACTGATGCTGAGATGATCTTTATTGGTGGTGGTGCAGGTATGGCACCTATGCGTTCACATATTTTCGATCAATTAAGACGTTTGAAGTCTAAGCGTAAGATTAGTTTCTGGTATGGGGCTCGTTCTAAACGCGAGATGTTTTATACCGAAGATTTCGATCAGCTTGCTGCTGAAAACGAAAATTTCACTTGGAATGTTGCACTTTCCGATGCAATGCCGGAAGATAATTGGGATGGTTATACAGGATTCATTCATAATGTTCTGTATGAAAACTACTTAAAAGATCATCCTGCACCTGAAGATTGTGAGTTTTACATGTGTGGGCCTCCAGTGATGAACGCCGCAGTCATCAAGATGCTTAAAGATCTTGGTGTAGAGGATGAAAACATCTTACTGGATGACTTTGGTGGTTAATTCACTGTATATACTTGAAGTATAACGAGGATAGCCTCAGTTTTTGGGGCTATCAGTTGATAAAAGGGGGAGCGAGATAAGGTTTCCCCTTTGTGTTTTTAGTTAAAAACGAATAAATTGGCTGACTCGTTAATTTTTTACAACCTCGACCGGCTGCTGCCAAACTGAACTAGTTTGTCAATAGTCTAAGTACCTAGCGTTATGGTACTTATGATTGAAGCAGAGAAAAATATGCTGAACAAAAAAGTCATTACACCAGTACTGCTATTCGCAGCGACACTCTTTTTGACCGCTTGCGGTGGGCCTGAACAGGCAAATCTACAGGGTCAGACAATGGGAACCTACTATTCCATTAAATACGTTACTGATTCTTCATCTCCAAGTAGTGAATCGATCCAAGCAGAGATTGATAAACGCCTTGAAGAGGTAAATGATCAGATGTCAACGTATCGCCCTGACTCTGAACTAAGCCGCTTCAATCAATCAAAAGAGGTTAATGTTCCTTTTCCTGTGTCGGCTGCAACAGCAAAAGTTGTTAAAGAAGCAATCCGTATTAACGAATTAACTAATGGTGCATTAGATGTGACGGTAGGGCCTTTAGTTAATTTATGGGGGTTTGGCCCTGAAGGACGTGTAACAAAAGCCCCTTCGGCTGATGAATTAGAAAAACGTCGTGCTTGGGTCGGAATAGAAAAATTATCTGTACAGGGTAATAACCTGATTAAAACTATTCCTGAATTGTATGTCGATTTATCATCAATCGCTAAGGGCTATGGTGTTGATGTGGTCGCTGAGTACTTAGAATCCGTTAAGATCAATGATTATATGGTTGATATTGGTGGTGAGGTACGTACAAAAGGCAATAATGGTAAAGGTGCTCCATGGCGCATAGCGATTGAAAAGCCAACGACTGATGGTGTAAATCAAACTGCTCAAGAAGTCATTGAGCCGGGGGATATGTCAATTGCGACTTCGGGTGACTACCGTAATTATTTTGAGCAAGATGGTGTGCGTTTCTCTCATACAATTGATCCAAAAACTGGCATGCCGATTAAACATAACTTAGTGTCGATCACGGTATTGGCTCCAACCTGTATGAGCGCTGATGGCTTATCTACAGGGTTAAATGTTTTAGGACCAGAAACCGGTTTTGCTGTAGCGGAAAAAATGAATATTCCAGTATTTATGATAGTGAAAACAGAAAAAGGGTTTGAAGAGCGCTATACTAAGGCATTCGAACCATTCTTACAGAAGAAGCAGTAACACTAGGGGGATAGGATGCTAAATGTTTTTATTGCAGCGTTTATCTTGTTCCTACTGGCATTTTTAGGCATGTCACTTGGGTACATTATTAAGCGTAAAAGCATTCAAGGTAGTTGTGGGGGGTTAAGCAGCATAGGCGTTGAAAAAGTCTGTGATTGCCCTGAGCCTTGCGATGCACGTAAAAAGCGTATGGCACGTGAGCAAGCTCGCCAAAAGATGTTGGAAAAAAACCGTATTATCTAAAATATTTAATTATTATCTTATAACCTTAGCTGTATTGGTGACAGTTAAGGTTATATCTTCACGTTTTTATCGAAATATTCTCTTGATTGTTTTGGTATTAAATTTTTTAATCCATTTTTTTTAGAGACATTGAGCATGTACTGGAGAATGGGAAAGCAACATACATTCTTTGAGAATCACCATTTACTCCTATAATAACATTTCCGTTATCTTCCTTTTTTATATTACATTTTAAACGGCTTGTATTGTGCCAAATTTCACCGTTTGCAGTGGTAATTGTCACGTTCCAATAGTCATCATATTGTGGCGTATAAATAAGGGTATAAGCATTATGTATTATTTGTTTATCTTTAATATCATACTCGGTATGGCTTGTACCTAAATGTAAAATTTTATCATGTGTATGAGTTATTGAAAAAGATTTTAGGTCACTGTTCCAAAAATTTTCTAATGTTACGTTACCTATAGGTGCTAATTTCATTATGACTCCTAATACTGGCTTTTTATATTATGATATTTTAATTTCTTTTAGAGTATATTTTATTTTATGGCGTTAATTATAAAGATTTAATATATAATTTAGCATTATTATATTATTATATTATTATATTATTTAATTATCATTTTTAATGACTATCAATTAAGTATTATTATTGGCTTTTAATGATAAGGGTTTTCTAATAACTATTATGTGATTGTAAGAGGGGAATATTTTTAATCTATTATTATCTTGAAAATAATTACAATGTTTTTTGATTTTTAATGAAAATAGTATTTTATGTTCCCTTCTTAGAACCAAGTAAGAATAGTATTATATACCTACATGGGAATGTAATTTTCTTTTTGTATTATAGGTTTACATTTAATATAAAAGGCTTAATTTAGTTACACATTATGAATTATCAAATGTAGCTTAATTAAGCCAAAAATAAATTTATTTTTTAAATAGTTGTGGTGAATCAACCATCACGGCATCAGCACCAATTTCTTTAGCAAATTGATAGTCATTGATGTTATTAACACCAAATAAAACTATGTATGCGTCACCATTTTTTCTAAAGCAATCAATCGCTTCTTTATCCCACGATAAGGTTGCCGGTGAACGTGCTTCGCCAAGCGTGTATTTTTCAATCACTTCAACTTTTCTATGTAATTCAAATCCATACCAACGCTTTTTAGATGCTTCTTCAGTTGATGTTGAACATTGATGATTCATCGTATTATTGGCTAGTAGTGTGCGAGTTTCATCACGGCTTTCAAAGGTATTAATGCGATCAGAGCGTTTCGCTAAAGCTTTTATAAACGCATTGTTAGTTGAATAAAAACGGGTGTTGTTAAAGGCATTAGTTTTTTCTAACAGAGTGTAAATAGCTTCTGCTTGGATGTCTGGATTTGCATCAGGTGATTTTAAATCAATATAAAATTCAGTATCAGGATATTTTTTAAGAACAGATTCAAGCGTAGCAATGGTTGTTTCTGCTAATGGCAATTGGATATTATTTTTTTTATTAAATTGATATGCCGCATTGATTTTGTTGAGTTGTTTGGCTGAGTAATCAGATACTACACCGTTCTTATCGGTTAGCGCCTTGAGTTCACTAGGTCTATATAAAACAACTTGATTATCTTTAGATAACTGAACAGTTAACCAAATAATATCAGCTTGATTTTCTTTTGCTAACTTAATGGCATAAAGGGTATTTTCAGGGGCGTCAGCGGTACCGGCACGATGTGCCACGATTAATGGTGATTGAGCAAGTGCGCTGTGGCTGGCAAGAATAAACAAACTGAAAACCATCCCTTTTTTTAATTGTGGAATCAACGTTTTTATCATATTGGCTACCTATAAAAATATTTGTTTTCTACCCGTCATTCTTCAAGTGACAACATCTCCATTAAGTCATGGTGACTAAGTTCATTCGCATTAGTGACATACTAATGTGCTAGTTCTTAGCGATTCATTTACTTATTGCCTAGCTGCACCATGAATTATTTAGAGTGTGAATAAAGCTAAATTAATTTTTTGAGTCCTTTTTGTAATACTTTTCTCAGTATTTGTATGCAATATCTCATCTAATTAGGACTAACTTTGTTCGAGAGCACTTCAATCCGTAATTGTTAACAACCCTTCGAGGACAGAGAAGTTTGACAGCGATATGTTTCAATCAGATGAACATATGATTATTGTTGAATAACTTAGCTTTTTTGATTACGTAGTGGTGACGAGTTTATTTTTGTTGAATAATTGCGCATTAAAATAAAATACTGTATATTTATTCAGTTGTTCATTTTCTTTTGGTGAATTGCTGTGCGAAAAATAATTCATATTGATATGGACTGCTTTTATGCAGCAATAGAAATGCGTGATGACCCTAGCTTGCGTAATATTCCTATTGCCGTCGGGGGAAGTGCCGATCGTCGTGGGGTGATTAGTACCGCTAACTATGAAGCTCGACGTTATGGAGTACATAGTGCAATGTCTACGGCAGTTGCATTAAGGCTGTGCCCTCATCTAAAAGTTGTATCAGGCCGAATGGCGCTTTATAAAGAAACTTCTTTGCATATCCATAAAATTTTTTCTCGCTATACCGACCTTATTGAGCCACTTTCTTGGGATGAAGCTTATTTAGACGTTAGTCAGTGTGAGCTGCATCATGGTTCAGCAACCCTAATAGCTCAAGCTATTCGTCAGCAAATATTTGATGAATTGCAGCTTACGGCTTCGGCGGGGATCGCCCCAATTAAATTTCTTGCCAAAATAGCTTCTGATCTGAATAAACCCAATGGTCAATATGTTATTACTCCACAGAATATGTCTGAGTTCGTTCTTTCACTGCCATTGAAGAAGATCCCCGGTGTTGGCAAAGTTACGGCACAAAAATTGTTAGATATGGGATTAGAAACTTGTGCAGATGTACAACAGTATGATGTTGTTAGTTTAATAAAATCGATGGGGAAATTTGGACAAGTGTTGTGGGAGCGTTGTCACGCTATTGATGAACGTGCAGTTAACCCTGAAAGGCTACGCAAATCTGTTGGGGTTGAACGTACATTAGCTGAAGATATTCATCACTGGGAAGAATGCCTGCCATTACTTGATAAGCTTTATGAGGAGTTAGAGCTAAGATTGACTAAAGTTAAGCCTGATCGTCGTATTGCACGCCAAGGGGTAAAAATTAAATTTAATGATTTTCAGCAAACAACCCAAGAACATGTTTATCCTATATTAGATAAGCAAGATTTAATTTTATTAGCTAAGCAAGTTTGGGAAAATCGCCGTGAAAATCGAGGGGTTAGGTTAGTTGGTTTGCATGTTACTCTTCAAAGCCCACAAATAGAAAGGCAATTGCTATTAGCACTTTAAGTAGGCAAAACACTCGCCTTATGACGAGCGCTTTGCCACTTAAAATTAGTTTTTAACTGGGATTGCTTTTAAAACAGCTGTCAATAATTTCCAATATTCACCGACACTCGCGATATGTACTCGCTCATCAGGTGAGTGTGCGCCACGAATGGTTGGGCCAATAGAAACCATATCCATATCAGGGTAAGGTTTTTTGAATAAGCCACATTCCAATCCAGCGTGGATCACCATGACATTAGGTGTTTTACCAAACAATTTTTGGTATGTCTCACTGACTAAATGCATGACTGGTGAGTCTGCATCTGGTTGCCAGCCCGGGTAGCTCCCCTCGGCTTTATACTTAGCCTGTGCAAGCTTACTGATTGATGTCAGCATGTTAACAACATAGTTTTTGCCGCTATCAATTAATGAACGAACTAAGAAGATCACTTCAGCTTGCTTGTCTGTCATTGTTACAACACCTTCATTAAGGGAAGTTTCAACAACGCCTTTTGCCACATCGCTCATACGGATAACACCATTTGGTGCCGCATTTAAGAAGAATACAAAGCGTTTTTGGCAGTCTTCAGTGAGAGCTTGTAGCTTTGTTTGCGTTTCTTCTAATAGCAGGACTAAATTTGGTTCAACGACGGCTAATTCATTTTTTAAGATACCTTCATAACGCGCTCTGAGTGCAGTTAATTCAGTCACTTTATCAGCAGGAACCGCAATAATGACATGTCCTTCACGAGGGATCGCATTACGAACGGTACCACCGGTAAACTCCAGCAGTTTTAAGCCAAGATCTTCTTGGTGTCCTGCAAGGAAGCGTGCCAGTAGCTTGTTAGCGTTGCCTAAACCTAAATGCACATCACCACCTGAGTGACCGCCTTTTAGACCTTTCAACGTCATGGTAAAGGTTTTATAACCTTGTGGGATGGCTTCACGAGCTAAATCAAAGGTGACTGTGAAATCCACGCCCCCTGCGCAACCCATGTAGATTTCGCCTTCTTCTTCTGAGTCAGTATTGATCAGTATGTCTGCTTGTAACCAACCAGCTTGTAGGCCAAATGCGCCATCCATACCAGTTTCTTCGGTCATGGTTAGCAATACTTCAAGTGGGCCATGTTCTACACTATCATCAGCTAAAACTGCGAGTGCAGATGCCATACCTACACCGTTATCTGCGCCAAGAGTGGTCCCTTCGGCGGTTACCCATTCTCCGTTGATATAAGGACGGATTGGATCTTTAGTAAAATCATGAACGGTGTCATTATTTTTCTGTGGAACCATATCTAAGTGAGCTTGTAAAACAACGGCTTTACGATCTTCATAGCCTTTGGTTGCTGCTTTACGGATCAAAATATTACCAACTTGGTCACGTTCTACGTGAAAACCTTTTTGTTTTGACCATTCAATAATATGTGTTGCTAGCGCTTCTTCGTGATGTGACGGATGGGGGATTGAACAAATTTTAGCAAAAATATCCCATAATGGCTGTGGTGACAGTTTAGCGAGTTCAGACACGTTAGATCTCCTAATACGACTTTGGTTATAACTCATTAGGCTTCAAGTAACAGCACCTTGCGTTAAGGTATGGTGACGGCGTTCACTGGCATCAGTCGCATACTGATGTACGCGACTCGCGATCCATTCACTTGCCGCCTAGCTGCACCTCGAATTATTTAGAGTATACATGTTCGAAATACTTTAACTTGCTGTACTAATTTGAAAAATAATAGCTTTGTTTATAGTAACCACTATAGTGTTTTTTTATTACTTCTAGTCGTTCACTCTTTTACAGTTTAGCTGTATCTCAAATTAGATAGAGCACAGTAATTTATTCTGTGAAAAAGGCATGGTGAAGTGATTCAAGCCATACAACTGATTATCTCAGCATACACCTTAATGCGATAAATAGTCAGTGTAAATGATATTAATTGATCTCAATTATCCGTTTTTGCTGGTTTTTAGCGAACCAAATCACTATAATCTCGCGCAACGTTTTTTTCCGCAAGACACATTTCAGTTTTACTCAGCTGTCGGGACCCAAATTTTATGAGCGAAAAATATGTCGTAACGTGGGATATGTTGCAAATACATGCCCGTAAACTCGCACAACGTTTACTACCTGTCGAACAATGGACTGGTATCATCGCTGTTAGCCGTGGTGGCCTTGTTCCTGGTGCGCTTCTCGCACGTGAACTGGGTATTCGTCATGTCGATACTGTATGCATTTCTAGCTATGATCATGATAACCAACGTGACCTCAACGTGATTAAGCGTGCCCCAGGTGATGGTGAAGGCTTTATTGTTATTGATGACCTTGTTGATACTGGCGGCACTGCTAAAGCAATCCGCGATATGTATCCAAAAGCACACTTTGTGACTATCTTTGCAAAACCAGCAGGCCGCCCATTAGTTGATGATTATGTTGTGGATATTCCGCAAAATACATGGATTGAACAACCGTGGGATATGGGCGTTGTATTTGTTAAGCCTTTGTGTGAGCAGGATAAGTAATCATTATTGTTTAGAGTATAAATAAAAGGTAATAATTGACGTTAGGATAGAAGAAATACCCTATTAACACATTATTACCTAATAAATTAAAACATAAAACGATATGATAGGGGAATGCGATGGCATTCCTTTTTTATTTAGCTCAACCAACAGGTTATCTAAATGACTCAACAAAATCTTTCCGAAAAACTGTTCAAGCCAAAAGTTAGGCAGACCGAAACATCGACACTGGTTTCATACTCTGCTTATAGCCCACCGATTATAAAAAGTCATTCTGCGCTCAGTGGTACGCAACATGCAGGCTGGTACCGAATGATCAATCGCTTAATGTGGATCTGGCGTGGTATTGATGCTTTAGAAATAGAAGAGGTTTTGAGCCGTATTGCGGTTACTGATGCAGAGCGTAGTGATAATAATTTACTTGATACTATTATCGGTAATCGGCGTGGTAATTGGTGTTTTGAATGGTCAAACCAAGCGATGCGCTGGCAACAAAATGCATTACAGTTTGAAAGTGGCGAGCAAGCCAGTCGAGCATGGTTACGTGCAGCAAATTTATACAGTATCGCGGCATACCCTTTTATTAAAGGTGATGAATTAGCGGACCAAGCGATTGTATTGGCTTGTAAGGCTTATGACAGTGCTGCACAGTTTTCACGTTATAAGTTGAAGAAAATTTCATTTAAGATTGATGGTAATAAAGAGGTTTGTGGCTTTTTACATATTCCATCAACAGGCCAAGGCCCATACCCGACAGTGATGATTTGTGGCACGCTTGATAGTTTGCAAATTGATTACTGTCGCTATTTCCGGGAATACCTTGAACCTCTTGGCATTGCCATGCTGACATTGGATATGCCATCTATCGGCTATTCAGTTAAATATAAACTCTCACAAGAAACGAGTGTTTTACATGAGCAAGTCGTTAGGCAATTAGATACCATCCCTTGGATCGATCATACACGCTTTGGTCTTATTGGCTTACGCTTTGGGGCAAATATAGCCTTAAGATTAGCTTATATGTGCCCTGATAAAATTAAAGCGGTTGCTGCATTGGGGCCTATTGTTCATAGTTTATTACATGAAGATAAATATCAAAGCGATATCCCTCGAATGGAGTTAGATGTTTTTGCTAGCCGTTTAGGGATTTACTACGTAGATGGTGCGGCACTTCGACATGAGCTAAGTTGTTATTCATTAAAAAATCAAGGGCTTTTAGGTCGTAGGAGTCAAGTGCCAATGATGTCGGTGCATTGGAAGAATGATATTTATAGTCCAAAAGCGGAGTCGGATTTAATTATTCGATCATCTATGGACAGCCATTTATTAACACTTCCAGCTAGCCCAGTTTTTGAAAATTTTCAACGAGCACTCAGTGAAACGACAGATTGGCTAAAAAGTAAAATAGTTTAATTTTATTTAATAACTTGATTATTTTTTAACTTTTGTTAAAAAGGGATCTCTCAACAAGGAGATCCTTACATGGCTTTACCAACAGATTACTCTAACGGAAAGTATTTAAAAAAGTTTGCTGCTTTGGGACCTTATTTACGAGAAAAGCAATGCTTAGAAGGCAGCTATTTCTTTGATAGCCTTGCTGTTTGTGTCAACACCAATATTGCGCCAGAGAAGAGGGAGTTTTGGGGCTGGTGGATGATACTATCACCAAGTGAAGAGGGATTTGAGTATTCATATCATCTTGGGCTATACAATAGCCATGGTAGCTGGCAAGCAAAGCCACTAAAAGACCATGCAGTTACTGATTTTATTGAGCAAAATCTTTTATCCTTTCACCAATCCCTCTCCAAACAATTTTCTGAACTTGAGCTTACTTTGTTTCCTTCTGCGCAAATGGCAGAATTTAAACTGGAATTAAGCGCATAAATTTGTTTTAGACCAACTTTTGTTTAATTTTGCGTTATGCCTGTTGGCATAACGCTCTCCAGCTGATAAAAATGGTATTTACTTTGTATTTGTTAATCCTAATGGCAGAAAAATGATGAAAAATAGCCAAACAGTGGTGGTTAAATTAGGAACCAGTGTGTTAACTGGGGGCTCACGCCAATTGAATCAGGCACATATTGTTGAACTGGTTAGGCAATGCGCACAGCAATATGAAAAAGGACACCGTATTATTATTGTCACCTCTGGCGCCATTGCAGCTGGTCGTGAACACCTTAATTACCCCGAACTCCCCGCAACCATTGCATCTAAACAGTTACTTGCTGCGGTAGGGCAAAGCCGCCTTATTCAGTTATGGGAACGGCTCTTTTCTATCTATGGTATTCATATCGGGCAAATGTTACTTACTCGGGCTGATTTGGAAGATAGAGAGCGTTTTTTAAACGCCCGAGATACATTACAAGCACTGTTAGATAACGGCATTGTTCCTGTGATCAATGAAAACGATGCGGTCGCAACGGCTGAAATCAAAGTGGGTGACAATGATAATTTATCAGCACTTGCTGCTATTCTTGGTGATGCAGACAAACTATTACTGTTGACCGACATCGAAGGGCTGTATGACTCAGATCCTCGTAGTAATCCCAATGCAAAATTGATCCCTGAAGTGTATGGGATCAATGATGAGCTACGTGAAATGGCTGGTGGTAGTGTTACAGGGTTAGGCACAGGGGGCATGGCGACTAAGTTGCAAGCTGCTGATGTTGCTGGGAGAGCCGGAATTGATGTCATCATTGCTGCGGGTAATAAGCCTGATGTGATCAGTGCAGTGATCGACAACATCCCTGTGGGAACGCGTTTTTATGGTCATAAAAATCCAATGGAAAATCGTAAACGTTGGATCTTTGGTGCGCCAGCCGCCGGCGATATTTATATCGATGATGGCGCACAACTTGCTATTATGGAAAAAGGCAGTTCGCTGCTCCCTAAAGGCATCAAAAAGATTGAAGGGGATTTTTCTCGTGGAGCTGTCGTGCGTATACGAAATCTGGCAGGTAAAGATCTGGCGCATGGTGTCAGCCACTACAATAGTGATGCATTAAGAATGATTGCAGGTCATCATTCACAAGAAATAGGCAGTATACTGGGTTATGAACATGGGTCTGTGGCTGTCCACCGCGATGATATGATAGTGAGTTAATTATGTTAGAACAAATGGGAAAAGCAGCTCGTGAAGCCTCATGGCAACTGGCTCAACTAAGTACCAAACAAAAAAATGCAGCTTTAGAGCAAATTGCTGATTTACTGGAACAAGAAAGCGCGACTATTCTTGAAGCCAACGCGAAAGATATCGAACAGGCGCGTGCAAATGGCATGACGCCAGCACTGCAAGATAGACTGTTACTGACACAAGAGCGCCTGAAAGGTATCGCCGATGATGTACGTAAAGTATGCCAGCTGGCTGATCCTGTCGGGCAAGTCATTGATGGCAGTCAACTGGATAACGGGCTAAATTTACAGCGACGTCGTGTGCCTCTAGGGGTGGTTGGCGTAATTTACGAAGCACGTCCGAATGTGACTGTTGATGTTGCTGCTCTGTGCTTAAAAACAGGGAATGCGGCGATCTTGCGAGGTGGTAAAGAAACACATAACACCAACTTAGCCGTAACAGCAGTCATTCAAAAAGCACTTAAAAATTGCGGCATTTCAGCGGATGCCATTCAGGCGATTAATAACCCTGATCGCGAATTAGTCGCACAGTTATTAAAATTAGATCGCTATGTAGATATGTTAATTCCGCGAGGTGGTGCAGGATTACACAAATTATGTCGTGAACAATCTACGATCCCCGTGATCACCGGTGGGATTGGTGTTTGCCACACTTTTGTTGATCAATCTGTAAATTTTGATAAAGCAATCAGCGTGTTAATCAATGCCAAAGTACAAAGGCCAAGTGCATGTAATTCACTCGAAACTGTTTTAGTACATGAAAAAATCGCGGCTGAATTTTTGCCTGTGTTAAGCCAAAAAATGGCAGAGCAGAAGGTGACATTACACGCGAGTGTGCAAGCGATGCCATACTTAAAAAACGGCGCAGCTAAAGTGGTTGAGGTGTTACCTGAGAATTTAGTGGATGAATGGTTATCTCTTGATCTGAATGTTGAAGTGGTCTCTGGTATTGATGCTGCTATCGACCATATTCGTACTTATGGTACTGCACACTCGGATGCGATTTTAACGGAGTCTATTAGCCAAGCAGATTACTTTATCCAACGAGTTGATTCAGCGGCTGTTTACGTCAATGCGAGTACAAGATTTACTGATGGCGGGCAGTTTGGTTTAGGTGCTGAAGTTGCAGTGAGTACACAAAAATTACACTCTCGAGGCCCGATGGGGTTAGATGCACTAACGACTTACAAATGGATTGGCTATGGCGATTTTCTTAATCGTGCGTAATATTTAAAACAATAACGATTGAGCCACACAGCAATATGTGTGGCTTTGTTTTTTATAATTATTTGTCGTTTTTTAGCACTGAGCAATAGAATTTAAAATAAGTGGCGCAAATACCATAATAATCATGACGATGGGATGAATATTAATGTTTTACATTATCGGTCCAAGAGGTTCAGGAAAAACAACAATCGGTAAACAGTTGGCGGAACAAAAATCGTATCAATTTATCGATACTGATAAATTGATTGTTGAGAGGGCAGGAACCAGTATTGCACAAATTGTTGAGCAGCATGGTTGGGACTATTTCCGTCATTTAGAGAGTGAAGTACTAAAATCAATTTCTCAGCCTAACTCAATAGTTTCTACTGGCGGCGGGATTATTCTGTCAGAAGAAAACCAGCGTGTTATGCGTGATAACGGCACAGTTATCTATTTGAGTGCCAAACCAGAGATCCTCGCAGAAAGGTTAGCAGCAGAGCCACAAGCAGATCAACGGCCAAGTCTCACTGGTAAATCGATGATAGAAGAAATTGCCGAAGTTATGTCACAAAGAGAACCTCTTTATCGAGCAACTGCGCATCATGTTGTCGATGCAGGGCTGCCGATTGATACAATAATTAGCCAATTAACGCATTTGGCGTAAGTATTGCAGCCTTTTTTCTCTTTTAGGAATAAACTACTTAGAGGCTTTTGATTTTCAGGACATAATTATCGATTGGAATGATAAAAGAAATGACAATATAGGGATTCATTATGCTGGCAAATGTGCTTAAGGCAGTACTTAGATTTTTATTTCGAGTTCGTTTGGTTGGTGATGAAAAAGAACTCTATCAAGAAAAGTGTTTGATTACACCTAATCATGTTTCATTTATCGATGGGGTGCTAGTTGCGCTTTTTTTGCCTATAAAACCTGTGTTTGCAGTTTACTCGACATTCGCAACACCAAGAATGATCAAGTTGCTTAAGCCATATGTTGATATTGTTCCTCTCGATCCTGCAAACCCGCTAGGCATCCGCCAACTAGTTAAAGAAGTCGAAAAAGGCCGTCCAATCGTCATTTTTCCTGAAGGCCGGATCTCTGTTCATGGCTCTTTAATGAAAATCTATGAAGGCGCTGCATTTGTGGCGGCAAAGTCTGGAGCCAAAGTGGTTCCTATGCGTATCGAAGGGGCTGAGCGTAGCCACTTTAGCCGCCTAAAAGGGATCATTCCACTGAAATGGTTTCCCACTATCACACTGCATATTTTGCCCGCAGAAACGATCCCTATGCCAGAAGCGCCTAAAGCCGTGGAGCGCCGTCGTTTAGCGGGTATACATTTATACAGCATTATGAAATCTGCACGTATGGCCTGCCGTCCTCAAGTGACGTTAGTTGAAGAGTTCCTCAATAGTGTAAAACGCTTCGGTCGACGTGCGCCTTGCATTGAAGATATCAATTTTAAAGAAGATAGCTATCAAGGGCTATTAAAAAAATCATTAGGAGTAGGGCGGATCATTGAGCGCTATACCCATGAAAATGAACGTATTGGCTTATTGCTCCCTAATACAACCGTCACCGCAGCTGCCATATTTGGCGCATTAATGCGTGGACGTGTGCCTGCCATGTTAAACTATACAGCTGGTAGCCACGGCATCAGTAATGCACTGAAAGCCTCTCAAGCAAAAGTTATTTTTACCTCTCGCCAATTTCTTGAAAAAGGCAACTTGACACATATCCCTGAGCAAGTCACAGATGCGAGTTGGATTTACCTTGAAGATCTCAAAGACACAGTCACCCTAAAAGATAAGCTTTGGATCGTAAAACATCTTTTCATGCCAAAGAAAGCCGTGTTACCTCGTAAAGCAGAAGATGAAGCAATTGTTTTGTTTACGTCTGGCTCTGAAGGTACTCCGAAAGGCGTTGTGCATAGTCATGCGAGTTTAATGGCGAACGTTGAGCAAATTAAAACAATTGCTGATTTTACGCCTAGAGATCGTTTTATGTCATCATTGCCATTATTCCATGCGTTTGGATTAACGGTCGGCTTATTGATCCCTGTATTTTCAGGAAGCAGAGTCTTTTTATACCCAAGCCCTCTTCATTACCGGATCATTCCTGAATTGGTATATGACAAAAACTGTACCGTGCTATTTGGTACATCGACCTTCTTAGCAAATTATGCACGTTTTGCTCATCAATATGATTTTGCAAGATTACGTTATGTCGTTGCTGGTGCAGAAAAATTATCAGACAGTACTAAGAAAATTTGGTTTGATAAATTTGGTATTCGCATTTTAGAAGGTTATGGTGTAACAGAGTGCGCACCAATTGTTTCAATTAATGTGCCTATGGCATCGAAAGAAGGCACCGTAGGGCAAATATTGCCACAAATGGAATCACGGATTATCCCTATTTCAGGGATTGAGAACGGCGGTAAACTGCAATTAAAGGGCCCTAATATCATGAAGGGCTACTTACGTGTAGAAGCTCCGGGGGTTCTTGAACTACCTTCAGCGGAGAATCAACAAGGTGAGCAAGAGGCTGGTTGGTATGATACAGGTGATATCGTGGTTCTTGATGAGCTTAACTACTGTACTATCAAAGGTCGAGTGAAGCGATTTGCGAAACTTGCAGGTGAAATGGTATCTCTTGAAAGTATTGAGCAAATGGTCTTTAGTTTATCGCCGAATGCCCATCATGCTGTGGTGACTAAGCCAGATAGCAGCAAAGGGGAAGCTCTTGTTTTGTTTACGACCGATAAAGAGCTTGATAGAAGCTCGCTTTCCTCAGCAGCAAAAGAGAAAGGCTTAACTGAATTAGCAGTACCAAGAGATATTCGTATTGTTAAAGAACTCCCCGTACTTGGTTCAGGTAAAACGGATTTTGTGACCTTAAAACAAATGGCGTTAGAGGGATAATCGTATGCAAGATGTCAACGCGCCATTAATGAGCCGAGGAATGAAAGCGGTATTGGCTTCTCAATTCCTATCTGCTTTTGCTGATAATGCTTTGTTATTTGCCATTTTAGCTCAGTTAAAAGCGGAGTTTTACCCTGAATGGAGCCATCCAGTACTGCAAATGGTATTTGTGTTTACCTATATCATACTCGCTCCTTTTGTTGGACAAGTCGCTGATCGCTTTTCGAAAGGGCGGGTAATGTTATTTTCAAACTTATTTAAGTTTGCTGGCGCGCTTGGGATTTGTTTAGGACTTAATCCATTCTTATGTTATGGGCTTGTTGGTATTGGTGCAGCGTCATATTCACCAGCTAAATACGGTATCTTAGGTGAACTGACGAGCGGTGATAACCTCGTTAAAGCCAATGGCGTGATGGAAGCTTCAACAATTGCTGCAATTTTAATTGGTTCTGTCGTTGGTGGGATCCTCTCTGATATCCATTTGATGTTAGCGCTTGGCACTTGTGCTGTACTCTACGCATTAGCTGTCATTGCGAATATTTATATCCCACGCTTAGCTGCTGCGCGCCCAGGTAAAGGCTGGCATTTTAAACTGCTATTGATCGATTTTTGGAATGCTTGCCGTACATTATGGTCCAATCAAGAAAGCCGTTTTTCTTTGGTAGGAACCAGTATGTTCTGGGGAGCGGGTGTGACACTGCGCTTTTTATTAGTAGCATGGGTGCCTGTCGCATTAGGATTACAAGATAATGCTACCCCTACTTACCTGAATGCGGCGGTTGCGATCGGGATCGTGGTTGGTGCAGGTCTGGCGGCGAAATTTATTACATTAAAAACAGTATCACGCTGTATCCCAGCAGGAATTGTGATTGGTGTGATGGTGGTATTACTTGCTCTGCAAACAAACATTTTTCCATCTTATGTTATTTTAGCGGTTTTAGGTATTTTTGGTGGCTTGTTTGTTGTCCCTCTCAATGCATTGCTCCAAGAAAAAGGTAAAGAAACTGTTGGAGCGGGTAACGCAATAGCGGTGCAAAATCTAGGCGAAAATAGCGCCATGTTAATCATGTTAGGGCTTTATTCTTTGGCAATGAAAGTGGGATTATCGGTTGTCAGCGTAGGAATTGGTTTTGGTACTGTTTTTGCTGTCGCCATTGCTGGGTTGTGGATTTGGGATCGTACTCGCAAAAAGTCATAATACAAAGGTAAACAATCAAATGAAAAATGAAAGTGACCTCGAAACGCTAAGTATTCAGCTTGGGCAATTGCTAAAAAAACAGGGTAAAACGATAACTTGCGCTGAATCATGCACTGGCGGATGGATTGCAAAAGTAGTGACGGATATAGCAGGAAGCTCAGATTACTTTCATCGCGGCTTTGTGACATATAGTAATGAAGCCAAACACCAAATGATTGGTGTTACAGAGAATTCATTGCAAAAATTTGGTGCTGTGAGTGAGCAAGTAGTGACTGAGATGGCACAAGGTGCACTCAAAGTAGCTGGAGCGGATTTTGCTGTTTCTGTCAGTGGTATTGCAGGTCCCGGTGGAGGAAGCGATGAGAAACCTGTAGGCACCGTGTGGTTTGGATTTGCTAAAAAACAGCCTACAGGAACGATAGAAATTACCACTAAGCATTGTCTTTTCCAAGGTGACCGATACTCAGTTCGTTTGCAATCAACTCGTTACGCATTAGAGACACTTTTAAAAATCATTAGATAAAAATTTTCTTGATACTGTATGATTATACAGTATACTTAGTACCAACAAACCGAATTCAATCGTTCTATTTGCAGTGGGGCAGTCCATTGCACCAAAGGGAGTGAACATGGCTATCGATGAAAACAAACAAAAAGCACTAGCTGCGGCGTTAGGTCAAATTGAAAAGCAATTTGGTAAAGGCTCTATTATGCGTCTAGGTGAAGACCGCACAATGGATGTTGAAACTATTTCAACAGGTTCTTTATCTCTTGATGTCGCTTTAGGTGCTGGTGGCTTGCCATTAGGTCGTATTGTTGAAATCTACGGGCCAGAGTCTTCAGGTAAAACAACCCTGACTCTACAAGTGATCGCCGCAGCACAACGCAGTGGTAAAACATGTGCATTTATCGATGCTGAGCATGCTTTAGACCCAATCTATGCAAAAAAATTGGGTGTTGATATCGACAACTTGTTATGTTCTCAGCCAGATACAGGTGAACAAGCGCTTGAGATTTGTGATGCATTGACGCGTTCAGGTGCCGTTGATGTTATCATCGTTGACTCAGTGGCTGCATTAACACCAAAAGCTGAGATTGAAGGTGAGATTGGTGATTCACATATGGGGCTAGCAGCTCGTATGATGAGCCAAGCAATGCGTAAACTCGCTGGTAACCTAAAAACCTCGAATACGTTACTTATCTTTATTAACCAAATTCGTATGAAAATTGGGGTAATGTTTGGTAACCCAGAAACAACAACTGGCGGTAATGCTCTAAAATTCTATGCATCTGTGCGTTTAGATATTCGTCGTATCGGTGCAGTGAAAAATGGTGAAGAGATCGTCGGTAGCGAAACACGTGTTAAAGTCGTTAAAAACAAAGTTGCAGCACCATTTAAACAAGCTGAATTCCAAATCCTATATGGAGAAGGGATCAATACCTTTGGTGAGCTGATTGACTTAGGTGTGAAACATAAGCTGATTGAAAAAGCAGGTGCTTGGTATAGCTATAACGGCGATAAAATCGGGCAAGGTAAAGCTAATTCGACGACTTATCTTAAAGAGCACCCTGAGATTGCCAACGAAATTGATAAAAAGTTGCGTGAAATGTTATTAACTCATACAGGGGAATTTCAGAGTGCAGCAACTGATTATATCAGCGACTCCGATGAAGAAGTTCCTGAAGAATTTTAATGCTTAGTTATTGATTTGATAAATAAGTAAATTATAAACGCCACCCAAAAAAAGAGTGGCGTTTTTTTGTTTCTCGTTTGAGCTATAATAGAGCGCGATGTTGGTTTTCTGTGGAAAAATAGCCAATTGAAAGGTATAAACATACTTTCAGAAAATATTTAGACGCTTTACAATGAAAGCAACGAATGGATGTAGCTATTACACTCAATCATTCAAAATGCAGTGAAATGGCCAATGAATACATTATCTATGACATCATAAATAGTGTGCTCAATGAAAATGAAAGTAGCCAACAGTACTGTGATTTTGGGGATGTGAGTATAAATTTTACTTCTACGCAAAGAGACTTTATCTTATCAGTCACTTTTTAATCGGAGAGTTGATTAGAGGTGATGTTACATTCCATCTCAACAATTCGTAATTTAGTTTCCAGCTTGAAATCGGGATAAATATGAGTAAAAGCACCGCTGAGATCCGTCAAGCGTTTCTCGACTTTTTTCATACGAAAGGTCACCAAGTGGTAAGTAGCAGTTCGCTAGTACCAAATAATGACCCAACATTATTGTTCACAAACGCAGGGATGAACCAGTTCAAAGATGTATTTCTTGGTCTGGATAAAAGAGCATATTCCCGAGCGACAACCGCACAAAGATGCGTGCGAGCAGGTGGTAAACATAACGATTTAGAAAACGTCGGCTATACTGCCCGTCACCACACTTTTTTTGAAATGCTTGGTAACTTCAGCTTTGGCGATTACTTTAAGCATGATGCAATCAATTTTGCATGGGAACTATTAACAGGGAAAGAATGGTTCAACCTGCCAAAAGAAAAATTGTGGGTCACTGTGTATGCAACTGATGATGAAGCTTATGAAATCTGGAACAAAGAAGTCGGTATTCCGGTAGAGCGCATCATTCGTATCGGTGATAATAAAGGCGCACCATACGCATCTGATAACTTCTGGCAGATGGGTGACACCGGTCCATGCGGTCCATGTACTGAGATTTTCTATGATCATGGCGATCATATCTGGGGTGGCCCTCCAGGAAGTGCTGAAGAAGATGGCGATCGTTATATTGAAATTTGGAACATTGTTTTCATGCAATTCAATCGCCAGTCAGATGGTACGATGGATCCATTACCAAAACCTTCTGTCGATACAGGCATGGGGCTAGAACGTATTGCAGCGGTATTGCAGCACGTTAATTCAAACTATGACATCGATATTTTCCGTGATTTGATCGCAGCTGCTGCGAGCGCAACAGGCTCTCAGGATCTGTCGAACAAATCATTGCGTGTTATTGCCGATCACATCCGTTCTTGTGCATTCCTGATTAGCGATGGGGTTATTCCATCAAATGAAGGTCGTGGTTATGTGCTACGTCGTATTATCCGTCGTGCTGTGCGCCATGGTTATATGCTGGGGGCAAAAGATACCTTTTTCTACAAGCTAGTGGCGCCATTAATTAAAGTGATGGGGGCTGCGGCGGATGAGCTTGCACGTCAACAAGCTATGGTTGAAAAAGTTCTTAAAACAGAAGAAGAACAGTTTGCACGTACATTAGAACGTGGTCTTCAATTGCTTGATGAAGAACTCGCAGTACTTAAGGGTGACACTTTAGATGGTGAGACGGCATTCCGTTTATATGATACTTATGGCTTCCCCATCGATTTAACTGCCGACGTGTGTCGTGAGCGTAATCTTAAGGTCGATGAAGAAGGCTTTGAGCGTGCAATGGAAGATCAGCGCCGCCGTGCGAGAGAGTCTAGTGGTTTTGGTACCGATTATAATTCATTAATCAAGGTCGAAAAACACAGTGAATTCTCTGGTTATGCTTATAATGAACAATTAGCCACCATTACTGCGCTTTATAAAGATGGCCAACCAGTTGATTCATTGAATGCTGGTGATGAAGGGTTGGTAATTTTAGATAAAACTGCATTTTATGCCGAATCAGGCGGTCAAGTCGGTGATACTGGCTTGTTACGTAATGATAGTGGTAGTTTTATTGTTACTGATACACAAAAGTATGGTCAAGCGATCGGTCATATTGGTAAAGTTGAGTCTGGCACATTAGTGATTAACCATCGTATTGATGCGAAAATTGATGTGGAAAGACGTGACGCTATTCGTCTTAACCACTCAGCAACACACTTATTGCATGCTGCACTGCGTCAAGTTCTTGGTGATCATGTGTCGCAGAAAGGTTCTTTAGTTAATGATAAATATCTCCGTTTCGATTTTTCACATTTCGAAGCGATGACAGCAGAACAGCTACGTCAGGTAGAAGATATCGTTAACGCACAAATTCGTAAGAATACGTCCATTGATACGGAACTTATGGATTTAGAGAGTGCGAAAGCTAAAGGTGCGATGGCATTGTTTGGTGAGAAATATGAAGAGCGCGTACGTGTTTTAAGTATGGGCGATTTCTCAATTGAGCTTTGTGGTGGTACTCATGCTAGCCGTACCGGTGATATCGGTTTATTCCGTATTTTGAGTGAGTCGGGAACCGCCGCAGGTGTTCGTCGTATTGAGGCAACAACAGGTGAATGCGCACTTGAAAGTGTTCACAGCCAATCCGAACAACTGAATGCGATTGCTCATCTCTTAAAAGGCGATATGAATAGCCTAGTTGAGAAAGTAAAATCTGCATTGGATAAATCTCGTCAATTAGAAAAAGAGATTTTGCAATTAAAAGATCAACAAGCATCTCAAGAAAGTGCTTCACTAAGTAGCCAAGCAAAAGATATCAAAGGCGCTAAATTACTTGTAAGCCAACTTAATAACACAGAGCCTAAGCTTTTGAGAACAATGGTTGATGACCTGAAAAATCAGTTGAAATCTGCGATTATCGTGCTTTCAACAACAAGTGGTGATAAAGTCAGTGTAATTGTTGGTGTAACAAATGATTTGACTGCTAAAATAAAAGCTGGTGATTTGATATCGTATGTTGCACAACAAGTAGGTGGTAAAGGTGGTGGTCGCCCAGATATGGCGCAAGCTGGGGGTACTGATGCTAGTGCATTACCAGCAGCTATGGCAAGCGTAGAAGAATGGGTGAGCTCACGGCTCTAAGCATATAGTGACGTTGCCTCATGCACCGTGAGGCAACTTTGCTTGTTGCAACATTGTTAATGTGTTGTGGGTAGTGTTATATTTTGTATGTATATAATTAAAATGATTGCCTTGATGGCATCGATGCTTTAGGTGTATATCATTGCTTTACGTTTTCACGGTGTGTGATGGACAATAGCGGGGGAAACCTAGAGACCCGACTCTTTATAATATTTCAAGGAGCAAAGAATGCTTATTCTGACTCGTCGAGTTGGTGAAACACTCATGATAGGCGATGAGGTAACAGTTACTGTACTGGGAGTAAAAGGCAATCAAGTTCGTATTGGTGTCAATGCCCCAAAAGAAGTTTCTGTTCACCGTGAAGAAATTTATCAACGGATCCAGGCCGAAAAGACTCAACCAGATAATCAATAATAATGAATAAGCGTCCAAATTTTGACCCACACAGCGAAAATGGACGCTTGTCTTTCATTGGAAAGCCAGCCGTATAATGAATTGTCATAATTATAGTGTGACTATTCATCAACTCAAATTTCGCATCGACGATATTCGTATCAATCCTTTCACTCATCATTTGAGCTGTTGCTAAATTTTAATTACCTGCTGTTTTTTTATGCTAGATGTGTTGTTCTGTTTTTGAGCAAGCATCACAGCAGAAATTGTTGCTTAATATGTTTAATTCTATGTGTTGCAATTTGGGGTGAGAAAGATATGCGCAGGGTAAATTTTTAGTGGCTAAAAAAAGAGTAAAATTAAGCCGTGATGAATGCGATTTTCGATGCTAAACTAATCATCTTGCTTGTGAAATGTGCAAACAGTCATTAGAAACCAAAAAGTTTGGAAAAATTGTTTGACTTCTAAGGTCAGGAAAGTAATATGTGCGCCACACAGAGACGAGATGTTGAAAAACAAATCGTGTGTGACTAAAAACGGTGAGGTGGCCGAGAGGCTGAAGGCGCTCCCCTGCTAAGGGAGTATGCGGTCAAAAGCTGCATCGAGGGTTCGAATCCCTCCCTCACCGCCATTTTAGATTGCTGCATCCGTAGCTCAGCTGGATAGAGTACTCGGCTACGAACCGAGCGGTCGGAGGTTCGAATCCTCCCGGATGCACCATATTTAACCCTGTGAGTGATACTGATGGGGTTTTGTTTTGGTTTTTAGCGACCAAAATATAGCAGTAACTGATGAAGTAGAGTTTGATATTGTAATGCATCCGTAGCTCAGCTGGATAGAGTACTCGGCTACGAACCGAGCGGTCGGAGGTTCGAATCCTCCCGGATGCACCATCTATTAGTGATATTCTCACATATCAAATATTCCCTTATTAAACAGTATTGCTAGTTATTGATTAACTCATATCAATAAAAGAATTATGCATCCGTAGCTCAGCTGGATAGAGTACTCGGCTACGAACCGAGCGGTCGGAGGTTCGAATCCTCCCGGATGCACCAGAACAAGAAGCTCCTCAATGAGGGGCTTTTTTTTCATCCTGAAGTTGACTATTCTTTATTATTTCAATACCCATTCAAGATAAACCACACATCTAGACAGCGACAATTTCCTTCATTTAAGCTAAAGTAAGCACCTTACTAAAATAAAATTACATCACAGGCGGGAGGTCGATTTGATCCCGGACGTATCTAAAGCGCTCTCATGGTTAGAGGCGCACCCTGAAGCACTGAATGGCATTCAGCGTGGTATTGAGCGTGAAACATTACGTGTTACTCCGAAAGGTTCTATTGCTGAAACTTTGCATTCGGAAGAATTGGGGAAAGCTTTAACACATAAATGGATCACGACAGATTTTGCTGAGCCCCTACTTGAGTTCATTACTCCTGTGGATAAAAGTATTGGACATAGTTTGGCTTTTCTTAGGGATTTGCACCGATATACAGCGCGTCATCTTCATAATGAAAGAATGTGGCCATTAAGCATGCCTTGTTTCATTGAAAATGAAGAGAAGATCACACTTGCACAGTATGGGGCATCGAATATTGGCCGCTTCAAAAATTTATATCGTGAAGGGTTAAAACACCGTTATGGTGCATTGATGCAGACTATTGCTGGTGTTCATTATAACTTCTCTTTGCCAATTGAGTTTTGGCAAGCGTGGGCGGGTGTTAAAGATGCTGAAAGTGGTAAAGCGCAAATCTCTGATGGTTATTTACGCCTAATCAGAAACTATTATCGTTTTGGTTGGGTTATCCCTTACTTATTTGGCGCTTCCCCTGCGATTTGTGGTTCATTCCTTAAGGATAGAAACACTAAATTAACTTTTGATAAGACTGAAAAAGGAACCTATTACTTACCGTATGCAACTTCATTACGAATGAGTGATTTAGGCTACACAAATAAGTCTCAGAGCGATTTAAACATCACGTTTAATGATTTAGATAGCTACGTAGCAGGTTTAAAGAAAGCGATTTACAAGCCGTCTGAGGAGTTTGCAGCGCTAGGGACTAAAAAAGACGGTAAATATATTCAGTTGAATACTAACGTGCTGCAAATTGAAAATGAATTGTATGCGCCTATCCGCCCGAAACGTGTGCCTAAAGGTGACGAATCACCGTCAGATGCGTTATTGCGTGGTGGTATCGAATACATTGAAGTTCGTGCTTTAGACATCAACCCTTTTAATGCGATTGGTGTTGATGAAACCCAGACTCGTTTCCTTGATCTATTTTTGATTTGGTGTGTGCTAGCTGATGCACCAGAAATGGATACTCAAGAATTAGACTGTAGCCGTAAAAACTGGAGTCGAGTGATCCTTGAGGGGCGTAAACCAGGCCAAGTCATTGGTATTGGCTGTGGTAGTGAAATGAAGCCTCTTGTTGAGGTGGGGCAGCAATTATTTAAGGATCTGATCCGTGTTGCTGAAGTGCTTGATACTTGTTGTGATGCTAAGTATCAAGAGGTATGCCATCAGTTTGTTTCAATGTTTGAAGATCCAAAATTAACCTACTCGGCGCTAGTTATGGATAAAATGCTTGAGCAAGGTATTGGTGGTTATGGTTTAGAGCTGGCAGAAAAATACTATCAAGAGCTAATTAGTGAACCTTATGAAGTGATCACTGAAGAGCAGTTTGAAGCCGCTCGGGTAGCTTCCATTGAAAAACAAGCTATGATTGAAAAAGAAGAGACTGAGAGTTTTGAAGATTACTTGCATAAGCACGCAGGTCGTTAAAAGAAAATGGCCACACTAGGTGGCCAAACAAAAATCTCTTAGAGAATTAGGGATGATAACAAATTTGCGCGTCTTTCATTAAGTAAGACTCGACGATTTCAAAATAGTTTCATTTTTTTCGCAAATAAAAAATAATTTTTTCAGGAGGTCAATAAATGCCGTTATTAGACAGTTTTACTGTAGATCACACGCGTATGGCTGCGCCTGCCGTCCGAGTCGCAAAAACCATGAAAACTCCAAATGGGGATACGATCACTGTATTCGATTTGCGCTTCACTGTGCCTAACAAAGAGGCTATGACGGAAAAAGGCACTCATACTCTTGAGCACTTATTTGCAGGTTTCATGCGTAACCATCTGAATGGCAATGGTGTCGAAATTATTGATATCTCGCCAATGGGCTGCCGTACAGGCTTTTATATGAGTTTGATTGGTCAACCTGATGAGCAGCGTGTTGCAGATGCATGGAAAGGTGCGATGCAAGATGTGTTAAAAGTGCAAGATCAAAATAAGATCCCTGAGCTAAATGTTTATCAGTGTGGAACATTTAAAATGCATTCATTGGAAGAAGCACAACAAATCGCTCGCAATGTATTGTCATCTGAGATCCTTATTAATAAAAATGAGGAGCTTGCATTACCAGCCGAAAAATTGACTGAGCTACATATCTAGCTCAGCATTTTTAAAACAAACTGCACCTAACCTATTATTTTAAAAGAGGAGGTGCGGTTTTTTATTGTTGTGTCATAACAGAAGCGGTTGTTGCAAGAGGGGTAATTTTAACTTGCTTAATGATGTTGTCGCTGATCAGCAATACTTCCACTAAATAATTACCAATCACAATTTGCTCTTGTAACTCAGGAATATCGCCAATAGCTTCTAATACCATACCATTTATGGTTCTTGGGCCATCAATTGGTAGGTGCCAATCAAACGCTTTATTCAGGTCACGAATATTTGCTGTACCATCAACTAAAACGCTACCGTCGCTTTGTGGTAAAACTTCTTCCGCTAATGAGGGTGACATTGAAGTCGTAAAGTCACCGACAATTTCTTCTAAAATATCCTCAACAGTAATTAGGCCTTGGATCTCGCCATATTCATCAACGATGATGCCAATTTTTTCTTTATTGTGTTGGAAATTAATTAGTTGGATACTTAACGGCGTGCTGTTAGGAATAAAATAAATATTATCAGCAGCCTTAATTAGGTTCTGTTTATTGAATTCGCGTTTTTCCATCATCATGCGATAGGCTTCGCGTACACGTAAAATACCAATAGCATCATCAAGAGAGTCACGATAGAGCACGATGCGACCGTGTGGTGAGTGTGTTAGCTGGCGAATGATAGACTTCCAGTCATCATTGACATCTATGCCGACAATTTCATTTCTTGGCAACATAATGTCACCCACGGTGACTTTCTCAAGATCCAATATGGAAATTAGCATGTCTTGGTTGCGGCGGCTGAGCTTGGCTTTTGATTCATTAACGATAGTTCTCAGCTCTTCTTTACTTACCGCGTCGCTACGAATAATCGGGGATTTTATACCGCATATCCGCATAAATAATAATGTGATTTTGTTGAAGGTCCAAACCACTGGGAGCATGATTTTTTGTAGTGGTTTTAAAATATAACTACTAGGAAAAGCAATTTTTTCTGGGTACAGGGCAGCTATGGTTTTAGGCATAACTTCAGCGAAAACGAGTATCACAAAGGTCAAAATACCAGTAGCAATAGCGACACCTGCGTTACCATACAAACGCATACCGATAATGGTCGCGAGTGATGAAGCAACTATGTTGATCAAGTTATTGCCGATCAAAATTAAGCTGATGAGTTTATCGGGATGCCTAAGTAACTTTTCAACACGTTTAGCTGAGCGATTACCTTGTTTGGCGAGGTGCTTTAGGCGATAGCGATTTAGCGTCATCATGCCTGTTTCTGAGGCTGAAAAATACGCAGACATCACGATCAAAACCACTAATATAATGATAAGCGTACCAGTAGATACGTGATCCAAAACTAGTTTCCTTATGCTATGTCGATAAGATTATTTTATTAGTTTTTTTGTTAAGGTACCATAACTTGCTGTATCAACCGATTACCGAAAAAAGCCATTGTAAGAATTAATGCCCCAGCAACATGGAAAAATAGAACTCGTTTACCTCTCCATCCGCCTTGGAAGTGACCCCACAGTAAAATAATATAAACGAACCAAGCAATAACAGATAACACAGACTTATGAATGTTTTCTTTATCAAAGATATTATCCATATAAATAAAGCCAGTGCATAAGGTTAAGGTGAGCAGAATGACACCGACTTGTGTGATATGGAACATTTTGCGTTCAACCACCATCATGGGAGGCATATCAGAACTGAACTTGAGTGTTTTATTTTTTAATTGGTAATCAATCAAGGCAACTTGGAAGGCATAAAGCGCAGCGATTAATAGTGTTGCATAACTGAGTAAAGCTAACCCAATATGGATAAATAAAGGAACGCTAGCTTCTAAGTGTGTAATAAATTCACCGGGCATAATTGTCGAAAGCATTAAATTAATAATCGCAAAGCTATAGACAATAGGAGTAAGGTACCAAGCCCTACCTTTGTATGCTACGACAGTCATAATGATACACATCAGCAAGCTGACTGCGGAACCCAAATTCAATAATGTGAGGTTTTGCCCTCCATCTCCACGAAAAATAAGTAACTTTAGCGTTATTGCATGTGTGATCAGTGCAATAACTGCCAATAAAAGGGCGAGCTGGCGATACATAGGCTGCTTACGAACCTGACCAGGAACAATCAGAGACAGGCTGAGCAGGTATGTACAAACTGCTATGACTGCAAATACGGGCATAGTATAGTGTCGTTATTCATTTTAAGTGGATAATGTTAAGTAGTATAACTCGTGCAGCTGTAGGCTCCAACCATTGGTCACATTAATAAGCCTCTTCTTAAATTGTTAACGATATCGAAGAGCCCTTTTTTTGATTTTACTCATCCTATTTAGATAGATAAGTAAATTGGAACGCTGGCCGACTAAATCAACCTTAAACAGGGTGAAGCGAAACCGCATCAGGTATGGTACACTACGGCAAAAAGTTTTGGCGTTGGTTTTATACTCGTCATACTTCAAGCTGCGGCGCTTTGCGTTAAGGTATATGCGTTAAGCTATAGTAGCTACTACTCGCTACTTGCCACATAGTTCTCTATGCTTCTAGCGATCAATTCATTCGTTGCTGCACGATGAATTATTTAGAGCATAGGTATTGGCGGTTATTTGCCTTTCTAAAAGATAAATAATAAAAAAGTTGCCTAAATTAGCCACTATGTACTTGCATTTTGCAGTATGAATAACCAAATCTAGCTTTGACAGTAGGCCCTTAAACAGAATTGAGCTAAGACATATGTTTGATAATTTAACTGACAGACTATCGCGCACTTTGCGCAACATCAGCGGGCGTGGTCGTCTGACTGACGATAATATTAAAGATACACTGCGTGAAGTTCGCATGGCTTTGCTGGAAGCAGACGTTGCTTTGCCCGTTGTCCGTGAATTTATTCAAAAAGTAAAAGACAGTGCCGTTGGCCAAGATGTCAATAAAAGTTTAACCCCGGGCCAAGAGTTCATCAAAATTGTTCAAAATGAACTCACAAATGCGATGGGGGAAGAGAACCATCAGTTAAATCTTTCTGCACAACCGCCTGCGGTTGTGCTTATGGCTGGTTTACAAGGTGCGGGTAAAACAACCAGTGTCGCTAAGCTAGGTAAACATTTAAAAGAGAAACAAAAGAAAAAAGTTTTAGTTGTTTCAGCTGACGTCTATCGCCCTGCGGCGATCAAACAGCTAGAGACATTAGCGCAGTCAGTTGGAATTGATTTCTTCCCATCTGATGCACAAGAAAAGCCTGCTGCTATCGTACAAAAAGCCTTAAAACATGCCCAATTGCAGTTTTATGATGTATTGCTGGTGGATACCGCGGGTCGCTTACACGTCGATGAAGCTATGATGGATGAAATTAAAGAAGTCCATCGTATTATCAATCCTGTCGAAACTCTGTTTGTTGTTGATGCAATGACGGGGCAGGATGCGGCGAATACAGCAAAAGCCTTTAATGAAGCCCTACCTTTAACTGGGGTCGTGCTGACTAAAGTGGATGGTGATGCACGCGGTGGTGCGGCTTTATCCATTCGTGCAATTACTGGTAAACCTATCAAGTTCTTAGGGGTAGGGGAAAAAACCGATGCACTGGAGCCATTCCACCCTGAGCGTGTAGCTTCACGTATTTTAGGCATGGGCGACGTATTATCGCTGATTGAAGAGATTGAACATAAAGTTGACCGTGACGAAGCGGAAAAACTGGCGAAAAAACTCAAAACGGGTGATAGTTTTGATTTAAATGATTTTCTCAATCAATTAAAGCAAATGCGCAACATGGGTGGCATGGCCAGTATGATGAGTAAGATCCCTGGTATGTCACAAGTTCCTGATGCTGTTAAGTCTCAGATGGATGATAAAATCACCATTCGTATGGAGGCGATTATCAACTCAATGACGCGCAAAGAACGAGAAAAACCTGAGATTATCAAAGGGTCTCGTAAGCGTCGTATTGCAGCGGGTTCAGGAACTAACGTGCAAGAAGTTAACCGTCTTTTGAAGCAGTTTGATGATATGCAACGCATGATGAAGAAGATGAAAAAAGGCGGTCTTGCTAAGATGATGCGTGGTATGAAAGGAATGATGCCACCGGGTTTTCCGGGGCGTTAAGTAATGAAGCTAGAAAGAATATGCACTTTTGATTGATTTTTGCGTCAAAGTGAGTAAAATTTTCGGGCTTTTTATATGACAACCGGACTCTATCCCTCGATGGAGTCTGGTTGTTTTATTAACTAATGAGGATGTTATGGTAACAATTCGTTTATCTCGTGGCGGCGCAAAAAAGCGTCCGTTCTACCAAATCGTTGTAACCGATAGCCGCAATGCGCGTGACGGTCGTTTTATCGAGCGTATCGGTTTCTTCAACCCAATCGCTTCAGGTCAAGCAGAAGAACTGCGTTTAGACTTAGATCGTATCGAGCACTGGGTTGGCCTGGGTGCAACTGTTTCTGACCGTGTTGCACAACTGGTCAAACAAGCTAAAAAAGCAGCTTAATCTGTCACGGTGGTAACAATGAGCAAGCAAGTAAATCTAGCGACACCTACTAATCCAATTGTTTTGGGTAAACTAGGCGCAGCATATGGAATTCGTGGTTGGCTCAAAGTTTTTTCGTCCACCGAACATGCTGAAAGTATTTTTGATTATCAACCTTGGTTTATTCAGCGTTCTGGTCAATGGCAACACATCGAACTGGAAGATTGGAAACACCACAACAAAGACATTATTGTTAAGCTCAAAGGGGTCGATGACCGCGATGAAGCTGCGCTCTTGACTAATTTTGAGATTGTTGTTGATTCAACGCAACTCCCTGAATTAGATAACAACGAGTACTACTGGAAAGACCTTATGGGTTGTCATGTAGTGACGTTGCAAGGGTACGACCTTGGTACCATCACTGATATGATGGAAACTGGGTCAAATGATGTGATTGTGATAAAGGCAAATCTAAAAGATGCATTTGGCATCAAGGAGCGGTTGGTTCCGTTTCTTGATGGGCAGGTTATCAAGAAAGTCGATCTCAAATCTAAACTGATTGAAGTTGATTGGGATCCTGGTTTTTAAATCTCCGGTTGAACGGTTTTTATGAGTGGGACTAAATCATGTGGATTGGTGTAATTAGCCTGTTTCCCGAAATGTTCCGCGCAATAACCGAGTACGGGGTAACTAGTCGGGCAGTGAAAAATGGCCTGATGTCTGTTGAATGCTGGAATCCGCGGGACTTTACCCACGATAGGCATAAAACAGTGGATGATCGTCCTTATGGCGGTGGTCCAGGCATGCTGATGATGGTGCAACCTTTAAAGGATGCTATCAACGCAGCAAAAGCTGAGGCGGGTGAAGGCGCGAAAGTGATTTATCTGTCACCTCAGGGGCGCAAACTCAGTCAAGACGGTGTTTGTGAGTTGGCAACGAATAAGAAGTTAATTCTTGTTTGTGGTCGATATGAAGGTATTGATGAACGGATCATTCAAACCGAAATTGACGAAGAATGGTCAATCGGTGATTACGTTCTCAGTGGTGGGGAACTCCCTGCTATGGTGTTGATAGATTCTGTATCTCGGTTTATACCTGGGGTGCTAGGTCATCAAGCTTCTGCGCAAGAAGACTCTTTTGCAGATGGTTTGTTAGATTGTCCACACTATACTCGCCCTGAAGTTTTAGACGGCATGCAAGTACCTGATGTTTTACTATCAGGTAATCATGCAAAGATAGATAGCTGGCGCATGAAGCAATCACTTGGCCGTACCTGGCTTAGAAGACCTGAGCTTCTGGAAAGCCTAGCTCTGACTGACGAGCAGAGGATGTTGCTAGCTGAATTTCAACGTGAATATCAGCTTGAGCAATAAGTGAATCCAGACAATTAAATTAATTGTCTAACATATATCAGTTTACCTAGGGTAAGAGAATTATTATGAGCAACATTATTAAACAACTTGAACAAGAGCAGATGAAGCAGGACGTACCTTCATTCCGTCAGGGTGATACTGTGGAAGTTAAGGTATGGGTCGTAGAAGGCTCTAAAAAACGTCTGCAGGCATTTGAGGGCGTGGTTATCGCTATTCGTAACCGCGGTCTGCACTCTGCATTCACTGTTCGTAAAATTTCTAACGGCGAAGGTGTTGAGCGCGTATTCCAAACTCACTCTCCAGTCGTAGATAGCATCGCTGTTAAACGTCGTGGTGCCGTTCGCAGAGCTAAACTGTACTACCTGCGTGAGCGTTCTGGTAAGGCAGCTCGTATTAAAGAGCGTCTGAACGCCAAGTAATACGCTTTCGCACATCCGAAAGTTATAGATAAGGCTCGTGCTGAGTAAGCACGAGCCTTTATATATCCGCATACTCATCATATTTCAAATCGCAGCGTTGTTGGCTGTATTCACTCGCGACTCATCACATACTCATATACGCTCCTAGCGTCTCACACCACCTAGCTACAGCTTGAACTGTCGCAGCGATCCTTTCTGCTGTTCATTAAGATATAATTAATTTTATTGGTTAAACTGATTTTTATTATCTAGATGTAAATATAAAATTACACTTATTGTGTTTTTGTGTGTTTTTTGAGCAGTTTAAAATGATTGATATGTAAATAATTTGTTTAATATTAATTATTTATATTTTTATTCATTTAAATTTACAGTATTGTAATTATTTTACATTAATGGATTGTAATCTTTACGTTGCGTGGTATGTTAGTCCTTAACGCACAAAAAATATATAAACAGTTAAGTAGGTAATAAAAATGATCATGCAAAAAGATGTACTCAATAATGTGAATATTCATGATGAACAGGTTTTAATTACACCTGAAGCTCTGAAACAGAAGTTTCCTCTGAGTAACAATAACCTGCATGCTATCGCGGCCTCACGTAAAACTATTGCTGATATTATTCATCAGCGTGACCCGCGCTTGCTCGTGGTATGTGGTCCTTGTTCTATTCATGATGTTGATGCGGCGATTGAATACGGTCAGCGTCTACAAAAACTTGCAGCTGAGCTGAATGACAGTTTATATATTGTGATGCGTGTTTATTTTGAAAAACCTCGTACAACCGTGGGTTGGAAAGGACTAATCAGCGATCCTGCGATGGATGGCTCATTTGATATGGAAACAGGCCTACATATTGCTCGTGATTTATTGACCAACTTGGTGAATATGGGGCTACCTTTGGCAACTGAGGCTTTAGATCCAAATAATCCACAATACTTAGGGGATCTATTTAGCTGGTCTGCAATCGGTGCAAGAACAACTGAATCACAAACTCACCGTGAGATGGCTTCAGGTTTATCAATGCCTGTTGGATTTAAAAATGGTACTGATGGTAGCTTATCTACTGCTATCAATGCGATGAAAGCTGCATCAATGCCACACAGATTTATGGGCATCAATCAGTCTGGCCAAGTTAGCTTGCTGCATACTAAAGGTAATGATAACGGGCACGTGATTTTACGTGGTGGTAAAACACCAAATTACAGCGCTGAAGATATTGCCGCTTGTGAAGCTGAAATGAAAAAAGCGGGGCTTGAACCGTCATTAATGGTGGATTGTAGCCACGGTAATTCAAATAAAGACTACCGTCGTCAGCCATTAGTTGTTGATTCAATCATTGAACAAATTACTAATGGAAATCAGTCAATAACGGGTATTATGTTAGAAAGCCATTTACATGAAGGTAATCAAACATCAGAACAACCACGTGATGCGATGAAATATGGTGTATCAGTCACTGATGCTTGCATTGATTGGGAAACAACAGAAGTGGTACTGCGCAAACTTCATCAAGCGTTATTACCTGTGCTTGAAGAGCGCGCAGAAAAATTTGAAATTGCGAGTTAATACAAGGTATAGGTATGTCTGTTGAATTATCTCATCTGAGAGATCAAATTGATGAAGTTGATAAATCATTATTAGATTTATTGGCTAAACGCTTACAGCTGGTAGCCGAAGTCGGTGAAGTTAAGAGTCAACATGGTTTACCGATTTATGTGCCTGAGCGGGAGTCAAGTATGTTGGCTGCCCGCCGCCAAGAGGCTGAGCGAATGGGGATCCCTGCTGATTTAATTGAAGATATACTTCGTCGTATTATGCGAGAATCCTACGCTCGTGAAAATGACAAAGGTTTTAAAACGCTAAAGCCAGATGCCGGCCCAATTGTGATTGTAGGTGGTGACGGTAAAATGGGGCGGTTATTTAACCGCTTACTAACGTTGTCAGGCTACCAAGTAAAAACATTAGGTGAGCAAGATTGGCCTCAAGCCACCTCTATTGTATCGGGTGCAAGCGTTGTCATTGTCAGTGTGCCAATACATACAACGGTAGAAATTATTCATAAGCTACCTAAATTAGATAAAGAAACGATCCTTATTGATATCGCATCAGTGAAGCGTCAGCCTCTTGAAGCGATGCTTGCGGTACATGAAGGTCCTGTCCTTGGTTTACACCCTATGTTTGGTCCTGATGTTGGTAGTGTTGCAAAACAAGTGTTTGCATTTTGCGACGGAAGAGATAGTGGTGCTTATCAGTGGTTTCTTGAACAGCTACAGGTTTGGGGGGCTCGCTTGAAAAAAATTACTGCGAACGACCACGATCGCAATATGAGCTTTATTCAGGCATTACGCCATTTCACCACCTTTACCTATGGTCAAAATTTAGCGGAGGAGCATGTAGATCTCCAGCAGTTGCTGGATCTATCATCTCCAATCTATCGTTTAGAGCTGGCTATGGTTGGGCGCTTATTTGCCCAAGATCCGCAGTTGTATGCGGATATTATTATGTCATCAGATGAAAATATTGAATTGATCCGCCGTTACTATCAATTATTTGGCGAATCGATTGAAATGCTGGAACGCAAGGATAAAGCTGAATTTATACAGCAATTTAATAAAGTCAGTGAGTGGTTTGGTGAAGATGCTCACCACTTCATGAAGGAAAGTCAGTCTCTATTGCAAAGAGCTAACGATAATCGTAAATAATACTTGTTATAGCCCCAATTGGGGCTATATTTTTGATACTTCAAGTTGCAGTACTTTTCGTTAAGATGTAAATAACGCATTCACTAATTGTCTAACGGCACCTACCAATATGTAGAGGATATATTTCCCTACAAAATCGTACGAAGCAAATTATTAAGCCATCACGCTCTTTTTTACTATGTGCATGTGATTTTACTTATTACTGCATTCCATAACTTAACATACCAATAAATATACTAATGTTAGTGACTAACTCTCTATTAGCTCCAGTTAATTGGTTTATAGGTTGAACATTTTAAAATTGAGCGATTTTGATAATAAAGTTAGTTGATTATTTACCGATATTAATGCCCATGAAATGATTAATTGGTCGGTGAGGAATCTATGTCCCTGAAGGATATGAAAATTGGTGTAAAACTATCGATTGCATTCGCTTTCTTTATTTTACTTATGTTATTGAGTTCAACATTTTCTCTAATCAGTTTAAATAGAGCGAATGATGGAATTCAGACGGTTATTTATAAAGATTATCCAATGACTGTTAAGGCTAATCAGCTAATGGATAATTTTTATTCTTATATTGGCATACAAGAGTTAATTTTACTGGATGATAGAGACAGTGAAAGACGTCGAAACGAACTAAGCAAAATCAGTGAGAATGTGGCACAGCTGTTGAAGGAGCTTGATGATCATGCAACAGATCAACAGTCTATTAGCGTACTTGAACAGATCTATGATGTTCGCGATCGTTTTCTTCAATCCCAATCTCGTTTGAATCGCTTTTTAGCCAATAATGATCGCCGTGCAGCTATTGATGAAATGATGAATAAAACATCGGCTATTCAACGTGAATATCGTGAAAAAGTACAAAACTTTATTGAGGTACAAAATCACAAAATGCAGCAAGCGGGCATTGTTGTTAATGATGAATACAATTTTAATAAATATTTCTTAATTATATTAGCGCTGATTAGTATTGCGCTTGGTTGTGTGATTGGCTGGTTTATGACCCGATCAATTACTCGCCCACTTGGAAAAGCGGTAGCTTTTGCTCAAGCCATCGCTGAAGGTGATTTAACGCAACATGTAGAAATCAAATATCGTGATGAAACCGGTATATTACTTCAAGCATTGTTGGAAATGAAAAAACGTTTATTGGAGATTGTGCTGGAAGTCCAAAATGGGTCAGAAAGTATTTCTGCGGCGGCGGGGCAAATTGTTGCTGGCAACCAAAATCTCGCAGCAAGAACAGAGGAGCAAGCAACCTCTGTCGAAGAGACGGCGAGTTCGATGGAACAGATCACATCAACAGTACAAAATACGGCTGAACACACCCATCAAGCCACCCAGCTTGCTGCTGATACTGCACTAGTCGTTACGAATAATGGCAAAATGATGAATCGAGTGACTGATAAAATGCGTGCTATTAATGCATCATCAAGTCAAATGACTGATATTATTAATTTAATCGATTCTATAGCCTTTCAAACTAATATCCTCGCATTGAATGCCTCTGTTGAGGCTGCTAGGGCGGGCGAGCATGGACGTGGTTTCGCTGTTGTTGCGGGAGAGGTTCGACTCTTAGCACAAAAAAGTGCTAATTCAGCTAATGATATTAGAGTATTAATTGAAAATTCACTCACAGAAACGAAAGAGGGGATGGAGTTAGTTGAAAATGTGGAAACGCAAATTCATGGTATGGTCAAAAATGTTGAAGAGATGGATAAACGTTTGCAAGAAATAGGACAAGCTAGCCATGAGCAAAGTGCAGGGATCTTGCAAATTAATAGTGCTGTAGGGCAATTAGATGCCACAACACAACAAAATGCCAGCTTGGTTGAGCAATCTGTTGCTGCCGCTGGAGCATTGGAGCAGCAAGCCTTACACCTTAAACAGCTAGTTAATTATTTTCGTGTTGACCTTTCAATGCATTAATTGAAAGTTTGATATCAATAAAAGCCAGTTAGTCAATTACTGGCTTTTATGTACCAAGATCTAAGGGGTAATTTTTTCAGGCTCAACAGGAACAATATTTTCTGATGGGTAACAACCTAAAATTTTAATTGAGCGTGTAATGGTCGATAGATCTTTGAGTGCTTGTTGCATATTTTCGGTGCGAAGGTTGGAGTGCACATCAATATAAAACATCTCTTCCCATGGCTTACCATTAATAGGGCGTGATTCAAGCTTGCTCATGATGATCTTATTATTTTTTAAGATAACTAACGCATCTACCAGAGCCCCTGCTTGTTGACCTGTGGTAATCAGTAGTGTCGTTTTCGCAGGGACTTGCTCAGTAACTTCAATTGCTTGTGGAGCAACAACAATAAACCGAGTCATATTAATTTGCTGGTTGGCTAAGTTATGCTCTAGAACTTGTAAATTATAGAGCGCACCGCCTGCTTCGCTGCCAAATGCTGCAACATTTGGTGAATTTTGTTGAGCCACTTTTTGCATTGCTGTTGAGGTGCTGTCGCAATACTCGATTTTCCAATGAGGATATTGTGAGAGATATTGGCTGCATTGTTGGAACGGTTGAGGATGACTATAAACTGTATCTATTTTGCTAAGATCTGTATCACAGGATGTTAGCAAGCAATGGTTAATCGGTAAGCGGATTTCACCGACAATCGATAATGTGGTGTTTTGTAATAGGTCATAAACATCATTGATTGCCCCTGAACTGGTATTTTCAATCGGTAAAATACCATAGTCAGCTTGACCGCTTTCAACAAGAGAAAATATATCTTGGAATTTATGGCAGCTGCACTCAACAAGTTGGTCAAAGTGTCTAGCTGAATATTGACGGGCTGCGATGTGTGAGTAGGAGCCTTTAGGACCTAAAAATGCAAATCGTGCTGAATCACTGGGTGTTAGATTGAGATGTTGCTGTAGGATAGCTTGTTGTGTAAGAACCGAATCCTCGATGATCATTTGAAATAGTCGGGTGACATAAAAACCGTCTAAGCCTAGCGGTTTTGCTTTGTCGATCAAAACATCCAATAATTGGCGCTCGCGTTCTTTATCTCGTATTGGGCGGTTATCTTCTAGCTTTGTTTGTGCGACTTCAACGGCATAGCCGCGTCTCTTAGCCAGTAGGCCAAGAAGTTCACTGTCCAATTGGCTGATTTTTTCACGTACTTTCAGTAAATTAGTGCTGTTATCCATCCTACCTACCCTTAAAACATCAGTGAATAAAAAAAGCCCCTATTTAGAGGGGCTTTAAATCTTGTCTTCTTTTATTTCTCGAACGACAAAAGCCCCTTAGTAGGAGTTGCTAAAGAAAGAAAAGAAACCAAGATTCATATTCATAATTAATACCATAATTGCAGAGTGTTCTCTTAAATAGAACTGATAGTTAACTGGATGTCAACAAAAAAGAAGTTGTACCATCAAAAAACGCGCCCATGATGAGCGCGTTGGAAAGGTTTCAAGATAAGTTTGTAGATAATATAAAATTATAACGTAACAAGGTTCGCTTCTTTTACACTATTGTTGGCCCTTCTTGATTCTCCTTTGTGTTGTGCTTTATTGAGTTGTCTTTCGAGTTTGTTAATTAATTCATTGATTGCGACATACATATCTTCATGTTTGGCGCTTGCAACCAGTTTACCTGTGGCTGTTTTAATATTGGCATCCACCATAAAGCCTTGTGG
Source organism: Providencia manganoxydans (assembly GCF_016618195.1). Lineage (NCBI taxonomy): Bacteria > Pseudomonadati > Pseudomonadota > Gammaproteobacteria > Enterobacterales > Morganellaceae > Providencia > Providencia manganoxydans. The sequence goes on from NZ_CP067099.1 coordinate 1,115,201, forward strand.
TTCTTTCGATAATACAACATGAGTATTAATCAAAGAAACTTGCCATTTGTCGAGTTTAGTCAGACGGCTCTCAATGTGATCTCGGATAGCGGGGGTAATATCCATTTGTTTGCTAGTTATGTTCACTATCATATAGTTACCTCTCATTGTTTCCGTCTTCGATGTACTCAGAATAGCGACTATTTAGTTTAAAAAATTGACCTAGATCACACTTGATACATGCAGTCCATTCTCACCATCTGAACTGTGATTTGGTATAAAAAAGTAGGGGAAAGAGATTGCCAAGTTTGAGTTCTTGAGCCAAACTGAAAAAGTTGACTATCAATACGGTTAATAGTCGGTACTGTCTTTGGGCTAAAATTTGATATATGAGTAAATAGTAGAAAATAGCCTGAAAAATCAATATATACTCGTCATACTGCAAGTTGCAGCGCTTTACGTTGAGGTATAACAACTACGCTCATTCGCACCACTTACCCACCAGTCATACCAGTCATATAGTTTTCTATGCTCCTAGTGACTCATTCGCTTGTCGCCTAGCTGCACCTCGAATTATTTAGAGCATAGTGATATTTAATCTATCTTGGATTTCCATAAAAAAACAGCAGCCGAAGCTGCTGTTTCTCAATTCTACAGCTTGATTAATTACTATTAGCGGCAATCAAGTTTGCAACTTTATTTGCTTCCGCGTTAAGCCCCATTTGATTGTAAGCTATCTCCATGTATTTTAATGCTTTTCTTGTGGCATCAGTATCTGGGTAGTCTCTTAACATTTGTTGAACTCGATTGACAACCGCGACATAGGCACCACGTTTGTTGTAATATTCAACGACGGAGAGGTCAAATCGCGCTAAACGATCTTTTAAATAGATAAGACGTTTGCTGGAATCGTTAGCATAGAGGCTGTTAGGATAGTAACGAACCAATTGGCTAAAGTCCTTAAAGGCGACTCGTGCGTGTTGAGGATCTCTATCTGAGCGGTCAATACCAAAGAAACCTTGCAATGCACTATCATCAAGTGCCATTGCAGTCAAACCACGCATATAGAGCACATAGTCAATATTTGGGTGGGTTGGGTTTAGACGCATAAAGCGGTCAATTGCAGCTATCGCCATTGGTAGTTCAGCTGATTTATAATAAGCATAAATCAGATCTAATTGTACCTGCTGGGCATATGGGCCAAATGGATAGCGGTTATCCAACGCTTCCAATTGCTTGATGGCCGCTTTGTAGTTACCATCCTGCAACTTTTGCTGGCCAACACTGTACATTTCAGCCGGGGTGCTATCAGGGCTGATTTCATTATTGCTGGAGCATCCGGTGAGTACCAGGCTCAACGTGGCGGCAGCCACCAGATATTTCATACGTATCATCACGTGTTGGTTATCCTCTGAGTGTTTCGAGGGAGACTATCCGTAAGGCTCCCGGCAAAATTCGAGTTACAATAGCATATATTTTAAATAAAACGGCCTCGCCGTCAAAACACAAACACTAAAAAAGTAGATTAATTTATGGCTCAACAAGTACAACTTAATGCAACTGTTGCTGAATCACAGCTCGGTCAACGTTTAGATCAGGCTTTAGCGGAATTGTTCCCTGATTATTCACGTTCTCGTATAAAAGAGTGGATTTTAGATGATAGAGTGCAGGTTAATGGGAAAGTTATCAATAAGCCAAAGGAAAAAGTTTTAGGTGGCGAACAAATTTTAGTCGATGCGTTGATTGAAGAGGAGAATCGTTGGGAGCCACAAGATATTCCTTTGGATGTCGTTTATGAGGATGAAGATATCTTAGTCATCAACAAACCTCGTGGTTTAGTGGTACACCCAGGTGCAGGTAACCCAGATGGCACTATCTTAAATGCATTACTATATCGTTATCCTGAAATTGTTGACGTACCACGAGCAGGGATTGTTCACCGTCTCGATAAAGACACGACTGGTTTGATGGTGGTTGCAAAAACGGTTCCTGCACAAACTCGTTTAGTTGAGTCATTACAGCTACGTGAAATCACACGTGAATATGAAGCAGTTGCCGTTGGTCGAATGACTGCGGGTGGGATGGTGGAAGAACCTATTTCGAGACATCCAACAAAACGCACTCATATGGCCGTACACCCGATGGGAAAACCTGCCGTAACACATTACCGTATCATGGAGCATTTCAGAGCACACACTCGCTTGCGCTTGCGTTTAGAAACGGGAAGAACTCACCAAATACGCGTACATATGGCACACATTAACCATCCTCTTATTGGTGATCCATTATATGGTGGCCGTCCTCGCCCATTGAAAGGTGCCAGTGAAGCATTTTTAGACGTCATGCGTAAATTTGACCGCCAAGCATTACATGCCACCATGTTACGTTTATATCATCCAATTTCAGGGATCCAAATGGAGTGGCATGCACCTTTACCAGATGATATGGTGGAACTTATCGAAGCCTTAAAGGCAGATTATCAACTACATAAAGATAATATGGACTGGTAATGAATTCACTTATTTTCCCTGATTGGCCACAACCTAGCAATATATCTAGCTGTAGCACAACTCGCCTTGGTGGTGTGAGTTTGGCGCCGTTTGATAGCCTAAATTTAGGGGGGCATGTAGGTGATGACCCTGTGTTAGTCAGTGAAAATCGTTCTTTATTACAAAAATTAGCTGGCTTGCCACAGCAACCTTTGTGGCTCCAGCAAGTTCATGGAACAGAAGTTGTGTGTTTAAACAATGGTGATTGGGAAAACACCCGTGCTGATGCGGTATATACTAATCAGGTGGGGCAAGTTTGCACCATCATGACCGCAGATTGTTTACCTGTCCTTTTTTGCAGTAAAGATGGTCAAGAAGTCGCAGCTGCACATGCAGGTTGGCGTGGTTTGTGTGATGGTGTACTTGAGAATACAGCCGCTCAATTTTCATGCCCAAAAAGTGAGATTATGGCTTGGCTCGGTCCTGCCATTGGCCCTGAAAACTTTGAGGTAGGTATTGAAGTCAAGGAAGCCTTTATTAAACAATCAACGGATTTAGCATCAGGTTTTGTTCCGTACGGTGAAAAGTATTTAGCTGACATTTACTTATTAGCACGAAAAAAACTACAAGCAATAGGGATTTCATCCATTTATGGTGGCTCATTTTGTACAGTAAGTGATAAAAACAGATTTTTTTCCTATCGTCGTGAGGGTAAAACGGGGCGTATGGCATCATTAATATGGATAAATAACTAGTAGTTAGTGAATTGTTCCAAATTAACCAATATCACTAAAATAATTAAGATGTAAACTTGAATAAATAGAAATAGACCTCATCTATTCACCAGAAGCAATTTTAATTCCATTTTATTGGAGGTGTTATGCGTCTGGATCGTTTAACTAATAAATTCCAGCAAGCTCTCGCTGACGCCCAGTCATTAGCCCTTGGGCGCGAAAACCAGTTTATTGAACCTATTCATTTATTAAGTGCACTGTTTAATCAGGAGAGTGGCTCAATTCGTCCTCTTTTGACCACAATAGGTGTTAATGCAGTAGAGTTTAAACAAAAAATTGAAGAGGCTCTTGCCCGCCTACCACAGGTACAAGGTATTGCTGGTGATGTTCAGCCATCAAGTGATTTGATCCGTCACTTAAATTTATGTGATCAACTAGCACAAAAAAATGGAGATGAATTTATCTCCTCTGAATTATTTCTTGTTGCTGCTTTAGAAGCGAATACATCCCTCGCAGATATGCTTAAAGCGGCTGGTGTAAATAAAGCTAACTTAAATAAGGCAATAGAACAGATGCGTGGTGGAGAAAAAGTGAATGACCAAAGCGCTGAAGACCAGCGCCAAGCCTTAAAGAAATTTACAGTTGATTTAACTGAGCGTGCAGAGCAAGGCAAATTAGACCCAGTGATAGGGCGTGATGAAGAGATCCGCCGTACAATTCAAGTATTACAGCGTCGTACAAAAAACAACCCTGTATTGATAGGTGAACCGGGTGTAGGTAAAACCGCTATCGTTGAGGGTTTAGCGCAGCGTATTGTTAATGGTGAAGTCCCTGAAGGACTAAAAAATAAACGCGTTTTATCTCTCGATATGGGCGCGTTAATTGCAGGTGCAAAATTCCGTGGGGAATTTGAAGAGCGTTTAAAAGGTGTATTGAATGACCTTGCTAAACAAGAAGGTAATGTCATTCTGTTTATTGATGAGTTACATACCATGGTCGGCGCGGGTAAAGCTGATGGAGCTATGGACGCAGGGAATATGTTGAAGCCTGCGTTAGCTCGTGGTGAATTACACTGCGTGGGTGCAACCACTTTAGACGAGTATCGTCAATATATTGAAAAGGATCCGGCTTTAGAACGTCGTTTCCAAAAGGTATATGTGGCTGAGCCTAGCGTAGAAGATACCATTGCGATTTTACGTGGTCTGAAAGAGCGCTATGAGTTGCACCATCATGTACAAATTACAGACCCAGCGATTGTCGCAGCAGCAACATTATCACATCGATACATTACTGATCGTATGCTGCCAGACAAAGCTATCGACCTGATTGACGAGGCGGGTGCGAGTTTGCGCATGCAAATGGATTCTAAGCCTGAATCCCTTGACCGTTTAGAGCGTCGTATTATTCAGCTCAAACTGGAGCAGCAGGCACTGAAAAAAGAATCCGATGACGCAAGTAAAAAACGCCTTGATATGCTTGAAGAAGAGTTAGCAGAAAAAGAGCGTGAATATTCTTCATTAGAAGAAGAATGGAAAGCAGAAAAAGCTTCATTAACAGGTACTCAGCATATTAAAGCTGAATTAGAAAATGTACGCCACGAAATGGATAAGGCGCGTCGTAGTGGTGATTTAGCCAAGATGTCTGAGCTACAGTACGGCCGTATCCCTGAGTTGGAAAAGCAATTAGAAGCCGCGACAAAAGCAGAAGGTAAGAGCATGAAACTTCTGCGTAACAAAGTGACAGACGTTGAAATTGCAGAAATTCTCGCTCGCTGGACGGGTATACCGGTTTCTCGTATGTTGGAAAGTGAAAGAGAAAAATTGTTACGTATGGAGCAGAAATTACACCAACGTGTAATTGGCCAAGATGAAGCCGTGGTTGCTGTGTCTAATGCTATCCGCCGTAGTCGCGCTGGTTTGTCAGATCCTAATCGCCCAATTGGTTCATTTATGTTCTTAGGGCCAACAGGGGTTGGTAAAACAGAACTGTGTAAAGCACTGGCAAACTTTATGTTTGATAGTGATGATGCGATGGTTCGTATTGATATGTCTGAATTTATGGAGAAACACGCAGTTTCCCGTTTGGTTGGTGCGCCTCCAGGATATGTGGGATACGAAGAAGGTGGTTATCTGACGGAAGCCGTTCGTCGTCGTCCGTACTCGGTAATATTATTGGATGAGGTGGAAAAAGCCCATCCAGATGTTTTCAATATTCTATTACAAGTATTGGATGATGGTCGTTTGACTGATGGTCAGGGTCGTACGGTCGATTTCCGTAATACCGTTATTATCATGACGTCTAACCTTGGTTCTGATTTGATTCAAGAACGTTTCGGCACCATAGGTTATTCAGAAATGAAAGATATGGTAATGGAAGTTGTAGCACATAGCTTTAGACCAGAGTTTATCAACCGTATCGATGAAGTCGTTGTGTTCCACCCGTTAGGTAAAGAACAAATTACGAATATTGCGAATATCCAATTAGGACGTTTATACAAACGTATGGAAGAGCATGGTTATGATGTGAGTGCAACACCAGCTGCATTGGAAAAAATTGGTGAAGCAGGATTTGATCCAATCTTTGGTGCTCGTCCACTGAAACGTGCTATCCAGCAAGAAATTGAAAACCCGCTGGCGCAAGAGATACTGTCTGGCAAACTTATTCCAGGTAAACCAGTTGTGTTAGATGTTGAAAATGATGAAATCATCGCTAAGCAGTAATCATTTAACTCTAAAGATATAAATATAGAAGGCGGCCTCATGGTCGCCTTTTTTATCACTAATCTTTCTAGATATGGGATTTGAGCATCTAAAAAGACTATTTTAGCTATAAAAATAGCCTTAAAGTATAAAAGTTAATCGGTTGTCATTTTTTTTCAAAAAAACACTTGCTAGAATTTCCTGACTCCCTATAATGCGCCTCCACTGACCGACGATGAGCCGACACGAAATGTGATGGCAAGCCCAAGGGATAACCTAAAAGGCATCACGAAGGCAGCGAGAGATTCTGAAAAGAATAAGTGAAAAAAAGCTTGACTCTCGATGAGGAAAGCGTATTATACGCCACCTCGCGACAACGACCTAAGTGATTAAATCCTAGGAAGTTAATTGATAAAAATTATCAAAATGTCGCAACGCTCTTTAACAATTTATCAGACAATCTGTGTGGGCACTCACAAGACACTATCAAAAAATATTTGATTTTAAAGTCTTGAAGAGTGACTAACACGTTAATTCATATACATATGAACTAATAGGTAATCTGGTTTCTTAGGAAATCAGGCGACAGTAAAACATTCTTTGAGCATCAAACACTTTTAATTGAAGAGTTTGATCATGGCTCAGATTGAACGCTGGCGGCAGGCCTAACACATGCAAGTCGAGCGGTAACAGGGGAAGCTTGCTTCTCGCTGACGAGCGGCGGACGGGTGAGTAATGTATGGGGATCTGCCCGATAGAGGGGGATAACTACTGGAAACGGTGGCTAATACCGCATAATCTCTTAGGAGCAAAGCAGGGGAACTTCGGTCCTTGCGCTATCGGATGAACCCATATGGGATTAGCTAGTAGGTGGGGTAATGGCTCACCTAGGCGACGATCCCTAGCTGGTCTGAGAGGATGATCAGCCACACTGGGACTGAGACACGGCCCAGACTCCTACGGGAGGCAGCAGTGGGGAATATTGCACAATGGGCGCAAGCCTGATGCAGCCATGCCGCGTGTATGAAGAAGGCCCTAGGGTTGTAAAGTACTTTCAGTCGGGAGGAAGGCGTTGATGCTAATATCATCAACGATTGACGTTACCGACAGAAGAAGCACCGGCTAACTCCGTGCCAGCAGCCGCGGTAATACGGAGGGTGCAAGCGTTAATCGGAATTACTGGGCGTAAAGCGCACGCAGGCGGTTGATTAAGTTAGATGTGAAATCCCCGGGCTTAACCTGGGAATGGCATCTAAGACTGGTCAGCTAGAGTCTTGTAGAGGGGGGTAGAATTCCATGTGTAGCGGTGAAATGCGTAGAGATGTGGAGGAATACCGGTGGCGAAGGCGGCCCCCTGGACAAAGACTGACGCTCAGGTGCGAAAGCGTGGGGAGCAAACAGGATTAGATACCCTGGTAGTCCACGCTGTAAACGATGTCGATTTGGAGGTTGTGCCCTTGAGGCGTGGCTTCCGGAGCTAACGCGTTAAATCGACCGCCTGGGGAGTACGGCCGCAAGGTTAAAACTCAAATGAATTGACGGGGGCCCGCACAAGCGGTGGAGCATGTGGTTTAATTCGATGCAACGCGAAGAACCTTACCTACTCTTGACATCCAGAGAACTTAGCAGAGATGCTTTGGTGCCTTCGGGAACTCTGAGACAGGTGCTGCATGGCTGTCGTCAGCTCGTGTTGTGAAATGTTGGGTTAAGTCCCGCAACGAGCGCAACCCTTATCCTTTGTTGCCAGCGATTCGGTCGGGAACTCAAAGGAGACTGCCGGTGATAAACCGGAGGAAGGTGGGGATGACGTCAAGTCATCATGGCCCTTACGAGTAGGGCTACACACGTGCTACAATGGCGTATACAAAGAGAAGCGACCTCGCGAGAGCAAGCGGAACTCATAAAGTACGTCGTAGTCCGGATTGGAGTCTGCAACTCGACTCCATGAAGTCGGAATCGCTAGTAATCGTAGATCAGAATGCTACGGTGAATACGTTCCCGGGCCTTGTACACACCGCCCGTCACACCATGGGAGTGGGTTGCAAAAGAAGTAGGTAGCTTAACCTTCGGGAGGGCGCTTACCACTTTGTGATTCATGACTGGGGTGAAGTCGTAACAAGGTAACCGTAGGGGAACCTGCGGTTGGATCACCTCCTTACCATTGAAGTGTTTTTGTGAAGTGCTCACACAGATTGTCTGATAGAAAGTAGAGCAGCAAGCGCGTCTGCGAAGCAGAGACTGATGTCCCCTTCGTCTAGAGGCCTAGGACACCGCCCTTTCACGGCGGTAACAGGGGTTCGAATCCCCTAGGGGACGCCAATGCGCCGGTCATCGAGTGAAAGGCGATACCCCAATAATGATTAAGCCCATTACAGTGTAGTGGGTTTAACAATTATGCTCTTTAACAATCTGGAACAAGCTGAAAATTGAAAACAACGCACATTGTTTATCGCTTAAACAATGTGAGAGTCTCTCAAAAATCTCAACTTGAAGATGTCGTCAACAGACAGAAACCGTCGGGTTTCATGTCGACTGACAAAAAAGACACCTTCGGGTTGTGAGGTTAAGCGACTAAGCGTACACGGTGGATGCCTAGGCAATCAGAGGCGATGAAGGACGTGCTAATCTGCGATAAGCGTCGGTAAGGTGATATGAACCGTTATACCCGACGATTTCCGAATGGGGAAACCCAGTGCAATTCGTTGCACTATCGTTTGATGAATACATAGTCAAACGAAGCGAACCGGGGGAACTGAAACATCTCAGTACCCCGAGGAAAAGAAATCAACCGAGATTCCCCTAGTAGCGGCGAGCGAACGGGGAGCAGCCCAGAGTCTTAATCAGCATCAGCATCAGGAGAACGGTCTGGAAAGTCCGGCAGTAAAGGGTGATAGCCCCGTATCCGAAGGTGTTGGTGTTGTGAACTCGACGAGTAGGGCGGGACACGTGTTATCCTGTCTGAATATGGGGGGACCATCCTCCAAGGCTAAATACTCCTGATTGACCGATAGTGAACCAGTACCGTGAGGGAAAGGCGAAAAGAACCCCGGCGAGGGGAGTGAAATAGAACCTGAAACCGTGTACGTACAAGCAGTGGGAGCACCTTCGGGTGTGACTGCGTACCTTTTGTATAATGGGTCAGCGACTTATATTCTGTAGCAAGGTTAACCGTATAGGGGAGCCGTAGGGAAACCGAGTCTTAACTGGGCGAATGAGTTGCAGGGTATAGACCCGAAACCCGGTGATCTAGCCATGGGCAGGTTGAAGGTTGGGTAACACTAACTGGAGGACCGAACCGACTAATGTTGAAAAATTAGCGGATGACTTGTGGCTGGGGGTGAAAGGCCAATCAAACCGGGAGATAGCTGGTTCTCCCCGAAAGCTATTTAGGTAGCGCCTCGTGAACTCATCTTCGGGGGTAGAGCACTGTTTCGACTAGGGGGTCATCCCGACTTACCAACTCGATGCAAACTACGAATACCGAAGAATGTTATCACGGGAGACACACGGCGGGTGCTAACGTTCGTCGTGAAGAGGGAAACAACCCAGACCGCCAGCTAAGGTCCCAAAGTCATGGTTAAGTGGGAAACGAAGTGGGAAGGCTCAGACAGCCAGGATGTTGGCTTAGAAGCAGCCATCATTTAAAGAAAGCGTAATAGCTCACTGGTCGAGTCGGCCTGCGCGGAAGATGTAACGGGGCTAAACCATGCACCGAAGCTGCGGCAGCGACATTTAGATGTTGTTGGGTAGGGGAGCGTTCTGTAAGCCTGCGAAGGTGTGCTGTGAGGCATGCTGGAGGTATCAGAAGTGCGAATGCTGACATAAGTAACGATAATGCGGGTGAAAAACCCGCACGCCGGAAGACCAAGGGTTCCTGTCCAACGTTAATCGGGGCAGGGTGAGTCGACCCCTAAGGCGAGGCAGAAATGCGTAGTCGATGGGAAACAGGTTAATATTCCTGTACTGGTGATAATTGCGATGGGGGGACGGAGAAGGCTAGGCTATCCGGGCGACGGTTGTCCCGGTTTAAGGATGTAGGCAGGTGAATTAGGCAAATCCGGTTCACTACATGCTGAGGTCTGATGACGAGTCACTACGGTGATGAAGTAGCTCATGCCCCGCTTCCAGGAAAAGCCTCTAAGCTCTAGATTATCATTAATCGTACCCCAAACCGACACAGGTGGTCAGGTAGAGAATACTCAGGCGCTTGAGAGAACTCGGGTGAAGGAACTAGGCAAAATGGTGCCGTAACTTCGGGAGAAGGCACGCTGGCGCTAGGTGAAGTGGTTTACCCATGGAGCTGAAGCCAGTCGCAGATACCAGCTGGCTGCAACTGTTTATTAAAAACACAGCACTGTGCAAACACGAAAGTGGACGTATACGGTGTGACGCCTGCCCGGTGCTGGAAGGTTAATTGATGGGGTTATCCGTAAGGAGAAGCTCTTGATCGAAGCCCCAGTAAACGGCGGCCGTAACTATAACGGTCCTAAGGTAGCGAAATTCCTTGTCGGGTAAGTTCCGACCTGCACGAATGGCGTAATGATGGCCAGGCTGTCTCCACCCGAGACTCAGTGAAATTGAACTCGCTGTGAAGATGCAGTGTACCCGCGGCAAGACGGAAAGACCCCGTGAACCTTTACTATAGCTTGACACTGAACATTGAGCCTTGATGTGTAGGATAGGTGGGAGGCTTTGAAGTGTGGACGCCAGTCTGCATGGAGCCAACCTTGAAATACCACCCTTTAATGTTTGATGTTCTAACGTTGCCCCGTGATCCGGGGTGCGGACAGTGTCTGGTGGGTAGTTTGACTGGGGCGGTCTCCTCCCAAAGAGTAACGGAGGAGCACGAAGGTTGGCTAAGCATGGTCGGACATCATGCGGTTAGTGCAAAGGCATAAGCCAGCTTGACTGCGAGAGTGACGGCTCGAGCAGGTACGAAAGTAGGTCTTAGTGATCCGGTGGTTCTGAATGGAAGGGCCATCGCTCAACGGATAAAAGGTACTCCGGGGATAACAGGCTGATACCGCCCAAGAGTTCATATCGACGGCGGTGTTTGGCACCTCGATGTCGGCTCATCACATCCTGGGGCTGAAGTAGGTCCCAAGGGTATGGCTGTTCGCCATTTAAAGTGGTACGCGAGCTGGGTTTAGAACGTCGTGAGACAGTTCGGTCCCTATCTGCCGTGGGCGTTGGAAGATTGAAAGGGGCTGCTCCTAGTACGAGAGGACCGGAGTGGACGCACCACTGGTGTTCGGGTTGTCATGCCAATGGCATTGCCCGGTAGCTAAGTGCGGAAGAGATAACCGCTGAAAGCATCTAAGCGGGAAACTTGCCTTGAGATGAGTCTTCCCTGACTCTTTAAGGGTCCTAAAGGAACGTTTAAGACTAAGACGTTGATAGGCTGGGTGTGTAAGCGTAGCGATACGTTGAGCTAACCAGTACTAATGAACCGTGAGGCTTAACCTGACAACACCGAAGGTGTTTTAGAGAGATTGAGTTGTTTTTGGGCAGTGAGAAGCCGAAAGGTGAAGGACACGCAGCTTGTTTGAGATTGAGGTTCTGGTTTGCGTTGAGATAACTGCAAACGGGAACGAAACAGAATTTGTCTGGCGGCAATAGCGCGGTGGTCCCACCTGACCCCATGCCGAACTCAGCAGTGAAACGCCGTAGCGCCGATGGTAGTGTGGGGTCTCCCCATGTGAGAGTAGGGAACTGCCAGACATTAAATTAAAGACTTATTGCAATGCGATAAGCAGCCGAAAGGTGAAAGAATAAGTGGAGCGGTAGTTCAGTTGGTTAGAATACCTGCCTGTCACGCAGGGGGTCGCGGGTTCGAGTCCCGTCCGTTCCGCCACTTATTAAGCCCCGTGAGATAACTCACGGGGCTTTTTACTATGTAATTTTTACTCTTTGTATTACAACTCATTTATCTAATCTCTATTTATAATTCTTATTAAAATCAAGTTATTGTATCAAAAATGCTATCGGTGATAGTAAACACTACTTATCGTTCATTAATGATGAATGAGTAGTTAATTATCACGCCAACTCTGTATTAACTTCATAAGATATAACATGCCGGCTTTGATATACTACAGGGCAGATAGTTTATGAAATTGCTAAAATGCTTTTAATTTCCAATAATTGTAGGGATCCGAAACGTGGCGAAAAGAACCTATTCAGTAAGATATATTGCAGGTCAGCCCGCTAAACGTATTCAGCCAATGCCTGTGCATATGCTAGGTGATTCATTACCCGTAGGTTTGCCTTTGTTTGCTGCGGGGGAAACCTTAGATGTTGTCACTTGGAATATTTATAAACAACAGCGCTCTAACTGGAAAGCAGTACTTAATGAGCTGGTTAAGGATAAAAAGCTTATCCTATTGCAAGAGGCTCAAATGTCACCTGAATTGATTTCTTTTGCAGCATCACACCAACTTATCGCTGATCAGGTTCCTGCTTTACCTTTTTCACCACACCCTGCTGGGGTTATGACATTAGCTACTTCACACCCTATTTATTGTTGCCCTCTGCGAGAAAAAGAACCTTTATTACGGCTAGTTAAATCTGCATTGATCACTGTTTACCCTTTACCTAATGGAAAGCACCTTATGGTAGCGAATGTACATGCCATTAATTTTAGCTTTGGTGTGGATGTTTACATTAGGCAATTAAGTAAACTCGGTGAACATATTGCTAAACACGTTGGTCCCGTTCTTTTAGCTGGTGATTTTAATGCATGGAGCCGTCAAAGAGTAAATGTATTGAAACGCTTTGTAAGAAGCGTAGGTTTAAAGGAAGTGAGTTATAATAATGACCAAAGGACTAAAGCATTTGGTAGACCTTTAGATTACTTTTTTTATAAAGGTCTCAAGGTAAAAGATAGTTATGTGATAAACACTGATGCATCAGATCATAATCCGATAATTACACAATTTGATCTGGTATAGAGATATTTAAGATTAGCTAACCTTTTTTGGGTTGCCGCTTTGTCTTACATTTTGATCTGATTCTCAAGATGTTAGAGGGCAATTCAATGCGTGTATTTTTCATTCTCTTGTTTGTATCTAGTTACGTTATGGCAGATAACAATCTACTTCTCGCTAGGCAAGCAGAACAACTTCCTCGAATTGTTATTTACGACCCTTCTTATCGACAAATTAACTATCCAAATGGGGATGTTCCTCAAGGCTATGGAGTTTGCTCTGATGTGGTTATACGAAGCTATCGCAAAATAGGTATCGATTTACAGCAACTTCTACATGAGGATATTAAGAATAATTTTAGCCAATATCCTAGCCAAAAAATGTGGGATTTAAGTAAGCCCGATACAAATATTGACCATCGTCGAGTACCAAATTTAGAAGTTTTCTTTTCACGTAAAGGTATTACTAAACCGATTACATCAAATGCAGAAGATTATTTACCGGGAGATATCGTTTCTTGGCGTTTAGATAATGGGCGTCCACATATTGGGATAGTGACTACACATAGAACGGTAGATAATAAACGGTATTTAATTATGCATAACATTGGATATGGACAAGTATCTGAAGATATATTATTTCGATGGAGTATTGTTGGTCACTACTCATACTTAAAGTAAAAGATAATCAAAAAAAAGACTATTTTATTTTCAGTAAGTGATAAATAATGTGCGTAATTATAATTTTGTTTATTTTAAATTTTTGATATTTTAATTTTCGTAATTAATTTCATTTGTTTTATTAGTATTAATTGTCAAATAAATGCATGGCGAATTATTTAATTTAAGCTATATTTATTCAATCAAGCGTTATTTACTTGAAACTCATTGAAATATAGGCGGCTATAGAATGAAAAATATTATCATCGTTGGTGGTGGAACTGGTGGCACAATGCTAGCAAACACCCTTGCTAGGAAGTTAAATAAAGATATTTTTTCTAAAAAAATAAAAATAACACTAGTTACAGATAACCCCATTCATTATTATAAACCAGCCTTTATGTATGTTGCATTTAACTTATTCTTTAAGGATGAATTAAGTCGCGATCAACAGTCATTATTACGACCAGAAATTAATTTAGTCATAGATAAAATTGATTCTTTTGACTTTAAGAATAAAGAGTTAAGAGGCCATAGTGGTAAAATATTGAATTATGATTATTTGGTTATTGCGACAGGTTGTGTACCTAGACCCGATAGAATCGAAGGATTAAAAGAGATAGGTAATCATTTTTACGCTTATGAGCCTGCACGAAAATTAGCAGATCAATTATCTAAAATAGAAAAAGGACGAATTTTTATCACGGTTTCATTTCCAGAAACGCCTAATGTACCTCATCAATGTGGCATTGCTCCAATGGAAACAACGCTGATGTTGGATGAGTTTTTGCGCAAGCGGCGTGTGAGAGACAATATTGAAATTGTTTATACCTACCCAACCGTCTCCCAGCTATTACGAAATTGTCTTTTCATGCAGCAACCCGTTTGTGAAGCTATCCCTGAAATTTTTGATATGAAGAATATTAAAGCCCAACGTGGGTTTACTTTAAATAAGGTTGATCCTGATAAAAAAATAGCTTATTCAAAAGAAGGTGATGAACAACCTTTTGATATTTTAATTAGTACCCCACCAATTACTGCGGTAGAAGCTGTTATTAATACAGGTTTAAGTGAACACAATAATGGTGAAGGCTGGTTGCCAACTGATCATGAGACTATGCAAGTTTATGGTACAGAAGGTGTTTATGTTATCGGTGATACAGTTGACTTACCAATTAGTAAGGCTGGAGGTAGCTGTCACAATCAAGCATCAATTATAGCGGATAATATTTGTGGTGAATTAACTTATGGGTATCCAGCTGCTATCTATGATGGGCGTGTACAAGCTGTTGCGCAAATGGGATTAAATGCAGGTATGCCATTACAGTATGATTACAAACACGATGTGATACCTACTCCTGCGACGAAAGTGGGAGGACTATTAAGAAATGGTTTTAATAGAGGTATCTATTGGGCCGCTATTCGTGGTTTAGTGTAAAGGGAGATTAATTATGTCAAATGATAATGCACAATCTAAATTAATCGAGTTAATTAACTCTGAATCTGCGGCTCACCTTGCTGATAAATTATCACCTTTATTACAATTAAAACGTTTAGATAATATTGTTGATTTACTTTCTTTGATATCTGATCTCGTTGATATTTTAGATTTGGCTACAGTAGAAAAATTAGCGAATTCATTTGAAGATACGTTATCGCCAGTTTGGGAGCTAAGTACTGCGTATAACATGGCTAAAATGGAATCGGTATATGATGATAAAAAACAAAACTTTCGTTCAGTTTATAGCTTATTGAAGGATCCAAATACATTACGGGGAATAAGTATCCTACTCAGAACATTGCAAATTATGGGTTCAAGGGTACCTCTATCCAATGAAAAGTAATTTTTTAGGAGAGTGGTATGAGCGTAAATAAAACTAATGCTTTCGAAACAAGGATTATACATAGTTTTTATAACCAACAAGAAAATAAAGGTGCATTGGTACCTCCTGTATATCAAACATCTACCTACTCATTTAGTAGTGCAGAAGAAGGGGCTGCTTGCTTCAGTGGAGAAAAAGATGGTTATATTTATACAAGGATCAATAATCCTACTTTAGATTTATTAGAGAAAAGGATTGCAGATTTAGAAGGTGGAGAAGCTGCCATTGTATTTTCATCAGGAATGGGAGCAATAACATCAACCTTTTGGTCCTTAGTAGTTCCTGGTGACGAAATATTAGTGGATATGACAGTTTATGGATGTACTTACTCATTTTTCCATGGTGGTCTTGAGCGGTTTGGTCTTAAAGTACGTCATATTGATATGAGTGACCCAACAAATGTGGCTAATGCAATAACTGAAAATACCCGCGCTATTTTCTTTGAGTCGCCAGCTAACCCTGATATGCGTTTAGTGGACATACAAGCAGTTAGCCAAATAGCTAAATGTAACAATGTGATCGTGATAGTTGATAATACCTACTGTACACCTTACATGCAGCAACCTCTCACTTTAGGAGCAGATATTGCCATTCATTCATTAACAAAATATATGAGTGGTCATGGTGATGTAGTCGCGGGTGCTGTGATTACAACCAAAGAAATCGCCGCGAAAATTAGAATGGTAGGCCTAAAAGATATGACTGGCGCTTGTTTGTCACCACATGATGCTAGTTTAGTGATGAGAGGAATGAAGACCTTACCCGTGCGCTTAGAACGTATTGTGAAGAATGCTCAAATTGTTGCACAATATTTAGAGTCACACCCTAAAATAGCCTCTGTTATTTATCCAGGTTTACCCAGTTTTAAACAATATGAGCTTGCGAAAAAGCAGATGAAACTTGCAGGTGGAATGATTGCCTGTGAAATAAAGGGGGGACTAGAATCAGGTAAGCATTTTTTAAACCGTCTTAATTTGTTCTCTAGAGCTGTTAGTTTAGGAGATTGTGAATCTTTAGCGCAGCACCCTGCCAGTATGACGCATTCAACCTATACGCCTGAAGAGCGCCAATTTTATGGGATCAGTGATGGACTACTTCGATTATCTATTGGTTTGGAAGATGTTAATGATTTGATTGAAGATCTTGAGCAAGCTCTCCAATAATAAGTGGATAAAAAACGCCCCAACGGATTAAATTGGGGCGCAGGCTTTTGATATTAAGTTATTAGTTGAAAATCAAGCAACTGATGTTTCAATTTAATTCTGAGAGACGTCACCTTTTTGGAACGAGCGCATAATAAAGAAAGTTATTGTCAGTATTACTACCCATACACAGCCAACAATTAAGGCTATCTGAGTATCTTTAAAAAACCCGAGTAATGCGATAACGAACGCCATAAATGCAATGGTGATCGCAGGGCCGATAGGCCAAAATGGCACCGGAAATTTCAATTTTTTAACTTCTTCTTTGCTCATTTTACGGCGCATCGCTACTTGAGACAGTAAGATCATTAACCAAACCCATACCGTTGCAAAGGTAGCAATTGATGCAATAATAACGAAGATCCGCTCAGGTAACAGGTAATTGAGGTAAACACCGAGTAACATAACAACTGACATCACTAAAACAGTGACCCATGGCACACCATTGCGTGTGAGCTTAGTGAAAACTTTAGGTGCCTGTTTATCTTGAGCCATACCATACATCATACGTCCAGCACCAAAAATATCACTGTTAATAGCGGAAACGGCTGCGGTTATCACGACGATATTTAGAATGTTTGCAGCAGAGGAAATGTTTAAGCTAGAAAAAATTTGGACAAATGGGCTACCATTTTGGCCAATTTGGTTCCATGGATAGATACACATCAATATAAATAGTGTTAATCCATAAAATAATAAAATACGAATAGGAACGGCATTGATGGCTTTAGGAATTGTTTTTTCTGGATCTTGAGCTTCACTTGCTGTGATACCAATCACTTCAATACCACCAAAGGCAAACATCACTATAGCTAAAGAGGCTATCACCCCAGCTATACCATTAGGCATAAAACCGCCATGCTCCCAGAGGTTTTGAATACCAACAGCATGATCCGTTTCTTTACCGAATCCATAAAACATAAGAAAGGCACCACCAACAATCATGGCAATGATTGCGGTAACTTTGACGATGGATAACCAAAACTCCATTTCGCCAAAAATTTTCACGTGGCAGAGATTAAGTGCGCCAATAAATAAAACAATGCTGAGTACCCATATCCACTGATCTACATGCGGAAACCAAAAGCCCATGTACATCCCAAATGCAGTAATATCGGCAAGGCAGACAACAAGCATTTCAAAAACATAGTTCCAGCCAGTCAGGAAACCTGCTAATGGCCCCATATAATGGCTAGCGTAGTGAGAGAATGAGCCAGGCACTGGGTGGTGAACTGCCATTTCACCTAAGGCACGCATAACCATAAAAACGGCTGCGCCACCAACCATATAGGCAATAAGAACAGCGGGGCCAGCCGCTTGTATTGCAGAGGCTGAGCCATAAAACAGGCCCGTACCAATAGCGGAGCCAAGCGCCATAAAGCGAATGTGCCGGACACTCAATCCCTTTCTAAGTTGGTTTGTTTTACTACTTTGCATGTTTTTTCCTGTCGTGATCTACCGAATATTGTTTCGGTTTTTTTATCTGATGTACTTCTTCTAATCCAAGCTAGTTACATTACCATAAAGTAGGATAACCAGAGAAAGATATCTACGATATACTTGTCATACTTTAAGTTGAAGGTCTTTGAGTGGCGATGTGCACGTATGCCAGCTACATAATTTTCTATGCAGCTTATTGGCTTAGCTGCAACCTTAATTATTTAGAGTATACAATACACATTATGCTGACAGCGTTAGAGAGTGCGATGAATTACCCAATTAATGAAATTTTTCAAACATTACAAGGTGAAGGTGTGTTCACCGGTGTTCCTGCCATTTTTATTCGTTTACAAGGTTGCCCTGTGGGTTGTAGTTGGTGCGATACCAAACACACGTGGGAAAAAGAAAAGGATAAAGAAGCAACGCTTGGTGATATTGCACTAAAAACTATTGATACAGACAGATGGGTGCTAGCTAACAGTAATGAACTGATTAACCTGATGAATGAAAAAGGTTATACAGCAAAGCATATTGTCATTACCGGTGGGGAGCCATGTATTTATGATTTAGTTCCTTTAACCAGCGAATTAGAAAAACAAGGCTATCAATGCCAAATTGAAACCAGTGGAACTTATCCGATCCAATGCTCTGCTCAAACGTGGGTAACAGTTTCTCCTAAAGTGGGTATGAAGGGGGGGTTACAGGTGCTTACGGATTCAATCAATCGAGCGAATGAAATTAAGCACCCAGTGGCACGTGCAAGAGATATTGATGATTTGGATAGCTTACTCGCAAGGCGTACTGTACTGAATACTCCGATTGTTGCATTACAACCGATTAGTCAAAAAGCTTCAGCAACTAAACTGTGTATTGATACGTGTATTGAGCGTAATTGGCGGCTTTCAATTCAAACACATAAATATTTGCATATTGCTTGATGTGCCGCGATGCTCACGGCATATCAGTCATAGCATTACTCACCGCGGTAAATACAGCCTGCATTACAGGTTTCTTTAACGGTAACAGCGCTTAAGAGTGGCAAGAGGGGTTTGGTTTTATGCCAAATCCAGCTTGCTAGCACTTCACTGGTTGGATTTTCAAGGCCATCAATATCATTCAAATAATAGTGATCAAGCTGATCTAAAATGGGTTTAAAGGCTTGCTTGACGTCACCAAAATCAATAATCCAACCACTTTTTGTGTCAACCTCACCCGTTAGCTCTAATCTAACCATGAAAGAATGGCCATGAAGGCGACCGCATTTATGGCCTTCTGGTACATGAGGTAGCTTGTGAGCGGCTTCAAAATGAAAATCTTTATAGATACTTGTTGTCATAATACACTCCTAATAAATCAAAACGCAGCGTATCCTACTGTAATTTGTCCTTCAAGCTACTTATTTTACCGAATTATCAATAACCGTTTTTATGAGTATGATCTACAAACGAATTTCATTAGGCTTTTTAGCTATTACTTATGGCAATACTTTCTTATCCCATTATTGGAGGGTGTTATAACCTGACAAACTATCGGGGTAGTCATTGATGATAAGCAACTCTGGGGTTACAGGATAATGACAAATAAACAGCCTCCAATATCGGCATTGCCAATATCAACGGAGCAACTTTCTCGTTTGCAGACAGCGGTTGATGACTTTTCATCACACCAGCTTGCTTGGCTGTCTGGATATTTGTGGGGAATGGTCAATCAAAATACGGTGACAAGTGTACCGACTAGTGCACCTGTCCCACAAAATGAAACGATAACCATCCTTTCTGCTTCACAGACAGGAAATGCACGTCGTTTAGCTGAACAATTAAGAGAACGGTTAATAAGCGAAAAGCTTAATGTAAACTTAGTGAATGCGGGTGAATATAAATTTAAGCAAATCGCTCAAGAAAAAGTATTAGTCATTGTTGCATCAACGCAAGGTGAAGGAGAACCAGCTGAAGAGGCTGTTGCTCTATATAAATATTTGTATTCGAAAAAGGCACCAGCTCTTAATGATACCGCCTATGCTGTTTTTGCACTTGGTGATTCGTCCTATGAAAAATTCTGCCAAGCAGGTAAAGATTTTGATACTCAATTGGCGAAGTTAGGTGCGCAATCATTACTTAATAGAATTGATGCAGACGTAGAATATCAAGCTGAGGCTGAAAGGTGGGTTGAAGAATTAACGCAGTTGCTTAAAGCAAGAGTTCCATCACAAACTGCTAGCCAGTTAATCGCGGCTCAGACTGGTTCGGTTGATGAAATCCATACATCACCTTATACAAAAACCGCACCTCTTACAGCATCCTTGTCTGTAAATCAAAAAATCACAGGCCGTAATTCATTAAAGGATGTTCGTCATATAGAAATTGATTTGGGGGACTCAGGCCTGCGTTATCAGCCGGGGGATGCGCTAGGGGTATGGTTTGATAACGATCCTTTGCTTGTTGATGAGTTAGTACAGCTCTTATGGTTAAAAGGTGATGAAAGTGTTCATGTAGGTGAAAATACTTATACTCTTCGTGAAGCATTGACTCATCATTTAGAGCTCACACAGAACACCCATTTAATTGTTGAAAAATATGCACATCTTTCAAAAGATGATTCATTGTTGGGTTTGATCAGTGATAAACAAGCTATTTTGCATTTTGCGCAAAATACGCCGATCGTGGACATGGTAAGGCATGCAGCGGCGCAACCGACGGCTCAAGAGTTTGTTGATATTTTAAGGCCATTGACTCCAAGGTTATATTCTATCGCCTCTTCACAGGCAGAAACAGAAGATGAAGTTCATGTCACCGTGGGAGTCGTGCGTTATGACATCGATGGTCGTGCGCGTACTGGCGGCGCTTCAGGGTTTTTAGCGGATCGTTTAAAAGAAGGTGATGAGTTACGTGTTTTCATTGAGCACAATGATAACTTTCGCCTTCCCAGTGATACCTCAAAACCTGTGATTATGATTGGCCCTGGTACTGGTATTGCCCCTTTTAGAGCGTTTATGCAGCAACGCGATAATGATCAAGCAACAGGAAAGAATTGGCTATTTTTTGGTAATCCACACTTTGTTGAAGATTTTTTATATCAGGTGGAATGGCAACGTTACGTGAAAGATGGGCTACTCACTCATATTTCACTAGCTTGGTCGCGCGATCAAGCTCAAAAAGTGTATGTGCAAGATAAGCTACGCGAAGAAGGTGAACAGGTATGGCGCTGGATTGAAGAAGGTGCGCATATTTATGTTTGTGGTGATGCTAATCATATGGCACGTGATGTTGAACAGGCTTTACTGGATATCATCAGCCAATACGGAAATATGGATAACGAATCGGCGGATGAATTTTTAAGTGAGCTGCGCGTAGAGCGCCGGTATCAGAGGGATGTCTACTAATGAGCGAAAAAAAATATGGGCCTTTGGTCGTAGAAGGCAAGCTCGCTGATAGTGAGCGGATGAAAAATGACAGTAATTATTTACGCGGAACGATTAAAGAAGATTTAAAAAATGGATTAAGCGGTGGTTTTGAGGGAGATAACTTCTTGCTGATCCGTTTTCATGGCATGTACCAACAGGATGATCGGGATATTAGAGCTGAACGAGCGGAACAAAAGTTAGAACCTCGTCATGCAATGATGCTGCGTTGTCGGCTACCTGGGGGCATTATCACGCCGAAACAGTGGCTTGATATCGATAGATTTGCATCGGAACACACGTTATATGGCAGTGTGCGTATCACTAACCGGCAGACATTTCAGTTTCACGGTATTTTAAAAGGTGACGTGAAGCCTGCTCATCAAATGTTGGCTCATGTCGGTTTAGATGCATTAGCGACAGCGAATGATGTCAACCGTAATGTGTTATGTACATCTAACCCTGTACAGTCAGAATTACATCAACAGGCTTATGAATGGGCTAAAAAAATCTCTGAGCACTTATTACCGAAAACAAGTGCTTATGCAGAGATTTGGCTTGATAAAGAGAAAGTGGTTACGACAGATGAAGAGCCCATTTTAGGTAAAACTTATTTGCCTCGAAAATTTAAGACATCGGTAGTGATCCCACCACTTAATGATGTGGACTTACATGCGAATGACATGAACTTTATCGCAATAGCACAAGATGGTGAGCTGATTGGTTTTAACGTGCTGGTGGGCGGTGGCCTTGCTATGACCCATGGGGATACGGCGACCTTTCCTCGATTAGCTAGCGAGTTTGGGTTTATTGCATTGAAGGACACTTTGGCTATTGCTGAAGCGATAGTGACCACTCAACGTGATTGGGGTAATCGAACTGAACGTAAAAACGCAAAAACCAAATATACCCTTGAACGGGTCGGTGTTGAGGCGTTTAAACAGGAAGTGGAGCGACGTTCAGGGGTCACATTCGGTGATATCCAACCTTATCAATTTACTCATAGAGGGGATCAGATTGGTTGGCTAAAAGGGATAGACGATCGTTGGCATCTCACGTTGTTTATTGAAAATGGTCGTTTAATTGATCTTCCTAATAAACCGTTAAAAACGGGGGTCGCTGAAATAGCCAAGATCCACCAAGGTGACTTCCGTTTAACCGCAAATCAAAACTTAATTATTGCGGGTGTGCCTGAAGAAGAAAAATCACGGATTGAGTCGATTGCGCGTGCACATGGTTTAATCAGTGATGAAATCACTTCACAGCGTGAAAATTCAATGGCCTGTGTTTCTTTTCCGACGTGCCCATTAGCGATGGCAGAAGCGGAACGTTTTTTACCAGAATTTGTTACGCAAGTTGAACAGATCATGTCATCACATGGTGTGGGCCATGAACACATTGTATTACGTGTCACCGGATGCCCAAATGGTTGTGGTCGTGCAATGCTGGCTGAAGTTGGGTTAGTGGGGAAAGCCCTTGATCGATATAACTTACATTTAGGGGGAAATCGTATAGGAACACGCATCCCTCGTATGTACCGAGAAAATATTAGTTCAGCAGAAATTTTATCTATACTTGATACCTTGATAGGCCGTTGGGCAAAAGAGCGTGAGGATCAAGAAGGATTTGGTGATTATTTAATTCGTAGTGATGTTGTGAAACCGGTGCTTAATTCTGCGGTTGATTTCTATGAGGTAAAGGAGGCAGTATGAGTCAGCTTGAACTTACTGAAGTATTAAATTTAGATAAGCAACAGCAAACTGCCTATTTATCTGATTTTAATGCTCAGTTAGAAAAACAGGATGCAATAAAAAGGATTGAATGGGCTCTAGAGCATTTACCCAATCAATTTGTATTATCATCCAGTTTTGGTATACAAGCTGCACTAACGTTGCATATGGTGACACAAGCATTGCCTGATATACCTGTTATTTTAACTGATACTGGGTATCTATTTCCTGAAACTTATCATTTTATTGAACAGTTAACAGAGAAGCTTAATTTAAACTTACAGGTTTATCGGGCTGCAAAATCACCTGCATGGCAGGAAGCTATCTATGGTCAATTATGGGCGCAAGGGCTAGACGGTATAGAACAATATAATCAGCTCAATAAAGTTGAGCCAATGGAGCGCGCTTTGCATGAATTAAATGCACAAAGTTGGTTTTCAGGGCTACGTAGAGAGCAATCGGCAAGTCGCTCCACATTACCTGTGTTGAGTATTGGTCGAGGGATCTTCAAAGTCTTGCCAGTGATTGATTGGAATAATCGTCAAGTACACGAGTATTTGACCAAATATGATTTACCTTATCATCCTCTTTGGGAGCAAGGATACCTATCTGTTGGTGATACTCACACAACTCGTAAATGGGAACCGGGTATGAGTGAAGAAGAAACCCGTTTTTTTGGTTTAAAGCGAGAGTGTGGGCTGCATGAAGGGTAAGTTACTGCAAATAACTTGAGTGGCTGACCAGATAAATCAGCCACTCAATGTTTAATTCAATTTTAGAATAAGTATTTAAATCTGACTCTGGAGCCATAACGATCTTTATCGCTATTTTTCACTTCGATATCTTTACCATCAATTACAGAGTAGTAAGCGCCAATATAAATTTTAAAATTATCCATATCAAGTATGTTTGGTAACTCATATGAAGTATATAAAGTATGAATATCATATTTTCCTGGACCAAAAATGACTTCATTATCAATATCACTATCATAATTTAATGCGTAGGACTTGATATCATTATGAGCGTAAATATAACCTAGCTGTAAACGGCGCCATAAAATATTAGCACCAGTAGTAAAATCTGTTTCATTGCTAGCATCTAAATAAGCCGTACTCCAGTTTACGTCGATACCATTTGTTGGATCATTTTTTAAGCTATTCCAACCTAGAGTTAAACCATATCCATTACGCTTAGATTGGTTTTTAAACTCACCTGTATTTTTATCTTCATAGCCATAAGCATTTTGAATAACATTACTTTCAATAGCGGCGGCTACTTTAAAGTTGTCTTTATTCCAAGCGATCACAGGTCGAACATAGATAACATTTTTCTTATTGATTTGTTTTCGCCCATGGTATTCGCCATCGGTAAAGATACTGGTGCCATCTTCAATTAATAGATTTGTTTCAAAATACCAATTATCGTATTTAGTATTAAACATCATGCTGCCGCCACTATTGCTTCTTCCTCGGCCTTCTTTCATCATATAGATATAGCCAAAGCCATCGCTATAGGTATCATTCGCGGTATTACCTGAATACTCAATAAAGGTATCTTGATTTAATGGGAACATATCGTAGGCTTCATAGCGGCCTAATTTTATTTGCCAACTCTCTTTTTTACCAAAATAGAAATTGGCATCATCTAGACCAATTTGTCCATTAATATTAGCGAGTGGTTGAACGGAAAAGCCTGCGTAGTTGTTATTCTCTAAGGAACGCTCACCATCAAGTCCAATTAGAATACGGCCATTAATTCCCCATTTATCGTAATCACCAAAATCTTTATCTTTTCCTGCCTGAGTATTTACTGAGGTCAATTGTCCTTTTTTACTGGCAATATCAGTATTAAATTCGACATCACCGTAAAGTTTAAGTT
Organism: Providencia manganoxydans; assembly: GCF_016618195.1. Lineage (NCBI taxonomy): Bacteria > Pseudomonadati > Pseudomonadota > Gammaproteobacteria > Enterobacterales > Morganellaceae > Providencia > Providencia manganoxydans. Next base: position 1,140,220 of record NZ_CP067099.1, read on the forward strand.
TGCCATATTGGTTATTGGTTTCGATTAAATGTGGGGCTTCAGTATGATTTGTTGTGGCTGTTGTATTATTGATTGGTTGATTAATAACTTGACGATTTTGTAATGCTTTTTCTAAATTAGCTGCTTTTTGTTCAGCAAGTTCTGCTCTTTTTTCAGCAGCAAGTGTTCTTTGCTCTAAAAGCGCTAAACGTTGCTCTATTGATAGAGAGCTTGTATTAGCTTCGGTTATAACAGGCATAGCTAATCCTAAGCTAACAGCAGTAGCTAATAGTTTTGTTTTCATTCTTTATTCCTTGTTTATATCTGGATGGAAAACAGAGTTTCCATCCGATAATTTATTATTTGATTAGTGTATGTATGTTTATTTCAGTTAATGAGTACACTTCACGATCAGCTTCATGCAGTGGGCCTTCAGCGATAATACCAATAGCATAAATTCTCGCTTTTTTAAGAGCTTGTATTCCTGCCATTGAATCTTCAAAACCAACACAATACTGAGCAGGCACATCAATGAGCCGCGCTGCTTTTAAAAAGATTTCAGGATCGGGTTTACCTTGTTTTAATGACTGAGGATCAACAATAGATTGAAAATAGTGCTTTATAGCCAATTTTTTCAATATCGTTGGCGCATTTTGGGATGCAGAGGCAATAACACAAGGTATATTGTATTGGTTAGCCTGCTTAATTAAATCTAATACGCCAGGTAAAATATCTTTTGGGCTAATGTTATCGAGTAACTTTAAATAATATTCATTTTTTCTTTCAGAGAGCATATTTTTCTCTTCAATAGTAAATGAATTTTGTTTATTACCATGACGTAAAATTTTATCTAATGACTCTACACGGCTAATTCCTTTTAAGGATTGGTTGAATTGTTCATCAATGTCAATCCCGATTTCGCTAGCCAGCTTTTTCCAAGCTAAATAATGGTAACCGGCGGTATCAACAATAACACCATCAAGATCAAATATGAGTCCTTTAACCATTAGCGTTACCCTCCTTAGAATTTAAGGATAAAGGTGTGTTAGGAACAAGGCTATAGAGGTGGTTATTGATTGATATTGTGCATGCTTTATCACTCATAACGGTAATATTGTTATAAGTTACCTTGATGTGAAACAAAGCACATTGGTGCCTTAATTTAAAACTTAGGCCTTGCCACTGTTTAGGTAACGATGGTGCGATATTAAGAATATCTTGTCGAATATCGACACCAGCGTAAGCCATGATCGTAGTATTTAAAGTCGCAGCCATCACTCCGGTATGTATGCCTTCAGCTGTCGTTCCACCTTGAATATCGTTGTAATCTGAGTACAAAGCATCCTGATAAAGTTGCCACGATAGGTCATGGAGCTGTATTTGTTCGGCTAAATAAGCATGAACAATGCGTGATAAGGTTGACCCATGAGAGGTGCGTTTAAGGTAATAATGTAGATTTTTCTCTGCAAAGCTTTCAGATAATGAGTGGCCCAGAGATTCAATTAAAGATTTCACAGTTGTTTTATCTAAGTTATTAAACAACATGAGTGTGTCGGCTTGTTTAGCGACTTTGAAATCATCTGCTGATTTATTTTCTTTACGTAGGATCCGATCCATTCGATAAATATTGCCATATTTCTGGCGATAACTTTCCCAGTCGAGATCATCTAACGCAAAGTAGCCTGCAAATTGCTCAATAACGTCATCTTGATTTAGCGTGACAGCGAGCTGCGTTTTAATTTGGCAGAGCTTGTCGAGCGTATTTGCAGAAAAACCAAATTCAGATAATTTGTCAGTAAAACGTTTATCGCGATACAGAGTCGTCATCTCATTGAAAAGCCACGCCACCATTAAATTGGTATAGGCATTATCTTTTAGGCCACCTTCTTGAGCATCGGCATATTTTTCATGAAATTCATCGGGACCCATGACGCCACTGATATGAAAACGTTGGTCTTGCTCATCCCACTGACATAGGCCAAGCCAAAATAACGTGATGTCATTGAGCAGCTCTAAGCCATACTCTTTCATAAATGGGTTATCAAGGGTATTACGCCAATATAGCCACACGTTGTAAGCGATGGCTAATGAAACATGGCGTTGGCGACAACTGTGGTCAGGATCCCACTGACCAGATAATGGATTTAAATGCAGAACTTGAGTTTGCTCTGTACCATCGTGACCTGACTGCCATGGGAACATAGCGCCTTGGAAACCAGCGGCCTTCGCTGCGAGTCGGGCAGTTTCTAATCGACGATAGCGATAGAGTAAAAGTTGGCGAGCGGTATCAGGGAAATGCATGATATAAAATGGGAAAATGAAGATCTCATCCCAAAAAATATGCCCTCGATAAGCTTCTCCGTGTAGCCCTCGTGCGGTGACGGAAACATCAAGTTTATTTTTTTCGTTACTAAACGGTGACGCTGATGAAAGTAAATGGTAGGTATGTAGACGTAATAATTTTTGCGTCATTAAATCCCCTGATACTGCAATATCAGCTTCATCCCATAAAGTTTGCCATGCTTGTTTTGTTTCTGCTAACTGGGTTTGCCAAGAGGGAAGTTCCCATTTTGTAATATCTTGCCAATTATCGGGGTAAGCCGTAGATGTGGTTAGCGCGACACTTTTTTCAACAGTATAGGGGGTATTTTTCTGAGCATTGAATATGATACTTTGCTCAACAACTGAGTCAGAAAAATGGCAAATAATGTCTTGTGGTGAAAAGAAATCACCACAAAGAGAGGATGCTAAGCCAATCCCTATTTTTGATTGATGAGTTTGAGCTAACAGATAAGCATTTTGTTGCTTTGCACCACCTTCTAACACACTGTAATGGTTTTGATTTAGGCTACGATATCTTTCTACTCCCGCATTACAAGTGTTCCCTTCTAAGCGAGTGAGAAGGGTCATTTCGCCAGAAAAATTTAACGGAATAAATTGGTAATGTAGGCAGTAATGAGACATATTTGCCATATTGGCAAATTTGAAACAGCGAATATTCAGTTGTTTCCCGTCTGTTGTTTCAATAAGCCAGTCAGAAGATAGGACACCGGTTTTAAAATCTAAATGGCGGGTTAGAGCAAGTGTGGTTACATTATTTGGATGAATGTAGTCGCCATCTCCGATTTTAAGCGAAATAAACTGGCCATTAGGTGCATTAACAAAGTCTTCGTTGACCACTTGGTGATCGTTGACTTGAGAGGTTGCTTGATTATATAGGCCTGCAATATAAGTTGCAGGGTAATAATCATGACTAGCTGTCATCTCCGGTAATGTACCGCGCAGGCCAATATACCCATTTGCCACCGTTAGTAGTGACTCTTGGCAATACTCATCTTTCCCTGACGTTAAACCGGAATACTCAATTGACCAAGTAAGTTCTTTTTCCCGATGAATGAATTTCCTCTCTAAGCTGTTCTGTTGATTTACTTCCCTGATATTTTCAATAATAAATGGCTTATTAAGAGATTCAGTAAATAAATTTGCGACATCAATAGTTTTATTATCTTGTGTTTTTATCACATAAGATTTTTTTCCATCGCCATCGACTGGCCGTTGTATAACGCCACCGTCAATCAATTGAAAGTCGCTATTTATTTTCTTAGCAATATTTAACCAGTCATGATAAGTACTATTTACGGTGTCAAAGGTGTAATCATATTTATTATTATTGTACCCAACAGACACGCTGATATCTGTAAAAGCAATGTATAAGTAATTCATAATAAACCTTAAATTTGATGATATATTAATTAGTTTGTAGCGTGCCTTTTCTTTCTTTATAGCGATAGGCGATAACGGTTAATGCAATGGGAACGACAACGGCGATGACCATAGCGAACAGGTAAACTAACCAATAAGTTGGTTGTATCGATAAAATGCCAGGTAAACCACCCACGCCAATACCATTAGATAGAACATGGTTTAAACCGCAAACCAATCCTGCGAGTGAGGCACCAACCATCGCACATAGCATTGGGAAGCCATATTTTAGGTTAACACCATACATAGCCGGCTCTGTTACACCCAAATAGGCTGAAATAGCGGCTGGGATAGTAATTTCATGTTCATTTGCTTTACGGCTAACAATAATGATACCGACAACCGCTGAAGCTTGGGCAATATTTGATAATGCGATAATAGGCCAAATAGGGGTGCCGCCGTAACTTTGAGTCATCTGTAAGTCGATCGCTAAGGTTGTGTGATGTAACCCTGTGATCACCATTGGCGAGTAGAAAAAACCGAAGATAGCTGAGCCAATAGGCGCAAAGTCACCTAGCATTAATAGCTTGATGACTTCGGCAATACCGTTGCCAATGCTTCTGCCAATAGGGCCTAAGATAACGTGTGCGACGAAGACTGAGATAATCAATGTGACGATTGGAACAATAACCAATTTTAAATAATCGGGAATGTAACGGCGTAAACGGGTTTCAAACCAGCCGAGGAATAAACCTGCTAAGATAGAAGGGATGACTTGCGCCTGATAACCGACTTTCTCAATTGTAAACAGCCCAAAGTTCCAAACATCAGGGATTTGTGAGCCTAAATTATAGGCATTCATTAGCTGAGGAGAAACTAAAGTGATCCCTAATACTAAACCTAGGGCTGGAGTACCCCCCATCTTTTTAGTTGCAGACCAGCAGATGCTAACAGGTAAAAAGTGGAATATTGCTTCACAAGGTAACCATAGGAAATCATAAATAGGCTTTAACCAAGGATAAAAATAGGTTAAAGGTTTATTATCCGATACAGGCATCTCACCAATAACGTTACGCAAACCTAAAAGTAAACCACCACAAATTAAAATAGGTAATAGTGGTACGAATATCTCTGCCAAATTTGCGATAAGCCTTTGCCAAAAACTCATATTTTTTTTGGCATCAGACTTTACTTCATCTTTACTTTTTGTTTGTAACTCAAGATGCTTTGAAAGAATTTGATAATAGTGGTCAACATCGACACCAATAATAACTTGGAACTGTCCGGCATTATTAAAACACCCCTTAACAAAAGGGATTTGTTTTATTTTATCTATTTCTGTGATATTAGGGTCATTAAGAACAAAGCGCAGCCTTGTTAAGCAGTGAGAAACACTAATAATATTATTTTTACCGCCAATCAGTGCAACAAGTTCTTCAATGGCCTTTAAATCTTTGGCACTAGGCATATTTATTTTCTCATCGTAGTTATGTTTTTTTTAATATATATCCTTGTTGTCATTATTTGAACGGGAACGTTCCCATAACTAGACGATGATCACAAGTAATAATAATTACTTTCTTAAGTTATTAATTTAATTTATCACTGGAGATAATGATTTTTTGTGGCGGAACATCTTCTTTTGCCATTTTAATCAATATATTAGCAGCCTCTTTCCCACTTTCTCTAAAGCCTAAACGGTAGAATTTGGTTTGAGGAAATAAAAAGGCCAGTAAATCATTTCGCCCAATACAGGCCACATCGATATGGTTCATGTTTTGTTCGGATAAATACTTTTGTACACCAAATGCTAATGAGTCTGTTGCGCACAGTATGGCTTGTGGTGATGTGGTTAAGATCTCTTTAGCAAGCATATAGCCACTTTGGTAATTAAGTTCACCTAATTGTGCGTGAGGGGTTAAACCTTGCTGCTGACAATAGTGTAGATAAGATTGGTAACGGAGTAGGCCCGTTGTTTCATCGTGAACATTGATCCCGATATAACTTATTTGTTGGTAATTTTTTTGTTTATGAAAATAGTGCATAAGGTTTTTAACCGCACTTTCATCATCGTGACAAATAGAGACAAAACCTTCTAATGGTCGCGCAATAACAACCATTTTTTGTTTCCAATTGGAGAGCTTATTGATATCAATGCCTGAAAAAGCAAAAAAGACAATCCCATCAACCTTTTGGCGAGTAAGCATTTTAATATGTTCTTCAACTTTTTCCGGTTTAAATTGACTCTCTAAAATAATAGGGTCGATATTATTTTGATAGAAAATAGGTAGCATGGAACTGACTGCTTGGTTTTCAGCATAAGAATCTAAACGCGTCATGATGATGCCGAAAGAGCGGTTTGAATAGCCTCGCATTGCACGTGCAGATTTTGAGGGAGTAAATTGGTATTTTTCAATTATTTGATTAACTTTTTGCCGAGTCTCTTCATTAACCATTGGGTCTTGATTAATCACCCTTGAAACTGTTGATTTACCTACGCCACATAGCTTTGCAATATCATTAATGGTGAGTTTCTTTTTATCCGTTTTTATCATAATGTTTTGTCTTTATTAGCTAAATACTTATAAGGGCTTGGTCATTTATATTTATTTTCTATTTATGTGCTTAGTCTAACTCATTTTTTTCAAGGCATCTGTAGAAAAGAAGCGAACAATATTTATCTTAGTCGTGAAATTGCGTTTTGCTTTGATGTCATTATGAGTATTTCTTCTTCATAACTCATTAGGCTGACTTATTCCTTTAGGTTACATCTAATAAACTTTTAGCATTTCATAACCCCACTTGCACGCCATATAGTCAATTTAAATAGTCGTTTTAAAAAAGTTATATAACACCGGAAGAGCAAGATGGAATATTTACCATTATTTGTGGATTTACGTTCCCGCAAGGTTGTCTTGGTTGGGGGAGGCGATGTTGCCGCACGCAAAGCGGAACTATTGTTACGCGCTAATGCGGCTTTGGTGATTATTGCGCCGGCACTTAATTCAGCTTTACAACAACTTTGTGAGCAACAATATTTCACGTGGATTGAGGGGGAATATCATCCACAACATATTGAGAAGTCTTATTTGGTGATTGCTGCCACTGACGATGCTGAATTGAATAAGAAAATTTTTCATGATGCAGAGAAACAACAAATTTTTGTCAATGTTGTTGATGATAAACCGTTGTGTTCTTTTATTGTCCCTTCAATCATCGATAGAGATCCTGTCGTGATTGCGATTTCTTCTGGTGGTACCGCGCCTGTTTTGGCTCGCTTATTACGTGAAAAATTAGAAACGATGCTACCAAGTTATTTGGGCCATATGGCTGAAATAGCCGGGCGGTGGCGAGAAAAAGTGAAATCATCAATTAGCAGCATGCGTGAGCGCAAACGTTTTTGGGAAAAAAGTTTCAGTGGCCACTTTGCCTCATTGGTCGAAAAAGGCCAGCTATCACAAGCCGAATTGCAATTAGAAAAGCAATTGTATGAACCCGATAATACGGGGGAGCTGGTTTTAGTCGGAGCGGGTCCTGGAGATGCTGGGTTATTAACGCTTAAAGGCTTACAAGTTTTGCAAAATGCCGATGTCGTTTTATATGACCATCTTGTCAGTGATGAAGTCCTTGAGTTAGTGCGACGAGATGCAGACAAAATTTGTGTTGGGAAACGTGCTAAAGCGCATTCGGTCTTACAAGAAGAAACCAATGCTTTAATCGTGACGTTTGCATCGCAAGGGAAGAAAGTAGTCCGATTAAAAGGTGGTGATCCATTTGTTTTCGGGCGTGGTGGTGAAGAGCTGCAAATTGCTGCGGAGGCTGGTATTCCATTTCAGGTGGTTCCTGGGATCACCGCGGCAATAGGGGCAACTGCATACGCCGGTATTCCTCTGACACATCGTGAGCACTCTCAGAGCGTGACATTTATCACGGGTCATTGCAAAGAGGGAGGAAATGAACTTGATTGGCCAGCACTTGCACGAGGCAATCAAACATTAGCCATCTATATGGGAACAGTAAAAGCTGAGCATATCAGCCAACAACTGATCCACTTTGGACGCTCACCAGAAACGCCTATTGCCGTGATCGGCTGTGGCACTCGGCAAAACCAACACGTGTTGAGTGGCAAGCTGTATGAGCTGGCTGAATTGGCTCATCAGGCTCCAGCGCCTGCGTTATTGGTGATTGGTGAGGTTGCCGCTTTGCATCAGCAATTGGCTTGGTTCGGTGATCAGGTTGAAAAAAACAGATGGCGTTCAGCCGTGTTGGAATTGGCTTAATTAAGGAGGCCATCATGAATGAGAAACGATTAACCCATTTACAGCAGTTGGAAGCAGAAAGCATTCATATTATCCGTGAAGTGGCGGCTGAATTTGAAAACCCAGTCATGCTTTATTCCATCGGCAAAGATTCATCTGTTATGTTGCATTTGGCACGCAAGGCTTTTTACCCTGGAAAACTGCCATTTCCGTTATTACATGTTGATACCGGATGGAAGTTTCGTGAGATGTATGAGTTTCGTGATAAAACGGCTAAAAACTATGATTTTGAATTACTGGTTCATCGCAATCCAGCGGGTGAGTCATTAGGGATCAACCCATTTATTCATGGTAGCGCGAAACACACTGATATTATGAAAACGGAAGGGCTAAAACAAGCGCTTGATAAATATGGTTTTGATGCAGCATTTGGTGGTGCTAGGCGTGATGAGGAAAAATCTCGAGCCAAAGAGCGCATTTATTCTTTCCGAGATCGCTCTCATCGTTGGGACCCCAAAAATCAACGCCCTGAGTTGTGGCATAACTACAATGGCCAAATCAATAAAGGAGAAAGTATTCGAGTATTTCCTTTATCAAACTGGACGGAACTCGATATTTGGCAGTATATCTACTTAGAAAATATCGATATTGTCCCTCTTTATTTTGCAAAAGAGCGCCCTGTTTTAGAGAGAAATGGCACATTATTGATGGTAGATGATGACCGTATTGATTTAAAAGCGGGGGAGGTTATCGCTAAGCGAAAGGTTCGATTCCGAACCCTAGGCTGCTGGCCTCTGACAGGTGCTGTTGAATCACAAGCAGAAACGTTACCAGAAATTATTGAAGAAATGTTGATTTCAACGACCAGTGAGCGACAAGGTCGATTAATCGATAGTGACCAATCGGCTTCCATGGAGCAGAAAAAGCGCCAAGGGTATTTTTAAGGGGGAAAACGTCATGGCAGATTTAGCATATAACGAAACAATTGCGGAACAAATTAAGCAGCAAGGTGGTGTTGAAGCTTATTTGTTAGCTCAGCAACAAAAGGGCTTATTACGTTTTCTCACCTGCGGTAATGTGGATGATGGTAAAAGCACGTTAATCGGGCGTTTATTGCATGACACGCGACAAATTTATGAAGATCAGTTATCTGTTTTGCAAACCGACAGTAAGCGTATAGGAACTCAAGGTGAAAAACTGGATCTTGCTTTATTAGTGGACGGGCTTGCCGCAGAAAGAGAGCAAGGGATCACCATTGATGTTGCTTATCGTTATTTCTCTACTCAAAAACGTAAATTTATAATCGCAGATACTCCAGGGCATGAGCAGTACACGAGAAATATGGCGACAGGTGCATCAACTTGCTCACTTTCTATATTGCTGATCGATGCTCGAAAAGGCGTTCAAGAACAAACTCGACGCCACAGTTTTATTAGTACATTGCTAGGTATTCGCCATTTGATCGTTGCAGTCAATAAAATGGATCTGGTCGAATATAGCGAAGCGGTATTTGAAAAAATTAAGCAAGATTATCAGAGATTTGCGGCTGAATTGCCTGTTGACCTCAAGATTTGGTTTGTACCTATTTCAGCTCTAGATGGCGATAATATCGTCAATGAAAGCTCTCAATTGCCTTGGTATCAGGGGGAAACACTGTTACAAATTCTAGAAACAGTTCAGGTTCAACCAAAAGCATCGGAGCAAGCACTACGTTTTCCAATTCAATACGTGAATAGACCTAATTTGGATTTTAGAGGTTACAGTGGAACTTTGTCCTCTGGGATAGTGAAAGTGGGGCAATCCGTCAAAGTATTACCTTCGGGTCAGATCTCGAAAGTAAAAGAAATTGTCACTTTTGATGGCATACAAGACTTCGCGATACCCGGTGAGGCGATCACATTAGTATTAGAAGATGAAATTGATATTAGCCGTGGAGACTTGATTGTTACAGAAAACGATACGTTGCAGTGTTCTCGTGAGGCATTGGTTGATATCGTTTGGATGTCAGAGCAACCGTTAGTGCAGGGGCAACAGCTTGATATTAAGATTGCTGGAAAAAGAAGCCGCGCTAAGGTAGAAAATATTCAATATCAAGTTGATATCAACAATCTTACTCAAAAAGTAGCGACTGAGCTGCCCCTCAATGGTATTGGTTTAGTTGAATTATCATTTGATGAGCCATTGCTACTTGAGAATTATCAGCAAAACGCAGAAACAGGTGGCATGATCCTAATTGATAGGCTGACGAATGTGACAGCTGGAGCGGGGTTAGTGCGTGAAGTGACAGAGCGATTTACTGAGCAAAATGATAATTTTAGTGAATTTGAAATAGAGTTAAATCAATTAATTCGCCGTCATTTCCCTCATTGGGGAGCTCGAGATCTATTAGGTGGTAAATAAGTATGGCGAGTACGACAGATAATCATATCGTTTGGCACGACCATCCGATCACTCGGCAATTTAGAGAAAATGCGAATGGTCATAAAGGCGCGGTGTTATGGTTTACTGGACTGTCTGGCTCGGGTAAATCTACTTTAGCAGGGGCTTGCGAGCAAGCACTGGCTTCATTAGGGGTAAAAACGTATTTGCTTGATGGCGATAATATCCGTCATGGGTTATGTAAAGACTTAGGTTTTGATGAATCCGATAGACAAGAAAACATTCGCCGTATTGGTGAGGTCGCTAAATTGATGGTTGATGCTGGGCTGGTGGTTGCGACAGCGTTTATTTCGCCTTATCGTGAAGATAGACAGAAAGTTCGTGAGCTATTTGGGGCGAACCAGTTTTTTGAATTGCATATTGCAACCCCTGTTGAAGTTTGTGAACAGCGCGACCCAAAAGGGCTTTATCAGCAGGCAAGAGCGGGGAAAATAAAAAACTTCACTGGGATTGACTCTCCATATCAAGAGCCTTTACAACCTGAATTACGTATAGATGGAAGGCAGGCGATACCTGATTCAGTAACACAAATTCTTCAATTACTGGGTGAGAAAAAAATCATCAAAACTCATAATTAGTACGATAACTTTTTATGAATTTTGCCTAACGGCTCCTTGGGTGTGTCTACGCCTCTGGAGCCGTTTTTGTAAACAAATTACGGATTAACTGAGTATTTTGCGTAGCTGCTCGTAATTTTATTAAACAAATTCACTCGCTTAGGTGATAGTTCTGTAAACCAGTTCAAGATAGTATCCAATTAATCACAGCATATTTCTTAGGTTGATTTTTGAACAGGAATGCCCTGTTTTTGTCCTAGTTTTGATACATTACTTTCTTGATAGTAGCGCGATGAGCTGAGTTATGGGATGATTAGCAAATCATTTCAGGGGGCAGAATGGGCAAATTAACGCTTCTATTAATCGCAGTATTGGCTTGGACACAATATTCTTTATGGCTAGGTAAGAATGGCATTCACGACTATGTCCGAGTGAAAGACGATGTTGCGGCGCAAGAGATCATCAATTCTCGCTTAAAAGTGCGTAATGAACAGCTGTTTGCTGAAATTAATGATTTGAATGATGGACAAGACGCTATTGAGGAACGGGCGCGTACAGAGCTTGGTATGGTTAAGCCTGGCGAATCATTTTATAGAATGGTGAAAGAGAGTAATAATCAGAGAACAAATAATTAAATATTACTTGTCATACGGTAGGTTGCAGTTCGATAGGCACTGTATAGATAAACGCTATATGAGTAACAACATCAATCATATAGTGTTCAAGTATATGATTATGCTATGTACAAAAACTAAAAATATTACAGGTTGTGTTTACGTTTATGAAATTGATTACCTCTACTAGCCCACAAATTTCGATGTAAGATCCAAAATAATGAATAATTCAATCACTGGGGGAGCCCCAAACGTTGTTGCGATAATTCCAGCAGCCGGTATTGGTAGTCGTATGAATGCGGACTGTCCAAAACAATACTTGCAGGTCGCTGGGAAGACAATCATTGAACACACTATTAATGCATTGTTATTGAATCCTCTTGTTTCTAATATTGTTGTCGCTTTAAGCCCTGATGATAATTATTTTGCTTCGCTTGAGGTAGCAAGTAACCCGCGAGTTACCACTGTTCATGGTGGAAAAGAGCGTGCAGATTCCGTGCTGGCAGGGTTAAACTTTTTAGCTCAGAATGAACAGATGCAAAATCGATGGGTATTGGTACACGATGCCGCGCGCCCTTGTTTACATCAAGATGATTTAAATAAAATTATTCAGTTATCAACAATGGATTACTGCGGTGGCATTCTTGCTGCTCCTGTAAGAGATACCATGAAGCGTAGTGCCAAAACGTCAGATGTGATTGATCATACCGTTGAGCGTGATGCTTTATGGCACGCACTTACACCACAATTTTTTCCTTTAATTTTGTTGCGTGATTGTTTGAGTAAAGCATTGAAAGAAAATGCTATTATTACTGATGAAGCATCTGCATTGGAATATTGTGGCTATCAGCCTGTTTTAGTCTCAGGTCGCACTGATAATTTAAAGGTAACTCGCCCAGAAGATCTCGCTTTGGCTGAATTTTACCTTTCTAGAATGAAATAAAAGGATCAAATAATGAGAATCGGACACGGTTTTGACGTACATAAGTTTGGCGGGGAAGGACCTATTGTCATTGGTGGCGTACGTATCCCTTATGAACAAGGCCTACTTGCTCACTCTGATGGTGATGTGGTGCTACACGCTGTCACTGATGCCATCTTAGGGGCTGCGGCACTGGGGGATATAGGTAAATTATTCCCTGATACTGATCCTGCGTATAAAGGTGCAGATAGCCGCGTTTTACTCAGAGAAGCCTATCGCCACGTTCGTGAAAAAGGTTATAGCATTGGTAACCTTGATATTACAATTATGGCTCAAGCACCTAAAATGTTACCTCATATTCCACAAATGCGTGTCAATATTGCAGAAGATCTTGAATGTCATATGGATGATGTGAATGCTAAAGCAACAACCACAGAGCAACTCGGTTTTGTTGGGCGTAAAGAAGGGATTGCTTGTGCCGCAGTGGTATTGTTAGTGAAAGATAATGGTAATGAAAGTCATGAATGTACAGTACCTGCATGGTAAACCACTCTCATCAGGTAAGTTAAAAAGCCAACCTGAAGATTTTATTGTTAAAGAAGACCTTGGCTTTGAGCTTGATGGTGAGGGCGAACATGTCATGGTTCGTGTTGAAAAAACGGGGTATAACACCTTATTTGTGGCTGAACAATTGGCTAAATTTGCAAAAATTTCAGCACGAGCAGTCAGTTACGCAGGTTTAAAAGATCGCAATGCGGTTACTGAACAATGGTTCTGTTTACAGATGCCAGGTAAAGAAACCCCTGATTTTTCAAAATGGATGCTTGAAGGTTGTCGTGTTATTGCAACAACTAGACAAAAAAGAAAGTTGCGTATTGGCACACTGAAAGGCAATCACTTTGAGCTAATCATTCGCGATATTTCAGCACCTGAGGATGTCGAATTACGTTTAGATAAAATCGTTGAGGGGGGCGTTCCTAACTATTTTGGTGAGCAACGGTTTGGGCGAAATGGACAAAACTTAGTCCAAGCTCAACGATGGGCAAATCAAGAAATTACGGTTCGTGAACGAAATAAACGTAGTTTCTACCTCTCTGCGGCTCGAAGTGCTATGTTTAATCATATTGTTAGCGAACGGATTGCCAACCAAACTGAAAATAAAGTATTACTTGGTGACGCATTACAATTAACAGGGCGTGGAAGCTGGTTTGTTGCCACAGAGGAAGAGCTATCGACTTTACAACCTCGTGTTGACTCATCTGAATTGACTATTACGGCTGCTTTACCCGGCGATGGGGAACTTGGAACTCAATTTGATGCATTAAGTTTTGAGACAAAGTGTTTAGAAAACTATAATACTTTTATTGCGTTAATGAAAAGTGAAAGAGTTTCACCAGCACGCAGAGCTGCAATCGTGAAACCACAAAATTTTCATTGGCAATGGCTTGATGCCAATACACTGAAGCTTAATTTCTTTTTAAGTTCAGGGTGTTTTGCAACCAGTCTTGTTCGAGAAATCATTAATCAGGAAAGTGCCGATGTTGAAAATTTTATTGAGTAATGATGATGGCGTGACGGCGCCGGGGATCCAAACATTAGCCGCGGCATTACGACAACACTATCATGTGCAAGTGATTGCGCCTGATCGTAACCGTAGTGGTGCATCCAATGCATTAACGTTGGATAGGCCGTTAAGGATCCAAACATTGGCTAATGGTGATTTATCTGTACAAGAAGGTACGCCAACAGACTGTGTTTATATTGGCGTTAATAAAGTTGTGAGGCCAAGGCCGGATATTGTAGTTTCTGGGATCAATTGTGGTCCTAATCTAGGGGACGATGTCATTTATTCAGGTACTGTTGCTGCGGCAATGGAAGGGCGACATTTAGGTCTACCTTCCGTAGCTGTTTCACTTGATGGGGAAACTCATTATGAAACCGCAGCAAAAGTCACTTGCGACATACTGGATTTATTGCACAAAAATCCATTGCGTGCAGGCAATATTCTGAATATTAATGTACCTGATATTCCCTATGAGGAAATAAAAGGCATAAAAGTGACTCGCTGTGGTAGTCGTCATGCCGCATCTGAAGTTTATAACCTTGAAGATCCTAAAGGGAATATGCTGTATTGGTTAGGGCCTGTTGGCGAGATCCGTGATGCAGGGCCTGGAAGTGATTTTGAAGCTGTTTCTCAAGGTTATGTTTCAATAACACCTTTGCAAGTTGATTTAACGGCATATAAAGCACATTCATTAATTGAAGAGTGGTTAGAGAAATCAGGAGTGACCGTAAAATGAAAACAGGCCTCATGAAAGAACTTTTGGCACAATTACGCCAACAGGGAATTCACGATGAGCGCTTGTTAGAAGCTTTATCACAGGTTCCTCGTGAGCGCTTTGTTGATGAGGCGCTTTCACACAAAGCCTATGATAACATACCGTTACCAATAGGCTATGGGCAGACTATTTCTCAACCTTATATTGTTGCTAAAATGACTGCTCTACTTGATATTTCTGCAAATGACCATGTGCTTGAAATAGGTACAGGCTCAGGTTATCAAACCGCGGTTTTAGCCCATTTAGCCAGTCATGTTTATTCCGTCGAAAGAGTGAAAAGTTTACAATGGACTGCAAAACGCCGTTTTAAGCAGCTCGATTTGCACAATATCTCTACACGACATGGTGATGGTTGGGAAGGGTGGCAATCAAAAGGGCCTTTTGATGCCATTATTGTTACAGCGGCACCTAGTGAAATCCCTTCAAAGCTTTTAGAGCAATTAAAAGAAGGAGGGCGCTTGGTATTACCTGTTGGTGATCAAGATCAGGCGTTGAAGCTCATTACGCGTAGAGGGAATGATTATCACTCAAATGTGATAGAGAAAGTTCGCTTTGTTCCTCTGGTTGCTGGGGATTTAGCTTAATTTCATTTTGAATTGTCTGGCTAATTTTGATAATTTATGGCTCCAAAATCGGGAAACTCGCATTTTCTATTAAGTCATAATCTCAAATTGTTATATTTTTGATACATTTGGCTTGTCCAAGATTTTATATTTCTGCTTTAATAAGCAAAATACTTTTCGTTACGAGAGCTGTGCTCTAAATAATTCAAGGCGTATGTAGGCGATCAACGAAGTTACCCCTATAGAGTAGTTGAGGGGAGTCAACCTACATGCAACTTGGAGGATGGCGAATATCACAGGCTCTGATGTTTACTGACGCAACATAAATTAGCTTGTTATGTCAGATTTTTCTTCACGGGAGAAGAAGCATGAAAATTGTTAGCCCAATAAGCAAAATTCGATGGGCGGTGATCTTTTCATTTGGTGGCGCTTTATTAGCAGGTTGTTCCACGCCGTATCATACAGCCGCCCCCATTTCGAGTGTAAATGATGGCCAAACGACTCGCCAGCAGACCGTTCAAAGAACTGCTCCAGTAACTGGTGGTACAAGTACGGCGATGCCTTCTTCTCGACCTAATTTGTCTTCAAATACATCACCTTCAGTGACCAACTCTGCACCTGTTAACATGAATGGCCAAGGGCGTATTATCTATAATCGTGATTACGGTAGTATCCCTAAAGGTAGTTACAACGGTAGTAGCTATACGGTCCAGCGTGGTGATACCCTATTCTACATTGCCTATATAACGGGTAATGATTTCCGTGAGTTAGCAGATAGAAACAATATTGCTGAGCCATATAGCTTAAATGTTGGTCAAGTTATTAATATTGGTAATGGAAATGTGAACTCGAACGGGCAATTGGCTGCAAATTCATCAAATAGTAACCAGCAACCGGTTGATCTTCGAACAACTAATGCGTATCCTGCAAATGGAAGTGGTCAAACTTCAGGTAAGATGTTGCCTAACAATAAGAAGCCTGCAACACAGACTTCTACGGCAACAACTACCACGGCAGTTTCTACAACCTCTCCGACGACAGGAAGCAGTACTAACAGTTCATCGATAAAATGGCGTTGGCCAGCTGAAGGGAAAATGATTGAAGGTTTCTCTGACGCTCAAGGTGGAAATAAAGGCATTGATATTGCGGGTTCACGCGGTCAGCCTGTACTTGCTTCTGCTCCAGGAAAAGTGGTTTACGCAGGTAACGCACTGCGCGGATATGGAAATCTTATAATAATAAAACATAACGATGACTACCTAAGTGCTTATGCACATAACGATACGTTACTTGTGCGTGATCAGCAGGATGTTACTGCGGGTCAAAAAATAGCCACTATGGGTAGCACCGGTACAAGCTCGGTTAGATTACATTTTGAAATTCGTTACAAGGGAAAATCAGTAAACCCGCTGCGTTACTTACCGCAGCGATAAACTGGGCAGAGTGCAATGACATTCTGTCCTCATTATCAAGGGTAGGAGTCACTGATGAGCCAAAGTTCGCTGAAAGCTAACGAGTTATATGATGACCTCGAAGAGAGCACAATAGAAGATGCTTTCGATGAAAGTCAGTTCAAAGAAGAGGATCTGGTTGCTGAACTAGATGATGAAATGGATTTACTCCAGAGCACAAGTCAACGTGTTTTGGATGCCACACAAATTTATCTCAGTGAAATTGGATTCTCTCCACTCCTAACAGCTGAAGAAGAAGTGTTCTATGCAAGAAGGGCGCTACGTGGTGATATTGCATCACGCCAGCGCATGATAGAAAGTAACCTTCGATTAGTTGTTAAGATCTCTCGACGTTATAATAATCGGGGCCTCGCTTTACTTGATCTCATTGAGGAAGGTAATTTGGGGCTAATTCGTGCAGTTGAAAAATTTGATCCTGAAAAAGGTTTCCGTTTTTCAACTTATGCGACATGGTGGATCCGTCAAACCATTGAACGAGCCATCATGAACCAAACGAGAACGATCCGTCTCCCTATTCATATCGTCAAAGAGCTCAATATTTATCTTAGAACCGCCCGCGAACTAGCGCAAAAGTTAGATCACGAGCCTAGTGCTGAGGAAATCGCTGAGCAGCTCGATAAACCAGTAGAAGATGTCAGCCGTATGTTACGTTTAAATGAACGTATTACATCGGTTGATACGCCTATTGCTGGTGATTCAGAGAAGTCCTTGCTAGAAGTTCTGTCTGATGAAAATGAATCAGGGCCAGAACATACAATTCAAGATAACAACTTAAAAGAAAACATTGTTAAGTGGTTATTTGAATTGAATCCAAAGCAGCGAGAGGTACTCGCTCGCCGTTTTGGCTTGCTAGGCTATGAAGCTGAAACTCTTGAAGAGGTTGGTCGGGAAATTGGTTTAACACGTGAAAGAGTACGCCAGATCCAAGTAGAAGGGTTGAGGCGGTTAAAAGATATTTTACAAGGCGAAGATTTGTCTTTAGAAGCCTTATTTAATATGTAAGATATTTTTAGAATGTTAATAAAGAAGCCCTTAACACCATTAGTTAAGGGCTTCTTTCTATTTTAAGCAGGGACACCACTGTGAAATTTAAAATCACTGTCCATTGAGGAAATTAGTTCGGCTTCCACAGCTCCAAACATATCAACTCGTTCATTGATATCTACCTTACTAATTGATTGAGCTAGCTTTAAGTAATCTTGATAGTGTCTTGCTTCCGAGCGCAACAATGAAATATAAAAATTAGCTAAATCATCATCTAAGAAAGGCGCTAGCTTAGCGAAACGCTCACATGAGCGAGCTTCGATATAAGCCCCAATAATCAGTTTGTCGACCAAGGTTTGTGGTTCGTGACCACTCATATGGTTGAATAGGCCTTTTGCATATCGGCTTGCTGTAATGCCATCGTAGCTAATATTTCTTTGATGCATGATTTCAAGTACTTGATAAAAATGATGCAGCTCTTCTTTGATTAAAAGTACCATTTTATCGATCAGATCTTGGCTGTAAGGTGATTGTTTTTTAGCTAAAATCTGTTTTGAAATTTGGTTTTTATCTTTCAATGAATGAATATCACCAATACGATCGTAGGCAAAGTCCTCATAAGGCTTAAACCATGCAAGTAACACTGCGGCACTTTCTTTATCTACCGCATATTTGCGAATTAAAAACATCGCACTTTGCGCAGCCTTCAATTCACATAATAAATGGTCTTTTAGCAGTATAGGCAAATTTTCTGGTTTACTGGCTTTTTCAACCCAACTATCGGGCGTTTCGCAATGTAAAAATTGCCTGATAGGGGCAAGTAATTCAGCGTGATCTTGCATACTACTTATCCATTTCCTTTAAGCGATATAACCAGTCTAACGCCTGCCTTGGGGTTAATTTGTCAGGATCGATATTCTCTAAAGCACTTAACACAGGTGATGGTTCTTCTTGCGCTAAGAAACTTAACTGTGCGCTGTCGACATGACTAGAGTTGGTATTATTTGAAATCAGTTCTAATTCTTTAAGTTTTTGTTTCGCACGTTTAATGACATCTTTAGGTACACCAGCCAGAGAAGCGACGGCTAAACCATAGCTTTTACTAGCTGCGCCATCTTGAACATTATGCATAAATGCGATGGTATCACCATGCTCCATCGCATCTAAGTGAATATTAGCGGCACCTTCTAATTTTTCGGGCAAATTAGTGAGCTCAAAATAGTGGGTTGCAAACAAGGTCATCGATTTTATGCGGTTGACGAGATTTTCTGCACAGGCCCAAGCGAGAGATAGGCCGTCATAGGTTGAGGTTCCTCGACCTATTTCATCCATTAACACTAAACTCTGCTCCGTCGCATTATGTAGGATATTTGCTGTTTCGGTCATTTCAACCATAAACGTTGAACGCCCAGATGCTAAATCATCGGATGCGCCGACTCGTGTAAAAATACGATCGATAGGACCGATGATGGCTTTAGTCGCGGGGACGAAGCTACCAATATAAGCCAGTAAAGTAATTAATGCAGCTTGGCGCATATAAGTACTTTTTCCGCCCATATTTGGGCCTGTAATAATGAGTAGACGTCGCTGTGGTGACA
Source organism: Providencia manganoxydans (assembly GCF_016618195.1). Taxonomy (NCBI): domain Bacteria; kingdom Pseudomonadati; phylum Pseudomonadota; class Gammaproteobacteria; order Enterobacterales; family Morganellaceae; genus Providencia; species Providencia manganoxydans. The sequence goes on from NZ_CP067099.1 coordinate 1,159,648, forward strand.
GAGAAAGCGGGTTTGAAATAAATGGTTCACTCAACACTTGCTCGACAACAGGGTGACGCCCTTCAGTAATTTGAATGCCGGGCTTATCTGTTAATTGTGGGCAATGATAGCCCAGCGTTTCAGCGCGCTCTGCTAAATTATTAAGTACATCGAGCTCAGCCAATGCTTCCGCACTAAGCTGTAAATCAGCTAGATGTGGTAATAACATATCAAATAGCTCATCGTAAAGCGCTTTTTCGATTGCTAACGCTTTGCCTTTTGAGGTTAACACTTTATCTTCATATTCTTTTAATTCAGGGATGATATAGCGTTCAGCATTTTTCAAGGTTTGGCGGCGCACATAGTGGATCGGCACTAAATGGCTCTGACCACGACTAACTTGGATAAAATAGCCATGAACCGCGTTGTAACCAACTTTTAATGTATCAATGCCAAGCTTCTCTTTTTCGCGAATTTCAAGGCGATCTAAGTAGTCAGTTGCGCCATCGGCAAGTGCTCGCCACTCATCAAGTTCGCTATTATATCCGGGGGCAATAACACCGCCATCTCGTACTAGAACAGGCGGTGCATCAATAATAGCGCGTTGTAGCAAATCTTGTAGCTCATCGAACTGATTAATACGCTTTTGTAAGTTTTGCAGATATTCGCTGTTTGATTGGCTTAGAATTTGATGAATATCCTGATATTGCTCAAAGGCATGGCGCATTCGCGCTAAATCACGCGGGCGTGCTGAACGTAATGCTAAACGCGCCAACACGCGCTCTAAATCACCAATTTGGCGTAACAAAGGTTGCAGTTCTAAACCACACTCTTGCAAAGCTTTGATTGCTTGTTGGCGATTATTCAGTGTTTGAATATGACGAAGTGGGGTATGAAGCCAGCGTTTTAACATGCGGCTACCCATTGGCGTGACACATAAATCTAATATGGATGCGAGAGTGTTTTCTGTTCCACCTGATAAATTTTGTGTAATTTCTAAATTACGGCGTGTTGCCGCATCAAGAATGACATTATCTGTTTGTTTTTCCATTACAATGCTGCGGATATGCGGCAATGCGGTGCGTTGTGTATCTTTGACATATTGAAGAAGACAGCCCGCAGCACGTAGTGCTCTTGTCGCATTTTCTACACCAAAACCAATAAGGTCTTTTGTGCCGAATTGTAGACCTAACTGCTGCTTCGCTGTCTCTAATTCAAATTCCCATAATGGACGGCGGCGTAAACCTTTACAGCCTTCAATCAGAGCCATACTGGCAAAATCTTCTGAATAAAGTAATTCAGCAGGGCGAGTACGTTGTAATTCAGCTCGTAATGACTCTTCATCGTCTATTTCACTGATAATAAAGCGACCTGATGTGATATCCAGTGTTGCAAACCCATAACCTTGAGCTTCTTGCCAAATCGCTGCCAGCAAATTATCTTGCCGCTCATTCAATAAGGCTTCATCAGTAATAGTACCTGGAGTGACAATTCGAACCACTTTCCGTTCAACTGGCCCTTTGCTGGTGGCGGGATCGCCAATTTGCTCGCAAATTGCCACAGATTCGCCCATTTGCACTAATTTTGCTAAATAGTTTTCTGCTGCATGGTGAGGAACACCCGCCATTGGGATGGGTTGTCCCGCTGTTTGGCCTCGTTTGGTGAGTGAGATATCTAGCAGTTGAGAGGCTTTTTTTGCATCATCGAAGAACAGTTCGTAAAAGTCCCCCATACGATAGAACAGCAGTATATCTGGATGTTGTGCTTTTAGTTTTAGATACTGCTGCATCATTGGTGTGTGGGATTCGAAGTTTTGTTTATCTGTCATAGCGTTATCTATTATTACTGATTAAGTGATGGCGTTCTACGAGTATGATGCGTTTGATTATATTTTACTTAGTACTGATAAAATACCAAAGAATTCGCCTAATGAGGGTTTAAAGTCTCTGTATTGTATATCGTTTCAGTAGAATTTCATTAGCAAACATAGATGTTTGGTTAAAATTTAGGAACAGCTTCGCAGAAATCAAATGTACTTAGCTGTAAGTTAGGTCGTTGGGCAGTATGATAGGACGTTAGGCTACACAGATGTTATTGCAACCTCAGCTAATAAAGTGAAACATTCTGCCGAGAACATTGAAATCTCTGTCGTTTAGTGTGTAATTTTCTGGTTTTAACTCACTTATTTTTTATGAGGGGGCATGCGAACTAAATGGAAAATGGATAAATATTCCGTATATGTTTCAGTTAACACATTAATTGTACTTAATTCTGCTATACTACAGCCATTGCTTTAATCTAAGCATAACTATTAGCAGCATAATCCGTATTTAATTCATTACAATTACCAACCCAACGTATTTAATATTATTAAAAGGAAATGAATAGTTGCTATAACATAAAAATATCATCAATCCCTAACTTATCTCATTTTGATAATAAATATTATATAACAGCTAACTTCATTCTTTTATCAATGTAATCTTTAATTAAATTATCTTTTGTAGATGACCTTATTTTGATTTAATAGATTGATGCATAAAAATCTTTAAAATTAAACTTATTAAAACTGAAAATGAAATAATAAATATTCCCTTGTTTATTAATAAGTAAGGGCTGCTCTGTGGTTTGATTTTTTATACTATGCTGATAAGCTATTGACAGACTATTTATAAATAACTAAGGTTACTATTATCTTATTAACTAATATAACTCAAGGTGCTCTTAAAATGAATAAATTAAAATCAGCAGTTTTATCTTTAGCTTTATTAAGCCCATTAGCATTTGCGGCTACTGAAATTAATTATACTAAATCCCTTGATTTAAAATTTGCAGGTACTGTCAATGTTGTTATGAATGAAGGGGTTGTTAATAATTATGTAGAAGCTATTTCACAAAAAGCGGATGAAAAGGGTGCGCAATATTTTGTGATTACTTCAGTTGAATCTGAAGGTAGTGGTAATAATGTTTCAGTGACAGCGAGTTTATATAAGAACTAATATATATTCGTTATAATTTAAGTTGTCGTGCTGCTAACTGAGTTCACGCGCATTCGTTTTATAGGCTCTATGTTGCTAGTGACTCGTTGACTAGCGGTACGATAAATTATTTAGAATAGATTTTTTATATTTCAAGCATGAATGTTTGAAAGATAAATTTAAGGTCGCTTTTATAACATATATTTGCGACCTTAATCATTTAAACCAAAGGTTACGCAGTTAAGCTTGAGCTGCGGTCACCATAACTTCAACAAGCACTTGATCACGAGCCATGTTGGCTTCTACAGCTGCGCGAGCGGGGCTACTTTCTGCTGGCATCCAGGCTTCCCAAACGCTGTTAAACGCTGCAAAATCACGCTCCATATTTTTAATCCACACTTGAGCAGAAAGGATCCGTGATTTATCACTACTACTGGCGGCGAGTAATGTATCAATTTTAGCAAGTACCTCTTGCGTTTGGGCGGTGATATCGCCAGTCAGATCGGTAGGAACTTGACCAGACAGATAGACTAAACCTGCATACTCAACACTGTCAGCTAAACGTGGTTTTGGGTTATTACGTTTGATCATCATAGTTATCTCGTTAATCCAGTTAAAGATATTGGTGAATGTTGCCCTGTGACTAGTTGGCTGAGTATTACAGCACTGCCTGCCGCTAATGTGAATCCTAAACTACCATGACCAATGTTTAACCAAAGGTTGTTGTATTCGGTTTTACCTAACATTGGAGGGCCTTTCGGGGTTGATGGGCGCAAACCACACCATGTTTCAGCATCATCAATGCTTTCTAAGCGAGGGAAGGTTTTTTTAATAATGTTTTTTAGCGCGACAATTCGATTGTTACGTAAGCCAAATTTATCATAGCCAATATCAACCATAGCAGCGACGCGTAGCTGTTGGTTGAGTTTTGCATAGACAATTTTATTACCATAGTCGGTCACATTCACTTTAGGGACAACATGCGGCTGTTCAGGATAAGGAATAGAAAGGCTATAGCCTTTTAATCCCAACATTGGAATATGAATGCCTAAAGGCTGTAGTAATTGGCGGCTACCATTACCAGCACAAACAATCACATCATCAGCAGAAATATTTCCCTGATTGGTTACAACTCCTGTGATACGTTTTTGTTGTTTAATAAATGAAATGACAGAGTGTTGTAAACATAATTTAAAATCAGTTTGTGTCGATAAATATTGAAGTAAGTTTTTACAGAATAAATAACAATCCGCACTTTCATCATCAGGTGCATAAATTGCTCCGACGAGTTGTGATTGAATATTTTTGAGTGAAGGCTCAAGAGTACTAATTTCATCTGCATTTAAAATTTGTTGAAATTGATGATCAACCGTTTCACAGGCTTTATTAAAGCTTTTTTTGTCACGATGAATAATTAATTTACCTGATTTTTCCCAAGCAAAATCACCAATATCACCATTAGTGCGCCATGTATTCATTATTTCCTGGCTTAATAATGATAATCTTAATTGGTGAGCACCATTAATTTTATTTGTTTTTCGATTACAGGCTAATGTAAATTGTGCTAGCCAAGCCCATTGTTGGAGTGAAAATTGTATTTTTAAATTGAGTGGAGAATCATTTTTTCCCATCCAACTTAAACCTTGTAATGGTACACCTGCATCAGCTAAAGGGGATACATAGCGGTAGCTAAGTTGACCACCATTGGCAAAACTGGTTTGCATACCCACATCGGATTCTGATTCTAATAAAGTGACTGCATGACCAGCCTTTATTAACGCATATGCAGTACTAAGACCGATAACGCCTGCACCAATGACCACCACATGTTTTTTCATCGTTATATACTCGTCATACTCCAAGTTGCAGTATTGTTGATTACGCTAACTCGCGTTAATCATTCATTTACTTACCGCTTAGCTGTTCCTCGAGTGATGAGAGTATTCGCAGCTAATAATAACGGAAGAGTTATTATTTAACGGCGAATGAGTTAACTAAACAATTGAGTTTTCATTGCTGGAGTATAACTTTTGGTTAACTCCTTTATTTCTTTTTTCGAGGGTTTGTGACAAGGTGTTTACATAATTTTGTGCGGCTTTAGTTAATGGTCTGTCTGCACGATGGAAGACAGAAACAGCCAGCTGTAGGTTTTCTTTGAGCGGATAGATCATTGATTTTGGCAATGTATGCTCAGCTGAGAAAATATCGGTAATACTGCAACCCAAACCCGCCCGAACAAATTCTGCTGCCATATGGTAGGTGTGTACACTAATATTTGAGACAGAAAACTCATGGTATCGCTGTAATAATTGCGATAATGAGTCTGAACCTGGGTGGATCCAGCGTTCTTGATCAATATCTGCGAGTGAAATGGGTCCTTGGTGTTTTTCGGTATCAACATAAACCAAAGGAATTTCGGCGATCGGTAATACGGTAATGCCGCCTTCAATAGCAAGGTTAAAGCCGATCCCAATATCCAAATCTTGTTGGGTTAACAATTGCAGAATATCAACGGTATGGTGAGTACCAATAGTGAGTTTAATATTAGGGTGTTTTTTAATAAATTGTGCAGTCACTTCAGGTACCAAGTTTAAACCGAGGCTTGGTAAGCAACCAATAGCTAATTTACCTTGTGGGTTTTTTGATAAATTTTGAGCCAAAATTCGCAGGCGATCTAAATTTCGATATACTTCTTTGGCTTCATCAAACAATAACAGCGCTTCATCTGTGGGTAATAATTTACCGCGGATCCGTTGAAATAATACTAGCCCTAATTGCTGCTCTGCGTGTTTAAGTGCCTTACTTGCTGCGGGTTGAGATATGTGTAAAACCTCAGCTGCACGAGTTAATGAGCCGCAAGTCATTACCGCGTAAAAAATATCAAGATGTCGTAATTTCATTCTATGAGCCTTAAATTTTTATCTCAAACGCTATTCTAGCGAATAAATTACAAATATTCAGGCAAGTAGGTCAATATTCACGGTTTATACTCGTCATACTTCAAGTTGCAATGTTGTTGGTGTTCTTCATTCGCGCTAGTCACATCTTTTTATGGTTCCCGCGATTGATGTACTTGCCGCTTAACTGCCGTCGAATTATTTAGAATATGGATGATTTTATTTTATTAGGTGGGAGCGGATTAATTTTAGATTTTTGATGACGAAATAGCTCAGTGTATACCCCATCATCCATAACAATGGTTTATGAGGTACACACTGAGAGAAAAGCGTTAATTCAAGTAGGTTCCTATCTCAATAAATATTTTAATTAGAATACTATTGGCAATATCTACGATAAAAGCACCAACCATGGGAACAACGAGGAAGGCTTTATGTGATGGTGCAAATGCTTTGGTCACCGTTTGCATATTAGCAATAGCTGTTGGTGTAGCCCCCATACCAAATCCACAATGTCCCGCACTAATTACGACGGCGTCGTAGTCTTTCCCCATCATCCTGAAGGTAACAAAGCAAGCAAATAACACCATAACCACGGTTTGTACTGCGATAATTATCAGTACCGGCCCTGCCATACTGGCGAGTTGGCCAAATTTTAATGACATTAATGCCATGGCTAAAAACAGTGATAAAGCAACGCTACCCAGTACATCGACGGTAGGCTCAAAGACTTCGTGTTTAAATACATGAGCCAAAGTATTACGAATAATAATACCGACAAATAAGCACCATACAAAAGTCGGTAATTGGAATACAGTATCTTTAAATAAGGTACTGATATAACCGCCCACAACAATACAGATAATTAGCATTGAAATGGTTTCGATAACATTATTTGCGTTAATTTTTCTCTTAACACTCGGTTGTTCGAAAGCTTCAACAATAGTGTCGCGCTCTTGCTCAGTCGCTTTTGGAATAGTGACTTTCTTTAATAAATGGCGTGCAACTGGGCCACCAATAAGTCCGCCTAATACCAAACCGAGTGTTGCACAAGCCATTGCTAACTCTACGGCACCCTCAACCCCATATTTATCTGCAAGTATTGGTCCCCAAGCACCCGCATTACCATGACCACCTGTCAAAGTTACTGAACCGGCAATTAAACCAATGAATGGACTTTCATTCATTACTACTGCCATTCCCATTCCTACGGTATTTTGAATCGCGATCAAAATAGTTACGGCGATGGTTAATAAAACAAGGGGTTTTCCGCCTTTAATTAATCGTGAAAAATCGGAACTTAATCCAATCGAAGAGAAAAATGCGATCATTAATAAGCTTTGTAATGAAGAGTCGAATATAAATGTGTAGCCTGATGTTTTATCAATAATTAACAGAATAATAGCAACAATAAAGCCCCCAACGACGGCTTCAGGGATGTGGTTTTTTTGGAGAAATGGTGTAAATTTGACCACAAACATCCCAATCAGTAGCGCGACACAAGCGACTAATAATGTATAACTGGCATCTAAAGTCATTATTTTACCTCAAGTAGTTTACCAGATTTTCACTATAACAATTTAACATTAGTGAAAAATGAAATTACTTTGCTTAACCAATTTTTAACAATGAGTTTTGTTTGGGTATCCATAACCTTTGGTTAATAGAGGTATAATTTAATCGGAATGTGTTTGTTGAGTTTTACTTAGTTGGTTGAAATGTTATTTTTCTATTTAACTCGATAATCCTAGTTACCATGCGGCTCAGGTAAGACCTCTCACAATATATGTACGACAGGGTTGAATAAATAATAAACATTGCCAATGTGATGAGGCTAATTACTCGCTATGCCTCGCTAATTTAAAGAACTGTGAAGTACGACATAAAACTATGATGCTTCTATTTAGTGATTTATCGGTGTGTGATTTTTTATTCGTCGTCATTGAAAGGGAAGATAACCCGACGAGCAGGCTATCGAGAAACGATCACTTATAAAAAAGTGAGTGTGATATTTAAAATATATTTTAAACGTTAAGCTGTTTTTCTAATCCACTAATAATCATTTCAAGCCCAAATAAGAACGCAGGTTCGGCGCCTTGTTTATCTAGTAATGTAATAGCTTGTTGTAATAGTGGCGGAGTCAGGTTGATATCTGAATTCTCACGTTGATCTTTGGCTGCTTGATGCTCTTGATCTTCTAATACACAACCTAATGTAAAATGGCCAATTGCACTAAGGGCATATAATGCATGCTCTAATGAAAAGCCTTGCTGACATAAAAATGCTAACTGCTTTTCAATGGTTTGATATTGTTTCTCTGTTGGTCGAGTTCCCAAGTGTACTTTAGCGCCATCACGATAGCTTAATAGTGCACATCTAAAGCTTTTGGCATTATTGCGCAAAAAATCTTGCCAACTTTCCCCTTCTAAAGGGCAAAAATGCGTATGGTGCTGTTCTAACATTTCAACGGCTAATGCATCAAGCAATGACCGCTTATTTTTAACATGCCAGTACAGTGTCGGTTGTTCGACACCCAGCTTTTGTGCCAATTTTCGTGTTGTTAAACCTTCCATACCTACTTCATTGAGTAGTTCGAGTGCGCTGCTAATGACTTTGCTTTTGTCTAATTTTGCCATGTTCGACTCCTATTTAATGGTTGACACTCTATCACCGATAGAGTTATTTTACCACCACCCTATCACTGATAGAGAAATTGCGGAATGAAGAAATCAACCAGTATTGCACTAGTGATTACGTTGCTAGATGCCATGGGGATTGGATTGATAATGCCAGTCTTACCAACACTATTACGTGAATTTATTACAACTGAAAATATTGCTAATCATTTTGGTGTGTTGTTAGCGCTATATGCATTGATGCAGGTTATTTTTGCACCATGGTTAGGTAAGATGTCGGATCGTTTTGGACGACGACCTATTTTGTTGTTGTCATTAATTGGCGCATCGCTAGATTATTTATTGTTGGCATTTTCTAGTGCGCTTTGGATGCTGTATTTAGGCCGATTACTTTCAGGGATCACTGGAGCTACAGGAGCGGTTGCTGCTTCCGTTATCGCAGATACTACATCGGTCTCCGAGCGTGTTAAATGGTTTGGACGATTAGGTGCAAGTTTTGGTGTAGGATTAATTGCAGGCCCTATTATTGGTGGTTTTGCTGGCTCTATTTCTGCTCATAGTCCATTCTTTATTGCTGCATTTTTGAATATAGTGACTTTCTTTGTCGTGATGTCAGTGTTTGGTGAAACCCGAAAGATAACAGAGAGTACAGATATTGATACGGCGGTTAAGCAAAAATCAAATTCGGTATATATAACATTAATAAAAAGTATGCCCATTTTATTAATTATTTATTTTTCAGCACAGTTAATTGGGCAGATACCCGCAACGGTATGGGTATTGTTTACTGAAAACCGTTTTGCATGGAATAGTATGATGGTCGGTTTCTCTTTGGCTGGGCTAGGATGCTTGCATGCGCTTTTTCAGGCGTTTGTAGCCGGACGTATCGCCTCAATATGGGGAGAAAAAACCGCGATAATTGTTGGGTTTGTTGCTGATAGTAGTGCTTTTGCTTTATTAGCGATTATCTCTGAAGGTTGGTTAGTATTCCCAATTTTAATCCTATTAGCGGCTGGTGGTATTGCACTACCTGCATTGCAAGGATTGATGTCCGTTCAGGTAAATAGTCAGCAACAAGGGGCTTTACAAGGCTTATTAGTCAGCTTGACTAATGCAACAGGGGTCATTGGTCCTGTGTTGTTTGCATTAATCTATAATCACACATTAGCAATCTGGGATGGTTGGGTTTGGATAATTGGTTTGATATGTTATTTAGTGGTTGTTTTACTATCGGTTATTTTTATGTTTAACCCACAAAAACTATTGAGTGAGTAAAAGCATTGTATCGAATATATTATATAAAGTTTATTTTATGGGATTGTTTGACAATGACCTAATTAGGTCGGGAAAAATAGAATCATATTCATAAAACCGAATGTAAATAGATTAAAGGGAATATATGTTTCTTAATTGTTAACTGTTCTATGTTGTTAGCTTTATTACATTAATATTAACGCGGTTATTAAATTCAAACCTCGTTACTTTATTTTGATTGTTGTTTGATTTGAATGCATTTTCACTGACTTTTTATGATTATAAATTTAGATTGCCTTGAATTTAAATGTTTTTATTTTTAAAACTATTCAATTAAAGAATAGCATTAAAGTTGTTTCTATATTTTTGGGTTTTTTATTTTGCTATTGCTTTTTGTTATTATCAAAAGGTAATAACAGAGCTTTACTTTTATCTACTATCTGTTTTTTGGGGATGATATGTTAGAGATAATTATATCTGCATTATTACCTATTGTTGTCACATTGGCTTTAGGTTATTTTGCAGCATGGCACAAAGATTTTAATTCAGATCAAAGTACCATTTTAAACCGTTTGGTTATGTTGTATGCACTACCATTAACGTTATTTTCTGGAATGCTAGGTGTTAAACGCTCAGTATTGCTAGAGCAAAGTGATATGGCGTTAGTGTTATTTATCAGTATGGTGGGAGCTTACATTGTTGTATTCGTTGTTTCCCATTCTGTTTTCCGCCGTAGTAAACCAATCGCTGCATTACAAGCATTGGCAGTTGCTGCACCTTCAGGTCCTTTCATTGGTATTCCTGTTTTAGGTTTTCTGTATGGTGAATTAAGTTCGATACCGGTTTCTTTATGCGGAATAATTATTAACTTAATTTTGGTTCCATTTACATTATTTTCGTTATCCACTTACTCGTCAAATAAAGATGGTGGTAATTCAAAGGTAAGTATAGCTTCTAATCTAAAAAATACACTCAAAGAGCCAATAATTTGGATGCCTGTACTGGCTTTTATTATTTTGATTTTGGATTTTGAAATCCCTGAGAATATATTAAAGTCATTAAAATTATTAGGAACCACTACAGGGGGAATAGCACTATTTTCGACAGGAATTATTCTCTATAGTCAAAAAGTGACGTTTAATTTGACCATTTTGACGTCGGTCATTACAAAAAATATTATCGTTCCGGTTATTACTCTCGGTATTTGTCTACTGATGGCGATAAAGGGAACAGTAGCTGATCTGTCTATTATGACAATTGCATTACCAGCAGCAACAATCAGTGTAATATTAGCGATGCAATATAAAATTGCTGAGCAAGAAATGGCGTCAACCTTCTTTTTTAGTACGGTATTATCCATTGCCACCATGGCAGCGTTTTTAGTGTATTTACATTAATTGAGCCGTAATCATTATTTGCTTATTGGAGTTTTTAGATGAAAAAGACCATCCGCCAAGTGACATTCGATTTATTACGTGAGTTGGATATCACAACCGTTTTTGGTAACCCTGGTTCAACCGAAGAAACTTTTCTAAAAGATTTTCCGGCTGATTTTCGCTATATCCAAACATTACAAGAAGCTTCTGCGGTTGCTGCTGCTGATGGATATGCACAATCAACTCGTAAAGTCGCAATGGTTAATGTCCATACTTCGGCGGGGCTAAGTAATGCAATGAGTAATATTCTCACTGCATTTATGAATAGAACACCATTAATCGTGACTGCGGGTAACCAAACGCGTGAAATGTTGCTTATGGAACCATGGTTAACGAATATTGAGCCAGAAACTTTACCAAAGCCATGGGTGAAGTGGAGTTATCAACCTGCACGTGCCGAAGATGTGCCCGCTGCGTTTATGCGAGCCTATGCGATGGCATTACAGCCACCAGCAGGCCCTGTATTTTTATCTATCCCATTAGATGATTGGGATAAACCTGCGCTTGATGAACAGGCTGTGGTTCGTTCTATACCTCAGCGTATCGGTTATGATCCTGTTCGTTTAAAAGAATTTGCAGATGCATTAACAGCGGCTAAAAATCCAGTATTGATTTATGGTTCTGCAATTGCGCGTGGACAAGGTTGGGATGCAGGGATCAAACTGGCTGAAAAATTAAATATTCCAGTATGGGCTGCACCTGCGTCGGAACGTCCTGCTTTCCCTGAAACGCATCCGTTGTATGCTGGTGGTTTACCATTTGCGATTAAGTCACTCTCAGAAAAACTTGAAGGCCATGACCTTGCATTGGTGATTGGTGCGCCTGTTTTCCGTTATTACCCTTATGTTGCGGGTAGCTATATTCCTGAAGGATTGCGTTTGTTGCATATTACTGATGATCCCGTTGAGATTGGCCGTGCACCTGTTGGTGACAGCTTATTGAGTGATGCAGTACTTGCCGTAGAAGGGTTAACTGAATTGGTGGCAGCAAGAGCAGCACAATCACAAGCTGTGACTAAGCAAGCTCATAATATGGCTCCACATCCGGTAGCTGCGGAGTCTGTAAATACGTCTTCGACATTAAGTGCCGCAGAATTATTCCGTGCACTGCGTGATGTTTCACCGAAAGAAACAGTATTAGTTGAAGAATCGCCTTCTAACTTAGCTGAGTTACATCGTGAGTGGCCGATTGAACAGCCTGATTCATTCTACACCTTTGCGAGCGGTTCTTTAGGTTGGAACTTACCGGCAAGTGTTGGTATTGCATTAGGTGAAAAAGACAGTGGTCGTAATCGTCCTGTGCTAGCGATTATTGGTGATGGCTCAATGCAGTATTCAATTCAAGGTTTATGGAGTGCGGCGCAGCAAAAGCTGCCAATTGTTTTTGTTATTCCGAAAAATAGTGAATATGCAATTTTAAAATCGTTTGCGGTTTTAGAAGAGACTCCAGGCGTACCGGGGCTGGATATACCGGGGCTTGATATTGTCGCATTAGCGAAAGGCTATGGCTGTTCAGCGGTTAGGGCTGAGACCGTTGAGGAAGTGAAAGCAGCATGTAAAGAAGCGTTTAACCGAGAAGGGCCTACAGTGATAGAAGTCCCTATTTTACCTTCTATCCCACCATTGATTTAATCTTGATAGCCGACGGCATTTGCTGTCGGCTGTTTATACTCTTCTATTATTGATGGTTTTTTACTCAAAACCTCGATCCTCATCCCAAAACAAGAAATGTCCACTAAAGCCAGATTTTTTATTCAAGCTAACTCGAAAATTCAATATCGATTGAAAAGCCAGTGGTAAATAAGGAATGCCTGCTAAGTGGAAATTTATAGTTCTAGCTATTGAATTATTTCCATCAATAAATGGAAATAATGTGCCTGCACAGTTATCAGTGATTTCGTTAGTCTGACATGGTTATTTTATATTCACTTTTTACGGTGAAAAAGTAGTTCCACATCGCTATTTAATTAGGAAATTGATCATGTCAAAAAAGTTATCTATTTGGGCAGCTTCAGTCATGTTTGCTAGTACCTCTTTGATGGCTGCACCGCAGTTTGCATGGGTTGGCACTTATAGTCCCAATGGAGAAGGAGTGTATCGTTTTGATATGGATAATCAAACTGGCCAATTAACTAATAAAGTGCTGGCTGCACCATTAACCAATGCAGCGCAATTGGTACTCTCTCATAATGGTAAAGTGCTTTATGCAGGTAGTGAGACAGAAAAAGGCACGATCCATGCTTGGAAAATCAATACCGATGGTTCATTGCAGGCGCTAAATAACGTACCTTCGGGCGGCGATGGCCCAGTTTATTTATCACTAACACCAGATGGGCGTTATCTATTAGTTGCTAACTATCACAGCGGCGCGGTGTCTGTATTACCAATCCAAGATGATGGTAGTTTACAGCCAGCAAGCGATATTATTCAGCATGAAGGCCCCGCGGGGGCAGCTTATCCTGAAGCTGCGGTTGAAGGGAGTTTTGCGATTAGCGATCATAATGGCCCGCATGCACACATGATAGCGACCGATCCTTCAGGTAAATATGTGTTCACTACCGATCTTGGACTTGATCGTATATATCAATACAAGTTGGATCAAAAAAATGGCAAATTAATCGCCAATGATCCGCCATATATTATGGCTTCTTCGAAAGGCGCTGGACCTCGCCATTTTGTGTTTTCTAAACTTGATGGACATGTCTGGTTAGTTAACGAAGAAGCGTCAACTTTAACTCAATATCAATTTGATAAACAAAAAGGCCTATTGCAGGAAGGAACAACAGTATCATCATTACCTGATAATTATAAAGGCACTAATTTTATTTCAGGGATTGTCGAAAGCCAAGATGGTCAACATTTATATGTAGGTAACCGATTATATAACAGCATTGCACACTTTAACATCAATAAAGATGGCTCGTTAAGTAAACCGACGCAAACATGGACACGCGGTGATTATCCAAGAACATTAACGCTATCACCAAATGGTAAATATCTTTATGCCATGAATCAGCGTAGTGACAATATCACTCGTTTTAGTGTTGATGCTAATTCAGGGGAACTTAAATTTGTGGATGATTATGTACCGGTAGGTGCGCCTTCTCAAATGGTGATCAATGAGGCAAAATAGTGGTTAAGTGATTAAGAGTAGCGTTTGATTACGCTACTTTTTTTAAAAAAAAACAATATAGGAATTAGTATGTCAGGATCAAATAAATTGTGTGGTGAAAGGATCCGTAGTGCGACAGGGAATAATAAGCGTTTATCGCGTTTTGAAATCAATGAAATTAAACATGCAATTGAGATCGAGAACGCTAAGTGTAAACGTAAAGGCAAAAAGCCTAAGCTCGCTCAAGTGGTGCGCTTTCACTGCGGATGTAATTGTTTTTCAGTTAACGTTAATTAGCACTCGATTGGCATCGAGTGCTTAATAGGAGATTAATGTTTAACCAACGTAGAAAAGTAATACACCAATGGCACAGCTAACACCCATAGACTAATTGGGATCTCTTTCCATTTACCAGCCACTGCCTTAATTAAAATATAGAACAGTAATCCACCTGCAATACCTGTCCCGAAACTATTGGCAATTAACGTAATCATCACCATCATTAAAACAGGTAATCCATCGGTAAAGTTCGCTAGGTCAACTTTACGTAATCCACTAAACATATTCAGGCCAATTAATATTAGCGCTGGTGCGGTTGCTTGTGCAGGGATCATTAGTGCAATTGGTGTGAATAACAGCATCAGTAAGAACATGATAGCGGCGGCGAGGGCAGTCATACCTGTTTTACCACCAGCTTCTGCCGCTGCTGAAGACTCAATTAAAGCCGTTGCGGCAGGAATACCAACCCAAGGGCCTAGTGCCGCAGCGATTGAATCCACGATAAAAGGACGGTTGATATTCGGCATGTTGCCTTCTTTATCAAGTAATCCTGCTTCTCCACCAACGGCAAGAGTGGTTCCCATGGTAGAAAAGAATTCAGCGGCAAAGAAGACAAATAAAAAGGGTAAGAAGGCGATATTTAATGCCCCAATTAAATCCACTTGACCAAAAACGGGTGCAACAGAGTGGGGGATCCCAATAAAGCTATCTGGTAGTTTGGTGACACCAAACGGAATACCAATAGCCGTGGCAAATAAGATAGCCCATAAAATGGCGCCGGGTATACGGCGAGCTTGCAATGCAATGGCTAAAAAGAAGCCAGCTAACGCCACTAGCGCCCCCGGTGATAGAAAATCGCCTAACATTAATGCGTTCGTTTTTGGATTAGCTAAGACTAAGCCAGCGTTACGAAAGCCTAAGATAGCTACGAATAGCCCAATAGAGGCTGTTAAACCGAGTTTAATTGATTGTGGAACTGAGCGCGTCACTACTTCACGCAAGCCAAATTTAGTGAGAAGGAAAAATAAGATCCCTGACCAACAGGCAATGCCGAGACCTATTTGCCAATCGATGCCCTCGCTGCCTGCTAGAGTTATACCGACGAGCACAGAGCCACCGATCCCAGGCCCAACCACGAAAGGTAAGTTTGCATAGAATGCCATCAGTAGGCTAGCAAGCACAAAAACAATAATCGTTCCTGTGGTCGCTGCACCTTTATCCATTCCACCAGCAGCTAGCAGACCCGGTATAACAACCAGTAAATAAGCTGCGGCAAGAAAACCGGTTATACCAGCAAGACATTCAGTTCTGACTGTACTACCACGTGAACGCAATGCAAAACGTTTTTCTAGCCAACTCCCTGATGTTGGCGTTTTAAGCATGTTGTCAGCCATTAATTGGCTCTCCTGTCATTATTGTTGTTATGGGTTGCAATAACGGCATCAACAATTTCACGAGTTGTGCCATCGGTTAGCCCTAAATCGGTTAAATGGGGGCCTGCATTACATGCAAGACAGGTGCCCTCGATAGCCTTAAATACACGATATGGAGGCTCCCAATCTGCGATTTGGCTACTGAGTTCACGCAATTGACGAAATTGTTTTGCAAGTTGTTCTGCTGGAAGGTCAGATAGCATACCGGCAATTGGCATGGCAACATGGGCAAGCACTTTACCATTTTGTACTAAGGCCATTCCGCCGCCACTTTCGATCAGTAGATTAGCGGCTTGTGCCATATCGTCCGCATTACGGCCGAGTACCACTAAGTTATGTGAATCATGGGAATAGCTGGTGGCAATCGCTCCACGTAGCTCTCCCCAGCCTTCTAATAAAGCGATTTGTGGATTGGCTTGGTGGCGGCCATGACGGTGTTGTACGCGGATCACACTAAAGCCATCGGGGATCTGTACTTGACCATTACAGATCTGTACATCAACTTCTCCCCATTGAGTAAAGCGCGCACCGCTGATATGACGTAAACGTGCACTTCCTTCGGTTATATTTTTTATTTGCAGTGTGCATTCTTTAGCTGTGACTGGCGATAAATGCATCGTGTCTCTAGGAGGCAATACATCTTGCTCTGTGGCTAATGTTTTAAATAATTGACCATTTTTCGCGATGTGCTCACCTGCAACATACACATGTTTTGCTTGCAGTTTTTTCAGTGAATCAAACACGACTAAATCAGCACGACGGCCTGCGGCAATTAAGCCAAGATCGGGGCGTTGTAAACGGATAGCAGCGTTTAAAGTGGCAAATCGCAATACATCGGTAGCTTGCATGCCATGTTCAATCAGTAAATTGAGCAGGGCGATAATACCGCCTTTTTCAATTAACACATCGGGTGGAACATCATCGGTACATACTGTGATTTGGGAGGACAGATGGGGAAGTTTTTGCAGTTCAGCCACAATATCAGGTAGCAAATATGGATGAGAACCGCGAATTTCGAGTGTTAGACCTGCGCGTAATTTTTCTAATGCATCTTCAGCAGAGGTGAGTTCATGATCGGAGGTAACGCCTGCGGCAAGGTAGGCTTGCAGATCGGCTCCTTTTAATCCTCTGGCATGCCCTTCAATCAATTTTCCAGATGCTAAACCCGCGTTTAGAATACCTTCCATCCGCTCGCTACCATGCAATACCCCGAACATATCCATAACTTCAGCAACACCATGGACTTCGGGCCAACTTAACATGGTTGACATTTCGTCACCTGCAAAATCGGCTCCGGACATTTCTAGCCCTGGTGTTGAAGGTACAGATGAAGGGGCGGCAACCATAACATGCAGTGGTAAGTTACGGCTTGCTTCTATGGCATAGCGTACCCCTTCCAAACCCAGTACGTTAGCTAACTCATGAGGATCCCAAAACACCGCAGTAGTACCTTGAGTGAGAACAATTTCAGCATAACGGTTAGGTGGGAGGTGTGAACTTTCTAGATGGACGTGAGTATCAATTAGACCCGGTGAGATAAAATAACCATTGAGATTATGAATTTCGTTCGCATCAAGGCGGCTACCTGTTGGATGTACACTCGCAATCAACGAATCGACAATACCGATGTCTGCGGCACGGATTTCCCCTGTCACCATATCGACAATATTGGCTTGAGTGAGAAGAAGATCAAAAGGAATTTCTCCTTTTGCCGCTTGTACTGCACGACGTCGGCTATAATTGGTTATACTCATAAAACACCATCATTAAATGATTCTTTGCCACTACTTTATGAGCAACGCAAACGTTTGCCAAGATGATAAAACTTATCAGAGCATAAGAAATAGTTATAATGATTGAAATGATGGTGTTATTTTTGTTTCAGATATACCCTAAATAATTCGAGGTGTGGATAGGCGATAAGCAAAGATAGGTAAGGAACATAGATACACACTGTGACCAAGCCAATCAAGCGGAGTCAACGCCCCTTCAACGTGAAATATGACAAGTATATCCTTCTATTAATGGTTCTTCATAAAGCGTAATTGCAGATCATGATAAATCCTTGGCAACGACTACCCGCACTGACGTTAAAGCAGATACAATATTTTGTGACATTGGCTCATTTGCGCCATTTTACGGAAACGGCAAGCCGATTATCGATTAGTCAGCCTGCATTGAGCAGTGCATTACGTCAAATTGAAGCTGTGATTGGTGGAAAATTAATAAATCGTACCGCGTCATCCGTGACATTGACTGAACTTGGTGCAGCTATTTTACCGCATGCTGAGCGTGTATTGAGTGTTTCTCAGCGTGCTTTTAGTGATATTCAGCAAATTATGGAAGAAGGCGGTGACGGGACATTGCGGATAGGTTTAGTGCCTTCTGTTAGCTCGCTACTTTTTCCTGATATCCCCACTCAATTAAGCCTCAATTTTCCTCGGCTCAAGGTTGAATTTTACGATAAAACCAATGATTCATTAGTTTCTCAATTAATGAATAACGAAATTGATTTTGGTATTGGCGTATTGGATAGTTCGGTACCTCGTGAATTACAGTTATTTGCCTTACAGGATGACCCATTTGTGGCAGTGATCCACCGACAAGATCTGCTAGCAGAAGGATTTCACCTTCCTTGGAAACTGCTGAATGGTCGTGATGTCGCTATATTTTCTAAAGGTAATATTCAGCGCCTAGTACTAGCCACTATCGAAAGCCACCGTTTGAAGCTTAATGTACGTTATCAAGTTGATTATATTGAAACTTTATATGGCTTAGTTCGCTCAAAATTGGCTATCGCAATTTTGCCCCAGTTGTATACGGCACACTTACGTGATCCTGAATTAGTGGTGCTACAGTTACAGCAACCCGAGCTTACCCGTACTGTATCATTGATGAGAGCTAATCAAACATTAACCCCCATGATGGAATCAGTATTTACCCTGCTTTTAAAGACATTAAAAGGGTAACTATTGGTGGATAGATTCATCGTGATCGCGTAAAGCAACATAAATCAGTACCAGCAAGGCGGTGATATAAAAGCGAAAAGCAGCTTGAATACTATTCCACTCTTTTGACATCCACATCGCAAACCACTCACCACCAATAGATATAAAAGCCACATGCCACAGCAGAAATGCAAGGGTAAGCCCTGCAATAGACCATTTTTTACTACGATTAAATTCAAAGGCACTTTTTTTGCAGTTTTTTAGTAGTGTGATCCCTCCATACCAACAAATTAAAGCACAAATAGTTTCAATTATAATAATCATGATATAAGCGACATGATGAAATAAAGTGGCATTAATAGCTCGATAGTCAACGGTTGCATTAGGAAAAATGCTATCCATGGAGAGAACATGTTGAATAAAGATAAAGTTAGTGGCGTAGTCTGTTAAATTATTAAATACGGCTAGAGAGATAAATAAGGCGATAGCACAGACGCATAGAGATTTTGACAGGCGAGTGATCATATTTTATCCTTAAAAATAATCATTCATGCAGAATAACACTCTTTGATTTATCTCTCTAACGAGTATCTGTATTATCAGACAAAATTTAGAGTATAGAGCTAATTTAAGTTTAATTAACTCTATTAATATTGAAATAGTAAAGAATATTATTCGTAATAAGTGCAATTAAAAGGTTATCTAATGAAAAAAAGCATTAAGCAGGCTCAATGGGGAATCGCCGTCATCGCAGCATTGACACTTTCGGCTTGTGATGATTTTAACCCTATGAGTCAAAAAGGAGAGTTTTATTATAGTAACCCAACGACGAATAATATTTCATTTAAGGTTGATGATAAGTCTTATGAGGTTTTACCTGGACAACGAGATATTATTAAACTTTCATCGGGAAAACATAAATTAGAAAATAGCCAAGGTGACATCTTTTCATTTATGGTTTTTGATAATAATAATGGTGGTATTATCAATCCAGATAATCATGTTTATTATACCCTCTCAGAAGCTTATGCTGTCGAGGGGAAGGCAGATCGCTTTAAACCTGCAACTTACGAAGTCGTGATTAATGGACATGAGTTAGAAATGGCGGTTAGAAGTGCGAATGCAACAGTAATTGATGCCAATATATTTAAATGTGATTATCCACTCGGTGAAGCCTTTCCTGATTCAATTACGGTGAATGATCGCAAATCAATAGGTAATATTCAATCTAAGTGCTTTGATAAGCCAGAGCTAGTCCAGTACATTGCGACAGAATATGATGAAAATATTTCGCCTAGCACTGCTGATGAAGCCACTCAAGATACAGTGAATATGCCATTTAACTATGATCTTCCTATCGCCGATTTCGCGAATCCAAAGCTGCAAGCAAAAGCAGAAGAGTTACTGGCACTACTTAAACCACTACAAGATACTAACGATACTGATATTCATGAAAAATTGAATAAGCAAGCTCATCAATTGATGATGGAGTTAGTGGATATACATGCGAATAGTGCTTCTTCTAGTGGTGTCGCAGAGAATGAAAAATATAATGATTTTGTTAGCAAAATCGGTGAATTACGAGGTTATGGCATTTGGGGACGATAAACCCATATAACAGGCTACACTTTGTAGCCTGAGGTTGCTGATGAAGCGGGATAAAAGCGTGGTTTTTCCCGCTCCGTGTTATTAGCCGAAAATCAATTCATTGATTTTCCTCGTTTATTTCAGAACCCCTAATGACTGCCGCCAAACATGATATGTTTGGCAACAGTCTGAGGCTACACTTTGTAGCCTCTTAAAGTTCTAGGTATTTTTAACGATGAAAACACTGTGACTGGTATAAATCAACGTACTCATTTCTACACGAAAAACGCGTTACTTGAGGTGTGATGGTGATATATCTTTTTAAGAATATGCTTATATTGTAACCAGAAAGTTCTTATGTGAAATAGTCTGAATAACTGGATGATAGCTTTATATAAACTCTATTTTATTTATGGGATAAATAAAATGAATACAATATTAAAGTCATTGTTTAGTGTTATTCTAATGGCGAGTCTACAGTTGTTTTCAATTACGGCGAATAGCCAGTCAATTATTGCAGAAAAACAACAGCCTGAAGTATTAGATTTGGTTTTTATACTCGATAAAAGTGGCTCAATGTCTGGATTTGAATCAGATACTATTGGTGGTTTTAATAGTGTATTAACTGAAAATCGTAATAAAAATGGCGATGTATTTATTACGACAGTGTTATTTAATAATAAAACAACTTTATTGCATAATAGGGAACCTATTAATAAAGTTAAAAACCTAACACTAGATGATTATAAAGTAGGTAATAATACGGCATTATTAGATGCTGTTGGTGATACCATTGTTAAAATACAAGAAAATAGAAAAATAACCAAAAATAATAATGTATTATTTGTAATCATTACTGATGGCGAAGAAAATAGTAGTCATAAATATAGCCAATCAAAAATTAAATCGATGATTAAATCAGCTGAAACTGAGGATAAATGGGATTTCATTTTCCTTGGTGCAAATATTGATGCGATCACCGCAGCAGATAGTATTGGGATTAGTCGCTCAAAAGCGACTGGCTATGTACAAGATGAAGTAGGTTATGACAAAGCGTATAAAGCGATAAATAATGCAGTTGAATCCAAGAAAAATTCCGCACCAATATCAGGGGAATGGAAAAAAGAAGTGGAAGCAGATGCGACGGATCGCGCTAAAAAATAAAGTGACATAGAGTTAAAGTAACTACTGACACCTCCCAGTATAATAATTGGGAGGTGTTTTTTTATTATCCTTTGGTTGGGATATGGCGTAGTAATGTTTCCAGTGGTTCAATAATAGCAATCACGACTTCATCATGTAATACCGCGCTTTTTTCCAATTGTTGAAAAATAGTCGTCTTACGTTGTTCAGTAAGTGGTTTATTTGTACTGTAATGTTCAACAAGTTCTAAGCCAATTGCCGATAGTTGCTGCATATTTTCGGCAACAGGAGCCAATCGTGCTAGGTTAACATTTTGTTTGATTAACGCTTGAGCTTGAGGAACATTATTTTGCCAACGTGTTAACTTATTTATGAGCCATTGCTGATTGGTTTTATCATTTGGTTTAGCCATTAAGGTATCAATATGTTGTTTGAATGCACGACCTTGAGTACTTTCTGCTGGCAAGGCATCGACAAAGCGGTTCAACGGTTCATATTGGTGATATTGGTTTTCTCTGAATTTTAAATGATGGCGAGTATAATAATGTGCTGGCTCAACAGTTTCAGCCAAGATCTGCAATGGTTCTATTTCAGCCCCATTTGCTAGTCGAGTAAATTCACGTGCAGTTTGGGCGTGTTGTTGCAAACCCACGGAAACGCTTGACCAAGCATCTGCGGCATTAAGGCGACGATACATATCCTCTTCATTATTAACATTTTGCGCAGACCATAAGCGTTCAGAAACAGCAAAAGCACGCGGCCATAACTTAACATCGATAATGGGGGCTCGAATGTTCTCTGCCCATAATGCGATTTCACCACCACGAATATTGCTCATTTTATCTGCATCAAGTGTTGTTGGTGCAATTCCTTCTGGAGTATCAGCTAAGCTAGTCCCTGTCGTTGGATAGCGGGTATTGCCAATCATCGTATAACCACTTAGTGACTGTTTGTTTAATATCACAACTGGGCGTGTTTCCCCCATCCAAGTATCCACGGAGAAGGTAACTTGGCTTGGTGACAGCCACTCTATATGATCCACCGCTCGGCGTGATTTTCCTGCAAAATCGATAAAACCTCTCCAGCCATCACTGCCTTTGATGAGTGTGAAGCTACCTTTCACCGGACTACCTTTAAGTCTTTCAATTTCAAACTGCCAACTTTGTGCTTGTTCACCTTGCTTAACATTGACATCAACAGTAAATGGGCGAGGCAATATTTCATTTCGATAATGGTAGGCCGCACTCTGTGATTGGTCGAGGTAGAACCCAGTGGATAAGAGACCTTGAAAGCCTTCTTGGGCACTATGGCCTAATGAGTCTTGGCCTTGCCATGATTGGATCACGATATTTTTAGAAAGCGTAGGATGCTGGATTTCATCCCAACCAACCATTTTACGTTGATGGCTGGTTAGAATTTTTTCGAGTCGCTGATTGAAATAGGCTTGTAAAGCATGGGTATCCTTCAGGTTGTTTTTCTTCATAAATTCCTGAATTAACGGATTGTTTTCCCACTGTGTTGGATCAACCTCATCTCCTCCAATATGAATATATTCATCAGAGAAGATGGTGGTTAACTCTTCAATTAGCGCATCAGTAAATTGATAAACTTGCTCTTGGGTTGGGTCGAGAAGTGGTTGATGAACGCCCCAGTGGCGTTGCATTTGATAAGGCCCAGCGGCACTGATCAGCTCTGGGTAAGCAACCGCAATCGCAGATGCATGCCCTGGAAAATCAATTTCAGGGACGACTCGGATACCTCTTTCTTTTGCATACTCGACAACTTGACGCATTTGTTGCTGGGTATAATATTGCCCATCACTCGCGAGTTGCTGTAATTTAGGGTAGCGCTGTGATTCGAAACGCCAACCCTGATCATCGGTTAAGTGCCAGTGAAATACGTTTAATTTAGCGGCAGCCATTCCGTCTATTTGACGTAAAATATCATTGATTGGTAAGAAATGTCGTGCTGAATCAAGCATTACACCACGCCAAGCAAAGCGTGGTTTATCGTTGATAGTGACTAAAGGAACAAAGGTGTTTTCACCATCGGTTTGGATCAGTTGTAGTAAGGTTTCCATGCCTCGCATTGCCCCAAAACGTGTTGCTGCTTTAATGGTTGAGCCATTACTATCAGTGATAAGTTGGTAGCTTTCATCCATCTGTACTGAAGGTAAGTTAGCAACTTTTTTCTCGATGAGAATTTTTATGGGTGCCTGAGCATTTTGGGCTTGATGTGGGGTTAATTGCCACCCAGTTTGAGCCTCTATCCTTTCACGCCAGCGAGCAGTTGCGTCGTTTAATTCATCACCTTCGATATAAATATCAAGTTCGTTATTAAGGATCCATTTACCGTCGCTATTTTTTACTTCAACCTGTTGAGGCCAAGGCATTAAAGGTAGTTCCGCTAAGGTTTGAGCGGATAAAGGTAGCGTATAAATAAGTGAGGATAGGATGATAGTAGAGGTAAGTTTGTTAGGCATAGAGCTCCCTTATTATACTCGTTCTTTCAAGTTGCAGGGTGACTAGGTTACGCTTGCCGAGTCACAGTGTTTATCTATGCTTCCCCGACTATCTTCGCTTGTCGTTGACCCGCAATTCGAATTATTTAGAGTATATTGTTTATTGTGAACGCTATATTGAGCATATATTAGACGATGAAGTCCAACATACATCATTAATAAAATGATATTGTTCACACTATTTTTTTATTGCAAAATAAGTATTTATAAGTGAAATTCATTCAATGCATTGATTTATAAACTCTTTCAATGGATTAGCTTAAAGATGGAAGGTTGTTGGATTGGAGAACAAAGATAGCGAGAGTGTGTCTGGCTCCCGCTATTTTCTGAATATCATGAGGCGTTTTTTATGGCCTCAAACATCCCTTGAGCTAAATATTCTTGAGCATTTTTGACACCCGGTAGGACAAAGTAATAACCGCCCCCGAAAGGCTTGATATAGCGCTCAAGTGGTTCTCCATTAAGGCGTTTTTGAGTATCAATAAAGCCTGTTTTTAGATTTTTTTGGTAAGAGACAAAAATCAGCCCCATATCCAGTAGACCATTAGATGTTAAGCCTAGTGAGTAGCTATAGCTACGGCGGCGCAATTTTGCGGTGTAGCGTTCAGGGTTACGAGGCTCTGCACGGCGCATATGAGAGTCAAATAAAATACGATCACCGTGAGGGTCTTTATCGAATTCAGGATCATCGTGTTCTTGTTTCATACCAATAGGGGCGCCGCTATTCTTATGGCGTCCAAAGTCATTTTCTTGATCTTCAAGTGGTGTGCGATCCCAAAATTCAAGATTAAAACGGATTAGACGTATAGCTTGATAGCTACCCCCTGTACACCAATTTGGCTCTTTACTCCCTGTCGTTACCCAAATCAATTCATCCATTAATTGCTTGTCATTGGTTGGTGCATTGCCTGTACCATCTTTAAAGCCAAATAAGTTAATTGGCGTTGAATGGTTGTCAATATCACGGGAAGGCAAGAAGCCATCTATTTTCCATAATGGGAACATGAATGGTGCGCTATGGCGTAATAAATCACGTACGGCATAAATTACGCTTTCTTGGCTGTTAGCACAAATTTGTAATGTGATATCACCGCCACACCACTCTTTTTCCAATCTATCATTCGGGAAGCTGGTCATTTCAACAAGGTGGTAAGGTTTGATTTTATCGAGGCCGAATCTGTTATCAAATAAACGGTGACCGAGAGAGACGGTAACTGTTAATGAATCTGGTTGGATATGGGTACCTAAAATACCTGACTCAGCAGGAGGCATGCGGTCATTAGCCGTTTTCGGTGATGTCTGCGCTTGGGTAAGATAAGCTATCCGTTTTGTTAGTATCTTAAATAGGGATTGTAGCTTATCAATAGTGTCAACGGTGACATTGAAGGCGATAAAAGTGGCATTCTTTTGCTCTGGTGTTAGTACACCTGCTTGATGCAAACCTTCAAATGCAATGGTTTTATCATAGGAAGGTTGGCAATTATTGGTTGAGTTATTTGCTTTCAAAGAGTTCGCCGCTAAAGATGGCGCAGCGATGACAGCACTGCTAATTGCCAAGGTTTTTAATGCATTTCGCCGAGAAAAACTGGCAGGTGCTGCGTGATCCTGTGGTTTTGCCTTCATGGCTGTTTGCCTCAATATTTGTAATACACGTCGACGCTGAGCTGAGACCTAAGCTGTGCAAGGTTTTCAGCTTGTTGCGTTAGCACAGAATAAAGTGCCATTTTATCTTGTTGACTTAACTGGCTATAAGGTTGATAGACACCTGTAGATGACCGATAACGTTTAAGAATTTTATCCGTTGTTTGGTCATTTAGTTGGATTGCTTGTAAGGTTTTAGGTGGGATGAAAGGGTGCAATACGGTTATTATTTCTTGAGAGCCTTGTAAATTAGCCGCAATATCAGCCAAGTCAGATTGACTGTATATGTTTTCTTTACCTGCCAGCTTGGTTTCGAGGATCATCTCAATGAAATCAGCCGCAGCTTGCACCAGCTTTGGTATTTCAACTGTTTCGCTCGCAACTCGTTTCTCCAAGTCACGGGCTTTGAGTAGTAATTCATCAGTTGCAATAAGCGCCGCTTTACGATCCTTACGTTCAAATAATTGGTATTCCACAAGGTGAAAGCCACTAAAACGATAATCTTTTTCACCATCAAGAAAATAGTCTGCCCGTGGGTTAATTGTTCGATCAGTATTACCAAATAAGATGATGATTGGACGAACAGATTCATAATACTGATGAGCATGAATATAGGCTTGTTGTGCTCCAGTTAAATCACCTTTTTTGAGATAATCATCTAAGGCTTCTAATTGAACAACCATTTGTTGCAGTTGTTTCTGAGTAAATTGCAAATAGCTTTGAATGGCGGCATGGTATTTTTCAGGAGTGGGGATATCACCCTTAGCAATAATAATGTTATCCCCCGTTTGTACAGGAGACCTTAATGCTTTAGCCGATGCGATATTTGGCATTGTTATCAATAAGGCCATACTGCAAAAGAATATAGTTTTTAAAGAATGCATGTTACGCATGTTTTTTGCTCCGAGAAAACAACGTGATAACCACGACCCAGTAAATAATAAACGTAATTACACTTAGCCAAATAGGTTGCGAACGGTAAGCAAAGAACGATGAAATAAAGTTGCCTGCAATATTTGAATCATCAAGTAATGCTGTTGTGTCCCATGCAGGGTAAATCAAAAATTCTGGAATGGAATAATCATATTCAATCAGTAAATTAGCGATTTCTTCGACACCTTTTAAGAGCAACGATAAAGCAAGAAACAGTAAGATCACGCCCGTGACTTTAAAGAAGATTTTCCAAGAGACAATGCGGTTGGTAAGGAGAAAGATATACAGTGTTAATCCTGCAATTAGAATACCTCCGCCAACTTCCATCGCAAATTCAGATGCATTTGTAGCATTGAGAGACATTATAAAGCTAGATAAAAATACGACGATTTCACTGCCTTCTCGTGCTATTGCAATAGCAATAATTAAAGCTGCTCCCCACCAATTATGATGTTGGGCATTACGATTTATGCCTGATTCGATTTCTGATTTCATGGAACTGCCATGTTTATTCATCCAATACACCATTTGGACAATTAAAATACAGGCAAGGAGCTCCATAAATACCATAAATAGGGATTGCCCTGTGTCATCAAGGACATTAAATACGCCATAAATTAATAATGCGAGTAGGATTGATACCAGTAGACCGAGAGCAACACCACCCCACAAAAACTTCATACCGTTACGAGAGTCTGGATGGCGTTTGATCCACGCATAAATAATGCCAATAACCAGCAGTGCTTCAAAACTTTCACGCCAGACAACAAATAGAACTTGCCCCATAACTTATCCTACTATTTCGCGATGATCTCACCTTTTGGGTGAGAGAGATGGAAGTCATCAAAAAAGGTATAGCTACCCGGTTTTAGAGGAGCAATAACCACAACAGAACTGGCACCCGGTGCAAGCACTTTTTCTTTACGCAATTGGGTACTTTCAAATTCAGCGGGTTCAGATCCGGTATTGGTGATTTTTATTCGAATGATGGTCTTAGCCGGAACCTCAAGTACCCTCGGGATCAAATCACCATTTTTCATTTCTAATTCAACAGTAAATTTTTCAGCAGCAAAAACCGTATTCGGTATTAGCGTTGAAAAAAACAATAGGGTAAGACCTAGTAGTGTTTTCATTGTGTTGGCTCTAATCATTAACCATATATACTCGTCATACTTCAAGTTGCAGTGTTGTTGACTGCGCTCACTCGCGCCAGTCACATACTTATGTATGCTCCTAGCGACTCATTCGCTTGTCGCCTAACTGCACCTCGAATTATTTAGAGTATCTACTCGTCATACTTCAAGTTGCAGCGCTTTTCGTTAAAATATGGTGACTTCGCTCACTCGCGCCAGTCACATACTTATGTATGCTCCTAGCGACTCATTCTCTTGTCGCCTAACTGCACCTTGAATTATTTAGAGTATCTACTCGTCATACTTCAAGTTGCAGCGCTTTTCGTTAAAATATGGTGACTTCGCTCATTCGCGCCAGTTACATACTTTGTATGCTCCTAGCGACTTAATCGCTTGTCACCTAGTTGCACCTTGAATTATTTAGCTAAAGTATGACTCATATTTAGTAACTGCCTTTACGCCCTACACCTGCATAATCAAATTCCCATGATACTTCAAAGGGCTTGAACCATGGCGCAACACCTGTTTCTTTATCAATATGACGACCGAAAACAGCTTGTTTATTGTGTGATGGTGGTGAGATCTTATAGGTCACACGATACTGGCCATTGCCGTCGAGTTTGATGTTTTCACCATAGTGAGGCCCATCGCTGGCAACCATTGGCATAAATGTACCGGTTTGGGTTTGTGGTTTATCACCGAGTTTAGTCACGGTGTATTCGATGCTGAGATAAGGGATCCAATCACCTTCAGCGAAGCCATTCGGATTATCTTCAACGGCGTGAATATCTGCTTCTAAATGGATGTCAGCTTTATCGGCAGAAAGATGTGATATTGCGTGATGTCCTTCTTCGGTATCCATTGTGATAGGTTGTAGATAAACACCTTGGATTTCCATTCCATTTTTAATGATGGGTTGACCCAGTGGATATTCTTGAGCAAAAGCCGTGATTGAAAACAAAGCTAAACTCGAAACAGCAGCCTTATAAACGAGTCTCATTATTTTGTCCTTACCATTATTTATTATAGGAACGCCAATGATAATCATTATTATTCCAGCTGTTCAAGTTAAACTTTAAGCTTGAAAATTTCATTTATCGCCAAATATATGAAAAGTTTTAAAAAAATAGTTAATGTAGAGAAGTTATTATTTTTAGCAAATTATCTTTATCAGCCAAAAATATTTATCGGAGAAATCTCTGGTCGTGATAGATTGGTTGAAATTAATTTATCACCATTTTGAATACTTATCTTTAAGGGGGTTAGGTATGCAAAAACGTTATCTGGATTGCAGTGCTTCTGAAATATCACAGCTCAGTAAAAAAGCTTTATTAGAAGCAATCAAAGGTAGTGAGGGGAGGTTATTGGTTTCTGAAACAATAGGTACCATCCAACCTGTTTTAATGAATGTCACCAATGCAGAGCTTGCAGCAAGTCAAGGGGCAGATATTTTATTATTAAATATCTTCGATGTGGATAATCCTGTTATTCAAGGACTGCCCGTTGATACGGCACCTCAAGACATTATTCGTACGTTAAAACACCTCACAGGCCGCACAATAGGCGTTAATTTAGAACCCGTACCGGCAGGTTTTTATAATCCTAATCAGGATGCGCAATGGCAAATCTCTGAAGGGCGTTTAGCCACAGTTAAAAATGCTATCAAATTAAAAGAGATGGGCGTAGATATTATTGTGCTAACCGGCAACCCCGGTAATGGTGTGACCAATCAAGAAATCAATCAGAGTTTAAAAGAGTTAAAAGCGGCTGTTGGCGATGAAGTAGTATTGATTACAGGTAAAATGCATGCTGCTGGGGTATTAAATGCATCGGCAGAGCAACTGATCACTGAAAGTGATATTCGTTGTTTTATTGATAGTGGTGCCGATGTGATTTTATTACCAGCACCGGGTACTGTTCCGGGCATCTCTGCTGAATTTGTGCAAAAAATGGTTGCTTACTGCCATTCACAAGGTGTGTTGACGATGACGGCAATTGGTACTTCACAAGAGGGTGCTGATTTACAAACTATTCGTCAAATTGCCTTGATGTGTAAAATGGCGGGCACTGATTTACACCATATTGGTGATTCAGGGTATAACGGCATCGCTTTACCTGAAAATATTTTAAATTATGGCATTGTAATCCGCGGGGTGAGGCATACCTATTCACGAATTGCTCGCTCCATTAATCGTTAATTTATGCGCAGAAAGCGATTTATTAAAATCGCTTTCTGCGTTAGAAATCTAATTAATCAATTAAAAATGAATGTTTATTAACTTGCCTTGGCGGTTTATCACTAATTCCACTTGTCCTTTAGGTAAAGTGTCAATAAGCTTTTTAACTTTAGTGACAGCATTTGCTGGATATTTTATACCATTGATACTAATTAATATATCACCATTTTTAAGTGAAAACTCTGAAGTGACCTTTTCGTTGTTATAGAATATTTCGATTTGGTTATTGTAAGATCTAAAGTTTATGTTTCGGTTTTTTTTTAAATTAATTTTTTGGGTTGTTACCATATTATAACAGAATAACATCTTATTTGGTGATAGCAGATATTTATCAAAAGATTCAAGTGTTGACATTCCTATTGCATAGGAATCATTATTAGTGATGTGAAACTCTTTGTCATAAAAATCACTATTATTGAATTGAAATTGTTTTATTTTATAATTTTTGTTATTGTTTTTAACAATACCTGAAAATTCTATAGAAATATTGTTATTAAAACTTTCAACTGGTTCTAGGACAGCGTTGGTTTTATTGTTATTAATATACTCGATAAGCTCATTAGAGATATAATTTGAGCTAGAGCCAGTATCGAGTTTTGTTGATACATATATATCATCATCAAAGTAAGTACGGAAATAAGGGGAACCGAAGGTATAATCATCATATGGGCTACATTGCTGATACTCACTAATTGGTGGTGGGTTGTCATAGATAGTGAGTATTTTATTTTTCCTATCAATCTCCCAGTTTAACTGTCTAAATATATCAACGCCTAAAATCCCCGAAATATTCTCACCGGTCGCTTGTGATAATAAACTCAGATCATCTGTCACCCAAAATTCACCTCCATCAAAATACTTAGTTCCAATAGAAAAAGGAATAGGGTGAACAAAGTTAATTTGCTCTAATTTTTTTTGACCACTTACGGTGTTAACAGTATTGAAATATTTATAATAGAGCTTAGGAAGCTCATTCATATTTTTTGTAAGTTTGCTTGCTAAGTTTTTATCTATTATTGAGGAGGATGAACCGGTATCTAGCATGAAAGTATATTTCTTCCCTTTGATTAATATGGGAACTAAAATATATTCCACATATTGATTTTTAAATGAGTGTACTAATATGGGAGCATTTTTTTTAGGAAGGTTAACACACCCTG
Source organism: Providencia manganoxydans (assembly GCF_016618195.1). Classification (NCBI taxonomy): domain Bacteria; kingdom Pseudomonadati; phylum Pseudomonadota; class Gammaproteobacteria; order Enterobacterales; family Morganellaceae; genus Providencia; species Providencia manganoxydans. Next base: position 1,190,954 of record NZ_CP067099.1, read on the forward strand.
ATAATAGTAATGTCACAACTAAAATCGTTTTTTTAGAGATAAATAGTCTTGGGGTCATTATATTAGATACCTAATGTATTATATTTGATGGTTTTTTATAAATTGAAATTCGTTATATCAATAGGAATATCTATAAACAATAAACGAATAGTTAACAAACTATATAAGATGCTGTTTTTATTTTAATAATCAATCTAATAGACGTTTATATTTTAAGTTATAGATATAAAACAAATGACTAATTTAGTGGCCAATGCTGGGTGATACTTAGTCAGTAGCTTGATGAATGCCTGCTGATTAGAACTTCTCTAATGATAAAACGGTCATAGTTAAGATGATGACTTGTTAATATTATCGCTATAACTAATATTGTTTTCGGATTCTGGTTCAAGCCAATTAATTAATAAAATCAAACCTATAGCTATAGGGATGATAGAAAGTAATAATAAGCCTAAAGCCCATGAAGGGGGGAGAATTGAAGACAAAAATACCCATAACATAAAACAAATACCTAAAATGGTGATGGTGAAAATGATGCCATTCATGTTTTCTGACTTTCTCTTTGATGGAGAGAATTCAAATGTCTTTGGATCTACATCGAGTTTAGTAAAGACATGTTGGTTGATTTTCATGTTAGGAATTCTTGCTAACCCTTTAAGTATAGTTTTCAGCATCAATTTTCTTTTTTCTATTGGAGATAATGGTGAGCCATTAATCCAATTTTCGATGGGTAACTTATATTTCTTACTCTCATTAAGTGTGTTTTTATATTTAAAAACAAGATAATCAGGTCGATATCTACCACCTGTTTCGATATGCGCAACATATTCTGGGCAGATGTTTTCCCAGAGTATTTCAACGTTCATTTTTGGGGAGGGAACACAAATAAATCTAAATCCGTCATTATCTATTGAGCAATAGCCAACAGTTTTATTAAATCGTTTTAATAGAGTATAAAATGAAACTAATAGAATCGTCTCAATGGCGATAAACAGTATTTTTTCTAAGATGACTTCCCATAGAATGAAGGACGTTAAGGCACATATCAAAGCACAAAATAGCCATATAAAATAAACAGATGTTTGATTGCCATAGCCAACTATTGTGTTTATAGGGAGTTTCAGCGCATTTGGTAAGGGATAAATTATCGTTTCGACGTTAGCATAATGGTTATTATCGTTAGTTATATTTCTGTTGCTGCTAACACTATCAACACTAAAAGAGACATGGCTGTTATCGTTATATCTATTTCGGCTGCGCTTCTTGCTCTTACTCTTATTTTTCTTCATTTTTGGTAGTTAATATTTGGTGTTAGTAGTTCTAATGACTGGAGAATAATAGCATAAGTGAAATTTTATAACGATAAATAACAAAATATTCATAAGTTTGTTCTTATGGCCGTAAAATCTTCAAGATAGAACGTATGATATGAAGAAATGCAGGTTTATCGCTAAAAATTTGTACAATTTCCGCTATACTTCAGGTAAAATCTCGCCCATTTTTTAAAACAATAAAAGAAGTGAGCTATGTCGCAAAATACTAATGCGGTGCCAAAAATTGGTTTCGTTTCCCTCGGCTGTCCAAAAAACCTTGTCGATTCTGAACGTATCTTGACCGAGCTACGCACAGATGGCTATCAAGTTGTTCCAAGTTATGATGATGCTGATTTAGTCATTGTGAATACCTGTGGTTTTATCGATAGTGCGGTACAAGAATCGCTGGAAGCGATTGGCGAAGCATTAAATGAAAACGGCAAAGTGATTGTGACAGGTTGTCTTGGCGCAAAAGAAAATCAAATTCGCGAAGTCCATCCAAAAGTTCTTGAGATTACTGGACCTCATAGTTATGAACAGGTTCTAAATCATGTTCATCATTATGTACCAAAGCCTGAGCACGACCCATTTTTTAGTTTAGTCCCTGAACAAGGGGTGAAGCTAACACCGAAGCATTATGCTTACTTAAAAATATCGGAAGGCTGTAATCACCGTTGTACTTTCTGCATCATCCCTTCTATGCGGGGCGATTTAGATAGCCGTGAAATTGGTGATGTATTAAATGAAGCAAAACGTCTTGTTGCGTCTGGTGTTAAAGAGTTATTAGTTATTTCACAAGATACCTCTGCTTATGGTGTGGATGTCAAACACCGTACCGGTTTTTGGGATGGCAAGCCAGTGAAAACCAGTATGGTTGGTTTATGTGAGCAGTTAGCATCAATGGGTGTTTGGGTTCGTTTGCATTATGTCTATCCATATCCACATGTTGATGATGTGATCCCTTTGATGGCCGAAGGCAAAGTGCTTCCTTATTTGGATATTCCATTACAACACGCTAGCCCTAAAATTTTAAAACTAATGAAACGTCCTGGTGCAGTAGAAAGAACCTTAGAGCGTATCAAACGTTGGCGTGAAATCTGTCCTGAATTAACCTTGCGTTCTACCTTTATTGTTGGTTTTCCTGGGGAAACTGAGGAAGATTTCCAAATGCTGCTCGATTTTTTACAAGAAGCTCGCCTTGATCGCGTTGGTTGTTTTAAATATAGCCCAGTAGAAGGTGCGAAAGCGAATGAGCTTGCTGATCAAGTTCCTGAAGAGATTAAAGAGGAACGCTATCATCGTTTTATGCAGCTCCAGCAACAAATTTCTACACAAAGATTACAAGAGAAAATCGGTCGTCAGCTACCTGTTATCATTGATGAAGTTGACGAGGAAGGGGCGGTTGGACGTAGTATGGCTGATGCCCCAGAAATTGATGGCATGGTTTACTTAAATGGTGAATTTGATGTCAAACCTGGGGACGTAGTTAATGTACTGATTGAGCATGCTGATGAGTATGACCTTTGGGGTACAATTGTTACTGAATAATATTGGTTGTGTTTTGTTCTATTTGGTTTTTAATCTGGTTGGTTAGCTAATAAATTTTATTTAACATTGCCATCTATATAAATTTGTAAATAAAAGCCTGACTAATGAGTGATTAGCAGGCTTTTTTGTTTTTTATTATGGAGACTGTCTAGTTTATCAATATGTTTACTGATATTGTTCTAGATCAAAGGATAAAAATCTATTAATACATTATTTGATTTGTGATATTAAAATTTAATAAGAAATTGACATAATCACAGAATGACTTATCAATGTATAAGGATGGCTATGTCTGTTGATTTATTACCTTCAGTGGTTTTATCGGGTTCAGAAGAGCTAGAAAACGCTATTTCTTCAGAACTGCTTATTTATTTTTCGAGGCAAGCGATCGAAAATGCGTTAGCTCCTACCAATGATCAAACTATCAACGCCGCTTTAATTTCACCTGATGGGGAGCCAATATGGCTAAGTGAAGGGTTAGCAAAGCCATTTGCTATGACACCTATACTCTCTACTAATTGTTCCACAGAAGCACAATTTAGATTATTTTCTCAATCAATTAAACTGCCTGATGCCTTCTATTATCTAGCGCCCGTTTTTTGTGAACATAGAAATGTGATTGCTATAGTGGCTTTTGTTTCTCAAACGGTGGATAGTACTATTTTACTTGCGTTAGTCCATTCAGTTAGCCGTGAAATTAATGAAAAAATCAAACACCATTTGTACTTACAGCGGCTTGTGTTTGAAAATCATAGCAATATTCCTCCCCGTGAGCTTAATATTCAAGAGGTCGAAAAGGCAGCCATTATTGAAGCGGCTAAAGTTTGTCATGGCAAAATTCAAGAAATGTACCAAGTTTTGAATATGGGGAGAACCACGCTTTGGCGCAAGCTAAAACAGTATGAGATTAATATTAAAGAATATAAATAAGCGAGTTATTCCATTTCATTGTTAACCATCAGCGGACAACGGTTTCCGCCGATGGTTTTAGTCGTTATACCTAACCCATCGTCAATGTTGCAGAATCAGCCGATAGTGTTAATTTTGTATGTTCCGGCACAGATTGTATCTCTTCACCCAGATTTACCAACATTGGAAGTCCCATTTTTGCAGCAATAATGCAGGTGTGTGAATACGGTGAACCATTCGATAGCGCTATACCAACTACAGGTGTGTCTTTATAGCGCATGAGTTCTAAAGGCCCTAAATTATCAGCTAATAAGATGGTTGGTTCAGTTAAGGCTGGGTTAAGCGGATTTGTTGCACTTAGCAACAACAGCAACTGATTTTTTAAATCATCAATGTCGATATACCTCGCTTGTAAATATGTATCGTCGAGTTGCTGGTATTGTTGTGACATGTCTGCAAAAACAGACATTATTGCCTCAGCCGCCGTGCGATGCTGGCTGATGATCTGCTGTTTAATTGATTCAAGCAGCTCAGCGTCATCAAGTAATAAGCTGTGTCCATTAAAAATATCAGAAATACTTTTACCATACTGCTGACTTAATGAGTCCGCCAGTGTGGCTAGTTGAGATTGTAGCTGCTCAAGTGCTTGAGTCGCTTTAGTGATCTCTTGTTCACTAGTTTGATATGTTGGCAAGCTAAATTCTGTATTGACAGGTTTATGATAGGCAAACCCTGTCACCGAAGGGAGCATAGCCGCTTTTCCTATTAAGTATTTATCATCTGAGGTGGTGATATCGTCGCCAAAATTATGTTGAGCAAGTTGTTTAAATGCATTAATAGCGGCTTGGCTATCACTACCTTCAGCAATCAAAGTAATTTTGTCACCTTTGCGTACTTGTAATAACGCAATTTGATTCATGCTTTTCGCATCTGCACGCTTATCGTTATTGTGTAGTTCTACTTTGGCATCAAATCCAGCGAGTAATGAGGCAAGTTTCGCTGCGGGGCGAATATGTAACCCTGAAGGATTGCGTACCACCCATTGTGTTTTGAGTGCTTGGTGAGTAAAAACATTAGCTTGAGTTGGTTGTTGGTTTGATGTATCAACTTTGTCATTTAGTTGCTGCTGTTTTGCATGTAGCGCTTGATGTGCTTCATTCAAAATAGTTTCAATTGTGGCTCCACTCGAAGCTGCTGCTGTAATTGCAATTGTGCCTTCAACTAACGGCGCGCTACATAAATGAACTTTTTTTGCTAGTTCGGGGTCAAGAAGATCAAGAGCAGTTTCGGCACTCAGTAGCGCACTACCTAAATCCATTAATAGGATAATGTGTTCTGCATCTGATAGCTGCTCAACAGCTTCCATAACTTTGATGGCATCTGTACCAATAGGGTGTTGTTCATCATCAACTCCTGCTGCAATCACAATTTGGCAGTTTTGCTTGTTTTGCATTTGTTCGGCGAGTTGAAGCAGTCCGTCAGCGAGCTGTTTGCTATGAGAAATAATAATAAGACCGATCATATTCTTCTCCGTTACTTGGGCAGTGTATTTGATAATAGAGAAGTTTCGCTAAAAAAGAGAGCGCTTCAGAGGATATTCTGCAAGAAAATTGAAAAATATCAATGAAGCGCCATAACGGCTGACTGTGCTCAAAGATGTTTGCATTTTGTTGTGTGGCAACAAAGAGGCGAAAAAATTTTATTTCATTTAAGTAAAACGCTAATGTTTGTTCTTATTGAAATAAAAATTAAGGACAATGAAGAGACACCATAATTATGGTCTAAATATTGATACTAGTATGTTAATTTTGAGCTGAATTTTTTAGATTAGAAAAATTTTTAGATAATATTGTTTCACAAAGACATAACCTAAATTTAATGTGGTAAAGATGAAGGTGTCATTCGAGTTAATTGAAGGCGAAAATAAGTAATATAACTTAAATCTAATGTGTGAAATAGTTTCTGTATGAAATTAATAATTAACTTAAGTAACTTAATGAATAAACAAAAAAGGCTGACACAGCTAAATTTAACATGCGACAGCCCAGTATATTAATTTAGCTGTGTAAATTAATTACAGTTATTAAAACTGTAAAAATCTTAATATTCGAAATAAAACTACATCAAATAGTTAAATTTTTTGATGTATTAAAGCTAAAAAACTAAATTAATATATTTTTCAGTAGATTTACTTATTATTGGTTCATGAATATCTAGAGTAAGTGTTTATGTATTCATATTCTTGAATTAATTGTGGTAAAGATTTTATCCCAAGTTTGGTATAAATATTTGACCTGTGAACTTCAACGGTTCTTGGTGATAGAGCAAGTTTCTCAGCAGTTTCTTTACTGGTATTTCCTTCTAAAATCATATCCATAATCTCTTTTTCACGATTAGAGAGTCTGTCAAATTTATCGGTTAACTCAGTGAATTTTTTAAGTTCTTCATATTCACTCATGAATTGCTCCATAGCATTACTTACTGAGTGTGCAATATCTGAATCTTTAAATGGAAATGAGAAAAAGTCGAAGGCACCAGATTTAAAACTTTCGCGACAGAGCTCTAAAGAGGGCTTTTCGGAGAAAACTATAAAGGGAATAATACCGAAGTAAGTATTGATATTGCTCAACCTACCAATATGATTACTTTCACTATTTAAGAATATTAATACGCACTCTTTTGCTCCTTCTTCATCAGGGTACGTATAATTACTTGTAAATAAATCTTCATCATTATAGAACTTAAAATTGAACCCAAAAGATTCCATCATTGGTTTCAGCTTATTCTTAATGACATTATCGCTTTCTATGATTACGTGAATGGTGTTATTCATCACCATACTCCTGTTACACTGATTTGATATTCATATAAATTCAAAAAAATACGTTTAACCGATAGCGAAGTAAGCCTATGGTAATATTTTCTCGCTAATTTTTTAGTTTTATTATTAATGTATTTATGAACCTTTACTGACCTTAATTTATATTATATTTCACAGCTAGATAAATTTAATATAAAAGTAGAATTAATGGTTAATATTTGTGTCAGTAAGTAAGAAATAATAAATACCTAGCGGGATATGTAAGTGTTTTTACTTATCCTTAGGTTTGGCTACTTTAATATTTTAGATATGTTATAAAATTTTTTTACACATTGGAATGATAATATCTCAAAATAGTAGTCATAAAAAGCACTAGCGCTAGATTTTGTGTAGTTTCATTTGTAATGATTACGTGATTGCTGAATAAGATGGTAGATGATTTTTATCTCTATCATGTTAGAATTTTCATTTACTATTACATAGCTGAGTGAAAATACTTAAATGGCTTCTTTAAAAGATGTAGCTCGACTTGCTAATGTTTCATTGATGACAGTCTCAAGAGCTATCAATAACCCTGAGCTTCTGAAACCTGAGACCCTTAAGCAGGTACAGGAAGCCATTCGAAACCTTAATTATGTCCCTGACTTTTCAGCTCGAAAAATTCGAGGCAAAGGATCAAAAGTATCAACAGTAGGCGTTTTAGCTCTCGATACTGCGACTACACCCTATTCTGTTGAGATTATTCTTTCAATAGAACAGACGGCAAGGCAATTTGGATGGAGTAGCTTTGTGGTCAACATCACATCAAATGAAGACAATGAGCGAGCAGTAAGGCAATTATTATCTCAGCGGCCTGATGGTATTATTTATACTACGATGGGGTTAAGGGAAGTTTCTATTCCTGAGGGGCTACATAAAAACCATTTAGTACTAGCTAACTGTATTGATGTACAAAAGCGGTTACCGGCGTATATACCTGATGATTACAACGGGCAATATAATGCTATGCGCAAATTAATCGAAAAAGGTTACCGGAAACCATTATGTTTATATATACCAAAAGAAACGTTAGCCGGAAATATACGTAGAAAAGCAGTTGAGTCAGCTTGGTGTGATGCTGGGTTCGCCACTGAGGTATTACAACAGTATCATTTAGCGATGGGCGATGAGCATTATCTCGATGTGGTTGGATTGATTAATAATCATTGTAAAAATGGCCAACCTGATTTTGATGTTGTGGTGTGTGGTAATGACCGTATTGCTTTTTTAGCTTATCAAGTGTTATTGGGCAAAGGGATCCACATTCCAAAAGATGTGGCAGTATTGGGATATGACAATATGATTGGCGTTGGTGAGTTATTTTATCCACCACTAACAACGGTTGTGTTACCTCATTATCAATTAGGGGAACAAGCTGCATTACATATCATTGAGCAACGGAAAAATAATGGTACTCAATATGTTGCATGTGATTTATTAGAAAGGTCATCAATTTAAGGGAACGCTTATTAGCAAACGTCCCCCTTAAAAATATTATTCAACAGCTTTGTTGAGTCGCCATAAAGTCGCTTTGAGTAATTTTGCCGATTGGTTAATCGCAAATAATGTTAAAGCACGTTGGTTTTTTTGTGGATATATACGGCTAGTAAAACAAATTTCCCCCTCATTGATAAATACTTCAAGACTTGATTTGTCAATGAATGCATGGATTTTTAGCTGGCGAGTTTGCGGTAAAGCCGCACTGCGATAATCACTGATTGTATGCTCAGGGTAGTGGCGAGCTAAAACAAGTTGCTGTGATTGGCCATCAATAAAAAATTGAGCACCATTACCAACCCAAAACCCAAATTTCTCCGCGGGGCTATTTTCTAAATCCCAAATTAACTCAACTTCACAAGCTGTCGCATCTTCAAGTAGCATAATTTGGGTGTTTTTTTCAAATATACAAGGTTCAATCTCTATGGCCGATTGGCGAAGAGTGGCGAGTTCTTTAATTGGATTAACGTAGACTTTGCCTTGATCGCTTAATGTGAGTTCTCTCGGAAGAGTCAAACAACCGGACCAACCATGAGGTTTTGATGGCATATGGCTTTCCCACATATCCATCCATGCAATGGCAATACGTCGTCCATCTTTAGATAAAAAAGTTTGTGGCGCATAAAAATCATGTCCATAGTCGATTTCACTAAATTGATTTGTCACTTCGTAACATTGGTTAGGTGACCAGTTACCAACCAGATAACCATTTTGGAAACGATTGCGATATTGATGGTTTTGTGGTTTTTTCCCTTGTGGGGAAAATAGTGTGACAAATTGCTCTCCAAGTGGGAAAAAATCGGGACATTCCCACATATAGACATTTTTATCGTCTGTTTTGGCAAGTATTTGGTAATCTTCAGACCAATTAAATAGATCATAACTATGAAAAAGTAGGACCTGCCCTAGGTCAGAACTATCTCTTGCTCCAACAACCATCCACCAACGCGAATCTTGATACCATACCTTTGGGTCACGAAAATGCATATAGCCTTCAGGTGAGGGGAGCACGACACCTTTTTTTTCAAAATGGATGCCATCATCGCTAACTGCTAAGCACTGTGCCTGATAAATTTGGCTATCATCACCGACGTCTGATAGCCAAATGTGTCCTGTATAAAATAAATACAACTTTCCATCATGGCTGACGGCAGATCCTGAAAAGCACCCATCGCGATCGTACTGCTCACCCGGTGCGAGTGCTATTGGTTGGTGTTGCCAATGAACCATGTCTTTGCTCGTAGCATGTCCCCAGTGCATTGGTCCCCAGTCTGCACTGTAGGGGTGATGTTGATAGAATGCATGATACAGACCATTATGATAAATAAGTCCATTTGGATCATTTAGCCAACCTGCGTAGGTCGCAAGGTGATATTCAGGATAAAACTGCTTATCAAGGGATAATCGAGCAGTTTCAAGTGCTATCGTTGCTTGTTCAATACGCTGTTTCATCAATATTCCTTTTATTTTCAAAATCAATTTTTGGCAAAGCTCACTTCTTTGTATATCCCTAAATATAACGAAGGGGGGATATAACACGTGCGTTGATATTGCTTTTTATTTATACTGCTAGTTATTGATGTTAACGTTAACAAGTTTGTATTTCTAGTGATAATTATCGTAAATGATCGCTAAGTTAGATCTTAGAAAGGAGAAATCATGAAAGTTTGGTCTTTAGGTGATGCGGTTGTTGATTTGATCCCTTTACAGAATATGCAATATGAGGCCTGTGCGGGGGGGGCTCCAGTAAATGTCGCGGCTGGGATCGCTAAATTAGGGCAATCTAGTGGTTTTATTGGTCGAGTAGGGGAAGATGCATTTGGTCATTTTATGCAAAAAACCTTATTTGATTTGGGCGTTGATACCTCATCAATGGAGTTTGATGAATTACATCGTACTAGCACGGTACTGGTCTCCTTACAGGAAAATGGTGAGCGTGAATTCTCTTTTTTAGTTTCACCTTCCGCAGACCAGTTTCTCAGTAATAAAAATTTACCTATTTTTGACAAAGGTATCTTACATTTTTGTTCACTAGCACTGGTTCATCCAGTTTGTCGAGGTTCATTGCTCGAAGCTATGGATAAGATGAAACAGTCAGAGGGACTATTGAGCTTTGATGTCAATATCCGGCCACAAATGTGGGCTGATCCTATTGAAATGCAAACTACCGTTGAACGGTTTGCTCATCAGGCGGATATCTTAAAATTGTCGGAAGAAGAGCTGTTATGGTTAACTGAAGAAGTCTCTTTTGATATGGCGCTTGAAAAGTTAACGGGTTATCCCGCAAGCTTAAAAATTATTACTCAGGGGGCAAAAGGTTGTGTCGTTTTAACACCTAAGCGGCAGATTGCGATCAGTGCGTATCGCGTTGAAAGTATTGATACGACAGGTGCTGGAGACGCATTTATGGCAGGTTTACTCGCGGCGATATCTCAATTTGGCGTTAATGACAGTGATGAGTATTTTTTAACAATCATCACACAAGCCGCAGCCTGTGGTGCATTAGCAACCACTCGTAAGGGGGCGATCAGTGCAGCCCCTTCTCAAGATGAGTTAGCGGAGTTTATTCGTCAGCAACCACCATTACATATTCGTGAACTTTAAAATTTGATAACAATCATTCATTTAGATAAATAAAGGAGTATCATATATATTCTAAATAATTCGAGGTGCAGCTAGATGATAAGTGTCTGTGTGGTTAGTTGTCATACATAAGTATGTGGAGAGTCGTGAATATACCTAGTCACTCAGACTTTAGTCAAAGTGCTGCAACTTGAAGTATAACAAGCGCCTAATATTGATGAATAAGCTCTGGATTATATATGTTACTCAGATCAGGGATAGCATTGGCTATCTTTTCTTATATTCTTTGGGGGATCACACCACTTTTTTATCGCTTGTTACCGGGCGCTGAGCCTTTAGAGTTGCTGGCTCAGCGGGTGATTTGGTCGGTCCCTTTTTTGTTGTTAATCCGCTTTATTATTAAAAATAAAACACTATGGAAGCAGGTTTGGGCTGATAAGCGCTCAATTATTCTGTGTTTGTTTAGTTCGTCAATCATGGCGATTTCATGGGGAGCCTTTACCTACGCATTAACCCATGGTCAGGTTTTAGCTGCTAGCCTTGGCTATTTTATCAATCCGTTATTTTCGATTTTATTAGGTGTGGTGTTTTTGCATGAAAGATTGGTCGTGGCCGAAAAAATGGCGGTATTACTAATTTTTTCAGGAGTAAGCTTTCAAATTTGGCAATATGGTGAGCTGCCTGTGCTTGCTTTGATTATGGGAAGTGCATTTGCGGTTTATGGCCTGATCCGTAAATTTATCCGTTTTGATGTGATCACTTCTTTGTTTGTTGAAGCGGTTTGGTTATTACCAATTGCTTTTGTGATTATTGGGTGGTTATCTGCGAATGACTTGAGTGCAGTCTTTGCAGGTGATTGGTCTATTAAAATGCTCTATATGTTAGCCGCGCCTGTGACCATTATTCCATTGCTGTTTTTTACGGCAGCAATCAAACGTACTACATTGACTGTCATCGGTTTGGCACAATATATCGAGCCAACTATTCAATTTTTATTAGCTGTATTTTTATTCAATGAATTATTTGATTGGATTAAAGGTGTTAGCTTCTCATTGATTTGGCTAGGGTTATTATGCTGTGTGATTGCTTTACTGCATAAACGTTATACGCAGTATCATAAGCGCGTTGCCTATGTGACAGGGCGTGATAAAACGCCTCAATTATAATAAATAATGAATGTTGTCGATCTGTAGTGGTTTAGGCAATCGTTTGCGTATATACTTTATATGAATCGGTTTGTTAAATTGGCGTTTTTACATACAAGGTTATCTAACATGAATCAATTAGGTACAGCGCTTTGCCCTTCAGCAACAAAAGTTATGTTACTTGGCTCAGGGGAGCTAGGAAAAGAAGTGGCGATCGAGTGCCAGCGTTTAGGGATTGAAGTCATTGCCGTTGATCGTTATGACAATGCGCCTGCGATGCATGTAGCACACCGTAGCTATACGATTAATATGTTAGATGGTAATGCGCTCCGCCAACTGGTCGATAAAGAAAAGCCTGATTTTATTGTGCCTGAAATTGAAGCTATTGCGACCAAAACATTAGTGGAGTTAGAGCAGCTAGGTCAAAAAGTGGTCCCTTCTGCAAACGCGGTTTATTTAACCATGAATCGTGAAGGCATTCGTAGGCTTGCAGCGGAAGAGTTAAAATTGCCAACTTCAGAGTATCGGTTTGTTGAAACTCAAACGGATTTTATCGCAGCGGCTCATGAAATTGGGTTCCCATGTATTGTTAAACCCGTTATGAGTTCGTCAGGTAAAGGGCAGAGTGTTATTCGTCATGAAGCTGAACTTGGAGCTGCTTGGCATTATTCTCAAGAGGGTGGGCGCACGGGCCAAGGCCGTGTCATTGTAGAGAAAATGGTGCATTTTGATTTTGAAATCACTCTGTTAACCATCAGTGCAGTAGATGGCATTCACTTTTGCGCACCAGTCGGTCATCGGCAAGAAAAAGGCGATTATCGTGAATCATGGCAGCCCCAACAGATGAGTGAAACGGCCTTAAAAAATGCACAAGATGCCGCCGCTAAAATTGTTACCGCATTAGGCGGTCATGGCTTATTTGGCGTTGAGCTGTTTGTATGTGGTGATGATGTCATTTTTAATGAAGTTTCCCCTCGCCCTCATGACACTGGAATGGTGACATTAATCTCACAAAATTTATCTGAATTTGCCTTGCATGTACGTGCATTCCTAGGTTTTCCTATCGGCTGTATTCGTCAATATGGATCAAGTGCATCGGCCGTTATTTTGCCTGAATTACACAGTAAAAATGTCGTTTTTGATGATATTGCTGAAGCGTTGGGTTCCGATGTTCAATTACGTTTGTTTGGTAAACCTGAAATAGCAGGAACACGTCGTTTAGGCGTAGCCCTAGCAATTGGCGAGTCGATTGATGATGCGTTAACTATGGCAAAAAAAGCGGCTGCAACTGTTAAGGTTAAGGGCTAATACAGATATTTAAAAATTTATGTAGCTAATAATGAATTGGTAGACTAGAGCAACAAATCATTAATGACGATTTTGCTAAAAATAGCCCGCTTAGTTCAGTCGGGCTATTATTAGGATCAATGATTATCCTCTATAATCATTGCAGCTCCGCGTTCTGCAATCATAATCGTTGGCGCATTGGTATTACCGCTTGGGATTTCAGGCATAACTGAGCAATCGATAACCCGTAATTTATCAATTCCATGAACACGTAAGCGTAAATCAGTGACGGATGTCTCTGTATCTTGCCCCATTCGACAACTGCCCACGGGATGGTAAACGGTTTTACAGAAATTACGTACAAACTCTTCCAATGCCGCCTCATCATGGCGAACTTCTGCTGGTGGCATAAGCAACTGTTGGCTGACGGCTTGCAGTGCTTCAGAGTCAAGGACTTGTAAGCCAAATTTCACTGCACGTTTACAACCTTCTAGATCTTCTTGTCTTGCTAAGTAGTTGGCGTGAATTTTTAGGGAGGCTTGTGGATCTTTACTGCGCAGTAGTAATTCACCGCGAGATTTGGGTTGTAAGTAGCCAACTTTTAACGTGTAGCCGTGTGCTGCTGGAAGCGGTTCTCCGGGAACATCGTCCCAACTGTCTAATATCGGTAAAAAGTGGATCTGTACATCTGGTCGTCCTTGACCACAACTATCAATGAATGCTGCGCCTTCAAGTACGTTTGAAGCGAGTAGCCCACTGCGAAAAGCTAACCACTGAAAACCATGCTTTAGTGCATTTACCCCTTGGTCGGCTCCAAATAGGCTAATTGGTTCTTTAGTTGTCACGTTAATTGACATATGAAGGTGGTCATGAAAGTTTTTGCCAACAGGGAGATCGGCAATCGTCTCGATATCTAATGACGATAAATGTTGTTTAGGGCCAATACCCGACAACATGAGTAGTTTTGCTGAACCCATCGCTCCAGCACAAATAATGACTTCTTGGTTTGCGAAAGCTTCTATTTCGTGGCCATTGTTGCCTTGATAAGCAACACCGACAGCAATGCCATCTTTAATGATGATACGATTAACTTGCTTGTTTAGTTTTAATGTTAGCTTATCACTTTGTGCAACACTTTTTAGATAGGTTTTGGATGTGCTGGCCCTTTCGCCATTCTGTGTTGTGGTTTGATAAAAGCCGACACCTTGCTGGCTTTCGCCGTTTAAATCATTAACATAAGGTAATCCCTGCTCTTGGGCCGCACGTATGAAAGCCATTGACAGTGGATGGCGATAACGGTTTTCACTGACAGGTAGTATGCCATCTGTGCCATGGTATTCATTGGAAAGGCTTTCATTTTTCTCTGCTTTTTTAAACCACGGCAAAACATCTTGATAGCCCCAACCATCACAACCATAGACTTGCGCCCAATTATCGTAATCTTGTTGTTGGCCTCGAATATAAATCATACCGTTAACAGAGCTACTGCCCCCGAGTACTTTACCTTGAGCTATTTGCATTTTTCGGTTGTTGGCATGTGGCTCTGGTTCCGTTTCATAAGGCCAACTTTTTTGTGCAATAATTTTTGCAACACCTGCTGGCATCTTGATATATAAATGATTATCACTACCACCAGCTTCAAGGAGTAGGACTCGTGATTGTGTTTCTTTGATCAGCCTTGCGGCGATCACACAACCTGCGGATCCTGCTCCAACAATAATATAGTCATAGTTTTCCATACGCATTTTTCCCCCAGCAAAATCATTAATTCAACAATTATTTTTCATGTTATTAACAATAACGTTTTGTTTTATTAATGTATGAATAATGTGATGATTATGTGAGTGAGTTCAAAATGATTTAGTCAGGTATATGTTTGTTGAGCTATATACTGTGTTGTTTTCATTTTGGTTTATTTGAGGGTGTTTTTTTCTTATTGGTTATTAATAAGTGAATAACTGTTTATTTTATAATTTGTTTTTTCATTTTTTTCCGAGTTTTTTTGCTAAGAAATCCGCTATATTGCTTACATACTGAAAAATCAATATAGGTGTTAAAGCATGATGTTTAATACGGTCACTCAACGTCTATTTCTACTGGTATCTGTGATGCCCTCTATGCTGTTAGCGAATTCATTACATGAACAATATGTTCAACTTTTGGATGCTCCCGAACAACAGCTCAGTTGTTTCGAACCAGACTCATACTATCAGTATTGTTTAAAAAATATTCCTCATCAGGGGCTATTTGTTATTGATAAGCAAGGAAACAAAGTCTATCAGCCTTATTACTTTGATAACTGGCCTGATGAAGCTAAAGATGGGGTTTATCGCATTCGCCAGGGTAATAAAATCGGTTTTGCTGATGAGAAAACAGGAAATATTGTTATCGAAGCTAAATATGATTGTGCTTATCCATTTGAAAATGGTAAAGCCAATGTTGGTACGGGGTGTCAGCTTGAAACAGATGGAGAGCATAGCTGGTGGGTTGGTGGTGACTGGGTATTGATCGATACTCATGGTCATGTAATAACATCGAGTGAGAAACCATAATATTTAATTTAATTAACAATTAACCTTATTATTATCATTTTATTTAATATGATTAACTTATTGATAATGCATGATTATTGTTAAGTTAATCACACTTCTCCTGTTCTTCTTCCTCTGATAAAACCATTCACAGTGAAAAACTGACCGCTTAATTTCATATGTAACCGCTCGCCCTCTCTTTAGACATTCACAAATGGATATTTCGTAACATAGACACCATGGCAGAGCTCAAATATTAAATAGTCGTTCTGTGATGAGAAAGAGACTCGCTTAGCATTAAATAACTAATAAAATCAATTTGTTATTTAATCTAAAACATAAGAAAGTTCGTTTTACCTCAGAAGGGTGTTCTATGAACAAAAATGGTATTTTAAAGCACATTCCGTGGATGATACTGGGTATCATTGGTGCGGTTTGTCTAGGTGTGGTTGCACTTAGACGTGGGGAACATATTAGTGCGCTATGGATTGTTGTTGCATCTGTGGCGGTCTATCTTATTGCTTATCGTTATTATAGTTTGTACATCGCTAAAAAAGTGATGAAGCTTGATGAAACACGCGCAACACCTGCGGTGATTAATAATGATGGCTTAAACTATGTACCAACAAATAAAAACGTTCTATTCGGTCACCATTTTGCGGCTATCGCTGGTGCGGGACCACTTGTGGGCCCCGTTTTGGCGGCTCAAGTCGGCTACTTACCGGGTACGTTATGGCTATTAGCCGGTGTGGTGCTGGCAGGTGCAGTGCAAGACTTTATGGTGTTGTTTATCTCTTCACGCCGTAACGGTGCATCATTAGGTGAAATTGTTAAGGAAGAGCTAGGGCCGATCCCCGGAACTATTGCCCTTTTTGGCTGTTTCCTCATTATGATCATCATATTAGCCGTGCTGGCACTTATCGTAGTAAAAGCATTGGCAGAAAGTCCATGGGGCGTGTTTACCGTGTGTTCTACTGTGCCAATTGCGCTATTTATGGGGATATACATGCGCTATCTACGGCCGGGGCGAGTCGGTGAAGTTTCAGTTATTGGTATTGTGCTACTGATTTTATCTATCTGGTTCGGTGGTGTGATTGCTCATGACCCATACTGGGGACCAGCGCTAACCTTCAAAGATACTACCATCACTTATGTTTTAGTGGGTTATGCCTTTATTTCTGCGTTATTACCTGTTTGGTTGATTTTGGCACCTCGTGACTATCTGGCAACGTTCCTGAAAATTGGGGTGATTGTTGGATTGGCTGTAGGTATTGTCATCTTAAACCCAGAGCTGAAAATGCCTGCGGTAACTCAGTTTGTTGATGGTACAGGCCCAGTTTGGAAAGGTACCTTGTTCCCATTCTTATTTATTACTATCGCTTGTGGTGCGGTATCTGGATTCCATGCTTTGATTGCATCGGGAACGACACCTAAATTACTAGCTAATGAAAAAGATGCGCGTTATATCGGTTATGGCGCGATGTTAATGGAATCATTTGTTGCGATCATGGCATTAGTTGCAGCCTCAATTATTGAGCCGGGTCTCTATTTTGCGATGAATACTCCTCCTGCTGCTTTGGGCATTACTATGCCAAATCTGCATGAGTTGGGTGGCCCTGATGGCGCAGCAATCTTGGCACAACTGAAAGATGTTTCTGTCCATGCCGCTGCAACAGTCAGCTCGTGGGGCTTTGTGATTTCCCCTGAGCAAATTATGCAAACGGCAAAAGATATTGGGGAACCTTCTGTTCTTAACCGTGCGGGTGGTGCTCCAACTCTAGCTGTAGGTATCGCTTATGTTTTCCATGAAATTATACCTGCGGCAAATATGGGCTTCTGGTATCACTTTGGTATCCTCTTTGAAGCATTATTTATCTTAACTGCCTTGGATGCGGGAACGCGCTCAGGCCGCTTTATGTTACAAGACTTGTTAGGTAACTTTGTGCCAGTTCTGAAAAAAACAGATTCATTATTGGCGGGTATCATAGGTACAGCAGGCTGTGTAGGCTTGTGGGGTTATCTGTTATATCAAGGCGTTGTTGACCCACTTGGTGGTGTGAAGAGCCTGTGGCCTTTATTTGGTATTTCAAACCAAATGTTAGCGGCTGTTGCATTGGTTCTGAGTACCGTGGTGTTAATTAAAATGAAGCGCAGTAAGTATATTTATGTGACTGTGTTGCCAGCGGTTTGGTTATTGATTTGTACCACTTGGGCATTAGGTCTGAAATTGTTCAGTGATAACCCTCAACTTGAAGGTTTCCTATATCTGGCAAAATCTTACAAAGAGAAAATCGCAGCAGGTGGTGCTGATCTAACAGCACAACAAATCACAGACATGAATCACATAATTATCAATAACTATACTAATGCGGGTCTGAGTATTCTGTTCTTAGTTGTTGTCTACGGTATTATTTTCTATGGTATTAGAACGGCAATGAAGGCATATAAAAACCCGAATCGTACTGATGCAGAAACACCGTATGTACCAGTTCCTAAAGAGGGTGTGAAAACATCGTCACATTAATCTTTAGTCGATATTGATAATAGGGTGCCCTGCATTGCTATCAACGCGATGCAGGGCATTTGTCTTGGAGTGATATGATGTTTGGAAATTTAGGCAAGACAGGTAAATACCTTGGGCAAGCGGCTCGTATGTTGGTCGGGATCCCAGACTATGATACCTATGTACAACATATGAAAGATAACCATCCAGATAAACCTGTGATGACGTATAAAGAATTTTTTCGTGAGCGCCAAGATGCGCGTTATGGTGGAAGTGGTAAAGGCGGATTTCGCTGTTGTTAACAAATAATGTAAGAGGACGATATGAAACCGATCTCAGTAACGATCTTAACGGGATTTCTCGGTGCGGGGAAAACCACTTTATTGCGTCATATCTTGCAGGCGGATCACGGCCATAAAATCGCGGTGATTGAAAATGAATTTGGCGAAGTGCCGATTGATAATGCATTAATTGGTGATCGTGCAACGCAAATTACCACTCTCAGTAACGGTTGTATTTGTTGCAGTCGTTCAAATGAGTTGGAAAATGCGTTGTTAGATTTACTTGATGGTTTAGATAGCGGCAATATCAATTTTGACCGCTTGGTGATTGAATGCACAGGAATGGCTGATCCAGGGCCGATCACTCAAACTTTTTTCTCACACGAAGTCCTTTGTGAACGCTTTTTATTAGATGGCATTATCACCTTAGTAGATGCAGTACATGCTGATAAGCAATTGAATGATTTTGCAATTGCACAAGCTCAAGTTGGCTATGCAGATCGTATTTTACTTACCAAAACAGATATTCAGCCTGATCATGAAGCGTTGACAGAGCGTCTACAGCGTATTAATGCACGAGCGCCTATCTATCCAGTGATCCATGGCGATATTAATCTTGATTTATTATTTAATGTGCAAGGCTTCTTACTCGATTCTCAACTAAAAGTCTCACAGCCAACGTTCCGTTTTACCCCAAAACAGTCTAATGAAGTCGGTTCAATTGTTGTTGAATTTGATTACCCTGTAGAGTTAATGGCGGTTTCACAAGTCATGGAAGAATTGCTCTTAGGCTTCGCTGATAACCTATTGCGTTATAAAGGTATTTTATCGATTAAAGATGAACCTAAGCGGCTATTGTTCCAAGGCGTACAACGGCTTTATAGTGCTGACTGGGATCGTGATTGGCAACAAAATGAGCCTAGACGTAGCGTGTTAGTATTCATTGGGGTTAATTTACCAGAACAGCAAATTCGTGAAAAATTTGCACAATTACAAATAAATTAACACTTTTAGGCAATATTTTGCTGTCGCCAAATCAGATAAAAAACAGGCAATTGAGGTAGAACAATTGCCTGTAGTGGGGGAGTTAATCAGTTATCGTGCTTTCGCTGCCATTATTTCAATAATTTGTACGTCGGTATGGCGCATTGACCCTGTTGCTAAAGAACATAAATTGCTGATCGATTGGTCAACATCATCAGACACAATTCCATCAGAACCTCTTACACAGCTATTATCGAGTGCCATTAATACAGCTTTATAAGCGGCGCTAGCGCTGGTTGATACTTTCATGGCACAGCTATTGGATGCCCCATCACAGATCATGCCACTCACATCGCCAATCATACTACTGATCGCCATGGCAACCACTTCATAACGGGACTCAAGCAACCATGCAATACCTGCGGCAGCCCCCATCGCTGCGGTGGTAGCCGCACACAGTGCAGAAAGAGCGGGTAATTGATTATGAATATAGATAGCCATTAAATGAGATAACATTAAGGCTCTTGCAAGCTGCTCCTCTGTAGATTGCAAATAGTCTGCGGTGACGACCACTGGCATGGTTGCTGCGATCCCTTGGTTACCCGATCCTGAATTACTCATTGCCGGTAGGATTGCTCCTCCCATACGCGCATCGGATGCCGCGGAGGTGCGGATCATTATCTCTGATAATAAATCTTTTGATAATAAACCGCGATCACGTTGTGTTTGCAGTGTTTTGCCGATGTGTAACCCGTACACATTGCGTAAGCCTTCTTGTGATAAGGCATCATTTAACTGTGCTGCTTCTAAGATAAAACGAATATCTTCAAAGGGGGCTTGTGTTGCGAATTGATAAACCGCCTTCGCCGTAATTGGTGGAAGTGTCACATCAGCGGCGCAGTCAACAGGGAAGTCTTCTGAATGCTCTTTTTGGGTAAGATCAAAAATCACCTTGTCATTTTTAATCACTTTTACCACATGGGTATGAGAGCCTGCAATAATCACGGTTGCAGAACCTTGTGTTGTAAACACAGTTGCTTCTGAATACACCACATCATCACAAGGCTGTTTAATATCAACAGTAATTAAGCCTTGAGCAAGCATGGTTTTGCTAAGCTCTATTGCCGATGCGGACGCTGATTTTAATACCTCAAGTCCTGCTTTATCATCGCCACCTATGGCGCCAAGTGCTGCTGCAATAGGCAGTCCTACCATACCGGTTCCCGGAACGGTAACCCCCATACCATTTTTCATTAGGTTAGGTGAAACAAATGCGGTTACTCGGGTCACTTCACCACCCACACACGCAGCGGCTTTCGCTGCGGCTAGCGCAAGAGAAATTGGTTCAGTACAGCCCAATGCAGGCTTTACTTCTTGTTTTACTGCATTAATAAAGTATTGCCATAGGGGAAATTGAGCTTGCATAGTGAGTACCCTTAAAAACAGCGATTTAATAGGGGTATTTTAAATAAAAATCAGGAGAAAATTTTCATTATGTTAGAGTGGAAAGAAGGATTTTAGAGAATATTTTGCTGCAATATTATTATATTGAAGAAATTTTTTTTGAGTTTGATGTTTATCACAAAAAACCTACCTAATACAATTAGGTAGGTTTTCATTATGGGACAGATTAATTTTCCAAATCCAAACGCTTAGTTTGCCATTTACGAGAGCGCCAACGCCATGCATTGGTTAATCCACGTAGCCACTCATCAGCGAAGAAACCGAGCCAGATCCCAAGTAGACCCATCTCCATTTTGATACCAAGGAAATAACCTAGTGGGATAGCCACACCCCACATAAAGATGATTGCAGTACACAGCGGGAAACGAGCGTCTCCAGAGGCTCTAAGTGCGTTAACCATCACGATGTTGATCGTTCTACCGGGTTCTAAAAAGACAGATAATAAGAACAAAGGGAGTAGTAGATTGACAATATTTTGATCTTCGGTCAGATTCTCAAGGATTGGCCCACGGAATAACCAAAAGAAAAACACAACCCCAATGGTGACATAAAAGCCCATTTTTAAGCTTTTTACGCCACGATGATAGGCATCGTTAAAGCGTTTGGCTCCAACAAGATGACCCACCATAATCTCATTACCAATACTAATGGAAATCCCAAATAGCATAATAAACAGAGATAGCTGGAAATAGAGTGTTTGTGCTGCAAGGGAGTTTTCACCCATTAAGCCGATAAATGCGGAGGCGGTCATAAAGTGCAGGATCCACACAAGGTTTTCTCCTGCAGATGGCAAGCCGATATGCAAAATTTTGCCCAGCATATTGCGTGACCAGTGTATTAGCAGCTTTGGCGTAAACTTAATTCTTAACCCATAGAATAACAGGCAAAATAGTAGAATAGCGGCGACAATACGACCCACTACGGTTGACCATGCAACTCCTTCGAGTCCGTATTGTGGTAGGCCAAAGAAGCCATACAATACAATGATATTACCTAATACAGTAATTACGTTGGCAATTAATGTTACCCACATTGCAGGTTGTGCTTTCCCATAGACACGTAAGCAAGCTGCAAGAATGATGGAAATGGCTTCAGGGATCAAACAGATGCCAAGAATATGTAAATAGGCGTAACCATCATCCATTAAATGTGAAGGCATATTCATGACGCTGAGAATTTTATAGCCAAAGAATAAGATAATCAGCGCACTGGAAAGCCCCAAAATAAAGTTAAATGCAATAGAAATATGGATAGCTTGATTGGCTTTTTCTCGTCGTCCTGCGCCGAGATATTGAGCAATAACAACACTACATCCCACACTAATAAAGCTAAATATGGTAATAAAAAGATCAAATACCTGATTCCCAACCCCCATTGCTGCGAGGTAGGCAGTTGAAACGTGGCTAACCATGTAGGTATTGATAAGTAATGTGGCCAAATGAAGAAAAATATCAATAAATATTGGCCAACTGAGAGAAAAGAGTGATCTCTCAGTGACATCAGATTGATGCATTGAGAACCTTCAAAATAATATTAGTAATGTTATCTGGATAAAATTATATAAGTCAGAAAAGCCGGCTGATTCTACCCGCATTTTATCTTAGATAACAGAGTCTAATGATCCTTATTTGCTGGAAGGTTAATCTTTTGTTTAATTTTGATGATTCTGCTAAGTTAAGGCGATTGGTAACGATTGATATCAATACAAAAAACAACATCAGAACGGTAAAGGAGTGACAATGACAAAAATTAAAGCTGCGATAGTGGGGTATGGTAATATCGGCCGTTACGCACTCGAAGCCGTGCTAGCTGCGGAAGATTTTGAGCTGGTTGGCGTAGTTCGTCGTAATATTCAAGATATCCCAACTGAATTAGCAGCGTATACAGTCGTTGATGATATTGAAAAACTCGGTAAAGTTGATGTGGCACTACTGTGCTCTCCGACACGTGCCATTGGTGATTTAGCTGAAAAGATCCTCAGCCTTGGGATCAACACGGTGGATAGCTTTGATGTGCATTCAGATATTGTGGCACTAAAAAAGCGTCTCGATAACGTCGCCAAACAACATAATCGTGTAGCAGTTGTTTCCGCAGGTTGGGATCCAGGCTCTGATTCAATTTTACGTACATTAATGTTAGCTATGGCTCCTAAAGGCGTCACATTCACCAACTTTGGTCCTGGAATGAGTATGGGTCACAGTGTAGCGGCTAAAGCCATTGCAGGTGTCAAAGACGCATTATCAGTAACCATCCCTCTAGGTACGGGCGTTCATCGCCGTATGGTTTACATAGAGTTAGAGGCGGGTGCGAATTTTAATGATGTTGCAAAAGCGATCAAAGCAGACAGCTATTTCGCCTCTGATGAAACACATATTCGCCAAGTTGATAGTGTGGATGAATTAAAAGATGTTGGTCATGGCGTCCATATGACCCATAAAGGGGTGTCTGGAGCTACGCATAATCAACTATTTGAATATTCGATGCGTATAAATAACCCTGCGCTGACGTCACAATTTATGGTTTCCGCGGCGAGAGCATCGATGAAACAGACGTCAGGTGCTTATACTGTCATTGAAATTCCACCGGTTAATTTCTTACAAGGTGATCTTGATAATTTGATTGCTAAGTTAGTCTAATACTGGATGGCATGATTGCCATAAATATACTCATTATACTTCAAGTTGCAGCGTCGTTCGTTAAGCTATAGTGACTACGCTCACTCGAATTATCTAGAGTATGCATTCATGCCGCTTACGCTTTTAATTGCAGTATTTCATTGAGTGTATAACATGGCTAAAAGCCCAAACAAAAAAGATAATGCAGATACCAAACCCTTTTTCTCTGCCAGCAACAAACCAGCTAAAAACATAGTAGAAAGCAAACATGCTTTTAGTGTGCTGCGTATGTTGTCAAAAATGATCGGCGTTGGGTTCTCGTTATTTTACGTAGGCTTTATTCTTTCTGTTTGGTTTTTTCCTGAATATTATGATGTCGCACTGATTTATAATTTAACGTTAATTCTAATTTTTGAGTTTATTTTAGTGCACTCAGGCGTTTTCATGTCGATCACGCGTAATATCAAAGTACTCATCTTTTTTGCATTGCTATATGGGCTATTTGCTTTTGCCATTAATTTTGCCGTATTAGGGGATTCACCACTAATCCTTTATTTATACAGTTTTACCGTATTAAATCGCATGATCTATGGGTTAAGCAGCCGAACCGATAAAGAGCGCCAAGAGAACATGGGGTATTCGGCATTGATGGCAATGAACTTTATGTTTTGCATCTGTTTAGTGTTAATGATGTCTTGGTTAGTGCCGTATGGCGGTTTGACCCCTGAGTACCTGAACGCCATTGATTACTATAATTTAATCCCTTCAGGTGGCGAGTTCCCAGAAAAACCGCATATCGCTTTTGCTTTTGGGGTATTGTATTTTGGTTTACCTGTCGTATTGCCATTATTGTTTAAAGTATTAAGCAAAAAAACGGCGCGGTGGAAATGGCAGCAGCAAAAATAAAGCACCTAGTCATAGGTGCTTTGAGTAAATGCCCTGGTGTAGGCTAAATATTAACGCTTAATTGATTTGAATTTTTCTGTTGTTGCGGTTAGTGCGACTTCTGTTGGCAAACGTTCCATTGAGCTTGCACCATAAAAACCATGGCACTCAGGGCAATTTGCTAAAATATATTCTGCATCTTCTGGCGTGGCGATTGGACCACCATGACATAACACAATAACATCATCGCGTACGGCTTTTGCTGCTTTTGCCCAATCATTAATCAATGGGACACAGTCTTTGAGTGTTAACGCGGTTTCTGCACCAATATTACCACCGGTGGTTAGCCCCATATGTGGAACAATAATGTCAGCACCTGCTTCGGTCATCGCGATAGCATCTTCACGGCTAAATACGTATGGTGTAGTGAGTAAGCCTTTTTCATGCGCCAAGCGGATCATATCAACTTCTAACCCATAACCCATTCCTGTTTCTTCAAGGTTAGCGCGAAAATTACCGTCGATCAGACCTACGGTCGGGAAGTTCTGTACTCCAGCAAATCCAGTAGCTTTGAGCTCATCAAGGAAGCGATCGAATTGGCAGAAAGGATCCGTGCCATTCACACCAGCAAGTACAGGCGTGTGTTTAACGACAGGAAGAACTTCTTTTGCCATATCCATCACGATTTCGTTGGCATTACCATAAGCCAGCAGACCAGCCAGTGAACCACGCCCAGCCATGCGATAGCGGCCAGAGTTATAAATAACAATGAGGTCGATGCCACCCGCTTCTTCACATTTTGCTGATAAGCCAGTACCCGCACCGCCGCCGATAATGGGCTCGCCTCTAGCGATCATCTCTTTGAATTTATTCAGTAAGCTTTCGCGATTATGTTTCATTGGTGAACCTCTACTCGTTGTTCAAAATTTCCTGGTGTATTACTCGTCATACTTCAAGTTGCAGCGTTGTTGACTACGCTCATTCGCGCCAGTCACATACTTATGTATGCTCCTAGCGACTCACTCACTTGTCGCCTAGCTGCACCTCGAATTATTTAGAGTATCTACTCGTCATACTTCAAGTTGCAGCGCTTTTCGTTAAGGTATGGTGACTACGCTCATTCGCGCCAGTCACATACTTATGTATGCTCCTAGCGACTCACTCACTTGTCGCCTAGCTGCACTCGAATTCAGAGTGTAAATCAATCACTTGTTCGCAAAACTCCATTGAGTTAATGTGGTAAGGACTCAAAATAAGTTTGCGTTTTTCTGTTGTTATAATATTTTCAGTTAATGCATCGATAAATGCTTGATCCGCTTCAGGATCCCAAAATTGCCCACCTTCGATGTCTAAAGCAGAGAAACCTGCTGTAGGCACAATAAAACGGACTTCACCTTCGCAGCGGTTAAGTTTGTCTGCTATCCATCGGCCCATGATTTGATTTTCTTCTTTGGTGGTTCGCATTAAGGTGACTTGGGCATTGTGGTGATAAAATAATCGGTCACGATATTGCTCTGGGACGGTTGAAGGTCGGCCAAAGTTCACCATATCGAGTGCGCCACAAGAAAGCACACACGGGGTCTCAGTCCGTGCAATGGCACCAAAGCGATCTTCATCGCAGGCTAAAACACCATTAAAGAGATAGTCACAAACTTCTGTGGTGGTGATATCGAGTACCGAGTGTAGCAGGCGACTATCAATCAATTTTTCCATTGCTTTACCACCACTACCTGTAGCGTGAAACACTAAGCAATCGTATTGCGATTCAAGTCGCTCAGTGAGTTGCTGAACACAAGGTGTTGTCACACCAAACATGGTCAGGGCAATGGCTGGTTTCAATATTTCATCTGTATCGTCTTCACGATGAAAATAGACTGCACCTGCGATTTGGTTAGCGGCATTTTTAAGGACTTTACGAGAAATAATATTTAATCCAGAAACATCCGTGACGGAGTACATCATGGAAATATCACTTGCTCCGATATAGCCTGAGATATCACCTGAGGCCATCGTTGAAACCATGAGTTTAGGGATACCAACGGGAAGCGCTTGCATTGCAGGAGTGATCAATGCAGTACCACCAGAACCACCTAAACCTAATATCGCAGCAACATCAGTTTGAGCCGCAAGGTAAAGACTAAAAGCTTGTGACATCGCTTCTATCGCTTTTCCTCTATCACCACAGAATACGGCCTTAGCACCATCAGGGTAATATTCGGCAATCGTTTGGGCACTAATATCAGCATTTCTGTTAAGTTGTTTTGGCTGAGTGGTTAGGTCGACGGTACGAACGGACAAACCTGTTGCTTTAATTAAATCGCAGACATAGAACAATTCGTCACTTTTGGTATCTAACGTTGATGCTATGTAGATGTATCCTTGATGCTGTTTCATCGAAAAATCCTTATATACTCGTCATACTTCCAGTTGCAGTGCTTTTGGGTAAGCGATGGTGACTTTCAGCAATTCATTCACTTACCGCCTAGCTGCACCTCGAATCATTTAGAATATAGGTTAGGTAGATGTTTAATTTATCATCCGAATGAGACTATAGTATCATTTGTGTTAAATGTAAAATGAGATTGCAGTCTCATTTTTTGGTTTTATTAACATAAATTTATTGTGATAATAATAATTTATTGATAAATAATAGTATTTTAATTTTATGCCGTTTTTACTTTTTAAGTAAATGTCATGTTTTT
The DNA here is from genome assembly GCF_016618195.1 of Providencia manganoxydans. Classification (NCBI taxonomy): domain Bacteria; kingdom Pseudomonadati; phylum Pseudomonadota; class Gammaproteobacteria; order Enterobacterales; family Morganellaceae; genus Providencia; species Providencia manganoxydans. Next base: position 1,218,061 of record NZ_CP067099.1, read on the forward strand.
GCAATCTCAATGATAAGTTCTCAAGATAACTCAATAAGCAGTAGCCGCCATTACGGCAAAATGACATGATGAGTTAATCGTTGTTGTCGCAAAACGTTTTCAGGAGGAGGGAACGATGTCATCAATAAATATTAGTAATGAATATAAAGGGACAAGGAAACGTACTTATATATTATTAGTTAATACGGCATTAGAACTGTTTGAAAAAGGAGGTATGCCATCTGTTTCTGAATTGGCTATTGAGGCTGGGGTATCAAGGGCGACCGCTTATCGTTATTTTCCAACTCAAAGCGATCTGATCGCTGCAACAGTTAATGCGAGCCTTGGTCCTATTTTAACATGGCGTCCACAAAGTGAAAAAACAGAGGAACGCATTAAAGAATTGTTATCCTTTGCTTTGCCTAGAATGTTTGAACATGAAGGGGCATTAAGAGCCGCATTACAGGTTTCATTGCAGCAGTGGGCAGAGGGACGCTCATTGAATTTAGATCCAAAAGAAAAACGCCTTGAAAGAGGGAACCGTAAAGATATTTTAGCTATGGTCACCGCACCCATGAAAGGTGAATTCCCCGCAGAACTGATTGATAAAGTGATTAAAGCTTTTTCAGTGATTTATGGTTCTGAAATCTTTTTAGTCTTAAAAGATATTTGGAAGCAAAATGATAGTGAAGTGATTGAATTAACACAATGGATTGCAAAAGCGATTATTAACCAAGCTATTGCAGATAAAAATACGTTGTAACGATACTCGTCATACTTCAAGTTGCAGCGCTTTTCGTTAAGGTATGGTGACTACGCTCATTCGCGTCAGTCACATACTTATGTATGCTCCTAGCGACTCATTCACTTGTCGCCTAGCTGCACCTCGAATTATCAACAAAGAACTGTAGGGGGCTATCGTTCTTTGTTAAGAACATGATAATTTTTTCATAAAATAATATTTTTCATGTTGAACGGGGTATTCAATCAGCGTTGAAATGATTTGGTAGCCTTGTTTTTCATAAAATGGCTTAGCTTGGAAACTGAAAGTATCGACTTCAGCGTATTTTGCCCCCAACTGTTTAGCTTTATCTTCCATTGCTTGAATCAATTGTGTTCCGATACCTTGTTTGCGGAGCGATTCATCAAGCCAAAGGTATTTTATCCTAAGCCAATTACCGAGTTTAGAACCGGTAATTCCGCCTAATATTTTGCCCTCTCGCTCATAAAAAACAGCAAGGGGACTATGAATATCTTCATTGAAAAATTGTAAATTATAGGTAAGCAATGACTGATAAATCTGCTCAATTTCGGCTTCGGAAGGGGAAGTGGTAATACGCAGTGTCATCGGCTTTCCTTATTAATATGATGGTCAGTAATAAAGCACTTATAGATTATTTATATATCAATAATGTAATGAATCCAATCAAGTTAAACGATACTATTATACTCTAAATAAATCGAAGCACTGAATGCTCTTGCAGTAATAAGGTTGTGTGATGATAAGATTATTGAAGATGGGACTGGGGATTGTTATTTGTGCCTTAATTGGTGGGACAATGACACACCTAGGCGTACCTCTTGCCCTGATGTTTGGCCCTATCATCGCTGTTATTGTGTTTAACCGTTTTAAGATCCAATTTGCAGTTCCTAAATATACCTTAACATTTGTACAAATATCACTCGGTACCTCTGTTGGCTTGATGTTTAATCAAGTCTCTCTTGGGCAAGCTGAAAACCTATTTTTGTTATTAATCATGCTAGTGGTTTGCCTCGCAGTACAGTTTTCATTTAGCTACTTCTGGTTTCATCGTAAAGTGGGCTGGACAAAGCAAGAGGCTATGTTAGGTTCTGTTCCTGGCGCAATGGCTGCGATATTAGCACTGACTGATCATACCCATACTCCACCACAAAAAATTGTTATTTCACATACTATCCGTTTGATTATTCTAATTTTATTAGCGGGTGTTGTCGTTGGTAGTGATGGAGACCCACAGCCTCTTTTGGTACTTCCTTCTTTAACATGGCAATCATCATTTTGGCTATTGGTAATTGTATTAACGGGGCTAGGCTTAGGGTTGGTTTTACAAAGAATGCATGTCCCCGCCCCCTTTATGTTGACTTCTTTGGGAGCAGCAACCTTAATTCAGAGTTGGCTTGATATACAACTCAATTTCCCTGTTTTGATCACTGAACTTAGCATGGTGCTGATTGGGATGAATATTGGTAACCATTTTATTGTGTTTCCACTTTCATCGCTGATCAAAAATATTTATTCGTCAGCGCAAGTCGTCATTATAAATATCTTTTTAACCTTATTGATCACGGTATTTGCATCTTGGATAACAGGATATCCTATCCCTGTCTTGTTGCTAGCATGGGCGCCAGGCAGCATGGAAGCGATGACATTTGCGGCTATTACCATGAATCTCGACGCAGGGTTCGTGATGTCGAATCACATTATTAGAATGGTGATCATTCAAAGTATCCCATCTATTGCTATGTTTTGGCAGGAGCGCAGAGCGAAGAAGAGGAATAGTAGCTCCCCTGATTAAGGGGGAGTATAGAGACTCGTCATGTTTCAAGTTACTGCATTTTATATTGGGGCATGGTGACTTACGTTTTCTGATGTCAGTCACTGTGTTTTCTAAGTTCCCTAGCAGCTGATTGGCAGGTCTTTTAGTTGCTCCTTGAATGACTTAGCGTTTCGTTATTTGACGTAAGCGAATAATCCTAGTGAGTCGCGAGCCAAAGATTGACATTTAAACTCCTGAGAAAGAGGGATCCCTTTGAGATCATTGTAGCTTTCCTTATTTAACTGGGTCATTTTACTGGAATCATAATCACCGAGATCCCATTTGTTACTACGAGCGAAGTAAATAATGGCACGTTCAATTTCTCGATCGGGAATTTGCGAATAACCACAGTCATATTTTAAATAAATGAAAACCGCCGTCAGATCAGCAAGATCTTCAGCTTCATTGGGGCTTAGTGCTCTGGCAGAATGTGTTATCCCTAACAGAGTAATGAGGTAAAAAATTACGGTAAATTTGCGCATTCAATATTCTATCTGTTTTTTATGTCAAGTAACGTTAACATAATAATAGAATTGTTAGTCAAGTATATTTTTCTTAAATCTGTGTAATATACCCATAATAACTCTGTGGTTTCCTTGACCTTCCTGTAAGGGGAAGCTTTATCATTTTTAGATATTCTCATCATCATTCAAGTTGCAACGCCTCTCGCTAAGGTATGTGGACTACACTCACTCGTGCTAGTCACCGTGTTTTCTGTGCTCAAAGCGACTTATTGACGGGCGTCTAGCTGGATCTCGAATTATTTAGAGAATATTAAACCATATTTTGTTTCTAAACGATAATCTCAAGTAGAGCTATTGGTTTAATTATCTTATTGATTTGATAAATAAAAAGGAAGGTTATCAATGTTACGCCGTGATTTCATTAAGTTAAGTGCCCTAGCTTATGCCGCAAGTGCGCTACCTATGTGGAGCCGTATTGCGGTCGCCGCGGAAAATTTCCCAGCTCTAGCTATCCCGCCACTGATTGAGCCTGATGCACAAGGTAATATCCAATTAGCGATTAAACAAGGTGTATCCCAGTTTGTTCCGGGTAAAAAAACCACCACATGGGGATATAACGGTGATCTGCTTGGCCCTGCACTTAGTCTGAAAAATGGGCAGAACGTCAATATTAATATCGCTAACCAACTTTCTGATGAAACTACCGTGCATTGGCATGGCCTTGAAATCTCGGGTGAACAAGATGGCGGGCCACAAGCTATTATCGCTTCAGGCGCTAACCGTCAGGTAAATTTTACGGTCAATCAACCTGAAGCAACCTGCTGGTTCCATCCTCATACACATGGAAAAACAGGTTACCAAGTTGCCATGGGATTGGCTGGGTTAGTCATTATTAAAGATGATGAAAGTAATAAGCATGGTTTACCAAGTGATTGGGGAATTAATGATATCCCAGTGATCTTACAAGATAAACGCCTTAAAGATGATGGGCAGATTGATTATCAGTTAGATGTAATGAGTGCTGCTGTTGGTTGGTTTGGGGATCTCATGCTGACCAATGGGGCAGTATTTCCAAAACACGTTGCGCCTAAAGGTTGGTTACGCTTAAGACTACTTAATGGCTGTAACGCACGTAGCCTCAATATTTCTACCAGCGATGGGCGAAAAATGTATGTTGTCGCAAGTGATGGTGGGTTATTAGCAGAGCCAATAGCTGTTACTGAGCTACCTATTTTAATGGGGGAGCGCTTTGAAGTTCTGATTGATGCGAGAGATGGGCGTGCTTTTGATTTAGTCACACTACCTGTGAACCAAATGGGAATGACGATCGCACCCTTTAACCAACCGCTACCCGTTTTGCGTATTGAAACGACGATGAGCACAGGAGAAGGAAAACTTCCTGAGCAATTGGCTACTATTTCAGCTATCCCTTCTTTAGCCGGTCTAACTCGGCGGCGTTTTCATCTGATGATGGATATGCGTTTAGATATGCAAGGAATGATGATGCTGCGTGAACGCTACGGTGACCAAGCAATGGGCAACATGGCAGGGCACGGTGCTATGATGAACGGCCATATGATGTCAAATAGTGGAAACAGCGGCATGATGAGTCATGGTGGCATGAATCAACGTAATATGGGAAATATGGGCGGCGGTAATCATTGTGGTATGGGTAGTGGCGAATTAAATATTCATAATGCTAATACTATCAATGGCCAAGCATTCTCTATGACTGAAGCTGCGTTTAATGCACCAATCAATCAGCAAGAGATCTGGGTCGTTTCAGGGCGGGGCGATATGATGCTTCATCCATTCCATGTTCATGGAACACGATTCCGTATCTTAAAAGAAAACGGGCGAGCTGTTGAGCCTCATCGACAAGGTTGGAAAGATATTGTCAAAGTCGAAGGCCAAGTGAGTGAGATATTAGTTGAATTTAAACATCCTGCGACTCAACAACATCCTTATATGGCGCACTGTCATCTATTAGAACATGAAGATACAGGTATGATGATGGGCTTTACGGTCAGTTAAAATTCGCCAACCAACCTTCGATAAGCCATCATAAAATACCTTGATGGCTTTTTTATTGAAACTTTTGACTCATTTAATTTTATTCAGCATCTATACTCTAAATAATTCATGGTGCAGATAGACGACAAGTGAAGATAGTCGGGGAGCATAGATAAACTATGTGATTCGGCTAGCTGAACGAGGTCAACAACGCTGCAACTTGAAGTATGACGAGTATATACTCTAGATAATAATTACAACACTCATCTGAGTCCAAAATATGCAAAATTCAAATGAAATGGCTATCAGTTCATATAGTCATAAGCGAGCTTTACTTGCAGGTTCGGTTGGTAATTTTATTGAGTGGTATGAGTTTGCTATCTATGGTTTCCTTGCCACTATTATAGCTCAAAACTTTTTTAGCTACTCAGGAGAAGAATCACAGATTACGGCGATCCTCTTAACCTATGCATCATTCGCTATCGCTTTCTTTTTTAGGCCATTGGGCGCACTGATATTTGGACGCATTGGGGATAAGTTAGGCCGTAAACCGACACTCATATTTGTGTTAGTCATGATGACGCTAGTCACCACTGCGATTGGTTTTATACCTACTTATGCAACTATTGGCGTTGCAGCACCGATTATTATTACTTTGTTAAGGATTTTCCAAGGCTTATTTGCGGGTGGTGAATATGGTGGCGCGGTTTCATTAATGACGGAATCTGCACCAAAAGGGAAAAGAGGGCTATTTGGTGCTTGGCAATCGTTCACTGTTGCTCTAGGTCTGTTAGCTGGTGTTGGCGTAGTGTCTTTACTTTCTTTTTTAATGAGTACAGAAAGTTTACATGATTGGGGATGGCGGATCCCTTTCTGGTTAGCATTACCAATGGGGCTGTTGGCTTTATGGTTGCGATACAACATGGAGGAAACACCAAGTTTCGTGTCTGCTCAACAAAAAGAACAATCAGAAACGAATGCGGCTAAAGTCGATATCTTCAAAGCCATTTTCCTTGGTATTGGACGATTAATGGCTTGGTCTGCCGCAGGGTATGCCTATTTAGTGATCATGCCAACCTATCTTCAATCATCACTGCATACTGATTTTAATACCGCGTTATTAATTGCCGTTATTTCAAATGTTGGCTTTGCGGTGACTATCCTCCCTGCTGGAATGCTCAGTGATAAAATAGGGCGACGTAATATTATGGTACTAGCCACTATTTTATTGTTAGTGTTCTCGTTACCACTTCTAAAGATATTACAAAGTGAATCATCGACTTTATTGATCAAAGCGGTGGTGGTTTTTATTGCGGGTGGGATCGTGGGCCTACTTGCAGGGCCTGGTCCTGCGATGCTAGCCGAGATGTTTCCAACCAAAGTTCGCTATACAGGACTAGGATTGGCTTACTCGTTATCTAATGCGGTATTTTCAGGCTGTGCAGGTCTTATCATTACCGGTTTGATCAAACAAACGGGTAATCTTGATATTCCAGCATGGTATGTGATGGCGACAGCGCTGATCAGTTTATTGGCTCTGCTGACCTTGAATAAAAACGATCACCTTCGTGCTCTGGATGATTAAAAAAGCGAGAACAGACATTAATTGCTAAAAAACGGCTGTTGGTAAAAATCAATCACAGCTATTTTTCGCCAATCGTGAGTTCTGGTATACTCTTCGAATTATGTTCTCATTTTTTCTTACGCACTGTTTTTATTTAGGGTAAGCGGCTGTAGGTAATATGAGTTTTTGGTGTTAAAACAAATAGGTATTGGTAAATTGAAACATACTCTTGAAGTGATGATCTCTGAAGAAGCGCTGAGCCAGCGTGTTGGTGAACTCGCAGAAAAAATCAGCGCACACTATAAAAACGTTGATGGTGAGCTGGTTTTAGTTGGCTTATTAAAAGGCTCTTTTATTTTTATGGCGGATCTGTGCCGTAAAATTGATGTTCCTCACGAAGTCGATTTCATGACCGTTTCAAGCTACGGCAATGCAATGAATTCAAGCCGCGACGTTAAAATTGTCAAAGATTTAGACGAAGACATCCGCGGTAAACATGTATTGATTGTTGAAGATATTATTGATTCAGGGAACACCTTAAACAAGGTTCGTGAAATTTTTGAATTGCGTGGACCTAAATCTGTTGCGATTTGTACATTACTGGATAAACCATCACGCCGTGAAGTTGACGTGCCCGTTGAGTGGATTGGTTACTCAATCGAAGATAAATTTGTGGTTGGTTACGGTATTGATTATGCACAGCAATATCGCCATTTACCCTATATTGGCCATGTGACTTTGATTGAAGAGTAATAACTCGGTATATACGTTATACTTCAAATTATTTTAAGTTCATATCGTCATAGGTACTAAATAACAAAGGGCTACTCGGATGAGTGGCCCTTTGTTTTGCTAAAGCATATTACTTACACAATTCAAGTTGCAACTAGGCGAATAGTGCAAATGAGCATAGCCACTATATCTCAACAAAAACCGCTGCAACTCGAACTTTAATTTGTAAAATATTTATTTTTTATTTGTCAGCTTAGCAATCGCCTCACGATAGCAAAGCTCCAGTTTTTCTCGACTATCTGCGGTGGTATGTAGGTCATGTAAGCGACCATTATTGATACCGTAAACCCAGCCGTGGATCATCACTTTTTGCCCACGTTTCCATGCTGATTGCATAATGGTTGAGTGACCTAGATTGTACACCTGCTCAACCACGTTCAATTCACATAAACGGTTTAAACGCTCGCAAGGTTTCAGCTCGCCGAGCATTGAGCTGTGTCTGTACCAAATATCACGGATGTGTAGTAGCCAGTTATTAATTAGGCCGAGTTCGGTATTATCAACCGCCGCTTCAATACCACCACAACCATAGTGACCACAGATAATAATGTGTTCAACTTGCAGGACATCAACAGCATATTGGATCACTGATAAACAGTTTAAATCTGTGTGAATAACAAGGTTTGCAACGTTGCGGTGTACGAAAAGATCGCCTGGAGCTGCATTGATTAATTTTTCAGCAGGTACTCGGCTGTCTGAACAACCTATCCATAGGAATCGTGGTTTCTGCGCTTTAGATAACTCTTTAAAAAACTCAGGATTTTCTTCTTTTACTGAAGCTGACCAAGCTTCATTATTCGCGAACAGCTCTTCAATTTTTCTCATCATGACGTATAGCCTAGTTGTGTTACTTTACGTTAAAATCTTATACAGTATTTCTTAATTAATAGTTTGTTGCATTAATTATTGCATCCTATGATGCTCATTTTATTACAGGCATACCATCTTGGTATTATTAACTATATGAATTAAATAGCATATACCCATTTACTCTTTCTGCATAACGGTGCCAGTAAAAAAATGGCATCATAGACTCGTCATACTTCAAGTTGCAGCGGTTTTTGTTGAGGCATAGTGGCTATGTTCACTCGCTACGCATTACATGCTTATGTATGTTCCTTGTGACTCATTGACTTGCCGCTGAGCTGCGCCTCGAATTATTTCGAGTTTAACATTATTATATTGCTACTAAACTGCCCCAAGAATAAAGGTGTTTTTTACATATGACTTACGCACTTGAGTTATCGCAATTAACCAAAACCTATTCAGGTGGCGTGAAAGCGTTGCGAGGAATTGATCTAAGCGTAGAAGATGGTGACTTTTATGCATTACTTGGCCCCAATGGCGCGGGTAAGTCCACAACGATAGGAATTATTAGTTCTCTGGTTAACAAAACCAGCGGATCAGTAAAAGTTTTTGGTTATGATTTAGACAAACAAGTGGTCCTAGCCAAACAACAGTTGGGTTTAGTCCCACAAGAATTTAACTTTAACCCATTTGAAACCGTATTACAGATAGTCCTTAATCAGGCCGGTTATTACGGTGTTTCACGTTCTGTTGCTCATCAAAGGGCACAAACGTATCTCTCTCAACTGGATTTATGGGAAAAACGTGATGAGCGCGCGCGTAATTTATCGGGTGGGATGAAACGCCGGTTAATGATTGCACGTGCTTTGATGCATGAACCTAAATTGCTCATTTTAGATGAACCAACAGCGGGTGTTGATATAGAGCTACGTCGCTCAATGTGGAGCTTTTTGAAAAAGCTGAATGCGCAAGGTACCACCATTATTTTAACCACTCACTATCTGGAAGAAGCAGAGATGCTATGTCGTAATATTGGGATCATTCAACATGGAGAATTAGTTGAAAATACCAGTATGAAACAATTGCTGAGTCAATTGGAATCTGAAACTTTTATTTTTGACCTTGGTGCCAAAAGCCCTATCCCTGAATTGAAAGGTTATGAAACACGTTTAATTGATACCTCAACTTTGGAAGTGGATGTTAAGAGGGAACAAGGGTTAAACGGTGTATTTAGTCAGCTAAATGAGCAAGGAATTGAAATTGTCAGTATGCGTAATAAAGCTAACCGTTTAGAAGAGTTGTTCGTGAACTTAGTAAAAAGAGATAACGGTGTTGCACCTTTGGAGGAAACAAAATGATTTCTCTGTATTGGGTTGCACTAAAAACGATTTGGATTAAAGAGATCACTCGTTTTGCTCGTATCTGGGTACAAACCTTATTACCGCCTGTCATCACTATGTCGCTCTATTTTGTCATTTTTGGCAACCTAATTGGCTCCCGAATTGGCGAGATGGGAGGTGTTGATTATATGCAATTTATAGTACCAGGCTTGATCATGATGGCAGTCATCACAAACTCTTACTCGAATGTTTGCTCTTCATTCTTTGGTTCTAAATTTCAAAAAAATATAGAAGAGCTTCTGGTCGCTCCTGTACCGACCCATGTGATTATTGCGGGTTTTGTTGGTGGTGGAGTCGCTAGGGGAATTTTAGTTGGTTTGTTGGTAACTGTTGTATCGTTATTTTTTATTCCGTTACAAGTGCATTCATGGATGATGATTGTAATCACGTTGTTACTGACGGCGATTGTTTTTTCGTTGGCGGGTTTGTTAAACGCTATTTTTGCTAAAACCTTTGATGATATTAGTATCGTACCAACCTTTGTATTAACCCCCTTGACGTATTTAGGTGGTGTATTTTACTCATTGTCATTATTGCCTCCATTTTGGCAAGCTGTATCCAAATTAAACCCAATCGTTTATATGATCAGTGGTTTTCGGTATGGTTTTTTAGGGATTGCAGATGTATCAATTGCGGTAACTCTAGGTGTATTACTTATCTTCTTGGTCGTATTTTATGCGTTAACATGGTATTTAATCGAGCAAGGTAGAGGTTTAAGAAGCTAATTTAAGTAGGTGCTTTTACTTAGTAAGCTAAGTAAGCAAATATTTAAATGATAATTTATCTGCGGTAACTATTGAAATTTACATTTAATATAGGGTGGCCATTTAAAATGGCCAAAATTAAATAAAGGATAATATCTGTAATATAATTCTCTTGTGGAAAATGATATTACTACCGCGATGGAAAGATTAAATAAGAGGTGATTTTTTAGGTTATAATTACTCTTGTAACAATATTGATGGCTTCCTAATAACAATGTAAATGTATTTTAAAAACCAAGGTGAAATTCACCTTGGTTTTTTGCTTTATATGAGTAAATCATGATGTCTTTTTGGTCTAAATATGACTTGTTTGGTGGCGTTATCATCATTTTACTCCAAAAAAGTGTAAAAAAATAATGCAATTTATATGAGTAAAGTAATTTGAGTTGTCTACATCAATGATGTGTAATTCATTGATAATAAAATATTTTTTGTTTTAGCTAAATGGATGATAAATTATTGATATAAGTCAATAAATTAATTCCTTTAAAAACAATGGTTTATTTCTTTCTAAAATATGTGCCGTATATCAATAAATTCATCTTTTGAAAGATTTATATAAATACATAATTATATTCCTCAACTATACTCTTCTTACGGGTTACCTATGAGAGGGCTAATAATTTATTATTACTTTTAAAATCTCAATATCATTAGCGGGATCTGTTAGATCAATCTTTGAATAATAAATTGGCAGGCATAGTTTTGCCTAGAAATAATTTCATTGATTGAACTTAAAATAAGTAAAATTATTATTAATAACAATGAATCTTATATGGGGATATAAATGCAAATTTTATCAACTAAAAGTATCTTAATAGCTACGATTATTTCTAGCTTTTCTTTTTCTGCATTAGCTGAAGAGCAAACAGGTACAATATCATTTAAAGGGCTTATTTATAACGCTACATGCACTATTAATCTTAATGATTCCTACTCGCCTGACGCCGAGGTTAAAATGGGTCGTTTTGCAACCAGTGAATTTAATGGTGAAGATGATGAAGTCGGTGGTACTGGTGGTGATGGTAAATTAAAAATAGAACTTATTGATTGTCCAGATCAAGGAACAGTGACTATTAATTTAATGGGTAAGGCTAAACGTTATGATGACACTATTTTAGAACTAGATAATGAAGGCAGTGCTGGTGTTGCAAAAAATGTAGGTATCCGTATCTATCATGAAGATGACTTAGCAAATCCAATCGTGGTTGATGGAAGTAAAAGTCAAGATATCGATGTATCAGGAAATAGCTCTGAATGGCGTGGTACATTTATTGCTAAATATGTAAGTACGGATGATACCGTAGAAGCTGGACAGGCGGATGCAACTTTAAATTATAAAATCACCTATAAATAATTTAAAAACGCAGATTATTTAATATTAATCTGCGTTAATTTTTTGGAGCTAAATATTGTGTTTGCGAAAAAATTAGTATCTATTCTATTGGTAACTTTGAGCTCAATTTCAACTTGCTATGCAGGATTTGGTTTAGAAACAACCCGCGTTGTTTATCATGAGAAAGATAAAAGTGAAGGCGTTGTTGCATTTAATAGTGATAAAAATAGAAATTATTTACTTCAGTCATGGGTTGAGGACATAAAAGGGAAAGTTACTCAAGACTTTGCTGTGACACCACCATTATTAAAATTAAGAGCAGAACAAAAAAATACCATTCAGTTAACGAAAATAGCTGAACTACCTAATGATAGAGAATCATTGTATTGGCTGAATGTGAAGTTTGTCGCACCTAGTAGTGAAGATCTAGAAAATGTTTTACGTTATTCGATGACAAATCGAATCAAGTTAATTTATCGACCAAAAAATGTGTCGGATAAGAAACTAGCAGTATCCATTAATGAGTTGAGTTGGAGTTATACACCATCAGGTATAAAAGTAACTAATCCAACACCTTTTTTCATCAATATTGCAACGTTAAAGATTAATAATAAAGCTATTGAGGCTCCTAGCTATTTAGAACCGTATTCTGAATCGATAATTAAACTCCCTAAAGCAATTAATGGAGATAAAAACATCACCCTAAACTATATTGATGATTTTGGTAAGGGGCTAGATGTTAATTACTTCATAAAATAATAACCATACAAAAGAGTAAAGGGACATGAAGCATAATTATCAGAAAACGTATTCTTTATTATCTATTTCGATTACCATTTTATTAACTACATTTCCACTTTATATTAGAGCAGCAGACTACTATTCCCCTAGCTTGTTGAATATTGCAGGCATGGATACGCAACTCACTAACGAAGACTTAGATGTTTTTAAAGAAAACGATCTAGCACCTGGAGATTATTACGTAAAATTTTATATTAATAATAATCATATTTTCTCTAAAGAGGTTAAGTTTGTATTAATGCCTGGGGATAATGACACTAAAACGTTAATACCTTGCTTCAGTTTAACTGAATGGGAAAGCTTCGGTATCGATTTTCATAACCCTCAGAGCATAGAGCAAGAATGCTTCAATATTAATCGTATTGAGTATATGAAAAGTTATCTTGACTTAAATACAAGGGTTTATTCACTGTCCATACCACAAGCAATGATTAATAAAAAAAGAGTTAACGAAATAGAGGAAAAAAAGTGGGATAACGGTATTCCTGCTGTTTTTATTAACTATTCATTTTCATCGTTTAACCGTTATGAACATGGAAAGTTTGATGATAACTATTATGGCAATATTCAAACCAAAGTTAACTTTGATGCTTGGCGATTTCGCAATTATTCTACTTGGTCTAACAATGTAAATGAAAAAAACAAATGGAATAATATTAGTAATACCATTTCAAGAAATATCAATGTAATTAAAAGCGAATTAACATTAGGTAATTTATATACTAGTTCACAACTGTTTGATTCTTTTAAGTTTAAGGGGATCAAGTTAGCCACTGATAGGCAAATGGAACCTTATGATTTAACGAGCTATGCACCAAGTGTTAACGGTATTGCTAATTCTGAAGCAGTAGTTACTATCGTACAGAATGATCAAGTTATCTATAAAAAGAGCGTTCCTGCTGGACCTTTCGAAATTACTGATTATTATCCAATGAGTAATGGTGGAAATCTGTATGTTTCTGTGCAGGAATCAAACGGTAGTGAAGTTAACTTTATCGTTCCTTTTTCTTCGATCGCATTTTTAGAGCGAAAAGGAAGCATTAAATATAGTCTCGCTAGCGGTAAGTATGATGGTAATAACAAAGGTGATGGCACTTATATCAATGAAGCTGAAATCTACTATGGTTTAACTGATTATGTCACCATTTTTAGTGGTGTTTTGCTGGCCAGTGATTACCAAGCTTATGCGTTTGGTTCCGGTTTTAACCTTGGTAACATCGGTGCGATTACAGCAGACATTGTGCATTCTAAGGCTAACCTTACTAACGATGTATTGAATGGCAATGCATTTAGAGTCAACTACTCGAAAAGAATTGAATTAACAAATACTAGCGTTACATTAGCGGGATTCCGTCATTTTGATACTGATTTTTTAAATATAAATGATGCGTTTTCCTATGATGAAAAATACCAAAGTAATAATGATAAGTTAAAAAATGAATATACATTATCACTGACACAGCCAATATTTAATAATTCTAGCTCAATTAATTTAAATACTGTTGTTTATCAATATAGTAGCGGAAACAAACAACAGTCATATAATGCGGGTTTTAATAGTAATATTAATAGAATTACTTATAGTATCTACTATACATACTCAAAAGGTCAGCAATTTAACCCTGACAATAAAAGCGCATACAATTTAAATTTGAATATGAGTGTGCCATTTGATCTCTTTGATCGTTCTATGCACGTTAACTATGGCATATCAACTGATGATCAACATCGAACATTACAAACAGCTCGATTAAGTGGTAATTATGGTGAGTCGTACAGAGGAAATTGGGATATCTACCAAAGTTATGGCGATAAAGGTGTTGGTTATGCAGGTGGACTCAGTACTGCTTACCGTTCTAGTTATGCAGTAATGAATGCAGGCTATGCATATAGCGAACACAGTAAAAATTTAAATTATGGCATCAGCGGTGCATTTGTTGGCACTCAATATGGTGTGGTATTAGCACCATCAATGCAAGAAACGAGTGCATTGATATTAACAAAAGGTGCTCAAGGGGTCGGTGTGATTAACGGGCAGTCAGTTGAAACCAATTCTTCTGGATTGGCTATTGTGCCAGGTATTGCACCTTACCGTAAAAACACCTTAGCGATTGATACAAAGACGCTGCCAGAAGATACCGAAATTGAAAATAACATTATTAATAACGTTATTCCGACAAAAGGTGCTTTGATTCTGGCAGATTTTGAAGCGAAAAAGGGCTACAAAATATTATTTAAGTTGAAACATTCAACATATAAAGAACTGCCTGTCGGTGCTAAAGCCATTGAAGAGGATGGCGCGACACATTTAGTTTCCAACTTTAATACCCTATATTTGGTCACAGAAAAGCCTACAGGAAAAATTAAGATTAATTGGAAAAATGAAGGCGTTTATGAGTCTTGTTCTATGGATTATAACGTTGAGCATAATTTATCAAATAACGGTCTTTATTTAATCAATTCAGACTGTCGATAGCAGGATAAATAATAATGAGATATCAAATAGATAGATTTTATACCTTTGCTTTAAATTTCATATTATTACTATTCTGTAATGGCTTTGCATTTGCTGCTCAAGATTGTCAGGAGGGCGGAGAAGGACAAAATCATTCGACAATGCGAGCTACTATAGAAGTAAAATTAAGCGGTGTTATAAAACAACATGACGAATTAGGGCGCTTTAATTTTGAGCGACAAGGCGGTCGTGGTGGAGTCGCTAAGTGTGGTGTTGATGCGCAAGTATACGGCTATGCAACTTATGGGGAAGGCAGTGGTATTTATGCAAGGTATTATGGTGATATCAATGGCCAACCTGCTTACCATGTCCATGCTGGAGGCCCTGCAAATATTGTTTATGTTTTAATTGATAATAGAACGGGTTTAGCATTTCGTAACCGTCCAGGGCAAGAAATACCTGTACCTGAAGGCCAACTTATGCCGCTGGATTTAACCGTTATCCTCTATGCGGCAAAAGATAATCCACAAGAAACAACATTTAATAACTCTGTGATTGGTGCTGCTTTAATTAAGAGGCATAGTACTGGTGGCGGAACGACACGTGTTGGTTACACTTATGAGCTAAAAGGTAAAGTGATTAGTGCACCGACATCATGCACTGCTCAAAATACTGATCTGGCTTTTAATTTACCGCGCTTACCAACTACGGCATTTTCATCAATAGGTTTTCCATCAGAATCATCGGCAGTGGAAGAAAATATGAATATTGTTTGTACTGGTAATGTATCTGCAAAAATAAAATTACAGGCAAACAAAACTGAAAGTTATGATGGTAAAGAATCCATTATTAAAATTGATAATGAAGGCCAAGGCAGTAACGCGAGTGGGATTGGTTTTGTTGTGAAATCACCATTGAGTGAGGATACGGTATTAGTTAATCAGCAATTTGTAAAATTGGCCGACTTGCAAAAAGGGGAAACAACGGTTCCTTTAAAAGCGGAGTATTATCGCTATGGAAAGAATATCAAAGCTGGTAAGGCCGAAGCGACAGCGCAGTTTGTATTACAGTTTGATTGAGACATAAAGAGATTTGTTAGCACCTTAATATAGCGGTGCTAACAAAATGGATTAAGCAACCTGTACTGGTACCGCTTTGGCTACACGGCTCATAATGTTATCGCCATCAAAATAAGCCACCTTCGGTTGGTGGTGGCGAGCGTCTTCATCGCTCATATTAACGTAAGAACAAATAATCAGTTTATCGCCAACAGCAGCACGGCGGGCTGCGGCGCCATTGACAGAAATGATTTTGGAGCCTCTTTCACCAGCGATTGCATAGGTTGAAAAACGCTCGCCATTATCTACGTTATAAATATCAATAGCTTCGTACTCTAAGATACCCGCTGCATCCATAAAATTCTGATCAATTGCACAAGAGCCTTCATAATGTAGATCGGCTTGTGTCACTGTGACTCTGTGTAGCTTACCTTGTAACATTTTTCTTAACATAATAGTCATCTGCCATCTTAATCGAGGTGCTGTGTTTGCTTGTTGTTTTACGACGAAATGGTGGGTAACTCAACCTGTAAATTATCAATCAGGCGAGTTTGCCCTAGCCACGCAGCCATTAAAATAACGGCTTTTTTCGTTGTGTTAGTCAGCGGTGCTAGTGTTTCGGCATCACGAATAAATAATTCATCGGGTGTGAAACCTGTTTGACGCAGGGACTCATTCATTTCTTGAATAAGGGTGTCTGCCATTTCAGGTGCAGCAATAAGCTTCTCTGAAGCTTGCTTCATTATGTTATACAATTGAGGTGCAACTTTTAGCTCATCAGCGGAAAGGTTATTATTTCTTGAGCTCAGCGCTAAGCCATTTTTAGCCCTAACAATGGGAACAGCGACAATCTGCGTATCAAAGGAAAGATCATGCACCATCTTACGGATTAATTGTAGCTGCTGAAAATCTTTTTCACCGAAGAATGCTAAATCAGGTTGTACTAAATTAAATAGCTTAGTGACAACCGTTGATACACCACGGAAATGACCAGGACGGCTGGCACCTTCTAAAATTGACGACAGCTCTGGCACTTCAACAAACGTTTGTTTTTCCATTCCTTCTGGATAAAACTCTTTTGCAGATGGCGCAAATACAAGATTGATACCACTGCGTTTTAGTTTTTCACAATCTTCTTGTAGTGTGCGTGGGTAGTTTGCTAAATCTGATTGGCGATCGAATTGCATCGGGTTAACAAAAATACTAACAATAACAATATCTGCTTGTTGTTTTGCTTCATCAATTAAAGTCAGGTGCCCATCATGGAGATTGCCCATAGTTGGCACTAGCGCAATACGCTTGCCATCAAGTTTCCAGCGGCGGATCTCGCGGCGAAGTATAGGTGACGTTTCGACGATCAGCATAAGTGCATTCCTTATTATTGGATCATATACTCGTCATACTTCAAGTTGCAGCGTTGTGCACGAGTCACATCGTTTTCTATGTGCTTAGAAATTCGTTTATAAGTCGTCAAGCTGCACCTTAAATTGTTTAAAGTATAATCAAATTATTCAAACGAGTGAGTTTCATTTGGGTAAAGACCCGTTTCAACTTCTTGGATATAGAGTCGTACAGCATCTTGGATATTGCCGGCTTGCGCAAGAAAGTTTTTTGCAAACTTAGGTGGGCGAGCAGTGATCCCTAATGCATCATGCATAACAAGGATTTGACCATCAGTTCCATTTCCTGCACCGATACCAATAACAGGTAACAGAAGCTCTTCGGTAATGTCATTCGCTAGAGAGGTCGGTACACATTCCAAAACTAATAACTGCATACCTGCATTTTCCAAAGCTATGGCATCTTTCATTAGTTGGTTTGCGGTGACTTCATCACGTCCTTGAACCTTATAGCCACCAAGGATATTCACTGCTTGTGGTGTTAGTCCTAAATGACCGCAGACAGGAACAGAGCGTTCACATAGCATTTTGACGGTATCACATAACCAGCTGCCACCTTCAATTTTTACCATGTTAGCACCTGCTTGCATTAGCACTGCTGCATTAGTGCAAGCTTGTTCAGGAGTGGCATAACTCATAAATGGCATGTCGGCAATAATAAATGCGTCAGGAGCACCTTTACGGACACAACGGGTGTGATAAGCGATTTGCTCAACGGTAACAGGCAGGGTGCTGGATTCACCTTGAATGGTCATTCCTAAAGAATCACCGACAAGCATGACTTGGATCCCTTGCTCTGCAAACAATTGGGCAAAGCTAGAGTCATAAGCCGTCATGGTAGCGAATTTACGTTTATCTTTTTTGAACTGACCCAGATCAGCCAGAGAAATTGGTTTCATTATAATAACCTCCGGAAAAGATCCACGGATGGCCTTGCTTATTTTAGGCGGCGCACAATTAATTTAGGTTGTGCTATCCCAAAAGGTAAGGCCATTGCGTGGAACGAGTGTGAGCCTTTCTGATAGTGTTTCACCATCAGGAAAAATAAGGTTGGGAGCAATATCACTGAGCGGGTATAGCATAAATTCACGCTCTTTTAGCCCATAGTGAGGTATGGTTAACCGTGGGGTATTAATAACACGATCACCGAAAAGCATAATATCAAGATCAAGGGTTCTAGGGCCCCAACGTTCTTCTTTGCGGACTCGACCAAGCTCTAATTCGATGCGCTGAGTGTGATCCAACAACGCCTCTGGTTCAAGCTCAGTTTCAAGTAACACGGCCATATTAAGGAAATCATTTTGATCTTGTGGCCCTAGAGGCTTAGAGCGATATACAGCAGAAGTTTTGGTCACTCGGCAGTGTGGGATAGCACTTAATGCATCAATAGCTTGCTGAGCCTGCTTTAATGGTTCACCAAGGTTACTGCCAATGATTATATAGACCAACTCCATTTTATCACTCCTAGTATTTGTACTCGTTATGCACCAAGTTGTCGCACTTTTCGTTGAGGTATAGAGGCTAAATTAGCCTCTATTTTTAGCAACTTGTTCGTTGGTTGCTTAACGACATCTCGAATTATTTAGAGCGTATTCGATTTACGCGAACCATTTGAAGGCTTACGTGGGCGGTGACGTTTACGAACAGGTGCACTTCCCAGCTCGGCGATCATTTCACGCTGCTTAGTGTTATTAGAACGTTGGTAATCATCCCACCAAATCGCCAGTTCTTGGAGCTCGTTTCTACGTTCTACATTTGCTCTTAGTTCTAATAAATCAAAAGCAGCACGGAACTTAGGATGCTCCATCAATTTATTTGCACGGCGGCCCTGACGACGTGGAAGACGTAGTTGTAGCTGCCAAATATCGCGCATAGTGGTTGTAATGCGTTTTGGTATAGCAATTGAGCGGCATTGTTCATCAAGCACATCATTCATTGCTAGTGCAAATGCATCGTAATACGCTAAACCGCCTTCTTGAGACAGCTTTTCAGCATGCTCAGTGACCGGATACCATAACATAACGGCAAATAAAAACGCAGGGTTAACCCGCTTGTCATTTTTAATCCTAAAGTCAGTATTTTTAAGTACCTGATCGATAATTTTTTCCATTGGTGAATCATTGTTCGTCGTAAAACGGCTACTAACCACAGGAAATAATTGCTCAAACAGATGATACTCTTTCAGCATGTTATAGGTCGCATAGCCTTTGCCTGCTTGTAGTAGTTTTAAGGACTCCTCAAATAAACGCGCAGAAGGGATCTCTTTTAACAATGGGGCAAGTCGTTGAATTGGCTGTGCCGTATTTGGCTCGATACGCATATCTAGCTTACAAGCAAAACGTACTGCGCGTAGCATCCTTACTGGATCTTCGCGGTAGCGTGTTTCAGGATCACCAATCAGACGGATAATGCCTTCTTTGAGATCTTTTAAACCGCCAACATAGTCACGAACAGAGAAGTCATCAATGTTGTAATAGAGGCTATTAACAGTAAAATCGCGACGAATGGCATCATCTTCAATTGACCCGAAAATATTATCGCGCAGTAACATGCCATTTTGTGCTTGTTGCGATAAGTTTTTGTCGTCTGACTCATTTTGGTCATGATGGCCACGGAAGGTCGCAACTTCAATCACTTCAGGTCCAAACATAATATGAGCAAGACGGAAACGACGGCCAACTAGGCGGCAGTTACGAAACAGTTTGCGGATCTGCTCTGGGGTTGCGTTAGTGGTGATATCAAAATCTTTAGGTTTTTTACCAAGAAGGAGATCACGCACACCGCCGCCAACTAAATAGGCATCAAAACCACTTTTGTGGAGGCGATAAAGTACCTTTAGTGCATTATCACTAATATCACTACGTGAAATAGTATGCCCTGAACGCGGGATGATGGTGATGTTTTCATCAATTACAGTCGTCATTGTGTGTTGCTTCTCTGCCTGAACATCGGCACGCTTGGAATGACGAACCGTAGGTTTTGTTTGTTTAGCGTTCTGCTCCACGGGCTTAGTTTCCGCCGTGTCAGAATAAGTGACTGGCCTTTCACCGGCTGCCTGTGCGTCACGCGTATCCTTGTCATTTCGCGATAAAATATTGCGGCAGAAATTTGCTACTCGGTTAAAAATAGTACACCTCGATATCGTTACGAATATTCATTAAACAAAATAAGCGGCTAATCATAGCTTACTGGCCTTTCTTTGAGAATGCTTAAACGCATAAAAGTCATATTCAGTCATAAGTCTTATCAATAATATCATGAGATGGGATCACTGCTAACTGCCATTGACGCGTTGCTATTTCTAATAACTGATGCGTACTCAGATCCTGCCAATGCGCGATTGGCGGTTGTTTCAACAATGCTAACGCATGGCATATAACAGGGCGAGGATCGGTCATTGGCAGCGCAGTGGCATGATTTTGCTTTGATAGCTTATTATTATCATGATTTAGGATTAATGGTAAATGGGCATAACGAGGAATGGGTAGAGAAAGATGATGATAGAGTGAAATTTGCTGTAGCGTGGCAGGGATCAGATCCGCACCTCTTACCACCTCTGTGACATTTTGATAGTGGTCATCCACTACAACGACTAAATTATAAGCAAACAATCCATCTTTACGGTGAATAATAACATCTTCTTCTGCCACATTGGCTTCTGTATAAACAGTGCCTCGTATTTTATCGGTAAATTGATAAACAGGGTGAGTCTGTTTTAAACGTATCGCTGCGTCGAGAGCGGGGAGTTGGAGATGGCGACAGTGCCCATCATAATGCCCCTGTAACTCTTTAATGCGATGACGAGAGCAGGTGCAATAGTAGCTTTTCCCTTGTTGGTGGAGATATTCTAAGGCTTCTCGATAGGCATCATGGCGCTGTGACTGGTATAAAACGTGATCGTCCCAATATAAACCGTAGTGTTCGAGTGTGGTTAAAATACGTTGAGATGCCCCTGCAACTTCTCTGGGAGGATCGATATCATCGATACGAACTAACCACTTACCATTTTGTGAGCGAGCTTGCAGATAACTACCTAATGCAGTGACAAGGGAGCCTAAATGTAGGTTACCAGAAGGAGAGGGAGCGAAACGACCGATATAAGGGGATGTTGTGCTTTTCATTAATAGATTTCCTTGTAACGGCGCAGCCTGAGTTGCGCCGTTAAGGACTCCATAATCAGCAATTAGCCAGCCATTTGCTTTTCACGAATTTCTGCTAATGTTTTACAGTCAATACATAAATCAGCGGTAGGGCGGGCTTCCAAACGACGGATACCGATTTCCACTCCACATGATTCACAAAAGCCAAAATCATCTTCTTCGACTTTTTTCAGTGTCTTCTCGATTTTCTTAATCAACTTACGTTCACGATCCCGGTTACGTAATTCAAGACTGAATTCTTCTTCCTGAGCTGCCCGATCAACAGGGTCTGGAAAGTTAGCTGCCTCATCTTGCATATGAGTAACTGTCCGGTCGACTTCATCCCTGAGTTGATTGCGCCATGCTTCGAGAATGAGCTTAAAATGCGCCAACTGGGCTTCGTTCATGTACTCTTCGCCAGCTTTTTCATGATAGGGTTCAACCCCAGCAATGGCGAGAATGCTTAAGGACGATGTCTTACGTTTTTGCCCTTCTTGCATAATGCTTCTCCTACACACGCAAATTTCACAAAACCCCAAAGGGGAAAAATTAAGGTCGCTATAAATAGCAGAAGAGTGCCGTCTTGGCAATCATTCATGTTATGAGTTTTGTAATGCTGTGAAGGCGCGCGTGTTTATTCCTTTTTAAGCCCCCAGAACCCATGCGTCCTCACTTTAATAAACAATTAAGCCATCATTATTTGATGGAAGTAAACTTAATATTTTGACCCAATAGCATTTTTTGTGTATTGATATCTACTTGATAACACAGTACTTCGACACCACTTTCGATAGCTTCATCTAAAAGTTTAGCGTATTGCTTATCGATATGGGCAGCTGCTGATACCTCGTAGATCCCCGTATGCAAAACCGCAAACAACAGTATGGCTCTTTTTCCCTCTTTAGCAATTATTGTTAACTCACGTAAATGTTTTTGTCCGCGCACGGTGACTGCATCAGGGAAATAACCATGGTTATTTTCCAGTAAAGTTACTGATTTTACCTCGATAAAACAATCAGGTAGCCCATCACCGGACAGGAGAAAATCAATACGGCTATTTTCCGAACCATATTTCATCTCAGGCTTTATTACACTATATTCGGATAATTCTGGAATGTTTTTTTGCGACAACGCTTCAGCGACGAGTTGATTTGCTCGTAATGTGTTGATGCAAATAAGATGATTTTGTGATGTTTGGGTGATTTCCCAGCTATGAGGGTACTTTCTTTTCGCGTTATCCGATGTGGAATACCAAACTGTATCACCAGGTGTCGCACACCCTGTCATGGCTCCTGTATTTGCACAGTGGATTGTCATGACTTGACCTTCCGGGGTCACAACATCAGCTAAAAAGCGTTTATAGCGTTTAATTAAAGTAGCAGGTTGCAAAGGAGGCGAAAATTCCATGTTGTCTCCAAAGAGTTACACTCAAGAAAGATAATGGTTCATGCTACAATCTTTATTTGCAAAAGTTAAACATCATTGGAGTTATTATTCACGTGCTACCCATTCATGATGTTAGTGATCCCTTACTGACAGCACTACAACAATCACCCCAAGTTCTACTGCATGCACCCACTGGTGCGGGCAAATCAACGGTTCTTCCACTTCTTATATTAGAAAGCGGGATCATTGATGGGCGAATTATCATGTTGGAGCCGAGGCGTATTGCTGCTCGTAGTGTGGCTGCTCGTTTAGCCCAGCAACTCGAAGAGGAGGTTGGGCATACAGTTGGCCTACGCATGCGCTCTGAAAGCCGGATTAGTGGCAAAACGCGTATCGAAGTGGTTACCGAAGGTGTTTTAACTCGAATGCTGCAACAGGATCCTATGTTAGAGGGAATCGGCCTGATTATATTGGATGAGTTTCATGAGCGAAGCTTACAAGCAGACTTAGGACTCGCTTTATTATTAGACGTTCAAGAAGCGTTACGTGATGATTTAAAAATCCTATTGATGTCAGCCACACTCGATGATCAAGGGCTAACTCAGTTATTCCCTCATGCTCCTGTTATTACTTCTGAAGGTCGGTCATTCCCTGTTAGTCGACACTTTCGACCGATAAACCCTAATAAGTTGTTTCATAAAGAAGTCGCCAGTGCTGTTTGGCAACTACTTCAACAGGAAAGTGGTTCGTTACTGCTATTTCTACCGGGAGTTGGCGAAATAGAAAGAACACGTACAGAGCTGGCTTTGATGGTTAGTGAGGACATACTTTTATGCCCTATGTACGGTGCTCTTTCGATAAAAGAGCAGCAACAAGCCATACAGCCAGCACCCGAAGGGAAACGAAAGGTGGTTTTAGCCACCAATATCGCTGAAACCAGCCTTACGATAGAGGGTATTCGATTAGTGGTTGATAGTGGTTTTGAGCGTATAGGTTTATTCAATCCAAGAACTGGATTAACAAAATTAGTTAAGCAGCGTATAAGCCAAGCTTCAATGGTGCAACGAGCTGGGCGTGCAGGGCGTTTAGAATCAGGTGTTTGTTGGCATTTATTTAGTCAGGAGCAAGCCGAACGCGCTGCACAATTTAGTGAGGCAGAAATCCTGCACAGTGATTTAAGTGGATTATGGTTATCACTATTACAGTGGGGATGCCAAGAAGTGACTCAGTTACAGTGGTTAGATAGTCCTCCACAGCCTGCTATTGGGGCGGCAAAAGATTTACTCAAGCGATTAGGTGCTATTGATCAATATGGTCAACTCACTCAAGTAGGTAGGGGAATGACGGGCTCAGGTAGCTCTGTGCGTACAGCCGCTATACTGCACGAGGCTCAACAAAACCAAAACATCGAAGTCATTAAATTAGCGGCATTGCTGGTGGCTATCATTGAAGAACCACCACGTCAAAACCATTGCGATTTATCTTATTATGTAGAGCGACCAACAGATAATTGGTGTAAGCGTGCTTCAATACTTAGCGGGCACAAGGTGACATCAGCCGTTGGCAAAAATAGCAACTTGATAAGTGAGTGGTTACCTACATTGTTAGTGGCGGGATTCGCAGATCGCATTGCTAAAAATCGTGATAACCAAGGCCGTTACTTATTATCCAGTGGCTTAGGGGCTTCATTAGATGAAAACGAGACATTGTTTACTTCTGCATGGTTAATAGCGCCTGTGCTTTGGCAACCTGAAACATCAGCTGATGCGAAAATTGCGTTGGCGCTGCCTATTGATATCGAAACGTTACAAGCAACTTGCCCTGAATTGTTTTATCAGCAGGAAACGGTGGAATGGGATGAACAAAAAGGAACGTTGATTGCTTGGAAAAGATTACAATGTGGGCAACTGGTGATCCAATCGGAAAGGTTAGCAAACCCAAATAGCCAGCAAATTAAACAGGCGTTATTGCATTGGCTTCGTCAAAATGGGCTAGATAGTTTGGATTGGAGCCTATTTGCTCAGCAGTTACGCATTCGTTGTCAATTGGCACAGCAATGGTTTCCAGATATTTCTCTTCCAGCAGTTGATGATGAAACTTTATTAGATTCTTTAGAGTCTTGGTTAGCACCATATCTGGATGGCATTACTCATCGCAAGCAGCTACACGCATTGAATATTGGTGAGTTATTAGAACATCGATTAGATTGGCAACAAAAAAAATGGCTCGATGAGGCATTGCCGACGCATTATTTAGCTGGTTCTGGCAGCAATGTAAGTATTCACTATTTTTTGGAGAAACCGCCCCTAATTGAGATCCGAATGCAAGAAATGTATGGGCAGGCGACGAATCCAACAGTTGCTCATGGTCAAGTGGTGGTGACATTATCATTATTATCACCAGCAATGCGCCCATTACAGATCACACAAGATTTAGGTGCTTTTTGGCAAGGAAGTTATCGCGCAATACAAAAAGAGATGAAAGGACGTTACCCAAAGCATCTGTGGCCTGATGATCCTGCCACTACAGCACCAACCAATAAAACGAAAAAAGCAATTAATTTAGCTAATAATTAATATGATAACTAAATATAAGCAAAACGAGCCGTAAAGAAGCGTAGCTGTTTCGGTTCGTAAGTAAATTTGAGCCCTTGTATGGTTTCTTTTTGTTGATACAAAGCAATAATACCATCGGCAACGAAATCAAGGTGTGCATATGTGTAAACGCGTCTTGGGATAGTTAAGCGGACGGTTTCAAGTTTAGGGAAATAGTTTTTCCTAGTTATTTTATCTCTTCCTGCGGAAACTGTGCCTCGTTCTGTTGTGCGAACACCAGTTTCAAGATAAATACGCGCAGCTAAGCTTTGAGCGGGGAGTTGTTCTTGCGTTAAATGCGGGCAAAAATGTTTAGCATCCAAAAATACAGCATGACCGCCAATAGGCTCAATAATCGGTATATTGGCGGCCTTTAATTTATTGCCTAAGTAGCGAACTTGCAGAATACGATGTTGAATATATTCAAACTGCATTGCTTCTTGCATGCCGATGGCCATTGCCGACATATCACGACCAGTCATGCCGCCATAGGATGGCATACCTTCATATGCAACCACCCACTCGCAAGCCTGTTCAAACAGCTGTTGATTGTTAAGAGCGAGAAACCCTCCTATGTTGACAAGGCAATCTTTTTTACCGCTCATTGTACAGCCATCAGCGTAGCTGAACATTTCGTGAACAATTTCTTTAATGGAGACATCTTGATAGCCGGCTTCTTGTTCTTTGATAAAATAAGCATTTTCGACGCAGCGAGTTGCATCATAAAAAACACGAATATGATGCTTCTCACATAATGCTTTCACATCACGCATATTTTGCATTGATACAGGTTGACCGCCCGCTAAGTTGACTGTGATTGCTAAACAAATATAAGCAATATTTTCAGCCCCTTTTTCTTCAATTAGTTGTTTTAATTTATCTAAATCAATATTGCCTTTAAAAGGGACGTTTGACATGGCGTCATGAGCATCATCATTGATAATATCAATAAAAGTTGCACCATTTTTTTCTATATGAAACCGTGTGGTTGTGAAGTACATGTTACCTGCAACATATTGTCCAGGCTTGATTGTGATAAGTGATAGTAAGTTTTCAGCCGCTCTTCCTTGATGAGTTGGCACAATATATTTAAATCCAAATAGGTGTTGTGCGGTCTTTTTCAATAGTTCAAAGTTCTGACTACCTGAGTAAGCTTCATCACCTGTCATCATACTTGCCCACTGTTTATCCGACATCGCATTCGTGCCACTATCGGTAAGTAGATCAATATAAATATCCTTAGAACTAAGGAGAAAGGTGTTATAGCCTGCTTGATGTATTTTCTTTATCCTTTCTTCTCTCGATAACAGAGAAATGGATTCAATAGATTTAATGCGGTAGGGCTCTGCTGGGTAATTCATCATATTCCTCATACACGAATAGTTTAAAATTGCTTTGAATAATGGTTGTTTTTCTTTTATTTAATCGTTGTTTATTGATGTTTAAAATAGGCTTTTTTATCAATAAATAACATTTGGGAAATGATTGCGTGGATCTGTTTTCTTTTGCGGCAACGCAAAATAAAAGATAAGTGCGAAATCAGTCTGTTTTGTGCTCTAATAGGGACCCATTGCCAGAAGGTGATAGCTAAATAGCGTAATGAAATGTAATTAAGAGCTTTCTTCTGTGAACTAATTGGTTTTTTAAGCCAAAATTACAGGCATTCAGTTAAGAGTTTGGGTGATATGGAGCGACCATGTCCGGTAAAGATTTAGAACCTATTGGTAGACGTAGAAAACCATCTACCAAAAAAAAACCATCTAACTCACGCCGCCACCGCCGTGATGACTATGATTATGAAGAAGAATTATTTAACGATGATGATATTGATGAGCAAGACCTCGATGATGAAGAGGACGAGCTAATGGCTAAGAAAAAAAATAACGGTAACAAGAACCGCAAACCAAAAAGTAATTGGCGTTGGTTTTGGCTACTCGTCAAATTATTGATCGTTTTTGCAGTGTTACTTGCCGCTTATGCTTTTTATCTCAACCAACAAATCAAGGAACGTCTTGATGGTAAGGTATGGGATCTACCTGCTGCTGTTTATGGCCGTATGGTCAATCTTGAACCCGGCATGGATTATAGCCAAGCTGAGATGGTGCGTTTGCTTGAAGGTATGCAGTACCGTAAAGTGACTAAAATTACCAATTCAGGTGAGTTTTCGGTAAAAGGCAATTCGATTGAAATTTTACGACGACCATTTAATTTCCCAGATCAAAAGGAAGGCCAAATATTGGCTAAAATGTCATTTGATAATGGGGTATTGAATAAAATTGAAAACATGGAAAACGGGCGTTCGTTTGGTTTCTTCCGTTTAGATCCAAAGCTGATCACCATGATGCAATCAGCCAATAATGAACAACGTTTAGTATTACCACTGGCTGATTTCCCTGAATCATTAATCAAGATATTGATCGAGACAGAAGATCGGGATTTTTATGAGCACGATGGGGTAAGTCTTTATTCTATTGGTCGTGCTGTAGTGGCTAACTTATCGGCAGGTAAATCCGTTCAAGGGGGAAGTACATTAACGCAACAATTAGTGAAAAACCTGTTTTTGACTAACGAGAGAACCCTTAAACGTAAAATTAACGAAGCCATTATGGCGGTGCTGCTTGATTACAATTACGGTAAAGAGCGCATTCTTGAATTATATCTCAATGAGGTTTTCTTAGGGCAAAATGGGAATGATGAAATTCGTGGTTTCCCACTTGCCAGCCTGTACTATTTTGGGCGTCCAATTAATGAACTAAGCCTTGACCAGCAGGCTCTGCTAGTGGGAATGGTTCAAGGGGCATCTCTCTATAATCCATGGACTAACCCTGAAAATGCCACTAAGCGCCGTAACGTTGTGTTAAAAATCTTAGAAACACGCAATGTTATTGATCATGAAATGTATCAAGTATTAAGTGCGCGTCCATTAGGGGTCAAGACCAAAGAAGGTTTAGTGGCTTCACAACCAGCATTTATGCAAATGGTGCGTCAGGAGTTGAACGAAAAACTGGGTGACAAAGTTCAACAGTTATCGGGCGCGAAAATTTTCACCACTTTAGATCCTGTTGCGCAAACTGCCGCGGAAACAGCGGTTGAATCAGGGGTTGCTCAGTTACGTAAAGATCGTAAATTAAACGATCTCGAAGGGGCTATGGTCGTAGTCGACCGTATTAATGGTGAAGTACGTGCAATGGTTGGCGGTTCACAGCCACAGTATTCAGGTTTTAACCGAGCGCTTAATGCACGTCGGAGCATTGGTTCGTTAGCAAAACCCCCTGTTTATCTCGCAGCATTAAATGAGCCAGACCGTTTTCGCCTCAACACATGGTTGAAAGACGAACCATTATCAGTGAAAGTGGGGAATCAAACATGGCAACCTAGAAATTACAGCCGTAACTTTACTGGCGGTATGCTACTGGTTGACGCTTTAGCAAAATCACAAAATATTCCAACGGTAAACTTAGGATTAGAAGTTGGGTTAGACCAGATAGTGAATATTTTTGTGCGTCTAGGCGCCCCAGCTGGCGCGATGGAAAAGGTTCCTGCGATGTTACTTGGTGCGGTGAATTTAACACCAGCTGAAGTCGCTCAAATCTATCAAACTATTGGTGGTAATGGTAATCGCGCTAAATTATCCGCATTGCGTTCAGTCATTGATGGTGATGGTAGTGAAATCTATCAAAGCTACCCTTCCGCAGAACGTGCTATACCTTCCCAAGCGGCTTATTTAACACTATATGGTATGCAGCAAGTGGTTCAGCAAGGTACTGGGCGAGTTTTATTGTCGAAATATGGCAAATATAACTTAGCAGGTAAAACAGGCACCACTAACAATTTACGTGACAGTTGGTATGCAGGCATTGATGGTAAAGAAGTCGCCATTGTGTGGATTGGTCGTGATAATAATGAGCCAACACAGTTAACCGGCTCTACAGGAGCGCTTAGAGTATACCAGCGTTATTTAGATAATCAGGCTCCATTAGCTTTAATCAACCGTCAACCGGAAGGCATTGTTGATATGAAGGTAATGCCAGATGGCCAATTCAATTGTTCTGACTTTGGTGGCGGACGTACTTTACCTATTTGGACCGATAATCCAGATGCGCTTTGCCAAGCATCTGCCAATCAAGAGCCAGTTTGGGATTTAAATAATAATTCCGAACAGCCAGCAACCGACGATGCGCCTGATTGGGTGAAAGAAATGTTCGGTAATAATTAATTAGCGCCATAAATAAAATCCCCCGTGATTGTTTAAATGACGGGGGATTTTTTTATGCAGAAATTTATAGCATTAAATCGCTGCTAGTTCATGAAACAAAGAGGGATTTTTTTTAATTGCGATTAAAACTTTGGCAGCTAAGCCAGTTGGGTTGCGTCGTTTTAACTCCCAGCTTTTTATCGTATCAATACTCGTACCCAATGCATCAGCTAATTCAACCTGTGAAACTTTCAGCTGTTCTCTAATTTCTTTCACATCAGCCACTTCATAACGCGTTACCTTAGATGGTTTTTTTTTGCCGTTTTTTATCTCTACGGCTTCTTCTAATGAAGTTTTCAGTTCATTGAAAATACTCATTTTACACCTCATTCTTAAGTAGTCTCGTTAGTTTTTTTAATTCGGTTTTTTCTGTATCAGTTAAGCTATCTTTTACTGTTTTTGGGTAAGCCATTAAAAGATAAATTATTTCTTTAGTCGCTAAAAAATAAATAATTCTTGCGCTTCCACTTTTGCCTTGATTACCTGTCGCCATTCGCACTTTTCGTAGACCTCCAGTCCCTTGGATCAGGTCACCGATATCTGGGTAACCAATAAGTGTGATTTGGAGTGCTTTTAATTCGTCGTCAGTAGCTATTTGTTTGATTTGTTTTGTAAAAAGAGATGTTTCGATAAATTCTATTGCATGACCCATTGGTTTCCCTCCCTGAAACACAATAGTTAAAGTGTACTTTGTACACCCTTCGGTGTCAATAAAAGTATGTAAATGGGGGAATCTAAGAGAGAGATTAAAAATTAAGTTATTTAAGGAGGCGAGGGGAGCGCCTCCTCGTATAGGATAAATTAAGCTGCTTTCATTTTGGCTAATGCGACTTCTGCGGCTTCGATGGTTTTTTCAATGTCTTCATCGCTGTGTGCAATAGACATAAAACCTGCTTCGAAAGCTGATGGCGCTAAATAAATACCTTGCTCTAACATGAGGTGGAAGAAGGTTTTAAAACGCTCAACATCACATTTCATCACATCTTGGTAGCAAGTGACACTTTTGGCATCAGTAAAGAATATACCGAACATCCCACCAACATGGTTTATCACCATTGGGATCCCTTGTGCTTTTGATACACGCTCTAAACCACGAGCAAGTTTATCTGTCAGTTCTGTTAGTCTTGAATGAACGCCTGGTTGAGAGACTTCATTTAAACACGCTAGACCAGCAGCCATGGCAACAGGGTTACCTGATAAGGTTCCTGCTTGATAAACTGGACCAATTGGCGCGAGTTTTTCCATCACTTCATAGCGGCCACCAAATGCCCCTACAGGCATACCACCACCAATAATTTTGCCTAAGCAAGTAAGGTCTGGTTGCACATCATAATAATCTTGCGCTCCGCCGAGTGCTACGCGGAAACCAGTCATGACTTCATCAATAATCAGCAATGCATCGAACTCATCACACAGTGCACGTAGGCCCGGTAAAAATTCTGCGGTTGGTGGTACACAGTTCATATTACCGGCAACAGGTTCAACGATCACACAGGCTATTGCTTCAGGGTAGTTTTCAAAAGCTTGGCGAACTGATGCGAGATCATTATAGGTACAAGTCAATGTGTGTTTTACGAAATCTTCAGGTACACCCGGAGAATTTGGCTCCCCCATGGTTAATGCACCAGAGCCTGCTTTCACGAGTAAGCAGTCAGCATGACCATGATAGCAGCCTTCAAATTTAATAATTTTATCGCGGCCAGTATAGCCACGAGCGAGTCGGATCGCACTCATGGTCGCTTCAGTACCTGAGTTAACCATACGGATCATATCGATAGAAGGAACTAATTCACAAACCAGTTTTGCCATTTCGACTTCAGCGGCAGTGGGGGCTCCGAAGCTCAATCCTTTATTAACGGCTTTGATCACGGCATCACGAACAGCGGGATGGTTATGCCCCAGAACCATTGGTCCCCATGAGCCGACATAGTCAACATAAGCTTTACCATCAACATCATAGATATAAGCACCATCAGCGCGTTCAATAAATAGTGGCGTACCACCAACACCATTAAATGCGCGAACAGGTGAGTTAACACCGCCAGGGATCAGCTGTTGTGCTTGATTATAGAGATCTAAAGAATGGCTCATGCAGGGCTCCTGAGTCGGGACTAATTAAAAATATACTCGTCATACATCAAGTTACAGCGTCTTGAATAAAGGTTCGGTGACTAGGTTCACTCGCGTTCAGTCATCTACTTATATCGGTACTTCGTGACTCATTTTATGGTCACTTGGCTGCACTTCGGATTATTTAGAGTATAAAACGATGATTGTATACTAAAGCACACAATCAATTAAACCAAATGCATTGATTGGTATGCACAATGTGTTGAATTACGTAACAGGGCTTGAATCAATACCTAAGCTGGCGGATAATTAGGTTAATTGATCTGAGTAGGCTATCTGCTTACGCTGAATTACCGGTTGACCGGCTTGGAGTAAAAAATGAGTGATGATGCAGCTCTGCCGTTGCAGTTTACTGATGCGGCAGCAATTAAAGTAAAAGACCTAGTTTCTGATGAAGACAACCCAAACCTGCGTCTACGTGTTTACATTACCGGTGGTGGTTGTAGCGGTTTTCAGTATGGCTTTACCTTTGATGATAAAATCAATGAAGGCGATATGACCATTGAAAAGCAAGGCGTTGCTTTGGTTGTTGACCCAATGAGCCTACAATATCTGGTTGGTGGTAGTGTTGACTATACTGAAGGGTTGGAAGGCTCTCGCTTTATCGTTACCAATCCGAATGCCAAATCCACTTGCGGTTGTGGTTCTTCATTTAGCGTATAACGTCTAATAAACGGAGCGGGAAAATGACAGATTGATCCCGCTTCGTCAATCACCTCAAACTTCCATTTAAAGGCGATTACTGCTCTGGGTGTAGTTGTGCACAGAGTGATTGTGCTGCAAGCAGCGATCGAGGCCCAGCTCGATGAAACCAATCTTCATTTAAACGAATAATCGGTACAGATAGTTGTGTTTTCCAAAATTGTTTGACCGCATTTTGTTGCGTTTGATCCTCTGTCATGACAATCACTTCAGGTTTGCGAGTCAGCACTTGCTCTCGACTGACTTGTGGCCAAGGCACGGCACTGTTTGCAAAAATATTTTTACCACCACACAAAGAAACAATATCATTTTGAATAGTCCCCTTTCCGGTAGTAAATAACGGTTGAGTACCTAATTGAATAAATAATGATTTTGGGGGTTGAACTTGCTGATAGTGCTGTTTTAACTGAGTCAGTTGCTCACGCATATGAGATGCTGATTGCTGAGCAATATCAGGTTTGGGACTGTATTGTGCCAATTGTTCAATGCTAGAAATAACGGACTCAATACTATTAGGATCGAAGTAAATAATTGGAATTCCTAACGCGGCTAATTGATCGAGAGGGCGTTGCGGATTACCTCCGCGCCACGCTAATATCAAATCTGGTTTTAGTGCGATGATCCGCTCTACATTCATACCTTGCCAGTCGGCAACTTGTTCGAGTTGTTTGGCTTCTAACGGGTAGTCTGAGTAAGCACTCACGGCGATTAAGCTTTCACCTAATCCGGCCGCATAAGCGAGTTCTGTATTGGCTGGAGAGAGACTAATCACACGATGCTTAGTTTCAGCCAGAGTCGGTGCATTAAAGAACAGTAGTACAGCCAGTAGTGTCGTGAGGTACAATTTCATCATTCTATTCTGTAGATAAGCAAAAAAGTATGGATATTTTTCAACCCACACTTTTTATTAGGTATTACGCTAATTCAGCTAAAATAGCGCTGATCATTAAAGACGACTGGCGTGCAGCAACGGGTAAAAACTCATCGAAACTGGTATGTGATTCTTTATCTGCCACATCTGAAATTGCGCGTACCACAACAAACGGTACTTTAAATTGGTAGCAAACTTGCCCGATAGCTGTCGCTTCCATTTCAACTGCTGCGACTTGAGGAAAAGTATTTTTAATACGTGCTAACGGCTCTGCGCCATTAATAAAGGCATCCCCACTGCATACCAAACCACGAACCGCATTCATTCCAAGTTGCTGAATGCAGCTTTCTGCCAGTGCAATCAGTTTTTGATCAGCAATAAATGCAGGAGGGCATTGTGCCATTTGACCGGGCTCATAACCAAATGCAGTGACATCAGCATCATGATAACGGACTTCTGTCGATACCACGATATCACCGACATTGAGACGTGGATCTAACCCTCCCGCCGAACCTGTATTAATGACCACATCAGGCTGGCAATGCTCTAATAGCAATGTGGTACCTACTGCGGCAGCGACTTTACCAATACCTGACTTTAACAGTGCAACTTCAACACCATTAATTTTTCCTGTGTAAATTTCACAGCCAGCACGGCTTAAGGTTTGGCAACCTTCAATTTGTTCGCGCAGGATAGCAACTTCTTGCTCCATTGCGCCGATGATACCCACTTTCATGATGCTAGGTTCCTCGTTGATTAATTAGACAATGATACTTGAGATGGCTAAAGTGTAGCATTGAACGGCAGATTTATTTTAATTAATCTTGGGCAAAAGAATGGGACATTAGAGCTTGTTTATCTTTGCTGATGATTTTTACAACTATACTCGCCATACTTCAAGTTGCAGCGTTGTTGACTACGCTCACTCGCACCAGTCACATAGTTATCTATGCTTTTGGCGCCTCATTTACTTGTCGCCTAGCTGCACCTCGAATTATTTAGAGTATAGAGAAGGTTGAAAAGTAGCCAGATTAATTGCTCTATCTTTTATGTTATGGCTAGCTTTTTAGGGTTTGAGTTAAAAATGATGTTTGAATGTTGCCTTACGGGTTCGATTAAAGTCATTTGATGCTGTGTTGAGAGGCTCTCGCCTTGCCTAAAATGTCTTTAATTCGAATAAAAATTCACTTTCAAAGATAAACAGACGCTAGTATGAATGAAATTAATTTCCTAACTAAATTGAATTACCAACGAAATTATAGCAGTCCGAAAAGCCCGAAAGTTTCAGCGAGTAATGAAGACGCGGTTAATCGTTTATTTGAAAGTGATCGCGGGCGTATTATCAATTCAGCCGCTATTCGCCGATTACAGCAAAAAACCCAAGTATTTCCATTAGAACAAAATGCAGCAGTGCGAAGTCGATTAACCCACTCATTGGAAGTGCAGCAAGTGGGGCGTTATATCAGTAAAACGGTGCTGCATGAATTAAAAAAGAAAAATCTGTTAGAGAAATATGGCTTGAGTGAGCGTACTGATGCTTTTGAAAGTCTTGTTGAGATGTCCTGTTTAATGCATGACATTGGTAACCCGCCATTTGGCCACTTTGGCGAGGCCGCTATCCAAAGTTGGTTTAGTGAGTTACTTGCACCTGATTATCAGTTTAGCGAAGGCTCCCCCGACCCTTGTAAAATTGCAGTGATGCGCTTGACGGGTGATAAACGTTTAGATCTCTTTCGGCGTCAATTAAAAAAAGATCTGTGTTCCTTTGAAGGGAATGCCCAAGGGCTACGCATGGTGCATCGCTTACTTAAACTTAACCTAACTTATGCGCAAGTCGGGTCTATTTTAAAATATACGCGCGGTGCTTATGATCTTGACCCTATCCCTACTGAGTTTGATTATTTAATGAAAAAACCGGGCTATTACTGGTCAGAATCAAGCTTTGTGAATGAATTATGTAAAAAATTAGATATGGGTAAATATTGCCGTTTCCCACTCTCATATATTATGGAAGCCGCTGATGATATTTCGTATTGCATTGCAGATTTAGATGATGCCGCAGAAAAAGGGATTTTTACGGTCGAGCAATTAATGGGGTATTTGCAGGCCGAATGGGGGGAGGTCAAAAAAGGTGATTTGTTTGATGAAACCATTATGGGAGCATTTAATAACATCAGTGACAATCATACGAAACGCATTCAACAAGATCAGTTTTTTATGTATCTACGTGTCAATATTACTAGCAAATTGGCGCGTTACAGTGCTCAACGTTTTATCCAAAACCTTCCTGAAATTTATGCGGGGCGTTTTAATAGTGCATTATTGGAAGATAAAAGCCCAGAACATCGGTTACTTAAGATATTAAAAACCGTTGCTTTCAAACATGTGTTTAACCACCATGAAGTTGAAGAACTTGAGCTGCAAGGTTATCGCATTATTGGCGGATTATTGGATTTTTATAAACCCTTATTGATGTTAGAAAGAGAGAGTTTTAGCTCATTGGTAGAAAATAACTATCATAAACAATTTTTTATTGAGACACGTTTATTTCATAAGCTCTCTAACAAACACCGGCTATCATACAGTGAGGCTATTGAAGGTATTAGAGCAACCAGTGAAATTGAAAAATCCATTCTTGAATTCTATTACCGCGCTCGATTAATTCAAGATTACATCAGTGGAATGACCGATCACTATGCATATGAAGAGTATCGTAAAAGCATAGTTGCTAACTAATTATGCATTTCTATTTTTGATAAAAACTTATAAAGCGACCAAAAATAATAAAAAAATATACGTTAAGTAAAAAAGTGATAACTCATCTTAGCAAAAAAACTGCTATTATGAGCTCGCTTTTTACTACGTTGTTGAGTGAGCTAACAACGCTATTTTTAAAATTTAAATCTTTGTAGTGACAATTTATGGCCCAATTTTACTCGCCAAATCGCCGTACCACGCAACGCCGTCAAATCACGGTAACTATTGATAGCCTAGATGCTGCCGGACAAGGCGTTACCCGCTCTGATGGTAAAGCAATTTTTGTTGCAGGGCTGCTACCTGATGAGCAAGCTATCATCGAATTAGTTGAGGAAAAAAGCCGTTTTGCAAAAGCCAAAGTGGTTAAACGACTGACAACCAGTCCATCACGCGTGAAGCCACTTTGCCGATATTTTAATCAATGCGGAGGGTGTCAGCAGCAACACATTGATATTGCTTTGCAAAGATCAAGCAAAGCTAACGCATTACAATATTTAATCGCGAGAGAAACGGGGCTACAAAAAGAAGCGCAACCAGTCATTTTCGGCGAGGCATATGGATACCGTCGTCGAGCGCGCCTTGGATTGCAATATCAACACAAAAATCAACATTTGGTGATGGGTTTTCGCCAAACACAATCCAATACCCTAGTTGATATCAAGCAATGCCCAGTGCTACATCCTGATTTAGATAAGCTCATTCAGCCATTATCAAATTGCTTAAACCAGCTAAAAATAGCTGCGAAATTAGGCCATGTTGAGTTGATCCGCGCTGATAATTGCCTGATCGTACTTATCCGTCATTTAGCGGCTTTCCCTCCATCTGATAAACAACAACTCAAAGATTTTGAGCAACAATATTCTGTTTCTATTTGGTTAGCTGGTGATGAAGATAGTTTACAACCATTGAATGAAAACGCTGTACTTCCTGAATATCAGGTTGTTGAAGAGCGGTTACAGTTTAGTCCTCTAAACTTTATTCAAGTCAATGGTGAAATTAATCAAAAGATGGTTGCTCAAGCTCTTGAATGGCTGGAGCTCAGCCCTCATGATCGTGTTTTAGACCTATTTTGTGGAATGGGGAATTTTACTTTACCCATAGCACGATTGGCTGAGTCTGTTGTCGGTGTTGAGGGCGTCGAAAATTTAGTCAAACAAGCTCAAAATAACGCCCAGCGCAACTCAATTGCTAATGCAACCTTCTATAATGAAAACTTAGAAGCGCAAATCCATACTCAGCCGTGGGCTGCAAAAGGGTTTAATAAGGTGTTGTTAGATCCTGCTCGGGCAGGTGCTGCCGGTGTCATGGAACATTTAGTTAAACTAGCACCTGAAAAAATTGTCTATGTTTCTTGTAACCCGACCACATTGGCTCGGGATAGCAAAGTTTTGCTTGAGGCCGGATATCAGCTAGTACAGCTGCGGATGTTGGATATGTTTCCACAGACTAGTCATCTGGAATCAATGGCGCTGTTTATACATGGCCCAAATAATAGGTAGGAGAAAATATGGTTGCTGTAAGAAGTGCACATCTTACCCCAGCAGGTGAGTTCGCCCCCGAAAAGTGGGTGAGCGGGTTAGGGCTAAATAATCCACAATCAGAACAAAAGCTTATCCACACCTGGCAATATTGTCATGATAAATTAGCAGGGCAAGAAATTGCACCATTATTATTATGGCGTGGGATCGAGATGACCGAAATTCTCTCGACGCTAAGCATGGATATTGGCAGCTTACAAGCCGCACTCCTCTTTCCTTTAGTTGAAGAAAAAAAACTTGATGACCAATCCGTTATTGATGACTTTGGTCAATCTATTCACGATTTAGTTAAAGGCGTCCTTGAAATGGATGCTATTCGCCAGTTGAAAGCCACTCAATCAGGCGAAACCAGCTCTATCCAAGTGGATAACGTCCGGCGTATGTTGTTATCCATGGTGGAAGATTTCCGCTGCGTGGTTATCAAACTCGCTGAGCGTATCGCGCACTTGCGTGAAGTCAAAGACGCGACAGAAGATGAGCGGGTATTGGCTGCTAAAGAGTGTTCAAACATTTACGCACCTTTAGCTAACCGTTTAGGAATAGGGCAATTAAAGTGGGAGCTGGAAGACTTTTGTTTCCGCTATCTACATCCTGATGAGTACAAGAAAATTGCCAAACTTCTGCATGAACGCCGCATTGATCGTGAGGACTACATTGACAACTTTGTGGTGACGTTACGTAAAAAAATGCTTAAAGAGCATATTCAAGCTGAAATTTACGGTCGCCCCAAGCACATCTATAGTATTTGGCGCAAAATGAAGAAAAAATCGCTGGCTTTCGATGAATTATTCGATGTGCGAGCGGTGCGTATCGTGGTTGAACGCTTACAAGATTGTTATGCTGCGCTGGGTATTGTGCATACTCATTTTAGACATTTACCTGATGAGTTCGATGATTATGTGGCTAACCCGAAGCCGAATGGTTATCAATCGATCCATACCGTCGTGTTAGGACCTAATGGCAAAACACTTGAAATACAAATCCGTACGCGACAAATGCACGAAGATGCTGAGTTAGGGGTTGCGGCGCACTGGAAATATAAAGAAGGTGCGACTGCTGGCGGTAAAGGTGGTGGTTATGAAAACCGTATAGCATGGCTGCGTAAACTGATTGCATGGCAAGAAGAAATGGCTGATTCAGGCGAAATGCTTGATGAAGTCCGTAGCCAAGTATTTGACGACCGTGTGTATGTGTTTACGCCTAAAGGTGATGTGGTTGATTTACCTGCGGGATCAACACCATTGGATTTTGCCTATCACATTCACAGTGACGTAGGGCATCGTTGTATTGGAGCGAAAATTGGTGGACGGATCGTACCATTTAGCTATCAATTACAAATGGGTGATCAAATTGAAATTATTACTCAAAAACACCCAAATCCAAGTCGTGATTGGCTCAATCCAAACTTAGGTTATGTGACAACCAGCCGTGGACGAGCCAAAATTCACAATTGGTTCCGTAAACAGGATCGTGATAAAAACATACTGGCAGGGCGCCAAATACTTGATAACGAATTGGCCCATCTGGATATTGGTATTAAAGAAGCCGAGAAACTACTGATAGCACGTTATAACGTACATTCATTGGATGAAGTACTGGCCGGTATTGGTGGTGGTGATATTCGTATCAATCAATTGGTTAATTTCTTACAAAGTAAGTTCAAGAAGACGACGGCTGAGGAAGCAGATCGTGAAGCTATGAAGACGCTGGAAAGTAAAACAGCAGCTCCGCGTCCAGCGTCACAGAGTAATAGCAGTGGGCGAGTGGTGGTCGAAGGTGTGGGGAATCTTATGCACCATATTGCACGTTGCTGCCAACCGATCCCAGGCGACGATATCATTGGTTTTATCACCAAAGGCAGAGGGATCTCAATCCACAGTGTTGATTGTGAACAGCTCGCCGAATTGCAAAGTCATGCTCCTGAGCGTCTCGTTGAAGCAGTATGGGGTGAAAACTACTCAAGTGGTTATTCATTAGTAGTACGTGTGGTCGCAAATGATAGAAGTGGTTTGCTGCGTGATATCACCACTATTTTAGCCAATGAAAAAGTTAACGTATTAGGTGTGAGCAGTCGTAGCGATGTTAAGCAGCAATTGGCAACAATTGATATGACAATTGAGATTTATAATCTACAAGTCTTAGCTAGAGTGCTAGCGAAACTCAATCAACTGCCCGATGTGATTGAAGCCAAGCGCCACTCACAATAATACGTTTTAGTAATAATCTAAGATCCCATGTTATCCTTTGATGCATGGGATTTTTTTATGCTTAAAAGGTTAAAATATGAATTCAACAACGCCACCAATTGAACGTTTACTGGAAATTATGGCCAAGCTACGCGACCCAGAAACGGGTTGCCCATGGGATACACAACAAACCTTCAAAACTATCGCTCCCTATACCTTAGAAGAAACCTATGAGGTGATCGATGCCATTGAGCGTGAGGATTTCAGTGATTTAAAAGGGGAATTAGGTGATCTGCTATTTCAAGTCGTATTTTATGCACAAATGGCTAAAGAACAGTCATTATTTGATTTTGATGAAATTTGCCAAACGGTGAGTGATAAGCTAGAACATCGTCATCCACATATTTTTGATGCAGAAAACCATCCTGATGGTCATGCCGCGTTAGCTGGATGGGAAAAGCGTAAATCTGTTGAACGTGCGCAAAAGGCACAATTTTCTGTGCTTGATGATATTCCTAGTGCATTACCCGCATTAATGAAAGCCTATAAAATTCAAAAACGTTGCGCGTCAGTGGGTTTTGATTGGGATACGCTGGGGCCTGTGGTCGATAAGGTTCGCGAAGAGCTAGATGAGGTGATGGAAGAAGCGACTCAAGTGGTTGTTGATGAACAGCGCCTAGAAGAAGAAATCGGAGACCTACTGTTCGCGACTGTGAATTTATCACGACACCTAGGCCATAAACCCGAAATGGCACTGAACAAGGCTTGCCAGAAGTTTGAAAAGCGTTTTCGTCAAATCGAGTCACGTCTGGCGCTAGAAGGTAAAACCACTGAAACGGCAACACTTGAAGAGATGGAGCAACATTGGCAGCAGATTAAGTTAGCTGAGTAATGTTTATTTTTTCGTTATTCACTTATATTCGACTTAGATAATCATAGATATTAAATTGTTTTCTAATTTAAATTGATTTCTTATGATTGTAGTTAATTGTTATTTAATAAATTAAGTTAACATGTTAGCTTAATTTATTAGTTTTTTAATTAATACATGTCGTTTTAAAGTCTTTTAAGAGCAGCGAGTTTTTTGATTTCAAAAGTATTTTATAGGGTTTAATGTTTTTTATTATATATGCATTGTAAAATGCGTATAAAGCTATTGGTTTATTTGTGGGAAATTAACATATTATTGTTTATTAATGAAAATAAGAAAAGCATAGAGGGTATCGAATGAAATAGTTTCTTATGATATTATTATCTTATGTTATGAGTTGTTCAGCTATCGAGAACAACAAATATTGGAATATAAGGTATGATGAAAAAGGTATTCCATTAGTTGATGTTGTATTCTTAAATGAAAAACACACACTAATGTTAGATACAGGAAGTAGTTCTGGATTACATTTAGAATTGGATAGTTTTAATAAATTAAAAAATAATGATGTAAATAACATCAATGATGAAAAAGTACATCGATTTATTGATGTTACAGGAATGGAATAAAAAGTTTCTTCTATAAAAATTAGTCAATTAGAAATCTCTAATATATATTTTCGTGATTTTGAGGTCGTCAATTTAAAACCATGGGGATTAGCAATAGGTGGTGAACTTCCTAAGAGTGAGGTAATAGGTTTAGGGATGTTTAAAAATCAAATTGTTATGATGGATTTTGAAAAAAATAGAATTGAAATTTTACATTCCTTACCTAGAAATATTGATGCATGGTCATTATATTCAGTTAATAAAACCAAATCAGGATTAGTTATAAATACTATGATTGAAAAAAAATCATTACGTTTTGTTATAGATACTGCGGCAAGTCATTCGATTCTTTTTGAAGGCAAATTACCTGATAGAGTCAAATTATTAGGGTGTAATACTTTTTCACCTGATTTCCTCTATACTGATTGTAAAGTAGTTGAATTTTACATGAAAAATAGAAAGGGTGAAATTATAAAAAGTCCAGCCATGATTGTTCCTTCAGCCACGAGTGATGAGATCGATTTTGATGGATTATTAGGTATGAGTTATCTAAACAACAAAGTTATTATTATGGATTTATCTAAGGGGGATCTTTATGTTAAGAATTAGCTATATGAATGAAAGTGGACTATTTATTGTGATGAAGTTTCAAAAATAACGGAAGCTATTAATTCTCTAAAAATTACTCGCATTTTTGTTGCCCATCGTCCTGAAATGATAAAGTCTGCCGATCGAGTTTTTGATCTTCAACTCAATAGTTGGATCTCATAGCCTGAATATGCAGCATGCAATTTAATCTTTGATATGAAAAATACAGTATTAACGTGGTTTACAATCCGTGATAACGATACTGTTTTCAATTTTTAATAGCAAAGTTTCACTAGATTGATATAAAACAATAATTATTCCCTTTCTTTAATGCTGAAAGGATTTAGCTTTTCTGAGAACTATGCTAATCTATCTAAGTGATGAATAGATGAGTGTAGAGTCAGCCAGGAATGTTTGTTTTGAGTGCCATGAAGGCACTTTGACACAAAATCACCAGTCTGAAATATGTATTATACTGGTTCAGTAATGATATATGGCTATGCGACTTCCTTTAAGTTTAAGCTAAATTGCTTTTGAATGTGACGTTACTTAGTTATGGACTGAAATCTACCTAACTTGCTGAATGTTCATAATGATAGCGATATTTATGCTTGGATGTTAATCAAACCAGCTGAGGGCTAAAAAATATTTTTTCTTTTAACTTGCTGATATTAATGGGATACAGATGAAAATTAACCTTATCGTGCTTAGATCGTTTGTAGCGAAATTAAGGTTCGGGTATACTGCTTTCCCGTCCTGTTATATCCATCATCTTTTAAACCTAAACTTTCAG
Organism: Providencia manganoxydans; assembly: GCF_016618195.1. Lineage (NCBI taxonomy): Bacteria > Pseudomonadati > Pseudomonadota > Gammaproteobacteria > Enterobacterales > Morganellaceae > Providencia > Providencia manganoxydans. Next base: position 1,260,888 of record NZ_CP067099.1, read on the forward strand.
GTTCAGCATGAAAACTAATTATATTTTTGTGACCGGCGGGGTCGTATCCTCTCTGGGTAAAGGCATTGCCGCAGCCTCTCTGGCGGCTATACTCGAAGCCCGTGGACTCAATGTTACCATTATGAAACTGGATCCGTACATTAACGTCGATCCGGGGACTATGAGCCCAACCCAACACGGGGAAGTTTTCGTAACAGAAGACGGCGCTGAAACTGACTTGGATTTAGGTCATTATGAGCGCTTTATCCGTACTAAGATGACGCGTCGCAATAACTTCACCACAGGCCGTGTGTATTCAGAAGTTCTGCGTAAAGAGCGTCGTGGCGACTATTTAGGCGCAACAATTCAAGTTATCCCTCATATCACTAATGAAATCAAAGACCGCATCATCCGTGGTGGTGAAGGTCATGATGTTGTTCTCGTTGAAGTTGGCGGAACAGTCGGTGATATCGAATCACTGCCATTCTTAGAAGCGATTCGTCAAATGGCGGCGGAAGTTGGTCGTGAACGTACTTTGTATCTACATTTGACCCTTGTGCCATATTTGGCAGCTGCGGGTGAAGTGAAAACTAAGCCAACTCAGCATTCAGTTAAAGAATTGCTCTCTATCGGTATTCAGCCTGATGTGTTGATTTGCCGTTCAGATCGTGTGATCCCTGCAAATGAGCGTGCAAAAATTGCATTGTTCTGTAATGTACCTGAGAAAGCAGTTATTTCACTGAAAGATGTCGATTCTATCTATAAAATCCCTGGTATGTTGAAATCACAAGGCTTGGATGAATACATCTGCAAGCGTTTCAACTTAGATTGCCGCGAAGCTAACTTGGCTGAGTGGGAGCAGGTGATCTATGAAGAAGCAAACCCTACTGGCGAAGTCACTATCGGTATGGTTGGCAAGTATGTTGAATTACCTGATGCTTATAAATCAGTCATTGAAGCGCTGAAACACGGTGGTTTGAAAAATCGATTGAGCGTTAATATCAAGCTCATTGATTCACAAGATGTTGAAACTCGTGGTGTTGATCTGCTAAAAGGCTTAGATGCCATTCTTGTTCCGGGCGGTTTTGGTGAACGTGGTATCGAAGGCAAGATCATGACTGCGCGCTATGCACGCGAGAACAAAGTGCCTTATTTAGGTATTTGTTTAGGTATGCAAGTTGCTCTGATTGAATTTGCACGTAATGTTGCCAATATGGAAGGGGCAAACTCAACTGAATTTGATGCGAATTGTAAATATCCAGTTGTTGCATTAATTACTGAGTGGCGCGATGAAGAGGGTAACCTTGAAGTCCGTTCTGAAGAGAGCGATCTCGGTGGAACCATGCGTGTTGGTGGCCAACCATGTCATTTAGTTAAAGACAGTTTGGTTCGTGGTATGTATGGCGAAGAAACTATTGTTGAACGTCATCGTCATCGTTATGAAGTGAATAATCTACTGTTAAAACGTATTGAAGAGGCTGGCTTAAAAGTTGCTGGTCGTTCAGTAGATAATAAACTGGTCGAAATCATTGAAAACCCAAATCATCCTTGGTTTGTGGCGTGCCAGTTCCACCCTGAATTCACTTCAACACCAAGAGATGGTCATCCGTTGTTTGAAGGTTTTGTTAAAGCCGCTGGTAGCTACCAGAAAGGTGAGTTGAAATAAGATATGGCGAAGTAGGTTAATGGCCTACCTCCCACAATTTAACTTGTACTGAGGAAAACCTAATGTCCAAAATCGTTAAAGTGATCGGTCGTGAAATCATTGATTCTCGTGGTAACCCAACTGTAGAAGCTGAAGTTCATTTAGAAGGTGGCTTCGTTGGTTTAGCTGCTGCGCCATCAGGTGCATCTACAGGTTCTCGTGAAGCACTAGAACTGCGTGATGGTGATAAATCACGTTTTCTGGGCAAAGGCGTTCTAAAAGCTGTTGGTGCAGTTAATGGCCCAATCGCAGAAGCGCTGATTGGTCAAAATGCCAAAGACCAAGCGACTATCGATAAGATCATGATTGATCTAGATGGTACTGATAACAAATCTAAATTTGGTGCGAACGCGATCCTTGCTGTGTCTTTAGCAAATGCTAAAGCTGCTGCGGCGGCAAAAGGTATGCCTCTTTATGAGCATATTTCTGATCTGAATGGTACTCACGGCCAATATTCAATGCCTCTGCCAATGATGAATATCATCAATGGTGGTGAACACGCTGATAACAACGTTGATATCCAAGAATTCATGATCCAGCCTGTCGGTGCGCCTACCCTGAAAGAAGCTGTTCGTATGGGTTCTGAAATTTTCCATCACCTAGCAAAAGTACTGAAATCTAAAGGTATGAATACAGCTGTTGGTGATGAAGGTGGTTATGCGCCTAACTTAGAATCTAACGCTGCTGCACTGGCTGCTATCAAAGAAGCGGTTGAACAAGCAGGTTATGTTTTAGGTAAAGATGTTACTTTGGCAATGGATTGTGCTGCTTCTGAGTTCTACAACAAAGAAACTGGCAACTATGAGCTGAAAGGCGAAGGTAAAACTTTCACTTCTGAAGAGTTCACTCACTATTTAGAAGGCTTAACTAAAGAATATCCAATTGTTTCTATTGAAGATGGCCTGAATGAATCTGATTGGGATGGTTTCGCATACCAAACGAAAGTTCTTGGGGACAAAATCCAACTGGTTGGTGACGACTTATTTGTAACTAACACCAAGATCCTGAAAGAGGGTATCGACAAAGGTATCGCTAACTCTATTCTGATCAAATTCAACCAAATTGGTTCTTTGACTGAAACCTTAGCTGCAATCAAAATGGCGAAAGATGCTGGTTATACCGCGGTTATTTCTCACCGTTCAGGCGAAACTGAAGATGCAACTATCGCTGATTTAGCAGTGGGTACAGCTGCGGGTCAAATCAAAACGGGTTCAATGAGCCGTTCTGACCGTGTTGCTAAGTATAATCAACTGATCCGTATTGAAGAAGCGCTGGGTGACCGTGCGCCATTTAAAGGTCTGAAAGAAGTTAAAGGCCAAGCATAATTTAACTTATGTTAAGTTTTTATTGAAATGGAGAGCCTAGGCTCTCCATTTTTTTACCTTAAATTTAGTCGATAAAATCGATAGTTTTTTGTATTTCAAATGAAAAAATAGTTTAATTGCGCGTTTCAGATCTCAAAATTAGATCATCTACATTTGAATTTCATTCAATTAACTTTATATTCCCTCCACTGTAAATAAATCTTAACAAGAGCTTGAGGTGCATAGCACTAATATCAGCCGAGGGAACAAATATGGATGCGTCTGAATCCTTAAAACCCGCTGTAGGACCAACCCCATCTAATGTAAAGGGCTGGGTTATTTTAGCTATTGATATCGTATTGCTAATTCTACTTTTAAAGTATCTGCCATTTGATGATAAAGCGAATGCAGGCTTAGCAATGATGGTATTTATTGGCGTGCTTTGGCTAACAGAGGCAATACACGTAACTATCACAGCATTATGTATTCCAATCTTAGCGGTTGGGCTTGGGTTAATGAATACAGGGGATGCCCTCAAGTCATTTGCTAATCCCATCATTTTCTTATTCTTTGGCGGTTTTGCTTTAGCAACAGCTCTGCATATTCAAGGGCTTGATCGATTAATTGCTAACCGTTTATTAATGGTTGCGCGTGGTCGCTTATCCGTTGCCGTTGTACTGTTATTTGGTGTGACGGCATTACTATCAATGTGGATTAGTAATACTGCAACAGCTGCAATGATGCTTCCATTAGTGTTAGGGATCCTCTCTAACTTAGATGTGCGTCATGAACGTAATACCTTTGTATTTGTTTTACTTGGTGTCGCATACAGTGCGAGTATTGGTGGTTTAGGGACTATCGTGGGTAGCCCACCAAATGCGATCGCAGCTTCGGCACTGGGCTTAGACTTTTTATCATGGATGAAATATGGCATTCCAATTATGGTGGTGCTGTTGCCTATGATGTTTGTTCTGATGTTTATGATGCTACGTCCAAATTTGAAGCATCGTTTTGAATTAGAATTAGAACATGTGAAATGGAATGGCAAGCGCATTACAGCAATGGTGATTTTCTTATTAGCAGTAGTTTGCTGGATCACCAGTACGTTTATCAGCGAAGCATTAGGCGGTGTTAAAGATCTCGATACCATTATAGCGGTGAGTGCTGCAATACTTATTGGTGTCACAGGTGTTGCTAGCTGGGCGCAAATTCAGAAAAATACCGAGTGGGGCGTATTGATGCTGTTTGGCGGAGGCTTAACCCTTAGTGCAATACTAAGCTCGTCAGGCGCAAGTAAGATCATGGCTGACTGGATGCAAATGACATTTGGTCAAAGCCATTGGTTTATCATTATACTCGCTGTCACCACTTTTATCATTATCTTAACTGAGTTTACCAGTAATACAGCGAGTGCTGCATTGTTAGTACCTATTTTTGCGACGGTTGCTGAAGCGCTAGGTATGCCAGTTATGGTTCTAACTATGATTATTGGTATTGGCGCATCCTGTGCCTTTATGTTACCTGTGGCCACACCACCGAATGCGATTGTATTTGGTTCAGGTTATATCAGGCAGATAGAGATGGTACGTGTTGGCGCCGTATTAAACGTAGCGTGTATTATCGTTATTTCATTGTTTGCTTGGTTCGTCTGGATGTAATTAATAAGCAGATAATATAAGAAAATGCAGCAGCCTTATTTTGAGGCTGCTGTTTGTTTGATAAATTTAATGAGAAACTTTGTCGCTACAGATATGAGTTGTTGAGTTTTTAACTTTTATTAATCAGTCATATTTTGCCCAACTAAAGTTTGTTGATTACTTCCTAATCGTATTCTACCAGTGACAGAAAGTTGGCTATCTCCCTGTAATGAAAAATTCATTGCCTCTATTAACCCTTTAATATCAATTTTATTTTGTGGGCACATAAAACTATCTTTGCACTGATACTGATGGCTTTCTAATAGGATTGAGCGACCCATTAACTTTGCATTTTCACCTAACTCAAAATGGCTTCCATGGCTGTGCATTGCGGTCGATTTAAATTTGCTACCAGAGCGAAGTGCACCTTCATTGATAGATAATGAGGCATGGCCAGAGGAGCTCAGATAGTTTTGGACTGCTGATGTAATATTGACTGCATTTTGTAGCTTGATACGATCGGCAAAAATGTTGATTTTAGCAAGTTGAATGGGGGTTGCTTGAGTGTGATTGATTGTAACTTGGCTATTAGGAGACACTGAAAACTTTAATTGAGTATAGTCTTTTAATGGTTTAGGAATAAGTTTACTTGGATCTGTTTTATCTTTAATAAATTGCCTTTCAAAATTTCCTGCGACTAGCGATAAGCTGCTTATATTACTTACAGAACCATTATTCCATGTGATCCCATTAGGGTTAGCTATCACTAGATTAGCTATTTGGCCTTTTATCCCTAACACACCTTTCAGGTTAGTTGCTTCATTTCCTGTGACTTCAGCTAATATCAACTTAGCTGCTTTTCCGCCTAGTGCTTGATTATCATTTATATCATTATTAAAAATTAAACCATGTTCATTAGATGAGAGTGTTTCAAAACTATTAAATGAAATATGATTATCAAGAGGCTCGACAATATTAATCACTTTCACTTGATTGATATCAGGAGATATTGTTGCAACTGCTGAATTTCCAATTAAAACTAAGGTTAGTAGATAAATGAAATTAAATGTATATTTCATGATAACACTCCATGTTGTGAAGGAAATTTATTCTTATCTTTAATTGTAATATCAAATCTATTAATTTTGGTTTTCTAATATTTATTAATGGCTTAATAAATAAAATGTTTTATACTCTACATACTTCAAGGTGCAAAGGTGTTGACTACGATACGCTTGTCAATTCACAACATTTATCTATGCTCCACGACTATCTTGACTTGTCGCTTACCTGCCTATCGAATTATTTAAAGTATATATATTTAAAATTGAACTTTATACTCTGGATGAAAATTTTTTATGATTAACTGATGATTGATTTTAAAAACAATGTTTTTAATTTAATTTGTTTTTTGTATTAAATAAATTTTCATTATTTAGTGTTGGCAATCAAATTATTGACTTGAGATATTTTAATGATTATTGTTGCTAGGTTGAAATTCTATTTTAATTAATATTTCAAATTGTTTTTTTATTTCATAAGTGTTTATTATAAGGATATATTAAATGCGAAGTAATAATTATCGTTTAATGATTAATACCCGAGAAAAATGTAATGAGGTTATATATTTAATCGTCAAAACTTTACTAGATCATCAATTAAAAACAGGTTTGACAAGCACGATTCCTTTAAAGAATGGCATTGCTAGCGCTGCTGTTCAAGTATTTTCTGCTAACCCATTGAAATTTACTAGAACACATGTAATGAGAAGCGATTATATCTCAAGATTAGGGCAATTACCTGCACATGGTCGTGCCCAATTTGTTGAAGTAGAGCCTGATCATTATGATATTGAATTTGTTTATAATCCATCGAGGTTAAGTGATCAATTAAGCATTGATGCATATTTTTTAGGGTATAATGGTGCTGTTCAATCAGCTAAAACACCCGCTTATGTCGATATTCCAATTAATGCAGCAGAAAATAGCTTCTTATTTACTGGTTCGCTAACCGGAGGATCGATAGTGGTGACTAAGCTTAATGAGACGACATATCGGGTTTATCATGATGGTCGGGCTAATAGCTCTTTATTATATGATAATGTCGTGATGGCAATTGATTACCGTGATTATCAAGTTTCTAGCTCAGACGATGCTTTGGGAATGGCTTATATGCGATTTCAAGATAAACAATGGCAATTAGTCATACAACGTCAGGAACATGAAATCATTGATGGGATGCCAACTTTCAGATTAAATACTAATAAAACAATAGTAAGTACATTCTCCCCAGATCCTCAGTGGGTTGAAAATCACCAACAAATATTTTCAACCTATCGAGAAGAAGTTCATCAAAAGCTAAAGCAGGTTGCATTTTATTTTGGTGTTGAAGAAGAGGATATCAGCGATGGCACTTATGTTGATGGCGAATTCTCATTAACTCATCCAGCTATTCTACCCTGGTTAAATTTTAAAAATGAAATAAATAAACGTTATGAAGAAAAAATTCAACACATTAATAATCAGATTATTAAAGTTAAAGATGAATTAGATAAAATAAAGTGGAAAAATAGAAGAAGTGAAGAGGATAATGCTAGAATTGATTTAGGTATCAAGATAATCGAAGGTAAAGAAAAGGCTATTGAATATTATAGAAGAAACTATTTATCAGTGTTAACAGAAGTTAGTTCTGTAGAACAAAGCTGGTTATGGCTACAGATTAAAAATAAAAATGGATTTAGTGCAGTTGTTCAGGATAAAGATGAGGCTATTGGGCAAGGAACATCAAATATAGAAATAAATAAACGTTATGATTTAATGGTTCATGAAAATGTTATATCTGGTAATCATGAATTTAATCAAGGAATTAAAAATTCTGACAGTGTTTCTATTCAAAATGTTAATGAGGATATGAGCTCATTAGCAATGAAATCTGTTTATTTAAATTCTGAGTTGAGTATGAGTGAGAGAGGTGCATTATATCAGAAAATTGAAGATAAAGTTGCACTTGAGCACAATATGCACGTGTTGAAATTAACATCTAAAACTAATGAGCTGTTTCAACATCATGGAAGTATTAATAGTCGATTAGCACCGCAAGATTTTTATTTGCCATTAATGGGGGATAGATCTGGAGGGCGTTGTTACCCTTTAGTAAGGGCTATGGCCGTTGCCTTGACGAAAGATGGTCTAAAAGGTGCTAATACACTACTAGATAAAATATTTTTAGCAGCTGCATTATCAACGACTGATAACTCTATTTTGTTAAAGGATGCATTAAAAAAGCTTCATTCAAATATTTATGCAACGCAAGCTTCTGAATCTCTTGGTCGTCTTAACTTAGATGAAATAAAGAGCGAGTTGGGTCGAGATGATATAGAAAAAATGTACGCTCTTAATACTACTACACATGCAATGCTACTTGGAAAAAATATACATGATGGGAATACCTATTATTATTTTTATGATCCTAACTTTGGTATTTTTGAATTTGATAGTATTGATAAATTATTTTCTTCATTAAATGATTTTATGGTAAAAGACAAGATGGGAACAATCTATCTTGCTCTAGGTTCAGAACAGCAACCTATCTTTGAACTTATATCAATAAATACATCTGAAATGGCTAATGTACCTATCGGTGGAGGATTAACGGTAACAGATTTATCAAATAAAAATGAATTAAATGATGTTATTACTCATCGTAAGTATGTGAGTGATTTTATTGAAAGTAAGGATAATGTTTTAAAAGACTTACAGATACAAGCTTCTTTACATATTTTACAAGCAGAGCAATGGAAGGATAAGATTAATCACTCTTATAATGAAATAACACAACTCAATAACTTAAATGAACAGTGGATAGCTAACTTTTCAAATATAGAAATATTGGCGGATGGAAAATATCGTATTCAGTTTATTAATAGGAGCCAAGAAGTTAGTGATTGTTGGATAGAAACATCAGATAAAACATTTAATGACTTTAGAAACTACTTCGCTAAAAATATGCAAATGTTTCAAAGTAATTATTCATTTAATAACTGGGAGTTTCAGGCTGGCGCTAATATAAGTGGTATAGAACAAATAAATGGTATGAATGCGGGAATGGCTTTTTATGCATTATTAGAAGATATGAAAGATAACAGTGGGGATATAGATAATAAAAGTTCATCGAATCTTAATACTGCTTTAAGAATTCATAGTTATATCAGCTATGCTACGATGGTGCAAGGCGAGATTCATGACTCAGCTAGGATCTCTCAGTTAGTGCATACCTTGCTGAGAGAGGAAAATGAAATTGAAAAAATAAAATTTGAGAAATTCTCATCAGCATTAATGAAAACAGCAAATGAAAGCATTGGAAGAATTTATCAAGAAACATTGATTGGGCTAGATATTTATGAGTTGGCTAATGCGCAAAATGAAGCGGAACGATCTGTTTTTGGAACACAATTAGCTTTTGACTCAGTAATAAGTCTTGAATCTGGTATATCTATATTAGGAGCGGAAAATATTGCAGAGCTAGTTGAACCTTTATCTATACCTATTTTTGGGGTGGGTATTGGTATTATTGAACTTGTTAAGATTAATGCCCTACATGCAGAAGAGGCAGCTCAGGTTGGTAATTATTTTTATCATCTAAAAAATGGGTATAAAAATGCTAAGTTAGCCTATGATCCTGAAAAAAAATGGATATTATCCACAGATTATATTGTATATAAGAGGATTAATTTTCGCTGGGAATATTTTGTACTCGACAGCCAATATATTTATCGTAGCAAGTATGGTCTAAATGGTAGCGGTGATGAAGATTATATTAGTATTTGGGGGGCTAATCCTAGTTCAATAATTAATAAAGATGAAGCAATTAATATTCGAGAAGCAGTAGGCGCTGATATGACGATCATTAGGTTTGATCCAAGCCAAACAGATACAATGATCTTGCCTATTGTTCCTAAATCGTATATTGATTATGAATATGGTAGTCTTGCTTTTTCTAGTTATCGTCATGATACAGGATTTGATATCCTTAGAGACATGGAACATAAATATCGCTTTGATTTTGATTTTTTCCATGGTGCTTATCATAAAATTATCACAAAATTAAAACATGAATATATTTATACATCTATAGAAATTATTTTAGATGAGAATAATCGACATTTAATTGTTCCGAATATACCTGAGCCTTGGAAAAATAAATTGCTTCATGTAGTAAAAGGATATGGTGGTGAATACAGAATTAACATTAATTATGGTGCGTCATTATCTTTGCAGGATGATACCGAAGATAAAAAAGTATCAAAGTGGATTATTGATACAAGTTTTGTAAATGGTTCTGATATACAGTTATTAGATGATCGACTGACAATAGATTGGGTAAATATTTATATTGATGAACTAAATAAAAACTCACAACTTTTAATAATTAATAAAAAAAATGAGTTATATCAAGTAAACTTAATTGAAAATAAACTAAGTATGGTTGCTACAGATGCTAGCCAATGGGGAGTAGGTATTACTGCCGAACAATACTTTTCATCAATAAAAAATAAAAGCTATTTAAATAATGAATTTGTTATTATACATAATTATTTTCATGATGGATATAATGTTGGACTAGCTTATTATGAAGTCGCTAATAACCGAATAATATTTACTAACTCTTCAAATGAGAACTATCACTCGTCAATATTGGGTGCTGTTGATGGTCCACATGCTTATTTCTTTTCTCCAAATACATTAATGATTTGGAGAGTTAATATTGAAAATGGAAATATAAGTGCTACTTATGATAACTTTAGTTTGTGGGATTCTACATCAAAAGTAATTTCTCTATGGAAAGAAAATGAATGTGTACTGATAAAAATTAGTTCTCAAAGAGATAATTTGGAAATTATTAGTGAATATCAAATTATAGGTTATGAACTTGAATTGTTATCGGTCTCAAATAATATAGCATTAATAGATAAAATAGCTCTTACCGCTACTAGTAATGTAGAGGATGATATTCAGTCAATATCTACTTTATTAGGGGGCGATCAGGGCTCTTTGCGAGCAGTGAGTGGTATTTATCATGATGTACAAATCAAAAATGCAAAATTAATGACAATAGATGGGAAAGATAGTGAAGGGATTAATCGTCGTTATTGGCTACGTACTGATAGTAAAACTTTGATTAAACCAAATCTAGAAGCATCATTTTATACTCATAGCGATCGTACTGGCAATATAATACAATGGACTCCACCAAATGATTTAATGTTTATCGGCAGATTGTTTTCTAGCAGCGGAATGGAGGTGTTTTTCTTTTACAGCCGATGTGAAGATAAAATTTATAGGCAGGAAGGGCTGGGTCAAGATATTATAGAAAATGGTAATCCAACAGCTAAAATAATACAAGGATTAAATGAGATTGAATATGCTACCACATTGTATGGAAATATTCTTATTGTTAATAAACAGGGTGAAGTAAAACAGTTAAATATTGATGGCGGTAGTCAAATAGTTGGTGTTAATAATAAATGGCTTAATTTTAAAGAAGGGGAGATTTCTTGGTGGTCAAGATTAGATAAAAATTATAAAGAAGCGGAAATTTTGATAACATTATTAGGATTAAAATATGGAGAGGTAAAATTACCAGCATGGTATTTTAAAGGGAAAATAATTATTGCTCATACTTTATCATCATCACATCAGTTAGAATTTTTAGGGATTGATAAAGAAAATAATGGAGCTTATATTTTTGATATCACAACAGGTAAGTTATTTTACCAAGAAATTACCAATAATGATTCAATAAATAAAAGCATAGGTAATACTCCTTCAATAATAGAAACAGTTCAGTATTTACCTAAAAGCGTACCTATTTATGAAGATTTGCAATTTAAGAATATTAAAAGTTTTGGTGATGGACTAATGATGATAACTAAAAATAATGAAATTATTTATCATCCCATGTCTAGTAGTGATGTTAATAATCAAGGAAGTAAACTGGGTTCTTCTTTATTAATTATGGGAACTGAGGGTAATGATATAATTATCCCAACTAGGGTATCAGATGTTGAATATATTATATTAAGTGCTGGTGAAGGAAAGGATATATATCAACTTAAACCTGATGATTGGGTGAAATATAAAGCTATTATTATTGATAATTTTTCCACAGATAAAGAAATAGATGAAATTATTTTACCGATTAAGGATTGTTTCGATGATTTATTATTTGAAAGGAAAGGGGATGATATAATTATTTCGGATGTTGTAAATGATACATTGATTATCTTACGTAGAGTATTTGGTTCGCAGGCAGAATCATACCGACATTTTAAAATTAAAGTTGAAGGTTATTCCTTTTACTTAGATGTAGGCACAATTATAAATTGTTTGGATGGGCAAGAGCTACCAATTTCTTTTTATATGATAAGAGATGAAAATGACTCTATATATGTAGATTTACATGTAAATCCAATCTCAAGTCAAAGCTCAGGATTAAATTTAAATACAGAACAAACTATAGCTCCAGATTCAAGAGTAAGCTTAAGATCACGAAGTAGAACAAATTTACTCCGTGAAAGAATGAGTTTAATATATGATGATAAATCATTCAGTAATGTAATGGATAATGTAAACACAAGAGAAAACATTAGAGCATTAGATTTCTTTAATACTTACAGTAAGTAGATTTATCTGTGGTCTATGTTTATTGAAATACATTAATAAATAGCTTTTTATAAAACTATAATTTTTTGTAATATGATGGCAGTTTTTTAATAAATAATTATAGGAATAACTTTTATTTTAAAATTTAATTGTTTTATTATTATTTTGATATTATTTTTATTAATTAACACATTGTTGGTTATAAGGGGAACATATGCAAAAGAAAAACTGCCATTTATTCATCTTGAAATTAATGGGGGATGATTTTATTGATATTAAAAATACACTTTATGATATGAATAAGTGGAGTAATTCTAATGGCTATAGCTATTTTATAAAAATAACAAATAAACAAAATAGACTAAAAAAAGATATAGAAAGGTTGGGTGAATCATTTGTTTATTATAATAAATGGTTTAAAAATCAAAATACTAATGATGAAAATAGGAAGTTATTTGCTGGTAAGGTTGAGGTCAGCAAAGAGTTAGGGCGAAATATTCATATTGGGGTACAAGGGCTGTCTAGAGGAGGGATTATAACCTTTATATTAATTCAAAAACTATTGGCTAATTATTTGGTTGATAGGCAATTTAAATACATATTAAAAACAAAAGCCGATAGTATGAATGAGCGTATATTGGCATTACAAGCTCGGGATGAGCTTAATATAAAGTCAGCACTAGGGAGGAGCTTAGTGCTAAGAAATGGTCAAGCAAGTCAAGATATCCAGCAGTTCAACATGGATCCTTTGGCATTCATGAGTAAGAATGCAATTAGTGGTGATAGCATGACAAAAATGGGGCGCCTCCCTACTCAGGGCCGTGCCCAATTGGTGAAAATAGATCCCCATAGTTATGCGATTGAATATGTTTATCATCCTTTAGTTCAAAATGAAAACTTAAGTGTTGATAGTTATTTTTTAGGCTACAACGGAGCAAATCAATCAGCTAAAAATCCAGCTTATATCGATATTCCAATCATTGCTGCGGAGAATAGCTTTGTTTTTACGGGCTCTTTAACTGGGTGTTCTGTGGTCGTGACTAAATTAAATGATACAACTTATCGGGTTTATCATGATGGTCGTGTAAATAGTTCGCTGCTTTACGACAACGTGATGATGGCTTTTGATTACCGCGATTACCAAATTTCAGGTACTGATGAAGGCCTTGGAATGGCTTATATGCACTTTAAGAATGGGCAATGGCAGTTAATACTACAAAGGCAAGAGTATAAGGTTACGCGTACAGGAGTGATCCCTGTATTAAGAGGAAATGAAGCATCAATAAGTATACTATATGCAGATGAACAATGGACTGAAAATAATCTACAAAAATTTTTAAGGTATAGGGAACAAGTTCACAATAAATTAAAAGAATTAGCATCTCGCTACGAAATTAACACAAATAATATTGTTGATAGTCATTACGTTGACGGTGATTTTTCCTTAACACATCAAGCAATTGAACCTTGGCTAAATTTAATTAATCAAATTAAATCTCATATAGAAAGAGTTCATGATACTAATACACAGCGATTTTTATTGAATGAAATTAATTCTGTATTAAGTGAAGCAAAGTCAGTTGAACGTAGTTGGCTATGGTTACAAATTAAAAATAAGCAAGGCTTTGAGTCCGTTGTTCAAGTTGATGTAGAGGCACTAGGAAGTGGGTTAGGTAATATATCGATTGATAGGCGATACGATCTCGCTGTGCGTGCGCATATCAGAAATAATAATGTGGAATTTAATGAGGGAAATGAAAAATATAAAGAAATAGTCATTACTGGCTTCAGTGATGGTATGACTTCCACCGAAATGAAATCATTGTATTTAAATAATAATTTAAGCATAAAAGAACGCGGTGCACTTTATCATCATATTGAGGATTCTCTAGCAAAAGAATATATTGATAATATATTAAAGTTGAGTGCTAAGGTGAATATATTATTTCAACGACATGGTGCGATTTATACTCATCTGGCACCTCAGGATTTTTATTTACCTTTAATGGGGGATAATTCTGGAGGACGATGTTATCCATTGGTAAGAGCGATGGCTGTTGCACTTGCTAACAAGGGGCGAGTAGATGCAAATGTTCTTTTAAATAAATTATTTTTAGCGGCAGGAGCGCCTACAGAAGAAAACTCTATTTTATTAAAAACATCATTAAAAAATCTTCATTCGAATGTTGATGCGGTACAAGCATCTAGCTCCCATGGGCAATTTAATTTAAATGAAATACACTCTAAGCTTATTGAAGCCAGTTCTACAGAGATGTATGCTTTGGTTACTAGAACACATGCGATGTTAATAGGAAAAACAGTTAATGAAGACAATGTAAGTTATCATTTTTATGACCCTAACTTCATTAATCTAGGCTATGATAATGTTGAGCATCTTTTTTCTGCACTGAATGAGTTTTTTATAAAAAATAAAATGGCTTCAACGTATAAAGCGTTAGGTTCAAAATCGATACCAACGTTTGAGTTAATCTCGATCAACACTGAAGCTATGGGTGAAGTATCAATTGGCAATGGTATTAAAGTCAGCGATTTATCAAATAACGCTGATTTATATATGATAGCGAGTCAACAAAAAGAATTAAACCATTTTATCGAACAACAAAATAATATTACTAAGGATTTACAAATACGTTCATCATTAGAGCTTTTAAAAGCTGAGCAATGGGGAAAGAGGGTCTCTGATGCTTATAATATATTAATATCTACTCAATACAGAGATAACGATCCGACAACGGTTGGATATTTGCTATATGATAAGTGGCTTCCAAATTTTTCTAATATAGAAGCTGTCAGTGATGAAAAATATAGAATTCAATTTATTTCTCAGGAAGATACATTAAATACTCGATGGGTCGAAACCACAGATAAAACATTTATTGAATTCAAAGAGTATTATAATAATAAATTACAATCTTTTAAAAAAATCTATTCATTTGAAAATGGAGAATTTCAGCGAGAAACTCATGTTAGTAATATAGAGCATATTGATGGAATTAATGCAGGTATGGCTCTTCAAACACTCTTTCAGTATATATCGAATAAAAATAGAAATGAAATGGCTTATGGTGGGTCATTAAATTTAAAAGTGGCTCTTAAAATTCACAGCTATGTAAATTATGCCATGATCGCCCATGGCACAGTAAGTGATACTGTTAAAGTGACAAAGTTAGTACATTCTTTGTGGAAGCAAGGAAATACACTTGAAAAAGAAGCCATGGAAAGCTTTTCAGCATCGTTAGCTCGGAGTGCTGGAGAGAAATTAGCCGTTGTTCTTCAAGTTGCATCGGTTGGATTAGATATTTATGAATTAGCTAATGCAGAAAATGAGCCTCAAAGAGAAGTGTATGCTACCCAATTAATATTTGATACTACAATTTTAGCTACCAGTGTTGTTGAGTATGGTGCCTCAATAGCTGCAATTGAAAGTCTTCAAGGTGTTTTTGGGCCTTTAGCTGTTCCTCTTATGGGGATAGGTATCGGTATAACTGAACTAGTTAAGATAAATGCTCAACATGCACAGGAGGCAGCCTCAGTCGGTGCATATTTTGCCACTTTAAAGCGATCATATGAAAATGCACATTTAATTTACGATACAGATAGAAAATTGATACTTCCCTCCGATAATGTTGTCTATAAATCGATTAATTTCCGTAATGGGGAGCTGCTACTTGATAGCCAATATATTTATCGTGGCAAAGAGGGGGTTATATGGACTGGAGAGGCATTTTTTCCTCGAAATATTATTACTGACTTTGGATCTAACCCTGGTAGTGACACCAGTAAAGATAAAGCGATTAATGTAAGAGAAGCAGTTGGCGTTACTCATACCAAACAACAATTTGATAAAACGTTATTTGGTATCGTGGTATTGCCCGTTGTTCCTAAATCATATATTGATTATGAATATGGTTCTCTTGCTGGAGCGACCTCACGTGATGATAACGGTTTTTCAATTCTTAGAAATATGGAGTGGAAGTATCAGTTTTATTTTGATTTTTATCATGCGCTTTCTGAAAAAATTATTACAAAGTTACATTTTGAATATGAATATACAACGATGAGTATTCTTTTAGATAAAAAAGATGCTCATTTAATTGTGCCAAATATACCTGAAGAATATAGAAATAAATTACTTCATTTTATCAAAGGGTATGGAGGATCTTATAGAATTAATATTAATCATGGAGCCGCTCTGAGATTACAAGATGAAGCTGTAAATGATGAATGCTCAAAATGGATTATTGATGCAAGTTTCGTCGATGGAGATAGGTTTGATTTTTATAACAATAGAATAGAAATTGATGGAGTACCTATTTATATTGATGAGTTAGGTAAAACTGGAGTAATAACTATTGTTAATAAAATGCATGAGCTATATCAATATAAATTAGCTAATTCAAAGTTAACTATGCAGGCAACTGATGCCAGTCAATGGCAAGATGATAGTGGAGATGAATTGGATGAGGAAATAGCATTCAATTCAAAAGTAACAAGATTAAAAAAAAGACTATCATTCGAACAATACTTTAATCAATTAGAGAGTAAAAACTTTATTGATACTCCCTATATTGTTGTTCACAATTATCAGCATAATCATAAAAATGTCGGTCGCTCTTATTATGATACTAAACATAAAAGAATGATATTCACTGAGGCATATGGTAAGCAATATCGTTCAGGTGTGCTCTCGTTAGTCGATAACGATTATGCCTATTTTATTTCTGATGATAAGACATTAGCTTGGTATGTTGATATTAATAGTGGGAAAATTAAAGGAACTTATGATTTTTCAAAAATAAAAGTAAATAATGACACAGCAATAGTAAATTATATATGGAAAAGAAATGACCTAATCTTTATTGAAGCTAGTATTAAAATTAGAGATAAAGAGGTTATTGCTAGATTTACACCATATGAAAAAACTCTTTTACTTAACAGGTTAACAAATAATTCTTATTTGCTTGACAATTTGGCGAATACAGCAACTGAAAACCTTCCTGATAAATTTAAATTTATCGATTATTTACTTTATCACCCATCAGATGAGCTCACCGTTACTGAAAAAAATAATGTACTTGACTCTATTTATAATGATGATGTATTAGAAATTGATGGAAAAGATAGTAATGGAATTAATCGTCGTTATTGGTTAAGGATGAGTTCTAATACACTGATAAAACCAAATATTGAATCTAGTATTCACTCACCAAATAATATTATAAATAATAAAAAATGGACTCCTCCTGATGATGTAAAACTAGGAGGAAGCTTAATTGATGATACAGGCAATGAAATATTTTTCTTTTTTAGTAAAAAAGAAAATAAGGTTTACCGTCAGGAAGGTTTGGGACAAGATAAACTGGATGATAATGTACCTACAGCTAAAATAATTGCAGATATTCCATTTATTGATAATGTTATTCAAGATAATGGTAAGCTATTACTTATTGGAGAATTTGGTGGTATTGAACAAATTTATGCCGATGGAAGTATGCATTTAGTGGCTTTTAATAAAACATGGCTTAAAAATACAAGCAATAATATGACTTGGTGGATGAAATTAGAGCAGTACTATACAGATCTCACCCATCCTATAGCATTATTGGGGCTTAAAGATCTTCATAGTAACTTAGTTCCTGCATGGTATTTTAAAGGAAAAACAATTATTGCCAAATCCTTAGCATCTTCACATAAGTTAAACTTTGTCGGTTTTTCTGATGATTATCAAGGCGGATATATTCTTGATACAATAACAGGTAAATTACATTATCAAAAGGCAGTGCAGTATAACGAATTAGAGGGAGCGTTTGGTGAGTCTCTTGTTATGATTGAAGATACTCATTTTTTACCAGAGGCTACCATAATCTATCCTAATTTAATATTCAAAGACGTTAAATTAGTTGATGGAGGGCTATTATTGATAATGGAAAATAATGGAGTTATTTATCACCCAGTATCTAATGATTACGAAGTTAGAAATAAATATACATTAGGATCTTCTTTAGTTATCAATGGAACTAACTATGATGATTTTCTTCATGTCAACAAAATAGGTGATGTGAAACATCTTACAGTAAGTGGTGGAGAAGGTATTGATATTTATAAATTTAATTATCAAGATTGGCAACAGTATGATTCGATTATTATTGATAATTATGCTGTATATAAAGAAGTAGATTATATCGATCTATCCATTGATGATGGTCTTGATAAACTTTTTATTAAACGCAGTGGTGATGATTTAGTGGTGTTTGATATTGAGAATAAAACTTCTCTTATTTTAATGGGAATATATAGCTCGAAATATGAATATTATCGTCATTTTGAAATTAGAATCAATGATAACGTATATAATTTGCATGCAGAGTTTATGGCTGATTTCTTTAGAGATAAAAACCTTTCGGTGGCGATACTAACATTACTAGTCGCACAATCTTCTAGTAATGCATATCAAAATAAATCAAAAAGCTATTCTGTATTATCTGAGCAAATAAGCCAAATGAGAAATAGTGGCTTATCAAGCTCGCTTTTGAATAACCGAATGGTGAAACCACTAGCAAATGATGCAGTTTTAGCTATTCAAGAGACCCATTAGTTCATAATCACTATAAAATAAAAAGGGCCACAATTATCTGTGACCCTTAACTATGATTTTATTTCAACTGATTATTCAGTTTTTGCCGGTGGTTGACTATGCTCTATATCATCCGATTTCTTATTAAAGCGGCGACGGATCACCACAAAGAATACCGGAACGAAGAAGATAGCCAAAGAGGTCGCTGCAAACATACCACCGAGTACACCTGTACCAACGGAGTTTTGTGCCGCAGAACCTGCACCATTACTAAATACCAGTGGGATAACACCTAACATAAAGGCTAGAGATGTCATCAGGATTGGTCGTAAACGCATCTTAACTGCGTTAAGTGTTGCTTCGACGAGTCCTTTGCCTTCTTTTTCCATCAAGTCTTTGGCGAATTCAACAATCAAGATTGCGTTTTTCGCCGATAAACCAATGGTTGTTAAGAGGCCCACCTTAAAGTATACGTCGTTTGAAAGCCCACGCACTGAGGTAAATAGTAACGCACCGATAATACCCAGTGGTACAACTAACATAACAGAGAATGGCACAGACCAGCTTTCATACAATGCCGCCAAACATAAGAAGACGACGATTAATGAAATAGCATACAGAGCCGGTGCTTGGTTACCAGATAGACGTTCTTGATATGACATACCCGTCCATTCGTAACCGATACCTTTCGGTAAGTTTTCTGTTGTTAATTGTTCCATCATCAGCATTGCATCACCAGTACTCTGTCCTGGTGCAGCTTGGCCTTGAATGTTCATTGACGGAACACCGTTATAACGTTCTAAACGTGGTGAGCCATATTTCCACGGATCTTGTGATTCATCCAAGAACGCGGAGAACGGTACCATGTTGCCTTGGGCGTTACGAACGTATAGCGCGCTGATATCTGATGGTAACATACGGCTTTCTGCATCACCTTGAACGTAAACTTTCTTCACACGACCACGGTCGATAAAGTCGTTTACATAGGTTCCACCAAATACCGAGCTTAATGTTGCGTTGATATCGGCGATAGCAACACCTTGTGCTTGCGCTTTTTGTTGGTCAATGTAGATACGATACTGCGATGTATCATCTTGACCGTTAGGACGAACCCCTTGCAACATTTCAGGGTGTTGTGCCGCTAAACCAAGTAATTGGTTACGTGCTGCCATTAAAGCGTCATGCCCCAAGTTACCTTGGTCTACCAATTCAAAGTCGAAACCGTTCGCTGTACCTAGCTCGACAATGGCTGGCAGGTTAAAGGCATATATCATTGCCTCTTGTTTTTGTGACAAAGCGATATTGGCACGTTGAACAATTGCCTCAACGTGGTTTTCATCGCCTTTACGTTCGCTCCAGTTTTTCAACACGACGAACGCCAGACCCATGTTTTGGCCTTGACCTGCGAAGCTAAAGCCACCAACGGTAAATACTGATTCTACATTACGTTTTTCGTCTGTATGGAAGTAAGTGTTAACTTCATCCAATACGGCTTGTGTTTGCTCTTGCGTTGATCCCGGTGGTAATTGAACCATCGCTAAGAATACCCCTTGGTCTTCTTCGGGTAAGAAGGAAGAGGGGAGACGAATAAACATTAATGCCATGCCAGCCACTAAGATCAAATAGATGATCAAGTAACGGCCTGTACCATTCAGCATACGGCTAACACTATCAGTATAGTGGTGAGCTTGTTTTTCAAAGGTACGGTTAAACCAACCAAAGAACCCTTTTTGGCTACCATGGCTGCCTTTTTCGATAGGCTTCAACATGGTGGCACAAAGTGCAGGAGTCAAGATCATGGCAACAAGTACTGACAAGATCATTGCCGATACGATGGTGATCGAGAACTGACGGTAAATTGCCCCTGTTGAGCCACCAAAGAAGGCCATTGGGATAAATACCGCAGACAGAACCATCGCAATCCCCACCAATGCACCTTGAATTTGTCCCATGGACTTCTTGGTTGCTTCTTTTGGTGGTAAGCCCTCTTCTTGCATAACACGTTCAACGTTTTCCACTACAACGATGGCGTCATCCACAAGAAGACCGATGGCAAGTACCATCGCAAACATGGTTAAGGTGTTTATCGAGTACCCAAATGCGGCGAGGATCGCAAACGTTCCTAGCAAGACGACAGGTACCGCGATAGTGGGTATCAAGGTTGCGCGAATGTTCTGTAAGAACAGATACATCACCACGACAACCAACATGATAGCTTCAACCAGTGTTTTAACTACTTCGTTAATCGAAATCTTAACGAATGGTGTTGTATCATATGGATAAACGATTTCTAACCCTTCAGGGAAGAAAGGCTCCATACCCGCCAATGCCGCACGGACGTTGTTAGCCGTATCCAATGCGTTAGCACCGGTTGCTAGTTTAATACCGATACCCGCAGCAGGCTTACCGTTAAATCGGGCAATAGTACTGTAGTTTTCAGCGCCAAGCTCAACAGTTGCCAGATCTTTTAAACGAACCTGAGAACCATCCTGATTCACACGTAACAGGATATTGGCAAATTCCTCAGGATTGTTTAAACGTGTCTGTGCAATGATTGAGACGTTTAAACGCTGGCCGTCAACAGGCGGTGTACCACCTAATTGACCCGCTGCAACTTGGTTGTTTTGCACTTTAATTGCATTGATAACATCGGTTGTTGTCATGTTGTACTTCACGAGTTGCTCTGGTTTTAACCAGATGCGCATCGCGTATTGCGTACCAAACAACTGGGTTTCACCAACACCGTTAACTCGACTCAGTGGATCTTTGATATTGGAGCCTACATAGTCGGCAATATCATATTGTCCCATTGAGTTATCGGCAGAAACGAAACCCGCTACCATTAAGAATGAACTGGTAGATTTATCAACGCTGATACCTTGTTGCTGAACTTCTTGTGGCAGCAATGGCATCGCGAGTTGTAGTTTGTTTTGAACTTGAACCTGTGCGATATCACCATCAGTACCTGCTTCAAAAGTCAGCATGATACTGGCGGAGCCTGATGAATCACTGGTTGATGACATATACACCAAGTTATCGATACCGTTCATGTTTTGTTCGATAACCTGAGTCACTGTATTCTGTACCGTCGATGCATCCGCGCCCGGATAGTTAGCCGAAATAGATACGGATGGCGGCGCAATGGTTGGGTACTGAGCTACAGGTAACTTGATAATTGCCAGCAGACCAGCAAGCATAGTAATAATTGCGATTACCCATGCAAAAATTGGTCTATCTATAAAAAACTTAGGCATTAATCAACCGCTCCCTTATTTAGACTTTTGTTCAGGTTGTGCCTGATTGTCTATAGATTGCGTTTCTAAATTAGCTTCTTTAGGTACAACAGTAATACCTGGTTTGATTTTTTGCAGACCAATCACAATGACGCGATCGCCATCTTGCAAGCCATCAGTTACCAGCCATTTGTTGCCAACAGCCTGTGCAGCTTTCACTTTTCTGACTTCAACTTTATTCTCTGCACCAACAACCATGACTTGAGAGTCACCTTGTGGGGTACGAGATAAACCTTGTTGAGGAACCAAAATTGCGTTTTCTCTCACACCATCTTCTAAGATAGCGCGCACGAACATGCCTGGCATCAGTTCTTTATTAGGGTTCGGGAAGATCGCACGCATTGTGATTGAGCCTGTTGTCTCATCAACAGTAACGTCAGAAAATTCCAGAGCACCTTTTTGAGCATACTCTTGGCCATTATTAATGACTAAGCTAACAGGGGCTTTGCCCGGCTCTTTTTGTAGAGCACCTTTTTCTATTTCATTGCGTAAACGTAAGAAATCCTCACTGGATTGGGTTACATCAACATAAATAGGATCAAGTTGCTGAACTCGCATTAACTCAGTAGTTTGGCCAGTAGAAACCAATGCACCTTCGGTGACATTTGATTTACCCGTACGACCACTGATTGGCGCGGTGACTTTGGTATAGTTCAAGTTAATACGAGCCGTTTCAACAGCCGCTTCTGCGGCTTTAACAGCAGCTAAAGCTTGCGCATAAGTTGATGTGGCTTGGTCATATTCTTGCTGACTAATATAGTTAGTACCTAAGAGTGGTTTGTAGCGTTTAACTGTCAAACCCGCTAAATTGGCGTTGGCTTGCGCTTTAGCAAGTTCCGCTTTAGCACTATCAAAAGTGGCTTGGAAAGGCGCTGGATCTATCTGATATAAAGACGTCCCGGCTTCAACATCGCTACCTTCTTTATAGTTGCGTTTGAGTATAATGCCACTTACCTGTGGGCGAACTTCTGCAATACGGAATGCAGATGTACGACCCGGTAATTCGGTCTTGATAGTCAGAGGTTCGGCTTTAAGCGTAACAATTCCTACTTCAGGCGCCGGGCGTTCACCGCCACCTTTCTGTTCATCGTTACAACCTGATAAAGCTAAGCCACCTGAAAGAACCAACAGAGCCAGAGGTAACACCCCTCTGTTTTTTCGCATAAGTTAACCTCAATTAATCAATAATTATGAGTACAATACAAAATAAGAAAAATGGTAAACAATAAGATTTTTCACTATGCTATAGTACAAACATACACTATTGTATGTAAATCAGCTTTGTAGATAAACGAGTTACAATGGCACGAAAAACTAAACAACAGGCCGAAGAAACCCGTCAGGAAATTTTAGATGCTGCCATCAAAACCTTTTCTGAGCGAGGTGTTTCGGCGACATCTTTAGCCGATATCGCAAAGGCCGCTGGTGTAACCCGTGGTGCGATATACTGGCACTTCAAAAATAAGGTTGATCTGTTCCAGCAAGCTTGTGAATTTAGTGATAGTCAAATACTACAGGCTGAGAACTATTATCGTTCGAAGTATAGTAATGATCCACTGGCAATTCTAAAAGAGATTTTAGTTTATATTTTGACAGATTTTATTGAAAGCCCTAAAAATCGTGCTTTGATGGATATTCTGTTTCACAAATGTGAATTAGTGGGAGAAATGGCGGTAATTGTTGACCTCAAAAGAGAAAACTTCATGGCTAGCCACTATCGCATTGTTGAGCATTTGCGTAATTGTGTTGATTTAGGGCAGCTTCCCGCCAATCTTGATTTAGAGTGTTCAGCTATTATGTTGCGCTCCATGGTGTGTGGTTTACTGGAAAACTGGTTATTACAGCCTGATAGTTTTAATATACAGACACGTACAGAAACTTTGGTGGATACTATGCTGGAAACATTAAAATATAGTCCATCATTGCGAATAAAATAAACTCTAAATAATTTGAAGTACAGCTAGGCGGCAAGTGATTTAGTAGCTAGGTGCATAGAAAGAATATCACTTAGTATGACTAAACCTAGTCACCATGCCTTAAAGGTGCTGTGACTTGAAGTATAAAATGAGTATAGACTAAGCAATTGGAGAAATACGATGTCATCAATTCTGATCATTGCGAATGGCGCCCCTTATGGTAATGAAACCCTATTTAATTCATTACGTTTGGCTATCACCCTTAAAGAACAGCATCCAAATACGGAACTTAGATTATTTTTAATGTCGGATGCGGTTACCGCGGGGCTAAGTACTCAAAAGCCAAAGGAAGGCTATAATATCCAACAGATGTTAGAAATTTTAACCGCACAACAAGTTGCCATTAAACTCTGCAAAACATGTACTGATGCACGTGGTGTGAGTGAGCTACCTTTAGCTGATGGTGTTGAGATTGGCACTTTGGTTGAGCTTGCAGCTTGGACATTAGAAGCCGATAAGGTCTTAACCTTTTAAGTGCCAGCGATACGCTGTGAGCAGTCAACGCGGTGTATCGATTAAAAAATATAAATAAAACCTATTATGGGTTCAGTCATGCAGATAATGAAAAATCAATGGATTAGGCAGATTAGTGTGCTAGTCACACTCATGTTGTTATTATTTTCGAGTCATATCTTTGCCGCTACCAATCCCCTGCCAAGTAAAAACGATATTCAAAATCAACTGAACTCATTAAGTAAGAAAAGTAATCAAAGCGCTGAAGATAAGCTCTCGATAGCAGATTTAGAAAAAGCGCTCACGTTTTATGATGAATTAAATCGATTAGATAATAAGTCGGATGAACTGCAAAAAAGCCTTGAGAGAGCGAGTGATGATGCAAAGCACGCGGTACGTTCACTATTGCAATTAAAAAATAGTAGCGAAGAAGAAACGCTTAACTTTGCTAACAGTATTAAAAATGCCCCGCAATCTCAGCTTGAAAGTCTGCTCAGTAGCACATTAGAGCAATTACAGACAGAACAAAATGATCTTGCCACCTACAATAGTTATCTCATTAGCCTGCAAACCCAGCCTGAAAGAGCGCAAGCGATTATGTTGGACAACGCACGCCGGCTACAAGAGATCCGTAATGAATTAAACAGTGTGTTTAATGAATCAGCGAAGTTACGTGATACACAGATTGAGTTACTTCAGATAGAACAAAACTATTTGCAGCAGCAAAATGAATATCAAAAACATGTGCTACAGGGTAATACCCAATTACAGGATGTATTACAAAAACAGCGTGATTATACCACTTTATATATTGAGCAATTAGAAACACGCATTCAGCTGTTGCAATCTTTTATTAGTGACAAGCGATTAAATGATTCAGAGGCGACTGCGCGCGAAGCTCAAAGCTCGACAGAGAATAATTTACAGCTAAAACAAATTCCTTTAATTCAAAAAGAGTTAGCGATTAATAATGGATTAAGTGAGCGTTTGATCGAAGTGACTCAAGCGAATAACCGTATGGTGCAAAATAGCATTAGGGTAAAAGCATGGCTTGAGCGCGCAACACAGTCAGAACGTAATTTAAAAGAGCAAATCAGCGTGTTACGTGGTAGCTTGTTGTTATCGCGGATTTTGTTTCAACAGCAAATTGATTTGCCAAATGATATTTTAACTAAGAATCTACCTGTCACGATTGCTGATTTACGCCTTGAACAGTTTGATGTAGCACAGCAAAGAGATGCGCTCTATCAAGTGAATACTTATATTAGCAATATTGAAAAGCAGTTAGCCGAAAAATCAGGTGCTGAAACTGAAAAGGGGTTGTTATCTCCCGAAGATCGTGATGCGCTGATTAAGTTATTAGATGTCAGACGTGAGCTGTTAGATGAATTAAATTTGCAGCTAGGTAGTCAAATTTCCCAAGCAATTAATTTGCAGCTCGATCAAAATCAATTGTTGAGTGTTGTGAAGTCATTAGAAAACACGTTGGCGCAGCAAATTTTTTGGGTTAATAGTAATAAACCTATCGATCTTGCATGGGTAGAGGCCTTTCCTGACGCAGCCGCGCAACAAATTAGTCAGTTTGACTTTAGTTTATCGAAAGGGAGTATTAAAAGAGGGCTAACTAACTCATTATTAGTCGTA
This sequence comes from Providencia manganoxydans, assembly GCF_016618195.1. NCBI lineage: Bacteria > Pseudomonadati > Pseudomonadota > Gammaproteobacteria > Enterobacterales > Morganellaceae > Providencia > Providencia manganoxydans. The sequence goes on from NZ_CP067099.1 coordinate 1,287,135, forward strand.
CTCCCGCTGTTGCTATTAGCGCTCATATTTATTTGGCTCTATCGTAAGATTTCATTGCGTCTACAAGAAATTGACTATCGGTTATCCAGTTTAAGGCAAGATAGCTTGCTGAATACGCCAATCGCATTACTGCTTACCGTGCTGCAAACCATACCTGCTGCACTGTTTTTGTTAGCGGTGGGTTACTGGTTTTTGAAAACAGGTAATGCTCAAGGTGGGTTTGTTTGGGCACTCTGTCAGCAATTGGCCATTTTCTGGGTTCTTTTTGAATTAATATGGCGAGTATTGAAGCCAAAAGGGATTGCAGAGAAACATTTTGGTATCGATTCTGCTATCGTGTCGCAAACACGCAGACGGCTTACTCGGTTATCTATTCCTCTTTTACCTCTCATTTACTTTTCAACCTATGGGATCATCAATCCATTAAAAGTGTCTGAAGATGTAATTGGGCAACTCATTGTTTTAGTATCGCTATTGGTACTATTTATTTTTACATTGCCCTTCTGCAAACAGATTTGGCAGGAAAAAGGGAGTCATTTAACACGCTCTGTGGTGATAACACTTCTGACATTCTCACCATTAATATTAATTGGCTTAATGATGGCGGGGTATTATTACACTACGCTACGTTTAGCGAATCGTTGGTTAGACAGTTTGTACTTATTTTTGCTTTGGTATATTACCTATAATGCATGTTTACGTGGGCTGACTTTAGTTGCACGTAAACTGGCATATCAACGAGCCATCGAACGTCGCAAAGCACAGAACCAAGAAGAAAATGGCGAAAATGAACCAATTAAAGAACCGCCAATGACCATTGAGCTGATCAGCCAACAGTCATTGCGTTTAACATCGATGGTTCTGTTTATTATTTTTGCTCTGGGATTTTATGCCATTTGGTCTGATTTTATTACTATTTTCTCGTTTTTAGATAGTGTTGATTTATGGCATTACACTGGCACAACAGCAGAAGGAACCAACGTTTTACAGTCGGTGACGTTAGCTAACCTAATATTAGCTCTCGTGATTATTGTGGTTGCATGGATTATGACGCGTAACTTGCCGGGCTTATTAGAAGTTCTAGTATTATCGCGTTTGAAATTGCGTCAAGGCTCAACGTATGCGATTACAACCATCCTGACTTATATTATTGTTGGGATTGGTGCGATTACTTCATTGGGGATGCTGGGGATCACATGGAGTAAACTTCAATGGTTAGCAGCGGCTTTAACGGTTGGTCTAGGTTTTGGTTTACAAGAGATATTTGCTAATTTTGTCTCAGGGATCATTTTATTGTTTGAAAGGCCAATTCGAATTGGCGATACAGTGACTATCGGGACTTATTCAGGTACCGTCAGTAAAATTCGGATTCGGGCAACAACAATTATCGATTTTGATCGCAAAGAGGTGATCATACCGAATAAGGCATTTGTGACTGAGCGCTTAATCAACTGGTCGCTCTCTGATACGGTGACAAGGATCACGGTTGCTATCGGTGTGGCTTATGGCTCAGATCTTGATAAAGTGAAACAGGTATTATTAAGCGCGGCCACGTCAAACAGTAAGGTGATGACAGAGCCTGGGCCTGCGGTTTATTTTACTGGATTTGGTGCGAGCACTTTAGATCATGAACTGCGTTTTTATGTCCGCCAAATTGGTGACCGAGGAACGACCAGTGATGAAGTGAATCGTGCAATTGATAGGTTATGTCGAGAAAATGATATTAATATAGCCTTTAATCAGTTAGAAGTTCATCTACATAATAATCAAGGTGATGAGCTTCAAGAAATCAAGCGTGATCCTAAAAAGAAAACAGATTCTGACGATTAATTACTCGCTAGGTAAGCAGGTTGCTTCAGTAGCCTGTTTAGTGAGGTAATCGTTTTTGACAATTTCAAGCGCTTTCAAAACCACATCAGTATCAATATCTGATGTTTCGAGTAGATAGATTAAGTCAACAGCGAGTTGGGTCTCTTGCGGGGCGTCCTTTAGTAAGTCCATACGTGCTCCTTATGATTAATAACGCAACTTATATTCGTCTACTCGTTATACTTTAAGTTGCAGTGCTTTCCGTCAGATATGATAGTTACTATTGAATGATTTAGACTGTATATCTATGTAGGGATAGTAAATTTTTCTCATAATGAGGGCAAGTCGATTTTGGATTTTATAGCAGGATAACCGTGTTGGAGTTGCATGATAAAATAGTGAATATATTAAATAATGAACTATTATCTAGAGTCCAAACAGATAAAGATATTAATTAGATTATCCTTAAAAGACAATGGGATATAACCTAATAGTTTGTGTTGTGATAGCTATAGAGGCATGTTAGTGTATTAGTGCTCTTTTATTGAAATGAATGTAATTAGGTGATGTTGTGACGAAATTATCAGAAAGTTTTTACTTAACATTTTGTGTTGTGGTCAGCTTTCTCATTACTTATCAAGTCGCAGGTATTGATGCGACATTATGGAGTTCGTTGTCAACACTACATGGCTATACTATTTTCAATAAAGCGAGCCGTTACAAAAACATTGTTTATTCATTGTTATGTTCTTTATTTGTATTTGTTGGTTCCGCCTTAGGTTACTACCTTGGAATTAATTATTTATTCTTTATCGTTTTATTTTTAGCGCCTTTTTTCTACTATCAATTTTATAATATTGATTCATCTTTAGATATGTCGATTAAGTACTTTATGATTTTTTATATCATAGGGGCGACATTGAACAAAGCCAGTTTTGATGGGTTAGTGATAGGTTTACTGATTGGTACCTTTATCACACTTGCTTTCTGCTATAGTATGAGTAAGCGTGAAAAGATATCTTTATTTCAGATTAAAAAATATATTTCCCTAAAAAGAGATAAGCTAAACTACAACTTAATTTATCAATCATTGATTTACTCGATTGGGCTAGTGCTATGTGTTTTAGTCTCTAGAGCTATCAATGTAGACCACTTTTTTTGGGCACCGCTGACCTTTATTTTTGTATTGAATCCTAAACTCACAAATATTATTAAGCTAACTCGTGACAGAGTGATTGGTACATTAATTGTGGTGTTTGTATTGTATTTATCCTTCAATACCGCAGTGCTGATGCCTTACATTGGTTTTGCTCTTATCTTATTATTTTCATTCTTGATCCCGATTAGTAATAATAAGAAGAATAATGTATTTGGTACTTTTTGTATCACAGGGTTAGTATTATCACTGATCGAAATGTCAATTTATTTTAATAATGTTGACTACCACTTATTGTCCGAAAGGATCATGGAAACGTTGATAGGTGGTTTGTTCGCTATCGTTTGTAGTTATTGCATTAAATCGTTAATGAAGCGATCTACGGTAAAAACTCACTCTAAAAATTGATTTTCTTGATGTTCAATCGCTTTTTCAATGCGGATCAGTGCTTGGCGGCAACGATATAGCCGCCCAGCTAACGTCGCAATCTCTTTTTGGCATTGGTGGCGTTTTGTGTGATCGTTTAAGGTGCTGAGTTGCAGTTCACGTTCGTTCATCATGCCAACTAAGCGGCGTTCATAATCTTGATGCTGTGCTAAGCGTTCATAAAGATCAACTTGTTCTTTCTTTTCTTGAAAGGCGTTTTCTTTGTCGCGTAAAGATTGTGTCGATAGCTCCCGTGACAGTGCTTGGATTTGATGAGCAATTTTCTCTGTGAGAAAATTTACTTGCTCTTTGTGATTGAGTGATACGCTGTTACAGAGTTGTTGATACAGTTTATCGAGCTCTTTCTGACAGTCACCGAGGTGGGTTGATTTACTACTAAAAAGCTGGCTATCAAAGCGTGAATGTGAAAACTCCTGATCGGCAATGGGAGCAATGCGAGCTTGTAGTTGCTCGATTTGTATCTTTAACACATCTAAAAGAGATTTAGTCTTCATTTTAATTCCAATAAAAGTTAAAAAGTATGAAAAATTGATGTGTGTTAATATACGCTAAATAATTTGAGGGGTGCTATCATACTTAAATGGAAAACACTGAAAATTGAAGTATGATGATCATAGAACACACCGTAAATATACGGCCTCTTATTGCAATTTTATGGTACTTTAAATAGATTCTCCCTTTTCGTATTTAAATTATATTGGCACTTATTATGACCGCGAAAGAGCAACAACTGCAATTAATTAAAGAAAGTATCGCATCAATTCCTGATTATCCAAAGGAAGGTGTGTTATTTCGTGATATTACGACATTATTGAACAATCCCGCTGCTTATCAGGCAACTATTGATCTGCTGGTAGAGCATTATAAAGACAGAGGTGTGACTAAAATTGTTGGTACGGAAGCCCGCGGTTTTCTCTTTGGAGCGCCTGTTGCATTGCGCCTTGGTGTTGGCTTTGTTCCTGTACGTAAAAAAGGCAAATTGCCACGTGAAGTGCTCAGTATGACGTACGCTTTGGAATACGGTACGGATACTCTTGAAATTCATAAAGATAGCATTCAGCCTGAAGATAATGTTTTAGTGATTGATGATCTACTGGCGACTGGTGGTACTGTTGAAGCTACCGTCAAAATGATTAAACAGTTAGGTGCAAATATTATTGATGCCGCGTTTATTATTAGCTTACCTGATCTTGGTGGTGTAGAACGTCTTGCCGCAGAAGGTATCCATTCATTTAGTTTAGTTGAATTCCCAGGCCACTAATCCTAATTTTCACGACTATTTTTATCACAGTCTCGCCGTAAGGGATGAGGCTGTGGTAGCATGGTGCTATCACCCTGTTTAGAAACTGCATAATTCATGAGCTATCAGGTACTTGCCCGTAAGTGGCGCCCCCAAAAATTTTCTGATGTCGTTGGTCAGCAGCATGTATTGACCGCACTCGCAAATGGTCTGGAGCACCAGAGGCTCCATCACGCCTATCTGTTTTCTGGTACCCGTGGTGTCGGCAAAACAACAATCGCTCGTCTCTTTGCAAAAGGCCTTAATTGCGAAACAGGGATCACCGCAACACCTTGTGGTAAATGTGCAAATTGCTTAGAAATAGAACAAGGCCGTTTTGTTGATTTGATTGAAATTGATGCGGCATCAAGAACAAAAGTTGAGGACACCCGCGAGTTATTAGATAACGTACAGTACGCACCGGCTCGTGGCCGCTTTAAAGTGTATCTTATCGATGAAGTGCACATGTTATCGCGTCATAGCTTCAATGCGTTGCTCAAAACGCTGGAAGAGCCACCTGAACATGTCAAGTTTTTGCTTGCGACCACGGATCCGCAAAAGCTGCCAGTGACAATTCTGTCGCGTTGCTTACAGTTCCACTTAAAAGCGTTGGATGTTGCTCAAATCAGCAAACAACTGGAACATATTTTAAATGCAGAAGGTATTGAACATGATAGCCGAGCTCGCCAATTGCTCTCACGAGCAGCAGATGGCAGTTTACGTGACGCACTGAGTTTAACTGACCAAGCCATTGCGATGGGGCAAGGAAAGGTGACCGCGGACATCGTCAGCCAAATGTTAGGCACGCTGGATGATGAACAACCTTTAGCCATTATTGAAGCATTGATTCGTGCAGATGGTATTGCTGTGATGTCGGAAGTAGAACAAGCCGCAGTGCGAGGCGCAGACTGGGAAAACCTACTGGTTGAGATACTTTCGTTGTTGCACCGTATTGCGATGATCCAGTTGTTACCTGCTGCCAAAGAAACGGATCCTTCTTCAACGGAAGGGCGGCTCAGGCAAATTGCACGAATGATTTCGCCAGCAGATTTGCAATTATTTTATCAAACGTTGCTAGTTGGTCGTCGTGATCTCCCTTATGCACCAGAGCGCCGTATGGGCGTTGAAATGGCATTGTTACGTGCATTAGCCTTCCACCCTAAAAATGTGATTGAAGAACCTATATCACCAGCTCCAACGACCCAACTAACTCCGCCTACAGTGGTACGGACGGCGCCACCCGCTCGTCCAGCTCCAGCCGTAATAGCGGAAAATAGCCCAACCTCACAGTTATTAAAAGCCAGAGAAGCCTTGCTCTCTTCGCAGAATGAGGGCTCCAACGCAAAAAAGAATAAACCGGCCGCGCCTGAACAGGCTAAGCCGGCGATGTCAGCACTTGAGAGGCTGGCAGCTGTCACCAGCCAACATCAGCAAAATATAGCGAGCCGTGCAGCGGAAACCAAAAAAGCGACTAAGGCCAAGCCTTATCAGTGGCGACCGCAGTTTGAAGATAGCCAAGCAAAAGAGGCGGTTACAACCCCTACAGAGATAAAAGAAGCGCTCGAATATGAAAAAACTCCTGAATTGGCAATGAAAATTATTGAGGAAGGGCGTGAAAGAGATAGCTGGTCAGCAGAAATTGCACAATTAAAAATACCTAAGCTAGTTGAACAATTAGCTTTGAATTCATATATAGAAAGAATAGGTGAATCGCAAATGGTTTTGCATTTGCGTTCCACACAACGTCATTTGAATAAGCCTTCGGCACAAGAAGCTTTGCAAAGTGCATTAAGCCAACATTATGGTCATCCTGTTGAATTGAATATTGTTCAAGATGATAATAATGAGGTGAAAACACCGCTAGAATGGCGACAAGCAATTTATGAAGAGAAGCTGGCGCAAGCTCGCCAGTCAATTATTGCGGATAAAACGATTCAAAAGCTGCGCTCAATGTTTGATGCTCAGTTAGACGAAGAGAGTATCCGCCCCGTTTAACGCTACAGTCTCTGTGAGTAAGCTGTGGCCTCAGTAGTGAGAGATAACTATGTTTGGTAAAGGTGGTTTGGGGAACCTGATGAAGCAGGCCCAACAGATGCAAGATAAAATGCAGAAAGTTCAGGAAGAAATTGCCAACCTAGAAGCTACAGGCGAATCTGGAGCTGGTCTGGTTAAAGTGACAATTAATGGATCACATAACTGCCGTCGCGTTGAAATTGACCCAAGTCTGCTTGAAGATGACAAAGACATGTTGGAAGATTTGATTGCCGCTGCATTCAATGATGCAGCTCGTCGTATAGAAGAAACGCAAAAAGAGAAAATGGCGAGTGTTTCAAGTGGTATGCAATTGCCACCTGGCTTTAAGATGCCATTCTAATGCAAACCAGTCCGCTTCTTGAGTCGTTAATGGAAGCTTTGCGCTGTCTCCCCGGAGTGGGGCCAAAGTCAGCGCAGCGAATGGCTTTTCATCTACTCCAGCGTGATCGTAGTGGCGGCATGCGCTTAGCGCAGTCGCTCACTCGCGCGATGTCAGAAATAGGCCATTGTCGTGATTGTCGCACTTTTACTGAACAAGAAGTGTGCAATATCTGCGAGAATCCACGGCGTCAGCAAAATGGATTGATTTGTGTGGTTGAAAGCCCCGCAGATATCTATGCTGTTGAACAAACTGGGCAGTTCTCCGGGCGTTACTTTGTATTGATGGGGCACTTATCGCCTCTCGATGGTATTGGGCCTATGGATATTGGTCTTGATAGGCTAGAAGAGCGCTTATCTTCTGAAACCATTACAGAAGTGATACTCGCAACTAACCCGACTGTTGAAGGCGAAGCAACAGCAAACTATATTGGGCAAATGTGTGCGCAATATGGGGTGACAGCCAGCCGTATTGCTCATGGCGTTCCTGTTGGTGGTGAACTCGAAATGGTTGATGGTACAACACTTTCTCACTCCTTAGCGGGAAGACAGAGAATATAGTTATTTTTCAAGCTACAGGTCTACTTGGTAGCTTGAAAAATATTTAATAAAATGAATTAATCACATCCAAATTCCCCTAGCTTTACCGCTTTTTTACCTTACTGAGTTGAATTCTTATTTTTTGCCCCCAGTTAAACTTCATCGATTAGTCAAAACTATCCTATTAGATTGATGATATAGAGGCCATTAATGAGTATGAAAGGACAAGAAACTCGTGGGTTCCAATCCGAAGTAAAACAACTTCTCCAGTTGATGATCCACTCTCTTTACTCAAACAAAGAAATCTTTTTGCGTGAACTTATTTCAAACGCATCTGATGCCGCAGATAAATTACGTTTTAGAGCTCTGTCTAAACCAGAACTGTATGAAAACGATGGTGAACTGCGTGTTCGCATCAGCGCAGATAAAGAGAATGGAACACTGACGATTAGCGATAACGGTATCGGTATGAGCCGTGATGAAGTTATTGATAACTTAGGAACTATCGCTAAATCAGGTACAAAAGCCTTTTTAGAATCTTTGGGCACTGACCAAGCAAAAGATAGCCAAATGATTGGCCAATTTGGTGTTGGTTTTTACTCTGCATTTATTGTTGCCGATAAAGTCACTGTTCGCAGCCGTGCTGCTGGTGCAGCAGCAGATCAAGGTGTGTTTTGGGAGTCGGCAGGTGAGGGTGAATATACTATCGCTGATATCGAAAAAGCTGAACGTGGTACTGAAATCACCTTACATTTACGTGCCGATGAAAGCGAATTTTTAGATAACTGGCGTTTACGCTCAGTGATCAGCAAATATTCTGACCATATTGCGTTGCCTGTTGAAATTGAAGTTAAGAACGAAGAAGACGGCACAATCACTTGGGAAAAAATCAACCAAGCAAAAGCATTATGGACGCGCAATAAATCTGAGATTTCAGATGAAGAGTACACTGAATTCTATAAACATATTTCCCATGATTATGCAGATCCACTAACGTGGTCACATAACCGTGTTGAAGGTAAGCAAGAGTATACGAGCTTGCTGTATATCCCTTCACAGGCACCATTTGATATGTGGAATCGTGAACAGCGCCATGGATTAAAATTATATGTTCAGCGTGTATTTATTATGGATGATGCTGAACAATTCATGCCTAACTATCTACGTTTCGTGCGTGGTGTCTTGGACTCTAACGATTTACCACTCAACGTCTCTCGCGAAATTTTGCAAGATAGTGCATTAACGCGTAGCTTACGTAGCGCACTGACTAAACGTGTGCTACAGATGTTGGAAAAATTAGCTAAGAACGACGCAGAAAAGTATCAAACTTTCTGGCAGCAATTTGGGCTAGTGATGAAAGAAGGCCCTGCGGAAGATAGTAGCAACGGTGAAGCGATTGCTAAGCTATTACGTTTTGCCTCCACTTATAATGAGAGTAGTGAGCAGAGCGTCTCTTTAGAGCAATACATCAGCCGTATGGTCGATGGTCAGGATAAAATCTATTACATTACTGCTGATAGCTATGCAGCAGCGAAGAGCAGCCCTCACTTAGAGCTATTCCGTAAAAAAGGTATCGAGGTATTACTGCTTTCCGATCGTATTGATGAGTGGATGATGAACTACTTGTCTGAGTTTGATGGCAAACAGTTCCAATCGGTGAGTAAAGCGGATGAGTCGCTAGACAAACTAGCAGATGAAAATAAAGCTGAGCAAGAAGAAGCAGAAAAGCAGTTAGAGCCATTTGTTGAGCGTGTTAAAACCTTGCTAGGTGAACGGGTTAAAGAAGTTAAACTCACACATCGTTTAACGGATACACCTGCGATTGTAACCACAAATGCAGATGAAATGAGTACCCAGATGGCTAAATTGTTTGCTGCTGCGGGTCAGGCTGCCCCAGAAGTTAAATATAACTTCGAATTGAATCCAGCACATCCATTGGTCAAGAAAGCATCTGAAGTCACTGATGAGGCTTTGTTTGCTGATTGGATTGATGTGCTATTGGATCAAGCGTTGCTCGCTGAGCGTGGAACATTAGAAGATCCAAATTTATTTATTCGTAAAATCAATGAATTATTATTAAAATAACGCAGCGATGAAGTTTCGTTTTTGAGCAAAAACCACGTTTTAGCTTGTGCTTTAGCGTGGTTTTTTTCTTTTGCGAAAGAAGTTAAATGCGAAAACGTTTACGTGTGTTCTTGAGTAAAGCGCCATGCTAATGGTATGGTATCTTGTTTTCTTTTCAAATTATAAAAAACTAAATAGCAAGGGGTTTACGCAATGCGTATCATTCTGCTCGGTGCTCCAGGCGCCGGTAAGGGCACTCAAGCTCAATTTATTATGGAGAAATTTGGGATCCCACAAATTTCAACTGGCGATATGCTACGTGCAGCAGTTAAAGCGGGTAGTGAGCTAGGTTTACAAGCAAAAGAGCTAATGGATAACGGTAAACTAGTTACTGATGAATTAGTTATTGCATTGGTTAAAGAGCGCATCAAACAAGATGACTGCCGCAATGGCTTCTTGTTGGATGGGTTCCCGCGTACGATCCCACAAGCAGATGCAATGAAAGAAGCTGGCATTAACGTTGATTTCGTACTTGAATTCGATGTACCAGATGAAATCATTGTTGAGCGTATCATTGGTCGCCGTGTACATGCGCCTTCAGGCCGTGTTTACCATGTGACATTCAACCCACCTAAAGTTGAAAACAAAGATGATGTCACTGGTGATGAGTTGACTATTCGTAAAGATGATCAAGAAGATACCGTTCGTAAGCGTTTGGTTGAATATCATGATTTGACTGCGCCTTTGGTTGCTTATTATCAAAAAGAAGCCGAAGCAGGCAATACCAAGTACTTCAAGCTTGATGGTACCCGTAAAGTGACTGAAGTGAGTGCTGAATTAGCAAAAATTCTTGGCTAATTAGTCACCATAGTTACCAGCAAAGGCAGCGATAACCGCTGCCTTTGCTTTTAGGCAATAAAAAGATTGTATTATGTGTTATAAAGTTGGGAATAATTATCATTAAGGAGTAATCATCGTGTCTGAATGTAAATATGGCATTTTATTGGTTAACTTAGGAACCCCTGATTCCCCAACAACCCCAGCAGTTAAGCGTTACCTCGCAGAATTTTTAAGTGATGAGCGTGTTATTGATGTTCCTCGGCTTATTTGGAAGCCTATCTTACACGGTGCTATTTTACCTTTTCGCTCACCAAAAGTGGCTAAGCTCTATCAATCTATTTGGACAGAGGAAGGTTCGCCATTACTAGCCTATACTTTACGTCAAAAGGAAAAACTTGCTCCGCACTTCCCTAATATCCCAATGGAAGTCGGAATGAGTTATGGTTCACCTTCCTTAAAAAGTGCGATTGATGCACTGATGAGCCAAGGGGTGACAGAGTTAGTAGTGTTGCCACTTTATCCACAATATTCCTGTACAACGACAGCAGCGGTTTATGATGGCATTTCTGCTATCTTTAAAAAGATGCGTACAATACCGTCATTACATTTTATTCGTCATTACGCAACACACCCCGATTATATTCAGGGATTAGTGAACTCTATTGAGAAAAGTTTTGCACAACATGGTGAGCCCGATAGATTAGTCATATCGTTTCACGGGATCCCAAAAAGATATATTGAAACTGGCGATATATATGAACAAGATTGTCAAAAAACGACCGATTTAATTAAACAAAGATTAAACTATCCACAAGATCGTATATTGATGACTTATCAATCTCGTTTTGGCCGAGAGCCTTGGTTAACACCATATACTGATGAAACAATGAACGAATTACCTCATAAAGGAGTAACGTCAGTTCAGGTAATATGTCCGGGTTTTTCTGCGGATTGCTTAGAAACACTGGAAGAAATTAGTGAGCAAAATCAACACTTTTTCAAAAGTAACGGCGGAAAGTCATTTCACTATATACCGGCTTTAAATGATAGTGATGACAATATTAACTTATTTAAATCACTTATTAGTAGTAAAATTAGATAGCTTTAACTTTTAAATTGAGATAAAAACGGGTGTTAATCGATATATCATAAATTGGAAAAATCATTATACTAGCCGATATAAAAATTAGTAGTATTCTTAATTTGGTATTTAATTGGAAATTATATGAGCACTGATAAAGAATCGCAGGATGGTAAAACAGCCGCAAAAATACAGGTCCCACAATTTAATATGCAGCAAAGCGATGAAATTGATTTAATGGCCCTGTTTGCTGTTTTAGTGAGAAATAAACTTCTTATTATCGCTATCACTGTTGTTATCACACTTATCAGTGCATTAGTGGTCACTCAGTTACCACAAAAATGGAGTAGTACGGCGGTTATTATTCCGCCATCATCTGAAGAAATCAAAGATATCAATACATTGGGTGCCCAATTAACAGTGTTAGATGTCAAAATTGATTTATCAGCGTCACGAATATTTAGTGCTTTTGTTGATCAATATCGTTCTAAGGTTAACCAAGAAGCTTATGTTCGTAGTACTGAATACTATAAAAAGCTAGCTGAACAAGTTGATCCTGCTGATAAAGAAAATGGTGACCAACGTTTGGTTAATACCATTATCGCGAATAGCATCCAAATCCAAGATCAGTCAAAAGAGAAAAATAGTACGTCAACCGACATCGTACTGACGTTTACTGCACCGCAGCCTTCTGAGGCTCAGGACTTGTTAGCGGGCTATGTCCGCTATACTGCAACAAAGGTCAGGGAACAGTTTAAACTCGATATTCAAAATGCAATTGCGCGTCAGTTAGTATTTGCCAATGAAACTTTCAAACAGGAAGTGACTAAAATTCGTACTGAATATGATGTCAAAGTTGAAAGGTTGAAACGCGCTATTGATATCGCTAAAGCGGCGGGTGTACGTAAGCCTATTGTGACGGATTCTGCAATTATCAGTGATGATCCTGATTATCCTATCGCATTAGGGACTGAGGCACTGGAGAAAAAACTGGCGATTGAGCTACAAAACCGTGATATTGCATTGTTGAGCGAAGACTTACAAATTCGCCAACACTATATCAAAAACCTCTCTGAATTGGATATTGATACTATCGAATTTATGCCAATTAAATTTATTTTAGCGCCTGATTTACCGACGAAAAAGGATTCACCAAAATCTGCATTGATTGTTGCTCTGAGTGCTATCTTAGCTATGATCTTAAGCTGCTCATATGTGTTAACTCGCGAGCTATATCGTGATTTTAAAAAAAATAACACGCTGACTAAATAGCCAATACATTCGCTATACTGGTTATACCTTGAGGTACAGCTAGGCTACACTCACTTATAGCCTAGCTGCACCTCAAACGATTTAGAGTATACAAAGCGAGTACCTTCATGAGAGGTGCTGGCTTTTATTTATCGTGCTAGAATAGCCCTCAATGTATACTTTCAAACTTGTTCACTATGAAATTCCCCGGTCAACGTAAATCAAAGCATTACTTTCCTGTTAGTCTTAAAGATCCGCTGTTACAGCCTATTAAAGAACGTATGGATGACAGTGAAAACTGCAAATCTTATATTGTCGGCATTGACCAAACCTTGGTAGATATTGAAGCTAAAGTCGATGATTCGTTTATTGAACGTTATCAGCTCAGTAAAGGTCATTCGTTAGTTATTGAGGATGATGCAGCAGAAGCGCTGTATGAAGAGTTAACCAGTAATTCATTAATTACGCATGAGTTTGCGGGGGGCACTATTGGCAATACACTGCACAACTATTCAGTGCTTGCTGATGACCGTTCAGTCTTGTTGGGTACGATGTGTAACAACATTCAAATAGGAAGCTATTCTTACCGATACCTATGCCATACCTCAAGTCGTATGGATCTCAACTACTTGCAAGGGGTTGATGGGCCTATTGGGCGTTGTTTTACTTTGATTACTGAAAACGGTGAACGAACATTTGCCATTAGTCCGGGGCATATGAATCGCTTACGCCCTGAAAGTATTCCAGAAGAAATTATTGCAGGCGCTTCAGCATTAGTATTAACCGCTTACTTAGTACGCTGTAAACCCGGTGAGACCATGCCTGAAGCGACCATGCAAGCGATCCATTATGCTAAAAAACACAATGTCCCTGTGGTATTGACGTTAGGGACTAAATTTGTGATTGCACAAGATCCGCAATTTTGGCGTGATTTTCTTGCAGAGCATGTATCAGTAGTAGCAATGAATGAAGATGAAGCATTAGAACTCACTGGTTTTAATGATCCCTTACTTGCCTCTGATATGGCACTAAATTGGGTTGATCTTGTTTTGTGTACCGCAGGGCCATCAGGGCTTTATATGGCCGGTTACACTGAAGAGGCTTTTAAACGAACAACTCAACACCCGTTGCTACCGGGAGCGATTGCTGAATTTAATTTGTATGAATTTAGTCGAGCTATGCGTAGACAGGATTGTGATGTTCCAATGCGCATCTATTCACACATTGAGCCTTACATGGGGGGGCCTGAAAAAATCATGAACACGAATGGCGCAGGTGATGGTGCGTTATCGGCTTTATTACATGATATTACGGCTAATTCCTATCATCGCATGAATGTACCTAATTCAAGTAAACATAGCCGTCAATACTTAACTTACTCTTCTCTGGCGCAAGTATGTAAGTATGCTAATCGTGTTAGTTATCAAGTACTTTCTCAACATTCACCGCGTTTAACACGGGGTTTACCAGAAAAAGAAGATAGTTTAGAAGAATCTTACTGGGAACGATAATTTTTACGAAGTATTTGTATAAACAATACCTCATGGTGTAAAGCCTTGGGGTATTTTTTTGTGGGGAGAAAAAGAAAAAACCCCCACACAGTGGGGGAAGGAGGACACAAAAAATATCATCAATAATGGTTTAGGCGAGATTAAGTATAGCTACTCATATGTTCTAAAAAATGAAGAAAATATGAATAAATTTATTATTGATGTTTCTTATTTAGATTTATTTCAGGATTAAATATCATCGCTGATAGTATCACGAGAGAAAGCAAATATTATCTAATTGATCTTTATTTAAAAAGAGTCAACTGTGTTTTTAGGCGACTAGCAGATAGGGTATTTTTGACAGAATTGACTAATAATTTGAAACAAATAAGAAAAATAAATCTATTGGCGCTCAATTGTGAATACGGAGTGGGATAGGTCATGCTTTATCCCACTCCATCAATAATTTTAATGTTGTGTTACCAACGTACTATTTATTAAAAAGATTACGCTTGTTTCGCAACGGCTATTGGCTGTTCCTGATGAGCATTCTCCAGTGCTTTTTCATCTTCGGCCTCATAACGCATCGCTTGTGGTACTGAAATTTTGATAGCGATGAAGACGGCTAGGAAACCGCCAACCAGTTTGCCCAGTAAAATTGGGATCACAAGATTTGGCTGGAAGTTTGCTGTGAATGCTAAGTGGTCACCAATGGTTGCTTGAGCACAAACACCAAATGCCACACACAGTACTTTATCTCTTGCACGCATATCTTTAAATAAATGATAGGTTGCGATGATATTTGCCATTACCATGATAAAACCTAACGACCCGCTTTCGGTTAACTTTAAACGACGACTAAGCGAACGAACTAAAGGTTTGCAGTAGCGCTGGAACAAGTAGCAAATAGGGAAAGTCCCTGCCAACATGATGCCAATATAGCCAGCGATCTCGATGGCTCGGAATAACTCATTTTGATCGGCAAATAGCGGATCGAAACCCCACACCCCAAACACTTTTGTGAATACGCCTGTAAAGTGTTCTACAATCGAGAATGCCAGTACTAGCTTGACGAAAGCATCCATGATCTTACCAAAAATCAAAAAGCCGGTAACCATCATCATAGGGCGATACTTCAAGCCAGCGGCAAGCAAGAAGCAGAACACAAACAGCGGCATTAAGTACTGTAGCATGGTCAGGAAATCAAGAGTCAAATGGTGTGCTGCTGGTGAATTAGTCGAGATAATATCTCTAACAGGGATATTATTGAAGGTGATCAATAATAACGATGCCAATACACCGAAAGGTATTGAAATCAGCCCTGCCATTGCGCCTAGTGCAAGGTATTTGTGATCTTTGCGGTTTAGCATAGTTAAACCAACAGGGATCAAATAGACAATAGTTGCTCCAGAGGTATAACCGATTAGCATCGCCGTGATCCACATATCGCGGTTAGTGGTCAATGCATCTGCTAGCTGGTATCCCCCCATGTCAACCGCAATAATGGATAATGCGGCAATGGAAACATCGGAGCCAACGGATGAGAATACTGGCCCAAGTATATAAGAGATAAGTTGAGAAAGCAGAGGTACAGCTGCCATTATCCCCGCTTGCGCTAAAAATACTGGGCCAATGGAGAAAATACCATTAACAAACTCTTTCCCTAAATCACTGGTAGGTCTAACAATTGAGGCGACGGCGCCGACAACAGCGCCCACCATAATCAAATAAATAATGTAATTACCGAATTCAGCCATAGTAGGGTTTCCTTTTATTATTTTATTAGTGTCTTAATTGGCGAGAACGGGCGATAATATCCCGATATTGCTCCATGACACCTTGCATGCAGGTGCCATCCGGTTGTGTCACGGTGGCATTACGTCTTACTGTCATCTCGTGTGAGATCCCCAACCCTTTACGGGCGAGCAGTGCGGCACCTAAAGCCGTAACTTCACGATTTGCTGGTGTTTCAATATTTTTTTGTAATAAATTAGCGAGAAATTGTTTGAAATATTGGTTGGACGATAACCCTCCATCAACTGAAATTGATTTTCCTAGTGGTGAAATTTTTTCCATTGCAAAAATGACTTCTGCGGAGCGTGCTGCAATGCCTTCTAATACGGATTGCATCATGTCTTTTTTATCGGTATCTAGGGATAGCCCAGCCCAAAGCCCTGCGGCGCTACGATCCCAATAGGGGCATCCTAATCCAGAAAGTGCGGGAACAAAGGCTAAACCGCGTTTGATGGCGGGTTCAGCTCTGAAATCGGCTAACTCATCAAATTGCTCAAATAAGCCAATTTTTTTAGCCCAGTTAATTGCAGAGGCTGCGTTGTAAACACCACCATCCAAGCCGAAAACGGGAGGTTCATCAGGGAATTTCCAACAAAGTGTTGGCAATAATCCGCTTTCATGAGTTTGAGGAATATCAGCCCCGGTTAGTGCTTGTAGAAAGGCACCAGTACCAAAGGTGATTTTTGCATCACCTTTATCACGACAGCCATGTCCGAATGTTCCTGCGAATTGGTCGACAATAATTGCCGTAACAGGCGTTAAATGGCCATCAAGATTAATCGCGCCAAAATCGCCAATATTGTCACGTAATGGTGGTAAACAATGGATTGGCACGCCA
The DNA here is from genome assembly GCF_016618195.1 of Providencia manganoxydans. Taxonomy (NCBI): domain Bacteria; kingdom Pseudomonadati; phylum Pseudomonadota; class Gammaproteobacteria; order Enterobacterales; family Morganellaceae; genus Providencia; species Providencia manganoxydans. The sequence goes on from NZ_CP067099.1 coordinate 1,304,136, forward strand.
AATATTTCACACAGTTGTTCATCCCACTGTAATGTGTGGATATTCAATAATGAGGTTCGTGAAGCTGAATTATAATCGGTAACATAGACACCACATAGCCGATCTAAAAAGAAGGCATCCATAGTGCCAATACGTAACTTGTTTTTATCTGCTAATGTTTTGGCTCCGACAACATTATTAATAATCCATCCCATTTTGCTGGCAGAAAAATAAGGATCCAGTGGTAGCCCTGATTTAGCCTGCACAATAGGCCCCAAGCCGGCATCTTTAAGTTGCTGAATCGTTTTCTCTGTTCGCAAGTCTTGCCAAACAATGGCGTTATAGAGTGGGCGCTTGCTATCAGCATCCCAAGCAACAATGCTTTCACCTTGATGGCAAATACCAATCGCATCAACTACATCACAGCTATATAAGCACTTTAATATATTTGCCAGTATCTCTTCAGGATCATGTTCCACCCAGCCACTGTTCAGTGTGATCTGCTTATGAGGAATACTCATTGGGGAATGATAGTGGCCGCTTTCGTCGAAGACGACAACCCGGGTTCCCGTAGTTCCCTGATCGATTGCAGCGTAACGTTGATTGAGCATCGCATCGTTTCCTCATCTCTATACTCGTCATACTTCAAGTTGCAACTTTGTTGAATACGCTCATTCGCATCAGTCACGTTTCTAACGACTTATTCACTTGTCGCTTTGTTGAGTACGTTTACTCGAATGATAACCCTCTTTTAGCAACGGTCTGTATGTCTTGAATTCTGTTGAGCCTAAATGTTGTAAATTGGTCTGTTTTTTTGCTTACTATCGTTCAATCGGAAATAAAATCCACAAAAAACTCACATTATGTTTCACTGATGTGACAAATATCACAATAAAGCAACAATGTGGAATGGTTTTGGGTTTTGTTTGATGTTTGTGTTGTTTTTTGAGTTGTTATTGTGGTTATTGTGTGGTTTTATGTGTGCAAGTGTTAAGTAAAGGATCTCAGCCATGGATATTAATAATAAAAAAATTTGGGATGTCATTGTCATAGGCGGTGGTGTCATTGGCTGTGCGGTGACCCGTAAGTTTACATTGATGGGTGCTAAAACATTATTGCTTGAACGAGGCGGTGATATTTTGTCAGGTGCCAGTAAAGCGAATAGTGCGATATTACATACAGGTTTTGACGCCCCACCAGGGAGCCTTGAACTCGCTTGTATGCAAGAGGGATATCGGGAATTTAAACAAATTCAACATAAAATGAATTTACCTATATTGGAAACTGGCGCTCTAGTCGTTGCTTGGAATGATGAGCAACTTAGCAAACTGGAAGGCATAGTTGAACAAGCACACACCAACAATGTGATGGACGTGGCTTTGATTGATAAAGAAGAGCTTTATCGACGTGAACCTAAATTAGCCGAAGGGGCGTTAGCGGCGGTGATTGTTCCGGGGGAAGCGGTGATAGACCCATGGAGCACACCATTGGCTTATTTAACCCAAGCGGTAAAGCACGGAGCTGAGTATCAATTTCATTGTGAGGTAACTGCGGGCAGTTTGAATGGCGGTTTGTGGAAATTAACCACATCAAAAGGTGAGTTTTCTGCCCGATTGGTGATCAATTGTGCCGGTATTAATGGTGATATTGTTGAATCGATATGTCATCCATCGCCATTCCAAATAAAACCACGTAAAGGGCAATTCTTAGTTTATGACAAAGCCGCTGCGGCGGATATTAATGCCATTATCTTACCTGTGCCAACCGCGATAACCAAAGGCGTTTTGCTGTGCAAAACCATTTTTGGCAATTTATTACTAGGCCCTACCGCAGAAGAGCAGCAAGATCGTTGGAAAGCGGAAGTTAAACAGGAAGTGCTTGAAGATTTGATTTCTCAGGGAGCAAATATGTTGCCATCACTTCATAATTATAGTGTGACGGCAACCTATGCGGGTTTACGGCCTGCTACGCAAGAAAAACATTATCAAATCGCTGATTATCCTGATAAACAGTGGATATGTGCTGGTGGGATCCGTTCAACAGGGCTGACTTCAGCACTGGGGGTAGCAAGCCATCTCGCCTCACTGTATCAGCAAAATTTCGAACCGCTATTTGAATTGTCTCCACCCACTGAGCTCATTTGGCCGCAAATGCCAGTATTGTCTGATTATCATCAACGTGATTATCAATGCAAAAATAATGGTGGCATTGTATGCCATTGTGAACTCGTGACTCAACGAGAAATAGAAGCAACGTTTGATTCCGATATACCACCTGAATGTCTTGGTGCGCTTAGACGCAGAACCCGAGTCATGATGGGGCGTTGTAATGGTTTCTATTGCAGTAGTCAAGTGGCTGAAATTATTAATGGTCGTTTTGACAACAGCTTAGCCGTGGAGGCGGTAAAATGAATTTAAATTATGATGTCATTATTATCGGTTCCGGTCCTGCTGGCGTAGGTGCGGCGCTGTCATTGCGTCGTCGTGGGATCCACAATATTGCGATTTTAGAGCGTGAAGCCCACGCTGGCGGTGTTCCTCGTCACTGTCAACATCCTACTTTTGGCTTATTAGCGTTTAAACGACCCATGAAAGGTAACCAATTTGCTGAAAAAATTGTCAGCAACCTTGGTGATACGGCTATTTTTACCCGTAGCACGGTGATAGATATACTACCGCAAGGCGTGCTAAAGGTTTCAACGCCTGATGGTATTGTTGAAATGCGGGCGAAACGTATTTTAATTGCCACTGGTGTTCGTGAAACACCGCGCCATCCTCGATTAGTATCAGGGCTGCGCCCTCAAGGTGTATTAACTGCGGGGGCATTACAGCAATTTGTGTATCTCAAAGGGAAAAAGCCTTGCTTAAACCCAGTTATCGTGGGAAGTGAATTAGTCAGTTTTTCTGCCTTGTGGACGTTAAAGAATGCAGGGGTTAAAGCTCAGGCAATGATAGAAAGCGGTGAGCGAATATTAGCGTTTAAAGCTGCAACCTTATTTGCTAAAGCAATGGGCACACCTTTGTATCTTAATAGCAAGATCATTGAGATTGGTGGCTTAGAGCGTGTGGAATATGTGGTTATTGAGACCGCAGGTAAAACACAGAAAATAACCTGTGATGCTGTTATTTTTACTGGCAGTTTTGTCGGCGAAAATACCCTGATCCGTAAAAGTCACCTTGATTTTGATGCGAGTACAGGAAAACCAGTCACCGATCAATTTAGTCGTTGCTCTGACCCGAGTTACTATGCTGCGGGGAATATGCTGCATCCTGCCGATATGGGGGATCAGTGCTATCAAGAGGGCATATTAACGGGACAATATATTGCAGAAGATTTACTTGAAAACCATCATCAAGAGGTCGTTAGACATACACCACGGATCCCAGTGAAATTTGCTGAACCAATTCGATTTAGCGTACCTGCATGTATTGATTATACGAGCCAGAAAATTGAACTAGTTGATTTTAATATTAAAGTGAATTCAGCATTCACGGGAACTATTCAAGTGGTTGCGGGTAATACAGTTCTTTATAAGAAAAAAATTCGTTGCTTACCGACTCGTCGTATCCTATTGAAAGGTATTGATTTAACAAAAATTAAGCCTGATGCTACGGAAATTTGCATCAGTGTTGTATAGTGCTGTAAATGTTAAATAATTGAGAAGGGTAAAACTATGTCTGAGGGGCGTTCTTCTAAGGTACGGCACCAAACTATTATCGAGTTGCTTTCGACTCAAGGGCAGGTGTATGTACAGGATCTTGCTAAGCAATTTGATGTTGCGCAAGAGACTATCCGGCGAGACCTCAGTAAGTTGGAATCTCAAAAATTATTGAAAAAAGTCCATGGTGGTGCAGTTAATATTCAATCAAAATTTGAGCGTAATTTTTCTGAACGAGCCCAAGCTGCTGTGGATGAGAAAAAGGCGATAGCCGTGAAAGCGGCATCGTTGATCAAGCCAGGTGACACGTTATTTATCGATTTTGGCACCACAACATTTGAATTTAGCCAGAGGGTTAAATTGATTGATAATATAACAGTCATTACGAATTCGCCGTTATTAGCAAATACATTACAAGAGAACCCAACAATAGAAACCATTTTAATTGGTGGGCAATTTAATGCCGCTCTTAATGCTTGCTTAGGTGGGATCGCATTAAAAAATATTACTGAATTTTTTGCTGACTATGCTGTGATTGGGGCTGGTGCAATACATCATTTACATGGCGTGATGGATCAACATGTTGATGAAGCTGCCATTGCACAGAAAATGATGGAAAATAGCGACAAATTAATGGTATTGGCCGATTCGACTAAAACAAATAAGCATGCGATTAATGTTGTGACAGGGTGGGAAAATATTGATTATTTAATAACAACCTGTAAAGAATTTAAATTAACCGATAATAAAAAACGTTCTAAAACAAAGATTATTGTGGCAGAACTCACATAATAATTTGTACTAAAAAAATAATAAAAATCTTATTAAAGAATAATATTTTTTTATTCTTTATGGATTTTTTATCCAAAATTTAATTAACCAACACCAGGGGTTAACTATGAAACTGTACTTTATTGCGTGTCCTTACTCAGATCCAGACAGTAGTGTGGTTGAAATGCGTTTTCAAGAATGTACTAAAGTCGCTGCTGAACTGGCACTAAAAGGTATTGCAACTTATAGCCAAATTACGATGACGCATCCAATTAACAAGTATTTACTACAGCAAGGGAAAAAAGTTACTTGGTCAGAGATTGATATGGCCTTTCTTTCCCGTTGTGATGGCTTAATCGTCTTAACACTTGATGGTTGGGATAGAAGCAGTGGAGTTGCCGCAGAGATAGATTATTTTAAACAAAAAGGCATGCCAGTTTGGACTTATGAGGAGTTTTTACAACACTTTTAACGCAATAACAGGTGTTATCAGTATTAATAAGTTATAAATCGCCAAGAGATTTTTAATTAAAATAAATTAGGAAACCAACTCATTGATTTTCGGATGATAACACGGAGTGGGAAAAACATTGCTTGGTCAACAATTTTAAATAAGGGAAGCTAAAGCTTCCCTTATTCGTATTATCATTAATGAGAGGGTTTTAGGTACTGAGCAAGATCTTTTGCTTCAGCCTCTTTTGATGTTGGTTCATCATCAATAGAGCAACCATATTCAGTCACATCATTACACATAAAAGTTGCCATCGCTTTGGCAATTTCGTGTTCACCTATAATGATATGATCAGCGCCACGCTCTTTAATAAAGCTGACTTCATCATCATAGTGGGCACGCACAATCACAGAAATATCAGGATTGAGTTCTTTAGCGTGGGTGACAATTTCACCTGCCTCATAACCATTCGGGATCGTCAATAAGAGCGTTTTAGCACATTCAATACGTGCAAGACTGATAATATCTTTATTTGCACCATTGCCTAAAATAGCGCTAAAACCATTTTCTGCCAGCTCTTCAAACTTCGCTCGCGTATCTTCAACCACGACCAATGGAATATTACGGCGGCGCAGTTTATCCGCTAGCATTCCACCAACACGACCATAGCCAACGATAATTGCATGACCACAAATATCGACAGGGATTTGTGTCTCTTCTTCTAGTGTTTCTTCGAGTAGTTGCTCTTCGATAGTTTCGGTTTTTTCTAAGTACTTATCCAGTAAGCTAAATAATACCGGATTTAGCATAATCGAGACAATCGCACCAGCGAGCACAAGGTTTTGTGCCTCTTTATCCATGACACCGAGTGCCATGCCCATACCTGCTAAGATAAAGGCAAACTCACCGATCTGTGCAAGGCTGACGGATATAGTGAGTGCTGTTCGCCGCGAATGGCCAAACATACGGACTAATAATAATGCAGCCGCTGACTTACCAATAATAATAATTGCGAGAACTGCGATCACACCTAATGGATGCTCAAGCAATACCACAGGGTCGAACAGCATACCAACAGAAACAAAGAACAGAACTGCAAATGCATCTCTCAATGGTAACGTATCTTGTGCCGCACGATGGCTCAGCTCAGACTCATTGAGTACCATACCGGCAAAGAAAGCGCCTAGGGCAAAAGAGGCATCAAATAGGGCAACAGCTGCATAGGCGATCCCCAGTGCTAAAGCAAGCACCGCAAGAGTAAATAGTTCACGAGAACCAGTTGAAGCCGTACGTGATAAAATCCATGGAATAACACGACGACCAATCACTATCATAATGATAATAAAGGCAACAACTTTACCAATAGTCCAAGCAAGACCTAACAGTAATTCACTAAAGCTTGCTTGTTCAGAATTCATAATAGCAGCAGCAGCTGGTAATAGAACTAACGTCAGTACCATGGCTAAGTCTTCAACGATCAACCAACCGATAGCTATTTGCCCGCGCTGACTTTCAATAAGCTGCCGTTCTTCTAAGGCACGCAGTAATACAACGGTACTGGCGGTGGATAAACACAGACCAAAAACAATCCCTGAGAACGTTCCCCAACCAAATAGCGTAGAAAGGCCTAAACCTAAAAGTGTAGCAACGGCAATTTGTGCAATAGCCCCTGGAATCGCTATGGCTTTAACCGCTAACAAATCCTTTAACGAAAAGTGTAAACCAACACCAAACATTAGCAATATAACGCCAATTTCAGCTAATTCAGGAGCGAGAGTCGTATCGGCAACAAAACCCGGTGTAAAAGGACCGGCTAAAACACCAGCTGCAAGGTAGCCCACGAGAGGGGATATTTTTAATCGCTGAGCGATCATACCTAACAAATATGCAAGGGCGAGACCACCAACAATGGTTGTGATTAAGGGCGTAGAATGCTCCATTTAGTCTCCTCTAAAATTCCCATCATACTTCGAACCGTAGCGTTGTTGGTTTCGTTCATCCGCCCCAGTTACATATTTAGCTATGCAATTTAGGAATTAAGTCACTTTTCGACAGGCTACAATTCTAATTACTTTGGGATATTAATTTATATTGTGAATAGCAGAATTGCTATTTTAGCGTTATTTGAGAAAAATTTCCTTAAAAAATTTCAATGTTTTTCAAATAAAAGTGCTTTTTTAGTGCTAAATCGTTACAAAGATGTCATTTATGTGATTTTTTGTTGAGTTTTAAGTGGGATATAGATAGATGTGCCCATACTTATTTTTTGATAACTATGGGCAAAATAAAGAAAAATAACTATTTTTGTTCTAGATTTGGTAATAATACGGTAAAAATGCCAAGTAATGGCAAAAAAGCACAATATTGATAAACTTGTTCAATACTTGTCTTATCAGCAATTTGCCCTAGCACCGCCGCACCAACGCCTCCCATACCAAATGCTAATCCAAAAAACAGCCCTGAAACCATACCTGTTTTACCGGGGATCAGCTCCTGAGCATAGACTAAAATAGCCGAAAACGCGGATGCCAGTACCAACCCGATGATAACGGTTAAAATACTTGTCCAGAAAAGAGATGCATGTGGTAACAGCAAAGTGAAAGGCGCAACACCTAAGATAGAAAACCAAATAACGTATTTACGGCCAATCTTGTCGCCTACAGGGCCACCAATCATGGTGCCTGCTGCAACAGCGAATAAGAAGATAAATAAATGTATCTGTGCGTTTTGTACTGAAACGCCGAATTTATCAATTAAATAAAAAGTGTAATAGCTACTAATACTGGCTAAATAGAAGTATTTAGAAAACACCAAAATCAATAGTACCGTTAATGAGCCAATGACGACCTTACGAGGAATAACTTTAATTTCAATATGATGAGCAGGTTTTTTGCTTGCAGCACGGTGCTGTTGTTTGTACCAACGGCTTACTTGCAATAGAACAACAATCGCTAAAAGTGCTGCTAATGAGAACCAGCCCACATTACCTTTACCATAAGGTTCGATCACTAGTGCTGCTAATAATGGACCTAAAGAGGAACCTAAATTCCCTCCGACTTGGAAAAATGATTGAGCGAGACCATGACGCCCACCAGAGGCCATACGTGCAACTCGCGATGATTCGGGATGAAAGACCGAAGATCCTGTACCCACTAATGCTGCGGCTAACAAAATCACAGGGAAAGTTTCCGCCATGGCTAGCAGCAATAACCCCGTTAGGGTAAAGCCCATTCCGATTGGCAATGAGTATGGCTGTGGATGCTTATCAGTATAGTAGCCAATAATTGGTTGCAATAACGAAGCGGTGATTTGATAGGTTAGGGTGATCAACCCTATCTGTGCAAAACTTAGTGAAAAATCGGATTGCAATAATGGGTAGATAGCAAGTATCAGCGATTGGATCATATCATTGAGCAAATGAGAAAAGCTGATCGCACTCAGGATACTAAAAACCGTTTTTCCTGTTTTGCCTATAGGTTTAGATGGCGTGGTATTACCGGGGTTACTTGCTTGTTCACTCATAATGATTAACTTCTGGTTGTGGTTGCAGAATGGTGTTACATAATTGTTATCAATATAACCCATATATAATTTATTTGAATCAATAAATATCACGGGTAAAAAAATCACTAACTAGATTAATTTGATTGATGTCTCAATTTAATGAAACAAGGGGTGATTTATGCAGTCTGTAACCGACTATGGTCGCAATTTTATGCTATATACTCTAAATAATTCGAGATTCAGTTAGGTGATAAGTGAGCAAGTCACTAGGCGTATAGAAAATTATGTGACTGGTGTGAGTGAACGTAGTCAACAATGCTAAAACTTGAAATATGATGAGTATAAAACACCCTTTTAATCATCTACACATATCATACAAAATTCATCAGCTCTAAATAATTCTAGATGCAACAAGAACAGTTAATATCGACGCTGCAACTTGAACTATAACGAGTATAGTGTATAGCAGGGAGAAAAAGATGAAGTTAACCTTTAAAGCATCCGTATGTGCATTAACGGTATCTTTAGCCTTATTGCCAGCCGCATTGGCAAATGCTTGGGAAAAAGATAAAACCTATAATATTACGATTTTGCACACCAATGACCATCATGGCCATTTTTGGCATAACGATCATGGCGAATACGGTTTAGCGGCACAAAAAACGGTGGTTGATGAAATTCGTGATGAAGTGGCTAAACAAGGTGGCAGCCTTTTACTACTTTCTGGAGGTGATATTAATACGGGTGTTCCAGAGTCAGATTTACAAGATGCTGAGCCTGATTTTAAGGGCATGAATTTAGTGGGTTACGATGCGATGGCATTAGGTAACCATGAGTTTGACAATACACTTGATGTATTACGCACCCAAGAAAAATGGGCTAATTTCCCGTTCTTATCTGCGAATATATATCAAACCAGTACGGGTAAACGCCTATTTAAACCGTATCAAATTTTCGATAAGCAAGGGGTAAAAATTGCGGTATTAGGTCTAACGACGGATGACACTGCAAAATTAGGTAATCCTGCAAACTTCCCTGATGTTGAGTTTAGAACGCCAGCCCTCGAAGCCAAAAAAGTGGTTGAAGAGCTTCGTGAAACCGAGAAGCCAGACATTATTATCGCGGCAACCCACATGGGCCACTATGATGATGGCCAACACGGTTCAAATGCACCGGGTGATGTGGAAATGGCACGTAGTTTGCCTGAAGGTTACTTAGATATGATTGTTGGTGGACATTCACAAGACCCCGTTTGTATGTCCGCAGAGAATAAAAATTACAAACAGGTTGATTATGTACCGGGAACGCCTTGCGCCCCTGATAATCAAAATGGAACATGGATAGTACAAGCTCATGAATGGGGTAAATATGTTGGTCGAGCTGATTTTGAATTTAAAAATGGTAAGTTTACGCTGAAACATTATCAATTAATTCCCATTAATCTGAAGAAAAAAGTGACTAAAGATGATGGGACTAGCGAACGTGTTTATTACACTCAAGAAATTGCGCATAACCCAGAAATGATGAAGCTGTTGACACCTTATCAAGAAAAAGGTGGCGAACAATTGAATGTTAAAGTTGGGGCAGTTGATGGCAAACTTGAAGGTGACCGTAGTAAAGTTCGTTTTGTTCAGACCAATATGGGGCATCTACTGCTAGCGGCACAAAAAGAGCGAGCTGGAGCGGATTTTGCGATTATGAGTGGCGGCGGAGTGCGTGACTCAATCGAAAGCGGTGATATCACTTATAAAGATGTATTGAAAGTTCAACCCTTCACCAATGAATTAGTGTATGTGGACTTCAAAGGGAGTGAAGTATTACCTTATTTGCAGGCCGCTGCGAATATGAAACCGGATTCAGGGGCTTATGCTCAATTTTATAATGTTAGTCTGACATTAAACGCAGATGGTAGCATCAGCGATGTGAAAATTGATGGTAAACCTGTTGATCCACAAAAAACCTATCGTATGGCGACATTGAATTTCAATGCGATCGGTGGTGATGGATATCCGAAAATTGATAGTCATCCAAGCTATGTGAATACAGGCTTTGTCGATGCCGAGGTGCTGAAAGGCTATATTGAGAAGCACTCACCACTTAAAGCGGCTGATTACCAGCCAAAAGGTGAGATTGTTTATAAAAAATAGTTCTACTATTTTTTAAATCAAAGCCTTATCGTTATTTTGACGATAAGGCTTTCAAACATATACGACAAGTGACTTGTTGAAATAGGTGATAAAGCCTATAACCAAATGACGGTTTTTTATTGTCTAAACTCGTTATACTTCAAGTTGCAGGGTTGTTGGCTACACTCAGCGAGTCGAGTCACATATTTTATTTATGCTCCCTGCCTATCTTCACTTGTCGCCTACCTGCATCTCGAATTATTTAGAGTATATATGCTCTACTACTTAGTTATTACTTGGATGGCTAAGAACCCAATCCCCTACAACCCTAGTTCCATCGCAATAATATTTCGCTGAATATCCGATGTTCCCGAATAAATTAATGAAGCGATGGAGTCTCGAATGCCTCTTTCTGCCGGGCTATTAGCTAAATAACCTTGAGCGCCATAAAGCCGAAAAACATCAAGAGAAAACTTGGTATAGGTTTCAGAAACAAATAATTTAGCGCTGGCCGCTTCAAGAAATGCATTATGTCCCTCATCCTTGAGCCTAGCGACACGATAAATCATTTCTCTGGCCGCATCTAAGCTGACTTTCATATCAACAAGCCGATGTGAGACAGCCTGATTTTTACTGATAGCGTGAACAAATTGTTTTCGCGTTCGCGCATGCTGGATACCGTTTTCAAGCTGCCGTTGCATGGTTCCTAGTGCACTTGCGAGTAAGCAGCCACGTTCATTTTCCATGGCATTTTCAAAAATAGCCATACCTCTACCTATTTTGCCCAACACTGAACTAACAGGGATCCGACAATCTTTTAGGGTAATTTTGCCCATTTGTGCAGTGCGCATTCCCATTTTAGGTAATGGAGAGCTAATCTCTAGGCCGGGCGTGCTTGAGGGAACAAGAAATGCAGTAATACCAAGTGGATCTAAATTTGGATCTAGATTTGCGTAAATGACAAATAGATCCGCGATAGGGGCATTGGTGATATAGCATTTAGTCCCATTTAAAATGTAATGGCCATCTTGTTTAACAGCTTGAGTTTGCATTGAGAAAACATCTGAACCTGCTTGTTCTTCAGTCGAGGCATTAGCGCCAATCATTGAACCATCAAGTAGGCTAGGAAGAAATTGGGCTTGTTGCTCAGGGGTTCCATGTGCGATTAATGGCAGAACTACAGTCCATAGATGCGCATTGATAGAAAATAATAACCCATTGTCTTCACAGCCATAGCCTAAGCCTTCCATAACGGCAATCAGTTCAGTTCGAGTCGCACCTTTACCGCCAAATTTTTCAGGTATAGCGAGACGAAATAATCCGAATTCAGCGCATTTTATCCATCCTTCGTGGTCGAACATCGCTAAATGTTCAGTAAGTGCCAGATCTTTATATAAGTGTTTATGTGCAAATTGCCTTGCATGATGATTTAAATCTTGCAACTTCAGAGGTCGATCGTTGAGCATAATACCTCCAATTTTTTGTAATCAGTTTTTCCCGTAGATGTCCGTGGAATAGAGTTTAAATAATGAAAAAGGTCGGGCAACATATAGCGAGCAAGGTGATTGTGGCAGTATTGATGCAAATTTAGAGAAGAAACTTGAGCTGTTTTTGCAACGATAAAAGCATAAATACGGGTATTCGAGTGAATTGTCTGACTGACAACGGCACACTCCATTAAGTCTGGATGTGTTGTGAGTATTTTTTCTATTTCATCAAGTTCTATTCGGTAACCAAGACGTTTAATCATCCGGTCATTACGCCCAAGAAAAATAAACCCTTCTTTATCAGAGAAACGCACTCTATCCCCTGTGTTATACCAACGTTTACCCTCTAACCAAACTAACTTTGCAGCCATTTGTTCTGGTGAATTCCAATAATTATCGGTAACAGAAGGCCCTGTAATACACAGCAAACCAGTTTCGCCATGTGGAACAATACGATGTTCCTGCTCATCTATGATGATTGCTTCACAGTGTTTACATGGAAAACCTATGGGTAATGGATTGATACGACTTTCTGGAATATTTGATGGTACAGGATAAAAGGTACATACATTCGTTTCAGTGGGGCCATATAAGTTGTAATAACTCGGAGCAGGCCAATGATGCATCAGTAAACGTAACTTCGAGATAGGGAAAACCTCCCCAGCAAAAAGAACAAGGCGTAGTTTGTTTTGGGGAGGAGGTGTTGAAAGTCGCTGGAAGTGCTCCGCTAGCATGCCTAATATTGCTGGTGCAGAATACCAAACAGTAATTTCTCTGTTTGAAATAAATGCGGCTAAATGTCGAGGGCTTGCGGCAATGTCTGAATCAATAAGGTGTATACAGGCACCATGTTTTATGGCGACATAAATATCAAAAATAGATAAATCAAAATGAAATGGCGCGTGGCTAGAAACGTGATCGTGTTTGGTAATGGCAAATGTTGAAGATGCCCATTCAATAAAAGAAATGGCATTAGCATGTGTTATCTCTACGCCTTTTGGGACACCAGTAGAGCCCGAAGTATATAAAATATAAGCTAACCGATTTAATTCAGATGGATAGTGTGGATATGCGTCGATATCATCTTGTGTTGGATCTACTGTAGGATAATCTAATAGGTCATTGCTTTGGTTTATTCTTTTTTCTTGAATAATAATAATACGGGACTTAAATTGTGGCTCTGACGCTATCAGTGTTTTTGCTAGTTCGCTGGTTGTTAAAATAGCTTGTACTGAGCAGTTATTGAATATTGTTGCTGCTCGAGTTGTTATACTCTCCGCATCCACCGGAACATAGGCTGCCCCTAGACGAAGTACACCGAAAATACTCGCGAGTGTCAGTGATGTCTTGTGCATTAATATTCCAACACGATCGCCAGAAACAACATGGTGTTGATGAAGTGATGTAGCGATCCTATCGGCAGCATTAGAAAGCTCTTGATAGGTCAAAGAGAGTTCATTTGAATCGACAACCGCTAATGCATTAGGAAATTGCGCGACTGTATTATTTAAATAATAGATAATATCAGTCGGTTGTGAATTTATAAGCTGTTAGCCCATATTTTATCTCTCTAATAATTTATTTTCTATGTAATCAGTTATTTTGTTAATTGAAATAATTTATTTTCTATGTAATCAGTTATTTTGTTAATTGAAATAAAGTATTTTCGAGGATCACTAATACCAACATCGATATCAAAAGTATCTTCAATAAAAGCTTCGATGCGCACAATAGAAAGGGATGACAAGATACCTGACTCAATTAAATTAAAGTCATCAGATAATGTTTTATGACTTCCTTTAAGTATATCTTGGTGAATAAGAGTACGGACTTTGATTAAAATATCAGACATAAAATTATCCTTATAAATATATGTTATGAAAAAACGATTATTTATGGTTAATAACAGAAGCAGGGGCGGGAGGCGTACCTGTGATCACATTTGGCCAGCGGAATACGGCAGCAGAAGCTTCACTATGCGCGCCATAAGCATATAACATGATAATTTCACCGGGTTTTATGCGCTGTTGAACTACCGCGGTATACAGATTAAAAGGCATAACAACTGGACCCGTATAAGCTGTGCTAGGAAAAGTGTTGATGACCTTTTCTTTATCGATCCCTAATGCATTTGCGGAAAATTCAGCATGCCAAGCAGTCGGTGCATTCGCTGCTACACATTGAACGTCATCAACAGTGAGTTCCGCTTTACGCAATGCACCATCGACGGTATACCTAAGGTGAGACTCTGAAGTTTTACGTAGCATATGTGTGACAGAAGCATCTGCACGCACCCGTATACGTTGTTTAAGTGGGAAATGTTTATCTTCGACGGTATCTAAAAACCATGTCCCACAGGTGCTACCAAGATGTAAGCTGTCAGAGCCCAGTAGCCCAAAACCGTCTTCGACTGGCCCGACAATAAAAGCAGCAGAAGCATCACCATAAAAACGTAAGGCAATATCATCATCATCAATTGCACGTGAAAAAAAGGCAGTTGCAACAACGAGGACTCTATTTTTTTGTCCTGATTTCACTAAAGCACAAGCAGTTAATAAAGCCGCCATTGAACCTGCACAGGTAGCCTCGACATTAAAAGCACCACCTCTAATACTTAATTCGTTAGCAAGGTAACCTGCATCACCTATACCGACACGATCAGCAAACATTGTGGTTGCAATTAAACCATCTATTTCGCTGGCGGATATAGCCGCTGCTTGTAAAACATCAGTAGCCGCTTTCATTCCTAGGGATACAGAGCTTTCATTAGGATCAACAACCACTCTACGTTCGATACTGCCTAAAAAAGGATCTGCGAGATAAGGAGCCATTGCTTCATCATAAAATTGATAGCGTGAATTATGGCGATAAGCTAATTCATTGTTATCGTTATTTTGAATAGTTTCTTCATTCCACCATGAATTAGTTCGTAAACCTTCAGGTAAATGAACAGCAAGAGCTTGGATGCCTACTGATAACATAAACACTCCTTTAATAAATAATAACTATCTATAATATATAAGGTGAAATTAATATTTTTTTATGGGAAATAATTTCTTCTTAATTAGTTTTGAATTATATGATTAATTAAATATTGCAAATAAAAAAATAAATGTCCATATTGGTTGCTGTTTTAAAATGAATTAATCAAAGAGTTTATTTGTTAATGAATGTTTTATTTGTAGATAGGAAGCTTATTGTTGATAGGTATTTTATGTGCTTAAATATAATAACTTCATTAATATTGATGTGTTATTTTTATTATAAATAGATGAAGAAAGCGCTAGAGTGTCTAACGCTAATATTAATAAGATGGTAGGAATAAATAAAATATGAGTGAATGTTTATTGTAAATATCTCTATCAATTCTGATTAATTATTGTAGCGTCATCTGGAGGTGGGCCTAGGCTTATATTATTCCAACGAAAAATAGCTGCCGAAGCTTCTGTTTGTCCGCCATAGCCATACAGTAAAATAATTTCACCTGGTTTTATCATCTGCTGTGAAGCGGCAGTATAGAGGTTGAAAGGTACCGTGGATAATCCTGCATAAGCAATTTGAGGATAGGTATTAATCACACGAGTTTTATCTATGCCTAAAACGTTAGCCGAAAATTCAGCATGCCAAGCGGTGGTGGTACTTAATGCAACACAGTCAATTTCACCAATTGAAAGTTTTGCTTGGCATAAGGCTCCTTTTACCGTGTGTGTGAGATATTGTTCTGCTGTGGTGCGTATCACTTGTGCATATAAGCGTGAAGGACGCAACCTCATTCGTTGATTAATAGGTAACGACTGATCCTCTATTATATCTATAGACCAATTACCACTGGTTTGACCTAGATGTAAAGAATCAGAACCTAGCAGCCCAAAACCATTTTCGACGGTTCCGATGATAAAAGCCGTGGATAGGTCGCTGACAAAACGTAAAGCTTTATCGTCATCTATAATGCGAGAAAATAGTGTGGTTGTAACAACTAATACTTTACTTTTAATTCCTGATTTAACTAATCCACACGCGGTGAGTAATGCAGACATTGCGCCATTACACGATGCTTCAATGTTAAATGCTCCTCCTCCTATGCCAAGTTTTTCTGCTATTAGTGCGGCATCCCCAAAACCAAGCCGATCAGGATACATAGATACTGCGATTAAGCCATCAATCTCATTAGCGGATAGATTTGCAGCTTGTAGAGCCTTGGCTGCTGCCTTGACACCTAGTGATACAGATGTTTCATGATTATAAACAACTCTACGTTCAATACTGCCTAAAAAAGGGTCTGTGATATAAGGCTCCATCGCCTTATCATAAGCATAATGTTTTTTATTCGTTAATGTTGGGGGAGGAGTCATACCATAATAGGGAATTGGCTTATTATCCCACCATGAATTAGTTCGCAGTCCTTCAGGTAAATGGACGGCGAGTGCTGTAATTCCAACGGAATGCATATTTTCTCCATTAAATAAAAATAGTGATATTTGATAAAATATTATTCCTCTTTAAATCTAAGTTGGATTAAATTTATAACTTAATAAGAGGGTTGTTGGGCGGAAAATTCTTGTTTTATCTCTATAAATATGTTTTTTTTATTTTTTTATGCAAGTTATTTTGTAATATTCTATATGTTATTAATGGGATTTAAATAATCTTAGTATAACTTTATTATGGTTGTAATAAATAACTTAGGTTAACTTTAATCTTATTATTAATATAATTAAGTAGGTGAAATGACTTGCGCGATATTGCTTAACAAGTCATTTTTTAATAGTTGTCAAACTATGGTGATAGGCAGAATGATAGAAAATGAGCGCTTATCCCTCTTTTTTTATGTCAGCAAATTTAGCATTTAACACATTAGCTAAATCAGTCGGCGCTAATTCAATATCTAGCCCTCGTTTCCCACCTGAAATAAACATGGTTGCAAATTGCTGTGCTTGGCTATCAATCACTGTTGGTAGACGCTTTTTTTGACCTAATGGACTAATACCACCGATTAAATATCCTGTTACTTTTTGCGCGATTTGTGGATCTGCCATTTCAACTTTCTTAACGTTAAAGACTTTAGCCACTAATTTTAGATCCAACTGCCCTGAAACAGGGGTAACAGCAACAGCAAGGCTTTTTTGATCGCCATTTAGTGCCACAAGTAGCGTTTTGAATACTTGTTTAGCATCTAGACCTAATTTATTGACAGCCTCATCACCAAAATTGTGCTCGCTTGGATCATGATCATAAGGATGAAGAGTAAAGTTAATCTTTTGTTTTTCTAATAATTTAACTGCTGGAGTCATTGTTATACCTATTTGTATTCAATTGCGTAGATAATCGATTAAGCTACCATCACCAAATAAATGTAAAGCGCCAACTGCAACGACATAGTTGCCATCAGGCAATGCTTTTAACCTTGTGCTCCAGTCTTGATTACGTTGTGACATAAGTACCTGATAAACATCATCACTAAATGTTTTAGGTAATGTGATGTTGTTCTCAGGCTGATAATCAAGCCACCAGCTGATCATGGTTTGTAATGAACGGGCATTGGTACGCCAATGTTCTAGCGTATCTTGCAACAAAGGCAAGCCTTCTTGAGGCAGCTTTAACAGTAGCTCAATTTGGGAATCTGTACCTTCAAGCTCAATAATGTTTTTTTGCTGTGATTGTGCGTTACGTAATAGCTGATAATCAATACCATATTGTCCACGTAGGCCGAGTCCTTGAGCTTGCGTCGCTTGTAGGATCAACGCGATTTGCCATGAAGGTAACGTATCAAATTGTGCAGGATCTTGATGAATTTCTTGGCAGTAATGGGTGAATAGAGTGTATTCATCAGTAGTTAAGCGTTGCTGTACTGGCTCACGTAAGTCTTCGTCTTGTGTGAAGGGAGTACGTGTATCCGTAATATCGGCTTCAACAATCAATGCATCAGCGCAGTTTAGTTTATCCAAGAGGATTTCTGACAGCGGGAACATATTGTCCGTACCCATATGGATGCTACCAACAATATGTAATTTTAATTTTTTCGATAATCGTACGTCGATAGCGGGGTAAGGGTAGGCCGGCGCCGCTTCCATATGAAGCCAATTTTTTAAATTTTCTAGCAGCTTAACCATGGTTCTTCCCCATATTTCAACATTAATCCATTAGGTTAAACAATCTTGACACAATTTTCGACTCACTTTGTACTATTTTATTGCCAAAATTGATATGGCGTTAAATCACAGAGTTGTTTTGCTCTTAATATTGGCTATGCATTTGATAAAAAAAGACCCGATTGCTCGGGTCTCAGACTGTTGTCAAACATATCATGTTTGGCGGCAGTCGTTAGGGGTTCTGAAATAAACGAGGAAAATCGATTTATTGATTTTCGGCTGATAACACGGAGCGGGAAAAACCCCGCTTTTATCCCGCTTCGTCAGCAACCTAAGACCCGATTGCTCGGGTCTTTTGGTGATCAACTAATCTTGTTTTGGTTTAAACCGTAGTAACCGGTTTGCGTTAGTGACTACGGTAATCGATGATAATGCCATCGCCGCACCTGCCACGACTGGGTTTAATAAAGTTCCGGTTAGTGGGTAAAGAATACCGGCAGCGATTGGGATACCTAATGTGTTATATACAAAGGCACCGAATAGGTTCTGTTTCATATTACGCAGTGTACCTTTTGAAATCGCAACTGCATCAGCAACACCGTGTAAGCTTTGGCGCATTAAGGTAATTGATGCCGTTTCAATCGCAATATCACTACCGCCGCCCATCGCGATCCCTACATCGGCGCGGGCGAGTGCAGGGGCATCGTTGATACCATCTCCGACCATTGCCACTTTATGGCCTTTTGCTTGTAGTGCTTCGATAGCGGCGGATTTACCATCAGGCATCACACCTGCGATCACTTCATCAATACCCGCTTCTTTGGCAATTGCTTTAGCGGTGACTGGATTATCGCCAGTTAACATCACTAAACGGAAGCCTTGTTTGTGTAGGCGAGCCAGTGCGTTCACACTGTCTTCACGCAGTGGATCTCGGATAGACAGTAATGCGGCGATTTTACCATCAACGGCTAACAATACTGGGGTAACCCCCATCGAGGCTTGTTGATGTAATGTCTCTTCAATGGCACTGGTATCAATATCATTTTGCGTTAACAATTTTTGGTTGCCGAGCAAAACGGTTTTACCATTAACCACTGCACTAACCCCAAGGCCTGCTAAAGTTCTAAACTGTTCACTGGCTGGAATGGTTAAGTCTTTCGCACGACCCACTATCGCTCTCGCTAATGGGTGATTAGAGCCACTTTCCAGTGATGCTGCCAGTTGTAAGGCTTCATCTTGTGAAAAATCGTTGAATGTGTGAATGTCGGTAACTTGAGGCATACCTTCGGTTAATGTGCCTGTTTTATCAAACACAATGGTGTCTAATTCACTGGCTTGTTGCAAAGCATCGGCATCACGTACCAATACACCAAACTCAGCCGCACGCCCAACCCCTGAAATGATCGACATTGGGGTGGCCAAACCAAGAGCACATGGACAAGCAATGATCAGAACGGTTGTGGTGATCACTAAGGCGTAGGTAATTTGTGGAGCAGGGCCGACAAAATACCAAATCAATCCTGAAATAATCGCAATTGCCACGACAACTGGGACAAATATGGCTGAAATACGATCAGCCAGTTGGCCAATTTGCGGTTTACTACTTTGTGCTTGGCGAACGAGATGAATAATCCGTGCAAGTGTAGTTTGGCTGCCGACTGCCGCTGCTTTAAATAGAACTGTGCCATCTTGAACGACAGTACCTGCATGAACCTGATCGCCTTTGCTTTTTTGTTGCGGAATAGGCTCGCCTGTGAGCATGGCTTCATCTAGCCAGACTTCACCTTCGATGATTTCACCATCAACCGGTACGCGATCGCCAGTTGCTAGGCGTAATACCATGCCTTGTTTCACTTGCTCAAGAGGCATGTCAACTTCACCTTGCTCAGTGACAACACGAGCGGTAGGTGGTGTGAGATCAAGTAGCCTTTCAAGTGCTTTTGATGAACGCTGGCGAGCCCGTTGCTCAAGCGCATGACCAAGGTTGATTAGACCGATAATCATCGCACTGGCTTCATAATAAAGGTGGCGTGCTTGCTCAGGGAATATATCAGGCCATAAGTTGACTACAATGGAATAAAGCCATGCCGCACCGGTCCCTAAGGCAACTAAGGTATCCATAGTTGCACTGCCATTTTTTAGGCTTTGCCACGCATTTTTATAGAAGTGGCCGCCTGCAAATATCATGACAGCTAACGTTAAAACACCAATGGTTAGCCAAATAGAATGATTTTGTGGGCTGAGCATCATATTGTCGCCCATCATTCCCCAAATCATCACAGGGATCCCTAACGCGAGGGCGAGTGCAGATTGCCAACGAAAACGGCGCATATTGGCATCAGCAACTTGTTGCTGACGTTCACGTCGCTCAGTTTCATCTTGAATAATCTCAGCGCCATAACCTGCTTTTTCTACAGCCGCAATCAATGCGGCTGGTTGCGCAGTTCCCGTGACTAAAGCACTGCGTTCAGCAAGGTTAACGCGCGCGTTTTCAACCCCCGGTACGCTACTGAGTGCTTTTTGTACTTTATTGACACAACTTGCACAGGTCATGCCGTCTAATAAGAGTTGCACACTGTCATCTGAGGGGGATATTTCAGGTTGTTCACCTAAATCTGCTTGTTGAGCCGGAATATCACAGATTGCCGCTGAGTCAGTTTCCGGCTGCTCAATGGGTGTAGTCAACGGCTCAGTTTTTGGGGAAGCATTCTCTTTTTGGCTTAACGTTGCTTGGTAGCCAACCGCCACAACCGCGGCAATTAATGCTTCAGCCGAAGCAGTACCACGAACAGTCGCTGTGGTGGTATTCACTTCAGCTTGCTCTACACCAGCGACAGCTTCCAGCGCTAAACGGGTTTTTTCTGCGCATTTCATGCAGTTTAACCCAGAAAGTGCTAAAACCTGTGTATTCGGCTGTTCAATACTGGCTTTGTAGCCGGCTTGTTCGACAGCGCTGATCAAGGCATCAACAGTGGCTGTACCATAAACTTTCGCTTGCTGTGTATCGACAATTGCTGTTGCAACGCCATCAACCGCTTCGAGAGCTTGTTGAGTTTTTGCTGCACATTTCATGCAAGTCAGACCTGAAAGTTGCAAGACAGTATCTGGTTGTTCAGCCACTTTGGCTTGATAGCCAGCGTCTTCAATGGTTTCAATTAATGATTGTACAGGGGCGTCACTATCAATGACGGCATACTCAATCGTGACTTTAAATTGATGAATGTCGGTACGAGCCTCAAGTGCTTTGGTGACTGTGCCGACACAGTGCATGCAACTTAATCCTTGCAGGGAGAGAATGATTTTGCTACTCATAAGTGAAATTCTCCTTAACTCATGACGGATCCTGTCTTTTTGATTATCATGGCAGAATCTAATGGATCTCGATATGTAGAGAAGGTTAAACCCTCCCACAAGGGTAAGGTCAAGGGAAATATGAATATTAGTGAAATTGCTAAAAAAACGGGGCTTACCGCAAAGGCGATCCGTTTTTATGAAGACAAAGGTTTAATCACACCACCTGAGCGCGGTGAAAATAGTTACCGCTATTATCAAGAACGGCATGTTGATGAATTGAGCTTATTGAAGCAGGCAAAAGACGTTGGCTTTACTTTAGAAGAGTGCGGCGAACTATTAGGGCTATTCCGTAATCCTGCAAGGCATAGTGCAGATGTTAAAAATGCCACGATGGCAAAAATTAGTGAGTTGGAACAGACAATCACTAAATTATCGGCTATCAAAGAGACGCTGCAAAGCTTAGCGGATGCCTGCCCCGGTGACGAAGGGGCAGATTGCCCGATTATTGATCACTTGGCTCGAGGCTGTTGCCATCATGAGAAGGCTTAACATGCAGTGTAATACCGTCAACTGAGGTGATCACCACCTCAGTGCCTGCTTTTAGTGCTATTTCACTGTAGGCGCGCCAACTGCCATCGGCAAGTTTGACGCGACTAAAACCTTCATCGGTATCAGAAATTAAACGCACTTTGCGACCAATAAGCTGATGGCTTTTTTGGTTAACATCATCAGCTTGTGGGTTCTTGCGTAGGCTGAGCCACTTACGCCACAATACAGCAGAAACAATCGTTAAGATGGCAAACAAAATACCTTGCCATTCCCAACCAATAAACGGTAACACCAATGCGATGATCGCCACGGCAACCGCAGCGACCCCCGACCATAACAAGTAACCACCTGTACCCAATAATTCAGCAATCAGCAATAAACCACCAAGGCATAGCCAAAACCATGCCGGTTGGGCACTGATTAGCTCTATCATGGTTTGACCTGCTTCTTATCTGCGCTAACTTTTTTGCTCTCACTGATAAGTTCCGTGATCCCACCAATCGCGCCCATAAGGTTACTTGCTTCGAGTGGCATCATGATCACTTTACTGTTTTCAGCAGAACCAATACTGGTTAATGCATCCGTATACTTTTGAGCAACAAAGTAGTTGATTGCTTGCATATCTCCAGCAGCAATGGCTTCAGAAACCATTTGTGTGGCTTTTGCTTCGGCTTCTGCGGCTCTTTCACGTGCTTCTGCTTGTAAGAAAGCAGACTGCCTATCCCCTTCAGCGCGCAAAATTTGTGACTGTTTTTCCCCTTCAGCTTTGAGGATCGCAGCTTGACGGATACCTTCTGCTTCAAGGATATCGGCACGCTTAGTACGCTCAGCTTTCATCTGGGCGTTCATGGCATTAATCAACTCTTTTGGCGGCTTCACATCACGGATTTCGATACGGGTGATCTTAACGCCCCAAGGGTTGGTTGCATCATCCACAATATGCAAAAGGCGTGAGTTAATCGAGTCACGCTGTGAGAGCATTTCGTCCAGTTCCATTGAACCGAGTACGGTACGGATATTGGTCATAGTCAGATTGAGAACAGATAGCTCAAGGTTACTGACCTCGTATGCAGCACGTACAGGATCGACGACTTGAATAAAGCATACCGCATCAATAGTCACGTTAGCATTATCGCGAGAGATAACTTCTTGTGAAGGAATATCAAGGACTTGCTCCATCATATTGATACGGCGGCCGATCCTATCCATAAAGGGAACTAGAATATGTAACCCAGGTTGCAACGTGCGGGTATAGCGACCGAAACGCTCAACTGTCCATTGATAGCCTTGTGGTACGGTTTTTACACAAGTAAAAACAATAACGATAGCAATAAAAATAATAATTGGTATCGCACCAAACGCGAACAAGTCCATTGTTAACCCTTAATTAGTAAAGTAATGAATACATTTGACGACGGTATTTACTGGCTACAGCATCCCCTGTCCCCATCGCCGACATGATATCCATCATGGTTTTTTTCACAGCACCATCTCCGGCACCAAGGTCTTTTTTCAAGAAACTGAATAAAATGTCTAATGCTTCTTCATTGCGGTTCACTTCATGTAATTTTAGCGCTAATTGCACGACAAGAGTGGTATTTTCTGGTGTTTCTGTGAACTGTTGCTGTAATTGTTGGATTTCAGGCGTATCAGCGGCTTGGCGTGATAGCTCGATTTGTGCAACTAACCCTTGATAACGGCTGTCTTGGTCTTGCATAGGGACCACCGACAACGTTTTTTCTGCATCATCAACTTGTCCTAGGCCGATCTGTGTTTCGGCGAGTAGGAACGTGATATCACTGTTTTTTTGATTTAGCAGGTGAGCTTCTTTAAGCAGTGGCAGGGCTTCTTGAAGTTTGCCTTCTGCGATGAATTCAGCGGCTTGTGCTGCTTTCAGTTCCTCTGGGCTCGGCAATACACGTGATAGCATTTCCAGTACCACATCTTCCGGTTGCGGTCCTTGGAAACCATCGACGGGACGGCCTTCTTGTAAAATATAAACCGTTGGGATAGCTCTAAGGCCAAATTGCGCAGCAACATTTTGTTCTTCATCGCAGTTAACACGCGCTAACATAAATAAACCCGCGTAGTCGTTAGCAATTTTATCCAGTGTCGCACCAAACTCTTGGCAGTGGGGGCTTTGAGCTGACCAGAAGTAGAACATGACTGGCATGTTCATTGACTGTTCTACGACTTGGTGTAGGTTTTGTTCATTAACATCCACGATTTGGGCAAAAGCTTGCATAATTGGTCTCTTTTAAATAATTATTTAATACTCTAAAGGTGGGGCTAGATTGTTTTTTTTCAAGCCTTTTTGCCTTGGCCTGCCAGTATTTTATCCATTAGGCAGTCAGGGAGCAGCCGTTTTAAAAACCGTACAGCAACGGTTAATAGTGTCACTGAATAACGAATACGCGGGCGAGGGCTTTCTAAGGCATGAACTAATTTTGCGACGACATGTTCCGGCGTTAAGGTAAAGCGCTCGGCGATACCGGGGTTTTTAACCGGTTTGTCTTGCTGAGTTTGAGCAACGTTATGGGTAAAACGGGTATGGATTGGCCCCGGTTCGATTAAACTAACATGAATTCCCGTACCTTTGAGTTCTAAACGTAGTGCATCTGACCACGCCTCTAAAGCATATTTGCTGGCGGCATAGGCACCACGGCCTGGGGTCGAAATGATCCCCATCACTGAACTGGTTTGGATAATACGCCCTTCATGATGTTGTAGCATGGCTGGCAGTAATTTTAAGGTTAATTGATGGACGCCAAAAAAGTTAGTGGAAAATTGCCCCTCTAACTGCTCTCGACTGATGCTATTTAGCTCACCATAAACCCCAAAACCTGCATTATTGAATAATCCGAAAAGTCGCCCATGACATAATGCGAGCACCTCATCGGCAGCACGATCTATGCTATGTTTATCATCAACATCGAGTGCTACCGTGTCGAACCCAAGCTCTTTTAGACGTAAAACATCGCTCTCTTTACGACAAGCGACGATAACATGGTAACCACGCTGATGAAGTGTTTGTGCGGCACAAAAGCCGATACCGCTGGATGCACCGGTGATAAAGACCGATTTTTGCATAACTTTACCTACCTTTAGGTGCTGATTGAGATAAAAATTGCTTTACTATACTCGTCATACTTCAAGTTGCAGCGTTTCTCGTGAATATATAGTGACTTGGTTCACTCGCGCCAGTGGCATCGTTGCTATGTTATTTGCAACGTATTTATTTGTCGCCTAGCCGTATCTTGAATTATTTAGAGTATACCCCAAAAAATCGCCAATTATTTTGCTGATGGCACAAGGTAAGGCTTAAGTTGTGTTTCCATAAAATCCGCAATTGTTGGTTGGGCTTCTACGGTTGGATGAATACCATCTTGCTGGATCCATTCAGGCCGAGTAATGATCTCTTCCATATAAAAAGGGAGCAATGGAATGGCATTTTTTTCTGCCAATGTTGAGTAGACCTTTTCAAAACTGGAAGTGTAGCGTTTACCGTAGTTTGGCGGTATGCGAATTTGCATTAAAAGCGGTTTAGCGCCTGTTTGGGTTATTTGTTGAATAATTTGTTGTAAGGTGTTCTCCATTTGCTCGACAGATAACCCTTGCAAACCGTCATTGGCGCCTAATTCGATCAATACCCAGTCAGGTTTGTGTTGTTCAAGTAAAGCAGGAAGACGCTCTAGCCCTTGTGCAGAGGTGTTACCACTGATACTGCCGTTAACTACGGCAATGGGCGGTGACAATTTCTGCCAGCGTTCGGCGAGTAATGAGGCCCATGCCTGCTCTGCCGGTAAACGATAGCCAGCACTTAGGCTGTCACCAAGGATCAATAGTTTTGTGGCTGCGAGTGTTTGACCACTCGCGACAAATAACAGGAGAAATACCAGTAAATGTCGGCGGAAAATATTCTTGAAGTTCATCATCTCGTTAAACGTGTTGGTCAGGGTGAACATGAACTCACTATATTGCAAGGTGTTGAGCTAATTGTCGAGTCCGGTCAAACAATTGCTTTAATCGGCGAATCAGGTTCAGGGAAATCGACCTTATTAGGTATTATCGCCGGTTTAGATGACGGCACTAGTGGTAGCGTGAGTTTACTAGGCCAAGAACTCACTCAGATGAATGAAGAGCAACGTGCTTTTTTGCGTGCACAAAGTGTTGGTTTTGTCTTCCAATCTTTTATGTTGATACCCACATTGAATGCATTAGAAAATGTGCAATTACCCGCTTTATTGCGTGGTGAATCTGAATCAACCAGTCATCAACAAGCCGCCAATTTATTAGCGGAGTTGGGGCTTGGAAGCCGTTTAAAACATATGCCCGCACAACTTTCCGGCGGTGAACAGCAGCGTGTTGCACTGGCTAGGGCATTCAATGGTCGACCACAAATACTGTTTGCTGATGAGCCCACAGGTAATCTTGATCGTCACACAGGGGATAAAATTGCGGATTTATTATTTGCAATGAATAAAGAACACGGTACGACGTTGATCCTTGTGACTCACGATAATGAATTGGCGGCTCGTTGTCAGCGTCGCTTACGGTTAGTGGATGGTGTATTGAGGGAAGAGTCATGATTTGGCGTTGGTTTTGGCGTGAGTGGAGAACGCCATCACTACTGATCGTGTGGTTGGCGCTGACACTCGCGGTCGCTTGTGTTTTGGCACTGGGACGGATCAGTGACCGCATTGAAAATAGCATGAGTTATCAAAGCCGTGAGTTACTGGCAGGCGATCTGGTTTTACGCTCTTCTCAGCCTAGTGACGCGACGTGGCTACAACAAGCGAAAGAGAATGGATTAAAACTTAGCCAGCAAATGTCCTTCTCGACAATGGCTTATTCAACTGCGGATGAAAACTTACGACCGCAATTGGTACTGGTTAAAGCCGCCGATGCGGCCTATCCCTTATACGGTGAATTAATCACTGAGCCGGCAGGCCTTCGCCCAACTAAAGGGGAGATCTTGGTTACCCCGCGCTTGCTTGAATTGCTTAATCTGAAAGTTGGCGATGAGATTGATATTGGTGATGCGACATTAAAAGTGGCAGGGCAGTTAATTCAAGAGCCTGACAGTGGTTTTAACCCTTTTCAAATTGCACCTCGTGTTTTGATTTCCCTTGATGATGCGCAAGCAACAGGAGCGGTACAGGTTGGGAGCCGTTTAACCTATCGTGAAATGTTTGCGGGAGATACGGCAACTATTGATGCCTTTGAGGCGCAATATGACAAACAACTGAGAACCGATCAGCGATGGTATACGTTAAAAGATAACAGTGGTGCAGTCGGTAAAACCTTCCAGCGTGCTCAACAATTTTTACTGTTGTCTGTGTTATTGACCTTATTGTTAGCGATCGCCGCGGTGGTGGTCTCGATGAGCCATTATTGTCGTAGTCGTCACCAGCTCGTAGCGGTATTAAAAACATTGGGAGCAGGTCGTTCGGCTTTACAAAAATGGATCATCGGGCAGTGGTTGGTGATATTAATTGCCGCAGCTTTGTTAGGTTCACTGCTTGGGCTCGCGTTCGAAGGGATCTTAATGCAGATATTAGGGGCTATGCTACCTAAAGCATTGCCATCCGCTAGCTTATGGCCTTGGGTATGGGCGATTGGTACGTTATTTGTGATCGCAATTATTGTGGGGATCCGCCCTTATCGCCAATTGATGGCAACCCAGCCATCACGCGTCTTACGCGAGGATGCGGCTTCACCGATCTGGCCACTGCGTTATTATTTACCAATTGTGACTTTGATTGTGGTGGGTGGGCTATTTTTGTTTGCGGGCGTTAATCCACTGCTCTGGTCAATTTTAATTGGTATTGTGATTGTTGCTGTTCTATTAGCACTAATTGGTTGGTTAGGGTTGTGGGTATTACGCCAATTTAAGTTTAAACAACTGAGTTTACGTCTGTCAGTCAGTCGTTTGCTGCGCCAGCCGTTACAAACCATCACTCAAATGAGCGCTTTTTCGCTGTCATTTATGTTGTTAGCGCTATTAATTTTAGTCAGAGGGGATTTATTGGATCGGTGGCAGCAACAATTGCCAGCAGATAGTCCAAACTACTTTCTGATTAATATGAATGAAAGTCAGATCAAACCAGTTACTGAATTGTTGCTCCAACATCAAGTGAAACCGACCGCTTTTTATCCGGTTGTGTTAGCGCGTTTAGCTGAAATTAATGGTACATCAGCGATTGAGTGGGCAGATGCGCGTGATCCCAACAATAATACCGTTCGTCGTGAACTAAGTTTGACATGGCAAGCTAAGCTTCCTGAAGCCAATGTATTAGATCAAGGCACATGGCCACCGAAAGAGGGAGAGGTGTCGATTGAACAAACAGTGGTGAAAGAGCTAGGGATTAAAATTGGCGATAAATTGACATTTAATGCGGGTGCTCAGGTATTTAACGCTACAGTCACGAGTATCCGTACCGTTGATTGGGAGAGCCTACGACCTAACTTTTTCTTTATCTTCTCGGAAGGCACTTTGAAAGATGTGCCAGCGACATGGATGAGTAGCTTCCACTATGAAGGTGATGGCAAATTATTGACTGATTTAAGCCGTAATTATCCAACCATTAATGTATTAGATACCGGCGCATTGATTGCGCAAATTCAGCAAATCTTGCAGCAAGTTAGCCAAGCGCTAGAAGTGATGGTGGTATTGGTGATCTTCTGTGGCTTGTTATTGCTATTAGCACAAATTCAAGTGGGTATGAGCCAACGAGAGCGTGAATTGGTGGTTTATCGTACGTTGGGGGCAAGCAAAAAGCTGATGCGTCGTACTTTGTGGAGTGAATTTGCTTTATTAGGCTTGATGGCAGGGTTAGCGGCTGCATTTGGCGCCGAGGTAGCATTATGGTTATTGCAAACTAAAGTGTTTGATTTCCCTTGGCAACCTGAATGGTCAATGTGGTTATTACTGCCACTGTGCGCCGCACTATTACTATCTGTATGTGGTAGTTGGCTTGGGTTACGTTTGTTAGGCACAGGTAATCAGCATCGTCGAATGCCAAATAGTTAATTTAACCTTTATGGCTTCTTGTTTATGCAAAAAACAAGAAGCCATTCAAATAATCGTCTTAAAACCATCACGAAACTGTCATTTATCCTGCTTATTATCCCAGCGTCAATAATGATAAACATTACGAATGGGAACATAATAATGCAGCCTCACCGCACCATAAAACTCAGTTCATTATCACTACTTGCAACATTAGTTGCTTTTTCTACTACAGGGTATGCTCAGCAAGAAGTACCAGCGACGCTGGCAGGTCATGCTATTTTAGCAGTTGATTCTACGGTGCCTGCGCCAAAAGATGCACCACAAGACTTACACGTTAGCGGTAAGTATACGACGGGCAATCGTGTTGATGAGCTAGGCAAAGTGGAGGGCAAGTCAGCGGATCGTCCAACAGGTATGAGTGTGCCAATCAACGGTCAGCCACTGCAAGGGCACTCAGGTATTAAACGTATGGCGGATGGCACCTATTGGGTGCTAACTGATAATGGTTATGGTAATAAAGTGAATTCGCCGGATTCGATGCTTTACTTAACGCAATATGATATTGATTTTAAGACAGGTAAAGCGAACCCACTAAAAACAGTGTTCTTCCATGATCCAGATAAAATCATTCCATTTCATATTATTAATGAAAGTAGCGATAAGCGTTATTTGACAGGCAGTGATTTCGATCCTGAAAGCTTTCAATTTGCAGATGGTGCGTTGTGGGTGGGCGAAGAGTTTGGGCCATACCTCATTAAGATGGATCTGGATGGCAAAGTATTAGCATTATTTGAAACTGAAGTTGATGGCAAAAAAGTGGTTTCTCCAGATCATTATCAAGTGACTACCCCAGGGAAACCAGCGGACAAAGTCAGCTTCCAAGTCAATCGTTCAAAAGGTTTTGAAGGAATGGCTTCTTCGCCTGATGGCAGCAAGTTATATCCAATGCTGGAAGGGGCTTTATGGAATGAAGAAAAACAGGATTATGAAAATGTCGCTGGAAAACGTGCGGCACGAATTCTTGAATTCGATGTTAAAAACCAACAGTGGACAGGTCGCAGCTGGTTATATGTTTTCGAAGATAATCAAAATGCGATAGGCGATTTTAATATGATCGATGATACACATGGATTGATTATTGAACGTGATAATGGCGAAGGAACGGCGGACAAAGCTTGTGCTGAAGGTGCTACGGATACCACAAACTGCTTTAATAATTTAGCTAAATTCAAACGCGTTTATCGCATTGAGTTTTCAGATAAAAACCAAGGTACATCGGTTGATAAGCAAGCTTATATTGATTTAATGAATATTAAAGATCCAGAAGGTGTCGCCAAGAAACCATTAAATAATGGCGTGTTTACCTTCCCATTCTTTACCATTGAAAACGTTGATGTTGTTGATAATGAACACATCATTGTTGGCAACGACAATAACTACCCATTCTCATCTAGCCGTGAGCCAAATCAAGCAGATGATAACGAGTTTATCTTGTTGAAAGTGCCTGCGTTGTTAAATCCTTAGTTTCCTTGTTTATTGATTTTGCTCGGGCTCATCACCCGAGCTTTTTTTATTTTTTGACTGACAAAACAGGTGGTTTCATCATTAAAGTAAACATCAGGATCACAATCACGGGGGTTGCAATAATTAAAAATGCGGGGGTAAAACTATCGGTATAGTCTTTTACTGCCCCAGCAATAAAGGGGGCAAGACAAGCAACGGTAGAGATCAAATTGACCACCGAGAACAGCTCTAGATAGGGGCCGCGGCCAAAATAGTTTGACAGTAACACGCTGGAAGCCAAAAAAGTCATGCCATAGCCAATGCCTACGCACAGCACAAATAAGATCAACCATATCCATGAAGTGGCGATACTCAAGCAGATAACGCCAAATACCATGATAATCAAACTTCCGATGAGTAATTTTTTAGGCTCTAGCCACTCCCCAGCGGCACCACCAATAAATCGTGAAAAAGCATTCACAAAAGCCATTGTACTAAGCAAAGAAACGGCAACGGTCATACCAAAACCGCGCTCTTCAATGTGGGCGACGGCAAAGCTATTCACCGTGATCCCACACCATAAAAAGGATGTGTAAGTGGCGGCAATCAAATAAAACTGCCAAGTACGTAATGCACGATGTACCGTCCAAACTTCTTTAGTACGATAGATAGGCTTACTTGCATCACTAATCTGTTTTTGCATGATGTGCTTAGCATGCTGCTGTTCGCGTTTTCCTTCACGCAGTGCCAGTATGGTGATTAGGGTCACTACACTGAGGTAAATGGCACAGAGTACCCAATGCATGCGCCATGAGCCCATTTGATTTGAAGCGTAGAAATAGATCCAAGGGCCTGCAACACCACCTAAACCACCAATAGTGAAATAAAGACCAAATGCAAGTGATTGTTTTTCAAATAATCGGGAGAGAACATAAGTGCCTGGTACTGTAGCTAACAGGGTGAAGCCAATACCAATCAGGGCCGTACCCAGAAAATACTGACTAATCGTCTCGGTTGAGTAGAGGCTATAAAAACCCGCAACAAATATTAAGGTACCTAGCAATAATGTTAGGCGAACCCCGATTTTGCGGATCAACAAAGAGGGAAGAAAACTGGCTAAGCCACAGGTCAAACCCAGTAAGGTGAACCCAAAACCTGCTTCAGTCCAACTCCATTTTAACTCACCTATCATCCCAGGTAGTACTACCCCAAGAGAGGTAAAGGTAGTTGCCGTGGCAAGGAAATACACCATTCCTAATAGGATAAGAATGCTCCACTGATACAGTGGGCTAAACAGTGGGGAATTTGTGGTTGCCATTTCAACTCCAGTCACACTACCGGTTTTATTGGCGAAAGCGGCAGCGAAGTAAAACGCAAGATGCCCGAAAAATCGGGCATTGTATTATCTATACTCTAAATAATTCGAGGTGCAGCTAGTCGACAAACGAGTAAGTCGCTAAGAGCAGACATAGGCATGTGGCTAAGTACGAGTGAGCAATAGCTCACCATACCTAAATACACAGTGCTGCATCTTGAAATATGACGAGTGTGGCTATTTTCGCTGTTTATTTGCTTCGATACCAGCCTAATTTTGTATTAGCCCACTCAATGCCAATTTTATACTCATTTGGCAGCATACTCACTAAGGACGTGAGAGTATTTATCAGCGCTAAACTATCGCTGTGTGTTAGGTTTAAATGGCCCACTTTGCGAGCAGGACGCACTTCTTTTTCATACCAGTGCAAATGGACTAACGGTAAACTTAACCATTGTGCGTTTACTGCTGTACCAATCAAGTTCACCATAACGGATGGGCTAAACACTTCAGGTGATGGCATCGGTAAGTCTAAAATAGCGCGTAAATGTAGTTCAAATTGGCTAATCGAAGCGCCATTTTGCGTCCAATGGCCGCTGTTGTGTACACGAGGTGCAATTTCATTAATCAGTAATTTATCGCCAACCACAAAACACTCCATTGCCATCACACCAATATAATTGAGCTCATTCATGACAGCGCTTAACATTTGTTGAGCTTGCTGTTGTTGTGGGTTAGATGTTTTAGGAAAGGCGACACTGGTACGTAAAATGCCCTCTTGGTGAAGGTTATGGGTGATAGGATAAAACACACACTCACCAGCGCGATTACGCGCACCAATCACAGAGATTTCAGCATCAAATGGGATCCCTTGCTCGACAATGCATTCACCGTAGATTTCATCTGGGAGGCTGGTTTCATCACCGGGGCGAACTCGCCATTGGCCGCGCCCATCATAGCCGCCAGTCCTACGTTTCACGATCAAAAAATCACCGAGTGTGGCAAATAGCTCAGGCCATTGTGATTTAGACTCAAGTGCTGTCCAAGGCGCTGTAGCTAAATGTAATGAATCAAACAGCGTTTTTTGTGGAAGCCTATCCGCTAAACGTGGAAATATATCACGGTTAATGAATGCATTATGGCGTTCTAACTCTTTAGTTAATGGTGTTTCAGGCCAACGTTCAATTTCAGCGGTGATCACGCTTTGCTGATAAGGAACGGCTTCAGGCTCTGCATCTAAACCCACAGGGAAGACAGCGATACCAAGAGGTTCACCTGCTTGGCGCAACATTCGCCCTAACTGACCATTACCAAGAACACAAACCGGTTTCATTGCGCCTCCCGAGGATCAGGATTATTTAGCACATCATTAGTTTGTGTTTCACGCCATGTGGTTAAACGAGCAAACAGAGTTGCGTCAGTGGTAGCAAGGATCTGCGCTGCTAAAAGAGCCGCATTTGCTGCGCCTGCTTTACCAATTGCCAATGTGCCAACAGGGATCCCTTTAGGCATTTGTACGATGGAATAAAGGCTATCAACACCACTTAATGCCGCGCTCTGTACTGGAACACCTAATACCGGCACTAAGGTTTTCGCCGCTAACATACCCGGTAAATGGGCTGCGCCACCAGCACCTGCTATGATCACATCGAATCCATTATCTTTAGCTTGCTCGGCAAAAGAAAACAATTTGTCTGGAGTACGGTGCGCAGAGACTATTTCAACGTGAAACGGCAATTGCAGCTCAGTTAATACATCAGCAGCATGTTGCATTGTCGTCCAGTCACTCTTAGAACCCATAACAATGGCGATTTTTGCCGCAGATTGAGCAGGTACTTGGGCAGTCATGTGGTGTGATCCCTGTGGTTAATAAATTTTCACCGTAAGGTGGGAAAAATGAATTGCCCTGATCATATCATGGTAACTGAGTAAGGAAAACGTTTGCGTGGTTAAAATATCAGCAAACGAATGCGTGTTAGAGGGAATAATTTATTCAGGTTGGAATGGGAAAAAAATTAAATCGATACCTTGTTTATCGATAACAAATGCGGAACCCTCATGGTGCCATGCACCCAAAACACCACGGAAGCACTGTTTATCACCCACGGTAACCTCATGAATAGCAGGACGGTGTGTATGACCGTGGATCATCCAGTCAGCTTGATGGTGGTTTAAAGCATTAATCACGGCTTGTGGGTTCACATCCATGATGGATTCGGCTTTCATACTGCTGGCATATTGGCTATTTTTACGCATTTTTTCCGCAATACGGCGACGAATAAATAAAGGTAACATCAGGAAAATACGTTGGATCCATGGGGTGTGTACTTTTTTGCGGTAATCTTGATAGGCTTGATCATCAATGCATAAGGTATCACCATGCAAGATAAGTATCCGCTTTCCATATAATTCAAGTAAGGTTTCTTGCGGTAAGATTGTCATGCCACACTGTTTGGCATAGCGTTGACCCAATAAAAAGTCACGATTACCATGGATAAAGTAGCAAGGAATACCTCGTTCACTGAGCATTTTTAGGCTGTCTGCCACTTGCTGGTGAAGTTCGGTTTGGTCATCATCGCCAATCCAATAATTAAAGAAATCACCAAGTATATATAGGCTGTCGGCATGGATGGCTTGCTGATGAATAAAATTGATAAAACCGGCGGTGATCGCCGGTTCATCTTCACTCAAATGCAAATCTGCAATGATATAAGTGGACATGTGTGCCTAATTATTCACCGACAGTCACTTTTTCGATCAGAACATCTTCACGTGGAACGTCTTGGTGATAACCGCTATTGCCTGTTGAGACACCTTTGATCTTATCAACCACGTCCATACCTTCAACCACTTCTGCAAATACGCAGTAGCCCCAGCCATCTGGGCGCTCTGAACGGAAGTTTAGGAAGTCGTTATCAACCACGTTGATGAAGAATTGTGCTGTCGCTGAATGTGGGTCGTTAGTACGAGCCATTGCGAGCGTACCACGAGTGTTTTTTAAGCCGTTGTTAGCTTCGTTTTTGATCTGTGCTTTAGTGTCTTTTTGCTTCATGCCTGGTTCGAAACCGCCACCTTGGATCATGAAACCGTTAATAACACGGTGGAAAATGGTATTATCGTAAAAACCTTCACGGCAGTAATTTAAAAAGTTTTCGACGGTTACTGGAGCTTTATCGTCAAAAGTTTTAATAACAATGTCACCGTGATTGGTATGAAAAGTAACCATAATAGCTATCCTGAATAATTGTATTTTATACACCTTCTGAAGAAGGCGTTGTTGTCACAAAGTTTATATCACAGATGAAACGCGACTTGAAGTGACAGAGCTTGATCCGCTAATGAAAAATATACCCGAAATCCTTCAAGTGCAGCGGTGTTGACGACACTCAGCTAGCGGAATCACATCGTTTATCTATGCTTCTCGCCTATCTTCACTTGTCGTCTACCTGCAACGCGAATTATTTGGCGTATAGACGGATAAATACTGTGGTTAAATCTTGCATTATTACTGTGTTCAGGTTTGAATACTGTGTTATTTTATAAAAATTAATATCTTTTATAATTATAGCTATAATGCGCTCAAACGAGCGATGCTCTAAAACACACGTACAGATAACATGGAATAATCAGATGCTACAGATTTTTAATACACTGAGCCGTCAAAAAGAAGAATTTAAGCCTATTCACTCAGGAAAAATTGGGATGTACGTGTGTGGCATTACCATTTACGACTTGTGTCATATTGGTCATGGGCGTACGTTTGTGGCATTCGATGCTATCAGCCGTTACCTGCGTTATTTAGGCTATGATTTAAACTATGTGCGTAACGTGACTGATATTGACGATAAAATCATCAAACGTGCAGCAGAAAATGGTGAATCTGTTGAAGAACTGACGACCCGTATGTTGGCTGAAATGCATAAAGATTTTGATGCATTAAATATCTTACGTCCTGATAGCGAGCCACGTGCAACACAGCATATTAAAGAAATTATTGAAATCACCGAGTTGCTGATCCAACGTGGTCATGCTTATGTGGCAGATAATGGCGATGTTATGTTTGAAGTTAAAACCGATGAAAACTACGGTTTGCTATCACGCCAAGATCTGGAACAGCTGCAAGCAGGCGCTCGTGTTGAAGTCGCTGATATTAAACGCAATCCAATGGACTTTGTGTTGTGGAAAATGTCGAAAGAGGGGGAGCCTAGCTGGGAGTCACCTTGGGGCCTAGGCCGTCCGGGTTGGCATATCGAATGTTCGGCGATGAACAGCAAAGCTTTAGGCAACCATTTTGATATTCATGGTGGCGGTTCTGATCTGATGTTCCCACATCATGAAAATGAAATCGCGCAATCGTCATGTGCGCATGATGGTCCATATGTCAATTACTGGATGCATTCAGGCATGGTGATGGTTGATCGCGAAAAAATGTCTAAATCGCTGAACAACTTCTTTACTATCCGTGATGTACTGGAATATTACGATGCGGAAACGGTGCGTTATTTCTTATTATCCGGTCATTATCGTAGCCAATTGAATTATACAGAAGAAAACTTAAAGCAGGCACGTACTGCCCTTGAACGTTTATATACAGCGTTACGGGGTACTGATAAATCAGTTGCTGCTGCTGGCGGGGAAGTCTTTAAACAGCGTTTCGAAGAAGCAATGAATGACGACTTTAATACCCCAGAAGCCTATTCGGTATTGTTTGATATGGCGCGTGAAATTAACCGACTGAAATCAGAAAATAGGGTTGCTGCTGATGAGTTAGCAGCAGAACTGCGTAAACTGGCTAATGTACTGGGACTATTGGAACAAGATCCTGAAGCCTTCTTGCAAGGTAATGCACAAAGTGAAGGCGATGAAGAAGTGGCTAAAATCGAAGCGCTGATTAAGCAACGTAATGATGCACGCCAAAGCAAGCAATGGGCCTTAGCGGATGCAGCTCGTGATGAGCTGACAGCAATGGGGATCGTGTTAGAAGATGGTGCTCAAGGGACTGTCTGGCGTCGTAAGTAAGCGCTTATATTAAAAAAAATTAGCCCGTTGATAGTATTTGACACTGTCAGCGGGTTTTTTTATTGGTATTGGCTAAATTTGCAAGCGAATTAACCTTGTTTAATAAATAATCTTATTAACAGAAGCGTAACAGGAGGTGCTTTTGGACGTTCGATTACTTTATTTTTCAAACAAGGATTGTCTATGTTACCGATTTCACATACATCGCCTATCGCTGTTACTTCATGTTCCCCTAATCAGTTAAGCACTAAACCTGATTTATCCGACTCGGCATCATTTATAAATCAAATCTCAGAGATAAAAAACACCCCGACATCTCCCCAAAATACAAAACCAGAAATGCCTATTTCGGGTTCTCTTAGGCAAAGAAAGCTGGGAACGGGGGAGTTAAAGCTAAATTTTTTAAAGACTTCAAAAGTTGCTACTGACCAAGTGTCATCAGACTTTGAAAAACTAAAAGTGAATCTAGAGAATAATTACACTCGTGTTGACTCAAGCCGCTATCCTGAAGTGACAAATGCGAATAAAACCCAAGTGTCTTTTACGGATGAAAAAACTAAGGAAACGGTAGGTTTAGCTGCAAATTATTTGCAAATTGCGGGAAAGAATATCGCTATTCGTACTCAATATCCTAAAGATAAAACGTCAGCCATAGAACAACATTTAAAAATGCTGATGGAAGAAAAACCGAGTGTGCTAGTGGTCATTGCTTCTCAAAATGATATTGATGGGGCAAATCTGCAAAGTAATCCAGAAAAAAGGTTTCCACTCTATTTCAATCATGATGCTAGCTATGGTTCTATTGACGTAAAATCAGAGAGTGGTGATACGTTGAAGTATGCTGATCAAGTGAATGCTGATAGCTATCAATTGACACTGATTAAAGCTAATCAAACGCTAACACTCCCCGTCATTCATATAACCAATTGGAATGACAGAACGACCATTTCAGCAGAGGCACTTCGAACATTAGCCATTAAGATTAATAGTAAAGGGGAAATGCCTGTTATCCATTGCCTTTCAGGATCAGGGCGTACTGGGGCTATTGCGGCAGCGATGCAATTAACTCAACCAGACAATCAATATTCAGCTTATCAAGTCGTTGAATCGTTACGTAATACCGGAACACCACATATGGTGCAAACGGAAGAACAGTATCGAACATTAACAGAGCTGGAAGGATAAAATCATTTTATATTATAGTCTATTTGAATGGATTAAATGATTTGAGTTATACAACTAATTGATATTATGGCTAAATTTGAAAGCATTAAATTTAGCCATAATTAATAATGAGGATAAATAATATGTAATACTAATTAGTAGATTACCTTTTTCAAGGTAAAAAAGGGGATAATATGCTCAACACTACACCAAACAAATTGAATTTAGATAATTTTAAAGAATTGGAACAAACATTATCTAATAATTTAAAAACAGCGAAGAGTGTTCAATGCACGAAAGAACAATCAAATGGCATCGCTGAAGCAGGAAGTAGCCGCTTTACAGATAATATTCAAAGCACAAAAAATGTGTCTGATACGGCACCTTCTCGATTGCAAAGGTTTTTCACGGCAGTCAAAAAAACTTTTGCTCCTCTAATTAATTTGATTATCAAAGTTGACTCAGATCAAAAAGCAAAAACTGCAGATCATACAACTGAGCTAGCTACTGCTAATTTTTTTTCTAGATATGTAGATAATACATCGCCAAAATTATCGCCATCATCGGTGTCATCACCAAGTAATGATATTGAATGTATTGATAGTGATTATGATTGGTTATGGCAATATCAGTCTCGGCCGTTGGCAACTCCTTTCGAATCCTTATCGAAGGTAACTGAAACTCAGACGAAAAACTTAGGTGAAAAACAAGACGATAACGTTATTTATTCAGAGCATAATAAAGAGATGAAAAAAACTGCAGTATCAGATTACTCAAACAAGATTAGTACTAGCAAAGGAGATTGGGGGGTTAATGCGGATAAAGAGGATACCCCACCATCTATCCAAGAAAAAATGGCAGAATCCTATCAAATACCTAGAGAATATATGCAAGGTGCTTACATAGACAAAAGCTCTGGTATTGAGGAGCCAATTTTTGGCTATTTAAAACAAGGTAAGTCAAACTAAGCTTGAATTGGTATGAATACATAAAAACTCCCCCATGTAGGGGGAGAAAAAATACAAGTATTCCAATTTATACCAACATCAAATAAGACTTGCCATTTCTTGTTGCGCCTCTTGTGAGCTCGCTTTCTTGAGAATGGCATACAGGACACCAGACACTAGCGTACCAATCACGATAGCCAGTAAATACGTTAATACATGATTTATCGCGCCAGGGATCAACAATACAAATAAACCTCCGTGTGGCGCCATTAATTGGATACCAAAGTACATTGATAACGCACCAGTGATTGCACCACCAATAATACAGGTCGGTAATACACGGATAGGATCTTTAGCGGCAAATGGAATTGCCCCCTCTGAAATAAAACATAAACCAAGTACAAAAGAGGCTTTACCCGCTTCACGCTCCGCTGGAACAAATTTGTGTCTTGCCAGCAAGGTTGCAACACCCATTGCTAATGGGGGAACCATTCCCGCCGCCATAATCGCAGCCATCGGTGCGTAGGTTTGTGAACTTAATAGCCCGACCCCAAATGCATATGCAGCTTTATTAACAGGTCCTCCCATATCGGTACACATCATCGCACCAAGGATCGCACCTAAAATTACCGCATTAGTCGTTCCCATGGTGTTCAGCCAATTAGTCAACCAATCCATTAACCAAGCTACGGGATGACCAATCACATAGATCATCGCTAATCCTGTAAACAAGGTTGATATTAGCGGTACAATTAAGATTGGTTTCAGTGCTTCCATTGTTTGCGGTAATTTCAATCGCGTACTTATAAAGTGGGCGCTATAACCCGCAAGGAAACCCGAAATGATCCCGCCTAAAAAACCGGCACCTAAAGTGGTAGCCAGTACACCACCTACTAAGCCCGGTGTTAAACCTGTGCGATCGGCGATGGAATAGGCGATATAACCAGACAAAACGGGAACCATTAGGGCTAGAGCTGTTTGTCCACCGATTAAACTAAGCGCCCAAGCTAATGAGCCTTCAACACTGGAAGCGTCTAAGCCAAATGCAAAAGATAAAGCAGTACATAGACCACCAGCCACGACCATCGGCAGCATGTAAGAAACACCGGTTAATAAGTGGCGATAAACGCCTCTTTTTTCACCTTTATTACCAGTTTGCGCTGTTGATTTGCCACCTTTAGGAGTAAATAGCGTGGCTTCTGCTTGGGCTTTATCAAGCTCTTGAGCGGTTTTCTTCAAGGCTGCACTGGTCGACGTACGATACATGCGTTTTCCCGCAAATTTATCGACGTTGACCTCAATATCTGCTGCAACAATCACTAAATCTGCTTTAGCAATTTCTTCTTCAGTAATTTCGTTACCGACTCCGACGGAACCACGGGTTTCAACTTTGATGTTCCAACCGCGCTTTTTCGCCTCAGCTTCCAGCGCTTCAGCTGACATATAAGTATGCGCAACTCCAGTTGGGCAAGCTGTAACAGCAAGAACAGAAAAAGGTGCTGAAGTATCAGCTACAGGTTGTGCTGCTTGATATAGTGTGGCCTGTTGTTTTGCATGTTGTAGACATTGACTTGGATTTTGTACCGCATTTTCGATGGTATCGAAATAGACCTTTTTACCTGTTAAATCATAATGTTCAAGGATATTATTACCAACAACAATAACCATATCTGCTGTCGATAGATCTTCAGTCACAGTCAGCTCTTGAGCGGTCGCTGTACTTGTTAATGCGTCAATTGCTAGCCAAGCCGCAGCAGGATCCTGTTGACGATTTGCTATGATGAATAGTTTCATGGTGTCCTTCCTTACTCAGGCTTGAAAGGTTGTAGATCAACACGCGCCATCATACGTGCAAGCTGTTCACGATCAGTGATACCTACATTCGGTTGTGATACGGCAAGCGCAGATACAGCGGTTGCAAGTCGTAGAGTATGCTCACTGGTTTGACTCATCATCAGGCCATAGATCAAACCTCCGACCATAGAGTCTCCTGCGCCAACCGTACTGATTACCTCACATTGTGGTGGTTTAGCAAACCAAGCACCGGATGAATTCACCCACATAGCCCCTTCGGCCCCTAAAGAAATGACCACATGTGCGATACCTTGTGCACGAAGCTGATTGGCAGCGTCAACAATATCTTTACGGGTTGGTAATGATCTACCCGCCCAAATTTCTAGTTCACGATGATTAGGTTTGACTAACCAAGGAGCGGCTTTTAAACCTGCGACAAAAGCTTCACGGCTGCTATCAAAAATCACGCACATGCATTCATTACGTAATCGCATCATCCATTTAGTGAACTCTTCTAATGCCACTCCTTTAGGTAAGCTGCCACTAACACAAATCATATCGAATTGCCCAGCCCAACTTAGTGAATCAGCAACAAAGCGTTGCCAATCAGCTTTGGTGACTTCAAAGCCAGAAAAGTTAAAGTCAGTCACTTCTCCTGTTTTTTCAGTGAGCTTGACGTTGATACGAGTTCGCCCGTCAACCACTTGGAAGCGGTTGGCAATACCCGTTTCGCTAAAAACTTTTTGAAAACCATCTTGGTTTTCTTTTCCTAGAAAACCGCCGACAGTGACATCAATACCAAGGTTTTTAAGGACTTTAGCGACATTGATACCTTTACCTGCGGCGTGTAGGCCAGCAGTTTTTACTAAGTTCACCTCACCTTTATCAATTTCAGGCAATAGGCCAACTAAGTCGTAGGCTGGATTTAAGGTAATTGTGGCGACTCTACGGCTCATGCTACCTCCTCACCAAGCCCATCATTAATAGCTTGAGCAATAGCTGACATCGCTTCAGCGGCATCACTCCCTTGTGCATTGATGCGCAGGCGATGGCCTTTTTTAGCGCCTAAACTCACCATTTTCATTAAACTGCGTCCATTTACAGGTGTTGCTGAACCATCAAGGTTAGCCACGGTAACATTGCTTGCGAATTTTTTAATTGTGCTGACTAATATCGTACTTGGGCGTGTATGCAGCCCGTGTGGATTACGAACGACAAATTCTTCAGTAATACCTTCAGCTGTCTCAGTTTCAGGCTGATTACGGCCTGCTAATAAAGAAGCAAGTGCATCAGCGTCAGTCACTTGCAGCAGGGTTTCAATTTGTTGATGCTGAAGTATTTGATTCAGATTAGAAAGAAACAGTGCGACTTGGTCATCTGCATATGAGAGAGTGATTAGCATTTTAACAGGGTGTTCTTGGTAGCTCAGCGCTGATTGAGTTGTCGCTAAAGTGACAGCACTGCACAGATTTCCTACAGGGCTATCACTTAACCAAACACCTTGCCCAAGGTAATGTGGCGTTTGAGTCAAAACATGAGAGATAAATTCGGCATCGATGGCCTGATTATCTTGTAAATGAGCTAAATTCAAGACTTGTAATGAATTCAAACTATGGGCTTCTGCGTTTAATGTCACCATGTTGCCATTAAATAGGAGGGGCTGAATAGTTTTCTCACCCATTAAAAGGCTACGTAACAGTTCAGCTGAATCGGCCTTTGCCATCGCATCTGCAATGGTTTCATCACTGATGAC
Organism: Providencia manganoxydans; assembly: GCF_016618195.1. Lineage (NCBI taxonomy): Bacteria > Pseudomonadati > Pseudomonadota > Gammaproteobacteria > Enterobacterales > Morganellaceae > Providencia > Providencia manganoxydans. Next base: position 1,346,554 of record NZ_CP067099.1, read on the forward strand.
ATGTGTGAGTTGGCGTAGTAGTGCAAGATGTTCGTTAGAGTGTGCCGCAATACCAATAACAATATAGGCTACTTGCTCATCACCCCAATCAATACCTTTAGGAAATTGGAATACGGCAACCCCAGTTTTAATCACTTGATCACGGGTATCTGTTGTGCCGTGAGGGATTGCAATACCATTGCCAAGGAAAGTCGGTGCTTGGTGTTCTCTTGCGAGCATTCCAAGTACATAACCTTCTTTAACATAACCAGCTTCAGCCAGTGCTGTGGCGACTTGCTGAATAGCTTCCTCTTTACTATTCGCCGTCGCCGCAAGATGTATATCTTGTACTGACAGGTTAAACATAGTATCTCCTCATTGCTATAATGTAAGAATCGATTCAGCTAAAAAGTGGATGATTGTTGTGAGTTTGACTTAAGGTTGACTTGTTATCGTTATCATTGTAGCTGAATCGTTTCTATTTGTTTAATTAATCTACTCTAGTTTATCTTTGAATGACTAATGAATTAATGAGTAAATGTGATCGAAATCTAATTTTTACGCTTAAAATGTCATTTGGCTGAAGTTTGCTGAAGGGGGGCCATTTCAGCTATAGGTAAAAGTACGTCAGAGATACATGGAATGGATGGAAGGTATTAATGATGTTGGTTTAGATTTAAAGCACAAAAAGGAGGGGATTTACATGCAGAGCGATGAGTGAGTAAAAGAAAAGTAGCTGATATTAATATCAGCTACTTTTGTATTTATTCTTGAACTTTAATTTTTTGGTTACCCATAGAAACGATTTTTCCAGCGGGGATCTTGCAACGCTTACGAGTCTCAATGATGCCATCAACTTGAACTAAACCATCTGCGATCATTGCCTTAGCCATCGCTCCACTTTCTGCCCAACCTTCAATTTTGAGCAAGTCACACAGTTCAATATGTGGGTGGCCTTCAAGTTTGAAAATTTCCATTACTGCTCCTGATTAACTTAAATATCGTGATATTCTTCGCACGCTTGTAGCGTATTTTGGATAAGTGTGGCGACCGTCATTGGACCAACACCACCCGGAACAGGGGTGATCCAAGAAGCATGTTTTGAGGCTTCATTGAAGTCAACATCACCAGTGACTTTACCATTTTCAAGGCGGTTAATACCGACATCAATGACGATGGCACCTGGTTTGACCCAGTCACCAGGAATAAAATTAGGTTTACCTACAGCGACCACTAACAAATCTGCATTACGGACATGTTGTTCGAGATCTTTAGTGAAACGATGAGTGACGGTTGTGGTGCAACCTGCAAGAAGTAACTCAAGGCTCATTGGTCGACCAACAATGTTTGATGCACCAATAATAACGGCATTCAGCCCATAAGTATTGATACCATAGCGATCTAAGAGTGTGACAATTCCTCGTGGTGTACAAGGGCGCAGGCGTGGAGCACGTTGACATAAGCGGCCAACATTGTATGGATGGAAGCCATCCACATCTTTGTCTGGGTGAATACGCTCGATGACTTTGACATTATCGATGCCAGCAGGAAGCGGTAATTGGACTAAGATACCATCAATTTCAGTGTCTTGGTTTAAATCGTCGATCAGTTTAAGAAGCTCTGCTTCGGTTGTTGTATCAGGCAAATCATAAGAGCGAGATAGGAAACCAACTTCTTCACAGGCACGGCGTTTGCTGCCTACATAAATTTGAGAAGCGGGGTTTGCACCGACTAAAATAACAGCCAGACCGGGAGCACGTTTACCTTGATCTAGACGTTGTTGTACTTTTTGGGCAACTTCTTGCCGAATTGTCTGCGCAATCGTTTTCCCATCAATAATTTTTGCTAACATCTGTAACTTAATCCATATATGAGGCTTTGGGGATATAGCTATTTTGTCAGAAGTTAGCACTAATGTCAGTCCCATCTGTAACATAAAATGAGCAGATAGTAATTTTAGTAGAGAAAAGCCATTGACTCAGCGCGTAGCAACCGTATAATTCAACGCCATCAGCCAGATAGGTTGAAGCATTTCCCTAATGCGCCCTTAGCTCAGCTGGATAGAGCAACGGCCTTCTAAGCCGTAGGTCACAGGTTCGAACCCTGTAGGGCGTACCATTTGAAATCAATATGTTGCGCCAGTTTTAATCCTGCTTGATTTCCTCCTTGTGTCGTTATCATCAAATATTACATCAATTTGCCTTGCGTGCTCACTTAAATGATTGGGCGCTAAATGAGCGTATCGCCTTACCATTACTACTTTGATAATGCCATGGTGCTACTATCAATACCTGAAGCTAGCTATTGGATGTACATCAAAGACTGACCACTCCCAACAATACCAGAGGCTTTAAAGTGTTGCGGATAAAAAAATAAAAAATAGATAACCGTTAAATCCAATATGTAAAATAATAAAAGCACTGGAAATTATATATTTTATCGATAATTTTTGTGTTAAGTGATAAATAAATCCAGATAAAACACAAGCACCTAAAATAACTTTTAAAAGGTATGAGGCTAGTATTGAATATAAAAGAGATTCGCCGGGATGAGTGATAAACCTAATTGGAATTGTTTTAAATAGAGTGCTAATTAAGAATTGAGTAATAAACCAAAAGATAGCAACATTTAAAAGAGGATATTGACCTGTCACAAGTTTTTTAAATGGATTCATATGAAGTTATCATGATTAAGTGTGAAAATGAAAAATACTATAAATTAACATCTAACGCAAATATTAGAACAGTGGAGCTAACAGTGAGTGATAAATTTGAGTTAATATGATTGAGTTAATGACGCAAGATATATGGAAATTTTTTTATTAGTAGGGTGCATAATGTCATTATTTTTTGTAATTTCATGTGGTTGCTATGGGGATGGGTTGCTTAAAAAGGGAGTCATAATATTGCGAATCGAGCTCGTAAATGATGAAGATTTAATCTATTATAGAAACAAAAGCTCTAAGCCATCTGGAAAACTTTAATTTTCATGGAACTGCTATCATTACATATTCCTGCTTAATATTAATAATGAAAATATTAATTGATAAATTAATAAACAAAAAGAAGACATCTACCTTCAAAAATCCAATCTCAAAGGCATTATCAATATTCTTTCAAAAGTAACAAAAGCCGGAAAGCGTTACCGAATCAAAATCATCGAATGGCTAATGGATAAATGGAAGCTTGAGCGACTAAAAGTTAACAAGCCTCATTAATATCATATCTTAATTAATCCTCTTTGGTGGTTTTGTAAACCTAATCAAAGTAATACAGCCGCTCCTTGGCGTGATTGATGGGAGATATGTTTGATGATCTTTCTTAGTATCATCAGACATATTTTCTGAAGGACGTCAATCGTTCTGGCTGGAAATATAAGTTCGCCATAAGAGCCAAAGGTCTAATCAAAATATTTTTAACGTGGCATTTAGTGAGAAAATGAGTTTATAAGTTGATTTAACGATTGATATGTTATTTAACTCATTGAATTAATTTAATTTCTGGTTTTTTGAATATTTTGGGGTAAATATGAAGTGCATGAGAAAATTTATTTTTATTTCAATGACGCCATAATGAAAGTAATATTATCAACTTGTGTTTCTATATAACATGTATTAATTGTATCTATATTTTTATTTCAATATAGCATAAGGAATAGTTATGGAGATGTTGCTCATTTTCTTATTAATAGGGTGTGTTACTGGGGTTTTAGCTGGTTTGCTTGGTATAGGCGGCGGAACAATCATAGTACCTATTATTATATACACAGTGACACAGCAAGGCATGCCTTATGAATTGACAATGAAAATAGCCTTAGCTACCTCATTCTCTGTTATCATTTTTTCTACTGCATCTTCTGCCTATTCTCACAGCAAGCATAAAGCCATTCTTTGGAATGAATTCCCATATCTATCTGTTGGTACCATTATTGGGGTATTTTTAGGCTCTTATTTCGTTCATAAAACTTCGGATATTATCTTACAGGTTATTTTTTGTCTTTTTATGGGATATACCATTTATACTTTATTATTTTCGAAAAAAAATGAAGCTGACCGAATCGAAAATGTAGATGATCCTGTTATAACAAAACCTTGGCTATCCGGTGGTGGAGTATTTATCGGGTTTATTTCCAGTTTTATCGGTATTGCAGGCGGAGCTATTACAGTGCCTCTTCTGAGTACATGGGGATTTAATACTCGAAAATGTATAGCGACATCTTCAATGCTGGGTGTTGTTTTAGCAACAATTGGGGCTATATCAGGGATTATTTATGGTTGGAATAAAACGGAAATCACAGATTACTATCTAGGTTTTATTTATCTCCCAGCGTTTGTTGGTATTGGTATAACCAGTGTTTTATTTGCTCCACTTGGTGTGAAATTTTCCTATAAACTTCCGGTTAAAGTGATCCGTCAAATATTTGCGGTATTTTTAATCTTAGTTGTGAGTAAAATGATCCATCTGATTATATCTTCTGGTTCAATCTAATTCAGATTATCATTATTGAGTAGGGTTTTGAGGGAGTTATTTCATCATTTAATTTTATCAGTGCTCTGATATTGCAGAAAGTGAATGTCTTTTTATATTAAAATTCAGAGAATTAACTAATTTTAGTGTTTTGTCACTCGGTTGATATTTATATTTTGATGTACCAACATAATTGCTGATTCTAAAATTATGTGTATTTGAATTTGTTCGAATTGTCACTCGATGATAACTGAAACTATGATGCTTATATTGCGCTAATCTTAATTAAGATTTTTTATATGTCAATGCATGTGTTTTGACGTATATGTTTATTGAGTGTACTCTTAGGCTATAGATAGTAAGGAGCATGTATGGAACCATTACAACTGTTTAAAATTTTAGGGGATCAAACCAGACTCGATATCGTATTGCTTTTGAAAGCATCTGGTGAGCTGTGTGTTTGTGATATCTATACGGCCTTAAATTTATCGCAACCAAAGACATCTCGACACTTAGCAATGTTAAGAGAGTCTGGTCTTTTGCTCGACTCAAAACATGGTAAATGGGTTCATTATCGATTATCTCCAGCATTACTACCGTGGGTGAAAAGTATCATTGATGTCACCTATGCCACAGAGAAAAATAGAGTGGCAGATTTACTCAAAAGCTTAGAGACAAAAGAGTCTGCGAGTAGTTGTTCCGCATAAAATTTTTTAAATTAACATATATGGAAAAACATATGTAAGGTTGGGTTATGAAAAAACTAAAAGTATTTGATCCTGTATTATGCTGTAGCACAGGTGTTTGTGGAGCGTAAGTCACTCCTGCATTAGTAGACCTCACAAGAGAGCCCGACAGGTTAAAAAATAAGTTAATGCAAGAGCCTATACATTTTTTTATAACAAAAAAGTGGGGGTATCCTTGAAATCTCAAGAGCCGATTCATTTGCATTATTGATTTTAAAACAAGAAAGGGTGTAAAAGCACCTTTTAAACGAGGTAGTTATGTTTATTGCCGCATTAATTTTTATTTTAACGATCACCTTTGTTATTTGGCAGCCCAAAGGACTGGGTATTGGCTGGAGTGCTACAGCAGGGGCTGTATTGGCACTGATCTTTGGTGTGATCAGTTTTCAAGATATTCCGATTGTTTGGAACATTGTTTGGAATGCCACTGCGACATTTGTTGCAGTAATTATCATTAGCTTACTTTTAGATGAAAGTGGTTTCTTTGAATGGGCTGCATTACATGTTGGCAAGTGGGGCGGTGGTAAAGGAAAGCTGTTATTCAGTTATATCGTGCTACTTGGTGCAACGGTGGCGGCCTTATTTGCTAACGATGGTGCAGCATTGATATTAACGCCCATTGTGATTGCGATGTTATTGGCACTTGGTTTCAACAAAGGCACCACATTAGCATTTGTTATGGCTGCTGGGTTTATTGCAGATACGGCGAGCTTGCCGCTGATTGTTTCGAACCTCGTGAATATCGTTTCTGCGGACTTCTTTAATATTGGATTTACGGAATATGCATCAATTATGGTGCCAGTAGATATTGCTGCAATTATCGCAACACTCGTGATGCTGCATTGGTTTTTCCGCAAAGATATTCCTAAACAATATGATGTTACCAAACTGAGTGAACCGACTTTAGCCATTAAGGACATGACAACGTTTAAAGCTGGTTGGCTGGTATTGGTACTGCTACTTATTGGTTTCTTTGTCTTAGAACCATTAGGTATTCCAGTGAGTGCAATTGCAGCTATTGGTGCCTTAATTCTTTGGGTGATTGCAGCCAGAGGCCATACGATTAATACCAGAAAAGTGTTACGTGGCGCACCTTGGCAAATCGTTATTTTCTCTTTAGGGATGTACTTGGTGGTTTATGGTTTAAGAAATGCAGGGTTAACCGATTATCTTTCTGAAACGCTCAGTTACCTTGCAGACAAAGGACTATGGGTTGCCACTCTAGGAACGGGATTTATTACCGCATTTTTATCATCCATAATGAACAATATGCCAACGGTATTAATTGGCGCGTTATCTATTGAAGGAAGTGAAGCGACAGGGTTAATTCAACAAGCGATGGTTTATGCCAATGTGATTGGTGCCGATTTGGGTCCAAAAATCACACCAATAGGTAGTTTGGCTACATTGCTGTGGCTGCATGTTTTATCGCAAAAAAACATGACCATTACATGGGGATATTATTTCAAAACAGGGATTATCATGACTATCCCTGTGCTGATTGTCACACTCGTTACTTTAGTACTTCGACTTTCACTGTTAAATTAAAGGTAACCCCATGAATGAGATCACTATCTACCATAACCCCAATTGTGGCACTTCGCGTAATGCCCTTGCAATGATCCGCAATAGTGGTATTGAGCCAACGATTATCCATTACCTAGAAACGCCGCCGAGTAAAAATGTTTTAGTACAACTCATTGCGGATATGAACATCACGGTAAGGGAGCTATTACGAAAAAATGTTGAGCCGTATGAGCAATTAAATTTAGAACAAGATAACCATACAGATGAGCAACTCATTGATTTTATGTTGCAGTACCCGATATTGATTAATCGACCAATTGTCGTCACTCCGCTAGGGGTAAAGTTGTGTCGGCCTTCTGAGGTGGTGCTAGATATACTTCCTAATCAGCAACAAAGTGAATTTATCAAAGAAGATGGTGAGGTTATTGTTGATAAGCAAGGGAGAAGAGTAAAGTAAATGGCTCTTTAAAATCATAGCTCTTGGTTAATGTTTATCCGTGACAGGCCAGTTTTAATTAAACTGGCTACTTGAATTATAGGGTATAATTCAATACTGATATGCTTAATGGCTGAGTTATATGTACAAATTATCTCGTTGAGTCTGAGTTGATGTCTTAGGTTTCTAAAAACAAGTACCCTAATTTATTGTGTATAGCATGTTTTATTGTAAGTTAAATTCTGTGTTTTGTGGAAAAAATTGTTGGTGTATTTATTGATATAAAATTATACAAACACAAATTTAAGCTTCTTTTTTCTCATTTAATGTAATAAAAATTAATATAATAAGAGCTGAATGCCCCCATGGCATAAGCTTTAATGTATACATAAGATACATCATTATTACTCATTTTTGTTGTATTTTCATTTGGTTATGTAAGAAGTAAGTATCTATTGTAGCATATTTCATCGTATTCGATTTGGCTGGATTGTTGTTTCAATAGTCCAGATTTAATTAAAAAAACTCATTAGGTTACTTGTTGCAATGTTCATGCTTAAGGTAAATTTATTTATTAGTACAATAATGAGTTGTAATTTATTTTGGTGCTTAATTCTATCAAGTTAACTTTTGATGCTCTCAAATTGTACATTGTTATTTGTTGGTAATATAATCAACTAAATTGGCTGATCCTCTTATGTAGTAGAGTAGAGATAAAAAATTGTAAAATTTTACAGTTTATATGATTAAACCAATTGTTTAAATTTATTGCTTATATTAAAAATATACTGCGATGTGCATTTACTACTATAATGATTAATATCGTTAAATATCTCTTGATAATGGGATAGCGTATGGAAGATTTAATTCTAGGGGGTACGGTTTTTATACCCGGGATTGCTTTGGTGTTTTTTTTAGGTTTCTTTTCATGGTTATTAATTAGAGTAGTTTACGCAAACTTAGTGAGCAAATATGAATATGCAGGAAGCTTATTCGACATTTCTATGCTGTTTCTCTGCATTTTGGTCATGCATTTCATTCTTAATTCATGGTTGGTAATATAATGAATATAAAGAAATATTTATTAATTGTGATATCTGTATTCATCATTGTTTCGTCTATATATTTATTATGGAACCATTATGCATTAAGCCCATGGACTCGGGATGGTAGAGTAAGAGCTGAAATCAACCAAGTGACAGCAGAGGTTTCAGGGAAAGTTGAGCAATTGATGATCATCGATAACCAAGAAGTCAAACAAGGTGAATTATTACTTGTCGTTGATCCTACTGACTATGAAATCAAACTACGTCAATCTGAATTAGAACTTAATGATTTAGTGGTTCAATACAATTTTGCCAAGAACCAATTAGCAAGGCGTACTAAACTAAGTCAGGTTGCGATATCTAAGGAAGAGCTAGATGATGCAAAGTCGCGCCAAGAAAGCTTAGCCAAAAAAATTGAATTAGCAAAGGTGAAGATTGAAAAAGCTAAACTTGACCTATCAAGAACACAAATTCATTCACCAGTAAATGGCTTTATTACTAATTTGAATTTGCGTACAGGGAATTATATTAATGCAGGCTCCCCTCTATTTGCGATCGTTGATAAAGATTCTTTCTATGTGATTGCTTATTTAGAAGAAACTAAAATGGCCAATGTTGTTGTTGGTGATAATGCAAATATAAAGTTGTACGGCAACAATCATGAATTAAAAGGCAAAGTACAAAGCATTGGTCGAGCAATTGACGATAACAACTCTACGACAGGAAGCCAGCTACTTGAAAATATACAACCTAACTACCCATGGGTCCGATTAGCACAAAGAGTACCAATTAAAATATCATTAAATGATACTCAAGGAGTAACCCTTATACCGGGTACGACTTGCACTGTATTTATTGAAGACTAAGTGATGAAACTAAACTGGATATTTGCAGTTAAATATATGCTAGCTATTCTATTGGCTTGGTATATTTCTTCATATTTTGGTTTTGATAAGCCTTACTGGTCAATGATGACTGTCGCAATCATTGGCTACCCTGATCCATCATTAAGTTTGGCTAAAATGGCGGCACGCCTTGTAGGAAGTGTTATTGGTGTTATCGTAGTAACATTAATCGCTAACATTAGTCTCAGTGATCACTGGTTGTTTACCTCTTTGATTATTATTTGGTTGTCAGTTTGCTTATTTATGGCGTTAACTTCTCGCTATATGATGCCTTATATGTTTTCGCTATCAGGGTATACTTCTGCGATCATTGCCTTCGGTACATCAGTCTATCCATTGCCAATGACAATATTTAATTTGTCTCAAGAAAGGCTAATGGAGGTTATGATAGGCATCATTATTTACACATTTATTAGTTATGCCTTACCAAATAGGTCTAATGTGCCACAAACAGTTCTATTGAACAGGAAAATAAGTACGGATAGAAAAAATGTGTTATCAAGTGTATTCAAAGGAAATTATGATAATACAATGAAAAACCTATCTGTTATCATTGCAGATAGTATAGCCTATGATGAAGTGAGTAAATATGAAAGTCATTTTTTATCTTTTAAAAAGGCACACAGTAAGGCATTAAAATTACCAATATTGGTCACTATATCTATTATTGGTTTAGTCGATCGCGCATTTTTACGCTATGAAAAATATAATCAATTATTAAGCTTGAAGAAAGAGATTAGTCGTCCCTCTACCTTTCAGTCTTATGCATTTTTTGATTGGAAAGATGCTTTTTTAAATACGTTAAGACTAGTTGTAAGTTTAGTGATTAGTGTTATGTTCTGGCTTAATACTGGTTGGGAGTATGGTTATATTTTACCTGTATTAGTGAGTATTTCTTTTACCTTTGGGATTACTATTCCCAATGCTAATAAGCTTGCTTTTATTGTATTTATTGTTGCTCTGTTAGTGATCGCGTTTAGCTATGTATTGAAATTTTTCTTTTTAATACAGGCATCAAGTTTTATGCAAGCGGCCTTGATTATGATCCCTATCTTTATCCTTTTTGGTGTCTTGAAAACGGTAGGTAAGTTAGCATTTTTGATTTCACATATTATGTGTATTTCTTTAATATTTCTAATTAATTTTACTAATCCAATGAGTTTTGATTTTGTTTTTTTTGCTAATACTGCTATAGCGCTTATTTTTTCTATCATTATAGTGATTTTGATGTTGTATATCATACCATTGAGTAGTGCACAGCAGATAGAAACACGTAAAGTTAATTTTATTTTACAGAAAATAAATACATTACCGTTAAATGAGTTAGTTCTCATAAAAATTCGTAATACTTTGCTAATGAATGTAAATTCATTATATGAACATAAAAATATTAACCAGTTTTACGTGTTAATTGCATTGATTAGTTTATATGAATTATCAGAATCATATCAGGTAAGAGAACTGATGGTCAGCATTATTAATGCGGTATCAATAGGAGATGATAAAGATAATATATTGAAATCTCTTAATGGTACTGAAACAATTTATTCAGATTCTAATGTAAAGTATGCCAAAGATATTATTGGCTTTTTGTTATAATCATAAATATAAGAGGTGGTCATGTTTGAATTATTAACTGCAATAGGGATTGGGTTGGTGGTATTGTTACCATTATCAAACCCACTAACCACAGTTGCATTGTTTCTTGGTTTATCCGGTGGAATGACAATTGAGGCGCGTAAAAAAACCATAAAAATGACGCCTGTATATGTCTTTTTTATTATGTTGGTCTCATGGTATTCAGGACAAGCGATCATGAATACCTTTGGTGTGACTATTCCAGGTTTGAGGATTGCCGGTGGTTTTATTGTTGCCTACATTGGTTTTCGTATGTTGTTTCCTGTCGCCGAAAATAGTCGTCATGATGAAGGGGAAAAAACAGTAGATAATACATCGAGTGTTGCATTTGTTCCTTTAGCTATGCCAAGTACTGCTGGACCAGGTACTATAGCGATGATTATTAGTATGGCTTCATCCGTAATCACGAATGAAAGCGCTTATCCTCATTGGGTTATTATTGTTGCGCCACCGTTGGTATTTTTAATTTTTTCTGTGATTTTGTGGGCATGCCTAAAAAGTTCAAGTCTTATTATGAAGTTTTTTGGTAAAAGCGGCATTGATGCAATATCTAGGCTGATGGGATTTTTGCTAGTTTGTATGGGTGTACAATTTATCATCACCGGTATAGGAGAACTCACGCGTTCTGGTTTTTTTAGCTAGTTTTGAACAATGTTATCGTGAATTACTCTGATTTAATGTATAAATAACACCTGAAAGGTTATTACTTCTCAACTGAATAAGGTGTTACAGCGCTTTTCTTTTTCTGCGCCAGTCAGCAACGGCGATAAATTAATATCAAGTAATATTAATTATCTTTACCATCTTCATGTTGTTTTAGAATATATAAATAACATGTTAATTAAGTGTTATTACTTAATTTTTGAAATGTAGATACTAGTAAACTGCCATTTGTATGCAATGCAAAAAAGAATTACCTGTGTCTACGTAAATACTAAATTTAGTTGACTTTGTTCATCAAAAATTTATAAATTTCAGGTAGATATAGAGAAATACTGACAAATAAAAACGCTGCAATAAAATAGATGTTTATCGATTCCATCGTAATCGTTGTTGAAAGAGTCGCGATCGCTAAAATGCCTACAATGATACGACGACTATTTATAGACATCACATGCGTTAACTCACTAATAAATGATTCAATAAATCTAAACATAACAATTCCTTTTCATAGTTACGTGAGAAGTGTATATGATTTAAATATAATATTGAAGTTTTTATTAGTTATTTGTGCTATTAATTTTTAATGTGAGTTTAAAATGATTAAATTTAATCTTTTTGAGATAAAAAAAGCATTTAATAATTTAAAAAATTTATTGATTCTATAATTTATTTAAATTTAACAGATAAAACATTACATTGGTTAATTATTTTATGGCTTCAATTTATTGATATTATTGTCTTTTTATTTTGTGTTTTCTATTTTGTAAATTAATACAATAAACAAGAGTAAGTAAAGTATAAATATATATTAAGTATTAACACGTAGTGGTGTGAAAATATGTGAGTTAGCTCATAAATGAGCAATTAACTTAATATCTTTTACTTATTCTAATTATGAAAATGATTAACACTTATTAAGTTGGTAATAATACCTATTATATTCTAAATAGTTTTGGGGGAAATAGAGGATAAGTGAGTGAGTTACTAGAATATAGGACAAATTATGTGATTAGCACAAGTAGGCTTAGTCACTATAAGCCTAACCCCCTAAAACTTAATGTATGATGAGTATATTCTGATTGAGTGCTGTCAGAGGGTAGTTTACTCTAAAAGAAAATAGGAGAATACGATGCCAGCATATGATCCCATAGAACTACTCGGTAACTCTATCGCAGCAACGATAAAAATGGTTTATTCCCCGTTTGAATCGCTGTATCACAGTAGTATCATCGGCGACCTTAGTTATATTATGCTATTGCACTTTGCGAATTAATGACTCGCTTTTCAGCTAGTCTACTGTTTTCTTTGAGCTTCGGTAACTAGCTGATTTTATTTATGTTCAAATTTTTAATATAATGTTGTTCTATCACAGATGTTCCCCATTGGCTTCCTTCCTGTTCTTGAACTAACTTAAATCCAGCTTGTTGGTAAAGTCTAGCGGCAGTATTTAACCCTTTAAATGTCCAAAGCTCTATAGCTTTAAAAGATTGTGTTTGGCAAAAAGAGAGCGTTTTATCGAGTAATAATCGGCCTATTCCCATTCCTCTGCATTTTGGATCAAGAATGAACCAACGCAAATGAGCATGGCCACATGCCAAATCTTGCCCATCTACCGCAATAGAACCAACAATATGATTATTATGTATGGCGCTCCATATTTGGTTGCAGGGTTCACCAATTCGATTAATAAACTCACTGACATCCATTGCTATTTTTTTTTCAAAAAATTCACCAAAATTGGCATGTTCAAAGTAAAATTCTGCATGCATTTGGGTTATTTTACCGATTAATCCTGAACGATAGCCTTCATAAATATCAATGAATTGAGCGGTATCATTAGTTTGCTTTAGGCGATGTTGTTTGAGCGCATTCGCGTAAAGCGTGATCCCTTCAGCGACGGCTTGCTGTTGCTTAACTGCCAATTTTTCTAATGCGAATATAACTTGCTGTTGGCCAAAACGATGGATGCCATTAACTAAGTTTTTACCTTTGGCAGTGAGGGATAAATTTTTAAGTCGTCCATCTTCGATGTTTGTCGATTCAATTATTTCACCATTGCAGAGTAGCTTTTGAATTAGACGACTGATGGTTGATTTTTCTAAGATTAAGAGTTCAGCTAGCTGTGCTGGGGTAATGGTGGGATTTTGTTCTATTTCAAGCAGGACGTGAATCGCTGAGGGACTATAATTAGTCGCTGCGAGAGTTGAGCGCATAAAACCTAATTCACGTACCATCATTCTAGATGAAGAACGAATTTGCTCGGTTAAATCAATCTTATTATTCATTGTGCCTCCCAAAAGCAACTTGTTGTAAGCTACAAGCAGTTGCTTCTCTTCGTCAATCCGATTTTTAAATAAATAAGAAAAACAATGGGATGAAGTAATATTGAAGTAAAATAAGGAAATAAGGGATAATGTTGAATTGATTACATTATGAGTGACGCAGAGTGGGAAAGTATTCTTAATCCCAGTTTAGTAATAGATTCTAAATACCAATTGTCTATCAATCTTTATAAGTCGTGGAGTGGGCGGGGTGTTCATGGCAAAAATCATCCCAAATATTATTAAAGTTTTCGTTTGGGAATCTATTTTCTTCAGTATTAATTAAAGGAATAGAAACGACATTTCTACCATCCTGATGCATATAGGTTTTGACTAAAAATCGCCTGTAACTAAAGGATTTTTCATTTTTAAAGACTAGCACTTCACCGCAAACATAGCCCAACATACCGTGATCAAGCGTTTCCCTCACTGAGTAATAGTGAACATTTTTATATTCAGCTGTTTCAGGAAAGGGGAGAAAGTCTTCAACGGCCTTTTGTGATTTTTTTACGATATCAAGATCAGGTGTGTAGTTTGCCATCATACCTGCGACAAAAGAGCTGCTCGCAATCAGCGCAATAATTAAATATGAAAATATGTTCTTTTTCATGATATTACTCTTTTACCTGTTAAGTGATAGAAATAAATCATTATTGGACCGTCATAAAGTAGCATGGATAAAAGTATGGTTATATGGTCTAGAAATAACAAGAGTTAAATAAAAACAAACAATTACAATTTAAAATGAATTGTTATGTTGACTTTATTTAAGCCTATTATTATCTACTAATTTTTATTTTTTATAAAAAGATTTTTATATTAATTTATCTCGCAAATGGAGAATTGTTAATTTTATTGTTTTATTTTTGTTGATTTTGCCACATTAATCGCTTTAGCTTGATGTAATGGAAAAATTTACATTATCTATGATAACTCAATTCCCACCCATAAAGAGTACAACAAGCAAGAAAGATTTCCAGCTAAACGATAACCTCTCTTCACACAGCGGAAATAGGTGTTTCTCAGCGTTGAATGCTCTTACGATAACTCGCTAAATAAAGTGATTAAGGCAACGCTGATTGTGTTACGCGTCTAACCAGAAGAAGGGTGATAAAATGTAGATGTATTGAGGCTTAGATGACCATTTTTTGTTTTGTAGTTGGTAAAAATAGAATAGAGAACAAAAATAACTATAATGGGGAAGTGATATGGGAACACTTATTTATTATCCTATTAGATCACTAATTCCTTATATAACGATAATATTATTCATATGAACAATATTAAAATAATTTGTCTTGCTATTTGTATTTCATTGATTTGGGGAAGCAGTTTTCCTATATCAAAAATGACTATTGAAAAAATAGGTGTTTGGCCTTTTCGTTTTTATGCAGCGTTAACATCAGTTGTAGTGCTAATATTGTTAGCGCTAATAGCTTTCAAGCGCAAGTTTCACTTCTATGGCTTGATTATGTGTATTCCATTGGGGTTTTTAAATGTTTTTTTAGTGACTCTTCTCAATAATATTGCCTTGGGATATACGGATTCAGCTAAAGCATCTGTGCTGATTTATACTATGCCAGCAATGACTACAGTGATTATGATGATTGCACATAAACGGATTACCTTGAATTCAATAGTAGTATCATTAAGTTGCTTAATTGGGGTATTTATTTTTACGTCCTTGGATCACTTTGGTTTGGGCGAGATGATTATACTGCTGAGTGCTTCTATGTGGGCCTTAGGGACGTTTTTAGCAGAAAAAATTCCGACTCAGTTAGATCTACTTTTTAAAGTGATGTATCAAAATATCGTCTCATTCTTTCTTATCTTATTGATTACACTATTTATTTCATCCAATTTGGATATATTTGATTATCAACAGGATCCTCTGCATTACATTAAGGATGTTTATTTTCCTATCTTATTTATAGGGATCGCTGGCGGTGTGATTGTTTTTGTACTGTGGTTCTACATGATAGAACAAGGGGGGGGCTGAACTCTCTTCTTATGCGGTATTAGTCGCTCCGATAATTAGCGTTGGGTTATCTCATTATTTTCTAGATGAAGTAATTTCTTTCACTATGCTGATTGGAATGGTTCTGATCTTGTTGAGTATGCTGATTTCATTTATAGGAAAAACAAGATAAATAAGATACAAAAAGTTGAATCGATTCAGATTTGCATTTAGTTAATTAAAATTTAAAAGTAAGTATTTTATTTATTTGAAATTCTTTATAGTTAACTATTAGTTATAACTTTAATTTTATTTCAATAATTTATTGAAAATAATGTCTAATTTGATTTAATTTTGTTTTTTATCTGTGAGTATCATGGTGATTGTTTTAGTTTTAAATGGAATAATAATTAAATTGGCTAATGCTTTCCTATTTTATTTTGTGTTAAAAGGCTAATTTACCTTAACGTAATATGCTTTTGCTTTTTTTTGTTTTTATTTTTGTCTTTTTTGCTTTTTTTTGCTTTGCTTCGGGAACATATGATTATTATCACATTAAACTAACAATATCTAAATTAAAGTAAATGCCATGAGGTAAAATGGCATGAAAGCAGAAAGACATAAAAAAATAATCAGTTTTCTAAAAAATGCAGGCTCAGCAAAAGTTTCTGTTTTATCGAAAGAGCTTAATGTCACTAAAGAAACCATCAGAGCAGATTTAAATTCTTTGGCAAAAAAAGGAATTATTAGCCGTTGCCACGGTGGCGCATTCATTGAATTTGAGACCCTAGATAAAGTTGCCAAAAAAGAAATTATACAATTTCTAGAGTGCAATGAAAGCCTTAATGAAATAGTAAATAAGGATGATTTAGTGAACGGCAAAGTTTGTGTTTTAGGTTCGTTTAATGTTGATATGATTAGTTATTTACCTCGCCTTCCTGAGGCAGGTGAATCATTGTTATCAAATAAATTTATTTTTTCACCGGGTGGTAAAGGTTGTAACCAAGCTCTTGCTGCAAGTTACTCAGACTCTCAAGTACATTTTATTACTAAAATAGGTACAGACCAGTTTAGTGATTATGCAGTAAATTTTATTTCATCATCAAAAATAAAAAGCTCAACCATTTACCAAACAGAAAAATTTCAGACAGGTACGGCATCTATTTTTGTTTCAGAAAATAGTGGTGAAAATATTATCTCCATTTACCCTGGCTCGAATATGGATATTAGTGCTGATGAAGTCAAAATTCAGAAAGATAAAATTATTAACTCAAATATTATCCTATTACAACTCGAAACTAATATTGAAGCATTAAAAGAGATTATTGCGATAGGTAATGAATACAATATTCCGATTATTTTAAACCCAGCACCTTACAATGAAATCGCAATAGAACTACTTGAAAAGGTTGATATTTTAACACCAAATGAAACTGAAGCGAGCTTACTTTCGGGAATTAATGTGATTGATTTAGATTCCGCAAAACAAGCTGCTGAAGCTATCTATCACAAAGGGGTGAAAAAAGTCGTTATAACATTGGGAAGTAAAGGCTCTCTTGCCTATGATGGCAATAAGTTTATTTACTCACCAGCCTACACTGCGGTTGTTAAAAATACAGCAGGTGCAGGGGATGCATTTAATGGTGCTTTGGCTGCATCGCTAGCAAAAGGAAAACAATTCTCTTACGCATTGCGTTATGCCTCTGCATTTTCATCTCTTGCAGTTGAAACCAGTAATGCTTCAGAAATGCCTGAAGATATTAATGTGATGTATCGTATTAATCAAACAACCTACTCTCAGGTTGTGACTCAATCTCCTGAATAACGTCTATTCTGAAAGAGGAATAAAAATGAAAATTTTATTTATTGGTGAATCATGGCACATTCATATGATCCACACAAAAGGTTACGATAGCTTTACATCGAGTAAATATGAAGAAGGCGCAACATTTTTATTAAGTTGTTTAAAAAATAAAGGTGTTGAAGTTGATTATATGCCAGCACATGTTGTGCAAATGTCATTTCCAAAAACAGTCGAAGAACTCGAAAAATACGATGTTATTGTAATCAGTGATATTGGTGCAAATACTTTCTTACTGCAAAACGATACTTTCTATAATATGAAGGTGTTACCAAATTCACTGCAATTAATTAAACAATACGTTATTAATGGCGGTGGGTTATTGATGATTGGTGGTTATTTATCCTTTATGGGTATTGAAGCTAAAGCCAATTATAAAAATACCTTACTTGCTGATGTATTACCTGTCGAAATGCTTGATGGTGATGATCGTGTTGAAACACCTGAAGGCGTATTTGCGTCCGCAGTTAATACGACTCATGATTCAATTAAAGGGTTTGGTAACTGGCCAATGTTCTTAGGTTATAACAAAGTATTGGCGAAGAAAAATAGCCAAACCGTACTGAATATTGGTGAAGATCCATTATTAGTTTTTGGTGAATATGAAAAAGGTAAAACAGCCTGTTTTATGAGTGATTGCTCGCCACACTGGGGAAGTAAAGAATTTATGGCTTGGGAACATTACTCAGATATGTGGGTGAATATTCTAAAACAAATATCTAAGTAATGAGATATTCGTCATCTTTCAGGTTGCAGGGGTTTTCATTAAAACATAAGGGACGACGCGAGGCTTGCCGAGTCACATAGTTTATCTATGTTCTCCGCCTATCTTCGCTTGTCACCTACCTGCAACTCGAATTATTTAGAGTATAAATAGCAAAAAATAAAATAGTAAAAATAAAAAAATAAGTGTGGGGAGTTTTCCTGCACTTTGTTATCCGATTTATTCGATTACAAAAAATAATGACTCATATACTCGTCATTCTTCAAGTTGTAGGCTTTTCGTTAAGGTATGGTGATTGCACTCAATGGCACTAGTCACTGTGTTTTTTCTGTCCGTCGCACTTGAATGATTTAGAGTACAGTCAAAATTCCAAAAGGAATATTTTATGAGTACAAAAAATTATTCTACACCTTTACTGATGATAGCAACGGTTTTAGCCGGTATGTTATCGCCAATGCAATCAGCCGTTAATGGGCAACTAGGGGATGTATTAAAAGATGGTAATGCGAGTGCGGTAATTTCATTCGCGAGTGGCCTTGTTGTAATGTTCTTTATTATTATTGCTAAAAAGCAAACTCGCCAACAATTTGCAGCTATTCCGAGCTTAATTAAACAACGTAAAATACCTCTATGGAACTGGTTTGCAGGCCTGTGTGGCGCGATGGTTGTATTCTCTGAAGGTGCCTCTGCAAGTGCATTAGGTATTGCAACCTTCCAAACCGCTTTAATTTCAGCACTGTTGTTATCGGGTTTATTGTGTGACCGTTTTGGTATTGGTATCGATGAGAAAAAACCGTTTACTACATTCCGTGTGATGGGCGCTGTATTTGCCGTTGTCGCAACACTATTTGTAGTTTCACCACAATGGCATTCTACATCCGCAATCTATTTAGCTATCCTGCCATTCTTAGCGGGTTTATTAGCAGGGTGGCAGCCAGCAGGTAACTCTAAAGTTGCTGAAGCGACAGGTTCTATGATGGTTTCTATCACATGGAACTTTATTGTTGGTTTCACTGTATTAACTGTTGCGCTGATTATTCGTATGGCGTTAGGGCATATTACCCTTGAATTACCGGGTGTGTGGTGGATGTATTTAGGTGGCCCATTAGGCTTAATGTCGATTGCATTGATGGCAATTTTAGTTCGTGGGTTAGGCTTATTAATGTTAGGTGTCGCATCGACAGCAGGGCAGTTATTAGGCTCCGTATTGATTGACCTGTTATTACCATCTTTAGGAAATACCGTCTATCTAGTGACTATCATTGGTACATTATTTGCGCTGGTAGGGGCGATTATTACCACTATCCCTGAATTTAGAGAAGCAAAAGCTGCGAAAACAGCAGGAGTGTAAAAATGAAAGGTTATATTCAGACTGTCACAGGACCGGTTAAAAAAGAGGATATGGGGTTAACCCTCCCACATGAACACTTATTTAACGATTTATCAACGGTAGTCGATGAGCCTTATTATGATTTCTCACATGTCTTAGTCGATAAAAAAGTCAGTGCAGACATTCAGTGGGGACTTAAACACGATCCGTATTGCTGCTGCGACAATATGGATAAAAAACCGATTGAAGATGTGATTTATGAGGTAAATAACTTTAAAGAGCTCGGTGGTAAAACACTCGTGGATGCCACAGGCTCCGAAGCGATTGGTCGTGATGTACGTCAACTGCGTGAAGTTGCAATCAAAACAGGTATTAATGTGGTTGCTTCATCTGGGTTATATATCGAAAAATTTGAAGGTGAACGGTTAGTTAGTAATATCGATGTCATGGCCAAAATGATCGATGACGAGCTAAATATAGGTATTGATGGTACTGATATTTGCGCAGGTATGAT
Source organism: Providencia manganoxydans (assembly GCF_016618195.1). Taxonomy (NCBI): domain Bacteria; kingdom Pseudomonadati; phylum Pseudomonadota; class Gammaproteobacteria; order Enterobacterales; family Morganellaceae; genus Providencia; species Providencia manganoxydans. Next base: position 1,366,667 of record NZ_CP067099.1, read on the forward strand.
AGGCGAAATTGGTGTTTCACCATTCTTCACTGAAGGTGAAAAAAATAGCCTCAGAGCGGCGTCGATTGCCCAGCTAGCCAATGATCATGTATCAATGAATATTCACATGCCTGGCTGGCAACGTCGTGGTGATGAAGTACTGGATATTTTAATCAAAGAAATGGGCGTTAATCCTGCTAAAATTTCGTTAGCACATTCAGATCCATCAGGAAAAGATCTCGATTATCAACGTCGTATGTTAGACAGAGGCGTATGGCTTGAATTCGATATGATTGGATTAGATATTTCTTTTCCTAAAGAAGGGGTTGCCCCTACTGTCACTGAAACTGTTGATGCCGTCTATAAATTGATTGAATTGGGGTATGGTAATCAAATCGTGTTAAGCCATGATGTTTTTCTAAAACAGATGTGGGCAAAAAATGGCGGTAATGGCTGGGGCTTTGTGCCCAATGTTTTTTTATCCCTTCTCGCGAAAAAAGGGGTTGATGAAGCCATTATAAGTCGCTTATGTATTGATAATCCGGCTAATTTGTTAGCCTAATCAAATTGTAACCCTTTGTTATTTTATGTTCGACTTTGCGGTAATAGTCTATGGCTATTACCGCGTTTTGTTTAAAAGAATGCAGCCATCGGCATCCAGTATAAAACTAAGCCAGATGTAACATAACTGACAAAAAACGATAACAACGTAGATGCAAATAGGATACACTCTCGCGCAATAAAATCAGAACAGATATGACGGAAAAACGTTGCGCCTGCACGCTCGATTTCAACAATTTGCCGCTTATCTTGCCCTTCTTGCTGTAGCAATGCTGTTTATTGCCCCATTGGTTTCAAAATCAATGATGCACATGACTGATTGTTCACTCACGGAGGGCATGACAGCCCATTCGATGGAGCATTCGCATCAGGATATGCTATTGCCTGAAGAATGCGCAACCAGCACACCTATGAATCACTTTTTAATGTCAGGGGTTGGATTATCGCCCATGGAAGACATTGTGTGTGGTTACTGTCAGTTATTGGTTCATTTTCCCTTTATCATTCTCTTTGTTGCCATTGCTATTCGCCTATTGGCAATATTGACCTCCTGTTTAGCCCTTGAACCTTGCGTTCGTTTATATCTGTTCCGGCCTTGGTTATTACGTTGTGCCCGCGCACCACCTATATTCGTCCTCCTTTAAGTTGTAGGGCTTTGTTAAGGTATGGTGTTTTTACTCAGCTCACTGAGTTACAGCATTTATCTATGCTTTCTACCTATCTTTGCTTATCGCCTATCTGCAACTCGCATTATTTAGAGTGTATGCACTTTTTATTAATTATTTAATTAATAGAAAGTAGCTAGGTTGCATTTGCCGTTTTGAGTGCACTAAGACGTTTTATATCTTGAATTTGGATAATCCATTCAGGCGGCATTGTTACGTCATAAAGAAAAGAATTAGGCACAACAATGAACAAAGAAAAGTTTGTAATTGCACCTGTTGCATTTTTAGTATCGACCGTTTTGGTTTCTTATAGCGCATGGGCGGAAGATAAAAATCAAAGTCTATTTTCTGACAGTTCAGTCATGATCGTTACTGCACCAGTGGACTCACCATTGACGATCAGTACATCACCTAAAACACCTAGGCAACCTGTTCCAGCAAGTGATGGCTCTGACTATTTGAAAACCATTCCCGGTTTTTCTCAGATCCGTAATGGTGGTACTAATGGTGATCCCGTTTTTCGCGGTATGTTCGGTTCTCGTTTACGTATTTTAACTAATGACAGCGAGATGCTAGGGGCTTGTCCATCACGGATGGATGCACCAACATCCTACATTTCACCTGAAAACTTCGATCTTCTTACCATGATCAAAGGGCCTCAGTCGGTATTATGGGGACCAGGTAACTCAGCTGGAACGATCCGTTTCGAACGTGAAAAACCGTTATTTGATAAAGCAGGCATTAAGGGCAATGCTAGTGTGTTAACCGCATCTAATCAGCGCTGGGATGCCAATGCTGATGTGAGTATGGGGAATGAAAAAGGTTATTTACGGTTGGTTAGTAATAAATCACGTTCTAATGATTATAAGGATGGTAATGGTAATAAAGTGCCATCAAAATGGGATAAGTGGAATGCTGACGTAGCGATTGGTTGGACTCCTGATGAGTATACTTTACTGGAGCTAACCGCAGGTAAAGGTGATGGAGAAGCACGTTATGCAGGAAGAGGGATGGATGGTTCTCAATTCAAACGAGAAAGTTTAGGTATGCGTTTTGAGAAAACTAATATTGGTACTGTACTCGATAAAGTAGAAGCCAACATTTATTACAACTATGCCGACCATATCATGGATAACTATTCATTGCGTGAAACCAGTGGAACAATGGGAAGTGGTTCTGGTCATATGATGGGAAGTGGTCACGGTATGATGAATATGCCAATGAAAATGCGTGTAGATCGTAAAACGGTTGGCGGTAGGGTGATGGGCACTTGGATGTGGACTGATTATGAACTACGGGCTGGTGCCGATATGCAAACTAATACCCATCGCAAAGAGAGTGATAATCGTTGGAACAAAGACGCACAATTCCAAGACTATGGCGTGTTTGGGGAGTTAACGTGGGAAGTTAACGACCATGATAAGGTCGTGACGGGGGCGCGAGCAGACAGAGTTTTGGTTGATAATGATACAAATATCGGCTCTTCGGGGCGTAATACAGTCATGCCTGCTGGATTTGTACGTTATGAACATGCTCTTTCTAATATGCCAGTAATGTTGTATGCGGGGGTTGGTTACACAGAGCGTTTTCCTGATTATTGGGAGTTGTTCTCGCCGACTTATGGGCCTGATGGAACAACCAATGTGTTTGATCATCTCAAAACAGAGAAAACGACTCAGCTTGATATTGGTGCTAAGTACAGTAATGAAAGCATAAATGCATGGGTTTCTGCTTATATTGGTCGTGTTGATGACTTTATTTTATTCCGTTATAACCCTCACAATGTACGTCAAAGCCAAGTTGAAAACGTCAACGCAATGATTATGGGCGGTGAAATGGGGGTAGCATATAAGTTAACGGACGAATGGAAAGCGGATGCTAGCCTTGCTTATTCATGGGGAGAAAATCGTAGCGATAGACAGCCATTGCCTCAAATGCCGCCGTTAGAGACACGTTTTGGTTTGTCGTGGGAAAAAAATGATTGGACGACAACAGGGTTGATGCGAGTAGTGAGTAGTCAACATCGAGTTGCGATTAATGATGGTAACGTCGTTGGTAAAGATTTCAGCAGCAGTGCAGGATTTACCATTTTTTCGGTTAATACAGCCTATCGAGTTAATGATCATATGAAATTAAGTGCGGGTGTGGATAACTTATTCGATAAGAATTATAGCGAGCACCTTAACTTAGCTGGTAATAGTGGGTTCGGTTATTCATCTAACCAACCAGTGAATGAACCAGGTAGGACATTCTGGGCGAAAATGAATGTAACTTTTTAAGTTATTATTGAGGGCTATTTTTCAAGCTGTTCTCGTTGTAAAAATCACCAGCCCCTAATATATCCCCCCATGATAGGGGGGATATAATCAGTTATCGGCCAATATTGCGTAGCGAATTACCTTTCATTAAGTTTTCTTCAATATGCTCTAAAGAAACATTTTTGGTTTCTGGTACAAAGTAGAGTGTGACTAAAATAAATACCGCATTGAGCGCCGCATATAGCCAAAATGTATGTGTATCACCGAGTGTCGATAACAGTGTTAAGAAAGTAGCACTCACTATCATGTTAGCAACCCAGTTTGAAGTGGTTGAGCAAGTAATACCAAAATCACGCCCTTTAAGTGGTTGTATCTCAGAACATAGAACCCACATGATAGGGCCTGCGCTGACAGCAAAGCCAATAATAAAAATAAGTAGGAATGCAATGCTAGCATACTGGATAAGTAAGGTATGAGCGTCGAAAGATAATAAATAAGCGAGTAGACCAATGCTTATTGCCATAACACTAAAGCCAAAGACTAATAATTTTTTACGACCGAAACGGTCAATAATTGAGATGGCAAGAAAAGTTGCAATCACATTGACCAATCCAACCAGTACCGTACCATACATTTGTTGAGTGGTAGTTTCAAAACCGGCTAATGAGAAGATTTTCGGGGCATAGTACATAATGACGTTGATGCCGGTTAGTTGTTGCATAAATTGCAAAGAGATCCCTAAAAATACACTACGGCGGAAATTACTGTTATTTTTGAATAAACCAAAACCAGATTGTTTGATTTTGAGGCTATTAAAAATATCGTCTAATTCTTGTATTGCTTCAGTTTCTGAATTTCTGAGTTTTAATAAGATAGTTTTTGCATCATCGGAACGGTTCTTACTGGCCAGCCAGCGTGGACTTTCAGGTAAAAAAGTGACGCCAATAAATAGCAGGACAGCAGGAATTGCAGTGATCCCTAACATCCAACGCCACGCATGATCATAGCTAAACCCAGTATCTGAAATGAATGCCAGTAAAATACCTATGGTGATCATTAACTGATACATAGATATCATTCCACCCCGGATCTTTTTGGGGGCTATTTCGGATAAATAGGCGGGTGTTGTAAAAGATGAGATACCAATTGCTAGACCTAATATCACGCGTGAGCCAATAAGAACCTCGGCATTTGGTGAAAATGCAGAGCCTAGCGCGCCAATAATAAATAGTATGGAACTAAGCAATAAACTTCTTTTACGTCCTCCCCAAGATGATAGCCAACCACTAATAATTGCTCCGGCAGCAGCGCCGAACATCATAGAACTAACAACGAGTTCTTGCTGAGTCGCGGAAATATCAAACTGCTTACTAATAAAAGGAAGTGCCCCTGAGATAACACCAGTATCTAAGCCAAAAAAGAGACCCGCTAGTGCTGCGAGTAAACCGACGAAGATAACCATTAGATTGGTTGATTGGTTTTTTTCTACCATTAGCATTAATCCTTGATAGTAATATTAGAAAATCTACCTAGCTATTTATACGTAATTCATATAACTCAAATTCATGCTAGCGCGATCTTCATTTGCTTTCAATGCGAAATAAATCAGGAGGGATAGGATAATGGAGGGTAATTTTTACACTTTATATGATACAGGTTTTTATTTAATCCATATTTGAGTATCAAAATTAAATTTTATTTATGAGAATTAGAAAATAAGACATTTTTTCTAGAGAAAACTTAAGAATATTGATTTTAGGCAAAGAAAAACTAACTAAAAAAATAGTCAGTTTTTCTTCTGAGAGGTTAAATAATAACAGGAATGCAGTAATTGAGCTCTTTAAGATAAAGTCTAGAATTTTCAACAAACTGTTCGTAACTTGGTTTTGATTTCAAAACATAATTTTCGATATCAGAACCTTCACCTCGGACAATATCCATGCTTGCAAGTACTTTTCCATATACGGTATAAATTATATCGTTATAGTCGATACCATGAAGTTCATCGCAGGTAAATTTTATTTGTAAATAGTCACCTGCTGGCAACGTCATAATTTTGGGATTAGGCGGAACGGGGTCGATATCTCGCTCATCAAGTGCGGTGGTATAGCAAAATTGGCCTTCTTGAGCATCTACCGAATCAACACCATTGATTGCATATAGATTTGTCGTGACATATTGGATCTCGGTGAGAAAATCGCGCCAATAATGACGACGCAGTTCTTCTGTTTTGAAATTCCACTCATTAATACCTTGAGTATAGCGATGTTGCTTACCTATTAGCTTAATAGGCTCTAATTTAATAAGGCTAACCTCAACGCTGAACTCTTTGCTTTCTCTAAGTGGTAAACAAAACCCTTCTATTTTCCAGCCAGTGCGTTTGCGATATTCAGATGGTGTTACATTAAATTGTTTTTTAAAAGCACGGCAAAATGTTTGCTGCGAATCAAAACGATAGCGTAGAGAAATATCCATTATGCTGTCATTGGTGAGCCTAAGCGCAACCGCAGAACAAGACAAGCGTCTAGCTCGAATATAAGAGCCAAGAGCAAGGCCTGTTTGATTTTTAAACAGACGCTGAAAATGCCATTTGGTATATCCGGATTTTTCGGCAACAGTATCTAAAGATAGGCGAGACTCTAAGTTTTTCTCGATCCAGAGAATGATTTCCCTGATAACACTTTCTTGAAGCATAGTTACCCTTTTAAATCGGCTTGGTCCAAGGTGTAGAACAAAGAAGTGATACGTTTTGGACTTATTACTAGATAAAAGCACATTTCAGTCGGTTGCAGAATAGCATACCGACTGATAGTTTTTTAAAATTGTTGTGAAGTTAAGTAAGTTTTATCATCACAGATAATCTTAACTCAAATATCTGGCCTAATTTAAAGGATATAATCATAAATTGATAGGCTTTATATTCCAAATTTGTGTCGCATATTCTTTAATCGTCCTATCTGAAGAAAAGAAACCCATATTACAAATATTTTGGGTAACTTTAGATTGCCATGCGAGTGGGTCTTGATAGAGCTTATTAACCTGTTCTTGGGTATTAATATAGCTTCGATAATCTGCAAACAATAAGTACTGATCACCACCATCTAATAAGCTATTGGTCAGATCATGATAAAAGTTAGGAGCATCAGGTTTAAAATAACCATGGTTTATCTGATCTATCACCTGCTTTAGCTCAGCATCATTGTCATAATACCAACGTGGATAATAGTAGTTTTGCTTGATCTGCTTTACTTCTTCAATGGTATGGCCAAATATAAAGATATTTTCATGACCTACGTGTTCGCGTATTTCAACATTCGCGCCATCTAATGTTCCGATCGTGAGGGCTCCATTGAGAGCAAATTTCATGTTACCAGTGCCTGACGCTTCTGTACCTGCAAGTGAAATTTGTTCCGAAAGGTCGGTTGCGGGGATGATTTTTTGTGCCAAACTTACACCGTAATCGGGAATAAATACGATTTTAAGGCGATCACCTATACGCTCATCATTATTGATGACTTTTGCAACATCATTGATCAAGTGGATTATTTTTTTCGCTGCACTGTATGAAGAAGCCGCTTTACCTGAAAAAATAACGACTCGCGGTACCCAATTTTTGCTGGGGTTAGCTAGAATTCGGTTATAGTGAGTAATCACATGCATTAAATTCAATAGTTGTCGCTTGTATTCGTGTATACGTTTAATTTGTACATCAAATAAAGCTTCAGGGTTAATGACAATTCCTTGCGTCTGTGCAATAAAAATCGCGAGTTTTTGTTTGTTGCGCAGTTTTACTTGTCGTAACTTGTCTAAAAATTGCGGGTAATCAGCCCATTGTTTTAGCTCATCTAACAGCGGAAGGTCTGTCAGCCATTGTTGCCCTATATTTTCTTCTATCATTTCAGTGAGTTCAGGGTTAGCAACGGCTAGCCAACGTCTTGGGGTAACGCCATTCGTAATATTGCAGAATTTATTGGGAAAAATGAGTGCAAAATCGGCAAATAAAGCATCGACCATTAGCTGACTATGTAGTTTGGAAACACCATTTACTTTATGGCACACGATCGCTGCGAGCCAAGCCATTCGTACCTGTTGGCCATAATCTTCATTAATGATTGATACTCGGCGAGGGAGTTCATAGTCATGAGGAAACTGCTGAATAACTTGCTGTAAAAAATCATCATTGATTTGATAAATGATTTGTAAATGACGTGGTAAAATTTTACGGATCATTTCTACCGGCCACGTTTCCAACGCTTCGCTCATTAATGTGTGATTGGTGTATGAAAAGATTTTATTGGCGAGAGAAAAGGCATCCTGCCAACTAACCTGATGTTTATCAATTAAAATACGGATCAATTCGGGGATTGCTAAAACAGGGTGGGTATCGTTTAAATGGATTGATACTTTATCGGCTAAGTTATCCCATGTTTCATAAACCAGCCAATGTCGATAGAGAATGTCTTGTACAGAGGCAGAAACAAGGAAATATTCTTGTTTGAGGCGTAATTCTTTTCCTGAATAGGTTGAGTCATTAGGGTACAGAACTCGTGAGACGTTTTCAGACTCATTTTTTTTCTTAACGGCGGAGTAATACTCCCCATCATTGAAAATTTGTAGATCAAATTCGTCACTGGCTTTAGCACTCCACAATCGTAATGTGTTTGTTGCTTCGGTTTTATAGCCAGGAATAATTTGATCGTAAGCGACAGCAATAATATCGTTAGTTTTTATCCATTGCTGGCACCCATCCTCTTCAATAACATGACCTTCAAATTGTATTTGATAACGGCTTTCTGTACGTGGAAACTCCCAAGGATTACCATGTGCTAGCCAGTCATCAGGACATTCGATTTGTTGACCGTTACGTATGGTTTGTCGGAACATGCCATATTCGTAGCGTATACCATAACCACAGCCAGGTAGGTTCATGGTTGCTAGAGAATCTAAAAAACACGCAGCAAGTCGGCCTAGGCCACCATTGCCGAGGCCGGGATCTGTTTCTTGCTCTAATAATTGTTCAAAATCAAAACCAAGTTCAGTGACTACTGTGACTAAATCATCATACATATTCATTGAAATCAATGTATTGGATAATGAACGACCCAGTAAAAACTCCATTGATAAATAATAAACTTGCTTGAGTTGTTGTGAATATTCAGCACGGTTAGTGGTCATCCATCGGTCAACGATCCGATCACGTGCGGCTAATAAGATAGCTTCTAACCACTCGCGCTGTGTTGCAATATAGGGTTCTTTGCCAATCACAAACTTGAGTTTATAGATGATGGAGTTTTTGAGTGCTTCATGGGTGACTAATGGTGAATTACATTCATAAACAAAATGAGAGTTCATGATTTCATTCCTTATTTTTATTTATGTTCTCTAACATATCTTTTGTGACCAGAACGATCCCCTGTTCTGTTCGATAGAAACGCTGGCTATCTTCTTCTGGGTTTTCTCCGATAACAGTATTTTCAGGAATGTTACAACCTCTATCGATAATACAGCGGTGTAGGCGTGATGAACGACCAACATTAACACCGGGTAATAAAATAGAAGACTCAATATTACAAAATGAGTTCACTCTAACTCGTGGAAATAGGACTGAACGCATCACAATTGAACCAGAAATAATACAACCACCTGCAACTAATGAATTCATGGTCATTCCGTGGCTTCCCGAACGGTCTTGAACAAATTTTGCAGGGGGTAATGGCTCCATATAAGTGCGTATAGGCCAATTACGATCATACATATCTAATTCAGGCGTTACAGAAGCCAGATCCAGCGTCGCCGACCAGTAGGCTTCAAGCGTTCCAACATCTCGCCAGTAAGGAGGGATCTCTGTATTGCTTGTCACACAGGAGTATTCAAAAGGATGTGCTAATGCTTCACCACGAGCCACTATTCGAGGAATAATATCTTTGCCAAAATCATTACTGGATTCAGGACAGATATTGTCATCCTCTAACATTTTATAGAGGTAATCACTGTTAAAAATATAGATCCCCATACTAGCTAAGCAATGATTAGGATCTTCTTTTAAAATTGGGGGATGCTCAGGTTTTTCATGAAATTGAGTAACCCAGCGATTATCATCAATTTCCATCACGCCAAATTGGTGAGCTTCTTCTTGTTTTACTTTAATACAAGCAACCGTAAATTTTGCATCGTTGGTAACGTGATCAAGGAGCATGCGTGAATAATCCATTTTATAGATGTGATCGCCTGCAAGAATGACAATGTACTCTGCGTTATAATTACGAATAATATCCATATTTTGGTAAACGGCATCTGCGGTACCTTTATACCAATGGTCGGTCACTTCGCGTTGTTGCGCGGGAAGTAAATCAACAAACTCATTCATTTCTTCATTAAAAAATGACCATCCTCTTTGTATATGTTGAACTAAAGAGTGAGATTGATATTGTGTAATAACGCCTATACGTCTGATCCCTGAATTCAGGCAATTTGATAATGCAAAATCGATAATACGAAATTTACCGCCAAAATGAACAGCGGGTTTAGCACGTTTTAGTGTCAAATCTTTAAGGCGTGTACCTCGGCCCCCTGCTAATATTAAAGCAACGGCTTTTTGAGGCAAATGACGCGCGAGCATCATCATACTATTCATATCATTATGAGACATACCTTAGAACTCTCCAAAATAAACAACGGTTATTCAAAGATCCCCAGTTGGTGTATATACTCGTGATATTGCAAGTTACGGTGTATCGCACTAGCGTATGAAGATTATACCCACTCGCATTAGTGACATATTTTGTTAGCGAGCCTGACATTTATCGCCTAGCCGTATCTTGGGTTATTTAGAGTATCTTATTAAAATTTCAGGTTTTTCTTTTAATGAGAGTAACTATGTTATTTAAAAATCTTGATTTGTAGATGTTACTTTTACCTGAAATATTCAATCATCGTAAATTCTTAATACAATCATTTAACGATGTTTTTTAATCTAATAATGATAATTATTTTTTATGTTTTATAATTATTATCCCTAATAATATACTAGACTTCAGAAATTAAAATATGACATTAAATGTTTTTTTATTAAGAAAAATAATAGTCAGAAATCAATAGACATAAAATGTCATGATTTTTAACAATAAAAATTATTTTATTTGCCGATAATATAGAAATAATCTTATAGTCACCTGTGAAAATAGTATTAGAATTAGATTATAAAAAATAATAAAGCCTATTAAATTAGTTAGTTAATGTCATAAAAAGAGGTTCTTTGTTCGAGTAATCCTAAGTTAGGATACATTTTTTTTGTGATTAATGTCACTATATGAAATTAGGTAGTAAAAAAAATAATATTTTTATTTTCATTTTAATTCAATATGTTAAGGTTTTTTGTTGGTTTTTGATCTTTTTTAGATGTTCTGTATATGATTGTTTTTTTAACACTGTTTTTTAATTTAAATCAATTAAATTATGGAGCCAGAATGTTAATTTACGCATCGATAAAACTAACTTCACTTTGATTATATTTTTAGGAGTTTATTATGCACAAAGATAATATTGCAAAAATGCTTGGTATTAGAATTCGCCAGCAAAGAGAGAGCCATAAAATGTCGCTGAAACAAACAGCGAGATTGATAGGTGTATCAGAGGATGAGATGAATCGTTTCGAAAGTGGTGAAAGCTGTATTGATGTTGATTCTTTATTTCAATTCGCATGTTTATTTAACTTGGAACCAACCACATTTTTGTATGGTGTTGTTAACGTTAACCTCGGAACACGTTGTACCATTCACTAAAAGGTGATTAAAAACAAGGAAGAACAACAATTATCTAGTCAGTAGCATTAACAAAAGAATTAAAACAAACATAGCGAGATACTATGAGCAATTTAATCGGACCGGAAGAAATTGCAGGGTTACTCTATTTGTAACTTGCTTCTTCCGGGCTTGATTGGAAATAGGTAATTTTAGTTAAGTAATAACACGTGAAATTGTAAAGCTTAGTTTTTATTAAAAATAGTCATCGAAGTTATAATTAACAAGATTATTGATTAGCCTTGGTTAATATTGGTTAATATTGGTTAATTTACACGGCTTAAATGAATTGGTTAATTGTAAGGTGAGTTAAAATTGACTCAGTCATTGTATTTACGTGTATTAACTGTGAAGTTATCACTATTTTATTTGCTTTATGTAAGTTTAATATAAAATGGTCAAGTTGCTTTATAATAAGAGAATTTTCATCGGCTATTAAGTTTTGATTATTGGAAATTAGAAAACTCTCAAACTGAAGATCATGTTGACCTTGTATTAAAGATAATTGATCAGATGTATTACCTGTATTAAAGAACAATTCTAATGAAACGAGAAAACCAGTTTTATTTTTTAGGTGAATGATTAGTACATCTCCATCTTCAATAAATGAAAACGGTCGAGAATATTGAACAGATAGCGACTCAAATTGAAATTTAGGGAGTATCGAGAGAAGTAATGATATTTTTCCAGAAATTAAGAAACGTAATTTATCATGGGATAGATAATCATCTTTATTGATTTGTCGGTGAGCAGATAATCTCAATAAACCAGTATTAAGGGTATTCTTATTGGATAATAGTGATTTTATTTCATCGTATTGCGGAGAAAAATAGAGCGCATTATCGAGGCAGATGTTCACATCATTATAATGCGCTAATTTAAGCAGCTCATTAAGTTCATTAGTTCCATAATTTGGAACGTTACTGACTAAAATATGTTTGCCTTCATCAACGGCTGCTCGAATAATAAATTTGAGTAATTCATCGCTATATATCGATGTGACAATAATGGTATTTACCGCATCATCTTCAATAAGCTGTTCTATCTTTCTTTTTTGACGTACAAAATAGCTGGCTGAGTGGGTTGGAAAATCAAGGCTACAAACTGATTTGAGCTCACAATGATGCTGGCTGTGTAGTATCGCTTCTGTATACCATGAGTTATGGGTGGAACTACCGATTAAACCTATACCTGTTTTATTGAGTGAAATAAGGTTATGTTGCTCTTCAAGTAAGCGCAAGTGACCAAATAAATAGAGGAAATGTGCATTCATTGTTGACGCTCCACACCAAATTTTTGGTTATATACTCGTCATACTTTAAGTTACAGCGCTTTGTCTCAAGTTATAGTGACTATATTCATATTCGTCATCGAGCCTCTATATTTTTAGCAATTTGTTCACTGGTTACTTAGCTGCACTTAGTATGATTTTGAGTATAGGAATATTTACATTATCTCAACATAACAGCGTGAAATAATAATTTCATTAATAATTTTATTGAAATTACTATTTTCTGACTGGCTTCACAATTTTAATATTACGAGTACGACTGATAAAATTAGATGATGTAGTGAAGGGATTATTGGATAGGGCAATGCCACTCGGAGGTGTTTGTAGACAAAGCCCAATAACAGTTAAACCAGTTTGCTTCCTTGGCGGTAGGCTAATGCAACAGTCAGTGATTGAGCAAGGCATAAGGTTGCTGATTGAGAGCGAAATGCATCCACTTGTGCTTCTTTGATCACAAAACAAACGTCACTAAAGCTAGCTAATGGACTAATTTGACTATCTGTAATCACGATTTGTTTTGCGCCAGTTTGAGCTGCTTTTTCGCTAACCATAATGGTCTCTTCTGCATAAGGCGTAAAACTGATTGAGATAACCACATCTTTTTCGCCAATTCGGCTAATCTGCTCTTTAAACATACCGCCTAGGCCATCGATAAGCTGTGGGCGACATTCTAAATGGCTCAATGCATAGCTTAGATAAGTTGCAACACTAAATGAACGGCGCAATCCAATGATATATACGTTATCGGCTTCAACCAGTAAGGAGACCGCTTTTTCAAGATCTTCGGCTGGGGTACGAGCGGCCATTTGTTGCAACGCTTGTGCATTAGAGTGAGCAAACTCTTTTAAGATTTGAGCCGGATCATCACTAAGTTCTTGCTCACTATCCATTTCTCTGAATAAACGAGCACGATCCGTGTAGCTAGCCGTTTCTTCCACTAAATTCATACGAAATAATTGTTTCATTTCGTTAAATCCACTGAAATTAAATGCATTAGCAAAACGGATCAAGGTTGATGGCGGTACATTCGCTTCTTTAGCGATGACAGCAACAGTATCAAATGCCACGCTATTGGTATTATCCAGTACATAGCGTGCAACTTGTTGTAATCGTTTACTTAGTTCATCGTAACGGGAGCGAACTTGCTCCTGAAACTCATTCAAATTCGATGCAGTTGACATAAAACCTCCGTGACTAGGGGCTGTTGACCTTTGATGGTCAATTTTTATTCGAGTTAAAGCCATTTTAGGCAAGGCGAAAAATTCGCCACCTAGTGAAATAGGCAAGAGCCTCTCAACGTCGCATCAAATGAGAGAAATGTGCTTTAATCGAACCCGCAGGGCAACATTCAATCACAATATTTAACTCAAATGATAGTGAGTCAGCCTGATTAACACATCAATCAATTTATTAGGCTGTTTTTTGACCTTGTTTAGTCGTAAAAATCAGCAGCAAAGGTCAATAGCCCCTAGGTTCTTGATTGTAGTTATTTTCAGCCGTTAGTCGAATCTTTTTGAAAAACGAATCTGACTAAATGGAATAATCAATTCATATTACCTACTATACTGAAGGCTGATTAGAACGATTTTTGAAACACCTGTCTTTATCTTCAGTCGATAATTTCATAAAAACTCAGGCTGGATCACATAAATTGAATGTTATTTCAGTTTTAGTTGAAAATGAAATGAATATTTCATATATCTTTAGCAACAAGGTAACTCTATCAGCTAAAGAGAGGCAACATGCAACAGATTCAGAATTTCATTGGCGGTGAACTGGTATCTAGCCAAAGTGGGCGTTTTTCACCCGTATATAACCCAGCAACAGGTGAACAAATCGCTCAGGTTGTGTTGAGCAGCGCTGCTGAAACGAAAAAGGCAATAGAGGTTGCTCATAAAGCGTTCCCTATGTGGTCAAAACTTTCACCATTAAAACGCGCTCGGATCTTATTTAAATTTAAAGCATTACTCGAATTACATATGGACGACTTAGCGCGCTTAATTTCTAAAGAGCATGGCAAAGTTTTTTCGGATGCGGTAGGTGAGCTAACTCGTGGTTTAGAAGTGGTTGAATTTGCATGTGGTATCCCGCATTTGCAAAAAGGTGAGCACTCAGCCAATGTTGCAACAGGTGTTGATAGCCATTCTTTAATGCAACCTCTAGGGGTTTGCGCAGGTATTACACCGTTTAACTTCCCTGCGATGGTACCAATGTGGATGTTTCCTGTCGCACTCGCAACGGGGAACACCTTTGTACTTAAACCATCTGAGAAAGACCCTTCACTCGCACTGGAACTCGCTAAATTGTTAAAAGAAGCGGGTCTTCCGGATGGTGTGTTTAACGTTGTGCAAGGTGATAAAGAATCTGTTGATGTGTTATTGAGAGCACCTGAAATTCAGGCGGTAAGCTTTGTCGGTTCAACACCGATTGCAGAATATATTTATACAACAGCCTCGGAGCATGGAAAACGTTGTCAAGCTCTGGGGGGGGCTAAAAACCATTGTATATTAATGCCAGATGCCGATATGAATTTAGCGACCAACGCCATTATGGGAGCGGCATTTGGGGCAGCCGGCGAACGCTGTATGGCTTTATCTGTGGTTTTAGCGGTTGGTGATGAAACGGCAGATACTTTAATTGCTAACCTTGAGCAACAAATTGCCAAAATGACAGTAGGGCCGGGTATTGTTGATGGTAAAGAAAATGATATGGGGCCAGTGATTTCAGCACAGCATAAAGCAAAAATTTGTGATTACATCACAAGCGGTGAAAAACAAGGGGCTAAATTGTTGGTTGATGGCCGTGATTTCAAAGTAGCGGGTTTTGAAAATGGTTACTTTGTTGGACCAACGCTGTTTGATAATGTTACGCCTGAAATGACTATCTATAAAGAAGAGATTTTTGGTCCAGTACTGGCGATTGTGCGTGTACCGGATTTTGAAACAGGTTTGAAACTGATTAATCAGCATGAGTATGGTAATGGTACTGCGATCTTTACCCGTGATGGCGAAACGGCTCGTGAGTTCCAAGAAAATGTGCTAGCGGGTATGGTCGGAATTAATATCCCAATTCCAGTGCCGATGGCATTCCACAGCTTTGGTGGATGGAAGCGTTCTATCTTTGGACCACTAAACGTGCACGGTAATGATGGTGTTCGTTTTTACACACGAATGAAGACTGTGACGAGCCGTTGGCCTGCAAGTGTTCGTTTAGAACATCATGAAAGCAGCTTTACGATGCCAACAATGGAATAAATGGAGACCCATATGAATAAGCAGACAATGACCACAGCTCAAGCACTCGTTAAGTTTCTTAACCAGCAATATGTTGAAGTTGATGGTGAGCAGTATCCGTTTATTCAGGGAATATTTACCATTTTCGGCCATGGTAACGTGGTAGGTTTAGGACAGGCGCTGGAACAAGCGCCTGGACATCTACAGGTTTATCAAGGGTGTAACGAGCAAGGAATGGCGCATATTGCTACCGGTTTTGCAAAGCAAAAGAAACGCAAGCAAATTTGTGCAGTGACTTCCTCTGTTGGGCCGGGAGCGGCGAATATGGTGACTGCGGCGGCAACAGCAACCGCTAACCGTATCCCTTTGTTATTATTGCCTGGTGATACATTTGCAACACGCCAGCCAGATCCAGTTTTACAGCAAGTTGAACAATATGGTGATGGAACGATTAGTACTAACGATTGCTTCCGTCCCGTTTCGCGTTACTGGGATCGCGTTTCTCGCCCAGAGCAATTGATGGCAGCAATGATCAATGCCATGCGAGTTCTTACTGATCCAGCTGATACTGGAGCAGTAACCATTTGTTTACCTCAAGATGTTCAAGGTGAAGCATGGGATTATCCAGACTACTTTTTTGCTAAGCGCATTCATCGTATTGAGCGCCGTCCAGCGACGACCGTAAGTTTAGCTGAAGCAGTGGAACTGATCCGCAGTAAGAAAAAACCATTACTCGTGTGTGGTGGTGGGGTCCGTTATTCAGAAGCGCACGACGCATTTCAAAAATTTGCTGAGCATTACGCGATCCCATTTGGTGAAACACAAGCAGGTAAAAGTGCAGTTATTGCGAGTCACCCCCTAAATGTTGGTGGTATTGGCACGACAGGTGGGTTAGCCGCTAATTTACTGGCCAAAGAAGCTGATCTCGTTATTGGCGTTGGTACGCGATTCACTGACTTTACGACGGCATCGAAATCATTATTCAGTCACCCAGATGTCGAGTTTTTGAATATTAACGTTGCCGAGTTTGACGCAAGTAAACTCGATGCATTGAAGCTGATTGCGGATGCTAAAGAGGGGTTAACTGCACTTGATCATCAATTGCGAGGTAGCGGTTATCAGGCTCAGTGGGGCGAAAAAATTCAACAGGCCAAGCAACAGTGGCAATCAGAGTTAGCGCGATTGTTTTCCATCAAATATAGTCCATTGGATTTTGTTCCTGAAATCGCAGGACATCTTGATGACAAGTTGGCTGAGTATCGAGAAGTCTTGGGAACAGAGCTGGCGCAGACTCGAGTATTAGGATTAATGCAGCAACATATGGAAGATAATGCCATTATTGTTGGTGCAGCAGGCTCTTTGCCGGGGGATTTACAGCGTATTTGGCTACCTAAATGCTCTGATACTTATCATCTTGAATACGGTTATTCATGTATGGGGTATGAAATTGCGGCGGCTGTTGGTGCAAAAATTGCGGCTCCGGAGCAACCTGTTTATGCCATGGTTGGCGATGGTTCGTACTTGATGCTGCACAGTGAGTTGCAAACAGCTATTCAAGAAAACTTGAAAATCACCATTTTATTATTTGATAACGCAGGTTTTGGCTGTATTAACAATCTACAAATGAGTCAAGGTATGGGAAGCTTTGGTACTGAAAATCGCCATCGTAACCCTAAAACCGGTCAAATGGATGGGGCATTGGTGAAAGTTGATTTTGCTAAAAATGCAGAAAGCTATGGTTGTAAAAGCTATCGAGTGCATGATGAAGCACAATTGATCGCGGCTATTGAAGATGCAAAACTACAGACAGGCTGTGTATTGATCGATATTAAAGTGCTGCCAAAGACGATGACCAATGGTTACGAAGCATGGTGGCGCACAGGTACAGCTCAAGTCGCGGATAAACCAGAAATTGTTGCAGCAGCAGATAAAATCAAAGAGATGGTAGAAAATAAAGTACGTCAGTACTAAAACACGGCTCTGTAGGGAGAGTTGTGGGTAAATGGCTGAAGGCGTTTTTACGCTTTCTGGCTATTTATTAAGGTATGAGATGATTTATCGGGAAGTTTGCAAGGATGTATTGGTTATTATTTGGTCGTTAATGTGGTTAATCTTGTTCTATATTTTTTGCCCAGTTTTGCTGGGCTTTTTATATTTTATAAAAATAAAATTATATAAAGCTAATTATTTAATTAAAAATAATCCCTCTTTATATATAAAGAGGGATTAATAAATAGGTGCTTATTTCCACAACTGAACAATAAAAGAAGAGGAAAAGGTGAGGGGCAATAATTCCCCTCACTTGGCATTACCTTATTTCGTAGAAAAGGGTTGCTTTAACTGTTGTATTACCACTCACAAAATTGATTGAACATAGTCTATCATGTATTAACAGTGAAATTCCAAACACGGTGATACAGATAGCCACTAGTGATATTAGCATATACTTAGTCATTTCCTCTTGACCTCTTATTTGTTAAGAGGCACTATCTCAATTGTTCTGTTGGGATGTGCCTCGATGGTTGAACATAAAAACTCAATCATCGGGGCTTTTCCATTTTGGGCTATTAATAAATGCTTAAACCCAAAAGGGTTAAGCACCCGCCAAAAGATTAGCAGATTTAGCAAATATGGTATTGTGAGGCATTCTGATATTCGTCTGATTTTTTATTCGTTAACTAGTGCATGAATTTATTATAATTATTATTTAATATAATTATAGATTATTAGGCTTACTAGATAGATCCGAATGAATTTTGACAGCTCACAACCCTTGTAGTGTGAACCGAGGGGGATGGGTTTTGTTAATGCAAAAGTTGAGTTATCATTGATAAGAGCAACTGTGACAAAAAACAAAAAAAACGAAACATATGTTTCAAAATTTAACTTAAGGTATTTCCTTGTCTGATTTTAAACCCCTCCTATTGTGATGGTTTGACCTCTTTCTAGCTTAATTGATTGAGTTCTTATTGTTATTTTGTGATCAGAGTAACACTAAAAAACCACTTTAATATGACAATTGTTACCCAGTCCTCAAAAACATAATTTTCAATTAATTATAAATTGAAATGAATGTTTTATTTGTTATATTTCATCATATCCTAATAGTGGATTTATAGCCTCAAGGAGCATTTCAATGTTCAATATAGCACTATTCGGCGCAGGACGTATCGGACAGGTTCATGCTGTCAATATTGCCGGCCACAAAGAAACCGCACTTTACTCTGTGATTGACCCGTACCAACCAAATGCGGTAGCGCTGGCGGAGAAGTACCAAGCAAAGGTTCAGTCAATCGACGAAGCAATGCAAGATCCTAACGTCCATGGCGTGCTGATTGCTTCTGCAACCGATACACATGCCGATTTAATTGAATTAGCGGCAAAAAACAAAAAAGTTATTTTTTGTGAAAAGCCAGTACATTTAGATTTAGAGCGTGTTAGGCAGTGTTTAAAAAGTGTTAAAGAGCACAATGTGCCACTATTTATTGGCTTTAATCGCCGTTATGACCCCCAGTTCCGCCACCTGAAAAATTTATTTGAACAAGGCGCAATTGGTAAAGCAGAATCTTTAATTATTACATCACGGGATCCGTCACCACCTCCAGCAGAATATGTAAAAGTATCCGGTGGTATGTTCAGAGATATGACTATTCATGACTTTGATATGGCACGCTTTATGATTGGTGAGAACCCATGTTCAGTCTATGCACAAGGTAGCAATGTTGTTGATCCTGCAATTGGGCAAGCAGGGGATATTGATACTGCATTTATCATCTTAAAATTTCCTTCAGGAGCGATGGCAACAATTTCAAACAGTCGCCGCTCTGGTTATGGCTACGATCAGCGCATCGAATTACATGGCGAAAAAGGTTTATTAACAGCAGGTAATATTAAAGAGAACAGTGTTGAATTCTTAAGCGATGTAGGTTGTTTATCCGCTAAACCTGAGTTTTTCTTCCTGCAACGTTATCATGAAGCGTATAAAGCAGAATGGAATCATTTTGTCGATATTTTAGCAGGGCGCGCAGAATCAGAAACAACGGGTACTGATGGTGAGCTAGCGCTTTATTTAGCTGATAAGGCACTGGAGTCATTGAAAACAGGCAAAGAAGTTCAACTATAAATTTTATTACCTCTTATTTTACCGATTACTAACAATAACAGCGGGAGAATCATTTTCCCGCTTCATCAGTCACCTTACATATATTTATGCGCTAATTATAAATAGAAAGGCTTGGGGGTACTAATGCTGGCTCTACTTTCATTTATTGGCTTTACCTTACTCGTTGCAGGGATCGCCTATTACAAAACACGAAATGCACATTTAACATCATCTGCTGAGGGATATTTTTTAGGTGGCCGCTCTATGACTGGCCTGTATATTGGTGGCTCAATGCTACTAATGAATTTATCAACGGAACATCTTGTTGGACTTAATGGCTTATCTTTCAGGACTGGCTTTATTGTAATGGCTTGGGAGGTTATGGCTGCATTAACGATTGTATTATTCGCTATTTATTTCTTACCTAAATACCTTAAATTAGGTATTTCGACTATTCCAGAATATTTAGAACGCCGCTTTGATAAAAACACTTTATTAATAACATCCATTCTATTTTTAGCCATGTATGTTATTTCGTTGTTACCTATTGTCCTATATACAGGCGCGATTGCTCTTGAAAGTTTATTCCAAGTTTCACATGTTTTTAATGTCGATAAAACAACTGCATTGTGGATCATGGTATGGGGCGTTGGTGGTCTAGGGGCAATTTATGCTATTTTCGGTGGTATCAAAGCCATTGCGATTGCGGATACGGTTAATGGTGCAGGTTTGATTATTGGTGGGCTGTTAGTCACTGTATTTGCCTTGCTGTATGTTGGCGATGGTAACGCTTGGGCTGGTTTGACGGAAGTTTATCAAGCGCATCCAGATAAATTTAATTCAATTGGTGATGAAGATTCATTAGTGCCGTTCTCAACTTTATTTACTGGGTTGATCGTTTCAAATATGTTTTTTTGGTGTACTAATCAGTCAATTGTCCAAAAATCGTTGGGAGCGAAAAACTTAGCTGAAGGGCAAAAAGGGGTAATGCTATGTGCATTCTTTAAGCTTATTATCCCATCTATTATTATTCTACCTGGTATTATTGCATTCCATATTCTCAGTGGTGAAATTGATAATCCAGATAATGCTTATCCTGTTTTAGTTCACATGGTTTTACCTGAATTTTTAGTTGGCTTTTTTGCCGCAGTGGTAGTTGGTGCTGTATTCTCAACATTCAGTGGTGGATTGAACTCATCAGTGACCTTATTTACGGTAAATATTTATAAAGACCGTATTAATAAAAATGCAACTGAAGCACAGACTGTTAAAGTCGGTAAATATTTAGGAATTGCTTTAGCATTGGCGACCATGATTATTGCTCCTTTAGTTGCGAATGCACCAGATGGTTTGTTCTATTTAATTCAGCAATTGCAAGGTATTTTTAACGCACCGATCTTGAGTGTTGTGTTAGTGGGGTTAATGACAAAGCGTGTACCTCCTATCGCTGCAAAATTAGGTCTGTTATTTGGTATGTCGGCCTATTTAATTTGTAATTTTGTTTTAGACTTAAATATTCATTTCTTCCATTTAGTGGGAATTCTATTTGTTGCGAATATTGTCTTTATGCTAACGATTGGCTATTTCTTCCCTGGAAAACCGTATGAAGAAGTGTATACCGAGCAAGTTGATATCTCCCCATGGCGCTTTGCAACACCGACGGCTTGCCTAATTGTTCTTGGTGCAATTTCTATGTATGTCTATCTGGCTCAGGGAGCACCTAGCTATGTGATCATCGGCTATTACATTTTTGCAGCTGTATTTTTAACCTTTATTATTTATAAATTTTCAAAGGCATGGCTAGCAGGAAAAACTCAACCTATTAATGCATAAAGGAGTTAAGATCTTATGGAACCATCACTTATCCCGATGGTTAAGCAATTCATCTCACAGCGAGATCCCTTTGATCGCTTAGATGAAGAACAGTTAAATCAGCTAATCAATAATGTTGAAATTAGTTATTTGACGCAACGGGAAGTGTTAAAACCGCAACAGATTGCAGGCCAAGGTTTATATTTGGTAAGAACTGGGGCGGTAGAACAGCGTTATGCAGATGGTTCCTTAAGAGCAAGGCTTGGTTCTGGGGATGTTTTTGGATTCAGTGTGTTAAATAAAACACCTGAATTCCCCGGTGAGTATCAAGTGGTCGCGATAGAAAATACATTGCTCTATTGCATTTCGCGTGAGGCATTGCTGGTCGCGATGGAGCAAAACCAAGCCGTTTGCCATCACTTTGCATGTGAGGAAGGCCAAAGACTGGCATCACGGCCAAAAATTAATAGCCTAGCAGAAGATCATTTACTCTATTTAAATCCTGTCTCCTCTATCGAAAATAGAAATATTGTTATTATTTCTCCTGGCACTAGCATTCAAGATGCTGCGCAAGAGATGGTACAGAAGCATCGTTCTTCGGCATTAGTGATGGCGGGTGATGTATTACTGGGAATTATTACTGATCGAGATCTGACAAAACGTGTTGTAGCGCTTGGTTTAGATATTACCAAGCCTGTTAGCAAAATTATGACGGAAAATCCTGTAACAATTTCTGCTAATGCCCCCATTATTAACGCTATTGAATTAATGATGCAGCATAATATTCGTAGCTTACCAGTTATGACAAATCACCGTATCACAGGTGTTTTAACGGCAACCAGTTTAGTACAAAAAAATAGTATGCAAGCGGTATATTTAATCAGCCGCATATATCGACAAGATAGCCTTGATGAATTGAAAGCGCTGGGGATACAAAGACAATCCGTGTTTGAATCCTTAGTAGAATCAGGAGTTCAATCCCATACGATCCAATTGATGATGACATTAATTGCTGATGCTTTTAATAAGCAATTATTGAAGCTTGCAGAAAGAGAGCTTGGGGAACCACCTTGCGATTACTGTTGGTTTGCAGCAGGATCTCAAGCTAGGCAAGAGATGCATTATCTCTCGGATCAAGATAATGGCATTATTCTCGCGCGAGATATTACTAAAGAAGAAGAAGGCTGGTTTAGGCAGCTGGCGGAATATGTTTGCTATGGCTTGGATGAGTGTGGGTATTCCCTTTGCCCTGGTCATATAATGGCGACAAATCCTAAATGGTGTAAGCCATTATCGGATTGGCAAGCCTATTATCAACAGTGGTTAAAAGAACCTGAGCAACTTGCATTATTAAATATCTCTGTGTTTTTAGATATTCGTTTCTTATATGGAAACCAAGTTCTTTTTGACTCACTGGTTCTTTCTGCTGAATCACACTTAAAAGGCAGTAAACGATTATTTTCAATGCTTGTGGCGAATTCAACGCGAATTAACCCTCCACTTGGTATGTTTAGACAATTTGTATTAGTCAAAAATGGTGAAAATCACAGCGCGTTTAATATTAAAAAGCAAGCTATTAACTTGCTTGTGGAACTTGCTCGTGTGTATTCGCTGGAAGCGGGGGTTTTTACACCATCCACGATGACTCGGTTTGAGGTCGCTCGCGACTCTGGCATTATTAGTGCAGCATCTTGCCAAGAATTAACAGAAGCGTATTTATTTATTAATCAGGTTAGGTTTGGTTGCCAACGTCGAGCATTATTAGCTGGAGATGCATTGACTAATTTAATTGTTCCCCAGCGGCTCACCCAATTTGAGCGCAATCATTTGAAAGATGCGTTTCGCATTATTGCACGAACTCAAGAAGCAGCGCAGCAGCGCTATCATGCGAAAGGCATAATGAAATGATAAGCGCTATATTACGTTTTCAACGGCCACTAGCACGTTTGGCTCGTCGCCGAATGAAATTACTTAAGTCTCAAAAGCTACCTATATTATTACAACAGTCTTTACAAACGGCTTTACCCAATGAAGATGGTTTGTTAGAAGCGCAAAAAATTCTCTCTATTGATATAGAAACAACCGGTTTAAACCCTGAAAAAGACAGAATTTTGAGTATCGGTATGGTTACGATTGCAGGGAATCGAATTCTTCTTAAAAGTGCGCAACACTATTATGTGAAGGATGTCGAGCCAGTTAAAGCAGAAACTGCGGTGATTAATCATATCACACCAGAGCAATTGAGTGAGGGGATCTCATTATCCCATGCTATTGCGCTTTTTTTACATGAAGCAAAAGATAAGTGTATTTTGGCTCATGGTAGTGCGATAGAGCAAGAATTTCTTTCTAAGGCAATGAATATTAAAGAATTACCATTTATTTGGTTTGATACTTTACGAATTGAAAAAACGTTATTAAGCCATAAAAATATTAATCGTAATGATTTTAGTCTGTCAGCACTACGAAATCGTTATCAGTTACCTGATTATGATGCACATAATGCCCTTTCTGATGCAATTGCTGCCGCAGAGCTATTTCTTGCTCAATCTAAAGTGATTTATCCTTCTCAACCGCCTGTCATCAAACAGCTCTATAAACGATCACTATAGTTGATGTATTTTTTGAAATTTCCATTTCATTTATACCTTTATTTTATTTCATTTATAAGCTTTCTATCTAATCGTTTTATTTTTATTTCTTTATAAATTAAATGATTAAATAAAAAATTAACGCCAGATCACATAATGAAATTAATATTCCTTATTTTGTTGAAAATGAAATAAATATTCCGTATAACATCAGTATCAATTAAAAAACATCAAGCACAAACATCGGTTGAGCTTGTGCTATCTAAGATGAGCTGCACGAAGGGAGAGTACAGAATGAAAGAAATCCGTATTGGCATGATAGGTACTGGTTATATTGGTCGTGCTCATGCGATCGCATATGCACAGGCGCCGACCGTTTTCCCATTAAAAGGTCAGCTTGTTCGTGAAATGATCGCAGAAATTACACCCGAGTTAGCAGAGACTCGAGCGAAAGAGATGGGCTTTAATCGTTCAACCGATGACTGGCGTAAACTGGTTGCTGATCCAAACATTGATGTTGTTGATATTTGTTCGCCAAACTTCCTACATAAAGAAATGGCTATGGAAGCGATAAAGCAAGGTAAACATGTTTATTGCGAGAAGCCGTTAGCCTTGAACTCACAAGATGCCAAAGAAATGGTAGCGGCAGCTGCAAAAGCAGGTGTTAAAACATTAGTTGGTTTTAACTATATGAAAAATCCAACTGCGCAACTTGCAAAAGAAATTATTGCAAATGGCGAAATTGGTGACGTTATTCATTTCTATGGTACTCATAATGAAGACTATATGGCTGATCCTAACGCCCCAATTCACTGGCACTGCTTCAAAGATAAAGCCGGTTTAGGTGCGCTTGGTGATTTATCCGCACACATTATTAATATGGCTCAATTCTTAGTTGGCGATATTGAGACGGTTTGCGGTGATATGGAGATTGTTATTAAGCAGCGTCCTGAAAAGGCAGGTTCTTCTGTCATGGTTGATGTTGAGAACGAGGATCAGGCGCATGCGATGGTACGTTTCTCGGGGGGAGCAATGGGGGTAATTGAAACCTCAAGGATCGCCGCAGGCCGCAAAATGGGACTGACCTATGTCGTCACTGGAACGAAAGGGACCTTATCTTTTACCCAAGAGCGTATGGCTGAGTTGAAACTATATCGACATGATGAACCAAGTAACCGCCAAGGTTTTAAAACTATTTTAGTGGGCCCTGAGCATCCAGATTATGCGCCATTCTGTAATGGTGCAGGGCATGGTATTGGGTTTAACGATCAAAAAACAGTTGAAGTTCGAGATTTAATTGATGGTGTCGCAATGGGCGAAAACATGTGGCCTGACTTCGAAGAAGGTTGGAAAGTCTCACGCATTCTTGATGCCATCGCACGTTCTTATGAAGAACAGCGCTGGGTTAAAGTCACTGAAATCAATTAATTCTGTTTAAGAGGTGATTAATGAATAAGCAGAAGAAACTAGATGTGATCTGCATGGGCCGTATTGCCGTTGACCTATATGGGCAGCAGATAGGTTCACGTCTAGAAGATATGAGTAGTTTTGCAAAGTACTTAGGCGGTTCTTCCGGCAACGTTGCATATGGCACAGCAATACAAGGCTTGAAATCATCAATGCTGGCAAGGGTGGGTGACGAACACATGGGGCGCTTTCTTCGTGAAGAGCTACAACGTGTTGGTTGCGATACCAGTCATCTAATCACAGATAAAGATAGATTAACGGGGTTGGTGATTTTGGGGATCAAGGATGAAGATACCTTTCCACTGATTTTTTACCGTGAAAATTGTGCTGATATGGCTATCACCGAGGACGATTTCAGCGAAGACTATATTGCCTCGGCACGTTGTTTGGCAATAACAGGCACTCACTTATCTCATCCCAAAACACGCTCCGCGGTGCTAAAAGCCTTAGAATATGCGAAGCGTAATGGTGTTAAAACTGCCATTGATATTGACTATCGTCCGGTACTTTGGGGGTTGACCTCTCTTGGTGATGGGGAAACGCGTTTTATTGAATCAGAAAAAGTGACGGAACAGCTGCAAGAAGTTTTGTCATTATTTGATCTGATAGTCGGTACAGAAGAAGAGTTTCACATTGCAGGTGGATCGACTGACACTATTCAAGCTCTGAAAAATATTCGCCAATTGACTGATGCAGAGCTAGTTTGTAAACGCGGTGCATTGGGATGCTCTGTATTTACTCAAGCGATCCCTGAAACATTAGATGAAGGGATCACCGTAAAAGGGGTTCGTGTCGAAGTACTTAACGTTTTAGGGGCTGGTGATGCCTTTATGTCAGGTTTACTACGTGGGTATCTAAATGGTGAAGGCTGGGAGAAAGCCTGTACTTATGCGAATGCCTGTGGGGCTTTAGTCGTCTCACGTCATGGCTGTGCTCCAGCGATGCCAAGTAAAGTCGAGCTCGATAATTATTTAGAACGTGCTGCGGCTGTACCTCGTCCGGACTTAGATCCTATGTTGAATCATTTACATCGTGTGACGACTCGCGGAACACAATGGAATGAATTGTGCGTAATGGCCTTTGACCATCGTATTCAATTTGTTGATATGGCAAGAGCTGCGGGTGCAGATATTTCATGTATTCCTTATCTGAAAAAACTGATCTTTCGTGCTAGCTGTGAAGTTGCTGAAGAAGCCGAGTTACAAGGTAAAGCAGGGTTGTTGTGCGACAGCACTTTTGGCCAAGATGTGTTGAATGATGTTACAGGTAGAGGCTGGTGGATTGGTCGACCTATTGAGCTACCTGCTTCTCGTCCACTGTGTCTAGAGCATGGCAATATTGGCTCACAGCTAGTTAGCTGGCCAAAAGAGCATATCGTGAAATGCTTGGTTTTCTTCCATCCAGAAGATAATCACCCATTACGTTTAGAGCAGGAAAAAACAGTTCAAGAAGTCTATAGCGCCTGCTGCCAATCTGGGCATGAATTATTACTTGAAGTTATTTTACCTGCGGATATGGAACGTAATGACGAACTTTATCTACGTGCAATTAAACGTTTCTATAACTTAGGTATCAAACCTGACTGGTGGAAGCTTCCACCACTGCAATCCGAAAATTGGGATGAAGTGGATTCCTTGATCCAAGAGCGTGACCCATATTGTCGAGGTGTCGTATTACTGGGGTTAGATGCGCCACAAGCTGAATTAGAAGCAGGTTTTAATGCCGCTGCGGGAAAAGCCATTGTAAAAGGGTTTGCAGTAGGCCGCACATTGTTCGGTAAGCCTTCATTAGCATGGATGAAGGGTGAGCTTGATGATGATGCGCTAGTAGAAGCGATTAAAAACAATTACCACGGCCTGATCGCCTTATGGCGTCAGCGTAAATAATATTACTTTTACCTATACACAGGAGCCTCATCATGGCAATCCAACTCGGTATTAACCCTTTGACATGGACCAATGATGATTTACCAACACTTGGCGCTGAAACGCCGTTGGAAACATGTTTAACTGAAGGTCGTCAGGCAGGATTTGTTGGTTTTGAACTCGGTAATAAGTTTCCGCGTAAAGCAGAAATTTTAGGCCCAATCCTGGAACAACATGATCTTAAACTGGTTTCTGGTTGGTATTCAGGGGAATTACTGACTCGCAGCGTTGAAGAAGAAATTGAAGCGGTTCAAGGTCACCTCGCATTACTGCGTGATTTAGGGGCGAAAGTGATGGTGTTTGCTGAAGTCACACACTGTATTCATGGTGATCAAGACAAACCTGTACACATGCGTCCACTTTTCCCCGCAGATCAGTGGGAAGAGTACGGTAGAAAACTGACTGAATTTGCAAAATACACCTTGTCACAAGGGGTCCAAATTGCTTATCACCACCATATGGGAACCGTCATTGAATCAGCAGAAGATGTTGATAATTTAATGAAATATACAGGTGATGAAGTTGGCTTACTACTCGATACTGGTCACTTAACTTTTGCGGGAGCGGATCCTGTTGAAGTTGCTAAACGTTGGGCAAAACGTATCAACCATGTTCACTGTAAAGACGTCCGTGCTGATGTACTACAAGATGTTAAAAACCGCAAAACAAGCTTCTTGAATGCCGTATTAGCGGGGGTATTTACCGTTCCGGGCGACGGTTGTGTTGATTATCCAGCGGTATTTAAAGTATTAAAAAATAGCCAATATGAAAATGGATGGTTAGTGGTTGAAGCGGAGCAAGATCCTGCAATTGCCCATCCATTAACTTATGCGACACTGGGCTATAATAACTTGCACAAATTTGCTAAAGATGCAGGTCTGATTTAAACGCCAGTGAAGTTAATAATTTGAGCTGCGATGTATTGTCGCAGCTTAAAATATGTTGTTAGAGCCGAGGTAAGCGATATGTCTAAATTATTATCAAAGTATCATTCACCAGATGAGCAGAAGCGTACTCAGCATATTACGCCAGAATCAGCTAATTGGGGGTATGTCCACTTTGATGTGTATGAACTAAAACAAGGTGAGTCGATTTCCTTGCCGGCATCGGAAAATGAGGTATGTTTAGTGTTAGTTGCGGGTAAAGCAACAGTCAAAACACCAAAGCAAACATTTGCTAATATCGGTGATCGCATGGATCCTTTTGAGCGTAAAAAGCCCTATGCTGTTTATGTAACCGCACAAGAAGCTATTGAAGTTACTGCTGAAACAGCGCTGGAATTAGCCGTATGCCAAGCAAAAGGTAAAGGAACTTACCCAACACGTTTAATTGGACCGAATGACATCGATGCAGAGCAGCGTGGACATGGAAACAATAAACGTTATGTTCATAACATTCTTCCAGATAATAAATCAGCAGACAGCTTACTCGTAGTTGAGGTATTTACAGATGAAGGGTGCACAAGTTCTTATCCAAGTCATAAACATGATACTGATAATGAACCCGCAGAAACTTATCTGGAAGAGACCTATTATCATCGTTTGAACCCATCTCAGGGGTTCTGTATGCAGCGTGTTTACACTGATGATCGTGAATTAGATGAGTGTATGGCTGTTTATAATAAAGACGTGGTAATGGTGCCAAAGGGCTATCACCCAATGGCAACAATGGCTGGTTATGATAACTATTACCTGAATGTTATGGCTGGACCAACACGTAAATGGCTCTTTACGTGGGAGAAAGATCATAACTGGGTTAATAGTGAAGAATATGCAGCTAAACATCGTGATAAAAAGTAGTTTTTATACTCATTATACTTCAAGTTGCAGTGTTATTGACTCGATTTAGCTGCATCACGAATTATTTAGGGTATATACCAAAACCAAAATCTGTTATCTAGACTTTGCCAGCAATTCATTGCTGGCTTTTTTTATTGTCATATTAACAGTATCTGTTAATGCCAGTTACCAATGTAATTAATGCTGTTTTAATTTTACATCAATCACATTATTAATATGTTAATCTGTTCAGATGTATTCATTGTGTTAATTTTATGTAAATAAAACATGATGAGTGAGGTAGTAATGAAGCGTAAAACAGGTTTTTTCTTTGATGAGCATTGTTTTTGGCACAGTACCGGCTTGCACGCAACCACGTTACCTGTTGGAGGATGGGTACAACCGCCCGCAGGGGCTTCACATGCAGAATCCCCTGAAACTAAAAGGCGACTAAAGAGCCTAATGGACGTTTCGGGACTAAGCCGTTCTCTTGTTTTATCTTCAGCAGAACCCGCGAGTGAAGCAACTCTGCTAAAAATACATCCTCAAGCGTATTTAACCCGTTTTAAACAAGTCAGCGATAATGGTGGCGGGCTCTTAGGTAAAGAAGCGCCATTAGGGCCGGGTAGTTATGAGATTGCTAAATTATCAGCTGGGTTAGCCTGTGCGGCCGTCGAAGCAGTACTTAGCGGTGAGTTGGATAATGCGTATAGCCTTTCTCGACCACCTGGGCACCATTGTTTGCCCGATGAATCCATGGGATTTTGTTTCCTAGCAAACATTCCATTAGCGATTGAACGTGCAAAAGAACAATTTAATATACAGCGTGTAGCCGTCATTGATTGGGATGTGCACCACGGTAATGGTACTCAACATATTTTTTGGGATCGCTCCGATGTTTTAACCATTTCATTGCATCAAGACGGATGTTTTCCTCCGGGGTATAGCGGTGAAGATGATATTGGTGGTGGTGAAGGTGAAGGGTACAATCTCAATATTCCATTACTGGCTGGCGCTGGCCACAATAGCTATATCTATGCAATGAAACAGATAGTCATACCTGCCTTGGAGCGCTTCAAACCCGAGTTGATCATTGTTGCTAGTGGCTATGATGCAAATGCATTAGATCCACTGGCAAGAATGCAATTACACAGTGAAAGTTTTCGAGAAATGACTCAGTTAGTCATGGAAGCTGCAGATAGGCTATGTGATGGAAAGCTGGTTATTGTTCATGAAGGCGGCTACTCGGAAGCTTATGTACCATTTTGTGGTTTAGCGGTGATTGAAGAGATGGTGGGGGTTAGAACTGAAGTCCAAGATCCATTATTGGATTTTATTGGCTTGCAACAACCTAGGGCTGAATTTGAACTATTTCAACAACAAATGTTGGATAAGCTCAAAGGCAAATTTGGTTTGTAATTAAGAGAAAATCGGTTTGCTCCCTATTTCTAGGGGCAAACCGTATTAGCGTATGAGTTAGTAAGCCGCAGTGAATTGTTTCCGAATAAATTTTGGTTTTTCGGCTTCGTCAAGAATGGCGACAGCAAGATCTTCCACTGAAATTTTTGCGGGAACATGCCCATTCATTAACAGTTGGTTGCCTGCAATTCTAAATGTTTCAGTTCGTTCTCCTGATTCAAGTACAGCCGCAGGGGAGACAAATGTCCAGTCAAGATCTTGTATCGTTTGTAAGGTTTGCTTAAATTCTTTTACGGCTTGGGCACCCGGTTTGATAGCCGCGGGGAAATCAGGGGAATCAATCAAATCGACACCTGGCGCTATTTCGAGACTACCCGCACCGCCGACAACAATAAAACGTTTTACGCCTGATTGTCGGACTGCCTGTAAGATAGATTGGTTACCCGTTATGGTATCTTGATACAAATTAGGGTTTTGCCAACCCCCATTGAAGGCACTGATCACAATATCTTGGCCTCGGAGCCGAGCGGTTAGCCAAGGGGTATCCGTAATATCTCCCGCCATAGTGATTAAATGAGCATGCTGTGAGAGTTGATTACTATGACGAGAAATAGCCATAACTTGATGATGGCGAAGCAGCGCTTCATTAACAAGTGCCTTGCCTACAAAACCTGTTGCTCCAATAATGGATATTTTCATTGTTTGCTCCGCAAGTTAATTATACTCATCGTTATTCAAGCTGCGGTGTTAGGCTAAAACAGTCTTTGTATCAGGCTTCATTGTTGGTGCATTTTACCTAATTGCATCTTGATGTATTAGAGTATTTTTAATAGTCATATTTTTAGTGGGTACCCTTTGAGTATAACGTAATGTTAATAAATGTAGTGGTATTCCCTTAGCAATTTACTCTTCATTACGAGTGGCTTTGCAAAGATGGATTTTGTGGTGGTAATGCTAATTGGCAAAAATTGATAATTTGCTCAACACAGCATTTAAATCTGTATGATTTCTTAGTTGTCATTCACTCTATACTCGTTATATTTCAAGTTGCAGGGTTGTTGACTATACTCAGCGAGTCGAGTCATAGAGTTTATCTATGCTCCCCGCCTATCTTCACTTGTCGCCTACCTGCATCTCGAATTATTGAGAATATAATTGCTATTTACTTTAATGGGGCGGGAATGTTGTTTTCAGCTAGACGAAATCATAATCACAGTAACTTCGTATTGGAAATAATAGAGGGATCATGATGTTGAATTAGCCCTGCATGACAGGGCTGATAGGAAATTACTTCGCATCTCTAAATAATCTAAGAATAATACTGGTGGCTACCGCAATCGCTCCACCTAATGCGGTTTCTAGTATTCTATCAAATAACAGAACATAAGCAGGATGTCGCCAATAAATCACTTGTTCAAGTACTGAAAGGATCAGGCTGGTGACAACAAATGTCATAAAGGTATAGCCATGATGAAAGCTCATTGGCATAAGAAATGCGAAAACAACAATCGCCGCTAATCCGATATAAGGCATCAAAGGGGTATTAAATAAGAAATAAAGCAACACGACAGAGAGTAAGCTTCCGGCAACACGTTGTAAGGTGATTTGAATGATACTCTGTGATTTTGGGTGTAATACAAATACAAAGGTGAGTAATGTCCAATAAAAATGGCCTAAGCCAAGCATCAGTGGGATGGTTAATGACAGCATCAGTCCAATTGCATAGGTCATTGAACGAGGAATAATGTATTTACGTAAGGTAAATAAATTTTGCTCAACTAAACTTCCTGTAATAATAGCACGGCGATGCATTTTTTTACTTAATAAATAACAGGTTATTAAAGTGACGCTGCTACCAATAATAAATCCAAATGCTAAGCTTTTAGAAATATCAGGTAGGATCGTTCCAATGGTGGACATAATAATCATAAATTTCATGGTCAGATCCATGACAGGATCAGTCCCGTAAAGCTGATAATAAACAAAAGAAAAGAGGGTAAGGTAGATATAAAAAGCGGTACCTAATCGTAGCGTATCACCGATAAAAATCGCGACGAGGATCATGACAAGCCAAAAAGAAGTATAAAGATAATTTTTGTACTCTTTAGCCGCATTAAATAGGTTAAATGCATACAATGTCGAGAATGCGGCCCACATAGAGGCTTGTACATCCATAATGGCAAATGCCACTAAAGCACTTAATAGCATACAGCCACTGAACATGAGTCCGTCATTGATTGCTGGTATTTTCCTCATAAAAAGATGCTCACAATAGGTTTTATAAGTTATTATTTATTAAGATGATTTTATATTAACATAATTATAAGCTTACCGTTTTGAATCAATTAAATCGATTGAAAGTAAACGATAAATGGTTGTTTTTGTATAAATGTGCCGCGCGGTATTTTTTTGCGGCTTAAAAATGCATAATAATCCTATAGTGCATCATTAGATTGAAAACAAGGAATAGATAATGCAAGTGCAGCCACATGATTTTGTTTGGATCAATAGTCTTGATGATTTACCCGTAGAAACATTACCTGAATGGGTGATTTCTCAATGGAATAAACAATTGCCATTAGTAGTGCGTAGAGAAGCGGCAGCAGAAAATAAACTTACAGTTGGGATCCGCGGTATTAAACCCTCACAACGCTTTGTTACACAAATTGATAAATCATCTATTACACATATTATGGATGTTGCATCCCTTGTCAGTAATTCACGTGAACTACAACGTTCCATGTTTATTGCACTACCACCAGTACAAGTGCTGTTACTTCTTTCACAGCATAATTGGCCATGGACATGGGCAGTGACAGGCAGTTGCGCTTATACATTGGTTACTGATATTCAAAGTATGTTATCAGATGGCGATTTGGACGTGGTTATTCGTTGTCCAACACCGCACCAAAAAGAAGATTTTGCTGAGTTTGCCATTAAAGCAAATACGCCATTATGTCGTATAGATATTCATGTAGAGACTCCAAAAGGGGGCTTTTCATTGGCTGAATGGTTTAAAAATGACGAAGTGACTCTACATACACCACGAGGTAATGTGATGACTGCCGATCCGTGGGATATTAATTTATAATATTGATACTTGTCATTCCTCCTATTACAGAGTTGTAGAGCGACGTTTACTCGCTTGTTGTTTAGCTGCATCTTGAATTATTTAAGGTATAAAGTTGCTGCTAACTCAATCACATTGTTTAAAAAATAATTTTGATGCTCGTGCAGTTGAATTTTTTTACATCAATGTACTCGTCATATATCAAGTCGCCGTATTGTTAACGCCGCTCATCCACATTAATTATGTATATAAGCTCTCTGGGACGGATGCTCTTACCGCTTAACGGAATTTGAATTATTGAAAGTATGGCTAACAAAGTGGAAACGTGAGTTTTTACCCCACTTTGCTAGCTTAAATGTGTTCGACCACTGGCTCTGTAAGTGCAGAGTGATACCACTCTTGCATCGCGGGTAAAGCAATCATTCGGTCAACCCATTGTTGTGCTGCATTGCTGACAGGTAATTGATAGCTTCGTATTCTAAATGCGATGGGAGCAAAGAACGCATCTACCGCAGTAAACTGTGCTCCTGCCAGCCAAGGTCCTCCAAAAGTGGTAAAGCCTTCCTGCCATAATTGTTGAAGGCGATTTAGATCAGCTTGTAACTCCCTTGATATTTTTTCAAGGGGGGATTGGTGAGAGAGATTCATTGGGCAAGTTTGACGAAGAACTGAAAATCCAGAATGCATTTCTGCGCTAGCGCATCTCGCCCATGTACGTGCATTTTTATCTGTAGGCCAAACTTGCGGGTATTCTTCATATAAATATTCACTAATAGCGAGTGAGTCCCATACAGTTTGTTTTCCATCGACTAAACAAGGCACTAAACCCGATGGAGAAAAGCTTTTAAATTTATCGTGACTACTTTTTCCAATTCCGACTTCGAAATAGCAGATATTTTCATCAAAAGGAATATTCAGTACTTTCAGCAAGATCCAAGGACGTAAAGACCAAGAGGAGTAATTTTTATTGGCTATCCAAAGTTTGTACATAGTCACTTTCTCCATGAGGCGATAGGTCTGAAAATGAAAGGTGAGATCAAGATGATACGAAGTTAACAATTTAAAGGGGTTTTAGAGAAGCTACAAATGTCTTTTTACAAAAGAATGAACGATAGCCTATATTTTTTTAATTATAAGATATAACCAAAATATTAACCAATGGCGAGTAATAAAAATAAATGGTTTCTTTTGTTTACAAAAACTGAAGATAATTTTATTAATATTTAATATCTAAAGCTCGACAAATCACTATTTATAAAAAATATTAAGAATGGTGACCGTATTTGAATATCATCAACAAAATATTTGTTTAAGTTAGGGATAGGAATAATTTTTGATAACCCTTATGATTACAGCAGTTTATTAAAACGCTCAATTACCTTTTAATTTACAAGGTTATTTATATGCAATGGAAAAATAGTGCCACACGTTACGGGCATATCTCTTTGCTCGTTCACTGGTTGGTTGCGATCGTCGTATATGGAATGTTCGCATTAGGTTTATGGATGGTGACACTAGGTTATTATGATAGCTGGTATCATCAAGCCCCCGAAATTCATAAAAGTATAGGTATTTTATTATTTATTGTTATGGCATTTCGTGTGGTTTGGCGTTTTATTTCGCCACCACCTAAGCCTCTTGAGAGTTATAGTCGCTTAACGAGATTAAGTTCAGCAATTGCACAGATTCTCATCTATATTATTTTATTTAGTATCCTGATCAGTGGATATTTAATTTCAACCGCTGATGGCCAGCCAATTAGTGTATTTGGATGGTTCGAAGTACCGGCTTTATTTACTGGAGCAGCAACACAGGCAGATACCGCAGGTGAAGTTCATCTATATCTTGCTTGGGCCGTTGTTTTGCTATCAGTTTTACATGCCTTTGCGGCATTTAAACATCACTTCTTTGATGGTGATATTACTTTAAAAAGAATGTTGGGTTTTAATCCCGATAAATAAACGTGGAGATAAATATGTTTAAGAAAACAGTTCTTGGTTTAGCTGCTGGAGCTTTATTTTTAACCGCAGGTTCAGCTTTAGCAGAAACCTATAAATTTGATAAACAAGGTCAGCACGCATTTATCGAATTCCGTATCCAACATTTAGGTTATAGCTGGGTTTACGGTAGCTTTAAAGATTTTGATGGTAGCTTTACTTATGATGCAAAAGATCCTGCAAAGGACAAAGTTGAAGTCACTATCAAAACAGGCAGCATCGATACTAATCATGCAGAGCGCGATAAACACTTGCGTAGCGGTGATTTCTTAAATGCAGCAAAATTCCCAGAAGCGAAATTTGTTTCAACAGAAGTGAAAAAAGAAGGTGAAATTTATAAGATCACTGGTGATTTCACTTTAAATGGTGTGACAAAACCAATTACTTTAGATGCAAAACTAATGGGTGAAGGTAAAGATCCATGGGGTGGCTATCGTGCTGGTTTTGAAGCTCAAGGTAATATCAAGTTGAAAGATTTCAACATTAAATCTGACCTTGGTCCAAAATCACAAGAAGCAGAATTGCTGATTTCAGTTGAAGGTGTTCAAGAGAAGTAATGCCTAATTAGCTGAAAAACGAATTCTGTTTGTCGGCAGAGGTTAAGGTTTTTGAAATAAATTAGGAAAATCAATTCATTGATTTTCGGCTGATAACACGGAGCGGGAAAACCACGTTTTTTTCCTACTCCGTCAACAACCTCTAAAAGCCCCAATACATTTATGTATTGGGGCTTTTTACATTTATTTATAGTTTTTTGTATGAAAGCATACATCTTTAAGGCATAGCGATGGCACTCGCGACATCGTTTTCTCGACTTTCATAGTCTCACGCAGCTGATACTCAATTGATCCTCGAAATAATATGGTTAATTTCCCTTTTTCCTATAGCTTGAGAACTTTATAACAAGGTAGAATGTATAGAAAATCAATTGGTTTTTATAAATAAAATTTATTTAAATAAATCAATTGAAAAATTAATAGGTATCTAGATATAAAGGTAAGCCCCTTGGAGACAAAAAATTCACGCAAAACAGCACTGGTTGTTGTTGTTATTTTTATTGCATTTGCCATCGGATTTTATTGGTTAGGCAAGGATGATAATACATTATCAACACAGACGAATGCTGAGGTTCAAGAAGATGTTTTAACGGCACCATTAAGCGTGAGCCAAGTAGAGGCATTGTCGAAATTAGAAGAGCAGATGCCTGTTATTGAAACGATTAAAAAAATGAGCCCTGTCGCGTATCAGAGCCTAGAACAAATCGTGCGTGAGTATGATCCATCGAACGAGTTACTGACTCGACAAATGTTTGATCAAGTGGTTGCTAGCGTGATGAAGTTAGTGATTGAGCGAATGCCCTATGCAACAGATGACTCAGTGATTAATTTTACTCATAAAGTGAATGATTATTTAAAAGTGTTACTAGAGGCTGATCCAACAGGGCAAACTTGTTTCTATTCACTATTCCCTTATTTACGCGATTCTGCGGCCGTTATTCCGCCACAAAAAAGCCATGCAATGTTACTTAAGCAATTAGCAGCAACCAATGATTTGCTAATTTCAAGTGAGTCCAATATCAAACAGCCAACATTAACTAATGAAGAACAAATGGCGATTTTAACCAGTTTACAAGAGAAACTGGCAGCACAATACGGCAAGGAAACTCAATTACTTGCGAACTTAGAGCAAGCAAAACAAAAGCCAGCTTTAACTTGTCGTATTTCTATTAGCTTCTATGACCACATTCTTGCGATGCCTGATAATAAACAAAAAGCCGCTTTTTTAAGAACCTTATTTTCAAGTGCTAATCAGTAGTAACAAATAGCAGACCCCATTTATTATGGGGTCTTTTACCATCCAACAGTCAAATACGACCTATTACTTCCTCTATTTTAATGACTAAATAGCATTTTATTGTTATTGAATGTTTCAAATGGCTGTGCAAGCTAAGTAATTCTTCTATACTTTCAGAGTTAAATTCTATGGCTAAGCCAATGGGCGTCTTAATTGATTACCATTAATATATTCTATTGTGTTAGTTTATTATTATAGGGTTACGATAAGTTTGAATTTTATCGAGGAGGTAGGATGTCATTTGTTAAGAAAAGTATGGTTGCTCTGCTAACAGCGGCCGCGGTATACGTCCCTTCAATCGTCACCCAAGCTTGTACTAGAGTGGTTTATTTAGGCGATGATCAGCAAACCATGACCGCAAGAACAATGGATTGGAAATATGATATTGGAACTAATTTATGGATTTTTCCTCGCGGTATGGAAAGAGATGGGATTGCTGGGCCTAATTCTCTTAAATGGAAATCCAAATATGGCAGCGTGATTGCTTCTGGTTATGATATTTCTACAACAGATGGTGTTAATGAAAAAGGTTTAGTTACTAATCTTTTATGGTTAGCAGAATCTAAGTATCCACAAGCGGATGATAAGCAGCCTGCATTATCTATTTCTCTATGGGCACAATATATGCTTGATAATTATGCATCTGTTGCTGAAGCTGTAGAGGCACTGGAAAAAACACCTTTAGTGGTCATGACCGATAACGTACCGGGTCAAGATCGCTTGGCGACATTGCACTTATCATTATCAGATGCGAGCGGTGATAGTGCAATTATTGAATATATTGATGGTAAACAAGTGATCCACCACAGCCGCCAATATCAGGTGATGACAAACTCTCCGACTTACGAGAAACAGCTAGCGATGCAGGAATATTGGCAAGGAATTGGTGGTACAGTCATGTTACCTGGGACGAATCGTTCAGCGGATAGGTTTGCCCGAGCTCAATTTTATATTAATGCCATCCCACAACACACAACGCCAAATAAAGCGGTAGCCAGTGTATTTGGTGTTATTCGTAATGTCTCAGTTCCTTATGGTTTAACAACAGAAAATTCTCCAGAAATTTCATCAACGCGTTGGCGGACGCTTGTTGACCATAAACGCCAACTCTACTTTTTTGAATCAGCGCTAACCCCAAATATTTTTTGGACGGATTTGAAGAAAATCGACTTTTCAGCTGAAACAGGTAAGGTTAAAAAATTAGATTTAGGTGTAGAGCAGGATCATATTTTTTCAGGTGATGCGACCAAAGAGTATGTTGATAGTAAACCATTTGAGTTCCTAGGGCTTTCTGCGAAACAACTTGGATATTAAGTTTTTTCGACAACCTTCTGAGTAAACAGAAGATTGAAATCGTTGACGAAGTGGGATAAAAGTGTTTTTTCCCACTTCGTGTTCTCAGTCGAAAATCAATGAGTTGATTTTACTTATTAATTTCAAAATCTTATTCATTGCCACCAAATATAATACGTTTTTCAGCAGTCTGAACGTTCCGAATAAACAGAAGGTTGATTTTAATCAAGTCAATATCTATCTCATCATGAAACCTTTGCAGCTTATTCAATAAAACTATAAGATGTATTTAATATGCAACTTAAAGGTGATGGTATGAGTGAATTAGTTTGCTACAAAACGATGCCTGTATGGGATAAAGCGTCTCTTCCGTTGATGTTTCAAGATAGACATAACACGAAAGAGGATACTTATGCTCAGCTTCGTGTTTTAGCAGGAACGCTAGATTTTATCATTTTTGCTGATGATGGCAGTGAGCAGAAATTTACATTTGATGTGAATAATCAACCGCCACTTATTGCTCCACAAGTTTGGCACCGAATTGCTGCTTGTAGTGATGATATGCAATGCCAGCTCTCTTTTTTATGTCAGCCAGAGATTAAATTTTATAAAGAATATGGATTGACTATCCCGCATTCGGAAGTCAGATTTTTATGTGAAAATCACCTATCTCAACCATGTAAAACGCTTGATCTCGGCTCAGGACGCGGACGTAATAGTTTTTATCTTGCTCTGCAAGGCTATGATGTCACTGCTGTGGATATTAACCCACAACACATTCAAGCAATTGAGTTTGTAAAAAGACAAGCAGAGATCGAAAATATCAAGACCGCCGTTTATGATATTAATAGCCATCAAATAAAAGGTGACTATGACCTGATTATATCGACGGTTGTTCTAATGTTTTTACAGAGAGAGAACATTGCTAATGTTATTGCCGATATGCAGGCGCACACATTATCTGGCGGTATTAATTTAATTGTTTGCCCAGTTGAAACACCAGATGCACCACTTGATTTGATCCCATTCAAATGTTTCCTCAAAGCCGGTGAGCTTCAAGAGTATTATCAAGATTGGGAAATTTTAAAGTACAACGAAGATCCTGGACATTTGCATCGCACTGATGCGGATGGTAACCGTATTAAACTTAATTTTGCGACATTGATTGCGAAGAAAAAATAATATTATTGCGGGATACATGAGTATCCCGCTAAATCATTAAGCTTAGTTTGTTGCTTTTGCTTGGTCATTTGATTTTTGCTGTGAACTTCTTTGCAAGGTTCTTTCTAATAAAACCGAGTAGAGCGGTCTGCCACCAAGTAGCTGTGCAACCATAGTTGCTCCTAAACAAGTAATAATCATCGGTAAAATCAACTGATAATTACTTGTCATTTCAAGTACTAAAACTAAACCGGTTAGTGGCGCTCGTACTGTTGCGGCAAATAATGCCCCCATACCCGCAATAGCAAAAGTTCCAATCTCAATCGGATAATCAGGAAATATTTCTTGTATACAGTAACCATAAATTCCACCGAAAAGCGTACCTAATGCGAGAAGTGGGGAGAAAATTCCGCCAGGTGCTCCTGAGCTAAAGCTAATTGTAGAGGTTAAAAAACGCAGAGCGAAAAATAACAATAGGATAGTCACAGTGAAACTACCTGCCATCATCTGATGGATCACTGAAAAACCGCCACCAACAATTTCTGGCATATACACACCAATCGCCCCACAGCAGCCACCAATTAGGCCACCCATGAGCACAAACCGAGAAACTTTATCTTTATAGAATGCGAGGAATTTTGTTTGCAAGTAAAGTAAGAAATTATTAAAACAAATACCAATAACGCCAAATAGCATGCCTAGAATTAAGTAGAGCCAAAGTGTATTTAATGGAGCTGATGAAAAATGTCCAACATTTAAGATTGCAGCCTGACCACTGATTAATTGATACACGATGGTTGATGTAATCGAACCAATAAATACTGCTTTAATAGAAATGAGGCTATATTTGAATTGAGGACGCATTTCTTCAATAACAAATAAAATACCTGCAAGAGGAGCATTAAAGGCAGTTGATAAACCTGCTGCTGCACCAGCAGCTAATAAAGTATGGCGTGACTCATTATTTTTAACACGGAAAATGTCATAAAACATTTGGCTAATATTTGCCCCAAGCTGGACTGTTGGGCCTTCACGACCAAGTACCATACCTGAGCCTAAAGCACCTAATCCACCAAAAAACTTTACAGGGATCACTCGCCACCAACGAACAGGTCGCAAATCTTGTAGAGCACCTTCAATTTCAGGGATACCAGAGCCGCCTGA
Organism: Providencia manganoxydans; assembly: GCF_016618195.1. Taxonomy (NCBI): domain Bacteria; kingdom Pseudomonadati; phylum Pseudomonadota; class Gammaproteobacteria; order Enterobacterales; family Morganellaceae; genus Providencia; species Providencia manganoxydans. Next base: position 1,408,083 of record NZ_CP067099.1, read on the forward strand.
TTCAGGCGATATCTTTTTGACAAGATAATAACCAATCATGGCGAGTATGGCTGATACTGCAAACATTGCTGGGATGATTAGCCATTTATCAGTGACATATTGACTAACGGTACTACTGCGATAGTTACTGACCCACGTAGTACCCAATTCAAAAAGAGAACCTACTAGGCCAACAAATGCGCCAATCAAAGCGGCCAATAATAAGATACCAAGTGGAGTTTTATTGGATTCTTTTAATCGTCTGAGTATTCCGAAACGATACTTCATCGCGGACTGACTAATAGGACTTTGTTCGGACATCTCTTTATGACTCTCTATTTATGATTGGTGACAAAACAACAATAATTCTAGCATAACAAAGAATAAGGCAACCATATCATAAAAATATGGGTAGGTATTTTATTTAAGAAATAAAATGAGTTATAGAGAAAGTACCAGCACTTTATAACTATTGAAATACGATTTTAATGTGTATGAAATTCAATATATAAGCCTAATTATTTGCATGTAGGGAATGATTTATTTCAATAATGATAACAATGAATAGAAACTGATCTTTATTGAATTTGTAAGCTAAATAATCAGTGAATTAATATCTAGCGTCTACATTCAGTTTCAATAAGGGGGTAAGTATGACCACTCCATTCGATATTTACCCATCAATTGATATCGTGTCTGGTTTTGCTATGGTTTCACAAGCTGCAATCAAAATGACGTTAGAAAACTCTTATGACCAATCTCACGTCAGTAAGATGATCCTTGGAACACCGACTGAAGTTATTAACAAATGGCAGAATGAAGGAGCAAAAAAAGTACATATCGTTGATTTAAATGCAGCAGCAGGTACTGGTGATAATTATCAAGCGGTGAAACAGGCAATTTCAATGTCGCATGTTCGTGCTCAAGTATGTGGTGGAATACGGGACGATAGAACACTTGAGCGTGCATTGAATTTAGGATGCGAAAGAGTAAATATTGGTACTGCGGTATTAGAAAATATAAAGTGGTGTGAAAAGGTAATCAAAGAACATGGTAATAAAATCGCTATTGCTTTAGATGTTAAACAAATTAATGGTGATTATTACTTAACGAGCCGAGGATGGAGAGTGAATGGTGGTTTATTGTGGCCAGTATTAGACAAATTAAATAAGTTAGGCTGCTTACGTTATGTCGTCACAGACGTTGAAAAAGGCGGAATGTTAAGTAAACCAAATTTTGATTTATTAAAAAAAGTTTGTACTAAAACTGATAGTCCTATTATTGCTGGTGGTGGTGTTTCATCTTTAAATGATATTATCACATTATCTGACATGCGAGAGCTAGGTATTGAAGGTGTGATACTTGGGCAAGCACTTCATATAGGTATAATAAATATACCTAGTATTTTATCGATAGTATAATTTAATTAATCTTGATTAAGAGTGCATTTATGGGAAAAATATTTTCTATTAAAATGGAGAATATAAGCTTGCTAGGTGCATTATATTATCCTGTGGATAATAGCCTATTTTATAAAGCATATAGATATTCTCCTGAATTATTTCATTATAATAATGGTATGCTAAATAGTCGAGGGCAAAGTTATTACGAGAAGTTAAATTGCAACCAAATGATCCATCAAATAAAAGTTTTAAAAAATAAATATTTGATGGTTCCTTATATGGCTGCGGAAAAAATTATAAAGTATGTGATTGTAGATCATGTTTTCTCTAAATTGGTTCGTTTAGCTGATTTTATTATAGGAGCTTATGATAGTTTTGAAAGTATTTTATTTAATTATATCAGAGCAATTAATTGGTGTGCTTATACAATTATCTGTTTCTTTCAAGGAAAGCCTTTACCTAAATATACCGATGAGTTAGAGGGAATTTCGATTGATCCTAGCTTAGAGTTAAAATTTCCACGGGAACAAATTGAAGCAGACAATCATTTTATTTCCTTATCATCAGTTAGTTATCTAAAAAAACAGTATGATTATATTGTCGGTATTGCATTGGGTGGGATTAGTTGCGCAGCGATAGCAAGTTGTTATTTAAATAAGCCTCTTAGTATCATAAAAATCTCTTATTATGATGAGAGAAATATTGGTAAATCAATACCGCTATATAAAAATTGGTTGGATAAAGGGAATATATTATTGATAGATGATAATTGTGGTAGTGGGGTAACCTTAAATAAAGCTAAACAATATTTAAATGCAATAACAGACTGTTCTATATCAACATATGCAACGGAATTACATTGGGAAAAATTTTTTAGGTGTAAGGTGTATAAACATCAAGATCAGATATTTGAGCTAAACTTTATGACGGAGTTAACACCATGGTGTTTTAGGCATTTTGAGTTGCTTAATATATTAAAAGATAAAGAAAAAAATGCATTGGAAGTATGTGGCGTTACAACAGAAGATTGGGCTAATTATTCATTAAAAATGATATCAATATTGTATAAAATATTTCCAGCGGAAAAAAGACTTTTAGCACTATTTAATAGGTTTAGTTTATTTATTGAGGATCCAACATAAAAGAGGAACTATGAAAAAAACACATATTATATGGGATTGGAATGGAACTCTTTTAGATGATGTTAATATTTCTTTATTTGCAGCTAATCAAGTGTTTATTAGCTTAGATATTAAGCCATTGACGTTAAATGAATATAGACAATATTACTCGGTTCCCATTCAGAAATTTTATCATAATGTATTAGGTCGTACTCCAACAAAAATTGAATGGAAAAAAATTGGGAATATTTTTAATTATTATTATAAACCAGAGGTTAGAAAAGCGAAACTGTGTAAGGATGCTATTAAAGCTTTACAATATCAGCAATTAAAAAATCTAACTCAATCAGTTTGTTCATTAATGGAACAAGACGATCTTGATTTAAGTGTATGTAATACTCAAGTAGGTAAATATTTCAATTTAATTCACGGGCGAAGCTCACAACTTTTAAAGTTTGGTAAGTCAAAACAATTAGCATCACACATTGAAAAATTAAATATTTCACCTAGTGATTGTGTTGTGATTGGTGATTCTACCGATGATGCATTATCGGCATTTGATGCTGGCGCAAAATCGATTCTTTATACTGGAGGAACTCATAGCGAGGAAAAATTATTAGCAACGGGGGCATATGTTGTTAATTCATTAGTCGAAGCTGCTATTTTAGCTGAAAGAATTACTTAAATAGGAGGAGGTATGCTACATGCTGTCATAGGATTACAATTTGGAGATGAAGGGAAAGGAAAATTTGTTGATTACCTTTCTGCAAAAATGAATAATATTGTTAGGTTTAATGGAGGTGCAAATGCAGGGCACAGTGTTCAAGTTAAAAATAAGCGTCTGTCATTTTCTCAGTTACCAGCTACTTTGCATCAACGTAACTTATTTGTTTGCCAAGGTGCACTTATTAGCCCTGAAATTTTAATAGATGAAATAGAACGCTTTAAAGCAAATTATCAAGATGTTTCTATTTGTATTGACTATCGATGTCATATTGTATTGCCTATACATGCCTTATTAAATCATGCATCTGAATATTTTAAAGGCAAACGAAAAATAGGCTCGGTCGGGGTCGGTATAGGCGCTTGTTTTGAAGATAAAGCTAACCGTCACGGGATTAGGCTCTGTGATGCCCTTGATAAAGATCGTTTAAGAGATAAATTAGCTTTTTTGTGGCAGTTACGTGAGAAGCAAATTAAATATGTCTTTAATGGTGAGGTTGCGCTAAGTTTTGAAACAACGTTAGATGTGCTGCATGAACAATGCCAATATATAAAACCTTACCTGTCTTTTACAGATAAGAAAATTCGTCAGCTAATTAATCGAAATGAAGATGTACTACTTGAGACCTCTCAAGCAACATTTTTAGATAATGCATTTGGGTCTTATCCTTATACTGTTGCTTATCAAACTTTAGTGCAAAGCTGTTTTTCAGTCATAGGGATCCCAAGTTCACCTATTCATATTTTAGGCGTTATGAAAGCGTATATGATAAGAGTGGGTAATGGGCCATTCCCGACCGAATTGAATAATGAAATTGCAGAGACACTGCGTGAAAAAGGAAATGAATACGGCACAGTTTCCAAGCGTCCGCGGCGATGTGGTTGGTTAGATTTAAATTTAATTAAACAAGCGATCGAGCTTAATGGCGTTACGGAACTCGCAATAACAAATGTGGATGTATTGGCAGGCTTTGATGAAGTTTATATTGCAATAGATTATATGGTTGAGGGCCAATCAGTTTCATGTGATGAAGCTCTATTAGATCTGGCTGAGGCTATACCAATATACCGTAAATTTTCAGGTTGGCCTCCTTTAAATGAATGTTATCAAAATAGGTCACAACTCCCAAAATCATTAGAGATTTTTTTATCTTTTATTGAAGAACAAACAAATAAAAAAATTCGTTATATTTCATATGGTGCAGATAGAGAAAAAACGATTATTTGTAGCTAAACAAAGAGGGTCCCATGATCAGTTATGTAACAGGTTTTATGTACTCCCCTGATGGTTCACAGGTAGTACTGATCAACAAAAATAAACCAGAATGGCAAAAAGGAAAATTTAATGGCGTGGGAGGAAAAATTGAAGCTGAAGAAAGTGCTAATCATGCTATAGTCCGAGAATTCTTTGAGGAAACAGGTGTAATAACGAAATTATCAGACTGGCAATGTTTTTTGATTTTAACTAATTCAAATAATTATCGTGTATATATGTTTTATACCTACAGTGAAAAATTTAATCAGGTAAAGACAGTTGAAAAAGAAATTGTGAGTTTACACTCTGTATATCAACTACCTATAAATATTATTTCAAATTTATCTTGGCTAATTCCACTATCGCAAGATCAAAAAATTAAATTTAATAATCCTATAATGATGTTCTGTCGTTCATAAGTAAATTAATATCACCTCATCATGTCTTCACAATGAGGTGAACGTATAAGTTATTTTAGAATTGATAAATCAAACCTAGTCCCAACACATTATCTGTATTGATGCCATAATCACGAGTAAACTCATTGTCTTTTAGTAAATTAATTTTATAATCAACAACTGCGGACATATTTTTATTAAAATCATAAGCTGCACCGACAGCAATATATTTAACTAAGTCATTACTACCGTAGCGACCTAAGTTTTTGCCTTTAGATTGGTTATAGCCAATAGATGGCGTTAAACCAAAATCAAATGTATATAGCGCAACTAATTCAAGGTTTTCTGTTTTATTCGCAGTGGTTTCATGCTTATCATCACCAAAGCGAGTTGTATTTAAAGTTTGTCCATACATTGCCGCTAAATAGATGTCATCAAGTTCTAATTTACTGCCAATATTCCATGCTTCAGCTCGTTTACCTGTAGCGCCTGTTGCTGAGTTATTTTGACTTGGTGTACGAGATGAATTTGAATAACCGCCACCGATCGAAATACCCCAACCTAGCTCATAGGCTGTTGAAAAACCATAACCATCGCCATTATTATCTAGTGCACTGTCGCTAGCTGATTTATTTTGATCGCCATTTTTTCCTTGATACTGTAATGCAAAACTGAGCCCATCAATATAACCAAACGCATTGTTATTGCGATAAGTTAATAAATTACGGTTTCGCCCCATCATAAATGTATCTTCTTGATCCATAGTATCAGCGCCCCAAAGCGGTAATACATCGGTCCAAGCATTGGTATCGTAGATCACACCGTAGTTACGACCATAATCAAGTGAACCATAATCGGCAAACTTTAAACCGGCATAGGCTAAACGATTTTGTGTTTCGTTATCACTCTCTGATTTGTTAGTAGGGGTTTCCCATTCAAAGCGGCCAAAGCCGATGAGTTGATCTGTAATCTGTGTATCGCCTTTAAAACCAAGGCGCACTCTTGAATCATCACCATCTTCACCACTTTTAGCATCTGCAAGATAATGTCGAACATCAATTTGTCCATACACATCAAACTTGTTCCCATCTTTATTATACACTTCGGCTGCATTTGCTGTGCTAGAAGCTATTAATACAGGGATTGTAACTGCAAGGATATTTCGCTTCATGATAATAAATCCTTAAAATGATTAACTGAATAAATGGTATTTTTCGCACTTAAATAAGTTACGTAAAGGTATTATCAATTGAGTAAATCAAAATGTGCAAGTGTTAATTTGATGACGATGACATCGATATTTTTAACTGCAGAATAATAAAAGTAATTTTTCTTGCTTTATTAGATGGATAACTGTGAATGATTCTCATTAAATTTAAATCTTAATTTAGATCAATAAATCTTCAGATAGTCTGTAATCGCACTTCCTTATTAGTCAAAAAGGTTTAATCTTAATGTTGTATTTCAAATGCAACTTATGAGGCAACAAACATGTACTGTGTGCAATGTGAACAAACAATTAGAACTCCAGCTGGCAATGGCTGTGCATACGCGCAGGGTATGTGCGGTAAAACGGCTGAAACGTCTGACTTGCAAGATCTATTAGTTGCGGTATTGCAAAGTTTATCTGCTAGCGCAGTGGTAGCGCGCGAGTTAGGCATTATCGATCATGATGTAGATAGTTTTGCTCCACGTGCATTTTTTTCAACATTAACCAATGTTAACTTTGATTCAGAACGTATTATTGGTTATGCAAGAGAAGCGATATATCTGCGAGACAAATTAATTAAGCAGTGCCAAGCAAAAAATAGTGCAATTGTCTTCAATCACCCGTTAATTAATCTTCAGTTAAACAGTAATGATATTGCAACGTTACAAAAGCAAGCTGAAGAATTTGCATTAGATATTGATAAAGCGCGTGTTGGTGACGATATCCATGGCTTACGCATGCTGTGTTTATACGGTCTGAAAGGGGCTGCTGCTTATATGGAGCATGCTCATGTTTTAGGACAATATAACAATGAAATTTATGCACAATATCATCAAATAATGGCATGGCTAGGTACGTTACCCACTGATATGAATGAGCTGCTTGATAACGCAATGGCCATTGGCATGATGAACTTTAAAGTGATGGAAATACTGGATGCCGGTGAAACAGGTGAGTTTGGACATCCGATCCCAACAGAAGTTAATGTACGTCCTGTCGCGGGCAAATGTATCCTTATTTCAGGTCATGATTTAAAAGACCTGAAAATGTTGCTAGAACAAACTGAAGGTACAGGGATCAATATCTATACACATGGTGAAATGCTACCAGCGCATGGTTACCCTGAACTTAAAAAATACTCTCATCTTGTTGGGAACTACGGTAGTGGCTGGCAAAATCAGCAAGTAGAGTTTGCTAAATTCCCAGGTCCTGTACTCATGACATCAAACTGCATTATTGATCCTGATGTTGGGCAATACAAAGATCGCATTTGGACGCGCAGCATTGTTGGATGGCCTGGAGCAAAACATTTAACTGGAGATAATTTCTCTGAAATGATTGCTCAAGCGTTATCGATGAATGGTTTCCCATACACTGAAATAGAGCACAAAATTACAGTTGGTTTTGGCCGTCAAACATTATTAAGTGCGGCTGATACCGTTATTGATTTAGTTGCACAGAAAAAATTACGCCATGTATTTTTAGTGGGTGGCTGCGATGGTAGTCGTGGTGAGCGTAGTTATTATACTGATTTTGCTCGCAGTGTGCCAAATGACTGTTTAATTATGACATTAGCTTGTGGTAAATATCGATTCAATAAATTAGATTTCGGCACACTAGAAGGTTTACCGCGTTTACTCGATGTTGGGCAATGCAATGATGCTTACTCAGCAATTATGCTTGCAGTTAATCTTGCGGAAAAATTGGGATGTGGCGTAAATGATCTACCTCTTAGCTTGATCTTGTCTTGGTTTGAACAAAAAGCAATTGTTATCTTATTAACGCTCTTGGCATTAGGTGTTAAAAATATTTATACCGGACCAACTGCGCCTGGATTTTTAACTGAAAATCTTTTGAATGTACTAAATGAGAAATTTGGTATGCGTAGTATAACAACGGTTGAACAAGATTTAGCTGAAATCCTACCTGCGTAATTTTTAAAAAGTAATATGAAAGAGGGGGGAATGATAATTCCCCCTACCAAGTGGAGTGATAAGATGACAATGCCAAGCAGCTTATGTCCCAATAGAATGCAAATTCATTCTATTCATCAAGAAACATCTGATGTATGGACGATTAACTTAATCAATCACGATTTTTACACTTATTCGCCTGGGCAGTATGCATTAGTAAGCATTAAAAACAGTGATGAAATAATGCGTGCTTACACAATATCTTCTACTCCAGGCCAAAGTCGCTTTATTACTATCACCGTTAGGCGGTTGGATCATGGGGTCGGTTCATGTTGGTTAACGAATTCAGTTAAACCAGGAGATTATTTGTGGCTTTCGGATGCACAAGGGGAGTTTACTTGTGCAGAAATTAACAGTAACCAATATTTGATGCTAGCGGCTGGATGTGGAGTAACCCCCATTATGTCAATGGTACGTTGGTTAATGGCAAATCGTCCTCAAGCGGATGTAAAAGTTCTATTTAATGTGCGTGATCAGCAGCAAATTATTTTTGCTGATGAGTGGCAACAACTAGTTAATTTATATTCTCCGAGATTACAATTGTGTACTATGGCTGAACACCCTGACCATGGTGGAATCGCAGAAGGGCGTTTAACACAAGAAAAACTGTTTGCTTTAGTGCCTGATATTCGCTCTAGAGTCGTGATGACATGCGGGCCAACACCTTATATGAAGAATGCCCAGCAATTTGCGAAAAATCTTGGCGTTCCTGCTGAACATTTTTTTATGGAACGTTTTTCGTTAGATCCAGAACCAATTGAAAGTGAAGATACCTTAAGTTTAAAAATACGTCACCGTTTGATGAATTTTAAGGTACCAGTTGGTACATCTTTACTCTCTGCTTTAGAGCAAAATAAACAACCAGTTATTGCAGCTTGTCGTGCGGGGGTTTGTGGTAGTTGTAAAACCAGAGTTTTATCTGGTAATTATATAACAAGTAGCACTATGACATTAACGGCTGAAGAAATAGCAAATGGTTATGTATTAGCATGCAGCTGCCAACTACAAGGTGATACAGAAATAGCCTAGGGTATTTTTTAGTATCACTAAAAATATATGGACTGTCTCATTCTTTATAGAATTAATGAGACAGTAGTCTATGTATTAATGCCTAATTAAATAAACGTATTGAAAAATATTGAATTAGAATGTGATAAACAGACTAATTTTTTAAATATTAGGCATCTTTACTTGAAATAACTACCATCATGCATAAAGTAAATAGATAATTTACTTAATGTATTGATCGCTGAGACTGCAATCTCTTTATTTGGGTCCTGACATAGATTAATAATACGCACGATGGCTTCTTCATACTCAATTGTCGCCTTATAATCACCTAAAGCTGATATTGCAGCGATTTTTATCTCGTCATTACCCCTAAATGTCAGGTTTGTCAGCATGCCGACAATGGTCTTGTCCATAATCAAATCTTCACTCTTTAATTAACTTAACACTATTCTAATGTAAAATAAAATATATTAAAGACTAAATTAATATATGTTTTTATTATTTTATTTTGAAGTGTAACTGAAAGTGGTTGTTTTTCGAGTTTAATAAATACTTAAGTGCATTCGCTTACTTAAATTATTCTAAGGCGACATCCTTATAAATAAAGTAATTATAGGCACATGACTTAATTAACCCTTAATTAGGGTTTTTATACTATAAAATAAGATTATTTTAAAATATATAATAATACAAATTAATATATACAATATTACTTTTCAATTAATCATCGTAATGGTTAAATGCAATTACGCCTTTATCTTATTTTATAACGGGATAGTGCTACAACTCCAAAAAACTGTTTAGTATGAGTTAATTATAGACAGTACTAATCTTTTTGAAATATAAATTCATATTTTATTACATTTTGTTTCGGTGGGAATTGTTGTTATACATCAACTTAAACAAATCCTAAACAGAATAATGGCTATTCGATATTAACCCTTTTTTTGGGGTGGTAATTAACATCTCAATGGTTATAATTCGCGACGCATTAAAAGTGCAGTATCTCGTTAGGCGAGGCTCCTATACAAACACAGGTTGCTGATCTGACGACGTCGAGAGACGCCCAAGATCAGGACAGGATATATCGAACGAAGGTATATCCCCATGTAACTTCTCATTATTTTATAATGAGATACGTTGTATAGTGCTAAAACCGAGACGTGGAGATAGCCATCGCATTCTCTCATCTGGTTTCGCCCCTATGTGAGTACTGTTTGAGTAACCAACAGTAACTAGGGACTAAAAAAATGACATTCACTTCCCAGAATAAAGCGGGAACTGTAGCAATTGCTCAGTCCGCAATGAAAGGCGCACGCCTAAAAAACAACAATTCACAGCAACCGAAAATTGATGACTCAACAGTAAGCGCTTACATGAGTCAGTCGTATTTACCTGTTTCTATTGCAGATTCAGTTGCTTGTGTAAAAAAAAGTTTGATTGAACATCTTGATGGTGAACAAATTCCAACATTTTTATTTGTTGTTGATCAGGATAATTATCTAAATGGTATACTTTCCGTTAAATCGCTGTTAGCGGCAGATGAAGGTTTGCACGTCTCTGATATTATGAGACATAATTACTTTTCCGTTGCTCCAGAACAATCACGTCATGATGTTTATGACCTGATCAATCACAGTGGTTTGGATATGATCCCTGTTGTGCAGTTTGGTAAATTGATGGGGGTATTGCGTCCTCAAGATATTGCTGAATTGATTGAAGATGAGAATACGTTGGATGCACAGCTTCAAGGCGCTACAACGCCACTTGAAGAACCTTATTTATCAACCAGCCCAGTCACATTGTGGCGTAAACGAGTGGTTTGGTTGCTCATGTTATTCGTCGCTGAGGCGTATACAGGGACAGTATTAAAAGCGTTTGAAGAACAACTAGAAGCGGCTATCTCACTGGCTTTCTTTATTCCATTATTGATTGGAACAGGCGGCAACAGCGGTACACAAATTACATCTACACTTGTTAGAGCCATGGCATTGGGCGAAGTGAGCTTACGTAATGTCGGTGCTGTGCTGAAAAAAGAAGTTTCGACATCTTTTTTAGTCGCCATTACAATTGGTGCGGCAGCTTTAATAAGGGCATGGATACTTGGTGTTGGTGCTGAAGTAACGATTGTGGTGAGTTTGACGATTATCGCAATTACCATGTGGAGTGCCATTGTTTCTTCAATTATTCCAATGGTATTGAAGAAGCTAAAAGTGGATCCCGCTGTAGTATCGGCACCTTTTATTGCCACTTTTATCGATGGTACGGGTTTAATTATTTACTTTGAAATTGCTAAATTGGTGATGACAGAGTTTGCCTAAGCTTATCAGTTGATTTTGGCTGCGATAGATCCAATCTATTTAATATCTGTCGCAGCTATATTTGCTCCTTGTTTTAATATCTCACCACATTTTCGGCACAAATACTGACTTTCCCCTCGAACAACTTTGTTATGCCTTCTCACGGTTAATTCGTGTGTAATAGGGCAGGCACAGTGATAATGAAAAGTACGGCTCTTTACCGACGTAATCTCAAAGCAATGGGTCCGGCTTGCAGGCACTTCAAGCACATGTTCCATCATCCACTTCCATTCCGAACCGTGCGGTGCAATACCTTGCCGCCCATACACACGATAAACTAATAAATGTGCCAGCTCATGGGGGATCACCTCATCAATAAAATTCTCACCATTTTCTAAAAGCAGTACGGCATTTAAGCGGATCTCCCATTCTTTTAAATAGGCACTACCAGCGGTTGTTCCGCGTTGTTTATAGTTAATTATGGGTTCTGGAATATGTTGTTCGAGTTTTTGCTGAGCTAACATAAGTTTTGCTCGCAAAGTGCGCATAACTTTTTGCTGTAGATTGATGGGGACACGAAGTGTTTTCATACAACTAAGCTTAATACAAGCGATGGCAGGTAAACAAGTGTTATTGACACTCATTATATCAAAATATATATTATAATTTATGATATTGATAATGAGAAGACATAATGACAAAGCCACTTTCAAGTGAACTACTGGACGCAATGAAATTAGCGGCAACACAAACTTCAACGCTTTTAAAAATATTAGGTAATCCGGATCGTTTACTTTTGTTATGCCAATTGACGCAAGGAGAGGCGTGCGTGAGTGATCTTGAGGTATCACTAGGAATACAACAACCTACATTATCTCAACAACTGACCGTGCTACGAAATGAAGGTCTTGTAGTAACGCGGCGTGAAGGTAAACGTATTTACTACGCAATCGCCGATGAAAAACTGTTTATTTTACTGAACACACTCTACACACTTTATTGTCCGAAAGAGGGTAAATAATCATGTCTATTGATTGGGCTAATTTCACTCCATGGTCAGCAGCCATCGGTGGTTTATTAATTGGATTGGCTGTTTCAACTTTATTGCTTTTAAATGGCAGAATAGCGGGTATTAGCGGTATTTTAGGAGGCATATTAAAACCTATTGTGGGGGATACCGCATGGAAGGTGGCATTTATTGTGGGAATTATGGTTGCACCAGCTATCTTTAGTTTCTTTTTCTATGCGCCTGAAGTCATTATTTCGACGAGTACACCTTTCATCATTATTGCAGGATTATTAGTGGGATTTGGGACTCGCTTAGGCAGCGGCTGTACTAGTGGACATGGTATTTGTGGTATGGCTAGGTTTTCTCGCCGCTCAATTGTGGCAGTGATGACTTTTATGATTGTTGCATTTGCGACAGTTGCGATTGTTAATACATTTGGATTAAGAGGATAAATAGATGCCTATTATCGTTGCATTGATATCAGGTTTGTTATTTGGCCTTGGGCTACTTTTAGCCGGTATGGGAAATCCTGCTAAAATTCTTGGTTTCTTAGATGTTACAGGAAATTGGGATCCTTCTTTACTTGTGACAATGGCAGTAGCAATGGTAGTCAGTGCTATTGCTTTTGCGATAGCTAAAAAACGTAAAATGAGTGTGCTCAATTGTCCTATACAAATCCCACAGAATACAAAAATCGATAAGCCCTTGATAATTGGTAGCGTATTATTTGGGTTAGGCTGGGGGATCGCGGGGATTTGTCCTGGGCCTGCATTATTGTTGACAGGGATGGGGGTAACGGAGGGAATTATTTTTACCTTAGCTATGATAGCAGGTATGTCCATTTTTCAGATATTCAAAAAATAAAAGCAAGCCCTTTTATATTGGGGCTTTTTATTCTAATGATTTAAAATATAAATTATTAGAATAAAAAGATGTCACATAGAGATACATTACATATAAAGTTACTCATCCTTAGTAAAAAAAATATTTATCATGATAAATATTTAATTTATTGCATCGATTTATTCATAAAGAGCACCTCTAAAATTGATAATAATATTAGTGGTCAGTAGAACGTGGATTTAATAAAACTGATGTGGATATTTTTATCTTAACCAATAAAAGAGGTGAATGATGAAAAATCGATTTCAAAATTCCGTCTTATTACATTCTTTAGACTCTTCACTATTAGCTGCTATACCATTTTCTCTCATTTACAGTCATACAGCTGAGCCTCTAATGTTTATGCCGTATCAAACAAATGATGTTGATACTAGACACGAATGAAAGAAAAATAAAAGACATAATAACTTGTTTTCTCTAATTTAAGGAGAAAGAAATGGTTACGTTAAATAAATTATTATCGATTGCTGTTGTGAGTTATTTAGCAAGTCAATATGCTTATGCTGCTTTTCCTGTAAAACCTGTTGTAGATCCTTACTCAAATTGGAATCATACAAACTATGCTTTCGTTGATATATCAGCCGCAACAAATTATGAAGCGGCGATCAAGAGAAAAACCGTAGTAAGTATTCCAATTGAATGGGCCGTGACTAACTGGAATGGTGATTTTGGAACGACAGTTAAAGTGTATTTTAATGGGCAGTTGGTACAAAGTATCCCGAGTATGGGGGGATATGGTGTCACAGCAGTTGAGGTGACTAAGGGGGGAATATATCAAGTCACTGTTGCTTTTTGTAACGGAGATGAATGTACTCTTAGTGACCCGAAAGAGCTTATTGTTAAAGATACTGATGGTATTCATTTAAAGCCAACAGAAATAGCGATGCTTAAAACACCTTTATTAGAAAATAATAAAGCTTATACACAAAACTCTGGAAAAGTTGTTGCGGCTTACTTTGTGGAGTGGGGAGTATATTTACGAGGATTTCCTGTAGACAAAATACCGGCACAAAATTTAACCCATATTCTTTATGGCTTTATTCCCATATGTGGTGGTCATGGTATTAATGATAGTTTAAAACAAATTGAGAATAGTTTTGAAACATTACAGACATCATGTTTGGGTAGGGCGGATTATAAAGTAAGTATTCATGATCAGTGGGCTGCATTTAATAAACCTCAAACCGGAACCACTTTGCCTTACCAAGGAAACTTTGGTCAGTTAATGGCCTTAAAAAAAGCCTATCCTGATTTAAAAGTACTTCCATCAATTGGTGGCTGGACATTATCTGATCCATTCTATGCGATGAAAGATAAATCAAAGCGCGATATTTTTGTTAGTTCGGTAAAAGAATTTTTGCTGACATGGAAATTCTTTGATGGTGTTGATATAGATTGGGAATATCCTGGCGAAAATGGCGCTAGTACTGTATTAGCATCAGATAAAGATGGCGAAACTTATTTATTATTAATGCAAGAACTTCGCGCGATGCTAGATGGGTTGGAAAAAGAAACAGGGCGTGAGTACGAATTAACTTCGGCAATTAGTGCAGCTAAAGTCAAAATAGATAAAGTGGATTTTGGTACAGTACAAAAATCAGTCGATCATTTATTTATGATGAGCTATGACTTTTATGGCGCATTTAATTTAAATACGCTTGGTTACCATACAGCACTTAATGCATCTAGTTGGAGACCTGATACTGAATACACGACAGTAAATGGGGTAAATGCTTTGTTAGCTCAAGGTGTCGCGCCGCAAAAAATTGTTGTAGGGGCGGCAATGTATGGTAGAGGATGGACAGGGGTTAATAGCTATGTGGGTGATAATCCATTTACAGGGAAAGCAACTGGGCCAGTCGCTGGTACATGGGAAAATGGTGTTGTCGATTATCGGCAAATAAAAAACCAATATATGATTGGTTTGTGGACGTATAACTACGATACGGTAGCGGAAACACCGTATGTATTTAAAGCATCAACAGGCGATTTAATTACTTTTGATGACGAACGTTCTGTTAAGGCGAAAGGTAAATATGTTTTAGATAACAAACTAGGCGGATTATTTTCATGGGAAATTGATGCCGATAATGGTGATATTCTTAATAGTATGAACTCGAGCTTAGGCAATACCTTAAAATGATGAATGATTATCATAATCTATATAGGGGATACATTCCCATATATTTAACAAAAAAGTATTTAAATATATATGTTCTATTATTTTATTTGGTCAATATTTTTATTTTGCTTTTATTTATTAATTACAAATCAATTTAAATTACTTATTCTTATTAAGTAATTAGATTAGGATGTTTCTAGATTTTTTATTATTAATATTATGATAGTTCTATATATGTAGTTATCTAATATTCATGCGCTGAAATCATTGTATTAGCTATTTTAAATTAATCGGAGCTTATATGACTAGATTATCCGTGGATGCAATTAATATAATAAATACTATCAAAAAAACAGGTTCTTTTTCAACAGCGGCGGATGTGTTACATAAAACTCCATCGGCAATTTCTTATCAAGTATTGAATATAGAAAGTCGATTGAAAGTTAAGTTGTTTCATCGCAACGGCCCAATAATTCGATTAACAAAAGAAGGCGAATTTTTATTGCAAGAGGGGGCTTGGATATTGAATGCGGTTCAAGATCTAGAAAATAGAGTTAGAAATATTCCAACACTTGATAATCAAATTCGCATTGTGGTTGAAAAATTTTTGCCACTAGATATTTTTGTACAAGATATCCGCGATTATATTAATACTAGTGGAAATATTCATATATCTATACAACGAGAAGCGATGACAGGTGCATGGGACGCATTAAAAGAAAATAGAGCTGATTTTATTATTGCGCTTGGTAATGTACCTGAAAATGTAAAAGCAAAAATGCAATTACTTGGCAAACTTAGTTTTGCTCTCTGTGTTTCACCATCACACCCCTTTGCCTCTAAAAATAAAGTGATAACACGAGAGCAATTACTAAATGATATTCATGTGGAAATTGCAGATAGTAGCCATGAATTATCATTTAATAGAGAAAAGGAATTAATACTACAAAAACAAATATTAGTCTGTGATTTAGAAAGTAAATTAATCTTGATTAAGAGAGGTATTGGTTATGGTTTTATCTGTCCATCTCATATAAAGAATGAATTAAAAAAACAAGAGCTAGTGATAGTTCCAGTAGAAATACCAAAAGATGATCAATTTATTTGGCTTGCTTGGCACCCGGCAAGTAAAGGGGGGCATTTTTCTTGGTGGAAAGAAAGGCTGATAAAAAAAATTGATGCATCTAGTTTTACCGAAAACCTATCAACAGCATAATAGTAAAGATATTTATTGGCTTTCATGTTATTAGGTTGGTTTTATTGTTTTAGAAATCCTAGTGGCAGAGGGCTAATGCCACTAGGATTAACTGATAGCTCGTTTTACTTCAAGTTGCAGCGTTTTTCGCTAAAGCATAGTGAGTTTTTTCACTCGCCACTCATTATATTGTGACTTATGCTACTAGTGGTTTATTCGCTGGTCGCTGATATGTAATTTAAATTCTTTAGAGCATAGATTCCAGGTGTTAAGACGTTTATTCAAGCCTTTTATTATTTTTTATTTTCAATGCTAATTGATACCATTGTTTATTATAGCTTTTTGCTGATTTTGGTAAAAGATTATACTCTTTGATGACTTCATCAATGAGAGGCATTGCTTCATTTTGACGTTGATTTTCGAATAAAAACTCGGCATAAATAGCTTTGTATTCAATGCGTTCTTTATATTGTAGCAATGCACGAAATTCTTGATTGGCTTCTTCAATTAGACCTAACTTAGCCAATACTTTCGCATATAAAAAATGGCCTGTTGGAGACGTGAAATTAGGGTTCTTCTCACAAAGTAAATCAAGTGTGTCACGGCAATTTTGATAATCGCCTAGATCAAACAGCACTTGAGCATATTTTTGCATAATATCTGGAGAGTATTGATTTATTCCTTGCAACGATTCGACATAATATTTGGCGGCTTCTTGGTATTTTTGTTGATCTGCTAGTATTTCAGCAAGTGCAACACAGTTCTCTGTTGTTGGACTTAGCTGATATTGACGATTCGCTTCACTGAGATCTTTACCCGAAAACAACTGTTTTCTGATGGTGTTTTCTAGTTTATAGCCATGACGAGAGTAGCGAATAGAAGGTAACCAAATAACTAAAGCGTAGACAATAGAACCTAAAATAGGGAATACAAATAAAATAAATAGCCAGTATGAATTTTGATGTGTTTTGACAACATGTACAGCAAAATAAATAGCTGGAATAAAATAGAGTAGGGCACCAATAATTGGCATAGTGGCCTCTATAAATGGGGATTAACTGTTAGCAGGTTATAATGACATAAGTCGCTTTGCTAACAACAAGAATTACCTGAAAAATAAACCCTACATTATTGTAGGGTCTATGTGAGTTCATGATACTTCTAATTGCAGCGTTCTGCGTTGAGGTGTGCTATGCCAGTTATACTTTTAGCGGATCATATATTGATCGTTTAGCTACACCTCGAACTTTTTATTTACGGTTACTTTAAACCAGCTGCATTACGTAAGATTTCGGCTTTATCAGTTTTTTCCCATGGGAATTGTGAACGACCAAAGTGACCATATGATGCTGTTTGCTGATAAATTGGATGGAGTAAATCCAACATTTGAATTAAGCCATATGGGCGTAAATCAAAGAACTCACGAACAAGTAGTACTAACTGGGCTTCAGGGATTTTGCCTGTACCAAATGTTTCTACCATGATTGAGGTTGGTTCTGCCACACCAATAGCATAAGAAACTTGAATTTCACAACGATCAGCTAAGCCCGCAGCTACAATATTTTTAGCAACATAACGCGCTGCATAAGCTGCTGAACGGTCAACTTTAGACGGATCTTTACCTGAGAATGCCCCACCACCATGACGAGCCATGCCGCCATAGGTATCAACAATGATTTTACGGCCAGTTAGACCACAGTCACCCATAGGGCCACCGATAACAAAACGTCCAGTTGGGTTAATAAAATATTTGGTTGTTGGGGCTAGCCATTCTGTTGGAAGCACTGGCTTGATAATCTCCTCCATAACGGCTTCATGCAAATCTTGTTGTTTAATATCTTCTGAATGTTGGGTCGATAAAACAACTGCATCAATACCGACAATTTTGTTGTCATCATATTGAAAAGTGACTTGGCTTTTGGCATCAGGGCGTAACCACGGCAATGTGCCATTTTTACGAACTTCAGCTTGGCGCTGTACTAAACGGTGTGCAAAAGTAATCGGCGCAGGCATCAGAACATCTGTTTCATTAGTTGCATAACCAAACATAATACCTTGGTCACCAGCCCCCTGTTCTAAAGGATCTGCGCGGTCAACCCCTTGATTGATATCAGGTGACTGTTTACCAATTGCACTTAAAACGGCGCATGAGTTTGCATCAAAGCCCATATCTGAACTGGTGTAACCAATTTCACGAACAGTTTTACGTGTAATTTCTTCTATATCAACCCAGGCACTGGTGGTGATTTCTCCCCCCACCATCACCATACCTGTTTTAACATAAGTCTCGCAAGCAACGCGAGCTTTTGGATCTTGTTCAAGAATTGCATCAAGAACCGCATCAGAGATTTGATCGGCAATTTTATCTGGATGCCCCTCTGATACAGACTCAGAAGTAAAGAGATGTGTCGCCATGAAATTAATACCTTAGAATTCGCAGATTGTAATTGGATGTTTTAACATCTAGACGTCTATTTTAATCGCTTAACATGGAAAGTGCCACCTGTTTTTATTAAAAGAGAGTGAACACTAACTGTTACTCTTTGAAAAAGATGAATAGTTTTTAGAGAATACAAACAAAAAAAAAGTCTTTTGCTTAATTTTATTTCGAACAAAGCAATAACGTTTTGCAATTTCTGCTCAATCAATGTATAAACAGCGACCGTAATGGTTAGTTAGATATATTCCGTTATATACGAGTAGGTATATAAATTGCCTGCTATCTATCAGGAGTGTTTATCTTTTTCATTATTGATGAAGATTAAACAGTTATATTGGGGGTTAATGGGTGATGATCCATAATCTACTGAATAACAGTAACCAACAGCTATACGCGGATCGCCGTGTGTTTTTGGCTTTTACTTTCCTGTCCTTCTTTACTTCTTCACGAAGTTACCGTCACTTTCTCAGTACACCCTTGGCTACCAGTAGGTAAACTGCCAGCCTAATGGTCGTATTTGTCACCGTTTAGATGTTCTAAGCACTTTAATTAATCCGAGTAATAGCTGTTTCCCCGACATAACTGCCTAGTGTCACCACGTCATATGACGGGGTTCTATCTGGCCGGAGAAAGCGTCACTCACCCCTCCATATTAGGAGTTTGTTATGAATGATAATATCGCTCGTAAAATGCGCCAGACGTACAACATCGCATATTGGGGCGGTGGTTACTATCAGGTGAATGAGCGCGGAAATGTCTGTGTTTGCCCTAATCCTGATAACCCAGAAACATCCATCGATCTTGCTGAGCTTGTCTATCAAGTACAAGAGGAACAGGAACACCTGCGTTTACCCGCGTTGTTCTGCTTCCCACAAATCTTACAGCATCGTTTGCGTTCCATTAATGCGGCCTTTAAGCGTGCGCGTGAATCATACGGTTATAAGGGTGACTATTTTCTGGTATATCCTATTAAGGTTAATCAGCAACGACGTGTCATTGAGTCATTAGTTAATTCAGGTGAACCTCTTGGGTTAGAAGCGGGTTCAAAAGCCGAATTGATGGCAGTTCTCGCTAACGCAGGTCGTACTCGCACAGTGATTGTTTGTAATGGTTATAAAGATCGCGAGTATATCCGTTTAGCATTAATTGGCGAAAAACTCGGACACAAAGTTTATCTGGTTATCGAGAAAATGTCTGAAATTGAAATGGTGCTGAAGGAAGCGGAGAGCTTGAATGTTACACCTCGTTTAGGTGTTCGAGCACGTTTAGCATCACAAGGTTCAGGTAAGTGGCAAGCTAGTGGCGGAGAAAAATCTAAATTTGGGCTAGCGGCAACGCAAGTACTACAGTTAGTTGAAATATTACGTGATGCAGGTCGTTTAGAGAGTTTGCAATTATTGCATTTCCACCTAGGATCACAAATGGCGAATATTCGTGATATTGCGACAGGGGTTCGTGAATCAGCACGTTTTTACGTTGAATTGCATCGTCTTGGGGTACAAATTCAATGCTTTGATGTTGGTGGTGGCCTCGGCGTTGACTACGAAGGTACTCGTTCCCAGTCTGATTGCTCTGTCAATTACGGGTTAAACGAATATGCTAATAATGTCATTTGGGCGATAGGTGATGCGTGTGAGGAGTTTGATTTACCTCACCCAACGGTGATCACTGAGTCTGGCCGTGCATTAACTGCACATCATACCGTATTGGTATCTAATGTGATTGGGGTAGAGCGTAATGAATTTACTAAAACATCTCCACCTGATGAAGATGCACCACGTTCATTGATTTCTTTATGGGAAACATGGGAGTCGATGCAGCACCAAGGCAATAGCCGCTCATTACGTGAATGGCTTCATGATAGCCAGTTTGACTTACAAGAAGCGCATACACAGTATGCTCATGGCGTATTGGATTTAACCCAGCGCGCATGGGCGGAAGAACTTTATTTAAATATTTGTCGTCGTATTCAGCAAGATTTGGATCCAAGCAATCGAGCGCATCGCCCAATAATTGATGAGTTACAAGAGCGTATGGCCGATAAGTTTTATGTGAACTTTTCGTTATTCCAATCGTTACCTGATGCATGGGGGATTGATCAAGTCTTCCCTGTGTTACCTATTGAAGGTTTAGATAAGCCGCTAGACCGTCGTGCAGTACTGTTGGATATCACATGCGATTCAGATGGTATTATTGATCACTATGTTGATGGTGATGGTGTTGAAACTACCATGCCAATGCCTGCTTATGACCCTGAAAATCCGCCAATGATTGGCTTCTTTATGATTGGTGCTTATCAGGAAATTTTAGGTAATATGCACAATTTGTTTGGTGACACCGCAGCAATCGATGTATGGGTTGATAGCCAAGGCAACCTTCGTTATTTGCAAAGTGAAGAAGGCGATTCAGTCGCGGATATGCTGCAATATGTAAAATTAGTTCCTGAAGTCTTGTTAGAAAGCTTTACTGAGCAAGTGAAAGGGACTGGTTTAAGCGAACAGCTGCAAAAAGATTTTGTTGAAGAATTTGAAGCAGGCCTTTATGGCTATACTTATTTAGAAGACGAGTAATTTGCGATAAATCGCCATTAGATTTTTTAAATCAATCACAGGGTATCCTGTGAATAAAACCTAATAAATCAATGTATTTGGCAAATGCAAATACAGGTAGAGGTAGAAGTGATGATCAATAGTACATTAGGGAACCAGACTGATAATTCATTGGTTTCTAACGCATTTGGTTTTTTACGTTTTCCATTAAATTTTCAGCCTTATAGCTCAGATGCTGAATGGGTGATCACTGGTGTTCCATTTGATATGGCGACTTCAGGGCGAGCGGGGAGCCGACATGGTCCTGCTGCTATCCGTCAAGTATCAACTAACTTAGCGTGGGAAAGTCATCGCTGGCCATGGAGTTTTAAACTAACAGAACGTTTAAATGTCGTGGATTGTGGTGATGTGGTATTTGCTTTCGGTGATGCTCAGGATATGTGTGACAAATTACAAGCGCATACTGAGAAACTGTTAGCGTCAGGTAAACGTTGTTTATCGTTTGGTGGTGACCACTTTGTGACATTACCGTTATTACGTGCTCACGCAAAACACTTTGGCAAGATGGCGCTAATCCACTTTGATGCACATACAGACACCTATGGTAATGGTAGCCAATATGATCATGGTACCATGTTCTATCATGCACCAAAAGAGGGGTTGATTGACCCTAACCATTCAGTACAAATTGGTATTCGTACTGAACATGATAGCGATAATGGCTTCACTGTGTTAGATGCGGCACAGGTAAACGATCGCAGTGTTGATGATATGATTGAACAAATTAAATCAATTGTGGGTGATATGCCTGTCTACTTAACTTTTGATATTGATTGTTTAGATCCTGCTTTTGCTCCAGGAACAGGTACACCTGTGGTTGGTGGTTTAACTTCGGACCGTGCATTAAAATTACTGCGCGGCTTACAGCCGTTAAATATCGTTGGTATGGATGTTGTTGAAGTTGCACCTGCTTACGACCAATCAGAAATTACGGCTTTAGCCGCAGCATCGATAGCACTAGAGATGCTTTATTTGCAAGCATCTAAAAAATAAGATGTCTTAATATTAGGCTGTCATCTAGGCAGCCTAAATTTTAACTCGCTCAATCTGCATCAGCATTGCCTACCTTCAGCGAGCTGAGCCACATAGTGTATCGATACTCCTTTCCTATCTTCACTTGTTGCCTATCTGCATCTCGAATTATTTGGAGTTATAGACGATTTATTAAGCAAATATGGACAAATAGCATTTTTTGCCATACTTCTTATTGTGTAAATCTACCTCTAATTAACTAGTATTTTGCTTTTTAAAGTTATTCATATCGAAAATGTAAGTGATTCTCACTCAAAGATAGTGCAATCTATTATTATATTCTCTAATAACAGCCTATTATCATTACTTTGTAACTTGTTGTTAATCTTGCTAACGTAATTATTAGTTTGAGTCATTCATTTTAACGGCTTTCAATGGGAGAATACTTATGGCACTGAATAATAAAGTCATTTTAGTTACTGGTGCAGCACAAGGTATTGGGCGTGGTATCGCATTACGTCTAGCAAAAGAAGGTGCTGATATCGCACTGGTTGATCTGAAAAAAGATAAACTGGTCGATGTAGCTAAAGAGATTGAAGCACTAGGCCGTAAAGCGACCACATTTGCAGCGGATGTCAGTAAACGTGAAGAGGTTTTCGCTGCTGTTGCACATGCAGAGGCCGAGTTAGGTGGCTTTGATGTCATGATTAATAATGCGGGGATCGCACAAGTAAAACCGATCGCAGATGTTCGTCAAGAAGATATGGATCTTATCTTCAAAATTAACGTTGATGGTGTGATGTGGGGTATTCAAGCCGCTAGTGAAAAATTCCAGCAACGTAAACATAAAGGTAAAATTATTAACGCCTCCTCCATTGCAGGGCATGATGGTTTTGCCATGCTAGGGGTTTACTCAGCAACGAAATTTGCTGTACGCGCACTAACTCAAGCCGCGGCAAAAGAATATGCAAGTTCAGGTATCACCGTTAACTCATACTGTCCAGGTATAGTAGGAACAGACATGTGGGTAGAAATTGATGAACGCTTCGCTGAAATTACAGGAGCTCCAAAAGGTGAAACCTATAAAAAATATGTAGAAGGAATAGCATTAGGCCGAGCACAAACCCCAGAAGATGTAGCAGGCCTAGTCGCCTTTTTAGCGAGTGATGATTCTGATTACATTACCGGTCAGTCTATATTAACTGATGGCGGTATCGTCTATCGCTAATGCTCGTCAAACTTTCGAGCTGTAGCTTTGCTGATGGCGTTCGCTCACACTAGTCACATACTCATGTATGCGCCTAGCGATTCGCTGACTTGTCGCCTCGTTACAGCTCGAATTATATAGAGCACCGCTCGTCAAACTTTCGAGCAGTAGCTTTGCTGATGGCGTTCGCTCACACTAGTCACATACTCATGTATGCGCCTAGCGATTCGCTGACTTGTCGCCTCGTTACAGCTCGAATTATTTAGCGCATCGCTCGTCAAGCTCCGAGTTGTAACTTTGTTGATTGCATTCACTTACGCGAGTTACTATTTATATGTGTGACTAGCAATTCGCTGACTTGTCGCCTCGTTACAGCTCGAATTATATAGAGCACCGCTCGTCAAACTTTCGAGCTGTATCTTTGCTGATGGCGTTCGCTCACACTAGTCACATACTTATGTATGCTCCTAGCGATTCGCTGACTTATCGCCTCGTCAGATTTAAGTTGTAGCCTTATTAATAGGAACTGTTCATATTCGTCACCTATTTATGCATGTGACTAATTATTGATATATAAGAATGGATGAGAGATTAAATAAATATAGATTTTAAATTGTATTAAAATGTTTAATATTAACTTTCTACATAATAGTTTTGTTTTATAGTTATTGATTAATGGATTAGCCACATTGCAAACTATTTTAAATAAATATTAATTATAAATAATCCAACCTAAACTTAACTCTGTTAAAATTCTTTTGCTAATACATTAATAAATAATATATTCAATGATGCATATATGGTTTAGCCTAATTAAGGCTTGAGTAGAATAATCAATAGCTTTAATTTCGCGATATTTTCATTTATATAATAAATAAATTGATATTTTTCAAATAAACCATTTAATAAGGAAAGTTTATGTCGAATACCATTAAAGTAATGACGTTAAATACTTATTTACTGCATATTCCCTTCTTTAGTATTAGCGCTCTAACACAAGACAAGCGTATTAATGCAATGATAAAAGATAATATCTTTGAAGATATAGATATTGTTATTTTTCAAGAGGTTTTTAACTATGACTCTGAAAAAAAATTGCTATCTGGCATGCGTGAATTGGGTTTCTTCTATCACACACCTGTTGCAGCACAATATAATGAATCGATATTATCTTATTGTGATTCTAATCATTGCTGGAATGCTAAAAAAGGAGGATGGGATGTTATTCAGCAAGTCAACTCAGGTATTACTATTGTGTCTCGCCATCCTATTATCTACCGTGAATATCAGCTATTTGAAGATGCAGGATGTGGAGCTGATCGCTTTAGTGCCAGAGGAGGAGTTAGAGCGGTTATCGATATTAATAGTAAAGTGGTAAATGTATTTGGTACACATATGCAATCCGATGATAGCTTCTGTATTATGAGTCATCCATCTTCACATCGTAAGTCACAGTTAGCTCAATTGGTGAACTGGGCAGAACAATCAACGAGCGATGACCACCAAGCTATTATTTTAGGCGGAGATTTAAATATCGATTATGGTTCTGATGAATATAAGCAAGCATTAAAAATTATTGGTTGGAGAGAGCCTGAAAACTTTAATCCACAGCCATCTTGGGATTTCGCAACGAATAATATCATTCGAGAAGCTTCACCAGATGAACGGCATCGTTGGCATTTAGATTATATTTTTGCAAAAAATGTAGTTTCAATTAATGAACAGACGCGTGTTATAAAAACAAAGCAAGGCTATGATTATAATAATAAGCTATTTTTTGATTATTCTGACCATTATCCTGTTGTGGCTGAAATTGAATTATATTAATTTCAGCCATGGCAATGGTGCAGAGTGGTTCATACGATCAGACGTTTAAATGAGTTAAAATACGTTCGGCCTGCGTCCATAGTAATGAACCACCTTCATTTTCTAAAATAAAATGTTGGCAATTAGAGAAACGTGTTGAAAGTATTTTACCGAAATCAGGTGAATGGACGGTACTTTCATCTTTTTCCCCATACCATAATAATACTGGACAATGGATATCTTCGGGCTGAAATTTCCACTCTTGAAATGAAATTAATAGATCTTGTACGTATCCTAAATTACCTTGATGAAAAGCTTGATTCATACAGTCGGTATAGGCTTGCAAGAAGGTAGGCTCATTATAAAATTCTTGATCGATTTCTGCGCTATAGTGGAGTATAAAGGCCAGCAGCCATGGTGCACTCACATTCTTTTGTAACCAATCTGCAAGCGCTTCTGGGGTATTTCTGGCCTGTTCTTGCATATTGATAATATCAGAACGCAATATGGCTCTTGTTGCAGGATAGTCAAATTGATCTTGCCCAGCGACAATGGATAGCGAGCTCGGATGTCCATAAAAAGCTAAAGCCATAGCAAATACAGCTCCTTGGGAAAAACCAACCACAGAATATTGTTCAATCTGTTGTGAATTGAGTAACGCATTAACATCGACAGCAAAACTTGCTAACGATTTCTGTGGATCTATAGAAGAGCGGCCTAGGCCTGCACGCTCAGGGACAATTAACCTAATGTTCAACTTATCCAGTAATTCGATCCCAAAACCTAAAATTCCGCTCATGCCAGCCCCTGTACAAAAAACCACAGGGTAGCCGGATACAGGGCCTGATTCATACCAACTTAAATGACGATTGTCAGGTAGTTGAATTGAATATTGTCGAGAGTTAACGAACCGATTAGTTTGCATTACTGGATCCTAGCTGTCGTTCCAAAAAACAAATATGCTATGTTTTAGGGGATTGTATTGATATAAACGCGTCACACTTCGAGTTGAGCACTTCTGGCGGTGCCATTTCGTTTTCTATATTGCTAGCGACTCGAATGAGCTAGGGTATAAAATTATGAATACGCACACTATTTACAATATATTTCTTTGAGCATAGTTACTATCAAAGTGTGTTAAGCGTATATAGTAAAAGAAGAAGTATGTTGAATGCAAAGCTAATTATAGCAAATAGCAATGTTTTTTGACCGTGTTAACTCATACACGTTACATCACTTTTTATATCTCTGGCCTTATCATATAGCTGAAATTCTAATTATTTAGGGTATATTACTGTCTCATTTATTATTTCTAATAGGCGTTATTATGGGATTCTCTGATGCAGAAAAACAATGTTTACTAGCGGTAAAAGGGGTTGGTCCTACCGTGATTAGTCGTCTTGAGCAAATGGGGTTTTCATCATTATTGCAGTTAAGTGAAGCATCTTATGACGAAATTTTAATTTCTGGAGCTGCTTTAACCGGATCAAGCTGTTGGAAGAATAGTCCTCAAGCAAAAAAAGCTGTTGAAGGAGCTATAGAGGCGGCACGGCATTCACTGAAAGAGAAATAGATCTAAAGACATAATTAAAAGATTATCTCTGTTATTTTTAATTAATACTTAGCCGCTGTTTTTACATGAAAGACTAAGTAATTTGATTTACGATTAGCGAAATCAAATTACTTATATTTTTATAACTATGTTTAATAAAATGGTAAAGTTTATTTTATGTATGGTTATCATGGCAGTAGCCAGCACAGAAGAGGTAAATTATTTTCCTGATCAATGTGAAAGTTATAAAGGAATGCCAAAGAAAATTGCTGCTATTACATTTGCTGAACGAAAAATCACTCAACAGTCAGAATATTTAATCACGTTATTTGATGGGCCTACGGTAACGAAAAGAATTCCAGTTTTAGGGTTAAGGGGAGGGGATTATAACAAGAAAATGTTTGGTATCATTGAAATGGCATTCTCAACAGGGAGTCTTGTTACGATCCAGCACTGTGAGCAAGGAAACATTGCAGGATTGATGATCAGTTCTATCAATCAATTTTAAAATGCCTTGCCAGAAGCGGAGCTGTAAAATCTTTTTTAAGGTAAAAACCTCTGGGAAGGGTCATGATCGTTTGGCCCGATTCACCAATCCCTTCTGTTAGGGCTTTGCTATTTGCCGCCTTGGGGCGTATTTGTAAAACCTGTCCATGCCGAGCAGTAATCGTTTCGACTTTTCCTAATACAATCAAATCCATCAGCTCTTCCCAATCTTGACGTAATAATTTTTCTTCCAAAGGAGATGGGCTCCACAATAATGGGCTTGCCACACGTCGCTCGGCAAGTGGTATTTGCCGTTCACCTTCGATAGGAAACCAGAGCACACGTGAAAGCTTACGATAGACATGACTATTTTCCCATGTTAACCCGCTATTGCCAGTGAGAGGAGCAACAGAAACAAAGGTTGTTTCAAGAGGTACGCCATGGCGATCTATAGGAATAGTTTTTAGTTCAACACCAATATTTGCAAAGTCTTGTTCTGGCTTACTCCCTGCGGTGGCACCTAAGAAGTACTCAAGCAGCATACCAACCCAGCCTTTATCACGTTTTAGATCTGGAGGGATTGGTAAACCTGCATAGCTTGCTAGCTCGCCAAGTGTATAGCCTGCGAGAGCTTGTGCTCTAGCCATTAGCACAGATTCATTTTCAGGGGGTAAAGGTGGTGTAAATTGCATAATGCGATGAAATAATAGCCAAAAAAAATCCACAAGGTATATTCAGTATATCACTTTTTATAAGAGATTATTAATATATTGATATATAAGATAATAATTGCCTTTAATAAAAAAAATAAAACTAAAAAAAATAGGTTATTCACGTTCATCCCATGCTAATCACAGGGTCATGCACTGAGTTATCCACAGGTTTATTGGATAACTGTGAAAAAATTTAATTACTGTGTGTATTTACAGCCTTGACTTCGTCATTTTGTTGAGCTTCGTCACATAAAATGAGTAAGTTAAGTACATTACTTGTGGATAAATCATACATTGTTTGATCTTTGCTCACTTGAACTCCTAAACAAGGATGATGAAAAGATAAACAGTGAATAACTTGCCTTAAATCGCGTTATCCTTATGATTTATTAGAGTTTAATAAAAATGGTTAGTTTGCTTAATTAATCCCTTTAAAGGATATACCCTGATTACTATCGTGTTGTTAACATAGATATCCACAGAAAAAGTGAATAACATCCTTATTATTCACTTACAATGTTTATAACTTCTATGATTTCTGTGTATTATCCTCAGTGGGTTTAAACCATGCAGATTTAAAATCGAACCAACCGAAAGTATTCATCCTTGCTCCACGCATGGTTTTTTGCCCTTGTAACTCTAACCAATGGTGGAAAATAGGATGGAATATCTGTGAATCAACAAGACTTTCACACCAAGACTCAACATTTAATTGTTGATTTCGCCATTTAACGAGCTCTTCGTTTAACGAGTTACCTAAGCATTGACGTAAGAGTGGAATTTCGTACAAAGTAGCAAAAATAGAAAATTCCAGAGGTTTAAAAAAGTTAGCAGTGGCTAACCAAATATCACTTTCGACATCACCATTAAACCACGCTTGATAATCAACAATTTGTATTTTTAATTCAATGCCTTGTGATTTTAAAACGCGTTTCATGATCTGGCTAATCGCATAAAACTCATGGTGCTGTTGGTAAAAGGTGACGGTGAGCTGAGTAAGATCGGCTGGTTTTGGTAGCGGTGTTAGCATCTTACTGTGATGCCAATGAAGCAATAAGCCATAGGCAGGCGCCCAGTGCCGTTGATAAAAGGATTCACAATGAGCTAATAAATTTATTGGCGTCAAATAACTGCACAGCCATTTACGGATATCACTGCGTTGAGAAAGCGAAGAGCGTTGATCCATCAACAAAAAGTAACAACCTTCCTCCATTCTGCTTTCTAGTGAATCATTAGGTGTATTGTCACTGTCCATTTTTAATGTGGTACAAACCATTTGTTCAGAAAGCTCTGGTACGACCCAAATAGTCACTTCATCGAGTAGTGCACGATAGCCAAAGTATCGCTCAAATGCGGTAATGGTAAGTTTTTGAGGTAAGTTTTTTTCGACGAGATAAGGTCCTGTACCAATAGGCAATTTATTAAAATTTTCAAGGCTTTCCCATTCTTTAGGTATGATAGCCGCATGAGGGCTACCTAATAATAATGGGAGCTGCTTATCTGGTGAACTTAACTGAATATCAATCACGTAAGGCAGTGGGGATGTAACAGATTTAATATGAGAAAATAGTGGCCAACAATGACTTAAGCGCATTAGTGAGCTAATAACGTCATCGACTAACATTTCTCGTCCATGATGAAAATAGATTGCTGGTCTTAAATAAAAGCGCCATTCGGTATCACTAATTGCTTGCCAATAATGAGCTATCCCATTTTCGACTTCCCCTTTTTCCTCATTTATATGGGTTAGCCCGTTAAAGATTTGGCTCATTAAATGAATTTCAGAGCGGCGTATTGGTGTTCCGGGCAGCAAATTAGGAAAATCACGATAATAAATGATACGTAATAGGTTTTTGCCTTGGCGATAGCTTCTTTCCAGCTCAGAAAGCACCATTTGGCGAATAGTTTCTTTGTCACCGACTAGTGCGACTAATTTTTCAATACTTTCTTCTTTTAATAAGCGTTCAGCCTGAGCTTGTTGTAATTCTAATCCATTAACGTGAAAAAGTAGGGTAGATCGTTTACCTCGACCAGCCTCAGCTTGCCAACTTAACCAGCCATGAGATTGCATATTATTGAGTAAAGTACGAACGTGACGACGAGAGCAAAACAGGGTGTCAGCAATATGTTGCAGTGTGGTTTCACTATCTTGCCCTTGAAAGTGCTGCCAGAGGCGAACAAATTGCGTTTGCAGGCGAGAATTAGACATAAAAGGGGAACTCCGGCAATGATTTCATCAATTTTTATTTCCTAATATCCCATTGATAATAGGTACTAGTAAGTAGCTCGTTAGGTCTGCTAGTTAGCAGGCCGACTCCCCGAATTATTGAGTAATGGTAATTTACCAGCCGACAGCTTAGGTTATCGGCTTTTTTATTGTTTTTTACCATGGCACTTTCTTTTCTAATAATACAAAAACAATAGGGATGGCTTGAGATTAGATTAGCATGTAATGAAAAGCTTGTTCACTATTTAAAAACAAAAACGCCTGCAATCATTGCAGGCGTTTGGTAGTTGAAACTTAATCGTTAACGCATAAACGAAGGGAGTTTTTGTTCATATTGGCTAATTTGCTCTGCATGTTGCAATGTCAAACCAATACTATCAAGGCCATTCATCATGCAATGGCGGCGGAAACTATCAATCTCAAAATGATAAGTTTTATCGCCAGCTTTCACGGTTTGATTTTCTAAATCGACTGTGAATTGGCATCCTTCATGCTGCTGCACATAATTAAACATTTCGTCGACTTCTTGTTCGCTCAATTTAATTGGTAATAACTGATTATTAAACGAGTTGCCATAAAAGATATCGGCAAAACTTGGTGCAATCACCACTTGAATACCAAAATCGGTTAGTGCCCAAGGAGCATGTTCCCTTGATGAGCCGCAACCAAAGTTTTCACGAGCCAATAGAATACTTGCGCCTTTGAATACCGGTTTATTTAAGACGAAATCTGGGTTAGGTTGTTGGCCTGCATCATCTAAAAAACGCCAGTCATTAAACAAATGTTGGCCGAAACCAGTACGAGTCACTTTCTGCAAAAACTGTTTAGGGATAATTGCATCTGTATCGACATTTGCAGCATCTAAAGGTGCGACAATACCAGTATGAGTAATCAATTTTTCCATTTCATGTCTCCTTTAGGCTTGAATATCACGTACATCAGCAAAGTGACCATTGATCGCTGCTGCTGCTGCCATCGCAGGGCTGACTAAGTGAGTGCGACCAGCTCGGCCTTGGCGGCCTTCAAAGTTACGATTACTGGTGGATGCACAACGCTCACCCGGGTTTAAACGGTCATTGTTCATTGCAAGGCACATAGAGCAACCCGGTAAACGCCATTCAAAGCCAGCTTCGATAAAGATTTTATCTAAACCCTCTTGTTCTGCTTGTGCTTTAACTGGACCAGAGCCAGGGACGACAATGGCTTGCACACCCGCAGCGACTTTTTTGCCTTTTGCGATTGCCGCAGCTGCACGCAAATCTTCAATACGAGAGTTGGTGCAAGAACCGATAAACACTTTGTCAATTTTCACATCAGATAATTTAATACCTGATTCTAATCCCATATAAGCTAACGCTTTTTCCGCAGAGGCACGTTCGACAGGATCACTGAATGATTCAGGTGCTGGGATTGGTTGATTAATGGCAATTACTTGACCTGGGTTTGTTCCCCAAGTGACTTGAGGTTCAATGTCGCTAGCTTGTAACGTGACGACTTTATCAAACTGGGCATCATCATCCGTTTTTAACGTTTTCCAATAGGCAACAGCCTCATCCCATTCAGTGCCTTTCGGGGCAAATTGGCGTCCTTTCATGTAATTGAAGGTGGTTTCATCGGGTGCAATGATCCCCGCTTTTGCTCCTAATTCGATAGCCATATTACACACTGTCATACGGCCTTCCATGCTGAGGTTTTCGATAGCTTCGCCACAAAATTCAACAATATAGCCTGTTCCGCCTGCGCTACCTGTTTTACCGATAATAGCCAATACGATGTCTTTTGCTGTAATTCCAGCAGGGGCTTTGCCGACAACTTCAATTTTCATTGTTTTGGCACGCGCTTGTTTCAAGGTTTGCGTTGCCATAACATGTTCAACTTCAGATGTACCGATCCCGAAAGCTAAAGCACCGAATGCACCATGTGTTGCGGTATGTGAGTCACCACAAACAATCGTCATACCCGGCAAGGTGATACCTTGCTCAGGTCCCATAACATGGACGATCCCTTGATAAGGGTGGTTGAGGTCGTATAACGTGACGCCAAATTCTTCACAGTTTTTCATCAGTTCTTGCATTTGGATCCGCGCCATATCACCACATGCATTGATATCTTTGGTCTGCGTAGAGACGTTATGATCCATAGTGGCGAATGTTTTGCTTGGCTGATGCAATGGGCGATTCTTTGTTCTTAAACCATCAAAGGCTTGAGGTGAGGTCACTTCATGAACCAAATGACGATCGATATAAATAAGAGGTGTCTCGTTGTCAACTTCACGGACAACGTGGGCATCATATAATTTTTGATATAAAGTTTTAGCCATGTTACACCCCTTCACGAATATAGCGGGCGATAATATCACCCATTTCACTAGTACTAACGGACTTACCACCACCTGCCAAATCAGCAGTACGATGCCCATCTTCTAACGCTTTATTGACCGCTCTTTCGATAGCATCTGCGGCATCGTTTTCATTTAAGCTGAATCTTAACAGCATTGCTGCGGATAGAATTTGTGCGATAGGGTTCGCAATATTCTGTCCTGCGATATCTGGTGCTGAGCCACCTGCTGGCTCATATAAGCCAAAGCCAGCTTCATTTAAACTTGCAGATGGCAGCATTCCCATTGAACCTGTGATCATGGCGCATTCATCAGAAATAATATCGCCAAATAAATTCGAACATAGCACAACATCAAATTGTGCAGGCGCTTTGATCATCTGCATGGTCGCGTTATCAATATACATGTGGCTAACGGCGACATCAGGGTATTCTTTGGCGATTTGATTAACAACTTCACGCCATAAAACTGAGCTTTGTAACACATTAGCTTTATCAATTGAGGTTACTTTATGATTACGCTTTTTCGCGGATTCAAAGGCAATACGGGCAATACGTTCGATTTCATAACGATGGTAGACTTCAGTATCAAATGCATACTCTTCTTTACCTTCGCCTTTACGGCCTTTAGGTTGACCGAAATAGATACCACCCGTTAATTCACGCACGCACAAAATATCGAAACCTTGAGCAGCAATATCAGCTCTTAATGGGCAAAACGCTTCTAAAGCTTGATATAAACGCGCTGGGCGCAAATTACTGAATAATTTAAAATGCTTACGTAGTGGTAATAAAGCACCACGCTCAGGTTGACTATCAGGCGGTAAGTTTTCCCATTTAGGGCCACCGACAGAGCCAAACAGCACCGCATCCGCATTTTCACAACCAGCCACTGTTTCTTCAGGCAATGGTTTACCATGACGATCAATAGCGATGCCGCCAACATCATATTCTTTAGTGGTAATCGATAACGCAAAGCGCTGACGGATAGCATCTAATACTTTATTTGCTTGCGCCATAACTTCTGGACCAATGCCATCTCCAGGCAATACGGCAATATGATAGCTCTTAGACATTGTTATACAGCTTCCTTTGTATTTGATTGTGATTCTTGTTGATTTATTTTTTGTTTTTCTTTTTCGACTTGCTCAGAACGCCAAATGCTATTTAATACATGCACCATTGCTTTTGCAGAAGACTCAACGATATCTGTTGCTAAGCCCATTCCGTGGAAACGGCGATTGAAGCATTCGACAACAATATCGACTTGACCTAATGCATTTTCACCTTGGCCTTTTGCGGATAATTTGTAAGATACTAATTGAATAGGGTAATTTGTGATCTTGCTAATAGCTTGATAAATAGCATCAACAGGGCCGTTGCCAGTGGCAGCTTCTGATTTTTCCTCTTCACCGCAGCGCATTTTCACTGTTGCGGTCGCAACGACACTGGAGCCTGATTGGGTGCTGAAATAGTCCATGACAAAATGGTCAGTTTCATCTTGCTGATTAGCAAAGAAAGCCAATGCTTCTAAGTCATAATCGAACACTTGGCCTTTCTTATCGGCTAAACCTAAGAAGGCGGTATACAATTCATCTAAATTGAAATCTTTCCCTTCATGGTATCCCATTTCTTCCATGCGATGTTTAACCGCGGCACGACCTGAACGAGAGGTTAAATTCAATTGGATAGCTTTCAAACCAATCGATTCTGGCGTCATAATTTCATAGGTTTCGCGGTTCTTCAGCACACCGTCTTGGTGGATCCCCGATGAGTGAGCAAATGCATTGCTGCCTACAACAGCTTTATTGGCAGGGATCGGTGTGTTACATAACTGGCTAACTAATTGGCTGGTACGGTAGATTTCTTTGTGATTAATATTGGTATGAACATTCATCATCTGCTCGCGCAATTTTATGGCCATAATCACTTCTTCTAATGCGGTATTACCTGCACGTTCACCTAATCCATTAATGGTTCCTTCAACTTGGCGAGCACCCGCTTGTACGGCTGTAATGGAGTTGGCAACAGACATGCCCAAATCATCATGACAGTGCACAGAAATAATAGCTTTATCAATATTAGGAACGCGTTCATATAAAGAAGTAATAATGCCACCGAATTGGTATGGCGTGGTGTAGCCTACAGTATCTGGAATATTGATGGTGGTTGCGCCAGCTTTGATTGCGGATTCAACAATACGGCATAAGTTATCAATATCGGTACGGCCTGCATCTTCACATGAAAATTCAACATCATCAGTATAACGTCTAGCGCGTTTGATTGAGTCGATCGCCATATCCATGACACCATCAAACGTTTTATTTAATTTCTTTTGTACATGTAAGTTTGAGGTAGCTAAAAAGATATGGATGCGAAATGCTTCAGCGACTTTTAATGATTCAGCAGCCACATCAATATCATTTTGCACACAGCGAGCTAATGCACAGATACGGCTATTTTTAATTTCACGAGCGATAGTTTGTACAGATTCAAAATCACCGGGAGAGGAAACCGGAAAACCTGCTTCAATGATATCTACGCCCAAGCGTTCTAACGCAAACGCAATCTGTAATTTTTCTTTAACGGATAAACTTGCCTGCAATGCCTGTTCGCCGTCACGTAAGGTGGTATCGAATATAATGACTTGATCGCTCATGTTGTGTTCCTCTTTAAATACAGAATTTTATCGTTATATTTTTGCGGTGCCGGCAGGCATAAAAAAACCCGCGGCTGGCGCGGGTTCTTTATGTTTCTGGACTGCGTGTTACCTTCCGTCCACAAGCATACCGCGCACATTGGATGCGAGTAGTAGTAGGCTTAGTAGGCGGATAGAAATTGTCATTTACGCGGTCTCTAAAATTTGTTTTTCATCAAGATATATTTATTGATACGTGATCTTTTCTTTGCTGTCAACTTTAGATTTTTGTCGTAAATTTTGCGAATTATGAATCATTATCAATACTTAGTGATTGTGACTAATTTCTAAATTTTTAGTGATGTTTTTCCCTATATTTTGGTCATAAAGCAGGGGTAAAATTCTTTTCATGAAATGTCGAGGTAAAAACATAGCATAAACTGATTGTTTTGGGTGTTTTTTGCGCGATTTTGCGATGTGAATAAAGCGATAAAGTGAGAAATAGAAATAGGCTTGAATTATAGTTTTCAATCAATAAATTATTCGGTAAATGAATAATTTATAATTAATCTGATAATGAGAATGTTTCGGTAAAGCTGATCATATTTATTATGATTTATTTTAAAAATTGTTTTATTATTTTGGGGTTAACAATAGTAGTTTTAAATGAATGAGTAATATTCATTTAATATATGAATACCTTCGCTTCTTATTACAGCTTATATTGTATCATCAAATCTATAAGTTATATAATTAGAGCGTCGTTTTATAAATGCAGGGAACGCAGAATAGCTTATTATGTATAAGTTGTTTGAAAAATAATATTTAATGAATTTATGCATCTATTAAATAAGTTATAGGTATATGAATTGTCATTAATTAAAAATGATAAATATCTTTATTGGAGTAAAGAATGATTGATTTTGATACAGTTTCACCAACAAAAAAAGAGAATAGTGATATTCATCTAAGAAACGTAGACTTAAATTTACTGACAGTCTTTGATGTTGTAATGCAAATGCAAAATGTGACTAAAGCAGCACAAATTTTGGGGATGTCACAACCTGCGGTAAGTAATGCAGTATCTCGTTTAAAATCAATGTTTAATGATGAGCTTTTTGTTCGTTACGGTAGAGGGATCCAACCGACATCACGTGCTAAGCAATTATTTGGTCCTATTAGACAAGCCTTACAATTAGTTCATAATGAACTACCCGGAGCCTCTTTTGATCCCCTGATTAGCGAAAGGATTTTTAATTTAGCGATTTGCTCCCCTCTAGATATTCGCTTAGCGGCAATTGTTGTCGAAAAGTTTAAAGAAATATCACCTAATATTAATATAGTTATTCATGGTTTCTTAGATAATAACATTGAACATAAACTAAAATATCAAGAAACAGATTTTTCGATAAGCTACAATAAGCTCGGTAAAAACGAATATCAACATCAAATTATCTTTAATGATGAAGCTGTTTTAGTGGTGGCCAATAACCATCCTTATATTGGAAATAGCATCACGCTTGAAGAGTTAGTAAACGAAAAACATGCAGTTATGTCTATGGATAATATTGGTTCATTTAGTCATTTATATTATTCTAATACTGATTTATCACAAACAATTAGTTATCAAGGAATCAATTTACACAGTGTGCTAAATATGGTGTCACAAACTAATTTAGTCGCTATTGTACCTAAATGGTTGGTTGAGCATGCAGATAATAAATTCCCTGTTCGCACAGTGGCCTTGCCTTGGGCTGACAATACACGTCCATGTTATTTAACATGGCATGAGTCAACGTCTCGCGATAAAGGGCATCAATGGATGAAATCACGAATTTGTCAGCTTATTACAGAATCATCAATCTAGGCTTACTGCTGATTAACCCTTCTTATACTGTTTAATTAAAATTTACTTAAGGTGCGGCTAGGTAATCTGTGAATGAGGTGCT
Source organism: Providencia manganoxydans (assembly GCF_016618195.1). Taxonomy (NCBI): domain Bacteria; kingdom Pseudomonadati; phylum Pseudomonadota; class Gammaproteobacteria; order Enterobacterales; family Morganellaceae; genus Providencia; species Providencia manganoxydans. The sequence goes on from NZ_CP067099.1 coordinate 1,445,621, forward strand.
AGGGGCATACACAGTATGTGATGAATAGCGCATGAACCTAGTCGCCATACCTTAATTAAAAGTGTTGTAACAGGTCGTATTATGAGAGTAACTCGTCAGAGTGAAATACAATAGTGGGTTTTGTTAAGCCAATAACATTTGCATAATCTTTACATAATACCTCTTTCCTCGCTCCTTTTTAGTCTATACACTCCAAGTATTCAGCTAACAGTTGTAAGCTGAAATAATTAACTTACGAAGTGTCTTGTGACTTTGCCGAATCACTTCAGTTAACAAATGTACTATAGGAAACACACTTTGATTACTGAAAACCTTTATCCTTACCATCTGGTTAATCGCTTGCACAATAGATTTAGTGCTGTTGAATCGGCAAGCCGGATAGCTTTCAGTCAATGGCATAATGGCCAACAGAGTGAGCTGACGTGGAAGGAAGTTGAACAACTCTCTTCTGCAATTGCTTGCCGTCTTCTGTCGCTTAATGTTGCCATACAGGAAAACATTGGGTTATTTGCCCATAACAGTATGAATTGGTCTTTAGTTGACCTCGCTGTTTTACAACTAAAAGCCGTGACGGTACCTTTATATGCAACAAGTAGCTTAGAACAAGCCGCCTATATCATTAATGATGCAAACATCCGTATTCTATTTGTCGGCGAGCAAGAGCAGTATCACATTGCGTGTCAATTAAAATCGCATTGCCCACAGCTTATTGCTATTGTGGTGCTTAACAGTGATGTTGAGTTACTAGAAAGTGACATTCCTTCATACCACTTATCGCACTTTATTGAGCAAAATACCGTAGAATATCAAGATGAATTAAATCGTCGAATTGCTGCTCATAACCTTAGTGATCTTTTCACTATCATTTATACATCAGGAACAACCGGTGAACCTAAAGGTGTTATGTTGGATTATTACAACATGGCAGCACAACTCTATTTGCACGATCAACGTTTGAAACTCACTTCTGAAGATGTATCATTAAGTTTTCTACCACTATCTCATGTTTTTGAACGCGCTTGGAGTTTCTATGTTATGCATACTGGCGCTCGCAATGTGTATTTAACAGACACCAATGCGGTTAGAGAGGCATTAGCAGATGTAAAACCAACGGTGATGTGTGCCGTGCCTCGTTTTTATGAAAAAGTATATAGTGCGGTATTAGGTAAAGTTGCTAAAGCGCCTCTACCGCGTCGTTTATTGTTTAAATGGGCACTAGCCCAAGGTAAGAAAAAAACGAAAGCTCTTACCAAAGGCTCATCACTCTCAATTATTAATAACGCATTTTATAATTTGGCGGATAAATTGGTTCTCACCAAGTTGCGTCAGTTGCTTGGTGGACGCATTCGTTTTATGCCTGCTGCTGGTGCGCGCTTAGATGATGATGTGATTGCTTTCTTTTTAGCCGCTGGCATTAATATTAAGTATGGTTATGGTATGACAGAAACCTGCGCGACGGTTTCATGCTGGGAAGAAGGGCGTTATCCGCTCGGATCTATTGGTACACCTTTATCATCAGTTGAAGTACGTATTGGCAATAATAATGAAATTCAGGTCAAAGGACCTGTGGTGATGAAAGGTTATTATAATCGTCCACAAGAAACTGATGATACTTTCACAGCGGATGGCTGGTTAAAAACAGGTGATGCGGGTGAGATAGATGCACAAGGCAATCTGTATATTACTGATCGTTTGAAAGATTTGATGAAAACATCGAATGGTAAATATATTGCACCACAAATGATTGAAGGGGTGTTAGGGCAGGATCAATTTATTGAACATATTGCGGTAATTGCAGATGCGCGCAAATTTGTATCGGCTTTAATTGTGCCTTGTTATGATTCACTTGAGGAATATGCAAGGTCGATTAACTTAAAATACCGTGACCGACTTGAATTGCTCAAAGACTCAAATATCGTGGCCTTATTTGAAACTCGCTTAAAAGATTTGCAAAAAAATATTGAAGCATTCCATCAAGTTAAACGTTTTACACTACTTCCTGTCAATTTCTCAATGGAAAAAGGAGAGCTGACACCAACACTCAAATTACGTAGAAAGATCATATCAGAACGTTACCAGTCTGAAATAGAATCAATGTATCGTGAATAATTAAGCTATCACATTTCTCTCTTAGCCGGATATTTAACATCATATCCGGCTGCACTTTGCACTCTTTTTCACTACATTGCAGCGATATTTGCTGCTCTTCGTTATTATCTTAGTTAGTTCGACTAATAATTAATAAAGATGGAGTGAATGCTCTAAGTTGACATTTTTGCTTAACAAATGATGTTTGCGTCGTATTAATCTCAACGATATGTTAATAGCAGTCATAATTACGACAGAAGAAATGACAATAATTACGAGGACAGTCATACCTCTGTTAACTTGCAAAAATAGTCTGGGGGCAAACTCATGGAGATGTTGTCGGGAGCAGAAATGGTCGTCAAGTCATTGATAGACCAAGGTGTAAAGCACGTATTTGGTTATCCAGGTGGTGCTGTTTTAGATATCTATGATGCACTTCATACCGTTGGTGGTGTGGATCATATACTCGTTCGTCATGAACAAGCCGCTGTACATATGGCGGATGGATACGCACGATCGACAGGGGATGTAGGAGTCGTCTTAGTGACTTCAGGGCCCGGTGCGACAAATGCGATCACCGGTATTGCAACAGCATACATGGATTCTATTCCCTTGGTCGTACTATCAGGGCAAGTCGCAAGCTCCCTTATCGGTAATGATGCATTCCAAGAATGTGATATGGTGGGAATATCTCGCCCAATTGTAAAACATAGTTTTTTAGTTAAAAAAGCGGAAGACATACCTGCAATCATCAAAAAAGCATTTTATATTGCAGCAAGTGGGCGTCCTGGTCCTGTGGTCATTGATTTACCTAAAGATACAGTCAGCCCGGCGCACAAATACCCTTATCGCTATCCTGAAACAGTTTCTTTGCGCTCATACAACCCGACGTTGCAAGGCCATAAAGGACAAATCAAAAAAGCACTTTCTAAGCTGATAGCAGCACAAAAGCCAGTATTTTATATTGGTGGTGGTGCGATCAACTCAAGCTGCTCACCAGAAATTCTAGAACTTGCTGAAAAGTTGCAACTTCCAGTGGTTTCGACGTTAATGGGACTCGGAGCTTTCCCTGAAACACATCATTTATCCGTTGGGATGTTAGGCATGCATGGGACTTATGAAGCCAATAAAGTCATGCATAACTCGGATGTAATTTTTGCAGTTGGGGTGCGTTTTGATGATAGAACCACCAATAACCTCGAAAAATATTGCCCAAATGCCACGGTTATCCAAATCGATGTTGACCCAACCTCTATTTCAAAAACCGTAAATACAGATATTCCGATTGTTGGTGATGCTAAATTGGCACTTCAGCAAATGCTGAGCCAGTTAGATCAAGCTTCCACAAAGCAGAATAGCCAAGCGCTTCAGGCGTGGTGGAAGGATATCGAAACATGGCGCGAGAAAAAATGCCTTAGTTACCAAACCAATAGCCAAAAAGTTAAACCACAGCAAGCCATTGAAGCTATCTATCGTTTAACACAGGGTGAGGCTTATGTGACTTCAGATGTCGGCCAACATCAAATGTTTGCGGCATTATATTATCCATTTGATAAACCTCGTCGCTGGATCAACTCAGGTGGCTTAGGAACGATGGGCTTTGGTTTACCCGCTGCTTTAGGGGTTAAATTAGCGCATCCACAATCTACCGTTATTTGTGTTACTGGTGATGGCAGTATTCAAATGAATATTCAAGAGCTGTCAACGGCGCTGCAATACGGCTTACCTGTCATTGTATTGAACTTAAATAATGGTTTTTTAGGCATGGTGAAGCAGTGGCAAGATATGATTTATCAAGGGCGACACTCTCACTCTTATATGGAATCATTGCCTGACTTTGTGAAGCTTGCTGAAGCTTATGGTCATGTCGGTATTTCTATCAGCTCTCCTGCTGAGTTAGATGACAAGTTAAAGCAAGCCTTGGTTGAGGTTAATGAAAACCAACGCTTAGTGTTTGTTGATATTAATGTTGATGAAACTGAGCATGTTTACCCAATGCAAATCCGTGGTGGTGCAATGGATGAAATGTGGCTGAGCAAAACGGAGAGGACTTGATCATGCGTCGTATTTTATCAGTTTTATTAGAAAACGAATCCGGTGCGTTATCTCGAGTCATCGGGCTATTTTCTCAACGTGGCTACAATATTGAAAGTTTGACGGTTGCACCGACAGATGATCCGACATTGTCTCGAATGACTATTCAGACAAAAGGCGATGCGAAAGTTCTTGAGCAAATTGAAAAGCAGCTACATAAATTAGTAGATGTATTGCGTGTTAGCGAATTAACGGCTTCAGCACATATTGAACGTGAAATTATGTTAGTTAAGTTGCAAGCATCAGGTTATGGGCGTGATGAAATCAAACGTTGCTCAGATATTTTCCGTGGACAGATTGTTGATGTGACGCCAACGCTTTATACCGTTCAGCTCGCAGGAACAAGCGATAAACTAGATGCTTTTATCGAAGCGGTGCGTGGTGTTGCTGAAATTGTTGAAGTTGTACGTTCAGGTATCATCGGTGTATCACGCGGTGATAAAATTATGCGATGAAAAATTTGTCAGCTGAAGGTAGAATGCAGTAATGTGTAAAGCCCCGAGTCATTCGGGGCTTTGACCGTCAGCTGTTATTTTATACTCTAAATAATTCAAGATGCAGGTAGTTAATCCCCTCTACTGCTTGAAATATAACGAGTATATAGGCTTGCGGTTATTAGAGACTGCAATATAAGCAGTATAATCAATGTATTAAGTTTGGTTGAAACACACAAAGAGGTTAACGTGAAACTGGATGAAATAGCCCGTTTAGCAGGGGTTTCCCGCACAACGGCTAGTTATGTGATCAACGGCAAGGCCAAGCAGTATCGAGTCAGCGATAAAACTGTAGAAAAAGTGATGGCTGTTGTCAGAGAGCACAATTACCATCCAAATGCCGTAGCTGCGGGGCTACGCGCAGGGAGAACACGTTCGATAGGGCTAGTCATCCCTGATCTCGAAAATACGAGCTATACTCGTATCGCTAATTATCTTGAACGTCAGGCACGCCAACGCGGCTATCAGTTATTGATAGCCTGCTCTGAAGATCAACCTGATAATGAAATTCGTTGCGTTGAACATCTTTTGCAGCGTCAAGTTGATGCGATTATTGTCTCAACGGCACTACCTCCTGAACATCCTTTTTATCAGCGCTGGGCAAATCGTTCCTTACCTATTATCGCTCTTGATAGGGCGCTTGAAAAAGAGCACTTTATTAGCGTAGTGGGTGATGACCAAGAAGATGCATTGATGATCTCAACTGAGCTGAAGAAATTTCCTGCAAAATCAGTGTTATATCTTGGCGCTTTACCTGAGCTATCCGTCAGTTATTTGCGTGAACAAGGTTTTCGTAAGGGCTGGGAAGGCGATTCAAGAGAAGTTAATTATCTGTACGCTAATAGTTATGAGAGGGCGTCAGCAGCAGATGTGTTTGCTGAGTGGTTAGATAAAGGCAATCAGATGCCTGATGCTTTGTTTACGACGTCATTTTCGCTGTTGCAAGGTGTGCTCGATGTCGCATTGAAACGTAACGGGCGCTTACCAGAACATATGGTAATTGCAACGTTCGGTGATAGCGAGTTGCTTGATTTTCTTGGCTGTCCTGTTTTATCGCTTGCACAGCGTCATAGGGATATTGCTGAACGTATTTTAGAATTAGTTCTTGCAAGTCTAGATGAAAAGCAAAAACCTGATACAGGTATTACACGTATTCGCCGTGATTTATGCCGACGTGGTAGCTTAGGTCGTAAGGAATAATTATTTTTTAATTAATCTGGTTGAATACTGAGTGATATCGATCACATTTATGAGTATCATATTAGCCCCTATTCAAAAGGGGCTTTTTATTTCATGCTAAAAATAAGTAAATATTTAACTTTAGGAATATTCTTAATCGGATAAATCTAATTTCTCGAAGTGGAATAAAATTAAATAAAAAAATTAATTTAAAAGTTTAGGTTTAAATATAAAATTTATCCTGAATCCATATTTGAGTTAAAATACTGTCTATTAAAACAGTGTTTTAATAGGTTGAAATTTATGGTTTTTATTTTCCTGTGAGGCAATTATCGAGAATATTTATAGTAATTAGACATTCACGGTTAATTTGAAAGTAAAGAATCGGTTATCGATAAGCTGATTAAAAATGAGACGTATATAGGATATATCATCATTTGCCCGTTTTTTCGTCAGTAAAATAGAATTAAGTCAATATTTACTGCATTGTCAAAAATAAATGAGTTATATCAACCCGTTATTCATAATTTTATCTCCGAATTAGATTTTACCCTCTCTTATCTTTTCTGAATTGTTCTGTAAATAAAGCAAAAGCTAGGTGCATCTGGCTTGACAAGGTTTTCCTACCATTCGTAAACTTTATAAGTGGAGAATTGTGGGGTAAAGTGGGTAAACAGGAAATAAAGAGGTTTTACTGGGTATGTTTCGTGGGGCAACACTGGTAAATCTCGACAGCAAAGGGCGTCTTACCGTGCCTACCCGATATCGGGGAATGCTGAGCGAGGAATCTAAGGGGCAGATGGTATGTACCATCGACCTCCACCAGCCATGCCTATTACTTTACACGTTACCTGAATGGGAAATTATTGAAGAAAAACTGTCTCGCTTATCAACCATGAACCCTGCGGAACGGCGTGTACAGCGTCTGTTATTAGGGCATGCCAGTGAATGCCAAATGGATAATGCAGGGCGTCTTTTGTTAGCTAGTACGCTGCGCCAACACGCAGGGCTAACAAAAGAGGTCATGTTAGTCGGCCAAATAAATAAATTTGAACTTTGGGATGAACAGACTTGGTATCAGCAAGTTGAAGAAGATATAACTGCTGAAAGACAAACCCAAGAACCGCTGTCAGCCCGCTTACAGGATTTGTCACTATAAACATGACACAGCAGCAATTTAAACATGTAACAGTATTGCTTGATGAAGCAGTCAACGGACTCAATATTAAGCCAAACGGTATCTATATCGATGGCACCTTTGGCCGTGGTGGTCACTCAAGATTGATATTAAGTCAGCTAAATGAACAAGGGCGCCTGATTGCGATTGACCGTGATCCTGAAGCAATTAAAGCGGCTCAATTAATTAATGATCCACGTTTTATGATTAAACATGGGCCATTTTCTGCGATTGCGGATTATGTCGCAGAAGAAGGATTGGTTGGCAAAATTGATGGTGTTTTATTAGACCTTGGCGTGTCATCACCACAATTAGATGATCCAGAACGCGGTTTTTCGTTTATGCGAGATGGACCCCTAGATATGCGTATGGATCCCACGAGAGGTCAATCAGCACAGCAATGGCTCATGAATGCAGAAGCGGATGACATTGCATGGGTACTGAAAACCTTTGGTGAGGAGCGTTTTGCAAAACGTATAGCGAGAGCCATTGTTGAGCGTAATCATAATCCTGAAGAAGAGGCATTAACGCGTACTCGTCAGCTAGCTGAATTAATTGCGAAAGTGAGCCCGATAAAAGATCGTCATAAGCACCCAGCAACCCGAAGCTTTCAAGCAATACGTATCTATATCAACAGTGAATTAGAAGAAATAGAACAGGCACTTGAAGGCGCAGTGGCTGTTCTCGCACCAGAAGGGCGTTTATCGGTAATCAGTTTCCATTCGCTAGAAGATAGATTAGTGAAACGTTTTATCCGCCGAAATAGTAAAGGTCCGAGTGTGCCAGCAGGGATCCCACTGACTGAAACTCAAATTAAAGAGTTAGGTGCTGCCAAGTTACGTGAAGTGGGGAAAATGAAACCTTCTGGCGCTGAGGTAGATGAAAATCCAAGAGCGCGCAGTTCGGTATTGCGCTTCGCACAGAGGATGGCGTAATGGTTCCAGAAAGGCATAGCCTAGGAAAAGTTATCGGGCGCGATCTTTTCCGTTATGGAATTATTCCTTTAATTTTACTTGCTGCGATTATTATCAGTGCTGTATTTGTGGTTACCACCGCCCATGAAACGCGCTTACTGACAGCAGAAAAAGATAGATTATACGAAGAAAAAGATGCGCTAGATATTGAATGGCGCAATCTGATCCTAGAAGAAAACGCATTAGCTAGCCACAGCCGAGTTGAACGCTTATCTGTGGATAAATTACAGATGGTTCATGTTGAGCCTTCTCAAGAAAATATCATTGTTTCTAAGCAGTAGATAAGGTTACGTGACTAATGAAAGCACCGAAGTCAGCTAAAAATAAGAAACAGGAAGAAAATACCAGCTTTGTCAGCTGGCGTTTTGCTTTGCTGTGTGGCTGCATTTTATTAGCTTTAGCTGGGCTACTGGTGCGTGTTGCCTATTTACAAATTATCGCGCCAGAAAAATTAGTAAAAGAGGGCGATATGCGCTCACTGCGGGTTCAGGAAGTATCGACAGCTCGCGGTATGATCAGTGATAGAGAAGGGCGACAATTAGCCGTTAGTGTTCCTGTAAACGCTATCTGGGCGGATCCGAAAGTGGTGTTTGAGAAAGGGGGCGTTAGCAATAATGAGCACTGGAAAGCACTGGCTGATGCGCTGGAAATCCCTCTAGAACAAATTACTGCAAAAATATCGGCTAATCCAAAAGGCCGTTTTGTGTATCTTGCTCGCCAAGTGAACCCATCAATTGGTGAATATATTTCTAAATTGAAAGTGCCCGGTATTTACTTACGCAAAGAGTCACGCCGTTATTACCCTTCAGGGCCCGTGACTGCGCATTTAATTGGCGTAACAAATATTGATGGTGAAGGCATTGAGGGCGTTGAAAAAAGTTTTGAACGCTGGTTAAAAGGCTCTCCCGGTGAGCGAACTGTTCGTAAAGATCGTAATGGTCGCGTGATCGAAACCGTTTCATCAGTAGATAGCCAAGCAGCACACAACCTAGTATTGAGTATCGATGAACGGATCCAATCTATCGTTTATCGTGAGTTGACTAAAGGTGTTCAAGAAAACAAAGCAGAGTCTGGTGTAGCGATTTTAGTGGATGTGCACACCGGTGAAATTTTAGCGATGGCAAATAGTCCATCCTATAACCCGAATAACTTAGCGGGCACGCCGATGGATGCAATGCGTAATCGGGCGATCACCGACATTTTCGAACCAGGCTCAACGGTAAAACCGTTAGTCGTAATGAGTGCACTGAATAATCGTATTATCAAAGAAAATACGGTATTGAATACTTATCCATATCGGATCAGCGGCCATGAAATCAAGGACGTTGCTCGTTATGCAGAGTTATCTATTACCGGTATTTTACAGAAGTCGAGTAACGTTGGTGTTTCAAAACTGGCGTTAGCGATGCCTGCTACAGAGCTGGTGGATGTGTATAGCCGCTTTGGGTTTGGCAAGCCGACTAATCTGGGGTTAGTCGGGGAAAGTAGTGGCATCTTTCCAAGTAAAAAAACACGGTGGTCTGATTTAGATAGGGCCACCTTTTCTTTTGGGTATGGACAAATGGTCACACCACTACAATTAGTCCGTGCCTATGCAACAATCGGTAGTTTTGGAATTTACCGTCCATTATCTATCACTAAAGTTGATCCTCCAGTGCCGGGAACACGAGTGTTCCCAGAGCAAACGATGCGTACCGTAGTACACATGATGGAAAGTGTTGCTTTGCCTGGTGGTGGTGGAACACGAGCGGCAATCAAAGGCTATCGTATTGCGATTAAAACAGGAACAGCGAAAAAAGTGGGTCCTGAGGGGCGTTACGTAGAGAAATATATTGCTTATACCGCTGGTGTCGCCCCTGCGAGTAATCCTCGCTATGCCCTTGTCGTTCTTATCAATGAGCCTAACGCGGGTAAATATTACGGTGGTGCAGTATCTGCACCAGTATTTGGTTCAATCATGGGAGGCGTATTACGCATGATGAACATAGAGCCCGACGCATTACAGCCGGATGAGAAAAACGACATAGTCATTAATAAAAAAGAGGTTAAAAGTGGCAGATCGTAATCTTTGTGATCTTCTTTCGCCATTTGGCGTAAGCACAGCAAACATCTCATTACGTGAGATGACTTTAGACAGCCGTAAAGCAGCGGCTGGAGATCTGTTTATTGCTATTAAAGGCCATCAATCAGATGGTCGACATTATATTTCCCAAGCCATCGCACAAGGTGTTGCTGCGGTGATTGCTGAAGCTGCGGGAGAAGCCGCTGAAGGCGAAATACGTTATGTACATGGCGTTCCGGTTGTTTACCTCAATGACTTAAATAACCGACTTTCTGCATTAGCCGGTGAGTTTTACCAGCACCCAGCAGCTAGAATGAAGCTCGTAGGCGTGACAGGAACAAATGGTAAAACCACGACGACGCAATTAATTGCCCAATGGGCGCAAGGGTTAGGTGAAACTAGCGCGGTCATGGGGACGGTAGGTAATGGCTTGTTAGGGCAGGTTGCTCCAAGTGAAAATACCACTGGCTCAGCAGTAGATATTCAAGTTGAATTGACACAGCTGTTAAAACATCAGGCAACTTTGACCGCGATGGAAGTCTCTTCACATGGTTTGATCCAAGGCAGAGTCGCCGCATTGCCTTTCGATGCGGCGGTCTTCACTAACTTAAGCCGTGATCACTTAGATTATCATGGTGATATGGAAAACTATGAAGCAGCTAAATGGTTATTGTTTTCCACTCATCAAACCAAAGCACAAATTATTAATGCAGATGATGAAGTTGGCCTGAAATGGCTACAACGTTTACCACAAGCTTGCGCCGTATCAATGGAACAATGTATTCCATCACAGTGGCAAGGCCCTTGGCTACAAACAACCGCCGTTGAATATCATGATAGTGGTGCAACGATCAACTTCACATCATCATGGGGTGATGGAGTACTAGAAAGCCCACTAATGGGCGCATTTAATGTTAGTAACTTGCTTTTAGCCATGGCGACATTGCTAATGATGGATTACCCATTAGACCAACTATTAAATGCCGCCACTTCATTATCGCCTGTTTGTGGGAGAATGGAGGTGTTCAGTGCACCGAACAAACCTACAGTGGTTGTTGACTATGCCCACACGCCAGATGCTTTAGAAAAAGCGTTAGCCGCAGCGCGTTTACATTGTAAAGGGCAACTATGGTGCGTGTTTGGTTGTGGTGGTGATCGTGATAAAGGCAAGCGCCCGTTAATGGGAGCAGCGGCAGAAGAGTGGGCTGACAAAGTGGTGATCACTGATGACAACCCTCGCAGTGAAGAACCGATGAATATTATTAACGATATCATGGCGGGTATTCTAGACTCTAGCCGTGTATTGGCGATCCCTGGCCGTGCCGAAGCAGTCACTAGCAGTATCATGCAAGCGAATGTTGACGACGTCATTGTGATTGCGGGTAAAGGGCATGAAGATTACCAAATCATTGGTCATCGCCGTTTAGATTATTCAGATCGCCTTACTGTCGCTCGATTATTGGGGGTGCTAGCATGATCCCTTTAACGCTAACTCAACTTGCAGATGTGACTTCTGGGCATTTATGTCGCATTGAAGGGCTTGATGCATCAACATTAGCCTTAAATGCAGTCAGTACCGACAGCCGTAAAATAGACTCAGGTTGCCTATTTATTGCATTAAAAGGCGAGCGTTTCGATGCGCATGATTTTGTCGAATCAGTGGTTGAAGGCGGTGCAGTTGCATTATTAGTTGACCGTGAATTGGATGTTGACTGTCCACAAGTGGTTGTAGATGACACCCGTCTTGCGATGGGGCAGCTTGCCGCTTGGGTTCGTCAACAAAGCCGAGCGAAAATCGTTGGTCTAACCGGTTCTTCTGGTAAAACTTCAGTGAAAGAAATGACCGCATCGATTCTTTCTACTCGCGGTAACACACTGTATACCGCGGGGAATTTGAACAATGATATCGGTGTTCCTCTAACATTATTTAGACTCACCAATGAATATGATTACGCTGTGATTGAAATGGGCGCTAATCATCCAAACGAAATCGCGTATACCACGAATATTGTCAAGCCACAGACCGCTTTGGTTAATAACTTATTTGCTGCACATTTAGCTGGGTTTGGTTCACCAGAAGGCGTTGCTCGTGCAAAAGGTGAAATTTATCAAGGTATTCCTGAAGAAGGTACAGCGATTGTTAACCTTGATAGCTGTTCTGATAAATGGCAGTTTCAGCCGCGCCAAACCGTTTGGTATTACTCATTAACTGCACAGGATAAAGCTGATTTTTATCCATCGGATATTGAGATAAAGCAGTTAACTACGAATTTCATGTTACATACACCCGTTGGGCAGGTGGCAATCAGCTTGCCTTTACCGGGGATGCATAATATTGCTAACGTTTTGGCTGCGAGTGCTTTGGCAATTTCAGTAGGCGCAACGTTAGAGGATATTCGTCGTGGCTTAGCAACGACAAAAGCCGTGCCGGGCCGTTTATATCCGGTACAGCTAAGCGATATGAAAGTTGTTTTAGATGACACATATAACGCAAATGATGGCTCAATGATTGCAGCAATTAATGTTTTGGCTAAAATGCCCGGCTATCGCATTTTGGTGGCAGGGGATATGGGCGAACTCGGTGATTATGCACAAGATTGCCATCAACGTGTAGGCATAGCAGCAAAAAATGCAGGTCTGGATAAAGTACTGACCGTTGGTACGTTGAGTGAGTTGATCAGTCAGTCCAGTGAATGTGGTGAGCACTTTGCATTCAAAAAAGATTTATTAACCCGACTAATTCCGCTAGTTCAGCAGAATGAGGTTGTTTCTATTTTAGTTAAAGGTTCACGCAGCTCCGCCATGGAAGATGTTGTGAATGCATTGAAGGAGTGCTTTGCATGTTAGTTTGGCTTGCCGAAATATTGGTGCATCATTTTTCTGTCTTTAACGTCTTCTCTTATTTGACGTTTAGAGCCATTGTCGGTTTGCTGACAGCACTTGCTATTGCGTTGTGGATGGGACCTCGTTTAATTGCCTATTTACAAAAAATGCAGATTGGACAAGTTGTACGTGATGTGGGGCCTGAGTCTCACTTCAGCAAGCGTGGTACCCCAACTATGGGGGGGATCCTGATCCTGTTTTCAATCAGTATTTCAGTATTACTGTGGGCACGTTTAGATAACCCTTATGTTTGGTGTGTACTGTTGGTACTTGTTGGCTACGGTTTAGTGGGCTTTGCTGACGACTATTTAAAAGTAGTACGTAAAAATAGCCGTGGTTTGATTGCTCGATGGAAATACTTTTGGCAATCCGTCATCGCCTTAGTCGTCGCATTTTCAATGTATGCGGTTGGTAATGATACGCCGGCAACACAGCTAGTTGTGCCATTCTTTAAAGATGTCATGCCACAGCTAGGCGTACTTTATATCTTACTGGCTTACTTCGTTATTGTTGGAACCAGTAATGCCGTGAACCTAACCGATGGTCTCGACGGTTTAGCGATTATGCCAACGGTATTTGTTGCTGCTGGTTTTGCGCTAGTGGCATGGGCAACCGGTAACGTCAATTTTGCGAGTTACTTACATATACCATTTTTACCTCATGCGGGTGAGCTCGTGATTGTGTGTACCGCGATTGTTGGGGCTGGGCTCGGTTTCCTTTGGTTTAATACCTATCCTGCACAAGTGTTTATGGGCGATGTTGGTTCACTGGCATTGGGTGGCGCTTTAGGTACGATAGCCGTTTTACTGCGTCAAGAGTTCTTATTAGTGATCATGGGTGGGGTATTTGTCGTTGAAACCTTATCGGTCATTCTACAAGTAGGCTCTTTTAAATTGCGCGGCCAACGTATATTTCGTATGGCACCAATTCACCATCATTATGAGTTGAAAGGTTGGCCTGAACCACGTGTTATTGTGCGTTTCTGGATTATTTCTTTGATGCTAGTACTTATTGGTCTAGCAACATTAAAGGTACGTTAAAATGGGTCATTCGCAGGGCAAACAGTATCAGGGTAAAAAAGTGACCATTATCGGATTAGGCCTTACGGGCCTATCCTGTGTGCACTTTTTCCTATCACAAGGCGTTATCCCGCGTGTGATGGATACCCGTGCTGTCCCTCCAGGTGTTGAACAATTACCTGAAAATGTTGAGTGTCATCGTGGTGGTTTAAATAATCAGTGGTTACAAGAATCTGATTTAATTGTTGCCAGCCCTGGTATCGCATTAGCAACCCCTGAATTGCAACAAGCGGCCAATAATGGAATCGAAATTGTTGGTGATATAGAGCTGTTCTGCCGTGAAGCGGATGCCCCCATTATTGCGATTACGGGTTCTAATGGCAAAAGTACGGTGACCTCTTTAGTGGGCGAAATGGCGACGGCTGCGGCTATCTCTGTTGGCGTTGGTGGTAATATTGGTATCCCTGCGTTGTCATTGCTTAATCAGGGTCATCAACTGTATGTATTAGAACTGTCTAGCTTCCAATTGGAAACGACATCCAGTCTGCAAGCGCTGGCTGCAACAGTATTGAATGTCACTGAAGACCATATGGATCGTTATCCTTTGGGGCTGGCACAATATCGTGAAGCTAAATTGCGTATTTATCATAATGCACAACATTGTGTAGTGAATGCACAAGATCCATTAACTCTACCTACTGAGGGTAACAGCAACACTTGGACTAGCTTCGGTGTTGATAATGGCGATTATTACTTTGATTCACTGCGTCGTACATTAGTTGCCAAAGGTCAAACACTGCTCAATGTTGATGAAATGCATTTAACAGGGCAGCACAATTATACCAATGCGTTGGCAGCTCTTGCATTAGCGGATATCGCAGGCGTTGATCGTGATGCTAGCTTGCGAGTATTGAAAAACTATGCGGGTCTAGTTCATCGTTTTCAACTGGTATTACTGAATAATGGTGTCCGCTGGATAAATGATTCGAAGGCAACCAATGTAGGTAGTACTGAAGCTGCTCTTAATGGTTTAAAAGTTGATGGCACACTGCATTTGTTACTGGGCGGGGATGGGAAATCAGCTGATTTCTCCCCATTAAAGCCTTATTTAGCGCAAGACAACGTGCGTTTGTATTGCTTTGGCCGTGATGGTAAACAGTTGGCTGAATTAGAGCCGAATAAGTCAGTACTTACTGAGACCATGGAACAAAGTATGCGTTACTTGGCTCCGCAGCTCAAAGCTGGCGATATGGTTTTACTTTCGCCTGCTTGTGCCAGTATCGATCAGTTTAAAAACTTTGAGCAACGTGGTGCTATTTTTGCTGAGTTGGCGAAGGAGCTAGGCTGATGACTATACCGGGTGCGATGCGCTTAAAAAATTGGGTTATCGGTGAGAAGAGCGGCGTTATTGCAGGCTCTACACTGTATGATCGTACTCTAGTATGGTTAGCATTCGGTCTCGCTGCGATTGGTTTTGTGATGGTGACATCCGCTTCAATGCCAGTTGGTCAGCGGCTCACTGAAGATCCGTTTTACTTCGCAAAGCGTGATGTTATTTATTTAGTGGTCGCTTTCATTTTAGCGCTAGGTGTGATGAAAGTGTCGATGGCGACATGGGAAAAATACAGCTTTGCGTTATTGATGTTTGCTTTAGCGATGTTAGCCGTTGTGCTGGTTGCAGGTAGCTCAGTGAATGGTGCCTCACGGTGGATTGACATTGGAATTGTTAAAATTCAGCCAGCAGAAATCTCTAAATTTGCGCTGTTTTGCTATGTATCTAGTTACTTAGTGAGAAAGTCAGAAGAAGTCAGGACGCGCTTCCTTGGTTTTGTCAAACCCATGTGTATTCTGATCATTATGGCTTCATTGTTATTACTACAGCCCGATTTAGGTACCGTTATCGTGCTGGTAGTTACCACACTAGGTTTGTTATTCCTCGCGGGAGCAAGATTAGCACCATTTATTATTGGTATTGCGGCTTGCGTAGTGGGGGTTTTGGCGTTGATTTGGTTTGAGCCATATCGCTTACGTCGAGTGACTTCATTTTTGAACCCATGGGAAGATCCGTTTGGTAGTGGTTATCAGTTAACACAGTCTTTGATGGCGTTTGGTCGCGGTGAAGTATTAGGCCAAGGTTTAGGTAACTCAGTCCAAAAATTGGAATATTTACCTGAAGCACATACTGACTTTATTTTCTCCGTACTCGCGGAAGAGTTAGGCTACGTCGGTGTAGTACTGGTTCTGCTTATGGTGTTTATGTTGGCATTTAGAGCGATGATGATAGGCCGCCGTGCTTTGTTAGCAAAACAGTTCTTTGCTGGCTATTTAGCTTGCTCTATAGGGATTTGGTTTACCTTTCAGGCGCTGGTGAATGTGGGAGCAGCGGCCGGTATGTTGCCAACGAAAGGGCTAACATTGCCATTGATCAGTTATGGTGGTTCCAGTTTATTAGTCATGTCTGCCGCTATCGCTGTTTTATTGCGTGTGGATTTTGAAACACGTCTGGAAAAAGCACAGGCGTTTGTAAGGAGTGTTAAATGAGTCGAGCAAAAAGATTATTAGTCATGGCTGGTGGCACTGGGGGACATGTGTTTCCCGGATTAGCTGTGGCGCATTATTTGCAGACTCAAGGCTGGGAAATTCGCTGGTTAGGCACTGCCGATCGTATGGAAGCTACATTAGTGCCACAACATGGCATTGAGATAGAGTTTATCCGTATTTCAGGGCTGAGAGGTAAAGGTGTTATGGCATTGGCTGCGGCACCTTGGCGGATCTGCAAAGCTGTATGCCAAGCCAAAGCAATTATTAAGCAATATCAACCTGATGCTGTATTAGGTATGGGGGGATATGTTTCTGGGCCGGGCGGTATTGCCGCATGGTTATCCGGTGTTCCGGTTGTTCTGCATGAACAAAATGGTATCGCAGGGTTAACCAATAAATGGTTATCCAAGATAGCGAAACGTGTATTGCAAGCATTTCCTGGTGCATTTCCTAACGCGCCTGTTGTTGGAAACCCGGTTCGAAAAGATGTGTTAGCACTCCCTCTACCAGAAGCACGATTATCAGATCGCGACGACCAAATACGCGTGCTTGTAGTAGGAGGAAGCCAGGGTGCTCGTATTTTGAATCAAGTGATGCCTAAAGTTGCTGGAAAAGTAAGCAAACAGTTAAATATATGGCATCAAGCAGGAAAAGGAAGTAAGGAATCTACAGAAGCGTTGTATAATGAAAGCCTAAAAAATCCAGTTAATTCCGAGTATTCAGTTAATTCCGAATATAAAGTGACTGAGTTTATCGATGATATGGCTCAAGCTTACGCATGGGCAGACATCGTTATATGTCGTTCAGGCGCATTGACGGTCAGTGAAATTGCAGCGGCGGGTTTACCCGCAATTTTTGTTCCTTTTCAGCACAAAGACCGTCAGCAGTATTGGAACGCACTACCACTCGAAAAAGCGGGTGCGGCCAAAATACTTGAACAGCCCGAGTTTACAGCAGATAGCGTGGCTACTCTGTTAGACCAATGGGATAGAAAAGAATTGTTGTCGATGGCCAAAAAAGCCCGAGAATGTGCAATCACAGATGCAACTGAGCGCGTAGCTGCCGTGATCTGTGAAGTGGCGAAGTAATCATCGGTAAGTGGTATTGGTACAGAATTAATAGAAGCGAAGACATATAGTGAATACACAACAGTTGGCGAAATTAAGAACATCAGTGCCGGAAATGAGAAGAGTCAGGCACATCCATTTTGTCGGTATCGGTGGTGCTGGCATGGGTGGTATCGCCGAAGTGTTGGCAAATGAAGGTTATCAAATTAGCGGTTCTGATTTAGCGCCAAACGCGGTCACACAGCAGCTGACTTCTTTAGGGGCAACAATCTATTTTAATCATCGCCCTGAGAATGTTGAAAACGCCAGTGTGGTTGTGGTTTCAACAGCAATTTCAGCGGAAAACCCTGAAATTCAAGCCGCTCATGAACTGCGTATTCCTGTTATTCGCCGTGCTGAAATGTTGGCTGAACTGATGCGTTACCGTCATGGAATTGCTGTCGCAGGCACTCATGGAAAAACCACTACTACTGCTATGATTTCAGGAATTTATGCACAAGCAGGCTTAGATCCTACATTTGTTAATGGTGGTTTAGTAAAATCAGCGGGTACTCACGCACGTTTAGGTAGCAGCCGCTATTTAATCGCTGAGGCTGATGAAAGTGATGCTTCATTTTTACATTTGCAGCCACTGGTTGCGGTGGTGACGAATATTGAAGCGGATCACATGGACACTTATCAAGGTAACTTCGAAACTTTGAAAGATACCTTCATTAACTTTCTGCATAACTTGCCATTTTATGGCCGTGCAGTGATGTGTATTGATGATCCGGTGATCCGTTCATTATTACCACGCGTTAGTCGCTATGTGACAACGTATGGTTTTAGTGAAGATGCAGATGTGCGTATCGTTAAATATGAACAAAAAGGTAATCAAGGTTTCTTTACTATTGCGCGTGAGAATATGCCTGAGCTGACGGTGGTGCTGAATGCACCGGGGCGTCATAATGCATTAAATGCAACGGCTGCGGTTGCCGTTGCAACGGAAGAAGGTATCGATGATCAGCATATACTATCTGCACTAGTTGAGTTCCAAGGTACTGGGCGCCGTTTTGATTTTCTTGGTAACTATTCACTTCGTCATGTAAACAGTAAAGAGGGTGAAGTGATGTTGGTGGATGATTATGGTCACCACCCAACAGAAGTTGATGCCACAATCAAAGCAGCAAGAGCTGGGTGGCCAGACAAGCGTATCGTCATGGTATTTCAACCACATCGCTACTCACGTACCCGTGATCTGTATGATGATTTTGCTCATGTACTTAATCAGGTTGATGTATTACTGATGTTAGAAGTTTATCCAGCAGGGGAAAAACCTGTGCCGGGTGCAGATAGCCGTTCATTATGTCGTACTATCCGTGGTCGTGGCCAAATTGATCCAATTTATGTGGCAGAGCCTGAGCAAGTTGCACAAATTTTATCTCAAGTACTTGAACCAAATGATTTAATTCTAGTCCAAGGTGCTGGGAATATAGGTAAAATAGCGCGCAATCTTGCAGAAACTAAATTACAGCCACCAATGGTAGAGGAGTAATTTATGGCCGAGAAAATTGCAGTTTTATTTGGCGGCACCTCTGCTGAACGTGAAGTTTCTCTGCAATCAGGAACTGCGGTCGTTAAAGGGCTGCGTGAAGCAGGTATTGATGCACATGCGATTGATACTAAAGATTTCCCTGCTGTAACGTTAAAAGAAGCAGGGTTTGATAAAATCTTTATTGCATTGCATGGACGTGGTGGCGAAGACGGTACTATCCAAGGGTTACTTGAGTTTTTAGAACTTCCTTATACGGGGAGCGGTGTGATGGCTTCCGCCTTGAGTATGGATAAATTAAGAACCAAGCAATTATGGGAAGGCGCAGGTTTATCGGTATCACCTTACGTTTCTTTAAACAAAACTGAATTTAATTCACTAACAAAGTTACAAATTGAAGAATTTGTGGGACATCTCGGACTACCACTTATTGTCAAACCGAGCTTGGAAGGGTCAAGTGTAGGTATGAGCAAAGTGGACAGTTTGGATGATTTATCAGCAGCTTTGGAATTGGCGTTTCGTTTCGATGAAACGGTGTTGATAGAAAAATGGTTAAGTGGTCCTGAATATACCGTCGCAATATTGGGCGAGCAGGCTCTACCATCAATTCGTATTCAACCGCCGGGGATCTTTTACGATTACGAAGCTAAATATCTGTCTGACGAAACACAATACTTTTGTCCGAGTGGCTTGAACGATGAGTTAGAAGCAGATTTGTCACAGTTAGCGATGCGCGCTTATCAAGCGGTTGGTTGCGAGGGCTGGGGGCGAGTAGACGTGATGCAAGATAGCGATGGTCAGTTTTATTTATTGGAGGTGAATACCTCTCCAGGCATGACTAGCCATAGCTTAGTACCGATGGCCGCGCGTCAAGCAGGGATCGATTTTTCGCAGTTGGTAGTACGTATTTTGGAATTGGCTAACTGATATGTCACAGGCAGCGTTAAATGTTAGGCATCATAAACAGCATAATGATGACAGTAATGACCCAAATTCAGGACCAAGTAATGGTGCGTTTCTTGGTGGGTTGATTTTCTTCTTAATGGTTGTTGGCACAATCATTTGGAGTGGCTGGACCGTCATGAACTGGATGAAAGATGCTGACAGACTGCCGATGTCGAAACTGGTATTAACGGGGGAGCGCTACTATACAACCAATGATGATGTTAGGAAGGCAATATTATCATTGGGGCAACCGGGAACATTTATGACGGTTGATGTGAATGCGATTCAAAATCAGATTAGTGCGATGCCATGGATACGCCAAGTTACAGTACGTAAGCAGTGGCCTGACGAATTAAAGATCCATTTAGTCGAATATGTGCCTTATGCACGTTGGAATGACCAAACAATGGTTGACAAGGAAGGGCGAGTATTTAGTCTTCCTGCCAGTGAAAGTAATAAAGGTGATTATGCCTTGCTATATGGCCCGCAAGGTAGCCAAAAAGAAGTGCTAAAAGAGTACCTTGAATTTAAAAGAATACTTGCAGAGCAAAATTTAAAATTAAAATCAGTCTCGATGACAGCACGGCATGCTTGGCAGCTTATTTTAGATAACGATGTTCGTATTGAACTCGGTAAAAAAGATGTAATTGGGCGGTTAAATCGTTTTCTTGAACTTTATCCGCTGTTGCAGCAAACCACAGATAAACGTGTCGACTATGTTGATTTACGTTATACCAGTGGCGCTGCGGTGGGGTGGGCACCACTGCTAGTGGATGCACCACTGGAGTTACAATAATTAATATTGCTAATAACTCAGACTAGGCAGAAGCAAATGATCAAAACGACGGACAGAAAATTAGTTGTAGGCCTTGAAATTGGGACTTCCAAGGTGTCGGCCCTTGTAGGCGAAATTCTGCCCGATGGTATGGTGAATATTATCGGGGTGGGAAGCTGTCCATCTCGTGGCATGGACAAAGGTGGCGTTAACGACTTAGAGTCAGTGGTTAAATGCGTGCAAAGGGCGATTGATCAGGCTGAGTTGATGGCAGATTGCCAAATTTCTTCAGTGTATCTTGCCTTGTCAGGTAAGCATGTTAGCTGCCAAAACGAAATTGGTATGGTACCAGTTTCAGAAGAAGAAGTGACACAAGAAGACGTAGACAGTGTTGTTCATACCGCTAAATCAGTCAGGGTTCGTGACGAACATCGAATTCTTCATGTGATCCCACAAGAGTTCGCGATTGATTACCAAGAAGGTATTAAGAACCCTGTTGGTCTTTCAGGTGTGCGTATGCAAGCGAAAGTTCACTTGATTACTTGCCATAACGATATGGCGAAAAATATTGTGAAAGCGGTAGAACGTTGTGGGTTGAAAGTCGACCAACTGATTTTTGCCGGTCTTGCTGCAAGTTATTCTGTACTGACCGAAGATGAACGCGAGCTTGGCGTTTGTGTGGTTGATATCGGTGGCGGGACCATGGATATGGCAGTATACACAGGTGGTGCATTACGTCATACCAAAGTGATCCCTTATGCAGGTAATGTTGTAACAAGCGATATTGCCTACGCTTTCGGTACACCACCAAGTGATGCCGAAGCAATCAAAGTTCGTCATGGCTGTGCTGTCGGCTCGATAGTGAGTAAAGATGAAACAGTTGAAGTACCTAGCGTGGGTGGACGGCCACCGAGAAGTTTGCAACGTCAAACTTTAGCAGAGGTTATCGAGCCGCGTTATACAGAGCTGTTAAACCTAGTAAATGAAGAAATTTTAAATTTACAGGAACAGTTAAGGCAACAAGGTGTCAAACACCATTTAGCCGCGGGGATCGTTCTTACTGGGGGCGCTGCACAAATCGACGGGCTCGTTGAATGTGCTCAAAAAGTGTTCCATACACAAGTTAGGATCGGGACTCCACTCAATATTACAGGCTTAACGGATTATGCTCAGGAGCCATACTATTCAACTGCGGTTGGGCTTCTGCATTACGGTAAAGAAAGCCATCTTGGCGATGATACCGAAACGGAAAAACGTGCTTCAGTTAAAGGGTGGTTTAGTAAAATTACCGGTTGGCTGAGAAAAGAATTTTAATTTTTATTCAGAAGCATATTATTAGCTTCGAAGTAAGCACAAAACGGAGAGACATTATGTTTGAACCAATGGAGCTAACCAACGATGCGGTGATTAAAGTCATCGGCGTTGGTGGCGGCGGCGGAAATGCCGTTGAACACATGGTGCGTGAGCGTATTGAAGGCGTTGAGTTCTTCGCCGTCAACACGGATGCACAAGCACTGCGTAAAACCGCAGTCGGACAAACCATCCAGATTGGTACTGGTATCACTAAAGGTCTTGGCGCAGGTGCCAACCCTGAAGTTGGCCGCAATGCCGCTGAAGAAGATCGTGAAGCGTTACGTAATGCACTTGATGGTGCAGACATGGTCTTTATCGCAGCGGGTATGGGCGGTGGTACGGGTACAGGTGCGGCTCCAGTGGTTGCTGAAGTTGCTAAAGAACTGGGTATCCTAACTGTTGCTGTCGTGACTAAGCCTTTCAATTTTGAAGGCAAAAAACGTATGGCATTCGCGGAATCAGGCATTACTGAGTTATCAAAACATGTTGACTCATTAATTACTATTCCAAATGACAAACTACTAAAAGTATTGGGTCGCGGTATCTCATTACTGGATGCTTTTGGTGCAGCAAACGATGTACTAAAAGGTGCTGTTCAAGGTATTGCAGAGCTGATCACACGCCCTGGTCTGATGAACGTCGACTTTGCTGACGTACGTACTGTAATGTCAGAAATGGGCTACGCTATGATGGGCTCTGGCGTTGCACGCGGTGAAGATCGTGCCGAAGAAGCGGCTGAAATGGCTATTTCAAGTCCACTTCTCGAAGATATCGATCTGTCTGGCGCTCGTGGCGTTCTGGTCAACATTACAGCTGGTTTCGACCTGCGTTTGGATGAGTTTGAAACGGTAGGTAACACTATCCGTGCATTCGCTTCTGATAATGCGACAGTCGTGATTGGTACATCACTTGACCCAGAAATGAATGAAGAGCTGCGAGTGACTGTCGTTGCAACGGGTATTGGTATGGATAAACGTCCTGAAATTACCCTTGTTAACAACAAGATGTCTCAGCAAGCATCAATGGAACAGCGCTACCAGCAAATGCAAAATAGCATGTCTTCTATGCCGTCAATGTCTTCATTGACTGAAGAGAAGCCTGCTGCTGCAAAAGCGGTGAATGACCAAAATACGCAAACTAATAAGGAACCCGATTATTTGGATATTCCTGCGTTTTTGCGTAAACAGGCCGATTAATTTTAATTATATTGGTTTCTCCGCTTTTTGTGCTAAACTTTCCTGCTGATTATCAAGTATGATGATCAGCAGGACGGATAACATTGCGAGAAAAAAACGATGATCAAACAAAGGACACTTAAACGTATAGTTGAAGCGACTGGTGTTGGTTTACATACCGGCAAAAAAGTCACGCTTACTCTGCGTCCAGCGGCGGCCAACACCGGGGTCATCTACCGTCGTACTGACCTAAATCCTCCGGTTGATTTTCCGGCTGATGCTAAGTCTGTCCGCGATACCATGTTATGTACTTGTTTAGTCAATGAAGATAACGTGCGTATTTCGACCGTCGAGCATCTGAATGCTGCTTTGGCAGGATTAGGTATCGATAACATTGTTATTGAAGTCAATGCGCCTGAAATCCCGATTATGGATGGCAGTGCAGCACCGTTTGTTTTCTTATTACTGGATGCTGGTATTGAAGAAATCAATTGTGCGAAGAAATTCTTACGTATTAAAGAAAAAGTGCGTGTAGAAGATGGTGATAAGTGGGCTGAATTCACGCCATATAATGGTTTTAGCCTTGATTTTACTATCGATTTTAATCACCCAGCTATTGATAGCAGCACTCAGCGTTATAAAATTGATTTTTCTGCTGAAGCGTTTGTTAGTCAAATTAGCCGTGCACGTACATTTGGCTTTATGCGTGATATCGAATATCTGCAATCCAAAGGCTTATGCTTAGGCGGTAGTTTCGATTGTGCTATCGTAGTTGATGACTATCGTGTTCTCAACGAAGATGGTTTACGTTTTGAAGATGAATTCGTTCGTCACAAGACACTCGATGCTATCGGTGACCTGTTCATGTGTGGGCACAATATTATTGGTGCGTTTACTGCGTACAAATCTGGCCATGCATTGAACAATAAACTTCTACAAGCGGTACTTGCAAAAGAGTCAGCTTGGGATCTGGTCACATTTGAAGATGAAGCTGAATTGCCAGTGGCATTCAAAGCACCTTCAACTGTTTACGCTTAATACTGTTTACGCTTAACTAAATAGCGTATTAATTAGGTTTGTAAATAATAGTTGTGCAGCTACCACTAGATTGGTGTTAGCCTTTTCTGTTGGTTGTACTGGTACTCTCTCCGGCCAGTGCAGCCAGCCGCTCTAATCTCTCTTTTAACCCCTTCGAACTATTCTCAGCCAAGCGTAATAGATGTTTAGCCGTCTCTGTACTTATCTTTCGATTGTTCGGAACTTGATGAGTTTTAACTGTTTGATTATTCAGTGAGCTATTTTCAACCTTTTTTCGCATTAGAACTGGGTTGATCCTGATGTCTATAGAAGATAAAGATGGTAGAATAGAGTTTCGTAATGCAGAAATCAGATGAAGTTTTTCATAATTCAAACGGGTCATCCAACTTGCGTTAGCAACTTCGATAACCAATATGCAATTACGATAATTTGCAACGCGGCACATAGGCTTTAGTTCGCTGGGTAATAAGCCTTTTACAGCTTGATTTAGCTTATTGATAGCTTGTGCAGTACGTTGAATAGTTTTTAAAGGGCTGCTCGTTTTAGCGAGCGACTCTTCAAGTGCATCAAATAGCTCTTGTGGGTGACTATCTCTCATTTCTAGCTCCAGCTAATGGGTAGTTCAGTGCTCTAGTACGACAAGTGCGATATGATATGTGTACTATAAAACGATAATATATAAATACAGTGTATACTCTAAATGATCCAAGTTACGGCTAAGCGTCCATAGAAAACACTGCGACTAGTACCAATGAAGGTAGTTAACTACCTTAGCGCAAATCTTAGCAGTTTGTAGCATGATGAGTATAACAGAAAATAATTTAAGACTTTGATGGGTATTCTAAATCTTTGGCGACAATTTGGTAGACGATACTTTTGGTCTCACCTCTTATTAGGGGTTGTGGCTACAGGTATTGGCATGCCTGCGATTTTGAATGCTTTATCTGATGGGCAACAAACACAATTCAATTCATCTTCTGTTAATCGCCAAAATCAAGCGGTTAATGCATTTGATAACTTATTTGCTCAGCAAAACCCTCAGCGCTCCTCATCATCCTCTTCTTATTCGGTGAATTATTGGCAGCAACATGCCGTTAGAAATGTGATCAGGCAATTGACCTTTGCATTTTCAGCCACTGAAGATGATGATGCGAGCCAGCAAGACGAACAAAAAGGCTTACAGCTAGCACCACAAATTATGCTTGATACGTTGTATGCTATGTTGGCACAACGATCATTGCAATGGGGCGAAATCGCCTCTCAATCAAATTATTATATCTATCCTCTATTTATTTCATTTCAACCTGCGATGTGGGTTGCGCAAGTTCACGGGATCCGTGCCGGACCCATTTTCAGTTAATTATTATTGTTATTACTACGCCTTTATTAGGTGAACTGTTTTTCGTTCAAAATAAATGATGTGATCATTTAATAACTAACTGAGAATAAAGAATTATGTTAACAAAACTATTAACCAAAGTTTTTGGTAGCCGCAACGATCGTACTTTGCGCCGTTTACGCAAAGAGGTTGAAAATATCAACCGTCTTGAGCCTGAGTTTGAAAAACTGACGGACGATGAACTGAAAGCCAAAACGCAAGAGTTTCGCGAGCGTTTAAGCAAAAATGAAAGTCTTGAAAGCATCATACCTGAAGCATTTGCGACAGTACGTGAAGCAAGTAAACGTGTTTTCGGTATGCGCCATTTCGATGTTCAGCTAATAGGTGGTATGGTACTGAACGAACGTTGTATCGCTGAAATGCGTACTGGTGAAGGTAAAACATTAACGGCAACACTGCCTGCATACCTAAACGGCTTAACAGGTAAAGGGGTTCACGTTGTCACCGTCAACGACTACTTGGCGAAACGTGACGCAGAAAACAACCGTCCATTGTTCGAATTCTTAGGGCTGACAGTCGGTATTAACCTACCGGGTATGCCTGCTGGTCTGAAGCGTGAAGCTTACGCTGCTGATATCACTTATGGTACAAACAACGAATTTGGTTTTGACTATTTACGTGACAACATGGCATTTAGTCCTGAAGAGCGTGTTCAACGTAAACTTCACTATGCATTGGTGGATGAGGTCGACTCAATTCTTATCGATGAAGCACGTACTCCTCTGATCATTTCAGGTCCAGCTGAAGACAGCTCTGAGCTGTATAAAAAAGTTGATAAAATCATTCCTAAATTAGAGCGTCAAGAGAAAGAAGACTCCGATACTTTCCAAGGCGAAGGTCACTTCTCTGTTGATGAAAAATCACGTCAAGTCACACTGACTGAACGTGGGCTGGTATTGATTGAAAAACTGCTATCTGATGAAGGCTTAATGGAAGAGGGCGAGTCACTGTATTCACCTTCTAATATCATGTTGATGCACCATGTGATGGCGGGTCTTCGTGCCCATGCACTATTTACCTTGGATGTTGACTATATCGTTAAAGATGGTCAAGTTATCATTGTCGATGAACATACTGGTCGTACAATGGAAGGTCGCCGCTGGTCTGATGGTCTGCATCAGGCAGTTGAAGCGAAAGAAGGCGTTGAAATCCAAAATGAAAACCAAACATTGGCTTCAATCACCTTCCAAAACTATTTCCGCTTATATGAAAAACTAGCGGGTATGACCGGGACGGCTGATACCGAGGCATTTGAGTTTAGTTCTATCTATAAACTGGATACCATTGTTATCCCAACCAACCGTCCAATGGTGCGTAAAGATTTACCTGATTTAGTTTATATGACTGAAGCAGATAAATTTGATGCAATTATTGAAGATATTCGTGAAAGAACGGCGAATGGCCAGCCTGTTTTGGTCGGTACAATTTCAATCGAAAAATCTGAATTAATTTCTAATGCGCTGAAAAAAGCCAAGATTGCCCATAATGTCTTGAACGCAAAATTCCATGCTATGGAAGCTGATATTATCGCAAACGCAGGTCAAGCAAGTGCCGTTACCATTGCAACTAACATGGCGGGTCGTGGTACCGATATCATGTTAGGGGGAAGCTGGCAAACTGAAGTTGCTGCTTTAGAAGAGCCAACCCAAGAACAAATTGATGAAATCAAAGCTCAATGGAAAATTCGCCATGATGCTGTTCTGGCAGCGGGTGGTTTGCATATCATTGGTACAGAGCGTCATGAATCGCGTCGTATTGATAACCAGTTACGTGGTCGTGCGGGGCGTCAAGGGGATGCTGGTT
This sequence comes from Providencia manganoxydans, assembly GCF_016618195.1. Taxonomy (NCBI): domain Bacteria; kingdom Pseudomonadati; phylum Pseudomonadota; class Gammaproteobacteria; order Enterobacterales; family Morganellaceae; genus Providencia; species Providencia manganoxydans. Next base: position 1,473,218 of record NZ_CP067099.1, read on the forward strand.
CTTCCCGTTTCTACCTATCAATGGAAGATGCGCTAATGCGTATTTTTGCATCAGATCGTGTAACCGGTATGATGCGTAAATTGGGAATGAAACCAGGCGAGGCTATTGAGCACCCATGGGTAACTAAGGCGATTGCAAACGCACAACGTAAAGTTGAAAACCGTAACTTTGATATTCGTAAACAATTACTTGAATACGATGATGTTGCGAGTGACCAACGTCGCGCAATTTACACGCAGCGTAATGAGCTACTTGATGGTGGTGATATTCAAGAAACTGTCGAGAGTATTCGTGAAGATGTATTCACAACAACAATTGATGCATACATTCCGCCACAATCTTTAGAAGAAATGTGGGATATTGAAGGTTTGCAAAAACGTCTAATTAACGACTTTGATTTAGATTTACCAATTAAAGAATGGTTAGATAAAGAGCCTGAATTGCACGAAGAAACGTTACGTGAACGTATTATGGAAAAAGCGGTTGAAGTGTATCAACGCAAAGAGGAAATTGTTGGCGTTGAAATGATGCGTAATTTTGAAAAAGGTGTCATGCTACAAACGTTAGATACCCTGTGGAAAGAACATTTGGCTTCTATGGACTATTTACGCCAAGGTATCCACTTACGTGGTTACGCGCAAAAAGATCCAAAACAAGAGTATAAGCGCGAATCGTTCAATATGTTTGCAAATATGCTGGAATCACTGAAATATGAAGTGATTAGCACGTTATCTAAAGTTCAAGTTCGTTTACCTGAAGAAGTTGAAGCATTAGAGCAACAACGTAAAGAAGAAGCAGAACGTTTAGCGAAAAAACAACATCTTAGCCATGAAGCAAGTGCTGAATCACTGATGTCTGAAGCTGAAGCGCAAATTGCCACACAAGGCCATAAGATTGGTCGTAACGACCCATGCCCTTGTGGTTCAGGAAAAAAATACAAGCAATGCCACGGTCGCTTAAATTAATTTATTAAATGACTAATAGATAAATCCAAGGCGGGGTAACCCGCCTTTTTAACGAAAAAATTATGGAAAAAAAACACTTATATATCGCTGCTGGGATCATTCGTAATAATGACCAACAGATATTTATTACTGAGCGCCCAAGTGGTACGCATATGGCTGGCTATTGGGAATTTCCCGGTGGAAAGCTCGAAAAAGGCGAACAACCTGAAGACGCGTTGATCCGTGAATTGGAAGAAGAAGTGGGTATTATTGTCACTGAATGTGAGTTATTTCATTGTGTGGAACATGAATTTGATGAGCGCTGTGTGACACTCTATTTTTATATGGTCTCATGTTGGAAAAATGAGCCGTATGGAAAAGAAGGACAGAAGGGACGTTGGGTTGATCAAAAAGATTTAGTTGCTGATGAATTCCCTCCAGCTAATCGAGTGATTGTCGAAATGCTGAAGTAATCTCACTAGCTTTCAATTAGCTTGTGTAGATTCAACTATCTTATGATAAACCTGTGACCTATTTTCAAATGGGTAAAAGCCGATTAAAGAAGATAGGTCACAGCTTTAAAGCTATCCAGAACATACGGTGTTTGTTTCAAGGCATTATCTGCTTACATATACTCTGCAAAGTTTAACAATCCTTGAATAAAGTGAATAGATTGCTAGTTATCTGGCTGTTCGCTCCAATTATCGCTATCTGAAATATCACCTTGACTCGTGATCTTCTTCTCTTCAGATGCCCATTCACCTAGGTCTATGAGCTGACAACGTTTACTGCAAAATGGCCTAAATGGGCTCTCTTCTCCCCAAACCACAACTTTTTGGCATGTAGGGCAATTAACTTCAATTTTTTCGCTCATATATCACTCCCTTTATCAACAGCATGACAATTCAAAATTCATCATTGCGGGTACAATACCATTTTCGCTGTCGATGTGAAGAAAACGAATGGCAAATCGTGTTTTATGACCTGAGATTTGCGGAAAAATTGGCTTATCGGTGGATAATCGTACTCTTAATAACTCTTTATCTTCAACGCTATCTTGATAAAAACCGTTATGGCATTCTTTGGCTTCAAAAGAACCCGCTTGGCGAAGTAAATGTAAGATAGTGTCTAAAGTATCTTTTAGCGGCGCTAGGCTTTTAAGCCACTCATTTATTGCACGATCTCTTTGCTCTTGAGGCATATTTAGCCAAAGCTGTAATGTTGGCAAGTCAAAACTACAGCATCCGCCTGGAATACTTAGGCGTTGGCGAACCATGCTGATGATTTTGTCATTTCTTAATTGTTGCCCAAATCTTGGTGCTGAGGTGATATTCGCTGTTTTAATTGAGAGGTCATTAAGTAGTGATGAAATTAATTGATTATCTGCATTAGGTGCATCTGCCCATGTAGCTAAGCGTTTGCGATGTTTTTCCAATTCTTTAATCAGATCGGTACGAACTTCTCCTCTATCAAGGATCTCAATCAACTCTGAAACGGAACGGAAAAATGCAACGCCAGATGTATAGGATGTTATATGGCTAAGTTCATAAACTTGTTGTAACAAAGTCTCAAGGCGAAGCCATGAGCGAATTTTTTCATTTAATGGATACTCATAAGTGACGAAATTGGCTGTGTTGAGCTCACTCATATAGATTTCCTATTTTTCTGTTGCGCTAGCGTCATATACTGTTGATGTAGTACCGCCACTTTATCTGCTAGGTTGGATTCACCATTGTGATTGGTAATGACATCATCAGCATGTAGTAAGCGGTTTTCTCTACTGACTTGTGATTTTAGGATATTCGCTACATGTTCTTCGCTAACATTATCTCTTTGTATTGTGCGTGAAATTTGTTCTTCAGGTGTCACATCAATGACCAGCGTGCGATCTGCTAAATGCGAGAGCTTATTTTCAATCAATAAAGGAACGACCCACAATACATAAGATGAATTGATTTGCTGTAGCTGCTTTTGAGTCTCTTGATGGATCAGCGGATGAAGTAAGCTATTTAGCCACTGTTTTTCTGCTGTATCTGAAAAGATAATCTCCCGCAGGTGCTGACGATTAAGAGAGCCATCTGATTTAATTATATCTGCGCCATAGCGTGCTTTTATCGCCGTAAGTGCAGGCGTATTAGGTTCAACCACTGTTCTTGCTATGATATCAGCATCAACAAGCGGTACGCCTAGTTTGGCAAATTCATTCGCAACTGTTGTTTTACCGCTGCCGATACCACCTGTAAGTGCGACAATATAAGTCATAATCATGTTCATATATATTGAAAAATATTAGGTTACACGGATTTTATCTGTTTGTCTTCACGGATGAGATAATACGCAATTTAGACTTATTTACTCGTCATAATTCAAGTTACTGAACTTTCGCAATAAGGTCTGATGCCAACGTTCACTTGCTGCCCATTACATAAATTTTTACACCCTTAGCGATTCATTCGGTTGTTACCTAGCTACTCATCATTTAATTATGCTACCTGTACAATCTTTTATATCATAAATAGATAAAAGGCTATCCTATAATTAAGCTATCAGATTCCTGTTATAACGTTTCCTAAATTGAATATCGGTAAATACATAGCCACCATAATTCCACCTACAAGAAATGCCATTGAAATAAGCAATATAGGTTCTATTCTTTTGAGTAACGTCTCAGTGCGAAAGATAAAATCCTCTGAAAAATGTGCAAATAAATATTGTACGAAATGAATTAATTGCCCTGATTCCTCTGCGACAGCGATAAGTTGGCATGCCATACTAGGAAAGAAAGATTGCTCTTTCATTGCAGTAGAAAGGGAACCTCCTTTCACAACAGAGTGTTGTATAACTAAACAGGCTTGTTTGTAAAATGGATGAACAATTGTATTAGCTGCACACTTTAGACATTCTGTTAATGGTAAACCAGCTTGCAATGTAGAAGATAACATTGAAAAGTACAGTGTAAGGTTGTATTCCCGAGTAAGATTTCTAAATGCAGGGATATAATTTAAAAATTTTATAGTACAAATAATAAATTTTTGTTTGTACCTAAAAAGAGAAAAGGATAGCAGAGATATTGCTAATAGTGGGTATATTACATATTCGGATAACCATTTTGAAACATAGATAAGTAAGCTGGTCATAAAGGGTAAGTCATGACCAAAGCTTTGATATATGGTTTCAAATTGAGGCAGCACATAAATTAACATGAGCAATATAAGTACTGCCGACAGTAAGATTAGGATAATAGGATATCTCAATGACTGTAGGATTTTTTTCTTGGTTTGTTGATGGTGTTTTAGCATCTCAGCGATAATTTTAAAATTCTTTTCATATTGCCCTATTTTTTCTGCTACCTCGACCAAACTCACTATTGTAGGCGTAAAAATAGTTGGTGTTCTTTTAAAATTATTGGCTAGCGAGCCACCTTTTTTTAGGTCATCAATGGCTAATTTGATAATCATTTTCCAGAATGGAGGATGATTATTATTCTGAAGAATATATAAACTTTGGAGTATATTAATACCTGATGATGATAATGCACTCAGTTGATGAAAAAAATGTATCCTATAATCAATGTTTTTCCTGTCGAGAAAAAATACAGATTTAAATGTTATTTTTATTGGCGTTTGTTCTAAGTTTAATAACTCGATGAAAGCACAATTTTTACTTTTAGATATAATAACGTCTTTAATAATAGTATTATTTTTAGATAATGCGATATATGAATAAATAAACATTAATTAGCCTCTATATTGCCAACAACAGAATACAGCTCTTGGAGTGTGGTTTCACTAGATCCAACTAGCCGTAACCCATTTTCAAAAAGGCTTTCAAAATGGGATAAATTGGCTTTTCCATGCAGAAAAAACTCGATAAGTGAATCTTGCTCTAAATATTCATAAATAGCTGTTCTGCCGATAAAACCTGCAAAGCAAAGGTCGCAGCCACTTGCAGACCACTCTTGAACTGAGCGATTGTCATTGATTTGAACGCTTTTGGCGCTTTTAGTCTTACAATTGGTACAAAGTTTACGTACTAGTCTTTGTGCAACCACCATTTTTAAGCAAGAGTTTAATTGGGTTCTATCAATACCGAGTTGTTCCATACGCTCAATGGCACTAAAGGTACAGTTAGTATGTAAAGTCGATAAGACTAAATGCCCTGTTTGAGCCGCTCTTGTCGCGATTTGCGCGGTTTCTTCATCCCTAATTTCGCCAATCATAATAATATCTGGATCTTGCCGTAGTAATGCTCTCAAGACATAAGCAAAAGTTAATCCATATTTGTCATTAACCTGTACTTGATTGATCCCTGAAAGAGGAATTTCAATAGGATCTTCTATGGTTGAAATATTACGTGATGATTGATTTAGATATTCAAGCATACTGTATAAAGTGACGGTTTTACCACTTCCAGTAGGGCCAGTGACTAATATCAAACCTTGTGGTTGAAAAAGTGTTTTCTTCAATTTTGTTAGCAAACTTGAATGTAAACCTATTTGATCGATGGAATATCTCAATTGAGTATTAAGTACCCTGAGAACAAGTTTCTCACCATACAGTGTAGGCATTGTTGATAATCTAACACTGTAATTGTGCCCATCAAGATACCAATTCATCTGTCCATCTTGCGGTAAGCGTTTTTCAGCAATATTCAGCTTAGCTAGGATTTTAATGCGTGCAATGATTTCATTATTAATTTCAAGTGGTGGGGATGCAATAAAATACAATTTACCATCAACGCGTAAACGTATTTTTAAGCCTTGTTTCGTGGGCTCAAGATGAATATCAGAGGCTCTTTTTCTGATTGCCGTTTTTAACATATCTTCAACGAATTCAACGGCAGGAGATGTCGTATTTAATTGTTCATTTTCATTAGGTTGATACTCAGGTTCTGGCTCTTGTATCTCTGAATATTTTTTATTGAAATAATGATCGATTTTTTCTTTAGGCCAAATATCATAACAAACAGGTACACTCGATATAAATCTAAGCGTCGCTAGTACATTGTCTTCAGGTTTATTAGCTGTAGCAATAGATAATCGTTTATTTGTATAATCAATAATAATTATATAATGTTTATCGCAGAAAAACTTTAATTCTTTAAATATGAAATCTCTTTCCCTGGTCGATGTCATAAATTATCCTATTATTAAAAAATAAATGTGTTTTCACATAGTGTTTTTAATTTATCGTCATCACTTTCACAGACAACTTGCCACTTAAATGGTGAACCATCTGTTGATACGGTAGGTGTTAGAGTTGCGGACAAGCCAGAGAGATTCTTATCAGCTTCAAAGGTAATGATACCTGACTTAGCTTCAATGGTTTTTAGATACTTTCCTTTTATATCATTAGGTATATTTTCATTTCCCGAATGACAACTCGTTAAGGCGCCTTTATTAAAAGCACAGATCTCAATATTATTTTTATATGGAAGAAGAGTTTGTAATACATCGGTTATGGCTGCTTTTTGCATATAACCTTGATAGCCCGGTATCGCGATAGCACTTAATATAGATATTATTGCAATCACAACCATTATTTCAATTAAAGAAAATCCTTTTTGATTCATAAAAACCTCCGATTTAAGTGAGTTTTTATCTTAATGAAAAAAGATTAATAATTAATTTAATAAAAAACCGTTTTCGAGTGTTATCGAAAATTAAATTATAGAAATGTGAACTGTTACATTTTCTTGGGAGCAGGTTCGCAGAGTTTATTTAACTGTAAAATAGCGACTCAAATTAATGCGCGGCATGTGATAAATATAGATTAGAAATTGAAGAAAAGAGATTGGTACAAACTGTGACGTAGTTTGCACCGAAAGCCGAGTAACAGTACTGCTGTTATTTTTTAGCGCTGAGTTGGTTTTTAAATTTTAGCCAATCGAAGTAGGGGCCGGGATCAGTTTTACGCTCTGGAGCGATATCGCTGTGACCTGTAATGTTGTCTTTTATATCTGGATATTGGCTTATCAGTGCTTGTGTAATAGAAGTCAATGAATCGTACTGCTCAGTAGTAAAAGGTTCAAAGTCTGTCCCTTCTAGCTCAATGCCAATTGAAAAATCGTTACATTTTTCTTTTCCTTGGTAGATAGATTGTCCTGCATGCCATGCGCGGAGGTTGAAAGGGACATATTGAATAACAGTACCATCACGGCGAATGAGGCAGTGTGCAGAAACACGAAGGTGTTTGATTTCATCAAAAAATGGGTGTTCTTCTGGGTTTAGTGTTCCAGTGAATAGTTGGTTGATATAAGGGCCACCAAATTGCCCAGGAGGTAAACTGATATTATGGATCACTAATAGGGAAGGCGGGGTGTTAGTTGGGCGTTCATCATGATGTGGAGATGGAATATGCGTTACATTTTTTAACCAACCATTCTGTATTTCCATACTCAGTGCCATTGTGTTCTCTTTGTAGTGTTGTTCGTATTCAAAAACTTTTACTCGAGAGATTAGCATATACGTAAAATAATTGAACTCTCTGCGTATTTAATGAAGAGGTATTTATTAGTTTAATTGATTAAAAATGTACTAGAAATTTTATTAAATTCAATTGAATAGTGGCTTGTAAGTAGGTGTAGTGTCAATAACGAAGCTGTCACTTTTTCTGTAAGGTGGGATTTTTGTTGCGGATTGTATCGTTGGCATCCCTTAATTCATGTTTTAACTTGGAGTATGATGAATAACAAATCGGTCAAACAGTAAAGTCCCCATACAAACAAGTGAACTGCGCTCAAAGAGCTTATGGTGGGTTTATAATCATTTTATTGGAGTTGATTAATGGCTACAAGGCGTTATGACGAAAACCAACGACGTGAAGTATTGCTTGAAAGGTTACGTACAGATATCCCGTTTACGGTAAGCAATGCATTAAAAGAAGATCTTGGTCAGGTAGTCGATTATAAACAAGATATTACAGGGCAGCTTTTATCTCCAAACTCACAAGCCGATGCACGGATTATTACCAGAGAAGATGGCGTATTTTGTGGGCAGCAATGGTTAGACGAAGTTTTTAAGCAATTGGGTGGACAAGTAAGTGTGACGTGGCATGTTAACGATGGCGATAAAGTGACAGCGAACCAATTACTGTGTGAAATGTCAGGGCCATCTCAGGTGTTACTTACAGGGGAAAGAACAGCGTTAAACTTTATTCAAACATTGTCTTCAGTATCTACCGTCACCGCAAAGTATGTTGCTGAGCTTGAAGGGACTCGCACTAAGCTTTTAGATACACGTAAAACAATCCCAGGTTTACGAAGCGCATTGAAATATGCAGTCTTAATGGGGGGCGGTTTCAACCATCGTCTTGGATTGTCGGATGCTTATCTTATCAAGGAAAATCATATCATTTCGGCAGGATCTGTCACGCAAGCTGTAAAACTAGCCCGCCAAGCTCATCCTACAGTTCCTATTGAAGTAGAGGTAGAAAGCTTGGATGAATTGCTACAGGCGATTAAAGCTGATGCGGATATTATTATGCTTGATAATTTTACTGTGACTATGATGAAAGAAGCGGTTGTACTTACTGCTGGTAAAGCTGCACTTGAAGTTTCAGGGGATGTGACTTTAGAAACAATCAAAGAATTTGCCGAGACAGGGGTTGATTTCGTTTCTGTTGGCGCTTTGACAAAACATATTAAGGCTATGGATCTTTCTATGCGTTTTATTGAGAAATCATCGTAGGAGATCGATAAAATGAGATATGGCTTAGCCATATCTCAGACTGTTGACAAACATATCATGTTTAGCGGCAGTCGTTAGGGGTTCTGAAATAAACGAGGAAAATCAATTTATCGATTTTCGACAGGATAACGCAGAACGGAAGGCGTACGCTTTACTCTGTTTCGTCAATATCCAGAGAGATGATTGGATATCTCTAGTTCTTTTACCTTTTTATATGGATAAGGACCCACATATAAATAAAGATATAATCGTCATACTTCAAGGTAGGGGGACTATGCGGTGCTCACCGAATCACATAGTTATCTATACCCTTGTCTCTCTTCGTTCGTCGCCTATCTGTATTTCGAATTATTTAGGGTATACACAGTAATAGTTCTATCATGAAATCAAAATAGCGAATGTTAGTTTTTTTAGCTGAGGAATCTCTTCTATTCAGTAGATGTGTTGGACGCTTGGTTTGAGTAAAATAACAGATGAGATGAATATTTAACTATATTGTTAATATTCACTTCTCATAATTTTAATCATTTTCATTTTTGCTAAGCTGCTTTGTTTTTTTAACGGTTAAAATTGAATAATTATTCTGTTTGTTTTCTGCTATATCGTTTCAGTTTAAGTAATTTTTACATATTGATTCGTTCTGATTGTTAAGAATAGGTGCTAACTTCGGACGGATTAGTTATCAAAATATGCTATAATTTAAAAAAATCTGTTAAAATTTGCAGGATTTTATGATTTAGCGCAAGGTCTTTATGGACAGTTAGTGAATACTTTGTTACTTTATTAATCCAAACAGAAATTGGTAATACCAATTAACACTGTGCGATAGCTAATCATTAATTACTCACTATGATCATGGCAGGTTATGGCTTACGGTAAAATTCGCCAACCAAAATTATCCGATGTCATTGAGCAACGTCTCGAGCATCTTATTTTCGAAGGGACATTGCGCCCCGGCGAAAAGCTACCTCCTGAGCGTGAACTGGCCAAACAGTTCGACGTTTCTAGGCCATCAGTGCGTGAAGCAATCCAAACTCTCGAAGCTAAAGGGCTACTATCTCGCCGCCAAGGTGGGGGAACATATGTTCAAAAGCAAATGTGGCAAAGTTTTAGCGACCCCTTAACCGAGCTACTCACTGGTAACCCTGAATCTCAATTTGATCTTCTTGAAACTCGTCATGCCCTTGAGGGTATTGCTGCCTATTATGCGGCGTTACGCGGTACTGATGAGGATTTGGAACGCATTCGTCAAAGTTATGAATTGATTATTAAGGCTCAGCAAAGCGGTGATATTGATGCTGAGTCTGACGCTGTTTTGCAATATCAACTGATTGTCACAGAAGCCGCACATAATGTTGTAATACTGCATTTATTGCGTTGTATGGTGCCAATGCTTGAACAAAATATCCGTCAAAATTTTGAATTTTTGTATACCCGTAAAGAAATGTACAAAGCAGTTAGTGAACATCGTGCTCAAATATTCTCCGCTATAATGGCAAGAGAACCTGAAAAAGCACGAGAGGCTTCCCATCGTCACTTAGCCTTTATTGAAGAGTTACTTTTGGATATCAGCCGTGAACAAACGCGACGTGAACGTTCTTTACGCAGGTTACAGCAACATCCTGAATTAAATTAGTAATATAGATTACTGACTGCTGCGTCTGTATTACTGTAACTACTCTCTTTGGGAGTTCAGCGGCAACAACAGCAGGGCCTATCTTTCCGCTATTTTGTGGAAAAGTAGCAGGAAGATAGGCTCCATTTATTCTCTAAATAATTTGAGTTGCAGTTAGGTGACAAGTCCATGAGTTTCTAGGAGCGTACATAAGTATGTGATGAGCAACGAGTGAATGAAGTCACTATCCCTTAACGGAAAGCACTACAACTTGAAGTATGACGAGTAAAAACATTAAAAAATAGATAACAGATAAGGAATACACCATGTCAGATATGTTGAAAAATGACGTGGATCCGATTGAAACTCGCGACTGGCTACAGGCGATTGAATCGGTCATCCGTGAAGAAGGTGTTGATCGTGCTCAGTTCATTATCGAACAGGTATTGAGTGAAGCACGTAAAGGCGGCGTAAATATTGCTGCTGGTGCATCTAGTCATTCTGATTATATCAACACTATCGCTGTTGAAGACGAGCCTGCATACCCTGGTAACATGGATTTGGAGCGCCGTATTCGCTCCGCGATTCGTTGGAACGCAGTAATGACTGTTTTGCGTGCTTCTAAGAAAGATTTGGAACTGGGTGGCCATATGGCATCATTCCAGTCTTCTGCGACTTTATATGAAGTATGTTTCAACCATTTCTTCCGCGCTCATAACAACAATGACGGTGGCGATCTGGTCTTCTTCCAAGGGCATATATCTCCAGGGATCTACGCTCGCGCATTCTTAGAAGGTCGTTTGACTGAAGAGCAGATGAATAACTTCCGTCAAGAAATTGGTGGTAAAGGTCTATCTTCTTATCCACACCCTAAATTGATGCCTGATTTCTGGCAATTCCCAACAGTATCAATGGGTCTAGGTCCAATCAATGCGATCTATCAAGCTAAATTCCTGAAATATTTAGAGAACCGTGGTCTGAAAGATACTTCAGCACAACGTGTTTACGCATTCTTAGGTGATGGTGAGATGGATGAGCCAGAATCGAAAGGTGCGATTACTATCGCAACGCGTGACAAGTTAGATAACCTTGTATTTGTTATCAACTGTAACTTACAGCGTTTAGATGGTCCAGTAACAGGTAACGGTAAAATCGTTAATGAACTTGAAGGCATCTTCAGTGGTGCTGGCTGGCAAGTTATCAAAGTTATGTGGGGCGATCGTTGGGATGAACTGCTGCGTAAAGACACCAGCGGTAAACTTGTTCAATTAATGAACGAAACCCTTGATGGCGATTACCAAACATTTAAATCACGTGACGGTGCGTACGTGCGTGAGCATTTCTTCAATCGTTACCCAGAGACTGCTGCATTAGTTAAAGATATGACTGATGATGAAATTTGGGCGCTGAACCGTGGTGGTCACGATCCGAAGAAAGTGTATGCAGCATTCCAAAAAGCGAAAGAAACTAAAGGCAAACCAACTGTTATTTTAGCTCAAACCATCAAAGGTTATGGTATGGGTGAAACAGCAGAAGGTAAAAACATTGCTCACCAAGTGAAAAAAATGAACATGGATGGTGTTCGCCACTTCCGTGATCAGTTCAATGTGCCTGTTGCAGATGATCAAATTGAAAACCTGCCATATATCACTTTTGAAAAAGATTCAGAAGAGTACAAATATCTGCATGAGCGTCGTCAAGCCCTTGGCGGTTACTTGCCAGCTCGTCGTACTCACTTCGATGAAAAATTAGAAATTCCTGCACTGTCAGATTTCAATCAATTACTTGAAGAGCAATCAAAAGAAATTTCAACCACTATCGCATTTGTTCGTGCGTTAAACGTGATGTTGAAAAACAATTCTATTAAAGAACGTTTAGTGCCAATCATCGCTGATGAAGCGCGTACCTTTGGTATGGAAGGTCTGTTCCGTCAAATCGGTATCTACAGCCCTAAAGGTCAGCAGTATACACCACAGGATCGTGAGCAAGTTGCTTACTATAAAGAAGATTCTAAAGGTCAAATTCTGCAAGAAGGTATCAACGAATTGGGCGCAGGCTCATCATGGTTAGCGGCTGCGACCTCATACAGCACCAACAACCTGCCAATGATCCCATTCTATATCTACTACTCAATGTTCGGTTTCCAACGTATTGGTGACCTGATGTGGGCAGCAGGTGACCAGCAGGCTCGTGGCTTCTTAATTGGTGGTACTTCAGGCCGTACAACCTTAAATGGTGAAGGCTTACAACACGAAGATGGTCATAGCCATATTCAGTCACTGACTATTCCTAACTGTATCTCTTATGACCCAGCATTTGCTTATGAAGTGGCTGTGATCATGCAAGATGGTTTGGAGCGTATGTATGGTGAAAAACAAGAGAACGTGTACTACTACATCACGACTCTGAATGAAAACTATCATATGCCAGCAATGCCAGAAGGCGCAGAAGAAGGTATCCGTAAAGGTATCTACAAACTGGCTTCCATTGAAGGTAGCAAAGGTAAAGTTCAGCTGTTAGGTTCTGGTTCTATGATGCGCCATGTCCGTGAAGCTGCGAATGTACTGTCTACTGAATACGGTATTGGCTCTGATGTCTACAGTGTAACCTCATTTACAGAATTGGCGCGTGATGGTCAAGATTGTGAACGTTGGAACATGCTGCACCCATCTCAAGAACCACGTGTGCCATATGTTGCTCAAGTGATGAATGATGCGCCAGCAGTTGCATCTACTGACTACATGAAACTGTTTGCAGAACAAATCCGTACTTACGTACCAGCAAGCGACTATCGCGTATTGGGTACTGATGGTTTCGGCCGTTCTGACAGCCGTGAAAACCTACGTCACCACTTCGAAGTTGATACTTCATATGTGATTGTTGCGGCGTTAGGTGAGTTGGCTAAACGTGGTGAGATTGATGTTAAAGTCGTTGAAGAAGCGATTAAAAAATACAACATCAACCCAGAAAAAGTTAATCCACGTCTGGCATAAGAGGTAATAATCAATGTCTATTGAAATCCAAGTGCCTGATATCGGTGCTGATGAAGTTGAAGTCACCGAAGTGATGGTTAAAGTTGGTGATAAAGTAGAAGCAGAACAATCTTTGATCACGGTTGAAGGTGACAAAGCTTCTATGGAAGTACCCTCTCCTCAAGCAGGTGTGGTAAAAGAAATTAAAATTGCTGTTGGCGATAAAGTGACCACTGGCAAATTAATTATGGTGTTTGAATCAGCAGAAGGTGCAGCAGCAGCTGCGCCAGCTGAAGCTCCAGCAGCTCCGGCAGCAGCACCAGCAGCAGCGGCTTTGAAAGAAGTAGCAGTACCAGATATCGGTGGCGATGAAGTTGAAGTCACTGAAATTATGGTCAAAGTTGGTGATAGCGTTACCGAAGAACAATCTTTGATCACCGTTGAAGGCGATAAAGCTTCAATGGAAGTGCCTGCACCATTTGCGGGTACAGTTAAAGAGATCAAAATTGCCGCTGGCGACAAAGTGAAAACGGGTTCACTGATCATGGTCTTTGAAGTGGCGGGCGCAGCACCGGTAGCGGCTTCTGCTCCAGCAGCAGCTCCGGCGGCACCAGCAGCTGCGGCAATCAAAGATGTTAATGTACCAGACATCGGTGGTGATGAAGTTGAAGTCACTGAAGTGATGGTCAAAGTCGGTGATAGCGTTTCAGCTGAGCAATCAATCATTACTGTTGAAGGTGATAAGGCTTCAATGGAAGTACCAGCACCATTCGCAGGTACGGTAAAAGAAATTAAGATTGCGACTGGCGATAAAGTGAAAACTGGCTCGCTGATCATGACCTTTGAAGTGGCAGGCGCAGCACCAGCAGCTGCTTCAGCTCCAGCAGCATCAACCCCTGCTCCAGCGGTATCTGCTCCAGCTCCTGCGGCAGCACCAGCAAAAGCGGCTGACAACAAAAATGAATTTGTTGAGAATGATGCTTATATCCATGCAACACCTGTTATTCGTCGTTTAGCGCGTGAATTTGGTGTTAACTTAGCGAAAGTGAAGGGTACAGGTCGTAAAGGTCGTATTCTGCGTGAAGACGTTCAAGCTTACGTTAAAGATGCGATTAAGCGTGCAGAAGCGCCAGCAGCAGCGGGTGGCGGCTTACCAGGTATGTTGCCGTGGCCGAAAGTGGATTACAGCAAGTTTGGTGAAGTTGAAGAAGTTGAACTTGGTCGCATCCAAAAAATCTCTGGTGCTAACCTGAGCCGTAACTGGGTGATGATCCCTCACGTAACGCTGATGGAAGAGGTTGATACCACTGAAGTTGAAGAGTTCCGTAAGCAACAAAACAAAGAAGCTGAGAAGAAACAGCTGGGTGTGAAAATCACGCCACTGGTCTTTGTGATGAAAGCAGTTGCACGTGCTCTGGAAGAAATGCCACGTTTCAACAGCTCTATTTCAGAAGATGCACAGCGTCTGTTCCTGAAAAAATACATCAACATCGGTATCGCAGTTGATACACCTAATGGCTTAGTTGTTCCTGTTTTCAAAGATGTGAACAAAAAAGGCATTATGGAACTGTCTCGCGAGCTGGGTGAAGTTTCTAAGAAAGCGCGTGCAGGTAAACTGACCGCAGCTGACATGCAAGGCGGTTGCTTCACGATTTCTAGTTTAGGTGGTATCGGTACTACCGGTTTTGCACCTATCGTGAATGCGCCAGAAGTGGCAATTATGGGTCTGTCGCGCTCTGCTATCAAACCAGTTTGGAATGGTAGTGAGTTTGTTCCTCGCCTAATGTTGCCAATGTCTCTGTCATTTGACCACCGTGTGATTGATGGCGCTGATGGTGCGCGTTTCATCACGCTAGTTGGACAATTGATGAGCGATATTCGCCGTCTGGTTATGTAATAAATTAGACCGGTCAATTGACCGGTCTGTTTTATTTGGGCTGGGGCAGAGTTTTTCGCTGTTGCAGCGAAAGGTTGGGAGTTGCATCACGCATTCAGCCTTTTCAGGATGTTAACAATTCTGTAAACTGCTCGCGGTGTGTATTTTCCTGTGGGATCATTCGTTTTTGGCTGCCCCCGCAGGACAAAACAAAAAGAGGTCATGATGAGTACTGAAATTAAAGCCCAAGTAGTGGTACTTGGTGCAGGCCCTGCAGGGTATTCTGCGGCTTTCCGTTGCGCTGACTTAGGTTTAGAAACTGTATTAGTAGAACGTTACTCAACTCTGGGTGGCGTTTGTTTGAATGTTGGTTGTATCCCTTCTAAAGCACTGTTGCATGTTGCAAAAGTGATTGAAGAAGCAAAAGCACTGGCTGAACACGGTATTGTTTTTGGTGAGCCAAAAACAGACATCTCTAAAGTGCGCCTGTGGAAAGAAAAAGTCATCAATCAGCTGACTGGTGGTCTGGCTGGTATGGCGAAAGGCCGTAAAGTTAACGTAGTTAACGGTCTAGGCAAATTTACTGGTGCTAACACACTGGTTGTTGAAGGCGAAAACGGCAGCACCACTATCAACTTTGATAATGCAATCATTGCTGCGGGCTCACGTCCTATTCAATTGCCATTCATTCCTCATGAAGACCCACGTATTTGGGATTCTACAGATGCGCTTGAGCTGAAAGAAGTTCCTGAGCGCCTGCTAGTTATGGGTGGTGGTATCATCGGTCTGGAAATGGGTACTGTTTATCATGCTCTGGGTTCACAGATTGATGTGGTTGAAATGTTTGACCAAGTTATCCCTGCTGCGGATAAAGATGTGGTTAAAGTATTCACCAAACAAATCAGCAAAAAATTCAATTTACTGTTAGAAACAAAAGTCACTGCTGTTGAAGCGAAAGAAGACGGCATCTATGTTTCTATGGAAGGTAAAAAAGCGTCTGCTGAACCTCAACGTTATGATGCAGTTCTGGTTGCGATTGGTCGCGTACCAAATGGCAAAAACCTAGATGCTGGCAAAGCAGGTGTTGAAGTTGACGATCGTGGCTTCATCCATGTTGATAAGCAAATGCGTACTAACGTACCTCACATCTTTGCTATCGGTGATATTGTGGGTCAACCAATGTTGGCACACAAAGGTGTTCACGAAGGCCATGTTGCAGCGGAAGTTATCTCTGGTCTGAAACATTACTTCGATCCTAAAGTTATTCCTTCAATCGCTTATACTGAGCCAGAAGTTGCTTGGGTTGGTTTGACTGAGAAAGAAGCGAAAGAGAAAAACATCAGCTATGAAGTAGCAACTTTCCCATGGGCTGCTTCTGGCCGTGCGATCGCATCTGATTGCTCTGAAGGTATGACTAAGCTGATTTTCGACAAGCAATCTAACCGTGTTATCGGTGGTGCGGTTGTTGGTGTTAATGGTGGCGAGCTGCTAGGTGAAATCGGCTTGGCAATCGAAATGGGTTGTGATGCAGAAGATATCGCATTAACTATTCATGCTCACCCAACACTGTATGAATCAATCGGTATGGCGGCAGAAATCTACGAAGGTAGTATTACTGACTTGCCAAATGCTAAAGCGAAAAAGAAAAAATAATTTCTTAGGTCGCCTTGATAAATAGCCTGTTGAATTGGTTGTTTATTAGGAAAGTATATAAAAGCCAATGTGGAAACACATTGGCTTTTTTGCTTTTATAGAGAGTTATATTTGTTGATAGGTTTATTTATACTCGTCATACTTCAAATTACAGCGCTTTTCATTAAGGTATAATGACTATATTCACTCACGCTAGTCACATCGTTTTCTATGCGCCTAGAGATTCGTTCACTTGTCACCTAGCTGTACCTCGAATTATTCAGAGCATATATCAATATTAAATAATATTCTTAAATAAGATGTTTATTCAATTATTAAAATTTAATAAACATCAATAATAACCTTTAGTTGACTAATAAAATATTTCGCTCTAATTTCTTTATTCTTTTTCATTTATGCTAATAAGGAAGTTAGTTTATGAGAAATGTGGAAGATTTAGGTACAATCTATGTAACTGCCGATGAATTGCCAGTTATTGAAAGTCCAAGTTTGTATTTTGGGGATGGTTGTTACGGTGAGTGCGATAGTATTACGGACAGGTTTAGAACTGATGATTTGGTTGGATGGTATCATGCTATCAATGATATTATTGATGATATATCGGCTTGTGAAGATGCATCTACACCAATAGATATTGAGGATTTATTAGATAATATATGTTCATTATCAGAAGCAGATTTCAACTCTAGAACGAAAAGGATTCAAGGGCATGTCGATAATCTAAATCAGAAATTATTTGAAATAGAAGCAACTGATGAATGGAAGTTTTTATTAGATCCAGATAATGATCCTTTCAAACAAGAATGCATAATATCTGGCCGATTAATTACTAA
The DNA here is from genome assembly GCF_016618195.1 of Providencia manganoxydans. NCBI lineage: Bacteria > Pseudomonadati > Pseudomonadota > Gammaproteobacteria > Enterobacterales > Morganellaceae > Providencia > Providencia manganoxydans. Next base: position 1,490,798 of record NZ_CP067099.1, read on the forward strand.
AGTATATAAAACGGCTCAAGAGAGGGATGACCTTTTAGTTGGTTATAGTGAAAATATGTCCAATGAAAATTGGAATGATGACTATATATTTCCAGATGGGGATGAGGGTTTTCTTGATAGTTCAGCAAGAAGAAGCCTTATTTACATTAAATATGTGCATAACAAAGTAGCCAATGGCATTAAAGCTAATCAGAGAAATTTAATTAAACTCGGTATTGCAAAAAGCAGCTTTTTTTCTATTCCTGTTCGCTCACTACCCCCTAGCGTAGCCTTGAATCCAGAAATTTCGGATAGTCATATCGCAAGGGGTGTAGAAAATAGATTAAGTTCCATTTGTGATGGTTTAGCAGAAACTTTTGATTGTACTTTTGGAATGAGTTGCTCTAATGATATCGATAACGCAGCTAAAAATCCCAATCATGGAAAAGAACTTTCAAATTCAGATAAAGTAGAATTAGGTGGTACTGGTTCAGGTACACCAGATGGCTGGGGGCCTGAGGATGAAGCACATGCTAGAACACATCAGATTCCTTCTAAAGAGGAGCTAAAGCAAGGTGCATCTGAAATTAATCGCAACGGCTTAACAAATGCAGGACGATCACTACAAAAGCATGGAGGCAGAGAAGGCTCTGTATACTCGTATTCAAATCAAAAAGCTTCAGTATTGAACCAAGAGGCTAGAGCAATAATTGATGAAATATTAGATAATCCTAATGTAACAATAAAATCTAGAACTGTTTATGAAAATAGGCAAAGAATTGAAGTGATTGATGCTAGATCACCAGATGGTCGAACATTAAGATTTAGTAGAGATGGTAAGAAATTTATTGGTTTTAGAGAACCGTGAAATTGAAAACTAATTGATGAGGGATTTCATGTTAGAATATAGTGTTGGTAGTTCTTTAAATAGAGATGATTTATATGCTGAGCTCTACTTTAATAGTATTCAATGGGGAGAAATATCACTTTCTGAAGATAAAAAAGAGGTAAATATCATTATTTATCCAGACTCGGAAATTTTAGAGTTCAAATATAATGAGTTTTTATCATTGATAGAAAAAGCTAAAGAGCATCTTTTACGGTTAGAGCCTTTAGTTTAATTATTACATAATTAAGTTGATCTCCCTCACTTTTATAGTGGGGGACTTTAATTCAATAAAGAATGTACACATAACGAGCTACTGATGTGAGGATATATAAGGTTTCTAACATTAACAATCTGAAATGATCTCAATTGTATTGATAGATTCCCCAATAAACTATTAGCGTTAAAGAAAAATGAAAAATGAAAAATGAAAAATGAAAAATGAAAAGCTTAGAATTATTTTTTTAAATCCTATGGAATATGAATATTTGGAAGTTGAATTGTTAGGTTCTGATTTATTTAATAATTTTATTGCAAAGCTGCCATTAGGTGACCTGATGTCTATTTTAGTTGAAGTGCGTGATACGCTTAAGAATAAAGATTAGCATTGAATTACGCTCATTTAGATAGATAATTATGGGAAATAATTTAAGTTTCAATTGAAGAGCCTAGATTTTCGTAGGCTCTTTTTTATTGCTTCCCCTCAGCAACCTGGTTGAACTAAAAAAACCAATAAACCCCATAAAATCCATTAAAAAATTTTAAACCAATCGCAATGATTTGCCTTATCAATTAGTCAGATAAGTAAAAATGAGTTATTAAATATAATTTGTGATAAGGGATGAAAAAAGGCACTAATTAGGGTGCTTTCAGTCACGAAATGGATTATAAAAAGTAAGGTCTTAATGGATGCTTATAATGGATTATGATGTTTCAAGCTTAAAAATTACCCTATAAAGTTTGTTAATAGGTAAAGTTAGCAGAAGAATGTTGCTTTCTTGTGAATGAATTAACATTCTATTTAAACTCTGCTATGCTGAACGCCCGAAGCTGGGCATAATTTTACCGCCATTGAGATTATGCGAGCAAATTCCTCTGACCTGGCACCGGATGATAATTTTTGTCAGGATGGTGCAGACAGCCGGGTATATAAATTACAATGAAGCGAGGAGAACGTCGTGCTAGAAGATTACCGTAAGCACGTGGCCGAGCGTGCCGCTCAAGGGATCGTCCCTAAGCCGTTAGATGCTGCACAAGTAGCTGCACTGGTAGAACTACTGAAAAATCCACCTAAAGGTGAAGAAGATTTCCTGTTAGACCTGCTGACCAACCGTGTACCCCCTGGTGTTGATGAAGCAGCCTATGTCAAAGCTGGCTTTTTAGCCGCTATCGCGAAAGGTGAAACCGCCTCTCCTCTTATCTCCCCTGAAAAAGCAGTCGAACTACTCGGCACTATGCAGGGTGGGTACAATATTCATGCACTTATTGAAGCTTTAGACGATGCAAAACTTGCACCTATTGCGGCTAAAGCACTTTCACATACCTTATTAATGTTCGATAACTTCTATGATGTGGAAGAAAAAGCGAAAGCAGGTAATGAGTATGCTAAGCAAGTTATCGAGTCATGGGCTGATGCCAAATGGTTCTTAGAGCGCCCAGAACTGGCTGAAAAACTGACAGTAACAGTATTCAAAGTCACTGGTGAAACTAACACTGATGATCTATCACCAGCGCCAGATGCATGGTCACGTCCTGATATTCCGTTACACGCACTCGCGATGCTGAAAAATGCCCGCGACGGTATCGTACCTGATGATGCAGGTAACGTAGGACCAATCAAGCAAATTGATGAATTAAATAAGAAAGGTTTCCCATTAGCTTATGTGGGTGATGTTGTCGGTACGGGGTCTTCTCGTAAATCAGCAACTAACTCAGTACTGTGGTTTATGGGTGATGATATTCCATTTGTCCCTAACAAACGCGGCGGTGGTGTTGTGCTTGGTGGCAAAATTGCCCCAATCTTCTTTAACACCATGGAAGATGCGGGAGCACTACCTATTGAGGTGGATGTTTCTAAACTGAATATGGGCGATATCATTGATATTTATCCATATAAAGGTGAAGTTCGTAACCACGAAACGGGCGAGCTGCTAGAAACATTTGAACTCAAAACAGATGTATTGATTGATGAAGTACGTGCGGGTGGTCGTATTCCTCTGATCATCGGTCGCGGCTTAACTTCAAAAGCGCGTGAATCATTAGGTTTAGAGCCAACCAATGTTTTCCGTCATGCTAAATCTGTTGCACAAAGTAACCGTGGTTTTTCTTTAGCACAAAAAATGGTAGGCCGTGCATGTGGTCGCCCAGGTATTCGCCCCGGTGAATATTGTGAACCTAAAATGACCTCTGTAGGCTCTCAAGATACGACAGGGCCAATGACACGTGACGAATTGAAAGATTTAGCGTGCTTAGGTTTCTCCGCAGATCTCGTGATGCAGTCATTCTGTCATACTGCGGCTTACCCAAAACCTGTTGACGTGACGACTCACCATACACTGCCTGATTTTATTATGAACCGCGGTGGGGTTTCTTTACGTCCGGGTGACGGTATTATCCACTCATGGTTAAACCGTATGCTACTGCCTGATACTGTCGGTACAGGTGGTGACTCACATACTCGTTTCCCTATTGGTATCTCTTTCCCTGCGGGTTCAGGTCTGGTTGCATTTGCAGCAGCAACAGGGGTTATGCCTCTTGATATGCCTGAGTCTGTGCTGGTTCGCTTTAAAGGTGAAATGCAACCGGGTATCACATTACGTGATCTGGTACATGCAATCCCATTATATGCGATTAAAGAGGGTTTACTGACTGTTGAGAAGAAAGGTAAGAAAAATATTTTCTCTGGCCGTATTTTGGAAATTGAAGGCTTACCAGAGCTAAAAGTTGAGCAAGCATTTGAACTTGCTGATGCTTCAGCCGAGCGTTCTGCGGCGGGTTGTACGATTAAATTAGATAAAGCGCCAATTATTGAATATCTACAGTCTAACATTACCCTCTTGAAGTGGATGATTGCTGAAGGGTATGGTGATCGTCGTACGATTGAGCGTCGTATCAAAGGGATGGAAAGCTGGTTAGCCGATCCGCAACTGCTTGAAGGTGATGCCGATGCGGAATATGCCGCAGTGATTGAAATTGATTTGAATGAAATCAAAGAACCCATTCTGTGTGCACCTAATGACCCTGATGATGCTCGTTTATTATCAGCAGTACAGAACGAGAAAATCGATGAAGTCTTTATCGGTTCTTGTATGACAAATATTGGCCACTTCCGTGCGGCAGGTAAACTGCTTGATCAGCACAAAGGTCAACTACCAACGCGTTTATGGGTTGCTCCACCAACTAAGATGGATGCAGCACAATTAACCGAAGAAGGTTATTACAGCGTATTTGGTAAGAGTGGGGCACGTATTGAAGTCCCAGGTTGCTCATTATGTATGGGTAACCAAGCTCGTGTTGCTGATGGTGCAACGGTTGTTTCAACCTCTACACGTAACTTCCCTAACCGCTTAGGTACTGGGGCAAATGTATTCCTAGCATCAGCTGAACTCGCAGCTGTTTCTTCTTTGTTAGGTCGTCTACCGACGCCTGAGGAATACTTACAGTTTATGGATAAGGTTGATGAAACGGCAGCAGATACCTATCGTTATCTAAACTTTGATCAGTTAGAGCAATACACTGAAAAAGCAGATGGCGTTATTTTCCAAACTGCTGTTTAACCATTAAGTTATACTATTTAAAGGCTCTGAAGTGTTCAGAGCCTTTTTTATTACTATTGTAATAGTGTGGGTTATGATTGAGGAATTAATTATCAAAATGAGCATCAACAATAGTTTGATATTTCAATTAGGTTCAAATCGGGATCTCGAATATAAATGGATAAAATATCCCCCATTGCGCCTGTGCGTTTGATGGGCCCATCAATGATAGTTACTTTTTGATTTTGAATATGTTCAATAACCTGTTCTAGCGGTATGTCGCTGATAAAGCATAAATCAAGTGAGCCAGGGACAGGCAAGTGAGCTTTAGGCTCAAATTCTTGACCGTACTGGTGAATGTTTATTTTTTGTTGACCAAATTGTATTGCATAGCGCTGTTCACCAAATGTGACTAAGTTCATTTTCAAAACACGGGTGTAGAAATCAATACATAAATTTTGATTCGTGGTCGTTAACACTAAATGGTCGATATGGTTAATCATAAGCCAGTCATCCCTCCAAATATTCTTTATAATTTACTTAGCTTAATTACTTTGCAATTACTCCCATTTCTTACCTCATTCATTTTAGTTTAATACTTAGATGTGTTGGCGATTTCTGTGCGCTTTATGGCATAACAATATTATTTTTATACCAACAATAATACGTAACTAAGGGTATAATTAAGCGTAATAACGTCTGGTGGAGGTGAGTTATGGATTACCAATTTTTTCAAGATATTACAGGCGAGATATCAGCAAAATTTTCGATGGATCATGAGGCGATTGGTTATTGGCTTAATGAAGAGGTAAAAGGCGACTTAAACTTACTCGAAGATATTGAACAAAGTTACGAGTCAGTTAAAGGTAGCGAAAAACAGTGGGAGTTGATTGGTCACGAATATACACTGTTTTTGGATGAAGAAGAGGTGATGATCAAAGCGAATCAGCTCGCTTTCGAAACGGATGGATTGGAAGAAGGAATGAGTTATTATGATAATGAAAGCATCGCATTTTGTGGCATTGATGACTTTCTTAGTATGCTTAATGAATATAGACGATTTGTCTTAGAAAATAAAAGGCAATAAACTTTTGTTTTGATATGTTGTCAGATTTTAGCAATTACAGTTATTATTCGACAGTGATACCACATGATTAGCCTGTCAGAAGGTTAAGTTTTGGGAGAGTGTGGTTATTTTATTCACAATATTGTTCAATTTAAAAACTCGAGGGCTTTATGAATACTGATGATGTTACAGGAGCGTTGAATAACGCAACCAGTTGGTTTGCGGCAAATCAGGATCTGTTAGTTCAGTATGTGGTGAATATTGTTTCTGCCATTATCATATTAATTGTCGGTATGATGATTGCGAAATGGGCAGGTCGTGGTTTACACCGTATCATGACTCTTCGCGGCATTGATGCGACAGTGAGTGATTTCTTATCTGCCATTGCGCGTTATACTATTATTGCCTTCACATTTATTGCCGTACTTGGCAAAATTGGTGTTCAAACGGCATCGGTAATAGCCGTAATGGGGGCCGCGGGTTTAGCAGTTGGTTTAGCGTTACAAAATTCACTGGGTAACTTTGCTGCGGGCGTTTTATTGGTGGTATTTAGACCATTACGTGCGGGTGAATATGTGAAGATTGGTGCAGTTGAAGGTACAGTACAAAATGTACAAATCTTCTCTACAACACTGAGAACCGCGGATGACCGTATTATTGTCATCCCTAACGGTAAAATTATTGCAGATAGTATTATTAACGTCTCACGTGAGCCAAATCGTCGTACTGATATTACAGTTGGTGTTGCTTATGATTCAGACATCGATGTAGTGAAAAAAGTGTTGGGTGATATTGTTGCAGCTGATAGCCGTATTCAACATGATAAAGGTGTGACCATTCGTTTGAATGAAATGGCACCATCATCATTGAATTACTTAGTGCGTTTTTGGACCACGAATGGCGATGCATTGCCTGTTTATTGGGATCTGATGGAAAACTTTAAACGCGCTCTTGATGAGCACAAAATTGGTATTCCTTTCCCGCAAATGGATGTCTATTTGCACCAACAATCACAAACTGTCGTCAAAAATCAATCTGCTGAATAATCGTGGACTGAGCGTCATAACAGGGTTGCGTATGTTGAATACGTTACCCTGTTTTCATTTCTTCCTTTCTTATCATTTTTATACCTCATCGCGAAAGTAGTTTTACTAATGTTCTATAAGAATTAATAATTTTCACTAATAATTTTTTATCGATAGAATTGTCGCATAAACAGTGAATAATTATTTGGAATGAGTGCATGTTTACTATTTATCTACAGGGCGCTTTACTTGGGGCAGCGATGATCCTTCCATTAGGACCACAAAATGCCTTCGTATTACAGCAGGGCAGTCGAAAGCAATATCATATTATGAGTGCATTTTTATGCTCTTTAAGTGATACGTTATTAATCGTTGCAGGGGTATTTGGTGGTAGCGCTTTACTTAGCCAATCTGAAATATTGATGCAGCTGATTACATGGGCTGGTGTTGGATTTTTAACATGGTATGGGTATGGTGCTTTTCGTAGCGCATTTAGTCGCGACGATATGGTGTTAAGCGCAGAGCATCAAATCGCTAGTCGTTGGCGAGTAATCATAACGTTGTTTGCCGTGACATGGCTTAATCCACATGTTTACTTAGATACTTTCGTGGTGTTGGGGAGTGTCGGCGGTCAATTAGAAAGCCAACTACGCCCTTGGTTTACAGCGGGAGCGTTGACGGCTTCATTTGTTTGGTTTTTTGCATTAGCGATGTTAGCGGCATGGTTTTCACCTGTGTTAAATAAACCGTTATCGCAACGTATTATTAATGTATTTGTTGGCACAGTAATGTGGTTTATTGCTATTCAATTAGCAAAACAAGGATTAGGGTATTAAGGATAATTGTAATTTCTTATTAATCTGAAACGAACTTTACATTGTATGTGCTAAGGTTTATGTAGGTTGCTAGTGAGTGATAATATCACGGCAACTTTCTTGTTATTATTTCTTAGGAGGTCCTGTGAAGTTAAAGTCTTTAGTTCTTGCCGCCATGATGGCGGGTATTGCGGTTCCAGCTATTGCACAAGCCAATCCACTTCCTGAAGGCCCACATATTACGACATCAGGTAATGCAGTTATTAAGGCATCACCTGATATGGCAACATTAAATATTAATGTTGAAGTTACTGAGAAAGATGCAGCAGCCGCTAAAACAGGTGTTGATAAGCGTGTTGCTGAGTATTTTGAGTTTTTAAAACAAAACGGCATTGAAAAGAAAGATATCAATGCTGCTAATGTGCGTACTCAGCCTAAATATGAGTATGACAAAGAATCACAAAAATCATCAATTGTGGGTTATACGGCGGTTCGCTCTGTTGAAGTTAAAGTCACTAAATTAGATCAGCTTAATACACTGCTGGATGGGGCTTTGAAAGCGGGACTAAATGAAATTAATTCGGTTCAGTTTGGTGTGAATAATCCACAACAGTATCGTGATGAAGCACGTGAAAAAGCAATTAAAAATGCGATTGAACAAGCTAACGCATTGGCCAAAGGTTTTAGTGTTCAGTTAGGGCCTGTATACAGTATCAATTATCGTGCTCCTGATGCGGTTCCATACCCAGCACCAGTGATGAACTATCGTGCTAAAGCTGTACTTGCTGCTGCTCCTGAACGTGATGTTAATGAAACTTATGAGCAGCAGAGTATTGATTTTAATGACCAAGTTGATGTGGTTTTTGAGTTAAAACGTTAAATCTCTTCTTGTTTCAACATTAGGCGCCCTGTTTTGAGTAGGGCGTCTGTCACTTTCTTCATCGTGCGGCTTTCTGGTGCAAAACGATGCCAGTAAAGCATACGACGTTGATATAGCCCCGGTGTTAAATCTACTAACTCACCATTTTTTAATTCATTCGCTATCTGCAAATGTGGGATCATACAACAGGTTGACCCTTGTTTGGCTAATTGCACAAATGCTTCTGATGAATTCACGATATGGCAAGGGACACTCCCCGGCGATAAACCAAAGTTTTGCTGCACAAAAGCTTGATGCATATCATCAAGATGGTCGAATGCGACAGCCGGCGCTTTAAGCAGCGATGAGCGCGTGACGCCATCAGGGAAATAAGTTGCGGCAAAGTCTGGTGACGCAACAAAAAGGTAATCCAAAGCCCCCAATTTGTCGACAAGGCACCCCGGTAGGGCTTGTGGTTGAATACTGATCGCACCAACTACTTCACCGCGTCTTAAACGCTCTTGGGTACGCGTTTCATCTTCCACTTGGATATTTAAGCGTATTGGGCTATTACGTAACACAGGGTTGAGGGCCGGTAACAGCCATGTTGCTAAGCTATCAGCGTTGACCGCAAGCGAAAGCAGTAGTGGCGTTGAACCACCATTTTCATCACCAAGCCATTGTTCTTCCAATAATTCTACTTGATGCAACAATGCTAGTAACTTTTGCCCTTGCTCAGTGGGATGCGGTGGCACTGTCCGGACAAGTAGCGGCTGGCCAAATAGGTTTTCTAATTGCTTGATCCGTTGTGAAACAGCTGACTGCGTAATACACAGTTTTTGAGCTGCGCGCTCAAATCCTCTTTCACGAATGACAGCATCCAGTGCTTGCAACGCGCGGTAATCAGGGCGCTTCATTGGGGATATTCTCCTTGTCGTTATTCTATGGGTTAATATGCCATAATTTATTGCAGAACACTTGAAATATTAATGACATTGTATAAATCACAGAATATAGCGAACAAAGCTGAACTTGTTGGGTGTACAGTATATACTACTAACACTAACTTCATTGATATTTTAAATAGCAAAAGGCATGGGCATGACTCAGGACGAATTAAAAAAAGCAGTAGGTTGGGCAGCATTAGATTACGTAAAACCTGGCACGATTGTTGGCGTAGGGACGGGTTCTACCGCTTCTCATTTTATTGATGCACTTGCGACAATGAAAGGTCAGATAGAAGGTGCAGTTTCGAGTTCAGAAGCGTCTACTGCAAAACTTAAGGCGTTAGGTATTCCTGTTTTAGATTGTAATGATGTTGATTCATTAGATGTTTATGTCGATGGTGCCGATGAAATTGATCATCACATGAATATGATCAAAGGCGGTGGCGCTGCGCTAACTCGTGAAAAAATTGTTGCTGCCATTTCTAAAACATTTGTTTGTATTGTCGATCAATCAAAGCAAGTTGATGTATTGGGTAAGTTCCCACTTCCTGTTGAAGTGATCCCAATGGCTCGCAGCTACGTGGCGCGTGAGTTAGTAAAATTGGGTGGAACACCTGAATATCGCCAAAATGTCGTTACCGATAATGGTAATGTGATTTTAGATGTTCATAATTTAAGCATTGTTGATCCTGTTGCCCTTGAAAATAAAATTAATGGTATTGCAGGTGTGGTCACTGTTGGCCTGTTTGCGAATCGCGGGGCAGATGTTGTATTGATGGGTACCTCTGAAGGGGTTAAAACCATTAAATAGCGTTTAAATGTACCTCAGATGAACATAAACCAGTGATTATTTTACTGGTTTATTTTTTTTATGAGTAGATAGATATTTTTAATATTGATTTTTCTGGTATTAACTATTAGTAAAAAAATTCACGATTTTTTATTTATCACTATTTTGGTGATATATCTCACACTAATGCTTATAACATAGGCAAAATCCTTATTTTGTGTTACCGCCCCTGATTTTCTTCCGTATAACTTCTTTTTCTTCGCGCTAGATAGTTAGGGCTAGGCAAACGATTGTATTGATACTGTGCCATTTTTTGCTATGTTGGTAGTCGGAGATTCATCTGTTACGAATTTTAAGCATGATAGGGTAGGGTAAATGGTCAAGGTATCTTTGGAAAAAGACAAAATTAAGTTTTTATTATTGGAAGGTGTTCATCACAGCGCGGTGGATAACCTAAAAGCAGCAGGTTATACCAATATTGAATATCACAAAAGTGCACTGTCGGATGAAGAATTAAAAGAAGCCATTAAAGATGCGCGTTTTGTCGGTATTCGCTCCCGTACTCATTTGACTGAAGAAGTTTTTGCTGCGGCTGAAAAATTGGTTGCGGTAGGTTGTTTCTGTATTGGGACTAACCAAGTCGATTTAGATGCTGCGGCTAAACGTGGGATCCCTGTATTTAATGCGCCTTTCTCGAATACTCGTTCCGTTGCAGAGATGGTACTTGGCCAATTACTATTATTACTGCGTCGTATCCCTGAAGCAAACATGAAAGCCCACCGCGGTATTTGGGAAAAACAAGCAAAAGGTTGTTTTGAAGCACGTGGTAAACGTTTAGGTATTGTAGGCTATGGTCATATCGGTACTCAGTTGGGGATCTTAGCTGAAGGTATTGGTATGGATGTTTACTTCTATGATATCGAAAACAAATTACCTTTGGGGAATGCAACACAAGTTCGTTCAATGGCTGAGCTATTAAATATGAGCGATGTGGTGAGCTTACATGTACCTGAAACACCAAGTACTAAAAACATGTTTGCTAAACCGCAATTTGAATTGATGAAGCCAGGGGCCATTTTTATCAATGCTTCACGCGGAACAGTGGTAGATATTCCTGCTTTAGCGGATGCATTAGAAAGCAAGCATTTATCAGGTGCTGCGGTAGATGTGTTCCCAACAGAGCCTGCCGGTAACAATGATCCGAATGACCCATTCGTCAGTGAATTAATTAAATTCGATAATGTGATATTGACTCCACATATCGGTGGTTCGACGGAAGAAGCTCAAGAAAATATCGGGTTAGAAGTTGCGAGCAAATTAGCCAAATACTCTGATAATGGTTCTACATTATCTGCGGTCAACTTCCCAGAGGTTTCTCTACCGGTACATACTGAAGATACTAACCGTCTATTGCATATTCATGAAAACCGTCCAGGCATAATGAATAGCATTAACCAAGTATTCACAGAGAACAACATTAACGTTGTTGGTCAGTATTTGCGCACTACAGGTAATGTGGGCTATGTAGTGATCGATATCATTACTCAGCAGCCTGACCAAGCTGATGATATTTTGGTGAAATTAAAAGAACTACCGGGCACTATTCGCGCTCGTTTATTGTTCTAATTAATCAATTGTTGTCTGCTTGTCATCTGATGGCACTGGTTACCAGTGCCATATTTTTTGAGGGGTGATAATTTCTGGCAGTGGAATATCCCAGTGTGCGGCAGGCAGTGACTTCACATATTGGCAGTCATGCGCTAACCCTATAGGATAAAAACCTTTGTGTTGCCAATTTGCCAATGTTCTATCATAAAATCCTCCCCCCATACCTAAGCGTTGGCCTTGTTCATCAAAAGCGACCAGAGGGATCATCATAATATCGAGCTGGTTTGGTGGAAGCACTTGAGTGACATCGAGTGGTGGTTCTTCAATATTAAAACGGTTTTTAACTAAGTTAGTTTCAGAGGTATAACGCAAAAATAATAGATTGTTTCGATTGAAAGGATGTAAAACAGGGAGATAAACGTTTTTATTTTGCTGCCATAGTGCGTTAATTAGCGGCAGTGTATCGATTTCACCATCAAAGGAGAGAAATAATGCAATATTGTTAGCTTGGCTGACTTTCGAGTGCAATAAAGCATGTTGCATGATCTTTTGTGCGGCAGTTTGCTGTTCAATAGCGTTCAGTTGTTGGCGTTTTTTTCGAGTAGACTGGCGAATTTGATAACGGGTAGCTGATAGTTGATCTTCCATGGTTTCATATACCTCAGAAATAATCGAATAAATTACCGCAAGTGTAACGTAATAATAGAAACAAAGGTAAAGACAACACGAAGGGAAAAATGGGGGTCTCCAAGATGCCGTTGTAGGCTGTAACCCTTGAACCCTTGGTTCAAGGTGAACGTAGTTTAGCTAACCTTTAGGCTTCCTGAGCGGATCAGGCGTGCTCACCAGCGCAATAACCACATTCTATTTTTTTGAAATATCGGCTCAGGGGACTCACCCACTGACGCGCATCTCAGAGAAATTCTGTTGAGTACTTGTTGCTACTCTATGGACTTCATTGTATGAAATTGGGATGAAAATGCAACCCCATTTTCATATATTTTTTTATACTAATGTATGATTTTTAAGCAAATTTAGCCAATAGGCAAAACCTGTCTCTCAGTAATTTTTACCTGATCGTGTAATGCTTGCTCGATCGTCTGTTGCAGCATTTTTATCTTCTCTTCCATATTATATGCATAATCACGCGTTTTTGTCTTTTCTTGTGTTAATTCGTGACATACGTTCAATGCAACAATAAAAATAAGCTGCTCTGTATTTGTTACACCGCTTCTATCTTTAAGATCTTGTAAGCGCTGTTCAAGCTCTTGAGCGGATGCAATTAATGCTTCTTTTTGTTCAATAGGGCAGTTGACTCTCATTGAGCGCCCAAATATTTGAATGTCAACCGGCTGTGCGGACATGATCCCTCCATACGAATAATACTCGCCGACAAATCTGTGTTCGGCGCCAAAAAAATATACTCGTCATACTTCGAGTTACGGGGCTTTGCGTTAAGGTATAGTGAGTACGTACGCTTAACTCGTTGGGTCATAGTGTTGATCTATGCTCCTTGCCTACCTGCAATTCGAATTATTTCGAGTATACACCCGTTATAACCCAAGTTGCAGTACTGATAGCAACCGTTCAAATTATTCAGAGTCTGGAAATTTCGCTAGATAAAGCGCTTGATTAATAATACAGATCACAAAAGCTTACTGGTATAGCGACTACCCTTGATGGTAGCATATCATGAATGATTAGCTAACATGACGAATTCAGATGTCTATACAAAAATCTTTACCAAACTATGAAACGTTGGACACTCTTCTCCAACAAAATTCCATTGCGCTTACAGCCGCAGAAATTCACGGACTGATTACCGGACTTATTTGTGGTGGAAGCCGTGACCAAGGTTGGCAGACATTAGTTCATGATCTGGCTAATGATGGACTGGCTTTTTCTCAAGTAATTGCTCAGCCATTACGTGATCTCTATGACACCACCTATGAAGCATTAGATGACAGTAATTTTACCTTTTCTATGTTATTTCCTAATGAGAATGCATCAGTGTTTGATCACGCTGATGCCTTAGCTGGATGGGTGAATCATTTTCTATTAGGGCTTGGGGTCGCTCAGCCTAAACTCGCAGAGAAAAAAGAAGTTAGTGAGGTGATTACTGATTTACGTAACATTGGCATGCTGGGTTACGATGAAGACGAAGATCAAGAAGAGCTTGAGCAGGCGCTAGAAGAAGTGGTTGAGTATGTCAGAGTGGCAGTACAGCTTTGCTATATCACTTTTACTGAAGGTAAAAAAGCACCAACGGATGTTGAAAACAACAAACCAACGCTCCATTAAATGCCATCAACGTAAGATCTATTGTATTCAAGATGTAGCCGATAATGCTACATCTTGTTTGATGGGAAGTATATTTGCTTATTTGAGCTAAATAGCGGTTTATTCAGTAAAATTAATACAGGTTAAGTGACGGCCGTTATATGCTTTAGCATTAGCTACAAGGGCATACTATTAATTCAACAATCTAAATAATAAGGCAGAAACGGTATGAATAAGCAGGAATTTATTTCTCGTCGTAACGCATTATTGGCTCAGATGGAGCCAGCAAGCGCCGCTATTATTTTCTCAGCACCTAGCGCACAACGCAATGCGGATAGTGAATACCCCTATCGTCAGCACAGTGATTTCCTGTATTTGACAGGGTTTAGTGAGCCAGAAGCCGTATTGTTACTAATCAAAAGCGATGAAAAACATAGTCATACCGTACTTTTTAACCGTATACGTGACCTTACTGCTGAAATTTGGTTTGGTCGTCGTTTAGGCCAAGAGGCTGCTCCAGAAAAACTGGGTATTAGTAAAGCATTGCCTTTTGACGAAATAGAAGAACAGTTATATCAATTATTGAATGGCCTTGATGTTATTTACCATGCTCAAGGTGAATTCGAGTATGCAGATAAATTAGTGTTTGATGCATTAGAGACCTTACGTAAAGGTAGCCGTCGTAATTTACGTGCACCGTCAACGATGATTGATTGGCGTCCACTCGTGCATGAAATGCGTTTGTTTAAATCTGAAGCAGAGATAGCCACGTTACGTAAAGCGGGTGAAATTTCAGCATTGGCGCACATTCGTGCCATGAAAACTTGTAAGCCAAACATGTTTGAATACCAGTTATGCGGTGAAGTAGAATATGAATTTACTCGCCATGGTGCACGTTTCCCATCTTATAACACCATTGTTGGTAGTGGTGAAAACGCCTGCATTTTGCATTACACAGAAAATGAATGCGAAATGAAAGACGGTGAAGTGGTCTTAATTGATGCAGGGGCTGAATTTGATGGCTATGCAGGCGATATCACACGTACATTCCCTGTAAATGGTAAATTTACCAAGTCGCAACGTGAGCTGTATGAAATTGTGCTCAAGGCACTAAATACCGCCTTAGAATTGTATCGCCCTGGTACAAGTATTCATGAAGTCACACAAAAAATTGTGCGTATCAAAGTTGAAGGGCTAGTTGAGCTAGGTATTTTACATGGCGACGTAGATCAATTGATCGAGAACAAAGCACTATTTCCATTCTTTATGCATGGTTTAAGTCACTGGTTGGGATTAGATGTACATGATGTTGGTTTCTATGGCGCCGACCGTGACCGTATTTTAGAGCCGGGTATGGTATTGACGGTGGAGCCTGGGCTGTATATCGCACCAGATGCAGATGTACCTCCTGAGTATCGTGGCATTGGTATCCGTATTGAAGATGACATTGTGATCACTGAAAACGGCAATGAAAACTTGACTGATTTAGTCGTCAAAGATCCTGATGAAATAGAAGCATTGATGGCAAGCGCTCATTAAGCTTAAGAGAGTAGTAAAAGGTAATTAACACAACATGAATGTGATTATTGTGGGTGGTGGAATGGCGGGTGCAACCTTGGCACTGGCCATTTCTGCGTTAAGCCAAGGGAAGTTATCAGTTTCGCTGGTTGAAGCTTCTTTGCCAGAAGGCGAGCATCCGGGGTTTGATGCCCGAGCGATCGCACTTGCCCATGGAACCTGTCAGCGGTTAGCTAAAATTGACATCTGGGAAGCGCTTGCTGATTGCGTTACACCAATAACCCATGTTCACGTTTCCGATCGCGGTCATGCAGGGTTTGTTAATATCAATGCACAGGATTACCATATTCCTGAATTAGGTAATGTCATTGAATTGCATGATGCAGGAACTCGATTATTCGAGTTATTAGGCAAAGCGGCAGGTGTTACATTATATTGTCCTGCAAAAGTAGAAACTATCCAGCGGCATAGCGATTATGTTGAGGTCACTTTAGATAGTGGCGAAATACTCACCGGCGCATTGCTGGTAGCGGCCGATGGTAGCCATTCGGCAGTAGGGCAGGCTTGTCATATGCAATGGCAGCAAACTGATTATGGTCAAGTGGCGATTATTGCCAATGTGAAAACGTCGATTGATCCTCAAGGTAGAGCTTTTGAGCGTTTTACTGAGTTTGGTCCGTTAGCGCTGTTACCTATGTCTCAAGGGCGCAGTTCACTAGTTTGGTGTCATCAACAAGAACAAGCTGACACCATCAAAATGTGGGATGATAAAACGTTTATTAATAAGCTTCAGCAAGCGTTTGGCTGGCGTCTTGGCAAAATCACTCAGGCGGGAACACGTTTCTGTTATCCGCTATCATTACGTAAGGCTTTAAACCCAATTAGTCATCGTACTGTTTTGGTCGGTAATGCCGCACAAACACTGCACCCAATCGCAGGACAAGGTTTCAACCTTGGTATTCGTGATGTGATGCAATTGGCCGAGTTAGTGGTTAAAGCCTATCAGAAAAATCAAGATATTGGCGCATATGCACTGTTGAATACGTATCAACAAGCCAGAAGCATTGATAGAGAAAAAACCGTGACCATGACGGATGGATTAGTGAGAGTTTTTGCCAACCGTTGTTTACCTTTAGTGGTTGGACGCAATTTAGGTTTAATGGCAATGGAAATGTTGCCATCAGTACGCGATGCACTAGCTCGCCAAACACTTGGCTGGGTAGCGGAACAATAACCACAGAATTAATAGGAGAAAGTATGCAATCATTTGATGTGGTTATAGCCGGTGGTGGTATGGTCGGCTTAGCGCTAGCTTGTGGACTAGAAGGTACAGGGTTACGTGTTGCGGTCATTGAGAATCATCCCGCCAAAAATACATTTTCAGAGAATGACTCGTATGCGCTGAGGGTATCAGCAATTAATGCTGCAAGTGAGAAACTACTAACTTACTTAGACGTTTGGTCATCAATAAAATCGATGAGAGCTTCCGCCTATAAAGGAATGGAAGTATGGGATAAGGACAGTTTTGGTCGTATCCAATTTTCCGCACAAGAGCAAAATTTATCTCATTTAGGCCATATTGTTGAAAATAACGTGATCCGTGATGCATTATGGCAAAAAGCAGCGGCTATGCGTAATGTCACATTATTAGCACCTGCCACCATTCAAAAAGTGGTATGGGGGGAAAACGATGTCTTCATTACATTGGCCGATGACTCTATGCTTACAGCTAGGCTTATTGTCGGTGCAGATGGTGCAAATTCATGGTTACGTGGTCATGCGGATATCCCGCTCACATTTTGGGATTATGAACATACAGCGTTGGTTGCAACGATTCGTACCGAGAAGCCCCATGATTCAATTGCTCGTCAATCCTTTGATGGAAAAGGCATATTAGCTTTTTTACCATTGAGTGATCCTCATCTGTGCTCAATAGTATGGTCTCAGCCAGCTATTGATGCCGCTAGACGCCAACAAATGGACAAAGTTAATTTTGAAAAAGAATTAGCCGTTACTTTTGATACTCGTTTGGGGTTGTGCCAACTGAAAAGTGAACGATTAACGATCCCATTGACGGGGCGTTATGCAAGGCAGTTTGCAGCGCAGCGTTTGGCATTATTAGGTGAT
The DNA here is from genome assembly GCF_016618195.1 of Providencia manganoxydans. NCBI lineage: Bacteria > Pseudomonadati > Pseudomonadota > Gammaproteobacteria > Enterobacterales > Morganellaceae > Providencia > Providencia manganoxydans. Next base: position 1,508,453 of record NZ_CP067099.1, read on the forward strand.
GCCGCTCATACCATTCATCCACTGGCTGGGCAGGGCGTGAATTTAGGCTTTATGGATGTTGCAATGCTGTTAGGTGAAATCAAACGTCTTCATCGTGAAGGTAAAGATTTCGGTCAATATCTCTATTTACGCAGTTTTGAGCGCCACCGTAAACACAGTGCGGCAATGATGCTTGCTGGCATGCAAGGCTTCCGTGAACTCTTTGATGGTAATAATCCAGCCAAGAAACTCTTGCGTGATGTCGGCTTAATTTTAGCGGGTACTTTGCCGGGGGTAAAACCGCAATTGCTCAATCATGCAATGGGTCTATTTGATATGCCTGAGTGGTTGAAAAAGGCTGAGCCTGATCTCTCTAACTAAACTTATCGATTAATTATTGGCAGAAAATCAACGTTGAACGACGGAGAGCTGCCAATATTTCCTCGCCTTATCCGCCTATACTCGTCAGCAGGGCTTTTCATTGAGATATCATTGGCCACGTTACATTTGTCGAGTCATATCGTTTATCTATTCCTTCTGATTATCTTTTGCTTATTACCTATCTGAATTTCGAATTCTTTAAAGAATAACCATATTTTATGACCGATGAAGGATCATGAAAAATCAACTTATCACTGTTATTTTTGGTATTAATGATTGAGAAATTCTAATCACAATCGATTTTCGCATTAGTTTTACTAATTTTATGGTTCAGTGCTAACATTGATTTTTAGTTAAGAACACTGTGGATATGATGATTTACTCTACTGTTTTGTATTAAACATAGTGTTATTGAGTGATCATTCTCAATTTTTTAACAAATTTCGCTGGATTATCTTCTCTGTAATCAGTAATACAGAGAGCTGGTAGCCCTATTTTTTTTAATGGTTTCTTGCTAAAAACAGTGGTAGTTTTTAATAAGATGTTATCGTTTGCGTAGCGTGACTGGCTGTGTAGTGATGATCCTCTTTACTGCACAGAATGGTAGCGCTCACCCTATCATATTCAAAAATGTAAAGAGGGTATTCATGGCAAAGCAAACCCCGTTATATGATGAGCATATAGCTTGTGGTGCAAAAATGGTGGACTTTCATGGTTGGATGATGCCACTGCATTACGGTTCACAGATCAATGAACATAATATCGTCAGAACCGATGCTGGGATGTTTGATGTTTCCCATATGACCATAGTCGATTTACATGGCGAAGGTTGTCGTGACTTTCTTCGCTATTTGTTAGCAAATGACATCGCCAAGTTGACAGAGAAAGGTAAAGCACTTTATACGGGGATGCTAAACGCCTCTGGAGGCGTGATTGATGATCTGATTGTTTATTACCTAGATGACCATTTTTATCGTCTAGTGGTGAACTCCGCAACGCGCGATAAAGATATCGCATGGATTGAACAGCACGTAAAATCCTACGTCGTTTCTATTGAAGTGCGTGATGACCTCGCTCTACTGGCCGTTCAAGGCCCTACTGCACAACAAAAAGTCCATTCTTTACTATCCGAGTCTCAGTGTGCACTGATTGCTGATATGAAACCTTTTTACGGTGTGCAAGCTGGCGACTTATTCATAGCCACAACAGGTTATACCGGTGAAAAAGGGTATGAAATTGCGCTTCCTAAACAGCAAGTCGTCGATTTTTGGCGTCAACTGATTAAAGCAGGTGTCCATCCAGCCGGTTTAGGTGCAAGAGATACGCTACGCCTTGAGGCTGGTATGAATCTCTATGGACAAGATATGGATGAAACTATTTCTCCATTAGCCGCTAATATGGGATGGACGATTGCTTGGAAGCCTGAAGAACGCCAATTTATTGGTCGTGAAGCATTAGAAAAATTAAAAGAGCAAGGCACTGAAAAATTGGTCGGTATCGTTATGCATGAAAAAGGCATTTTACGTGCAGGGCAAACAGTGCGCTTTACTGATGACTTAGGTAAGTTACAAGAGGGCGTGATTACTAGCGGTTCTTTCTCTCCGACACTTGGATTTAGTATTGCTTTGGCGCGTGTGCCAAAAGAAATACAAGACAGTGCGATTGTTGAAATTCGTAATCGAGAGATGCCAGTTCAGGTCGTAAAACCGGGATTTGTACGAGAAGGGAAAGCCCTCGTTTAGTTGTCGCTATTGATTAATATTTGACGTTAAAAATTCGAACATAAGAGTGAGGTTAATGATGAGTAATGTTCCTGCTGAGCTGAAATATACCCGTGAACATGAGTGGGTACGTCATGAAGGTGATGGGGTATATACCGTAGGTATTACTGAACATGCCCAAGAGCTATTAGGCGATATGGTTTTCGTCGATCTACCCGAAGTGGGTAGTGCGGTGGATATTGGCAGTGATTGTGCGGTGGTTGAATCCGTAAAAGCCGCTTCTGATATTTATGTACCACTGACGGGGGAAATTGTTGAAGTCAATGAGGCGCTGAATGATTCGCCTGAATTAGTCAACGAGCAACCTTATCAAGAAGGCTGGATCTTCAAAATTAAAATCTCTGATGAATCAGAGTTGACAGACCTGTTAGACGCTGATGCTTACTCAGCATTACTTGCGGAAGAAGAATAAACCGTTAAGCGCCCCGTAATGAAGACATTATGGGGCGCTTTTCTTTTATACCGGCCATATTTCAAGTTGCAGCGCTTTTTGAAGATAGGGGGATGAGACTCTTTTTGTATGGGGTCGCTCTATTTTCTATGCTTCTAGCGACTCATTCGTTTTGTCGCTTAGCTACAGCTCGAACTATTTAGAGTATAAGCTTACCCTTTTTGCAGCAGATATAGGAATGGGAATACAGATATGACGATGTCTCTGAGTCAATTAGAAAACCGTTCAGAATTTATTCAACGCCACATTGGTTCATCAGAAGAACAAGTTAAAACCATGTTGGACACAGTTGGTTCGGCATCTCTTGATGCTCTGACGGGCAATATTGTACCGAAAGCGATTTTACTTGCTGAACCACCAAGAGTGGGGAGCGGTGCGACAGAACAAGAAGCGCTTGCAGAACTTAAAACGATTGCGAGTTTAAATAAAAGGTATAAAAGCTATATTGGTATGGGATATGCCCCATCAATATTACCGCCAGTGATTTTACGTAATCTACTTGAAAATCCAGGTTGGTATACCGCTTATACCCCTTATCAGCCTGAAGTATCCCAAGGACGTTTAGAATCGCTGTTAAATTTCCAGCAAGTGACCATTGATTTGACTGGCTTAGAATTAGCTTCAGCATCATTGTTGGATGAAGCCACTGCGGCGGCAGAAGCGATGGCGATGGCAAAACGTATTAGTAAGCTTAAATATGCTGAACGTTTCTTTGTTGCCGATGATATCCACCCACAAACACTTGATGTTGTTCGTACTCGCGCTGGTACATTTGGTTTTGAAGTGATTGTCGATAAAGCAGAAAAAGTACTGGATCATGAAGGTATTTTTGGTGCGTTATTACAACAAGTTGGCACGACAGGTGAAGTACACGATTACACTGAGCTGTTTGCTAAGCTAAAAGAACGCAAAATCGTGAGTTGTGTTGCCGCAGAGATGATGGCACTGGTGTTGCTAACAGCTCCGGGTAAACAGGGAGCTGATATTGTTTTCGGTTCTGCGCAACGCTTTGGCGTGCCAATGGGCTATGGTGGCCCACACGCGGCATTTTTTGCTTGTCGTGATGAATTTAAACGCGCGATGCCGGGACGTATTATTGGTGTATCACGTGATGCGGCAGGACATACTGCGTTTCGGATGGCAATGCAAACCCGCGAACAGCATATTCGCCGTGAAAAAGCCAACTCCAATATTTGTACATCGCAAGTATTACTTGCCAATATTGCTGCAATGTATGCCGTTTATCATGGCCCGCAAGGTTTAAGATTGATTGCTGAGCGCATTCATCGTTTTACATCGATTTTTGCTCAAGCGATACAAGAAGCAGGGTTAACCCTGCGCCACAATAGTTGGTTTGATACTTTAACCATCGAAGTTGCTGATAAAGCAGCGGTATTGGCTCGTGCAGAAAAAGCGCAAGTCAATCTTCGAACAGATGTTCATGGTGCGGTTGGCGTTACATTTAATGAAACAACCATTCGCCAAGATTTAAATGATTTATTTGCTGTGATCACAGGTAGCGAGCAAAAATTAGATTTTGAAAAACTGGATAAACAGGTTGCTGCTCAGGAACAAGCGATTTCACCGGCGATGAAGCGTAATGATGCTATTTTATCTCATCCAAACTTTAATCGTTATCACAGTGAAACCGAAATGATGCGCTATATGCATAGTTTAGAGCGCAAAGATTTGGCATTGAACCAAGCTATGATCCCGTTAGGCTCATGTACGATGAAGTTGAATGCCGCAGCAGAAATGTTACCTATTACTTGGCCTGAGTTTGGCGAAATGCATCCGTTTTGCCCACCAGAGCAAGCTCAAGGCTATCATCAAATGATCGAGCAGCTATCCCACTGGTTAGTGCAACTCACTGGCTATGATGCGGTGTGCATGCAACCTAACTCAGGTGCTCAAGGGGAGTATGCTGGATTATTAGCGATCCGCCGTTACCATGAAAGCCGTAATGAAGGGCATCGTAATATTTGTCTGATCCCCGCATCAGCACATGGTACCAACCCTGCATCAGCTCATATGGCAGGTATGGAAGTGGTTGTGGTACGTTGTGATGACGAAGGTAACATTGACCTTGCTGATCTACGTCAACAAGCGGAGAAACACAGCGCCGATCTTTCTTGTGTGATGGTAACTTATCCATCAACTCATGGTGTGTATGAAGAAAGCATCAAAGAAGTTTGTGAAATCATCCATCAGTTTGGCGGCCAAGTGTATCTTGATGGCGCTAATATGAACGCACAAGTGGGCTTGACGACACCTGGCTATATTGGTGCAGATGTTTCCCACTTAAACTTACATAAAACTTTCTGTATTCCACATGGCGGTGGCGGTCCGGGTATGGGACCAATTGGTGTTAAAAAACATTTAGCACCATTTGTTCCGGGGCACTCAGTCGTTGAGCAAGAGATGGTGACAGACCAAGGTGCTGTTTCAGCCGCACCATTTGGTAGCGCATCAATCCTGCCAATTAGCTGGATGTATATTCGCATGATGGGCTCGTATGGTTTAAGAAGAGCTAGCCAAGTGGCGATTTTAAATGCGAACTATATTGCTAAGCGTCTGCAAGGTCACTATGACATTTTGTATACTGGTCGTGATGGCTATGTCGCTCATGAATGTATTGTTGATTTACGTCCAATCAAGAAAGACACAGGTATCAGTGAACTGGATATTGCGAAACGGTTGATTGATTATGGTTTCCATGCACCAACCATGTCATTCCCTGTTGCTGGAACATTAATGATTGAACCTACAGAGTCCGAAAGTCTAGTTGAAATTGATCGTTTCATTGATGCAATGCTCTCTATTCGTAGTGAAATAGATAGGGTTGTTAAAGGTGAATGGACACTTGAGGACAACCCTTTGGTTAATTCACCTCATGTGCAAACTGAGCTTGCAGGGGAATGGGATCATGCATATAGCCGTGAACTTGCGGTATTCCCTACAGAAGCGACTAAAGCGAATAAATATTGGCCAGCAGTAAAACGCTTGGATGATGTGTATGGCGACCGCCATCTGCATTGTTCCTGCGTACCAATTGAAGACTATGTTTAATTGATACTGATTTAAATCAATGTGGTAAGTTAGCTCCCCGATAGCGATGTTATCGGGGAGCTTTGTTTTTTAACGCTCAGAAAATTATTCTTTAAAATAACTTTGTCGTATTTTTAGGCAAAACACCCGATGATTTCATCGGGTGGCTGACAAAAATACTGAAACTTCTTACAACAACCAGCCTTTTTGTTGAGCGGCTTCTAATTGTGGCAATAGCTGTTCCCAAAACTCAGGGAAAACTTCCTCAATAAATTCATTTCGAGCAATAACTTGCTCTAAACGAATATTATTTTCTACCCAACTTTGGCCTTGATTGTGTAAATTCAATAGCATTGGAATGGTTCTATCGATCACATTAGCAAATTTTGCATCTAATGTTTCAGCGGCATCATACTCATTCCATAAGGCTAAAAATTGTTCGTTTTGTGGGGAAGGCAGTAAGCCAAAAATACGCACAGCGGCTTTAATTTCTTGTTCACGGATAGCATCACGTGCAGCAATGTCATAAACCAACACATCACCTGCATCGATTTCAACAATGTCATGTACTAGGGCTAGTTTGATGGCATGGTCGACATTTACACCTTTAACATAAGGGGCAAAGCTCATGGCTGCCATTGCGAATTGCCAGCTGTGCTCAGCCGTATTTTCTTGTCTTTCGTTGTTCAACAGCTTATTTTTGCGATAAACACTTTTTAGTTTATCTAATTCCATTAAAAACTGAACAACTTCGGTAAACCCGCCAAAATTCATGACTTCAACTGGCTTATTACCATTTACAGATGACATAAAAACCTCAATTATTTTTCTTCTTCCAAAGAGTAGGGCAACGGTTGAATGGTTAGATGGCTTTGTTCATCACCCGTAACGCGATATACGCTGTCTGCTTCCATATCATTATTCATAATGATTTGAATATTAATTTCACCATTGGCTAATTTAACGGCTGCAAGTACGTTACCTGTGCGACGCCATTTGTCGCCAAGCTGCCATTCTACACCATCGCCAACCGCAGGTACCGACTCTGCTGTACCTTTTAGCCAATACATAGCACGTTTATTCGCACCGCGGAATTTAGCCCTAGCAACCATTTCTTGCCCTGTATAGCAGCCTTTTTTAAAGCTGATCCCATAAGGTAGAGCTTGTAAGTTAGTTGCTTGTGGTAAGTGTTGGGCACTACTTTCCTGATCGATAACCGCATAACCCGCTTCGATTTCGAGTGAGAGCCATTGCTGATCATCCGTTGTGGTTTTGATAGCATCTGCTAATTTTTGTGCAGTAGCTTCATCTGTAACGATCAAGAAGCGCTCATTCGGCAAAGAGAAATGTAATAGGGTAGAATTACCATCAACAACCACTTGGCTCTCATCATCTGGGAGTGTGCTAAAGAGTGTTGATAACGTTTCGCGGGCACCTTTTCCTGCCACAGCGAGTAATTTCAATTCGCTTTTTTGCTCAAAAGTGATTTTTGAAAATACGGCATATTTTTTCAGTTCAGCCAATTGACTTTCAATGACGCTACTTCTTTCTATGTAAGAGAAGCCGTCAAGGTGATGGAATAGGCGTAAATCACTCCACATTTTCCCTTTAGGGTCGCAATGTGCGGTTAAAGTATGTTGTGTTGATGTCAGCGCATCAACATCAGCAGTAACTTGGCCTTGTAGATATTTTTGAGCGTCAAGTCCATGTAAATGAACGAGTCCCCAGTTTTCCAGTGAAATCAATATAAGTGGTAAAGACTGAGAATCGAGAGGGAATGAGGGTAAGTGAGTAACGTCAGTAGTCATGATTTCACCTGTATTCTTTCATTTCAGAAGGGGGTTAATGGTAAAATAGCTGGATAACATTGCAAGTAATTATTATGATGCACTATCAATTATTTAATATTTTTAATCGGTATTCTTGGATAAAAACGCGATAGTATGATGGAAATTGGTAACATTGTATTCTACATCATGTTTTCTTGAGTAATAATCTGTTAGAGTACTAAAAATAACCAATCTTATCAGTTAACTGCAACAAAATAAGGCCGTAGTGGAATGGATATAGAGAACAAAGCAAGAATTCATTGGGCTTGTCGTCGCGGAATGCGCGAGTTAGATATTTCCATCATGCCATTTTTTGAGTATGAGTTTGATAGCCTTTCTAACAAAGATAAACACACTTTTGTTCGTTTACTTGAATGTGCTGATCCCGATTTATTTAATTGGCTCATGAATCACGGTCGTCCAGAGGATGAAGAGCTGTTTAGTATGGTTAAACTGATCCAGGAAAGAAATAAAAATCGTGGTCCTGTGGAAATCTAATCTCTCCATTTCATGGAAAACTCAATTTTTTTCAACCTGTATTCATGGGATAGTCGGCTTCATCTTATTAGTTGCACCATGGGCTCCGGGTAACTCAATGGTATGGTTACCCTTGCTGGTGATTGTGATCGCAAGTTGGGCAAAAAGCCAAAAAAACATCAGTAAAATTAAAGGGGTTGCAGTCCTCGTTAATGGTAACAAAGTACAATGGAAAAAGAATGAGTGGAGTATTGTCAAACAGCCGTGGTGTACTCGAGTTGGTACATTACTTACGTTAAGTGCGCTACAAGGGAAGCCACAAACAATCCATTTATGGGTGGCGAGAGATTCGTTATCGGAAGAGAATTGGCGTAATTTAAACCAACTGTTACTGCAATATCCAGATATTTAAAGCATATTGCAGTAATCGGCAAAAATTTCGGCCATTATCACAGTAATTCTTCGAGCTCAGTTAGTACCTGCATACACCATTGGGCGATACGTTCATCTGTTTCATCAAATTGATTGACATCATCGAGTGCTAAGCCGACAAACTGGCTGCCATCTTCCGTCAGTGGTTTAGGGCTTTCAAACTCATAGCCTTCTAGTGGCCAAAAACCAATAAATTTGACACCAGTAGGCTTCAATTGATGGTAAAGCATCCCTAGTGCATCAAGGAACCACTCACTGTAGTCAATCTGATCACCCATGCCGTACATAGCAACAATTTTGCCGCTAAGTTTAAGATTGGGAAGCGCGTCCCAAATTGCTAGCCAGTCTTCTTGTATTTCACCGAAATCCCACGTAGGGATACCCAAAATGAGAACGTCATACTGTTCCATTAGCTCAGGTGGTGTATCGTTAACATTATGTAATGTGACTAAGTTATCACCAAGGATATCGCGTATTTTCTCTGCGACGATTTCGGTATAACAAGTGCTAGAACCGTAAAAGAGACCTATTTTCATGTTAATGTAACTAGTTTTCATTGCAGTAGAGAGGTATTGTAACAGAATGAAGCGAATTCAGGCATAATGATTGTGTGATCGCGAAGAGGAAGATAGGGCACGTGGAAACAAAACAACTTAATCCATTGATTGAACAATTTCTTGATACTATTTGGTTAGAGCAAGATCTTGCTGAAAATACATTGGCATCTTACCGTTTAGATTTACAATTATTAGATAAATGGTTAGAAGCAAATAAATTAAATTTAGAAAATGTTCAATCAATAGATTTACAATCCTTTTTAGCTGAACGAATTGATGGTGGTTATAAAGCAGCCAGTTCGGCGCGGTTATTGAGTGCGATGCGCCGGCTATTTCAGTATTTTTATCGTGAAAAAATACGCTTAGATGACCCTTCAGCTGTGATTGCTGCACCTAAAATACCTCAGCGGCTACCAAAAGATTTAAGTGAACAACAGGTCGATGATCTACTTAATGCACCCGCAACGGAAGATCCTTTGGAGCTACGTGATAAAGCCATGTTGGAAGTTTTGTATGCTTGTGGCTTGCGTGTATCAGAGCTGGTGGGCTTAACCTTTTCTGATATCAGTTTACGCCAAGGGGTGATCCGTGTTGTGGGTAAAGGTGATAAAGAAAGATTGATCCCATTAGGGGAAGAAGCTATTTATTGGATTGAAAAATACATCCAAGAAGGGCGATCCGATCTTTTAGGTAGTAAAACCAGTGATGTGCTGTTTCCAAGTAAGCGTGGCACGAAGATGACTCGGCAGACCTTTTGGCACCGTATTAAGCATTATGCGGTGATCGCGAATATTGATTCCGAAGCGCTTTCCCCTCATGTTCTGCGGCATGCTTTTGCCACACATCTATTGAACCATGGAGCGGACTTACGCGTTGTACAGATGTTGTTAGGTCATAGTGATCTTTCAACTACCCAGATTTATACGCATGTCGCAACTGAACGTTTGCGCATGTTACATGAGCAGCATCATCCTAGGGGGTGATGTGCATGATAAGGATAATTATGAAACGTAAATTATTATTATGGGCAGCTTGTTTCGCAGCATTCTCTGTGTCAGCCCATGCGGCCACTGATGATAAAATTATCGAAGAAAAACTCGCTAAATATAATTTAGTGGTGGAGTCGATTAAACCATCACCGATTGTGGGTCTGAATACTGTTGATACATCAGATGGCATTATTTATGTAACTGATGATGGTAAATACTTGGTACAAGGCCCTATTTATGATCTTAGTGGTCAGGTACCTGCGAATATTTCCAATCAATCATTGATGAAAAAAATTGAAGCGCTAAAAGATCAAATGATTATTTTTAAAGCGCCAAAAGAAAAGTATGTAGTGACAGTCTTTACTGATATTACCTGTGGTTACTGTAAAAAACTGCATGAATCCGTTGGTGAGTTAAATGAAAAAGGGATTACCGTACGTTATCTTGCATACCCTCGTCAGGGGTTAAATCACCAATCAGCAAAACAGATGGCTTCTATTTGGTGTAATGCTTTACCACAAAATGCGCTCACTAAAGCATTTAAAGGTGATGAAATTGCTATGATTGATGACTGTAAAATTGATCTAAGTAAACACGTTAATTTAGGCCGTCAATTTAAAATGACAGGAACACCCGCAATCGTATTACCCGATGGGCAGCTACTATCAGGCTATTTAGCACCTGATGATCTTTTAAAGATACTTGAACAAAAATAGTTAATTACTGTGAATGTAGAAACCTTTTTGCGTCAGCGCACATTAACCGATGATATCAAAGCACTGTCAGGCTTCCCCGAGATCCTCCAACGTGTATACGCTCATCGAGGCATTACTGATCTTGCACAGTTAGAGCGTAAAGCCTCTAATTTATTAGATTATCGTGCATTATCAGGGGTAGAGAGTGCGCTATCATTACTGTATAGCACATTAGAAAACCAAGGACGTATCACCATCGTGGGTGACTTTGATGCTGATGGTGCAACCAGTACCGCATTAGCTATCCGAGCACTCACCAAAATGGGGTATGTAAACTTAAATTATATCGTTCCTAACCGTTTTGAAAATGGTTATGGGTTAACGCCATTGGTGGTAGAAGAAGCCTATAAACGAGGCACAGATCTTATTGTCACGGTGGATAATGGTATCTCATCCCATGAAGGGGTTGAGGAAGCGCATCGTCTTGGTATTAAAGTTATTGTGACTGACCACCATTTACCGGGAGAACTATTACCTAACGCAGATGCCATTATTAACCCTAATTTAGTCGGTTGCCAGTTTGCTTCAAAGTCGCTTGCAGGCGTCGGTGTTACATTCTATTTGATGTCGGCATTACGAGCCAAACTTCGCCAAGAAGGCTGGTTTGCCCAGCAAGGGCTTAGTGAACCCAATTTAGCTGAATATCTGGATCTTGTTGCATTAGGTACCGTTGCGGATGTGGTTCCACTGGATACCAATAACCGAATTTTAGTGCATCAAGGGCTAAATCGAGTAAGAGCAGGTCGTTGCTGTGCGGGGATCAAAGCATTAATTGAGGTTTCAAAACGTGAATGCTCTCGTTTAGTAGCTAATGACTTTGGTTTTGCCTTGGGGCCTCGTTTGAATGCGGCGGGTCGTTTGGATGATATGTCAGTGAGTATTGAGTTATTACTGACTGATGATATGGCTTATGCACGAGAGCTGGCTAATGAATTGGATGGTTTAAACCAAGCACGGCGAGAAATCGAAGCGGGTATGCAGCAAGAAGCCTCAGTTTTGTTTAACCAAATCGAGTATGGCGATAGCCAATTACCGAATGGGTTAGCGATTTATCACCCTGAATGGCATCAAGGGGTTGTTGGTATCTTAGCGTCGAGGATCAAAGAGCAATACCATCGGCCTGTGATTGCTTTTGCACCAGCGGGTGATGGAACGTTAAAAGGATCTGGGCGCTCAGTCCAAGGTGTGCATATGCGTGATGCTTTAGAGCGCTTGAACACGCTACAGCCGGGGTTGATGCAAAAGTTTGGTGGCCATGCCATGGCGGCAGGTTTAAGCCTTGAAGAAACAAAGTTTGAGTTGTTTAAACATCATTTTGAATTATTGATGGGTGAATTAATTCAACCTGAGCAATTAGCAGGAATAGTGTGGAGTGATGGTGAATTAGCACGCAGTGAGTTCACCTTAGAAACCGCCGAGCTTCTGCGTGAAAGTGGTCCGTGGGGACAATCATTCCCTGAGCCAGTATTTGATGGTCACTTCCAATTGCTACAGCAACGTTTAGTCGGTGAACGTCACCTTAAACTAATATTAGAGCCTGTAAATGGAGGGCCAATGTTGGATGCCATCATGTTTAATATCGATGTGCGCCGTTGGCCGGATAACAGTGTTAAACGCGCTAAAATAGCCTTTAAATTGGATGTTAATGAGTTTAGAGGTCAAAAGAGTGTTCAATTGATGGTGGAACATATTTGGCCTGAATAATTCTCCTTGTTTACTGACTATGATTTATTCCGCTATTAGGTTTTTATGGCGCTATAAATTGCGGGGGAATTCCGATATAATTGACAGTTTGTGAAGAATTCATTCTATTAAATGACCCAACATAAGACATTGAAAAATGACGTTTGAAATTAACCCAGTAAAAAGTAAGATTCAGGACTTGTCTGACCGGACGGTGGTTCTTAGGGGGTATCTTTGACTATGATGCCAAGAAAGAGCGCTTAGAAGAAGTTAACGCGGAGCTAGAACAACCTGATGTTTGGAACGAACCTGAAAGAGCGCAAGCCTTAGGTAAAGAACGTTCCTCACTTGAGGCGATCGTCGATACCATTGATCAGCTAACTCAAGGCATTGAGGATGTTGAAGGTTTACTTGAACTCGCTGTTGAAGCAGATGATGAAGACACCTTTAATGAAGCGGGCGAAGAGTTAGAACAGCTACAACTGAAATTAGAACAATTAGAGTTTCGTCGGATGTTTTCAGGTGAATACGACAGTGCTGATTGTTATATTGATTTGCAGGCTGGTTCCGGTGGTACTGAAGCCCAAGACTGGGCAAGTATGTTAATGCGTATGTATCTGCGTTGGGCAGAATCGAAAGGCTTCAAAACAGAAATTATTGAAGAATCAGACGGTGATGTGGCGGGTTTAAAATCTGCAACAATTAAAATTATTGGCGATTACGCATATGGTTGGTTGAGAACAGAGACCGGTGTGCATCGTTTAGTACGTAAAAGCCCATTCGACTCAGGTGGCCGTCGTCATACATCGTTTAGTTCTGCTTTTATATATCCTGAAGTTGATGACGATATTGATATTGAAATCAACCCAGCGGATTTACGGATTGACGTTTACCGCGCCTCTGGTGCTGGTGGTCAGCACGTAAACAAAACTGAGTCAGCGGTACGTATCACCCATATACCAACTAACATTGTGACTCAGTGCCAGAATGACCGTTCGCAACATAAAAATAAAGATCAAGCTATGCGCCAGTTAAAAGCCAAGCTTTATGAACTGGAAATGCAGAAAAAGAATGCAGATAAACAAGCGATGGAAGAGAACAAATCGGATATTGGCTGGGGCAGTCAAATTCGTTCTTATGTTCTTGATGATTCGCGTATTAAAGATTTACGTACTGGTGTGGAAACGCGTAACACGCAAGCCGTACTGGATGGTGATTTGGATAAATTCATTGAAGCTAGTCTAAAAGCTGGCCTGTGAGGAAAAAATGTCTCAGCAGCAACAACAGGGTGCAGAACAAGCTCCCGATTTGAATAACGAATTAAAGACCCGTAAAGAGAAACTGGTTACTTTACGTGAAAAAGGGATCGCGTTCCCAAATGACTTCCGTCGTGAAATCACTTCTGAGAAGATCCACGCACAATATGATGAGAAATCAGCAGAAGAGCTGGAAGATCTTAATATTGAAGTTTCAATTGCAGGGCGCATGATGACTCGTCGTATTATGGGTAAGGCATCATTTGCAACCTTGCAAGATATGGGTGGTCGTATTCAAATTTATGTTTCTCGTGATGATTTAGCGGAAGGCATTTATAACGAACAATTTAAAAAGTGGGACTTAGGTGACATCCTAGGCGCTAAAGGCCGCTTATTTAAAACCAAAACGGGTGAGCTGACAGTTCATTGTCATGAAGTTCGTTTATTGACAAAAGCACTGCGCCCATTACCTGACAAATTTCATGGCTTAGCGGATCAAGAAACGCGTTACCGTCAGCGTTACCTTGACTTGATCGCGAATGATGAATCACGCCACACCTTTATGGTGCGTTCTAAAATCCTATCTGAATTACGTAATTTTATGGTAGGTAAAGGTTTCATGGAAGTTGAAACACCAATGATGCAGGTGATCCCTGGCGGTGCATCAGCACGTCCATTTGTGACACACCACAATGCACTAGATATTGATATGTATCTGCGTATTGCGCCTGAACTGTATCTAAAACGTTTAGTTGTTGGTGGTTTTGAGCGTGTGTTTGAAATTAACCGTAACTTCCGTAATGAAGGTTTATCACCTCGCCATAATCCTGAGTTCACCATGATGGAACTCTATATGGCCTATGCTGATTACCGTGATTTGATTGATTTGACAGAAGAACTGTTCCGTACTTTAGCGCAAGAAGTCTTAGGGACTACCGTTGTCAAATATGGTGAGCAAGAATTTGATTTTGGTAAACCATTCACTAAATTGACAATGAAAGAAGCAATTTGTAAATATCGCCCAGAAACCAATGTCGCGGATCTGGATGATATGGATAAAGCCGTTGCGATTGCTCAATCTCTTGGTATTAAAATTGAAAATAGCTGGGGATTAGGTCGAGTTCAATGTGAAATTTTTGAAGAAGTTGCCGAAAGCCACTTAATTCAACCAACTTTCATTATTGAATATCCAGCTGAAGTTTCTCCGTTAGCACGCCGTAATGATGATAATCCATTCATTACTGACCGCTTCGAGTTTTTCATTGGTGGTCGTGAAATTGGTAATGGTTTCTCTGAGTTAAATGATGCTGAAGATCAGGCAGAACGTTTCGCTGAGCAGGTTCGTCATAAAGATGAAGGTGATGATGAAGCGATGTTCTATGATGAAGATTATGTTACTGCATTAGAACATGGCCTACCGCCAACAGCGGGCTTAGGTATTGGGATTGACCGTATGGTGATGTTGTTTACTGACAGCCATACGATCCGTGATGTTATTTTATTCCCTGCATTGCGCCCATCTAAAGCTTAATAAGTTTAAAACTTATTATTTCTCAATGAATGCCCAGTTAACATACTGGGCATTATTCTATTTGATCCCCATCAAATTGATTAATTAATAAATCAATACAATTAGTAATTGTTAAATTATTACTTAAATAAAACTATCTGGATAAATGCCTAAAGTGAACGATAGGTGAGCGATGATTAACTATCTATCGATATAGGTAAAAATACTAGGCAAAATAAACTGCTATATATGAACATATAATGTGTATCTTCACTAATGTATCTAATGAAGCAAGATGAATAGATAAAACACATAAGCTTATTTTTTTGTTAGAAATTATTTCTGAACTGAAATATTTGAGTTATCTGGATAATCAACCTGTTATCATTATCCTGAACGTAATATGGATTGTTTATTAAATAAAAGTTTCAAATAAGTTTGTTAGATGGTAGTTTTTTGCTATAGCTATTTATAAAACTCAAAATAAGAGTTTTTGAGTTATTTTGTTACATGAAAAAATAGTGTGGTGGATTCCAATTTAGTGCTAAGATTAAAATAATTAACCTAAATTTATGAGATGTCTCTATTTCTAGATTGGGGCTTATAGAAAATAGCTAGGTTTTAGCTTACACTAGGTTTCTTGGATGTCATTATAATAGCGAAGAAAAAGTGCTGGTAAGGTAACCATATGTTCTCAAACAATAAATTTTTTGTTGCGTCCTTGCTTTTAGCTGGGACTGCGATGCTCTCTGGCTGTTCTTTGGGCTATAACACGAACAATACAGAAAAAACTCAAGTTACAACTCCAACTACACCCGTTACTGCGCCTGTAGCTGCACCTGCACCTAAACAGCAGCAAATGGATTACGCTTATGCTGATTCGCAAGCAGTTTTAAATACAGCAATCAGTAACAAGCCTATGGAAACAGCGGCAACCAGTTTAAATGATACTGGAAATGGAAAAGAGTCATTTCAACATTTAAATACTTGTATTAAAGAACTTAATGCACTGAAAACTTTGTCACCTAAAGATTACAACCGCTTAGTTGGCTCATTTAAAGAAGTCAGTGAAATTAATCAACTTTATAAACAAGTATCCTCAACGGCGAGCCCAGATACGATTGAATTATTACAAATGGCAATAGAAGCTAAAACAAAAGTGCTTTGTGCCAAAGTGCGTTATAACTCAGTTCTATCAACCGAATCAACTTTGGAAAAAATTAGTGGATTATGAGAATTAACCTAAGACTTTGTGTCTCTTTGGCCATTTTTTCGGCTGCTTTTAGCCAGTTTGCTAAGTCGGATAGCTTTAATAATGTCATTGATGACTTCGATATATACCTGCAATTAGAGCAGGAGGGACAAGTCCCACAAAAGCCATTGAATACTCAAGGTCAAGGTTATGATTCATTTTTATCTTTACCGCTCGCTCCTGAGCCAAAAGAAAAATCAAAATCTGCGGTAAGTAAAAAAAATACAGGGCAAGCAAAAGGCTCTGTACGTACGCCATCGAATACGCAGAGAGTCGTGAATAAGCAGGTTCAGCCAAAAGTTACGACGCCAAACCCCACTATGCCAAAAGAAGTGGCAATGGTGTCTTTGTCTGAATGTCCTATGCCAGAAAACACAGTAGCGCAACAAACGGGTTCAGCACGCCAGTCTTTGCTATTGTCATCTTATCCATATTTATTTGATTCTAAGCAATGGCATCCGCAGTATTTATCACGTGATTTTGCTAAATACCAAATCGTATTAGATCCTTTAGGGCTCTATTCCTCTCGGTTCTCGGCATCATCATTAGCCGACAACGACGCTTATTTGCAACAGCTAGCTGACCTACTTGCTCAGCAGCAAGCAACTCATTTATTTAAATTTGGTGCTGCTCAGGGAGCAGGCCAGTTAATTGCTTATCATCAGCTATTAACAGATAGGCAGTTAGTTGAAAAACTGATTGCACACAATAAGACGGTCGCAGAGTTAAGCCATGCTATTGCTGAAAAACAATTTGAAATAGAACGTATTAATAGCGAGCTAACTGAAAATAAAAATCAAATTGCCTTATTGCAAAAACAATTAAAAGCGACAGATGATAAAGAAACTATCGTATTACTGACTGATGAATTATCGTTAGCCAAAAATACCATCACTGAAAAACAAAATAATTTAGACCTTCTAACTTTACAAAACGAGCAAGCTCAACAAGTCATTAAACAACTTGAGTTAAAACTCGGTGAAAGTGTTAAAGCACAAGCTGTCGCTGAAAGTCAATTAGCAGAAAAAGATAAACAACTTGAACAAGCAAAATTAGAGTTTGAGAATACCCAAAAACAAGTTGAACAATTGACTGCACAAATTACTCAGTTAGAGACTGATGCAAAAGAGCAAGCTGAGCGCTTAAATAAAAACAGTGATGAACAAGTTAAATTAGTGACTGCTTCACTAAATAAACAACAAGAACTACTGAAGCAAAAAGAAGAAGCTCTGCAATTAGCTGAGAAGCAGAAAAATGACCTCCAAGCAGAATTAATTAAACAGCAAGATGCTTCTAAAACGTTTGAAAATGATCTAAAAACAGCTCAACAGCAATTACAAACTCAAAAAATAGATCAAGAAGCTTTAGTTAAACAGTATGAAGGGAGCCAACGAACTCAACAACAGCTGCAAGAAAAGCTGACGCAAAGTGAACTGAATTACACTGAAGCACAGGCACAACTGAAACAAGCTACTGCTGATGTTGCACAGTTGCAAAATGAGATTGAAAAGCAGAAAAAATTGATGACACAAGCTAGTGATGAGCAAGTGAAATCATTGACTGCGGAACTTAATCAGCAAGTTGCCTTATTAAAACAGCAGCAAGATGTTGCGCAAAAAATGGCAGCAGAGAGCCAATCAGCTCGCGATGAGCTTATAAAACAGCAAGAAGCAGCAAAACAGTTAGAAGATAAATTAAAAATTGCTCAACAGCAGCTTCAAACGCAAAAAGCTGAACAAGAGACGCTGACAAAACAGTATGGCGACAGCCAGCAGGCGCAACAACAGCTGAAAGCCAAACTGGCCGAGAACGAAAACGCGTTTAGCGCGGCACAAGCGCAACTGAAGCAAGCCAATAGCGATGTGGCACAGCTGCAAAAAGAGATCGAGAAACAGAAGCAGTTGATGACGCAAGCCACTGATCAGCAGATAAAAGCCTTGAGTGCTGATCTGGATCAGCAAGTGGCTCAATTGAAGCAAAAAGAAGCGGCGTTGCAAAAAGCGGAAGCGGAGAGCCAAGCGACCCGAGAGGCTCTGGCGAAGCAAGATGCGGCGGCAAAACAGCTGACACAGCAAAACCAACAACTGTTGGCTCAGTTAAAAGAGCATGAGCAGCAGGCCAGCAAGCTACAAACTGCCTTGGCGACACAAACAGCGCAAGCCGAGCAGAAGAAAAATGTGGAAGCCGAGCTGAAGGCTCTGCAACAGCAGTTACAGACGCAAAAAGCGGCGCAAGAGGCCGTGACAAAACAGTATGGCGACAGCCAGCAGGCGCAACAACAGCTGCAAGCCAAATTGGCCGAGAACGAAAAAGCGTTTAGCGCGGCACAAGCGCAGCTGAAGCAAGCCAATAGCGATGTGGCGCAGCTGCAAAAAGAGATCGAGAAACAGAAGCAGTTGATGACGCAAGCCTCCGATCAGCAGATAAAAGCCTTGAGTGCCGATCTGGATCAGCAAGTGGCCCAATTGAAGCAAAAAGAAGCGGCGTTGCAAAAAGCGGAAGCAGAGAGCCAAGCGACCCGAGAGGCACTGGCGAAGCAAGATGCGGCGGCAAAACAGCTGGCACAGCAAAACCAACAGCTGTTGGCACAATTAAAAGAGCATGAGCAGCAGGCCAGCAAGCTACAAACTGCCTTGGCGACACAAACAGCGCAAGCCGAGCAGAAGAAAAATGTGGAAGCCGAGCTGAAGGCTCTGCAACAGCAGTTACAGACGCAAAAAGCGGCGCAAGAGGCCGTGACAAAACAGTATGGCGACAGCCAGCAGGCGCAACAACAGCTGCAAGCCAAACTGACCGAGAACGAAAACGCGTTTAGCGCGGCACAAGCGCAGCTGAAGCAAGCCAATAGCGATGTGGCACAGCTGCAAAAAGAGATCGAAAAACAGAAGCAGTTGATGACGCAAGCCTCCGATCAGCAGATAAAAGCCTTGAGTGCCGATCTGGATCATCAAATGGCTCAATTGAAGCAAAAAGAAGCGGCGTTGCAAAAAGCGGAAGCAGAGAGCCAAGCGACCCGAGAGGCACTGGCGAAGCAAGATGCGGCGGCAAAACAGCTGACACAGCAAAACCAACAGCTGTTGGCTCAGTTAAAAGAGCATGAGCAGCAGGCCAGCAAGCTACAAACTGCTTTGGCGGCACAAACAGCGCAAGCTGAGCAGAAGAAAAATGTGGAAGCCGAGCTGAAGGCACTGCAACAGCAGTTACAGACGCAAAAAGCGGCGCAGGAAGCGCTGACAAAACAGTATGGCGACAGCCAGCAGGCGCAACAACAGCTGCAAGCCAAACTGACCGAGAACGAAAACGCGTTTAGCGCGGCACAAGCGCAGCTGAAGCAAGCCAATAGCGATGTGGCGCAGCTGCAAAAAGAGATCGAGAAGCAGAAACAGTTGATGACGCAAGCCTCCGATCAGCAGATAAAAGCCTTGAGTGCCGATCTGGATCAGCAAATGGCCCAATTGAAGCAAAAAGAAGCGGCGTTGCAAAAAGCGGAAGCGGAGAGCCAAGCGACCCGAGAGGCACTGACGAAGCAAGATGCGGCGGCAAAACAGCTGGCACAGCAAAACCAACAGCTGTTGGCACAATTAAAAGAGCATGAGCAGCAGGCCAGCAAGCTACAAACTGCTTTGGCGACACAAACAGCGCAAGCTGAGCAGAAGAAAAATGTGGAAGCCGAGCTGAAGGCACTGCAACAGCAGTTACAGACGCAAAAAGCGGCGCAGGAAGCGCTGACAAAACAGTATGGCGACAGCCAGCAGGCGCAACAACAGCTGCAAGCCAAACTGACCGAGAACGAAAACGCGTTTAGCGCGGCACAAGCGCAGCTGAAGCAAGCCAATAGGGATGTGGCGCAGCTGCAAAAAGAGATCGAGAAGCAGAAACAGTTGATGACGCAAGCCTCCGATCAGCAGATAAAAGCCTTGAGTGCCAATCTGGATCAGCAAGTGGCTCAGTTGAAGCAAAAAGAAGCGGCGTTGCAAAAAGCGGAAGCGGAGAGCCAAGCGACCCGAGAGGCACTGGCGAAGCAAGATGCGGCGGCAAAACAGCTGACACAGCAAAACCAACAGCTGTTGGCTCAGTTAAAAGAGCATGAGCAGCAGGCCAGCAAGCTACAAACTGCTTTGGCGGCACAAACAGCGCAAGCTGAGCAGAAGAAAAATGTGGAAGCCGAGCTGAAGGCACTGCAACAGCAGTTACAGACGCAAAAAGCGGCGCAGGAAGCGCTGACAAAACAGTATGGCGACAGCCAGCAGGCGCAACAACAGCTGCAAGCCAAACTGACCGAGAACGAAAAAGCGTTTAGCGCGGCACAAGTGCAACTGAAGCAAGCCAATAGCGATGTGGCACAGCTGCAAAAAGAGATCGAGAAACAGAAGCAGTTGATGACGCAAGCCACTGATCAGCAGATAAAAGCCTTGAGTGCTGATCTGGATCAGCAAGTGGCTCAGTTGAAGCAAAAAGAAGCGGCGTTGCAAAAAGCGGAAGCGGAGAGCCAAGCGACCCGAGAGGCACTGGCGAAGCAAGATGCGGCGGCAAAACAGCTGACACAGCAAAATCAGCAGTTGCAAGAGAAGTTAAAGAGCAATGAATTGCAAGCAATTAAGCTTCAGGCATCACTAGTTGCACAAACCGCCCAAGTGGAGCAGAAGAAAGCGTTAGAGTCTGAGCTGAAAGAAGTACAGCAACAGTTACAAGCTCAAAAAGCTGAAATAGAAAAGCAAAATAAAGAACGCGAGCAGCAAGTTAAGCGTCTTGAAAGCGATGCAGCTAATAAAGCGAAACAAAGCGCTGAATCTGATAAGCAATTAGCTGAGGCGAATAAACTGATCAGTGCATTGAAACTTGATGCTGATAAATTAACCTCAGTCAATGCACAATATAAAGCTCAGAGTGCTGAGTTGGAGCAACTGAAAAAGCAGCTCGAAGATAAGACTAAGTTACAGCAAGAGTTGACGACTGCGAAAGAACAGTTGAAAAAGCTTCAGTCTGAGCTGGAAAAACAAAAGTCTGTTATACCTGATGAAGCATTGAAATCGCAGATTATGGATCTCAATAAAAAGGTTATGCAGTTGCAAGATGAGAATGACAAATTAAAAGCGAAGTCAGCGACTTCTTCGGGTAGCCCGATTTCAGTTAAGCCTGTAGCGAAACAACCAACAGAGAAAGAACTGACTGCAATAGCTCAAGAGAACGATAAACGTAATCAGAAGATAATTGCTGAGATCACCCAGCAAAAATATAGCAAGTTGGATAGCTTTACTTACTATAAGATCTTACAAAAAGGTAAGCCTATTGCGAATGTGAAAAATAAAAATATCACATTTATTATGAGGGAGCAGCTAACAGATGGAACGGTAACTGTAATGTATACCGACAAAAACCCTGTTACATTACCTTATAGCGAACTACCTGTACCACTTAACTCATTTATTGAAAAAGCGGGTGAGGGTGGTGTGGTTAAAGTTTATATTAAACCTGAAGGTGGTTATGGTGTGAAAGGTATACCAGGGCAAATACCACCTAATTCAATGTCAATTATTGATCTGAGAATTATCAGTGCAAAATAATTAGTGGCATCAAAAAGGTTGTTTACTGAATTAAGTAAGCAGCCTTTTTTTTCGTCTATATGATCACAGATTGTTGTGCTTAGGGCTGGTTTAAGCTTGTTTAAAAGGCGTTTTTGTATAAGAAGAGTACTGTAGAGAGAGGAGGGATATTTGCCTTTCTGCCAGTATATAGAAGTCTACAACTGACAGGGCATGTGTCGCTTGAGTGAATTATATATTAACTCATTATTGAGATGGCGTGCGCGATTTGCTCGGCGTGTAACCAAAACGTTTACGATAGCTTTGTGTAAAATAAGATTGGCTTGAAAAACCCGCTTCCATTGAAATCTCGACAATGCTCATCTGAGTATTTACCAATAATTGATGTGCATACATAATTCTTTTCTCGCTGATCCATGAACGTGGTGAAGTGGCATAAACGTTATTAAATAATTCTTTAAAAGTCGTTAACCCCATACCGAATGATTTTGCAAACTCAGTCAGTTTCCATTCTTTTAAAAAATTATTCTCCATAAAATTTTGCAAACGTTCTGCTTGACGATTACTTAGTTGCCTTAAACTAGACAATAGCTGTGAACCTTGTTCGCTATAAGACAGCAATAACAAAAATTCAGAGATTCGCAATGTTACCATTAGGCGTGGATATTCTTTATTAACAATCGCTTTAAAACTATTTTTCAATTCATCAATAATAGTGGACGTTGTAAACCTAATCACATCATGGCTAGTATTATCGGTACGTTCAATTTCACTCAAATGGCTGCCATAGAGATTAATAAATTCACGTAAAAACTGATCCTCTAATGAAACCCACAGAAACTCACATTCAGATCCATTATCAGGGATCTGTAATGCATAAGAGCCCTGTTTATGATAAAGAATATCACCAGTATTCAATGTTTCTATTGCCGTAGGGCTTTCCCATACTAGCGTGCCTCGTTCAATAATTATCAGCCCTTTGGTTGGTTGTTCAATAATTGAATGTGGGTTCCCTTTATTAATAATCATTTTTTTTATACGCCGATTCGTTACATCATAATCATTTTGCATAATATGTCCCAAATGTTAATTTTCATTGCTTAAATGTTGACTCTTTTGATTAAAAGTTAATATTAAATACTGAATAATTTTGGGTGTATGAAATATAAATTCAGTATTATCTGATTGATTGAAATTATATAAAGCGACTTTTTTTGTGTCACAGATTAATTCTAAATATTAATAAATATTTCCAAACCCCATCTGTTAGCATTAATGACTTTTTATTGATTGTTAATTGACCTATTGGTGTTTTTTTATTTTTAATATACTAAAAATATTACTTTTATAGTTATAAATTTTTAATAGTGTGCTTTGGGAGTACAAAATAGATATGAATAAAATTCTGCTATTAGGAGGTTTTTTGATCTAAACGCAGGAATTGACCATTTTCCGTATATTACAGGAAATTTTAGGTATGGTTTTTATTGTGATTATTATCGGAAAAAGTATTGTTTATTAAAAATATTAATGCTTGTGTTTGTTAACTATGGTATTAATTAAAATAATTTATCGTTAATATAAAAATAATTTATTTATGTGCGGCTAAATGCTCAATTATGAGATATACATCTTATTTATTGAGTGTATTTACCGTGCTTATCATTTTTAATGAATAAATATACATAGATTTTAATTATTAGTTATTGAGGGGTACTACTTTTTAGAAAAACGTCATTCATGATTGAGTTAGCCCATGCAAGAGAATGCACTCATGACAAATATCCTATAGACACAAGATTTTCTTTGACTAAAAATGATAAATATATATAGAGAAATCAATACTATCTGAGCAATATAGTAAATTAATATTTTAAATATTACTTAATGGTTAATTATCAGCCAACATAATGATTATGTGCATTTGTTTGCATAGTGTTATGAGATAAATAAACTGAATTTAAGAATTAATAGTACAGAATAAATGGTTAATTTTTCTTCGATGATGAGTTTGTTTTTTGTTGTTTTTGCGGAAGTTCAGGGAGCGGCCTTCTATCATCTAATAAATGGCGTATTGCTAATATAGGATGGCGAAGTAACATTTTTGGACCAGACCAGCGCATCACCACTTTCATTTGCTCACGCATTTTAGGTTGATAACAATGTATAGGACATTGTTTACACGCAGGTTTATTCTCTCCGTAACGGCATTTTTCAAGGCGATTAATGGCGTATTTATACAATTGTTGATATTGGTCAGGGAAGTCTATTGTTGCAGGATGTGACTTCTCATAGATAAGGATCATTTTTTCGATTGTTTTAATTTCTCTTTGTATTCGTTTGCCGGCCATTTTGCTATCCGATAAAGAGATATATAAGATACATTTAATATACAACTTATTTGGAAGGATAGAAAGAGTTGATTTATTCATATCAAATGTAAAATGGCATAAGTGGAGACTTATGCCATGATAACTAACGCTATTAATCTAGGTAAAATACTCTGACATAATATATGTGAATTTTATGTTACAAATAAACCAATCATGCAACAAATGAATTATGTAACCAGATGATTACCTAGTAAATGGATTGCTAACCTTTACTTGCTGATTGCATTATTTTTTGCATTTCGTCTTTTAGATGCAATTTTTCTTTTTTCAGTTTAACAACTTGCTCATTATAGCCTGCGCCTGAAGGGCCTTCTAGCTTACTGATTTCTTTATCGAGCTGATGGTGTTTTTCATAAAGGTTTTGAAAACGGGGATGTGTTGATACTAACTTTGAAACTAAATCTTGATCTGTAGATAACATACTACCTCCTCAGAATGTATTAAGCCTCAATGTCAGTATAAGCCCTGCACATAATTTGTGCATTAGAACGAAATGGAATTTACATATTTTTTATCTGATTTATGATCACTATACTAAAATTAGTTATGATGACTTAACTTCAAATAGTTTTTTTGAGTGTTTTTACGTAATTTTGAAATTAAGAATTATCTATGATGTAAAAAGCAGTATTTTTAACTTATTCTATAGGAAGTTATTTATTTTTCTGATTAACTTTGTTGCACTTAATAGGATTTTATAATGAAAAGAGCGATTTTGTCTGTAATGGCTGTAGCATTAGTTTCTTCTTGCGCAATGGCAACTGGGGAATTGGAAAAGATCGCACCTTATCCTAAAGCAGATAAAGGCATGACTCGTCATGTGATCCAATTGGCTGAAAAGCCGAATGAAAACAATTTTCAAGTTGAATTGGTGATTGGTAAAACAATCAAAGCAGACTGTAACCATCAATGGTTTATGGGTGAGTTAGAAGAAAAAACCTTAGAAGGTTGGGGTTACAACTACTATAAGCTAGAAGATGTTAAAGGACCTGCTTCAACCATGATGGGGTGTTCCGAACCTGCGAAAGATCGTTTTGTAACTACCCAATTAGGTGATGATGCATTTGTTCGTTATAACAGCAAATTACCAATCGTCGTTTATGCCCCAAAAGATATGGATGTTAAATACCGTATTTGGTCAACTGACGATCAGCTACAGAATTCTGTAACAAAATAATTGAACTAGAAGTGCCACTTTGTGTGGCACTTTTTAATATCTAATTATCTGATCACCAATACAGATGTTTTAGCGTGACGCACAATTGTTGAAGCCGTTGAACCTAATAAATAGGTTGAAGTGCTTGGTCGATGTGAGCCGATCACAATTAAACTTGCATCAATATCTTCAGCATAGCTGAGGATTTCATCTTTTGCTGAACCAATTCCCACTTTGCAGACAATCTTATCGTCTGGAACTTTAATGTCTTTGATCACTTCTTCTAAAGCTCTCAGTGCCAATGTTGAACGTTCTGCTGAATTTTTATGGCTTTCTGGCAGGATTGTAACTTCAATACCAAAAAAGAGTTCTGCACTTGGAATGACAGATAGAAAATGAATTTCAGGGGAACCCAATTTTGCTAGTTCTTCAACATGTTTGATGATTTGTGGATTAAGAGTGTCTTCTAATAGGTCAATAGGGACTAAAATTTTATTATGCATAACCACCTCATTAATATACTCGCTATACATCAAATTACAGCATCTTGCGTTAAAGTATGTGCACGAGTTACAGCGTTTTCTATGTTGCAAGTGACTCAGTCGTTGTTTACTTAGCTGTAACTTGAATTATTTAGAGTACATGTGAATTTGCCTCAGTATATCAGCTATAAGTGAATTTAGTATATACTCGTCATCCTTCAAGTTGCAGGGCTTTTGTTAAGGTATAAGTGACTACACTCAACTAGCTGAGACATATAGTCTATCTATGCTCCCCGACTATCTTCGCTTGTCGCTTACCTGCAACTCGAATTATTTAGAGTATAGGTGTTTACTATTTTGAAACGCGTCTAATCAAAATAAGAATTAATCTTTTTTTGTTATTCTAATCTATATCAAAATATAAGAAATAATCATTATCAGTTAACATAATAATCTACAATTAAATAACAAGACTTTTCTTTTATATTATGAGATCATTTACTTTGTTTTTGTAATTAATTGATTTTTAAAGTCTATTTGAATGATAATTGTTTTGTTTTTCATTAAGAATATATATTATGGATAAAAATAACCTATCAAATACAACAAGTAATGAGCTTAGCCTGCAAGAAGAAAAGTTTCATGCTGCCAAAAAAAGCACTTTAATTAGCGTGATTGTTAATTTACTCCTTTCAATATGGCAGATTATTATTGGGGTCATTTCACACTCTCAAGGCTTAATTGCCGATGGTATTCATACATTATCTGATCTTATTGCTGATTTTGTTGTTTTAATTGCTAACAAAAAAAGTCATAAAAAACCCGATGAAGATCACCCTTATGGTCATTTTCGTTATGAGAATGGTGCATCGTTGATCTTGGGAATTATTTTATTAATTGTCGGTGTTGGCATGGTTTGGTCTGCAATCCAAAAAATGCTTAATCCTGAATTAATTCAGGAGGTTCATTTTATTGCTCTAGTGGCGGCATTAATTGCATTGGCTGCTAAGGAAGGGCTGTTCCGTTATATGTTGCGGGTGGCAAATAGAGTTAACTCAAGCATGTTAGTAGCTAATGCATGGCATGCACGTTCTGATGCTGCATCCTCATTGGTGGTTGCCATTGGTATTATTGGTAGTTTATGTGGATTTAAGATATTTGACCCGATTGCTGCACTCATTGTAGGGACATTTGTTTTTCGGATGGGTTATAAATTTACCAATCAGTCAATGCAAGATCTGATGGATAAAGGGGCCGATGAAGAAACCTTACAAGAAATTCGTAATGTGCTAGAAAATATTGAAGATATAAAAGGTTTTCATGATTTGAAAACACGCAAATCAGGTGATTTTTATTTAGTTGATGTACATCTTGAAGTCGATGGTGATATGTCCATTATGATGGGACATGATATTGCTGTGAATGTTCGAGATAAGTTGATGGAAAATCCACAAATCCTCAATGTGATGACCCATTTAGATCCATACGATGAAGAGTGCACGCATTAAAGCCATTTCCTTTCAATAATAGCGGCTAGAAATTTTTTGATTTCTGGTCGCTGTACTTATTTTCCAATTTTTACTGAATTTATTCTCAATCGATGAGTTTATGGAGTTTTGTGTAAACGTTTACACTAACGCGAGATCGATCACAGATTGTTATGTTGTCTGATTGCTATACTCCCTAAAATCGATTTAGCCACTCAAATTGACTCAGGGGTAAATAATGCAACAAACAAAAGTGTTGGTAACAGGCGGCATGGGATACATTGGTAGTCATACCTGCGTACAAATGATCCATGCAGGATTTACCCCAATCATTATTGATAATCTCTGTAATGCTAAAACAGAAGTACTTAACCGTATTGAGAAGCTAACGGGCTATCGACCTGTATTTTATCAAGGTGATGTGCGTGATGAAGCATTTGTTAATCGCATTTTTGCTGAACATAAAATCAACGCAGTGATCCATTTTGCGGGTTTAAAAGCGGTAGGTGAATCAGTTGAAAAACCCATTGAATATTATGATGTTAATGTCAATGGTACACTAGTTTTGGCTAGGTGTATGCAACAGGCGGGGGTTACTCGAATTATTTTTAGTTCATCTGCCACTGTTTATGGTGAACCCAATTCTGTACCTATCACCGAAAGCTTCCCTACAGGTAATACGCAAAGCCCCTATGGTACAAGTAAGTACATGGTTGAGCGTTGTTTATCTGATTTATTCACTTCACAACCTAACTGGTCAGTGACATTGTTACGCTACTTTAACCCAGTCGGAGCCCACCCATCAGGCACTATGGGGGAAGATCCTCAAGGTATACCAAACAATTTAACCCCTTATATTGCGCAAGTTGCTGTTGGTCGTCGTGAAAAACTATCTATTTATGGAAACGATTACCCTACCGTGGATGGCACTGGTGTACGTGATTATATTCATGTGATGGATTTAGCAGATGGTCACGTTGCTGCTCTTAAATCAGTTAGCCCACAAGCAGGGTTGCATATCTATAACCTTGGTACAGGTAAAGGAACCAGTGTGTTTGAAGTCCTAGAGGCTTTTGAAAAGGCTGCTGGAAGGGCGATCCCGTATCAAATAATGCCTCGTCGGTCTGGGGATATTGCAGAATATTGGTCAACGTCAGAGAAAGCACAACGTGAATTAGGCTGGCGTGCGAGCCGCACGATTGATGATATGGCGATTGATGTATGGCGCTGGCAGTCCAATAACCCTAATGGTTATGAAACACGATAATAGGGAATAATATCATGGATAAACTTCAATTTAACCCTTCAGATTGTCCTCATCGTCGCTATAACCCTTTAACAGGGCAATGGGTACTCGTATCGCCCCATCGTGCTAAACGCCCTTGGAGTGGGCAAGATGAAAAAACAGAGATTAAACAGCTCCCTAGCTATGATGAACACTGTTTTCTTTGTCCTACTAACCATCGAGTTTCAGGTGATAGTAATCCCGATTATCAGGGAACCTATGTTTTTCAAAATGATTACTCTGCATTATTACCTGACGCATGTGGGCAACCGGCAAAACAATCGGCATTATTTCAAGCACAAGCGGTCAGTGGTCTCAGCCGTGTGATCTGTTTTTCGCCTGACCACAGCAAAACATTACCTGAATTATCGGCGGAGCAAATTGGATTGGTTATCGAAACTTGGCAGCAACAAATTGATGAACTCAGTCAGCGTTTTCTTTGGGTACAGGTTTTTGAAAATAAAGGTGAGGTGATGGGGTGTTCGCAGCCTCATCCACATGGACAAATTTGGGCGAGTGATTTTTTACCAAATGAAATTGCCCGTAAAGACCAACATTTACGCCAATACTATCAGCAACACGCAAGTAATTTGCTGCTGGATTATGCACAGGCAGAATTGAATGATGGTGCTAGAACGGTAGTTGAAACTGAACATTGGCTTGCCGTGGTCCCTTATTGGGCGGCTTGGCCTTTTGAAACCATGTTGATGCCAAAAGAGCCTATCAGGCGCATGGGGGAGATGAATGAGGCAGTTTGTGCCGATCTTAGTATTGCATTGAAAAAGTTAACTTGCCGCTACGACAATTTATTTAATTGTGCATTTCCTTATTCAATGGGCTGGCACTTTGCACCATTTTTTGCTAACGAACAAAATATTGATCATTGGCAGCTTCATGCATTGTTTTATCCACCGCTACTGCGCTCAGCAACCGTCAAAAAGTTTATGGTTGGCTATGAGATGCTAGCGGAAACCCAACGTGATCTCACACCTGAACAGGCTGCTGAAAAGCTACGGGCAGTCAGTGATATTCACTATAAGCATATGAGCAAATAAGTTTATTTTTACTAAGAGGCTGTTTTTATGAACAATAGTGAACTTCTTCAACACAAAGTGACCGATGCTTTTATTAAAGGCTTTAATGATCAACCTGAGCTTTATGTGCAAGCACCGGGGCGCGTCAATATCATTGGTGAACATACTGATTATAACGATGGCTTTGTTTTACCCTGTGCAATTGATTATCAAACGATAACAGCAGCAAAAAAAAGAAATGACCAATTAATTCGAGTTGTGGCTGCTGATTATGACAATGATATTGATGAATTTAGCCTCGACAGCGAAATTCCATTTTTACCGGGGAAAATGTGGGCAAATTATGTTCGCGGTGTGGTGAAATTTTTATTGGCGAGGGGGTATCACTTCTCTGGATGTGACATTGCGGTTAGCGGTAATGTTCCCCAAGGTGCTGGCCTGAGTTCTTCTGCGTCGTTAGAAGTGGTTATTGGTCAAACAATTAAAGAGCTGTATCAATTAGAGATTAGCCAGCAAGAGATTGCTTTAAATGGACAACAAGCGGAAAACCAATTTGTTGGCTGTAATTGCGGTATTATGGATCAGTTAATTTCAGCTTGTGGTGATGAAGGACATGCCTTATTAATTGACTGTCGCAGCTTAGAGCTGTCATCAATCCCTATTCCTGATGATCTTGTTGTTATGATCATTAATTCAAATAAGCAGCGTGGATTAGTTGATAGTGAGTATAATATTCGCCGCCAGCAATGTGAAAGTGCAGCTCAACAATTTGGGGTTAAAGCGCTACGTGATGTCACGATGTCTCAGTTTGAACAAAAACAACATCAATTGGAACCTGTAGTCGCTAAGCGTGCTAAACATGTTATCAGTGAAAATGAGCGAACACTTGCGGCAGCGCAAGCATTAACAGAAAATAATTTGCCACGACTCAGTGCACTAATGGAGCAATCTCATATTTCTATGCGTGATGATTTTGAAATCACAGTAAAAGAGATTGATACTTTGGTTGATATTGTAAAATCAGTACTCGGTGCACAAGGCGGTGTCCGTATGACAGGTGGCGGCTTTGGTGGCTGTATTGTTGCGCTTATGAAGCGGCAAATTGTTGGAGCGGTAGTCAATGCGGTTGAGCAACAATATTCAGCCTTAACAGGTTTAAAAGCCGATATTTATGTTTGCCAGCCAA
Organism: Providencia manganoxydans; assembly: GCF_016618195.1. Classification (NCBI taxonomy): domain Bacteria; kingdom Pseudomonadati; phylum Pseudomonadota; class Gammaproteobacteria; order Enterobacterales; family Morganellaceae; genus Providencia; species Providencia manganoxydans. The sequence continues at coordinate 1,539,399 of NZ_CP067099.1, forward strand.
GTGATGGGGCTGGTGTAATTAACAAGACATCCAAGTAGAGAGATAAATATGCAGTTATCAAAAGACCTGGGGTATGTAGCACGCGCTTCAAAAGTGATCGCGCTTACCAACAGCAATGGAATGAAAATTTTGCTGTCGACCTTGGGGGCTAGCTGGATTAGCTGCATACTGCCTATGCCGAATGGGAAACGCGATGTTCTACTTGGTTCGCCAAATATGGCAGCACAGATGGTTCAGGGCGTTTATCTCGGCGCAACGGTGGGCCGAGTCGCAAACCGTATCGCTAATGGTCGCTTTAGCCTAGATGGCCGCCAATATACATTGACGACTAATCAAGGTGAGCACTGCTTGCATGGCGGTGAGGATAACTTTAGTTATCGTGTTTGGCGAGTGACTCAAGTTAATCAACAAGAGGCTATTTTTTCATTGACCTCTGATGATGGTGATCAAGGTTTCCCTGGAGAACTGCAAGCTGAAGTTCGCTATATTCTCACCGATGAAAACAAAGTCATTATTGATTACCGTACCCAAGTCAGCAAACGGTGTCCTGTAAATCTAACAAATCACGCCTATTTTAATTTAGCGGGTGAAGATTCGGTTAAAACCGCACTAGAGCACGATTTACAGCTAGCTGCGACACACTATTTACCGACCGACAAGAATGGGATCCCAACAGGGGAATGGCGTGACGTAACGGACACTTTTTTTGATTTTCGGCGTAAAAAACGTATTGGTTATGATTTTTTGCAAGATGATGACCAAAAAGCAGCAGGTGGTTACGACCATGCGATGATATTCGATCCTGAACTCACTGATGGTGAAAAAATCGTGGCATCCGTTTTTTCTCCGGATGGTGATGTCAGGATGGATATTGCGACAACCATGCCATCAATGCAGATTTATACAGGGAACTATTTGATTTCGGTTCCGGGAAAATCGCGTTATTACACCCCATTTTCCGGCATTGCTCTTGAAACTCAATTTCCTCCCGATGCTGTCAATCACCCTGAATGGGGGGAACAGTACAATGGTGTATCTCAGCCAAACCAAGTTTATCATCAGAAAACCAGTTACCAATTTAGTTTTTGACCGTAATTGGTTGTTGAATGTGCTTGTTGGATGTATGTAGAGGAAACGGATGGCGACAATTAAAGATGTAGCGAGAGAAGCGGGGGTATCTGTAGCGACAGTCTCCCGAGTGATCAACCAATCACCTAAGGCGAGCAAAGCGTCAATTGCTTGCGTTAAGAGTGCTATGGATAAACTCGGTTATCGTCCAAATGCTGCGGCACGTGCATTGGTGAGCCAGAGCTCTGATACCATTGGGGTACTCGTGAATGATGTTTCCGATCCTTTTTTTGGCACCATGGTCAAAGCGGTTGATGCTGTTGCCCATAAAAATGGTAAACATATATTAATTTGTAATGGTTATCATACGGCACAGGAAGAACGTCAATCTATTGAACTCTTGATTAATAATCGCTGCGATGGTTTGGTGATCCACTCGAAAGCATTATCTGATGACGAGCTGATTGAATTTGCGGAAGAAGTCCCTTGTATGGTGTTGATCAATCGACATATTGATGCAATTGCTGGCAGATGTATTTCGTTGAATAACTATAAAGGTGCTTATATTGCCACTGAGCATTTAATTCGCCATGGACATACTAAAATCGCTTATATTTCATCAAATCATAATATTGAAGATGTTGAGCAGCGGTTACAAGGGTACCGTGATGCACTCAAGCAGCATGCGATCACACTACCCGATAGCTATATTGAGTATGGCGTACCTTATGGAGAAGGGGGTGAGCAGGCAATGACCAATCTACTCACTAAATCGTTAGAAATCACTGCGGTAGTTAGCTATAACGATTTTATGGCTGCGGGGGCGCTCGCTGTTCTTGATGAAAATAATATTCTGTCGCCAGAACAGATTTCAGTCATTGGCTTTGATGATGTGTTAATTGCCCGCTATATTCACCCTCGTTTAACGACTATCCGCTATCCTATTCAAATGATGGCTGAAACCGCGACTGAGTTATCCTTATCGTTAGCACGCCAAGCGCCAATGAAGGCGAGTGGCTTAGTATACTCACCGACATTGGTTCAACGTCATTCAGTACGCTCACTGAAATAGTGATTGAGTTGTTTTGGGAGTCGTTTGACTCCCAAAAGCGATTAAATCACCCATAAATCAATAAATTCACTGACAGGCATAGCTTCAAGCAATGGTTTATCTAATGAAGCTGAAAGAATGCGCAATTGCTGGGTTTGTGGAAATTGACGGGCAAGATTGGTGCGGTATTTTTTGAGTAACAGTGGAATTCCTTCTTTGCGGCGACGTTTATGGCCGACAGGATATTCGATGAGCACTTCATCAAGCACCGTGCCATCTTTTAATTTAATGGTTAACCCATTGGCAATTGAGCGTTTTTCTGGGTCGTGATAATCCTGAGTAAAACGTGTTTCCTCACGGCAAACAATTTTGTCACGCAATAGGTCAATACGTGGGTCATTGGCGATATTGTCTTCATAATCAGCAGCGGTTAAGCGACCAAAAATTAATGGCACAGCAACCATGTATTGAATGCAGTGATCGCGATCGGCAGGGTTATTAAGAGGCCCTTGTTTATCGATAATACGCACACAAGCTTCGTGAGTACGAATGGAAACACTTTCAATATCATCGGCACTTTTATCTAATGATTTTAATTTTTCATGCAATTGTAACGCAGCTTCTACGGCTGTTTGTGCATGGAACTCCGCAGGAAATGAAATTTTAAATAACACATTTTCCATGACATAAGAGCCATAAGCGCGCTGGAAACGAAATTCTTGGCCATTAAATAAGCTATCGTAAAAGCCCCACGTTTTTGCGGTTAATGCCGTTGGATAGCCCATTTCGCCTTTTTGCGCCATTAAGGCTAATCGTACTGCTCTTGATGTAGCATCCCCAGCAGCCCATGACTTACGAGAACCTGTATTTGGTGCGTGTCGATAAGTGCGTAAACTGTGCCCATCCACCCAAGCCAGTGAGACGGCATTTAAAATTTCTTCACGATTAAGACCGAGCAGCTGTGCAACAACGGCGGTTGAAGCGACTTTCACTAAGATCACATGGTCGAGTCCGACTTTATTGAAGGCATTTTCTAATGCAATACAGCCTTGGATTTCATGCGCTTTGATCATCGCGGTAAGCACATGTTTTATGGTTATCGGTGTTTTGCCCTTTGCGATAGCGTCTCGTGATAGCCAATCTGCAACGGCTAAAATACCCCCTAGGTTATCCGAAGGGTGCCCCCATTCAGCAGCAAGCCATGTGTCATTGAAATCTAGCCAACGGATCATCGTACCAATATTGAACGCAGCCTGAACAGGGTCAAGCTGGAAATGCGTTCCAGGTACTTTCGTACCATTGGGAACAATGGTTCCTTGGATAATAGGCCCTAATAGTTTTTTACATGCGGGGTATTCAAGTGATTCCATACCGCAGCCAAGGGTATCTAAGAAGCAGTAATAGGCAGTCTCATAAGCCAAGTCAGAAATAATCGGGTATTCAGTGACGTAATCGACGATATCACTAATCACTTTATCAAACTCTTGAGGTACAGGGGTAATTGTGGTCATTGATATTATCCTTATAAACGCTGTTCCATGCGGGTAAATAGTTTATTTTCTGGGCCCACATAATTGGCAGATGGGCGAATGATTTTATTATCTTGACGTTGTTCAATGATATGCGCAGACCAGCCAGCTGTACGCGCCATAACAAACAGCGGGGTAAACATGGCGGTTGGGACGCCCATCAAATGATAAGTTACTGCTGAAAACCAATCTAAATTAGGAAACATATTTTTTTCACGTTTCATGACCAATTCTAAATGGTGAGCAATATCATATAATTGGCGGTTTAAACACTGTTCTGATAATTGCAGAGCAACGGATTTAATGATGGGATGGCGTGGATCGGCAATCGTGTATACGGGATGACCAAATCCAATGATCACTTCAGACTTTTCAAGGCGCTGAATAATATCTTGTTCAGCTTCTTCAGTGGTGAGATAACGCTGTTGAATTTCCAGTGAAACCTCATTCGCGCCACCATGTTTAGGACCACGTAAGGCAGCAATTGCCCCAGTAATTGCAGAATAAAAATCTGTACCAGTACCCGCAATCACGCGAGCAGCAAAGGTGGATGCATTAAATTCATGCTCCGCATATAAAATTGAAGCGATATGCATGAAACGTTCCCACTGTGCTGGTGGCTTTTTACCATGCAGTAAATGTAAAAAGTGGGCGCCAATAGAATCATCATCAGTTTCCGTTTCAATGCGGCGGCCATGATGACTGAAATGATACCAATACAGCAGCATTGAACCTAAGCACGCTAACAATCTATCTGCAATTTCTTTTGCTCCCGCTAAAGTATGAGACTCTTTTTCAGGAAGCACACAGCCCATGACTGACACGCCTGTTCTCATGACATCCATAGGGTGAGCATTCGCGGGGATCGACTCTAAGGTTTGTTTAACGCTAGCAGGAAGACCCCTTAATGCCTTGAGCTTGTCTTTATAGGCGACGAGTTCTGATTTAGTCGGTAATTTTTCGTGGATCAGTAGGTAGGCTACTTCTTCAAATTCACATTGGGTGGCGAGATCGTGGATATCATAACCGCGATAGTGCAAGTCATTACCGTTTTTGCCAACGGTACAAAGTGCGGTATTACCTGCGGTGATACCCGATAAAGCAACGGATTTTTTAGGTTTAAATTGGGGAGTACCAGTATTATTAAGTTGTTCATTCATCGGATTATCCTTTGTAGGGGGACAACTTGAATTATTTAGAATATAAGTATTATTTTTGTTGTGAAAATAGAGCATCTAATTTTTGTTCATAGTCATAGTAATTAATGCTTTGATAAAGTTCGTCACGAGTTTGCATCAGTGGAACGACATTTTTTTGTGTGCCTTCTTTGCGTAGTGTGGTGTAAACCTGCTCAGCGGCTTTGTTCATCGCTCTAAAAGCGGAGAGAGGGTAAAGGGCAATCGCAATACCAACACTGCGTAACTCATCAAGGGTAAATAAAGGGGTTTGACCAAATTCGGTAAGATTGGCAAGAACTGGCACTTTAGTTTGCTCTACAAATTGTTGGTACATGTTCAGTTGCGTGATGGCTTCAGGAAATAACATATCTGCCCCCGCCTCAATATAAGCATGCGCTCTGTCTAACGCGGCTTCTAACCCTTCAACAGCCAACGCGTCGGTACGTGCCATGATCACAAAATTTTCATCAACGCGTGCATCAACCGCGGCTTTGATCCGATCAACCATCTCTTGTGTTGAAACAATTTCTTTATTGGGACGATGACCACAACGTTTAGCACCAACTTGATCTTCCAAATGTAAACCGGCAGCACCGGCTTTTTCGATAGATTTAACGGTACGTGCGACATTAAATGCAGAAGGACCAAAGCCGATATCTGCATCCACCATTAAGGGTAGTTCACAAACATCGGTAATGCGTCGAATATCAATCAAAACATCTTCTAAGGTTGAAATACCGAGGTCGGGTAAACCTAATGAGCCAGCTGCGACACCACCACCAGATAAATAGATAGCTTTATAGCCAGCACGTTGTGCAAGTAAGGCGTGGTTAGCATTAATAGTGCCAACTAACTGCAAAGGTGTTTCACTACTTAGTGCTTGACGAAATGCTTGGCCAGCAGAAATAGATGACATAGTAACCTCTTATGATTGTTATTAAATTGCGACTATATTCGTCATACTTCAAAATGCAGGGTTGTTGACTGCGCTATACTCGCCGAGTCACATAGTTCATCTACGCTCCCCGTCTATCTTCGCCTGTCGCCTACCTGCATCTCGAATTATTTAGAGTATAAAATGTAGCCTCTATTGATAAAATTATTCTTAGCAAGTGCTGTGCCATAAATACAAAATAGCGTATAAATAATTAAAATTATTTAAAATCATTAGGATATGATTATTTTTACTTTTGTGACCGAGTAAAGGGTTTTCAATCAAAGCAGATGAATGTTTCATTGAAATGATGTTAATGTTTCTTGGTGTTTCATTTGAAACGTCATGGCTAAATAAGGATCACTTATGCAAAAAACCATTATTTGGACGGTATCAGTATCACGATTGTTTACACTATTTCGCGATATTAGCCCTGAATTTAGTGCTCAGGCAGATATCACGCCACTAAATATTGGTTTTGAGCAAGCCGCAGCAGAAGTTCGTGAAAGGCTGAAAACGGGTCATTGTGATGCGATCATTAGTGCAGGCTCGAATGGCGCTTATTTAAAAAGCCATGTTTCAGTACCTGTGATTATTGTTAAAGTCAGCGGTTTTGATGTTATGCAAGCTCTTGCTCAAGCAAGAGAAATTAGCCATAAAGTAGGTATTATTAATTACCAGAAAATTATTCCTTCACTCGATGAATTTCAAAAAAACTTTGGCTTACGTATAGAGCAGCGTAGCTATATTACCGCAGAAGATGCGCGAGCACAGTTGAAATCATTGAAAGCAATGGGGATCAACGTTGTTGTCGGGGCTGGACTCATTATGGATTTAGCCCAAGAGCTAGGGATGACGGGGATCTTTATTTATTCAACTGAAACCATCCGTCAGGCGTTTTATGATGCCATCGAGCTGAGCCGTATTTCATACGATCAAAAAACAACGCCTATTGGTTATTTACCTGAAAATAGTACTAAGATCCGCCATACCATTAATGATCTTATTGGCGCCTCACCACTGATGGAATCTGTGCGTCAAAACATAATGTTATATGCGCGCTCAGAGGCGACAGTATTGATCCAAGGCGAAAGTGGTACAGGTAAAGAGATGGTTGCTCAAGCGATACATCATGAATATTGCTTATTTAATCAGCATAAAAGAAATAAAGCCCCCATGCCATTTGTGGCCGTCAATTGTGGAGCAATCCCTGAAAACTTACTGGAAGCAGAGTTGTTTGGTTATGAAGAAGGCGCTTTTACAGGCTCGCGGCGTGGCGGACGAGCTGGTTTGTTTGAGATGGCAAATGGCGGAACTCTATTTTTAGATGAAATCGGTGAAATGCCCTTAGTATTGCAAACCCGCTTATTAAGAGTATTAGAGGAAATGACGGTCGTACGTATTGGTGGCTATCGACCATTGCAGGTCAATGTGCGTGTAATTTGTGCAACCCATTGTGATTTAGATAGCTGGGTTAAGGAAGGACGCTTTCGAGCAGATTTATTTTATCGACTAGGTGTGTTACGTATGCAAGTTCCTTCATTGCATCAACGGGGAGATGATATATTTATGTTAGCGGAAAGGCTGTTAAAACTCGCTTTTGCGGGGCTACAGCAATCCCTACCGGCTTTTCGGGTTCAGCAATTATTTAGCTGTCATGGATTTTTTAGGCAATATTCATGGCCGGGTAATGTTAGGGAATTACGTAACTTAATGGAGCGAGTCGCATTATTCTGTAGTGCTTACCCAGAAAAATCTATCACTCAAGAATTATTAGAAAATTTATCACCTGAACGTAAAACGACAACCCATGACGTTATGCAAATCAATCCTCTTGATGCCTCTTTAACAGAAGTGATGGATTATTTTAAAGGTGATAGACAAGCTGCGGCTCAGTATTTAGGTATTAGTCGTACCACATTATGGCGTCGTTTAAAGCAGCAAAAGAGTAAAAATTAATTTTCTGCCATTTAATTAAAAATAAATGATATTCAATTTAAAAAATGAACAAAAGGGAATATTTATCCTAATAACTTGTACAGCAGAACCAAGGTAATAGCAGAATATTGTAAGAAACTATTTATTAGCGCAATTCTAATAAAGAATGTGGGTTAGTGATGTTTAAAAAATATTCAAACGATTGCTGCGGTGGTTTTTTTAACGAATTGTTTTTTAAGCGTTTTTCTTGTTCTTTCTATCATTCTAAAAAATAGCACATTGCTAAAAAACAGTGATTTTTCTCACATAAATATTTTTACTAGTGAGCATTAGTTTTTCTCATTTTAATTTAGCCAATTAAAGTTCTATATTGCCGGCAAATTAGTCCTATCGTTTATTTTTATATCTGCACTAGTCGCCGGACTGAGTTGCTGTTTTTCAGCTCAGTGTTGCCGCACAGCCCCCCGATGAAGATGCAGCGCATTTAATTTTTTTATTAGCGGGAGAGTAGGTCGTGAAACAGGCCTCTACAATAATGCGCAAACAAGACAGTACTTTTGTACCTGTCGCTGGTTTAACTATTTTTGCAATCGCTTCGGGGTATTTGATGAGCCTGATCCCATTATCAATGGGTGGCTTTAATATCGATACCAGCTACGCAGGATGGCTTGCAAGTGCTTACTATATTGGCTTATTAATTGGCTCAATGATGATTGAGCCTGTGATCGTTAAAATAGGGCACCGCCTTTCATTTATTGTCTTTTTATTAATGCTTGCAGCAACAGTCGTGGTGTTGCCGTGGGCAGCAACAATAGCTGCTTGGCTACCAAATCGTTTAATTGCCGGTATTGCGGTTGCAGGGATTTTTGTTGTTGTTGAATCATGGTTATTGATTGGTGATAACGCTAAAGAAAGAGCAAAACGTCTTAGCTTTTATATGACATCACTGTATGGCGGTACCACCCTCGGGCAATTAGCCATCGGAGTAATTGGTACTCAAGGCGTTTACCCATTTATGGTGGTATTAGGTTTATTATTACTGGCTGTTTTACCGCCGTTGCTGCTTCGTCAAGGTCAGCCTGCTTGTGATTCTCACAAAAAGTTGTCTTTGAAAAAGATTACCCGTTTAAGTAAGCCAGCCATGATTGGTTGTATGACTTCAGGGATTTTGATGGGAACCATTTATGGTTTAATGCCGTTATCGCTTAAAAATGGCCCATTTACCACTCAGCAAGTCGGTGTATTGATGGCATCGATTATTTTGGGTGGTATGTTGATTCAGCCTGTGATCAGCAAGCTATCCGTTATGATGAGCAAAACTCTGTTATTGGCCATGGTTTCATTGTTGGGGGTATTTGCGATGGGGATTGTCTATATCTCTGAAGATTACCTTGTGATGATAATTGCTTTGGCGCTGTTAGGGATGTCATCTTTTGCATTGTACCCAATTGCGATCACCTTAGCTTGTGATAGCCTTGAATCATCGTATATTGTTGCGGCGACACAAGTAATGCTATTTAGCTATAGTATCGGTTCTGCGGTTGGTCCGTTGGCGGCGGGAACATTCTTAGAGCAACACAATGGTTTAATTAACTTCTTCTTTATCGTATTGACAGTCACCACGATTTATATGTTGATTGCAAGTGTACGTCGTAAAGCAGGCGTATTAGCTAATTAGTTATTTGTAGTTAAAGAACATGCCGTGTTACTTCATATTTATTGGGTAAACACGGCATGTTTATTTATATATCCATGAACTTGAAATTATAGCGCTTTGTGTTGAAGAACTAGGCTTGCTGGTTCTTAGCGCTTGAATTATTGAACATATAGGCTATTTTTTCTTGCTAGTAAACGATGCAGTGGCGAATGCTCCCTCTATTTCAATATTATCCGTTAAACCAGTGATACGTTGCTCCCACATTTCACCTAATCTGAAATCCCACGATAACGGCTGAATAGGGAAACGTCCTGCATTTGGTGTGAAAGTCATTTCACTAAAATAGAGCGTGTTATCGGTCATTAAAAAATCAGCTCGGCAATAGTCAAATGGGCTAGTGAGTTTTTGTGCAAGCCGTAACATTTCTTGAAACAAATTTGGTTCGGCAACGTCTTTAGGTGTGTTTGGAAAATCAACCACAATAGGTTGTAGTAACCAATCAGTATCATAAATATTGGCATACATATTTCCCTTTGTATCGATGAAATTAATTTCAGCATACATAGGTTTGCCTGAAAAGCAGTGAATGCGGCAGGTTTCTATGGCTAATTGTTTATCTCTATGTGTTGATAAATCGATATATTCTTCGCAAATTATTTTTGCTTTAATATCTTTATAATGACGTTCACGGGTGATGTAATACAAATTTCTCGTCATGTGGCGTGAAAGTTTATGTTTGGCTTTTTGTAAATCAAATGTTGTTTTATTTGTACAAATAATACTACTGCCACTGTCATGATTACACTTTAATACAAAGCGCTCGGGTAGTTTATCAATATTGATCTCATTAACATTGTTATAGGCGGCTAAAATTGGTACTAAATATTGTTCGCCTATTTTCCGTGTCACATATTCACGAGCCGTGAGTTTATCAGCAAGCTGTGTATATAGCGGATTTTTATCATATATCATACGGTGATTAACTTTCTCATTAAAACTTTTAGGTACTTCAATATTAGGGATGTAACCTAGTTTTTTCCTAAATTTATTAGTGAGATAGAGTTTATCGCTGATGACTAAAGTGCGTAGTTTTTTGAGTAAATATTCGACTTTTTTCATATGAGTCGCCTAACCATTCTTTATGTTATTATTTAATAAAATTTTAAAAACTTAAAATTGCTCAGCAATTATATTTAGGTAAACATAAATAGATATTAAATATGGAGGGTATTGTTAAATTTTCTGATTTTTTATTTTTCTATATTTTCTATCTTAAGTGATATTTTTATTAAACAGATAATAAATAACCTTTATATTAGCAAGGTAATTAAATCCTATATTTGTTTGTTTTTATATCAATATTCGTCAGTTTATTTTATAAATGTACACAAGGATGCCAAGACTATCTGATAGTAACAGTCGAACGCTAAGTTAACCTTAAGGAATTATTTAATTTTTAGAGTATTAGTTAGCTAACTAATAGCCACTCATCTATATTTATTGATGTAAAGTTAATCAAATGTATGATGAGGTATATGTAGTGAACGATAAACCACTGTCCCAACCTTACTTGTTACTGCTTGATATCCATAGCCCCGCCATTGTTGAATATCACAAATCTACAGGCCAAATACATAACCTTCTTGAAGGGCTTGGCGGCACGCCTGATGGGATTACCGTTGATCCTGAAAACCGTTTAATTTATTGGAGCAACATGGGGGAAGACTTTGAAGCCGATGATGGCTCTATCAATGTGATCAACTTTAATGGTACTAATCGAAAAGTATTAGTCAGTCACGGGAGAATTCGTACACCAAAACAATTACAACTTGATCAAATTAACCAACGATTATATTGGTGCGATAGAGAAGGCGGAAAAGTTTCATCATGTAATGTTGATGGTAGTGATTTACAGACACATGTTGAGCGGCCTAGAGATCCTCAAGGTAAAGTCGACATACTCGACCAGTGTGTTGGTATTACCGTGGATATTGAGAACAATTGGCTATACTGGACACAAAAAGGTATGTCAAAAGGCAATCAAGGTCGTTTGTTTAGAGCGCCACTACGACCAACAGTGAATACTGAACCTACTCATCGACAGGATATTGAGCTACTACTCGACAAATTACCTGAACCTATTGATTTGTTACTGGATGGGGAAGAACATATTCTCTATTGGACAGATCGCGGTGGCGAACCGAATGGTAATAGCTTGAATAAAGCAGATATTACTGAAAACGGTTTGAGCAATCATCAGGTGATTTGTCGTGGTTTCAATGAAGCGATCGGTTTAACTTATGATAAGTCCGCTCAGCTAATGTATGTTACTGATTTACTCGGTGGAGTATATCAAATCGCCTTGAATACAGGAGAGGTTAAGACGTTGTATCAAGGCAACGGATATACAGGGATAGCGCAATATTCAGCATAAAATCAGTGAGATGTACTATTTCGGCACTTCACCCATTTTACGTAAAAAGCGGATTTGAGCATCCAGTAATTGCCGGTAGCTAATACAACGATAAGGCAGATCATATTGTTTGGCTAACCGAGCAATAATGGCGGCTAACGCGGGGTAATGGCGATGGTGCCAACCGGGAAATAAATGGTGGGTAAGATGGTAGTTTAGCCCGCCAGTCAAGCGCCATAACCATTTGGGTGAGGGCAACCAATCACAAGCAGTCACAAAATTGTGATAATACCAACCATGAGGCATTTGCTGGTTATTCGGTGCCTCAAAAAACGCCGTTTCAGCCCAATGTGTACCAAGCAATAAATAAACGACAAATAAAGAAGCGACCATTTGACTCGCTAGGTAAGTGAGTAAGATAGTCATGATGTCTATACCATGGAGGTGTGCAACCCATAAAGGTAGCCCAAGCATCAGTAACAGATGGCATATTTTACTACCTAAAAATAATGCCCAACCCAATTTACCTTCTAGTACTTTCCGCGATTTAAGTGGCGTTTTTCCCGTTCTATCAGACCAATCAAATACTAATGCAATCCATGTAAGCGAGAACGATGCGACGATTGGCCAATAAACATGTTGATACTTCATCATTGGACGCCAGTTTTGAAAGGGTGTTTGCCTAAAAATACCATTTTCCTCGGTATCTAAATCGTAATGTTCAATATTGGCATAGCGGTGATGAAAATAGACATGGCGGACTCGCCAAAACTCAGGCTCTAGCCCTAGTGGCAGCGTGACTAAACGGCCAAAAATACGATTTAGCCACGTTTGCTTAAACAAAGTATTGTGACAAGCATCGTGCTGGCCTAATACATTCAACAGCATGATGAGTAACACAAAGCCAACATAGCCAGCAATATACACAACCGTTGAAGATGTTAGCAATGTAGGAATATAACAGATGATAGCAAGGACTATCATGCTGATAATCAGAAAAATATCTTTCTTGCTTGCATATACATGATCGTTTTTACTATTGAGATAGTTATGGCTCGCTTGTTTTAATGCATCATGAAAAGCGTGCTCATTAGCGTGTGTAAAATGCAATTCGTTCAGTTGTGTGCTCATCGTTTTATATTTTTTTGATAAAATGCGTCATTTATTATGCCTCAATCAATCCTTGCAACAAAGGATCTACTTTTTCTAATCGCATCAATTCATCATCTTATAATGTTAAGACATTGATAAAGGTCATCTTCTGGTTTCTCAACGTCCCGATACATTTCGGTCATCTCTAATGTACAGGTATATCCAAACAGGCCAATGCCAAAACGCATTGCATTGCTTAATTTTATAGTTCCGATAGGGAGAAGCAGCGCTAGCTAAGTTAGTACTTGCTTCAAAAATTTTTCTGTTTCTAGAAGTGGTTCGCTGAAATACGATAACAGTCTTTCAATTTCGAATGCTAAGTCGCTCGCAATAGATGCTCAAATAACATTTCAGCAGGCATAATAGTATTTTTTAGCCTAACAAACTGATTCTTTTTAACAGCTGCTAATAATGGTGAAAATAGCCATTGAACACCTGCGCTAAATACAACATAAGGGCGGAAATATGTTTATTCATTATTTTGCTTATTTGAAAAGCATTTAACTGAAAGCCTAGTTCTGGTTAATATTTGTGGTGAATTATCGTCATTAATAAATATATTCAATTATTCAAGAATATTATTAATGCCTTTAAGATAGTAGTGCTTATACTCGTCATACTTCAAGTTAGAGCGTTGTTGACTATGTTCATTCGTGACTCATCACATACTTATGTATGCTCTTAGCTGCATCTTGAATTATTTAGAGTAGATATTCTCATTAATGATTTAAAAACATTGAGTTAAATATATCGCTTCACAGATAAAGGAAACACGACAGATAAGGTTAATCATAGTAGTAAATATTATGTTTTTTTTATAGTGGTGACTTGGTGTTTTTATGGCTTTATTCTATTATTTCCAATAAGTCATCTTTTTATGATGTGTTTGTTTTTAGCTAGCTCGTTTTCTAGCTTTTACTAATATTTAAGGCTGTTAACTCAACTTATACTTATTATTGATATTAATTCAATTAAGTGTCAGTGGGATGGGGGCTCACTTATGTTAAACAAATCGTTAGTAACTTATTGTGTACTATCGCTATTATTGGTTTTTAGCGTAAATATCGCTTTTGCTGTAACCGTTAATGGTGGAGCCATACATTTTTCTGGTTCAATCGTGAATGCCGGTTGTGCTGTGAGTGCATCGTCGAATAATCAAAATGTGGATATGGGAGAATATCGCTCGGCATTGTTTACAGCTATGGGGGTTCGCTCAAACTCTGTCCTTTTTAATATCGAGTTAGAAGATTGTGATAGTACAGTATCGACTCAAGTATCAACTGCATTTAGTGGTACCGTCGACAGCGTCGATCCTACGGTATTAGCAATCAGTAATACTGCCGGTGGTGCTTCTGGTTCTGCTTTCACGGGTACCTTTAATTGAGGCCTGTTGGGGTAATTATGCGAAAACTGATTATTACATTGTTAGTTATTTTATTTTCAATAGAAATACAGGCAGTGACATGTCTATCAGGATGTAATGATGTTACCGCGACATTAACGACATCGTTAAAAGCAAGGGAAAATAAAGTTGGGGCAATTTACTCAAGTAGTCCTGTGAAATTAAATGCTTATACAATGACTGTTAATCAAAATAATGAGGGGGGGTATTTAAATATATGGTTTGTTTTTGCAGGGGGAACGGTGCCTGTGTCAGGAACAAAACCGCAGAGTTGGGTATTCCATCCAATTAATGATTATATTTCAGTTGGAGTAAAGTTTAGTGATGGTTGTTCTATCGCATATGTCCCTTTTAATATTCAAAATTTATATCCAGGTTCATGTGTTATTTACAGTTATAATCCAAATACTTTTACATGGTGGCCTGAAACAACCTATGATACGGCGATCCGTATAGATAAACCTTTGGTTGGGGGACTTATCGGACGAATATTTTAGTTGGTGAAAGAGGGGTTTGTTCATCAAACACACAAACTTGTCAGGCGAAAACACTGACATTGTTCCACTTATATTTAAATTTGAATATTACGGTAGTTGAATCTTGTAGTTTTAATGGTGGGCAGGTTATTGATGTAGATTTTGGGAATATTTCCAGTTCAGAGTTTAAGAACGCAGGTGAAAAACCGAATGGAGTCAATGAAATTGTGCGTACGATTAATATTCAATGTGACAATGTTGGCGCTGGCAGCGCAATGACGCTTCGCCTGCAAGCAGATAATGTTTCTGGTAATGCGGTTGTTTCAAATAATAGTGATGTGGGATTTGTTGTAGCAAATTCTGATGGTAATCCATTGATCCCCAATAATACATCGAGTTATATACCATTTACGCTCGACAGCGCTCAGAGCGCGATAGCAACTTTACGCATTTACCCTATTAGTATCACAGGGAAACAGCCAGTGGAAGGAACGGTGACATCTCAAGCTTATATACGTGTAGATTTTCCTTAATCAAAATAAGGTGATGATATGGGGATGATAACACTCTATTTAATCCGTTTTATAAAAGTGAATTGCAAAATAAGGCAAATGTTAATGGTTAGGAGTAGTCTACATTCCGCTGTCTCGGGGGGATGTTGGGATCACAAACTTATATATGCGTGCCACAATCGTCTCCAGCACCTGTACTGTGAGTATTGGAACTTTGAATCAAACAGTTAATTTAGGTTCATGGACGATAAAGCAATTTACAGCAACAGCGGAGCCTGCTACTTCAGCGGTTCGCTTTACTTTTAATTTAGAAGATTGTGGTTCGATCGCTTCAGGAGTGAAAGTGACTTTCAATGGCACTGTAGACAGTAATAATAGTAGTTTATTTAAATTGGATCCTACGAGTACTGCATCACATGTGGGCGTAGCTATTTTGGATCGGAATAAGACTCGCATTTCGCCAGGAACGGCGAGTATTGCCTATCCCCTTGAGGCTGGCCAGAAAAGTGCAACGCTTGTTTTTTATGCACAATATGTTTCTACGGGGGGAACAATTATCGCAGGTTCTGCTAATACCGATGTGACTTTTAGTATGGAATATTTGTAATTTATTGACATGCTATTTTCAGTTTGCGGAAATGAGTTAAGTTAGAGAATAATGAAGCGATTATTGGATTAGCAGTATCTAGAAAAAGTTATGTATTACTCGTTAAATGCCGTTTAAAGTAGCCCCTATTATGGGGCATTAATATTACAATTAGTCTTTTTGTTTTGGGTCATCACCAAACTTGTTAGGTCCTACATCGCCTTTAAAGAACATAGCAAAAACAAGAATGAATCCTAAATATGGAATAAATTGAATTAATACTAACCATCCAGAATAACCGATGTCATGCAGTCGTCTAACTGTAAGTACTGTTGTATATGTAGCACCAAAAATTAAATAAGCAAATGCGAGGATAATTAGAGTATCATCGAATAATTCACCCCGAGGAAAGTGAAATCTACCCGTATAATTTAAAATATAGATGCTTAGGTTGATTAGAGGAATGTTGAATATTTGAAAAGACCAATAATCCCATCTAGTAGCTCGACCTTTAAGGCTAAATGATGTTTTCAGAAAATGAAGGATTGTAGTAAGCATAGAGCCTCATAGATATAAAAATCTAAGTTAAATTTATAAAATAGACCGACTAGAAAAATTAATATAAATGATGGTTTTATAATAAGACTAGAAAAAATAATCATGCAAAAAAGTAAACAATATTATTGGGCTTTTCGTTACTATCATTAATAAAACTCATCCTAATCAGAGAGTAGGTGATAAAACTTATCGAATATAACGTCTAATATTATTTGTATCTAGCTTTTATAAAAGGGAGTATGGCTATTTTCAATAATGCCCAAATACTTATTTATACGTTAATTTTTAATTGAAAAAGTTAGATGAGGAAGTATATAGATTGGATAATGATATGTAAATTATAGTAATGTAAGATTTTATTAAAGTGAATTTGATAGGGCTGGTAATTATATTGGAATATGAAAGTCTGAAATGTACTTTCAATTTTCAATAGTCATTATTTTCTTTTGAGGAGGCGATAATTATTGACAAAGATAAATAATATACCTGAGGTTTTACTCTGTTAGTGATGATGCTGTTTGTCTACTTTAAAAGCAAGTTATTATAATAAAATCAGTTGGATTAAAATCCAAATAGTGAGTATTTTGAAATTTACCGATTCAGGTGTGAAAGGCGAAAACATTTGTTGTCAAAATGGCCTAAGCGATATTACTTAGGATGGTTAGGATATTTAAATATAGTGCTCCTGTAGTTAAACTAATCATATCAGAACTTGTCATTAAATTTTTGACACTTTAAAAAGGAAGGGGATATACGTATGCCAGATAAATTAGAGTGATGGGCGTAAATTTTACACGGTTTGTAATTTGAGATAGTCATGCACTGTCTTTTGATATTATAGCGAATACCAAACATCCTGATTTATGGAGATATACTGATACTGCTAGCAGACAATTTTGACTAATTGGTGAAGTGCAACATAAATAACAAGTCTACTAGCGAGATAGGTGATTAAAGATAACTAAAAATTCCATTTAAATTGGATATATATAATGACGTTGACTGTGTTTGAGATAGTTCCGGTATTCAAACTAGTCAAAAAATGATGATATAAGGTAAATTTAAAGCAGAGGATATTTTTTTAGGTAGAATATACTATGAAAATTAAAATACTGGTTACATCATTATTGCTGTTTTTTTTACCATTATCTTCTTTGGCGGGCACCAAAGCCTATAAATGCGATAAGAAAATATATAATCTTGAAAAACAATTAAAATATGCCAAGGACTACGGTAATACATATAGAGTACAAGCTCTGGAACGTGCGATATCAAACGTAAAATCTAATTGTTATGATCATTATTCGGGAGCAACTGGGCCAACGAGATTGTATGACCATTACTCGGGAGCAACTGGGCCAACTAGGTTGTATGATAATAACTCAAGGGAGAGATTACTTGAATTGGAGTTAAAAGAATTGAAGGAAATTATTGAAGAGCTAAAAAATATTGACTAGTTTTAGTGTTCAATAGGCGTTAGATTTTATGTATGAAAGTTTATATTATGGTAACCGTTTCTGGCAGTGAATATTATTGATGAAGGAACGCGTGAGTGCTTGGCAATTGAAGTCGATACTTCGTTGCCTGCAAACCGAATTATCAATGTGCTCTACATAAAACGATTTTTGAACAAATGATGAAAAAAATATTCCTATCACTTGTTATATTGTTTGCATTTTCTTGTATCCCTAACGTCAGTATTGCTGATGCAGATCTGGATATAGAGGAAGGTATAAAAATTGAAACAATCCCACAGCCATACTCTGAAAGTGACTTGTATGGTTATTGGATTGATGTAAATAATACACAAGAAATAAAAATTCTCAAAATGATGAGTTTTGCTCCAAATGGTACTGCTGTTGATTCATTGCGGATCCAAGTTGGTGATAATGTAGAAGAAATAAAGCAAGACTCTACGTGGAAATTTGACGTAAAATCCAGCATATTAATGCAGAAAATCACTAAGATTACCTACAAAATTAATGGGAAAATAGAGCCAAAAAATTTCGGTGATATAGAGCCTGTAAAAGTATCAGTTATAATTCAGAAAAGAGGTAAGGATATCTTTATGGGTCTTGCTCGTGATGATGGAACATTAGAGATTTACCAAAAAATCACAGCTGAAATGCGAGACGAAATTCACAAGAAAGCACAAGAAAATACTCAGAAATGAAATTCCATATTACTCTCTAGTTGTATCAGATAGCTAATATGCATAATTAGTATCATCTAAATTATCACTACATCAAAATAACCATTTTCATATGTGGTAGTGTCCACTTCCCCTAAAATAAGATAGTTATAATTAGACTTTCTGCACTGGCGGGAGTTGAACCCGAGTCCGTAATTTCTTAATTGATTGATTATTAAAGGGTATTTTAAATGGTGATCAATCATGTGCACTAGATGTGCACATGGAGGTCGTGGTGTAGGTATATTCATGATTAATAACTATACACAATAGGCTGAAGTTTCCTTTTCAAAGATTCACTATTTTCGATTACTTGTTCAATTTCATCGGCAGTAAATCCAATAATATTTAAAAAGTGTAGATTGAATATAGCTTCCATTTTCAAACAAAGAAGCCACAGCTCTCTTCCTTTAGCCATCTCATGCTCTAAGTCTTCATTGTAGTGAGTTAAGTAATTTCGTGTGTTTACTATTTGTCTTAGAAGCTTGCTTCTTTCTTTGCTTGAACCCAAGTGTTCTTTGAATGGCTCAATAATTCTTTTTAATCGCTTTCCAAGATTAATTTCATTTCCATGCATTAGTCTCCCTTGAAGCCAGTCAGCGTGTTCTGCTGGGCATGATTTAAGAATTGTAGAAACTAATGATTCAAAAGCGTCATTTTCCATGAGTTTTTCATCACTAGTTCTTCTATGATATGTCTCAAGCCCTTGCGCTAATGCTAAGAATTTACTATCAAGATATTTTTGTGCGCCAGCTTTTGTTGAGAAATATAAACTAAACGCAGGAGACAAGTATTCATAAGCATTAATCCAATTATTGAATACTTGCTGCGCATTATTTTTAATTGTTACATAGCTAAATAATATATCATGCCAATGTTTAGTTGGTTCTTTTTCTGCATGAGGGATACTTTGGTAGTATATTTTGATTGTGGCTGGATATTTCTTATTATCTCCATGATCGAGTACTATTTCTGAGGATGTTGCTGATACGTTTTTCAAAGTAACAATCTCATCTATAGCAAAGCACATTAGATTTGTAATTTTGTAGGCTATAGTTGTGAATTCATTCAGGTCACGTAGTTTTTCTGATACAAGATTAAAATAAGCTCGCTGTGTGATTTTCGCTTCTTTATTAATAAGTAAGTCAGAGAATGTATATGCGAAGCATATTTCAAGGGTCATTTCATTATCAAGAGTAATGCTTATATCTTCAGGGCGCTTATAACTGATTTGTGCTGTATGATTTTTCCAATCATGTTCTATATCTATACCACTAAGCCTTACCCACTCATCTAAACAGTCAACGGCAAAAGAGAAAGTGTTAAAGGTGATAGCCTCATTTTTATCCCATGCGGCACCACTCAATAATCTTTGAACTGATATTGTTGATTTAGAAATACCTCCAAAAGCAAAGTTCTTTTTTGCATATAAACATCTATCAAGGGTTACTAAATCATCTTTTTCTATATGGCCTATTATCCGTTCAATATGTTTATTATCATAAGAAAAAGCTTTTTCCTCATCAAAATGACCAATTATTTCTAATTCGATCTTTCCACCATCACTAATTGTGATAATTCCTGGTATTTTTTTATCTTCTTGTTCTGGAAGCCAAAAGTAACCAGATTTTTTGTATTCTTCCTGAATCCTCATTATATCCCCTTGTATTGGTTGTTTTTTTCTACTCATAGTGTGACTAATTTTAAAAATTCAGCAAGTGATAAATATACCTGTTATTAGAAGCAGAGGTATTTAATCTGATGGAGTATTATTATGTCTTTATCTATGAATTTTAGATTTGACTTATGTGTTTATTCAAATTACTCATAGTCTTTCCATCATACTCCTTAAGATATCCCCCATAGTGCCTAAACAACATTTCAGGCCCTTTATGCCCCATTTGTCCTGCTAGCCAAAATAAGTTAGCGCCTTGGCTGATATGCCTCGTGGCAAAAGTATGTCTCGTTTGGTAAGGATTGCGATACCGGATACCTACCTTTTTTAATGTTAGTACCCATGCTTTTTTCCTTATTGCATCGGCACCTGCCCAAGCCTTATTTGTTTTTGGGTCTTCAAAAATTACAGCGTCTTTCATAAAGGTGAATTGCTTTTGGTTATTTAGGGCGTTCAGGGCTTCACTATTCAACTCAACCTTTCTAGTACCGGCTTTAGTTTTTGTTTTCTTAATAACACCAACCACGCAGGCTGATTGCACGTGTGCAGTATTTTCTATGAAATCAATATCACTCCATCTCAATGCACATAATTCAGAACTTCTTAACCCTGTATTAATGGCAAACTGAAATAAGTTTTTCCATTGCTCATATCTTGCCGCAGTCAGTAGGGCAGAGACTTCTTTAGGTGACAATGGGTCAACAATATAACTGCTTTCATTGTCACTGTTATTAGATTGATACCTTGAAGCAGACACAAGGCTCACAGGATTAATTGATACAATCCCATCGGTAATGGCTTCATCTAGCGAGCTGCGCAAGAAAGAGAGCTGGTTACGGATGGTTTTTAATACTGTCGTTTGTTTTTGTATCCAGTTTTTAAGAATAGCCGGTGTCAGTGATGAAACATGTAATTGGTGCAAATCAGACAGGGCACTTTTGCATTTTTTATAACCGCCAATCGTTGAGGGAGATAAATTTCGAGTTTCGCAAATAACTAAATATTCCTCTAAATAATCAATTACTCTTTTTTCACGATTGTTAACGCCAAAAAGAATTAGTTTTTTAGAGTTAGGAAAATATTTAGCGTAATTAAATGTGCCTTTTTCAATATTATTTTGAATTTCAGCGAGTAGTCTTTCTGCGTATTTAATGTTTTTATTATCGACGGTTAGTCTTGAGAGAGGCTCTCTACAGAGCGCCCCTCTATAAGTAAACGTGATAACAATAGTTTGGCTGGTTTTGTTGTTACGAACCGTCACCCCTCTTGGTAGTGTGTAGCCTGTTTGTTTTTTCGTGCCCACTTATTCACCTCAGCAATATCAATCCAACGTTCTTTTGAACCCTCAACTTTTAAAACATGTACACCGACTATCCAATATTGCCGTTGTATGCGCTTATTAATGGACTCTGGTGTTTCTCCGTACATATTGCAGTATGCGGAAATAGGCAAACATTCATATAACATAATTTCCTCCGATATCCGCTTGCTTAATGTCGCGGAGAAATAAATCATAGCCTTCTGTGATATTTTGTCTCATCTTGGTCTTGCCTCATCATTAATAAGATAAGTTGGTCAGCAATGTTGCAGGCATGCTTGATATCAGCTTCAGTACATGGTCTGTTTTTGACACTGGCAGCTAGCTTGCCTAATTTAATATCAAACTCAGTTAATAATTGTTCCTTGGGTACCCAAGGGGTTAATTGTGGTTGTTTCATGGTGGTTATCCATTGGTTTTGAATAAACCACCACAGTAAGAAAAAATGCAGAATAAAACTGATTATGCTTAATCAATTATTGGCCCGAATAATCGCTTCGATGGGATAGCATTCAGACAAAACACCTCGTTGAGTTAGGGCGTCTTTATCCATTAAACAATTCTGCTCATCGGGATAGGTATAGCCGTTAGATTTATATAGGCAATCAGCACCGCTGCAAATTAGCAGGAATAAACCATAAATCATTGTTTACTCCTTTGTAGTTCTGCCTGAGTAGGCTGTATTTCTATTCTAATATGTGCAGGAAAGTCATAAGAAACCTTGCAACGTCTATCTGTTGAAACAAACCCGTGCGAGCCATCGGGTAGGGTGATTTTGATTTCCTGGTCTTTTTGATGTTCGTGTCTTAGCATTGGTCTTGCCTCGTTTGTGACATGTCACGTTAATGGATAACAGTGTGTGCCGCTGGGTAACCCAGTTGAAGTAACAATGCCTTTTTTACCAGTGATAGCGTTTGTTCTTCTTGGCGAGTGACTTGTTGAGTCGATGCAGTGGTCCACTCAACGCTGCATTTATTGTTAGTTTCATCGTGAGTAATGATGACTTCTAATTTCATGGCCATAAAGATATCTCCTGATAATGCGCCCATTGCTGGGCGCTATATTGATTAACGAACCATTAATGAACGGTCACCGACTTCTAGGTGAGCACCAGGTATTTCAATACCGTTTTCAATCGCTTCTTTAATGCGTTTCTTGTCAGGGGCGGTAATGGTCTGAACATCTACCAATTCATCGGGCAAAGCAGGCTCATTATCGATGATGACACGCACAACACCAGCGCGAGCGGTAAATGTGTTTTTAGTGGTTTTTAACTTGTCTTTACCTGATGTTAATAAGCAATCTAATGCATATTTTTTTAGGTTCTTAACCTGATTTTCGAATGACTTTTTACGGTCAGCCAAGCGTTTTGATTCCTCATCCAGTGTTTTAGCTTGTCCTTCCAAGTTACGGGCATGAAGCATAATTGCATCGAGTTTATCGCCTAGTTCACACTCGATACCCTCTAAGGTATCGGCCACATCTTCTGCAGTGAATTCACCTGTTTCGACGAGTTGTTGTAATTTGCTGTAGTCAGCAGCCATTGCAATAGCAGTTGTCTTGGTCATTAGATTGCCTCTTCTTTTTGTTTCAGTTGGTCTAAACACTCTTTTTCAATTTCATTTAGCCGGCGCAAACGGCCGTTTAAATATTTTTCATATTCACTGTCGCCGCGTTGTTTGGCCAACTTGGCATGGGTTGAAATTTCACGGGTGAGGGTGGATGTGATACCCCGTAATTCGTTTGGCGTCACCGCACTGCGCATAGTCTCAGTGTGTCGCGTGAACTTCTCGTCTAACTCTTTGCGAATGCGGGTCGCATCTTCAGCGTTATCGCTGGCGGCTTTGATTTCATACTCGAGCTTATTACTCGCCACATATTCAGGGTTATCATGCATGCCCATATAGACGTCAGCGCTAAAGCCCAGCATGGAAAGTGCTTTTTTGATGGCATCTGTCAGTGATTTTTTAAACACTTCACCGTCAACCTTAATTCCATAGGTGGTTTGATAGCGGTATGGTGTTGCGCCGTAGCTTTCAAATTCACCTCGTGTTTCACATTCGATGGTGTACCAAAAGCGGATCTTGATTGAATGGTTCTGTTCGCAGAATAAAGAACCGTCCCCATCTCGTAAAAAATGCGTTGCGACTTGTTTGTTACGTTCATCAAGAACCGGTTCAGTAAGAGGCTTACCATTCACGAATTTCTCTTCAACGATTTCATAACCCCAGCCTTCACCAATAGGGCCGAATATTTCAGTCGCACGCATAAACATGTAAGTGCTGTTAATACTGGTTCCGGTATAACCAACCCCATCAAGCGGTTTGGTAAATCGCGCATCAGTACGCTGCACTCGTTTCCAAATATTGAGGTGGTCATTATTACTATCGATCACTTCATCAATGACTGCTGCGCGTTGTTGAAAGTCATCTTGTTCAGTGGCAATTGGCGTAGAAACAACAGGTGTCTCAATCACAACTGGTTCTTTTTCTACTTTAGCCAGTGTGCCTTTTTTCTTGCTTGTGCGTTTTGTTTTTTCTGATTTAGCCAGTTGCTCAGGTGTTTCATCATTAGCCGGCTTAGCATCTAAATTATCAACAGCGAAACGGCCACTACCGAGAGATGTTACTTTTGGGTTGTTGGTACTAAGTTCTGAATCGATAAACGCTTTACGGGCATTCGCATCATCAAATAGTTCTGGCTTTTCGCGTGCCTCAGCCACTAGTGAAAAGATGTTCTCGCGAGGGATATCTAGAACGCTAGGGAAGGTGCGCAAATCCATTGATAAGCGTTTCCATGCTTTATCTTCAGTGCTGATGAGTTCTTTTGCTTTGCGAATATCTGCGCTTTTTGCATCGCTTGGTTTAATGTCCATGAGAGCGAGGGCAATTTCGAGATCAAGTGCGGCATAATCACGTTTAAGGACAGGCTCGTCCTCAACGGGAGGAAGTTCAGGTTCCTCGGTTAACCAACTTTCACCAAGCGCCTTAGCCTCTTCGATAGTGACATTATCGTCAGCATGCTCATAAACCGCCTGTGCAATTTCCATCGTGGCTTCAGCATCCATTAATGACACTTTGGTGATTTCGGCAAGGCCAGTGGCGATATTGCGAATTTTAGGAGCAGCTTTACTTTCACTAAGATGGTTCAATGTATAAGTGAATTCTTGATCTGTTATTTGAGTTTTACTAAATAGTAGTAAAGCAGCTACGCGAGGTTTAGTGGCCAGCTTTTTAAATTCTTTATATTTAATGGGTTGCCATTTCTCACCGTCAAATTCATTTTCAACAGCAAATTTTTCATCAAACTTATCGAGTGCAGGGCGGGGGGAACCTACAGCATCCTGACAAATAATAGGCTCATCAATATTAAAGTTATCCATCGAATCAGGGTAAGCTTCCGATAGCTTAATCATTGCTGTTGCTGCCGCAATTTTGGCATTCGCTGCATTGAAAGCGATGGTTAAAGGTACAGTGCCATTGGTTCGAGCCTCGGTCGTAGGCTCAAATACACAGATAAAAGTTGTCATTGGTCTTGCCTCTTAATAAGGGATTTGTTCGTCAGTTTTAGAAATGGGTTTGCCTTCTAAGCAGAGCAACATTTGGATCTGGTCTTCCAGTAAGCTTGATTTCACCTGCGCATCAGCAAGAATTTTGCTTTGTTCAGCTTTGAGTGAGTCAATCTCTAATTGAACTAGCTCAGTATTTGACGGAGCAGTAAAGGGAATGTCGATAGTATGCTCAGCAATGACAAAGCCTAAACCAGATTCAATATCATATTTGAATGGATAAGGGCGGTATTTGTATGAGCCGTCAAATTGCTTTTGTGCGTGGATATAAAGCGTAACACTTAGGGTTTTAGGTTGTGCTTTCATAGCAGCTCCTTTAAAATAACTGTGATCAGTGATTTATCATTGGTCTTGCCTCTTCTAGCGTTTGGTCGCGCTAGTAGAACTCTCGGTTAGCTTTGGTCGGCGACCCGAGGTAAAGGAACCCACTTAGGTGGGTTTTTTTACGTCTGTAAATCAATGCTCGTCTTTCCGAGCTGTCTGGTCTTGCCTCTGGCTTTGGTCTAACTGTTTCCCTAGTGTGGGCTAATTTTTAAGTCTGAACACTTATCTAAACACTTGCTGTGTTTGTATTAATGAAATAAATATTAGCAGTGCTATTTTTAATTATCAATAGCAATGCTAATTATTTTAAGCAAAAAAAAGCCGCTAATATTAGCGGCGGTATTTAACTGTTTGTTTTAGTTAAGCAAAATCAACCATTTTTATTGGAAGAGATTTTATAACTTTACCTATCACACGCAAGTCATGCATCTCAGACTCTTCGATATAAAAGGTTTCATAGGCAGGATTATCTGATTTGACCGCAAGTTTTCGGCCTTTAACGCGTTGTAGTCGTTTAATGAATAGGGAATTTTCAAAACTAAACACATAAACGCCATCCCCATCAAAGAAGTCGCTATGTGTATCGACAAAGACAACATCTCTAGGATTAATTGCAGGGGACATGCTATCACCACTGATATTAATCATCTCAATGCCTTTCAGGCTTTTACGGCCAAATAGCTCAAAAACTTTTTCGGAAGAAAACTCGATAGATTTTATGGTATCTGGGAAGTCATTGTTAATAAAACCACCCGGGCCTGCTTTCGCATATATATCCATTAATCTCAATGTGTTGTGATCATTTCTAATCGATTGTTGCGGCTGAGCTATCTCAACATTTCGATTTGTTGACCTGACGTAGTCGAGTAAAATTTTTAATTCAGGGTTGATATCTTCAGGATCAACGCGAAGTAAGGCAGCAAATTTTAGTGTGGTATCTGTATTTAAAGCGGTACGGCCATTTAGGTACTGACTAACCGCTCCCTGTGTAGCAAAACCAAGAGCCTCCGCGGCTTTTTCTTGAGTTAAGCCGAGAGATTCACGTTTGCTTTCCCAGATATTGCGTAAATTCTGGGCTGCTACCTTGTCAGATTCGGAAATTTTTCTGTTCATACTGTCTAGTTTATTTGTATTACTAATATTTTTCTAATAGCGTTGCTATTGATCTATTTAATTAGCATTGCTAATATTGCATTGTTAAGTTAAAAAAGGAGCTAACAAATGAAATTAAATATCTACTTAAAGCAACAGCAAATTAGCCAGTCTGAGTTTGCTCAGGCAGTTGGCGTGACACAGGGCTATATTAGCCAAGTCATTGCAGGGAATTACATTCCAAAGGGACGCAAAGCTATTGAGTGGGCATCCAAAACAAATTGGCTTGTGACCCCACATGATTTGAACCCGATAGATTACCCAAACCCTTACGACGGCTTACCCAACGAGCCATCAGTATTACAGCTATCAGATTAAAGAACTGATTATTCATAATCAATTTTGCGACAGGAGACGCAGAGATGAGTTTTGATATCGATATTGTCCGTTCCGAAATTGAGAGCTGGGCTACAGAACACGGTCAAGAGCACGTAGCGATTGAGATAAGCCGTGCGTATTTGCAGATCACACGAGACAAATCACAGAGCCGCTTGCATGTGATTGAAGATGAACGAGGACAAGCGGATTGGAAAGCGATTAACAATAATCGACAGCAGATATTTCGTTGGTTGCGTGGTGATTCCCCCGCATCTATCAGAAAAATAGTTGAGTTAATGCCGGCAATAGAAATTGCATTACCGGCTTCACGACTCGCCCGGGTTCGAGGTGATACGAAAAATTACTTGGCTTCAATTGCAATACAGCGATTTGCCGAGGCAATTAGCGAAATTTTATTAGAGGGTCGTGACATGTCACACCATATTAATAATGCAGTCATTGCGTTAAATGCGATACCACGCCAGACCAGCGTGCATTAATTCAAGAGGCAAGACCAATGCTAAGAACAATTGAGAAAATAACCTATCGCAATGGTTTTTTGTTGAACGGAAAACCGGCTGATAGAGAGAAAGTTGAAGACGTTTTCGAAGGTAGAAGAGCAGCTGCGCTAAGCGTTTGGGAGCAGTACGAACAACAAAAACAAAAGCTGCTTTCGAAGAAGCTGTCACCTGAGCAGTACCAGAACGCTTGCCGTGACATTGCACGCGCACTGGGGGTATAAAGTGAATAATTTATTAATGACAGAAACCGTTAATCAAATAGGGCGCATGAACATAACGGGTAATGTGATCCCTGCGAACTGGTGGCATCACATCAAAATGCCAAGTGGCAAGCCTGATAATATTGGGATCATATTGCTTTCAGAAATTATTTACTGGTACCGGCCAGCAGAAATTCGGGACGAGTTTACTGGTGAACTTCAAGGGTGGCGCAAGCGGTTTCAAAGCGATAAGTTGCAACGTAGTTATCAATCATTCGCGGATCAATTTGGTTTTACAAAGCGGGAAGTAACCGAAGCGATAAAACGGTTGAAGGCAAAAGGTGTTATTACACTTGAATTTCGCACCATAAATACAGTAAGTGGGCCGTGCAACAATGTGGTATTTCTTGAGCCAGTTGTTGAATGTATTCAGGAAATAACAAACTCTATCCCATTGATTAATAATCAAACAAAAATAGAGTCTGTTTCTGTGACAGGTCTCACTTCTAAACGTGATAGGGGGTACGTTGAAACGGGACAGCCCCCACATACAGAAGTGATAGCCCCCACTTCTAAACGTGAGACAAATACAGAGATTACTACAGAGACTACTACAGAGATTATTGATAGTACGTCAGGTGAACCTGACGACAACAAACCATCGTCAAAAATTAAATTGAATTATGAAAAAATCATCGATTCATATCACGAAATTTTACCAGATATGCCAGCTGTCAAAGTTCTGACTGATGAGCGTAAGCGAAAACTGAAAAGCTTCTGGATTAAATTTAATCAGGAACGCTGGGTAAATTATTTATCGTACATTGGGAGCCACTGTCGGTGGATGATGGAAGATCGAGACAATGGACGTGGTGGAACATGGCGCCGTAAGAATTTGGATTACCTGATTACTGAGCGTTGCTACGTTGCAGTCAAGGAGGAACGCGCTAATGACAAATAATATCTTTGCTCCACCGAATAGTGCCGAGGCTGAGCAAGCTGTGCTAGGTGGCCTTATGATTAGCACTGACGAAGATAAGCGTCTGCGAGTTATTTCTCTGATAAAACCCGAGTCATTTTATCAATGGGCGCACAACCGAATTTTTTCGGAAATCGTAAGGCTAATCAAAACTAATCAGCCTACTGATGTAATTACAGTGAGCGATGCGCTAACAGCAAATGGTGATTTAGACAAAGTTGGCGGTTTCGCCTATGTCGCTGAGCTTTGTATGTTACCAACAGCAGCAAACATAGTGAATTATGCACGGATCATCCGTGACAAGGCTATACAGCGTTATGCGATTAACAATCTCAACACCTGCGTCGAAATGTTGATGGCCAATGATGGCCTTGAAGTAAATCATAAATTGGCCAATGTCCAGCTAGTGGTATCAAGTATCATTGAGCATGCTAAAACAGGTAAGAGTAAGGGGCTTAGACCAGCTCGTGATGTAGTAGGCGACTGGGTCGAGGAAGTTGAAAGACGTTTTGATGATCCGACGAATGCTGCTGGTTTTACTTTAGGTATCGAATCACTTGATGATTTAATGGCTCCTAAGCAAGCGCTAAGAGGATCTCTAATTGTCGTGGGTGCTAGACCTAAAATGGGCAAAACCGCGTTCTACAACCGTGTAGCGACTCATTTTGCTTTAAATCACAGATTACCTACGTTGTTATTCAGCCTTGAAATGACTGACCGAGGGATCATTGAGCGCATGATAGCTCAAGAGGGTGGTGTTTCAGCAGATATATTCTATACCGGTGCGCATGATGATATGGAAATGGCTCGAGCATTAGCAAGAGCTGAAGAAATTGCAGAATCCAACATGTATATCGATAGCACTCCTGGTGTTGATTTGCACCATATTATTGCCGAGTGTCGAAAGATAAAAAGAGTTAAAGGGAAAATTGGTCTTATTGCTGTGGATTATCTGACATTAATCAAAGCTGCCCCAGCAGAACGTCGCGATATTGCCTACGGTGACATTACAACGGGTTTAAAAAACTTAGCCAAGGAAATGGATTGTGTAGTCCTGTTACTTACCCAGCTTAACCGTAAACTGGAAGAACGAGCAGATAAACGACCAACACCTGCAGATAGTCGAGATACAGGGCAAATTGAGCAAGATTGTGATGTATGGATAGGCTTATACCGTGATGCGGTTTATAACAACAATGCAGATAAATCGCTGATGGAAATTATTCTTCGCTTAAATCGTGATGGGAATACTGGCACAGCCCACGGGCAACTGGTTAATTCGTACATTAAAAATATTAGCCAAAGCGAAGCGGAAAGGCTGTCAATGAAAGGCCAAGAAAGTAAGCGTAATTACTCACAAAAAGTAACACAAGCTACAGAAGCATTTTAAGTCGTTAATAAGGCTAGACCAAGCCGTGACCATTAATACAGAGGCAGACCAAATGACAATTAAAGACCCAATCACCGGCGAGTCACTCGTCTGGAGCAATCACCCCATATTACCCGATGATGGTTTAGACCATTCACCATGTCATATTGAGCGCCTTAACGCAGCTGCAAGGGCAAGAACCAAAGCACCATATCAACCAGAGCCGAACCCCCAAAAGAGGTAGTTATGTCAGGTAAATATTTACCTGATGGACTTCCTCATAACCGTGCTTTATGGCCAGAAGAATATCGCGAACTGGAGCAGCTTGATTTATTGGCTAGTCGACTTATTCGGCAACTGAAAAATCGCAAAATCTACAGAGAGCGCGTACTGGTTGAAATTGAAAAGGCACCGGTAGTACATCGGGAATTTTTTAGAGATAGGTTAAATCATTGGCGTGAGGTGATGAGGGTATGAAACGCACACACTTGGAAAAAATAAAATCGTTCCCATCATATAACTACAAGCTTTACAGCGTATATAAGTCCGTTTAGTCATAAGGTTATTAGATGTAGTTAGTTGGAGTTAAAATGAAAAAATCGGTTTATAAAGCAAGTGGTTTATGGAACCAAACGTCTTTCATAACTCTTTTTGTCGCAACAAGCGAAAAAGATGTACTTTCAACAATAGCATTTTGGGCAAATCTAGGTGGCGCTAGAGTAGATGATTTATCTATTGAGCGTTATTGCTCAGTGCATT
Organism: Providencia manganoxydans; assembly: GCF_016618195.1. Classification (NCBI taxonomy): domain Bacteria; kingdom Pseudomonadati; phylum Pseudomonadota; class Gammaproteobacteria; order Enterobacterales; family Morganellaceae; genus Providencia; species Providencia manganoxydans. The sequence continues at coordinate 1,570,227 of NZ_CP067099.1, forward strand.
AACCGAGTTGATATGAAGAGGCAAGACCAATGGCAAAAACAGCAGCAGAACGTAAAGCCGAACAGCGTAAGCGTCAAAAGGAATCAGGCGTTACTAAAATAGAGTTATTTCTCGATGAGCAAGAGTTAGAAATGCTTCAAAGAAATTGCGCATTACGTAGACCAGGAAGAGAGCCCTATGATATCGCTGAATATCTTTCTATGTTAATTAGAATTGATGACTGTTCCGTGATGTCGCTAATCTCAGAGCTAAACAAAAGGCGCTGTAAAAAGTGTGATGAGCAATTGCCTGTGGCGGAGTGTTGCCTCAGTGGTAGTTCTGAGTGTTGGAATACTATGGGGTGGCATGAGTTGAAATTGAAGGTAGAATAACGGATGTAATTTAACATAAGGATATACTATGACTTTAGTTGAGCGTTTTTCTATTTTTGGCAGTTTGGCTTCTTTTCTTGCGATATTTGTTGCAATTTCAATTCATTTTTTTCAGAGAAGCGCAGATAAAAAGGGTAAACAGAAGAGCAAAGAAGATAAGATTAAGGCACTTAAAATTTTAATATATGATGAAATTAAAAATAACTTTGATAATTTAAACCAATTAATTGAACTCATCAATCATGTGGAAAACAATAAATTAAAAAGTATGCAGGTTAATAGCTTGGGTAGGCATGCAATATTTAGACTATTTAACTAAAGACAATAGCTCATATTTAATTCCGTTGATAAAACACTCAACGATGGTGATGGATAAATATCTTTTAAATGTGTCAGAGGTAGATGATAGGCTGATAGCGCTATTAATTAAAACTAGAAGATTCACTCACTATTTTAATGATTATTTTCTTGTTGGATTTATTGATTTATGCAGCAAGGAATATACGTCGATAGGATTGAGAGAGTATATTAAAAATACTCAAACATCTATTGATTATTACAAACGTAGTTATATTGAAATAATTGGCCATTGCTCGGATATTGAACATATTTTCACAAGTGACTGATATGTTTTGCTTAGAGCTATTATTTCTGGTCTAATGATCCTGTTGGTCTGAACACCCAATCTTAACACTTGCTGTGTCTACGGAGAGAAACGTATGGCACAGCATAGCTTTATCAAAATGTCTAACGACACTCTTGTACCGGCTAACCCCGCTGCGAGAGATTTTTTGCATTCGAAAATCAAATGTGGTGATGTGCTTTATGGCGATTTCAAGAAAGCACGTAATCCACGTTTCCACCGTAAATACTTCGCACTACTCAATCTAGGGTATGAATATTGGGAACCAACCGGCGGCACAATTTCGCCTGAAGAAAAAGAGCTAGTACGTGGTTACGTTAAATTCCTCGCTTATTACACAGATAACGACGATGCCCTCCAGTCAGCTGCAGATGTTTACCTCGATGAAATAGCACAGAAACGCGCTCACAATATATCAGCGACCAAATCCTTTGATGCTTTCCGCTATTGGGTAGTAGAGCAATCTGGCCATTATGAAACCTTTGAAATGCCAGACGGTAGCCTACGTCGTGTCGCTAAATCAATCAGCTTTGCCAAAATGGATGACCTAGCCTTTGGCGAACTCTACAAAGCCACACTCGATGTGCTTTGGAACTTCATTCTATTCCGTAAATTTCCCACCCAAGAAGCTGCTGAAAATGCGGCGGCTCAGTTATTAGATTTTACCTAGAGGCAAGACCAATGACCAAAAAATCAAAGACCAAAGAAGATAAACAGTGGCTATCAGATGTAGCCGAACTTGGCTGTATTTGTTTCCGTAATATGGGGTATGGAGCAAGCCCCGCGGAAATCCATCATGTAAGAACGGGGCAGGGTATGGCTCAGCGAGCTAGCCATAAAGATGTATTGCCACTATGTCCACCTCATCACAGACCTAGCTACGATACTGGTTTTCATGCGGCCCCTAAAACATGGCAAGAAATTCACGGTACCGAAATCGAGTTATTAGAACAAACCAAAAGAGAAGTCATGGAGCTGCGCGCATGTCGAGTATAAAAAGTATTTCTGATGGGCTTGTACTCGATGCAGAGCAAGAGGCCTGGTTACAAGGTTGGCTATCCAAATTCGGTGCTTGGGTTTACAGTGGTAGATTAGAAAAACGCCAAAGCAGTATCATTGCTGAATTTATGGCTACTGTAGAAAAGCGTGATTATCCAGAAAGGGAAATATGTAACGATGACGACGGAATGTTAATCACCAAAGTGGTTGATAAAATTTATCATATAGACCGAGTCGCATTTACGTTATTGTTATTACGTTATGCCTTTGTGAGCTCCGACCGTGCCATTGCTCGCTATTATTATGGTATTGCACAGCCACGGCAAATGATTCGCAGAAATCGCACGCTTGAATATAGAAAGCCCTCGATGGCCACATGTCGCCGTGAGGTAAAAGAAATCATTCGTTCTGCCGAGTATTTAATTTATCCACATCTCTATAATACATTTAAAATACGCGATGATGAGTGGAAAAAGAAAAATAATAGTAAGAACGTGTTGACTTCTTTGAGCCAATGATCCACTATTTAAAGGTAAGTTGCCATTTTAGTAACTTCACCAACTAACCCAGCCAATGCGCTGGGTTTTTTGCTTTTTAAACCAAGTAAAGCTTGCTGTCACCTTTGTTCAGAGTTACATGTGTATTCACGACCAATAAACGACCAAAGGTATATAAATATCATGTTAAAACAGACTGATATAACAGAAGAGGCAAAGATAGTTTTAGAGGTTGTTCCGCACTCCTGGTGGGCAACAATAGAAGAAATTTCAGGTTACACTGAATTAGCAAAATCACGCTGTCAGTTGATATTAACGCAACTCGCGATGGCGGGATTAATCAAAGAAAACATCGAAGAAAATACATTTCAAAATATCTAGCGTTGTGAAAATGGGCGGCTGGTGGGTGTTGGTAGCACCTTACCAGCCATTCGCCCGTTCCGCGAGATCACGGACAAACTAAAGCCCACCGCTTATGTGCACAAAGCATGGTGAAGCTTATCAAAAAAGGTTTCCCTGATCTATGAAAAATACTGTAAATTTAAACAGTACTAATTTGGTTAATAGTGACTCACTCAGCTACATAAAAACACTTCCAGACAACTGTATCGATTTAATCGCAACTGACCCGCCATACTTTCAAGTAAAGTCGTGCAGTTGGGACAATCAGTGGGAAAATGTCACGTCTTATCTATTATGGCTTGATGAAATACTGGCAGAGTTTTGGCGCGTTCTGAAGCCCAATGGCAGCTTATATATGTTCTGTGGTTCAAAACTCGCCGCAGACACTGAGTTGTTATTGAGAGAACGCTTTAATGTCCTGAATCATATTATATGGGCAAAACCATCAGGGCCGTGGCGTAGAGCATGCAAAGCAGACCTGCGCAGTTTCTTTCCAAGTACGGAAAGGATTTTATTTGCTGAGCATTATCAAAGCCCGTACAAAGGCAAAAGTAGTGAATACTTAAAACAATGCCGTGAACTTAAAGAAAACGTGCTTAAGCCGCTGATTGAATATTTCAAGCAAGCTCGTGATTCGTTGGGGATAACAGCAAAAGAAATCCACAAGGCAACAGGTAAGCAAATGGCCTCGCATTGGTTTGGTTATAGCCAGTGGCAGCTACCAAGTGAAACCGATTATTTGAAGCTGCAAGAATTGTTCAAGTGTGTCGCTGAGGAAAAGTTAAGTCATAACCCGTTAGGTCGTGAACATGCCGAATTAGTGAGTGAGCAAATCACATTAAGGCGTGAATATCATGAATTAGCGGAACAATACCAGTTATTACGGCGTCCTTTCTCCGTTACCGTTGATGTTCCTTATACCGATGTATGGACCTATCCGCCCGTGCAATATTATCCGGGTAAACATCCTTGCGAAAAACCAGCAGTGATGATGGAACATATTATCAATAGTAGTAGCCGAGAGGGTGATACTGTCGCCGATTTCTTTATGGGGTCTGGCGCCACAATAAAAGCGGCATTAAAGCTTAATCGCAGGGTGATTGGCGTTGAGTTGGAGACTGAGCGGTTTAAGAAAACCAAGTTGGAAATTAATAAAATATACAATAAGCCTCTTACTAATTATAAGTAAGAGGCTTAACTATATTATCGTTTAGATATTGAAATAGTGCGTTTTTGAGGTGGATAAATTGATGTTGAATCTTTTACCAAATATTCAGCACAGACATTTCCATTTTCATCAATTTGCTGGTACGTGTGAGCGTCTGTATCTTGCCCCTTTCTTGAACCCTCCCAACGAAAGCCCGTACTTACAAGAGTATGGTTCTCAGGTACAGAATATTGCTTCTTTATTTTTTCGGTAAACTCATCCATTAAGGAACTCCAATGTTAAGTATAATTTAACATTATGACATGTTAATTGTATTTATCTTTTAACTAAATCACATAACTCAGGCACTCCGTAGGGGGTGAATTTATGCGTATGGATAAATATAGCAACGCAGCCTACGGTAGTGCTGGGCTCACAGCATTCTTTGCAAGCTTATCGCTTTATGAATGGGGCTTCATTATCGGGATGGCATTTAGCATCATCCTAGGCCTAGCGACTTTTTTCATGAACAGACGAGAGCAGCGAAAGCGAACTCGTTTATTTGAAGATCTGGTTAACAAGACTGATCCACAAAACCCATCAGCTACCGCACGAAAAGCCGCCGAACTTATGGCGAAAGCACCTAAGGATATCTAATGTCACTCAAACAAAAACTAACTGTGCTAATTGGCGCAGGGGCTTCGGCCATCGCTTTAACGGTGATTGCGCATTTTGAAGGTGTAAGATATGAACCGTATGAAGACGTGGGCGGGGTTTTAACGGTCTGCTATGGGCATACGGGAATAGATATTGTTCCCAACAAGACTTACACAAAAGAAGAATGCGATGAGATATTAGAATTAGATTTCGAATTAACAAAAATGCAGGTTGATAGATTAGTGAAAGTTCCTATCAATGATTATACAAAAGCAGCTCTATATTCATTTGCTTTTAATGTTGGAACTAATGCATTTGCAAGATCAACAATGCTTAAAAAACTCAATGCGGGTGATCAATACGGTGCTTGTGAAGAATTAAAAAAATGGGTTTATGTTAAAAAGAAAGTATGGCGTGGGCTTGTAAACCGTCGAGAAGCGGAGGCAGCTATATGTCATGGAAACCTATAGTGGCTGTAATTCTCTTTATGCTGTTAGCGATATCAATAATTGTATTTGGTGCCTACAGACTAACTGACAATACATGCGGCATTGATAAAGCCAGTTTAGAAAAGCGCTGCCAGAAAGCTATCGACCACTATAAAGGTCGGCAAGTTAATTTTTAATCTTCTAGGTGGTAACTACCATGAATACAGTCAGAGCATTGTTATTTGTCGCTGCATGGATGGCCATTTGGGGAATGTGGAAACAACACGAAAGGATAGGTGAGTTAAACACTAAGAATGCCGAACTGCTTGTTGAACTAGCTGACCAAGTCAAAGCTAATGAAGAATACCAAGAACGTGTCCAATCCCTGCATAAACTCGATACTAAACATACTCAGGAACTAGCCAATGCAAAAAGTGAAATTGATAAGTTACGTATTGCTGCTGAGCGCAATCCTGAGCGGGTGTACATCAGAGCCAGTTGCCCGAAAGTCGAAACCAATTCCACCTCCGGCTTGGATGATGGAGCAACCGCCAGACCTACTGACACCGCTATCCGAAATTATTGGTTACTCAGAAACAGAATTGCAGAACTAACGAGAATGGTATTAGGGCTGCAAGATTACATTAGAACGGAGTGTTATTAGAGGGCTGTTAATGTTTGGTAATGACTCATACGCACCAGCTTTCCTTATCCTAGGCATTGCATGTGCTGTTCTTGGATGGGGAATAATCGAAGGCCTCATTTATCTCTGCAAGTGGGTGTTTTAGAGGATGAGTTACTAACGCAACTTAAAAGATCAAATAATGATATTTCACGTAAATTCAATCATTGATAATGAGCAACTAAGCCCCAAGCTTATATTTACCTAATAACCATTAGTAAATGAGAATAGTATGGATACAGAAATAAAATTTGAGACCTTAGATTCGCTTATATTGTACTTCATTAAAGTAAAGGGTAGGAATTCGTTTCTAACGATACAAGAAATAATAGATTTATCTCATAAACATGGGGAGTTTGAGTGTACGGTTGATAGCGTAAGAGCGAAAATTATTGAGCTTGCCGAATTACGTGATTTGTTCACAGCAACAAAATATGGGCTCATTGATAGCATAGGTATTTAGTAGTTAATACCATAAAAATAATCACTAGAACTCTATTACAAAGCCTACTTTCGAGTGGGCTTTATTTATAAGGGGTGACCGGTCCTAAATAAAGTTGACACTTTTCCAATCTAAAATTGGAGAGTGTAATGAAACCAATAGGTAAACGAACTCAACGTGATTATTCTCTTGCCTTTAAACTGGCGGTTGTTGACCAAGTAGAAAAAGGCGAGCTCACCTATAAACAAGCTCAATATCGATATGGCATACAGGGGCGTTCAACTGTTTTGGTTTGGTTACGTAAGCATGGTAGATTAGATTGGTCGGAAGGTACGCCCAATACTCTTTATAAAGGTGCTGCTATGAACCAAACCTCGGAGCAACAAACACCTGAACAACGCATTAAAGCCCTTGAAAAAGAGCTTGAGGAGATGCAGCTCAAAGCTGATTTTTTTGAGGCGGTTGTCAAAGTGATGGATAGGGATTTTGGAGTTCGCCTCTCAAAAAAGCGCAAAGCCGAGTTATTAAGGAAAAAACGGTTGAAAAACTCACCGTAACCAAAGCTTGTCGTTTTATGAAAATCACTCGGCAAGCCTATTACAAACGTCAAGATACGTCTGATAAGCGGAAAAAATTAGATGCAATTATTGTTTGTGCTGTGAAATCTGAGCGAACAGTTCACCCTAGGCTTGGGGTGAGAAAATTACACTTTCTTTTGAAACAAAAACAATTAATTATTGGTCGTGACCGATTATTTTCTTTGTTGAGAGAACATCGCTTATTAGTGCCTAATAAGCGGTCATATCATCGAACAACATTGAGTCATCATCGATTTCATCGACATCCAAATTTAATTAAATCAGGGTTTATCCCTTCACAACCGGAGCAACTGTGGGTTGCTGATATTACGTATTTATCCACACACGAAGGAGATACTTATTTAAGTCTGATCACCGATGCTTATTCGCGAAAAATAGTGGGTTATCATCTTGATGACAATATGAAAACAAAAGCCGTCAAGAAATCATTTGTACAAGCATTAAAAAAACGAAGTTCAACCACGACCTTGATCCATCATTCAGATCGAGGCTTACAATACTGTTCGTCGGAATATCAGGAAATCCATAAAAAACATAATATTCAATGTTCTATGACGGATGGCTATGACTGTTATCAAAATGCATTAGCAGAGCGAGTCAATGGGATATTAAAAATGGAATATTTGTTAATAAAGCCGAGAAATTTAGAACAGGCTAGGAGGTTGGTTGAAGAATCAATACAGATTTATAATGAAAGGCGACCTCATTTATCATTAAACTATAAAACGCCCGATGAGGTTCATCGAGCATTTTATACCTGAAAAGTTGTCAACCTATATCAGGACTAGTCATTAAGGAGATAAACACGATGGCTAAACCGGATTGGGGGACGCTACAGCAACAGTTCCTCACCGAACATGCTAAATCAGGAATATCCCCTAAAGAGTGGAGTGAAACCCAAGGACTTAATTACGCAACTGCACGTCGATACATCAAGATATCGAATGCGCAGAGTGCGCAAAAAACTGCGCACAAGAAATTGCGCACTGCGCACGATAAAGAATGCGCAAAAGAACCTATATGTAATAGCGCAATACCAACTGCGCAGAGTAGAGAACAAGATAGTGCGCACGATGATGAAAGTACGTTCAACCTGTGCAATTACGGGCTTAACGATATGCAGTTCAGATTCGTCAATGAGTATCTTGTCGATTTAAATAGGACGGCAGCTTATAAAAGAGCCGGTGGAAATGGCGAAGGTAATACTGCCTATGTTGGCGCTAGTCGGATGTACAGAAATGCTAAGGTCAATCGCGCAATTACAGACGCATTAGCAGAACGAGAACGCAGAACTCAAATCACCCAAGATGCCGTATTAAAAATGTGGTGGGATATTGCAACTGCAGACGTTAACGAGCTAACTGAATATCGCCGGTTATGCTGTCGTCATTGCTGGGGCTTTGGCTTTAATTATCAGTGGCGTGATGCGATAGAATTTGAAGATGCTGTTACTGAAGCTAGGGTGAAGAAGAAAAAGATACCGCATGATAACGGTGGTTACGGTTATGACAATTCACTCGATCCTAATCCCGATTGTCCGCGTTGTAATGGTTTTGGTATTGGTCATGCGCATTTTCATGATACACGCGATTTAACTGGCGCAGCTCGTCGTTTATTTGCTGGTGTGAAAGAGGGTAAGTTTGGTGTTGAGGTGATTACTCGTAATCAAGACGATGCGCTTAAAATGGTTGCACAGCATTTAGGGATGGTTAAGAACAAGACTGAAATAACTGGTGCTGATGGTGGGCCTATTCAATCAACTGGGATTGATCTAAGCCACCTAAGTTTTGAACAACTAATGAAATTGAGGAGTAAAAAGAGTAAAGAGAAAAATTAAATTGGTAACATTGCTAAAAGCTCGGTTCCTGATGAAGTTATATCAGTAACACCTGCTTTTTTAGCCTCTTCGCGTAAATTAGTAGAGGCCCAATTACCGCAGAAAATGAAAACCGGAGTTTGAATATTAAGATTTCTTATTTCTTTTGTAAGAGTTATTCCGGCCCGATCGTCTTTGGGTCTTCCCATATCGGATATTATAACATCAAAATTATTTTGTTTGATTCTTTCAATAGCATCAGTTGTTGAAAGTGAAGTATCTACATCTACATGATTCATTTTTAGTGTTTCAATCAAATAGCTATTATTTGAAGGACTATCATCAACCCATAAGACCCTTTTTCTCATTGAAATATTAGATTGCACATTTGTTTCTGAATTAGGGTGTAATGTGTTTATTTTCTTTTCCATTTCAACAAGTTTAGATTGTAGGTCTAGAATAATGTGGCCTTGTTGTATTGAATTTTCTTTCAAATTTAGTTCAAATCCTGAGACTTTTATATTTAACTTGCCATCAAAGAAAGTGTCTATGAGCTTTAATAGATGCTTTCTAAAATAACAGATTAAAAAACATACAATCAATGGCCATAATAAAGAAGATAATGCAGATAAAATAGCAGGTATAACATCCATAACGAATTATCCTTATTTGATTAGGATGGTTGAGAAGATACTTATTGATAAGAGTATATTAGATTCATAGATACTATGGAACTAACAATAATTGATGCTGTGATTAAAAGTGCATTGATATTATTGCCTTTTTTATAAACATGTAAGGTGTTTTTTATATAACTGTTGATTAGATTAAATTATTATATTTTTTATCCAATTTAAATGAGTGTTTTGCCCTTATAAATTAGGTACAACCATGAATATCGATTTCAGTTTGTTTGATGAAGAGATCGAAAGGGAGATAGCACGCCGTAGTTTGCATGAATTCATTCAGTACATAAACCCTGAATACATCACAAGCCATTTCTCTCAAACGGTATGTGATGCGCTCGACCAGTTCTTGATTGATATGATGGAAGGTAAGCGCCCTAAGTTAATATTAGGCGCACCGCCACAGCATGGTAAGTCTGATATTGTTTCCCGCTATCTTCCTGCCTACTTCTTTGGAAAATACCCTAACATGCGCGTCGGGGCGCTGTCGTATTCGTCTGATTTAGCCGGTGATATGAACACTGATGTTCAGCGAATTATGATGTCGGCTGAATATCGTGTGTTATTTCCAAAGAGCTGGTTAGGTAACAAGCCCGAGAATGGCATCGCTGTTAAACGTAACTCTGATGAGTTCGGCATTGTCAATCATAAAGGCAGCTATGTGTGTGCGGGTGTTGGTGGCCCACTAACGGGTAAAAAAGTTGACCTCGGCATTATCGATGACCCGATAAAAAACTCGAAAGAAGCACTTAGCCCGACGGTTAAAAAGTCGATTTGGAATTGGTACGTTTCGACCTTTAAGACTCGCTTATCAAAAAACAGCGGCGAAATCATCATGGCCACGCGGTGGGCGACCGATGATTTATCAGGCCAACTAAAAGAAAAAGCCCCTGAAACCAAAGTGCTTGCATTCCCTGCCATTAATGAGCAAGGGGAAGCGTTGGTACCTGAACTTCACCCCATTGATAAGCTGTTAGAAACCAAAGCGATCCTTGGTGATTACTTCTGGTCTGCCATGTATCAACAATCGCCGAAGCCGGGTGATGGTCAAATCTTCCACGAAGAGTTTGTACGCTATTACTTACCTAAAGACCTACCGGATAAGTTCGATAAAGTTATCCATAGCTGGGATATGACCTTTAAAGACAGCGACGGTACTGACTATGTTGTTGGTCAGGTTTGGGGCAAGAAAGATGCCAATGCCTATTTGCTCTATCAAATTCGAAAACGCATGAGCTTTACTCAAACTAAGGATGCCGTGAAGCTGCTCGCGGAAAAATTCCCTGAAGGGCGCCGTAAGCTGGTGGAGGATAAAGCTAATGGTCCTGCAGTTATCGACTCTCTTAAATCATCGGTATCAGGCTTAATTCCCGTTGAGCCTGATGGCAGCAAAATCGCACGCGCTCACGCCTGTACCGCTGAATGGGAGGCGGGCAACGTGTGGCTACCGCACAAAGACATTGCACCGTGGATAGTGGAAACCGTGGAGGAAATTACCACGTTCCCATTCGCGGGTCATGACGATACGGTGGATGCGATGACGCAGGCGCTGCGTGATTTATACCAGAAGAAAAAAGGCGGTTTCTTTACAACCAAGAGGTAATTCTATGTGGCCGTTTAAAAGGCGAAAAATTGCAGAGCAGATTGCACCGCCGAAGCGGTCAGCATTTACCACAGATTTGTACCCTGCATTAGCAAAAGATAAGGGATTTAACGGATTAGATTTGCCACAACCAGTGATTAACGGTGTGGGGATGGATAGCATTGATACTTCCGTGCCGTCATTCAAAGGTGAGCAAGTTTATGGTGTACCCGAATCGCAAGCGGCTTGGTATGCGAGCCAAATGTTTATTGGCAACAATATGTGCGCCATTATTGCGAAACATTGGCTGGTGGATAAGGCTTGTAATATGCCTGCCCGTGATGCCATTCGTCAAGGGTATGATATTGATTGCGATAATGACGATGACAGCGCTATCAGTAAAAAGCTGCGTAAACGCGATAAAAAGTACCGTATACAACATCACTTGAAGGAGCTTATTCACTTTGGGCGTGTATATGGCGGTCGATTAGCATTGTTTGTGGTGGAAACTTCAAACCCGAAAGAGTGGTATGAAAATCCGTTCAATCTCGATGGTGTGATCAAAGGAATGTATAAGGGGATCAAGCAAATTGACCCACAATGGGTAACGCCTGATTTAACCGACTCCAATATCCAAGACCCTGCTAGCATGGATTTTTACGACCCCACTTATTATGTGATTGGCGGTCGCAAATACCATAAATCGCACTTTATTAAGTTTGTCCCGTTCCCCGTGCCTAACGTGCTGAAGCCGCTGTATAACTATTTCGGCGTATCAGTGCCAGAGCGCATTTATGAGCGTGTTTATGCCTCTGAACGCACCGCCAATGAAGCGCCACAACTGGCGATGACCAAGCGGTTATTGACGATTGGCATGGCTGACCCTGAAGGTGCAGATAAGAACACAATTCAGGAAAACATGCTTTATTTTATGGAGATGCGCGATAACTATGGCGTGCAAGTGATGGGGAAAGAGGACGTTGCACAGCAGTTTGACACCTCATTAGCGGATTTAGATGCCACCATTATGACGCAATACCAGTTAGTGGCAGCGGCAGCAAATGTACCCGCCACTAAGTTACTCGGTACCACGCCAAAGGGCTTTAATGCCACGGGTGAGTATGAAGAGTCGAACTACCGTGAAGAGCTGGAAAGTGTGCAATCGAACGACTTAGAAGAACTCTTGCAGCGTCATTACGACATGTTGATGCGTAGCGAAGAACTACCACTGACTGAAATATCAGTGACATGGGCGCCACTCGATAGCCCAACGGCGGCAGAGAGTGCCGATATTGAGTTGAAATCAGCTCAGACGGACGCGGCTCTAGCGGCTACGGGTGCCATTGATGGGTTGGATATCCGTAAAAAACTGGCTGCAGATAAAGAGTCGAGCTATTACGGCATTGATGTGAACGAGAGTGACTATGTCGAGACGAATACGAGTCCGAACGAAAAAGGCGAAGTGGGCAACCGCCCGCCAAGCGGTATTGAAGGGCAAACCCCTGCAGTATTCAGCAGCGCCATCTAGCCGTTATCAACGTGATATGTCACGGTTAATCAGCTCAATGATTAAAGACTATGAAAACGTATTTAGTGAATTGAGTGATGATTTTGACGGCGCCACGATGGATGCCAGCATTGCGAGTCAAACACGGATTTGGCTCAACCGGTTAAAACGTAAGTGGGATAAAATCTTTAATACGCAGTCTAGCGCCATGGCCGATAAGCTGGTTTCCCAAGTGGATATCGGCGCGCAGCGTAATTTAGACGACTCCCTTAAACAGCTTTCAGGCGGCATCACAATTAAAACACCAGCGATGCCTGAAGCGTTAAAAGACAAAATGATTGCTGCAACAGCTGAAAATGTCTCTCTGATTAAATCCATTCCTAGCCAATTTCATCAACGTATCGAAAGTGCTGCCCTGCGCTCTATTTCCCAAGGGGGCGAGGGTGCGAAAACCTTATTAGATGAAATCAGGCACACTGGCAGCGTCACAGAAAGCCGAGCGAATTTTATCGCCGTTGACCAAACGAGAAAAATTACGACTGCGGCAAACTATGAACGCATGAAATCAGCGGGAATTCGTAAGGCTATTTGGCATCACTCCGGTGGAAGCGCCGAGCCGAGAGAGTGGCATCTACAGTTAGACGGTGAAGTCTTTGATTTAGATAACCCACCGATTATTGACACAAAAACGGGCGAACGTGGATTACCGGGTCAATTACCTAACTGCAAATGCTTTTGGACGCCTGTTATCGATTTTAGTGGGGAAGAAAGTGGCGAGGAGACATGACAAAACGAACCTATGACAATAACGGCTGGCTCGAAGTAACAGACAACCCCATCTCTAAAGTTGGGGTTTTTGATTATTTGGGGGCAGAAATTGGTGCGCCGGTACCCGATAAAATCTATCGCGTATTGCGGCCACCAGAAGAACTGGCCAGCGAAGCGACAATTAACTCTTTCAAACTCACCCCGTTCATTATTGAACATGAAATGTTAGGCAAACACGCGACCCCAGCGGAGAAAAAAGGCATCCAAGGGGTGATTGGTGAGAATGTGTATTTTGACCCGCCGTATCTTAGAGCCAACATCAAAATCTTTTCAGATGTAGCGCTTAGCAATATCGACAGCGGCAAAATCGACCTTTCACCCGGTTATCGCAGTAAATATGAATTCACCTCAGGCATTTATGAAGGCCAACACTATGACGTCATTCAGCGTCACCTACGTGGAAATCACCTCGCATTAGTGGATGAAGGGCGAACCGGCCCTGACGTCGCTGTGCAAGATCACCTCGTTATCACTATCGACACAAAGGAACTTATTCGCATGAACGAAGAAGAAAACAAAGAGAAGCAAACCACTGATGAAGGTGCGTTTACAGCGGAGCAAGTTACTGCGCTGAAAAGCATTATTGCAGAGGTGATTGCACAAACTAAGCCTTCAACCGATGAGAATCCGGAAGAAGAAAAGAAATCCACTGATGCTGATCCTGAAGAAGAGCAAAAAGCGGAAGAAGCCGTGGCAGCCGCCGAAGTTGCAGCAGAGGAAGCCACAACCGGTACACCTGAAGCCGTAGAAGCTGCCGAAGTTGCGATTGAGACTGCCGCTGAAGCGATTGAAGAAGCCAAAGAGCATCTCGACCAAGCGACCACGGATAGCTTAAATCGCCGACTCAAACGCTTGAAAAACGGCATCGGTACAATGGATGAGATTGCATCTTTGAAGCGCAAAATTAAGCGTTTAGAAGCATCAAAGCCCACGATGGATACTGGCGCACTGTTAAAGCAAATTGGTGAGCGTGATTCGTTAGCCCATAAGCTGACCCCATTCCTTGGTGTATTTGACCATGCAGCCATGACCAAGCAACAAGTGGCGGAGTATGGTGTTGATAAGCTCGGCATTCAATGTGGCAAGGGCAATGAAGCTATTGCACTCGATGCGTGGATGCAAGGGCGTGTGCCGGATTCACAGAAAGCTACGGTGACGATGGACTCTGCGGTTAGCAATAAATCAATTATGGACAAATGGGGGGAGAAATAATGGCAATTCCTAAATCAGTGTCGCATGGCTTAACGTCTGGCGTAGTGGGTGAAATCAGCCATGCAGGGCCTATTCGTGCCGTTGCCGCCATTCTCAGCTCAGCGGATGAAAAGCAAAATATCTTCGGTCGGGCTTACACCTACAAAGATGATTCTGTGGAGTCTGTGCAAGTGGGTGGCAAGGGCGCATTTGCGGGGATTATGATTAACCCGAAAGCGTATCGTATTGAAGTGAACCATGCGCGCAATGGCACCCAAGGCGAGTTTTTGGCAATGGGCGAAGTATACGTCGAACTCGAAGAAGGGGTAGGTAAAATCAATGCACCAGTTGTCTTTGATGAAACGGACGGCTCACTTTCCTCCAAGCTTGTTCCTGCTGCTGGTGACCGAGTGATTGGTTTTGTTAGTCGTCACGTTGAATCCAGTGAATCAGCCCATTTGAGCGTTATTCGCTTAACAGAAATCCCATATCCAGCGGCAGTAAAGGAAGGTGAATAATGCCAGTTAGCAAGCAAAAGTTTTATATGTCTGGCCGCGATATTCGCAAGCATGGCCAACTTAATATCCAACCTAACCAACAGTGGACGTATCAGGAACTTGAGCAAATTGGTTTTGGTGGCTTGGCGTCGATGGATTCCGCGATCACAGGTGCAGCCATGCAGGGTGGGTTAATTCAACGTGAAATGTTGCAACATGTTCTCCCTGGTCTGATTCGTACTGCAACTCGCGTTCGCGTATTGGATGAAATCACTGGTGTATTGAATGCGGGTGAATGGCACGATGAAGAAATCATTCTGAACGTGGCAACACCAACCGGTAAAGCCGAGCTCTACGGCGACCATACCAACGTACCGTTAGCGTCTTACATTCAAGACCAAGAACGTCGCGGTATCGTGCGTTTTGAACAAGGTTTTCAAGTCGGTAAGTTAGAGGAAGCCCGCCAATCTGCTGCTGGGTTTGAAGCCGCTGCGGAAAAACGTAATTCAGCGACTGAATCTTTAGAGCAAGGACGTGAGCGGATTGGTTACTATGGGTTTAATAGCCCTGAAACACGTGTATTTGGCTTGATGAATGAACCGAATCTACCGGCTTATGAAACCGCATCGAAAAAATGGAAGGGCGGCACGTTTGCCGATATCACCCAAGATATTACCGATATGTTCTCGCGCATTGAAATGAGTTCAGGCGGGATTATCAAAGACGATATCGCGATCACGTTGACGTTACCGCTGGGCTACCGTTCAACTCTCAATGTCGCTAACCCTGTGGCGCGTGGTGAAACGGTGTATCAATGGGTGAAAGAAAACTATCCAAACCTGCGCTTTGTGTTCTCACCTGAATTTGTCGGGGCGAATGGTGGTGCGGATGTGGCGTATATGTTCGCAGATACCATCGATGATGGCTCAACCGCAACCAGCGCGACCATCTTACAAGTGGTGCCTGTTAAGTACCAATTACTGGGCTCGCAAGCGCAAATCAAAGGGTATTTAGAGGATGCGACCAACGCGACAGCGGGTGTCTTTGTCACGCGCCCTTGGGCTATCACCCGCCTAACTGGCATTTAACCTGACCACTTCCTTTTTTACGCCCTCAAATGAGGGCTTTTTTATTGGAGAAAGCTATGTCTCTCTACGTCTATTGCACGCTATCCAATGACCAAAACTACTCGGTCACCGATGGGAAAGTGTTTATTGCGGGTCAAGCCAATATCATGACCAAGCACATGTATACCCCGCGTGGGCGTGTCACGGAAATCAGCGACGAACAATACGCTCAACTTAAAGATAACCATGTATTTCAACTGCATAAAGAAAACGGGTTTATCAGCGTTGAAAACCGCAAAGAAGACCCTGAAAAAGTGGCCACCAATATGGAAGCCAGCGATAAGTCAGCGCCGGATACCGTGGAATCATTGGAAGCAGAAAAACAAGCTGTCCCGAAAACCAACAAAAAGGGTAAATAATGATGGAGGCGAGCACATTTCCCCTAACGTCATTTCGTGTGCTCTATCCATCGTTTAATGGTGTGAGTGATGATGACATTTATATTATTGCTCAATCTGCCTTAAATTACTTTTCTCCCTGCAGGGGCGTATGTACTAACGAACTGTGGATGTTGGTTGTTGCTCATATGCTATCACTGCGAAAGTGGATTGCGGATGATGAATCCCCAACTGGTGTTGTGACTAGTGTGACCATCGATAAAGTCAGCGTGTCATTCTCTGCGCCCCCTGCCGGTTCTGATTGGTCACACTGGTTCAAAATGACCACCTATGGCCAACAGTTCTTAGCACTGATAAAACGCTGTAGTGTGCCGCAATACATCGGTGGTGCGGGTGGGCGATTTACGCGCGGGGGTCGATTACGTTAATGACCAAATTAGCGCAGTTAAAAGCGGTTTACGATGAGTTAGCCAAGAAACAACTGAAAGTGGGTTTCTTTGAGCATTCGAAGTATCCCGATGGCACGCCCATTGCCTATATTGCGGCTATTCAAGAATTGGGTTACCCCGCAGGTGGCATTCCTCCCCGTTCGTTTTTTCGCCCAACAATGAGCGATAAAAAAACAGAGTATGGCCAGTTAATTTTCCGTGTGGCCAAAGCGGCGATCGTTGGCAATATCTCTGTTACTGATGGGCTAACCCAAGTGGGAGCAAAAGCGGCTGGGGATGTGAAACTGGCTATTAAAGCGGTAACCACGCCTGCGTTAGACGATTCAACGGTAAAAGCCAGAGCGCGGCGTCATAGCAAAGGGAAATCCACCGATAAGCCCTTAGTGGACACGGGGCAGATGTTACAGGCCGTCACTTTTGTCGTGGAGGATAAATAATGTTTGGAAATTTACACCGTATCGCTTCCCGCTATATTCCTCAGCAAACAGCCTTATGGTTTCGCTTTAAAAACCGTGAGCCCGATGAGCGAGGGCATGACCAAAACCAATATCATGAGCCAGTGGATATTCGGGGGAGTTGGCAAGCCGTCGATACCCAAGATGCACAATCAATGGGCTTTGATTCAAACCAAGTTTATCGCCGTTTTTATACCTCCCATGATATCAAAGGCATTCAGCGTGGTACGTCCCCCGATTACCTTGTTTTTAACGGTAAGAAATACGATGTGATGGGGAATGCGGATTGGTACGAGCAGGACGGCTGGAAATCGGTGATTTGCATCGAGGTAGGGGCCTATGACGGATAATGACGTTGATATTGCCATTCGCAAACAGTTATTACGGCTGCTGACCGAAGTGGGTATTGATATTCCCGTGAAAGCGGGTTTTCAATCCACCAAGCAAGGCCGTGAAGATAATATGGTGATGTTCTTTTCCATCAATGAAAGTGGTCATGGCTGGCAAGGTCGCAATTACAATGTCCAAGGCAACAATGCCAATCACCAAGAAAACCAATTATCGGAGAAAACGTACCAAGTTCAGGCATTCATTACCCAATTAGGCCCATATACCGCTAATGATATTACCGCCATTGCTCGAATGGTTGTCAATTCACTGCCTTTTGTGACCACATTGAGAAAGCAAGGTATTGGTGTACAACGGGCAACATCCGTTCGCCAGCCTTACTTTATTAATGACCAGGGCAACTACGAACAGAACCCCTCGTTTGATTTTAATGTGACGTTTAAACGCTCTCTTTTCCCTGATACAGCTGCCATAAGCGCGCTCTATCCTGATATCCACCGCATATAAGGTTTTATTATGCCAATTAAACAAACTCGATACGTTGATATCGCATCGGCGGTTATTGGCGCGTCTGCTGTCCCGATGCGTAAATTAACCGGCCGCTTATTTTCCACTAACCCGAAAATACCTGCAGGTAAAGTTTTAGAGTTCGCCAGTGGTCAGGTTGATGATTTACTGGGTGTTGATTCTCCCGAAGCCCACTTTGCACGACAATATTTTAGCTATGTCAGCCCCGCACCCGTGAGCAAGCCTAAAGAGCTGCAAATTGCGTCTTTTGAACCTGTCGGCCGAGCGCCTACGCTATTTGGTACCAAAGCTGCCGCATTAGCAGATTTAAAAATCATTGCGGATGGGACGCTCTCCGTCACGATTGGTACCGTCACTAAAAGCTACAAAGACATTGATTTGTCAGAAGCGAAGTCCTATGCGGATATTGCGTCCACCATTCAAGCAAAGCTCAATGCAGAAAGGGAACCGCAATTTTCCAGTAGCTACTTGACGTTTAACTCACTCGATAGCGCCTTTGAGCTGAGTGGTGGTGTGCAAGAACGCGCATCCATTAGTGTTGAATATTCGGTGCTAGCCAATGCCATGGGGCTGTCTTCCGGTACCGCATCTGAAGGTAACCCTGCACAAACGCCGCTGGAAGCCTTTATGGTTGCCGAGCAAGTCTCCGATTCATTCGGCAGTGCGACATTTTTGGATGAACTGACGTTAGAGCAAGCAGTGCCACTGGCGCAGTATGTTTCCGGTGAAAACGTCAAATACCAGTTGCACATTAGCGTGAGCGAAAAGCAGGTTGAAGATTTTAGCGCAGCATTGATGGGAACCGCTTCTGTGGGGTTAAACCTCAAAACAGATACCAACTATTTTATTCAAACCTTACCCATGGCCGTTATGGCGGCGACGGATTATGACCGAACCAACGCCACGACAAACTACATGTTTCGTCAGTTAGGTGTGACGTTCCCTGCGCAAGTGACCACGGATAAAGCCGCTGACCGATTCGATAAGCTTCGCGTGAACTATTACGGTGAAACCGCGATAGCCGGCTCGCAAATTCGTTTCTATCAGCGAGGCTTCTTATGTGGTGGTCCGTCTAATCCGCTGGATATGAGCGTGCACGCCAATGAGCAATGGCTAAAAGCCTATATTGCTCAGCAGTGGTTTAACGTGTTGTTGGCCACACGGGGTGTTCCAGCGAATAAGGACGGTGAAGCGCGTGCGTTGATGGTGATTGCCGGTGCGGTCACCAAAGCGATTAATAACGGCACGATTTTAGCGGGTAAAACGCTGAGCGACGTGCAAAAGCTCGCCATTGCAGATGCATCCGGCGATGACCTTGCTTGGTATGACGTACAGGATAAAGGCTATTGGTATAACGCGCAGATTGTTGAAAACACCGGTGTAAGCGACTTGCCTGAGTATGTCATGAAATACGTGCTGATTTATGGCAAAGGCGATTGGGTTCGCAAAGTCGAAGGCTCTCATAATTTAGTCTAGGAGTAGAATATGCATGATATCTCTGCAACCGGCTTGAGTTTTACCATTCAAGCCAGCAAAACCTTTCCCACTGGGATTTTAATTACCGCCTTTGCTGACGATGCTGACCCACTGGATTTACCGGCTGTCGATATTGCACAAACGGGCATGGACATTAATGGTAACTTGGTGAGTTGGTCCACACCGACACCACAAACCGTCACGATCAACGTATTAGCCGGCAGTGAAGAAGATCAAAACTTGTCTATTTTGCTCGAAGCCAATACCGCAAAAAAAGGGCGTCGACACGCAGGGGATATCATTACCTTTGTGGCGTCTTACGGTGATGGTTCAACGGTCACGGCGCGTAACGGCAAGATTACCAATGGCAGTCGTGGCAATTCTGCCGCCTCGGCAGGGCGTTTGAAATCCAAAGTCTATACCTTTGTGTTTCAGGATTTCGACAGTACGCGTATCCGTTAATTCATTTCAATTTCTGGCGGGGGTTCCCGCCTTTTTTATTGGTGTTTACCATGTTGATTAAACCTAAAGAAGTCGCTATCAAAGACGTTGATGGCGTTGAAAAGCTATTTGTAATTAGCCGCCTACCGGCTACGGTTGGGCGTGAAATCTTAGCAAAATACCCGTTATCCAATGCCCCGAAAATCGGTGACTATGAGGTCAGCAAAGAGGCCATGCTGAAAATGATGGCCTATGTGTGTGTCACTATCGATGGTGAAGAAATCCCCCTTAAAACACAAACCTTGATTGATAACCATGTGCCCGATGGCGAATCGTTGATCCGCTTAGAGTTGGAAATGCTGAAATACAACACCAGTTTTTTCGGCAACGACGGGAGCCAAGGTTTCCTCCACTTCCTGCTCAGCAAGGTAAGCGGTTCACTCCCGTCGATTATAAAAACGCTGATGGGTTCTTTGCCGTCATCATCAGCGAATGCCTCGCCACCTTCACCGAACTCAAAACCTCAATAGATTTAGAAGAGGCAATGGACCTGTGGGAAATTGCCATCACTAACCGTTATAACGAAGCCCTTGCGGCTTCAAAGGATCGCTAATGTCATTAATGGATACCTTTGTGCAGGTCTTTGAGTTTGATACAAGGCAAGCGGATGGGGCATTTAAAAAGGTGCAACGTTCGACCGATGACATTATTGATGGCATGAAACAAACCCAACAAGCGGCGCAGCAAAGTTCACTGACCATCGGGAGTGTCATGACGGAGCTTTGGCAATCGTTGCAGGGGCTGTCGACCGAACATGCCATTTTGTTCACCACCAATGCCAGCGAGGTCAGTGCTGAGACAAGCCAAATCGTGGCTCGGTTAGATGCGGTGAGCTCATCATTAAGCGCATTGGATGAGCAACGGCAAAATGCAGACGCTGCTTGGGTCTCCGGGGGGAATGCGCTAGGGGAGTGGGGGCAATCACTGCAAGCTGAAATCACCCAACTGAAAAATGACCTCGGCTCGTTATCGGTGGGTGACCAAAAAAACGCATTAGAACAGGTCAAAGGCTCGGTCAGTGAGTATATTAACGAGCTGCAAAAAATCCCGACTACCACGGCCGATGGCGCCGCAGAAATTGAACGTGTAATGGCAGACTTACGCCAATCAGTGCAAGGCTTATCAGTTGAACATTCGATTGATTTTGTCACTAATGCAGATGAGGTTATTGCCCAAACTGGCTCGGTTAAAACACAATTAGAGACAGTAACAGATTCGATGGCTAACCTTGAGGCACAGCGCTCAATATCTGATGCAGGCATGCAATCCACTCAGGTTGTTTTGGGTGAGCTCGATGCAAACTACCAGGCACTACAGCAAGACGTTATTCAACTTAATCAAGGTGTCACCGACCTCACGTTAGCAGAACACCAAGGTATCACCGCGAAGCAACTGTCCAACGCCATTATTCAGGCACTGCAAGGTAATTACAGCGAGTTAATTCGCCTTGTGGACACCATGAAAGTGAAGGGAATTGAAGCGGCGACCAGTGAAATTAAAGCTCAGCAATCGGTGCAAAAAGCCCTTGAGAATACCGAAACTAAATACCAGCAAGCGGGTAATACGGTCATGTCGTTTGCCAAAAAGGCATTGGGGGCGGTTGGCTTATTGATGGGGGCAACTGCCTTGGTGGGGGAATCGATTTCACGTTCGGCTGATATTGAAACCCTCGACAAACTGGGTAAAAAAATCAATGTAGCGACTGCCGATGTGGACGCTTTCGCGGGTTCAATGGCTGAACTGGGCGGTACGCGTGATGCGGCGCAAGCGGATTTATCCGCCATGGCCAAATCATTTGGCTTTGCGAACAACTCCATGGAAAAAGTACTTCAGACTGCAGATAAAGTGCAGGGCATGAAGTTCGACAAAGCTAAGGCAACGCTTGCTGGGCTGGGCGTGACGGATGATAAAACTGTCGAGCTGATGATGAAGGGCCGCAAAGAGCTCGAACGCATGATGGGCATTCAAAAAGAATACTCAGGTATCAACAAAGAGAGTATTGAACAATCCATCAAATTCAACAAAGCCATGCAAGGCTTTAAGCAATCATCAGGTTTACTGAAAAACAGCTTTCTTGAAATGGTGATCCCGATTTTAACCAAAGGGTTAGAGTGGATTAACCGCTTTGTGAGCTTTTGCAAAGAAAACAAGTCGCTCATTGTAGGGTTCTTTATTGCAATAGGTTCGGCTATTGCGGTGTTTTATGTGCCTGCCATGTTATCAGCTGCGGCAGCGACCTTGGCAGCAACATGGCCCATCTTGGCGATCATCGCGGTTATTGCCTTACTGGCTGCGGCGTTTGCCTTAGTTTATGACGATATCATGAACTTTATTGACGGCAATGATTCGATGATAGGGCGTATTTTGGATGAATACCCCGAACTTAAAGCCGTCATTATTGCGTTGTGGGATGCGTTTAAAGCCTTCTTTGATTTTGTCATTACCTTGTCTCAGGTCGTCGCCGATGTGGCAGTGTCAGCTTTTAACTTTATTGTTGATGGTGGCAAGCAGTTATGGACATGGCTCACGGGCTTTATTCACGATTTAGCAGATTGGGGCAAGCAATTTGAAAGCGTCTTTACGGTGGCTTCTGATGCCGTTGTAGGGATTTTTAAGTGGTTATGGGCGCAAATCAAACAGTATTTAGGTTGGATTAATGACGGCTTAGACTCGATTAAAAATGGCTGGAACACGGTCAAAGGGTGGTTTGGCTTTGAGGATGCACAAATGACTCAAACGGTTGAACGCAAAGTCACGTCTGATGGCACGATAGAGCACCAAATTCCCGAACAGCCCAAGTTATCTGAAGAAGATACTGCATTGTTAGTAAAAGGACTGAGCCAACAAATTAACGGCATGTCGGCCAATCCAATCAACCCGATGACCAGCCAAGCCATCAGTAATCAATCCAGTACCACCAATGAAACTAACTTGTCGATTGGTGAAATCAAAGTGGAAACCCAAGCCACGGATGCGCAAGGCATGGCTAATGGCACGAAAGATGCGTTGCAATCCCAGCTACAAGATTTAGCCCATCAAACCAGTTCGGGGGTAAGCAAATGATCACCGAGGTGAAAATCTTCAATGTCGATAACTTTTCGACGTTATTTGAAACGGCCAATCCAATTCAAATTAACGTGCGTGACGAACACAAAGCAACACAGTTTACCGTTGAGTCGGGGGAAACACGCAGTGACCATGTGGTAGTTCAGCCCGTTGAAATTGGTATGGATTTAATTTTAGCTGGCGAAATGAAAAGCGCCTTTGAAACCCTACAGCAAGCTTATGATAAACACCAGCTAGTGGGCATTCAAACGCGGGTGAAAACCTACAAGCCGATGCTGTTAGTGAATCTCTATCACGATGAAATTCCTGAGATGGCCGATGCGATTAAATTGTCACTTCGCTTTAGTGAGTGGCGAACGGTTGAGCCCGAATATGGCGACCTACCGCCCCGCAAGGTGGCAAAAAAAGAGCAATCGAGCACAGTGAATCGCGGAAAAGTGCAAACGTCCACGGTACCAGACAAAAAGAAAAAATCGGCAGCAACCAAAATTGCTGACGGTGAATTTACGTTAGGGTGGTGACCCATGCAAGAGATCCCTTTAAATGCCGTACCTAATCAACGTTTGCGCGTGAGCCTTGGCGGTGACGAGTGGGAGCTGACGATTAAAGTGGCGCGAACAACAATGTGTTGCGATATCAAGCGCAATGATGTGGTTTTACTGCAAGGTATTCGTGTGATCCCCAATCAACCGCTGATCCCCTACCGCTATTTATCGGGTAACGGTAATTTCGCCTTTATCACTGAAAATGATGAATATCCGTGGTGGGCGCAGTTTGGGCAATCACACAGTCTTGTTTGGTGGGGGGATGATGATTGATTTACGCCGTATCCGATTAGGGATCGAGGTAAATGGACGGTTGCAATGGTATGAGGGGCTGCGTATTCGTGCCAATGGTACTAAGTATGCTAATCCCCTGCAGAATGAATGCACGGTGAATATTGACGGATTAAATGCCGATACGCGCAACATGTTACTCACGGAAACGAGCCCGTATGCAAAAAGCAAAACTTCGCATCGGTTGATTGTTGAAGCGGGTCGCGCCAGTACGGGTGTTTTTCGCATTTATGTGGGGGATATTGTTAGCGCAGAAATCGCCTCACCGCCAGATGTGACACTGACCTTAAAAGCGAAAACCAACAACACAAACGCCCGAGATATTGTTTCTTCATCGGGTAGTGCCATAAGCAAAATGAGCGAGCTAGCCAAAAATATCGCGCAGGATTGCGGGGTTAAATTGGACTTTCAAGCCACCGATAAAAATATTGCCAATTGGTATTTTTGTGGGCCGGCACTCAAGCAAGTGGAACGGCTGCAAGATGCGGGCAATGTGAAGGCGTTTATCGACGACGATATGTTGTATGTGAAAGACCAGGATAAAGCGTTAAGTGGCCGCTTGCGTATTCTTAACCAAAAATCGGGTATGGTCGGTATTCCTAAAGCCACTGAGAAGGGCGTCGATGTCACGTATTTAATTGATAGTGAGTCGTCATTGGGCGGCATGTTACGCCTTGAAAGCAAGTTTAATCCTGCCTTGAATGGCGACTACATTATTGAGCAACTCAAGTTCGATATAGCGTCTCATGACGATCCCTTCTTTTACCAAGCGACCTGCAAACGAGTGTAAAGCATGAACCAACCCAATAATGATATTGCTAGCGAAGGCAGCTTGGCAGGGCAGTTTATGGCTGCGTTTCGTAGCCTATTGATGAATATTGACGACATGCTCCCCGCGACAGTAGTGAGCTATGACGATAAAACTAACCGCGCGGTGATTAAGCCACTCGTCATGATGGTATCGACGGAGGGGCAAAAAGTCGGGCGTGCACCAGTACCGAATATTCCCGTTTTTCGTTTTGGTGGCGGGGGCTTTTTTATCCGTATGCCGATCAAGGCGGGTGATTTCGGTTGGTTAAAAGCCAATGACCGTGATATCAGCTTAATCTTTCAGCGTGGCGGCTTAGAGGATGAACCGAATACGGCTCGTTTACATACCTTTAGCGATGCGATGTTCTTCCCTGACACACTTAAAGGCTGGTTGATTGATGGCAAAAATACGGATGCCTTGGTGATTCAGTCCATGGATGGCTCCGTATGTTTGTCACTGCATGAGGGTAAAGCGGTTTTAGATTCGCCCGTTCTTGAAGTCAATGTGCCCGAAACCACCTTTAACGGCAATGTTACGGTTAATGGTAATCAGGCTATAAACGGTAACAGCGATTCAAACGGCGGTACGATGAAACACAACGGTAAAGATATCGGCTCAACACATAAACACAGCGGTATTCAAAGTGGTAATAGCAATTCAGGAGTCCCCGTATGAAAACATTTAATGTCGACAGCAATAACGACATCCATCTTGGCAATGACGGAAATTTATCGATTGTGAGTGGTGAACGGGCATCAAAAAACCGTTGTGAGCATTACGTCAAAGCACTCCGTGGTGAAATGTTGCATAAGCTCGATATGGGGATTCCTTACTGGAAAACCACCTTTGGGCGGCAAGCGGATATTCCGTTATTTGAAGCGGCGTTTCGTGACCGGCTGCGTGAGTTGGATGATGTGATATCGGTGGTGTCATTTTCGGCATTAATCGCCGATAACTCGCTGAACTATACCGCGGTGATCCAGACCATTTATGGGGAGATAACGCTTAATGGCTGATTATCAATATATTACGTCACAGGGTGTAATTGTGCCGGATACCAGCACATTACGTGATGATGTCGAAAGCGAATATAGAAGTGTGTTTGGTCAGGATTTAGATGTTAATCCCGAAACCCCGCAAGGCGCATTGATCACCATGGAGGTCGAAAATCGGGACGCCGTTGTGCGCAATAATGCAGAGTTGGCCAATCAAATTAACCCCGATTTAGCCGGTGGCATTTTCCTTGATGCAATATGGGCCTTAATGGGCGGGCAGCGTTTTGATGCGACTCACTCCTTTTTATCACAGGTGAAATTCACGGGTATTGCCGAGACTATCATCCCTAAGGGGTCACAAGCGGCCACGCTGAATGGTGACTTATTCGAAACCACCAAAACCTTAATTATCGGTAAAGATGGCTCAGTAACAGGGGATATGCGCGCCATTGAAACAGGGGCGGTTGAGTGCGGTGTGGGTCAACTCAATAAAGTGGCCAGTTCGGTATTAGGTTGGGAAACTGTTCATAACCCCAGCAATGCGGTGTTGGGGCGAGATGCCGAATCAGACCTACAATCACGGCGACGACGCAAGCAGACGCTAGCCAAAAACACCGTCAGTGTGGGGGAAGCAATTACTTCGGCACTGTATGAGTTAGAAGGTGTGCGTTCGTTAGCGTATCGAGAAAACTACACTGACCAACCGATGATGTTTGATGGGATCACGTTAGTTCCCCATAGCATTTATGTGTGTGTTGAAGGGGGCGATAAAGAGGCGATTGCCCGTTCGCTACTGCGTACAAAAACACTGGGTGCGGCTTTTAACGGCAGTGAAGAAGTTGAAGTATTGGAAAACATCAGCGGCCAAATTTATCCCGTTAAATTTGATAGGGCGAAAGAAATTGTTTTGTTTTGCCGAGTAACGGTGAAAAAAGCCACGGTGGATGCACAAACCATTATTCCTTCTGCGGTTGAGTCATGGGCAAATGGGGATATCGATGGTGAGGGCGGTTTAGTGGTGGGGCGCGATGTATCACCTTTCGAAATATCAGCCGGTATCAATGCCGTCGAGCCTCGGTTGTTTATTACACGTGTCGAACTTTCAACGGATGGCAAAGCCTGGTCTTCAAATAATTATGAAATCAAAATGAATGAGGTGGCAAGGCTCAAACGCAGTGCGGTACAGGTGGTGTTGGTATGAGTAAAATCCAATCGTTTGATTTTCACTCTGATTTATTAAAGGCGATCCTTTGGCAATATGAGGATGCGACAAATCTTAAGGCGTTAGCCAAATACAAAGCGGAGTATTTTGAACAATCCACCGTCCAGTTTTGGCGTGATTGGTACCGTGATGTGTTTAATATCGATACTGCGAACGAGTTTGGGCTAAATATTTGGGCGCGTATTCTTGATGTGCCATTGGGAATTGATGTTCCCCCGAGTGATAAAACCAAAATCGGCTTTGGTTTCGGTAAAAAGAACGCTAATTTTAAAGCCAACTTTCGACGTAATGCCGATTACACCTTATCGCTGACTGTCGACCAAAAGCGCCTCATCGTGCGTATGCGCTATTTTAACCTTACGCAAAGCCCAACGGTCATCAATATTAACGAATTTCTTAAACGGTTCTTCTGGCAGGACGATAGCAAGGTATTTGTGCTTGATCCGCTCGATATGACCTATCTGTATTACGTGTTTAATTTCAATCCAGATGAACGATTACGGGTCCTTCTTGAAAACTTTGATCTTATGCCTCGCCCATCGGGTGTGGGTGTCAAATACCGTATCGTGACGAAAAAAGCCTTCGGTCACGGCCAACACCGTAAAAACTTCCTTAGCAGTAATTTCGGAGCTTAAAACTCATGACAAAAATCTTTAAAATCCCCTTTGCAACACAAGGGGATAGAACTTCTATTCCTGATGATGTGCAAGCCGATGGCGCAGTTTCTTACACGCAAGGCTATAGTTACGATTATGAGCGTGACCAACAAACTGACCCTGCCGCGAAAGATATTGAACGTGAGAAGATGAATGGGATATTTCACGATATCACGGAAGCGATAGGCGAGTTGCAGAGCTTTGGTTTCCCTAAGTGGGCGACAGAAGGCAAGCCATACCCAATCCGCGCGATTGTTTATCATAAAAACAAAACGTGGCAGTCGAAGATTGAAAATAACAATGTTGAACCTGTCGCAGGCACAGCATGGCAGGAACTGAAAGCCGATTTAAGCGCCGGTGATATCAATGTTTATACCAAAACGGAGTCTGACAAGCGTTTCCAGCCATTAGGCAACTATCAGCCTGCAGGTTACAGCTATTCTAAAGCCGAATCTGACACTAATTACCAACCTAAGGGCAATTATGCCCCCGCAGGCAACTACGCACTTAAAGGTGAAAGCTACACTAAAGCAGAGGGCGATGGGCGATACCAGCCGAAAGGCAGTTATCAGCCATCAGGTGACTATGCTTTAAAAGGGGATAGCTATACCAAGGCTGAGACCGATGGTAAGTATCAACCTAAAGGCAGCTATCAAGCCGCGGGCTATAGTTATTCTAAAGCGGAGTCTGATACCAACTATCAGCCTAAGGGTAACTATGCCCCGGCGGGTAATTATGCACTTAAAGGTGAAAGTTACACCAAGGCCGAAGGGGATACACGATATCAGCCAAAAGGCAGTTATCAGCCGTCGGGGGATTATGCAACAAACACAGCGCTTAATAACGGGCTTAATACTAAGCTCAATACGAGCAGTGTCACCCAATCAACGGGCGGTTCAACAACGAACGTGATGAGCCAGAAGGCTGTCACCGATGCATTACAAAATGCGGTCAATCTTAATACTATTTACCCTATTGGTATTGTGGTGTGGTTTGCACAAAATAAGAACCCCAATACATTATTCCCTGGTACGAAATGGCAGTACATCGGCGAAAATAAAACCATTCGATTAGCTGCTGCAAGTGGTGCGAATGTGTTAACAACTGGTGGTTCGGATTCAGTTACTATAGGTAAAGGCCACCTTCCTGCGGTATCACTTAAGTATTCGGGTACAACTGTTTCAAGTGGAGGGTATACCCACACACGTGGGACAATGAATATTACGGGGGAGTTTGGATATATCCGGAGTGATAATGCTATTCACTCCATGGCAACAGGCGCTTTTAGTCTTGCTAACGGGGGAACCGGCTATAATGGTAATAACACTACTGGTGGCTATAAATATGTATTTAACGCATCTAAAACATGGTCAGGTGAAACGTCTAATAGTGGAGCGCATACGCATACCTATTCAGGTAACACGGAAAACCTCGGTTCAGGAACGGCCTTAACAGTTACCAACGCCTATATCATGCTGATGGGGTGGTATCGATTAAGTTAAGTGATATTAATAAATAAAAGTGTGGCGTGCATTGTAATATGCACACCACACTTAAATTAAAAGATCACTTGTTGTTCAATTGTTTTTTTGTTATCCATATCTACAATGAAATTAATGGATTTTATATTTTTAGGTGAAACTGGAATAGTGAAACCAACTAAATTCATACCATAAATAGAGTCTATCTTGTTATTCTCTTCAGTATGTATTTTGTTTTTGTCATCCATTACTATTATTCTATAGCTTTCATTTGACATTAATTTTTTGTTATCAACAAGTTGTAGGACTATAGTTGTTCCTTTCAAAAATCTATCTTTACCTAAGAATAGATTTGAAACATTTGTATTTGTTACATTAGGTAGTGGCAATTTTATCCCATCTAAAATAACTGCGTAGTTATAGTCTATTTTATAGGTTTCAATCGGATGGCTAATGTTAAAGTATTCAGCCATTGCATTAGGATTATGATATAAATCCATTTCGTCACCACCTCTGAAAGAGCGTGGATAGTAATACTCGGGTATCTTATCGGTTTTAGAATCACCAATTATTTCTTCGTTTATTGCATAAATTCTTATTTTCTCTTGAGTCGTTATTGCATTATATGAATAGACCATTTGAATATATGAAAAAATGAAACCACAAAGAGTTAAAATACCAATAAAATATGTAATTGCGATTCCTCTTTTATTTTTCATACTAAATGCGTATCCAATAGAAAAGGAGCATGAAATAACATAAAAAAGGTGAGCGCCACTCAAAGACCTAGTAGGAAATGTTGGGGATGCAACCATGGAAAATATACTTAAAAAGCCTAATACGATAAACAATAATGAAAGATAAAAGCTTTTTGACTTCTTTTCACCTACATAAGTTAGCAGCAAAAGTAATGAAGCAACTAGTACACCCCACGTTTTAGTAAATGAATGTGAAAGTTTATCCGATAAAAAATATGTGATTTTTTCTATCGTACTGAGGGAGTAAAAGTCAGTGAAAAGAGCGGCTCGATGAAAATTACCAGGGCTCGAAATCAAAGTTACAAACCCAAGTATAACAAGTACAGATGAAAAGATAATAAGTCTGTTTTTATGTTTAAAAAAAACATAACAGGAGGTAATTACTGAAATGGCAACTATAATCCAACTCGTATTTTCATTACTGCATCCAGCAAAAAAAGAACTGATTATGAGAGGGATTAGACACTTTTTATCATCAAGATAACGAAATAAAAAATAAAGATAAATAACAATAAATAAATTTGTGACAAGATAATTTGCTGCACCAACAACCCAAAAAACAATTTGACCAAGAGCTGGGTTTGTAACCCAGTAAATTGAAAATAAAACAATAAACTGTAAAAAAAATGTTTTTTTACTTGTGTCAGAGTTACTACTTATTTTAGTAATTAAAAAGATCATCATTGTTAATACAAATGCAATCATACTATTTTTTAGTATGTTAGAGCCTGATGTAAGAACTAGAGTGCTAAAATAGTCT
This sequence comes from Providencia manganoxydans, assembly GCF_016618195.1. Classification (NCBI taxonomy): domain Bacteria; kingdom Pseudomonadati; phylum Pseudomonadota; class Gammaproteobacteria; order Enterobacterales; family Morganellaceae; genus Providencia; species Providencia manganoxydans. Next base: position 1,601,008 of record NZ_CP067099.1, read on the forward strand.
GATACAAATCTTCCACTCCATGAAAGGTAGTGAGATACATGAGCAGATAATGAATTTCCTTTAATATAATACACATAGTCATCAGAATGCATAGGTGTATAGTATTCGACTAAAAAAATAAGCGAAAAGACAATTAGGACACTTATGTAGCCTAAATTAATACGTTTTAAGTAGTTAGTCATTTTTGTTCTCAATATAATCTGTCTTTTTTAGCAAGTATCTAGGCCTTGCTTTGCTTTCAGTATAAATACGACCAATATACTCACCGAGTACACCAATACCAATAAGCTGAACTCCACCTAAAAATAGAATAGAAACAAGTAATGAAGGATAACCAGGAACAGGATTACCCCAAATTAATTTATCTACCATCATCCAACCACCATAGATAAAAGATGCAAAAGCAACAAATAAACCAATGTAAGTCCAAACGCGTAATGGAAAAGTAGAAAAACTCGTTATACCTTCTAAGGCTAAGTTCCATAATTTCCAGCCATTGAATTTACTTTCTCCAGCAGATCTTTCTGCTCTGTTGTATTCAACAACATCAATTTTTCCACCCACCCATGAAAGGATACCTTTCATGAATAAATTACGCTCAGGTAATAATTTTATATATTCGACACTCTGACGAGATATCAACCTAAAATCGCCAACATTTTCTTCAATTTCAGGCGCGCTAATTTTATTATGGAGCTTGTAAAACCATTCAGCTGTTTTGCGTTTTAACCATGTATCACTAGTACGATTAGCTCTTTTTGCGAGAACAATATCTGCGCCTTGTTGCCATTTATCTATGAGCTGTGGAATAACATCAATAGGATCTTGAAGGTCTACATCAATAGGTATTACAGCTTCTCCAGTTGCGTATTCAAGGCCCGCAAACAAAGCCGGTTCCTTACCAAAATTTCGCGTGAAGTTTAAAGGGAGCACTAAAGGGTCAGCAATAGCTAATGCATTGATAATATTTTCAGTGCTGTCTTTACTTCCATCATTTATGAAGACTATTTCGATATCATATTGATTAAGAATCGGGTGTTCTCTTACTGACTTATAAAATATAGGGATAGCTTCTTCTTCGTTATAAACGGGCACTACTAATGATATTTTCATTGTGGAGTATCTCTGAAAACAAAGATTTTGGAGTAAAGAAAACCTAATACGAGGCTAATCGAAGAAAAAATTATTAAAGTTGCGATAGGGGGGAATCGTAGCTGGTCTGAAACATAACCAGTCAAATAACTTAATAGCCCCATAAATAAGGTAAATGATAAGTATCGTGCTGTAGTCGCTTTAGCTTTGAACGTGAATTTTGCATTAGCAAAAAAGGAAAAACTGACAGCAGCTATGAAGCCTATTAAGTTAGCTATAGCTTGAGAGGTTGAAAGGAACACTGTCAGTAGCCCAAAAATGGACCAATGTATAAGAGTGTTTAAAATTCCAACCGAAAAGTATTTAGTGAATAACTTAATCATTTCAATCATTCGTATTGAGAAGAGAATAAGTAATTTAGTATACCTGAATATACCTACTGATGCAGCAAACTGATAAGGAGAGTTTATGTGAAATGTCGTGTTAGTCTTACTTTATTCTCCACCAAATTGTGAGGCGGAAAAGCAAGCCTATATTATAAAATAGGGGAAATGGGATTTTACTACAGTACCACTACGAACTATTTATATTTTGGTAGGTGTACTCAGAAAGCAATAAAAAAGCCCACCGAAGTGGGCTTTTAGTAACTTTCAAATGCGCGTGCATTTCACGTGCACTTTCTAGTCTTAATGTTGCCAGTGTTCAGTCCAACTGATTTTGCTAACTTCCTGTTTTTAAAACTGTTGTCCTATCACTGACCCACCAAATTTGGTGGAGCTGGCGGGAGTTGAACCCGCGTCCGAAATTTCTACATCCTCGGTACTACATGCTTAGTCTAGTCTTTAATTTCATTTGCCAGCTGCGGACAGACACGCCACCAACAAACTATCCTGATTAAATTTAATGCTTCAACCCCAGGCAAGGCATCCACACGAGTTCTTTTGGGTTTGACCTCTCTTGATCCCCGTCCTAAGAACGGAGGCTAGGGAGAGAGGGCTCTAAGCAGGTTATTAAGCTGCTAGTGCGTAGTTTTCGTCGTTTGCGACTATTTTTTTGCGGCTTTTAACGAGGCCAACCGCCCCTCGGCATGCACCTTGGGTTTCGCAAATCCCGTCGAATCCAGAATCAGCCCCAAGTTGTTGAACGCAGTATAACAGAAAAATACTCTAAAAAGCTAGAACTTAGCGATTAGAATGTTTCATTATACGTGCTTTATCTAATTGCCACTCGCGATCTTTTATATCTGAGCGTTTATCGTGCGCTTTTTTACCTTTTGCAACGCCAATTTTGACTTTGCACCACGCATTTTTCCAGTATAAGGATAATGCAATGACCGTGTAGCCTTCACGGTTTACTCGACCATAAAGGGTGTCAAGCTCCCGTTGGTTTAGTAACAGCTTTCTGCTACGAGTCGGATCACAGACAACATGAGACGATGCAACGTTTAACGGAGTAAAGTTGGCACCGAATAAGTATGCTTCACCGTCTCTAAGTAAGACATAGCTATCACCAATGTTTGCTTTACCAGCACGTAGTGATTTTACTTCCCAACCCTGTAAGGAGAGGCCAGCCTCGAACTCTTCTTCGATAGAATATTCGTGGCGAGCACGTTTGTTCATGGCAATTGTTGCCGAACCGGGTTTATAAGCTTTTTTCTTTGTCATAGTTTGGTCATTATACTGTAAGCTGTAGTGAAATAAATCTCTCAACGTTTAAAAATATGCCGATTGTGCATTTATTGTGCTCAATCTGTTTTGTTTTTTGTTTAACCAATCAATAGTGGTAATATATAGGCAGTTTTTGGGGATAGGAATCGATATGCCACAGATTAGTCGCTCTGCGTTAGTACCATTTAGTGCAGAACAAATGTATAAGCTCGTTAATGATGTTATTGCATATCCCAGTTTTTTACCGGGGTGTGTAGGTAGTCGTGTGATTAGTCATAGTGATGATGAAATGACTGCATCGGTTGAGGTTTCAAAAGCAGGTATTAGTAAGACCTTTGTCACAAAAAATGTGCTAGAGGATAATGCACGTATTCATATGCAGCTAGTTGAAGGGCCTTTTAGTAAGTTAACTGGTGGCTGGCGCTTCATTCCTTTAAGTGCAGATGCCTGTAAAATTGAGTTTCATCTTGATTTTGAATTTACTAATAAGCTCATTGAACTTGCATTTGGAAAAATCTTCAAAGAACTGGCTAATAATATGGTTCAAGCATTTACGCTCCGAGCAAAGGATATATACAGTGTCTGAGTTAAATATCGAAGTCACTTATGCTTTACCTGAAAAGCAGTATTTATTGGCTGTAAAAATTAATGAGGGTGCAACAGTTGAGGATGCAATCATTGCTTCTGGTATTCTTGCATTAAGAGCCGATATCGATCTTAAAAAAAATAAGGTTGGTATCTTCAGTCGTCCGGTTAAGTTAAGTGATACTTTGAAAGAAGGGGATAGAGTTGAAATCTATCGGCCTTTGATTGCAGATCCTAAAGAATTGCGCCGTAAGCGAGCTGAAAAATCTAAAGATAATAAAAAATAATTATCTTTTTACGTATTTTTGAACCGAGAGTTTTGAAGTGACCCCCAATAGTTGGACAACCAATTACTGGGGGTTTTTTATGTCTAAATATAATCGGAATTTAAAAATTGCTATCGCAAATCAATGCCTATCGGGGGAATCATCAGAAGCACTTTCAAAAATATATGATATTTCTTCTCGGCAGATCCGATATTGGGCTCAAGTCGTGACTATTCATGGTAATAAGGCTTTCCAGCCCACACCTCATTTACGTTGTGCAAAAGCAAGGTTACAAGCCATAAAACTTATGTGGACACATGACTGGTCTCTCGGTCACACTAGTGCCGTACTTAACTTAACTACGACTGGCACTCTATCTCTCTGGCTTGATAGATATGATAAATACGGGTTCAAAGGGTTAGAGTGTCGCTCAAGAGGAAGAAAGCCTATGGACTTCTCCAAAATAATAACTACTCGTCCTGACGATGAAAAGACACTTGAAGAATTGAAAGAAGAGGTTGCCTACTTACGTGCAGAAAATGCTGTGCTAAAAAAGTTGGAAGAGTTGGAACAAATAAAACGACGGCAAGCAAAGAAAAGACGTTAATTGTTTTAGCCCTAAGAAATCAATATCCACTCAAACACTTGCTTCATGCTACGAAACTAGCAAAAAGTGTGTTCTATTATCACGTTAGAGAGTTAAAAAAACCAAAAGAATATACAATCGAACTCGAACGTATTGAAAAGATTTATCATGAACATAAAGGTCGCTACGGTTACAGGCGCATCCATTTAACACTGAAAAATGAAGGGTTTACATTAAATCACAAAACGGTTCAGCGATTAATGGGATTACTGAATTTAAAATCGACAGTCAGACCGAAGAAATATCGTTCATATCGGGGAGATGTGGGTAAAGCAGCGCCTAACTATCTCAAACGAAATTTTAAAGTGACTAAACCGAATGAAAAGTGGGTAACAGATGTCACTGAATTTAAAGTGAATGAACAAAAAGTGTATCTATCACCTATTATTGATTTATATAACCAAGAGGTTGTAGCTTATAAAGTGGCTAAAAATGCACGTTTAACGTTGGTCACAGAGATGCTAAAAAAAGGGCTATCTCGATTAGGAGAAGCTCAAAAACCACTCTTACACAGTGATCAGGGTTGGCAATATCGGCACAAACACTACCAGAAACAGTTAAGGGACAATTGGAATTAAACAAAGTATGTCAAGGAAAGGTAACTGTTTAGATAATGCCGTTGCTGAGAATTTTTTTGGTCTATTGAAATCGGAAATGTATCATGGATATCGTTTTCGAGATGCCGATGAACTGATTGATAAAATTGGCGAATACATAGAGTATTACAACACCAAACGGATCAAAGCCAAATTAAAAGGCCTGACTCCGATTGAATATCGAAATCAGGCCTTACAAGCCGCTTAACTAAAAGTGTCCAACTTTATGGGGTCACTTCATTTCTCGGTTTTTTTATTTGTGCTATTCAAAAATTGGTTAGTTAGAAAAAAGATTGGTAAGTAGAGAACTTTGAATTAGGTAAATAGCAATAACTACCTGTTTTAAGCAGGTAGTTACTCAACACGGTTAACAAGCTATAAAATAAATAACCTAAGTTATCTTAGTTGGTTAACCATTTTTGGCTTGGTGTGGCTGGTTGCTGCTCAGTTGCAGGCTCGACAGCTTTCGGCTGACTTTCTGGCTCTGCTTCTACAGCTGGCTGGGTGTTTTCAGCTTCTTTTGCTTCCATTGCTTCTTGTGCAGAAAGATTTTTCTCATTTTTGATGTCAGTTAGTATACCGTTACGATCAAATGTGAGAGTTAATGTTTCTTGTTTAACCGGATCATGACCAAGTTCTTGGCGGAAAACATAGTACCAAGTTTGAGTACCAAACGGGTCGGTTAACATTGGTGTGCCCAAAGTATAAGCGACCTGTTGCTGAGTCATTCCTTTTTGGATCTTAGCAACATCTTTCGCTGTCAGGTAATTACCTTGGTTAATGTCAGGGTGATAGACCAAACGTTCCATCATTGAACAGCCCGATGACATTAATGCGAGTGATAGTGCAGCAGCAGTTAACAGTTTATAACGCATGGATATCTCATTCCTTTTGGAGTCAGAACATCAATGATAATCGACATTGATACAATTTAAAACCTTCCGTATTGACTCTAAGACCATATGAGAGCAAAAAAGTTGTCAAAATTTACGCTGCAAGCAATTCTTTTGCATTTGCTAACGTATTTTTAGTCACTTCACTTCCCGCTAGCAGGCGAGCGAGTTCTTGTAAACGTGCTTTTTTATCAAGTAATTGCATATGTGTTTCGGTTTCAACACCATTGGTTTCTTTGCAGACATAAAAATGGTGATGACCACAACCTGCAACTTGAGGTAAGTGTGTGACACACATCACTTGGGTTGACTCACCAAGCTCACGAAGTAAACGACCCACAATTGCGGCTGTTGGTCCGCTAATACCAACATCAACTTCATCAAAGATCAGTGCTGGAGTATCCATTTTTTTCGCAGTGATAACTTGAATTGCTAGTGCAATACGTGATAACTCACCACCAGAGGCGACTTTAGCGAGTGCTTGGTGAGGTTGCCCTGGGTTTGTTGTTACATTAAATTCAACTTTGCTTGCACCATCTGGCTGTAAATGTTCAGGTGTAAATTTGACATCAATAGTGAAACGACCATGAGGCATAGAGAGTTGATGCATGCTGCTTGTTATAAGCTGGCTTAGCTCTTGTGCAAATTCAATACGCACCTGATGAAGCTCCTGTGCGCAGAGAATGGCTTGTTGATGGTCGCGTTGAACTTGTTCACTAAGGGCTTCACAATCTTCATTTTGATTAGCTATTTTTTCTTGCTCATCAAGAAGCTGTTGATAAAGCTCTGGCAATGCCTCTGGCACGATATGGTGCTTGCGAGCAAGATTAATTTGTTTCGATATGCGCTGTTCAAGTTCAAACAGTCGATTAGGATCTAACTCGTACTGATCACAATAGTGTCTGAGTTCATCACTTGCTTCACTGACTTGGATTGATGCTTCTTCCAACATATCTAATAAGTTTGAAAATTTATTATCTAAAGAAGCTAACTCAGCTAATTCATGTTTAGCCATATTAAGTAGACTCAAAATATTGGCATCATCATTATCAGACATGATCTGTACAGCATTTTGCCCAAGCGATAGAAACTGACCATAATTTGCGAGTTGTTTATATTCTTGCTCAATGGTTTCAAATTCACCTTGAACAGGTGAGAATTCGCTTAATTCTTTTAAATGATATTCAAGCAGTTGCTGGCGTGATTCGCGTTCTTGCATTTGTTTTTGAAACAGGGCAAGTTGCTGACAAGAGTCATGCCATTGCTGCCAAGCCTTTTTCATTTGTGTGAGTAAAAATTGCTGATTAGCATAGGCATCAAGAAGCGATTTTTGATGCGTATTATCGAGTAATTGCTGATGAGCATGTTGCCCATGAATTTGAATAAGCAGAGCTCCGAGTTCACGTAGTTGGGAAAGAGGAACAGCGGTTCCATTGATAAAACCTCGTGAGCGACCATCAAGTGTAATGGTTCTGCGTAATAGGCACTCATTATGATTGTCTAATTCATGGTCTATGAGCCATTTTGCTGCGCTATCAGCATCGATCAAAGAAAAGCGCGCACAGAGGTCTGCACGTTGTGCACCAGGGCGTACCATATTGGCGTCACCACGGTTACCCAAGCATAGGCCTAGTGCATCAATAGCGATAGATTTACCTGCACCAGTTTCACCTGTAATAGTGGTCATACCGCTACGAAAATCAATTTCAAGATCACGAACGATAGCAAAATTATTAATGGTAAGTTGGGTAAGCATCTGCGCTCTCCTGTGAAAATACACACCTGTGTTTCTATACAGTTTATCCTGTTTTTTTATACAGTAAAGAGGCAGATGATAAAAATTAGAAAGTTTTTTTAGCCCATCCTAATTTTGAACTTAACGTATTGAAATAATTATAATCTTTTGGATGAATGAGATTCAGGTTTTTGTTACTACGTTGTACGATGACTTCCTCTCCATCTTGTATTGGTAACATGATCTGGCTATCACAACTTACTTCGTAGTCAATATTAGTGCGTAGAAATTTCAAACGAATGCTACTGTTGCTACTGATTACTAGCGGGCGTGACGAAAGTGTATGTGGGAACATAGGTACTAAAACGATAGCATCTAAATTAGGCGTAAGAATAGGGCCACCAGCAGAAAGAGAGTAAGCAGTAGAGCCTGTTGGGGTTGCAATAATTAACCCATCCGAGCGTTGTGAGAATGCAAAACGTTCATCAATGTAAACTTCAAATTCGATCATATGAGCGACTTTACCGGGGTGTAATACGACCTCATTGATTGCACTACTTTTGCGGGCCTTTTGATTAGGTTTTATGACTTGTGCTTCGAGTAAAAAACGTTGCTCTTCATGGTATTCGCCATCAAGTACCCGAGAAAGTTGTTGTAGCGCGTTATCGGGGTCAAGATCGGTGAGAAAACCAAGGTTTCCACGGTTGATGCCAATGACCTTATTATTGTAGCGAGATAAGATCCTAGCGGCCCCAAGCATATTGCCATCACCGCCAACAACAATAACTAAATCAGCCTGTTGACCGATTTCGGTGAGGTTCCCAGTATTAGCATTATGGAGTTTTAAGTCTTTGGCAACTTGTTTATCAATAATCGCGTGGTAGTTTTTGGATAACAGCCAATTATAGATTAATTCATGGGTCGCCAAAGCTTCGGGGTGGCGCGGATGGCCAACAATACCGATAGTTCGAAAAAGTGTCTTTTGCGAGCTTTTGTCCTTACGCATATTTTTTTGGCCTCTCATTACATGACTTCCCTTGAATCCCTGTTTTATATCCCCATAATACTCTAATAAATGGGATTAATGCTAAATACGCGGAGATATTCATGAGTAGTAAAGAACAAAACATGCATGATGAGCAAGCCCCTGAGCTAAATGAAGCACAAAAATCGGAGCTAGAGCAAGAAGCACAGCCGGCAGATCAACAAGCAGAAGTGCAAGCGTTGGCAGCGCGTATTGCTGAGCTTGAAGAGCAACTTGCAGCATCTCAAAAAGTAGAGCGTGAAGCAATGCTTCGTGCTCATGCTGAAATTGAAAATATTCGTCGTCGTACAGAACAAGACATTGAGAAGGCGCACAAGTTTGCACTTGAGAAATTTTCAAATGAGCTGTTGCCTGTTATCGATAATTTAGAGCGTGCTATTGAAGCGGCTGATCATGAAAGTGAAACATCAAAAGCAATGGTAGAAGGATTGGATTTAACGCTGAAAACTTTCCTAAGCGCTGTTGGTAAGTTTGGTATTGAAGTGGTTGGAGAATCGAACGTCGCATTTAACCCTGAAGTGCACCAAGCAATGACGATGATTGAATCACCTGAGCATCAACCAAATCAAGTTATTGATGTTATGCAAAAAGGCTATGTGTTAAATGGTCGTTTATTGCGGCCTGCAATGGTTATCGTTTCTAAATAATATATCGAAGAAACCGGGTGTTATACCCGGTTTCTTGTATCTATAAAAATTAATTGTCAATTTTTGGCTGCCAATTGATAGGCGTAAGCCCTTGTTGCTCTAATAATTGATTGGTTTGTGAGAAATGTCCACAGCCTAAAAATCCACGGTGTGCTGAAAGTGGTGAAGGGTGTGGGGCTTTTAAAATATGATGGCGTTTGCTATCAATTATGCGGCCTTTCTTCTGAGCGTGTGAGCCCCACAGTAAAAAAACGACACCTTCTCTATTTTCATTAATAGCGGCGATAACTTTATCAGTAAATGTTTCCCAGCCTAGATGGGCATGTGAGTGGGCATTGCCTTGTTCGACAGTTAACACGGTATTGAGTAGCAGAACACCTTGTTGAGCCCAGCTGAGCAGATAACCATGATCGGGACGTTGGAAGTTAGGAATATCTTTTTCTAATTCTTTATACATATTAACCAGTGATGGTGGTGGTTTAATGCCAGGAAGAACTGAAAAAGATAGACCATGCGCTTGCCCAGGGCCATGGTACGGATCTTGGCCTAAGATAACCACTTTTACATCGGCAAGTTCGGTGTATCTAAATGCATTAAATACATCTGCTTGTGGTGGGTAAATGATTTTTCCTTTCTGACGTTCATTAGCAACATAGGCGAGCGTATCAGTAAAGTAGGCTTGTGTTTTTTCTGAGCCAATGACGTCATGCCAAGTTGGGATATTTGCCATGAAAATTCCTATAACAATCAAATTATAGCTATAAGCTTACTGGTTTGATTGTAAGAGATAAAGTCCCGTTTTCATTAATTGGTTTCAAATATTTTTTAATATTAGTAAAAAATATTGATTTAAGTGATTTGTTAAAATTGATTTAAAACAGGGTGTTGGCCTATTAACGGTTAATTGCCACTCGAAATTATTGATAAATATCAAGGAAGCTGTGGTGGCTAGCTGGTATATAGTGTGTAGAGATATTGGTTAGACCAATTTTACTCGTCATACTTCAAGATGCAGGGTTGTTGACTGCGCTTAGCTAACCGAGTCACATAGTTATCTATGCTCCTTGGCTATCTTTGCTTGTTGCCTACCTGCATCTTGAACTATTTAGAGTATATATAATCGACAGTTAAATTATGGGATTGATCTTAATCCTACCTGAAAGTGGAGGTCGACATGATTACTGGTATTCAAATTACTAAAACTGATAATGCAGCGCTATTAAACTCGTTCTGGTTACTGGATGAAGAAAAAAATGAAGCACGCTGTGTGTGTGCAAAAGCTGATTATAATGAAGGGCAAATCGTTGCTAAAGATGAACTTGGTACGTTTGAGTATCGTGAAGTTCCTTTAGAAGTTAAGCCGACTGTACGTGTTGAAGGTGGCCAACATCTGAATGTTAACGTTTTAAGTCGTGAAACGTTAGAAGATGCAGTTAAAAATCCTGAAAAATACCCTCAGTTAACTATTCGTGTTTCTGGTTATGCAGTGCGTTTTAATTCACTGACACCAGAGCAGCAACGTGATGTTATTACTCGTACTTTTACTGAAAGTTTGTAGTCAGCGTATCATTCCAAATATAAGTATTAGTCTAAAACTAATTAAAAAAGCCATTGAATTTAATGGCTTTTTTATTCTTCACTAATAAAGTACATTGTTTTTTCCTCTTAAAATTTCCCCTTTAATGATCTCCCTTACTTCATTTTCATCGGGAGAATCTATGCCTCATATTAATAGTAGTATTCAAATTCAATCCGCTAATGAGATATCGTTAATTCGGGAAAGCATTAATATTTATCAAAAAAAGAATAATTCATTTGCTCTATGTTCTAAAGCTGCAAAATGGTCTGATGATTTATCGCCTGAGAAACTTTTTGGGCGCCAATCTCAATCTTATGATTATCTTATTGGGTTAATTGCGAGTGGCGTTTATTTCAAAGATTGGGAAACTATGCATGGTGTTGAACGACTTAATCATACGCAATTACATGAAATTGGTATTGATTCAATTTTATTACGTGATACATCAACAGGATTTGAAGCAAATATTTGTCGTTTTAATGAGTTGTATATTATTTGCTTCGCTGGTTCAGATGAGTTAGTTGATTTTTATGCGGATATCCGACAAGGGCTTGGTTACTATGAACCTCAATATTTTCAAGCGGTCAATTTAACCAATATTCTTTATAAAGTATCTAAGGGAAATATGATTTGTGTTGGCCACTCGTTAGGAGGAGGGTTGGCAACATTTGCTGCTCTTGCGAGTAATACGCCTTGTATTGCTTTTAGTTCAGCGGGAGTTGCTAAAAATACGATCCAAAGAATTGGTATGGATTATGAAAAAGCTAAACAAATCGCAAATGACGGCCTCGTTCGTTTTTATGTTGTTCGATATGATTGGTTGGATTTACTTCAATCATTAAAGCCATTTCCTCCTGCACTAGGTAATAAGATCATATTAGATTACTACAATGAAGGTAAAACATGGCGAGATTGGCTTCCTCATCGTTTATTAACGCGGAATTTCATTGCGCATGGTATGCCTAAAATTCTCAAAATGATGTGTCATTTTACACCATGGGAGAATGGCAGTAGGGTAGTTAACGATGATATTGAGGTTCAATTAGAGCAGTTTAGTTACGGATTATCATTTTTTCATGATGATCAAACCGATTGTTGGCAAGGTTGTTGCGAAAACAGTATTAAACAGGGCAATATTGCTGGATTCACCAATTTGATCTCAGTTGGTAATAAACCAGTTCATCTTGATAAGTTGGTTGGATACTCTGTGAGGTCAACGGATCCTGAATTCATGAAGGTTCTTTTGGCTTCTTCATATGCGAGTGATATTAAAAAAGTACACTTAGGAAATGAACGAACCTTTTTACACCTTGCCGCGCAATCTGGGCGGTTAGAGCAAACTGCAATCTTATTAGCGGAAGGGTGTGAAATAAATGCGGTAGACAGTACGGGTAATACGCCACTCCATGATGCTTTAGGCTGTTATGCATTATTAGTCGCTGAGTTTTTACTGGCTCAAGGGGCGGATTGGCGAATTAAAAATCATCAAGGTTATGATTGTCTTGATGTATTGGAAAATCATATGGTTAAAGCGGATTATTTATCACCACAGGGAAGGTTATTGCGTGAAAAATTGACGTTAATGATGCAATAAAAAACGGGCTAAGCCCGTTTTTAAATTTATTCTGTTTTATCAGTCGTTGGTGTCGCTGAAGGGGTTGCTGGTTTACGGCGTTTACCGATGTTCTTTTTATCACGAAGACGAACTTTTGCTTTCTTTTTAGACTCTTCTTCTTTTTTCTTTTCTTTACGTTTTGCTAGCACTTTCTTAGATGGTTTTGGTTTATTCATCATAGCTTCTGAAGGTGCTTTAGTGGTTGGACGTAAAGAATCAACAACACGCATTTTGATTGGATCTTCAATATAGCGAGTGACTTTACCAAATAAAGGATAGTCATGAGCCTCAATCAATGAGATTGCTGTTCCTTTTTTACCAGCCCTTCCTGTGCGGCCGATACGGTGTATATAGACATCCGCAGTGCGCGGCATATCAAAGTTAAACACATGGCTAACATCATCGATATCTAAGCCGCGAGAGGCTACGTCAGTCGCAACTAAAACTTTGACTTGTCCACTTACAAGGCGGCGTACCGCTTCATTTCTTTTTGCTTGAACCATCTCACCTTCAAGATAGCAAGGCTCAATACCTGCATCGCGCAGCCATTGTACGACTTCACGAATTCGTTCACGCTTACGTACAAAAACAATTGATTTAGTTACATCGTCTTGTTTTATGAGATGACACAGTAAAGCTGTTTTATGCTCTAGCGTATCTGCGCGGTAGTAAAATTGCTGTATTTTTTTACGTTCACGACGTGATGATTCAGCATCGATTTCAATCGGATCTTCTAACAAGCGTTCAGAAAAATCACGAATAGCTTCCCCTTCAAGGGTAGCTGAAAACAGCATGGTTTGTTTGCGCCAACGAGTTTCACCTGCGATAGTCTCAATATCATTGGCAAAGCCCATATCTAACATGCGGTCAGCTTCATCAAGGATCAAAATTTCTACTGCACGGCAGTCAAAATTTTCTTCTTTTATGTATTGCAGTAGGCGACCTGTGGTAGCGACAACAATATCTTGGTTTTCACTAAAAACTTCGGCGTGGTTCATATACGCAACGCCGCCAGTAATCGTGGCGATATCAAGGTGATTATGAGCACATAATTCTCTTGCTTGATCTGCAACCTGCATTGCCAATTCACGGGTTGGTGTTAAAACAAGCACCCGCGGAGGACCTGATTTTTTTCTTGGAAAATCGAGTAAATGTTGGATAGCTGGCAGTAAGAATGCGGCAGTTTTGCCGGTGCCAGTGGGAGCTGAACCTAAAACATCACGACCATCCATTGCAGCAGGGATGGCGGCTGCCTGAATCGCAGTTGGGCGTTCATAGCCTTTATCTGCCAGCGCGTTGATCAGGCTTTCATCTAGTTCAAGTTCAGAAAATGTGGTTGCAGTCATGATATACCTCTATTTGGGGCGCTGATTATAAACAGGTTAGCCAAATTGTTCATCTGAAAATATGCATCTTTTGGTAAAGTGTACCTGTTTTTGTATGCAGCGGGCAGTAATATTGCCAGAAAGCGTGCTTTCCGAGGTGAAAGCACGCGATAGTACTCGTTATATTCCAAGTTGTAGGAGTGTTAACTAGGCTCAGCTATCCAAATCGCATTATTTACTCATGCTTATCGGTTCGTCTTCCTACAACTCGAATTATTTTGAGTAGAGAGAAGTTAACTCAGAATGTTGATTAACCATGTATGATATGGGATGCCGACTAGGTCAATCAGTACTGCACCACTTAATGGAACAATCATAAACGCTTTCATAGAAACTTGTTTATAACGTTCACAAACTGAAGACATATTAGCCATTGCATTAGGTGTAGCACCTAACCCATGCCCCATTAAACCAGAGCACATAACCGCTGCGTCATAATTTTTACCGAGTAATTTAAAGATAACGAATATGACGAGTAAAATAAGTATCACAACTTGGGCAAACAGGATAATAAACAGTGGTAAAGCCACTTCTTTTAGTTCCCAAATTTTTAGCGACATCATTGCCATCGTTAAAAAGAGTCCTAAAGAAACTTCAGAAATTAAATCAACAGATTTTTGGTTAATTTTAAATAAATTAACCTGATCGTTGATATTGCGGATCACGATAGCAATGATCATCGCTCCAACATAACTTGGTAATGAAAAACCCGTTGCTTTAGTGAATTGAGCTGAGGCGAATTGACCAATAACCATAATACCCAGCACTAATGCAAGCATTTTTAAAAATGCATGAGCGTCAATCGATTCAATTTTGCTGGCGATCGTCTCGGTCACTTTTGGGCTTTTAATGGTTTCATCAGCTTCAATAACGACGTTATGTTTTTTTATTAAATAAGACGCAATTGGTCCGCCTAATAAGCTACCAGTAATTAAGCCAAAGGTCGCCGCCGCAATAGCTGCTACGGTTGCAGACTGTACGCCAAGCCCTTCAGCCATTTGACCGAAAGCTGCGGCACCACCATGACCACCAGTGAGTGATACACCACCTGCCATAACGCCGATTACTGGGTTGATCCCCAATAAATGCGCTAAGCCTGCACCAAAAGTATCTTGGAATAAAACAATAAACCAACAGATAAATAGGTAGATGAATAATAAACGTCCACCACTTTTTAAAATGCGGAAGCTGCCATCAATACCGATAGTGGTAAAAAAGGCAACCATTAGGAAAGTTTGTAAGCTGGTGTCAAAATGAATTTCAGCTAAATTAAAGGATTTTAAACCCCAAATAATTAAGCTAACAAGAAAACCACCAATAACAGGTGATGGAATACAAAAGCGTTGTAACCATTCAATGCGTTTTTTAAGGTGGATACCCATAAGAAGGCAAAGTACGGTTAGTAAAAGTGTCGATAAGGTGTCTAATTGTAATGTAAAGTTCATATAGTTTCCCTGTAGCACCGTTATTTTGCCAGTACTTTCCTTAAAATCTGTTGTTATAGTTTCATTTAAGAAAAGTTGAAATATATTACTGCAAATTTACGGTGTTTTTATCAGTCGCATTGTTGTGTGTTTATTAGAATAAAAATTGGTAAATTAAATAAGCTGCTAATTTTGACGTATGGTTATCAATATCAAATTCTGGATTACATTCAGCAATATCAAAGACAGCAATTTTTTGACTGGCTTTAATTACGGCAAATAATTCATCAAATGTTTCGGTATTAATGCCTTTCGCTGCGGGAGCACTTACCCCAGGCGCAATTGAGGCAGAAAAAACATCTAAATCAACAGTGACATAAAGGTAATCGACTTGTTCGATAAATTGCTGAATTTGATTAATTGCTTTTGGTAGTTGGCTTTGGGATAGCTCTCTATCACGAATATATTGGCACCCTAATTTATCCGCAGTATCAAATAACACTTTAGTGTTGCCATGGTCAGCAATACCTAAACAGAGATAATTAAATGGGCGATTATGTTGTTCGCATAATTTTGCCGATTGTAAAAAAGGTGTTCCTGAAGTCGCTTCCATTGCCGTTCTGAGGTCAAAGTGAGCATCAAAATTAATGATACCTATTGTTTTAGTTGGCTCTGTTTGGGCAACAAAGTCAAATAAACCTTGGAAGCTAGCAAAAGCAACTTCATGTCCACCGCCTAAAACGATAGGGGTTTGATTTGATGATAAAATAGCGATCAATTGATCAGAAAGATTGCGCTGAGCGGTTTCGAGATCGTTATCATCACAACGGACGGTTCCTGCGTCGCGGATCGCGAGAGGCTGATGTAATGGGAGCCCAGCCAATTGTTGACGAATAGCATCAGGCCCTGCTTTAGCACCTAGTCGTCCTTTATTACGCCTTACCCCTTCATCGGAGGCAAAACCGATTAAAGCAAACTGTGCAGGGGTGTTTTTATTCATGACTTGATGGATGCGTAAGTGCTCTTCAGTATCTCCATCAGTACGGCCTTGCCAAATAAAAGGTGCTGCCATAATTACTCCAGATTAATCAGTTTGGTCATATTGAGCGCTGCTTTGCAGGTCTCGACAATAAACTCATCAACACGATGAGTAGAGCGAAATTCAGGTGCCATGACAGAAACCACGGCAATGACATCATTACCCTTAAAAATGGGGGCGGAAACACCTAATACGCCTTCATCAATTTCACCATAAGATACACCATAGCCTTGTTGGCGAATTTGCGTCAGGGCTTGCTTTAACTGCGTTATACTCTCTGGTGATTGTAATTGTTCGCCATGAGTTTCAAATACCAGTGATTGATAGTCTGCATCGCGAAAAGCCAACAATGTTTTTGCACTAGCGCCTTTTATGAGTGTGTTGCCGCGGCCAATCACAAAGGAGCAACGTAGTGCCTGAGAGCTTTCGATCATGTCAACACAGATGGTTTCACATAGATTTGAGGTAATAATCGCAACCGTTTCTTGGGTTTTTTTACTCAATGATTGCAATTCAATCTTGGATGAATTCATCAGTAAGCTGTGTTGGTAGTATTTTTCCTGAGTTTTGATACTCTGCGCACCAACAGTATACGTACCATATTGCCTAGCGTATGTGATAAATTCCCAGTTTATGAGAATGGCTAGCAAGCGATAAACAGTGGAAACAGGAATATTTAATTCGTTAGAAATCATTTGCGGAGTGACGGGAACCGTACTTGCAGTGATATAGGATAAAATATTCAATGTTCGGTTAATACTGTTCATGGTATCCCCTTTTTTTCGAACTTAGCAGTAAATATTTTTGGGCTCAAATAATATTCTCACAATATGAGAATTATTTTGTGGAAAAAATGTAATATTTTCATTTTTAAATTGTCACATAATGAGAATTTGAATAATTAATATACGATTCAGAGTGGTTGAGTAACGTGAAAAAAAATTATCGCAAAGGTGGTTTTACCTTTAAGCAATTTTTTGTTGGACATGATCGTTGTGCAATGAAGGTGGGAACAGATGGTGTGTTATTGGGAGCATGGGCACCAGTTCAACAAGCCAAGAGAGCATTAGATATAGGTTGTGGTAGTGGGTTAATTGCTTTGATGTTGGCTCAACGAAACTCGCAATTACTGATTGATGCTGTTGAATTAGATAATGCAGCGGCAGAACAAGCGCAAGAGAACTTCACTGAATCAAAATGGGCTGGGCGGTTGCGCGTTTTTGCGCAAGATATTGTTGAATTTAGTGCAATTAACCCACAACAATATGATCTTATTGTCAGTAATCCTCCTTATTTTGAGCCATCAGTGTCTTGTAGTACAGAGCAACGTGATCAGGCCCGTTATACTGCGACACTGACTCATGAAACATTACTTGATTGTGCTAAGCAATGCTTAGTCGCTGATGGGGTATTATGCCTTGTTTTACCTTATGAAGTCGGTGAAAAAGTTGAAATAATGGCAAATAAGGAAGGGTGGTTCACCGCGTATCGAATCAATATCCAAGATAAATCAACCACGGCGTTTCATCGCATGCTACTAGGCCTGAAGTTGACCTTTGTAGAGCCTAATGTGTCAACATTGGCATTGAAGGAGGTTGATAGTCAGGTTTATACCGAAGATTTTCAGCAATTGATCCGCGAGTTTTATTTAAAATATTAGTAGCCAACAGTCGCTGGCTACTAATCGATTTAAGGTTTGAGAATAGTGGGGCCTGAGTGCTCAAGTTGTTCAGGGTAGTCTAGTGTATAGTGTAACCCTCTACTTTCTTTACGTTCTAGAGCACAGCGAACCATCAATTCAGCGACTTGAACAAGGTTTCTTAATTCCAGTAAGTTATTTGAAATACGGAAGTTTGCATAATATTCATGAATTTCTTGTTGTAACATATGGATCCGCCGTAAAGCCCTTTCCAGCCGTTTAGTCGTCCTGACGATCCCCATGTAATCCCACATAAATAATCGTAATTCATGCCAGTTATGTTGAATGATCACTTGCTCATCTGAATTATGAACTAAGCTATCGTCCCATTCTGGCAAGGTTGTAATATCTGCAACTTGCGAGATCACTTTTTTGATATGTTCGGATGCGGACCAACCATAAACAAGGCACTCTAATAATGAATTGGATGCCATGCGGTTCGCACCATGTAAACCGGTATAACTGACTTCCCCGATTGCATAAAGATTATGAATATCTGTCATGCCATTTTGATCAACTTGAACACCACCACAGGTATAGTGAGCGGCGGGAACGATAGGAATCGGTTCTTTAGTCAGATCTAACCCTAATGTCAGTAATTTTTCGTAAATAGTTGGGAAATGATTTTGAATAAAGTCAGCGGGTTTGTGGCTAATATCAAGATACATGCAATCTGCACCTAAGCGCTTCATTTCATGATCTATCGCTCTAGCGACAATATCACGTGGGGCAAGTTCACCGCGTTGGTCATAGTCAGGCATAAAACGGCTACCATCAGGACGCTTTAAGTAAGCGCCTTCACCACGTAATGCTTCTGTCAGTAAAAAATTGCGTGCTTGTGGATGGAATAGGCATGTCGGGTGAAATTGGTTGAATTCAAGGTTGGCTACGCTACAGCCAATGCGCCATGCCATTGCTATCCCATCACCAGAAGATATATCAGGGTTAGTGGTATATTGGTAAACTTTTGCTGCGCCACCAGTAGCCAACACGATGATCTTAGCGCGGATCGTTTCAACTTGTTCTTTTTGTCGATTCCACACATAAGCACCAACGATACGCGTATCACCTGACAAACCAACCTTATCCGATCGAATGAGATCGACGGCATTATAGCGTTCTTTTATATGAATATTGGGATGGGAAAAAGCAAGGTTGACCAGTGTTGTTTCAACTTCTTTGCCTGTTGCGTCTGCGTGGTGGAGTATTCGCCGGTGGCTGTGTCCACCTTCACGAGTGAGGTGGTATTGGGTTGCTCCAGAATCGGTGACTTCAGTATCAAAGAGAACACCTTGATCAATCAGCCATTGTACGCATTCTTTTGCATTGGAGGCGATAAATTCAACGGATTGCTTTTCACAAATGCCAGCCCCTGCAATGAGTGTGTCTTCAACATGAGATTCAACGCTGTCACTGTCGTCGAAAACAGCAGCAATTCCGCCTTGTGCGTAGTATGATGCACCTTCATTTAGCTTACTTTTACTAAGAATAGTCACTTGATGAAACGGTGCGAGCCGCAATGCAGCAGAAAGCCCTGCGACACCGCTACCAATAATAAGAATATCAGTGTAATGCTGTGTAGAGTTTTTCATAAGTGGTTGTATGCTGTGTAGTATTAATTGGAGTTTTCATGTTAGCCTATCGCACTTGTCAATGCTATTTGTGAAAGCGTCTTTAATGTTATTGATTACGGTGGGTTGAGCTTGGCGTTTATACACGCCATACTTCAAGTTGCAGTGGTGTTGGTCGCATATACTCGCGCTGCCATATAGCTATCTATGTGCCCAATGACTCGGTGACTTGTTGCTTAGCTGCACCTCGAATTATTTTGAGTATATATTGATAAAGCGGTATGCTACCTAAATGGTTTTAAAGTGATTTTCTGCGGATCGCAAGGATCCTTTATCAGTGAGAAACGACTTTTATTGTAAGTTTTTTACTAATTTTATGCATTAAATTGAACTTCATCTATTTTTATTACTCAAAGTTATGCTTGCTTTAGGAAGGGAGTGATGATCAATTTAACAAATTTACAGCCTGAGTTCGGGAGATTTTCCCAGGAATGAGCGAGCAACTGACAGACCAGATGTTGGTCGAAAAAGTCCAAAAGGGGGACCAAAAAGCTTTCAACTTGTTGGTGATTAAATATCAGCACAAAGTTGCAAGTTTAGTTTCCCGTTACGTACCTCAAGCTGATGTGCCTGATGTTGCTCAGGAGTCTTTCATCAAAGCTTATCGTGCGATTGGGTCGTTTCGTGGTGATAGTGCATTTTATACATGGTTGTATCGTATTGCTGTCAATACAGCTAAAAATTATTTAGTTGCTCAAGATCGCCGCCCACCAGCGTCAGATCTGGAGGCCAGCGATGCAGAAAACTTCGAAACCGCTAGTGCATTAAAAGAAATTTCGAACCCAGAGAACTTAATGTTGTCTGAAGAACTGAAAAGGGTAGTTTTTCGAACCATAGAGTCGTTACCTGAAGATTTAAGAATGGCAATAACACTCAGGGAGCTCGATGGTTTAAGTTATGAAGAGATCGCTGAAATTATGGATTGCCCTGTGGGTACTGTACGTTCGCGGATCTTTAGAGCTCGAGAAGCTATCGATAATAAAGTACAGCCACTGATCCAACGGCACTAACAATTGGTCATGTGATTGATTTTTGATCACAACGTATGATAGTGCAGATAAACATAATCAGGGCATTAAACTGTAATTGTGATGCAATTAACTGAAGGTATTCGGGCATGCAAAGAGAGAAACTTTCCGCAATGATGGATGGCGAAGTTCTTGATATAGAATTAGTAAACGCCATTACATGTGATTCAACGTTACAAAAACGTTGGGAGAGCTATCATCTTATTCGTGATACTCTGCGTAATGATACCCCTGACGTCATGAATTTTGACATAGCAGGTAAAGTTGCCGCAGCATTAGAGAATGAAGTTGTGCGTATTAATCCTCAGGTAGTTATGGAATCGCAACCTGAACCAACAACGTGGAGCGGAATGCCGTTCTGGCAAAAAGTACGCCCATGGGCAAGTCAAATTACACAGATTGGCGTCGCTGCTTGTGTATCACTGGCGGTAATTGTTGGGGTACAGCAATATAATCAAAGCAATTCATCCGATTCTGTGATTGATGAACCGGTATTTAATACGATCCCAGCCGGTGCTGGTGCTCCCGTTAGCTTAAACTTCTCTGATGGTCAGCTGTTTGGTAATGAACAGCAAATGCAACAAGTTGAACAGCAAAATCAACGTGTTAATGCAATGCTTCAGCAGTATGAAATCGAAAGACGTTCAATGTTGAATCAACAATATCATGAAAGTGACAAAGCTGTAGTACCCGCAGGAGTTAAACTGCAATAATGAATAAGTGGTTATCCGTCATCTGCCTGACGGGCAGCCTGATTATTTATAATCAAGCTTCGGCATCTCAACCAGATGCTGAAGTTCTCTTCAAAGAGATGGGAAGTGCTGCCCAAAATCTTTCCTATGAAATGTCGTTCATGTCTTTTAGCCCCAGAAGCATTATCCCAGTGCGTTATCGACATGGGATTATTAATAATGTTCCCATCTCTCAGATGATCCAAATGGATTCATCTCGACGTGAGATTGTGCAAAAAGGGCAACAAATCAGCTATTTTGAGCCAGGTTTTGATGCATTTAGTTTAAATGGTAATCATATTGTTGATAACTTACCGTCAGTGCTGTTCGCTGACTACGATAAAATCAAGCCGTATTATAATTTCATTGATGCGGGGAGAACCCATATCGGTGATAAGCCATCGTTAGTGATCCGAATTATCTCTAAAGATAATTCACGCTTTAATTATGTTTTATTGATTGATGAAGAAACTAAATTACCGCTACGCGTTGATCTTTTAGACAATAATAGTCAAACCATAGAGCAGTTCCGAGTGATATCGACTGTTTTAGACAGTAAAACGGTTAATGATTCACTGGCCAATCTAAGTAAAATTAATCTGCCGCCACTATTAGTCTCCCCGAAAAATAGTAGTCCGTCATTTAAATGGCGAGTTGGTTTTTTACCGCCAGGTTTTGAAGAGGTGTCACGTTCAGAGCGTAAACTGGCAGAGAATGATGAAGTTGAAAGCGCATTATTTAGCGATGGATTATTTACATTCTCAGTTAATATTACTAAGGCTGAGCAAGGGCTACCTTTAGATCAACCAATCCAAAATGGTCGCCGCACAATTTATACCATGACTCAGAAACAAAATGTGATTACCATAATAGGTGAGCTGCCGTTAGCTACGGCACAGCAAGTTGCTGCAAGCATTCGTTTCTAGGAGTAAATGATGATAAAAGAATGGGCAACAGTGATTCGTTGGCATCAAGGAAGAGCGTTATTGCGTTATGGCGCTTCTTCTGGATGTGGTAGCTGTAGTGCTCGTGGAGCTTGTGGCTCTTATGCACTAAGTAAAATAGGACCGAATACAGAACATCAGTTAGAAGTTGAAATTGAACAACCTTTAGTTGTTGGTCAAAAGGTTGAGGTAGGCATTCCTGAAGGGAGTTTACTGCGTTCTGCGATGTTGGTTTATCTAACTCCTCTAATTGGCCTATTTTTAGTGGCTGTATTAGTACAACTTGCAGGTTTTGAACAAGTATGGGTTGCTACCTCTGGCATTGCTGGTGGTTTTTTAGGCTTTTTTTTAGCGCGTAAAATTGCCTCTTACTGGCGTGACGAGTCAGCATTTCAGCCAGTTATCTTACAGATAGGACTTCCTCCTGGGGAGCTTTCCGTTCAAGTTGATTGCTAAGTCAGTACCGCCTGTGATAACAGGCGGTTTTGTTTTATACCGCAATCGTTCATCAACAGGCTCTAAGTAGTTTACAGTTGTTTTACATTGAACCTTTGTGTTAGTGGGAGCTTCTATGTAAAATGCTGCTAATTAGCAATCTTGTGATAATCATAGCATTTTAGTTCTGCGGCAAGTATTTATGCAGGGCTGATTTTGTAGGCAATTTAAAAGAAGATATTACCTTGAAAATCAATAACATAAGAAACTTTTCTATCATTGCTCACATCGACCATGGTAAATCAACACTGTCTGATCGTATTATTCAGATCTGTGGTGGATTAACGGATAGGGAAATGGCAGCTCAGGTTCTTGACTCTATGGATTTAGAGCGTGAACGTGGGATTACAATCAAAGCGCAAAGTGTAACGCTAGATTATAAAGCCTCTGATGGTGAGACCTATCAATTAAACTTTATTGATACCCCCGGCCACGTTGACTTCTCTTATGAAGTTTCTCGTTCCTTAGCGGCGTGTGAAGGGGCTTTGTTGGTTGTTGATGCGGGGCAAGGCGTGGAAGCTCAAACGCTTGCAAACTGTTATACCGCCATCGAAATGGATCTAGAAGTCGTTCCTGTTCTGAACAAAATTGACTTACCAGCCGCTGATCCTGAGCGTGTTGCCGAAGAAATTGAAGATATTGTGGGCATTGATGCTCATGATGCAGTACGTTGTTCTGCAAAAACAGGTATTGGTGTACAAGATGTTATTGAGCGTTTAGTGCAAACAATCCCTGCACCGCAAGGTGATGTTGATGCGCCACTACAAGCACTAATTATTGACTCATGGTTTGATAATTATTTGGGCGTTGTCTCCTTAATCCGAATTAAAAACGGCGTGTTGCGTAAAGGCGATAAAGTTAAGGTGATGAGTACTGGGCAGGTATATAATGCTGACCGTCTTGGTATCTTTACACCAAAACAAATTGACCGTGATTCTTTAAGTTGTGGTGAAGTGGGCTGGCTAGTCTGTGCAATTAAAGACATCACTGGTGCGCCAGTAGGGGATACATTAACTGGTGCTCGTAATCCTGCTGATAAAGCACTTCCCGGGTTCAAAAAGGTTAAACCACAGGTCTATGCAGGTTTATTCCCTGTGAGTTCTGATGATTATGAAGCCTTCCGTGATGCATTAGGTAAATTAAGCCTCAATGATGCTTCATTATTTTATGAGCCAGAAACCTCGAGTGCGCTTGGCTTTGGTTTCCGTTGTGGCTTCCTTGGCTTACTCCACATGGAGATTATCCAAGAACGTTTAGAGCGTGAATATAATTTAGACCTGATTACTACGGCACCAACGGTTGTTTATGAAGTAGAACAAACTAATGGTGAAGTCGTTTATGTCGATAGCCCTGCTAAATTACCGCCTCTAAACAATATTGAAGAGTTACGAGAGCCTATAGCAGAGTGTCATATGTTGATGCCTAAAGAATATTTAGGCAACGTAATTACACTTTGTGTAGAAAAACGCGGTGTTCAGACGAATATGGTCTATCATGGTAATCAAGTCTCATTGACTTATGATATTCCAATGTCTGAAGTTGTTTTAGATTTCTTTGACCGTTTGAAATCGACCTCGCGTGGCTATGCATCATTAGATTATGCATTTAAACGCTTCCAAGCTTCCGACATGGTACGTGTCGATGTGATGATCAATGGTGAGCGTGTGGATGCGCTAGCGCTGATAACGCACCGCGCGAATTCGCAGTATCGTGGTCGTGAATTGGTTGAGAAGATGAAAGAGCTGATCCCACGTCAGCAGTTTGATATTGCTATTCAAGCGGCTATCGGTAACCATATTATTGCTCGATCGACAGTTAAGCAGCTACGTAAAAACGTACTTGCTAAGTGTTATGGCGGTGATGTTAGCCGTAAGAAAAAACTGTTACAGAAGCAAAAGGACGGTAAGAAGCGTATGAAACAGGTAGGTAATGTTGAACTACCTCAAGAAGCGTTCTTAGCTATTTTGCATGTCGGTAAAGACAACTAATAATACAAGGAGTCTCAATGGCTAACACCTTTGCCTTGATCCTAACATTAGCCACATTGGTTACTGGGATTATCTGGTGTTTAGATCGCCTTAAGTTTTCGCCTGCGCGGAAGAAAAAGCTGCAACAAATACAGGAAGCGAGCCAAGGCTCATTGACCCAAGATGAAATGGAAAAAGTGGTACGCCGTCCATCATGGGTTGAAACTGGCTCTTCTATTTTTCCTGTTTTAGCGATTGTTTTGGTGGTGCGTTCATTTATTTATGAGCCATTTCAAATTCCATCAGGCTCAATGATGCCAACATTATTAGTTGGGGATTTTATGTTGGTTGAGAAGTTTGCGTATGGTCTGAAAGATCCCATTACGCAAACTACGCTAATTAAAACAGGTAAACCATCACGTGGTGATATTGCTGTCTTTAAATATCCTAAAGATCCAAGCGTGGATTTTGTAAAACGAGTGATAGGTTTACCGGGTGATAAAATCGTTTATAACCCAGATGCGAAAGAATTGACGATTTATCCAAATTGCGCAGATAACAACTGTACCCAACAATTACCCATCACTTATGGTCCTTTAGCACCAAGTGAATGGACAATGTTCTTTAATGTGGATTCTGTTGTTGAAAGCCAAAAAGGTAATTACCAGATCCCTGTTGACCAGCCTGTTCCCGGTAATGCGTTACGTCAATATCAAAGAACTGAGAAATTGGATACTGTTGAGCATCAAATTTTGATTATTCGTCAAGCAATTACAGAATCGCGTTATGTTCAACCTAACATGCCTTCAAATGAATGGATTGTGCCTGAAAAGCATTATTTTATGATGGGTGATAATAGGGATAATAGTTCTGATAGCCGTATGTGGGGCTTTGTTCCTGAAGAGAACCTTGTTGGACGTGCTGTATTTATCTGGCTAAGTTTAGATAAGCAAGAGAATGAATGGCCGACAGGTATTCGTTTTAGCCGTATTGGACCAATCGGATCATAACTTGAAGTATAACGAGTTGATACTCTAAATAATTCGAGTTGTATAGTAAGCGACAAACGAAGCTAGGCGGTAAGCATAGATAAACTATGTGACCTGCCTAGCTGAGTATAGCTAGCCCCTAGCAACTTGAAATATGACAGGTAGAACAGGTAGATTTGGGTTTTATTATCAAAACCCACATAAACCGAAGCATTATTGTTTTTCTCAGTGTACAATATAATTTAATTAATATTTATTGGCTTTTTAATTAATCCCTATCGTTTTATTCACGTTGTGTATTAAACAATGGGAAAAGTATTAGAAGCCAGTGCAAACGCAACAGTTTTGTTTTTTACAGGTCTGTTGCGTGTGCTTTTTTGTCAATCAGAGAAATGGCTAGGCGCGATGAACCCCTCTTTACTTGAGCAATTACAACGAAAACTTGGTTATAAGTTTAATCAACATGATCTTTTGATTCAGGCGCTCACGCACCGTAGTGCGAGCAGTAAGCATAATGAGCGTTTAGAATTCCTTGGTGATTCTATTTTAAGTTTTGTGATAGCAAATGATTTATATCACCGCTTTCCTAAAGTGGATGAAGGTGATATGAGCCGAATGAGAGCAACGCTAGTGCGTGGAAATACGCTAGCAGAAATTGCTCGTGAGTTTGAACTAGGCGAGTGTTTACGTTTAGGGCCTGGTGAGCTAAAAAGTGGCGGTTTTCGCCGTGAATCAATACTAGCGGATACAGTGGAGGCACTTATCGGCGGTATCTTTCTCGATAGTGATATCCAAACAATTGAAAGAATTATTTTGGATTGGTATCAAACTAGGCTGAATGAAATTAGCCCGGGTGACAAACAAAAAGACCCGAAAACGAGATTACAAGAATATTTGCAAGGGCGTCATTTGCCATTACCTAATTATGTTGTTGTACAAGTAAAAGGTGAGGCACATGATCAGGAATTTACGATCCATTGCCAAGTTAGTGGCATTGAGCAGCCAATTAATGGAATTGGTTCAAGCCGTCGTAAAGCTGAGCAAGCTGCTGCCGAACAAGCATTGAAAATTTTGGAGATTGAATGAGTGAAAAACATCCCCACTGTGGCTTTGTAGCTATTGTTGGGCGACCAAATGTGGGTAAGTCAACACTGCTAAACCAGCTATTGGGGCAAAAAGTTTCGATTACATCGAGAAAGCCTCAGACAACCCGCCATCGCATAATGGGGATCCATACTGAAGATGAATATCAAATCATCTATGTGGATACTCCAGGTTTGCATATTGAAGAAAAACGAGCAATAAACCGTTTGATGAATCGTGCTGCATCCAGTTCTATTGGTGATGTTGAATTAGTTATTTTTGTGGTTGAAGGCACGAATTGGACTGATGATGATGAAATGGTTCTCAATAAGTTGAAAAGCCTTCGGTGCCCAGTCATATTAGCGATTAATAAAATCGATAATGTAACTGACAAAACGGTTTTGCTTCCGCATATTGGTTTTGTTAGCCAAAAAATGAATTTCCTTGATGTTGTGCCGATTAGTGCTGAAAAAGGTAAAGGGGTTGATACAATCGCCAAGATTGTAAAACAACATATTCCTGAAGCTGATCATCACTTCCCTGAAGATTATATCACTGATCGTTCACAGCGCTTTATGGCATCTGAAATCATTCGTGAAAAATTGATGCGCTTCTTAGGTGATGAACTTCCTTATTCCGTTACTGTTGAAATTGAACAATTTAAAGTAATGGAAAAGGGAGGTTTTCACATTAATGGCCTAATTTTAGTTGAACGTGAAGGCCAAAAGAAAATGGTCATAGGGAATAAAGGTAGCAAATTGAAAACCATCGGTACTGAAGCACGTATCGATATGGAAAGACTGTTTGATACCAAAGTTCACCTTGAACTGTGGGTTAAAGTAAAAGCTGGCTGGGCTGATGATGAACGTGCATTGCGCAGCTTAGGCTATGTTGATGATCTAAAATAATAGGTAGATCACTGTGAGTGGTTGGCAACGAGCGTTTGTACTCCATTCTAGACCCTTCAGTGAAACGAGCTTATTAATTGATTTTTTCACTGAAGGCGAAGGCAAGATCCGTCTACTCGCCAAAGGGGCTCGCCGAAATCGTTCACCACTTCGGGGTTGTTTACAACCCTTTACTCCTTTGCTGATCCGTTGGGGTGGCAAAGGAGAAATCAAAACACTGATCAATGCGGATCCAATCTCATTATCACTCCCATTAAGCGGTACAGTACTTTATAGTGGCCTATACCTCAATGAGCTAGTAACACGGGTTATTGAGTTTGGTACACCTTATTCAGCCTTATTTTTTGATTACCTTTCATGTATACAAGTGCTTGCTGCAAGTGAAAAAACCCCTGAGTTCGCACTAAGACAGTTTGAATTAGCATTGTTATCCTACCTTGGTTATGGTGTTGACTTTCTGCATTGTGCGGGAAGCGGTGAGCCTGTGTCGGATACCATGACTTATCGCTATCGCGAAGAAAAAGGTTTTATTGGTAGCCTCATTATTGACCAATTGAGTTTTACAGGTAAACAGCTTAAAGCATTAGCTGCGAGAGAATTTCCTGATAGTGATACTCTGAAAGCTGCTAAGCGATTTACTCGTATGGCTTTAAAACCGTATTTAGGTGGGAAACCACTGAAAAGTAGAGAGCTCTTTAGGCAATTTGCCATACCTACCAATTCTAATGCCACCAAATCATAAGTTGAGTTTGGCGTAACATATCGTTCATTGCGAGCGATATTGTTTGGTCTCATTGTATTCTTCGAGCCGCTTCCCAAAAAATTAACTATTTGCAGAAATCTAAAGATAAGTTTGGAAAGGTACTCGAATGAAGCAGAGATTTATTCCCATAAGTAGCGAAATTGCAGTAGGATAGGGGCATTGAAGAGTATTTGACTGTATTAATTTGGGGAGTAGATAATGGCTGAGCTTTTGTTAGGTGTGAACATCGATCATATTGCAACCGTAAGAAATGCACGGGGTACCCAATACCCAGATCCAGTTCAAGCTGCCTTTGTTGCAGAACAAGCCGGAGCAGATGGTATCACTGTGCATTTACGTGAAGACCGCCGTCATATTACAGATAGAGATATAGAACTACTCAAAGAAACCATTCAAACACGCATGAATCTTGAGATGGCAGTGACTGAAGAAATGGTGGAAATCGCATGTCGTATTAAGCCTACTTTTTGCTGTTTAGTGCCAGAAAAACGAGAAGAAGTCACCACCGAAGGGGGGTTGGATGTAGCAGGTCAGTTTGACAAAGTATCAGATGCGGTTAAACGCCTTACAGAAGCGGGTATTCAAGTTTCACTGTTTATTGATGCAGACCATGCGCAAATTGATGCTGCACAGGCATCTGGCGCACCTTTTATTGAAATTCACACTGGTGCTTATGCAGATGCTAAAACCGAGCAGGAACAAGAAATTGAATTCCGTCGTATTCGTGATGGGGTTTCGTATGCGGCAGGCAAAGGTTTGAAAGTAAATGCAGGGCATGGTTTAACCTATCACAATGTTCAGCGCATTGCAGTGCTACCTGAAATTTATGAATTGAATATTGGCCATGCAATTATTGGTCGTGCATTATTTAGTGGCCTAGCAGGTGCGGTATCCGATATGAAAAAATTATTGAGAGAAGCTCGCAGCTAATGGCTATTGTTGGTCTTGGTACTGATATTGTTGAAATTGCGCGGATTGAAGCGGTAATAGAGCGTTCTGCTGATAGTTTAGCTAAGCGGATATTAACTGAAAGTGAATTCAAGCAGTTTCAACAGCAATCGCAGCCAGCGCGTTTTTTGGCAAAGCGATTTGCGGTTAAAGAGGCGGCGGCTAAAGCGCTAGGGACTGGTATTCGCAATGGTTTAGCATTTAATCAGTTTGAAGTGACTAATGATCCGCTAGGTAAACCTCTATTAACGCTAACGGGAGAGGCTGAGAAGCTTGCCGAGCGAATGGGGGTTACGCATTTTCATGTATCAATAACTGATGAACGACACTATGCTGCCGCTACAGTGATTATAGAAAGTGTATAAGTCTGCTTTGTGGGTATTGAGCTCGTAGTGCAAAGTATCAGTTATATGAACATCATTTAAGCTACGTGTTGATAGATAAGCCTATCTATCAACACGTAAGTTGAACTTATATCGCTAGAGTTTGCTTTATAGGATAAAAAATACAGTGGTTAATAACGATTCTATTGTTGAATGAACGCTTGGTTCAGGCGTCATGGACGAAGAGGCTGTTATTTTTTATCATATTTTATCAGCATGGTGGATCATCACAAATTTATCCCATAGCTGCTCTTGGCTTTCAATATGAGCAGGATCGGTGATAATGGTATTTGTGATTGGGCAAACGGATTGGCAGGTTGGCTTATCATAATGACCAACGCATTCGGTACAAAGGTTTGTATCGATCTCGTAGATTTCATCGCCCATGTAGATTGCATCATTAGGGCATTCGGGTTCGCACATATCGCAATTGATGCATTTTTTGGTGATTAGTAGTGCCATTTTAGCTAGTTAAATTTATTGCTTGTGATGCTAATGAATCGAGTATTGTACACCTAAATTGAAAAATTAAATACTAGTTATCAAGGAAATAGCAAAACTACTGTATTTATAGTAATTTTGCTATTATATAACTTAATGATATTAAATAATTTATTGGCTATTTATATTAAATTGATGAATTTCCCAAGCTTTGGTGGTGCTGCTTTGTCTATATTGAAATAGGTTATTATTTACTATATAAAACATCCCTGCCACCTTACGTACATTAGAACGTAGAGAATAGGATAACTCTAGGGTAAGGTTATCTGTTATCGTGTATAGAGATATAAGTGTTTGCTCTGAATTAATTATATATAAATATATATATCCATTATATGTATCTTTTATTACATTTAAGTCATAAATATTTGTTTCAACTTTTCCTTCGGATATTATTTTTTTTGCAAGGATAACACCGGTTTTATCTATTGGGTAGATCCTATAGCTACCATCTTCACTAATACCAATAAAATAGCTTTTTCCATTGATATGAAAAAACTCCGTAGCTGAAAAATATTTATCGAAGGTTCCATTTTGTACATGAATTATATCCATATTTTATACTCTCTACGTTATTATTTACTAATGTAAAAACTTTAATTTAATAATTTGAGAATAAGATAATCGGTGTAATTATCTTATTTTAAGTATGCCTTTTTAAGGTGAAATATTATTTATTATCAGTGAAGGCGACTTTACTTATCTCCCATCCTTTTGTTTTTTCATTTTGATAGTAGTAATATATCGTTCCATTGATAGCATAGTACAATGCTGTTCTAGCTGCTGAGTTTGGATTAGAGATGATTAATTCATAAAGTTGTTCAAGATTACCTGTATCTAGTACTTTGAAAAACTGGATTGATTTATCAACCAAATTAAAACCAAAGATATATTGTTTATTTGTGACGACATCAACCAGTGTTTGTAGATTACTAAGATAGGATGAAAATTTTCCTTTAATAATAGGTGTTGAGCCCTCAATAGAACCTTTATCATTTACATTGTAAATGTAATAAGCGAAATCTTGATTAGTATGCCCTAAAAAATAGGTTTTTTTAGTTGAGGTTGTATAAACAACATTAGAAGGATAGAATTGATCGAAAACACCATCGATAAAAATATTTTGTGAAAATCCCATTTTAAACCTCTTAATATTTAAATTGAATGTAGTAATGTTTAAGCACATTTATATTATTCATTTAAAAATCATTTAGAAATAATGTTTATTGTTAGTCTATTTCACATATATAAATGCTTGTAAAATAAATAATTAAATAATTAAATAATTAAATAATTAAATAATTAAATAATTAAATAATTAAATAATTAAATAATTAAATAATTAAATAATTAAATAATTAAATAATTAAATAATTAAATAATTAAATAATTAAATAATTTAATATTCACAACTGCTGAGGATTATGTTAATAATAAGCAAAACACAATAGGATCATCATCATGTTTGAAAGTTTTGGTGTATTAAACTTCTGGACCTATTTAGCGGGTTTAGTTTTAATTATCATTGTTCCGGGACCAAATTCTTTATATGTATTAAAATCAAGTACTTCACACGGGACTCGAGCTGGCTATCGAGCTGCTTTAGGCGTTTTTACTGGTGATGCTGCCTTAATTTTTCTTTCGTTCATTGGCGTAGCGTCGGTGATTAAAGCATCTCCAACCTTGTTTATGATTGTACGTTATTTGGGCGCAGCCTACTTACTTTATTTAGGCTGTAAGATCCTTTATGCAACTTTTTGGCAGAAAAAAATGCCTAGCACTGATGATCAACCCGTCGTGGTAAAATCGGAGAAAATTTTTACACGTGCTTTGATTTTGAGTTTAACGAATCCAAAAGCGATTCTATTTTACATCTCCTTTTTTATACAATTCATTGATTTTAGTTATAGTCATGCTTGGGTACCGTATTTAGTATTGGCGTCAATCCTTGAATTAGTTAGTTTTATGTATCTTAGTTTGCTTATTTTTAGTGGCTATTTAATAGCGCGCTTTTTACGCGAAAAGCAAGTGTTAGCCAAATTAGGGAACTGTACAGTTGGAACCTTCTTTATGGGATTTGCTGCAAAATTGGCTATCTTTAGTCATTAAGGTAGACAACTGATATTGCTAAACAGATCATATCATTGATTAAGTTGCTATCATTTTGCTTGTTTAGGTAGCGACTTAAGTCAATTTCTCTTCAGTTATCATCGATACATTATTCAACTCTAATTATTTTCAGTATAATTGTATTAAAAATACAGTTAAGAGGTTCGTGTGACGCAAGCAGAAATCGATGAGTACTGGATGAAGCGCGCTTTAGAATTGGCTAAAAACGCTCAAGATGCGGGGGAGATCCCTGTAGGTGCTTTGTTAGTTAAAAATAACCAACTAGTTGCGTCAGGTTGGAATTGTTCAATTGAAAATCATGATCCTACCGCCCATGCAGAAATAATGGCACTTAAGCAAGGTGGGCAAGCACTCAGTAATTATCGATTATTAGATACTACTCTCTATGTGACTTTAGAACCTTGTATTATGTGTGCAGGGGCAATGATCCATAGTCGTATAAGCCGTTTAGTTTATGGTGCTAAAGATTTCAAAACAGGTGCTTGTGGCTCGTTTATTAATATCATGGAGCGACCTGGTTTGAATCATTATCTTGAGGTGACAGGGGGAGTACTCGAGGAGAGCTGCTCCACAATGCTGAGTGCTTTTTTTAAAATGAGAAGGGCGCAGAAAAAGGAACAAAAACGCTTGCTTAATTATAGTGATGAGTAGAATTATAATTAAGCAAATTTATAATATGATATTAATTTATTGATTCGACTTCAGTTCTTATATCGTTATCAGGGGTCGCTGAAAGAAAATATTGCCCTAAAGATAGCTTGTCGCTAGGTGGTGAAATAGGCGGTAGTTTGTATTGCGACTGAGTTGGCTGAGCATATTTGAGACTCACTTTTTCTTGCATTGCCCCTTGCTCCGTCTCTGTTGTTTTCAGATTTATATCAGGTTTTTTCTCATTTTCTTGAGGGGTGTTTTCTTGTTTAGGTGTTAATAGTGGAGGAAATAAAATTAATGATTTCTCCGCTATAGCTAATGAGCGCTGTTTTTTATCTTGATTTTGTAAATAGCCCACTAAACTTTGATGGTAACGACGAATATTCTCTACATAGCGATAAGCTTCATGGCCTCGTGCGTAGCCATAATTCAATTGTGAATAATATTTTTTCTGTGTGAGTAATGGCAATCTAGATTTTACATCTAACCAGCGATCAGGATCACCACCTTGCATTTCGGTGAGTTTTCTCACATCCAACATATGGCCATATCCCATATTATAAGCGGCTAAAGCAAACCAAACCCTATCATCATCCGCAATAGATACAGGTAGCCGCTGCATTAAATATTCAAGGTAAGCAGCACCTCCCTTAATACTTTCTTCAGCGTCTAATCGATCGGCGATACCCATGGTTTCAGCTGTTGGTTTTGTGAGCATCATTAACCCTCGAACACCTGTTGGTGATGTTGCGAGTGGATCCCAGTGAGATTCTTGCCAAGCAACAGCAGCCAATAGCTTCCAATCAACGGCTCTAGCGTATTTTTCAAATAGAGGCTGGTAGTTAGGAAGCTTGTTGTTGATCGCATTAATAAATGAAATGGTATCAAAATAATCAAAGGTTCCAACATGACTAAAGAATTTTTCATCCAATCTAGCTAATAAATCCGCCTCATTACTGGCATTGAAAAAATCCAGTAATGCAGCATTGAGGCTGTCATCATTGAGCCTTTTCATATACCAAGTGACAGCATGATCATCGACTAAGTCGAACCCGACTGCAATCTCAGGGTGAACTCGTTGCTGTAAAGCCACTGAGATGGAGTCTTCTAGGGTATAATCAATCAACCCTTCTGCGACCATTTCTAATAGTTGGTTAGTTGTAAAATCGGTTGTTTCTTCCCACACCAAATTGGGATATGTCTCTTTTAATGCTTTTAAGGTGCTGGCATGAGCTGAGCCCGCCATAACAACGAACCTGCCATTAAGGTCATTAAAATTTTTCGGTCGCGTAGAACCTTTTCGATAAACTAATTGCTGTGTGACATTGAGATAACTGGGGCCTGTTTTCATTTTTTGCAAGCGTTCTTGATTATAAAGTAGCCCTGCCACACCAATATCAGCTTGTTCGTTCTCCAGATCGTTAAAAATCAGTTCAACGGTTGGCCGCATGGTGATAACTAATTTCACTTCAAGATAATCGGCAAAACTTTGCACGAGTTCATAATCAAATCCATGTAGATTTGCATCATCATCAAGATAAATGAGGGGAGAGCTAATAGCGCTCACACGCAACTCACCTCGAGAGATGATTTGATTTAGTTGATTGTTTGGCGTACTTGGCCAGCGAATACTCAGCCCAATAATTAGCGCAGCTAACAATGCCACAATCACAATGATTAAATAGTTGACCTTGATGTTATTCAAAAATATATCTCATATGTAAACCTTTGGACTGCATATTGTTGTTTTCGCTTAGTTAATGCAGTAGCTATCCGGATCATATCACGAGGACGGTTATTGATATTGTCATTTCCCGCCTATCGTTCGGAGGAGCATGGGTTTGTAATAGTAAAATTATTATAAGTAATGGTTATATTCCCAGTATTTGGACATTTTGCTCAACAATTATGATCTGTGCAACCAATATCGTGTTATTTCACTCCTAATAATATTTAACGGTTTGCTTTATTTTTAGTCACGCAAACGGTTTCGTATTGATGAACATTGCTCTATAATGTGTTCCGGTTCCCCTGCTTTCATGATCAGGGCTGGCGTTTAAATGAGAGAAATTAAGACTATGGAAATTTTGCGTGGTTCACCTGCTCTATCAGCATTTCGTATTACTCGCCTTTTGGCGTTGTTCGCTGAAAAACAGCTTCCTGTTACGGATATCTATGCTGAATATATGCACTTTGCTGAACTATCAGCACCTCTAAGTGATAGCGAGCAAGGCAAGCTGCGTAGTTTGCTAAAGTACGGTCCTTCTCTCGCAGAGCATGAGCCTTTTGGGCGGTTGATTTTAGTTACCCCACGCCCAGGCACCATTTCCCCTTGGTCATCTAAAGCGACAGACATTGCTCATAATTGTGGTTTATCTCAAGTTGAACGAATTGAACGTGGTACAGCTTATTACGTTCAGGCTGAAGGGCTATCGCAGCAGCAATGGCTGGAAGTTGCAGGGTTGCTGCATGACCGCATGATGGAAAGCATCTTCAGTGAGTTTGAACAAGCGCAAGCGCTTTTTGTTCATCATCAACCTACGCCAATGAAGGTGGTGGATATCATTGCTCATGGTCGCTCAGCACTTGAAAAAGCAAATTTAGAAATGGGCTTAGCCCTTGCTGATGATGAAATCGATTATCTGTTAGCGGCCTTTAATCAATTAAAACGTAATCCAACCGATGTTGAATTGTATATGTTTGCGCAAGCAAACTCAGAACATTGCCGCCATAAAATCTTTAATGCAGATTGGATCATTGATGGTAAAGAACAGCCTAAGTCACTGTTTAAAATGATTAAAAATACCTTTGAAACCACACCTGATTATGTATTATCAGCTTACAAAGATAATGCGGCGGTTATGGAAGGTTCTTCGGTAGGGCGTTTCTTCCCTGAAGCGGATGGGCGCACTTATCGTTATCATCAAGAAGATGCACATATTTTAATGAAGGTAGAAACCCATAACCATCCAACGGCAATTTCTCCGTGGCCGGGCGCAGCTACGGGCTCTGGTGGTGAAATTCGCGATGAAGGTGCCACTGGTCGTGGGGCAAAACCGAAAGCAGGTTTAGTGGGTTTTTCCGTTTCTAACTTACGTATTCCTGGTTTTGAACAACCGTGGGAAGAGGACTTTGGTAAGCCTGAACGTATTGTGACTGCACTTGATATTATGTTAGAGGGGCCACTGGGTGGTGCTGCCTTTAACAACGAATTTGGCCGTCCTGCTCTTTTAGGTTACTTCCGAACATACGAAGAAAAAGTGAATAGCCATAATGGCGAAGAGCTACGTGGTTACCATAAGCCAATCATGTTAGCGGGTGGTATTGGTAATATTCGTGCTGATCATGTGCAAAAAGGTGAGATCCCCGTTGGTGCAAAACTGATTGTTCTTGGTGGTCCATCAATGAATATTGGTTTGGGTGGTGGTGCGGCATCATCAATGGCATCAGGACAATCAGATGCAGATTTAGACTTCGCTTCTGTACAGCGTGACAACCCTGAGATGGAACGTCGTTGCCAAGAGGTGATTGATAATTGTTGGCAACTTGGTGATGCTAACCCAATTCTGTTTATTCATGATGTTGGGGCGGGTGGTTTATCGAATGCGATGCCTGAATTAGTCAGCGATGGTGGCCGTGGTGGTTGTTTTGAGCTGCGTAAAATATTAAATGACGAGCCAGGCATGAGCCCACTGGAAGTGTGGTGTAATGAATCACAAGAGCGTTATGTATTAGCGGTCGCTTCTGAGCAAATCCCACTATTTACTGCTATTTGTGAGCGTGAGCGTGCACCTTTCGCCATTATCGGTGAAGCGACTGAAAAGCGTGAGCTGGTATTGAACGATGAACATTTCAATAACCAACCTATCGACATGCCCCTTGATGTGCTATTAGGCAAAACACCAAAAATGTTGCGTGATGTCAGCACATTGAAAGCAAAATCAGATGCGTTGGATAGAACATCAATCAATTTAAATGAAGCAGTAAAACGTGTTTTACATCTTCCTGCCGTTGCAGAGAAAACATTTTTGATCACGATTGGTGACCGTACGGTCACAGGCATGGTCGCTCGTGACCAAATGGTTGGTCCATGGCAGATCCCTGTCGCTAACTGTGCCGTTACTACCGCCAGCCTTGATAGCTATTATGGTGAAGCGATGTCGATTGGTGAAAGAACACCGATTGCATTATTAGATTTTGCCGCTTCTGCTCGTATGGCCGTTGGGGAAGCGTTGACTAATATTGCTTGTGCTTATGTGCAAGATCTGAAACGAGTAAAATTGTCTGCAAACTGGATGTCTGCGGCAGGGCACCCTGGCGAAGACGCGGGCCTTTATCAGGCGGTTAAAGCGGTAGGTGAGGAACTCTGTCCTGCGCTGGGCTTGACGATCCCTGTTGGTAAAGATTCCATGTCAATGAAAACACGTTGGCAAGAAAATGGCGAAGAGCGTGAAATGACATCACCATTATCATTGGTGATCAGTGCATTTGGCCGTGTTGAAGATGTGCGTTTAACCGTGACACCTGAATTAAAAACGGATGTAGATTCTGCTTTAATGTTAGTTGATTTAGGGCAGGGTCATAATGCATTGGGTGGTTCAGCATTGGCACAGGTGTATCGCCAACTAGGCAATAAAGCCCCTGATGTTCGTGACCCTCGGTTGCTATCAGGTTTCTTTACTGTGATCCAAAACTTACTATCAGAACAAAAATTGTTAGCGTATCACGACCGCTCTGATGGCGGCCTATTTGTCACATTAGCTGAAATGGCATTTGCTGGTCATTGTGGTGTGAATGTTGATATCAGCGAATTTGATGAAGATATTTTAGCGGCTCTATTCAATGAAGAGTTAGGTGCGGTCATTCAAATTAAGCAACAAGATAGACAATATGTTGAAGCTTGTTTTGCTGACGTCGGGCTTGCTGAGTGTGTGCATTATTTAGGTACTGCGACACAAGACGATGCGGTGGTGATCAATAGCCGTGATACTGTGGTTTACCGTGAATCACGTAGTACACTGCGTGAGTGGTGGGCAGAGACAACATGGCAGATGCAGCGTTTGCGTGATAATGAAGTGTGTGCTGATGAAGAGCATAATGCTAAGTTAGACAGCCAAGATCCGGGGTTGAACACTAAATTAACCTTTGATATTGCTGATGATATTGCAGCTCCTTATATTTCGTCAGGTGTACGTCCTAAAGTCGCAGTATTGCGTGAGCAAGGTGTTAACTCACATGTAGAAATGGCAGCTGCATTTGACCGCGCTGGTTTTGATGCAATTGATGTGCATATGAGTGATTTATTGTCAGGCAATCTATCGTTAGCGGGTTTCCAAACACTGGTGGCTTGCGGTGGCTTCTCCTACGGTGACGTATTGGGGGCGGGCGAAGGTTGGGCTAAATCTATCCTCTTTAACTCACGTGTTCGCGATGAATTTGCTGCTTTCTTTGCACGTCAAGACACACTATCCCTTGGGGTATGTAATGGCTGCCAGATGATGTCTAACTTACATGAGCTGATCCCAGGTGCAGATTTATGGCCACGATTTGTTCGTAACCGCTCAGAGCGTTTTGAAGCGCGTTTTAGCTTAGTTGAAGTAGTGAAAAGTCCGTCATTATTATTACAAGATATGGCTGGATCACGTATGCCAATTGCTGTTTCACATGGTGAAGGTTTAGTTGAAGCACGTAACTCAGCCCATATTCAACAGTTGGAAAATAGTTTACTGGTCGCACTGCGTTTTGTGAATAACTATGGGCAAGTGACTGAACAGTATCCAGCAAACCCAAATGGTTCAGTTAATGGTATTACCTCCGTGACTTCTACTGATGGCCGTGCAACGATCATGATGCCGCATCCTGAGCGTGTATTCCGTACAGTGAGCAATTCATGGCACCCTGAAAATTGGGGGGAAGATAGTCCATGGATGCGTATTTTCCGTAACGCACGTAAACAATTAGGCTAATTTTCGAGTTTAATGTATTGAGAAAGCGGTAGCGCATTGCGTTACCGCTTTTTTTATTGATATAAAATAGTTAGTTTTCTATTCGAGTATAAACATACCGTAAGGATGTATTTGTAAGTAGAGACTTTCCCCTACCGTAGGTTGAAGCTGTGTTGCATTGATTTGTAATAGCATTGATTGGCCATGCCAATCGACTGTTACCTCATATTGCGGCCCCATATAGGCTACATGTGAAATGGTGCAGCGTTGGCTTTCTTCACCTTGTAGACTCAGGGTAATGGCTTCTGGTCTAACGCCAACAGTTACTTCTGTTTTATCAGACGTTAATTGACTTGGGCGTGGTAAATGATAGTTAAATATATTCACGCTATCACTGGTGAGTGTTGCAGGGAAAATATTGGCATCGCCCATAAAACTGGCCATAAACTTAGAAGCGGGTTGGCGGTACAGTTCTTGTGGTGAGCCAAGTTGCATGATTTTACCTTTGTTCATTACCAAAACCATGTCGGAAACGGCAAAAGCTTCGCTTTGATCGTGTGTCACATACAATGAGGTAATATTAAATTGCTGTTGTAACTCACGAATTTTCTCGCGCATGCTACGACGTAAGTTAGCATCTAAGTTACTGAGTGGCTCATCAAATAACAGTACTTTTGGTTTTAAAATCAGCGCTCGGGCGAGGGCGACACGTTGTTGTTGGCCCCCAGATATTTGATCAACAAAACGATCAGAAAAGCCAGCTAAATCAACCAACTCCAAAGCTTCTTCCACCCGTTGTTTAATTTCTGCTTTAGGTAAACCCAGCATCTTCAAACCATACCCGACGTTGTCCCCTAAAGACATATGAGGGAATAGGGCGTAGGACTGAAACACCATACAGATATCACGCTGTTGGATAGAACGGTCAGTAACATCTTCACCATCTATAAACATTCGGCCTTCGGTAGGTTTTTCAAGGCCGGCAACTAAGCGCAGAACCGTGGTTTTTCCGCAACCGGATGGACCTAATAACGTCACCATACTGCCTTGTGGAATAGAAAGACTTAAATCATCGATAACCGTATTGTTACCAAAGCGTTTAGTCACATTTTTAAGTTCAAC
Source organism: Providencia manganoxydans (assembly GCF_016618195.1). Taxonomy (NCBI): domain Bacteria; kingdom Pseudomonadati; phylum Pseudomonadota; class Gammaproteobacteria; order Enterobacterales; family Morganellaceae; genus Providencia; species Providencia manganoxydans. Next base: position 1,641,140 of record NZ_CP067099.1, read on the forward strand.
AAAATTTTGTTGGGTCATGTCAGTTACTCCATGATTACTGTGCATTTTTGGCTTTGGAACGTGAAACACGGGCTTCGCCAATTAAATAGTCAAATAGGAAAATAATTGCGAGCATTACCACAATCAGGATCGAGCCATAAGCAATAGCAACGCCGTATTCACCATCTTCAACACGATTTAAGATATAAGCGGTTGCAACGCGAGTATCAGGCGTAACTAAGAACACAATGGCACTGACGGTAGTTATGGCACGAACAAAGCTATAGATCAGCGCAGAGAGGATCGCAGGGCGTAACAAGGGTAATAAAATATGGAAAATGGTTCTCATTGAACCCGCTCGTAAGCTAAGTGATGCTTCATCAAGAGATTTATCAATTTGCCCTAAGCCTGCAATACCTGCACGGATCCCTACAGGAACGTTACGCATGGTCATTGAGATGATCACAATTGCAGCAGTACCTGTTAAATAGAAAGGTGAATCATTAAAGGCCAAAATATAAGAAACACCTGCGACTGTTCCGGGTACGGCAAAGCATAACATCGTGGTGAACTCGATGGTTTTTTTTCCGCGGAATTCTTGTCGTACTACAATATAGGCAATTAATAGCCCTAAGATTGCGGTGATTGGGGCGGCAATACCCGCATACAATAAGGTATCCAACAATGATGGCCATGCACCATCACTCATTCCCTGTCCGAAGAGTTTTATAAAGTTGTCTAGGGTTAGGGTGTAATCAACGCCCCAGTTAACCGTGAAACTACCGTAGAAAATGCTGCCATATAATAACACATTGAATACCACCCAAATGGTGAGGAAAGTGGTAACTAATGTGACTAATGAAGTTGGGAGTGGCTGAACATCACCACGATAGGATTTACCTGACACCGTGACATAGGAACGTTTGCCTATCCACATATATTGCACGCAGAAAACGAGCAGTGAGAAAACCAATAATGAAGCACCTAGGGTACTTGCAGCTTGGTAATCGAGCTGTGAGCCTGTGATGTAGAAATAAATTTGCGTCGCTAAGACGTCAAAGTTACCTCCTAATACTAATGGGTTACTAAAATCGGCGAGAGATTGAACGATGACGATCAAAAATGCGTTGGCCAAAGCTGGTTTTAACAGAGGCATAAACACATTAAAGAAAGTTTGATAGCGATTAGCTCTCAGCGTATAAGAGGCTTCTTCGAGTGATGGATGGATCGTTTTGATTGCACCATCTAAAATCATAAATGACATTGGAGTAAAGGCGAGAACCTGTGCTAACCAGATACCTGTAAAACCATACAGCCAGTTGGTATTTTCTAACCCCATATAGGTTGCAAGGAACTCAGTAATATAACCTGAGCGCCCCATCATCAATGTGACACCTAGGCCAACGACAAAAGGTGGGGTAACGATCGGCAAAATAGAGAACACGCGGCCAATGATAGCAGAACGTTTGGCAATTCTTGAGGTATAAATCGCGAGGATCAAACCAAAGAAAGTACAGCCTGCACCCACCGCCAGCGATAGGAAAACCGAGTTAATAATCACTTGGACGATATGAGATTGAGTCAATATCGCGACAAATGAAAATGGCGCAAAGTCCCCATTGCTATCCGTAAACATAGGGATAAAAATGGCAACGCTAGGAAAGACAATAAATAAAGCGATAACGGCCACAATAGTGATCAGTGAGCCAATAACAAATTGGTCTCCACCTAGCCACTCTAATCGTGTTAAGGCGAGTGTCATGATCATGCCTAATGAGATAAATAGCATGATAGATGAATAGCCTAAGCCTTTACCTTCAAAAATGGCAGAAACGACAACGGCAATAGCCGTGATGGCAGCAATAGATATATCAAGATAGTGTCGTGTTTTATGATATCTATCAGCAGCATAGATAGGGCGAATAAATAGGAGCGAAGGCAGTAAAAACCACATCCAACTGATATTTACGCTACTCCAACCATAAGCGGCAAGTATTTCATCTTGCGTTGAGTCGAAAACACCATAATCTAAGCTCCACGATGGCAGTAACGCAAATCCTAGCCATGCCAGTAGTAACCAAAAGAAAATGGTGTCTCTTCCCTGTTTTTTAGGCAAAGTAAGGGTGCGAGACATAAATCCCCCGAATGTTGACATCATTATTATTGTTTTGCAGAAATGAGAGCATCGTGATAGATGCTCCCTTCAAGCGATTACTTACTCATTTTGACTTCAGTAACCCATTTGTTGATCAGGTTTTTACGGACATCAGCGTCGCCGTATTTATCCATATCGTAGTTGATCAGGTTTAAATCATTCAGTTTTAATGAAACAGGTGAAGATTCAGCCGTTGTATTGGTTAAGATCTGATAAGATTTACCTTCTTTCCAGCTTAGCTCTTGCGCTTCTTTTGATAATACAAAATCAACGAATAGCTTCGCATTATCAAGGTTACGCGCATTTTTCAAAATACTGATGCCGCCAATTTCATAGCCTGTACCTTCACAAGGTGCAATCAATTCTAATGGCGCACCATTTTCAACTTCTAATGAGTAATCATGTAAGAAGCCAATCCCAATCGCCGATTCACCACGTGCAGCGTTACGTGCCGGTGCGATGCCTGATTTGGTATATTGAGAAATATTACTATTTAGTTTTTTGAGATAATCAAAGGCTTGGTCGGTCCCCCACAGTTGGTCGAAGGTTGCCAGCGCGGTGTAAGCGGTTCCTGAACTTTGTGGATCGGCAATTTGAATTTCGCCTTTATATTCAGGTTTGGTGAGATCTTTCCAGCAGGTGGGAATTGGTAGACCTTTTTCTTTTAAACGATCTTTATTCACGCCAAAGCCTAAAATGCCGATATAAACCGCAGAGGAATAGTTACCTTTACGTTTTGCCGGATCTTGAAATTGCGGCATGATTTGCTCTAGATTAGGTGATTTATACGGTTGTAGTAGATCCATTTCACCTGCTTGTGAGTGAGGATCTAACGTACCGCCATACCAGACATCGGCTTGAGGGTTGCGTTTTTCAGCTTCGATTTTTGCTAATGTACTGCCTGAGCCATTACGAATAAAGGTGGTTTTTACATCATATTTTTTAGCAAAAGCTTGGGTTTCAGTTTCACACATGGCGTTGGTGGCACTGCAATAGACAACTAATCGACCCGCGGCTGAAGCTGTTGTTGAAATTGCCGCTAAAGACAAGCCGGCTGCAATAAGGGTAGTAAGGGTTTTCAGTTTCATTTTCAGTCCTTTTTATCAGGTTTTATCATCGGATAGTGAAACAGTACCGGCTAAGTGCTCACGTTTGCTGACATTCGCAATCAAAAGTGGCATTAGCAGTAATCCCATCAGTGCCGCAGCACTGGCAAGTAAAGCAAACATGCCTGACCAACCATAATGTGCTATGACCTGAGAGAGTGGCCATCCCGCAATTGCCGCCCCTAAATAGGCATACAAGCCGAGATAACCAGTTACCGTTCCAGCTGCATTTTTATGACAATATTCTGTTGCAGCTAGACCGATTAACATTTGTGGCCCAAATACAAAAAAGCCAATACTAAAAAAACAGGCTGCCAGTAAGGCATAGTGGTGAATCGGCGTTAGCCACAGTGCACTTACTGAAATCGCCAATCCTAACGAAAAAAGTAAAATCATTGGCGCACGTTGCCCGCGAAACAGCAGATCAGAACCCCAGCCAGAACAAAGTGCACCGAGCAAACCACCTAGCTCAAACAGTGATAAGGTGGCATTGGCGCTGAGTAAATTGACCCCGTGGGTTTCTGATAACCAAAGATTGCCCCAATCATTTATTGCAATGCGTATCAAATAAACCAGAATGTAAGAAAAACCGAGCAACCAAATCATTCTGTTAAATAAAATGGTTTCTTTTAATATGGTTAGCATGGGTTGTGGCGGTGATAACCTTTCTTGTCTTAACTCCAAAACATCATGCCGCCATCGGCCGATTGTGGGCAGACCACTTTGTTGTGGTGTCCCTTTGAGCTGCCGACACAGCCATAGACCAATCACAACACCAATAATACCGGGCACAATTAATGCCATTTGCCAGCTATAACTCGTTGCTAACCAAGCTGTTAATAAAGGGAGTGACATGCCACCTAAGTTAATGGATATGTTCCATAGCCCCCACCAAAAACCTCTTTCATTGCGTGAATACCAATGAGTTAAGATACGTGCGCATGGAGGCCATCCCCAGCCTTGAAAAAAACCATTTAGTGTCCATACAATCAGTAATGCAGGAAAAGACAAACAATAGGCAAAAAGGATATTCAGGAGACCAGTCATCACTAGACCCACTCCCATAAACCAGCGATAGCCTGTGATATCGTGAAAAATGCCAGAGATAAATTTTGAGATGCCATAAGTCAAATAAAAGGCAGTCGCAATCCAGCCGATATCACTTTTGTCTAAAAACAACTCCACCTGCATAACGGGCATCACAAAATTAAAGCTTTTTCTGGTTAGATAAAAAGCGGCGTAGCCAACAATCATTGATAGCATCAATTTACGGCGCCAAAAGCGGTATGTGCTATCTAAAGTGAGGGTGCTTTTGCCAATCATGTCGATGTCTCCCGTTCGGCAAAATGTAATCAAATTTTTAACAAAAAGGATGAGATAAGGACTTAGAGAGCTAGGAATAAGTCTTAGTTTTGGCTTGTTTACTCTCAAAGTGTGGGCAGGTTAACAATTATCTGTGTTCCACCTTGCGTGGTTAACGTCCAATCCCCTCCTAAAGCACTCACCCGTTCCTCAATGCCGCGCAATCCCAAGCCACTCGTTCGTTGGCTAAAGGGGATCCCCACACCATTATCGTTGACCCTGAGTTGGATTTTGTCTGACTGTTGTTCTAGAGAGATAGAGATATGCGTGGCGCGAGCATGTTTACTGATATTATTTAACAGCTCTTGAACTAGGCGATAAAGGGTAAACAGAACTGTATCATTTTCAGGTGTATCTATTAGCTGATAATGGAACTCACATTCGATCCCATTTTTTTCAAAGGCAAATTCATCAATAAGATGAGCGAGCGCTTTTTCTAATGACATTTCATTGAGTACTGGTGGACGTAACTGACGTAATAACTGTCGGGTAGATTGGTGAATTTGCTGTGCTAGCTGGTTAATTTGCCCCGCAGCTTGATGGCTGAGTGGGTCAAGAGCCGTTTTTTTTACTAGCATTGATTGAATTTGGATCGCGGTAATATTTTGGCCAATTTCATCGTGCAGCTCACGTGCAATGGCTTTTTTCACATCTTCTTCGGTGTGCACCAATTGACGCATTAATTCTCTTCTGGCTTTGAGTTCCTGCTCTAATCGTTGTCGGTAGCGTTGTAGGTTACGTGCTAATTGCTGTTGTCGACTGATAGCTATCCCTAAGCCAATTCCAATCAGCGCTTGAGAGCTTAAGAACATTTCGAGTTCTTGTAGGTCAGCAAAAGCGCCATGAAATTGACGAGCAAAAGTCATAATTAAGCTGCCTAATAAGGCAGATAACACACCGCCTTGCCAACCATAGCGATAAGCCATAAATACATTAGGGATAAAAACAAGTAAAACAATGAGTTGTTCGATTTCAGGGGTGAAAAAGACCTGTGCGCTGAGACCAACTAAGCAAAATAAGAATGCCCAAATCAATAAAGAGGTTCTGAGCTGCTTATCAGGGGTACCATAGTCGAGTAGCATTTGATAATGCTGTTCATGCAAGTATTCATAGATTAGATAAATAAATGGCGTTAATAATATTCCGCCAGTAAAAGTGGCTAGAAACAGCTGACTGACTGAAAAAGAAGACAACCAGCTAAAAACAAGGACGTGTAGTAAGCTGTTTGCCGCAACACCTGCAAGTAACAATAATAATCGCTGCCAATAAAGCGTATATCGCCACCAAATGTCTTGGATCACATAGGCAACAGTTAAACTCAATAAAGGTGAAAGTAGTAATAGCGGTTGTGATAATAACTGTTCTTGGGCGAGCCAAATATTAAGTGTTACTTCGCTAACCAATAGTGTTGGCCAATAGCGTCGCCATAGGATAATCATTAAGGCTAGGCGTAGCCCTTGAGGTAAGAAAAGGGTAGCTTGAAACCCATTTTGACTTAGATAAAAGCCAATAATCCATAAGCCAATCCAAATCAATGAATAAGTAAAAAATAAAAAAATGGATTGTAGGAGTAGGCGTGTTCCTTTGCGCATCGTCTATCACCTTGAGTAAAGGTTGTGCTCTAAAGCATAATGAACAAGATCGATGGTATTTTCACATTGAAGCTTTCCAAGAATATTTGCGCGGTGAACATGAACTGTTTTATGGCTTAACTCTAATTGTTCGGCTATCACCTTTACGCTTAGGCCTGCCACCAATAAATCAAATATCTCTTTTTCTCTTGGGGTGAGTTCTTCTAAAGCTCGGCGTTGTTGTGGTGCTTGGCGTAGAACCTTCATCGCATCTGAACATAGGTAGCAACCCCCATTATGGACAGAACGAACCGCTTGAACGAGCTCTTCTGGGCCACATCGTTTAGTCAAATAGGCACTGGCGCCTGCATCTAAGGCACTTTGTACAAATGCAGGGGTATCATAAATACTCAGTATAATAGTGCGAAAATCGGGTTTCTTTTGACGCAAACGAGTAAGCAGTTGTAAACCGTTTTCATCAGGCATGGAAATATCCATGATGGCAACATCAATATCAAGGCTAATTAAGTTAGGCCAAGCCTCTTGAGCACTAGCATACTGACCAACTATACAAATGTCAGGCTCAAGAGTTAATAGCTGTGCAAAACCTGAACGTACCACGATGTGATCGTCAATAAGGGCAATTTTTATCATTTTTATAGCTATACATTATTGAGGTAATTTTTAATGCTTATATCAACACCGAGAGAGATAAGCTAGTGTGATACATTAAATGTTCAAGCTGCATCAAATTTAAGATAGCTATCAGTTTTACTGATTTAAACCGGCACTGCCTCAATAATATATAGATGGCAACCAGTTGAAATAACATTATTCATTTTGAAGTTTGCATAGGATAAAAGCGTTGAAAATTCAGACTGAGTATGTTCGCTTGCACCTGAAAAACTTGTCATCATTATGAGATCCATCTCTTTACCGAAGTAAGGTTGATCCCCTTCAGGGATAATATTATCGATGATCAGCAATTTAGATGAAGGCTTCATAGCTTTGTGAATGGTATGCAATATTTGTTGTATTTTTTCATCACTCCAGTCATGGGTAATGTATTTAAGCAGGTAAATATCGGCTTCAGGGCATTGTTCAAAGAAAGATCCTGAACAGAGTTGCCAACGAGTGTCATCATTTAATTGTGATAGGATGTGCTTTTTTAAAACCGCTTCAGTATCAAAAAGTATACCTTTTAGTGAGGGCTCCCTTTTAAGCACAGATAATAGTAATGTCCCCGTACCCCCGCCAATATCAGCAACTGTGATATTTTCAGGGAACTTAATGCTATTGAGAACAAACTCATTTTCAACCCTTGATAGTTCAGACATGCCATTATGAAAATTGTCAGGATGATTAATATGTAATTCCCAATAATCAAAGAATGGCATACCAAATATTTCTTCAAAACTATTATTTCCATATGCATATTGATTGAGGTTATTTGCAGGTAGCCAAAACGTCTTATCCGTGAGCATTAAAATAGCTTGTCGTACTGAAAATGGATGATTGCTACATAAAAAAGTGGCTTCTGGGTTCAACGCAAAATTTACATTGCCATCTGTAGTAAAAATATTGCGCGATACTAAAGTTCGTAAGATGCGCTTCAATATCTTTGCATCTGTATTTGTTTCTAGTGCTAATTCTTCAGCGGTTTTTGCTTTATCAACTAAACAATCCGCAAGTTTGAGTTCAGCTGCGGCGCGTAGAGCACCTTGGTAGGTAAAGCCAATTGCTTGCTCAAGGACATAGTGTGCACTTTTCAGACTCTGTTGTTTAACTGTGCTTTTTTGTTCCATATAACCCTTTAAATATAATTTAAATTTATGTTTTGTGGGTTTTAATTATGTGGTTAATTTGGGGTATATAAATAATTATATGTATTAATTTGTTATTTATTTTTTGGTTAATTAAAAATATCAAATTTTTTTTAATGTTAATTTGATGCAGTAACAGCTCAAAATGAGTGCATTTCTCTTCTTGTATAAAATTAGCGACAAACGCTATATCGCACTGTCGCCAATAGGCGACATTTAATTTATTGAAAAATAAAGTAAAAATAAATGAGGTAAAGAGGTGTCTTTAAATAGAGACAAATTTCTCGTGAGGGGGAAACAAAAAGTGTTATAGATAGGGCGTTATTTTGATGTTGAAAATATAAATCTTTAAATAACAATGAATTAAAAAATAACTTGGAAAGTTGGCATGATGTGTGCATAATAATACTCAGTTGCTCATTCAACATTATTATGTCGGTCCACAACTAGGGTGGGAACATACCACATAAAGCAAGAATGATGCCAAAGTAAGGTGCCTACCGTCCAATAGCACAGATACTCGCCTTCGGGCCTTATCAAACACAGGGCGACACGTTGAGTGAGGCACCACCTATATGACTATGGATAAATAGCCATATATACTCGTCATACTTCAAGTTGCAGAGGTTGTTGACTGCGCTCAGCTAGCCGAGTTACATAGTTTATCTATGCTCCCCGTCTATCTTCGTTTGTCGCCTACCTGCATCTCGAATTATTTAGAGTATAATGAAGTATCAATACCATCGCTGGCGGAATAGAGTTCAACACTTTATTCCGCCTTCCTATTTTTACTCCTTTCTATTCCTCTGATTATCTTAATCATTTTTAGTAAGTTGGCATGTGGCTTGCTGTAACCTATTGATCTTCATTTTTCGAATACACTTTTCATACATAGGCGACAGCGCTTTGTGTTGAAGTATGGTGATGACAGAGAGCCTGAATTATTTAGAAGTACAGATAAGAAATAAGCGTCGTAATCGTGCTCACGTAATACGTCGAGTTCTGCTACCATTGGTGTAACGTTAACAGGTGTGAGATGAATGCATTGAGTAAATGGCGTCTTTTTCCGCGCTCCTTGCGCCAATTAGTTGTTATGGCATTTTGGTTAGTGCTATTACCACTATTGGTTTTGGCCTATCAGGCTTATCAAAGTCTGGAGCAATTGAGCAACCAAGCGGCTCAAATTAATAAAACAACCCTTTTAGATACACGACGTAGTGAGGCGATGGGGGGGCTGGCTTTAGAAATGGAAAGAAGCTATCGTCAGTATTGTGTTTTAAAAGATGAATCATTGCATACACTTTACTTAAAACAATTTTCTGATTATCAGCAAATGTTCGAACGGCAAAAAACCATTTTGCCAAAAGAAACAGATTCATCCTCACTTGCCAAGGCACTCAATGAATTAAAAACGGTAAACTGTGATAATAACGAGTTGCCAAAAGAGGTTACAAATGCATTTAGCCAATTTTCAGAGCAAAATAATTTCTTGATCCAAGAAACGCGCAATGTCATTTTTAGCCGAGGTGATCAGCTACAAAAAGCGATTGCGAATAAAGGTCAACTATTTGGTTGGCAGAGCTTAATTCTGTTTTTGCTTAGCGTATTCTTAGTTGCGTTATTTACCCGTATGATCATTGGCCCTGTAAAAGGTATTGAGCGCATGATTAACCGCTTAGGGACTGGCAGGACATTAGCCAGTAACTTAGAGCGTTTCAAAGGACCTCGTGAGCTTCGTTCTCTTGCTCAACGTATTATTTGGCTAAGTGAGAGGCTAGCTTGGCTAGAATCTCAACGACATGAATTTTTACGTCATATTTCCCATGAATTAAAAACACCACTTGCAAGTATGCGTGAAGGCACAGAACTGCTTGCGGATGAAGTCGCTGGGCCATTAACTGAATCACAAAAAGAAGTGGTAGAAATTTTAGATCATAGCAGTAAGCATCTTCAGCAACTTATTGAACAGCTTCTCGATTATAATCGTAAACTGGCAGATAGCCCGCCAGAAGCACAGCATGTTGATTTGCAAAAATTGATTGAAGATATTGTGTTAGCGCACAACCTTCCCGCAAGAGCAAAGAATATTCAAACAGAGATTCGTTTACGTATTGACCACTGCCTTGCCGAACCCACACTTCTTGGGCGGGTTATTGATAATATCTACTCCAATGCGGTGCACTATGGCAGTGAATCAGGTAATATTTGGATCACAAGCCGTAGAATAGATAATAAGCTTGTTATTGAAGTTGCTAATACAGGTACGCCGATCCCTGAATCAGAACAGAGTATGATCTTTGAACCTTTCTACCAAGGATCACTCGTGAGAAAAGGGGCTGTCAAAGGCAGCGGATTAGGGCTCAGTATTGCACAAGATTGTATTAAACAAATGGGTGGGGAGCTTTCACTCGTTTCCAGTAAGTTAGCAGATGTCTGCTTTAGAATTGAACTGCCTTTAACTGCAGAGAATGAATAATAATGGCAAATCGGTCTACAGAGGTTTTATTCGCATCTAGTTTGGCGATGCGAGCGAAGCAATATATAGGGTTAACCAAAAGAACGACAGCATTGATCCGAAAACAAAAAGCGGTACATATTGGTACATTATTGTTGTCCCTCATTTTAACGGGATGTGCGGCAAAAAGTGGCCAATCGCCTTTAGAAACATTGGCTCAAGTTGTTGTGCCTGAAGTGAAAGTAACAGATTATCGTTACGCGGCTTGTGATGGCATTTGGGATAACAATCAACCCAATGCACGTGAGAATGCGCTATTTTGGCTGCGTATGATGGATTGTGCGGATCGCCTTGATCCCGCTATCGCACGAAAAGAGGCATCACAAGTCTCAGTTGATAATTGGTCACAAGCCTTCCAACAAAGCATTCTAATGGGCGCGGCAGAGCCTACGATCGCTGAGCGCCGTAAAATGGTTGATAGTATGAATACTTTCAGCCTTAATTTTCCAACAGCAATTCGTCCATTGCTACAGCTATGGCGTGAACAACAAGTTCAGATAATTAACCTTGCAGAAGCAAACTCACGTTTTAAACGGTTACAGCAAGATACTGATAATAAGCTTGACCGCATGAAAGAAGAGAATGCTAAGTTGGTTTTTGAATTGAATACGACATCACGCAAATTAGAAAACCTGACGGATATTGAAAGACAGCTTTCATCTCGTAAGCAAAGCAGCAATGAAACTGAAAAAGAAGTTGAAGCTGTTGAGAAGACGCAAGAAAAAGCAGTGCCTAAAGATGAAAAGCCAGTCGCTGAAAGTCGTGAACCAGCAACTAATAATCAAACGGAGGGTGCGCATCCATGACCAGCCGTAAATCAGCAAATCTATTATTAGTGGATGATGACCCGAGTCTACTGAAGTTACTTGGAATGCGTTTAAGCAGCGAAGGTTTTAAAGTGACAACGGCTGAAAGTGGGCCTGAAGCCTTAAAAATACTGCAAAAAGAAAAAACCGATTTGGTGATTAGTGATCTCAGAATGGACGAAATGGACGGTATGGCGCTGTTTGATGAAGTTCAGAAACAGCATCCTAATTTGCCTGTTATTATTTTAACCGCCCATGGCTCCATCCCTGATGCTGTTGCCGCCACTCAGCGGGGGGTTTTTAGCTTTTTAACTAAACCTGTTGATAAAGATGCGCTATATAAGGCTATTGATGAGGCTCTTGCTCTCTCTTCCACGCCGATTAGTGATGAGGAGTGGAGCGAAGGTATTGTCACACGTAGTCCATTGATGATTAGGCTGCTAGAACAAGCACATATGGTGGCACAGTCTGATGTTAGCGTACTGATTAATGGGCAAAGTGGTACGGGTAAAGAGGTGTTAGCGCAGGCTATCCATAAGGCCAGCCCACGAGCACGTAAACCTTTTATCGCGATCAACTGTGGTGCATTACCTGAGCAACTCTTGGAATCAGAACTATTTGGTCACGCTAAAGGTGCATTTACAGGCGCAGTGAGTAGCCGAGAAGGTTTATTCTTTGCGGCGAATGGTGGCACACTATTTCTTGATGAAATCGGTGATATGCCAATGCCTCTACAGGTTAAGCTGTTGCGAGTACTACAAGAGCGTAAGGTTCGACCTCTCGGTAGTAACCGTGACCTCGATATCGATGTACGTATTATTTCAGCGACACACCGTAACTTACCGAAGGCGATGGAGAAAAACGAATTCCGTGAAGACCTCTATTACCGTCTTAATGTAGTCAATTTACGCATTCCTGCACTGAATGAGAGAGCTGAAGATATTCCGATATTAGCTAATCATTTACTGCGTGAATCTGCATCACGACATAAACCATTTGTACGCAGTTTTTCAACAGAGGCAATGAAATGCCTGATGTCAGCAAGTTGGCCGGGTAACGTACGCCAATTAGTTAACGTGATTGAACAATGTGTTGCATTGACGACTACGCCTGTGATCAGTGAAACTCTCGTTAGCCAAGCTTTGCAGGGTGAAAATACCGCATTACCAACATTTGTTGAGGCACGTAGCCAGTTTGAGCTCAATTATCTACGTAAGTTGCTGCAAATGACCAAAGGTAACGTGACGCAAGCGGCACGTATGGCGGGGCGAAATAGAACCGAATTTTATAAATTATTAGCACGCCATGATTTAGAAGCTAATGATTTTAAAGAATAATAACTATTGTATTAAGTCGCTCAGTCGTTAATGTTCTGGTTATAAATAAATTAAAGTATTAATACACCTGCTCGGGAGAAGAAAGACCTTATGAGCCGTAAGCTTAATATTTCACTAGCTCAATTAAATTGGTTAGTTGGTGATATTGAAGGCAACTGCGAACGTATGTTGCAAGTTGTTGAACAACAAAAAAATATTGCTGACATTGTGATGTTCTCAGAGCTATCACTGACAGGGTATCCGCCAGAGGATCTATTGTTTCGCCCTGACTTAACGCAGCGTTGTTTAGTGCAATTAGAGCGCTTACAGAAGGCAAGCAGTGAAACCGCCATTGTTGTTGGTCACCCATGGTCTGAAGGTGGCAAAATGTACAATACGTTGTCTTTTTTCTACCAAGGTGAATTACTCACGCGTTACTTCAAACAAGAACTGCCAAATTACGGTGTTTTTGATGAATTACGCTATTTTAGTGCTGGCGATAAAACCTGTGTTGTTGATTTTAAAGGTTATCGTATTGGTTTATTGATTTGTGAAGATATCTGGTTTGATGCGCCTGTTGATGCGGTGAAACAGGCTGGTGCTGAAATTTTACTCACCATCAATGCCTCACCTTATGATCGAAATAAAGAGCATATTCGTAGTGAATTGTTAGTGGCTCACTGTCAGCGCACACAATTGCCAATTATCTATTTGAACCAAGTTGGTGGGCAAGATGAACTGATTTTTGATGGGGGTTCTAAAGTATTCGCCAGTAATGGTGAAATGACCCATCAGTTATTAGATTTCAATGAACAGGTGGTGAATTGCCAGTTTAATGATTTAGACATTATACCAATGGATAACCCCGCTCCAGCACTTTCACTAGTTGCACAGGTTTATCAAGGTTTGGTGATGGCAACTCGTGATTATATCAATAAAAATGGCTTTAATGGCGCAATTTTAGGCCTATCGGGAGGGATAGACTCAGGTCTAACCGTTGCGATAGCCGTTGATGCGATAGGTAAAGAGCGCGTACAAGCTGTTATGATGCCATTCCGCTATACCTCAGAAATGAGTATTCATGATGCCAAAGAGCAGGCTGAGTTACTTGGTGTTGAATTTGATATTGTTTCGATTGAACCAATGTTTGATGCCTTTATGGCACAGTTACAACCGATGTTTGAAGGTACACAAGTCGATACCACAGAAGAGAATTTACAGGCGCGTTGCCGTGCTGTTATCCTAATGGCGATGTCAAATAAACGCCGCCGTTTAGTATTAACCACCAGTAATAAGAGTGAATCTGCCGTTGGCTATTCCACTTTATATGGCGATATGGCCGGTGGTTTTGATGTTTTAAAAGATGTGCCAAAAACATTGGTGTTTGAATTAGCCAAATATCGTAATACTGTCTCGCCCGCTATCCCGCAGCGTGTGATTGATAGGCCGCCTTCAGCAGAATTAGCACCAGGGCAGCTCGATCAAGACAGCTTACCACCCTATGATATTTTGGACGCACTGTTAGAAGCATACGTAGAAAAAGATTACTCAGTTGCTCAACTCATTGAACAAGGCTTCGATGAAGCAATCGTTCATCGCGTTGTGCGTCTTGTCGATATTAACGAATATAAACGCCGTCAAGCGCCAGTTGGACCACGTATTACGGTGCGTAATTTCGGAAAAGATCGTCGTTATCCGATCACATCGGGTTTTGGCCGTAAAAACTGGTCATAGCAGGAATTATTTATGAAAAAAATTGATGCAATTATCAAACCATTCAAACTTGATGACGTTCGAGAAGCGCTGGCGGAAGTCGGGATTACGGGTATGACCGTAACCGAAGTCAAAGGTTTTGGTCGCCAAAAAGGTCACACAGAACTCTATCGTGGTGCAGAGTATATGGTCGACTTCCTACCAAAAGTCAAAATTGAAATTGTCGTGCCTGATGATATCGTTGAAAGCTGTGTTGAAACTATTATGCAAACAGCACAAACCGGCAAAATCGGCGATGGGAAGATCTTTGTGTATGATGTCGCCCGTGTGATTAGAATTAGGACAGGTGAGCAGGACGAGGAAGCCATCTAATCCTCGTCATACTTCGCACTACAGCGTTGTTGGCTACGCTCACTCGCCCTAGTCACATACTAATGTATGCTCCTAGGGTCTCTTTCACATGCCGCCTAGCTGTAGCACGAATTATTTAGAGGATTTACCGCGTTATACATCGCGATATAGCGTTGTTGGCTACGCTCATTCGCCCTAGTCACATACTGATGTATGCTCCTAGGGTCTCTTTCACTTGCCGCCTAGCTGTAGCACGAATTATTTAGAGGATCTTTTTCGTCAAATTTGACGGAGTAGCGTTAGCCAATTCTTTATTTAAAACAAGCTATTTACTATTTCTCAGAAGGGAAAAAGCGGTAATGGTGTAAACACAAGAATGGGATTGATTAAAACTATGTTTACATGCAAAACCATTACCGCAAAATTGCCTATTAATTCAATGGCAGGGCTTTATGAGGGCCAAAGCATTCATAATGAATGTTATCTGCTGAAACACCCATATCAATCAATTGCTTACCAATATATTGCATAAAACCCACTGGCCCACAGAAATAGAATTGCATATTTGGGATCATTAACCATTCTTTTACTGCTGATAAATCCATCAATCCACTGAATTGATAATCAAAGCCTTGCTTATCTTCAGGGCGAGGATGGTTAAACCATATCGCAGACTGGCTATTTTTATGATGGGATAAATGCTTATTCACTTCCTGATGGAATGCGTGTACCGCACCATTTTCTGCTGCATGTAGCCAATTAATTTGTGCGTCATGGCCTTCGTGAGTTAATTGATTAAGCATGCTTAACATCGGCGTTAAGCCAACACCTGCTGAAATCAGGGTAACAGGAGTTTGATTATCAACATCAATGAAAAAATCACCACAAGGTGGGGCTAGATGAACAATATCTCCTTCATTGAGTTCATGGTGAATATAATTAGAGACAACTCCATTTTGTTCGCGTTTAACCGCGATACGATAACTTTGACCATTAGGAGCGGTGGTGAGTGAGTATTGACGGATCTCTTGGTTAGCTAAGCTATCATCATTGATGTAAATGGTAATATATTGGCCTGGACGATAGTCTGCAACAGGTTGTCCATCGACAGGAACAAACTCAAAACTGGTGATCACATCGCTCTGTGTTTGTTTTACTGCAATACGAAATTCACGCAGTCCTTCCCATCCACCTTTTTTCTCCGCATTTTGGCGATAAATATCTGCTTCGCGATGAATAAAAATATCAGCTAGCACGCCATACGCTTTGCCCCAAGCATCCAAGACTTCCTGACCCAGATCCAGTAACTCATCAATTGCAGCCAGCAAGTTTTCACCGACAATTGGGTAGTGTTCAGGTTTGATATTTAAACTTGCATGTTTTTGAGCAATTTTTTCAACCGCTGAAATTAGTGCTTCAGGGGTTTCAATATAGGTTGCGTATGCACAAACCGCATTAAACAACGCTTCACGTTGTGAACCATTGTTTTGATGAGTCATGTTAAAAATATCTTTGAGTTCAGGATGCTGTTTAAACATTCTGTCGTAGAAGTGTGCGGTCAGCTTAGGGCCTGTTGCCGCAATGGCAGGAATAGTAGATTTGACGATAGCGATAGTTTGTTGGTCTAGCATGGCAGACTCCCTTGAAAATTCTTCACTAGCAGATGAAATTTATAACATGTATTTTAAATGCAACTTATAACTTTTAACTCACAATGTAAATAGGTCTATTAAAAAAAGGCCTAAAAATAGAGTGTTTATTGATGTGACGATAAAAAAATAGCGTTTAATATCTTTACAATATGAATTTGTATGATTTTATTTTGATGCAACTTATGTTGATTTAGTGTCAATAAAATATATGCAAACGTTTGCGTATATTTTTTGTTTAGGGCTATCACCTCGAACAAAAAGAGTTTACACTGTGTGCTATTGCGTTAGTTTTATTACCAACTTATTGAATAGCTGAGGCAGGAGAAGCGGATGTTAAAGCGTGAAATGAATATTGCAGATTATGACCCACAACTTTGGGAAGCAATGGAGCAGGAAGTTGTACGTCAAGAAGAACATATTGAATTAATAGCTTCAGAAAACTACACCAGTCCACGAGTGATGCAAGCTCAAGGATCTCAGCTAACAAATAAATATGCAGAAGGCTATCCGGGGAAACGTTATTACGGCGGCTGTGAATATGTGGATGTTGTTGAGCAATTAGCGATTGACCGTGCAAAAGAGCTGTTTGGTGCGGATTATGCTAACGTGCAGCCACATTCAGGTTCACAAGCTAACGCTGCCGTTTATATGGCATTATTACAACCAGGTGACACGGTTTTAGGTATGAACCTTGCCCATGGTGGTCACTTAACTCACGGCTCTCCGGTTAACTTCTCAGGTAAACTGTATAACATCGTACCTTACGGTATTGATGAAAGTGGCAAAATCGACTACGACGATATCAAAGAACAAGCGTTAAAACACAAACCTAAAATGATTATCGGTGGTTTTTCTGCTTACTCAGGTGTGGTTGATTGGGCAAAAATGCGTGAAATCGCAGATAGCATCAATGCTTACTTGTTCGTTGATATGGCTCACGTTGCAGGGCTCATTGCTGCGGGTGTTTATCCGAACCCAGTTCCACATGCACATATCGTAACAACGACTACACACAAAACATTAGCGGGTCCGCGTGGTGGTTTGATCCTTGCAAAAGGTGGCGATGAAGAACTGTATAAAAAACTAAACTCAGCAGTATTTCCAGGTTCTCAAGGTGGTCCGCTAATGCATGTTATTGCAGGTAAAGCGGTTGCACTGAAAGAAGCAATGGAGCCTGAGTTTAAAGTTTATCAACAGCAAGTTGCTAAAAATGCGAAAGCAATGGTAGAAATTTTCCAGCAACGCGGTTATAAAGTGGTATCTGGTGGTACAGAGAACCACTTGTTCCTAGTTGATTTGGTTGATAAAAATATCACAGGTAAAGATGCAGATGCTGCGTTAGGCCGTGCTAATATCACTGTTAACAAAAACAGCGTTCCTAACGATCCTAAAAGCCCATTTGTTACCTCTGGTATTCGCGTTGGGACACCCGCCATCACTCGTCGTGGCTTCACTGAAGCAGACGCACGTGAATTAGCGGGCTGGATGTGTGATGTGTTAGATAATCTTAATGATGAAGCGACCATTGAGCGTATCAAGCAAAAAGTATTAAACATCTGCGCTAAGTACCCAGTTTACGCATAATTTAAGCTAGTGTTAAATTTACTTAAACCCGCTTCTGGCGGGTTTTTTGTATTGAAAAACAAGGAGGAATAATGGTAATCCCATCAACGCATTGGCTTGCGATTGACTATTTTACCTATTTTTTAGCTTACAGTATTTTCTTGCCGTTTTGGTCAATTTGGCTACAAGGGGAAGGTATTGATGCTGAAATGATCGGATTGCTATTGGGAATAGGGCTAGCTGCACGTTTTCTTGGTTCAATGTTTATCACACCGATGGTAAAAGATCCCTCAAAACTCATTACTGCGTTGCGAATACTGGCTGCACTTTCTCTGATATTTGCGATTGGGTTTGCTTTTGGATCGCATTGGGCATGGTTATTTTTTGTCATGATTGGGTTTAATTTGTTTTTTTCACCGATGGTTCCCCTTGGTGATTCATTAGCAGGGACGTGGCAAAAACAATTTCCATTTGATTATGGCAAAATTCGAGTTTGGGGTTCAATCGCATTTATTATCGGCTCTTCATTAATGGGCCATTATGCAAGCGTTTATGGCCATCAGTCCATCATGATTGGATTAATTATTAGCTGTTTGGCGTTGTTACTAGGCGCGATGCTTAAACCAATGGTTATGCCTGCGGGGGTATTTAAAACGGTAGGTGAGTCTAAAATTACCTTCAAACAGCTTATTGCAGATAAAAATATTATTCGATTTCTCGTTTGTGTCACCTTATTGCAGGGCGCACATGCTGCGTACTATGGCTTTGCTTCATTATTTTGGAAAGAAGCGGGGTATTCAGATTCAGTCATTGGTAATTTGTGGTCACTTGGGGTGGTGGCTGAAGTGGTGGTCTTTATGTTAAGTCATAAGCTATTCCGTCGTTGGAGTGCTCGCAACTTGCTATTGTTGTCCGCTGTATGTGGCATTATTCGGTGGAGCTTAATGGGGGCTTTTACTTCACTTCCTGTGCTGATCGTGGTGCAAATATTGCATAGTGGTACGTTTACAGTTTGTCATCTCGCTGCGATGCGGTTTATTAGTTCACGTAAAGAAAACGAAATTATTCCGTTACAAGCTGTCTATTCCGCATTAGCAATGGGAGGCGGTCTAGCAATAATGACGATTGTGGCGGGCGCAATTTATAAACGTGTCCCTGATCAACATGGTGTTGTTTTTTATTTAATGGCATTGTTGGCAATACCTGCATTATTTATTCGACCAAAAGTTACTGCACAGTCATAAGCTGGTGTTTTGCGATTACCAGTGCATTTATGGCTCTATCAATAAAAAAGGCGCTGAAGGATTTCCAGCGCCTTTCAAGATGTATTGTTAGTTTAGCGTTTTAGCGCTTCAGATAGCTCTTCGCGCATCACGGATAGAATATCTTTAACAATTCGTGGGCTACCCGCAACGATATTACCTGAAGCCAGATAGTTATGGTTACCAACAAAGTCAGTCATAATACCGCCAGCTTCGCGCATGATCAGCTCACCACCTAAGAAATCCCATGGCTTTAAGCCAATTTCATAGTAAGCGTCAACACGGCCAGCAGCGACATAACATAAATCCAGAGCAGCAGAGCCTGTGCGGCGGAAATCTGCACAACTTTCAAACATTTTGCTCATGATATTCATAAAGACAACTGAATGTTGTTTTTGTTTGAATGGGAAGCCTGTTGCAACGATCGCGCCATCTAGTTCACGAGCGTCGGCGCCACGTAGACGGTAACCATTTAATTGTGAACCTTGACCGCGAACTGCGCTGAATAGCTCATTGCGCATTGGGTCGTAAACGACAGCAACTTCTGTGCGTCCCTTAATGCGGACAGCAATAGATACAGCAAAGTGAGGGAAACGTTTTGTGAAGTTGGTAGTGCCATCCAGTGGATCGATTACCCATTGAATTTCATCTTCTTTACCTAATAATTCACCACTTTCTTCTGTGATGATAGTGTGATCTGGGTAAGACTTACGGATGACTTCGATAATCAAATGCTCTGATTCACGGTCAACGTTAGTCACAAAGTCGTTAGTGCCTTTTTGAGTGATTTGAACATTATCAGGCGTTTCATAGCTTTTAGCTATATGATTACCGGCCTTACGTGCAGCACGTATGGCGATGTTAAGCATCGGATGCATGGGCTTTTTCCACTGGAATGTTAAAGAACGAAAAACTTTGAGTGGGCGGATTATATAGATGTTCATCACAATAAGCAATTTTGTGTTAGACTCTTGCGATTATTTTTTATCAAAACGACTAAATCATGCTAGATAACATCCGCATCATCCTTGTTGAAACCTCACACACAGGGAATATGGGCTCTACTGCTCGTGCCATGAAAACCATGGGACTTTCCAATCTTTACTTGGTCAAACCACAAGTACAACCTGACTCACACGCAATCGCACTTTCTGCTGGAGCAAGTGATGTCATCGGTAATGCAACAATTGTTGAGACACTCGATGAGGCATTAGAAGGTTGTAAGTTGGTGATTGGTACCAGTGCTCGTTCTCGTACGCTTTCTTGGCCGATGGTTGCCCCACGTGAATGTGGTGAAAAATCGATCGCGCAAGCACAAACCGCACCGGTTGCTATCATTTTTGGCCGCGAAAGAATAGGGCTAACCAACGAAGAACTACAAAAGTGTCAGTATCATTTATATATCCCAACGAATCCTGAATATGGCTCGCTCAATTTAGCGATGGCTGTACAGCTGGTGAGCTATGAAATTCGTATGGCGTACCTAGCGATGGATGAAAAAAATACGCTTAATTCGTCAGTGGATGAGGTAGAATACCCGCCTTCAGAAGATGTTGAACGTTTCTATGTGCATCTTGAAAGTGTATTGAATGAATCTGGCTTTATCCGTAAAGCTCATCCAGGCATGATTATGAATAAGTTAAGGCGCTTATTTACACGTGCACATATTGAAACTCAAGAGCTACATATATTACGTGGCATTTTAACGTCGATGGAAAAATGGGCAAAAAAGTGAGTGCTACACTCTAAATGATCCGAGGTGCAACTAGGGGCATAGAATATTATGTAACTAGTGGAAGTCAGGGTATTCAACAGCGCTTCACCTTGAAGTATAACGTGTAAAACTCCGTGGATAATACCTGAGTGTTTTAGTCAGGTAAATAGTTGACTAAATTAGTCAGGAATGTCACAATTAGGCTATATTTTACCATGGAGTATATGTTATGAGACTCACTTCCAAAGGGCGTTACGCAGTAACCGCGATGCTTGATGTCGCGTTACACTCTCAGTCAGGTCCAGTACCTCTTGCTGATATTTCTGAGCGTCAGGGAATTTCCCTCTCTTATCTTGAGCAGCTTTTCTCGCGTTTACGTAAAAACGATCTTGTGGCGAGTGTTCGCGGTCCAGGTGGTGGTTACCTATTAGGGCGTGATGCTGACCAGATTTTCGTTGCTCAAGTGATTGCGGCGGTTGATGAATCTGTTGATGCAACGCGTTGTCAAGGTAATAAAGAAGGTTGCCAAAATGGTGATCGTTGCCTAACACATGCTCTGTGGCGTGACTTAAGTGACAGGATCACTAGCTTCCTAAGCAGTATTAGCCTTGATGAACTGGTTAAAAATCAGGAAGTTATGGATGTTGCTGATCGACAAGATAACGAAAAACGTCGAGCTACATTAGGTGGTTTATCACCTGAAACTATTATCAATGTTCGTGCTTAATATAAAATAATTCTATAAATAGCAGTGGATGCAGTAGGCCATCAAATGAGGGTTACATGCGTCATTGGAAAATGAAGACAATTTTGTCTTTTGGAGTAAGTGAGCAATGAAATTACCGATTTATCTTGATTATTCAGCAACGACACCGGTTGATCCTCGTGTTGCTGAAAAAATGATGCAATGTCTAACTATGGACGGCAATTTTGGTAACCCCGCTTCGCGTTCCCACCGTTTTGGTTGGCAAGCAGAAGAAGCCGTTGATATTGCACGTAATCAAATCGCTGAGCTAGTGAATGCTGATCCACGTGAAATTGTATTTACTTCAGGTGCGACCGAGTCAGATAACTTAGCTATTAAAGGTGCAGCGAACTTCTATCAGAAGAAGGGTAAGCATGTTGTCACGTGTAAAACTGAGCATAAAGCAGTTTTAGATACTTGTCGCCAATTAGAACGTGAAGGTTTTGAGGTTACTTATCTCTCCCCGCAACGTAATGGTTTGATTGATCTGAAAGAACTCGAAGCGGCTTTACGTGATGATACTATCCTTGTCTCTATCATGCATGTGAATAATGAAATTGGTGTCGTACAAGATATCGCCGCTATTGGTGAAATGTGCCGCAGCCGTAACATTATTTTTCATGTTGATGCGACACAAAGCGTCGGTAAATTGCCTATCGACTTATCTGCTCTGAAAGTTGATTTGATGTCATTCTCCGCCCATAAACTGTATGGTCCTATGGGTATTGGTGCATTATATGTGCGCCGCAAACCTCGTATTCGTATTGAAGCACAGCAACATGGTGGTGGTCATGAGCGCGGTATGCGTTCCGGTACATTACCTGTTCACCAAATCGTTGGTATGGGTGAAGCTTATCGTATCGCCAAAGAAGAGATGAGTGATGAATCCGCGCGTCTGCGTAAACTGCGCCTGCGTTTATGGAATGGTATTAAAGATATCGAAGAAGTTTACCTAAATGGTGACTTAGAAAATGGTGCGCCACACATTCTGAACGTCAGCTTCAACTATGTTGAAGGTGAATCATTAATGATGTCTCTTAAAGATTTGGCTGTATCCTCGGGGTCTGCGTGTACATCCGCAAGCCTTGAACCTTCTTATGTTCTGCGTGCTTTAGGAATGAATGATGAGCTAGCACACAGCTCAATTCGTTTCTCCTTTGGTCGCTTTACAACCGAAGAAGAAATTGACTATGCAATCAAACAGATTCATGGCGCAATTGGTCACTTACGTGAACTGTCTCCATTGTGGGAAATGTTCAAAGACGGCGTAGATCTTAACAGCATCGAATGGTCTCACCATTAATCAGACAGCTTCAGGAGTTTAAAAATGGCATATAGCGAAAAAGTCATCGATCATTATGAAAATCCACGCAACGTGGGTTCATTCGATAATAACGACCCAAGTGTTGGCAGCGGTATGGTTGGTGCGCCAGCGTGTGGTGACGTAATGAAATTGCAAATCAAAGTGAGTGATGAAGGCATTATTGAAGATGCTCGCTTTAAAACTTATGGTTGTGGTTCTGCGATTGCATCCAGTTCACTGGTGACTGAGTGGATGAAAGGCAAAAGCTTAGATGAAGCAGAATCAATTAAAAACACAGCTATCGCAGAAGAATTAGAATTGCCACCAGTGAAAATTCACTGCTCAATTCTGGCTGAAGATGCAATTAAAGCTGCCATCGCGGATTATAAAAGCAAACGCCAAGGCAAATAAGGCTTTTAACACAGGTCAACGAGCCGCATCAGGACTAATAAATAAATAAAACCTATGCGGCTACATTATAGGCCAGTATATACTCTAAATAATGATATTTTAGGGTGGGTACTAAGCGTAAAATAGTATCTGCCTTGTTTGTTTCTATAGTGAGGTTTGCAATGTCTATTTCTCTTACAGAAAGCGCTGCGCAACGTATTCAAGCTTTTCTAGCTAGCAGAGGTAAAGGCGAAGGTTTACGCCTTGGTGTTAGAACTTCTGGCTGCTCAGGTATGGCTTATATTCTCGAATTCGCTGATATGATCAATGAAGAAGATACCGTTTTTGAAGATAAAGGCGTGAAAGTCATCGTTGATGGTAAAAGCATCGTCTATTTAGATGGTACTGAACTGGATTTTGTCAAAGAAGGTTTGAACGAAGGTTTTAAATTTAATAACCCCAATGTCAGCAGTGAATGCGGTTGTGGGGAAAGCTTTCACGTATAATACTTTCTATATGCTCTGAGTGATTTATAACATGACGAGTATAGACAACATTTTGACCAATGTACTCTTCGTGACACTTTATAACAAGTCGTTTTCATGGATTTGCATTGGTATTTCAGTTCGAGAAACTAAATACTTATGGATTATTTTACTCTTTTTGGATTTACACCTAGCTATACGATAGACAGCGAGCAACTAGTTCAACGTTTTCAATCGTTACAGCGTCAATATCATCCAGATCGTTATGCAACCTGTACCGAACAGGAAAAAATGCAAGCCCTCCAACAAGCAGCAACAATCAACGCAGCTTATCAAGCTCTTCGTCATCCATTGAAACGTGCAGAATACATGTTGTTGTTACAAGGTATTGATATTAATAATGAACAGCATACGATGCATGACACCGCTTTTTTGATGGAACAACTTGAGCTACGTGAAGAACTCGATAATATCGAAAATAACTCTCATGCTGCTGATTTGCTTGTGGATTTTATAAAAAATGTACAACAAATGCAAAAGACACGTTCGGCTATGATGGTGACACAGCTTGATGATAAGCAATGGGAGCAGGCCGCAGACACTGTGCGTAAATTACGTTTTCTTGACCGATTACAGCAGCAAGCTGAGCAGCTCGAAGAGCGATTACTGGACGATTTTTAAGAGAAATAATTATGGCTTTACTTCAAATCAGTGAACCAGGTATGACTGCTGCTCCGCATCAACGTAAGCTTGCTGCTGGAATAGATCTGGGTACCACCCATTCTTTAATTGCTACTGTACGCAGTGGCGAAGCTGCGGTATTGCCTGATCATGAAGGCCGTTATTTACTGCCATCAGTGGTGAATTATCAAGCCGATAACAAACAGGTAGGCTGGGAAGCTAAACAACGTGCAGAGCTTGATCCTGTGAATACGATTATTTCAGTGAAACGCCTACTGGGACGCTCATTGGTCGACATTCAAAAACGCTATCCTGATTTACCGTATCAGCTCACTGCGAGTGAAAATGGTTTACCATTTATGCAAACGGTCTGCGGGCAAGTTGATCCTATTCAAGTTTCTTCTGACATATTAAAAGCGCTTGCTAAAAGAGCTGAAGAGACGTTAGGTGGTGAAATGGATGGTGTTGTGATCACTGTTCCTGCTTATTTTGATGATGCCCAACGTCAAGGTACCAAAGATGCAGCTCGCTTGGCTGGATTACATGTATTGCGCTTGTTAAACGAACCAACTGCGGCAGCTATTGCTTATGGCCTTGACTCAGGGCAAGAAGGAGTGATCGCCGTTTACGACCTTGGTGGTGGAACCTTTGATGTCTCTATCTTACGTTTAAGCCGTGGTGTATTTGAAGTGCTTGCAACGGGTGGCGATACTGCATTAGGTGGTGATGATTTTGACCAAGTATTGGCGGAATGGATCGCTGAACAAGCGGGCATTGTTAGCCAAGGGGATCACCGTTTAAACCGTCAACTACTCAATGCGGCAACTGAAGCGAAAATTGCGCTGAGTGATACAGATAGCGTACAAATATCGTTGCCACAATGGCAGGGCGAAATTCATCGTGCACAGTTTGAGCAACTAATAGAAAAACATGTAAAGCGTACACTCATGGCATGCAGACGTGCGTTGAAAGATGCTCAAGTAGACGCCGAAGAGGTACTCAATGTTGTGATGGTTGGGGGTTCGACTCGTGTTCCATTAGTTAGAGATAAAGTGGGTGAATTTTTTGGTAAGTTACCTTTAACCTCAATTGATCCTGATAAAGTGGTTGCGATTGGCGCAGCAATTCAGGCTGATATTTTAGTAGGTAATAAACCAGATAGTGACATGCTACTACTGGATGTTATTCCGCTATCTTTAGGTCTTGAAACTATGGGGGGATTAGTGGAAAAAGTGATCCCACGCAATACCACGATCCCTGTAGCCCGAGCACAAGAATTCACCACATTCAAAGATGGCCAAACAGCAATGACGGTGCATGTGGTACAAGGTGAGCGTGAAATGGTTTCTGATTGCCGTTCACTTGCGCGCTTCGCCCTTCGTGACATTCCTGCTATGCCAGCGGGTGGTGCACATATACGAGTTACCTTTCAAGTTGATGCAGATGGTCTACTGAGTGTGAGTGCAATGGAAAAATCAACAGGTGTTGTCGCCTCTATTCAGGTAAAACCTTCATACGGTTTAACTGACACTGAAATTTCCAACATGATTAAAGACTCGATGTCTAATGCGCAAGATGATTTTAATGCGCGCCGTTTGGCAGAACAAAAAGTTGAAGCTGCCAGAGTACTTGAAAGCCTGACTAGTGCATTAGAGCAAGATGCTAATTTATTGACTACCGACGAAGAGTCAGCGATTGATAATGCAGTCAATGTATTAATTGAAGCGGTAGAAGGTACAGACCCTACCACAATTGAAAATGCCATTAAACAACTGGATAAGCAAACACAGGGGTTTGCGGCTCGCCGAATGGATGCTTCTATTCGTCAGGCGCTGTCAGGCCATTCTGTGGATGAGATATAATTATGCCTAAAATAGTTTTTTTACCTCATACTGAATTATGTCCGGAAGGTGCGGTTGTTGATGCACTAGACGGTGAGTCAATTTTAGATGCTGCATTACGTATTGGTATTGAACTTGAACATGCATGTGAAAAATCATGTGCTTGTACAACTTGCCATTGTATTGTTCGCGAGGGATTTGATTCACTGGAAGAAAGTAGTGAATTAGAAGATGACATGTTGGATAAAGCATGGGGATTAGAGCCAGAAAGCCGTTTGAGCTGCCAAGCGAGAGTTTCAGATGAAGATTTAGTGGTCGAAATTCCTAAATACACGATTAACCATGCTCGTGAGCATTAATTCAACAGCACGGAGAAGCGAATATGAGCCTAAAATGGTCAAATAGCCGAGAAATTGGCGAAGCACTGTATGATGCCTATCCTGATGTGGATCCAAAAACAGTTCGCTTTACAGACATGCATCAATGGATATGTGATTTAGACGATTTTGATGATGATCCTCAAAAATCGAACGAAAAGATCTTGGAAGCGATTTTATTAGTTTGGCTGGATGAATTCGAATAACTATTCCATTAAGTGAGTAAACCGGGCTTTTAGTCCGGTTTTTCCATTTAATCAGCACTATATTGATATCTGTTTGACCGCGAATCGGTTAAGTTACTTATATCAGCGGGTAAGAATTGATAAAGTTACTCGCCACAATAGCTAAAGTGAGAGAAACGATGACAAAACAAATTATGCCAGTAATGATTTCATTTGAAGCAGCAGCACCGTGTTGGGGTGAGGGCGCTTTAATCAGCTCTGGTGATAAAGGGATCACTATCCACTTAAAACATCCGGGTAAGCTATGTGCGGTGCAAAGTGCGGGACGCAAATTAGATAGCCAAGGTATTCGCAACGTATCCCTTATTGGTGACGGTTGGGATCTGGAAAAAAGTTGGGCATTTTGGCAAGGTTTTAGGGCGCCAAAAGGGGCGAGAACGATTGAATGGCCAGTACTCGCCGATGCGGAGCGTAAAGAATTAGAAAACCGTATCCGTACCATTGATTGGGTACGTGATGTGATCAATGCGCCAGCGGAAGAATTGGGCCCTGAGCAGTTAGCACAACGTGCCATTGATTTGTTATGTCATGTGGGTGCAGAAAATATTAGCTATCGCATTATAAAAGGTGATGATTTAGTTGAACAAGGTTATGCGGGGATCCACACAGTTGGCCGTGGTTCAAATCGCCCACCAGCGTTGTTAGCACTAGATTACAACCCAACGGGGAATGCGAATGCGCCTGTATTTGCCTGCCTAGTAGGAAAAGGGATTACTTTCGATTCAGGGGGATACAGTATTAAACCTTCTTCCTCAATGAATTCAATGAAAGCAGATATGGGCGGAGCAGCAACATTAGTGGGTTCGTTGGCATTAGCGATTAAACGTGGATTGAAAAAACGCGTTAAATTGTTCCTTTGCTTAGCAGATAATATGGTAAGCAGTAATGCGTTTAAATTAGGCGATATTATTCGTTATCGTAACGGTAAATCTGTTGAAGTGATGAATACTGATGCAGAAGGTCGTTTAGTTCTTGCTGATGGTTTAATTGATGCATGTAAAGAAAAGCCATCCTTAATTATTGATGCAGCAACATTGACTGGGGCGGCAAAAACTGCGGTAGGTAATGATTACCATTCAGTTCTTAGCTTTGATGATAAATTTGTTGCGGAATTAATGGATTCCTCAGAATTGGAACATGAATTATTCTGGCGTTTACCATTAGCTGAGTTTCACCGTCAGCAATTGCCATCGGGTTTTGCTGATCTAAATAATATTGCTGCGCCATCTCATACCGCAGGTGCGAGTACCGCAGCGGCATTTTTATCTCATTTTGTTGAAAACTATCGCCAAAACTGGATCCATATCGATTGTTCTGCAACTTATCGTAAATCACCGGTGAGCCTGTGGGCTGAAGGGGCTACAGGGATTGGTGTTAGAACTATTGCGAACTTGTTAGTTAAAAAAGCAGGCTAAGCAGTATTAAAATCAATAAACAGGCATGAAAAAGGCGACTTTTTGTGCCTGTTTTTTTATTATAGTTGTTATCATTTTTATATTTCCTATAGGGCATCGATATGTCGCAGCAATCTGAAAATAATCATTTATCGAACGCTGACAATGAGATCGAATTTATTGAATTAACTATTCCCCAAGGCTCATCATTAAAGCTAAGTGCGCTAGAAAATGAACCAGCAGCATTGACTGAAGCATTAATAGCGTGTTTTAAACAACATAAAGTTGTACGTCGTGCTTTTATTGTGTCCGCTCAAGAAGAGAACCATGATAGTGGTGAAGCTATTTTAATGGTCGCGTTAGAGTTTGTTCCGGGGACTGAAAATATTGATGAAATTATTCATCAGGCTGGCACCTTAGCTTGTGATTATCTAGAAGATAATGAATCTATTGATTTCTGCTTAGTCAATGAAGCAGAAAAAGGGATTAGCCATTTTATCACTGAGCATATTGAGCCTTTTTACCAACGTAAATTAGGCAGTTGGTTACGTGATACCATCCCAGTTAAAAATACCAAATAAATACAGTGATGGGTTCGGTAAGAACCCATTGTCCCACCATCATTTGTGATCCTCTATAAACGCCAAATTTAATTTTTTCGGAGAAACTTTAGCGCTAAGTTAACTAGGCGATTAATGACTCTTTTATACTCCTAATGATACGCTTTTCGGGCAATGACAAGCAGTGGGGCACATCGTCTATACCCGTCATACTTCAAGTTACAGCGATGTCGATTACGTTCACTTATCGCCTAGCTGCAACTTGAATTATTTAGGGTATTTATCTATGGAAAATAGCGTTAGCAATAAATATTGCTGTATTACGAGATTAGCAGTCATTTGAAACACGATTACCCTTCTACAGTGATAACCTAAAGCAGCCACAAACAATATGCATTGTTGACTGGTTTGCGCAGATAAGGCTCAGTAATGAAGAAGGCACACAAACATTCAGTCCACGATGCAGCATTTAAAAGTTTTATGTCTCAGGTCGAGAATGCTAAAGATTTTTTTCACTTTCATTTACCAGAACACATTAGTACGTTATGTGATTTTAACACGCTCACATTAACGAACTCCTCTTTTGTCGATAAACAGTTACGCTCACGGTTATCTGATGTGTTGTACTCGGTGCAAACGACAGAAGGTGACGGGTATATTTACTTACTTGTTGAGCATCAATCAACTCCAGATAAGTTAATGGCATGGCGATTAATGCACTACGCTTTTTTGGCGATGAATCAACACTTGCAACAAGGGCATAAAGATTTACCGCTAGTTGTGCCTATCTTGTTCTACCATGGAGATACTTCTCCTTATCCTTATTCGCAACTATGGACAGATTGCTTCCCATTAGCGAGTGTCGCAAACCAGTTATATACAGGCTGTTTTCCTTTGGTTGATGTAACGGTGGTGGATGATAATGATTTTATCAATTTCCGTAAGGTGGCGA
This sequence comes from Providencia manganoxydans, assembly GCF_016618195.1. Lineage (NCBI taxonomy): Bacteria > Pseudomonadati > Pseudomonadota > Gammaproteobacteria > Enterobacterales > Morganellaceae > Providencia > Providencia manganoxydans. The sequence goes on from NZ_CP067099.1 coordinate 1,671,001, forward strand.
TTATGGAATTGGTGATGAAACATAAACATTTGCGAGATAAAAATGAACACGTAATATCTTTAATAGCCCAAGCGATCAATCGCAACTATAATACTGATAGCGATGTCATCACTATTCTCAATTATTTATTTGCTACGATAGATACACCAAATGTTGAGGAAGTGGTTCAACAATTATGTGATCAGGTTGAAAAATATCAAGAGGCTATTATGAGTATCGCACAACGTTTGCAAGATAAAGGCATAAAAGTGGGCTGGGAGAAAGGGCATCAGCAAGGTCTAGAAGAAGGAATTGAAAAAGGAATCGAAAAAGGAATTGAGAAAGGTAAACATGAGGCGAATCTCGCTACAGCCAGAGCCCTTTTAAAAAATGGTATTAGTCTTGAACTCATCATGGAAAGTACTGGGTTAAGCCGAGAAGATCTTATTTCTCTACAATAATATGAATAGTTATGCTTTGTTTAGCTATTGCTAAGAAAGGAAAGTTTAAGCTTAAGTTTTTGTTATACAAGGCATAATTAAAATTACAGTCGGTGTTGACTACATTTGTTCGCACTAGTTACATCGTTTTCTAGGGTTGTCTAGCGTCACACTCACTTGCCGCCTGCTAGCTAAACCTCGAGTTATTTTGAGTATAAATAGGATGCTTACGTGTTACTTGATTTAGAGGCTGAGCCTTTGTAACTGGCTTAATTATTTTAAGTGCAATGAATACAATATACAGGCTGTGAGTAATAATAATTTATTTAATTTAAAGAAATATAATAACTAATTACACAGAATATCACGCTATTTTTCCGTTTTGTCTGATAGGTGCTAGGTTCCCTCTCTGTTAAATTATACAACCGATTGATACAGACTATTTCAGTCTTCGCCTATTTTTATTATCAGGTCAAAATTTTTGTTGCTTTCAACATATTGATTGGAAGTACAGCTCAATAAATTTAACTATAAAAGGAAGAGTCGGTCATGAATCAACATTTTAGTTGGGCTTCATTGGCGGGTTTAAAAACAAAAAAACGTTATATTGCAGCGGCTCTTGCATCTGTCATTGCATTAACGGGTTGTGATAATACAGACGATACAAGCAAAAAAGAAACCAATGTCGCGACTGAAAAAAATTCAGCGGCAGAAAATCAAACTAAGACCGCACCAGTTGCGGCAGAAAACAAAACGGCAGCGAAACTTTCAAAAGAAGAGATGATCAAACGCTATGCTGGTAAAGATGTGACTATCCTCGATGCATCTGAACTGCAATTAGACGGTGCCAGCGCAATGGTGGTGACTTTCTCTGTGCCTCTAGAGCCAAACCAAGATTTTAGTCAGTTTTTGAATCTCATTGATGTAAAAACAGGAAAGCTAGATGGAGCATGGGAACTCTCTGATAATCAGATGGAGTTACGCTTTCGCCACTTACCTCCTTCAAGAGAGCTAAATTTAACCGTTAATACGGGGATCAAAGCGGTTAATGAGCGTACAATCACTGCGCCATTTGAGAAAAAAATCCAAACTGCTCAAATTATCCCTACCGTGGGTTTTGCTAGCAAAGGTTCTTTATTACCAAGTAAAGTTGCGCAAGGGCTACCTGTGATGGCGCTTAATGTTGATAAAGTTGATGTTAACTTTTTCCGCATTGATGAAGAGCAGCTCCCGCAATTTTTAGCAATGTGGCAATACCGTAGTAATTACGAATATTGGTATTCAGAAGAGTTTCTCGATAAGGTCAAATTAGCCTATACAGGCCGTTTTGATCTCAATCCAGAAAAGAATACCCGCCAGAATATTTTATTACCGTTAAAAGATATCAAAGAATTGCAACAAGATGGTGTCTATTTAGCGATCATGCAAAAGGCGGGTAGCTATAGTTATCAATTCCCTGCAACGGTATTTACACTGAGTGATATCGGTGTGTCACTACACAGCTATCAAGACCAAGTTGATGTATTTACACAATCATTGGCAAAAGGCTCCGCATTAAAAGGGGTAGAGTTACGCATACTGGATGAGAAAGGCCAGTTAGTGAATAAGGCGACGACCGATGGTGAGGGCCACGCCAAATTAGATAAATTAGCTGGAGGGAAATTACTTCTGGCAACTTTAAATGGTCAAACAAGTATGATTGACCTGACCCAACCTGCGCTTGATTTATCTGAATTTGATATTTCAGGTCCAGTGGGTTATGCGAAACAGTTTTTTGTATTTGGTCCTCGTGATCTTTATCGTCCCGGTGAGCTGTTACTGGTTAATGGTTTATTGCGTGATGGTGATGGAAACCCAATCAAAGCACAGCCAGTCAAAGTCGATGTATTAAAAACCGATGGCCAAGTGGTTAGAAGTTTTGTGTGGCAGCCTGAAAAAGATCAAAATGGTTTGTATCAATATCAGTATGAGATCCCAAAATCAGCAGAAACAGGTAATTGGTCATTACGTTTTGATTTAGGTGATGGCTCACCTCTGCGTTACTACAAGTTTAATGTCGAAGATTTTATGCCTGAGCGTATGGCATTAGACATTACGGCACAAGACAAACCGATACTGAACAACCAACCTGTCGAATTTGATATTCAAGGGCGTTATTTATATGGCGCACCAGCAGCTGGTAATGAATTACAAGGGCAAATATTGATCCGTCCTGATCGTGAAGCTGTTGCTAAATTACCGGGCTTTGAGTTTGGTTTTGAAAGTGAAGAAGGGCTGCAACGCAAGTTGGATGAATTCGATCTGACCTTGAATGATAGCGGGGAAACCGTCATTGCCGTTCCACAAAGCAATTGGGAATCGCTGCGTTCACCAATTAAGGTTGTCGCTCAAGCGAGTTTGTTGGAAGCGGGTGGTAGACCTGTCACGCGTCGTGCCGAACAGTCAGTATGGCCTGCAAATGCCTTAGTGGGTATTCGCCCTCTGTTCAATAAAAAAGAAATTTATGACTATCGTACAGGTCGTTATAGCAAACGCTACAATGTTGATGAAAACTCACTTGCTGAGTTCGAATTGGTCTTTGCTGATGCCGCAGGAAATAAATTATCAGCTGAAAATTTAACGACTCGTCTTGTCTATGAGCGTCGTGACTATTTTTGGAGTTGGTCAGAAAGTGGCGGCTGGACATCAAATTACGATCAAAAAGATTTGGTGATGGCAAATGAAAACATCAAGATTGAAAAAGAGGGTACTGCAAAAGTCTCGTTCCCCGTTGATTGGGGCTCTTTCCGTCTTGAAGTGATAAATGAAGATAACAAATTAGTCAGCAGCATACAGTTTTGGGCTGGATATTCATGGCAAGATAACGTAGGTGGTAATGGTGCCGTACGTCCCGATCAGGTCAAACTCAGTTTGAATAAACCGGCTTATTTACCGGGAGAAAAAGCAAAAGTTCACATTGAATCGCCTAAAGCAGGTAAAGGTTATATTTTACTTGAATCAAGTAGTGGCCCACTGTGGTGGCAAGAAATTGATGTGCCTGAAAAAGGCATGGAAATCGACGTTCCTGTAAACAAAGAATGGGCACGTCATGACCTCTATATCACAGCCGTAGTTGTACGTCCGGGAGATGATTCAAAAGAGGCGACAGTGAAACGTGCGATCGGCGTACTTCATGTGCCATTGGCAGATGAAAACCGTAAAATTGGTTTAACGTTGAATGCACCGACTAAGATGCGACCAAATCAAGATCTGACTGTGAAAGTGAAAGCAACGGCGCAAGATGGTAAGCCTTTGCCTGAACAAGTTAACGTCTTATTGTCTGCTGTTGATACAGGTGTATTAAATATCACTGATTTTAAAACCCCTGATCCGTATGATGCTTTCTTTGGTCGCAAACGCTATAGCGTTGACCAATATGATGTATATGGTCATCTGATTGAAGGACAAGGCAAATTAGCGAGTTTACGTTTTGGTGGTGACAGTGAAGATGCGGCATTAGAACGTGGTGGCCTAAAACCATTGACTGAAGTCCAAATCATTGCAGAGCAAGCTAAACCTGTAACGTTAGATAAAAACGGTGAAGGTGAAATTACACTGGCAATTCCTGATTTTAATGGCGAATTACGTGTAATGGCACAAGCGTGGAATGAAAAAGACTTTGGCCATGCGGACAGTAAAGTGGTTGTTGCCGCACCATTAGTAACACAAATGTCTATGCCGCGTTTTATGGCTGGTGGTGATAAATCATACTTTGCTTTAGATTTAACCAATACCACGGATAATACGCAAAATGTTACGGTAACCTTCAAAGCATCAGGTATGGTGAAATTAGAAGGACCTACATCAAAAGAACTGTCATTAGTTAAAGGCAAGCGTACCACTATCACTTTACCTGTCAGTGCTGATTATGGGTATGGCGAAGGTGAAGTTTCAATGACAATCAATGGTATTAATTTGCCGGGTGAATCATTGAAAGAATACAGCAATAGTTGGAAAGTGGGTGTTCGCCCAGCACAACCAGCAGAAACGATTTCTTATGCGATTGCGGTTGAACCGGGTGAGCAGTGGTCATTACCAATAGAGGATTTACGTGGCTTATCAACGGACACCCTAGAAGGGCAAGTTCTGTTAACTAGCCGTCCGCCATTACAAATTGCTCGTTATATTCGTGAGCTATTTGCCTATCCATATGGTTGTCTTGAACAAACCATCAGTGGTTTATATCCATCATTGTATTCTTCACAGGCAGAGCTGTCTAAGTTGGGTGTGAAGTCGCAAACGGATGAAGACCGTCGTAAGGCAATTGAAGTTGGTATTCCACATTTATTAAGTATGCAACGTACCGATGGGGGATTCGCTTTATGGGATCGTAATGGCAATGAGGAATATTGGCTAACTGCATATGCAGCAGATTTCTTAAATCGAGCAAACCAACGTGGTTATTCAGTACCTCAAGACGCTATTGCTAACGCAAACAATCGCCTCTTAAGCTATTTGCAAGATGGCAATCAAATTAACTATCCATATACTGATAACCAAGCTGCATCGCGTTTTGCCGCGCAATCTTACGCTGGTTTAGTATTAGCAACTCAACAAAAAGCACCTTTAGGCGCGTTACGTCAACTGTACTCAAGAGCCAATGAAGCTAATAGTGGCTTATCACTGGTTCAATTGGGTGTTGCACTGAACTTGATGGGAGATAAAATACGCGGTGATAGCGCAATTGTTGATGGTTTGAAAAAACAACGAGCTCGTTACAGCTATGATGGTGATTATGGTTCAATAATTCGTGATGATGCATTGATTGTCGCCTTACTGAATGAACATCAATTGATGCCGAAATCACGTGACCAAAAATTGCAAACATTGTCAAATAACCTAGTATCACAGCAATACTTCTCAACTCAAGAAAGTAACGCGTTGTACTTAGCAGGTCGTTATTATGTCAATGATACGGAGTCACCATGGAAAGCGGTGATCAACGGTCAACAACCACCGATGTCTTCAGACAAACCAGTCAATGAATTTTTAACTAAAGAGCAACTGCAAACAGGTTATAGCATTGAAAATACGGGTACCAACACATTATATAGTCGTGTGAACGTCGTGGGTTACCCAATGTATACACCACGCCCAAGCTCTAATGTATTGAATGTAAAACGTACTTATTTAGATTTACAAGGTAAGCCAATTTCACTTGATCGTTTAAGAACGGGTGAAATGGTGGTAGTAAAATTAGAAGTGAACGCCACTCAGAGAGTGCCTGATGCATTAGTGGTTGATTTACTGCCAGCAGGTTTAGAATTAGAAAATCAAAACCTTGCTAATAGTAGTGCTAATCTCAGTGAAACGGCACCGAACTTACAAGAAGTGATTGATGACATGCAGCAAGCACAAATTAGTCACATGGAATATCGTGATGACCGTTTTGTTGCTGCTGTTGAAGTTCAGCAATATAAGCCAACGACATTAGTGTATTTAGCGCGTGCAGTAACCCCAGGCGTCTACAATGTTCCAGTTCCACAAGTGGAATCAATGTATGTTCCTGAATGGCGTGCTGTTGGTAATGCTAATGGTCAACTAGAAATCGTTCGTTAATCTTGAGCAAGCCCTTATACTGTGAGTTATAAGTATGACGAGTATAAGGGCTATTTCTTTGCGGTACATCCATCTATGAAAAAAGGGTTACGACGCACTGGGTTGACTTTGCTCTTCTTGGTGATTTTTTTGCCTCTCTTGTTTGTATTGGCTGATAAAATATGGCCATTACCCATCAAACAAATTGAGATGGCACGCACGGTAGTTGCCGCAGATGGCACACCGCTTTGGCGCTTTGCGGATAAAGAGGGAATATGGCGTTATCCGGTAAAATTAGATGAGGTCTCACCTGAATTTATTGAAGCGTTACTCACCTACGAAGATCGTCACTTTTATAACCATCCGGGGGTTAATCCTTTCTCATTACTCAGAGCATTATGGCAGGACGTCAGTTCTGGGCGCATTATTTCGGGTGGTAGCACGATATCGATGCAGGTGGCGCGGCTAGTTGATCCTCACGATAGAACAGTCACGGGTAAATTAAAGCAACTATGGCGAACAGCTCAGCTTGAATATCATTATTCAAAAAATGAAATATTAGAAATGTATCTCAATCGTGCACCCTATGGCGGAACGATTGAAGGAATAGGTGCGGCGAGTTGGGTATATTTGAATAAAGCACCAGATAAATTAACCTCTGGGGAGGCGGCATTGTTTGCTGTGCTACCTCAAGCACCAAGTCGTCTAAGGCCAGATCGCTATCCCTTAAGGGCTCAAGCTGCTCGTGACAAAGTACTTGATAGATTGGCTGAGTATCAAGTTTGGCCGATAGAGAAAATAACGGATATTAAACAAGAACAAATTTGGTTGGCACCGCGTAAAAGTCCAAATTCAGCGCCATTACTGGCACGACGCGTCGTCAAAGATGTTCAAGACTCAATCATTGAAACAACTATTGATGCAGGGCTACAGCGTCAATTAGAAGATATGGCAATGAATTGGAAAAATCAGTTGCCAAAACAGACATCACTGGGGCTGCTGGTGGTCGATCATACCGATATGAGTGTAAAAGCGTATATTGGCTCAATTGATTTCCAAGATAATAGCCGTTTTGGCCATGTTGATATGATCACGGCATGGCGTTCACCAGGCTCTACGTTAAAACCATTTTTATATGCATTGGCAATGGATGATGGTTTGATCCATGCAGAGTCATTACTGCAAGATGTGCCGCGGCGTTTTGATGATTATCGACCGGGCAATTTTGATACTGGATTTAATGGTCCAGTAAGTGTCAGTGATGCATTAGTACGATCCTTGAACTTACCCGTTGTACAAGTACTTGATGTTTATGGCAGTAAGCGTTTTACGGCTAAATTACGTAACGTAGGTACTGAATTACGTTTCCCATTAGCGAGTGAACCTAATTTATCACTGATTTTAGGCGGAACAGCGGCTCGCATGGATGATTTAGTGTCTGCTTATAGCGGCTTTGCTCGTCAAGGTAAGGTATCGCCTTTACGTTATCGACCCACAGACGTATTGCGTGATCGTCAATTAATGTCACCGGGGGCAGCATGGATTATTCGCCGTATTATGGGCGGCGAAGCGCGTCCTGTGCCGGATAGTAGTTTAACCGCGCAAGTCAATTTAGCGTGGAAAACGGGAACGAGTTATGGCTACCGCGATGCATGGGCTATCGGTGTGAACCCTCGCTATACAATAGGCGTTTGGGTGGGGCGGCCTGATGGCACGCCTGTAGCGGGGCAGTATGGTTATGCAACCGCGATCCCGATTATGAATCAAGTCAATAACCTATTACTGGCTCGTTTATATCAATCTCATCTATCGATACCAAAAGATCCGCGGCCAGCTAGTGTCAGTCAAGCAGTGATTTGTTGGCCAAGTGGCACTACACTGCCAAAAGAAGATAGTAATTGCCGGCAGCGTCGCTTGAGTTGGATTTTAGATAATACTATTCCACCGACATTGATGGCTAAGGAGCAAGAGTCTTTGCTTGGTTTACGCCAAAAGGTGTGGGTTAACAGTCAAGGTTTGCAAGTTGCTTCAGATTGCCCAAATGCAACCGAAAAAGAGATCCATTTATGGCCGATAACCTTAGAGTCATGGTTGCCTGTTGGTGAAAAAAGGATAAATCGTTTACCAAAAGCAGATCCTGAATGTCCTCCGTTACGGGCTGAAATGCCACCACTACTGATATCAGGCGTTCGTAGCGGAGAAGTGTTACAGCGATTACCGGGAAAAACGAGTTTAGATCTGCGTTTAATCACTCAAGGTGGGCAAGGTCATCAGTGGTGGTTTTTAAATGGAGAACAAGTTCAAGAAACTAACCATAATGGCACTATTTTATTGACACTGGAGAAATCGGGTAGCTATCAGATATCGGTTTTAGATTTGGGTGGACAAGTCACGTCAGTGGACTTTAAAGTGAAGTAGCACATTAAAAGTGTGACTTAGTCAAAAAAATAGTGTTTTTTGCTATAAAAAGTTTAACAAAATGTTGATGTGACTGTAGGAAATTGTAATCGTAGCCCCTATAATCAACGCCTTATTTTCTGGTGCTGGTCACCAGAATATAGATGCTCTAAAGTATTCAAGATGCAACCAACAAGGCTGCAACTGGAAGTATAACGAGTATACATTATAAAAAACTACAACTGACATCTACTTTCCGTTTTGATTTACTTGAAGAAAAGTTGAGAACGCAGGGTAAAAGTCACGATATCGCTAAAGAGGTTATTTATGACGGTTCAACGTACATTTTCTATTATTAAGCCAAACGCAGTGAAGAAAAACGCAATTGGTGCAATTTATCACCGCTTTGAAAGCGCTGGTTTTTCAATCGTTGCCGCCAAAATGCTGCATTTGACCCGTGAACAAGCAGAAGGTTTTTACGCGGAACACAAAGGCCGTCCTTTCTTCGAAGGTCTGGTTGAGTTCATGACTTCTGGTCCAATCATGCTGCAAGTTCTTGAAGGTGAAAATGCAGTTCAACGTCACCGTGACTTAATGGGTGCAACTAATCCAGATAACGCGCTAGCAGGTACACTGCGTGCTGATTATGCAGATAGTTTCACTGAAAACGCCGTTCACGGTTCAGATTCTATCGAATCAGCAAACCGCGAAATCGCGTATTTTTTTGCAGAAGATGAAATCTGCCCACGCTAAGTGATAAACTGGTGTAATGCATTAGCATTATTCCTATAAAGTTTGTACAATGCGTCGCCCTGTTAATATAATTGTTAACAGGGCGATTTTATTATTAACGTTGTGCTATCCTAATAGCACTCGCCGAAAGTGTAACAACGAGGCAACTCAAAATGTCCGACATGACTACTAGTGCACAATGTGCAACTTCCTCAGCTATTTCTGTCACACCAGAAACTAACTCACAAAAAATTAACCTGCTGGATCTAAATCGTAAGCAGATGCGTGAATTCTTCGCGCAAATGGGTGAAAAACCATTCCGTGCTGACCAAGTAATGAAATGGATTTATCACTACTGTTATGACGATTTTGATCAAATGACAGATATCAACAAAGTTCTAAGAGCGAAACTGAAGGAAGTCGCTGAAATCCGTGCACCGGAAGTTGCCGAAGAACAGCGTTCTGCGGATGGCACAATTAAATGGGCGATCACTGTGGGTGACCAACAGGTCGAAACGGTTTATATCCCAGAAGATGATCGTGCAACCTTATGTGTTTCTTCACAAGTAGGTTGTGCTCTGGAATGTAAATTCTGCTCAACCGCACAGCAAGGGTTTAACCGTAACTTACGTGTCTCAGAAATTATTGGGCAAGTTTGGCGTGCTGCAAAAATTATTGGTTCGTTGAAATCCAGTGGTCGTCGTCCAATCACCAATGTAGTGATGATGGGAATGGGCGAGCCATTATTGAACTTAAATAATGTCGTGCCAGCAATGGAAATCATGATGGATGATTTCGGTTTTGGCTTATCTAAACGTCGTGTGACTTTATCAACCTCGGGGGTTGTACCCGCTTTAGACAAGCTCGGCGATATGATTGATGTGGCTTTAGCGATTTCATTGCATGCACCGACCGACGATGTCCGTGATGATATTGTGCCAATTAATAAAAAGTACAATATTGAAACCTTTTTGAGCAGTGTTAGACGCTACCTTGCAAAATCGAATGCTAATGGTGGCCGTGTTACTGTGGAATATGTGATGCTTGATCATATTAATGATAGTACTGAACAAGCGCATCAATTAGCGGAATGCTTAAAAGATACACCAAGTAAAATTAATTTGATCCCTTGGAACCCGTTCCCCGGAGCACCTTATGGCCGCAGCTCAAATAGCCGTATTGACCGTTTTTCTAAGGTGTTAATGGAGTATGGTTTTACAACAATAGTACGTAAAACTCGCGGTGATGATATAGATGCAGCGTGTGGTCAATTAGCGGGTGAAGTGATTGACAGAACAAAACGGACATTGAAAAAACGCATGGCTGGGGAACCTATCAAGGTTAAAGCAGTCTGATGTTAATAGTTGAGTCTTAAACATTTGGTCTAGTTATCATCTAGATCATTTTATGGATAGGCAAAATGCCCCTCATCACCTACAATGTTTTGTAGGTGATGATATCAATTTAATTGTCACATTAGGATTATTACGAATAAAGCTTAGGATAAATAGCTTTATATTTCATTCACTCGGAAACAGTGTTGCCAGCAAATGACTATCGATAACAATACCGAACAAACCCCAATCACTGTAGGAAAACTATTATCTCAGGCTCGTGAACGTATGGGGCTCACGCAAGAGGCGGTCGCTGAGCGTCTTTGTCTTAAGGTGAGTACGGTAAGAGAAATCGATGAAGATATAAAGCCTGCTGGTGTTGAACCCACATTTTTGCGCGGTTATATGCGTTTGTATGCACGCATGGTAAATGTTGCTGAGAGTGAATTAAACGCGTTATTAAAAACCGGTGAACCGATTGCTATGTCAACGGTTTCACCTATGCAAAGCTATTCGTTAGGTAAAAAACGTAAGAAACGTGAAGGCTGGCTAATGAAAGTCACTTGGCTGATTGTGATTTTATTAATTGCAATGGTCGGTGTGTGGTGGTGGCAAGACCATCAGGCACAAAAAAGTGAGTTAACGACGATGGCAAATCAAAATGATTTGATCCTTTCTCAACAAAACAATGTTGAAAACTCAACTGAATCGCCGAGCGACGTTCCTGATAATTCTGCAATTAATGCGCCACTGACCGCGGAAAGTACACCGATTGATTTAGCACCGGCACAACCTATCGATACTCAAGTCATGGAATCGCAGCCTGTTAAAACAGTGCCATTACCAAACGCATCAAATACAACTGTAACAGTCGATCGCGCTCAAACTCATGATGAGCCTGAAGCCGCTCCTGTGGTTCAAGATGCATTAGTGATGAGTTTTAAAGGCCCATGCTGGCTTGAAGTCCGTGATGCTAATAATAAAATTTTGTTTAGTGGCACAAAAAATAATGGCGATAAGCTCGACTTACAAGGTACTCCTCCTTACCGTTTAAATATTGGTGCGCCAGCAAACGTGGATGCACAGTTTAATGGTAATGTTGTTGATTTAAGTCGTTTTATTAAGGCAAATCGCCCTGCTAAATTGAAAGTCCCTGAAGCATAAGGCCAAGGTATAAAGCGAAGAATTGAAGACGTAAACTGTATCCTAAAACATCAAATGTGATAGTTTGCAGTTTACGTTTTTGTGTATAGTGATAATTGAAGCAATGATTATCACGACACAACAGTGTTTAAGAGCACATGGATGTCCGGAGAGTTAAATTAAAATGCATAATGAATCACCGATCAAAAGACGTAAATCCACCCGAATATATGTAGGTAAAGTCCCTATTGGCGATGGTGCACCTATCGCAGTTCAATCTATGACCAATACCCGTACGACAGATGTCGATGCAACGGTACGCCAAATTCAGTCATTAGAGCGTGTCGGTGTTGATATCGTACGTGTTTCTGTTCCGACGATGGATGCTGCCGAGGCATTTAAGTTAATTAAGCAACAGGTTAATGTACCTTTGGTTGCCGATATCCACTTCGATTATCGTATTGCATTAAAAGTGGCGGAATATGGGGTTGATTGTTTACGCATCAACCCGGGTAACATTGGTAGTGAAGAGCGTATTCGTCAAGTTGTTGACTGTGCTCGTCATTACAATATCCCTATTCGTATTGGTGTTAATGGGGGGTCTCTTGAAAAAGATATTCAAGAGAAATATGGTGAACCCACACCTGAAGCATTAGTTGAATCGGCAATGCGCCATGTGGATATTTTAGATAGATTAAACTTCGATCAGTTTAAAGTTAGTGTTAAAGCATCCGATGTTTTTCTTGCCGTTGGCTCATATCGCCTTCTTGCCCAGAAAATTGACCAGCCGTTACACCTAGGTATTACTGAGGCCGGTGGTGCTCGTTCTGGTTCAGTAAAATCGGCGATTGGTCTTGGTATGCTGTTATCTGAAGGGATCGGGGATACGCTGCGTATTTCTCTGGCAGCCGATCCTGTTGAAGAAGTCAAAGTTGGTTTTGATATTCTTAAATCACTGCGTATTCGTTCTCGTGGAATTAACTTTATCGCTTGTCCAACCTGTTCACGCCAAGAGTTTGATGTTATTGGTACTGTGAACGCATTAGAACAGCGTTTAGAAGATATTATTACCCCAATGGATGTTTCAATCATCGGTTGTGTGGTCAATGGCCCCGGCGAGGCAGAGGTATCCACTCTTGGTGTTGCTGGCGCTAAAACGAAAAGTGGTTTCTATGAAGACGGTAAACGTCAGAAAGAGCGTTTCGATAATGATAATATTATCGATCAGCTTGAGGCGAAAATTCGCGCAAAAGCAGCAATGCTTGATGAAAGTAATCGCATAGAGATAAACCAAATAGAAAAATAGTTGTCAAATAACTGGCTCTTTGCGAGCCAGTTTTTGTTTTTATCTCTATTTAGCCTATTAAATCCGCATATTGTAGAGTAAAAACTAACGCTATCTATCGCAAAAGCACAGATAATTCCCGATTGAGCAGGAATATTGTTGTTTGTCGATTGAACCCAATGACATTTCGCTTTTATAATCGAGTTTATTCGATTCTGAAAATAGAGACATAACGTGGCAAAAAATATCCAGGCCGTTCGTGGCATGAACGATTACCTGCCGGCAGACACTCGAGTCTGGCAGAAAATTGAAGCAGTTCTTAAAAATATTTTACAAGGATATAGCTTTAGTGAAATTCGTACCCCGATTGTAGAGCATACCCCGCTATTTAGTAGGGCAATTGGTGAAGTGACCGATGTGGTTGAAAAAGAGATGTATACCTTTATCGATCGCCAAGAAAGCGATAAAGAGCCAATCAGCCTCACTTTGCGCCCTGAAAATACTGCCGGTTGTGTCCGCGCAGGTATAGAGCATGGTTTGCTGTACAATCAGGAACAGCGTTTATGGTATCTTGGGCCAATGTTCCGTCATGAACGTCCGCAAAAAGGGCGTTACCGTCAATTTCACCAGCTGGGAGCAGAAGTTTTTGGTCTAGCCGGCCCTGATATTGATGCTGAAATGATTATGATGACTGCGCGTTGGTGGCGTGCTTTAGGCATCAGTGAACATGTCACGTTAGAGTTGAACTCGATTGGCTCTTTAGAAGCTCGTGCACGTTATCGCGAAGCATTAGTTGAGTTCCTTGAGCAACATAAAGATAAACTCGATGAAGATTGCAAGCGTCGTATGTACACTAACCCAATGCGTGTTTTGGATTCGAAAAATAAAGATGTGCAGACATTACTTAATGACGCACCTGAATTGTTTGAATATTTAGATGATGAATCGCGAGAGCATTTCGATGGTTTATGTAAATTATTGGATGCGGCGGGTATTGGATATCGTGTCAATCAGCGCTTAGTTCGTGGTCTTGATTATTATAACCGCACCGTGTTTGAATGGGTAACAACGGCATTAGGTTCACAAGGTACAGTATGTGCCGGTGGTCGTTATGATGGCCTAGTTGAACAGTTGGGTGGCCGTGCAACACCAGCTGTTGGTTTTGCAATGGGTATGGAACGTATGGTTTTATTAGTTAAAGACCTTAACCCAAGTTTTACTGCTGATGAATCAGTGACCGATGTTTATTTGGCATCATTTGGTGAAAATAGTCAAAAATCAGCGTTAATGTTAGCAGAACAAGTCCGTGATGCGTTACCAACACTGCGTGTGATGACAAACCACGGCGGCGGTAATTTTAAGAAACAATTAGCGCGCGCAGATAAACAAGGCGCTAAAATTGCTTTGATTTTAGGCGATGATGAAATCTTAAATAACCAAGTTGGTGTTAAAGATTTGCGCACAGGTGAGCAAGAAACGATTTCACAACAGCATTTAGCCCAGCGTTTAGCTGAACTGTTAGGTTAAGGAGAGACAAGTGGAAGTCTATACAAACGAAAATGATCAAGTTGATGCGATTAAACGCTTTTTTGCTAATAATGGTGTTGCGTTAGTTGTTGGGCTTGTTTTAGGTGTTGGTGCTGTTTTTGGGTGGAACTATTGGCAGTCTCATAAAACGAATGTACTGCAAGAAAGCGCACAAAAATTTGAAAACGTTAGCACTCAACTGCACTCTGGTTCAGCTCAAGGGATTGAGGCCGCACAAAAATTCGCGGCAGAAACCAATGATGTTTATAGCGCGATGATTGGTTTAGAACTGGCTCAGGTCGCGGTTGATAAAGGCGACTTAGCAATGGCTGAAAAGTCATTAGCAAATGCTTTAGAGAAAGCCAAAACGGAAGATATGGCAGATTTAATTAATTTGCGTTTAGCTAGAGTACAACTTGCGCTTGGTAATGCAGATGCAGCGCTAGCGTCTATTGGTAATATTAAAGCGAAATCATGGCAGGCTGCTGCACAAGATGTTCGTGGGGATGCATTACTTCAAAAAGGTGATATAGCAGGTGCTAAAGCTGCATATACACAAGGGCTAGATAGTGAAGGATCACAGACCCTTAAAGGTCTCCTTACCCTTAAACTGAATAACGTGTCTAATTAATTCATAACATAACGTAGAAAGGAAACGATTAACATGCAGTTGCGGAAAACACTTTTGATTGGCCTAGTCGCTTCAGCTTTACTTGCCGGTTGTTCCAGCGAAACTGATTCTATCGTTATGGCACCACTCCCACAGGTTGAAAATCAATTTACCCCATCTATCGTTTGGGATAAATCAGTCGGTAATGGTGTGGAACAATTTTATTCTGATTTATCGCCAGTTTGGGATGGTAGCTCAATCTATGCGGCTGATCGCAAAGGGTTAGTGAAAGCATTTGAACTGGATAGTGGTAAAGAAATTTGGTCTGTTGATCTTTCTAAGCGTACAGGTTTTCTTTCTGCCAACTTATCTGCACTGCTATCAGGTGGGTTAACCGTTTCTGGTGATCATATTTATATTGGCACTGAGCGTGGAACCGTGATTGCCCTAAACAAAGAAGACGGCTCAGTTGTTTGGGATGTGGAAGTTGCGGGTGAAGCACTTTCTCGTCCGGTCGCCAGTAACGGTTTTGTGATTGTTCATACCAGTAATGGAATGTTACAAGCACTTGATGAGAACAACGGTGAAATCAAATGGACAGTGAATATGGATACCCCATCACTGTCCGTGAGAGGCGAGTCAGCACCAAGTGTGGCATATGGTGCAGCAATTGTGGGTGGTGACAATGGTCGCGTGAGCGCGGTATTACTGTCACAAGGCCAATTAATTTGGCAGCAACGCATTTCTCAAGTGACCAGCTCTACTGAAATTGGTCGCTTGGATGATGTGGATATGACGCCAGTTATTGATGACGGTATGATCTATGCAATTGCTTATAACGGAACGTTAGCTGCATTGGATATGCGTTCAGGCCAAATCAAATGGAAACGCGATCTCGGTTCTGTCAACAATATGGTGTTGTCGGGTGAAAATCTCTACCTTGTTGATCAAAATGACCGTGTTCTATCCGTTCGTAAGAGTGATGGTGTGACATTGTGGACGCAAGAAGGTTTATTAAACCGTAATTTGAGCGCTCCAGAAATGTACAATGGCTACATTGTTGTTGGTGATAAAGAAGGTTATCTGCATTGGTTGGATATGAGCACGGGTGGTTTTGTGGCACAAAACAAGCTCAACAGCTCAGGTATCCATAGCCGCCCTGTGGTAGCCAGTGATAAACTTATGATCCAGACAAGAAACGGCACAGTTTATCTGTTGACGCGTTAATTTTCTGACAAGTCACCAATTTCTCTATAAAATTAACGGTTCCTGATGTAGGAGCCGTTTCGTTTTTTGTTTTTTGTGTTTATTTTAGTCACGACACAAAATTCTTTTAGTTAATTAAAGTAGTGAGGCATCAAATAATGATACCCGTCGTAGCGCTGGTTGGGCGTCCAAACGTAGGAAAATCCACGTTATTTAACCGATTAACCCGTACCCGTGATGCACTGGTAGCGGATTTTCCCGGTCTGACTCGTGATCGTAAATATGGTCGTGCTGAAGTAGAAGGGCATGAATTTATTATTATCGACACCGGTGGTATCGATGGCACCGAGGAAGGTGTCGAAACCCATATGGCTGCGCAATCATTGCAAGCTATTGAAGAAGCTGATGTGGTTCTATTTATGGTCGATGCACGAGCAGGGTTAATGCCTGCGGACGAGGGGATCGCCAAGCATCTACGTAGCCGTAAGAAAAAAACTTATTTAGTTGCCAATAAAACAGATGGTATCGATGCTGATAGTGCAATTGGTGATTTTTATTCTTTAGGTTTAGGTGAAATCCATTCTATTGCTGCATCGCATGGTCGTGGTGTAACACAGTTAATTGAAAAATCACTGAAGCCTTTTATTGAAATCGAAGAAGACGTTGAGCTGACCGAAGAAGAAGAAAATGCCGCTTACTGGGCAGCCCAAGAGGAAAATGCGCAATTCGAGGACGAAGAAGATGATTTTGATCCAACCACATTGCCAATCAAATTGGCGATAGTGGGGCGGCCAAATGTCGGTAAATCTACACTAACAAACCGTATCCTTGGTGAAGATCGTGTTGTGGTATTTGATATGCCAGGTACAACACGTGATAGCATCTATATCCCAATGGAGCGTGATGAACGCGAGTATATTTTGATTGATACGGCAGGGGTCCGTAAACGCGGTAAAGTGACTGAAACTGTTGAAAAATTCTCAGTGATTAAAACATTACAAGCTATCGAAGATGCTAACGTTGTATTGTTGGTTATCGATGCACGCGAAGGGATTTCTGACCAAGACCTATCGTTATTAGGTTTTATTTTGAACGCAGGTCGTTCTTTAGTTATCGCCGTTAATAAATGGGATGGTATGAAGCCTGAAGATCGTGATCATGTAAAAGACATGCTCGAATTACGTCTTGGCTTTGTTGATTTTGCACGTATCCATTTTATTTCTGCATTACATGGTAGCGGTGTTGGTAACTTATTTGAATCTGTTCAAGAAGCTTATGAGTCAGCCACCCGCCGTGTAGGTACGGCTTTACTGACACGTATCATGAAAATGGCGGAAGATGAGCACCAACCACCATTGATCCGTGGTCGTCGCGTTAAAATGAAATATGCGCACGCAGGTGGCCATAACCCACCAATTGTTGTGATCCACGGCAACCAAGTTTCTGATTTACCAGATAGTTATAAACGTTATCTGATGAACTACTTCCGTCGTTCATTACAGGTGATGGGAACACCGATTCGTATTCAATTTAAAGAGGGCGAAAACCCTTATGCAAACAAAAAGAATCAGTTAACGGCCACTCAGCTGCGTAAACGTAAGCGTTTAATGCAGCATTTGAAAAAACGTTAACAATATATACTCTAAATAATTCGAGGCGTAGCATACCTTAACGAAATGCCTGCCTCTTGAAATATGAGGAGTATAGAAGTCACAGAGAATGTGCGCTTCTAACAAGCCGTAATGGTATCCACTGTTACGGCTTTCTAATATTGGGAGAAAAGAGCTCCTGCAATGCAGATTACAGAGGGTAACCATGCAAACTCAATCTTCTACACGTCTTAACAAATACATTAGTGAAAGTGGTATTTGCTCAAGACGTGATGCAGATCGCTACATTGAACAAGGTAATGTTTTTATCAATGGCAAACGCGCGGCTATTGGCGATCAAGTTTTTAGTGGTGATGTTGTCAAAGTGAATGGGCAACTTATTGAACCAAGAAATGAAGAAGATTTGGTGCTAATTGCACTGAACAAGCCAGTTGGTATAGTGAGTACCACCGAAAGTGGCGAAAAAGATAATATTGTCGATTATGTTAACCACAGTAAACGTATTTTCCCTATTGGTCGTCTAGACAAAGACTCACAAGGCTTGATTTTTTTAACTAACCACGGCGATTTGGTTAATAAGATCTTACGCGCTGGCAATGAGCATGAAAAAGAGTATTTGGTTACCGTCAATAAACCCGTGACTGAAGAGTTTATTCGAGGGATGGGAGCTGGCGTACCGATCCTAGGGACGATGACCAAGAAATGTAAGGTGAAAAAAGAAGCACCATTTGTATTTCGTATTACCTTAGTTCAAGGACTTAATCGTCAAATTCGCCGTATGTGTGAACATTTTGGTTTTGAGGTCACGAAATTAGAGCGAGTTAGAATTATGAATGTGGGTCTTTCGGGGATCCCATTAGGGGAGTGGCGAGACTTAACTGATGATGAGTTAATTAAGTTATTTGAAATGATTGAAAAATCAGAAGCAGATGCCAAGCCGAAGAAACCTGTAAAAGCTAAAACACCCGCGAGTGGAAAAGGCAACAGTAAGCCAAACGCAGGAAATAAATCAAAAGCAACAACGGATACTGCATCTCGTAAACGCTTTACGCAACCAGGACGTAAAAAGAAAAAACGTTAATACGATTAACTGTCAGCCGTATCTTATGCTTATGGCTGACAAGTTTTGCCATTACTGGCAGACTAACTTATTTAAAGGATTAAACAAATAGACCAACATCTTCCCAGCTTTTTCTCGTGATATTAGCAACACGGTGATCAAATTTTTGATTTGCAGTGTTAATTGTTGCTTTAGCAAACTCTTTAAATGTTGCGTTTGATCTCAGTGTACTGTCATACATAGTTTGAACCCAAATTTGCCCTGCGACTTCCCATGAATAACCTCCAAGTGCTGTAGCAAGTAAGTAGAAGGCTTTGTTTGGGATCCCTGAGTTAATGTGTACACCACCATTATCTTGATATGCAGACAGATGCATATAATCTTGCATATGACCAACTTGCATATCTTTCATATATTTTCCACCAGAGATTGGAATATTATACCCAGTGCCCGGCTCTTTCATTGAACGTAATGCAGGTGCATGATACTTATCAAGGAACAGATTTTCCCCTAATAGCCAGTTAGATTCATTAGCTCGTTCATTTTGAGCATATTGTTTCACCATTATACCTATAACATCAGCAACAGATTCATTGAGTGCGCCAGATTGGAACCAATAGTCAAAATCAGTTGTGAAGGTTACGAAAGCATGGCTGAGTTCATGGCCAATAATATCGATGTCATTATAAAAGGCACCCATATAGACTCGATCACCATCACCAAAGAAAATGGCTTGTGAATTCCAAAATGCGTTCGCGTAATCTTCACCGTAGTGGATCACCGCATTAATTTGCGAATCACAACCAAATAACTTATCAATGCCTAATTTTTCTTTGTAAAAAGAGCGCACTTTACCAACAGAATCATACACAGTGCGCGCGGCGGTTGAAGGTGCGTTAATGTCACCTTCTTTCATAATGATTGAAAAATCTTCATGTGGCATGTGTAGGACATATGGATTTGGTGCTGAGTTATCTAACGATAGATCAGAGCGTGAACAAATAGGTAAATTAGAATGTGCATGCCAACTAGACTCCTCATTTTGCTGTGCATCTCTAATGATACGTTCATACCGATTACCTGGGCTTGCCACATTCATAAATAAAGATCTTAATAGTTCCTTATCTTCTAAACTGTATGCTTTGCTCATTAATTCATTAACATGAAGTAACGTTGATTTTTTACTTGGTGAGGGTGAATCTTGATACATCTGAGCAACAAGGTAAGGGGGAAGGTAAGAACGACCAAGGATATGACTCATAATAGACTCCATTTTGTTTGTGAGAATGGAATCATAGGCGATGAAGTTGATTATGTAACTAGTTGATAGTTAATCATGTTTATTAAAATTTGCTAATTTTTATCACAAAAGCCGCCAAGCATTTTAGCGACTTTAATGATAGTAATCACTGTCACTATTTATACTCGTCATTTTTCAAGTTGCAGGGCTTTCGTTGAGGTATAAGTGACTACGCTACGCTCGCCAAGTCACAGAGTTTATCTATGCTCCCCATCTATCTTCGCTTGTCGCCTACCTGCATCTTGAATTATTTAGAGTCTATCTAGCCAATTTTTTTTAGTGACTAAAAAATCACTGTATAACTTAGCTTCGGGGCTATTAGGTTCAGGATGATAATCATATTCCCAACGTACGAGTGGCGGCATGGACATTAAAATAGATTCAGTGCGTCCACCGCTTTGCAGACCAAATAATGTGCCTCTATCCCACACTAGGTTAAATTCTACATAGCGCCCGCGTCGATAGAGTTGGAATTGACGTTCTCTGTCTCCCCAAGAATGATGTCGGCGCTTTTCGACAATAGGAACGTAGGCCTCTAAGAAGCCATTACCGACGGCTTGTGTAAATGCAAAACAAGTCTCGAAATCAGGTTTGTTCAAATCATCATAAAACAATCCACCAACACCTCTTGGTTCATCGCGATGTTTTAAATAGAAATATTCATCACACCAATCTTTATAGGTTTGATAGGTGTCAGTGCCAAATGGCTCGCACAGATCGCGAGCAACACGGTGCCAATGAATAACATCTTCTTCAAAACCATAGTAGGGTGTTAAATCGAATCCACCACCAAACCACCAAACAGGGGCATGACCTTCTTTTTCGGCAATAAAAAAACGTACATTGGCATGAGTTGTTGGAATGTATGGATTAAGAGGGTGGATCACTAAGGAGACCCCCATTGCTTGGTAGCTACGGCCGGCGAGTTCAGGGCGATGCGCTGTTGCTGAAGCAGGCATCTGGTTACCTTGTATATGGGAGAAGTTAACGCCCGCTTGTTCAAAAATAGCGCCTTGCGTTAATACGCGGCTGCGACCGCCACCACCTTCAGCTCTTTCCCATGTTTGCTCTAGGAAGGTTTCCTTACCATCCAGTTCAGTTATTTTTTGGCAAATGGTTTCTTGTAGTTCGAGTAAAAAGGCTTTTACGCGAAAAATATCAGGGTAATTCATTGTTTTCCAATTGAACGGTTGGTAAAAAAAAGTGAGTAAAGTATACCTTTTTGAATTAAAAAAGGCATATTGAATATTGATTGTGCGCCAAAAGCAGTGATAATGGCAGAAAGCTCAGTTAAAACGGGTCATCAATATGGAAATACGTATTTTCCGCCAAAGTGATTTTGAGGAAGTCATCACGCTGTGGGAACGCTGCGACTTAAATGAGTTCGGAGGCGATCCTGAACTTGATATTGAACGCAAATTACAATGTGGTGCTGATTTATTTCTGGTTGCTGAAGTGACAGGAGAGGTTGTTGGTACTGTTATGGGAGGCTATGACGGTATTAAAGGCTCCGCTTGTTATTTAGCGGTTCATCCAGAGTACCGCGGTCGAGGCATTGCAAATGCTTTAATTAGTCGTTTAGAAAAGAAATTACGTGCTAGAGGCTGCGGCAGAATTGAATTACTTGTCAATGAAGAGTCCGATTCAGCGATTTGTATGTTTGAAAAAATGCTTTATGAAGAAGAGCAACCTGCACGCCTTATTTACACTAAAACATTAACAAATGATTTAGATTTTTAGTGTCGGCTGGAATGTTTTTAAAAATAGGTTGTCACAGTAAGCATCAAGTAAATCATTAATAGAGGATGTTATGCCTAAAAGTGCAATTGTGAAGGTTTCTCAGATAACCGCACTGACGAGCGTATTGTTATTGTCTGGTTGCGCAGGCTCAGGAGGATTCTGGTCTTCACTTTCACCGATGAATTGGTTCAGTAGCCCAATAACGGTTAAAGCGGCAGGGGTTGGTGGGATCACTGCTTTTACGCCGATGCAAGCAGATATCATTAAAGAGCGTTTGGATAATCGTTATACCATTCGCAGTGGTATGCAAACCGAGCAAGGTGAAATTGTCACTGTTTTCCAAGGCATTGATGATGATACGGTTAAGGTTGAGGTGATTGGGCCTGAAAAAGGGCACGTTTCACGGGTTATAATTAACGATCCTAAAATTGTCACTGAATGGGGAACAGAAATCGGTTCGCAGTTTAGCGATATTTATGAGAAAGCGTTTGGTGCTTGTAAAATAGCTGAGCCGATTAATGACCAGCCAACAGTCGAGTGCATTGCGCCGGAAACATCACATATTGTCTATAGCTTTACTGGTAAATGGCAAGGACCTGAAGGTTTAATGCCACCTGACGATGAGTTAAAAAGCTGGACGATCTCGCAAATAACTTGGAAAAAATAATACAAATATTATTTAATCGCGTGCTTTATGGACCAAATAGGAATAAAGCACGTAATTTTATCTTCACTCAATAGTGATTTAATCAAATCAATCCCATCTATTTCTTACCTGCTGGCAATTATTTGCGTTAAAATAATCTGAGAATTACTTACATATAATAAGAGGTTGATTACATGTCTCATTCTCAGAGCGGTATTCTGAAAGATCACAGTCGTTTCGGCATTTTTATTGAAGCAATGGTGCAAGGAACTTTGGATGAAATTAAATTAGGTTGCCAGCACTTTGTGGATGCGTTGACGCAATTACAAGAACAATATCCAGCCGATCGTTTGGGTGCTGTTGTTGCATTTGGGTCGGATATCTGGAAGCAACTTTCATCATCTGAAAGTGCGCCTGAATTGAAACCATTTCGTCAACTAGGGAAAGGGCTAGCGCCTGCAACCCAACGTGATTTATTTATTCATATTCAATCTCAACGTCATGATATTAACTTCTCGTTAGCTCAAGCGGCGTTAAAAGCATTTGGCTCAGCGATTAAAGTTGAGGAAGAGACTCACGGTTTTCGCTGGGTAGAAGAGCGCGATTTGAGTGGATTTATTGATGGTAGTGAAAATCCACAAGGTGAAGAAATTGCTGAGGTTGCTCTGATTGCCGATGGTATTGATATGGGCGGCAGCTATATTCTTGTTCAGCGTTATGAGCATAGTTTGAAAAAATGGGAGCGCTTCTCTGAGCATGAGCAAGAAAAGATGATTGGTCGCACTAAAAAAGATAGCGTTGAGCTTGATGAAAGTGCCCGTAATGTGACTTCCCACGTTTCACGTGTTGTGGTCGAAGAGGATGGTGAAGAGCTATCTATTATGCGTCATAGCCTACCTTATGGTACTGCGAGTGGTAAGCATGGTTTGTTCTTTGTCGCTTATTGCGCGCGTTTACATAATATTGAACAACAGTTATTAAGTATGTTTGGTGAAAAAGACGGTAAATATGATGATTTGCTGCGTATGACTAAAGCGGTATCAGGTAGTTACTACTTTGCTCCTTCTATTGATAGATTACTTGCACTATAAGCCACAATGATTGTCGCAAGGAAGCGGCAACTCAATTTTGACACAACCTTCCTGTTCCCATTTCACGTTTTCATGAATAGCACTCATCTAACTAACTTCATGATAAAAAACACTATTTCATTGCTTATTGCCATAATGTATTGATTATATCAATTTGATATATTAAATGGCGATTGATAACTACACAGTTATAACCAAAGCAGATAAAGTAAGTTTAACGATGTAGTTTGGGTTTAGTGATAGGTAGGTGTTTAATGAAAAAAGCTTTCTTAAAAAAAACCGCTTTAGCCGGGTTAGCAACCATTTCAGTGATGGGCAGTACACCATTAGTTGCCGCTGAATTACTTAATAGCTCCTATGATATTGCTCGCGAATTATTCGTGGCTTTGAACCCAGAGTTTGAGAAACAGTGGAATGAATTACATCCTGATGACAAAGTGACAATTAAACAGTCACATGCAGGTTCATCCAAGCAAGCACTGGCGATTCTACAAGGGCTAAAAGCCGATGTAGTGACCTATAACCAAGTCACGGATGTACAAATTTTGCATGATAAGGGCAATTTGATCCCTGAAAATTGGCAAGCCCGTTTGCCAAATAACAGCTCACCTTATTATTCCACGATGGCATTTTTAGTACGCAAAGATAATCCAAAAGGGATCAAAACCTGGGATGACCTAGCGCGCTCAGACGTTAAATTAATATTTCCTAACCCAAAAACATCAGGTAATGGCCGCTATACCTATTTAGCTGCTTGGGGGGCTTTCGCACAAGAAAATAAAGGCGACGAGAAGAAAACTCGCGAGCAAATGAAGCAGTTTTTAAAAAATGTCGAAGTATTTGATACAGGAGGCCGTGGTGCAACGACATCTTTTATTGAACGTGGCCTTGGTGATGTATTAATCAGTTTTGAATCAGAAGTGAATAATATCCGCCAGCAATATGGCGAATCAGATTATGAAGTTATCGTCCCGCCAGTGGATATTTTAGCAGAGTTTCCAGTGACGTGGATTGATAAGAATGTGCAGAAAAATGGCACAGAGGATTTAGCAAAAGCGTATCTATATTACTTATATAGCCCAAAAGCCCAAGAAATCATTACGAGTTTTAATTATCGCGTTAACGATAAACAAGTTATGGCTGCGAATAAAGAAAAATTCCCTGAGACACGTTTATTTACTGTGGAATCCCAATTTAAAAGCTGGCCTGCGGTGATGGAAACCCATTTTGCAACTAACGGCGAGTTTGACAAATTGATGGCAGAAGGGCGCCGTTAATGCGTAATTCAGGGAAGCGCTTTTTGCCTGGTTTTGGCCTGACACTAGGCAGCAGTTTGTTCTATACCTGTTTGATCTTACTGCTGCCGTTAAGTGCCTTAGTGATCCAGTTGTCAGAAATGACATGGCAGCAATATTGGGCTGTAGTCAGTTATCCACAAGTCGTCGCAGCATATAAAGTGACTTTGTTGGCAGCGTTAGTGGCGAGCCTATTTAATGCGGTTTTTGGTATGTTGCTAGCATGGATTTTAACCCGTTATCGATTTCCGGGACGGACTTTTTTAGATGGCTTAGTTGATCTGCCTTTTGCATTACCAACGGCAGTGGCTGGTTTAACATTAGCGACTCTATTTGCGACATCGGGTTGGTATGGACAATATTTGCACCAGTTTGATATTAAGGTGGTCAATACTTGGTTAGGTATTGCGGTAGCGATGGCATTTACGAGTATCCCGTTTGTCGTCAGAACGGTACAACCTGTTTTGGAAGAGCTAGGCCCTGAATATGAAGAGGCAGCGCAAACGTTAGGCGCAAGTCGTTGGCAAACTTTTCGTCGGGTAGTATTACCAGAAGTTTCACCTGCATTACTGGCTGGAACGGTACTCTCTTTTACCCGCAGTTTAGGGGAATTTGGCGCTATCATTTTTATTGCAGGTAATATTGCTTGGCAAACCGAAGTCGTTTCATTGATGATTTTTAGCCAATTACAACAGTTTGATTATCCAGCGGCGAGTGCAATCGCATCCGTGATTTTAGCAGCGTCATTATTACTGTTGTTTAGTGTCAATATCGTGCAAAGCCGTTTTGGCAAGCGATTAGGGGGTAAATAAGTGGCTCAAATTACACCAATGACGGCAACTTCACGTCAACCTATTAATTGGGCTAAATGGTTCCTGATCGCTGTTGGCGTATTATTTTCAGTATTATTGCTGGTGGTACCTATTATTTGGATCTTTATGACTGCATTTTCGAAAGGGCTCGATGCAGTTTTACTTAATTTAAATGATTCAGATATGTTGCATGCAATTGGTTTAACCGTGCTGATTGCCTTGATAACCGTTCCAGTAAACTTAATTTTTGGCACTATGCTTGCGTGGCTAGTGACTCGTTTTCAGTTTCCGGGAAGGCAGCTATTACTCACATTGGTTGATATTCCTTTTGCGGTATCGCCAGTGGTTGCAGGTTTACTGTATTTGCTGTTTTACGGGTCTAATAGTTGGTTTGGTGGTTGGCTTGAAGGCTATGACATTCAATTAATGTTTTCGTGGCCAGGTATGGCATTAGTGACTATTTTCGTCACTTGCCCATTTGTAGTCAGAGAATTGGTTCCCCTGATGCTAAGCCAAGGGAGTCAAGAAGATGAAGCCGCTGTTTTATTAGGCGCATCCGGCTGGAAAATGTTCTGGCGGGTGACATTACCGAACATTCGCTGGGCACTGCTATACGGGGTTGTTCTAACCAATGCGAGAGCAATTGGTGAATTTGGTGCAGTTTCTGTGGTATCAGGTGCAATTCGTGGGGAAACCTACACATTGCCATTACAAGTTGAATTACTGCATCAGGACTATAACACCGTGGGCGCATTCACTGCTGCGGCGATCCTTGCTGTAATGGCAATTATCACTTTGATTATTAAAAGTGCATTGCAATGGCATTTGAGCCGGCAGCAATCCGAATCAGGAGTTCATTAACAATGAGTATTCAAATCGAAAAAATCGGCAAATTATTTGCTAAGACGCAAGTGCTGAAAGATATCTCATTAGATATTGCTTCCGGAGAAATGGTGGCTCTACTTGGTCCATCAGGTTCAGGTAAAACAACACTGCTGCGAATTATCGCAGGTTTAGAGCAACACAGCTCAGGTGCTTTACGTTTCCATGGTCAGGATGTCAGTCGCATTCATGCTAAAGATCGCCATGTTGGATTCGTATTTCAGCACTATGCCTTATTCCGTCATATGACCGTATTTGATAATGTTGCTTTTGGTTTAACTGTTATGCCAAGAAAGCAACGTCCATCGTCACAAGCTATTACACAAAAAGTGATGCAATTATTGGAGATGGTACAGCTTGCTCATCTGGCGACACGTTATCCTTCCCAGTTATCTGGAGGGCAAAAACAGCGAGTTGCTTTAGCGAGAGCACTGGCTGTAGAGCCACAAATTTTATTGCTTGATGAGCCTTTTGGTGCCTTAGATGCGCAAGTTCGTGTTGAGCTACGTCGTTGGTTGCGTCAATTGCATGATGAATTGAAATTTACCAGTGTGTTTGTGACTCATGATCAAGAAGAAGCAATGGAAGTTGCTGATAGAATTGTGGTAATGAGCCAAGGCCATATCGAGCAAGTTGGTACACCGGATGAAATTTGGCAGCACCCTGAAACTCGTTTTGTATTAGAGTTTATGGGAGAAGTTAATCAACTTCACGGTCATATCAAAGGTGCTCAGCTACAGATCGATGGTTATGATTTTCCATTACATCATACGAGTGCTCATCAAGGCGAAGTGGATGTATTCTTACGCCCTTGGGATATCAGTTTAGTTAAAGAGGCTGATGAGCAACATCGTTTACCAATTCGCGTAATTGAATCAGGTCCTAGAGGTCATTTTTGGCAGCTAACCGTCCAGCCGATAGGTTGGGGAAATGAACCTTTATCCGTAGTGTGGCAATCCTCTCACTCAATTCCAATGAGGGGGGAACAATATTTCCTTGGTAGTCATAAGGCCAAAATCTATCAAGGTGAAAATGAACTGTTTTTTCCCCAGCTAGCCCAAAGCGCTTAATATCCAATCAGTTACAATTGCGCCAATAAAACGATTTTATTGGCGCAATCCTCGTCTGTTATCTAAATTAGTTGTAAGCCCAATCGATTTTATTAATTATTGATATCTAAGTGAATTTTTTTCATGCGAACTATTTAAGCATAATAGGATATCATTTATAACCATAAGAAAGCGCATTAGAGATAAATGAAATAAGGAATCGATAGTGGCAACTCTGGAACAATTTATTGGTAACACGCCTTTAGTTAAACTTCAGCGCTTAACTGATGGGGTAAATGCTGAAATTTGGGTAAAACTAGAAGGCAATAACCCTGCTGGTTCAGTAAAAGATCGCGCTGCGTTTTCAATGATCACCGAAGCAGAAAAACGAGGTGAAATAACACCCGGTGATACATTGATAGAAGCGACAAGTGGTAACACCGGTATCGCACTTGCCATGATCGCAGCTGTTAAAGGTTATAAACTGAAACTATTGATGCCTGAAAATATGAGTAAAGAGCGCCAAGCATCCATGAAAGCGTATGGCGCTGAATTAATTTTAGTCAGTACAGCAGTGGGTATGGAAGGCGCTCGTGATTTAGCTCAGGAAATGGAATCACGTGGAGAAGGGAAGGTACTCGACCAATTTAATAATCCTGATAACCCTCTAGCACACTTTAACACCACTGGACCAGAAATTTGGCAACAAACACAAGGGCGTATTACGCACTTTGTTTCAAGTATGGGGACAACAGGTACCATTACGGGTGTGAGCCGTTATTTAAAATCACAGTCGCAAGATATACAAGTTGTTGGATTACAACCCGCAGAAAAAAGCCAAATCCCAGGTATTCGCCGCTGGTCACCAGACTATCTTCCGGGTATTTTTGACCAAAACTTAGTTGATAGTGTGTTAGATATCAATCAGCAAGAGGCTGAAGACACGATGAGGGCGCTTGCCAAACGTGAAGGTATCTTTTGTGGTGTTAGCTCTGGTGGAGCGGTTGCAGGGGCGCTGAGAGTCGCTAAAGCGGAGCCTAATGCCGTGATTGTGGCGATTATTTGTGACCGAGGCGACCGTTATCTCTCAACAGGTGTGTTTGATTAGTCGCTGAATATCATAAAAAAACCATCAGTAGCATAAGCTATCTGATGGTTTTATTCTATCGTCAAAGACGATGAGATTATTTCTTAACGCGCATCACAACGGTTTCACCAACAGTCACGGTACCGCTAAGCTTAGTCAGTTCTTTAATTTCATCCATGTTAGAAATAACGACAGGGGTTAAAACTGATTTTGCTTTCTCTTCTAGTAATGCGAGATCAAACTCGATAACTAAATCGCCTTTTTTAACTGTTTGGCCTTCTTCAGCAATACGCTTAAAGCCTTCACCTTTTAGCTCAACAGTATCAATGCCGAAGTGAACAAATAGTTCAATGCCATCATCCGATTCAATGGAAAACGCATGGTTAGTTTCAAAAATCTTACCAATAGTCCCATCTACAGGAGCGACAATTTTGTTACCCGCAGGTTTGATAGCAATACCATCACCAACAATTTTCTCAGCGAAAACAACGTCGGGAACGTCTTCAATATTGACGATTTCACCTGATAAAGGTGCGATAATTTCAATACTGCCACTGCTATTTTTATCATCCGAAACCAGTGATTTCAGTTTGTCAAACAGACCCATGGATCTTCTCCTAATCGTTTTATATGGGACCGAAACTAATGTGCTGTTTCTATTGTGCTACCCCTAGCATAACGTTTTTTCTTGGATAAAGGTATCGACAAGTTTCATTAATTCATCCGCAGTAGGTTGAGCAAGTGCCTGTTCAGCTAATGCTTTAGTATCTGCAAAGTTTGCATTACGAATTAATTTTTTAATACGAGGGATTGCAATTGCACTCATACTAAACTCATCTAATCCCATGCCAAGCAACAATAAGGTTGCACGTTCGTCTCCTGCTAGCTCGCCACACATTCCTGTCCATTTACCTTCCGCATGTGATGCGTCAATAACCTGTTTAATTAGGTTTAAAACCGCAGGTGACATCGGATTGTAGAGGTGAGAAATCAGCTCATTACCACGGTCAACAGCTAGAGTATATTGAGTGAGATCGTTCGTCCCAATACTGAAAAAGTCAACTTCTTTCGCTAAATGATGAGCAATCACTGCGGCCGCTGGTGTTTCCACCATGACACCAACCTCAATTGATTCATCAAAGGCTTTGCCTTCTTCACGTAATTGACCTTTTAGCATCTCAAGTTCTGCTTTTAGTTCACGCACTTCCTCAACGGAAATAATCATCGGGAACATAATACGCAGTTTACCAAAACTTGAGGCTCTTAAAATAGCTCTTAACTGAGAATGTAGAATTTCTTTACGATCAAGGCAAATACGAATTGCACGCCAACCTAAGAATGGATTCTCTTCTTTAGGTAAGTTCATGTATGGTAAATCTTTATCACCACCAATATCCATGGTACGTACAATGACCGCTTGGCTGCCCATGGCTTCAGCAACCGCTTTATACGCTTGGAACTGCTCTTCTTCGGTTGGCAGAGAATCTCTGTCCATAAATAAGAATTCTGTGCGGTATAAACCAACACCTTCAGCCCCATTGCGTTCTGCGCCCGCAACATCACGTACCGTACCAATGTTTGCACACACTTCGACTTGATGGCCATCAAGTGTGATTGCTGGCAAATCTTTTAGCTTAGCAAGCTCATTTTTTTCTTGTTGGTATTCTTCATTGAATTTTTTCAGTTTATCAATTTCTTGATCTGATGGATTCAAATAAATGTGGTTATTTACGCCATCCAGGATGATGTAGTCGCCATTTTTAATTTTCGTTGTGGCATCTGAAGTACCAACAATTGCAGGTAGTTCAAGTGAACGCGCCATAATAGATGTATGCGAGGTGCGGCCACCTAAATCAGTGATAAAACCGAGCACTTTATCAAGATTCAGTTGCGCGGTTTCAGAAGGGGTCAAGTCAGCAGCGACAAGGATCACTTCTTTATCGATAGCGCTTAAATCAACAATTGGCATGCGCAGGATGTTTTTTAATAAACGCTTACCAATATCACGTACATCTGCTGCACGTTCTTTCAAATACTCATCATCAAGTGCTTCAAGGGCTTGTGCTTGATCTTCAATCACAGAATGAACAGCGGCATCCGCTGTTTTTTTGTCACTTTTAATTAGCGTAACAATTTCTTGCTCAAGCTCTTCATCTTCCAACAGCATAATATGGCCTTCAAAAATCTCAGCTTTTTCTGCACCAAGGTTTTTTTCGGCTTTTTCTTTGATGAGGCTGAGTTGTTCGGCTGATTTGTTGCGTCCATCAATAAAGCGTTGGATCTCGGTTTCTATCTGGTCATCAGCAATTTTTTTAGTGCTAACAATGATAGGGTCTTCTTTGAGGAGTAAAGCCTGACCAAAAGCAAAACCTGGGGATACTAAAATTCCTGAAATCATATTATTACCTTACTACTGCGGCTCGGTGTTCTGATGTTGAAGAGATAACAGCAAGCTTGTCAATCTGTAAACTGATATCCCTAAATGTAGACTCGCAATACTTCAAGCTGCGGCGTCTTGCTTTAAGATATGGTGGCTATGCTTATTGGGACTAGTCACATAATTGTCGATGATCCTAGGTCGTTACGCACTTGCCACCTCGCTACATTGCAAAATATTTAGAGCTAAATATTTAGGGATGGAGAATTAACTCAGTAACACTGGTTCTCTTGCTCGGCAAGATTATTCCAGTTCACCCATCAGTTTAACTAAATGTTCTACTGCTTGTTTTTCATCTTCACCTTCGGCTGAAATGGTTACAACAGTACCTTGAGTTAACCCCAGAGTTTGTAGCTTGAATAGGCTTTTTGCGCTGGCTGATTTGCCACCTGAAATCAAAGTGATATCAGAAGTGAATGCTTTAGCTTCTTTCACAAATTGAGCGGCAGGGCGTGTATGTAAGCCATTTGGTGCTGTAATAGTGACTTCTTGCTGGAACATATTATTTCCTCAATAACTTAGTTTTTTATTAGTGTAGTTGATTTAACTTAGGTTTGTATACTCACTTGTCATACGACAGTTTCAAGTTGAACTGTGCATGACTGAGTGTGCCTAGTTAGATTATTAACGGTTAAAAAGGTTTCCGACTTTGTCGAATATCAACCTTTTTTCAGTTTACAGCCTAAATAATACCAGTTCGACAATCAAATTTTTTGATTTAAATTGGATTAATTTCGAGGCTCAAAATAATTACTATGTTTAATACTAGACCCTCGATTAGAAATCATCTCAATACGTGCTAAAGTTTGATCCATACCACAAAAAAAGCACCAACAAGGTGCTTTTTTAACGAATAGTTAACGCTTTTAAAATTAATCTGCTGCAAGATCGGCGAATAACACAGTTGAAAGATAACGCTCACCCGAAGAAGGTAATATCACAACGATATTTTTATCTTTAAACTCAGGTTCTGCTGCCAATTTAACGGCGGCAGCAACAGCAGCGCCTGAAGAGATCCCCGCAAGAATGCCTTCATTTTCCATTAACGCGCGTGCAGTTTTGATAGCTTCGTCATCACTGATTTTAAATACTTTATCAATCAGTGAAACATCCAAGTTACCTGGAATAAATCCAGCCCCAATGCCTTGAATTTTATGAGGACCTGGTTTCACCTCTTCACCCGCTAGCGTTTGGCTGATCACCGGTGAGGTTTCTGGCTCAACAGCAACGATAGTGACATCTTTGCCTTTAGTTTTCTTTAAATAACGGCCAATTCCTGTGATAGTTCCGCCGGTTCCAACGCCCGCAATAACGGCATCTACTTGACCGTCGGTATCTTCCCAAATTTCAGGTCCTGTGGTTTTTTCGTGAATTTCAGGGTTTGCTGGGTTATTAAACTGCTGTAGCAAAATATATTTATTTGTGTCACTTTTAACGATTTCTTCTGCTTTTTCGATAGCGCCTTTCATACCTTTAGCGCCTTCAGTTAAAACAAGGTTGGCGCCGAGTGCTTTTAGCAGTTTGCGTCGTTCAATACTCATCGTTTCAGGCATGGTTAGGGTTAATTTATAACCTCTTGCAGCTGCAACATAAGCTAATGCAATACCTGTATTACCACTAGTTGGTTCAACGAGTTCTTTATCTTGAGTTAGAATTCCTTTTTTCTCAGCATCCCAAATCATATTCGCACCAATACGACATTTGACGCTAAAACTTGGATTGCGCGATTCAACTTTCGCTAAAATATTGCCATTTCCGAAATGTTTTAAGCGTACTAATGGGGTATGACCAATGGTTAGCGAATTATCATCATAAATTTTACTCATGGGATATCCTTATAATAGTCAATTAGGGCCGAGAATTGGATGTAAGGTTGATCCCAAAATACGCGAACAAACCTTTATTGCAAATATGAATTACCTATATACTTATATTTTTAAGTTATTTTGAACAGATATATTTTAGTAAAAGGTTATGACAAAAATGGCGAATATAGCAAGAGAACAAAGGGAGGAATGAGTAAAAACGCGAGCTATTTATCAATAACATCGCGTTTTATTGTAGAGAGATTAGTAACGTGCGTAGCGAGCGCGATAACGGTCAACCCACATTAAGGTTGCGCCACATACAGCGACAGGCATGATCAGCAAGTTAAGGATTGGGATCATCATCAATACGCTAACTGCACCGCCAAATTGAATATTATTCATACGGTCTTTTGACAACGCTTGTTTCATATCGTTAAAGCCAACACGATGGTTATCAAACGGGTAGTCACAATACTGAATTGACATCATCCAAGCGCCGAATAGGAACCAAAGAATTGGTGCAACGGTTTGCCCGATACCTGGGATGAAAAACAAAATGAGTAAACCAATAGCGCGGGGTAGGTAGTAGCCAATTCTCACGAACTCACGTTTTATCATTCGTGGAACGTCTTTTGCGACATCAATGATGCCCCCATCAGGTGCAGGGATACCGGTTAACTCAGACTCAAGTTTTTCAGATAGCCAACCGTTAAATGGTGCTGCGATAATATTGGCAACGGTACTAAAAAAATAAGTAAATATGAGCAAGATTGATATAACAGCAATTGGCCAAATGAGATAATCAAGCCATTGTAGCCAGCTTGGGATATAACTCATGACTTGAGCAATCCAGTCGCCGAGCTTGCTATATAACCACCAAAATGCGCCACCAAGTAAAATAATATTGGCTAAAAGCGGCAAAATAACAAAACGTTTAATTCCTGGGCGCGTGACTAAGCGCCATCCTTGTGCGAAGTAGTAAAAGCCTGAATGGCTTTTTTGTTGCGGATCTGTCGATTGGATCATACTTCTTCTTCTCTCCTTTACGGTTGACCATGTATCATATAGGTAGGATTTTAGGCTGGCTAGTCAGTATTTGCTTAAAAAAACAGCAAACGAAAGCAGAATTGTCTCTTTCTTATAAGAAAATCGTTCAGAGGGTTGCACTTAGCACGTTTGCCAAATAATCTTAAGGTATATCCGTCATATTTTAAGTTGCGTTTATGTTGACGGTACTTAGCTGTATGAATGCCTTAAAATTATAAATTACTGTAGTTTTATGGTAGATTTTACAGCTTGTTAGCTCGCAGCTTAAAATATTTGGGCTTCGTTTTTGCCGTGGTGGCATTATCATTCAACAACTAGAGATAGCAGCGATGCAGGATTTGCGTCTGATATTAGTGGTCGTAGGTGCGATAGCCATAGTTGCGCTGTTACTGCATGGTCTATGGACCAGCCGTAAAGAGCGCTCAAAGTTATTCCGTGATCGTCCCGTAAAACGCCGAAAACATGACAGTCAGGAGAAATCGTCAGATTATGATGATGATTCTGCATTATTCAATGAAACTGAAGCACAAGAGAAACCTATCTCTCAGCCTGCGGTTTCTGAACCTGTGCGTCAGGTAAAGGAAGAACGTCGTGTCGAGCCTGATTTGCCACCCATTACACCTTCTGCTCATGATACCGAACCTGTATTAAATATTACGCCAGCGCGTTCAGAGCCTATTGTGTCTGATGTCGCTCCACAGGTCGATATTGTGAACGAACAATCTGCTGCGAAAGTCACAACTTCCCAGCCATCTGCTGCTGTGCGTACCCCGCATACGCCAGAGCAACCAGAATTCAATTTCGATATTAATGACAATCAAGAGGAGCAACAGCCGATACACCATGAACAGGAACAGGCGCACACTGAGAAGAAAACTGAACAACCGCAAAGTGAATCTCCAACG
Organism: Providencia manganoxydans; assembly: GCF_016618195.1. Classification (NCBI taxonomy): domain Bacteria; kingdom Pseudomonadati; phylum Pseudomonadota; class Gammaproteobacteria; order Enterobacterales; family Morganellaceae; genus Providencia; species Providencia manganoxydans. Next base: position 1,706,000 of record NZ_CP067099.1, read on the forward strand.
AACAACAAGGAGACGGTTCTGGTTCTTCATGTAGCTGCTCATCAAGGCCAAGTTTTACAAGGTGAAGTGCTGTTACAAAGTATCTTACAAGCAGGGTTCCAGTTTGGTGAAATGCGTATTTTCCATCGCCATGTGCACCCTTCGGGGACTGGCCCTGTGCTGTTTAGCCTTGCAAATATGGTTAAACCGGGTTCATTTGATCCTGAGACCATGTCTGAGTTTACGACGCCGGGTGTCTCCATGTTTATGATGGTGCCATCTTATGGTGATGCAAGCCAAAACTTCAAGTTAATGCTACAGGCAGCACAACGCATCGCTTCAGATGCGGGCGGTGTTGTCCTTGATGATGAGCGTAAAATGTTAACACCTCAAAAAATAGAGGTGTATCATGCTCGAATTCGCAATACACTAAATTAATTATCAGAACGACCGAAACCCCCCTTAATTGGGGGGTTTACATTTATGGGTGAAACATGACGACAAAATCACATCTCGATGCGCTCAAACAGCAATTACGTTATCACGAATATCAATATCATGTATTAGATGCGCCTGAAATTCCGGATGCTGAATATGACAAACTCATGCAAGAACTCAAAGCCATCGAAGCAGAGCATCCTGAATGGATAACTAGCGACTCGCCGACACAGCGTGTTGGTGCAGCACCACTAGCTGCATTTGATACTGTTCGTCATGAAATACCGATGTTATCGCTTGATAATGTGTTTGATGAGGAAAGCTACCTTGCGTTTGATAAACGCGTTAGAGATCGATTGAAAGACCAACAAGAGCAAACTTTTTGCTGTGAATTAAAACTCGATGGCCTCGCGGTAAGTTTATTATATGAAAATGGCGAGCTGACCCAAGCAGCAACGAGAGGCGATGGCACTGTTGGCGAAAATATCACATCGAATGTGAGAACGATCCGTGCTATTCCACTGCGTTTAATCGGAGATAACATTCCTGCCCGCGTAGAAATTCGTGGTGAAGTGTTTATGCCACAAAAAGGATTTGAAGCCCTCAATGAGGAAGCTCGCCGTACAGGTGGTAAAGTGTTTGCTAACCCCCGAAATGCAGCCGCAGGCTCATTACGTCAGCTTGATCCTCGCATCACCGCAAAAAGACCACTGACTTTTTATTGTTATGGTGTAGGTTTAGTGGAGGGTGAAACATTACCAGATACCCATTATGAGCGTTTGATGCAATTTAAAGCGTGGGGCTTACCTGTTAGTGATTATGTTCAACTGAAAACTGGCCATAAAGCGGTATTAGATTTTTATCATGAAATAGAAAGAATTCGTCCATCGCTTGGTTTTGATATTGATGGGGTCGTGATCAAAATTAACTCGATTGCGACTCAAGAGCAATTAGGCTTTGTATCTCGTGCTCCTCGTTGGGCTACCGCGTTTAAATTCCCTGCGCAAGAACAAATGACCTTATTAAAAGACGTTGAATTTCAAGTAGGGCGTACTGGAGCCATTACACCCGTTGCGCGCTTAGAACCTGTTCAGGTTGCTGGTGTGATAGTCAGTAATGCGACACTACATAATGCAGATGAAATAGAACGTTTAGGCGTACATATTGGTGATACAGTGGTGATCCGCCGAGCAGGTGATGTGATCCCGCAAATTGTTAGCGTAGTTGGATCAGAACGACCAGCAGATAGTCGTGAAATCGTATTCCCAACTCATTGTCCAGTCTGTGGTTCAGATGTCGAACGCATAGAAGGCGAAGCTGTTGCGCGTTGTACTGGTGGTCTGATTTGTGGCGCCCAGCGCAAAGAAGCATTAAAACATTTTGTGTCACGCCGTGCTATGGATGTCGATGGCATGGGAGACAAAATTATCGACCAACTGGTTGAAAAAGAGTATGTAAAAACACCCGCAGATTTATATCAATTGAGTGCAGGTATTCTCACTGGGCTGGATAGAATGGGGCCTAAATCGGCACAGAATTTAGTGGATGCTTTAGAGAAATCGAAAGCAACGACACTCGCACGTTTTATTTATGCTTTAGGTATTCGTGAGGTTGGAGAAGCAACAGCGGCGAATCTCGCGTCGCATTACGGTACCCTTGAAGCCGTGATGGCAGCAGATGAAGAGTCACTAAAAACAGTACAAGATATTGGTCACGTTGTGGCTAAGCATGTGGTTAATTTCTTCCGTGAAGAGCATAACCAAGCGGTGATCCAAGATTTGCTAAATAAAGCGAATATTCACTGGCCACAAGCAGTTGCGATAGATGTCAGCAGTATTGATAGCCCATTTGCAGGGAAAACAGTGGTATTAACCGGATCGATGAGCCGCTTAACCCGCGATGAAGCAAAAGATAAGTTGGTCGCATTAGGGGCTAAGGTTGCTGGTAGTGTTTCGAAGAAAACTGATTTAGTGATTGCAGGGGAAGCGGCAGGCTCCAAACTGGCTAAAGCAAATGAATTGGGTATTCAAGTCATTGATGAAGATGAGCTTATTCGTTTGCTAGGTTCTTGATTTTCTACTATAGTTTTTGAGTGTCATCATCTGAAAATAGGTGATGACATGACCTATATCAACTTATAGGTTAACAGTCAGTATTTCCGCTTAAAGTGTGATCGGCATTAGCTTTCTACAAAATACAATGTATCCATTTTCATGCTAATGTGACGGTTGTCGCATTTAAATGTCGCCTATTACATAGAATATACACATAAACCGCTTTGTTTAAATTTGTTGGAGTCGCATATGACCTCGATCCTGCATTTTGTTTTATCTCTTGTTGTAATTGGCGCTCTTGCGACATTAGCAAGTAGTAACCGTAAGGCAATCCGACTACGTTATGTTGTACAATTACTGGTTATTCAAGTTGCATTAGCTTATTTCTTCTTGCACTCTGATGTAGGTTCTTCGTTTGTATTAGGCGTCGCAGGTGTCTTTGAACACTTATTAGGATATGCAGCTGAAGGGACTAAATTTATCTTTGGTGGCATGATCGAAGGCCATTTAGCGTTCTTCTTCTTGCAAGTTCTTTGTCCTATCATCTTTATTTCAGCACTGATCGGTATTTTACAGCATATCAAAGTGTTACCTATTGTGATCCGCATCATTGGTACCGTGCTATCTAAAGTGAATGGCATGGGAAAATTGGAGTCATTTAACGCGGTTAGTTCATTATTACTCGGACAGTCTGAAAACTTTATTGCTTATAAAGACCAACTAGGCAAAATGTCAGAACGCAGAATGTACACCATGGCGGCGACTGCAATGTCGACAGTTTCAATGTCAATTGTGGGTGCTTACATGACAATGTTAGAACCTCGCTATGTAGTTGCAGCGTTGGTGCTGAACATGTTTGGTACTTTCGTTGTACTTTCACTGATTAACCCATATCCACCAGAAGCAGAAGAAGAGTTGCAAATGAGCAACATTCATGAAGGTCAAAGCTTCTTTGAAATGCTGGGTGAATATATTCTTGCTGGTTTTAAAGTCGCGATTATTGTTTCTGCTATGCTGATCGGCTTCATTGCTTTGATTGCAATGGTGAATGGTATTTGTGTTGCGCTGTTCGATATTAAATTCCAAACAATGCTAGGTTATGTATTTTATCCTTTTGCTTGGATACTCGGCATTCCTGCTGATGAAGCTTTACAAGTAGGCGGTATCATGGCAGTGAAAATGGTGACGAATGAATTTGTTGCTATGGGGGATTTACAAGCAGCGGCGGCGGCACTTTCTCCTCGCTCCGTGGGTATTTTATCGGTATTCTTAGTTTCTTTTGCTAACTTCTCATCAATTGGTATTGTAGCAGGCGCAATCAAAGGCTTGAATGAGAAGCAAGGTAATACCGTTGCTCGCTTTGGTTTAAAACTTCTGTTTGGTTCAACATTAGTTAGCTTTTTATCAGCGGCGGTTGTTGGGCTCATTCTATAACGCTAATAAAAATGTTAAAATGACTAACGGCATTCATTATGAATGCCGTTTTTGCTTGGAGAGAAAATGGAAAAACAAGATCTTATCGATATAGCAAATACGCAAATGCCATTTGGGAAATACAAAGGTATAACCTTAGTCGATCTCCCTGAGGAGTACTTGTTGTGGTTCTATAAGAAAGGTGAGTTCCCGAAAGGGCGACTTGGGCAATTAATGGAAATGGCATTAGGGCTTAAAATAGAAGGGCTGGATAGCCTTGTAAAGCCGTTAAAACGTGTCTGACTTACTCGTCATACTTCAAGTTGTTATGTTCAATCACATTACTCGCCTAATGTTAACTTGAATTCTTTAGAGTAGTGATTGAAATTAGATATGAGGATTTGGTGGAGCTAAGCGGGATCGAACCGCTGACCTCTTGCATGCCATGCAAGCGCTCTCCCAGCTGAGCTATAGCCCCAATAGATTTGATTTTGGATAAACACCTAACAGGGAATTAGGTGGTGGAGCTAAGCGGGATCGAACCGCTGACCTCTTGCATGCCATGCAAGCGCTCTCCCAACTGAGCTATAGCCCCAACAAAATCTATGGACGGAGGGCATGATATTCAAGCAATGTCAGGGTGTCAATCAAATAATGTGGTTTTGAGTTTAACTGCTGAATTATAGAGCATTTAAACAGCAAATCAGTGGGATGGGTTGGATTTTGAGAGATCCCTATGCCGCCATATACAGCATAGGGAAGTGCTGATAATTATTGAGCTGATGCTTCACGTTCAGCGATAAAAGCAAGTGCTTTATCAATACGAGCAACAGAGCGTGCTTGACCAATAGCATGGACAGTCACATCTAAAGCAGGCGATTGGCCTGCACCTGTTACTGCAACGCGCAATGGCATACCCACTTTACCCATACCGACTTCAAGCTCAGTCGCAGTCTGCTCAATAGCTTGATGAACGTTTTCAGCCGTCCACTCAGTGATAGCGGCCAGTTTCTGTTTCACCGTTTCTAATGGCTGGCGAGCAACTGGGCGCAAATGTTTTTTCGCAGCATCTGCATCGAACTCATTAAACTCTTCATAGAAATAATGGCAAGACTCGGCCATTTCTTTGAGTGTTTTACAGCGTTCGCCGAGTAATTTCACTAGTTCAGCCAATTGTGGCCCATTTTGTGTATCAATATTTTGTTGCTCAATATGCCATGCAAGGTGAACAGCAACTTCTTCAGCTGGCAAGTGGTTAATATAATGGTGATTTAACCAAAGCAATTTATCTGTATTGAACGCACTTGCTGATTTGCTAATGGCATCTAAGCTGAAGTAGTTGATCATTTCTTCACGGGTGAAAATTTCCTGATCACCATGTGACCACCCTAAACGTACTAAATAATTAAGTAGAGCTTCAGGTAAATAGCCTTCATCACGATATTGCATCACGCTAACTGCGCCATGGCGTTTAGACAGTTTTTTACCGTCGTCACCTAAGATCATGGAAACGTGAGCGTACTCAGGTACAGGTGCACCCAAAGCTTTTAATATATTGATCTGGCGAGGAGTATTGTTGATGTGATCTTCACCGCGGATCACATGGGTAATTTCCATGTCCCAGTCATCAATAACGACACAGAAGTTATAAGTTGGTGAACCATCAGTGCGGCGAATAATAAGGTCATCAAGCTCTTGGTTACTAAATTCGATAGGGCCACGAATGTTATCATCAAAGATAACAGAACCTTCTTGTGGGTTGCGAAAACGCACCACATGAGGCTCATCTGCTGTGTGATTATGAGCATGGTCACGGCAGCAACCATCGTAGCGAGGTTTTTCACCTGAAGCCATTTGCTGGTCACGTAGCGCTTCTAAACGTTCTTTTGAGCAATAGCAACGATAGGCAGTGCCTGCATCAAGCATTTGATCAATGACATCGTTATAGCGATCAAAGCGCTTAGTTTGGTAGTAAGGGCCTTCATCCCAATTTAAATTTAACCAGTTCATACCATCCATAATGGCATCGATAGCTTCCTGAGTTGAACGTTCTAAGTCGGTATCTTCGATACGTAGAACAAACTCGCCTTGATTATGGCGGCTGAATAACCAGGAATAAAGCGCGGTACGCGCTCCACCAACATGTAAATAACCTGTTGGACTAGGTGCAAAACGGGTTTTAATTTTACTCATCGAGATTGCCTTAATTGCGATACGGGTTTCTAACGTGCCTATACTCTAAATAATTCGAGGTGCAGCGAGGCGACAAGTGAGCGAGTCGCTGAAAGCATACATGGGTATGTGACTAGTAAAAGAGGGCGTAGTCACCATACCTTAACGAAAAGCGCTGCAACTTGAAGTATGACGAGTATAAAATGTAGTTCTATTCTATCACTCTACAGTGATACCTCAATAAAGTTATCTGTAGTTAGATAAATAAAATCTGTTTAAAGAAGCAAATAGCCATTTTTTACCAGCATAAAAATAATTTTCGACTAATATTGTTTTTGTTAGGTGGTATAAATTAACCTGATTCTGGTTAAATAAGATTCTTTTCTGATGAATATTGGTACATCTTGCTTATTTTTACAACGAACAGAAAAAATCTATTCAAAAACCGTTGACTCAGAACGAGGGATCCCTATAATGCACCTCCATCGACGACAGGGCGATTAGCTCAGTTGGTAGAGCATCTCCCTTACAAGGAGGAGGTCACTGGTTCGAACCCGGTATCGCCCACCACTGTCGACGATAAAGAAGTACTTAGTAGTAAGCAGTAAATAAATGGGCGATTAGCTCAGTTGGTAGAGCATCTCCCTTACAAGGAGGAGGTCACTGGTTCGAGCCCGGTATCGCCCACCATTTATTTACCCAATATGTGAAACTTGTCATGAAGTGGGCGATTAGCTCAGTTGGTAGAGCATCTCCCTTACAAGGAGGAGGTCACTGGTTCGAACCCGGTATCGCCCACCACTTCATTAGTTAGTCGCATTATATCAATTTAGATTTATAGATGGGTCGTTAGCTCAGTCGGTAGAGCAGTTGACTTTTAATCAATTGGTCGCAGGTTCGAATCCTGCACGACCCACCATCTAAAGATACAAAACCAATCATTTTTAAGATGGGTTGTTGGCTCAGTCAGTAGATTATTGTGTTTTTCAAGATGGTTGCAGGTTCGACCCGTAAGGGTAAGTCCGAAGGACTAAAATCCTGTACGTATATCAAGCATTTTTAGTATCAAAATTCAACGATGGGTCGTTAGCTCAGTTGGTAGAGCAGTTGACTTTTAATCAATTGGTCGCAGGTTCGAATCCTGCACGACCCACCATCTAAACAACCTCTTCTATTCTTAATCCCCAAAAAAGATCCTTGCATGTTGCACGTAGAGTGCGGGTGAGAAGCTGCGTTCAGGTTCGAGCCGAGCGTAGCGAGACAGCGTTGCGCTTGCGCAACGACCCGAAGGGTGAGGCCATCGGCCGAGTCATCCTGCACGACCCACCATCTAAACAACCTCCTCTATTCTTAATCCCCAAAAAAGATCCTTGCATATTGCACGTAGAGTGCGGGTGAGAAGCTGCGTTCAGGTTCGAGCCGAGCGAAGCGAGACAGCGTTGCGCTTGCGCAACGACCCGAAGGGCGAGGCCATCGGGCGAGTCATCCTGCACGACCCACCATCTAAACAACCTCCTCTATTCTTAATCCCCAAAAAAGATCTTTGCATGTTGCACGTAGAGTGCGGGTGAGAAGCTGCGTTCAGGTTCGAGCCGAGCGAAGCGAGACAGCGTTGCGCTTGCGCAACGACCCGAAGGGCGAGGCCATCGGCCGAGTCATCCTGCACGACCCACCATCTAAACAACCTCCTCTATTCTTAATCCCCAAAAAAGATCTTTGCATGTTGCACGTAGAGTGCGGGTGAGAAGCTGCGTTCAGGTTCGAGCCGAGCGAAGCGAGACAGCGTTGCGCTTACGCAACGACCCGAAGGGCGAGACCATCGGCCGAGTCATCCTGCACGACCCACCATCTAAAGAAACACTCCGTTCTTAATCCCAAAAAAAGATCCTTGCATGCTGTACGTAGAGTGCGGGTGAGAAGCTCTACGATTGATTCTCTCTCAAACGTCTACATCATACCTAGAATAGATACCAAACATACATCCAAATGATTTACAGCGAAGCTATAGCGCTTTTAATGGCTTTACCAACATATGTACTCAATTGGTTTGTATTCACAATATTTCAACTCACAGCAATTTTAGCTAAAGCTAGGGATTGGCTATTTATCTGTATTTCTCGGTGTTCATTGATTTGTGATCTAGAGATGTTGGTTTGAATCATCATTTTGATGACTATATTCTCATTGTCACATTAGCAAACAAATTAATGCTCCTCCTGTAATATATACATACTACCCACTAAGCCATTCCATATTGTTATGTTTGCATAAGAGATAAAGAGATGAGCTTTGTCATTTAAATTAAATTGTAGTGCCCTCAGTCAACCCTTGTGAAGTTTTCTAAGCTAATTAGCATTATTAGTTGTCAGAGGAGGGATGAGACATTCAAGATACCTTACAGGTTGTTTAATTTAATACTGTGGTTTACCACAATGATAAAATACCATGCTAAACATAAATCAAAAACAAAAATACTTATTAATATGACAATAGGGAATGTAAATATACTGTTTAAAGATATATATGGATCATTCTTTTATTGTAACGTGACGTTATTTTTTTTTACAATTTAATTGTAAACAGTTTGATGTTAAGGAGTCCGTATTCGTTAATATGCTATTAATTTAGCATAGAGTGATAGAGCATGTATAAAGACATTCAAATAGTTTAAGAGTTGAGGCTTTAGGTATATAAAATACACAGTTCAATAAAAGATAGTCTAACAAATTTTTTAGCTTGTAATTACTCTAATAGTGAGTTATGGAACACTGCATTGTTGTATCTCTTGTGGTTCTATTAAAATTATTACGAAGTAAGGGAAATTTACTATTGTGTAAGAGAATTAGGAGTTAAGCATAAATAGCTAGTTTTTAGGATTAAGTCGGTTTCTTTTGGGCTAATTTGGTAAGAATTATATTGGGTATTACTCAATAGTCAGTGATTTATAATGCGATAAAAATCTACAAAGGTAAATTTTATGGAGATAAATTCTTACTGTTTAGTTTATGGGGTGAATATACAGTAGCTCTATCATATTTAGATTTGTTTTTTAACATAAAAAACTGTGTATTTCAAAGAATTTAAATTTTTATTTTTTGTGATATGCTTCATGTATAGCAAACCAAAAAGATACATAACGTTAATGTTTTGTTATGTTTAGTGAGCTAGCTATAGTTTTTCTTATGCTACTTTAAAAATTCAGTGTTTTTTGTCGATTGTAACAAAAAGACTATTGATATAAGCTATTGATATTTAAGATATCAAAATGATAATATGGGAATAATTTCTCTTTTTTACTTTGTTTTACACTATTTGTGTGTTTATCGTATTGTGTGTATTCATTTTATGAATATCGGTTTCAAAAATCATTAATACTGTTACAGTATTAAATTATTCTGTTTATTTCCGTTATTTTTAGATTATTTATCGGGTAAATAAGGTTAATTTAGGTTTAAATTTTGTGGTTACCTGCGGGACTATGTTTGCCTAGAACAACAACTATTAATTGTTAAATGCTTTAATTTATTGAAAGTAAAGGAAAATCCTCATTTTTAAGGCATTTTGTGATTATGATAATATTTAGTTACATAGTTGCAATGTCATTTTTGGATTAGTTGAAACTAATTATATTGCTAGTATATCATCCCTCTCAAGATATAGGCTGAATCGTCGTTAATACATCCAAATGGCTATATCATAAATAAAGATAACAATAGAAAAACACAGAGAATCACCTGCTGATTTTTTATTTCATTAATAATATAAGTTGAAGCGAGAATGTTTATGAATACAAAATATCCTGTCGCTTGTGCAGTTGGACAAAAAATTAAATCGTTAAGAAAGTCTCAAGGCTATACTGTTTTTCAGTTAGCTAAAGAGATTGATATCAGCGAGCAACAACTATTCCGTTATGAACGTGGAGTAAACCGTATAGATATCGACTGTTTAGTAAGAGTACTGAAAGTATTAGATGTAAATATGGGGGAATTCTTTAGTGAAGTCCTTCAAGATGATACCCATGCAAGTGAAGATAAAGAATCTAAAGGGTTTGACGACTCTATTTATTCTCTTATCTAACTATTGATTATATATGTTCCAAAGTGGAACTTAATTAAGTAATCTAGAACTTAATTGTTTCAATTAAGAACATTATATAAATAGACATTGAGAACTTTCTCTATTGTACTATCAATAAATACTGCATCTGTCATTATTTATATACTATGAAATAAAAGCCCTCTCATGGGCTTTTATTTTTTTATGGTCAGAAATACCGAATATCATATGAGTGGAAATAAAAAATTACTGGATGCTCCAGAGATAATAAAGTGAAAAACAATGATTTTAAGTAAATATATTGATATAGGGGATGTCAATGTCAGCTAATTCATACTCCCATAATTCATGTTGTAGCGCTTTTCGTTAAGGCGTACTGATTATGTCCACTTACGCTAGTTACGTATTTCCTATGTTCCTAGCGCCTCGTTGACTTGGTCTTCTAACTACGCCTTGAATTATTTAGAGTATATAATCAAAAATGGCGTTTAGATTTTTACTAGCTATCCTCTAAAGGTATTGGCTCTAATACCACCGTGACTATCCGTGAACCAATCATCTCACTGATCCTCATCTGTAAAGACGTCAAGCTAATTACCATGCCCTGCGTTGGTTCTCCAGTTGAGATACTATAAATAAACTGATCTAGCGTTTGTATGTTCTCATTATCAATTTGAATGCCATAAGATTCATAAATTTCATCAAGCCTTGTTGTTCCTTTTAGGCTAAGCCCTGTTGATGGTAGCTCTATAGGCATTAACTCGGAAGAAATCTTTTCAGAGAATAGACGCTCGAGAAAAAGACGATTTTCAGGTTTCAGGACGACAAATAAATGATCATTGGCAAGTAACTTTGTTGAACCTCTAGGAGGAAGAACGCTCTTACCGCGAGTGATCATGGCAATAACGGTTTGGTCAGGTAAAGCCAATTGTGATAAACGGCGGTCAACAGCAGAGCAATCTTCACCTAAAGTATATTCGACAAGATCTGCATCAATTTGATCGACAGCTGTGATATCAAGCGTTGCGGCTGGAAGAAGAGGAGGGGGCTGCATCAAATTCAGTTTGCGGGCGACATAAGGTAAAGTTGAGCCTTGTAATGTAGCCGATATTAACACCACAAAAAACACCACATCAAAAATTAGATTTGCTCCAGGTAAGCCATAAATAAAAGGAAAGATGGCTAATATAATAGGGACAGAGCCGCGCAGACCAACCCAAGAGACTAATGTGATCTCTTCGCGATTGAACCCAAATAATTTTAACACAGGAACAACAGCAATTGGGCGAGCAATAAAGGTTAATACCAGTGCAATAACTAGCCCTTCAAACCACACTTCCAGTAATGAACTTGGGTTGACTAACAAGCCTAACATGACGAACATGATAATTTGGCTTAGCCAAGCTAACCCATCATGAAATAAGAAAGTATTGCGCTGAAAAACAAAACGAGCATTACCGATAACGACGCCAGTTACAAAAATTGATAAGAAACCACTACCTTGTAAATTGCTTGCAATACCAAAGGATAGTAAGCCACAAGCTGCTACTAATACAGGGTAAAGTCCTGTGGCCAGTAATTTAATCTTATTAATAATTTTGATCGATAGCCAGCCAACGCTTAGACCAACTAAGGTACCAATCCCCATTTGACTGATAAATAATAATAGTAGCTCGCTACCTGAAGCTTGCTGGTTCATTAGTAATTGTAACAGGCCGACGGTTAAAAAAATTGCCATCGGGTCGTTAGTGGCACTTTCAATCTCTAAAGTTGATTGCAAACGTTCATTAAGATAGATCCCTGCATTACGTAATAATGAAAAAACGGCAGCGGCATCCGTTGACCCCACAATTGCGCCAAGTAAAAGGCCTTCAAGTAGCGGTATACCTAAAATGTACGCCGCAGCTAATCCTGTAATACCTGCGGTGACTAATACACCAAATGTAGCGAGAGTGAATGCGGGTTTCCAAACAAGGCGAATAGATTTCACCGAAGTTTGCAAACCCCCATCAAATAAGATCAGTGCTAATGCTAGAGAACCAACGGCATAAGAGACGTTAACATTGTTAAACGCAATTTGGCCAATGCCATCTTCCCCTGCTAGCATGCCGATGAATAGGAACATAACCAGCATTGGCAAGCCTAGCCGAGCCGAGAGTTTACTGGAAAAAATACCCAGTAAGATGAGTATAGAAGTGAGTAATATTAACTGTTCAATTGTTAGCATAATCAGATTTAAGTTAGGGGGTGAGTAACACGCTGATAATGTATCATTGTTGCGAGTAAGGTCATCAGCAATGAAAATAAAACAATTAAGATAGTACTATGGCTGAAAACACAATAATTTTAATTTAATCGTTATATCACTATGATTATACAACAGATAAAAACAAATAAATTGACATATAACTGTATTTTTAAATCAGATGATGTCTTCATATGATAATTTTATTGACTAATTAATAATGTTTAGTACTTGAATTCCTTTAATGATTAATTTATTTAATGTATTTTGATTTTTTGTTTATGTGATTATATTAATTTCATGCTAATCAATCAATTATGTTCTAGTGTGGTTTCTGCATGATAGGATGAGTGAACAATAGTAGGAGAGGGAGAGGAGAAAAATGACCGATAAGTGCGGTTCATACCGGTCATTGTGTTATCAATGATATCTTGCCCTTTTAGCGAGATAATCACCGATCATCTGCATTCCTTGTACAATGATGACCAATGTCACAACGGTAATCGCCATCGCAACATTATCAAAGCGTTGATAGCCATAGTTAAGTGCTAAATCGCCAACACCACCACCACCGACAGCACCTGCCATTGCTGTTGCGCCAACGAGTGTGATACTGGCAGCCGTTAAACTTAGGATCAGAGATGATTTGGCCTCAGGTAAAATAAAGTGCCAAACAATCTGCCAATTGGTTGCTCCCATAGCATCAGCCGCTTCAATAATCCCCGAATGAACGCTTAACAAAGAATTTTCAATTAAACGTGAAGTATAGGGAGCAATATAGATCACTAAAGGTACGATCGCTGCGGTTGTGCCGATTGAAGTGCCAACCATCAGTCGAGTAAGAGGGATCATAGCGACTAATAAAATAATAAAAGGCAATGAACGAATAGTGTTAATAATTGGGTTGATAATGCGGTATATCCATTTGTTTTCCCATATACCATCAGGTCGAGTGACCACTAAAACGATACCTAACAAAATACCTAGTAATGAGCCAATCACCAGCGCAATAGAAACCATGGTAAAGGTTTCGGACATTGCGAGGAAAAATTGTTTACTGGTTAATGCCGTATCAAACCATTGTGTCATAGAGCCCCCTTACTGACTGCAACGCCACGCTGGCGCAAAAATTCAATGCCATCACGAATATTGTTTTCTTCACCAACAATTTGTACAAACATACTGCCTAAAACTACGCCACTGATTTCTTTCATGTTGGCAAATAAAATATTAATTTTTACTTTATCTTGTAATATCAGCTCATTGACCACGGGCTGTTGTGCCGAAGCACCTAAAAACTCTAAGCGATAAACATTGTGTTGATGCTCTAAATTATCTAATACGCGTTTAGGTATTTCCTCATTGAGTACTGTACGCACAAATTTCTGTGTTGTCGGTTGTTGCGGGTTTGCAAATATATCGAGGACTGAGCCTTCTTCAACAACACGACCATTTTCCATCACAGCTACGCGGTGGCAGATTTGTTCAATCACTTCCATTTCATGAGTAACTAATAAAATAGTAATTTTTTGCTCTCTATTGATTTTTTTGAGCAATGATAAAATCGATAATGTGGTCTGTGGATCTAATGCCGATGTGGCTTCGTCACATAATAAAATTTTGGGATTATTAATTAATGCACGAGCAATACCCACTCGTTGCTTTTGTCCACCAGAAAGCTGCCCCGGGTATTGATGTTTTTTATCGCTCAGTTCTACATAAGCTAAAATATCATCAATACGTCGTTCGATTTCTTGTTTACTCACACCAGATAACAGTAATGGCATGGCAATATTTTGGGCAACAGTCTTGGTTTCTAATAAATTAAAATGTTGAAAAATCATGCCAATACTTTTTTTATGAGCTCGAATTTCTGCCGCACTGTGATGTGCGATATTTTGCCCATTAATGATCACTTCACCTGAAGAGGGTTTTTCTAGCTGATTCACTAAGCGGATCAGAGTACTTTTACCCGCACCGCTATAGCCAATAAAACCGAAAATTTCACCTTCATTAATTTGTAAATTAACATTTTGCAGTGCGGTTAGTGACTGGCCTTCTTTTTGATAGATTTTTTCGATGTTTTTAAATGTAATCATAATTACTCCACACTATCCGCTTGGGTGATCCGTAAGCGATAAGGGAGTGCTGGTTGCCACTCATCTCCTAGTAGTTCAGCTTCAGTACTGTCTTTCACCTGTTGCAAGTGTTGTTGTTGATGAGCAAGATAAAGCTTAGCAGCAATATGCTCTGCAAGTTTTAGTGCGCCAGTATTGGTATTAGGGATTAAACCAATAATCGGCCCCATGCTGAGTGATGCCGCTAAATTAAAGCAATACAGATTACTTAATTCAGATAGATGACAGTTTTCTTTTGGCAGAAACTCAAAGTTAGCACCTAAATAAGGATATAAAGCAAATTCACTGTTCTCTTCATCGCTAGGAGGACTATAAACTTCTCCCCATGTACGAATAAAAGGGGTAACTTTGCTAAATGCAGTATGTTTCTGCCAGTTTAAGCGGTAGCCAGTGGCTAAGATCAGATAATCAGCAATATACTCGCCAGTGGTTGTATCAATATGCAGTTTATTATTTTTTACTGTGATCTGCTTGATTTGAGTATCGAAATTAAAATAAGCATTATCATGGCAAGATACTCTCAGCGTGCTGCCATGCGGTGCTGGAGTCTTGGCTTTAACAACATAGTCGCTGTAATGCCATTTTTGAGCGTCAGTAAATTGACTATAGGCTTCGGTAAACCCAGGGTTTCCAGCAACTTTACCGCGATTAACTCTTGGCATATCTTTCGCTCGGATCAGTAATTCAACCGAGCGAGCACCGTGTTCTAATGCAGTAGCTGAGCTATCCATTGCACCAGCGCTGTAGCCAACTACAGCAATATCTAATCCATTGAAACGGCTATAATCACTCCCTGCGTAAGAATGTTCCCAATAATGATTAGGAATAGTATCCATAAATGCAGGAATATTAGGTTCACTGAATGACTCCATACCTGTGGCAAGGATCACATGTTGCGCTTGATAGCGTTGTTCTCCGTCTGGCGTCTTAAAAGTGAGTATATAACCTTGTGCACTTAATTCAGTATCAATTAATTGATATTGATTCAGTACATAAGGTGCGGTCATTTTTTTGAACCATTGAAGATATTCGCCCCATTGCAGGCGTGGAATTTTATCTAGTAAATCCCACTGTTCATCACCGAACTGTGCCTTAAACCAAGCTTGAAACGTCAGTGAAGGTGAGGCAAGTGCGGGGCCAACAACATGTTTTGGTGAACGTAATGTTTCCATTAACGCAGGGGTTTGCCATGGACCTTCTCTTCCTGCAACGGCTTGATCAAATACAACGGATCCAATTCCTTGTAATTTAAGAGCAAAAGCGGCAGTGATACCTGACATTCCAGCGCCAATGATCGCTACATCCAATTGATGATGCGAATGATTTGGCGTTAATGACCAATTTGTTAGCGGTAAATTAAGGTATTGCAAATCACGACGAATTTGCTCTTCCAGAGCCTTTAAACCATTATACGAGGTCATTGGTTTACTCCTTATTTTCTTCGATTTGAAATGGCTCACCTAAAGAAAGCATCAAACGGTTTGCCCAAGAGAAAAACGCAGTAGACTGAATGAGATCGAGTAATTCGAGTTCAGATAATCCCAATTTCCTCAATAAAACAATTTGCTGATGGTTAGCTTGTATCGGTGTAGCAGAAAGCGCAGTTGCTAGGTCGGTGATTGCGGTTAGGCGCTCATCGAAACCGTCGGCAAGTGCTGAGCCAACTGGTGTCGCTAATAACTTTTCAACATCAGTACGACGATCTTTAGCGTATTGACTGGCTTTACGTGCATGAACTGAAGCACAGTAAATACAACCATTAACTTTACTTGCTGCTGCTGCGGCAAATTCACGCTCCCAGCGAGGTAGGCCACCGGCGGTATAAAAAACACCGCGATCAATTAAGGTACGAATTTCCAGAATTTTGCTTTGATGAGCAAGCAATAAAAAATATTCAGAGTTTAGTTGTCCAAACTTTTTCATCACTTGTGTTTCGTCGGCATCAAGAGTTTGAGGATCACGAGCGTTGAGCCATGCTTCCCAACCAAGTTGTTCTTGGGTGAATGCGGTTGGAGAAGGTTTTCCTTGATGTGTTTGTGGGTGATTATTCCACTGCCCAGCAGTAATCAAGGGTGTGTGAATATGTGATGGCTCATGCTGTTGTAGCAATCGCAATCCTTCTATCAAGCGAGCTTGGTAAGTAACAAAGGTAATTAATTGAGCGAGTAAAATGATGTCACTTTCAATCCACCCATGGTGAGTTAAAGCATTGAGTAGCTGATAATCAGTTTGTTTGGGGTGGTTAACCAGTGTTTGTAAATATTTTTCGGCAGCTTTAAAGGCGGGATCAGTTAAATTGAGGGGATGCTGACCTAAAGATTGCTGATAAAAATACGCCAGTGTTGCACTACCTGTTTGCTCGGCCACAATACTCGCGAAGTGATATTTTATTTCAGGTGTTAAACGAGAAGAATCTACGGAAAAAATAATATCAAAAGCGGCTTGAGTATTGTCAGTCGCAGCTGCTCGTTCATTTCTGGTAATTGCTAAATTTGACTCTGGTGTTAGTTCAATGAGTTCATTAATTAAATCATTATTTGGAATAGACATCTTACAATTCTCTTTATATACATTTTTATCTTATTTATTCATTACATAACAAGAAACCCATTATTCGAACGAACAAATCGCTATATCCATATTCCTAAATGTTATTAAAATGGCTTTATATATAATATTAGTAATAAGTTATAGCGATATGTTATAAATCAGATGAAATAATTATGATTATACTGACCCTATTATTTACACAGGGTCGTAACATCATGTTGAAACAAAAAATAAAATATTTAGCTTTAGTTGCCACAGCAGTGATTGCATTGGCTGCATGTAATGATAATAACGAGAAAAATAACCCAAATAAGAAGGAAATAACCATCGGCTTTGGCGTTGGTAATTATATTGATCAAGTCGAAAAAGGAATCGTTCCGATATTAGAAAAAAAAGGTTATAAAGTTACCTTGCGACAATTTTCACAAAATAGGCAAATAAACCCCGCATTTGAAGAGGGATCCATTGACGCTTCAGTAAATCAAAGCCGAGCTTATATGGAAGCGTATAATAAGAAAAATAATATCAATATGGTTGCCTTAGCAGATTCCCCAAGCGCACCACAAAGTTTACGTTCTAACAAACATAAATCATTGAATGAAGTAAAAGATGGTATGATTGTCGCATTATCTAATGATCCGGTAAACGCAGAGCGTGGAGCTCGAATTTTAGAGCAATTAGGTTGGATAAAAATAAAGCCTAATACCAATACATTAACTTTTAGCGTGAATGATATAGAGCCTGCTAAATATAATTTAGATATCCGTGAAACAGATGCTGCGCAAGGTCTACGTTTATTAGATGATGTTGATTTTGTTGTGGTAAATGGTAACTATGTTGCGAGTGCAGGCCAGCGTATTGCGGATGGATTAGTGATTGAAGACTCGCCTTTAGAGCATCGTGTTATTGTGACAGTAATGCAAGATAATGTGAACTCTCAATGGGCAAAAGATTTAAAAGATGCTTTCGAGTCAAAAGAATATGCGGATTATATTCGTTCACAACGCATATATGATGGCTTTATTGAGCCTGAAGTATGGAATAAGTAACTAACAAAATCCTAGTCTACTTTTTATTGTTAATTATGGCCACCTAGTATGTTATTAGGTGGTTTTTTATTATTTTAATATGGTTGGAAATAACAGTGATGTAATATGAAAAATATTCGTCTTGTATTGATGGACAAAGTGTTTATTTTTAGTTAATTAATAAAGGCATTGCTATACTTCAGATAGTCGTGCTTTGGGTGATGAAGTTCACCGGTTGTCTAGCTATACATCTCATTATTTTAAGTATAAAAATAATAACTGAGCAAATACATCGCAAAAGGGAAAATCTATGTCTAACGAATTATTGAATGCCCTAAATTTATTAAAGTCAAAAAAGTGGGTCGATTTAACACATAGTTTTGATCAAGATTCACCACGTTTTTTTATGTTCGAAGCAGCGAAATTTCAGACATTATTCGATTATAAAGATGGTTTTTTTGCACAGCAATTTACTTTCCCCGGTCAATATGGCACGCATATTGATGCTCCATGCCATTTTGTACAAGGGAAACGTTATCTACACGAGTTAGAGCTTAAAGAGTTAGTTTTACCTTTGATCGTCATTGACCAATCACAGCGCGCTAAACAAGATCCAAACTTTGCTTTTTCGCGAGAAGATGTGCTTGATTTTGAAAAACAACATGGACAAATTGAAGCCGGAACTTTTGTTGCGTTGAGAACCGATTGGAGCCATCGCTGGCCATCACAGGAAGCAATGGATAATAAAGATACAGAGGGTAACAATCAAATTCCAGGTTGGGGAATGGATGCATTGACGTTTTTATTTGAAGAACGAGGTATTAAAGCGATTGGTCATGAGACTTTTGATACCGATTCAGCCCAAGATTTTCGGCGTAATAATGCTTTGCAAGGGGAATATTATGTGTTGGAACAAGATACATATCAGATTGAATTAATGACTAATCTTGATAAATTACCAACCCGAGGTGCTGTGATTTTTAATTTGGTCGCCAAACCTAACAATGCCAGTGGTTTCCCTGTTCGTTCTTTTGCAATCTTACCTTAAATTTAATTATCTAAATTTATCAGTGAATTATAGTCGTCACACACCGTGCCGCAGCCGTGTTGGCTGCGCGCACTCGCACGAGTCAAACACCTCAGTAGGCTTCTAGCTATATCTAGAATTATTTAGGATACGATAATAAAAGGCTGGCTGATAAATTTATCTTACTCCCTCTTAATTTATCCACTTCTATCGCATTTTTATGAATATCGTTCCTTAGAGCGATAGTCAGGTTTGGTAATTTGTTTCTATATTAACAAATAGACCCGTCATACTTCGAACTACAAGGTTTTCCGCTAAGGTATGGTGACTACGCAGATGTGAGTTAGTCGCATAATTTTTCTGTTCCTAGCTACATCTCGAATTGTTTAAAGTAAAAATTAACTTTGTATTAAGCATGAGTCGCGATAGGAGAGGGTATGGAAGCAAGAACCGTTGTTATTACAGGTGGTGGTACTGGAATCGGTGCTGCTTGTGCTCAGCTATTTACTCTTCAAGGTGACAAAGTTTTTATCATTGGGCGCCGTGCAGAACCCCTACAAAAAATTGCTCAAGAAACAGGCTCAATAGCCATTGTCGCTGATGTTTCTACTGCAACATCATGGGATGAGAACATTTTGCCACAGATTCAACAGTACACAGATAGAATTGATGTATTAATCTGCAATGCAGGAGGAATGGGGCTAGGGACGGTTGAGGATATGAGCGACCAACAATGGCGGCAAGCCATATCCGCTAATCTAGACAGTGCATTTGCTAGTATTCGTGGATGTTTACCCTTTTTAATACGGAATCAAGGCAACGTACTTTTCATTGGTTCATTAGCGTCTTTAGCTGCTGGCCCTGAAGCTTGTGGTTATGTTACAGCAAAGCATGCACTAATTGGACTCATGCGTTCTGTTGCTCGTGATTATGGAAGACAAGGGGTTAGAGCAAATGCAATTTGTCCCGGCTGGGTAAAAACACCAATGGCGGATGCAGAGATGCAGCCATTGATGGAACAACATCAGTTTTCATTGGATGAGGCTTATCGATATGTTTGCCGTGACGTGCCATTACAACGTCCAGCAAGTGCAAAAGAAATTGCTTTAGCATGCAAGTTTTTATGTTCGGCGGACGCTTCGATTATTACTGGTGCAGCACTGGTTATTGATGGTGGTGCAACAGTTGTCGATTTACCTACTCTCGCTTTTACCTAAGGAGCTATTATGATTGAAGAAGCTGCATTTATCCAAGTGGGCGCATTATCAGATGGTTTTGCACCGGATAGCTATATTTTAGAGGTCAGTAATAAATTAACAGGTAAGACATTTCAATTAAATTTTGCAGATACAATGCAACAAATAGCAGTCTCTTTTCCTGCTGATCAACAAATTAAATGGAAAGATGCTATTGTTGGTTGTAGGATTACTTCTATTCGGCCTGGGGTTTATTTTGTTAATTTTATTTCACCTGAAGATTGGCGTGTAGGGATTACTATTATTATTAACGAGCAAGATAATAACTGTGTCTTGCTTCAAGGCACTTTACCCACGGAAACTGATATACGTATTTCAGCCTTTAGTAAGGTTGAGCAAAATCTGCCATTAACGGATGTTAAAATCGGCATTCAATTTGGAACCCTTGATAATAAGCAAGGACAAGCACCGACTTATACCGCAGAGCTTATTGGTATGCGTAATATGTATACTTATAATCCTAAAGAGCGTTATGAGCATGTTTATCTGAATGAACAATTCTATGCGTGGCATTGTTTGGATGGTGTTGAAAAGGGGTTAGCGGATGTTGACCGTTGTCATTACATTAAAATATCAAATAATCTGTATTTATTTATCTGGCGTGAAAAAATTATCCCAACGTTAGGTATCATCTTGATTGACCTTAATGAAATGAGAACAGATGGTGGAATTATGGGGTATCAAGATCAGGGATTTAGTTCCATTAGTTTATTCCCTGTGGGGGCGCATGCAACGATATTAAATAAAACCGATTACCCTAAAGCGTAATCATTGTGATATTTCAAGTCGTAATGCTTTTCGTTAAGAGGGGCTGATCGTATATCCCATGCCTCTGAGCGAGTGACTTATTTTGTATTTAGCTGTGCTTATTATTATTTTAAATATAGATTGCCACTCGCAGCATATAGTGAGTGGCATCGTTTAATTAAATATTAATAATATGTGTAATAAGATATTAATTACTTACAGCATTAACGTTTTTTGTCAATTTAATTTTTATTCAAGATAAAAAGATACATCAATACTTCCACGGTACGCACCTGCTTTTACATTCCCATTTTGGCAAAGATTAAAGTATAAGTTTTGGCGTAAATTTGTAGTGGTAATATCTCCTAGTTTAATGCGGTCATAGTAAACTAATGCATCACTGTGACCATTTCGACAGATATCTGATGCCGGTGGTACCTTAGTGGTTACAATATAAGGGCGCTCAGTTGAGTTAGCTGAATTTCCTGACAAAGAATCCAAAGCCATTCCGGCAAGATTCGTACTTGATGTTGTTCCTGTACTATTTTGACCATGCAATTGCTGATTAGCCGATAACACCATAAGTAATTTGCCAGTTGTCACACAATCTAATGACAGTGTGGCGGGGCGGGTTTCCAATAGTTGATTGGCTTTATAACCAGCCAATTGATTGTTAAATACAATATTGGTTGCAGTCATCGGTTTAACAATACACGAATCTAAGGCTTCGATACTTAGAGTGCTATCATTTAATAATTGTGTATCTGCTGATGCCCATCCATATATAGAATATAAGTTACTATGGCCGAACCGTAATTGTTCATCAGTTGACAGTCTATAACGTCCTTTTGTTATCGTTGTCGGAGCTCCTGATTCGGAGCTAGCATAAGCAGAAAAACTGCTAATATCAGCTGTAATATTTCCTGTTCTATTCCGTGAATCAGGAATAAAATATTTCTCAATTGTAGAAGTATTATTTTCAAGCTTCCAGCCTAAAGAGTTTGTTTGATATAAATTACCACTTATTGTTCTTGAACGCTTAATAACAGCTCTTTTTGTGACATATGAGTAATTTGTATTATAAAATGAAGCGGATACAGTACCATTTAGAAGTAATACAATAATTTTATTTGGATCATTTTCGTTAATAAGTCTAATACCTGGGGCTCCTTCATACTTTGGAAAGTTGGAATTAATATAGCCACCACTTAGTGTTGAAAATTGTAAGTAAACAGCATTGCTTGGAAGCATCGGGTAGTTAACGTTAGGATCCTGCAGCGGAGACGTGCTTGAATAGTGCCACGAAGGGTGATAGCTCAAAAAAGCAGACTTTGCTGAAGGGTATAACTCTCCCAAATAGCCTGATTGTCCAGCTCGAACAGTGAGTTTATCCGCTGCTAGTGCTGGAAATTGTGTAGCAAATAGCAATGTGAATAGCAAGCTTGATGCTACACTGGATGAAAATGGAAAATAGGATTTTATTTTTTTCATGGTTATTCTCTTATCCGTCATTTGGCTTTAATGCTCTTTATTTACATTCAGCTATTAGCGTTCTAACTGGTGAATCAGCAGTTACCGCTATACTTTCTAATGATGTGTAACTAATTGAACATTGATCACCTTGATTACCCCATTTAATGTTTAGTTTTCCGGAATTAGGTAATCCACTCATGTACAACTGATTATTAGAACCAACGATACCTGTATTAATATCATCATCTTTATCGGCAGAAATAAGCGTTGCAATGGCACCGAATGGTGGTATTTTACCTGCTGTACTAATATGAATGATGGCTTGGTAGCCAATTTTGGTTTTAAAGTTACGTTTGATAATTGCACCTTCAGTTGGGTACACCATCATTGATGTATCTTTAAAAGTAATATCATCTGGTAACGTATTGACGTTGACAGAAATTTGGTTTGCTGTATTGCTCGCTAATTGTGGAATAATCGCATTACCAAAGCGGTCAAACTTGGCACCCATTGTTAGCTCTGCGCCTTTAGCACCATCAGCGGTAATAATAGCGACGGTATCTCCAATATTCGGGGACAATGAAATCCCATCAGAGTGAGCGATCATTCCACCACTCATACTTACGTTCATTGTGCGGTTTGTGTCAGAGTAACTGTAACCAGCTGAGAGCGTTGAATTATCTGCTGAATATGTACCATTTAAGCTACCACCGTAGTTACTTCCTTGACTATTGTAGTTTTGGTACAAACCGTAACTGAATTTATTTTCTAATGCACTTCCTGTCAAACCTGCTTGATTTCGTGTTTCGCCGTGGTTATCAATGCTAATACCGTAACGAGCGCTCATCGTTTGAGCCATTTCATTATTAGTCAGTAAGCTGAAGGGCACTGTAATATCTAAAGAAACCACACGGTTTTCAGGCCATGAGTTGTTGTAGCTTTTTACTCGGTCAACCATATAACTTAAGCTATAAGATATGCCTTTGTAATTATTATTGTATGACATACCGACAGAGGTATTTGAGCTTTGCCCACCCCAATTCTTCAATTATGATACGTGTTTGGCTTAAACCGACGCCTGCTTGAGTAGTAAATGAAAGAGTCAATAAGGTAAAAATTAAGAATTTTAATTTTATCATTTTTTATTTCCTTTATAGCAGGCAGTATATTGATACTGCCTGCTCAACTAGCTAATTAACTAAAGTAGTTATTAGTCGTATGCAACGCTAAAAGTAACTGGAACATTTAAACTCTGAGCGACAGCATCTTTAGAAGTTGCATATAAACCAGCTGTAACTTCAACGATATAGTCGTTATCACCTAAAATTTTCAGGTTATTGATAGTTGTTTGTGCGTTAGGTGCTAATTCAGTTGTACCTGCTTTTAGTTTAACGCCAATTTGTGATGCTTGAGCATCAGCAAACATATCAGAGTGACCCGCTAAAGCTTCACCACTTGTTAGGATTGAAACTTCTGTTGCAGTTGTATCATCAGAATAAGTTTTAGTACATTTATTTAATACTAAGTTAAAGTTTGATTCTGCTAATGCTTTATTGATATCAGTAATTTTTTCGATTGAGTGAGTACCTAAATTTACTAAAGATTTAGAAGCACTGATATCACATGTTGCTGCTACTAAGCGCGCGTTAAAATTAACAGTAGCATCTTGCGCTGCGAATGTTTGAGAAGATAGAGCTGCAACCGCAAATGTACCAATTAAAGCAATTTTATTTAATTTCATGATGATCTTCCTAAGTATGTGAAAAGCTAAATTTAAAATATATATTTACTTGTTTTTTTTGTGTTTCTATTAAATATAATTAGGTTAAGTAGTTTAACTAGGGCCTTGTTCCTTTTAATAATAATTATATGGGCTCCATTCCATATTTTATCAGTAACCGTTAATGTTGAATTTAATTAAGCAATATTAACGTCGAACCTACTTCACTTAGTGAAGTGTTTATTGTTATCTGATACAAATATTTAACATGCTCTAATTAATACCCCTTAATGATGCAAATATTTAATATGTTCTAATTGATATTTTTATAGTAAAAACACTTAGTGATTAACATATTGCGTGTTAAACTGGAATTAAATATGGCCCACTCGTTATTTAAGTAAACACATTTCAGTCAATGGATAAGAATTTTTTTAATCGGTTTTGTCTATTGATTTAATGATGAAACTTGACAAAACATTTAAAAATTTGACTTTGTAATTTTATAAATTAACAAGATATGTGAGTAGTTCTTTTTGGAATGATGATGGGATTATCATATATTTTAAGTTTATTTTATTTGTTATTTTTTTAATTTAAGATTGATATTTTCATTTTGTTACACTATCGTTTTTTTTGAAATACATTTAGTTATAGGTGTTTGTTATACACTACTATTGTGAACACAGTAAATATACATAGTGGAATCTCTCCCTAATATGTCATCAATAAATAAAATAGCTTGGGTTTATTTTCTAATACAGTAGAACTTAATAATAGTGATCTAGATGTGCTAGGCATCAATATGATAGAAATGTGCAAAGATGTGAGGTGTTTATATTGCATGTTGATTTTATTTATAGAGTGGTAAGCGTTTTCTTAATCAAAATGTCCAAATATTTTAACAAATTAATATAATATGGACGAGTAGCTATACTTTCTTATGATATAAATTTTCGGAACATTCATTATGTATGTTCAGTGCATTCGAATTAAATATCAATAGGTTAGCTCGCCATAAAGTCCATCATTTATTCAAAAAGACTCAGCTTATGACATTATAATGAGTGAAAGTGATAGTAGTTAAGTGATAGTAGTTAAGTGATTTAGTTACCTCTTTAGATAATTATGCTATAGCTTGTAAAGTAGTTGCCAATTGCTGCTTGCAAAGGGAGTTCATTTTTATGGATAGCTTACCGTCAATTTTACGTTAGTATTAGTGAAATTTTTGTGTTTTTAATATACAAGGATAGGTAAAACAAAGTTACATGCTGTATCTAACACAGATTTATTATTGACATAATGATGAGGTGAGTATGACAGATGCATGGTGGAAAGAAACGGTTGTTTATCAAATTTATCCCAAAAGCTTTTGTGACGATAATGGTGATGGAATAGGCGATCTAGCAGGGATCATAAAAAAATTAGATTACATACAAGCTCTTGGGGTAAATGTTATTTGGCTATGCCCTATTTTTAAATCACCGATGAAAGATAATGGTTATGATATTTCTGATTATTCAACGGTTGATCCTATTTTTGGTGATAATGCGACGTTAGATAAGCTAATTGCGGAAGCAAAAAAGCGTGGCATAAAAATACTCCTCGATTTAGTTCTCAATCATTCATCAGATGAGCATCCATGGTTTAAAGCTGCACTCGCCGACCCAAATAGCCGATATGCCGATTACTATACATTTATAGAATGGGATAAATCGACCCCCCCTAACAATTTACGTAGCTATTTTGATTGCTCGGTATGGACGCATGTTCCAAACACTCATCGTTGGTATTTTAATTCTTTTGGGCCAGAACAGCCGGATCTTAACTGGGAAAACCCACAATTACGTCAAGAAATTATTGATATGATTAATGTGTGGATAAAAAAAGGAGTCGCGGGTTTTCGTATTGATGCGATTGGTAATTTAAAAAAATCACCAGAGGCACTTTCAGTTCATTATTTTGCACCTGATCATGAAGATGGTACCGCCTCCCTGATCCCTTGGGTTGTCAATCAACCTGGGATAGATAAATTTCTTAATCAACTTGCAGATAATACTTTTCGCCCCGCCAATTGTATGACTGTTGCTGAAATTGATGTTCCTGAAAAAGATCTCTATGACTATGTAGGAGAACATGGCTATTTTTCGATGGTATTTGATTTTAGCATTGCAAATCTTGATATTGATGAACAACCACCTTTTACATTAAAGCCAATTACTGGAAAACGGTTAAAGCCAGTTTTTATAAAAAGTCAGCTTGATACCCAACGGGTAGGTTGGGGGGCTCCATATCTGGAAAATCATGATCAACCACGTTCATTAAATAAATTTCTGCCAAAAGGCACTGAATCATCTTTAGTTGCAGCAAAAATGTTGGCGACTTTTTTGTTGATGCAACGTGGTACGCCATTTATTTATCAAGGACAAGAGATTGGTATGACTAACTGTGCCATGTCGATAGATGAGCATGATGATTTACATGTTTTTAAATTATATGAATGGGGATTACAACATAATTATGATCAGCAGAAGATGATAAGTTATTTTGCTGCACGTAGTAGAGATAATGCAAGAACGCCATTCCAATGGAATTCAGACTTGCACGCAGGGTTCACTTCTGCATCACCGTGGCTAAAAATCAATCCTAATTACACAACCATTAATGCTCAAGAACAGCAACAGCAAGCAGATTCTCTTTTTTCATTCTATCAACAGCTTATTTCTCTGAGATTACATTCTGAGATCAGAGACATTCTTATTCATGGTACTTTTATAGCGCTTGAGGCACCAGAAAATGTTATTGCCTACCGTAGAGTATTAAAAGATCAATGGGTAAATATTTATTGTAATTTCAATGATAAAAATGAGAAGGTTAATAGTCATATAAATAAACTATATTTGAGTAATATTAAAGATTTAAATATTGAAAGTGAACATATTGTGCTAAACCCTTACCAAGCGATCATTTTTAAATGACTATCTATTTATGTAAAAATAAAGCGGCAACCTAAAATATGGGTTGCTGAAAAATTAAAATCTATAATGTAGATTACTGTTTATTTATGTTGGGTTTAGTTTTAATGTAAAAAATATTCGAATTTTTAAATAACAAAAAAAACACACTATAATATTAACTGTAAAGTGGATGTGATTAGTATGGTAGTAGTTTAATCACATTTGTTTTTTTAATGCATTGATAATAAATGGAAACTTTAAACTCACAAATGGGGTTTTTAAGGTGTAATAACTTAAGGTGACTAATTGGGATGAAGTTTTAATAACTTATAAACTTCTCACTTTATGCTGAAAAGCTCTTGTAAATTAATATGCAAGGTTAGCTTTAGCGAACCTAACAGGCATTACGGTTATTTAATTTTTTAGAATAAGTACGGAAGTAGTTGAAAGAAAGTTTTAGTTCGTTTCGATAATCTTTTTTATACATTACTGATTTATAATTTGAGGATAAGTTTTTCATGAGAATATTTTTGCTCTGATGTACTGATATTTATGTGCTAGTTTAACTCAAACAAGTAAAACAAAGTTGTCAGCGGCTTAATTATTCTAGTAAGAGATATAACATCATGATTAATTAGGACGATATTCGACAATCATAAAGGGGATATTGATGATATGGCAAATATTCACACAAAGCCTATTGCTTGTCATAATAAATTTCATTCAATGATAGTTGTATTCCTCCTTTTCAACCAAAAAGGAAGATGAACAATGGCAAATGTTAACTTTAAATTAAGCGCGGGGCATTCAACGCCATTAGGCTGTGTGGCCGATAAAAATGGCGTCAATTTTGCACTTTATAGTGAAAAAGCTGAAAGAGTAGAGTTATGCTTATTTAGCCAACAGGGTGAAGAAATTCGTTATGACTTAATACGTGATGATAACCATATCTGGCATGGCTATTTATTGGGTGCTACAGCTGGTCTTCATTATGGTTATCGAGTGCATGGCCCTTGGCAGCCAGAACAAGGTTTGCGTTTTAACCCTAATAAACTACTGATTGACCCCTACAGTCGAGCTGTGAGTAGTAAAGTACAAGATGCACATCTATTTATTGATGGGATAGATAGTAGAAATGTAATTGATAATGGAAGCATTGCGCCTAAATCGATTGTTACACAAGACAATTATGATTGGGGGGATGATGAATTACTAAATACGCCGTGGTCACAGACGATCATTTATGAAGCGCATGTACGTGGCTTGACTCAATTACACCCTGATATTCCACAAGAGATCCGAGGTAGCTATGCGGCTATTGATCATCCAGTAATGATTAGCTATTTAAAACAACTGGGTATTACTGCTATTGAATTACTGCCCATACAATTTCACCTTGATGAGCCTCGTTTGCAAAAATTAAATTTAACCAATTATTGGGGTTATAACTCGTTAGCGCCATTTGCGATTGAACCGACATATTGGTCTGGTCGAGCTAATACCTCACCGCTAAACGAATTTCGAGACATGGTAAAAGCCTTACATCGTGCAGGTATTGAAATTATTTTAGATATTGTCTTCAATCATACCGCCGAATTAGATCTTTTAGGCCCCACATTGTCATTTAGAGGTATTGATAACAGTACTTATTATTGGTTGCAAGATAATGGTGATTATCATAATTGGACGGGGTGTGGAAATACACTGAATTTATCTCATCCAATGGTGAAACAGTGGGTGATAGATTGCCTACATTTTTGGGCAAATGAGTGTCATGTTGATGGTTTTCGTTTTGATCTAGCAACAGTACTCGGTAGAACGCCTGAATTTTCCTCAAATTCCCCATTATTAAGAGCAATTACTCAAGATCCTGTTTTATCCAAATTAAAACTCATTGCTGAACCATGGGATGTTGGGACTGGCGGTTATCAATTAGGTAACTTTCCGACTCCATTTGCGGAATGGAATGACCGTTTTCGTGATGATATCCGTCAATTTACCTTAAATAAAGGTGTCCCTTTAGGTACATTTGCGAGCCGCTTCGCAGGCTCTAGTGACATCTATCAACAGAGCCAGCGCTTACCTTATGTCTCTATCAATAAAATTACTTCTCATGATGGTTTTACTCTTCAAGATGTTGTGAGCTTCAATCATAAACACAATCAAGCTAATGGAGAAAGCAATACTGATGGTAGTAATAGTAATCACAGTAATAACCACGGTTTTGAAGGGATAACTGACGATCCTCAAATATTACAAAAAAGATCTCAAAGCCAACGGCATTTATTGACCTTTTTGATGTTATCACTGGGAACACCGATGTTGCTAGCTGGTGATGAACAAGGAAATAGCCAACAAGGAAATAACAATGCTTATTGTCAGGATTCTCCTGTAAGTTGGATTAATTGGCAAACAAGAGACGAAGAGTTGATCCAATTTACAAGTCGGTTGACAGCTTTAAGGCATAAAATAACCGCTCTAACTGAAGGTGAATGGTGGACAGGAAATTTTTCTAGTGAAAAGAATGCCGCTGATGTGGTTTGGCTCAATCAACATGGAGAGCCATTAACACCTGAACAATGGCAATGGCATGAAATATTACCGTTACAAATATTATTATCTGGTAAGTGGCTAATAATTATTAATTTTACAGAGCAGAACCAGCATATAACACTCCCCGCTGGTCATTGGGTGAACAGTGAGCCTTTTCTCTGTTCTAGTGAAATGATTGAAAAACACCAAAGTAATCCAAGAAATATTGATGTGTTAATTAATAATAATTTTAATCATTAAGTTTTTTGAGGGGGTTATATGCCAGAAAAGTTATTGGCTCAATCACAATCAAACTCTGCGCAACGTTTAATGTTAGCAAGGCAGTTACCTAATAAAACGGTGGCGTTGATCCTTGCTGGGGGGCGAGGAACACGCTTAAAAGCACTGACTAATAAGCAACCTAAGCCATCATTATTTTTTGGTGGAAAATTTAGAATTATTGATTTTACATTATCAAATTGCATCAATTCAGGTATTTACCGCGTAGGGGTGTTAACACAGTATTATTCGCATTCATTGATCCAACATATTCAAAGGAGTTGGTCATTTCTGAATGATAAAGCCAATGAGTTTATTGATATTTTACCTGCTGAGCAAAAGCAAGGGAATGATGGATGGTACCAAGGTACTGCTGATGCCATTTTTCAAAATTTAGATATCATTAGGCATTATCAAGCAAAATATATTTTGATTTTAGCGGGGGATCATATCTATAAGATGGATTACTCGCAAATGTTGCTCGACCATGTCGAAAAAGGCAGCAAATGCACGGTGGCTTGTATTGAAGTACCGCGAGATGAAGCTTCTGGATTTGGAATTATGGATATCGATGAAAACGAACGTATTATTCAATTTATCGAAAAACCAGAAAATCCACCATCGCTGCCTAGCAAACCTGATACTTCATTAGCCAGTATGGGAATTTATGTTTTTGATGCGCAATACCTATATCAATTACTGAAAGAAGAAAACATTCTTATAGAAACTCATCATGATTTTGGTAAAGATCTCATCCCAAAGGTAGTCGCACAAGGGGTTGCATGGGCACATCCATTTGCTCGTTCATGTGTCACATCTAATTTTAATGAAAAAATTCAGCCATATTGGCGTGATGTCGGCACTATCGACTCTTATTGGAATGCGAATATTGATTTAGTGTCTGCTGCACCTGAACTAGATATGTATGACCATAATTGGTCAATTCGTACAGCAATGTACCCGCTACCCCCCGCTAAATTTATTCAAGGTAGTTCAGGAACACAAGGTATGGTCATTAACTCGCTAATTAACTCTGGTTGTATAATTGCGGATTCAATGATTACTAACTCAGTTATTTTTCAAGAAACAAATATTGATGCTTTTTGCCAAATTGATTCTTCAGTGTTACTCCCTAAGGTACGTGTAGGGCGTGCTTGCCGCTTAAAACGTTGCATTATTGATAAAGGTTGCCATGTGCCAAGTGGATTGGTGGTAGGCGAAAATAAAGAAGAGGATGAACAGCGTTTTTATTGTTCAGAGGGTGGAGTGGTACTGATTACGCAGGAAATGTTGGCACAGCTTTGATGGTATAGAGGAATAAGATGGATAGGGAGAAAAGGGAAATGCATATCCTATCGACTTATTCTGAATTATTTCTCTCTGTTCGTACCATTTAGAAATGTATCGATTGCATTTAGTTGTATGATTTTTGTTTTTGCCACTGATATTTGTTGGCATGGGGGTATTGAGTACGAGT
This sequence comes from Providencia manganoxydans, assembly GCF_016618195.1. Lineage (NCBI taxonomy): Bacteria > Pseudomonadati > Pseudomonadota > Gammaproteobacteria > Enterobacterales > Morganellaceae > Providencia > Providencia manganoxydans. Next base: position 1,737,541 of record NZ_CP067099.1, read on the forward strand.
GAAATATACGATACCACCAATACTACCCCCAAAGATACGTTTATACCAGTATAGATTGGTTTAGCTAAGTTTAGTGCGATGCATTGCTGTGATTGGTTTTTTTGGAGGGTTTGTTTAGGTATGGATAGCTCTATTTAGTTGCTAATGGCGTCCCCTGCAGGAATCGAACCTACAACTAGCCCTTAGGAGGGGCTCGTTATATCCATTTAACTAAGGGGACTTTACCGCTAATGCCGCAGTGGTTGGCATTCTACTTCTGACTTCCTGTTGAATCAAGTTGTTACGTGGAATTTCTTTTATCAGAAGCTGCAAAAAGAGCTTTTAGTTGTTTTTTTGCTCAAGTGATGTTTTGGTTGACTGGTTAGATAAATAAGTTGTATGTGATAATTGGATAAATGAGAATTATACGTGTAAATCATAGTAATACTTAAAATAGTGTGCATTATCACTATGAATCTTCTACATTTTTGTGTTTCTTGCCCGATAAAAAGTGATTCTTACCTGTTTAATCACATTTCTTATAATGATGGATGCCATAAATAAGGTATAGTTAACATTATGGTTGCTTAGTTGTTCTTAGCACTCAAATTGATTAACAATTATATCTGTTTGGTTTTAATATAAACATATTAGCTTATAATTCGTAGAAAAGTGCCATGGCTGGTGGTGCAGGGGATGGAGAGTATTATGAAGTTTCGCATGAGTGGCGTTCTTCTTGCGGGAGTTTTGCTTGTTGGATGTTCGAGTTCAATAAACCCTGAAACTCAGGAACGTTCGGATCCGCTTGAAGGTTTTAACCGAGCGATGTTCAATTTTAACTACAATGTGTTAGACCCATACGTTTTAAGGCCTGTTGCAGTGGCTTGGCGTGATTATGTACCGATGCCTGCACGTAATGGTTTAACCAACTTTTTTGTTAACCTTGAAGAACCAGCCAGTATGCTGAATAGCTTCCTACGAGGCGAAGTCAGCCAAGGTTTTAAACATTTTAATCGCTTTTTCCTCAATACCGTTTTCGGAGTGGGGGGGCTTATCGACGTAGCTTCAATGGCAAACCCTCAGTTAGCGAAAGAAGAACCTAAACGTTTTGGTAATACTCTAGGTTACTATGATGTTGGCTATGGCCCATACGTCGTGTTACCGGGCTACGGTAGCTTTACGGTACGTGAAGAGGGGGGTAACTTAGTCGATGATCTATATCCGATGTTAAGTTATTTGACGTTCTGGATGTCAGCGGGTAAATGGGCGCTTGAAGGTATTGAAACCCGTTCACAATTACTCGATTCTGATGGTTTATTGAAGAACTCTTCAGATCCGTATTTGTTAATGAGGGAAGCCTATTTCCAACGTAATGATTTCTTATCGAGTGGTGGGGAATTAAAAGCGACGGTGAATCCTAATGCATCGGCAATCGAAGGTGATTTAGATTCTATTGATTAGTCTATGTGATTAACGTTATCACTCTCTTTTGTCATCAGACATTAGAGAGTGATAAAGATGTTATTCATTGCCTCGGTTTCCTCGAGAAGTTATTGCATCTACTAGTGCGATGACGCCTAATACGCCAATAAAGCCAACAGTAAATAAAGTTCCCATACTTTTCTCCTATGTGCTCATATCTGCCTCTTTATGATTAACGCTCGGCGTGTTAATGATGGCTTAACGTTAATGTGTTTTGCCCATACATCTATGCTGCCATGTTGAGCTATACAATAAACTTATTGTACATAGCGTTATGACAAGAACATGCAGGGTGTTGTGATGTTATGAAAAAGAATTGCAAAACTATTTACAACGAAATGGGTGTTTAAAAACAAATTGAAATAGTTTTACAGTGGTAGGCGTGGTGTAGGGACTGTTAACAGTTAATTTACAAGCCAGCCATAATTTAATTTATAGATTTATCTGGGCAGATGTCAAGTGCAACTCAGGCGAGAACTGCGTTTTCAAGGCTTTTTACGTAGTAGTAGGTAGGATATTTTGCTACCTTGATGATGATAATGTGCTTTCAATGTAGAAAATCAGGTTAATGCCAGTGATTTATAACTTAAAAATGAAGTTTTACAGATAGAAAAAGGTTTATTTGTATTTGGGAGAAATAATAACAGGGGGGATGCCCCTGTTATTTATGAGGTTCATATCAATTAAAATGTATAGTTGAAGTTTACGCCATACAGCCAAGCTGAACCTTCAGATTTAAACTCGTAGGCTGGCAGTGGCACAGCTGCGCTCTCGCTGAGTTTTTCGGAGATATTCACTTTCTTGCCATACATATAAGAGATACCAAGGTCAACGGAGGCGTTTTCATTAAATGCATAGGTTGTACCCGCACTTAACCAGTAGCGATCTTGGTCAGGAATAGAAATTGAGCGATATTTAGTTGGTACAGGGCTTTCATCGTAGGCAATACCGGTACGGAATGTCCAATTATCATCATAGAAGTAGGTGGTACCTAAAGCAAAGCGCCATGCATCTTTAAAGTTTTCTGCTTTGTGGAATAATAGTTCATTATCACTACTACGGTATGCGGTAAGATCTTTAAATTCACTCCATCCCGTGTAGGCAACGCTATAGTGTAATGCCCACTTTGGTGCAACTTTATGGTAACCAGAGAACTCCCAAATATCAGGTAAGTTCAGATCAAGTTTCCCTTTGATTTTCTCACCACCAGTTCCCACAAGGCCACCTGGTAGAGGCCCGCCATTTGGTAAACTAGTTGGTAAATCGTTTGAGTATTTACCATCTTCAAATTTGACCTTAACCTTTGAACGATAAGTCAAACTAAAGCGGTTATCAGGGTTTAATTCATAGAGGATCCCTGCGTTCCAGCCATAGCCCCAATCGTCACCCGTTAATTTAGCCATAGTGGTACTAGGCGACATGGGCAATGGGCTGATTATACTCAAATCCCCCGCATGACGTGTAATTTCTGCATCTGCATAAACAGCATCAACACCTAAACCAAAACTAAAGTTATCATTTAAGCGGTAAGCACCACTTAAGTTTAAATTCACGGTTTTTAGGTCAGTTTTACCGCCGATAGGGCCTGCGGCATAGTTTTTGTTGAAATCAGTTGCGAGCCCAAAGTTTGTCGTCATTGAGGTACCCACTGCCCATTTATCATTAATAGGGAAAATAAAGTGAGCATTAGGTACTACCGCACTTGGTGCGATATCATTCGCATTTAAATTACTACCGAGTGGGGAGGCTCCACGGCCTTTAATATCAACACTCGGATCAATATACACCGCACCAACTGAAAGAGCAGGACGATCAAATAACATCATCGCTGCTGGGTTACGACTACCTTCACTTGCGTTATCGCCGATTGCACCTGCCCCAGAAAATGCACGTCCTAGCGCAGATGTGGAATATTCATTAAGCAAAAAACCAGCGGCTCCAGCGTTAGATGAAATCATTGCCACTGCTATTGCCAAAGCTGATCGAGTAAATAGGTTTTTCTGGCTCATGACCAAAACCCTCTTGTTTATTATTTATATTAGGCGACTTCTATCGCAAGAAGCGCAGAATTGTAGGGTCGCTTGCCTTTATGACAAATCAGACCAGTTACTAGAGTATAGGTCTGACCACCTTATGTGTTGCAAGTATGTTTTACAATTATCTCTGAATTGTTTTCAAAATTGCGATGTGTTTAACAAAATTGCAACATTGAATGGTGCCAATTTTACTTATAGCTGTAATTTATGGGGTTAGATCAAACTTATAGCAGATAGTCGGTGATAGCTTTGGTATACACTGGTTTTTCGCTGTTTTTCGGCGTTATGATAGCAGCTTAACAGTTTGTTGATTTGGAGAATAAAATGACTGATGCGATTAAGCGCTGTAGCGCAGAAGAGACAGCTGCTTGCTGTTGTGTGGATGTGGGCACAATCTTAGATAACAAAGATTGTACTGCATCATATCAGCATGTTTTCGCAAGCCAAGCAGAAGCGGAAGCCATGTTGAAACAGTTAACAGAAAAAGCTAAATCAGTTGAATCAGACCCTTGTATCATCAAACATTCGATAGCGAATGTTGAGGGCGGTGTTGAGCTATCAGCAGATTTCACATTTAGCTGTGAAGCAGAAAGTCTGATTTTTCAATTGGGCCTGCGCTAATCAATCAACTGATTAACTATTTGCGACCTTCGCTGTTGATTTATTGCACAATAGTGAAGGTTTCTTTATTTTCTTGCAATATCTATTTCCTACCTTAATTGTTCCAATCTTTCATTGATACTCATTAAGTTGTGTGCAAGCTCGCATTTTCTCAATATCACGGTTTTCTGAATGTAACCTTTATGTTAACAATAATAACAGGTCAGACCTCTTGGGGTTCAACAGTTGTGAAAGTATCGCTATTAAATTAGGTTTTTAGGTGCATATCTATTTATTACACCTAAATGTAAACAACGACGATATCTGTAGGGTCTATAAGCTAGAAAATTTTAGCGGGAGCTACCATGAATCAAACTTCCCATCATGGCGAAAGTAATTATTCAGCAAAAGAAAGGATCGCGATTGTGAGTGGTCTACGTCTACCTTTTGCTAAACAAGCGACAGCATACCAAGGGGTTGCCGCGGTTGATTTGGGAAAAGCGGTGGTTGCTGAATTACTCAACCGAAGTGGTATTGAGAAAGAGTTGATTGAGCAGTTGGTATTTGGGCAAGTTGTGCAAATGCCTGCTGCTCCAAATATTGCAAGGGAGATTGTGCTCGGGACGGGTATGAGTGTTTCAACGGATGCTTATAGCGTTTCACGAGCCTGTGCAACCAGTTTTCAAGCAATGGCTAATATTGCTGAAAGTATGATGGCTGGCCATATCTCCGTTGGTATTGCCGGTGGCGCCGATTCCTCTTCAGTTTTACCAATTGGCGTATCCAAAAAATTAGCTGCAACACTACTTTCTTTGAGTAAAGCTAAATCGTTAGGCCAAAAATTATCCCTTATCGCGAAATTACGTTTAAAGGATTTGTTACCCGTTGCACCAGCAGTCGCGGAGTATTCTACAGGGTTACGTATGGGGGATACCGCTGAACAAATGGCTAAAAGCTACCATATTAGCCGTGAACAACAGGATGAGTTGGCTCATCGTTCACATTTGCTGGCGGCGAAAGCATGGGAAAGTGGTGTATTAGAGCAAGAGGTGATGACCGCTTATATGCCACCTTTCAAACAAGCGTTTACTCAAGATAATAATATTCGTACAAACTCAGTTTTATCTTCTTATGCAAAATTAAAGCCTGCATTTGACCGTAAACATGGTTCTGTTACCGCGGCGAATAGTACTCCATTAACGGATGGCGCGGCTGCTGTTCTAATGATGACAGAGTCGCGAGCAAAAGCATTAGGTTATACACCATTAGGTTATATTCGTAGCTTTGCTTTTTCTGCGATTGATGTTTGGCAAGATATGTTACTAGGACCATCTTATGCAACGCCGATTGCACTGAAACGTGCAGGGCTGACATTGCAAGATCTCACCTTAATTGATATGCATGAAGCATTTGCAGCTCAGACGCTGGCAAATCTTAAATTATTCTCAAGTCGCCAATTTGCACAAGAAAAATTAGGATTAACCAAAGAAATTGGTGAAGTGGACATGGATAAATTTAATGTTTTGGGTGGTTCTATTGCTTATGGACACCCTTTTGCTGCGACAGGTGCTCGTATGGTAACGCAAACACTTCATGAACTTCGCCGGCGTGGCGGTGGGTTTGGCCTAACAACTGCATGTGCAGCGGGTGGCTTAGGTGCAGCAATGATTTTGGAGGTGGAATAATGACTGATTATTCTCCGCGAGAAATGCAAGGTGAAATCGCTAAGGGGGCATTTCGTCTTGAAGTTCATTCGCAAACTGTAGGGGTGATTTATATTGATGTCCCTAACGAAAAAGTGAACACCTTAAAGGCTGAATTTGCCCAGCAATTCCTTTCCATATTACAGCAGGCACAATCAACATCAGGCTTGAAAGGGCTGGTGATCACCTCTGGGAAGAAAGACAGCTTTATTGCTGGTGCTGATATTAGCATGATTGCTAATTGCACGAGTAAAGAAGAAGCCAGTGAACTTTCAAGAGAAGGTCATATTTTATTTGATAAATTAGAAAATTATCCATTGCCTATCATTGCTGCTATTCATGGGGCTTGCTTAGGAGGGGGCTTAGAGCTGGCATTAGCTTGCCACGCACGCGTTTGCTCGAATGATGATAAAACACGACTAGGTCTACCTGAAGTACAACTTGGGTTACTTCCAGGATCTGGTGGAACACAGCGGTTACCTAAATTAGTGGGTATTCCTAGTGCATTAGATATGATGCTGACAGGTAAGCAGTTACGCGCTAAGCAAGCTCAAAAAATCGGACTAGTGGATGATGTCGTACCTGAAACTATTTTGCTGGATGTTGCTATTCAAATGGCAAAGAAAGGTAAAATTCAGCGAGCTCCTATCCATTGGCAGCAAAGGTTGTTAAGCAGTAGATTATTACGCAATAAAGTATTTTCAACGGCTAAACAGACGGTGATGCGTAAAACCAAAGGGCACTATCCAGCACCTGAGAAGATAATTCAAGTTGTGAGAACAGGGGTCGAAAAAGGGGCTAAAGCGGGATATGATGCGGAAGCAAAAGCCTTTGGTGAGCTAGTGATGACTCCACAATCGGCAGCATTGCGCAGCCTCTTTTTTGCGACAACTTCATTAAAAAATGAAACGGGTTCAGCAGCGGTTCCTGCTAAATTTAAACAGATAGGTGTGTTAGGTGGTGGTTTGATGGGCGGAGGGATCGCTTATGTTACTGCAATGCGAGGTGATCTTGCTGTTCGTATCAAAGACATTAATGAGAGCGGTGTAGCGCAAGCACTGCGTTATAGCTGGGATCGGCTAACTCAGCGCGTGAATAAAAGGCGAATGCCTGCTCGTGAACGTGATGCAGTCATGGCGAAAATATCAGGTACTCTTGATTATCAAGGTTTTGAGCATACTGATATCGTTGTTGAGGCGGTATTTGAAGATCTCGCATTAAAGCAAAAAATGGTTGCGGAGATCCAAGATGTGACTAAAGGCCATGCTATTTTTGCTTCAAATACATCATCATTACCTATTAATCAGATTGCAGAAAAAGCCAAACACCCCGAAAAAGTGATTGGATTACATTATTTTAGCCCTGTAGATAAAATGCCTTTAGTGGAGGTGATCCCTCATCAGCAGACAGATGCTCAAACTATTGCAACGGCGGTCGCTTTAGCTAAAAAGCAGGGTAAAACAGCAATAGTCGTTGGTGATGACGCGGGGTTCTATGTTAACCGCATTTTAGCGCCTTATCTATGTGAAGCGGCTGAGTGTTTAATGCATGGCGAGTCAATTGAACATATTGATAGCGCGTTAGTCGATTTTGGGTTTCCTGTAGGGCCATTCAATCTGTTAGACGAAGTGGGTATTGATGTAGGGACAAAAATTCTTCCTATACTCGTCGAGCGTTTTGGAGAGCGTTTTATGGCTCCTGAACTTTTAGATAAAGTGAATAAAGATGGTCGTAAAGGTAAGAAAAATGGTAAAGGTTTTTATTTGTATGAGCATCAAGCGTCATCTAAGTTATTCTTTTGGAAAAAGGCTCATAAGCGCCAAGTTGATAAGAGCCTTTATTCATTAGTGGGTATTCATCCACAAAATCATTTAAGCAAAATTGATATTGCAGAACGTTGTGTGCTGTTAATGTTGAATGAAGCGGTACGATGTTTAGATGAAAAAATTATTCAAAATGCACGTGATGGAGATATCGGTGCTGTATTTGGAATTGGCTTTCCGCCATTCTTTGGTGGTCCTTTCCGCTATATGGATAGCTTGGGTATTCAAAAAACAGTTGATACGATGAATAACTTAGCTGAAAAATATGATGAAAAATTCAGACCTTGCGATCGATTGTGTCAAATGGCACAAAATAATGAGCAATTCTTCTCTGAGTAGAACATTGAATAGCGAAGAAAGGATAATGATCTAGGTGTAGTGAGTCAGGCTAGGATCAAATAAATAGAGTGCTAACCTGATAAAAAACCTGATGAATTTGCTTGTTATAGCAAACATCGGGTTTTTTTATGGTTAATTGTCGGGGAAATGAAAGCATCACAAAGTAGGTAAGATAGGATAAACAGTAACGTTAAGTTGACTGCAAAATCTAGATATATTTCAGACAAACTAAAAACAAAAAAACTACTTAAGTCATTTTATTTTTAAATGGTTTGATGCAGAATCACACATTCGGTGTGGTTAATGCTGATTTTTGCAACAATTGTGTTTTCAATAATTTGAAGCTTAGTTAGGTTGTTTTGCGTGAATGAATAATGCTTCAATAGAATATTATCATTTGATATATAAAGGTATTTTAATAAATAAGGTTAGCGAGTCTGGTGACTTAGTTAACCCAAATGGTGGATTATGCAAGTTTATATTATGCGTCATGGTGACGCGGCATTACAGGCTGCCAGTGATGCAGCGAGAGCGTTAACGCAAAAGGGAAGCGATGACTCAGCATTGATGGCTCAGTGGTTGAATAAACGTAACCCAGCAATTGATAATGTACTTGTCAGTCCTTATTTGCGGGCGCAACAAACGCTACAGGTGGTTAGGGAAAATTTAAGTCTTCCTATGCAGGCAGAAGTAATGGAGATGTTGACCCCGGGGGGAAATGCCACATTTGTAGCTGATCATATTCGTGATCTCGCAGTGATGGGAGCAAATGCAGTATTAGTCGTTTCTCATTTGCCATTAGTTGGTTATTTAGTTTCTGAGTTGTGTCCACATGAGGCACCACCTATGTTTATTACTTCCTCAATCGCTTGTATTGAAATCGATGTGGGGCACCATAAAGCTCATTTAGACTGGATGCTTAGTCCATCACAATTATTCTCAATGAACCAATAGTTAACTAGCCCCTAAGGGGCTACTTTAAGTTAACGGATCTAACGTCTGATACTTTCTTGGGTTTCAATGAGTAACAGAATTGAGGCATTACCTCCCCATTCTTTAGGTGCTTGATGAAAGGCAATAATATCTGGATGCTGTGCCAACCAGAGCGGTGTTTGTTGCTTTAGGATATGTTTACCATGGCCATGCATAATACAAGCACAAAATATATTTTCACGTTTACATGCCGCAATTAATGCACCAATTTCTTGCTTAGCTTCCATTTGGGTCAAACCATGTAGATCAAGAAAGAGTTCCGGAACGTAATCTCCACGGCGTAACTTTTTTAATTCGTAAGGGCTTTCGCCGGGTTTTAGATAGCGAGTAGGGCCTTCATCTTCTAATTGAGGTTGGAACTCATCAGAAAAATAAAATGTTGCATCAATTTGTTCTTGTTGAACTTTTTTACTCGATGGCTGAGTCACTTTGGCACGAATAGGTGTATGTAAAATTTGATCTTGTTTTATCTTCTTTGCGCCCTGGATGGCTTCTTTAAACAGATGAATATCATCATCATTTAACCCAAATTTGTTTTTCATTATATTAACTGTCTTTTTTAGATAATTATATTTCTTTAAGTTTAACCTATTTTTGTCTCTTATTGTTAGAGGCGTAATTTCTAAGACTAAAATAACAAATTTTTAACTAAACTATCGAGTATACATTGACAAATCACGTTGTTTTGTCTAATTGTATATACATATCTATACCTGTTATTTTGTTGCAACATTCAATGCATTTTTAAACCATAGGATTTGTTATGTCATTTAAAACCCTAGCTCAAGATGTTATCTGGCAAAATGGCCGTATTGCAACCATGGATCAGCAGTCTGATATTGCTTATGGATTGCTAGAAAATGTTGATATGGTGACACGCGGCAATCTGATTGTAGCGATTGTTCCAGCAGGATCGCTTAATACTACAGATTGCCACGTTGTGGATTTAGCAGGGCGCTTAGTGACACCGGGTTTGATTGATTGTCATACACATTTAGTGTTTGGTGGTAACCGTGCGGCGGAATGGGAGCAACGCATGAATGGCGTTTCTTATGAAACGATAAGTCAGCAAGGGGGGGGCATTAACTCAACGGTGCGTGCGACTCGTTCATTGGATGAGGAGCAGCTTTTTCAGGTTTCTCAACCTCGGCTAGAGGCATTGATCCGTGAGGGTGTTACGACTATTGAGATGAAATCAGGCTATGGTTTAGATTTTGTCAGCGAACAAAAGCAATTATTAGTCGCTAAAAAACTCGCAGACTCTTACCCCGTTAGCGTCAGTTCTACATTATTATCGGCTCACACCGTTCCCCCTGAATATAAAGATAAAGCTGACGAATATATTGATCTTATTTGTAATGAGATTATGCCAGCTTTGTGGCAGCAAGGTTTATTTGAAGCCGTTGATGTGTTTTGTGAAAGTGTAGGTTTTTCTTTGGAGCAAAGCCATAAACTGTTTGCCGCAGCACAAAAATTAGGTATTCCAGTAAAAGGGCACGTAGAGCAACTGTCCAATCTCGGTGGTAGTGAGCTCGTCGCAAGTTTTAAAGGCTTATCGGTTGATCATATTGAGTATCTTGATCTCAATGGTATTCGTGCCTTAAAAGAAAGTGGAACGGTAGCGGTACTTTTACCGGGGGCATTTTACTTTTTACGGGAAACTAAATTACCACCAATTGAGCTGTTACGTGAACATAAGGTCCCGATGGCCGTATCGACAGATTTTAACCCAGGAACCAGCCCTTTTGCGTCATTGCGTATGATCATGAATATGGCAGCGGTATTGTTTAGATTAACACCTGAAGAAATTTGGGCCGGTGTGACATGTCACGCTGCGAAAGCATTAGGCCGAGAGGATACCCATGGGCAGTTAAAAGTGGGATATCAGGCGGACTTTGTGGTATGGAATGCTATTGATCCCGTTGAGATGATTTATGAGCAAGGTAGCCAGCCTTTATATATGCGCGTTTATCAAGGAAATATTAGTCACCATAATGCTTAATGGTATTGGTTGGTTATTAAGTCATAAAATTCTTATATCGCCATACAAAACTGATAATATAGATAGGTAAGTTATTTCTCTTAAGGCTATTTTGCAGGAGATTAGATTTTATTTGCGACGGTCAAAATATTGGCTACTTGATTGTATACTCTAGATAATTTGAGCGATGGCTAGGTGACAAGTGTGTCAGTCCCTAAGAGCATAATCAGTATGTGATTGGCATGGGGTAGCCACGAGCTTTAACAAAAGTATTGTAACTTGAAGTATGGCGAGTATATAACTCGATAGTGCCAAGGTAGCTCTTGCCAATTTTATTGCGAGCTTAATATTTTACTTTTTTAATGGAAAAAATTGTGACGGCAAATAAAAAAAGTCCTAGGGACACCCCTGTTCCGCTCTACTTACAGGTAAAACAGCTGATTACGGAAAAGATCCATAATGGAGAATGGCAACCTAATGACCGTGTCCCCTCCGAATCAGAACTGGTAAAACAATTTGAATGTAGTCGCATGACGGCTAATCGAGCATTGAGAGAATTAACTGCTGAAGGGTTATTGGTGCGTGTGCAAGGGGTCGGTACATTTGTTGCCGAGCCAAAGGGGCAATCAGCGTTATTTGAGATCCATAGCATTGAAGCGGAAATATTAGCGAGAGGCCATAACTACAGTTGTAAAATCATAAGATTAGAACAGGTTCCTGCATCGGTTTCCCTTGCTGCTGAGTTGAACATTTCAGCGGATACAATGGTATTTCATTCTATCATTGTTCACTATGAAAATGAGGTAGCCGTACAGATAGAAGATCGCTATGTTAATGCGCTAGCGGCTCCTGATTATTTAAAACAAAATTTTTCAGCTATTACCCCTCATGATTATTTGTCAATGGTTGCACCCTTGACGGAAGGAGAACATATTGTTGAAGCGATAGAAGCTGATGAACGAGCCGCCAAATTGTTGAACATTGCTATCGGCTCCTCTTGCTTATTGATATCGCGACGTACGTGGTCTCAATCATTTGTTGTGACAAGTACAAAATTATTATTTCCCGGAAATCGCTATAAGCTAAAAGGGCATTTTACCTCTTAGGAATAGTAAGCAACGCTTGATATTAAGGTTGCTTGCTATTTATCTTTTTGAAAAATAGTGCATTTAATTATCTGTCAATTAAACTCACTTCAGTTTACTTTCCTGAATTCCTCCAATAGGTCATTCAATTTATTAATGTGAATTAATTGTAAATCTAATGTGATCTCACTGGCAGATTTAGAAGAATTATTCACCATCAACTTTGAGTAAAATCATTATAACTAGCTAATAAATAATAACTTATTTTACTTTACTCATCTTCCTATCCTAAATTTAATGTTAAAATGGGTATTGATTGTACATGTATATACAACTATACCTATAGCAAGACATTATCAGTACAGACTGAATCTATCGAAAGAGGGTATGAATGTGACAACGATAAATAATAAATACAGAAATGGTGATATCAGAGCTCCGAGAGGCAACACGCTCAACGCAAAAAGTTGGTTAACCGAAGCCCCTTTGCGCATGCTTATGAATAACTTAGATCCTGACGTTGCAGAAAACCCACATGAGTTAGTGGTTTATGGTGGTATTGGCCGAGCAGCACGCAACTGGCAGTGCTACGACAAAATTGTCGAAACTCTAAAAGAATTAGCAAGCGATGAAACCTTGCTAGTGCAATCAGGTAAACCCGTGGGGGTTTTTAAAACCCATGAAAATGCACCTCGTGTATTAATTGCGAACTCAAACCTTGTACCGCATTGGGCCAATTGGGAGCATTTCAATGAATTGGATGCAAAAGGCCTAGCGATGTATGGTCAAATGACTGCGGGAAGCTGGATTTATATTGGTAGCCAAGGGATTGTTCAAGGGACATATGAAACTTTTGTTGAAGCAGGGCGCCAACATTTTAATGATGATCTGACGGGGCGTTGGGTATTGACCGCTGGATTAGGTGGTATGGGCGGCGCTCAGCCACTCGCGGCAACATTGGCAGGTGCATGTTCATTAAACATTGAATGCCAACAAAGCCGTATCGACTTTCGCCTGCGCACGCGCTATGTCGATGAGCAAGCGACTGATTTGGATGATGCATTAGCGCGTATTAAAAAGTACACCTCAGAAGGAAAAGCGGTTTCGATCGCGTTATGTGCTAACGCGGCTGAAGTACTTCCTGAATTAGTAAAACGTGGTGTTCGTCCCGATATGGTCACTGACCAAACCAGCGCCCATGACCCCCTCAATGGTTACTTACCAATTGGTATGAGCTGGGAAGAGTATCGCGAGCGCAGTGCGAAAGATCCTGAAGGCATCACAAAAGCAGCCAAAGCATCAATGGCTGAGCATGTAAAAGCCATGCTAGCGTTCCAAAAACAAGGTATTCCAACGTTTGACTATGGTAATAATATTCGCCAAATGGCCCTTGAAATGGGCGTTAAAAATGCATTTGATTTCCCTGGTTTTGTACCTGCGTATATTCGCCCGTTATTCTGTCGTGGCGTAGGCCCATTCCGCTGGGTAGCGTTATCGGGTGATCCTGAAGATATTTATAAAACGGATGCCAAAGTCAAAGAGCTATTACCTGATGATAAACACCTTCATCGTTGGTTAGATATGGCTCGTGAACGCATTAGTTTCCAAGGCTTACCAGCTCGTATTTGCTGGGTTGGTTTAGGTGATAGAGCAAAACTAGGCTTGGCATTTAATGAAATGGTACGCAGTGGTGAAGTATCAGCACCTATCGTTATTGGTCGTGATCACCTTGATTCAGGCTCAGTTGCAAGTCCAAACCGTGAAACTGAAGCAATGAAAGATGGTTCCGATGCGGTATCAGATTGGCCATTACTGAATGCGCTATTAAATACAGCAAGTGGTGCAACATGGGTATCATTACACCATGGTGGTGGTGTAGGTATGGGCTTCTCACAACATTCTGGGGTGGTTATTGTGTGCGATGGTACCGATGAAGCTGCTGAACGTATCGCAAGAGTTCTACATAACGACCCTGCAACCGGTGTTATGCGCCATGCTGACGCTGGTTATGATATTGCGATTAAATGTGCGCAAGAAAAAAATCTTAATTTACCCATGATCAAAACACGCTAAGAGGTGCAATTAATGACTAAGTTAACTATCCATCCAGGAAAAATGACACTGAATGACTTGCGCCTTGTTCTTGCACAACCAGTAACTGTCACATTAGATAAACGTGCACACTCTGCGATAGAAAAAAGTGTTGCCACTGTTAATAAAATTATTGCAGAAGATAAAACGGCATATGGCATCAATACAGGGTTTGGCTTGCTAGCCAACACCCGTATTGCGACGAAAGATCTCCAATCGTTGCAACGCTCGATTGTTATGTCACATGCCGCTGGGGTTGGTGAGCCACTTGATGATGAGTTAGTTCGTCTGATTATGGTGTTAAAAATTAATAGTTTGGCTCGTGGGTTTTCAGGTATTCGCTTGGAGGTGATTGAAGCTTTGGTCGCCTTGGTCAATCATCAAGTTTATCCTCTGATCCCTGCTAAAGGGTCTGTAGGAGCATCTGGTGACTTAGCGCCTCTTGCGCATATGAGTTTAACGTTGCTGGGGGAAGGTAAAGCACGATACCAAGGTAAATGGATCAGTGCGAAATCGGCACTCGAAAAAGCAGGACTGAAGCCTCTAAAATTGGAAGCAAAAGAGGGATTGGCACTGTTAAATGGGACTCAAGTATCGACAGCTTTCGCTTTGAAAGGGTTGTTTGAGGCGGAAAATCTCCTGCTCAGCGGTATTGTCTGTGGTTCGTTGAGTGTTGAAGCAACATTAGGATCTCGTAAACCGTTTGATGCTCGAGTTCATGAAGTGAGGGGGCAGAAAGGACAAATCGATGTTGCTGGCTTATTCCGTGAAATTCTAACGCCGACGAGTGAGCTATCTCAATCACATGCTAATTGTGTCAAAGTACAAGACCCATACTCATTACGTTGTCAGCCACAAGTGATGGGAGCTTGTTTGACTCAAATTCGCCAAGCTGCTGACGTGATTTTAATTGAATCAAATGCGGTGTCTGATAACCCATTAGTCTTTTCTGATAATGGTGACATTATTTCAGGTGGTAACTTCCATGCAGAGCCAGTCGCGATGGCGGCAGATAATATTGCCTTAGCATTGGCTGAAATAGGCGCATTATCGGAACGCCGTATCGCGTTATTAATGGATACACATATGTCGCAGTTACCGCCGTTTCTGGTGAATAACGGTGGTGTTAACTCAGGCTTTATGATTGCACAAGTCACCGCTGCGGCATTGGCGAGTGAGAATAAAGCATTAGCACATCCGTCGAGTGTGGATAGCTTACCAACATCAGCTAACCAAGAAGACCATGTGTCTATGGCTCCAGCGGCAGGCCGCCGTTTATGGGAAATGGCCAAAAACGTGACAGGTATTTTAGCCATTGAATGGCTGTCAGCATGTCAAGGAATGGACTTCCGTGAGGGACTAAAATCAAGTGAAACATTAGAAAAAGCGCGTAAAACATTGCGTGATAAAGTGGCGTACTATGATAAAGACCGTTACTTTGCACCCGATATCGATGCTGCAATCAACCTGATTGCAGAACACAAATTATCAACTCTGTTCTCTGAGGGAGCAGTCTTCTCTAAATAATACATCACGCAAATAATAAGCGGTCGGCAATGTATCGACCGCTTGTGGTATTTATCTGCACTAACGTAATTAAAACTATAATACGAAGGATAAATCATGCAAAGCACAACAAAACTTACGCGTGGACTTTCTGCGCGTCACATCCGGTTTATGGCCCTCGGGGCAGCGATTGGTACAGGTCTGTTTTACGGCTCAGCCAAGGCAATTGAAACCGCAGGCCCTGCGGTATTAATTGCTTATATTATAGGTGGAGCTGCGGTTTTTATGGTTATGCGGGCATTGGGGGAAATGGCGGTTCATAACCCGATTGCAGGTTCTTTTTCACAATATGCGAGCCATTATTTGGGGCCACGTGCAGGTTTTTTTGCAGGTTGGACCTATGTTTTTGAAATGCTAATTGTTTGCTTAGCTGACGTAACCGCATTTGGTTTTTATATGAAGCTTTGGTTCCCTGAGGTCGCTCAATGGATCTGGGTGCTAGGTATTATCTGTTTTATCGGCGCCATTAATTTGTGCCATGTAAAAGTGTTTGGCGAAATGGAATTTTGGCTCTCTATCATCAAAATTGTGGCGATTGTCGCAATGATTGTCGGTGGTGCTGCAATCATGATGTTTGGTTTTGGTCAGGCTTCCGATCACGCCGTTGGAATTTCAAATTTGTTTGAGCATGGCGGCTTTATGCCAAATGGAATTGGAGGTGTGATCGCATCCTTTGCTGTGGTGATGTTTGCCTTTGGTGGAATTGAAGTGATTGGGATCACGGCAAGTGAAGCTAAAAATCCTGATGTTACGATCCCTCGTGCTATCAATGCGGTACCGATTCGTATCCTGCTATTCTATGTTCTGACACTGTTTGTTTTAATGTGTATTTACCCATGGAATCAAATTGGCTCTCAAGGTAGTCCATTTGTGCAAATATTTGATAGCTTAGGTATTTCTTCAGCGGCGAATATTTTAAACGTCGTGGTGATCACCGCAGCGATATCCGCGATCAATAGTGATATCTTTGGCGCAGGTCGTATGATGTTTGGTATGGCTCATGAAGGGCAAGCACCGAAAGCGTTCACTAAGTTAACCAAAAATGGTGTGCCATGGATGACGGTATTGGTTATGTCGCTTGTCCTGTTAGTGGGTGTGGTACTTAACTATCTGATCCCAGAAAAAGTGTTCTTAGTGATTGCTTCAATTGCTACCTTTGCCACTATATGGGTTTGGTTAATGATATTAGTATCACAGGTGGCGATGCGCAAAAAAATGACGCCAGAACAAGTTGCCTCACTGAAGTTCCCTGTACCGCTATGGCCTGTCGGCCCTGTAGTTGCCATAATTTTTATGCTGTTCATATTTGGGGTGCTTGGTTATTTCGAAGATACCCGTATTGCCTTATATGTTGGTATTGTTTGGCTAGTTATTTTAACAGGTGCATATGCTTTGTGGGTGAAAAAACCAGAAGCGGATACTCAGCCAAATTATAACGCTGAACCAGTCGAATAATTAATCTCTTTATTTAATTTTGGCCATGCTCTCATCCTATGAGGGCATGTGCTTTTTTTAATTGTCTTCTTTATCTATTCCTTCACGATTTAATTATATTAATCTGCTGATTTGTGTCTCACTTCGTGGCAAACTTGAAGACTTTCGATATACAGTCAGGAGAAACACTTCTTGGAAAAGATCTTCGTTGATGAAGCTGTTGCTGAGCTTCATACCATTCAGGATATTTTGCGTTGGACAATGAGCCGCTTTAATGCAGCCAATGTTTATTATGGTCACGGTACCGATAATGCATGGGATGAGGCGTTACAATTAGTACTACCAACGCTTTATTTACCGCTTGATATACCGGATGAACTACTTACATCGCGCCTGACACCAACGGAGCGTCATCGTATTATTGAACGTGTACTGCGTCGAATCAATGAGCGTATCCCTGTGGCTTACCTGACTAATCGCTCATGGTTTTGTGGCCACGAATTCTATGTTGATGAGCGAGTGTTAATTCCCCGCTCACCAATTGGCGAATTGATAAATAACCATTTTGTTGGTTTGGTTGCGGACGAGCCACAAACTATTCTTGATATGTGCACTGGTAGTGGTTGTATTGCTATCGCCTGTGCATATGAGTTCCCTGAAGCAGAAGTGGATGCCGTCGATATTTCAGCTGATGTACTGGCTGTCACCGAGCAAAATATTGCTAATCATGGGTTAGAACATCGCGTGATCCCAATTCGTTCTGATTTATTTAGGGATATGCCAGAAGTTAAATATGATTTGATCGTGACTAACCCACCTTATGTGGATGCGGAAGATATGGATGACTTGCCAGAAGAGTTCCGTGTTGAGCCTGAATTAGCATTGGCAGCAGGCAGTGATGGGTTGAAACTTGCGCGCCGTATTTTAGCCAATGCACCACGTTTCCTCACTGATGAAGGGGTACTGATCTGCGAAGTCGGTAATAGTATGGTGCATCTTATCGAACAATATCCAGACGTTCCGTTTATTTGGTTAGAGTTTGAATATGGTGGTGATGGTGTGTTTATGTTAACCCGTGATCAATTATTGGAACATCATGCTCAATTCCAACTTTATATTGATTAAGTGGATATTGCGCGGCATTCTAAACAATCACAACATCACAATAACAATCGCTTAATAAGAACTAGGGATTTGGCATGGCTGGAAATTCAATAGGGCAACTGTTTCGTGTGACCACATTTGGTGAATCTCACGGCTTGGCTTTAGGTTGTATCATTGATGGCGTACCGCCGGGATTAGCGCTGACAGAAGCAGATTTACAAGGGGATTTAGATCGCCGTCGTCCCGGAACTTCGCGTTATACTACGGCTCGTCGTGAACCGGATCAGGTGAAAATTTTATCGGGTGTGTTTAATGGTATTACAACAGGTACCAGTATTGGTCTACTGATTGAAAATACCGATCAGCGCTCACAAGATTACAGTGCGATCAAAGAT
The DNA here is from genome assembly GCF_016618195.1 of Providencia manganoxydans. Lineage (NCBI taxonomy): Bacteria > Pseudomonadati > Pseudomonadota > Gammaproteobacteria > Enterobacterales > Morganellaceae > Providencia > Providencia manganoxydans. Next base: position 1,756,152 of record NZ_CP067099.1, read on the forward strand.
GTATTCAGACCGGGTCATGCAGATTACACCTACGAGCAAAAATATGGCCAGCGCGATTATCGTGGTGGTGGCCGTTCCTCGGCCCGTGAAACCGCGATGCGTGTTGCGGCAGGTGCGATTGCCAAAAAATACCTACATGAAAAACTGGGTATTGTTATTCGAGGCTGCTTAACCCAAATGGGGACAGTAGAGTGCGAAATCAAAGATTGGTCTATCGTTGAGGAAAATCCGTTCTTTTGCCCTGATCCAAGTAAGCTTGATGCATTAGATGAGCTATTGCGTGGCTTAAAGAAAGAAGGGGATTCTATCGGTGCAAAGGTAACCGTGGTGGCTGAAAATGTGCCTGCTGGGTTAGGTGAACCTGTATTTGATCGTTTAGATGCCGATCTTGCCCATGCATTGATGAGTATCAATGCAGTAAAAGGTGTAGAAATTGGTGATGGTTTTGGGGTTATTGGCCTTAAAGGCAGTGAAAATCGCGATGAAATTACTCGTGACGGCTTTAGCTCAAACCATGCTGGCGGTATTCTTGGTGGGATCAGCAGTAGTCAGCCAATCATTGCACATATCGCAATGAAACCGACATCGAGTATTACGGTAGCAGGTAAAACGTTAAACCGTGATGGTGAAGAAGTTGAAATGATCACTAAAGGTCGCCATGACCCATGCGTTGGTATTCGTGCCGTGCCAATTGCGGAAGCGATGATGGCGATTGTATTAATGGATCACTATTTGCGTCACCGTGGACAATGTGCAGATGTTGTTCCGACGATGAAGCCTTTTGCTTAATTATCATTATACTTGTCATACTCAAAATCGCCGCTTTTGCGTTGAGGTATGGTGACTATGCTGTTAGTGGCTCATTCATTTGTCGCCTAGCTGAGCGTAGTTAACAACCCTGCAACTTGAAGTATGACGAGTATAGAATTATTTAGAGTCTATACGGTGTATACTCTGATAACTCAAGGTGCTGCACTTGAAGGATTACAGTATAAAGGTTTGGATGATACCTGCTTAAACATATTCATCTAGGCAGTAATACTGAGTGATCATAGATCATAATGTATATTACATATTGCTAGCAATATTGTTATTTGGATTAAAAATGGATTGGTTGACCGCTGTTGCACCTGAAGTCTATTTGCTGCTGTTCTGTGTTGCGTTGTTTGCGGGATTTATTGATTCGCTTGCAGGTGGGGGCGGTTTATTAACCATACCTGCATTACTGTCTGTGGGGATCACGCCTGTCGAAGCGTTAGCCACCAACAAACTCCAAGCGGTGGGCGGTTCTTTTTCGTCTACGTTGTACTTTGTCAGGCGTAGAGCTATCAATTTACGCGAGCAAATATTTCCCTTCATTATGACAGTCATTGGCGCTATGGCTGGTGCTATTGTTATCCAAATGATTAATACTGACTTTCTGAAGCAGCTATTACCCATCATGGTGATTTGTGTCGGGCTGTATTTCTTGTTAACACCATCATTGGGCGCTCAAGACCGCCAACAGCGTATTAGTATTCCGATTTTTGGTGTGGCTATTGGGATGACAATCGGCTTCTATGACGGTGCTTTTGGACCAGGAACGGGATCATTTTTAGCACTAGGCTATGTTTTATTGTTAGGTTACAACCTTGCGAAAGCGACAGCCCATGCGAAATTACTTAATTTTGCATCAAATTCTGGATCTTTGATATTTTTTATTATCGGAGGTCATGTTTTATGGGCACTAGGCTTTGTTATGCTTGTTGGCCAAATGGTTGGCGCGAGATTGGGTGCTCGCTTAGTGCTGACTAAAGGACAAAAACTGATCCGACCGATGATAGTGATCATCTCTTTGTTAATGAGTATTAAATTGCTCCATGATAGTCATGGTGATGCAATCAAGGCTTGGGTTATTTCGTTATTTTAAAATGATTTGAATTTCATGACTAAACATCATTATCAGCAGTTGATAGATATTTTTGAAGAATGCTTCGGAGAAGAGTACAACACGAAATTAGTTAAAGGTGATGACGAGCCTGTTTATTTACCTGCGGATGAGCATACGCCATATCATCGTGTTGTTTTTGCTCATGGTTTCTTTACGAGTGCTTTGCATGAAATTTCTCACTGGTGTATTGCGGGAGAGGCTCGGCGCCAACAGGTTGATTATGGCTATTGGTATTGCCCTGATGGCCGTGATGAAAAAACACAAGGCGAGTTTGAGGTGGTTGAGGTTAAGCCTCAATCATTCGATTGGCTATTTTGTGTTGCCGCTGGGATCCCTTTTAATGTGAGTTGCGATAACTTAGAAGGGGATTTTGAGCCTGACCGTATCGCATTTCAACGCAAAGTTCATCGTCAAGTGATGGAATATTTAGCAAATGGTATTCCTGAAAGGCCATTACGCTTTGTGAAGGCGCTACAAACGTTTTACAATACCCCACCTCTTTGCGCAGAAGATTTTCCTTATCCGGAAGATATCTTCTCCTAATATACTCAAAATAATTTGAGGTGTGGCTAGGCGTATACACAAGTCGATGATTGGTGCAAATGAGCGCAGTTACCTTGTATTAACGTAAAGCTCTGCAACTTGAAGTATGATGAATATAGATACACTAACGACAGTAAGGATAAAGCATGCTTGCGGATTTTGAAACACGCATACTGACAAAAATTGATGATATGGTCGAACACGCAAGTGACGATGAATTATTTGCCGGTGGCTATTTGCGTGGGCATTTAACCCTTGCTGTAGCTGAACTTGAAGAAGAACAAGAAACTAGCGCAGATGCTCTCTATCAACGTGTAGAAGACAGTATTCAACAAGCGATTAAAGGTGGCGAGTTAACCCCTCCAGATCAAGTATTAGTACTAGGCATGTGGAAATCACTTTTAGATGAAGTGCGCTAAACACATCTAATTTTTTTAAATAAAGAAGCGGAAAAAACAGGCTTTTATTCGCTTCGTCAACACCCCCTATACTCTAAATAATTCGAGGTGCGGCTAGACAAGTAGTGAATGCGTTGTTAGATCACTAATGTGAGTGAACGCGATCACTATACCTTAACGAAAATTACCGCAACATGAGGTATGACGAGTATAGAGGGGGGCACCCTCTTTTTTATTATGAAGCAAAAAATGTTTTCAATTCGTAAAGCCGTTCCTTCTGATGCTGCAATCTTACCTACTATTGAACATTCAGCAGCACAAACATTTCGTGGTCACCCTGAATTAGGTTGGATTGCTGATGATGATGTGCAGTCAGAACAAGATCATCTTAATTATATAGCTCAAGAAATGGAGTGGGTGGCTGTCAATAATAACGATCAGCCAGTCGCTTTTATCAATATCGAACGATTGCAAGAGAGCCTTCATATCTGTGAAGTCTCGGTGTGTCAGTCTTGGCAGGGGAAAGGTGTCGGACGTCGATTGATCCAACAAGTAGTAGAGTTCGCATTACTGGAAGGGGTTCGTTCTGTCACGCTAACCACTTTCCGCGAGATTGCATGGAATGCACCTTACTACCAGCGATTAGGTTTTTCGATAGTAGAAGCGAGTGAATTAACTACTGACTTAGCATCTATATTGCAACAAGAAGTGAACGCAGGTTTTAACGTTGAACAACGATGTGCGATGCGTCTTAATATTATTAGATAGTTTAGATAGGTATTGATAATACACTCCATGGCTAGGCTATATTGAAGTAATATAGCCATCTTAGTCATATATAGACTATTTAAAATAAACAGTTTAGTTATTTCTGTTTTTAGGGGTTAGAATAGATGATTTTAATACTCAATTATTAGTATCTGGATAATGGCAATTATCAAGCATTTATTCTATTAAAATAATTAAACTATATTTAATTTTTTACAAGAGAACAACAGAGTAATATTGTTAATATATTTATTTTTATATCAATAATACAAACACAATAATAATATATTTAATAAGAATACTTATTTTTGATATATATCAAGTTTATTTTTGCGTATTAAATCTATCGAGTGATTTATCTAATCTGTACGCATATATGTTGTTATTTGTGTATGCTCTAGTTTTTTATTAGGGTAATTATGAAATAATCTAAATATCGTTATTAAATTCTTAATCTAGCAGAGACAAAATGTTATTTTGTCTCTTTTAACAATGAATGAAACTTATTCACTATTTAGTTTAGATTTCATTTAATTATTTTAAGAGAATAGACTTTCATTATCCTTTATTAGTCCAATAAAGACAGTCTAAAATAGACTTGTTCGTTCTTTTTTAGCCATTAGGCACATTAATTTAATTAATATAACTTATTATTAACATAATGTGAGTATTATCATGATAACTCCCTTGTATTTGTAATGATTATTACATTGAGATGATCGTTGAAGATGAATCTTGAATGATCTAAATAATATTGTTGATAATCGTTGTGCTTATTCTATTATATAGGTAGGTTAATATTACAAATGGGCTTATTTTATAAATAATAAGTTCACTGATTTATATATGACTATCTAGTGTGAGAAAGTTTATGGAAAATATACTGTCGGTTTTGGATGTTCCAAATACGGCCTTTATGCTGCTGTGTACAAGTTTAGTTATGTTAATGACTCCAGGACTGGCTTTTTTCTATGGCGGCCTAGTCTCTCGTAAAAGTGTTATTACCATAATGTCCCAAAGTTTCTTCTCTATGGGATGGGTGGCGATTATTTGGTTTGTTGTCGGTTATTCATTATCTTTTGGTCCATCAATTAATGGGATCATTGGTGATCCATTTTATTATGCGTTTTTAAATAACGTCAGTCCCCAAACCATGTATACAGGGAATGATGGCGGGTTACCAATACTGGTACATTTCAGTTATCAGATGATGTTTGCCATTATTACACCTGCATTAATAACAGGGGCTTTTGCAAATAGAGTTAACTTCCCTGCTTATCTGATCTTTTTGACCTTATGGACGTTATTTGTTTATTGCCCATTTGTTCATATGGTATGGAGTCCCGAGGGAATTTTTGCTAAGTGGGGCGTTGTTGACTTTGCTGGTGGGATTGTTGTGCATGCAACTGCAGGTTTTGCTGCGATAGCGTCGGCACTGTATGTCGGCAAACGTATGGTACCTTCAGATGGAACCCATAATATTCCTTATATTGCATTAGGTGCTGCTTTACTGTGGTTTGGTTGGTATGGCTTTAACGCGGGCTCCGAGTTGCAAGTAAATACAGTCACGGTGTCTGCATTTTTAACCACGGATATTGCAGCGGCTTTTGCAGCAGTCACTTGGTTTATTATTGAGCGTCTGCATACTGGTAAGCCAAAATTAGTTGGTTTCTTAACCGGTGCTGTTGCAGGTTTAGCGACAATCACGCCAGCTTCGGGTTATGTATCAATCGGCTCAGCGGCAATCATTGGTATTATTGCAAGTCTTGTTTGTTATTTCTTTGTTTTCTTAGTGAGACGTCATTTAGATGATGCACTGGATGTTTTTGGTGTGCACGGTGTAGGCGGGATCACAGGTTCTATTTTAGTTGGGGTATTTGCTTCCACAGTTTGGAACCCTAAAGGACCAGCAGGTTTACTTGAAGGCAATGGTATGCAAATTGTGAAGCAACTTGTTGCTGTTGTCTTTACTAGTGTATGGTCGTTCGTATTTACATTATTAATTCTATGGATCATTAATAAATTTACCCCAGTCAAAGTAAATCAACAGGCTGTTGGTGATGATTTAGATATCACTGAATTTGATGAAGATGCGTATAGAGAAAAATCTAACTAGTGTTTAGTCGAGTTTAGTCACTAAGCCACTTCGGTGGCTTAGTTTTTGATTAATCTATTATTAAATAACATTATTATAAAAATGAACGAAATAGAAAGAGGATAATATGAAAAAGAGATTAGCAACAGCAATCCAAGCCGCATGCTTAATGGGGCTATCTATGGGTGCTCTAGCCGATTCTACTTCACCAGAACATACTTTACGTCTGGCTATTGGTTCTGAACCAACAGAAGGTTTTGACCCTATGTTAGGCTGGAGTCATGGCAGCTATATGCTTCTTCATAGTCCGCTATTAAAACAGAATGCAGATTTGTCATGGCATAGTTATATGCTTGAGAAATATGAACATTCTGATGATGGTAAAATTTGGACGCTAACATTAAAGAAAGATTTAAAATTTTCTGATGGCTCACCATTAACAGCAAAAGATGTGGTTTTCACCTATAACAATGCCGCTGCAAGTGGTGGTAAAGTGGATATGGGGAACTTTGCTAACGCTGAAGCGATTGACCCATTAACCGTTAAGATTACATTATCATCACCACAAAGTACCTTTATTAACGTATTAGGTTCATTAGGTATTGTTTCTGCCGATAAGTACGATGCTAAAAAGTATGCACATAATCCGATTGGTGCAGGTCCATATCGTTTAGTTGAATTTCAACCGGGACAGCAACTGATCGTTGAACAAAACCCATACTATGCAGGCCCAAAAAACGACTTTAATAAGATGGTCTTCGTATTCCTTGATGAAGACTCGGCTTTCGCTGCGGCACAAAGTCGTCAACTTGATATCGTGCGCATCCCTGCGGCTATCGCAGCGAATGCAAAAGATGTCAAAGATATGAAATTGGTTGAACGTCATAGTGTAGAGAATAGAGGGATCTCTTTCCCTATTCCTCCAGCAGGTGAAAAAGATGCACAAGGCAATCCAATTGGTAATGATATCACCTCCGATGTGGCGGTGCGTAAAGCCATCAACTATGTGATTGACCGTAAATTGCTGTCTGAATCGGTACTTGAAGGATTTGCTATCCCTGCCTACACAGGGGTTGAAGGATTACCTTGGAATAACCCGAAATCATCGTTTAAAGATGGTGATGTAGAAAAAGCGAAAGCGATTTTAGAAGAGGCTGGTTGGAAATTAAATAAAGACGGCTTAAGAGAAAAAGACGGTAAAGTTGCTAAGCTGACTCTCTGGTATGCGAGCGGTGATACTACGCGTCGTGATTTAGCTCAAGCGGTAAGGGCAAGTTTGAAACCTATTGGTATTGAGATGGATCTGAAATCAGGAAGTTGGGAAACCGTTGAGCGTTACATGCATGCCAACCCAACATTGTTTGGTTGGGGTAGCCTCGACCCAATGGAACTGGTTCATAACTATAGCAGTAAGGCTGCGGGTGTTGGTTTTTACAACCCTGGTTATTATAAAAATCCAGCTATTGATGAAATCATCGAAGAGGCGTTGCGCCAGCCAGACCAAACAGCCGCAATTCCATTATGGCAACAAGTGGATTGGAATGGTCAAACAGGAACAGGTATCCAAGGTGATGCAGCTTGGGCGTGGTTGATGAATATTCAACACATTTATTTATTAGATAATTGTGTTGAATTAGGCAAAGGTGCACCTGAAATTCATGGTTCTTGGTCTGTACTGAATAACGTTGATGATTGGGCTTGGACCTGTAAATAATGCGTACAACAATAGGGCTTTTACTGCGATTTATTTGTTTGCTGTTGGTGACAGCGATAGGGGTTTTTATTCTCTTAAGCTATTCACCTATTGATCCGATAAAAGCTTATATTGGTAATGATTTAATGCATGTACCCCCTGAGCAGTATCCACTGATTGCTGCTCGTTGGGGGCTTGACCAGCCATTATGGATGCAGTTCTGGCGTTGGTTTTCGCAGCTATTACAAGGTGATATGGGCTATTCGATGCTCTATAACACACCTGTATCACAAGTCATAGCCGATAGGTTAGCGCCTTCATTAGCATTATTGATATCAGCGTGGTTATTTTCAGGGATTATTGGTTTTGCTTTGGGATTGGTTGCGGGACGTTACCTTAACCGGTGGCCAGATAGGGTGATTTCAACATTATCTTATCTATTAGCGTCGATCCCTGTGTTTTGGATAGGGTTATTATTACTGTCATTATTTGCTGTTTCGTTGCATTGGGCGCCAATTTGTTGTGCATGGCCAATCGGTTTAGACGAACAAACAGCGACATGGTCACAAAAAATCCATCATTTAGTACTGCCCGTGATTGCTCTAGGACTGCTAGGTGTTGGAAATATCGCCTTACACACGCGCTCTAAAGTGGCGGAAGTGATGAATAGCGAGTTCATTCACTATGCGAAAGCGCAGGGTGATAAAGGGTGGCCAATGATGAGTTTTCATATCTTAAAACATGCAATCACACCAGCGATGTGTTTGCAATTTGCTTCGGTGGGGGAATTACTCAGCGGCGCATTACTGGCTGAAAAGGTATTTGCTTACCCTGGTTTAGGGCAAGCGACAATTGATGCAGGGCTACGGGGGGATATTCCATTGCTCATGGGGATTGTGATGTTGTGTGCAGTGGTGATCTTTTTCAGCAATAGCCTTTCAGATTTGTTATTGAAAAAGATTAATCAGGGAGTGATTAGAGAGTCATGACCTATAACCCAAACCGAGCTTTACTGAAGTTAATAATTTCTTTAGTGTGTTTATGCGTGTTAGCCATTTATGCCTTGTGGCTTTCACAGACTGATGTCGAAGTGAATTTATTAGATCGCCGTCAAGCGCCCTCATTAGTTCATTTATTCGGTACTGATAGTTTAGGGCGTGATTTATGGGATCGCGTATTTCAAGGTTTAGCGACCAGTTTGCAGATTGGAACGACGGCAGCGGTATCGAGTGGTTTAATCGCAGTTGTGATGGCGGGTTTATCGTCATTTAGCAAAACGATGGATTATATCGTGCGTGGCATTATCGATTCATTATTAGCACTGCCACATTTGCTGTTGCTGATCTTGATTTGTTTTACTTTAGGGGGGGGAAAAGCGGGAGTCATTTGGGCGGTTGCATTAACTCACTGGCCAAAATTAACGCTTATCTTACGTTCTGAGTTATTGCGAGTACAACAAGCAGATTACATCATGTTATCGCGCCGCATTGGTAACAGTGCACTATATCGTTGCCGATATGATTATCTGCCGATGATTTTACCGCAGTGGATGGTTGGAACATTATTGATGTTTCCACATGCAATTTTACACAGCGCTGCATTGAGTTTTCTTGGTTTTGGCTTGTCACCACATGAGCCATCATTAGGCATTTTACTATCTGATGCGCTGCGTTATTTAAGTACAGGTGCTTGGTGGTTAGCGATGTTTCCAGGTCTTGCATTAGTTGGATTGGTACTGTTATTTGACCAGTTTGCCAAATCTGTCCAAAACTTATGGTTAAGGGGAGTATGATGTTAAGTTTTGATCATTTAACCGTAGATGTTGCACAGTTTCGTTGGCTTGGAAAAAAACGTTGGCAGCCATTATTGAATGATATTTCATTGGATGTTCGCCCAGGTGAGATGGTTGCGCTAGTGGGGGGCAGTGGTGAAGGTAAAAGCCTATTGTTACAAAGTGGCTTAGGTTTATTACCAGAGAATATGCGTTGTCATGGCAATATTGTCTTAAATGGTAATAAGCTAACTGAAAAAACCAAGCAGCAGTATCGTGGTAATTCTTTATGTTATATACCACAGGGTGTCAGTGCTCTAAACCCCTTAATTAGAATCGGCCCTCAACTCGAAAGGGCGGCCGTGTTAAGTGGGCAGCATATCAAAATGCACGATGTAGCACTGCATTTGCAGCAATATAACTTGCAATCCAGTGTGGTGAATAATTATCCAAATCAATTATCAGGTGGAATGGCAAAACGTGTTTTAGCCTGTAGTGCGACATTATCGCGTGCTGAATATATCTTAGCGGATGAGATTTCTTCTTGGTTGGATGATGAACATGCAATCCAGCTATTGGAACATATCAAGTCACTTTGCCAAGATGGAAAAGGTATTTTGTGGGTAACACATGATCTTGCGATGGCTGTACGTTTCGCTGACCGTATTGCACTTTTACGCAATGGGTCACTTGAAGAAGTATTAACGAGTGAAAAATTACAAAATGGTGGAGGGGGGAAATGGCTCCAATCTCTATGGCATTCTTTGCCTGAACACCAATTTATGAATTTTAAACAATAATCATTTTAGTATTTAAAAATAACAAACTTTTAACAAGGTATCATTAATAATATTGGTTATCTTATTTTGATTAGTCATTTGGTGAGTATTTATTGGTGAGATAAGGTGACTTTAATATTAATGATTATTTTTTAAATGCAACGAACTTGTTATTTGGTTTTTACAAGGATTTATAGCGCAAAGGATTGTTTATATTTGTCATACTTTGAATTTTAGGGGGGACTATACTCAGCTAGCCGGATCATATGGTTTATTTATGCTCCGTCTATTTTCGTGTGTTGTCGACCTTATCTCGAATTATTTTGAGTATGGCTATTTAACGCGTGTAATAAATATTTATCTGTATTGATAAATACAAACTTTTATCAATCGAGGAGGCGTTATGCAATTAACCCCAAGGGAAATTGAAAAATTGATGGTTTATACACTCGCAGACGTTGCACAAAAACGTCGTGACCGTGGTGTGAAATTAAACTACCCAGAAGCGGTTGCCATTATTACGGTTACTGCTTTAGAAGGTGCACGTGATGGTAAAACCGTTGAAGATGTGATGAAAGAAGCTGCTGCTGTCTTAACGAAAAAAGATGTTATGGATGGTGTGTGGGATTTAATTCCAAACGTACAAGTTGAAGCTATTTTTACTGATGGCACACGTCTGGTTACTGTGCATAATCCGATAAAATAAGCTGATGACGAGGTGAGCATATGAGCAACGCGAAAACAGATACAAAAGCACCTACACCTTTAGGCGGGGTTATTTTAGCGGATACCCCAATTGAATTTAATGTAGGCAAACCTGAAACGAAATTAAAAGTGCGAAATACCGGTGACCGTCCGGTACAAATAGGCTCTCACTTTCATTTTTTTGAAGTTAACCATGCGTTAGAATTTGATCGTGCTGCGGCTTATGGTAAGCGTTTAAATATTGCGTCTACTACTGCAATACGTTTTGAACCAGGCGATGAAATTGAAGTATCACTTATCCCTTTCGGTGGAAAACAAACTGTTTATGGATTTAATAACCTCGTTGATGGTTGGGCAGGGAATAACGTCGCAACAACAGAGCGTCCAGCAAAAGCGATTGCATTAAATGAAGCGATTGCTCGCGGTTATAAACATAAAGAACAGTAATTGTGTTGTTTATCGATAATGATAAATAGCTATGTACCTTATAAACTATAAAGGTAAATAAAATGCCACAAATTTCTAGACAAGAATATAGCGGCCTATTTGGCCCAACAGTCGGCGATAAAATTCGTTTAGGTGATACAGATCTGTATATTGAAATCGAGAAAGACTTACGCGGATATGGCGAAGAGTCTGTCTATGGTGGAGGTAAATCTTTGCGTGATGGTATGGGCGCAAATAACACCTTTACCAGCGATAACGGGGTTCTTGATCTCGTTATTACCAACGTCACTATTGTTGATGCACGTTTAGGTGTGATCAAAGCCGACGTAGGGATTAAAAACGGTAAAATTGTTGGGGTTGGTAAAAGTGGTAACCCGAATGTTCAGGACAATATCACCCCTGGAATGGTGGTGGGTGTAGCCACAGATGCTATCTCAGGTGAACACTTAATTTTAACCGCTGCGGGTATCGATACTCACATTCATTTAATTTCACCTCAGCAGGCTTATGCTGCGTTATCAAACGGTGTAACGACTTTCTTTGGTGGTGGTATTGGGCCAACTGATGGTACCAACGGCACCACAGTAACCGCAGGTCCATGGAACATGCGTGCCATGCTGCGTGCCATTGAAGGCTTGCCAATCAACGTTGGTATTTTGGGTAAAGGTAACTCATATACCCGTGAACCATTAATTGAGCAATTAGTTGCTGGCGCGGCAGGCTTAAAAGTACACGAAGACTGGGGCGCAACAGGCAACGCAATTCGTCACGCACTGCGTATCGCTGATGAGTTTGATGTGCAAATTTCTGTGCATACAGACAGCCTCAACGAGGGTGGCTATGTAGAAGATACTATCGAAGCGTTCGAAGGCCGTACTATCCACACCTATCACACAGAAGGTGCTGGTGGTGGTCACGCACCAGATATTATTAAAGTTGTTAGCCAGCCAAACGTGCTGCCAAGTTCAACTAACCCAACACTTCCTTTTGGTATTAATAGCCAATCAGAATTGTTCGATATGATCATGGTTTGCCACAACTTAAACCCAAATATACCATCAGACGTTTCGTTTGCTGAAAGTCGTGTGCGTCCAGAAACTATCGCAGCGGAAAACGTATTGCATGATATGGGGGCAATCTCGATGTTCTCTAGTGACTCACAGGCGATGGGTCGTGTTGGTGAGAACTGGTTGAGGATCATTCAAACCGCGAATGCAATGAAAGCTTCACGTGGAAAACTGCCTGAAGATGCACCGGGTAATGATAACTTCCGCGTTTTACGTTATGTTGCAAAAATCACAATTAACCCAGCGATTGCACAAGGCGTGAGTCACATCTTAGGTTCAATCGAAGTTGGTAAAATGGCTGACTTGGTGTTGTGGGATCCAAAAATGTTTGGTGCTAAACCAAAACTGGTGATTAAAGGTGGCTTGATTAACTGGGCGGCAATGGGCGATCCAAATGCGTCACTGCCAACACCACAACCAGTATTCTATCGTCCAATGTTTGGCGCTATGGGTAAAACAGTTAATGACACTTGTGTCACATTTGTTTCCCAAGCAGCATTAGATGATGGCGTTAAAGAAAAAGCTGGTTTAGAGCGCCAAGTTGTGGCGGTGAACAACTGCCGTGCGATTGGTAAGCGTGATTTAGTTCGTAATGGTGAAACTCCGAATATTGAAGTTGACCCTGAAACTTTTGCTGTAAAAGTGAATGGCGAACATGCTACTTGCCAACCGATTAGTGAAGCAGCCATGAACCAACGTTATTTCTTTGGTTAATACTGTGACACAACCAGTAATTTGATTGTTTTATTTTCTGCCTGCCTTCAAGCAGGCAGAATTAACATAATAGGTAATGCGATGATCATCATTGAACAAATTCTTGGAAATGTGAAAAAAGATCCAGCTTGGCAAGAAAAAAGTCAAAAAGCACAGCTGGATGTTTTGATACTTGACCAGCGTGAAGCACAGAAGAGTCGTTGTCGTAAACATACAGAAAAGGGTCTCGATCTCGGTATTGCATTAGATCGTAATGTCCTACTTTCTGATGGCGATGTTATTTTATTTGATGAAGCCGCCAATACGATGGTTATTGTGCAGATTTCTTTGCGTGACGTGATGGTAGTTAATTTACAGCGCTTGCAAAGTTTGGATGCTGAAGAACAAATTCGAGTTAGTTTTGAATTGGGACATGCATTAGGAAACCAGCACTGGAAAGCGGTTTTAAAAGAGAATCAAGTTTATGTGCCATTAACGGTGAGTGAAAAAGTCATGGAATCGGTTATGCGTACCCATGGTTTTTCTCAAGATACTTTTGCTTTCGTAAAAGGTGAGTCTATTTTACCAAAACTGACACATTCAGAAGCGCGTTTATTATTTGGTGGTGCGGAAGATACCGATACGCATGTCCATGTGGCAATTGGTCAAATTCACCAACATGCACATAGCCACTCTCATGACCATGATCACGACCATCACCACGATCACGATCATGACCATCACCATGGGCATAGCCATACACATAAGCATTAATGGTCATTGCAGTTAAGGATTGTGGTATGAAGGCATCTGATTTAATTAGGATCATGCAGTTTGGTGACTCGGCGCTACCTATAGGTGCATTTACCTTTTCAAATGGCGTAGAGTCGGCAATACAAAAAGGCGTTGTGCACGATAAAGAAACGCTAAAGTCATTTGTCCGTACATCACTCAATGTTGCGGCAAGCTCTGATGGTATTGCGGTAGTTGCTGCCCATCGAGCCGTTATCGCACAAGATAATGAAGCATTAATTAATATCGATTGGGCTGTGCACAATCGTAAATTAAATGAAGAAGCGAGAATAATGACGACCCGTATGGGAAAGAAACTCGCTGAGATCTCAGTACATATATTTGAAAACCAGCAAGTTGCTTGGTGGCTAGAACAAATTAAAAATGGCACAGCAGCAGGAACCCAGCCAGTGACACAAGCCATTGTAATGGCAGTTCAAGGAATAACAGAAAGAGATGTGGTGGTCATGCATCAATATGGTATTGCCATGACGATTTTGAGTGCAGCAATGCGCTTGATGCGTGTTACGCATTATGAAACACAACATATTCTGTTTGAATTGAATGAAGATATCGACATCTTTTGTGACATTGCATCATGTGGCGATATTCAACAAATGGCCTCGTATGTGCCAGTGATTGATGTGCTGGCAGCAGTGCATACAAAATCGTTTGTTCGTTTGTTTATGAACTGATGATTAACTAAAAAATTTTGAGGAACAATGATGAAAAAAATGACTCGGATTGGTATCGGTGGACCAGTGGGTTCAGGCAAAACAGCAATTATTGAAGTAATTACTCCGATCCTCATTGAGCGTGGCGTTAAACCGTTAATTATCACTAATGACATTGTGACCACTGAAGATGCGAAACAAGTTAAACGTACTTTAAAAGGTATTTTAGACGAAGAGAAAATTTTGGGTGTGGAAACAGGTGCATGTCCGCATACTGCTGTTCGTGAAGACCCAAGTATGAACATTGCTGCGGTAGAAGATATGGAAGAGCGTTTTCCTGATAGCGATGTGATCATGATTGAAAGTGGTGGTGACAACCTAACATTAACGTTTAGTCCCGCATTGGCTGACTTTTACATCTATGTTATCGATGTGGCTGAAGGCGAAAAAATTCCACGTAAAAATGGTCCAGGTTTAGTACAGGCTGATATTTTAGTCATTAACAAAATTGACCTTGCCCCTTATGTTGGCGCGAGCCTTGAAGTGATGGAGCACGACACGAAAGTGGTTCGCGGTAATCGTCCATATGTGATGACTAACTGTAAAACCGGCGAAGGTGTTGTTGAACTGGTTGATATGATTATGGATAAATTCCTGTTTACCCATCAATCATCAAGGGGCTAAGTATGACTCAATTCAGGGCAGATATCGCAAATACACCATCACGTGTTCAAGCACATACACTCGGTAACAATGCACCTGAACTCGCCATCTATCAAGATGAGCCTAAACAAATGCAAAGCGGTGCGGTAGGTAAAAGTGGTTATCTCAAGCTAAGATTTGCGCAAGGCGAATATCGCAGCGAGCTAGTAGAGATGGAACGTCGTGTTCCATCTCTGGTGCAAAAAGCACTCTATTGGGATGAAATGATGCCACAGTTACCTTGTGTCACCATGATTTCTACTTCAGGTTGTCTTTTGCAGGGTGATCGTCAAGCGTTGGATATCATTGTTGAAAAGGGTGCGTGTGCTCATGTAACCACACAATCTGCAACGAAAGTGCATATGATGGAAGCAAACTATGCAACACAATTCCAAAATATTATCGTTGAAGAAGATGGTTATTTAGAGTATTTACCTGATCCAATTATTCCTCATCGCAATTCACGCTTTATTACTGATACTCGGATTAACATTCATCCGAGTGCGACAATGATATATTCTGAAATATTGATGTCGGGACGTAAGTATCATCACCAAGATGAGCAGTTTGGTTTTGATATTTTCTCTTCGCATATCAGAGCAGAATCTTCATCGAATAAAGAATTGTTTGTTGAGAAATATATTCTAGAGCCTAAAAAAGAACAATTAATGACCACTGCGGTGATGGATAAATTTGATACGTTTGGCAATGTTATTTTGCTAACACCTAAAATTCACCATAGTCGTATTTTAGAGCGTCTAGAAGCTATTTATGATACAGAGAACAATATTGCATTTGGGGCAACTCAATTACCTAATGATTGCGGTTTAATTTTTAAAGCATTGGGTGTTGATAGTCCAAAAGTGAAAGAGGCTGTTAGATATTTTTGGCAAATCGCACGTGAAGAAATACTAGGAATAACATTACAGAAGCCTTTTTTATGGCGTTAAAAAGTATACTCGCCATACTTTGTATTATTAAAGTATGGCGACTGCGTTCTTTTACGTTAGTCATATAGTTTTTATGCTGCTGCGATCAGTTTGTTGTCGCTTGGCTGCACCTAAAATTATTTAGAGTATATAAACTTATTTAGCTTATTAAGTTACAAAGATATTCGTCAAATAATGACAGGTAGGATCGTTGATTAACGATCCTACCTATACCTATGCCAAGGAATAGAAGGGACATTACGATGAACACTTCAACAATAAATAAAAATGCTTGGGATCAGCTTGCTGATAAAAATATTACAGTACAGTTTATTGATGTCACACTTCGTGGCTGTGCTCAAGTGATGTTTCAAAATAATCCATTAACCGGATTGCTATTTTTTATTGCAATCTTTATCGGAGCATTTTTAGAAAGCATGCCTGCTGTAGCCTTTGGCTGCCTATTAGGCACAGTCGTATCCACATTGACTGCGTATATCAGTAAGTTGGATACAAGCTCATTGCGTTCGGGGTTGTATGGTTATAATGGCTGTTTAGTTGGTGTAGCTTTACCTACTTTTTTAGAAAATACGCCTTTTGTTTGGTTATCGATTATTTTAGGTAGTATTGTTTCGGTGATCGCGACCATATCCTTAATGGATTTCTTAAAAAATTGGAAAGTTGCTGCATTAACCGCTCCTTTTGTATTAGTTTCTTGGACCATCTTATTAGCCAGTTACAGTTTTTTAGGTATAAAAGGTGTTGCTTTACCAGCACCGGCGCTTCCGCAACAATTTATTGAGCCAATTGGCAGTATTCCACACAGTGATATTGTTGCTGATGTCTTCCGTGGTGTTTCTGAAGTCTTTTTACTAAGTAGTGTGATTGTTGGTATTATTTTTGTGGTTGGACTTGCTGTTAGCTCAATATGGGCCGCAGTGTTTGCTATTGTTGGTTCGCTATTAGCATTTATTATTGCCACGTTATTGAAAGGCGATTTTGTTAGCATCCATACTGGTTTATATTCATTTAGCGCCGTTTTAACTGCAATTGCTTTAGGTTCAACATTTAATAAGCCGAGTTATCGAGTGGTAGTCTATGCTATCATCGGAGTTATCTTTACTGTTTTTGTTCAAGGTGCATTAGATATTATTCTGGAGCCGTTTGGTATACCTACATTAACCATGCCATTTGTTTTAGCATCATGGTTATTCTTAGTACCGAACCAAGATATTATGCCTGAACATAGGCAATCATAATTATACTCGTTATCTTTCGAGTTGCAGAGGAGGGCGATGCTTTGCTGGTCGGGTTACCTAATTTATTTAAGCTTCTCGACTATCTTTGCTGGTCCTCTACCTGCAACGCGGACTATTGACAGTATAAAATATAATTTTAGGTCATATCGATATGAAAAAGAATGCGATTTATAAATACATTCAAAATATGACGATGATAAGGACAACATTAGCATTGTTGATCTTGCTGGATGGGCTATTGATAATACTGCCTATCTTAGCGTCATATAATATTAATTTGTCCCCACAACACCATAATTTTGTTGATTGGTTGCAGTCATTAGGTTTCATTAAATTACTGGATATCCCTCGGTTTGCTATCGGGGTCGTTTTGATTATTTTGGCATTACCTATTTATTTAGGTATCAGAATTGGATGGGTATTTAGTTGTTTTATGCTGTTTGTTCTCGTTCTGATTAACTTGCTCTTAGCAAGAGAGAATGTATTAACGGGAACGCTCTCACTACTGATATTAATTGCATTGATTGCAAATTGGAAAATATTTCACCGCCATAGCTTATCAGGTGCGGGCTTTGTTGCGTTTGTCAGTTTGATTGCTTTACTGGGATATTCAGTATTTGGATCATTGTATCTTGGTGATCAGTTCCAACCTCATATAACCGATATCTCTTCTGCGTTTTATTTTGCGCTGGTGTGTATGACAACCGTAGGATTCGGGGATATTGTTCCTATTAGTGTAGAAGCAAGATTATTTACCATTTCTATTGTGATATTGGGTATCACAATTTTTACCACTTCTATTGTTTATTTTTTAGGAGTGTTTGCAAAGAGCACACAAGAAATTGTCAAAAAGAGATTATTCCGTATGAAAGATCATTATGTAATTGTCGGTGCTAGCCCTTTAGCGTTAAACACCTATCATGGATTAAAAAAGCGTGATTTAGATGTGATGGTGCTGTGTAAAGAAGAACACAAAAACAATTATCCAGATAATGCTCCAGTGATCACGACATCACAAATCAATAAGAAAAGCTTAAACCAAGTGAATTTAGCAGATGCTAAGGCATTATTTATACTTGGAGATTTAGATGCCGAAAACACGATTGCGATGCTGGCGGCTAAAGAGATTGTCGGCGCGAATATCAAAAGTGTTATGGTCGTCAACGATGATAATAACTACGAAAACTTGAAATTACTGCATGCTGATCTGTTGATCTCTTTATCATCGTTAGGTAGTGAAGTATTAATTAAAATGATTTTTGGTGAGAGTATCAATAGCCAAATAATTGAAAACATTATTTTCTCGAACAATATCCTAGATTCTTAGAAGATGCGTAGAGATCTGAATATGAGCTGTGGAATGACCACAGCTCATTATTTTATTTTGCTTCAAGTGAAATAATACAAGAATAAAAATGGCGAGCTAAATATGAATTCAATTATTATTATTTTCGTGCTGGTTTACATCGCGATGGCTTTTGGCACGTTTCCAGGAATAAAAATTGACCGTACGGGGGCAGCTGTTGCTGGCGCCTTGGCAATGATTGGTTTTGGTTTTATTACCCCGAAAGCTTCTTGGGACTCTATTGATTATCAAGCAGTTGGGTTGCTATTTGGCTTGATGGTGGTATCGGCTTCATTCACCGTTTCTGGCTTTTATCATAAAGTCGCGAATGAAATGGCTATCCTCAAAATTAGCCCACCCAAATTGTTACTGGTCTTTATTATTGTTGGTGCTGTACTTGCTTCGGTATTGACTAATGATGTGGTGGTCGTGGCAATGACGCCATTGTTAATTTCAATCACATTAGCAAGAGGGCTGAATCCAATCCCATTTTTATTGGGCTTTTGTTTCGCAGCAAACAATGGGGCAGCAGGTTCATTGATTGGTAGCCCTAAAAATATGATAGTTGCACAAGGCTTAGATCTATCATTTATCGGCGTGCTGCATATCACCGCTATTCCTGTATTGCTTTCTTTGCCTGTTGTTTGGTGTGCAATTAGCTTACTTTATCGTAAAAATTGGTATTTACCTGAAAGTCAAAAGGCGTCGCTACCCCCTAAAACACATACGGTGATCCCATTTAATCAATGGGAAACGGGTAAAGCCGCTATTGTGATTGCCATTGTCATTATTGCGTTTTTGTTTACAGATTTACCTAGAGAGTTAGTGGCACTCTCAGCGGCTTGCTTTTTATTATTAAATAGGAAAATTGCCTCTAGTGACATGCTAAAGCATGTTAATGGTGATCTGCTATTGCTAATAATGGGCCTGTTTATTATTAACGCTGCCTTTGCTAAGACGGGGGTTCCGCAGGAAGTTTTGCATTATTTGTTAAATAAAGGTATCGATCTGAGTAGTCCTATTACGCTATTTTTGGTCTCCAGTATTATGAGCATCTTTATTGGTACAACACCAACCGTGATGTTGTTAATTCAATTCGTTTCTCCCGATGGTAATGCTGATCCACTAGGAGCCGCATTAATTTTTGGTGCTTGTTTTTCAAGTAATATTTTTGTTTTTGGTAGCCTTGCGGGCATTATTGCTGTCGATCAATCAGCCCAACATGGTATTAAAATTTCATTTTTAGAATTTACAAAATCAGGCGGTATCATTGCCTTAATTTGTATGTCGATTGCGGCAGGTTGGATTTTATTTAGCTAATAATGACTATTTTAGGTGTAAGAGGAAGGGAATATGTTAGAAGTAAAAAATATACGTATCACTCAGGGAGGGAATACACTCTGGAACGATCTTTCCTTTTGCTTAGGTAATAATGAGCGCTTAGGGCTTTCTGCACCAAGTGGCTTTGGTAAAACTACATTAGGCCGAGTATTAGCGCAATGGCAAGCACCCTCTAATGGTTTGATTTTATTTGAGGGAAAGGCATTATCGCCAACAGGTTATTGTCCAATACAATTAGTGCCTCAACATCCAGAGAAAAGTTTTAATCCATATAGAACTGTCGGCTCAAGTGTCAATGATGCATGGGAGCCAAGCGCTGAATATCTCGAACGTTTGTCAATTAAAGCACAATGGTTAGAAAGACGTCCGAGTGAGCTTTCAGGTGGAGAACTGGCACGCATTGCTCTATTAAGAGCGCTAGATCCTCGCACTAAAATATTAATCGCGGATGAAATAACGGCTCAACTTGATGCACATTTACAAAAAGATATTTGGCAATTTCTGATTGAATTATCACAAGACAGACCATTAGCGATGATTATTTTTAGTCATAATAAAATGTTGTTAGATAAGGTATGTACGTCAGTTTGGGAAATATCTTCTATTTGAAATGTGACAAGTCTATTTTAAATTAAATACATTGAGGTACTCAATATGCTCGCTTTTGATATCGCCTTAGTCGGTGCTGGTGGTGGGATCGGTTCATTATTGCGTTGGTGGATTGGACGTTTAGTTGGTGAAAAATATCACGGTAAATTTCCTTTATCGACCTTCATTATTAATGTATCAGGTGCTTTTATAATCGGCTTTTTAAGCAGTTATTTTTTGTTAGATTGGGATGATCGTTATGGTTCATTTCTACAATCAGCCATATTAACTGGCTTATTAGGTGGCTACACTACATTTAGTAGTATGCAGCTTGATGCGCTAAAACTGACGCAAACAAAACAAAAAATGTTAGCGTTGTTTTATTTATTATTGTCAATTATTGCAGGTCTGATGGCTGCATTTTTTGGTGCATGGTTGATTAACTAAAGGATAAAAATATGAATATTGCAATCTTAGTTTTTATCGGTGGTGCTATTGGCGCAATTTTTCGTGAATTATTAATGATTTCTGTACCGAAAATGGCAGACCAGTTTCCTTTAGATATTTTCATTGCCAATATTAGTGCTTCGTTTTTATTGGGTATTGTTGCAGGGTTGCTCACCAGTAAACGCATTGGCCAATCAATGAATGCTTTTTTTGCTACTGGAGTGATGGGCGGGTTATCTACTTTTTCTAGTTTTGTGTACGGAGCAGTAGAGATAATGAAATACCCTCAATATTTATGGACTGGCGTCGTATATTTAATATTGAGTGTAGTCGTTGGGTTTATTGTTATCTATTTCGGTTATATATTAGGCAGCAAGCAGTGTAAAAATAACCCTAATCATAGCGTTTGATTTCAGAATAAGAGGTTACTTTAATGAGTATTCATAAAACGATTTGGAATGTTATTTCAGCTAAACCATATCGTCTACAGCTATTTTTTGATTTATTATTATTAATCTTATCGCCAACCCTGTTTATTAGCATTATTGGTTTCGATACGAATACGTTAAATATGGATATTTTGACCATTACGTTGATCATATTCTGCTATATCTACATCACTAATTGGTTTAGTCGTTGGTACTGTAAACGTAGAAAAAACAACCAAAAGTAGTTAGTTTAGAGACAATACACAATGATAGCCTCTATGTTGCAAGAGGCTTTTTTAACTGCTGGTTAATTTGATCGTCTATGGTTTTACTTTTACTTCGCGACCTTTTAATAATTTTCTGACCCAAAATCGATTAGGGTGTAGTGCTGCTAGCGTTTCATCATTGAATGGTAATGGCTCATTAAAGATTTGTGCTGCAAGTAATTCACCGCATAAAGGCGCGGTCGAGAGCCCTCTAGAGCCAAGCGCACCTAATATGAATAAATTAGGATGAACAGGAGCAGCTTGAATATCTTCTGGTTGTGTCATTTGTTCAGATAGATTTTCATACAGAGTCATGAGTTGTGTAAAATCGGGAACATTACCGACTAGCGGCATATGATCGCGAATAACACAGCGGATCCCTTGTCGTGCTTGCTTTCCTGAAACATCAATCTCTTCAGTCCATGTGATATCAGGCAAACTATCCCGTAATTTTTGACGATTTTCTTGTTGGTCAGCTTCACTGTAATCAAAGTCGAGTTGATTGCGCTGATAGCTGGCACCAATACAATGCTGCTGATCCGCAGGGTTAACTGGTGTTAAATACCCTTCATAACAGAGCACATTATTTAACTGTCCTAGTATGGTCGTTGTTGGGATATGGCTGACTTGTCCTTTGACTGGGGTCACAGGCAGTTTTTCCGTTTGTGAAAATTGGCTCAGCAGATGCCCATTAGCAATCACTACGGTTTGATGTATAAAGGATTGTTGTTGTTCTTCAACTTCGGCGTGTAATAACCAGCCTTTTTCAGTGTGTTGTAGTTCTTTAATGTTGTGCTTAAAGTGAAACTTAACCCCTTTCTCACTGAGGTGCCGCATAAGATTTTCACAAAGTTGAGCAGGGCACAGCCAGCCGCCATTGGCGTAATGAATACCTGAATGATTGACATCCAACCCTGCTAATTGGCTCAGCTGTTCACGGCTTTTTTCTGCGGCAAATTGCTCTGGCCATTGGGTTTGTAACATGGAATCAATTTTGCGGCGACTTCTTTCATGGTAAGCCAATTCGGAAACACCACACCATTGCCCATCAAATTCGATCCCTTGACGGCTGAGCTGATGATAAAAACGATGTGCGTAAGGAAACGCGCTGACAAAAAATTGTTCTAATGCATTCGCCTTACCGTTAAGCAGTGGGTAAACCGCTCCCTGTCGATTACCTGATGCATTTTGTGCCACGTGTTCATCTTTACAATAAACAGTAACATGCGCACCTCGTTGTATGAGTGCATAGGCGGTTGTTAAACTGGCGAGGCCGCCACCAATAATGGCAATGTCATCGGGTGTTGATGCAGCTTGTCTGGCAAACCAAGGCGTCATCATTTTGTCATTTTTATCGGCTAAGTTACCCGTAAGCATCTCACGTTTATGACCAAATCCTTTAATTTTTTTAATAGTAAACCCTGCTTGTTGCAAACCTCGTTTAACAAAACCAGCAGAGGTAAAGGTGGCAAACGTTCCTCCTAGACGAGCAAATTTAGCCATTGCAGCGAACAGTTGTTCGCTCCACATTTGAGGATTCTTTGAAGGTGCAAATCCATCTAAAAACCAAGCGTCTATCTTATTGTTTAAATTGCTATTAAGTTGGGGTAATTGTTCATTTATGTCACCAAACCATAAATCAAGTGTAATTAGCCCATTTTTTAATACAATTCGATGATTTCCGGGGAGTGGTTGAGGCCATTGTTCACACAACATGGTTGAGAGCGCAGCAAGCTCAGGCCAACGGCCATGTGCCATTTTAAGGTCATCTCCACTAAGTGGATACTTTTCAAAACTAATAAAGTGTAATCGCTGTAACATTGCATGTGGATGATTACGGTTAAATTCTTCAAAAGATTGACATAAAGTGAGAAAGTTTAAGCCTGTACCAAAACCCGTTTCCGCAATAACACAGGTTTCAAATGGATGACTCTCAAAGCGTGCTGGAAATTGATTTCCCTGTAAAAAAACATAACGGGTTTCTGCTAAACCATCTTGATTAGAAAAATAGACGTCATCAAATTGTTCTGAAATCGGAGTGCCTTCGTCGTTCCAGCTAAGGCGGGCTGTTTGAACTGCTGACTTTTTCACGCTTATGCCTAATATTATCCAAATAATAGCTGAATTTTAGCGCTGAACAGGCACCAAGGCTACCTTTGAACAAAAATGTTGTTATGTTAGATAAGAAAAAAATACAAATATTTACCCTGATCGGACTTGTTCAGCGTACAAGTGTAAGCTAAAGTGGCACACTATAAATCCCGTACTCACATTATTAAAAGACATGAGGTAATGAATGAAGCGTGCAGTCATCACTGGCCTGGGTATTGTTTCCAGTATTGGTAATAACCAGGAAGAAGTACTGGCTTCTCTGAAGGAAGGTCGTTCCGGGATCACTTTTTCAGAAGAATTCAAAGAGGCGGGGCTACGTAGCCACGTCTGGGGTAATGTAAAAATGGATACAGACGGTTTAATTGACCGTAAGATCCGCCGTTTCATGAGCGATTGCTCAGTTTACGCTTATTTGTCTATGGAGCAGGCAATTAGTGATTCGGGTTTAACTGACGAACAAGTTTCTAATTTACGTACTGGCCTTGTTGTGGGGTCGGGTGGTGGTTCTCCTCGTAACCAAGTTGCAGGCTCAGATGGTATGCGAGCAAAAGGCCTACGTGGTGTTGGTCCTTATATGGTCACTCGTGCGATGGCATCGGGTATCTCTGCTTGCTTAGCGACGCCATTTAAAATTAAAGGTGTTAACTATTCAATCAGCTCAGCATGTTCAACATCAGCGCACTGTATTGGTCACGCAGTGGAATTGATCCAATTAGGTAAGCAGGATGTTGTTTTCGCCGGTGGTGGTGAAGAGCTTAGTTGGGAAATGACTTGTGAATTCGACGCGATGGGCGCACTGTCTACCAAATACAATGAAGACCCGAGCAAAGCATCAAGAACGTATGATGTTGACCGTGATGGTTTTGTTATTGCAGGTGGTGGCGGTATCGTCGTTGTTGAAGAACTTGAGCATGCATTAGCGCGTGGCGCGCACATTTATGCAGAAATCGTCGGCTATGGCGCGACTTCTGATGGTGCTGATATGGTTGCTCCATCTGGGGAAGGTGCTGTACGTTGTATGCAAATGGCAATGCAGGGTATCGATGGTAAAATTGATTACATCAATACTCATGGTACATCAACACCTGTCGGTGATACGAAAGAGCTTGAAGCTATTCAAGAAGTCTTTGGCAACGACTCTCCGGCTATCTCTGCAACTAAAGCAATGAGCGGCCATTCACTGGGTGCTGCGGGTGTACATGAAGCGATTTATAGCCTGCTAATGTTAGAACATGGCTTTATCGCGCCAAGCATCAACGTTGAGACGTTAGATCCTAAAGCAGAAGGCTTGAATATTGTGACTAAACCAACTGAACAAGCGCTAGAGACTGTAATGTCAAATAGCTTTGGCTTCGGTGGTACTAACGCAACGTTAGTGATGAGCAAATACAAAGCTTAATTTATTTAATTAGCTAAATAAATTTTTAAAGAGCGAGAACGATTAGGTTTTCGCTCTTTTTATTGGATGACTGGAATATTTAATCACCACCACCTCCTGAGTCACCACCACATGAGTCACTTCCGGACGAACTACACTCATAACTATCATTGCTATTGCTTGAACGTTGCTCATGGCTTGAAGAGCTGCTTTCAGAAGAGGTTGTCGTCGTTGAATAATGGCGACTATTTGAGGAGGTAAAGCCGCGTGATGACGTGAAAATATTGTGTTTGATATCGAGGATCTGGGTTTTATTACCAATCCAACCAATCGTGATAATATTAATATTGCGTTTTAAACGTAAAACTAATAATCCATTACAGCGTACATGTACTTCACCTTGAGATTTAATTAATAAATAGCCGCTTTCTTTATAAGTCAAGGTCGCTGGATTTTGGCTACTAATTTGGTAATTATCATTTAAAACCTTGGCATATTGGTTATAAGTAAGTGGTTTTGGTTGCCAGTTAAATAGACGCGTAAATATTTTAATAAACATATTAAGAGTAATGGTGTTCTAAAGTGAGATAATACAAAAATAATATAAAAAGCCAAGGCTGTTTTTATATAGAGATTGTCTGATTTTTAATAAAATCAATGGAATAAACTGAATAAAAAATGCCCCAAAATAGAACTGGGGCAAAATGTTACAGAGAATTGATTGCGAGTAAGATTATTCAGTTATGTGGGACTGGTGTTGACGTTTTCTGCGAATAAGTTTAATAATTGGCGGTAATATTAGCACTAGCACTGCCATAGCCAGTAAGCATTGTGAGATAGTGCTGCTCCATAAAATATTGAACTCACCATTACTGATTGATAAAGAGCGGCGCAAGTTCTGCTCAAGCATCTCACCAAGTACAAAACCTAAAATCAGAGGGGATAGTGGGAAATTCATTTTCCGTAATATATAGCCAAATACGCCGAGTCCCATCATCAGTAATAAGTCAAACGTTGTACTGTGAACAGCATAGACGCCAACAGCAGAAACCGTAGCGATCGCGGGTACTAAAAACCACAGCGGTACGGTAAGCATACGAGTGAATAAGCCAATTAATGGGATATTCATGACTAATAAAACCACGTTTGCAATCAGTAATGCGGCAATTAGCCCCCAGACGATATCAGGTTGCTCTGTAAACATACCTGGACCGGGTGTGATGTTATATAGCGTTAATGCCCCCATCATGACTGCCGTGGTTCCTGAACCGGGGACGCCTAAGGTTAACATTGGAATAAAAGAGCCACAGGCTGAGGCATTATTAGCAGCCTCTGGAGCCGCGACCCCACGTACATCACCGTTACCAAATTGGTTATTTGCACCACTGATTTTTTTCTCAGTCATATAGGTGATAGCACTGGCTATTGTTGCACCTGCGCCGGGGAGCACACCGACAAAAAAACCAACAAATGAAGAACGTAATGTTGGACCTACACACTGTTTAGCTTCTTTGCGATTAAATAGCATACGACCTGTTTTGCGGATCAGTCCTTGTCCTGTAGCGGTACCTTCTAGCATTAACAAAATTTCGCTAACAGAAAATAATCCAATGACAACGACGATAAATTGGATCCCATCGGATAAATGAACGCTATCAAAAGTAAAACGGTATTCACCTGAGTTTGCATCTACGCCTACGGTCGCAAAAGATAAACCAATTAGCGCGGCTAATAGTGATTTAATGGGATTTTGGCTCATCATGCTGCCAAGGCAAGCGATCGCAAATACCATAAGCGCAAAATATTCAGCCGGTCCGAATGCTAAAGCCCATTGTGCCAAAAGTGGTGCAAATAAAATGATACCGCCAATCGCGATACTTGAACCAATAAATGAGCTGACTGCTGAGATAGATAGTGCAACCCCACCTTTACCTTGTTTTGCCATCGGGTAGCCATCTAAAGTTGTCATAATGGCAGCGGCATCACCGGGAACATTCAGTAAAATAGAAGATATACGCCCACCATATTCACAGCCTAAATATACGGTTGCTAATAATATTAACGCTGATTCTGGAGGCAGTTTTAATGCGAATGCTAAAGGAAGCAGTATCGCAACACCATTGATTGGCCCTAAACCGGGTAGCATGCCAACGACGGTGCCAATAAAACAGCCGATAAGGGCGATCAGCAAGTTTTGAGGAATTAATGCGACTTCAAACCCTTGCGAAAGATACATCCAAGTTTCCATGGCTATTTCCTTACTTAATTAAACAGATTGCCAATAGGCAGGGTGACATCAAGTAGCTTGTCGAAGGCATAAAACAGTACAACACCCAGTATTGGTCCTGAAATAATTGCGGCAATTGGTGTCGCGCCAAATAGCAATGCAACACTGATGGTCAGTAAGCTGGTTGATAATGGAAACCCTAACCATTCGAATACCCATGCATAGATCACTAATGACAAGATCAGCAGTGCTAAGCGACGTAAAACATAAGGTTTTGGCCATTCAATAGCTTCTTGTTTGCCTAAAAGTAACAGTAAGGCACACAAAGCCATTAAGGAGAGTATGGCTATCGGGAAAGGCCGAGGCCCCAGAGGTTCGTATGAGAACTCACTCTGGATGCCCCAACCAATGTAAAGACCGATCCCACACAATATCAGCCAAACAATGGCAAATATGCGCTGGCTCATCATCGGCCCCCGTTATTTCACTAAACCAAATGAGCGAGCTTGTTCTCGGTATTGCTCGATTTCTTTTTTAACGTAATTGTCCAGTTCTTGACCGGTTAAGTTATATTCAAATAACCCGCGTAGTTCGCGTTGTTTTTTGAATTCATCGGTTTGTTGTAGTTTTTGGAAGGCTTCGACCCATTGGTTATAGTCTTCATCTGAAACTTTGGGTCCCATATAGAAACCACGAATAATTGGCCAGACAATTTCATAACCTTGCTCTTTCGCCGTTGGGATATTTTCAAGCCCATCGCTGAGGCGTTTATCAGCATAAACCGCCAGTACGCGTACTTTGCCATCGTTAAGGTAAGGTGCCATTTCACTCATATCACCAGACATGACTTGAATGTGGTTACCGAGTAATGCTGTTAATGTTTCACCACCCCCTTCAAAGGCGACATAACGCATTTTGCGCGGGTCGACATCGATTTGCTTAGCGAGCAGAGCAGTTTTCATCCAATCTTGGCTGCCGATTGAACCACCAGCACCGAAAACGATACTGTTAGGATCTTTTTTGAACGCTTCCATTAAATCTTGCAAATTTTTATAGGGTGAATCTTCTCGAACCGCGATCATGCCGTAATCGCTACCAACACTGGCTAACCAACGCACATCATTTTCGTTATAACGGCCAAATTTTCCTTGTGCGAGATTAAGTAAAGAACCGCCAGAGAATGCGACAATGGTACCTGGCTCGGCTGGGCGTTGTGCTACGATAGCATTGTAAGCAACAGCACCAATACCACCGGGCATATAGGTGACCCGCATTGGTTTTTCTATTTCTTTTGTTTCAAGCATAGATACTTGAACTAATTTACAGGTTAAATCGAAACCACCACCGGGTTTCGCTGGAGCAATACACTCTGTACGATCAGGTAGGGCACTGGCTTGCTGTAAGCTGGCAAAAAATAGGGCGGTCGCAACAGTGGTTAATGATAATTTTTTCATTTTTTTTCCTCACGAAATCAAATAAAGAGATGTCATTGTTGTTTTTCTCGCCAACATCATGGGCTCACTAAGCTTTCATTTACCTTTCATTAACAAACTAAGTTATTTTTTTGTGATGAATATCAGATTGTTTATTATTAATTATTTTTAATTGTTAATTTAATGTTAATTTATGTGCGTGAGGTATTCCTGTGAGCTGGATTGGAAATATTATGCTTAAGTCTTTCATTACGTAGAGGTTAATGCGAACGTATACGCAAAATCTGCTTAAATGAGTGCATGAACAATGAGAATTTTGCTAGTGGAAGATCACGATGAGTTGTCATTGTGGTTACAAAAAGCACTTAGCTCGACAGGGTTTGCGGTGGATATCGCGAGTGATGGCGCCATAGCCGATCAACTATTACAAACAGAAAGTTATTCGCTGGTGGTGTTGGATGTTTCTTTGCCAAGACTAAATGGCTTAGAGGTACTGGCACAAATGCGTAAACGTGGACAAGAGCTGCCCGTTTTATTATTGACAGCCAACTCGGATGTTGCAGATAGAGTCAAAGGGCTCAATGCAGGTGCTGATGATTATGTGACTAAGCCTTTTGATTTAGCTGAATTGGAAGCACGAATTAGAGCGCTGTTACGTCGTAGTCAAGGGCAGGTCAATGAACAGCAACGTTTTGGTTCACTTTGCTATCATGAAGATGGTTATTTTTTGCTTAACCAAGAACCACTTGCCTTAACACCAAGGGAGTTTGCTGTACTCAATACCTTATTCAATCGCCGTGGGCGTCCTGTTTCAAAAACACAATTGTTTGAGCAGGTTTTTTCCCTCTCCGATGAAGCTAATTTACAGAGTATTGAATTATATGTGCATCGCGTCAGAAAAAAACTTTCGGGGACAGATGTCAATATTAGTACTCTTCGCGGATTAGGATACCGACTAGAGCAGTGTAGTGTATGAAATTAGTCTCTCATCCACACTCTCTCTTTCATCAGTTGCTGCTCTTTTTCGGTATCCCCCTTATTGTTTTGGGGGCTTTTACAGTCTACACCCATTATTACAGCGCCAAAAATGCGGCGAACCAAGCTTATGATCGCACTTTGCTTTCTTCCGCGAGGACAGTGGCTGAACGTATACAAGTGCAAGATGGTCATTTAATCGTTGATGTGCCTTATGTTGTCTTAGACAGTTTTGAGCGCAACATTAATGACCGCTTATTCTATCAAGTCATCTCTCCAAGTGGTGAAACCATTTCAGGTTATAATGATTTACCTGAGATCCCCCCGCATTGGTTGCGTTCTCAGCTGTATACGGCACTGGTTTATTTTTACGATGCTGAATACAAAGGTTTACCGATCCGTGTTGCCTCATTTTATCAACCCGTGAATGAAGGCGGCATGATGGGAATGGTAGAGATCCGTGTGGCAGAGACAGTCGCATCACGACACGAATTTGCACGCCAATTACTCATTTCATCCTTAATGAGCCAAGGAACTGTGGTATTTTTGACCTTGGTTCTAGCTTATCTATTATTGAGCCGCCTATTAACCCCACTCAAAAAATTATCTTATTTGATGATGGGGCGTTCTGCAAATGACCTAACACCTATACCCGATGTATTACCATGGTCAGAGTTATCACCGCTTGTAGATGCATTAAATCGTTATATTGAAAGATTAAAAAGAATGGTGAAGCGCCAAGAGCGTTTTAGTGCCGATGCCTCTCATCAATTAAAAACGCCCTTAACCGTTTTGAAAACACAAGTGTCTGTGGCATTGAATAGCAATGATGAACAACAACGACAGCAAAGTTTACATGCCATTAATAACACGTTGGATAGTACTATTGCCTTAACTGATAGGTTATTGCAGCTAGCACGTTTAAAAGCACATGAAAAAGAAGCTATCCGCCAATATCGAGCAATCAATTTTGTTGAGTTGGTTCAGCAGGCTTGTTTTACTCGCCTAGGGCAAGCTGAAAGTAAAGGTATTGATTTAGGTTATGAGGGGGAAGAACAATCATGGATCAAAGGAGAGCCAATTTTGCTTTCTGAAATGTGCGCCAATTTAATTGATAATGCGATTAAATATACCCCTACCAATGGCATAGTAACGGTACGAATACTCTTCAGTGAAGACAAGCAGCATACTATTTTGGAAGTAGAAGACTCAGGCCCCGGTATTCCCGATAAAAAAATAACGCGTTCTATGGAAGCATTTACACGATTAAATAATGCATTAGCGATGGAAGGCTCTGGACTTGGCCTTGCATTGGTAAAAGATATTGCGATTTACCACGGCACGGAATTGCAATTATTGAAAGGGACGGAATTGGGTGGGCTACTGGCTAGGGTGGTGTTTCAAACTAGCCCGTGATGAATAGGGGATAGAGCACTAATAGCATTAAATTCGCTGTAATAGTTCGGGTTTGATCGGATACCGTTATGGCACAAAACTCAATCTAATCTGACTGCGAAAAGCGGACTTAGTGGCTTCGAAAGGCTGGATGCATTAAATATCTAACTAAAATGTTTACTCAGGTAGCTTGTAGATATTAGCGTTCCAGTAACTGTTGTGTCAGAAACGGACATTAGAGAAAATGTGATGCGTTAATTGATGATGGTCAGTTTATGCTCAGTTCTCCGTGTTATATGCAGAATTCAGTGCAGAACCGAATCAATAATATTCATAATTTCAGTGAATTAACTCTGAATGGCTTTTAATTGGTTGCTTCGCATAACACCCGGTGGATACCCAATGATACGCTTAAAAGCTCTGCTAAATGCTGCCTGTGAGGCATAGCCGAGACGTAAAGCTGCCGTGTCGATTGAGACTTTATCGTGAATAATCCAGTGAACAGCGAGGCGCATTCGTACTTCCCTTGCATAGCGCTGGGGAGGTATTCCAATGATTGATGTAAAGCGTTCAGCGAAAACAGAACGTGAAACATGAGACTGGGCAGCAAGCTCTGCAACAGACCACTCTCGACTTGTATCGCGATGGATGGTCAGAATGGCACGGGCAAGCCGCGGATCACGTAGCGCGGCGATAAGGCCAGCGGCATTTTCACTGCCGTTTTCTATCCATCCACGAACGATCATGGCAGCAGCCACTTCTGCTAGGCGTGCCAGAATGCCCGCGAAGCCAGCACGCCCGGAACAAATTTCAAATTTCATTGCATCCAGAATGGGAACCAGTCCCGGATATACCTTTTCGTTTGCTTCCACCACTATGGCTTGCGGCATCAGTTTACCCAAGCCCTGCATTCCACCAAGATCGAACTCCATACAGCCATAAAACAGAACTGTGCTGGGAGTCGGATGCGTACTGGGACAGGTATTGATTCCGCTGACAGCCTCTCCTAAAGGCGCAGAGCCTAACGTATCGATATGTTGAATTGCACAGCTGACATCCGATATAAGCTGATGCTCCTCACCCTGTGGCATAAATACCATGCTTCCGGCTTTCAGCTTGTGAAGCACACCATCGTTTGTACGAAGCAAAGCAGTTCCCACAGCGATGTAATGAAAATAGGCATGGCCCGGTTTATTACTAAAACCGACACCAAATTCAGTTCCAGTCAGTAAGCGGCGGTACTGTACGCCACATAGGCGCATTTCAAGCAATAGTTCACTGATGAGTTCGGATGACAGAGCAAAATGTTTATTCACATGTATTTCCGGCGTTTCGGGTAAAAAATCAGGATGTAACATCATAGAGCATCCGGCTTCACAGCTCTAGACTTGGAACCTAAATTTTTTCCTGAAAAGAGTATGTTATGAGAAATGAAGCACCTGAAGCCATATCTGCTAGTCTGAATAGTTCAGAGCCTAAAGAATCCGCATGGATAGCTGTTATTTCGCTGACGATGGGGGTGTTTGGATTGCTGACCGCAGAATACCTCCCAGCTAGCTTGCTGACACCTATGGCCGCTGATCTTGGTGTTACCGAAGCCCTTGCAGGTCAGGCTGTGACGATAACAGCAGTGGTAGCACTGTTTGCTGGCCTGATAGTTCCCCGTCTGACGCGCAATTATGATCGCCGAAATGTCTTGCTTGGTTTTACCGTGCTAATGATTGCTTCCAACCTGCTTGTGGCACTTTCATCGAGCCTGTCAATCTTACTTGTAATGCGCATTCTGTTGGGTATAGCTCTGGGTGGGTTCTGGAGTATGGCAGCTGCCGTAGCTATGCGGCTGGTTCCTGCAAAAAGAGTGCCGCGTGCTCTCTCCATTATTTTTAGTGGTATTGCCGTCGGAACAGTCGTTTCGATTCCGCTGGGAAGCTACTTAGGTGGGCTTTATGGATGGCGCAGTGCTTTTATCGCTGCAACTGGAGTAGGCGTGCTGACACTCATTTTTCAGTTGTTTACGCTTCCTAGAATGGCTCCACGTAGAATGATGGCAACTGCGACTATCTTGGATGTGCTTCGCCGCCCAGGCGTTGCGATCGGAATGACTGGATGTGTTATTGTACATACTGGTCAGTATGCGATGTTTACCTATATTCGACCGGCTCTTGAAAATATTACTCAGCTTGATGTAGATCATTTATCTTTAATCCTGCTTGGATTCGGCGTGGCTAATTTTATCGGAACGCTACTGACTGGTTGGCTAATGGAAAGAAGTTTGCGTTTTACGCTGATACTGATGCCAGCACTTGTCGGTTTGGCAGCACTGGGCATGATTTTATTGCCCCTGAACGAAAATGGATTGATATTGTTTGTTGCGTTATGGGTGATGGCTTTTGGTGGCGTTCCCGTGGCGTGGTCAAACTGGGTAGCACGTTCCGTTCCCGATCAGGCTGAAACAGCAGGGGGTATGGTAGTGGCAGCAGTACAGTCTTCAATTGCTGCTGGAGCTGCACTAGGAGGCTTACTCTTTAGCATCAGCGGCGTGATAGGGGTTTTCATCACCGCTGGTTGCGTAATGTTTCTTGCCACGCTCGTTATTGGACTAAAAGTGAAGATCCGATGACCTGAGCATTTTGAATATGCTTCCTGTTTTAATAATGGCCAGTAGGATCCGATGGCTGGCCTGAATAGAAGCATTAAAATTTCCCCATGGCTTGCCGACTAATTTGTTATCCGCTCCTCGCTCATGGCTGACCGCTGAAACTCGCTTAGGGTAGTCCTGTGCCAAAGCGGGCTGTTACAAAATTTCTATAAGTTCAAATTCCTCAAAGATAAGCTCCATTTCTTCAGAATAAGAGCCTTCACGTTCAAAATAACGCTTATGGCCTTCTTGCCAATACTCCAGACTTAAATCACCTTCACCTTCTTTACTGGCGAGTTCACGGGTCATTTCATTGAAGCGGATGACTTGCATCTTGAGGGTTCTGATTACGCACATTGGCTGTCCGGCTCCGTTAAGAATGATATTATAACTGCCAACGTAGGGGGCTTCGCCTCGCTTATATTCATGCTGAAAAGATGCTATCGAAGAACATGTCGCTGTTTTAATTCCACTCAAAACCAGTTGTACGAGTTCGTCAGCAAGTTCTGGGCTATCACCAAATTGCCATACAAGTGCATCGGGATAAATATTTTTTAATTCTTCGAGCTTTGTCATTTTCAGCCTTTGTTAATTTAATCTTCTTAGTGGAAGTGAACTCTTTCCAATCAATATGAACGATCTCATTCAAAAAATCATCTTTGTTGCACTGTTACGTGCATCAGCTCTTCACTTAAATTAGACACTTGAGCGCTGTTTGAGGGCTGTTTAGTGTCAAAATGTTTAATTCAATGTATTGTACTTTATATCGCTCATCTGACTGTGATGAGAAATCCCCTATGTTATGATTGCTGAATTAACTATTGTGTTATGAGGAACGCTGCCCCTGATTTTATACTACCGCTGACCTGCGACAGAGGATCCCGACAAAAGAGAGTGACATCATGAAATCTACCGATGAAATCCGCTTTGCTGAGTGGCAAATTTGTCCTCAATTGAGGATCCTGCTGCATCGCGGTAAACCGGTTAAAATTTCTGCCAGAGCCTTTGATGTGCTGGTTGCTCTGGTCAGTGCACAAGGCCAAGTCGTCAGTAAAGACCGATTAGTTACTCAGGTATGGGGGAATGAAATTGTTGAGGAAAA
The DNA here is from genome assembly GCF_016618195.1 of Providencia manganoxydans. Taxonomy (NCBI): domain Bacteria; kingdom Pseudomonadati; phylum Pseudomonadota; class Gammaproteobacteria; order Enterobacterales; family Morganellaceae; genus Providencia; species Providencia manganoxydans. The sequence continues at coordinate 1,791,072 of NZ_CP067099.1, forward strand.
TAATCTTCAAGCGCAGATTTCTGCCATCCGTCGCGTGCTTGGCAACGATCGTCATCTTCTAACGACCGAATTTGGTGCTGGCTACCGTTTTGACCTTTTGCCCAGTCATCAAGTCGTATCGTCAGAACATAGCAGAAAATCCCCGGTTGTTTTTCCTTTTCTAACCTCGATTTTAGGGCGTGATCAAGCAGTGCAGGAGGTATGCGCCTTAATACGTCAGCACCCACTTGTCACTATCACTGGTCTAGGCGGCGTGGGTAAGACGCGTTTGGCTTGGGAAGTCGTTAATTTTGTTCGGGCAAAGTATCCAGATGGTGTTTGTGTGGTTGAACTGGCCCACATCTCTGACGCTTCCAGTCTTCTCTCCGCTTTCTCACAGGCTTTGCATCTGCCATTAACTGCTGTTCATAACGATTCTGATTTATCGCATTAGCTCGCCCAACGCCAGTGCTTGTTGATGATTGATAATGGTGAGCATGTTATCAAAGAGTTAAAACCGGTGATTACCTTGCTACTGAATGCAGCACCACATATTACCATGTTACTTACTAGTCAGGCGGTAACAGGAATTGCAGGTGAGCAACAGTACCTCCTACCGCCACTAGTGGTTCCAGAAAAAGAAGAGGCCGATTTTCAACGATTGCTGCTGTTTCCCTGCGTTCGCCTATTTATTGAACGCGCTCAGGCTCAGCGATTTGATTACCATCCATCAAATGCTGAGCTACCAGTGATAGCTGAATTATGCCGTCATCTTGACGGGCTCCCCCTAGCAATTGAACTTGCAGCCTCTCGGTTATCGATTATGAGCGTCAGTGAGATTTATTATGGTCTGGAAGATCGTTTTCAGCTTTTGAGCAATAGGCAAAGCGTTCGGGTATCTCGACATCAAAAAATCAAGACTACGCTAGAGTGGACTTATCAATTACTCAATCCGCGTGAACAGAAATTATTCTGCTCTTTGGGGATTTTCACCGATATATTTTCCGTGAACACCGTGACCGACTTCTTACAGACTCCCGAAGAAAATAGTTGGCAGCTTGTCGATGATCTCCAACGATTGGTCTCCCTGTCACTGATCCAAGTGATTACTCAGGTACCCGTTACCCGTTTTCGTTTACTGGAAACCCTTCGTCAGTTCGCTTGCGATAAACTCAGGCAGCAAGGAGTCTATCCAAGGCTTGCCGCTCAGTTTGCTGACTATTGCCATCGTCAAGCGGAGCAAGCTCAGCTCGATTGGTATAGGCTGCCAACAAAACAGTGGCGAGCACGTTATGACTCTATCCTTAATGATTTACGCAGTGTTTTACAGCACACCTTAACTGAAGGAGCTAACCCTGCAAAAGGACTTGATATATTACAGGCCATGACGCCATTCTGGATTGAATATTCACTTTATCATGAATGTCAGCGCCATATTTATCCGTTGCTCAGTGAAGCGCGTTTGCAGGGAGTTTTAACATTACATCAGAGAATGGATCTCAGTGCAGCTGCGGGTAAAGCATCGACTTGGGCAAAAGGTCCCACTCCTGAAACACGATCCACTTGGCAAACAGCGTTGTCACTTGCTGAACAACTCGACGATAACGAAATCCGCTTACAAGCTTATTATGGGCTATGGTTGTATTACTTGCGCACCGGAAAACTCGACCAATCGCTTCATCATGCGCAGTCAATGTGCACGCTTGCACAGACGATTAATGATACAAACGCGCTGGCTACAGGATTGCGAATTTTGGGGGTATCTTGGCATTTTTTGGGGAAGCATGCTCTCGGTCGCGATTATTTGCAACAATCTCTGGATCGGCTTGCCATTGACGGTTCCGACCACGCTTTCCGTTTTGGACTCGATCAGGAAACTGCTGGTGAGGCATTTTTATCCCGTGTACTTTGGGTACAGGGTGAGTATAAAACCGCTAAGCAGATTGCATGGCGAGCAGTGAAAAAAGCGGCGCGTTTACAACATATTTGTTCGTTGTGTTGCGCCTTGGCGGAAGGTGCTTGCATGACAGCGGCGCTCGATCGCAATCCGCGCTGGGTAAGAAAGGCCGCTCTTTGGCTTATTGAACTGGCTGAAAAACATGACCTCTATTTTTGGAAAACCTACGGTGAGTTATTTCTCCATTGGGCTGAGCAGTTCAGTCAGCCGAATATCAAGCAAACTATGTTATTTAGATCGCTGCGAGGCATGGGATTAGACTGGCAGTACTCTCCTTTATTATCAGAAATGGATGCCAGACTTTCGCAGCAAACACCGCATGAAAACTGGTGTATACCTGAACTGATGCGTCTTTCCGCAATACATTTACCGACTTGCACTCAGCGCCAGCAATTAGAACTGGCACTGAATAAAGCATACCAGCAACAAGCATATGGCTGGGCTTTGCGCATTGTTTGCTCGCTAGCAATGCTGCTGATTGAAATCGGTGACCATGTGGTGGCAAAACAGTTAATCACGGAGGTATTAAGCCATATCGATGAGTCTCAATACTCAACAGACATCAGAAATGCGTTAGAACTATGTGCCCGTTTGAAGGGATGAAGTGTTGTATCTGATGGCGATTAACATACCTAATATCACCAGCCCCGCCCCAGCAGACACGATCAACATCCAGTTATGCGTGGTTTCCCATAGCCAAGTGGCCGTCAGTGAGCCACATGCGCCACCGATAAACATGATGCACATAAAAAGTGTGTTAAGACGGTTTCGAGCCTCTAGACACAAAGAATAAATGGTGTGCTGATTCGCGATCAGGACACATTGTTCCCCCGCATCCAGTAATAGAATGCCCACCACCATACCAACTATGCTGTTCCAGCCCCAGAAAACAATCCAGGCCAGCAGCATCAGCACTATGCCCAAGACAACCATTCTAAAAGGGCCTTGACGATCGCTGATACTTCCTGCCAGAGGTGCACAGAGAATTCCAATTAACCCCAGCGCAGCCAAAGACCCAGTTATGCCTGCCCCGTAATGGTAGCGGTAGGCTAGCCAGAAAGGGAGGGCAGTCCATAACACGCTGAAGGAGGCAAATAACAGGGCTTGTGTCAGTGTCGCATTTCTCAGCTGTGGTTCATTTTTCCATAACTGGCCTAAGGAACGCAGTACTGTGAGATAGTTAAATTTCGGAGTAGGTAACGACTGAGAAGGCAACATACGGGCGATGAAAAATATCGCTATCAGTGTAATGACTGCGCCCGATAAAAAGACTCCTCGCCAATCGAAATATTGACCAATAAAGCCGCCAATAGCTCTCCCCGCTAGAATTCCTGCCAAAACACCACTCATTACCGTTCCCATTGTTTTACCGCGTGAAGAACTTTTCGAAAGCGAAGCTGCAAGCGGTACAATCTGTTGGGCAACGGTGGCAGCAATGCCAGTCAGGAAAGAGAAAAACACCAGCGCTGATGCAGTTGGAGACAATATCATGCCAATCAGTGCCAAAAACAGCACTTGTGCCTGACGTAGGATAAGCCGTTGACGTTCTATATAATCGCCCAGCGGGATCAGCAAGAACAAGCCTGCCGCATAGCCTAACTGGGTGGCCATGGGGATCAAAGAGACGGCTTTCCATTCATTAGGAAAAGAACCCGCAATCAGATTCATAACGGATTGATTAAAATAGATATTAGCGACAACGATACAGCAAATAATTGCCAGTATTAGGATCTTGACCGAAGAAAGTTCCTCGCTATCAGTACACATGTTCACACCTCGTTCTAAACGTAATGTTGTCTACTCTAGGCAATATCTATTCCCGATTCTTTGACCACTTTATTCAGACGTCTGAATTTTATTCCCCAAGTGTTTGAAACAAAAAATTGCTACTCATGTTATTCACATTAATCACTAAACATAATCTAAGGAGTTGAAAATAGATTTAAAACTGACGGGTAAAGTGGCTCTAGTAACTGGAGCTCGAACCGGTATTGGTTTCAGTATTTGCGAAGAATTGGCCGCGAATGGTGTGCATCTGATCATGGTTGCTAGACAAAAAGCACAATTGATATTAGCAGCACAAAAAATTGCAGATAAATACGGAGTAACCGTACTGCCGATTGCTGGGGACGTGACGGATCCTGAACTGCCTGAGCTGGTGGTAAAGCAGGCCGAAAGTATTTTTCAGCGCATTGATTTGCTGGTAAATGATGCAGGAAGAGCCCACACAGGCACACTGCTGACTACATCAGAAGAAGAGTGGCAGTCGATGACAGAGACTAAGTTTTCTGCAATGCGACGGTTTTGTAAGGTTGTCATACCCGGAATGCAGGCTCAAAATTGGGGACGCATTGTCAACATTTCCTCTATTGGTGGGATCTATCCAAACCCCCAACTGACGGTTTCGCATGCTCTGAGCGCTGCAATCAATAATCTAACTCGTAGTCTGGCACTGAGTGTTGCGCCTGATGAGATTTTGGTTAACGCGGTGGGGGTAGGTGCTGTCATAACGGATAACTGGGCTAGGAATATGCTGCCGAATGTCCGTGATCGTCGTCCTGAGCTGACTGATAAAACGGATAAAGAGATCATGACATTATTGGGCAAAGAGAAAACGCCTGTAGGTCGTTTTGGATTACCAGAAGATATTGCGGCAATCACCGCATTCTTACTTTCTGATCGGAATCAGTTTGTTACCGGTCAGACTATTGAGGCTTCAGGCGGTGCTGACCGGTTTATGTAATATGCGGGATGCTTCCTTGCAGACGCTGGCTGATTGATGAGTACTCTCAGGTCAACCAGCGCAGCTATTTTTCAAGCAAAGTGCATAGGAAGCTAAGCTTGTCAGTCGCAGATCAATCAGTACAGACGGATACTATGAAAGTCTGGACTACGGTTATGATTTATTTTTTAGTATTTTGACTATCGATATAATTTTGTGCACGTATCTTGATAGCTTCACGCTGTGCATCGGTTAGCGTATTAAACATGATGACATTATCAATATCTTTATCAAGAATTAATGCATAGTAATAAGCTTCATTGGCATTTCCGTTTAAGATATGTGCCTCATAAAGTTTTTCTAATGCAATTTCAGGTTCATATTTTAATAAATATTGATACATCTCAATCGCCTTATCTAGATCTCGCGCTATATCGTCAAAGCCTTCGAAATAAATATTGGCAATGTAGGTTATCTTTAGAGTAGGAACAGTAAGCTCTTTAATTTTCTCTTTATCAGCAGCTTCCCTCATATTTAAATATTTCTTGAGATATTGAACCGCACGCTCAAAATTCTCATCTTCAGCATCATGTTGAGTAAGATAAAAGTTAAATAGATAATTAGCTGCTTTAATATTACCTTTTTCATCAGATTCTTTGGCATATGCTAGCGCTTTCTGCGGATCTTTTTTTGTATAATATTCAGCCAATAGCATTAGCACATCAGTACGTTTCTTAGACTGTGACTCTAATAATTCAACGTACGCTTTTTCATGTTTTGGATGAAGGTTTCGATAACTATACCGTTCAGTTCCATCTCTATATGCAGTCAACAAAGAATCAAATGCAAGATCTGCAATCACAGGATCTTTTGAGTCTAATCCTTCATGCAGGTATTGAATGAGAGACTGGTAGAGCTGTGGGTTTGCGGCTACTTTTTTGTTACTTAGCGCTAAAGATGCAAAATGGACTTTAGAATATTGATTGTTCTTCAATGTTCCAAATGAATATAATTCGCGTTTTTTGTCTGTATTGGTAATTATTTTATCAAGAGCAGGGATGATGATATTTAAATCTGCTTTATCCAGTATTTTGTTATACCAATAGGCTGCCGCAGTATGTTGCTGTTGCTCAATATACCAATGGGACAATCGGAGTGTTGCATTAATATCATTATTTAACGCGGGTAATACCAGTGTATTATAACGAAATAACTCATCTTCCTCACAACAGGCCAGTGGGTATTTTTTTAACCATGAAATAGCTTCATCCCAATTAGGCTCTACTATCCAGCGGTTTTGTTTATAATCATAAATACCATTTTGTAACGATCTAATATAGGTATAAGCGGCATCTTGATCCCCTTGTTCTCCAGCGGCTTTAAAATATTGTCGAGCTTTTAAATGATCAATGTTGGTTCCTTTACCGGATGTATGTGCGATACCTAGCTGAAGATTGGTATCTGCATCTTTATTTTTTATATTGTATTTTGCATCGAAACTATCCATTTCAGAGAGATAGCGCTCGCCATCTTTGCCTGATTTTTTCAATAATTCACGAGCTTTTGTTCGATCTGCATTAACAAGGTGCAATCCGTATAAATAATTTAAGCCTAAGCTTAGGGTGGCTGATTGATTACCTGAAGAGATTTGCTGCTTATAATAACGCATGATTTTAGCGCTATTTTTTTCGAGTAACCCTTCGTTCTCATAATATGTCTGTAGATCACTTAATGCTGTATAACTGCCTAAGTTTGCTGCTTGATCGAGATATTTAAGCCACTTAACATTGTCTTTCTTTTGCCCATACTCACCGAGCCGATAAGTATTGGCTAGTCTGTAAGCGGCTTGGGAGTCATTATTATGATATTGATTGAGCAGCTCATTGAATTCTTGTAGCTCTTTTTCAATAAGCTTCATATCGGACTCATAATCCAAAAATTCATACTTATCAGGTATGACATGAATTTGTCGATAATATTCCAGTGCTTTCGGATAATTTTTTTCAACACCAGATTGCCCATATTGGTAGAGTTTACCCAGCTCGGCTAAACAGCGATTACTCCCTTGTTCTGCGCACTTGTTACGCCACATCAAACGATCATTTTGTGTTGTCCCTGTGAGTTGATCAAATTTATTATTGTAATAAAGGCTTCCAGAAATGAGGTTATCATCAATTTTCCCATGAATAATAAACAGCATAGCATCAATGGAACCTAACTCTGCGGCTTCAATTATGTCTAGATAATGTGAGGTTAATTTATTTTCATCAACTTTATTCTCAATACTCATACGGCTAACATTAGCTATGGCATATTTAAACCTTACGTCAGGATTTTGATCTAATAAAGGAAGGATGAAAGTTCTTGCTCGTTCATTATTAAATGATTCTTCAATAAGAAATTGAATTGCTCTAGGATACTCAAGAGCATGCTCAAAGAGCAGGTCATAAGCATTTTGACGCTCTCTTGTGGTGAGATAATGACGCTCTTTATCTGATTCTAGCGTTAATAAAATAAGGGCCATGGCCTGATCTTTTTCGTGTTCTTTATATTTTATTAGCGCTAATGCATGATGTATATTTGCATCAGTAAAATAGTTGACTGTTTTTTTGTATAATGAAAAAGCATATTCTTTATTATTAATTGGGTCTTGCTCTAAAAGATAGTCTGCATAGTAATGTGCTAAGCTATAATCTGGAAATAAAGAAGTTTTATTTCTTTCAACACCTTCTTTGAGTATATCAATAACGAAGTCTTTTTCAATTTCATCGGATACATCAAATTGAAAATAGAGTCGTGCTAATGCATATTGGCTATCTTTTACTAATTTATCGTTAGCAATATTTTCTTGTAGAAGACTGATAGCTTGTTTTAAATTTTGCTCTGTACCTAGAGCGAGAGCGTATTTTTGAGCAAGTTTATAGTTGTTCTCTGCTGATGGTGATATTTCACTCGCTTTTTGAATTAATTCAAATGATTTTTCAGGATTATAAAAATGTGTTGTATATGTTGCATAAAGATCGCTTAAAGCAATAAGGGCTTTCGGAGAATCAGGGTATTTATCTAACAGAGTATTAATATATTTTTGCGCTAGTTCATCAAGGTACTTTCCGGGAAAATTAAAACGGAAAGTTGACTGTTCAATCATTTCAATCAATGCATCTTGATGGCCTAATTCAGCCGCAAGCTCAAGGTATTTTTGAGCTTGTAACCAGTCAGGTGTTAAATTTTCTCGATACTCATCACCATGATAGATTTGATACAATAAATACGCTTTTTTGGCGTAATCATCATTAACAATGGTTGAGAAAATCGTAGGAAGACTCACCGTTGATGGCAAGTCATTATGCTCATTTTTAGCCAATGACACTAAATCCTTTTGAGTGTCATCGGATTGAGAAAAAGCATAACTTGTTGCTAATGGTGATAAATGAAGTTTTGAAGACGTAAAGCACAAAGTTATCAGTGTAGCTAAAGTCACGGTGGCTATTCGAAATGGCTTAATATTAGGGAGCATGACTATCCTTTTACATATTCATCATAATATTAGTTACCTAATCCATAATGTTTTCAACAATGTAATATTTAATATATTGGTATTTTATTAAATAAATTAAATTAAGATGATTCATTTAATAATTAATGGGTATAAATAAAAAAACATAGCCCCACATAAGTGGGGCATATGGATTACGACATTGCATTGCTTGAAAGCTAATTTTACTGGCTGTTATCGTTTACGCAATCTTTTTTCTGCTCAATGTGTTTTTTACTCTTGAAAAGATCAGTCAGTGGCGTGCGTAATTGTTGTGCTAACATTACACCAAGTAAGACCACTCCGCCGCCTAATAGATGGTAGCTTTTTAATTCTTCGCCGAGCGCAAAAATCGCGATAATTGCTGTAAATACTGGCGCTAAATTCATAAAGATAGATGTTGTATTGGCACCTAAGCGCATCACACCTTGGATCCACATCGCAGGGGCGATAATTGATGCTGCAATCCCTGCGAAGGCCACAAGACCAATATTATGGCTATTGAGTGAAACATCGTCAGCCAATAAAAAGTTAGGTATTAATAGGAGCACACCAAAGAAAATCTGCACATACAGTGAATCCCAACTTGATAACTGAATTGCCCAACGTTTAGTCAGTACGCCATATAAAGCATAGGCTGCGGAGGCAATTAACATCAATAGCTCACCTGTACCAAGTCCTTGAGAAAATAGAGTGGCAGGGTTTCCTTGACTCACTAGCCAAACTAACCCAACCAATGACAGTAGTGTACCGATAAAAATACCGACCGTTGGAATGACTCGTAGGACAAATATACTAATTACCACGGTTAGCAATGGGATAAGTGAGTTCATGATCCCCATAAAGGTTGCGCTGACTGAGTGGGCCGCATAATAAGCAAGGCTTTGATAAAGCATCATGCCTAGTGCCCCTAAAATGGCTAATTGCCACCAATGTTTTTTGACAACCGACCAATGCCTAAGAACTGAACGCAGTACGAATGGAGTCATGACTAATAGTGCTAATGCCCAACGGTAAAAAGATATTGCCGCAGGATCGATGGCCGTTGCAGCCGCTTTATTGACAATCGCATTGATTGACCACAGTAAAACCGCTATTAACGGAAAGATTAAATTTTTCATCAAATGCTTCTCCCTAATGATGGCAATAGTATAGCCTTGTCAGATTTTTTATATATACTGATATTCAGACATTCGATAACGGTTTTCAGACAACATTCATGAAACAAATTACAAACACATCGAAACGACTAATTAATGAGTGCAATATCATTGAACCTGCGTTTATTGCCTTACGGCATGAACAAATTGATACCCAGACAGAGTATAAATCTCACTCTCATTCGTTTGGGCAATTGCTCTATGTGGTGTGTGGGATCATGGAAATGGAAGTTGGCGGTAAGCATTATCTAGCACCACCTGAATTTTGCATTTGGATACCTGCCGATGTACAGCATGCGAGTTTTAATAAACAAAGTGTTAAATTTCGGATCATCGATTTTGCACAACACCTCAGCGGCAAGTTAGCCTCTCGTGCCTGCGTAGTTCGACTAAGCCCCATTTTTCAGACGATTATGTCCGATTTTTATCAAAGGGGAATTGTTGAGCCTCAAACCGATGAAGATAAGCGTTTAGCCAGTGTGTTGGTTGACCAATTTGCACTTTCACCTTGCCAAGATACCTATCTTCCTATCACAAAAGATAAATTTTTAGCCCCCATTTTAGATGCCTTACAAAGAGATCCCACTGATAACTCGACTTTAGCGCAGTGGGCTAAACGCAGTTACACCTCAGAACGAACGTTATCGCGTCGTTGTCAGCAAGAGCTAGGGATGTCGTTTAGTGAATGGCGTCAGCGTTTACGTTATTTGCATGCGGTAGCTGGGTTAGAACGCGGAAAAAGTGTGCATGAGGTCGCGCTGGATGTGGGCTATAGCTCCGCATCGGCATTTATTGCAATGTTTCAGCAAATATCGGGTGTGACCCCCGATCGTTTTCGTACTAAAGAATCGTTAAATGAAGTAAATCGTACATAGGAAATGGTGCTGGAACGTGGCAAAATAGATGACATACTCGTCATACTTCAAATTGCAGCGCTTCTCATTAATATAGAGTACCTACACTCACTGACGCTAGCCACAGTGTTTTCTATACTTCTAGCTGAGCGTTCGTTTATCGCCTAGCTGCACCTTGAATGATTTAGAGTATACTTTGCATTTTTATTTAAAAGACGCGTGATGATATTGGGGCGAATTCAGTGAAAATTTTAGTTGATGAAAACATGCCATATGCTCAGCAATTATTTAGCAAGTTAGGTAAAGTTACTGCTGTGCCAGGCCGCCCAGTACCTGAAGGTGAATTGCTTGATGCCGACGCACTTATGGTACGTTCAATTACCAAAGTTAACAGCGCATTACTTAGCCATACACCAGTTAAATTCGTGGGTACGGCAACAGCGGGCTTTGATCACGTCGATACAGCATGGCTCAACCAAGCCAAGATCGCGTTTTCTTCAGCACCGGGTTGTAACGCAATCGCTGTGGTTGAATATGTATTTTCTGCATTATTAATGTTAGCGGAACGCGATCATTTTGATTTGCGTGATAAAACAGTCGGAATTATTGGCGTTGGTAATGTTGGAGGCCGTTTAGCCAATCGCTTGGCAGCTTGGGGGATAAAAACATTATTATGCGATCCTCCTCGTGCGCAAGCAGAAGGTCAGGGCGAATTTTTACCTTTAGAAACAGTACTGGCGGAAGCGGATGTTTTGACTTTCCATACCCCATTGAATATGGATGGTGCGGATAAAACCTACCATTTAATGGATACTCAACGTTTGGCTGAGCTACGTGATGGCACGATCCTTATTAATGCTAGTCGTGGTGAAGTTGTTGATAATCAAGCTTTGTTATCACTATTGAAACAAGGTAAATCGCTTTCTGTCGTTTTAGATGTGTGGGAGCCCGAGCCAGATTTAGATATTGAATTACTTCAATGGGTAGACATTGGCACACCACATATTGCAGGTTATACCCTTGAAGGTAAGGCACGTGGTACAACCCAAGTCTACGAGGCGTATTGCCAATTCTTAGGCAAACCAGACAATATCGCGCTGTCTTCTTTATTACCTACACCTGAAATTAGCGCACTAACATTTCAAGGTAAATTATCGCAAAGTCAGCTCAAAAGGCTGGTTCATCTCGTGTATGATGTGCGTCGCGACGACGCTGCATTGCGTGAAGTCGCCGCAATACCCGGTGAGTTTGACAAATTACGCAAGCACTATCAGGAGCGCCGTGAGTGGTCGTCTCTCAACATTCGTTGTGATGATGATCAGGTTGCATCACAACTATCTGCACTGGGTTTTAATGCACATTTAATTAAGTGAATACAGCAAACAACGATGATAAGTTGATGATTACATCATTAACTTATTATTTGCTAATTATTTCATTTAATCGTTATTTTTTGGAGAAACAGCAATGACTGAAGGTTGGAATATTGCGTTATTGGGTGCAACCGGCGCTGTCGGTGAAGCCATTTTAGCATTATTACAAGAACGCGAATTTCCGGTTGGCGAATTGTACTTGTTAGCCAGCGAGCGAACAGCAGGGGAGAGCATTCGTTTTAATGGCAAAAGTTATCAAGTCCAAGATGCTACCGACTTTAATTGGTCGCAAGCTCAAATGGCGTTCTTTGCTGCAAGTGATGAAGTCAGCTTGCAATATGCGGAACAAGCGGCACAAGAAGGTTGTATTGTGATTGATAGCAGTGGTGTGTTTGCTCTCGAACCAGATGTCCCTTTAGTTGTACCGAGTGTAAACCCGCATGTCTTAGCTGATTATCGCAATCGTAATATTATTGCTGTTGCAGATAGCTATGTGAGCCAATTATTGAGTGCCACTAAGCCATTAATTGATGCGGCAGGAGTGGGACGTATTACGCTGACAAATATGTTATCTGTTTCTGCTTATGGTAAATCGGCAGTGGATGAACTCGCAGGACAAAGTGCCCGTTTGTTAAATGGCATCCCAGCTGAAGAAGGCCGTTTTACTAAACAACTCGCATTCAATATGTTACCAACATTAGCCGATGAAGAAGGCAGTGTACAGCAAGAGCGCCGTCTGGTTGAGCAAGTACGCAAAGTATTGCAGGACGATGGACTACCCGTTGCTGTGAGCTTTATTCAATCACCAGTATTTTATGGTAATGCCCAAGTAGTTTACCTTGAAACCTTGCGACCAGTCAGTATGGAAGAAGCTCGCGATGAACTTGAACGTTTTGATGATATTCAGGTCTCAGAAGAAGGCGATTATCCAACTCAAGTGACTGATGCCTCTGGCAACGATTATTTGAGTATTGGTTGTATCCGTAATGATTACGGTATTCCTGAAATCTTACAGTTTTGGTCTGTTGCCGATAATGTGCGTTTTGGTGGTGCATTGATGGCAGTTGAAACCGCAGAAAAACTGGCTCAGGAGCTATCTTACTGATGTCCGAGTCAACCCAGTTGTCTCGCATTGCGTTAGGCATTGAATATAACGGTAGTCGCTATTATGGCTGGCAACGCCAACAAGAAGTAAAAAGTGTACAAGGTTGTCTCGAAGAAGCGCTGTCTAAAGTGGCTAATCAGCCGATTAGTGTGTTTTGTGCGGGGCGTACTGACGCAGGCGTACATGCGACAGGGCAGGTGGTGCACTTTGATTCGCCAGTAGTGCGCAAAGAGGCAGCGTGGACAATGGGCGTTAATACCCATTTGCCTGACGATATTGCCGTGCGTTGGTGCCAAGGTGTTGATGAAGAATTTCATGCGAGATTCAGTGCAACAGCACGTCGTTATCGTTATGTCATTTTTAATCATCGCTATCGACCTGCGATTTTATCGAATGGCGTCACGCATTTTCATTATCCATTGGATGAAAAAAGAATGCATCAGGCGGCGCAAGTTCTATTGGGGGAAAATGATTTTACCTCATTCAGAGCAGTCCAGTGCCAGTCAAGGACGCCTTGGCGTAATGTAATGCACGTGCAAGTTAGCCGCCATGGTAACTATGTGGTGGTGGATATCAAAGCCAATGCATTTGTTCATCACATGGTCAGAAATATTGTTGGAAGTCTGCTAGAAATTGGTTGCGGTAATCAAGATATTAATTGGATGGCAGAATTACTGGAACTTAAGGACAGAACAAAAGCTGCGGCGACCGCTAAAGCTGAAGGTTTGTACTTAGTTGCGGTTGATTATCCTGAGAAATTTGCTCTGCCATCGAATGTGATGGGGCCGCTTTTTTTAGCCGATGAGCTGATGTAAATCTAATCTTAAGAATCTTAGATATAGCAGGGACGCTATTCATAAATCACGAGGACACTTATGGAGTTTATCAGTTTTATTATCGATTTCATTCTGCATATCGATGTGCATCTAGCAGAGCTGGTTGCTGAATATGGTACTTGGGTGTACGGTATTTTATTTCTGATCTTGTTTTGTGAGACTGGGCTGGTAGTAACCCCATTCTTACCTGGTGATTCATTATTGTTTGTTGCAGGAGCGATTTCCGCATTAGATAGCAATGATTTGAATGTGCATTTAATGGTTACACTGATGATCATCGCGGCCATTTTAGGTGATGCAATTAACTATACAATCGGTCGTATATTTGGCGAAAAATTATTTAAAAATCCCGATTCAAAAATTTTCCGTCGTGTTTATTTAGATAAAACCCATGCGTTTTATGAAAAACACGGTGGTAAAGCCATTATATTGGCGCGGTTCGTGCCGATTGTTAGAACTTTTGCGCCATTTGTTGCAGGAATGGGCAAAATGTCTTATCGTCATTTTGCCTTTTATAATGTGACAGGTGCGTTATTATGGGTGTTATCATTCACTTATGCAGGTTACCTGTTTGGTGATTTACCGTTCGTACAGCAGAATTTGAAATTATTGATAGTCGCCATTATCTTTATTTCTATTCTTCCGGGGGTGATTGAAGTGATCCGTCATCGCCGTGCAGCAGCGAGAGAAAAGCGTGTCGCTACGCAAAACAGTGATAATCCGTAACGGATTTTAAATTTTTTTATCCACAGTGGAGTACCATTGTGGTTTAATGGCACAAAATTACATACTGGTGTTTTACCTGAGAGGCGTTATATGCGGCTTCTCAAGGAAGTAGCCAGAGATCAATCAGACGAAAAGGTCTATTAATGAGCTGGATTGAAAAAATATTAAAGAAAGGTAACTTGACCCAATCAACTAAAGTCAATATCCCTGAAGGGGTTTGGACTAAATGTGATAGTTGTGGACAAGTATTGTATGGGGCTGAGTTAGAGCGTAACTTACAAGTGTGCCCTAAATGTGATCATCATATGCGCATTCATGCACGCCAGCGCCTTGAAGCTTTTCTTGATGAAGACTCTACAACGGAATTAGGCAGTGAACTTGAGCCAAAAGATATACTCAAGTTCCGTGATTCAAAAAAATATAAAGATAGAATTTCAGCGGCTCAAAAAGAGACGGGTGAAAAAGATGCTATCGTGGTAATGAAAGGGACGTTAAAAGAAATGCCAATTGTTGCGGCGGCATTTGAATTCTCTTTCATGGGTGGCTCAATGGCATCCGTTGTTGGTGCTCGCTTTGTTCGTGCAGTTGAACAAGCTCTAGAAGATAACTGCCCATTAGTGTGCTTCTCTTCAAGTGGTGGCGCGCGTATGCAAGAAGCGCTGTTGTCACTGATGCAAATGGCGAAAACCAGTGCAGCGTTAGCAAAAATGCAAGAACGTGGTCTGCCATACATCTCTGTATTAACTGACCCAACCATGGGTGGGGTATCGGCAAGTTTAGCGATGTTAGGTGATATCAACGTCGCTGAACCAAAAGCGTTAATTGGTTTTGCAGGCCCACGTGTTATCGAGCAAACGGTACGTGAAAAATTGCCTCAAGGCTTTCAACGTAGTGAGTTCTTGTTAGAGAAAGGCGCTATCGATATGATCGTTCGCCGTACTGATATGCGTGATACGTTAGCTGATGTATTAGCAATGTTAACCAATAAACCGAGCTTCAATACAGAAGAGTTTGTACCAGTGATTGAAGAGGAAGTGAAAATCGATATCGCTAAAGACGATGTTGTCATCGATGCTCATGAGCAAGTAAAGGACTCTGCTAAGCATAAAAAAGATGATGAGTAATCAATTTACTATTCCAAATGCCGAGTCTCCATTGGAGACTTGGCTTTCATATCTTACAGACCTGCATAGCCAAAATATTGATATGGGGCTAGAGCGCGTCGGACAAGTTGCTCGTCAAATGGGGTTGCTTCAACCCGCACCTCACGTGATCACCGTGACAGGCACTAATGGTAAAGGGACAACCTGCCATACTCTTGAATCTATTTTAATGGCGGCTGGCCTCAAAGTGGGAGTTTATAGTTCACCACATCTAGTTCGCTACACCGAGCGGGTACGTATTCAAGGTCAAGAGCTAGCTGAAGCGGATTTCTGTCGTGTATTTGCTGATATAGAAGCGGAACGTGGCGATATTTCATTAACTTATTTTGAGTACGGCACATTGGCAGCGCTGAAGTTGTTTAAACAGTCTGCGTTAGATGTGGTGATCCTTGAAGTAGGGTTAGGTGGGCGTTTAGATGCGACCAATATCGTCGATGCTGATGTCACGGCAATCACCAGTATTGCTATCGATCACACTGATTGGCTAGGCTCTGACAGAGAACACATTGGTTTCGAGAAAGCGGGTATCTTTCGTGGTGGTCGTTATGGTGTAGTCGGTGAACCTGACATGCCTGAATCGATCGGTCAATATGCCAATGAAATTGGTACTCTGCTGTTTCGTCGTGATAAAGATTGGTCTTTTGAGCAACACGAAAATAATTGGTCATGGCAAAGCGATAAATACCAGTGGGCGAATTTACCGTTACCTAATGTACCGCTCGCTAATGCAGCGACTGCTTTAGGGGTTATTTGTTGTCTCAAAGAAACTAACCATCAACTAGCCAATAAAATTACTGATCAGGCGGTGAGAGAGGGCTTGAAGTCTGCTCAACTCCCTGGGCGTTTTCAAATTATTGGTGAGAAACCGTTGATGATACTGGATGTGGCGCATAATCCACATGCAGCAGGTTATCTGGTGACTCGTTTAGCGCAACTTCCTTCGGTTGAAGGGCGACGGATCCGTGCGGTAGTTGGTATGTTAGGCGATAAAGACATCCAAGGCACATTAACGCGTTTATCTGAGCAAGTGACGGATTGGTATGTGGCGTCATTAACTGAGTTTCGTGGTGCATCAGCATCTCAATTAAGCCAATATCTAGATTCGCCAAAGGTATTTGATTCGGTTGATGAAGCATGGCAGCAAGCTTGTGTTGATGCAACAGAGAAGGATATTGTGATTGTTTGTGGTTCTTTCCATACTGTTGCTCATGTAATGATGTTGTTAGATCAAACAAAAGGATAGCGTAGGTGGCAAGTAAATTTCAAAATCGTCTTGTCGGCGCCATTGTTTTAGTTGCTGCGGGGATCATTGTGTTACCCGCATTACTTGATGGCGATAAGAAATACAATGAAAATGAATTTGCGGCCATACCTATTATTCCAAAACCGGGTGACGAGCAAGATATCGAAGCGATCGCACCGCTGACGCAATCTTCGACGTCAGGCGCGGTATCGGAAGCCATGATATCTGAAGCGATTTCTGAGCAGAAACAAGATGAACAGCAGCGCGAACAGCAATCTGCCACAACATTGCCAGAAAAAGAGGTTACCCCAACTGAACAGCCTAAAAAGCCAGAACCTAAACCTACGCCAAAACCTGAAGTGAAGCCAGTGCCGAAGCCGGAACCAAAACCAGAGCCTAAGCCTGAAGTTAAAGCTCCACAGGGGAAAGCGTTTGTGGTGCAGCTTGGTGCATTGAAAAATTCAGTGAAGGTTGAGGAAATTGTCGCAAAATTACGGTTGTCTGGGTATCAAGTTTATACGGTTCCTTCACGACCAGTGAATGGCCAATTAACGCGTATTTTTGTTGGGCCAGAAGCTTCACGGCAACGCTTAGAAAGCGCATTACCTGAGTTGCGTTCGATAACGGGGCTGCAAGGTGAGATTAGGGCTTTCAAGCCATGAGTAAATCATAGTATTGAATTAGGAATAAAATACTCGTTATCATTCGATTTATAGCATATTGCGTTGAAGTATAGTGACTATACTCAACGCAATAGTCATATACTGCTGTAGGCCCTTGGCGACGAATTGATTTGTCGTCTAGTTGTATTTCGAATTATTTAGAGTATAAAAATTTGAGTTTTTAACCAATTGTAGCGGCGAATATGAATTTTTCTTTTCGCCGTTGGTTTTTTTAAATTGTATGTAAATTGGTTACGCAAACGTTTTCGTTTTCTGTTAGAATGCACTCCAGCCACTGCCGTGGGTGCGAATTTTGGAATGAAATATGGTCTGGTTAGATTATGCAATTATTGCCATCATTGGCTTCTCGGCACTGGTAAGCCTGATCCGAGGGTTTGTTCGCGAGGCTTTATCACTGATAACATGGGGCTGTGCATTCTTTGTTGCTAGTACATTTTATCCTTACTTAGCACAGTATTTTACGCGCTTTGAGGACATACTAGTCAGAAATGGTATTGCTATTGCTGCATTATTTATTGCGACATTAATTGTCGGTGCAGTTGTTAACTATGTGATTAGTTCTCTGGTTCAAAAAACTGGCTTATCGGGCACAGATCGTGTTCTGGGGATCTGCTTCGGTGCGTTGCGTGGTGTGTTAATTGTATCTGCGTTATTATTTTTTCTTGATACCTTTACACCACTTCCTCAAAGTGAGGATTGGCAACGTTCGGAACTTATTCCGCAGTTCAGTCATATAATCAGGTGGTTCTTTGACTACCTGCAAAATGCGTCAAGTTTCCTACCGGAGAATATTTCTCCGTCTGGCTGATGAGGAAAGACTAAATGTGCGGTATTGTCGGTATCGCCGGTGTATCACCGGTCAACCAATCTATTTATGATGCTTTAACTGTGCTTCAGCACCGTGGGCAAGATGCAGCAGGGATTGCTACCATTGATGGCAAAAATAATATTCGTTTACGTAAAGCGAATGGCCTCGTAAAAGATGTTTTTGAAACACGGCATATGCTCCGACTGCAAGGTTGCATGGGAATTGGCCATGTACGTTATCCAACTGCGGGAAGTTCAAGCGCATCAGAAGCACAGCCCTTCTATGTGAACTCGCCTTTTGGTATCACCCTTGCTCACAATGGTAATCTGACAAATGCGCATGAACTGACGCGTCGTTTATTTGAAACAGCTCGCCGTCATGTGAATACCACCTCGGACTCTGAAATTTTATTAAATATATTGGCTTATGAGTTAGACCGTTTTGATCACTTTCCACTTGAGCCAGACAATGTATTTACTGCTGTTGCTGCCATGCATAAAAGATTGCGTGGGGCATATGCATGTGTGGCCTTGATTATTGGTCATGGCATGTTGGCATTTCGTGATCCTCACGGTATCCGTCCATTAGTATTAGGTCGTCGGGTACTGGAAAATGGGGCTGAAGAGTACATGGTAGCTTCAGAAAGTGTTGCATTGGACACACTAGGCTTTGAGTTTTTACGTGACGTTGCACCCGGAGAAGCGGTTTATGTGACCGAGAAAGGTCAACTGTATACACGCCAATGCGCCGAGAACCCACAATTAACGCCATGCTTATTTGAGTATGTTTATTTTGCTCGCCCAGACTCTTTTATCGATAAAATATCAGTGTATAACGCAAGATTGCGTATGGGGCAAAAATTAGGCGCTAAAATTGCTCGTGAGTGGGAAGACTTACATATCGATGTGGTGATCCCAATACCTGAAACATCTTGTGATATCGCTTTAGAAATCGCGCATATTTTAGATAAGCCATACCGCCAAGGTTTTGTGAAAAATCGTTATGTTGGCCGCACATTTATTATGCCAGGGCAACAAGAGCGTCGTAAATCAGTTCGCCGTAAGCTGAATGCTAACCGTGCGGAATTTCGTGATAAAAACGTATTATTGATTGATGATTCAATTGTACGTGGTACCACCTCAGAACAGATTGTTGAACTGGCGCGTGAAGCAGGGGCAAAAAATGTTTATTTTGCATCTGCGGCACCTGAAGTTCGCTTCCCGAATGTGTACGGTATTGATATGCCAAACGCCAATGAATTGATCGCACATGGTCGTGAAGTTGATGAAATCCGTAAGCTCATTGGTGCTGATGGTTTGATTTTCCAAGATCTCAGTGATTTGGTCGACGCTGTTCGTGAAGAGAATGCGGAAATCAGTGAGTTTGAATGTTCAGTGTTTGATGGTATTTATGTCACAAAAGATATCGATCAAACCTACTTAGATTATTTAGAGAATCTACGTAGAGATGATGAGCTAAAAATTAAAGATCAAAATGAGATTGAGAACCTAGAGATTTATAACGAAGGTTAATCATTTTTGATTTAAGAAGAAAACCAGCCTATGGGAAATTCCATTTTAGGTTGGTTTTTTATTAGATAAGGTTTATATCTTGTTCAGCGAGCCGTAGCTTAAAAGTTACTCCTAAACATAAAACAATCTCTATTATTTAATTTAATACTACTGAAAATTTCGATATTCTGAAAAGTTAACATCTTTGATTTTGGCGATCTAACCGGTAGATTTGAAGGTTTTTAATCACAATAGCTGTTATGATTAGCGCTGGATATATTCGTTGGAAAGAGGGTGGCATGAAAAAGCTAATCATTGGTTTAACTGGTGCGAGTGGTGCCATTTATGGCATTAGGCTATTAGAAGTTTTAAAACCAGTGGATCATGTGGAAACACATCTTGTGATGAGTGCGGCTGCTCGCCAGACATTATCGTTAGAAACTGACTACACAGTAAAAGATATCCAACAGCTGGCTGATCATAATTATGATAGCCGTGATATCGCGGCTGCGATTTCATCAGGTTCATTTCGTACAGCGGGCATGGTGATCATGCCATGTACCATGAAAACACTGTCGGGCATTGTACATAGCTATACTGATACGTTAGTCACGCGCGCAGCAGATGTGGTATTAAAAGAAGGCAAAAAATTAGTGTTAGGCGTACGTGAAACCCCATTACATCTCGGCCATCTGCGTTTACTGGTACAAGCAGCCGAAATGGGCGCGGTGATCATGCCTCCAATGCCGGCTTTTTATCATCAACCCCAAACAATTCAAGATATTGTTGATCAAACAGTAAATCGAATTCTAGATCAATTTGATATTCAATTAGAACAAGATCTCTTTACCCGTTGGCAAGGTAGTAAATAATAAGTTTTAAGGCTGAATTTGATTATATTATTCAGCCTAATAATATAAATCTTATTTTTTATTGTGTTTTAAATAAATCCTCTAAAGCAATTTTCAATTCAATATATTCAAATTGAAAGCCCGCTTCTTCTAAGCGCTTAGGAATAGCTTGTTGACCGCCAAGAACTAATGCAGCAGCTTCACCCAGAATGGCTTTAATGGCAAAGGCAGGAGTACGAATAAACGCAGGACGGTTAATAACTTCGCCTAAAATAGCTGAAAATTGATCATTATGAACGGGATAAGGGGCTGTCATATTAAATGGCCCTGATAATGAATGATTATCGAGTAAAAAGCAGATTGCATTTACCATATCATCGATATGGATCCATGGCATAAACTGTTTTCCATGACCAATAGGACCACCAGCGCCCATTTTAAAAATAGGGAGGACTTTTGCCAATGCTCCACCATTTAATGACATGACGACCCCAGTACGTAATATGCATACCCGTGTTGCTGGTGATTCGGCATTTTGAGCAAGCGCTTCCCAATGTTGACATAAATAATGGGTAAATTCGTCGTGGGGTTGTTCAAATTCATCTACAACCGCTTGCCCTTGATCGCCATAATAACCGACAGCGGAGCCGGATAAAAAAGTATGTGGTGGTGTATCACTGGCTGCAATTAATTCCGTTAAGCGTTGAGTTATTACCCAGCGGCTTTCACATAAGATTTTTTTCTGTTCATCGCTCCAGCGTTTTTCGGCGATAGGCTCTCCTGCAAGGTTAATTACCGCATCAAATTGATTAAGGTTTTGCTTATCTTGAAGAGAAGTCCAACATTCAACAGCTTTACAGAAATGACTGTAAACTTTTTGTGGAGAGCGGCTTAGTACAGTTACTTTATCTGAACGCGCAACAAGTCGTTGCACGAGGGGTGTACCAATTAACCCTGTACCGCCAGTAATAAGTATCCGCATAATCGCCTCCTGTGAAAAATGGGACTAATATCGAGCCTATTTGTGCTAACTATAGCAGTTGCTTCATAAATTTGCTGAGGCTGTTAACAATTTTGTGAAAATAATTTCATAAGGAAATGAGAAATGTCGATTAATTCGTCAATAGTACGGAATAAACACTCAAATTTATTGGTGTTTGCTTGCAAGGGAGCAATGAAAAGAATACCTTGTTATGTGCTCGGCATACATCGAGTTGTAGTGTTGTTGAATGTTGAGTTATATCGGAGAGATAGACTGTTTGCTTGACCGTTTTCGGTAAAGTTCTATGGCATAACAACTGTACTTAACAGGCTGATAAAAAAGGTTTTAAGGATGGATGAACAAACCGAAGTGGTTGAATGGGTTGATATTGTTGATGACAACAATGAGGTGATTGCCCAGGCAACTCGCAGACAAATGCGTGCAGAAAATCTACGTCATCGTGCGACCTACATTGTTGTCCATGATGGCATGGGAAAAATTTTGGTACAAAGGCGAACTGATATCAAAGATTTTTATCCAGGTTATTTGGATGCAACGGCAGGTGGAGTGGTAACTCAAGGCGAAAATATTCTTGATTCCGCAAAGCGTGAAGCACAAGAGGAGCTTGGGGTTTCTGGAGTACCATTTGCTGAGCATGGCTTATTTTATTACGAAGGTGAGAACTGTCGTATTTGGGGCGGTTTGTTTAGTTGTGTTAGTCATGGCCCATTTGCTTTACAGGAATCTGAAATTGTTGAAGTCAGTTGGTTAACACCTGATGAAATTAGCGCGCGTTGTGATGAGTTCACTCCAGATTCACTGAAAGCACTCTCCTTATGGTTAACGCGTAATAATCAATTTGATAAAGCCATTTCTTGTGCTGATAGCTAGAGGCGTTGATTTTGACGGTGAATTTTTATTCGAATTAACGGCCAACTAGGTAGGGTAGATGAGAGGTTCGTGGTCTACTGAATTTGGCGATAGCCTCTCAATATTGCCTCATATGAATGACGCATGTTTTAAGTGTACTGGTAGACTGACATGTAAGCATAATACTTAACTCGAACAATGGAGAGTTGAGTTGATCAAGATAATCATCGATTTTTTAACTTTTGTTTTATCTTTTTAGTTGTAAGGATCAGCAGCAAAGGTCAATCATCCTTACATATACTATCAATAATCCCTCCGCAGAAAGAGCTAAATATTAAAGTTATTTCAATCAGTTAACTGTCAGTATTGGCTTTTCAATTATGCTTCCACTTATTTCCTATATAGTATTATCTAGAATAATGTATAGCTATTAGTTATAAATGGTAGAAAGATTAATTGTTATATTCATCACCCCGCAAAGCTTACTGAGTGGGGTGGTATTGATATTTAGACATCACCCGAGAAATTAAATAATGACAACATATAAAGATATCTCTTTTTTGAAAAAACAACACCTTGAGAATGTCACAAAGAAAGCGCGTCAAATCATGGAACGTGATGATATCGAAGTGCTCATCGCAACAGTTGCTGATAACTTCTATCATCTAACAGGATTTGCGAGTTTCTTTATGTATACCTTTAGACAAACGGGTACAGCGATTGCCGTTATTTTTCGTGATCCTGCGATAAAATCACTGGTTATTATGAATGAATTTGAAGCGGCAAATTTGCAATTAGAAATGCCGAATGCACATATCGTAACTTTCCCTATTTGGGTTGATGTTGATGATCCGTACAACCCCGACCATGGCAAAGTGATAAAGCCACGACCGATTAATAGCCCAATTGAAGCTATCTTCAGCTTATTAAAAGACGCTCTAGCAGATGTTAAAGGGGATGGTAAACAGGTTGCTATCGAGTTAAATCAAATTAGCTACGCAGGCAAAGTGTGGTTAGACAAAGTGATCCCTGAACTCAATTTAGTGGATTCTGCGCCGTTATTTAATGAATTGCGTATGATTAAAAGTGAGTGGGAAATAGTGCAGCTAAGAAAAAGTGCGGAAATTACCGAAGCAGGTATTCAAGCTGCAAGTGAGTTAATTAAAGTTGGGTGTACTTCAGCCGAGTTAACCGCAGCGTTTAAAGCGAAAGTTATGCAATATCCTGAAACGAACTATAGCCGTTTTAATTTGATCTCGGTAGGCAGTGATTTTTCACCCAAAATGTTACCTGACAATATGCCAGCCAAAGAGGGTGATTTAATTAAGTTTGATTGTGGTGTTGATGTGGCTGGCTATGGCGCTGATATCGCTAGAACATTTGTGGTGGGTAAAGCAAATGACAAAGTTTCATCGCTTTATCAAACCATCCAGAAAGGGCATGAATATATGTTAAGCCGAGTTGCACCGGGAGTGCAATTAAGTGATGTCTTTAATGACACTATGGCATTAATTCGTAATTCTGGCTTGCCTCACTACAATCGTGGTCATTTAGGTCATGGTGACGGTGTTTTTACTGGGTTAGAGGAAGCCCCGTTTGTGAGTGCGGCGGCACAGGAAGTGTTTAAAGCGGGTATGGTAATAAGCCTTGAAACACCTTATTACGGCATTGGGGTTGGAAGTATTATGATCGAAGATATGTTGTTGATCACCGAGGATGGAGTCGAAATGCTGAGCCATCTACCACGAAATTTAGTTTCTCGTGGTTAATCATCAAGGAGCTTATCTATGAAATGGTATCACTTTTTGGTCATCTTTCCTTTACTAGCGCTGACGGTAGGTATTTATTATGCCAATCGTGTAGAACCGTTTGTGATGGGACTGCCGTTTTTAATGTTTTGGATCGTTGCTTGGGTGGTTGTTAGTGCACTTATTATGCTGCTAATTAATGTATTAGACTCTAGACACAGTAAGGAAGAACAATGAGCTCAGCATTAGTTGTTATTACGCTGTTTTTCCTGTTTAGCATTTATCTTGCGCTTAGAGCCAAAAAAGGTAAAACCATGGATCACGAAGGGTGGTCGGTGGGAGGGCGTAGTTATGGTGCGTTGTTGGTTTTTTTACTCAGTGCAGGCGAAATTTATACCACTTTTACCTTTTTAGGGGGAAGTGGTTGGGCATATGGTAAAGGACCCGCAATTCTATATACATTAGCCGTCAATGCATTTATGGGGATCTTTTTGTATTGGGTGCACCCACGAGTTTGGCGATTTGCTAAAGAAAATGATATCAGAACGATTTCAGATTTCTTTGGGGCGAAATACCATAGTCAAGGTTTAGCATTGTTAGTTAGTTTAATTTCAATTGCAGCAATGGTACCTTTATTTGTCTTACAGCTTAAAGGGTTGGGGATCATTGTGTCTCAGGCCTCTTATGGCGCAATTCCTGCTGATATGGCGATTTGGATTGGGATCATTGCTGTTACTTTGTTTGTGATGATTTCAGGTATTCATGGTTCTGCATGGACATCAGCGTTAAAAGATTTGATGATATTACTGGTAGTGTTATTTATCGGTATTTATATTCCGCTGCATTATTATGGCAGTTTTGGTGATATGTTCCGTGCGATTGATACCGCAAGCCCCGGCTTTTTAACCTTTTCAGAAAAAGGGTTAAATATTCCTTGGTATATTTCCACTATCTTCTTATCGGTAGTTGCCTATTTTTGTTGGCCACATTATATGGCGGCGGTATTTACGGCAAAAAATGAAAAGTCATTGAAACGCAATAGTATTTTAATTCCTGCTTATAGTTTGATCATGTTATTTGCTTTCTTTGTGGGCTATGCTGCAATCCTACAAATACCTCATCTTGACGGCTCACAAGTTGATTTATCGTTATTTGAAATTTCTAAGGCGACTTTTTCACCCGTCATTGTCGGTTTAATTGGTGCCGCGGGAATGTTAACCGCATTGGTTCCAGGTTCGATGTTGCTGCTGACAACATCGAATATGTTAGCGGGGGTGGTGCAAAAAGCGTTAAATGTCAGTGAAGAAAAACGCCAATCTGGTATTTATGCACGCTTTATGGTGCCACTGGTTGCTTTAGTCAGTTTGTATTTTATTTTCCACAGTAATGATACTTTGGTAGCGATAATGCTACTTGGTGTCAATATTGTTGCGCAGTTTTTCCCTGCGTTATTAATGAGTTTTAGAAAATATAATCCGATGTCAGCTGCTGGGGCGATCGCAGGCATTATTGCAGGCGTACTTTTCCTCGCTATCACTTATATTGAACATATCTCATTATCTCAATTATTCCCTTGGTTAAGCGAGGGACTTGAGTTTATGAATATCGGTATTGCTGCATTTATATTAAATATACTTGTTGCTACGATTGTATCTTTATTTACTGTTAAAAAATAACAGACAAAAATAAAATATTGTCTAAACACCAAAGCTAGGGGATATTTCTCCTAGCTTTTTATTTATTAGCCGTAATGATTTTTCAATTAATATAGTCATAAATTGATGAGTGTCTCACCTTGCATTAAGTCTAAATACCAGCAATTACTTTCCTTTCTATAAATAAAAATAACCTATTGAAATATTTAGCATTAATGACATTACACTTTATTGTTGTGTTATTTATGTAGCAAATCCGTCATGAATAAATATGAAGGTTAATGATATGTGAAAACGATCACGGAATAATTTTTTTATAAGTAATAATTTTGAAATGCATGATTCATTTTGTGTGTTTCTAAATTTCATCATAACAAGGCTAGTTATTTATACCTAATTATCTATTTTTATGATGACTTATTGAATTTTATATACAACACAGTGATAGCAAGCGTACTACACAACATTACTAGATAAATAAAATAAATTTTAGATTATCTAAATATAGCCACTAATGAAACGTATTATTCATATACTCGACTTACTTCAAGTTACAGTGTTGTTGACTACAACCATTTGCACCAGTCATAAACGCTGTGGGCTCCTAGCGACGGATTGATTTGTTGTCTAGCAGCATCTCGGATTACTTAGAGTATATAATTATAATGGATATAAAAAATGACTAATTTAATGCGTAAATTTGGGTTTTCATCCCATACGGTTATCCAATTACTCTTTATCACTGCAAATGCCCAATTACTGTATGCTTTTTGGGATCTGCGTAATTCTTTACCACTAGGGTTTCCTGTTGCGATGGGCATTTCAGATGCACAGGCAGGGCAGTTATATTCAATGCAAGGCTTGGTTATTTTGTTAGGTACTATAGGGTTAGGTTGGATTGGTGACCGCTTTAAAGTACGCAATATTATGTTTCTAACTACACTCGGGGTTGGCTGTATTTCACTATTTATTGCATTAAACTCACCAGGTTTAAGTATGCCAACATTGTTATTGTGCTTTTTCTTGATGCTATTATTGAGTGAAGTTTTATTTAAACCCGCTAACTTTAAGGCGGTTAGTTTGTCGACCACTAAAGAACATCAAGGTGTTGCATTCGGTATGTTTGAGTTTGGTCGTGGTTTATTGGCATTTTTACTTAGTCTAGTTTGGGCGGCGATGGTTTATTTTGAAGCGTCTAGCCGCATCATGATGATCACCGCATCAGTGATTGTATTAGCGACTGCTATCTTTATTTTTCTTGCGGTATCTAAAGACGCACGTGTTGGTGATGACACCGAAAGTGCCA
The DNA here is from genome assembly GCF_016618195.1 of Providencia manganoxydans. NCBI lineage: Bacteria > Pseudomonadati > Pseudomonadota > Gammaproteobacteria > Enterobacterales > Morganellaceae > Providencia > Providencia manganoxydans. The sequence continues at coordinate 1,818,139 of NZ_CP067099.1, forward strand.
GCTCGGTGAAAGAGGCCGTTTCAGGTGTTTTTAAAGTGATTAAATTACCAATTGTGTGGATCACTGGGCTAAACGTATTTTGTATTTATGGAACATTTGTCGCTGCTGGCACCTATTTTGCGCGTTTTTTACAGGCGGGCTATGGAACCTCTGCAACGGTTGCAGCAATATTTGCTTCAGTTGTGATAGCGCTGCGGATGCTACCATTGCTTTCAACGTTATTAGTTACTTTAGCATTTAAATCAACCGCACATTTTATGCGCTTTATGTCATTTTTGTTAGCGATCTTACTTGCGACGATCAGCATACTTTTCTATATGAATCCTGCTGCGGTGGCCGATTTTTTGCCGGGACAAGTGCCAGACGATATTGTGACACCAATTGTACGTAATAGCATTATGGTACTTATGCTATGTGCTTCAGCATGTTGTTTTATGATCCGTGGTGTTTATTACGCCCCGATTGGTGAATCTAATATTGATAAGAAAAATGCCTCGGCAGCAATGTCATTGGCGATCACCATTGGTTATCTTCCCGCATTACTAGCCCCTTTAGTATTAGGTAAAATTATTTTTAGCCCACAATTAGATGAACATGGCAAAATTCTTCGTGAAGTACTTACCCCAACAACGATTATCAGTCATGTATTCATTGGTCTATCTATTTTAACTCTGATTGCGGCGTTGTTATCTTGGAAGTTAATTAAGATGAAAAAGGCCGCTGGAGCAACACAATAATGATGATTATCCGGAAGGCAAACTTTCGGATAATTTTTAATAATATACTCGTCATACTTCAGGTTGCAGTGAAGTTGACTACCTGCATCTTGAAGTATTTAGAGTATAAAAGGTGAGTATACCTGATGATAAATAATAAATTACCTTGTTGGTTAAAATATATTAATGATAACCGGTCAATAACTGAATTGAGCATTCCGGGGACGCATGATGCGATGACGGCCTTATGTGACAGTGCTTATTATAAAACTCAGCATCTGTCGTTGATTGAGCAACTGAATATTGGGGTACGTTTTTTTGATTTAAGGATCACGCGAGATTTGGTTGCTGCGCATCGTGAGTGGATCAGCGATATTTCCGCTCAAGTTATTTTCGAACAGTTACAGCAATTTTTAGCTCAAAATCCATCTGAGTTTGTGTTGGTACGGATCCAAAATGCCAATGAAAAAAAAGATGATTTCGAGCAATACAAATCAGCTATTCAAACCTTTATTGCTGACTATCTTGATAATCTTTATCTACCAAAACTCAATGATAATGGTGATATTTATGTATGGCCAACATTGGGTGAAGTAAGAGGGAAGATTATTGCAATTGAATGTGCTGCACCTATATGGCAGGTATCTTCATTGGGGGATCTCACTTGGGCATATAATTGGCATGAAAATAACAATATCGTATTGCAAGATAATTGGAATGGGCCTGAGATTGAAGAGAAAATACAGGACATCGATGCATTATTATTACCCATGCCGCATTATAGCCATAAACTAGTCCTCAACCATATCAGCGCAACCAATGGAAAATTAGGGGATCCTAGGGGGTATGCAGATATTCTGAATCCAATCCTTGCTAACAAATTAACGATGTTGCAACAAAGTGCAGGTAAAGGTGTGCTTATCTATGATTTTATTGATAAAGATTTGGCCATCAAAACCATTCAAACTAATGTGTTTGATTATTGTTGATATTATTCATTTTATAGATAAAGAAAAAGCCAACTATCATAGTTGGCTTTTTGCGAATGAAAGGTTAATCGTAGTGATTAAGCATTTTCATTCTGTGCAGCTTGAATGGCTGTTAAGGCGACAGTGTAGACAATATCATCAACCAATGCACCGCGAGATAAGTCGTTTACAGGTTTACGCATACCTTGCAGCATTGGACCGATAGAAACCAGATCCGCTGAACGTTGAACCGCTTTATAAGTGGTGTTACCTGTATTCAGATCAGGGAAGATAAATACAGTTGCTTTACCTGCGACGGGTGAGTTTGGTGCTTTGGACTTAGCAACATCAGCCATTACCGCAGCATCATACTGTAGTGGGCCATCAATCATCAGATCAGGGCGTTTCTCTTGTGCCAGACGTGTTGCTTCACGTACTTTTTCTACATCGCTACCCGCACCTGAGTTACCTGTAGAGTAAGAGATCATCGCAACGCGTGGGTCGATACCAAATGCCTTTGCTGAATCAGCAGATTGGATAGCGATTTCAGACAGTTGCTCAGCGGTTGGATCTGGGTTGATTGCACAGTCACCGTAAACAAAAACTTGTTCAGGTAATAGCATAAAGAACACGGAAGACACCAGTGAGCTACCCGGCGCAGTTTTAATCAACTGTAGCGGTGGGCGAATGGTGTTTGCTGTGGTGTGAACCGCGCCAGAAACGAGGCCATCAACTTCGCCTTTTTCCAACATCAATGTACCGAGAACGACGTTGTCTTCTAATTGCTCACGTGCAACAACTTCGGTCATTCCCTTGTTTTTACGTAATTCAACAAGGCGAGCAACATACTCTTCACGTACTTTCAGTGGGTCAACGATTTCAATACCTGTACCTAATTCGATACCTTGAGCGGATGCAACACGACGGATATCTTCTGGATTACCCAGTAGAACACAAGTTGCAATACCACGTTCAGCACAGATAGAAGCCGCTTTAACAGTACGTGGTTCATCACCTTCAGGCAGAACAATGCGTTTGCCCGCTTTACGTGCTAATTCAGTTAATTGATAACGGAATGCAGGAGGAGACAGGCGGTTTGGACGCTCTGAATCAGCCACTAATGACTCAATCCACTCGCTGCTGATATGACGAGCAACGTAGTTTTGAATTTTTTCAATACGTTCATGGTCATCTGCTGGAACTTCTAAGCTGAAGCTTTGTAAGTTCAATGAAGTCTGCCACGTATTACTTTTCACCATGAAGACGGGTAAACCGGTTTCGAAGGCTTGTTCGCACAGTTGGCGGATCGGTGCGTCGATATGGTAGCCGCCAGTTAATAGTAAAGCACCAATTTCAACGCCATTCATTGCTGCTAAGGAAGCAGAAACTAATACATCAGGACGGTCAGCAGATGTGACCAACAATGAACCTGGGCGGAAGTGTTCTAGCATGTGAGGGATGCTACGTGCACAAAATGTAACTGATTTAACGCGGCGAGTTTTAATTTCACCTTCGTTAATCACTTCAGCATTTAAGTGTTTTGCCATATCAATGGCACGAGTCGCAATCAGATCAAAGTTCCAAGGAATAGAGGCCAGTACAGGTAAGCTTAGGCACTCTAATTCTTTTGGTGTGATATTAGTGACGGTTGCTTTAGTTGAGTCATCAAAAATTTCAGACAGATCAGGGCGAGTACGGCCTTGTTCATCAACAGGTGCATTGACTTTATTAACAATGACACCAATGATGTTTTTATTACGTGGGCCGCCGAACTCGTTACGCACTAACTCTAAACGTTCTTTCATTTGAGTGATTGTGCTGTTGCCTGGCGCAGTAACGAACACAATTTCAGCGCCTAAAGTTTTCGCGATGTCGTAGTTTAGTGATTGGGCAAAAGAGTGCTTACGGGTTGGCACTAAACCTTCAATCAGAACCACTTCTGCATTTTTAGTTTGCTCATGGTAACGAGCAACAATTTCTTCCATCAATACGTCTTTTTTTGATGAGGTCAGTAATGACTCAACATATCCCATTTCTAATGGTTCGACGATAGATGTGATACTTGAATGAGAACGTAAAACCTCGGTAGTTTGGTCTTTCTGACCTGAAACACGCGGCTGTGCGATAGGCTTAAATACACTCAATTGAACACCTTTTTGTTCCATTGAGCGAACGACACCTAAACTGACGCTGGTTAGGCCAACGCTGGTGCCGGTAGGAATTAACATAATTGTACGAGACACGGGAACCTCTCTCTAATTATAAAACAGTACCGCCAGCGTAGAGCTGGCGGTATCGAGACCTTAAGCGGTTAAGCGAGCAGAGTCTTGGGCAATCACTAACTCTTCGTTCGTTGGAATAACTAGCGCTGGGCGGCTATTATCAGTCGTGATTAGACCTTCTTTACCGAAACGGGCAGCTAAATTGCGCTCATGATCGTATTCAAAGCCTAACAGAGCCAGTTTTTTCAGTGTCAGTTCACGAACCTGAGCTGAGTTCTCACCGATACCGCCAGTAAAGATAACAGCATCAAGACGACCTTCCATCAGTGCGCTGTATGCACCAACGTATTTTGCTAAACGATGGCAGAATACATCCATCGCACGTTTCGCATCTGCTTTAGTATCGTAGTTATCTTCAACATAACGGCAATCGCTGGTTACGCCAGTTAAACCAAGTAGACCTGACTCTTTAGTCAGCATCTTATTGATTTGATCAACGCTCATACCTAGAGAATCATGAAGATGGAAAATAATCGCAGGATCGATATCACCACTACGCGTACCCATTACCAGACCTTCCAGTGGCGTTAGTCCCATAGAAGTATCAACGCATTGACCGTTAACAATCGCAGTCACTGAGCCACCGTTACCTAGATGGCAGGTGATCACATTTAATTCTTCAACAGGTTTGTTTAATTTTTTAGCGGCTTCACGAGACACATAGAAATGGCTAGTACCGTGAGCACCATAACGGCGGATGCTATGCTCTTCATATAATTCGTATGGTAGCGCATACAAGTATGCTTCTTCAGGCATAGTCTGGTGGAATGCAGTATCGAATACGGCAACGTTTTTACCAACCAAATGAGGGAATGCTTTTCTTGCTTCCTCGATACCAATCAAGTGAGCTGGGTTGTGCAGTGGAGCAAATGGGATGGCTGCTTTAATGCCTTCAACAACTTCATCATTGATTAATACCGATGAAGTGAAATTCTCACCACCGTGAACAATACGGTGACCGATAGAGGCGATTTGTGCAGACAACTCAGGTTTTTCTGCTAAGATCGTGTTAACAATGAAATTCAGCGCTTCACTGTGTGCAGCACCTGCGCCTAATTCAGCTTCATGCTTAGCGCCATCCATTTTCCACTTAATACGGGCTTCCGGCAGATTAAAGCACTCAGCTAAACCAGATAAATATTCATCGCCATTAGATGGATCGATGATGGCGAATTTCAGTGAGGAGCTACCGCAGTTTAGAACCAGTACCAGCTTACTTGACATGGAAATACCTATTGTTAATTGTTGTAGTGAAGCCTTTAAAATGCAAAATTGCCTAAAAAGACTTTGTAAAAATCTAATGTGCTAGAGCCTAGCGTATTTTGTACCCTAATTTTATGATTCAAGTCATTTACTCGTCATACTTCGAGTTGCAACGCCTTTCGTTAAGGTATGGTGACTGCGTTCACTCGCACTAGTCACCTACTTATGTAGGCTCCTAGCGACTCATTCACTTGTCGCCTAGTTGCACCTCGAATTATTTAGAAGTAAACAGTCTGTGATACTTCAAATCATTTAAAATTTATTGGATACAATAAAAGGGGGACGTTATATGTGTTTATACTCGTCATCCTTCAAGTTGCAGGGCTTTCGTTGAGATATAAGTGACTACGCTACGCTCGCCGAGTCACAGAGTTTATCTATACTCCCCGCCTATCTTCACTTGTCGCCTACCTGCATCTTGAATTATTTAGAGTGTATCTTTTATTGGCTAAGTGCATAGTTTAATGCATTCAGCCATTGGTGTTGAAATAACACGTCAGAACCCCAATATATAACAAGCCTGTTGAACATTGATAACCTTACTCGGCTAGCAAATTTCGACAGCAATACTAAATGCGGCTAATTCTACTAAAAATATTTTATATTTTGTATGTTTTTTTTATAAATAGAAGCTTTGATTGATTGAAATCATAACAGCCCTATAAAATACGCATTTTATGCAAAATTACCTATCCATCAGAATAGCTGATTTCGGCAAAATAACTAGGTGATGAGTGCGAATGAACGTGGTCATTATGCCTTAACGAAAGGTGTTGCTATTTGAAGTATCATGAGTATAGGCATTACGGATAAAATGGCGTATGGTGATGGCGAAGCAAAGATTTAATAGGAAGGTATCCATGAGTACATTACAAAACTCACCGCCAGGTTTTTTCAAACGATTTAGGCTGGGGAACCTGTACCTAAAAACATTTCCAATGGAGAAAAAGTTATCTCCAATATTCCCCGAATTACGCATGATCAAAGCAACGCGCTTTGGTATCCGCTTTATGCCACCGATCGCTATTTTTACGCTCGCTTGGCAAATCGCGCTTGGCGGGCAGCTCGGACCTGCGGTCGCAACAGCTCTGTTTGCCTGTAGTTTACCAATGCAAGGCCTATGGTGGTTAGGAAAAAGGGCGGCAACTCCACTGCCTGCCAGTTTGCTCAGTTGGTTTTATGAAATCCGCGACAAATTTACCCAAGCAGGCATTGCTATGGCGCCTATCGAACATCAACCTGATTACTTGGCATTAGCGCAGTTGTTACAACGCGCATTTAAGCAGTTAGATAAGTCTTTTATTGAAGATATTTAAATTAAAAGTTCGATTTAACAACAAGTAATGTAAAAAGGTTGTTTAGATCAATAAAAGTGGTGTTTTCACTGTCCATCATGAATTTTGAATGCGAAGATGAGCTAAAAATTTTCCGAGGAGGATCATGATGGAAATGACTAATGCACAACGCCTGATTTTATCAAATCAATACAAAATGATGACGATGTTGGATCCTGATAATGCAGATCGCTACCGTCGTTTGCAAACTATTATTGAGCGTGGCTTCGGCTTACAAATGCGTGAGCTAGATAGAGACTTCGGCGAATTAAGTGAGAGCACTTGTCGCACCGTGATTGATATCATGGAAATGTATCATGCATTACAAGTGTCTTATGGCAATATGAGTGATCCTCAAGGTATCGATGGACGCCGTGTGCAGTTCTTAGGCTTTGACGCAGCGACAGAAGCGCGTTACTTGAGCTATGTACGCTTTATGGTCAATACCGAAGGCCGCTATACCCATTTTGATAGTGGAACTCATGGCTTTAATTCTCAAACACCAATGTGGGATAAATATGTGCGGATGCTAGGTATTTGGCGTGCTTGTCCTCGTCAATACCATTTGTCTGCCGTGGAAATTAATCAGGTTATTAACGCATAAATGTGTTTCTAAGGGGTAAATGTGGAGTTAAAAGCAAAAGGTTTTCTGTTTGATCTTGATGGTACTTTAGCCGATTCATTAGCGGTAGTTGAACGTTGCTGGTGTTTATTTGGTGAAGAAATAGGGGTTTCACCCGAAGAAATCATTAGCTATATCCATGGAAAACCTGCGCTAACTAGCTTACGTCACTTTATGCCTGAAGCCAGCGAAGACGAAATTATGTCTCGCTTTCGCTGGTTAGAAAAAATGGAAGCTTCCGATATGGAAGGTGTCGTCGCATTACCCGGAGCAGTGGCTTTATTGACACGTTTAGAAGAGATAGGTGCACCTTGGGCGATTGTGACTTCAGGAACGGTGCCAATAGCACATGGACGCCAAAAAGCTTCGGGTTTACCTGAACCAAAACATTGGGTTACTTTTGAAAAGGTATCAAAAGGTAAACCTGACCCAGAACCTTTCCTCTTAGGGGCACAATCCCTCAATTTATCACCAAACGATTGTCTGGCTTTTGAAGATGCTCAAGCAGGGATTTATTCAGCACTTGATGCAGGCTGTCAAGTTGTAGCCGTGCACGCGCCAGAGAGTATGCCAAGAAGACAACAAATTGATGCAATTATCAGTTCATTAACGCAGATTACGGTGACTGGCCCAGATAAAAATGGTGTTTTTACACTCCATGTATCAAAAAATGTCTAACAGCGATTAAATCAAAGTAATTCTCCGTAAAACATGGTTAACTAAGGGAATATCTAACACTATTTTTTTCGTTGAAAGGGGACGTTTTTGAACGGAGAATTGCTGTGGGTGTTAACCCTCTTATTGATCGCGATAGTTTTGTTCACCACAAATAAAATACGGATGGATGTGGTGGCATTACTGGTGATTGTCGCGTTTGTGCTAAGCGATACACTTTCTTTAGAGCAGGCGACAGCAGGCTTTGCTGACCCTAACGTATTATTGATTGCGGCTTTATTTGTGATTGGTGATGGTTTAGTGCGAACGGGTATAGCCTACCAAATGGGCGATTGGCTGGTTCGTGTCGCGGGTAGCAGTGAAAGTAAAATGTTAGTGTTTTTGATGATCACCGTTGCTGGGCTCGGGGCTTTTATGAGTTCGACTGGTGTGGTTGCTATCTTTATCCCTGTTGTGCTTAGCGTTGCTGGGCGCATGAAAATTTCCCCCAGTCGTCTAATGATGCCATTAGGATTTGCTGGTTTGATCAGCGGCATGATGACATTAGTCGCAACACCGCCAAATATGGTGGTCAACAGTGAGTTAGTTCGAGAAGGTATCAGAGGCTTCCAATTCTTTTCAATCACCCCAATAGGTATTGTGATCTTACTGGCAGGGATCGCTTACATGTGGGTTGCTCGTCGTTGGCTAGGGAGTAGTGAGCCTAATAAATTACCTGAGCGCTATCAGCGTACTTTCCGTGATTTAATTCGTGATTATAAATTAACGGGTAGGGCTCGTCGTCTTGCTATTCGTAAAGGTTCACCATTAATTGGGCACTCCCTCGATGAATTACATTTACGTTCTCGTTATGAAGCTAACGTGGTTGGTATTGAACGTTGGCGTAAATTTCGGCGTGTTATGGTGAGTGCAACGGGGGGGACGGAATTAAGAGAGCAAGATGTTTTATTAGTGGATATTGCGGTGAGTGATGATGCTCTGCGACAGTTTTGTTTTGAGCAAAAGCTTGAACCGATGATCTTACGTGGCGATTATTTTTCCGACCAGTCGCGTGATGTGGGGATGGCTGAAGTATCGATGAACCCGGATTCCGAACTATTGGGCAAAAGCCTCCGAGATATTAAATTTCGTACTCGTTATGGTCTAAACGTTGTTGGTATTCGACGTGATGGTAAGGCGATAGGGGGGAAATTAGTTGATGAACCACTAAGGCTTGGTGATATTTTATTAGTGATTGGTGACTGGAAATTAATTCGTATTCTTTCAACTAAGCCTCGTAATTTTATTGTATTAAACTTAGCCGCGGAAGTTGAAGCTGTCGCTCCTGCATCATCTCAAGCCCCACATGCTTTATTTTGTCTTGCCTTGATGGTTGCTATGATGGTAACCAATGAGATCCCCAATTTTATTGCCGCGCTCATTGCCTGTTTATTGATGGGTAAATTTCGTTGTATTGATATGGAGAGTGCGTATAAGTCAATTCACTGGCCGAGTATTATTTTAATTGTAGGGATGATGCCATTTGCTATCGCACTACAACAAACAGGTGGTATTGCTTTAGCGGTTGACGCTCTCATGAAAATTGCGGGTGGGTTAGGGCCACACGTTATGTTGTTGTGTTTATTTATACTTTGCGCCTCAATTGGCTTATTTATTTCTAATACAGCCACTGCTGTTTTGATGGCGCCAATTGCCATTGCAGCAGCTCGTCATATGGATGTGTCGCCGTTACCGTTTGCTATGATAGTAGGAATAGCCGCATCGGCAGCCTTTATGACACCAGTTTCTTCACCCGTTAATACCTTAGTGCTGGGGCCTGGGGGATATAAATTTAGTGATTTTATTAAGATCGGTGTTCCATTTACTGTTATTGTCATGATTATCAGTATATTAATTGTTCCTATTTTATTTCCCTTCTAAATTATTTTTAATAAAAGGTGACTGACTCATTTATTTAGTCAGTCACCAGAATTTTATTTTTATTATTCTATGATACCAATTATGATATTACATTTGAATTTATCCTGTATTGTTGATATTTCATCGATGATGAATTCTGTTTGGAATACACTTTTTAGTGAGGATAAATGAAAAAAGAACAAAGTTTTGGTGAATATGAATATCTTACAGGTTACTGTGACTTCGAAAATTATTGGGGAGAGGAATTGATAGAGGTTGAGTTTACTCATTTTGTATCGGGACTTCTTGACCAATCTGAAGTCTATGGAACAAGTAAAATCATCCATAATGTTCCTGATAAAACAAAAACAACGGATGCATTTGTGTTTCGATACACGGTGGGGCCTTGGGATAGCTATGATTATTGGATTATTAAAATACACACAAAAAGTGGCAAAACGTATCAAAGCAAAAGACGATTTTATTGTTCATTAGGTGAACAGGATGATGGTAGGGTAATATTAGGTGTCAATGGTGATGCTAAAACTTTTTATGTCGCATTTCCAGTATCATCGGGATGTAATACTGAATTGAATGAAATAAATTAAATTCTGCAAGGAAGGAATAAAAATATTATTCCTTCCCATGAATTAGTTACTAATTTCATCAAGGGAAAGTTTAAAACCAGGAACAAATATTTCGATAAAATAGTCCATTTCAGGGCTTTTTCTGTCAGATAGAATTTTTTCAAGGCGCTTTTTAGCCAATTTAAATTCACTATTTCCAGCAGATAGCTCTTCTAAGCATTTTAAATAAGCACAAAGTGAATCCGCTTGCTTGACAATAAAGTGCTCTTCTTCAGTTTGTAATTCTTCAATGATAAGTTCTTGAAAATCCTCTCGGAGTTCTTCAGGTAACATATCTAACAGCTTCTGTTGAGCAAACTTTTCTATTTTTTTATATTCATGAGCAATCTGCTCGTTATGATATTTAATGGGTGTTGGTAGATCGCCCGTAATCACTTCACTGGCATCATGATACATCGCGAGTAAGGCAACATGCTCAGGGTTAACATTTCCGCCAAATCGTTTATTTTTGATGATAGCGAGTGCATGGGCAACCATTGCAACCTGCAAGCTATGTTCTGAAACGTTTTCAGTGCGTACATTGCGCATCAATGGCCAGCGATGGATCAGTTTCATTCTAGCAAGGTGGGCAAAAAAGTAGCTCATGATTACTCCCTATTGGCTAAAGCTATATTGTAGTGGAGAAGGCTCAAAATTGATATGTATAATTTTAAAATTATATATCAATCCTATTGAACTTATTAATTAATTTATTGGTTACAGTTTACTGATAAGTGAAAGTAAACCTAAGACATGCATAAGCGTGTAATGTTAGTAGAAATAAACATAGCGATGATTAAGGCTGAATATTTATTTTTTATAGGATAGATAGTCGATAAATTATTTACATTGATATTTATGAGGTGATTACAAACTAAAAATAAGCAAGGTATGCCTTTTTATGAAATATCTGCATATATGGAGTATGTGCTTCCAGATATAGAGAATGAAAAATATAATCTAAAAATAGATGATTTTAATCGGAAGTGTTTAGTTAACTTATTATTTTAAAAGGTAACGTTGTTGTCAGATTTTGCTTGATGACGAGATGGCAACTTATTTATTGCGAGGGAATAATAAGAGAATTATCATTGTCTATTTAATATGGATAATCAAATTAAGATTATAATGTTCTGCAACTATATAAGTTTATAATTAGTGTTTGATTTGACGTGATAAAAAACTATAATGAAAAGGTCATTATTATTCAATAATAGTAAGGAATGCCATGAAATACTTCCCCATTATTTTATTGCTATTTTTCTTAGCAGCAGTTTATTTTATTTCTATACTTTAAATTTTCATTTAAAACCATCTTTTCTCGATGGTTTATAAAAGTAAATTTCGAATGTTTATAGCAGTATGTTTTTATTGATGCCCTATTTCATTTATATTAAATTAATAAAATAGGGCATTGCATTATATATTGTTGATACCGTTATTGTAGAACTTTATAGTGTGAAAGGGGCAATGCTCTCATTGTGGTAAGAGCGTTAAATACTCGTTATACTTCAAGTTGCAGGGTTGTTGACTACATTCAGCTAGTCGAGTCATAGAGTTTATCTATGCTCCCCGCCTATCTTCACTTGTCGCCTACCTGCATCTCGAATTATTTAGAGTATATACTCGTTATACTTCAAGTTGCAGGGCTGTTGGCTACACTCAGCTAGTCGAGTCATAGAGTTTATCTATGCCCGCCTATCTTCATTTGTCGCCTACCTGCATCTCGAATTATTTAGAGTATATAGGGGATTATTGACGGTAGTTTTCGATAAAACGACCAAATTTATTAATTGCCATTTCAAGATCATCTGCATAGGGTAGCGTAACGATGCGGAAATGGTCAGGTTCCGGCCAATTAAATGCAGTTCCTTGCACTAAAAGTACTTTTTCTTGTAGTAGTAGGTCTAGGATCATTTTTTGGTCGTCATGAATATTAAAGCGCTTAATATCAATTTTAGGGAACATATATAGAGCACCTTGTGGTTTAACACAAGAGACCCCAGGGATTTGGTTGATAAGTTCCCATGCACGCTCACGCTGTTCATACAATCGGCCACCCGGCTGAATAAACTCACTAATACTTTGATAACCCCCTAAAGCGGTTTGGATTGCATGTTGCATCGGGACGTTTGCGCAAAGGCGCATAGATGCCAGCATCTCCAAACCTTCAATATAGCCTTTAGCTTGCTGTTTTGGACCATTCAAAACCATCCAACCTTGACGGAAACCGGCTACGCGGTATGTTTTAGATAACCCGTTAAAGGTCACTGTTAACAAATCAGGGGCAAGAGCAGCAATGGAATGGTGGACAGCATCGTCATAAAGGATCTTATCGTAAATCTCATCAGCAAAAATAATCAGATTATGTTGACGAGCAATCTCAACAATTTCTAATAATAGCTCTTTGCTGTATACCGCACCTGTTGGGTTATTTGGGTTGATGATAACAATCCCGCGGGTACGAGGACTAATTTTTTTACGAATATCTTCAATATCTGGCATCCAACCTTGTTGCTCATCACACATGTAATGCACTGCATTACCACCTGATAAAGAAACTGCCGCAGTCCACAGCGGGTAATCAGGGGCAGGCACTAACATTTCATCGCCATTATTTAGCAGGGCTTGCATCGCCTGCACAATTAATTCAGAAACACCATTGCCAATATAAACGTCTTCAACCGTCATTTCACGGATATTACGTGCTTGATAGTGTTGAACGATGGCTTTACGGGCTGAATATAAGCCTTTTGAATCACAATAACCTTGTGAGCTTGGTAAATTGCGTAGAACATCAACCAATATTTCGTCTGGGGCTTCGAAGCCAAACGGTGCCGGATTACCGATATTGAGCTTGAGGACTTTGTTACCTTCTTCTTCTAAGCGTTTTGCTTCTTTTAAGACAGGCCCGCGAATGTCATAGCAGACATTATCAAGCTTGTTAGATTTCTTTATCGTATTCATTGTTTCTCTCATTACCCTATTTGGGATGCTTTAAGTAGGGGGATTCCGGCGAACAGTTCTACTCTACTCCTACCTCGGAAGCTTTTGAAGATAGTAGATAATTTTTGGTGTAAAAGGTTGGCTAATACCGTAATGCGATAGATGAATACTAAATATTTCTATTATATCAAAATAATTATCTGTTTGTATTTGTTAAGTTGGGTTTATATGTCGTCAAATATCGCAGTTTTGGAGGAAAAAACAAAAAATCTTCATGTAGTTAAGTAAGAAATAAAAAATTTGTATCAAATTGTAAGATTGATGACGAAATTAGATGTTTAGAAATAAATTTCCACGAAATTTCAGCAAAAACGAGCTCTTTTTGTTAGTAATATTGATTGTTCTAGTAAAAAAGTAGCCACAAAGATTAAATCAAATGATTTCAATACATTGATTTTAAATGATAAAATTGTCTTTTTGAGTATGTGCCTATAGGCATTTACATTAAAATAATTGCAATTACATTAAATATGTTACTATTTGCGGAGCGACAAAATATGAAGGTTGTATTTGGGATTTAAATTAAATCGCTCACTTAGTAAACTTTTTTTGTCGTAGGTTGGTATTGTCGTTTTACGAGCTATCAACACATTTAAAGAGTAGTCAATGCGATCCTAGGGATTGGAAAGCACTAAGCAAGTTATTTTAAGTTATTAAACAAGCTGATCTCAAGGAGGAGAGCAGGAACACCAGGTACCATAAAATTATATAAGAGAATAATGATGATAAATTCCAATCGTCCAATAATGAATCTCGATCTGGACTTACTGCGCACATTCGTTGCGGTAGCCGATCTCAATACATTTGCTGCTGCTGCTGCCGCTGTATGTCGCACACAGTCTGCTGTGAGCCAGCAAATGCAACGTCTAGAACAGCTGGTAGGCCGTGAATTATTCGCTCGTCATGGGCGAAATAAATTACTTACCGCTCATGGTTTACAGCTTCTTGGCTATGCGAGACAAATCTTACGTGCTAACGATGATGCGACAGCATCATTGACCTACAATGACGCTGAAGGTGAGCTGCGCATTGGTGCATCGGATGATACTGTCGATATTTTATTGCCATTCTTATTAAATCGTATTGCGTCTGTTTTCCCTCGCCTTGCTGTTGAGGTAAGAATTAAACGTGCGCATTTTATTGAATCGATGTTAGATAATCATGAAATCGATTTAGCATTGACAACTGCACGTATTAGTCATCACCCTAAAACAGCATTGAGAACAGTGCCTGTATTATGGCACAGCGCACCTGATTTCCAATTGCGTGCTAATGAACCTATCCCATTAGTGGTAATGGATGAATCAAACCCATTCCGTAAAATGAGTACAGATGCATTAGATGATGCTGGATTGTCTTGGCATGTTGCCTATGAAGCTGCATCATTGCCAGCTGTCAGAGCTGCTGTGAATGCAGAAGTTGGCGTCACGGCACGACCGATGGAAATGCAAAATGCGGATTTACGTATTTTAAATGAAGCAGATGGCTTACCACGTTTACCTGATATTCAGTATTGGCTATATAAAAATGCGGATGAGCAAAAGGATTTTGTGCTGACGGTGTTTAGTGCCATAGAGAATAAAAAAATTCCTTACGCAGTTGCACCTACAGCCGATGATACAGTTGTCAGTGAAAGTGAAGGTTTATATTAATTATAAATTGTTCAATATCTATCTTCACGGGTCACCTACCTGTATCTCGAATTATTTAGAATATATCTAATAAGAATGCCGCGATGATGTCGCGGCTTTTTTTTTGAGCAGTTTGTAGGTAAAAAAAGCGAATTAACCACTTAATAAGTATGGTTAAAATAATTATAACGTGAAATAATTGTGATGTGGATGGCAGAACAGAAATTTCATTTTTTCGTTAAGAAGTTGTTATGTTGTTAACAATCATATTTTGAATAATTGCTAAAATTGGGCTGCTTAGTCAGACAGTTACTTGATTTAGTGAGTAAAAAATAGTTAATACGACTTAGACTAAATTTGAATGTTCTGTAAACAATCTAAGTATATTTTCAATAAAACTGTGCGTTAGATCAAATAAAAAGAGCAAGTTTTCATCTAGTAAGACAGGTTTTTCCTGAGATAATAGTGTAGTAAAAGCGAATAATCAGTTAAACTAGTCATTGTGTTTACTAGGTGTATTATCACACTGACACGTTTTAGCTGCTTTTGAGTGTTTTTTGTTTCAACCTTGTTTTTAAAATGTCAAGGATTTGTAACAAATACGGGTTATTTTGCTTAAGTTAAGCAAAATAAATAGTCAGAGAGAGGACAAACCAAACGCAGTCTTCAGGCTGATTTTTATGTTTGGTGATGATTTTTGGTCTTTCTTCTCAATTAACTGGGCAATTATGGTGCAATACTGCCGTGATGTTAAAAAGAGCAGATTTACGCACCATATGTAATGAGTAAGCAACGAGTATGTCTGAATCTATCCTAGCGTTAGCCCATAACTGGGCGTTTGCGATATTCTTTGTCGGCGCCATCGCCCTTTGTTCGTTTATGTTGGTCGCTGGTCATTTCCTCGGCAGTCGCGCCAAAGCCAGAACAAAACACGTACCTTATGAGTCCGGTATCGATTCGGTAGGGAGTGCCCGTCTTCGTATGTCAGCCAAATTTTATCTGGTTGCCATGTTCTTCGTTGTTTTCGATGTTGAAGCTATGTTCCTGTTTGCATGGGCCGTTGCCGTCCGTGAAGTTGGCTGGTTAGGCTTTATCGAAGCAGCAATCTTTATTTTGGTATTGTTGGCGGGACTATTTTACCTGATCCGCGTCGGTGCATTGGATTGGACTCCTGTCCGTTCACGTCGCGCAGTTAAAGGTCCTAGTGAAGTTATTAAAATCAGCAATCGTCATCCGCAGTAAAAAGCGAGGCATTATACAATGGATTATACGCTCACCCGCATAGATCCGAACGGTGAGAACGACCGTTACCCCCTGCAAACTCAAGAAATCGTTACAGATCCACTTGAGCAGCAAGTCAAAAACAGCGTGTATATGGGAAAACTTTCTCATGCATTACATGATGTGGTTAACTGGGGCCGCAAAAATTCTCTTTGGCCATATAACTTTGGTCTCTCATGTTGCTATGTCGAAATGGTAACGTCGTTCACAGCAGTTCATGACGTAGCCCGCTTTGGGGCAGAAGTACTTCGTGCTTCACCTCGTCAAGCCGACTTTATGGTCGTAGCAGGAACCTGCTTTACAAAAATGGCACCTGTTATTCAGCGTCTTTATGATCAGATGCTAGAACCAAAATGGGTCATCTCAATGGGCTCATGTGCCAACTCTGGTGGTATGTACGATATTTACTCTGTCGTTCAAGGCGTTGATAAATTTATTCCTGTGGATGTATATATCCCAGGTTGTCCGCCGCGCCCTGAAGCTTATATGCAAGCACTGCTTCTGTTACAAGAATCTATCGGTAAAGAGCGTCGTCCTCTTTCGTGGGTTGTTGGTGATCAGGGCGTTTACCGTGCCAATATGCAGTCAGAAAGAGAAAGAAAACACGGTGAACGTATCGCAGTGACTAACCTGCGTACCCCAGACGAAATTTAAGGCTTAAAGCCATACAGCGTAACAGAGCTATGTGTTGCGAAATAATAAACCTGATCAAGCGTTATGGTGAAGAATGATGACAGATCAGATAGCGCAAGAGAGTACCCAGCCAGGATGGCAGACACAAGATCACTTAAGTGATCCTGTGCTTCTGGAGTTGCGCAACCAATTTGGGCCGGATGCCTTTTCTGTTCAAGCAACCCGTACTGGCATGCCAGTTATCTGGGTAAGACGCGAACAGTTACTTGAAGTTGTAGATTTTTTGAAAAAATTGCCAAAACCGTATGTCATGTTATTTGACTTACATGGGGTTGATGAGCGTCAAAGAATACACAGACAAGGTTTGCCAGAGGCGGACTTTAGTGTTTTCTATCACCTAATCTCGATAGACCGCAATCGTGATATTATGTTGAAGGTGGCATTGAGTGAAAAAGATCTCAATGTGCCTTCTCTTGTTTCACTGTTCCCAAATGCTAACTGGTATGAGCGTGAAGTATGGGATATGTTCGGTATCACCTTCCAAGGTCATCCGAACTTACGTCGCTTACTGATGTCACCAAGCTGGGAAGGTCATCCACTCCGTAAAGATTATCCCGCACGTGCGACCGAGTTTGACCCGTTTGAGCTAACTAAGCAAAAACAAGATCTGGAAATGGAAGCATTGACTTTCAAACCAGAAGAGTGGGGCATGTCTCGCGGCAACGAAAACGAAGACTTCATGTTCCTAAACTTAGGACCTAACCACCCATCATCACACGGTGCTTTCCGCATTGTGTTACAACTTGATGGTGAAGAAATCGTTAACTGCGTACCTGATATTGGTTACCACCATCGTGGTGCTGAGAAGATGGGTGAGCGTCAATCATGGCATAGCTATATTCCTTACACTGACCGTATCGAGTACCTCGGTGGCTGTGTCAATGAAATGCCATACGTATTGGCCGTTGAAAAACTAGCAGGTATTGAAGTACCTGATCGCGTGAAAACGATCCGTGTTATGTTATCGGAACTGTTCCGTATCAACAGTCACCTGCTGTATATCAGTACTTATATTCAAGATACTGGTGCGATGACACCTGTATTCTTTGCATTTACTGATCGTCAGAAAGTTTATAACGTCGTTGAAGCCATTACGGGTTTCCGCATGCACCCTGCATGGTTCCGTATCGGTGGTGTAGCTCATGATCTGCCGCGTGGTTGGGATAAGTTGCTACGCGAGCTATTAGATTGGCTACCAAAACGTCTTGAATCTTATGTGACGACCGCACTGAAAAACTCCATTTTGAAAGGCCGTTCTATCGGCGTTGCTTCTTACACTAAAGAAGAGGCATTGGCGTGGGGTGTAACAGGTGCTGGCTTGCGTGCGACAGGCGTTGATTTCGACGTGCGTAAATGGCGTCCATATTCAGGCTACGAAAACTTTGAGTTCGATATTCCAATTGCTCACAACGGTGACTGTTATGATCGTGTGATGATTAAAGTGGAAGAGATGCGTCAAAGTATTCGCATTCTTGAACAATGCTTGAAGCATATGCCTGAAGGACCTTTCAAAGCTGACCACCCATTGACAACTCCGCCACCAAAAGAGCGGACGTTGCAGCACATTGAAACCTTGATTAATCACTTCTTGCAAGTGTCTTGGGGCCCAGTGATGCCTGCCAATGAATCATTCCAGATGATTGAAGCAACCAAAGGGATCAACAGTTATTACCTGACGAGTGATGGTAGCACCATGAGCTATCGTACCCGTATCCGTACACCGAGTTATGCGCATTTGCAGCAAATTCCAGCGGTGATCAGCGGAAGTCTGGTTTCTGACTTGATTGTCTATCTGGGTAGTATCGATTTTGTAATGTCGGATGTGGATCGCTAACCATGCATAATGAACATAATAAGCAGACCAGTCTTGATGGTGTTAATGTTTTTGAACCAACACCTCAGCACGGCTTCGTATTAACAGAGGCTGAGCGTGCTGAAATTGAAGGTGAAAAACATCACTATGAAGATGCACGTGCTGCCTCAATTGAAGCACTGAAAATTGTGCAAAAAAATCGTGGATGGGTTGAAGATGGCGCTATCCACGCGATTGCTGAAGTACTGGGCATCCCTGCAAGTGACGTCGAAGGCGTAGCGACATTCTATAGCCAAATTTTCCGTCAACCTGTTGGTCGCCACATTATTCGCTATTGCGACAGTGTGGTCTGTCACATCACGGGTTATCAGGGATTAGAAGCTGAAATTATTAACCAGCTCAATATTCGCCCAGGTCAAACAACACAAGATGGTCGTTTTACATTACTACCAACCTGTTGTTTGGGTAACTGTGATAAAGGTCCTACCATGATGATTGATGAGGATACCCACAGTTACGTACAGCCTGAAGATATTAAAAAGTTACTGGAGCAGTATCCATGACAAACTCCTTTCAACCCGTGATCCGTACTGCCGAGACACATCCGTTGACATGGCGCTTGCGCGATGACAATCAACCTGTTTGGTTGGATGAGTACCGCAGTAAAAACGGATATAAAGGTGTAGAGCGTGCACTTAAAGGCATGGCTCCTGATGAAGTGGTTAACTTAGTCAAAGACGCTGGCTTAAAAGGTCGCGGTGGTGCAGGTTTCTCCACTGGTCTGAAATGGAGCCTGATGCCAAAAGACGAAAACATGAAACTACGTTACTTTTTATGTAACGCAGATGAAATGGAACCGGGCACATATAAAGACCGCCTTTTGATGGAACAACTGCCACATTTATTAGTTGAAGGCATGATCATCGGGGCATTTGCACTCAAAGCTTACCGTGGTTATATCTTCTTGCGTGGCGAATATGTTGAGGCAGCAAAACATCTGCGTCATGCCATCGAAGAAGCAAAAGCTGCGGGTCTGCTTGGCAAAAATATTTTGGGTTCTGGCTTTGATTTCGAACTGTTTGTGCATACAGGCGCCGGTCGTTATATTTGTGGTGAAGAAACTGCACTGATTAACTCCCTTGAAGGTCGTCGTGCTAACCCTCGCTCAAAACCACCGTTCCCTGCGACATCCGGTGCATGGGGCAAGCCAACCTGTGTAAATAACGTTGAAACTATCTGTAACGTACCTGCGATTTTAGAGCATGGTGACCAGTGGTATATCAACTTAAGCGCAGGTAAGAGCAAAGATGCCGGCACCAAATTGATGGGCTTCTCTGGCCGCGTTAAAAATCCGGGGTTGTGGGAGCTGCCATTTGGCACCACAGCACGTGAAGTGCTAGAGGACTACGCGGGTGGCATGCGCGATGGTTTGACCCTAAAAGCATGGCAACCGGGTGGTGCAGGTACGGACTTCCTGACAGGTGATCACCTTGATCTACCAATGGATTTTGAATCTATCGGTAAAGCAGGGAGCCGTTTAGGTACGGCATTAGCTATGGCTGTTGATAACGAAATCAACATGGTCTCTTTAGTTCGCAACCTTGAAACTTTCTTTGCTCGTGAGTCATGTGGTTGGTGTACACCTTGTCGCGATGGCTTGCCATGGAGCGTGAAAATTTTACAAGCGTTGGAAAAAGGAGAAGGGCAACCGGGGGATATTGAAACGTTAGAGCAGTTGTGTCGTTTCTTAGGTCCGGGTAAAACCTTCTGTGCTCATGCACCGGGTGCGGTTGAGCCTTTACAGAGCGCCATCAAATATTTCCGTGAAGAATTTGAAGCGGGTATCTCGCAAAAAGATCTGCGCAATATTGCCCAGATAGCCGGTATCCAACCCAACTTGCTGAAACAGCGTTGGTAACGCTTTTGCGAATGAGCAACCGCAAAAGTTATTTTTCACGAAGAACGTATTTTTGATTAACGCCTGCTTTGAGCGGGCCTTTGGGAAGCATGCTGACTATGGCTACAATATATGTAGACGGCAAAGAATATGACGTAAACGGGTCTGAAAACCTGTTACAAGCCTGCCTTTCTCTGGGGCTAGATATTCCTTATTTTTGCTGGCATCCGGCGCTGGGAAGCGTTGGCGCTTGCCGCCAGTGTGCGGTTAAGCAATATCAAAACGCGGATGACACCCGCGGTCGTCTCGTTATGTCCTGTATGACACCCGCAACGGAAGGTACTTACATCTCTATTGACGATGAA
Organism: Providencia manganoxydans; assembly: GCF_016618195.1. NCBI lineage: Bacteria > Pseudomonadati > Pseudomonadota > Gammaproteobacteria > Enterobacterales > Morganellaceae > Providencia > Providencia manganoxydans. The sequence continues at coordinate 1,839,210 of NZ_CP067099.1, forward strand.
GAAGCCAAACAATTCCGTGAAAGTGTCGTTGAATGGTTAATGACCAACCACCCACATGACTGTCCAGTCTGTGAGGAAGGTGGTAACTGCCATCTGCAAGATATGACGGTGATGACCGGTCATAATATGCGTAAATATCGTTTCACGAAACGTACTCACATTAATCAGGATCTAGGGCCTTTCATCAGTCATGAGATGAACCGCTGTATCGCCTGTTATCGTTGTGTGCGTTATTATAAAGACTACGCTGATGGCACTGACTTAGGCGTATATGGTGCACATAACTATGTTTACTTCGGACGTACGGAAGATGGTACGTTAGAGAGCGAATTCTCCGGTAACCTCGTTGAAGTTTGTCCTACAGGTGTCTTTACCGATAAAACTCACTCAGAACGCTATAACCGTAAATGGGATATGCAGTTCGCACCGGGTATTTGCCAACAGTGCAGTATCGGCTGTAATACCAGCCCAGGTGAGCGCTATGGTGAACTTCGCCGTATCGAAAACCGTTATAACGGTTCAGTAAACCACTATTTCTTATGTGACCGCGGTCGTTTTGGTTACGGCTACGTTAACCGCAAAGATAGGCCACGTCAGCCACTCTTAAATAAAGAGGGTGTTAAGCAAGTTGTTTCTGCAATCGAAGCAATGCAAAGTGGTGCACAAATAATCAATCAAGCGAAAAAAGTGATTGGTATTGGTTCGCCGCGCGCGAGCATCGAAAGCAACTATGCTTTACGTGCATTAGTGGGTGCAGAAAACTTCTACTCAGGTGTTTCGGCTGATGAACAACGTCGCCTTGAGTTGATGCAAAATATCTTACAAAACGGTGGTGTTTATACGCCTAGCCTACGTGAAGTTGAAGGCTATGATGCGGTGCTGGTATTGGGTGAAGACTTAACTCAAACTGGTGCGCGCATGGCACTTTCCGTTCGCCAAGCTGTAAAAGGCAAAGCACGCGAAATGGCAGCAGCACAGAAAGTCGCTGATTGGCAAATCGCCGCGATCATGAATATCGGTCAACATGCTAAATATCCACTGTTTATCACTAACGTTGATGATACTCGCTTAGATGATATTGCGGCATTTAACTATCGTGCGCCAGTCGCTGATCAAGCGCGCTTTGGTTTCGCCATTGCGAATATGATCAATGGTGATGCACCCGCAGTTGCTGATTTACCAGCTGATTTAAAAGCCAAAGTAGAAACCATCGCACAAGCGCTGGCAGGGGCTAAAAAACCATTGATTATCAGTGGTAGCCACTCGGCAAGTGATGCCATGATCCAAGCCGCTGCAAACGTTGCCTTTGCACTGAAAGCGAAAGGTGCACAAGTTGGTTTATCTTACCTTGCATCGCATGCAAATAGCTTCGGTTTAGCCATGATGAAAGCGCAATCATTAGATAGCGCATTTGCGCGTATTAACGCGAACGAAGCTGACGTTGCTATCGTAATGGAAAATGACCTTTATCGTCATAGCAGTGTCAATGTCGTTGATAGTGCACTGGCTAAATTGAAACACTTGATTGTTGCTGATCATCAACACACTGACATCATGGATAAAGCGTCATTGATTTTGCCAGCTGCAAGCTTCGCAGAAGCCGATGGGACTTTAATCAACCAAGAAGGCCGTGCACAACGTTTCTTCCAAGTGTTTGATCCATCTTTCTACGACAAATCTATCGTGATGAACGAAAGCTGGCGTTGGTTGCATTCTCTGCAAACGGAAGCACAAGAACGTGACGCTGACTGGTCTCAACTTGATCATGTGATTGCGGATTGTGTTGCGGCACTGCCACAGTTCGCCGGTATTGTTGATGCAGCACCGAAAGCGTCTTTCCGCATTCGTGGCCAGAAGTTAGCACGTGAACCACATCGTTACAGTGGTCGTACTGCAATGTTGGCAAATCAATCAGTCCATGAGCAACGTCAACCGCAAGATAAAGACACTGCGTTTGCCTTCTCAATGGAAGGTAACAACAGCCCAACGGCACCACGTCAGCAAATTCCATTTGCATGGGCACCTGGTTGGAACTCACCACAAGCTTGGAACAAATTCCAAAGCGAAGTCGGTGGGCATCTACGTTTCGGTGATCCGGGTGTGCGTCTGTTTAATTCAACTGAAGCTAAATTGGCTTATTTCACTGATATTCCAGCGGCTTATCATGCAACTGAAGCACAGTGGGTGGTTGCGCCTTATTATCATCTGTTCGGCAGTGATGAAATGTCACAACGTTCAGAGGTGATCCAAGAGCGTATGCCTGAGCCTTATGTGATGTTGAATGCACAAGATGCAGCAGCTCTCGGTTTGGGTGCTGGCGCTAAAGCGGAATTCAGTCATCAAGGTCAAGCTTTCAATTTGACTGTACGTTTAAGCCAAAATCTGTCGAGTGGTCAAATCGGTCTGCCTTTGGGGATGCCAGGTATTGCACCAGCAATGGCGGGTGTGTCAGTCAATAATCTACGGAGGGGTGCATGATGGATTGGATATCCCCAGAAGTGATGGAAGTGTTAATTTCCATTCTTAAGTCGATTGTCATCCTATTGGTTGTCGTTACCTGTGGTGCGTACATGAGTTTGGGTGAACGTCGTATTCTCGGCTTATTCCAAAACCGTTACGGTCCTAACCGTGTTGGACCTTTTGGCATGGGGCAATTAATTGCCGACATGTTCAAAATGTTGTTCAAAGAAGACTGGATCCCACAGTTTGCGGACAAAAAAATCTTTACGCTAGCGCCAGTGATTGCATTCTGCTCACTGTTCCTTGCGTTTGCTATCGTTCCGGTTAGCCCAACATGGCACGTTGCAGACTTGAATATCGGGATCTTATTCTTCCTGATGATGGCAGGTCTGGCTGTTTATGCGGTGCTATTCGCGGGTTGGTCAAGTAACAACAAATACTCACTGCTCGGTGCAATGCGTGCATCTGCACAAACGGTGAGTTATGAAGTGTTCTTAGGTCTATCACTGATGGGTGTGGTTGCTCAAGCAGGCTCATTTAACCTGATTGATATCGTCAATTCACAAGAAGGCATGTGGAACGTTATTCCACAATTCTTCGGTTTTGTGACCTTTGCGATAGCCGGTGTTGCGGTATGTCACCGTCATCCATTTGACCAACCAGAAGCAGAGCAAGAAATCGCCGATGGTTACCACGTAGAATATTCAGGTATGAAATTCGGCCTGTTCTTCGTGGGTGAGTATATCGGTATTGTGACCGTTTCTGCGCTGATCGTGACACTGTTCTTTGGTGGCTGGCATGGTCCATTCTTGCCGTCGTTCCTGTGGTTTGCGATTAAGACTGCCTTCTTCATGATGATGTTTATCTTGATCCGTGCATCTTTACCGCGTCCGCGTTATGACCAAGTGATGTCCTTTGGCTGGAAAATTTGTCTGCCACTGACGCTGCTTAACCTGCTGGGTACCGCAGCAGTCATTTTATATAATGCTCAGTAAGGGGTGATTGAACCATGACATTGAAAGATTTATTGGTCGGTTTCGGCACTCAAGTACGCAGTATTTGGTTAGTTGGATTACATGCGTTCCAAAAACGTGAAACACAAATGTATCCTGAAGAGCCTGTGTACCTGCCACCCCGTTACCGTGGTCGGATCGTACTAACTCGTGATCCAGATGGCGAAGAGCGTTGTGTTGCTTGTAACTTGTGTGCGGTTGCTTGCCCTGTAGGCTGCATCTCATTGCAAAAAGCAGAACATGAAGATGGTCGCTGGTATCCTGAATTTTTCCGCGTTAACTTCTCACGCTGCATTTTCTGTGGTTTGTGTGAAGAGGCTTGCCCGACAACGGCTATCCAATTAACGCCTGACTTTGAAATGGGTGAATGGCGTCGTCAGGATCTTGTTTACGAGAAAGATGACTTATTAATTTCAGGTCCGGGTAAATATCCTGATTATAACTTTTACCGTAAATCGGGTATGGCGATTGCAGGTAAAGACAAAGGTGAAGCGGATAACGAAGCCAAACCGATTAACGTCAAAGACCTGTTGCCATAAGGAGCGATATTCATGGAATTTACATTTTATATCGCCGGTCTGGTTGCTGTATTAGCAACTTTGAGGGTGATAACCAATACTAACCCGGTACATGCGTTGTTGTATCTGGTTGTTTCTTTGCTGGCACTGTCCATGGTGTTCTTTTCACTCGGCGCGTACTTCGCGGGTGCATTAGAAATCATCGTGTATGCAGGTGCCATTATGGTGTTGTTTGTGTTCGTCGTGATGATGCTCAACCTCGGACGCTCTGTACAAGAGCAAGAGCGTGAGTGGTTAGCGCCAAAAAATTGGATCGGGCCGGCAATTTTGTCTCTGGTTCTATTAGCGCTACTGATTTATGGCATCACTAGCTTGTCATACCAAGAAGGTATTGCAGGTACGGTGATCAGTGCAAAAGAAGTGGCTATCAGCCTGTTTGGACCTTATGTCCTCGCGGTTGAATTAGCGTCACTGCTGTTGCTTGCTGGTCTCGTGGTTGCGTTCCACGTCGGTCGTGACCGCTACGAAAACGGCGCTGACATTGTTAGCAATGCCAATGCAAATGCGGAGGAACAATAATGATACCTCTTCAACATGGTCTGATTTTAGCGGCGATTTTATTTGTAATGGGACTAAGCTGTCTTGTTATCCGCCGTAATTTGCTGTTCATGCTGATCGGACTGGAAATCATGATTAACTCAACTGCGTTAGCTTTCGTTGTCGCAGGGAGTTTCTGGGGGCAACCAGACGGCCAAATTATGTACATTTTGGCCATTGCGCTGGCTGCTGCGGAGGCGAGTATTGGATTGGCGTTGTTACTGCAACTCCATCGTCATCGTCAGAACCTGAATATTGATAAAGTCAGTGAGATGCGCGGATGAACTTACTCTATTTAACCATTTTGCTGCCACTACTGGGGTCTGTGCTACTCGCATTTTCCCGCGGTCGTTGGTCAGAAAATGTTTCAGCTATTATTGGTGCTGGGGTAGTCGGCCTTGCAGCAGTTGTTGCACTGTATGTGGGTATTGAGTTTTTAGAACAACCTGTACTTGCAAACGGCGCATATCCTCCGTATACCGAGCTGCTTTGGACTTGGATGTCAGTGGGTGACTTTAATATCCCATTTAGTCTTCGCCTTGATGGCCTCTCACTGACAATGTTAGGTGTTGTGACAGGGGTTGGCTTCTTGATCCACGTGTACGCTTCTTGGTATATGCGTGGCGAAGAAGGCTATTCACGTTTCTTTACCTACACGAACCTGTTTATCGCGAGTATGGTGGTTTTAGTCCTCGCTGATAATATGATGCTGATGTATCTAGGTTGGGAAGGGGTAGGGCTGTGCAGTTACCTATTGATTGGTTTCTACTATACCAATCCAGATAACGGCAAAGCCGCGATGAAAGCTTTCTTTGTAACCCGTGTTGGTGATGTGTTCTTAGCTATCGGTATGTTTATTCTGTGGAATGAACTGGGTACCTTGAATTTCAGCGAAATGGCTGTTCTGGCACCACAAAAAATGGCGGAAGGCGGCACAGCAATCACATGGGCAACCTTAATGATCTTAGGTGGTGCGGTAGGTAAATCTGCCCAGTTGCCACTACAGACATGGTTAGCTGATGCGATGGCAGGTCCAACTCCAGTTTCTGCACTGATCCACGCAGCAACCATGGTGACTGCGGGTGTATATCTTGTCGCGCGTACTCACGCGTTGTTCTTGATGGCACCTGAAATTCTACATTTAGTCGGTATTGTTGGTGGTGTGACGCTGCTATTTGCAGGCTGTGCTGCATTGGTACAAACCGATATCAAACGTGTACTTGCTTATTCAACCATGAGTCAAATCGGTTATATGTTCTTGGCGCTTGGTGTGCAAGCATGGGATGCGGCAATTTTCCACCTGATGACTCACGCTTTCTTTAAAGCGTTACTGTTCTTGTCAGCGGGTTCGGTGATCATTGCATGTCATCACGAACAAAATATTTTCAAAATGGGTGGGTTGCGTAAGCAAATCCCTTACGTCTACGCTGTGATGTTAATTGGTGGAAGTGCATTGGCGGCATTGCCTCTGTTTACCGCTGGTTTCTACAGTAAAGATGCGATTTTATGGGGTGCTGAAGTTGATGGGCAAACCGTTCTGTTATGGGCCGGCCTCATCGGTGCACTGCTAACCGCAATGTATACCTTCCGTATGATTTTCATCGCCTTCCACGGCGAAGCGAAAATCAAAGCGCACAAGGTCAAAGGCTTTACTCACTCTGTACCACTGGGCATTTTAGCTATTCTAGCAACATTTATTGGTGCACAAATCCACCAGCCGCTAGAAGGTGTTTTCCCTGTTAACCCGCTAGAGCATGAAGCTGGCAAACTACAGTTGGAAATCCTTTCAGGTAGTCTCGCGGTTATCGGTCTGTTGATTGTGACATTCATTTATCTGTTCAGACGTTCTATCGCAACAGGCATCGCTAAAAGCGCGCCGGGCCGTTTCTTCTCTACGTGGTGGTATCACGCGTGGGGCTTTGATTGGCTGTACGATGTTGTCTTTGTGAAACCTTTCAAAGGTGTAGCATGGTTGCTGGAAAGCGATCCAATTAACTCATTGATGAATTTACCTGCTTGTTTGTCTCGTTGGGCAAATAAAGGGTTAGCAGTGAGTGAAAACGGTCAAGTCCGTTGGTATGTTGCCTCATTGGGGCTGGGTGCAGTGCTGATTCTTGCTCTGCTGCTTTTGGTTTAATTAAGGGACACATTGCGCCATGCTATTACCTTGGCTAATACTCATTCCCTTCATCGGAGGCCTGCTAAGTTGGCAGGCTGACCGATTCAGCCATCGTGCACCTCGTTGGGTTGCGCTGGCTTCAATGGGAATAACATTAATATTATCAATCCAGCTGTGGTTGCAGGGAGATTATTCTCTGGCAAACCCACAAGGCATCCCACAATGGCAAGCCGTATTCTTTATGCCGTGGATCCCATCGCTGGGGATTAATTTCCATCTTGCTATTGATGGTTTATCGCTACTGATGGTGGTATTGACCGCGATTATGGGTGCTTTCTCAGTACTCAGTTCATGGAGCGAAAACCAAGCTAACCAAGGTGCTTATCACTTTAACCTGTTGTGGATTATTGCAGGGGTGATGGGGATCTTTACGGCTGTTGACCTGTTTTTATTCTTCTTCTTTTGGGAAATGATGTTGATCCCAATGTACTTCCTGATTGCGAACTGGGGGCACAAAGGGGCAGAAAACAGACAACATATTAATGCAGCAACTAAGTTCTTTATCTACACACAAGCCAGCGGCTTGATTATGTTAGTGTCGATTGTTGGATTAGCATTAGTCCACTTCGGTGATACTAGCGTGTGGACATTTAACTACAATGAGTTGCTTGGCACTCAGATGTCTAGCACTGTTGGCTTTATGCTAATGTTAGGTTTCTTTATTGCCTTTGCAGTGAAAATGCCGTTAGTTCCATTCCATGGGTGGATGGCAGATACGCAAGAACAGTCTCCAACGGCGGGTTCTGTTGATATCTCAGGTATCATGTTGAAGACAGCCGCTTATGGCTTGCTGCGCTTCACTTTACCTCTGTTCCCTGAAGCGTCTATTGAATTCACACCAATTGCGATGACACTCGGTGTGATCAGCATCTTCTATGGTGCTTGGTTAGCGTTTAAACAGACGGATATCAAACGATTAGCTGCCTACAGTAGCTTGTCTCACATGGGATTTGTCACTGTTGCTATCTATGCAAGTTCAGTACTTGCGTACCAAGGTGCGGTGATCCAAATGATCACCAATGGTCTGTCAGGTGCGGCATTGATTATTATCAGTGGCCAGCTGTATGAACGCACACAGACTCGTGATATGCGCATGATGGGCGGCTTGTGGAAACGGATCAAATGGTTACCGGGTTTGTCACTGTTTTTTGCTGCTGCAACATTAGGTATGCCGGGAACAGGTAACTTTATCGGTGAATTTATGATCCTGTTCGGTACATTCAGCCAGTTCACCTTAGTGACTTGCATTATGGTCTTTGGTGTGGTGTTTGCGTCTGTTTACTCATTGTGGATGATGCAACAAACTTACTATGGTACACCAAAGTCCGAAAGCGAAATGAAAGGGTTAACTGCACGTGAATTTGGTGTGCTGCTAGCTCTGGCTGTATTACTGGTTATCATCGGTTTCTTCCCTCAACCGCTGTTAGATACTTCAGCGGGTGCGATGGAAACATTACATAACCTGTACACTGCTTCACTTACAACATTAAGGCCGTAATTCGCCATGACAATAACACCTCAACAATTGATCGCAATACTCCCGCTGTTGATCGTCGGATTGACGGCGGTGGTTGTGATGCTGTCCATTGCGTGGCGACGCGATCATCTAACAAGTGCCACATTGACAGTATTTGGCTTCGCAGTTGCGCTGCTATCACTGTTCTTTATTGCTGATAGTTTGCCAATGGAAGTCACTCAGCTTATTCGTGTTGATGGCTATGCAATGTTCTACACTGCACTAGTCTTGATTGCGGGTATGGCAACAAGCATCTTCGCCTTCCATTGGTTGGAAGGTTTCAACGACAACAGAGATGAATTTCATTTGCTGCTGACAATTGCAGTGGCAGGTGGCGTATTACTTTCAATGTCTAACCACATGGCATCAATGTTCATTGGTATCGAGCTGATTTCGTTACCTCTGTTCGGCTTAGTGGCTTACACATTTGAGCGTAAACGTTCGCTGGAGGCAGGTATCAAGTATATGGTGCTATCTGCTGCCGCTTCTTCTTTCTTGTTGTTTGGTATCGCGTTACTGTATGCAGAATCAGGTAGCCTGAGCTTCTCTGCGGTGGGCCAGAGCCTCACTGACAGCCAAATCCATGCCCCACTTGTATTAGTCGGTCTAGGTATGCTGATCGTTGGGTTTGGTTTCAAACTGTCTCTGTTCCCATTCCAATTATGGACACCTGATGTTTATCAAGGCGCACCAGCTCCTGTAGCGGCATTCTTAGCAACAGGCAGTAAGATAGGGATCTTTGCCGTATTGATGCGTATCTTTATGGAAGCACCAGCAGCGCAAAGTAATACCTTAGCGATTGTGGTAAGTGTGATAGCGATAGCATCTATTCTGTTTGGTAACTTGTTGGCTATCACTCAGAAAAGTGCAAAACGTCTGCTTGGTTACTCATCAATTTCGCATATGGGATACCTGCTTGTTGCGTTAGTTGCATTACGCGTTGACCCAATTGCATCGCAAGTGACAGTGGCTATTTATTTAGCAGGCTATTTATTTGCAAGTTTAGGTGCGTTTGGTGTGATTAGTATTGTATCTAGCCCGTACCGTGGTGATGACCAAGACGATATAAGTGCTTTCCGTGGTCTGTTCTGGCACAAGCCAGTATTAGCCACTGTGCTAACCGTGATGATGCTTTCTTTAGCAGGGGTGCCGATTACATTAGGATTTATTGGTAAATTCTATGTGATTATCTCTGCGGTGAATGCGGAACTATGGTGGTTAACTGGTGCAGTCGTTGTTGGTAGCGCTATTGGTTTGTTCTATTACCTACGCTTTATGGCAAGCTTGTATAGCCGTGATGCAGAGCATGCAGATCGTTATACTGGTCCTGCAAAAGCCACTTTTGGTACTGTTGTAGCAGTAATTTGCGCTATCATCGTTATCCTAATGGGTGTATGGCCACAACCTCTGATCAATATCGCTTCAAGTGCATTAGCAGTAATTAGTTTGTAATTAATACAGTTGATTATTGCTAAACAGAGCGGCTACCTTTGAGTAGCCGCTTTTTTTTAATCGGCTAATTGGCGCTGATATTGATATTCTGTCTCAAGGATAAAATCCATAAAAGTATTACAAGATTTTATCGCTTTATGGATATCCATTATTTCTTCATTTAAACAATGATTTATATAATCAATCCATTGTTGTAAATAACTCTGTAGCTGTTGGAAGTTTTCGATAATACTGTTTTTATTTTTTTCTATTTTCGTGACATCACCGGCTAATGTCAGTAAATAATCCAGTTTATTACTACGTTCACTATATTCTCTAGCTTGTTCCCTTAAAACAAATAACTGGTCGGTTAAATATAATCGAGCATCAACGAGTTTCATGAAATCTAAGCCATTATCAATAATAACCAAAAGACGTTTGGCACAATCGATCGCTAATTTTATCAAATCTTTCTTTGACGGTGGAATATCCATTGACTCAATGACAGAAATCTCTGGAAAAATTTTATCAAACATATCAGAAAGTCGATAATTTAATATGACTTCTTCAGCCTTAATAATAATATTCATATCTTGAGTGAATTCTGCTGTCTTTTTATTATTGTTTTCAATGGATATTAAAAGATTTGCTTTTTTCTGAGTATAATAATGGTGTTTTAGTTGATTTATTTCATCAAGTTCCAATACTGATAGAAAATCGATAGTTGTACGCAATGGTGTCTTTAATTTGATAATTTCATCTTTAAGATCAGCAAGGTCATCAATAAACTCGATGGTTTCTAGTTCATTGAGGCTTTTTTGATATTGATTGGTTTCATGATATGCGAAACTATTGTACATAGTACTGTTTATGATGTAGCGAGTTTTTAATTTCATGATAGGGAGTGAGTTTCTAACTAACTCATTTAGATGACTGGCTTGGTTAGATATTCTTTTTATTTGATTGAAAATAATAGGGTCATAATTAATAATGCTTTGATTATAATTTTTAATTTTATTAGTTAGCATTCTTACTTGATAAATTTCAATTTTAGGTAAAACAGGAGTCGTTGCAATAGTATACATATGATTACCTTTATTAAACCTGAGAAGATTTAGTTAGCTGAACATCAAATAGTTCGACTAGTTGATCTGCATATATTTGAACTGAGACCCATGCAGTGATAATTTTTTTAAAACGGGCAATGAATTTAAGAAGATTTTCAGCATTATCGATACGAGAGAATGTCTCTATCGATTGGTTAATTTCTGTTAATATCACGAGCCACATATAATCTAAATGGTCAATGGCTAAGCGGGCATCTTTAAAATGGCCTTCAATTTTTTGTAGATTAATTTGAATATCAAGGATTGTTTTCTTCATAAAACGGTCACGGTTAATTTTTTCATTTAATTCACTAATTTGATTTATTAACCCATTTTTCCTGTGGCGAACTTTTTCTGCTTGGCTACCAAATATTCCTCCTGTGATGATTAAACCGATAAGACCACCAGCAAGCCCTGTAAAACTGAGTTTAACAAAATGTTTATATTCTTTTTCGAGGATCATCACTTCGTGTTTAAGCGCTGAGATCTTTTCAATTAGATTAGATTCTGTATGAGTATCATCAGTAGAATCTAATTGCATATAAATCGATTTAATTTTAAAAAGTAAAGAATCGACTTCTTGATTGTTAGATAAATTCCCTCCGATAATATGTACTCGAAAATCAGAAATAATATTTTTTATCTTTGATGTCTTATCTGCTTGATTTAAAATATCATCTTTTATAAAACCTAGAATGCTGAGTAATTCTGTAGCAATCTGTTGATCGTCATTTTGATATCTTATATTTCGTAGTTCTTCTGCAGAGAGTTCATCTAAGCTGTTTGCTATTTGTTGGACAATTGGCATGTGATTAATATAATCGACTATTTGATTACCTGTTTGAACAATATTTCGGCTAGTTAATGATAGATTAATCGCTTGCTGTTTTACTTGTTGTTCAACATTATCCCAAGTTTTTGCATGACTATTAATTAGTTGGATAGTATTTGTGAGGTGGCTGATTTCAAGCGGAAAGTTTGCTGAGCTACTAATTTTAAACCATGACAAGATATCGTGAGAAGAAGTGGGTAATGTTAATGCAAAGTTGATGTATTTATGAATATTGATAAGATCGAGTTGAGTGAAAATTCCGGGGGCACGGGCAGAAAGAGGATCTTGGTTAGTTAATAATGCAAGCGTTACATTTCCTATATTTTCTTTTTCAATTATTTTATCATAGTTTGTATCACTCATAATGATTGGTTTCCAATTTAATAACGGGTTAATATAATAGGTATATAATCTCTTAACTCATAGCGACTCGTCATATTTTAAGTTTGTATTTGAATCGTTTTTTTATTTATTATTTAAAAATAAAATAGAAAAACATTAATATTCTATGCTCTATGACGTAATGTATTAATTTAGATTTATTTATACCCAGTGAGTAGTGACTAAACTACTTGAATATTTGTAGGATAGAAGATAATAAAATATGAGAATATATATTAGAAATTGACGTATTAATATAATCATCATTGGTTTTACTTCCAATCAATCAATAGAGTATTGTATATATTATAATATAGTTAGTGATACTTAACTCAGATCTCTATTATTTTAATTTAAAAATGAAAATGTCTATTTTTTCTTCATCCACTGAATAATTTATCTCAACATAATTGAGATTTATTTGAATTGTGCAAATCGCTATCGTTGTCAAAATTGTTAATAGCGATAACTTAATTTGATTTAGGGGAGGTTAATGCTCATTCTTATTACGATATGCGTATTAATTAGTCATCGTATTTTCATGTTTATTGGGGTAATAAATGCTAAGTTAGTGATGAAATTTGATATAAATCAAAGAGATTCAATTTTAAATTTAGCCATAATATACAAATAGATAGACTATATCTTGTTGATAAAATAGGAAGCTATTGTTAAAGCAAATTTGATTTTTTTATTGGTAACACCTATTGTCAGGAATAATGAATGTGTCAATAAATTATATTGCACTATATAATTACCTACAGTCTTTGTGGGGATGGCAGTAGGGATCTAAAGTGGCATATAAAAAAATAGATAATTTAGTAACTGGAATTCTTCAACAACTGTCAGAATTGGTATTGAATAATCAAAATTTGACTCGTTTATGCTGGAAAGTTGAGGGGCAATCAGCTTTTCCAGGGCTTGAATGGCTATCTGAACAGCCTTGCTACCCACAATTTTACTGGTATCAACGTACTGGTACTGATGAATGTAGTGCAATTGGCACTGCATGTGAATTTAATGATATTGATGCAGCAGAAGCTTTTCTCTCCGCTAATGCAGATTACCCTGATATGCGTCTATGGGGGCTAAATGGCTGGAATGCATTTGGCGATGGCATCACAAAAGCTGATAAACAGAATGCAGCTTATTATTTTTTACCGCGTTTAGAAATTTTTCGTCAACGTTCATCAATCACCATCACTATTAATATCGTGGGGGAACAGGATCGCTTGGCTGCGATAGAATTTCTAAAGCAGCTTAAACCTGTTACATCATCAGTTCTTCCTTTAGATGCACGAATCATAAGCTATGAGCATTCACCAGAAAAAAAACAATGGTGTGAATTGTTGAGCGATGCAATTACCCGCATGAAATCTGGCCATATGGAAAAGGTGGTGATGGCACGGGAGACTAAGCTCACTTTGTCAAAATCCGTATCAGTGGCTGAATTTTTATTGGCTAGCCAACAAGTGAATCATCAATGTTATCATTTTATGATGGCGTTTGATAAACAGTCGGGTTTTTTATCATCTACACCTGAACGCCTGTATTTGCGTCAAGGAACCCAATTAAATTCTGAGGCATTAGCAGGTACCGTCGCTAATGATATGGATGACAATATTGCGGCACAAAATGCAAAATGGTTGATGGAAGACAGTAAAAACCAGCATGAAAACTTAGTTGTCGTTGATGATATTTGCCAACAACTACAAGGTATTGTCACAGGAATTGACGTCTCTCCAGCGAAAATAATTCGCTTACGTAAGATCCAACATCTATACCGTTCGATTGCGGCAACGCTGATCTCTTCATCAGATAGCGAATGCCTTCAACGATTACAGCCTACCGCAGCAGTGTGTGGCTTACCTCGCGCAGTTGCACGACAATTTTTAACTGAACATGAGCCTTTTTCTCGGCGTTGGTATGCCGGAACGGGAGGCTTCGTTAGTCTTAATAAAAGTGAATTTGCAGTTTCATTACGCTGCGCTCAAATTGAACATCAAAAATTGTCGCTATTTTCTGGTGCAGGTATCGTCAGCGATTCTGATCCCGAACAAGAATGGATTGAAATTGAAAACAAGGCTGCGGGCTTAAAATCATTGCTTGAACAGGATTAATATCCTTATTCATATAGTGGTTATTTTCTTTTGCTTTCAATTAGTTCACTAAAAATTGTTCTAAGATCAAGAAATTTTTATTAAGCGCATTACACTTGTTGATAATAAATAACTTACTGAGCTTATTATGTCGAATTCTGTTTTTAATATGCGTTGGGCTGAGATTATTATCGAAGCGCTGACCCGTCATGGCATGAAACATATTTGTATTGCGCCCGGCTCGCGTTCTACCCCTTTGACTTTAACTGCGGCAAAGAATAACAAATTACATTGTCACACGCATTTTGATGAAAGAGGGTTAGGGCATCTTGCATTAGGTTTAGCAAAAGCGAGTTTAGCGCCTGTTGGTGTGATCGTAACTTCAGGCACCGCAGTGGCTAACTTATATCCATCTTTGATTGAAGCAGGCTTAACGGGTGAAAAAATCGTTTTTCTCACCGCAGATCGACCACCAGAGCTCATTGATTGCGGCGCAAACCAAGCTATTCGTCAGACACATATATTTGCTTCGCATCCTACGCAAAGCTTGATGTTGCCAAGGCCAACAGAAGATATTTCTGCAAAATGGCTAGTCAGTGCTATTGATAATGGCATGAACTTGTTACACCAAGGTGCATTTCATATTAATTGCCCATTTGCAGAGCCATTATACGGTGAGACAGACGGAGCCTATGAGTGGCAACAACAGTTAGGTGATTGGTGGCATTCAAATTTACCTTGGTTAAGTGAACCTTTAACAAATACCGTTGCGCATATTTCAGATTGGTACTTTTGGCGCCAAAAAAAAGGTGTCGTGATAGCCGGTAGAATGAATGAACAGGACGGCCAACGCGTTGCTGACTGGGCTAAAATGCTTGGCTGGCCATTAATTGGTGATGTTCTTTCGCAAACAGGGCAGCCTTACCCATGTGCAGATCTCTGGTTAGCTCATCCTCAAGCTCAAGATTGGCTGAAGCAAGCGGAATTAGTGGTGCAATTTGGTTCAAGTTTAACCGGTAAACGCTTACTTCAATGGCAGGCTCAATGCCATCCACAAGAATACTGGATCATTGATACGATCCAAGGGCGTCTTGACCCAGCAAATCATTATGGTCGAAAATTAACCTGCTCTATCAAAGGCTGGCTTGATGAACATCCTGCACAACCGCGCGGTACTTGGTGTGATGGTTTATTAGCATTAGCAGAACGTACGCAACAGCATGTCACAGAGCAATTACAACATCAATTTTCTGAAGCTGCGGTTGCGCATCAGCTACCACAACTTTTGGCACCAAAAGGGCAATTATTTGTTGGTAATAGCCTTATTGTTAGGCTAATTGATGCATTTGCTCAATTACCTGCTGAATATCCGGTTTATAGTAATCGAGGTGCGAGTGGTATCGATGGGCTAATTGCCACGATGGCGGGCGTACAACGAGCAACAGCAAAACCGACATTGGGCATTGTTGGTGATCTTTCTGCTCTGTATGATCTCAACAGTTTAGCATTATTGCGAGAACCTTCTGCTCCAACCATTTTGATTGTAGTGAACAATAATGGAGGGCAAATTTTTTCGATGCTGCCAACGCCTGAAAAAACACGACAAGATTACTACTGCATGCCACAAAACGTTCATTTTCAGCACGCGGCCTTGATGTTTGGCTTGCAATATGAGGCACCAAAAGATTGGTTATCATTACTCAATGTTGTTGAGCAGTTTTGG
The DNA here is from genome assembly GCF_016618195.1 of Providencia manganoxydans. Lineage (NCBI taxonomy): Bacteria > Pseudomonadati > Pseudomonadota > Gammaproteobacteria > Enterobacterales > Morganellaceae > Providencia > Providencia manganoxydans. Next base: position 1,855,065 of record NZ_CP067099.1, read on the forward strand.
CATAATCAACAAGGTACGTTATTGATCGAATTAGTTGTCGATAGTGATGAAGGGGCGCGCACATTCAAACAGTTACTTGATGAAGTAGGTAACCTTTGATGTTAGCGGCCTACCGTGATAATCAACACCAATCAGGACCGTGGCTGATTTGGCTACATGGATTACTAGGCAGTGCTGATGAATGGCAACCTATTGTTGATCTCTGTCCAAATTATCCCTCTCTGCGTATAGATTTACCGGGGCACGGAGCCTCTAGCTCCATAGATTGTCATGGTTTTGCTGATTTTGATCAGCAGCTAGCTCAGGTAATACAACATCATGGTATTTCACAATATTATCTTATTGGTTACTCATTGGGTGCGCGTTTAGCAATGCACTATGCATGTTACTATCAGACTGATGGACTATGTGGTTTGATTATTGAAGGCGGAAATGTCGGGCTAAATGAGGTTGCTCTGCGTGCTCAAAGAGAGAAAAACGATCATCAATGGGCGCAACGTTTTCGTTTTGAGCCGATTGAAATAGTGCTAAATGATTGGTATCAACAAGCGGTTTTTGCTCATTTAACCGCTAATGAACGCCAACAATTAGTATTATTACGCCAGCAAAACAATCCTCAATCGGTTGCGAATATTTTAGAAAATACCTCATTAGCCAAACAACCTTTTTTAGCCGACAAGCTATCTGAGCTCTCGATACCATTTCGCTATTTTTGTGGCGAACGAGACCAAAAATTTCGAAGCGTTTCGCAACAATATGCTTTGCCGATTACGCTAATTAACAATGCAGGGCATAATGCTCATCGTGAAAATCCGCATGACTATGCAACTGCGCTTCACCATTTTTTATCACTTTGTGGTTAAAGGAACCTGATAATGATTTATCCTAGCGAAGAAAAGCTCTATGCTCCGATTGAATGGCAAGATTGCTCTGAGGGGTTTGATGATATTCTGTATCATAAATCACCTGAAGGGATTGCAAAAATTACCATTAACCGTCCGCAAGTACGTAATGCATTCCGCCCACAAACCGTGAAAGAGATGATCCAAGCGTTGTCTGATGCACGTTATGATGACACGGTAGGCACCATTATTTTGACTGGCGCAGGTGAAAAAGCCTTCTGTGCTGGTGGCGATCAAAAAATCCGTGGTGACTACGGCGGCTACCGTGATGAAAGTGGTACACACCACCTTAACGTATTGGATTTTCAACGCCAAATTCGTACTTGCCCTAAACCGGTTGTTGCGATGGTGGCAGGCTTTGCCATCGGTGGCGGTCACGTACTGCACATGATGTGTGACCTGACGATTGCCGCAGAGAACGCCGTATTTGGTCAAACAGGGCCAAAAGTCGGCTCCTTTGATGGTGGGTGGGGCGCTTCTTACATGGCACGTATTGTTGGCCAGAAAAAAGCTCGTGAAATTTGGTTCTTATGCCGTCAGTACAATGCACAAGAAGCATTAGATATGGGGCTGGTGAATACGGTTGTTCCTTACGCTGAACTGGAAAAAGAAACAGTGCGTTGGTGCCGTGAAATGTTAGAAAATAGCCCAATGGCATTACGTTGTTTGAAAGCAGCTTTAAATGCAGATTGTGATGGACAAGCTGGTTTACAAGAACTTGCAGGTAATGCAACTATGCTGTTTTACATGACCGAAGAAGGTCAAGAAGGCCGTAATGCCTTTAATGAAAAACGTGCGCCTGACTTCTCTAAATATAAGCGTAACCCATAATGCGTAAGGCAACACTTTACGCGTTTAGCCTGCCGATGGAGGCAGGCGTTATCCTGCGTTACCAACGCCTAAAAACTCGTGATGGGTTGCTGGTTCGCTTAGAGGATGGGGAGAACGTAGGTTGGGGAGAGATATCGCCCCTTCCTGAGTTTAGTCGAGAAACATTAGCTGAAGCCACCGAAGAAGCAAAACAAAAGTTGACGGAGTGGGTAAGTGGGCAGCTTTTGATAGATAGCCTTTTACCATCGGTTGCTTTTGGTTGCAGTTGCGCCTTAGCTGAATTGTCAGGTGAACTACCCGAGCAAGCAGACTACCGTAAAGCGCCACTGTGTAGTGGTGATCCTGACGACCTTATTTTACGCCTTGATGCAATGGAAGGTGAAAAGATTGCTAAGGTCAAAGTTGGGTTGTATGAAGCGGTACGTGACGGTATGGTCACTAACTTGCTGCTAGAAGCGGTACCTGACTTGAAATTACGTCTTGATGCAAACCGCAGTTGGACAAGAGCCAAAGCGGAGGGTTTTGCGAAATACGTTAATCCTGAATATCGTCACCGCATCGACTTTCTTGAAGAGCCTTGCAAAACTCGGGAAGAGTCACTGCAATATGCCGCAGATACGGGTATTGCCATTGCGTGGGATGAAAGTGTTAGAGAAGCTAATTTCAAAGTCGAAGCGCAAGCAGGGGTAGCTGCGATAGTGATCAAGCCTACGCTCACTGGGAGTTTAACCTATTGTCGTCAATTGGTGACTGAGGCACATCAACATGGTTTGCAAGCGGTGATCAGCTCATCAATAGAAACGAGCTTTGGGCTAACACAATTAGCTCGTATCGCACATCAGCTAACACCGCATACGATACCGGGGTTAGATACACTTGATTTAATTCAATCTCAATTAATTAGAACTTGGCCTAATAGCTCACTTCCGGTTACACAGCTTGATGAATTAACAATCGAATGGCAGAGTTAACACGTTTTAATGACTGGCCTTGGCAGCACTGGGCTAGTCAACAACCTAGTGCTATTGCATTGCTAACGGATGATAGCGCTTTGACGTGGTTGCAGTTATCCGAAAAAATTACCGCGCTTGCTGAGTGTTTTTATCAGCAGGGGCTACGTAATAGCCAGACTGTTATCTTACGCGGGAAAAATAGTCCACAACTGCTCTTAAGCCAATTGGCTATATTACGTTGTGGTGCAAAGGTGTTACCTCTGAATCCACGACAACCTGAATTATTACTGAAAGATTTATTACCGCACCTCGATATTGATTTCGTTATTGACTTTGATGATGGATTACTCAATTTATTTTCATATCCCGAATTACAATTTATAGAGACGAATCCTTCTTATCCGCAGCAGATAAGCCATTTGCCATGTTTTGATCATGTGATAGAACAGCCCGCCACCCTGATCTTAACGTCAGGCTCGACAGGATTGCCCAAAGCGGCGCTGCATAGTATGCATGCGCATTTTGATAGCGCTAATGGTGTGTTACAGGCAATGGACTACCAAATGAATGATTGTTGGTTGTTATCGTTACCGCTATTTCATGTTTCTGGGCAAGGTATTTTATGGCGTTGGTTATTGCGTGGCGCTAAATTAGCAGTTAAATCAGCATGTTTAATTGAATCGTTACAAGGGGTCAGTCATGCCTCTTTGGTGCCAACACAATTATGGCGACTGCTTGAGCAAACAGAAAGTCGTTCATTAACCCTAAAACAAGTTTTGTTAGGTGGTGCGACAATACCGACATCATTAACTGATTTAGCCGCAAGCAAAGGAATTGATTGCTGGAGTGGTTATGGCATGACAGAAATGGCTTCAACGGTGTGTGCTAAACGTGCCGATGGTAGAAAAGGGGTCGGCCAGCCTCTTAGTGGTAAACAAGTCAGATTAGTCGACAATGAAATTCAAATTAAGTCGCATAGCCAAGCCCTTGGTTATTGGTTTGATGGGAAAATAAAACCACTCAATACGCTTGAGGGTTGGTTGAAAACTAATGATAAAGGAGCTTATATTGATGGTGAATATCAAGTGCTTGGGCGATTAGATAATCTGTTTATCAGTGGTGGTGAATGTGTCCAACCAGAAGATATTGAAGCCGTTATTAATAGCCATCCTGCGGTAAAACAGAGCTTTATTATACCAATTGATGATAAAGAATTTGGGCAACGAGGAGTGGCAGTGGTGGATGTCAGCGAGACACAGATATTAAGTGAGATTGCGGATTGGTTAAAAGACAAACTCACGCCATATCAATTTCCTGTACATTTCTATCGACTTGAAAGTCAGTTAAAAAGCAGTGGCATTAAGGTCTCTCGAAAGCAGGTCAGAGACTGGGTATACAATCAATAATGAGAGTTAAATAATTAGGGCTCTAATATATACTCTTTATATTTCAAGTTGCAGGGAGCTGACCGTGCTACGCTCACCGAGGCATAGAGTTATCTATGCAGCCCAGCAGCCTTCGCTTGTCTTCTTCCTGCATCTCGAACTATTTAGAGCATAGAGCCCGAACTTAATTTTTATCTAACGTTATTTAAGTGCATTAAGCGCTTTTTCAACACCTGCACCGTATTCAGGATGCACCTTTTTAAACAAATCAATTTGGCGTTTTTGTGTTTCTTCAGACGCTTCAATTAATTCACCTGCTAGGCGTTTGAACATGCGTTGATGTTCTGCATCATCCAGTAATTCATATAAAGCACGAGGCTGGCTAAAGTAGTCTTCATCTTCACGATGGTTCCAATGGTCAGCAGCGCCTTCAATCGTCAGTGGTGGTTCACTGAAATTAGGCTGTTCTTGGAATAAGCCAGCACTGTTTGGCTCATAAGTCACACCATTACCACTATTGCCATCAACACGCATTGCACCATCTCGATGGTAATTATGGAACGGGCAGCGTGGGGTATTAACAGGGATCTGATGGTGGTTAACACCTAAGCGATAGCGATGTGCATCACCATATGAGAACAGACGACCTTGCAGCATTTTATCAGGTGAGAAACCAATACCTGGAACGATGTTCGCTGGGCTAAATGCAGCTTGCTCAACATCCGAGAAGTAATTGGCAGGGTTACGGTTTAATTCAAAATAACCAACATCAATCAGTGGATAATCTTTATGTGGCCAAACTTTAGTGAGGTCAAATGGATTATAAGGTACTGTTGATGCTTCTTTTTCTGGCATAATTTGGATCTGCAAATTCCAACGTGGGTAATCACCTTTGTTGATCGCATCAAACAGGTCTCGTTGTGAGCTTTCACGATCTTTACCAATAATGGCTTCGGCTTCTTCATCCATTAGGTTAGCAATGCCTTGTTGACAGCGGAAATGGAATTTAACCCAAAAACGTTCATTATCATTATTGATAAAGCTATAGGTGTGGCTACCAAAACCATGCATATTACGATAGCTACGTGGTAAACCACGGTCACTGACATCAATGGTTAGCTGGTGGAGAGATTCAGGTAAGTGAGAGAAGAAATCCCACTTATAAGCCATTGAGCGCATATTGCTATACGGACAACGTTTAACAACGTGGTTTAAGTCAGGGAATTTTAGAGGGTCACGTAAATAGAAAACAGGGGTATTATTACCAACCAGATCCCAGTTCCCTTCTTCGGTATAGAACTTCAGTGCAAAACCACGGATATCGCGTTCAGCATCAGCAGCGCCTCGTTCACCTGCGACTGTTGAAAAACGTGCAAACATATCGGTTTTCTTACCAACGGAAGCAAAGATTTTAGCGCGGGTATAGCGGGTAATGTCATGAGTTACGGTGAAAGTTCCAAATGCACCTGAACCTTTAGCATGCATACGGCGTTCAGGGATCACTTCGCGGTCAAAGTGAGCCAATTTCTCTAAGAACCAAACATCTTGCAATAACATTGGGCCACGTGGGCCAGCGGTCATTACATTATTATTATCGACAACAGGTGCGCCAGACGCAGTCGTTAGGCCTTTCTTTTTCATCACAATACTCTCCAGTGAGTTATAGACAATAAAACCAATAAATCCTTTTAATGCAGTTTATATCATATAAATTGATAAATTATGCATTATTATCATTCAATTATAGTTGATTGGTTGAAGTATAACTAATTTGTCGTATCGATTGCTGTGATAACTAATTAAAAATGATTATAAATAGAGATTGGCTTGAGCTAAGTGATACTCATTTCAGTAGTTATTGGTTGTTTTTTAGTAATCATAAAGTAAAAAACAGTAATAACTGCTGAGAATAGTGATTATATATTGTAATATTATTACTATAACTTCTATTTATGGGGCAATAATATGCGTAAAGGATTATTTCTCGCTGCTGCTGCGGCGTCATCACTGATGTTTGTTGGGACAGCACAAGCAATCTCGGTAAATGCAAGTGCAGGTGAACATTATACTGAATTAAGCGCTGGTATTGGTACTAAAGGTTCTGGCCTAGCATTTGATGGTTCATGGGCGCGCAGTGATCATAACGGTCAAATGGGTAGCTTAGGTGCAACTTTTGGTTTACCACTGGGGCCATTCTCTGCTTATGTTGGCGGTAAAGCGCTATATTTATCTCCTGAAGATAATAAAAACGGTATGGCACTAGCGGCTGGTGCAGGTTTAGGCTGGCAAGCTCTACCTTCATTAAATATCTATGGCGAAGCTTATGGTGCGCCTGCTTCGTTAACTTCGGGTAGTGATGCTTATACTGAAGCAAAAGTGGGTGCTCGTTACACGGTATTTAAACCTTTATCCGTTGATGCAGGTTACCGTATCATCGATATTAAAGGTAATCACAACAACCCAAACAACAAAATTGCTGATGGTTGGTATGTTGGTGCAGGTTTAAGTTTCTAATAAATCTGTTCTAAAAGAAAAAACCTGTACCGTTTTATTAACGGTACAGGTTTTTTTATGGGAGAGATATTTAACCTACATTAGGTAAAAAACCGGCCACAATAGCAAATTGGATCACAATCACAGCGATACCACAAAGTAGCACAACACCTAAAACAGCCGAACCACCTTTGACCTGATAGTGAGGTTTGTCCGTTGGCTTTTCTGTTGCTCTGACTCGCATGGTTAATAATGCAGGGATGATCAGTGCTAATACTGACAATGCCACTGCTGCATAAGTTAACGCTTGCACAAAACTACTGAAAAATAATGCGGCAAGTAGTGGTGGCAAAAAGGTTAATAACGTCGTTTGCATCCGACCAAAGAAATGATTACTACGCTTGAATAAGTCAGCTAAATAATCAAACAAGCCGAGTGCGACTCCTAAGAATGAAGTGGCGAGAGCAAGATCCATAAACAGGCTCACTGCAATGTTGACTCGTGGTGTTGCGACAACATCTCGGATTGCCGTCAATAGGCCATTAAGTCCAGCCTCTTGAGCCAAAATACCTAAAAAGGTGCTAGATGGGATTGAACCTAATGTGGCGATTTGCCACAGAATATAGGCGATCAGAGGGATCGCGCTTCCTGTAATAAAAATGAGACGTAATTTACGTACATCACCATTCATGTAATTAACTAGACTAGGCACACTGCCATGAAAACCAAAAGAGGTAAAAATCACAGGAACAGCGGCTAGGAGCATCCCTTTCTCGACAGGCATCGACGCTAAGTTGACAGATTCAACATGAGGCATCATAACGGCTAACATAATTACCAGAAAAATAATTTTAGCAGTAAATAGTAAGCGGTTAATAAAATCGACAGAATGGGTACCGATACAAACTACCGTACCACCAATCACGGTAAATAGAATGATTGCGCTTTCGGTTGAAATTTGAATATTCCACCAAGACGAAAGACTGTCGGAAATTAATACGCCTGCACCGCCAATATAAGCGGTCGTGAGTGCATACATTAATAATAGCATGCTAAGGCCAGTGACGATTTGGCCTATTGGACCTAGGTATTTTTTAGCGATAGAGCCTAAACCCATATCAGGTGGATTATGTTGATAAACTTCAACCAACAGTAATGAGGTATAACTCATTAACATCCATAAGCCTACAAGTAAGCAAACGATACCTGTGAAACCGACACCCGCAGCGGCTAGTGGCATTGCCAGCATCCCTGCACCTATTGTTGTTCCTGCAACGATTAAAACGCTACCTAGCGTGCGATTTTTCACAAATTCCTCTGATTAAAAGTCATAGATTAATAAGCTGTGCAGATTATGCGATCTGCTTTTTTCTGTCAAATCTAAATTACATTTGATGTAAACATATATTTACGATGGTGGGGTTTATTGAGCTTAAGTGATGAAAATAACTGCGAATAGTTTTAGGTAACTAATTAATTAGAGTTATGAAATTAGATCATTAAAGGTGAATATATATGGTTTATAATGTTAATATGTCTTTATTAATCGACTGATTTATATGGATATTTTAACTTAACAGAACAGTATGGCAGTAACTTAAGATAAATATTGTGATGTAATGCCGAAATCGCATTGAAAAATAAGATTAAATTCTTTTACTAATTAATATAAATCAACAATTTGCCAATCTTTCATCCTGATAATGTAGATAAACATTAATTAAAGGATGAACTTATGGACTTTCTGATACAACTCGCCATTATTCTTGTCTGCTTGTTCTACGGAGCAAGAAAAGGGGGGATGGCATTAGGGCTGTTAGGTGGTGTTGGGTTGGTAATACTGGTGTTTGGTTTTGGTCTACCGCCTGGAAAACCGCCTGTTGATGTTATGCTTGTTATTATTGCTGTTGTTGCCGCATCAGCAACCTTACAAGCATCAGGCGGTTTGGATGTCATGCTGCAAATTGCAGAACGACTACTACGTAAAAATCCAAAATACATTTCTATTGTGGCACCTTTTGTGACATGTATCTTAACCATTTTGTGTGGTACAGGGCACGTGGTGTATACCATCTTACCGATTATCTATGATGCCGCGATCAAAAATAATATCCGTCCAGAAAGACCGATGGCGGCCAGTAGCATTGGTGCACAAATGGGGATCATCGCCAGTCCTGTTTCTGTTGCAGTGGTATCATTAGTAGCGATGCTTAATGGTGTCACTATTAATGGCAAATCATTAGAATTTTTAGATTTATTAGCAATTACCATTCCATCTACGCTGATCGGGATACTGGCTATTGGTATTTTTAGCTGGTTTAGAGGTAAGGATTTAGATAAAGATCCTGAATTCCAAAAATTCATCTCAGTGCCAGAAAACTATGAGTATGTTTATGGTGACAGCGCGACTTTACTTGATAAGAAATTACCAAAAATTAATTGGGTTGCGATGTGGATTTTTTTAGCATCCATCGCTGTTGTTGCCATTTTGGGCGCAGTTTCTGAATTAAGACCTTTGGTTAATGGTAAGCCACTTTCCATGGTACTCGTGATCCAAATGTTTATGCTGTTGGCTGGTGCACTGATTATCATTATTTGTAAAACAAACCCGGGGCAAATATCTAAAAACGAAGTATTCCGTTCAGGGATGATAGCAATTGTTGCGGTGTATGGTATCGCATGGATGGCAGAAACCATGTTCGGCGCACATATGGATGAGATAAAAGGCACCCTTGGCGCATTAGTCAAAGATTTTCCATGGGCTTACGCAGTCATTCTATTATTAGTTTCTAAATTTGTTAACTCACAAGCGGCAGCATTAGCTGCGGTGGTGCCGATTGCGTTAGGTATTGGTGTTGATCCCGCCTATATTATTGCATCTGCGCCTGCTTGTTATGGTTATTATATTTTACCAACTTACCCGAGCGATCTTGCTGCCATTCAATTTGACCGTTCAGGAACAACTCGGATTGGTAAATTTGTGATTAACCACAGTTTCATTTTACCGGGTTTGATTGGTGTGGGTGTTTCTTGTGTGTTTGGCTGGGTATTTGCGGGTTTGTACGGCTACCTATAATGCATAAAATAATCACTTCTAAAGTGATATGAGTATGTCAGACTACCGTTGAATAAATGATATTTTACGGTAGTCATTTAATTTTTTGATAAATTGATTTTAATGGGATTTCTTTAATCTCAAACAAAATTTTTGCTGTTTTTTAGCGTGCCCTTAAGAAAGGTTTGACTGCTCGATGGATAGTGCGATGGTGACAATCAAACACTTTTTTACTTGGTTCTGTCAGTGTGCTACTTATTGATTGATTTCAATATCAGAAAGAGGGTGGCAGCAACAAGGTAGGATTTCTCCATTTTGGACAAAGGCCAAAGGCTTTTGTTTATAACCCACTTTCCCTTTTAGAAGCATGACCTTGCATGAACCACAGTAACCTTCTCGGCATTGAAACTCGACAGGTATACGGCTGTCTTCAAGTGCATCGAGCAAGCTAGTGTGGATCTCGGTATGGTAGGGGACTTGCACACCCTGCGAAAGCCGCAGGGTGACTTTATGGCTAGCCATGATTAGAGTTCAAAATCACTCAGGTCATCAGTATTGACTTCAGAGTCAATCTGACCGACCAGATAGGAGCTGACTTCAACTTCTTGTGGCGCAACTTGAACGTTATCAGAAACTAACCATGCATTGATCCAAGGAATTGGATTTGAACGTGCTTCGAATGGTAGTTTTAAACCAACAGCTTGCATACGAATGTTGGTGATATATTCAACATATTGACACAAAATGTCTTTGTTCAAGCCAATCATTGAGCCTTCGCTAAATAAGTATTCAGCCCACTCTTTTTCTTGCTCAGCCGCATCCACAAACAGTTTATAGCATTCATCTTCACATTCTAAGGCAATTTCTGCCATTTCAGGATCGTCTTGACCTGAACGCAGTAAATTTAGCATATGCTGTGTACCAGTGAGATGCAATGCTTCATCACGGGCAATCAATTTGATGATTTTAGCATTACCTTCCATCAGTTCACGCTCTGCGAAAGCAAATGAACAGGCAAAACTGACATAGAAGCGAATGGCTTCCAGTGCGTTAACACTCATTAGGCACAGATACAGCTGTTTTTTCAGAGCGCGTAATGACACCGTAATTTGCTTACCATTGCAGGTGTGAGTGCCTTCACCAAACATATGGTAATAATTAGTCATTTCAATCAGTGTATCGTAGTACGCTGAAATATCACGAGCACGCTTCAGAATTTCTTCATTTTCAACGATATCATCGAAAATCAGTGCCGGATCATTCACGATATTACGAATAATATGAGTGTAAGAGCGTGAATGAATAGTTTCTGAGAATGCCCAAGTTTCAATCCAAGTCTCTAATTCAGGAATTGAAATCAAAGGCAGCAGTGCTACGTTAGGGCTGCGACCCTGAATAGAGTCAAGCAGCGTTTGGTATTTCAAATTACTGATGAAAATATGCTTTTCATGATCAGGCAGTGCATTGTAATCAATGCGATCGCGTGAAACATCAACTTCTTCTGGGCGCCAGAAAAACGAAAGCTGTTTTTCGATTAACTTTTCGAAAATCGGATACTTTTGCTGATCAAAGCGAGCTACGTTAACAGGCTGGCCGAAAAACATCGGCTCCAGCAATTGGTCATTTCTCTTTTGAGAGAAGGTTGTGTATGTATGTGACATGACAATTCCTATTAAATTTTACACGCGCCGCCTTCACAATCTGAATCAGCTGACTCAACAACTTCTTCCAGATCACCTTGAACATCTTCCGCGCCATCACGGGTGTTATGGTAGTAAAGTGTTTTCACACCAAACTTATAGGCGAGCAATAAATCTTTTAGCAATTGATTCATTGGTACTTTGCCAGTGGTAAAACGCGTTGGGTCATAGTTAGTATTGGCAGAGATCGACTGATCGATAAATTTCTGCATAATACCGACTAATTGCAAATAGCCGCTGTTTGAAGGCATTTGCCATAATAACTCATAAGCGCCTTTCAGATTCTCATAATCAGGAACAACTTGGCGTAAAATACCATCTTTCGATGCTTTAATACTGATATAACCACGAGGTGGCTCGATACCATTCGTTGCGTTAGAAATCTGTGATGATGTTTCAGATGGCATCAACGCAGACAATGTTGAGTTACGCAGGCCATATTGTTGAATATCTTTACGCAATGTTTCCCAATCAAAATGTAGAGGTTCATTGGTCAGTTTATCCAACTCTTTTTTATAGGTATCGATTGGTAAAATACCTTGTGAATAAGTGGTTTCATTGAACCAAGGGCAAGCCCCTTGTTCTTTTGCCAGCTCGTTAGAGGCTTTCAATAGATAATATTGAATGGCTTCAAACGTTTTATGTGTCAAATTATTGGCACTGCCATCAGAATAGCGCACGCCATGCTTAGCTAAATAATAAGCATAATTGATAACACCAATACCTAACGTACGACGACCCATTGCACCTTTTTTCGCAGCAATGATCGGGTAGTCTTGATAATCTAATAACGCATCCAGAGCACGTACAGCCAATACTGCCAGCTCTTCTAATTCGTCAAGGCTATCAATCGCGCCTAAGTTAAAGGCAGATAGCGTACAGAGCGCAATTTCGCCTTCTTCATCATTGATGTTATTCAATGGCTTAGTTGGTAATGCAATTTCTAAACAAAGGTTAGATTGACGTACCGGTGCCACTTGAGGATCAAATGGGCTATGCGTATTACAATGGTCTACGTTTTGAATATAGATACGGCCAGTTGAGGCGCGTTCTTGCATCATCAATGAAAACAGTTCAACCGCTTTGACGCTAGTTTTACGGATAGTTTCATCTTGCTCATAAGTCACATATAAGCGCTCAAATTCATCTTGATCAGCAAAGAATGCATCATATAGTCCCGGTACATCTGATGGGCTAAACAGAGTGATGTCTTGGTTTTTGATCAAACGCTCATACATTAGCTTGTTGATTTGAACACCGTAATCCATATGGCGTACACGGTTACCTTCAACACCACGGTTATTTTTCAGGACTAATAAGCTTTCAACTTCCAAATGCCACAGTGGATAGAACAGTGTCGCTGCACCGCCACGAACACCACCTTGCGAGCACGATTTAACCGCTGTTTGGAAATGCTTATAGAAAGGAATACAACCTGTGTGGAATGCTTCACCACCACGAATTGGGCTGCCTAGCGCACGGATACGGCCTGCGTTAACACCGATCCCAGCACGTTGTGAAACATACTTAACAATCGCACTTGAGGTTGCGTTAATTGAATCTAGGCTATCGCCACACTCAATCAGTACACAAGAGCTGAATTGGCGAGTAGGAGTACGTACACCAGCCATAATAGGGGTTGGCAATGAGATTTTAAATGTTGATGCCGCATCATAGAAACGACGAATATAGTCAAGGCGTGTTTCTTTCGGATAATGTGAAAACAGGCATGCCGCAACTAAAATATACAGGAATTGCGCGCTTTCATAAATTTCACCCGTAACACGGTTCTGAACCAAGTACTTACCTTCAAGTTGTTTGACGGCAGCATAGGAGAAATTCATATCACGCCAATGGTCAATAAAACCATCCATTTGCTCGAACTCTGCTTGTGAGTAGTCTTCCAGCAAATGCTTATCATATTTGCCCATTTCAACTAGGCGTTTGACGTGTTTATACAGTGTTGGCGGTTCAAATTGACCGTACGCTTTTTTACGCAAGTTGAAAATAGCAAGACGCGCGGCAAGGTACTGATAATCAGGGGTATCACCAGTAATCAGGTCTGCTGCTGCTTTGATCATGGTTTCATGAATATCGGAGGTTCTAATTCCATCATAAAACTGAATCTGTGAACGTAACTCCACCTGTGAAACAGATACGTTACTTAGGCCCTCAGCGGCCCAGGTTATTACCTTGTGGATTTTATCGAGATCAATGCGTTCTTTATGTCCATCACGTTTTGTGACTAACAGACTCTGGTTCATGAGCAAGTACACCTTGGTTGGCCTACAAATAGAAATAGCACATCCCTAACAATAAAAAAACTCATGGTGTGACCCTATGAGGCTTGTAGTGTTAGAACTGAATTACATACTATATGTAGTGGTTTGTTGATTTTACAATAACAAGATAATGTTAATGTACATTTTTAGCAAGTGCACAAATCTGAGTCTTCTGTGGATAACTTTTGGGATAAAAAAAATCACCATGTCGGTAAGCTGCACTAGAAAAGGAATTCTATTAATCGAAGCTCGATACATGGTGATAAAAATAAATTTTGTAAATGGAGTTTGTTTGCTGGTTTCTTAAACGCAACGCTTGCTATTTATTCGCTGACAGTATGCAACATATAATTGACGTCTACATTCGGTCCTAAATAGAATTTATCCTTCAAAGGGTTGTAATGTAACCCAATGATATGATTGTCTTTTAGTTGCGTGTTATCAACCCAGCCAATGAGTTCAGAAGGACGGATGAATTTCTTCGCATCATGGGTTCCTTTTGGCACCATTTTCATTACATATTCAGCCCCAACAACCGCCATTAGCCATGCTTTTTTGTTGCGGTTAATCGTGGAAAAAATGACATGCCCACCGGGTTTGACTAATTTAGCGCAAGCACGAACGACAGACTCAGGATCTGGAACATGCTCAAGCATCTCCATACAGGTGACTACATCATAGGCTTGTGGATATTTATCGGCATGTTGTTCAACGGTCTCTTGAACATATTCAACAGGGATCCCCGATTCTAATGAATGTAATCGAGCGACCATCAATGGTTCTGCACCCATATCAAGGCCTGTGACATTTGCACCTTCACGCGCCATGCTTTCCGATAAAATTCCACCACCACAACCCACATCCAACACTTTTTTACCAAACAAACCATCGACACGCTGCATGATATAGCCAAGACGCAGTGGATTGATACGATGAAGTGGTGCAAATTCGCCTTCTAAATCCCACCAGCGAGAAGCAATAGCTTCAAATTTTTCAATTTCCTGTTGGTCGACGTTTTGATAGCTTGGGGTTGATGTCTCATTCATGAATGGAGCTCCTGTTTCTAGATAGCTGTCCGAACGTTATACTCACCATATTCAATTTGTAGCACTTCGTGGCACATTGAATTATTTAGAGTATAAAATAGGCATTTATTGGTACCATAAACGGTTTTTTGTTGCTCTTACGCAATAAACTCGATGCTTGCGGACACATAAGGATATTTTTCGGCTATTATACATGGCTTGAAAGACAAATACTCACTTCTCATTTTTTTTATTAAATTGGCGAATTGTGGTATAGTTCTAAACCTTTGAATCCGAAGTTATGAGGGACAGTGGTTCCATGAGCGACATTGCCAGAGAAATCACACCGGTCAATATCGAAGAAGAGCTGAAGAGTTCGTATTTGGATTATGCGATGTCCGTTATTGTCGGTCGCGCACTTCCAGATGTTCGAGATGGACTGAAGCCAGTACACCGCAGAGTTTTATTTGCGATGAATGTATTGGGAAATGATTGGAATAAACCCTATAAAAAATCTGCCCGTATAGTCGGGGACGTTATCGGTAAATACCATCCACATGGTGATAGCGCTGTTTACGAGACAATTGTTCGTCTTGCTCAGCCTTTCTCTATGCGTTATATGTTGGTAGATGGTCAGGGGAACTTTGGTTCAGTTGACGGAGACTCCGCAGCTGCGATGCGTTATACGGAAATCCGTATGGCGAAAATTGCCCATGAAATGTTGGCGGATCTTGAAAAAGAAACCGTTGATTTCGTCCCAAACTATGATGGTACTGAGCAAATCCCAGAAGTGATGCCGACGAAAATCCCTAACCTTTTGGTTAACGGATCGTCAGGTATTGCCGTGGGTATGGCAACTAACATTCCTCCACATAATTTAGGAGAAGTGATCAGCGGTTGCCTAGCTTACATTGAAGATGAAAATATCAGCATCGAAGGTCTCATGGAACACATTCCTGGGCCTGATTTCCCTACGGCTGCCATCATTAATGGTCGTCGTGGCATTATCGATGCTTATCGAACAGGTCGCGGTAAAGTTTATATTCGTGCTCGTGCCGAAGTCGAAGTTGACGAAAAAAATGGTCGCGAAACTATTATTGTCAATGAAATCCCTTATCAGGTAAACAAAGCACGCCTGATTGAAAAAATCGCCGAGCTAGTTAAAGAAAAACGTGTCGAAGGCATCAGCGCACTGCGTGACGAGTCTGATAAAGATGGTATGCGCATTGTGATTGAAGTTAAGCGTGATGCGGTGGGTGAGGTTGTACTTAACAATCTATACTCATTGACTCAGCTACAAGTGTCTTTTGGTATCAACATGGTTGCTTTACATCAAGGCCAACCTAAGATCCTTAACTTAAAAGACATTATTGCTGCTTTTGTCCGTCACCGTCGCGAAGTGGTCACTCGTCGTACCATTTTCGAACTACGCAAAGCACGTGATCGTGCGCATATCCTCGAAGCATTAGCGGTTGCACTAGCAAACATTGACCCAATTATTGAATTGATCCGTCAAGCACCTACACCAGCGGAAGCGAAAGCTGGATTAGTTGCACGTCCTTGGGAACTGGGCAATGTTGCTGCAATGTTAGAGCGTGCTGGTGATGATGCTGCTCGTCCTGAATGGCTTGAAGAACAGTTTGGGGTTCATGATGGTAAGTACTATCTAACAGAACAACAAGCGCAGGCAATTTTGGATTTGCGTTTGCAAAAACTAACAGGGCTTGAGCATGAAAAACTGCTAGAAGAGTATCGTGACCTTCTGAAACAAATTGAAGAGTTACTGTTTATTCTACGTAGCCCAGAGCGTCTGATGGAAGTGATCCGCGAAGAGTTAGAAGCGATTCGTGATATATATAATGATGCCCGCCGCACTGAAATCACAGAGAATACAGCTGATATCAATATCGAAGACTTGATTAGCCAAGAAGATGTTGTTGTGACGTTATCTCACCAAGGCTATGTGAAATATCAACCATTGTCTGATTACGAAGCTCAGCGCCGTGGTGGTAAAGGTAAATCCGCTGCCCGTATCAAAGAAGAAGATTTCATTGAGCGTTTACTGGTGGCGAACACCCATGACACTATTTTATGTTTCTCAAGTCGTGGTCGTCTCTATTGGATGAAGGTTTATCAATTACCAGAAGCTAGCCGTGGTGCTCGAGGTCGACCAATCGTCAACTTGCTGCCTCTTGAGCAAGATGAGCGTATCACCGCTATTTTACCTGTTCGCGAATATGAAGAGGGTTATTATGTCTTTATGGCAACCGCTAGCGGTACTGTGAAGAAAACGCCTCTGCAAGACTTTAGCCGCCCAAGAAGCGCCGGTATTATTGCCGTTAATCTTAATGAAGGCGATGAACTCATTGGTGTTGATTTAACTAATGGTTCAAACGAAGTCATGCTGTTCTCTGCTCAAGGTAAAGTTGTACGTTTTGCTGAAGATGCGGTTCGCCCTATGGGTCGTACAGCAACCGGGGTTCGTGGTATTCGTTTAGTCGATGAAGACAAAGTCGTTTCACTGATCATTCCACGAGGTGAAGGCCATATTCTGACAGTCACTGAAAATGGTTATGGTAAACGTACTGCGGAGCAAGAGTACCCAACAAAATCACGTGCAACTCAAGGTGTTATCTCTATTAAGGTGAGTGAGCGTAATGGTAATGTGGTTGGTGCTATCCAAGTTGATGAAACTGACCAAATTATGATGATCACTGACGCGGGTACATTGGTTCGTACACGCGTTGCTGAGGTAAGTGTCGTTGGTCGTAATACTCAAGGGGTTACCCTGATTAGAACGGCAGAAGACGAGAAAGTTGTTGGTCTACAACGTGTCGCAGAAACAGAGGATGATGAAACTTCTGATGAAGAAGGGGGAGATGAAACCTCTAGCAACGATGTAGATGCTAACACATCTGAGTAAGTTATCAGGTTATTAGCTTACAATTAACGGGCGGCTATTTTGGCGCCCGTTTTGCTATCTACTATCAGCCTCTTTAACAGTTATCGCTTTTTGTAAGTTGTATCAGGTATACTTTAAATTATTCGAGGTGCAGCTAGGCGACAAGTGAATGAGTCGCTAGGAGCCTACAAAAGTAGATGACTGGCGTGAATGTGCGGCGTCACCATACCTCAACGCAAAGCGCTGCAACTTGGAGCACGACGAGTATACTCAATAACAGTGATATAGCCCCTATTTAGGATAAAGATTGAGATATTTACCATCATTTAGGACATCATTAAGGTTATCCCGTGATTTATTCCGCATCCTAGGCTTAATGCTATGGGGAATGGGGGTTTTTATCACTTTATTCTTTCTCTACACTCAGTTTAATGAAAGCAAATCTGATATCCGCCAGCAGTTTTATTCAGGCTTTGAAAATATGCAGGCGTTTATTTTACAAACCGGCACAACATTGCGGTCAATCCAGTTTATGACTGAGCAGCATGAAGATAAGTTAGAAAGCCAACCAGACTTCGTCAGATTGCCAGCAACAGGTTCTTACTCACTGTATCCACTATCATCTGAAGCAAATTGCGAATATTTTAAAACGCAAACCAGTGCTTATTTAACGGCATTTGAGCAGCTGATCTATTTTTGGAAAGACAGTATTGCGGCTCCGCAAGGGCTCAATCATATTTATGTAATTGGCTCTAAAAGCTACTGTATGATGGATTATCCTATCCGTACAACGGTATCAGATATTGAGGTACTCAAAAAAATTGGTTATGAAAATGTTCGTTCTTATCAAAGCTTAAGGTTACAAGGTCAGGAACGTAGTTTATATACGATTGTCCATGGCGTTCAAACCGATACGGGGCAGCTGTATCTTATTCAACCTATCTATTCAGAAGGTAAGCTTTTAGGGTTTATTGGTTTAGAAAGAACGATCAATTTAAACCAATTTAATCCGCGGTATAACAAATCAATTGAAGCTGTAGTGGTAAATGCTTATAACCAGCCTGTTTTGTATTATCCTTCAGATTCGAATCCTAAAAACTCAAGTTTACTATCAATAACAGAACCAAGTTTTTTTGGTTTTAACTCAGATTACTCAAAGCTGATATTCAAAAAACGTCTAACGCCATCATTGATGACGGTAATTTATGCTGTACCAACCATTGAGATATTGTCTGAGCTTAAAGTTACCATATTTTATAGCACGATTATTAATATATTTACCGGCTGTTTGATCTTTTCTTTGATCTGGTTGCTTGAAAAGAAAATGTTAGTTCCAGCAGCAAACACGGCTATTCGACTTGAAGAACATGAACAGTTTAACCATAAAATCGTCGCTTCAGCACCTGTTGGTATCATTATTTTACGCTTGAGTGATGGTGGGAATATTTTAAGTAATGAACTGGCTCATGATTATTTTCGTTTATTAAGCGAAGATGATAAACAACGGATACTGACTATCATTCGGCAAAAATCAAGTAACTATATTGATGTAGTGACGAGTAGCAGCACCCATTTACAAATTAGCTTTGTCAATTCACGCTATCAAAATGAAGATGTCGCAATTTGTGTTTTGATTGACATTAGCATACGTGTGCAAATGGAAAAATCACTACAAGATGTCGCTGATGCCGCAGAACAAGCCAACCATGCTAAATCTATGTTTTTAGCGACGGTGAGCCATGAATTAAGAACACCATTGTATGGGATTATTGGTAATATCGAATTATTACAACGACTTGAATTATCTGATAAAGCGAATAGCCTTGTCACGACAATGGACAACTCATCATCGCTGTTATTGCAAATAATCAGTGATATATTAGATTTTTCAAAAATAGAATCCAAACAGTTGAAGATCGAAAAAAAGTTATTCAACTGCCGCGATGTATTTGCTTTTGTTTTGGCGAACTACTTACCGCTCATTGCTAAGAAACGTATTGCACTATATTCCTACATTGAACCTGATGTACCTGATTTATTATTTAATGATACAGTACGCTTACAGCAGGTGATCTCAAATATTATCAATAATAGTATTAAATTCACAGACTCAGGATTTGTCGTATTTTATGTATGGCGTGATCAAAATTACTTAAAAATTGAAGTCAAAGATTCAGGGATAGGCATGTCCCATGCAGTTGTTTTGCAATTATTTGATCCATTCTTTCAAGTTTATGACCAAAACAATGTAGGGCATAAAGGAACAGGTTTAGGGCTAGCGATTTGTGAAAAACTGATTAATTTAATGGATGGCGATATCGAAGTTAATTCACAAACAGGCTTAGGAAGTTCATTTATCGTCCGAATTCCCCTTTATGGACAAAAATATGTTGAGCACAATATTCCTGAATATCGTCTGAGTTACCGTATAGCGATTGTCTGTCAAAACAGCTTTTTAGCCAATTTTTTAGCTAGATTGCTCAAACATAGCCATTTCATGGTATTTATTGACGATGAAATTGATAAAACAGCCGGTTATGATTTAGTGATCACCGATAACCAAGAGTCGCATGGGGTCAAAGGTAAAAATGAGATCCAGTTATGCAACCTATATGTTGGTGATTTGCGCGAGATTTCAATAAATAAGTGGTTGTACAATACTTATCAAAATGAAAAATTACCTTTTGTTATCGATAAGATTATTTCAAAAGTGGCATTAGGGAATGTACAGAAAGAAGAAACCAATAAAGTAAACTCACATGAAATCGATGTTTCGCTATGCTCTTATCAAGTATTGATAGTGGACGATCATCCAATTAATCGAGTTTTATTGAGTGACCAAATTTCCAATATTGGTTTTAACACTTGTACTGCGGTAGATGGCCTTGATGCACTGAAATACATAGAAAATCATTCTGTTGATATCGTATTGACAGACGTGAACATGCCAAATATGGATGGTTATGAGTTAGCTAAAGCGCTACGAAAGTCTGGGCATACAATACCCATTATTGCTTTGACGGCGAATGCGATGGCAGAAGAAAAACAGCGTTGTATTGATGCGGGTATGGATGAGTGCTTATCTAAGCCAACAAAGATTACGGTGTTAAAAGAGACTTTACTGAGATGTATTTCTAACTAATGTTAAGCTTAGAAAGAGAAAAACCCGTGCAACCGGGTTTTTCGCCACTATTCATAATACATCAATCCATTAATCGGAAGATGAATTATCGATGCTGACAGAAGACAGGTAGTTGAGCAAGGCGATATCATTATCGACACCGAGCTTCAACATGGCTGATTTCTTTTGACTACTGATTGTTTTGATACTGCGATTTAACTTTTTAGCGATTTCTGTTACCAAGAAGCCTTCTGCAAACAAACGTAATACTTCACTTTCTTTAGGTGATAAACGTTTGTCTCCATAGCCACTTGCATTCACTTTTTCTAGCAGTTTACTCACACTCTCTGGGGTGAATTTTTTACCCTTTTGTAATGCGGCTAATGCTTTAGGTAAGTCAGCAGGTGCACCTTGCTTTAGTACGATCCCTTCAATATCCAATTCAAGAATAGCACTTAAAATCGCAGGGTTATTGTTCATTGTTAGAACAATGACAGAAAGATCAGGGTAGTGACGCTTAATATATTTAATCAACGTAATACCATCACCGTACTTATCGCCTGGCATTGATAAATCAGTGACTAAAACGTCAGCGTTTAAACGTGCTAAGTTATTAATTAAAGATGTAGAGTCTTCAAATTCACCAACGATATTGACCCATTCAATCTGTTCGAGTGATTTTCTGATACCGAAAAGAACAATAGGATGATCATCGGCAACAATGACATTTAGGTTATTCATATTATTGGTTACCTTCTGGCATTAGTCTTCTCACTGAGATATCCAGTTCTCTAATGCAATTACTTATTTTCAAGCTGTTTTCTTCTGCTATGTATAGTTCCAAATCTTCACAAAGTTTATGAAGGAACCTAAAATCCAGCATAGCAAAAACTCCTTTTAAACGATGTGCTGTGTTTTTCAATTCGGTTAAATCCTCAACACTTTCGCTATTATACAGTTTATTAATATCTATCGGTACTGTCGTGATGAACAAATCCTTATAATCGCTATTTGATAAAATATTTTGATAAGTGTGTAGTATGTTTTCTATTGAATTATCAGAAGCTGGTGCATGATCGTAATCGGAAAATGATATGCTACCAGAGTGATCTAAACTATTGCTTCCAGATTCTGAGTATTCAATTAGCAAAGATATAGCATCAATCAGCTCATCTGCAAAGTTATAGTTTACTTCAAGGTTGCGCGATGTGACTGAGTTGACACCTGAAGCCGTTCCTGAAATTTTTATTAGGTTCTTAAATGTACTGTCATCATTATCTGTTATCAATAAATCCCAATCAGTATGAGGCGAACTTTCATGCAATTCTAGAAAAATGGCACCATAATTAGTTAGGATATTTCTAACAATGCGGGATGCATCAAGATTGTGAATATCTAGACGTATATGAACATCTTCCAGTAAGGTCGGATAGTTTTTCTCTATTAATGCCGTTTTTATGGGTAGGGTGATTTGGTAATGAGAACCAATAGCAGAACTACTATTAATTGTAAAATTACCGCCCATCTTTTTACTGATTGCCCTACACAAGTAAAAAGTCACCCCTGAACGTGCAAATTGAGAGGAGTTTAATACTTGACCAGAGAATGGGTGCTGCAAGTTACTCAATTCTTGGTTAGTTAAACCATTCCCACTATCTTTGATATCAATCACAATACTTTTTATATCTTCTTGATAATTAAGGGTGACAGATACTTTGCCAAATGCTGTGGTATCAATTGAGTAATCCAGAACTAGCTGTAATAAATGTTCAAGACAGCTTGTATCTAAACTGAATAATGAGTCAGGATTAATATTATTATGAAAGTAAAGAGACAGCCCTTTATGTTTTAACTTCCCAAGGCTTTTTTTTAAAAATTGGCTCACTAGCAAAGAGACTGAAACTTTATCTAACTGTAATTTACCCGTTGAAGATTCAATTGAATTTAATAAATTAATGTTATTAAACCAACGATTAATATAGCCTGTTTGCAGCAGAATAGTCTCAATAAATTCTTGCTTAGTCGTTTCAGATGCATGAAGTAGCCCTTCAACAGCTTTATTTAGCTCATTCAGTGATGGCTGAATTTCAGACTGCATATTTTCAAAAACGACTTTTCTGAGCTGAATATTCTTTTTATATTCACGATTAGCAAGTTCTTGGCGCCGTTGAGTTAACACCTCCTTATCTTTATCAATGATAATAAAGAGATAGGTGTCTTCCAGCATAGTGATATGGACTAAAACAACTTCATAAATATTATTCTCAATCGAAACTTGGATCATATCATGGTTGTTGATTGCTAATTCCTTAATATGATTGAGATCCATTGAAGAAAGCAGGGGATTAACCACACTATTACTTAGGAGTTTTTTGTTGCTGGCGAAATCATAAACCAAAATACCATAACTAATATTATTAATAATATCGTGATTGAGATTATCTTTGAGATTTAGCTCGTGTAGCATAGCGGAGTTGGGTGAAATGATGCGTTTACGGATGAAAATACTGGTAGAAAGCACCAATACTATAATCACTAACATGCAGACTAATAGCCAGAGATTATAGCCAATCACACCAACGACTAAATCTTTTAGGGGAACTTTATAATAAATTTGATAATTACTGCCTTCGATTTGATGAGAAAAGACGAGGCTCGTGCCACGTGTTTCAACATCTTCGCTTTTGCTGGTATCAATATTACGTGGTGAGATAGATAAATAATCACCTTTTAAGTTAAAAGGTAAGATTGAATTTATTGAAATGTCAAAAGAGATCACGCTAGTGAGCTGACCCGGTGAATTGAACATCAAGCGATACGTGTAATAATAAATATTATCTGGTGTTAACTTTTGTAGATTAGAAACAATCTCTCTTCTATCCAGTAAAGTTGACTGCGTTAACATATCAGTGCGTTTTTCTTCCGCAGTTAATGTCAAATAGCTTTCTTTATAGCGTAACTCTGGTTTTAAAATTGAATGTGTAGTGACTAAAACTAATGTGTTATCTGAGCCGTTAAGAAAATACATTGAGTTATATTCATTTCGAGCCCCCCAAACAATCTCCATATAATCAGCAAGTTTACTGGCAAGTTGAGTATTTTTGGGCTTATCGCTGCCAAACAAAATAGCATCAATAGTTTGATTCGCACTACTTAACCAAAATACGTCATGACGGATCTTGGTGGTATGGGATGGCGAGTTTGCTGCATAGGAAGGGGGGGATTCGCTTGATTTTTCATTAACTAGCTTATAAATCAAATTGGCTTGATAGCGATAATCTTCTAATTGATAAGCTAACTGCTTCGCCATGGTGTTTAAAGCGGCTTGTCGGCTAAGTAACCATGAATTATAGGAGTTAAATAGCGATAGTGAGAGCATCA
Organism: Providencia manganoxydans; assembly: GCF_016618195.1. NCBI lineage: Bacteria > Pseudomonadati > Pseudomonadota > Gammaproteobacteria > Enterobacterales > Morganellaceae > Providencia > Providencia manganoxydans. The sequence goes on from NZ_CP067099.1 coordinate 1,879,095, forward strand.
CCACCAGTAAGAGGATAAAGAGATAGAATAGACGTGTAAGCCGTGTTGTTTTTATTAATGATTGTCTGTACATATTCTGGTGGACGTTCCTGTCGGCAAAAAGATATTAATTGATTAAAAATCATACGCCTATAAAGGTTTAATGCACCTATTTTGCACAGATATTAACACTTTTGCTATGTAATAGAGAACAATTGAATGAAGATTAGCCAAACGGAACAAAAAAATCAATTTTTTTACTTTCAGGGGTAGACAAGCTGAGCTGATTCCTCCATAATCGCGCCCCATGGAGAGATGGCCGAGCGGTCGAAGGCAGCGGTCTTGAAAACCGCCGATGGGAAACCATCCTAGAGTTCGAATCTCTATCTCTCCGCCATATTCGCCGGCTTAGCTCAGTTGGTAGAGCAACTGACTTGTAATCAGTAGGTCACCAGTTCGACTCCGGTAGCCGGCACCAAATAAGAACCCGCTACATTTCATAGATGTAGCGGGTTTTTTCTTTTTATTTATGTGCATAATGACAATGCTCTAAGTAGTGGTTGTGCCATATTTGTGTCATCGTGTGACATTAGTTCGTTGATCTTCATAACATGTTCAGTTAGATGATCCGGTGCTAAATGAGCATACCTTCTCACCATTTCTATTGAACACCATCCTCCCATTTCTCGAAGTGCAGATAATGAAGTTCCGGACTGAGCAAGCCAACTCGCTCAAGTATGCTTTAAGTCATGAAATCAAAAGTTTTCAATACCTTTTTAGTGATATTATTGGCGGATAATCAAAAGGTAGCAACTAATCTAAATATTTCAAGCGTGGATTTAATCAATGTTACAGCTTCTTTCTTTATAAGCTATCGCAATCATACAGCATCAAAAGTGGCAGAAGGGTAAATCCAAAGCAGGCTGTAAAAACCTAAAAAATTAATACGAAATGAACAATGCACGATATTCAACTGTAAAAAATTGTATTTGTTAATGTTCAGTAAAAAGGCCTATGTTTCAATATGGTTTAACGTAACGATGCAATCACTGGATGACATATGAAAAATTATAGCTTAGTAGCCACTGGTATATTATCAGTATCTTTTTTATTCGGTGCTTCAATGGCGAATGCAAAAAGTCCAATAGAGCAGTGTTATGAGTCAACCGAAGGGCAAGCAAGAACAGCTGTTCAATCATGTTTAAGTGGTATGCTTAATGATTCAGAAAAATTATTAAATGAAGCATACGTAAAAAATAAAGCTGAGTTAGAAAGTGTTGATTCTGTATTAACTAAACAGGCACTGAAATCTTTGGAAGACTCAAAAAAAAGTTTTCAAAAATTCAGAGAAGAAGAGTGTCAGCGGCGTTCAGATGCAATGATGGGGGGCTCTGGTTCTGGTGATGAATTATTGTCTTGTAAAATAGAGATTAACAACTGGCAAGCCAAAAACTTAAGATTGTAATTTAAATTCCAACCTTCCGGAGTTTTGGTGCGTTTACATATTCTAAATAATGGAATAACTGATATCTGGGATCATAATGTGAAGTAAAACAATCAAACGTCATCATAAAAGCGGCTTAAATCTAAATCATATGATTTGTATATTGATGAGAAAGACCCTGGGCATTTTATCTTTATTGAAGAGTGGCCAGATAGACCCGCATTGGATAAACACTACGCTTTGGATTATTTTCAGCGACTGGTACCTATGATCAATCAACACAAAAAGTCTGAACCAAAGTTTATATTGATGGATACTACTGTTAGTTGACAGCCGTATCCATAACAGTGGGGTTAACTGAATGGTTTTTTTAGTTTCTGTTTCTTACTGATAAATCGCCACACTTCAGGTGAATACAAAATAAGCGCAACTAAGAAAAATCCAAGAATGCAAAATTTGTTGAATCCACTAAATAAGACAATAATACCTGCAACAATCATGAGCATGGTACGCCATTTAAAGATGGATAATATATCTGCAATAGCAGAAAAAAATGATTCTAGAAATTCGAACATACAATTCCCTTTTTTAGAAGGGTAATGATACAAGATTAAGTGAAATTTTAATAGTCATCAGTTAATGAGATGCACTTTTATCTCTGTATTTGATTAATTTCCTTATCAAATTTAAAACAGTAAGTATTCCATAATAAAAAAATATTCCTAGCCACTTGAAAAGGCTGTTAGTGGAACAAGAGAATAATAATGTGGCTTTTATCACTCCAAATGCAGATATGTGTGTTTGTACTGATATTACAAGTGTTGCCAAAGAGTATCCTGCTTTATGGTTAGTTATGCTATTGAGTAGAGATAACCGGCATATAATAGTCTCTATAAAGAATGGGCAATAGTGAATATACAGTCCTAATTTGATATACACTCTTTATGTTCTGAAGCTTATGCAAAAGCTTGCTTGCTAGAATATGGTTTAATATTTATGTAAGTGTTAAAGATAGATCACATAACTATTGATTATTTAGAAGACTCCATTTATGTTGAAGTTAAAACTGAACTAAGGAGCTAAAAATGAAAGATCCTCATAATATTGCAGAATGGGCGAAAGTTAGAGAAACCTCAATTGAAATTGCTCAGGCTATCTTTGAACTGGCAAATAATGATGAAGTTTTGGCGGAACAGATATGGGAAGAAGGATCTGATGAAGTTTTGCCATTAGCTTTTTCAAAAACAAAGGCAGATAGATTGTTTTGGGGAGAAGAAACGATCGAACGGCAAAATGTTTGAATGATACTGTTTGCCCCACATACAAGTATGTAGGGCATTTTTAATTATTGATTGGTTGTTTTTGAGTTTCTATACCATAAAATAAAATGTAGTAATCCCATTGCCCCGTGACCAATAATGTAAGCTTCGATTAAGCCTGTTAGCGTTTTATGAATATTTTTGGCTTCATTGGCAAATGTTGAGTCTTGTAGCCATAGAATAAACCAGGTGATCCCGGATAATACAACTAAGGCTAAAGCACCTAAACCTAATCCTTGTATGGAGGTTGCTAGCCCTTTTGGTGAGCTATCGGGTAATTTAAACTTGATAAGCATTTTAATGTCATCATTTATCTGGGAAAACTCTCCCCATAAATAAGGGAAATAGTAACGTAATCCACGGTTAGAGAAACAGATGGTAATTAAAAATGCAGTAAAAAAAAGTAAACTAATTCCCACGATAATATGTAGCCAAGTAAAATAAAATATGTAGCCACTCGTTGGGATATAACCTGTATTTGAAACATCCATCCAATTACTAATAATGATTTGTGTTATCACTAACAAAAGGATGAACATATGCAATATTCTGACTGTGTGTGTTTGATACAAGCCAAAGAATTTCCAAACTGATTTTAGTGGACACATAATGACTCTCGATTAACAAAAAAATTTTTATCTTTGTAATCTTTTTCATACAAACAATCAATGAATTTATTATGATGATAAAAATAAGAATAAATAAGTTAATTAAGAATGATAGCTATAATCATTTGCCATTATAACTAACTCGCTATAATTTATAATAGCGAGTTAAATCAAAAAATCATGAATAGAATGTTTGTTATGTAAATTATAATTTAAATATATTCTTCATCCATAAGTTTATATTTTTCTCTTTGAATTTGCATGTAGCAAAAGTTGGCTCGGTGCTCACACCATATTTGATTACGATAAACGCGTGAGAGTCGATTAGCTTGTGACCATGCCTTTGAAGCTTCAAAGTATTTACCTGAACGTTCTAAACGAATAGCATCTCGAGCAGCACGATAGTAAAGTGGGCCGTCATTGTTTTGAGTTAACATATAGTCTCCAATATTACAGATAGAGATACTCACCTATTTTAAATTGTGGCGTTAAGGTATGATGATGCGAAATATTAACGCCTACATGTGCTTAGCGATTTGTTCGCTTGCTACTTAGCAGTACCTCGAATTATGTATAGTTCGATTTAAAAAAGAGTTTATTGGTTATTTAGTAATGTTTTCGCAATAGAGATAACTTCAGGTAAATTCTCTACCGAAACTTGCCCTAATTTTTTAGCATTAAATTGATTTAAAATTCCAACGGCTTCATTACGCAAGCCATTTTTAGCAAGTTGTAATATTAATTGTTCTGCTTGTGAAAATAATATTTGAGGATCTGTTTTTTTAGGTTGATTCGCTGTGATTTTTTTCGATTCGATAAGTGAAAGGGCATATTCACAACGTTCGGCAATGCCATTTAAATTTGTCCAATTTGCGAGTACTTCGATACATAAATTATGCACTGCCATATTCGGTAATAGAGTAACAGGCTCTAAATTGGCTAATGTCATATACAATGCATTTATTTGGGGGAGTTGCTCAATATTGTCTCCTTGAATAGCGGCTATTATTTTTTCCATATGTTGCTGGCTAATTTGCTCAAAATCACCTTTAAATAATACTGCCAGTGCAACAATTTGTTTAAGATCTAATGAATCTATATCGATATTTGCTGATATGTTGACTTGGTTTTCTATAACAGATTGTTTTTTCTGCATATTAAAATCAATCATTGATTCGAGGTTATGAGCAGGTGCGGAGTGTTGGGACTGTAAAAGTGTGATCAGCTGACGTAATGCGAGCGTATTTTCTTTGATAGCTTGTTTGAGCTCCATGACAATCTCCTATTACTATATAAATTGTATCTATGGAGGTGATAATACTATAAAAATAGTAAATGTAAACTATAAATGTAGTAATTGTTTTGTTTTATACTTATCTAATTGTTTTAGGAAAGGAAACTGAGCAGGAGCACCTTGTTTCCTTACCTATTACCCGCAAGGAAACAAGAAGTAATGAGAAGAGCGTTATCTTTTACGGCGATAAATTCGATGTTCAACCATAACGCCAATCAGTGATATTTGATAGTCGTGGCTATTGAGTGTTGGATAATCAGGGTTTAGTGGAACAAGCTCAAACTCGCCTGTGCCAATGCCTGTTGGACGATACTTCTTGAATGTACCTTGGTTGCCACCGTTTTTAGCAAAAACAAATTCGCCTGGATTAGGCCATATCTCAGTATCAATGACCACAATATCGCCTTCTTTAAACTCAGGTGTCATGCTGTCGCCTTCAACCCGTAAAGCAAATGCGTTCGCACTGATGTCATCATCAACTAATATATATTCAAAATTTCCTTCGTAGTCCGTTATTGGATTTGCATCCTTGAATAGCCCAGCTTGTACGTAGCTAAGAAGTGGGACACGACGGGAGTTGACTTCGGACATAGGCATGATGCTTTTACCGTTTAGTAACCACTCCGGATGAGATTGAAGTGCCTTTGCGATTTCGATGATGTTTCTAGGTTTCTTTGTTCGACCATTTTCAATCGACTCAACTGATTGCTGGCTAATACCCGCGCGTTCAGCGAGTTCTGTTTGTGTTAGGTTTAATTCTTGCCGGCGTTGCCGGATCCTACTAGCCAAAGACATAGGGTAACCCTCGTTAAAATAATGAAAATTCTCTTACTACTCATAATACAATTTTTATTGTATTTGACAAACAAATATCATGGTAGTTAAATACAATCAATATTGTTAAAACGATTTGTTCGAAAAATGACCTTAAATTGGCAAGTAGCGGGTTGTTAAAGATGAGTGATGCAGAGAGGCCCTTTAAATGATGAATAGAAATATACAGCAAATTTTATCCTACTGGGGAAGTTGGTCGTGTGGGGAACATTATGCTTCGATAGGCTGGTCATCTGTTGCGGCGGGCTTTCGTGATTTAGTGTCATATACAAAAAACAATAGACCAATGTGTAGTGATGAAGATGGTTTGGTCATTGATTTATGCGTCTCTAAATTAGGTTTGGTTGGTATGGAAAGGGAGCGTAGCTATATTGAAGAGTTTTATGTTAAAGGGCATTCAAAGAGAGCAATTGGACGTAAATATAAAATTCGTGAAGGCGAAATCCGCGAAAGGATCCAAATCGCAGAAAGTTTTATTTTAGGGTGCCTAGAAACATTAAATATTCAACTAGATATTGATGTTATCTGCAAACAACCATTATCACAATCAGACAAACTAGTGCGCGCGCAAAAATGGCTTTAATCTGCTAAAACTGAAATTAACATGATAAATATAAAGCTCCTTTGATAAGGGGCTTTTTTCGTATTGGAAGCGTGCTTTTCACTAATAGAAAGCTAACCGCTGATTGAGCCCCATTTTTATTATCTAAAAAAGAGATTGGTGCGCGCGCAAAAATGGCGTTAATCTGATAACATTGAAATTGATTAACCAATATAAGGATCCTTTAAAAGGGGCTTTTTTAGTATTGGAAGTGTATTTTTCACTAATAGAAAGGTAATCGCTAATTGAGTCCAGTTTCTATTATCTAAAAAAGAGGTTGGTGCGCGCGCAAAAATGGCGTTAATCTGCTAACATTGAAATTGATTAACCAATATAAGGCTCCTTTAAAAGGGGCTTTTTTAGTATTGGAAGTGTATTTTTCATTAATAGAAAGGTAACTGCTAATTGAGTCCAGTTTCTATTATCTAAAAAAGAGATTGGTGCGCGCGCAAAAATGCCGCTAATCTGCTAAAACTGAAATTTATGAATAACATTTAAATATGTTATGTATATCTTATTTAATATCGACTAAATGAAAGTCATTGATAAAAATTGATGGTTTATCAGGAGATTATTGTCTTGCTAACAATCACTGAAAATCTAGATTAAATTTATCAAAGAGTTAGATTAGTCAAACTTATATGCAAAATAATATTTTAAAGTGAATGTATGTATGCCTGATAAATATGAATGGTGGGGATCTGTTTTTCGATGGCTACAATCCTATTTACCTTTTATTGGTGGTTTTACTTTTGCTGCGTTAGTAGCTTATATCCGAGAACGCCAACAAGGTATGTTATGGAAGCAGTCTTTAGGTGAAGCACTAATGTGTGGTCTACTCAGTGTTGGGACTATCCGTTTTCTTGAATGGTGGTTAGCGCAGAGTGGCAATACAGAGGCTTGGGATTTGTTAGCTGAATTTTGTGGGGTTGTTGTGGGTTTTTTAGGAACGAAGAAACTCTATAGTCTTATTGAACTCATTATACAATTTATAAAAAAACGATTTGGAGTTTAATTATGAGTAAATTTTTATTGAGTCGACGTAGTGAAGAAAATCTACGCGGCGTACATCCTGATTTAGTTAAAGTTGTGCGTCGTGCTTTAGAATTATCTAATGTTGATTTTATGGTTATTGAAGGTAAACGTAATGAAGCTCGCCAAAGGCAGTTGTTTGCCAGTGGAAAAAGTAAAACCATGAACAGTCGTCATTTAACAGGACATGCTATTGATTGCGCTCCTATTATTAACCGCGAAATACCGTGGGATGATTGGTCTAAATTTGCACAAGTTGCTGTGGCTATGAAAAAAGCGGCTGAAGAATTAAAAGTGGATATCGAATGGGGTGGTGATTGGGTTAATTTTAAAGATGGACCTCATTTTCAATTATCACACCAAGCTTATCCTGCATGATTTATGAAAAAACTATTTATGGCAAGTAGTCTTATATTGAGTTTTTGGTTATGGTGGGTAATTAATGATTATGAAAAACTAACGCAAAAATATACTTTATTAAATCATCAGTTATTAGTTCAGCAGTTTATATTTGATATTAATTTAAAACTTTCATCAAAGATTAATGACATTGCAAACCACAATCTTTTACAAAAAGAGGCCGCGATTATTTATTCTGAAAGGAATAAACAAATTATTAAAGAAACGTTTTTCCATAATGAGTGTGCTACTCAGCTTGTGCCTAGTGATGCTGCTAACCGGCTGCGCCAACACTCACAAAGAATATATTCAAATACCTCAAGTCAGTATCCCTGATTATTTATTCAATGATTGCTTACCGCCTATTATTCCAAGTGAACTCACTTGGGGAGAGTCATTATTACTTAATCAGACATTATTAACTGTTATCGAGTTATGTAATTTAGATAAAAAAGCGCTCAAGTTAATTGAACAACAGCGACAAACATTAAGTAATATCCAACTCCCAAATAAAAAGTAAATTGAGGGATTAGTTAAAAGGCTATCTATTCACATGATGAGATAGGCGATTTCGTACGTCTGTGACTTGGCCATTATTGGAATGAAATATGACAACAAACACACTTTCAAGGCTTGATATCAGTAAAGTGCGACAAGTGATCGCAATGTTAACTCAACTTCCTGAAAAGCAAGTTATTGATGGTAGCACCTACACTGATACATCTGCATGGAGTCAATTTATTACGGTCACTCCGCTGACATCTGAACCTATTGGAATAGAGAACAAGTTTGATGCGGAAAATAATCGCGAAATTATCACGTCAACACGTGAAACCATGATTGCAATTAAAGCTTATGGGGAACGTTGTTATTTGCTTATCGAAGATTTATCTACGCAATTACAAACCTACATTGCTCAACAATTATTTAAAGCAATGGGGGGAGGGTTTGTGTGTGAATCGGCGATTAAACATTACCCAGAAGATCCAATAGAAGGAAAACCACAAACAACACAACTGAATTTAACACTTTCACATATTCATCGTATCGAATCATCACTTACTCATGGTGAATCGGTGATTATTACTACTCTAAAGGAATCAATATGAGTTTATCAATTAAAGAGATCATTAATGCACAAATTCTGCCACAGGCAGCGGCAGCACAACGCCGTGATCTGAGTATGGTGGCTATTTTTACTTCTGAGGTCGGTAATGCATTTACGGATGCCACATCACGTTATCTATTTGTTTCTAATGAGCAAGACGTCGCTAATTTGTTTGGCTCTCATTCATCGACATATAAAGCTGCTCAAGCGCTGTTTTCTGCTCGCCCAAAATTAAAACGAGCGATGATTGCTCGTTTTGCAAAAGAAAAACAAGAAATTGCAGCTACAGCAAATGCGCTTAAAGGTTCTACATTGTCGATTGGTGTTAATACACTGAAGCAGATCACTGATGGAACCATGACATTAAATATTGCGGGTCAAGAAGCGGTGCTGGCAGATCTTGATTTTAGTAAAGCGATCGATTTTAGCGATATTGCGCAAGTGATTGATGCTCAATTGCCTGAAGGCAGCAATCTACAAACTAAGTGGGACGAAGTTGGTAATCGAATAATTATTGAAGCAAAAACTGCCGGTGCTGATGCAAAAACTCGGTTAGGTTATGTGACTCCAGCCGAAAACGGCAGTTACATTGGCCATTTGCTGAAATTAGAGGAAGGTCAAGCCACGTTGAGTATTGGTTCTGCCGCTCAGATCATTAATGCGGAGCAGCCTTCTGAGGCATTGCATCAGTTGCAAAATAGCTATCAAAACTGGTACGGCGTCTATTTTGCGGATCAACTCACTGATGAGCAGCTTGAAGATGCTCATGCTTGGATTAGTGCTGCTGACTTAAAAGTCATGGCTTATACCGCAACTCGTGATGAACAAATTGAGTGGCAAAACAGCAATATACTCAAAAAATTGTATGACAAAAACAGTGGTCGCTTAATGGTGCAATTCAATAAGACCGGTGACGACCATGCGGCAGCTGAGTTACTGGCTATTGCGGTGTCAACCACTTGGCAGGGGCAAAATACCGCGAAAACGGTCAAATTTAAGCAGCAAACTTCCGTGCGTTCCGACGACCGCGTCACACAGGATGAGGCACAAAAATGTCGTCGCTTAGGGATAAATTTCTACACAGATTATGACGGTATCAATATGTTAGCCGAAGGGACTATGCTTGGCGGTACGTTTATTGATGAAGTGATGGGGCTAGATGCTTTCATTGATGCATGCCAAAAACAAGCTTTTACTACTTTACAGGCAAGTCCAACTAAAATTGCGCAAACCGATAAAGGGCAAGCAATGTTAATTGGTTCTTTGACCGTTATAGGCAATGAATTCAATCGTAATGGTTTCTTAGCCGGTGGAATTTGGCGAGGCAATGACATTGGTGAAATCACCTTTGGCGATCGTCTAGATGAAGGTTTTTATTTTTATTCGGACAGTTTTGATGTTCAGTCACAAGCTGATCGTGAAGCACGCAAAATGATGCCAATTATGTGCGCTATCAAGCTAGCAGGTGCGGGGCATTCTGCGGATTTACTTATTCAATTCAATCGTTAAGAGGTCACTATGTCTGTATATAATCATAAAAGTCTGATGGTTAGCATCAATGGTTACGAATTTACCGCGTTTGATGAATCTGCTGATGCTTTATCTATTGTGCCTGTCGGTGATGATGGTGCATGGACCTTCGGTGCCAATGGGCGGGGTGTTTACGTATTTAGTGGCAACCAATCAGGTACATTGACAATGAAGCTATTGCAACATTCAGCGGACAACCATTTTTTATCTAACTTACGCAATCAAATGTTAAGCAGCCAGTCTGCGCCTGCACCGCTAGAACTGTATATTAAAGATACTTGGAATGGTGATGAAATTGTTGGTCATGTTGGCTTTTTCACAACACCGCCAACCCAATCTCGTGGCTCGACCCATAACGCGCAATCATGGGTGATCCAATTTGAACGCGTGATCACCAAACTAGGTAAAGGAGCGTTTAACTGATGGAAAAAGATAACATTACTTATGAGCATCGCCATAGCAATTTTGTCGAAGCCAAAAGTCACGCAATGAAATTATTGGGTATGTTAAAAGGCTGCATTGCGATGAATGGCGAGCACGTTGATATTGATGTGGGCGGTGTTTTAGCCAATATTGGCTCTCCAGATATGCAGGGAGTGGAAAAATTTATTTTAAAGTGGGTGACGGCGAAAGATGTCGATAATAATCTGATTCAATTAGATAAAGTAGATGTGTTTAATACGCATTTTAATACTTACCGTTCACATTATTATCCATTAATTGTGAATGGTTTGATATTTCACTTTTCTGATTTTTTGCCCGATGGAGTCGCATCCAAAGTAAATATGCCCAGCTTGGTCAGTCTGACGGCATAACGGACGTTGACTGGTTGAAAATGCTACCCATTATGGAAGGCATCTATACCGGTCACGATCTTCGAACGACAGCAACGCTCGGCGATGTGCTTGATTTTCATGAAGCTTATGCCGAGCGTTTGTTGTCACAGCAGAGGGCAGAGAATGGAAATAGAAAAGCTTCTCACCACACTCGGCTTTGAGGTCGAGCAAGTGGCGCAATTAAAAGGTGTCGTCACTGCCCTCGGCACGGCGGCGGCTTCAATTGCAGAGACAATTAGCAAGGTAAAAAGAAACCTTAAAGGTTTTGGACTGACAATTGATAATTTTAAAGCGGTACTATCCACGCTCGCTATGGCGGTCGATTTTGTGGCTAACCGTTTTATGGGGTTTATTGATAGCACGGTAAAGGGGGTAAAAAATCTCGCTCAACAAAAAGATCTGTTATTTGACATTTCAGAAAAAGAGCTACAGCAAGCCGATGAATATCAAGTCGCAACACAGAAAACAGCATTATCCATAGACGCGATAAAAGCCAAAATAGCGTTGGGATTATTGCCAAATTTAACCGCGGTCATTGACGATTTTAACGCTTGGTTGAGTGTAAATAAGGAATTAATCGCTGAAGGGTTAACCCAAGTTGTGAAATGGGGCTCAAAAGCGATATTGATGATCCGCAATACCGTTAGCGCAATTAGCCAATTAATTGAAAATACAATTGGTTGGAAGGCAGCCATTTTAGGTATCGTGGCTGTTTTGGCCATATTTAAAAAGTCCATGTTGATGGCTTTTGTCGCCAATCCTGTAATGTGGGTTGTCGCGGCGATTGCCGGTTTAATGGTACTGATTGGCGATTTTATGGCTTACCTAAATGGCGGTGAATCACTATTTGCCCGCTTTTGGGCACCTGCTGTTGAGTGGATAAAGTCGCTATTAGCTTGGTGGAATACATTTTATACAGAAAATAAAGCATTATTAGATGCTATGGCTGCTGCGTGGTCACACATGTTTGATGGTGTGCTCATGATTTTTGGTGGTTTTTTTAAATATATCAGTAATGCTTTTAAATTACTTGTAGGTTTATTTAGCGGTAATACCACCATGATGTCTGAAGCATGGAAAGGCATGACTGACGGTTTAATACAAATATGGGAGGGATTAAAACAATACTTTATTGGATTTGTCGCATCTTTTGGTGTGATGTGGAATATGATGGTTCAAGTGATCACCAATGTTTGGAACATCATTAAAACATCTGCATTAGCGCTGTTTGATTGGTTAGTTGATGCTGTTAAATCTGTTGTTGATAATGTATCGAAAATTTTCCTAGCGATCACTCACTATATACTCGCACCTTTTGAAAATGCGTTTGCATTAATTAATGCATTGTTTGCCATTTTTACAGATGACTCAACTTCATGGACTGAGAAGTTAGGCTTAATATTTTATGCCATTGCCAGTTATCTGATCAAACCATTTGAGGCTGGCTGGCAATATATTAAAGAGATATTCAATATTAGTAATACCGATATTGATAAGTTTATTGATGATATTGCGAATACGTTTAACAGTGTTACCGAGTTAATTAAAAAACCGTTTGATATCGCGTTTAAATGGGTAAATGAAAAGTTTGGCTGGGTTATTTCAGGGATTACGTCAGGGCTACAAAAGCTTGGAGTACTCAGTGAAGACAAACAAGGCGAAAATAGTTTACTGAACATTTCAAATGCAACAGGGGAATTAATTGCTCAAAACTTGGCAAATCCTAATTTATCTAATGTTACTACAAGCAACAATAAAAATATTATTGTTAATCAAGGCAGTGTGAATGTTGAACAAAATGTAATGAGCTCAGATCCTTATCAGGCTGCATCATTAGCCATTAATGGGATCAATGATAATCTGACTCAGGTTTTATATCGTTCACTGCAAAGTGCTCATAGCAATTAATTAGATATTTAAATAATACAATAGCCACATCATTGTGGCTTTTTTATTGGATACAGATTATGGATATCACAAGTGGAATATTTACGGGGCGCGCCTCCGTGATCACCCGAACTATTGGCCAATTTGAGTTTGATTGTACCATTCGGGAATCTCATACTTCTTCGCTGCGAGTGACAAAAAATCCTGTCGAATCAGGAGCTGATATTGCTGATCATGCGGTACTTGAACCCAAATCGCTGACTATCACGGGGAAAGTCGTGGGTTATGAACCCGCTAACTATTTTAATCAGCTGTTGGGGTTGGATACAGATGCCATGGATGACTATCCTTTGCCATTAGAAATATCCTCATCGATACGGCAGGCAGAAGCAATGTTGGCTCAATATATGACCGTTGGTCGTGTGTTGGCAAATAAAACTCAAAAGGTGATCGCACCTTGGTACCCCGATGCATTGAAACCGTTTGCCGACAGTTCACAAACGTTAGATCGCGCAGGGCGTGCTTATGAGTCTTTGTTAGCGATCCAACGAATGGGGCAACCCATTGATGTACAAACGGGGATCAGGCTGTATAAAAATATGGTGCTAACCAGTATTAGCACGACACAAGATACCCCCGCAGCGGCTGATTTTGTTTTAAATCTGGAAGAAATATTTATTGTTGAAAGTCAAGTTGTGACTGGGCTACATCCTGATTTAAAGCAGCAACCACAGAAAAGTAATATGGGTAGAACACAACCTGAACTTCAGGCGATTAATTCCTCTCACGACACATCTATAATGCTAGGAATAACGTCATGATATATAAAATACCAGTATCAAATGAGCCAATCCAAGAGCAATTATTTACTGTATTTGGCATGAATCTACGATTAACACTGTATTACAACCAACTTTCAAAAGGGTGGCAATTTGATTTGTTTGATGCAAATAACAATCGAATGATCACACAGATGCAAGGATTAGCAGTCAATGCCCCGTCTTTAATTGAAAAAAATTTACCTTTTATTTTTCTACTCAGTGATAAATCACGTTTTGGTATTAATGCAATCGCTCAGAATGAATTAGGTGAACGGTTATTACTCTATATCGTTGATAAAGGAGTCTGGCATGAAACAATTTGGCAGACAGCTTAAATTAGTTATTGGTAATCAAGATGAGGCATTTGAAGTCACTAATTTAAGAGTAACTTTTGATGTTAAAAAAACATTATCTTCAGAGCCTAATCCAGCAATTATTCGTATTTATAATCTCAATACATCACACCGTAATTTACTCACTAGCAAAGTGTTTAACCGAGTGGCGCTTTCTGTTGGTTATGATGAACTGCGTTTAATTTATTCAGGCGATATTATTGATGCAAAAATTACGGAGAGTGCAGAAGATTTAATCTGTGAATTGGCTTGTGGTGATGGTTTTAGCGCTTATACCTCGTCGCTAATTAATAAAACACTCGCCGCAGGCAATAGTGATGCCGATATTTTAAAAGAAAATGCCCAAGCAATGGGGATTGAGATTGGGATTACGGAGTTACCTAATGATAGGCAACTGCCTCGTGGTAAGGTGATGTTTACGGACGCAAGGGAAATACTGCATAAAATAGCCAAAAACAATCAAGCCGATTGGTCTGTGCAAGATGGTCAATTAACATTATTACCTAAAAATAAAGTGGTTACTGATAACGAAGGTTTTATTTTATCTCAGGAAACAGGATTAATTGGTAAGCCCGAAAAAAATGAAACGGGTTTAGTTATCACTTGTTTGTGTAATCCTGCGTTGAAAATAGGTGCATTGGTACGCATTAATTCGATGACTACTGAACTGAATGGCGATTATAAGATTATTGAACTTAGCCATATGGGTGATTTTATGGAAAAGGATTGGTATAGCAAATTAGTTTGTATTGGTGGTGAATTTAATAAGGTTAAATTATGAAACAACCTACTTTTCTTGATGTTATCAATCAATATGCACAGAACCAACGCTATGAAATTCACACTGCGCTACCAGCTAAAATTATTTCATCCAATGGGCATAGTGCGACCGTCGAATTAATGATCAGCCATATAAATAAAGAAGGGCAGGTAATAGCACTCCCTCCGCTGGTGGATGTCCCTATTGGTTTTTATCGTGGCGGTGGGTTTTGTGTGACTGTGCCTTTAGCTGCTGGCGATGAAGGGCTAGTTATTTTTGCGGAACGATGTATTGATGGATGGTATGTGTCTGGGCAGCAATCACAGCCGCTTGATCAACGCTTTCATGATTTGTCAGATGCTTTTTTTTTACCTCAAGCGAGCAGTTTACCCAATAAGATCCCTGATTATTCACATGATGCGCTGTCATTACAAACCGATGATGGCTCAACATTTATTCGTATACAAGCAGGAAAAATAATCATTAAAGGTGATATCCAGCATCAAGGTAATTATCAATTGGAAGGTAATGCTTTGATTAAAGGCGATCATTCAGTAGAGGGTAATAGTGAGTCATCAGGTGGCACACTGAAACATAATGGTAAAAACATTGGCGATACGCATACGCATGGTGGTGTGCAGACCGGCGGAGGAAATACCGGAGGACCTAATTAATGAAAGTACGAAGGCTTGATGACAATCATGATTGGTGTTTTGGTCGAGGGCGCACAGATTATTGCGGACAATCGAGCGCTATTTCGCAATCAGTACTGACACGCTTGCTGTCATTAAATAAAGATTGGTTTCTTAATCGAGACCATGGCATCAAATGGTTTGATTATTTACGTAAAAATCCGAACTTAGCGGTGATGGAATCAGAAATCAAAAACAGTGTGTTAAATACCCAAGGCGTGGAGCAGATCACTGCATTTGATATTCAACTCAATCCAGATACACGGTTAATTACGATCTCTGTCTCATATATCGATATTTATGGTCACAAAACGGAGGTAACGACAGATGCTCCAAATAACTGAAACAGGCATAGTGATTGATCGACTAACCCATGTCCATCAACGGCTAACCGCAGGGTTTAAACAAATCTATGGCGATGATATCAACCTTGATGCCGACACCCCTGATGGGCAGATGATAGGTTTATTCTCTAAGGAAATAGATAACATCAATCAAGCTATTGCAATGATAGTACAGATGTTAGATCCCTATAAAGCGATGGGCTCATGGCTGGAACAGCGGGCGATGTATGCAGGGATTGTGCGTCGTGGCGCGGAATATAGCTATCTTGATGATGTGGTGATTACAGGTAAGCAGGGCACGGTTGTTGCAAAAGGCAGTCGTTTTACTGATGACAACCGTGCTCGGTGGGTAACGACCAGTGAAGTGACATTAGGCTCAACGGGATCGGCTAGGGTGAATATGCGTAGCAGCGAATTGGGCGCTTTTTCGCTTGCGGCAGAGAAAATGTTAACGATGGATACGGTCACTGTCGGAATTGACAAAGTGATGACCACTAAAGCGGCCAAAGAAGGTGCTTTCACAGAAACGGATGGCAACTTATTGTTGCGGTTTATGCGTTCACACTCGATTAATAACCATGATGACTATAAAGGACTAGAAGGTGCGTTACTGGATTTACCCGATGTGAAACAAGCGCGTGTTTATGAAAACTTCACCCATCTTACTGATGAGAAAGGTATTCCACCTCACTCATTAAATGCAGTCGTGATTGGAGGAAGTGATGATGCGATTGGTTTAACGATCTTGAAAAAGAAAATTGGCGGTTGTGGCGTATTCGGCAGCATTAGCAATACACAACACTATGCGGGGGGAATGCGCACAGTCAAATTTGATCGGGCACAGCCAGTGAATATTCAAGTGAAGTTGTTAATTGAACGCGTGGGCGGCTTCCATGATATTGATACTGATAGTATTAAGTCACTGTTAGCGGAGACAGAATTTGCTATCGGTGAAGCAGTATATGCGACACGTTTGATTTGTCAGGTCAATCAAGTACCCGGCTTTTATATCAAAAGTATTACGGTAAATGGCCAAGAGAGGGTGTCAGTAAACCTTCGCCAATGTGCCGTGATCCGCCCTGAAGATGTGGAGGTGCTGATTGAGTAAACAAGGTGAAGATTTCCTGATTTGGCAATATCGCCAGAAACCGAAAGCCCGACAAACTGTCGGGCTTTTGCTTTCTGAAACACGAGCCGCATTCGAGTCGGTTATTCAATTAGCCGAGGTGCTCGATGTGAATAAGGCTTCAGGTTATGGGCTTGATTTAATTGGCAAGCACGTTGGTATCAGCCGTGTCATGAAATCAGTCGTTCCAAAAGATTACTTTGGCTTTTTAGGCGTTGAGGGCGCCTTACCCTTTGATGTCGGCGTGCTATATCGCTACGGCGATTCATTAAATGGTTCATCAGTACTGGATGATGAAGACTATCGTTTTTTTATCAAAGCGAAAATTATTAAGAATTACCAGCGGCCTGATATTGCCAACATTAGTTATTCCATTGCTCATTTATTCAGTGAGCAATCTTTTGTTATTGATAACGATGATATGACGATGAATGTGGTGATTGCTGCCAATTATTTAACGCCATTTCGACTTTATGCAATTAAAAATCTCGACATCTTATCTAGACCGATAGGTGTTAGTTATAAATATCTCGTCATTACCGATACGCATCCATTTGGTTGGTCAAATGATCTGCATGCCTTTGGTTTTAACGATGGAAAATTCACGAGGTTAATGAATGTCAGTCATTAAAAAGCCAGACTTAAAAATTTTCGCGCAAGATGCGAAAACAGGGGAGATTGAAACATTTCCAGATGTATTACGTGGCTGGGGGATCACCCTTGATAGAACCGCAGGCAAGCCGCCACTTGAGTGGTTTAATGCAATAGGTCAACGTACCGATGAGTGGTTGATGTATCTGACGCAGCGTGGTGTGGCAGAGTGGGATGCCACGCTTTCCTACCCAAAAACCGCCATTGTTCAATTTAATAGCGTTATCTATGTTTCGATTAAAGAAACTAAAGGCGAACAGCCTGATAAATCGCAGGCATCGTGGTCAACGTTGGCGGGGTTTTTGGAGTTAGGCAACTACTACACCAAAAAGGATGCGGATACTAAGTTTCAACCGAAAGGCAGCTATGCACCGGCTGGTGACTACGCTACAAATACAGCACTAAAAAACGGATTAGGTGAAAAATTAAATACAATAATGCCTGAAGCTACTGGCATGTTAAAAATAAAAAATGAGGGAGATTATCCCGCGCTTTCTTTTAGAAAAAATTATAAAAATAATGGGGAGCGCGTTGATATAGAAACAGCTCCTGATACATCGCCCATATCGGTGAACATTATTTATCGTGATAAAGATGGTAAAAACGTTGCAGTGGTATCGATCCCGAAAAAAACAGGCTTTGCTTTATTAAATACAGATGTTTACACGCCTATGGGCTGGGCCAGCTATAACGGTATAATGCAGTATGGAAGAATGGAAGCACGGTCTGATCGTGGTGGTGTGAACGTTAATATTGCAGATGAATTTCCCATTGGTGTTACAGCGGGCATTACATCAATGAAAGACTATATCGTTGGAAGTTCTAGTACTACGTATGGAGCTTTATTAACTGTCAGAGGATGGAATGATCCGACAGGTGCAAGTGCACAAGGTCAACTATTTCTAACAAATAGCACTTTGTTTGGTCGGACGGCGTATAAGAATGTAGATAATAAAAGCCAGTTTTATATAGGTTGGAAAGCTTATACAGATAAAAATACTACAACAGACAGAAATGGTAACTTAAGAGAATTAGGAACAGCAGAGCATCTTAGCGATTGTCGCGTTGGAATTCCTTTACCTTGGCCTCAAACTACAGCACCAACGGGGTATTTAATTTGTAATGGCCAAACGTTCAATAAAGCAACTTACCCTCTTTTAGCGCTAGCTTATCCATCCGGTGTATTGCCTGATTTACGTGGTGAATTTATTCGCGGTTTTGATGCTGGTCGTAATGTTGATAGTGCTCGTACAGTGTTATCAGCACAAGGCGATGCGATAAGAAATATTACCGGAGAAATGTATGAAGCGAATGATCGAATGATAAAGTTTATAGGGGCTCTTTATGATGGTGGCTTTGTTGGCGGCAAGTCAGGTCTAGGCGGAGGAAATGCTGGTCATAAAGTAAGATTTGATGCGTCAAGAGTCGTACCTACAGCAAACGAAAACCGTCCTCGTAACATTGCATTTTTATATATAGTGAGAGCAGCATAATGAACAAATATAATTTAGAAATTAATCAAGGCAAAATCGGTCAAGATGGTTATGTGTCACAGACAGGTTGGGTAAAAACCTATTACATCAATGAGGCAACGCGCGAGTATATGGGCGCAACGATGGAACATATTACAATTGGTGGTGGTTTACCGGCGGGTGCTTATTTAGATGCCCCTGAGCTACCTGAAAAACAAGACATTGCAATTGTTCGAAGCGCTGATGAGCTGTCATGGTTACATGTCATAGACCATAGCGGTAAAACTGCGTACAGCACTGAAACACGTCAGCCAACAGAGATAGATTTTATCGGTGATTTACCCGATACACTCACACTTTTAGAACCGAAAACGGAATTCGATAAATGGGATGGAAAACAATGGGTCACTGATACAGACGCGCAAAAAATCGCTTTAGTTGCCGAAGCTGACAACGAAAAAGCCCAGCGATTGAATGAAGCGAATGGTACAATTACGTATTTGCAGGAGGCGGCTGACGTTGACTTAGCAACAGAATCTGAAACAGCAGCACTCCAAGAATGGAAAAAATACCGCGTTCTGTTAAACCGTGTTGATACATCAACCGCACCTGATATTGATTGGCCTAAAAAACCTTAATTTCAATCAAAATAAAGCCGCTATAAAAAGCGGCTTCTTATTACATTAAATATTTTTGACTGGTTTAAAATAATAATCATCTTTTTTCTAAATACGCTCTAATCTTAGTATACATATGTTCTATAATATTATTAAACAAATAGGTATTCTGTGCCAGCCTATCAATATATGTAAATAGAATTATGTCATATCCTAAAAATATTTTTTAGGAAGAATAATAATTAGTTATGTGACAAGGGGTAATCTTTCTTATTGCAATTTATTGAAATAAATGTATTAATTAAGTCAAATTCGACTGCTTAACATAAGGAAATGTATGGCTGATTTAATTTACTTAACACTAAATGGCAATAAACAAGGTTTGATTTCTGCGGGGTGTTCCAATTATGATTCGATTGGTAACAAATATCAAGTAGATCACAAAGACCAAATTTTCGTTTACTCTACTATTTATGATTTAGCGCGAAAACAAAATGTTTCTCATGCCCCTTTCATCATGATTAAAGCAGATGATAAATCATCACCACTTCTTTTATCTGCTATTGCTAATAATGAGATGTTGGATTTTCTTTTTGAATACTATCGTGTTGATAGGAATGGGATAATGCACCCTTACAAAAAGATAAAGCTGACAAAAGCTTCGATTTCTCGTATTACAAACGAAGCACCTAATTCAATGACTCAAAATGATTTACAACCCTTTGAGAAAGTTGCAATTTTATATGAAAGTATCGCCTATACACATATTAGTGCTAATACATCAGGCTATTGTATCCGAGATGAAGCAATCAAATAGGTGATTGAAATGAAAATTAACGATGTACATTATAATCGATTCAATATTCCCGTTGTTATCTCACCTAATGTTTATGCAGATTCTTTAATTGAAGATCCAGTAAAAATATTTGTGATGATAAATTATAACTGGGGAATTGGGCACACAGGTTTAGTTGTGGGAGAAAGTGAAGAAGCGCTTCTGTATGATCCTTCTGGAGGGTATGGTGAGTGTGGTTCTGATGATTGTTTCAGTAGTATAGAATTATATCGAATACCTAGAAGTGCGGGCGAATTTTTTAACTATCCTGAATTTACATGGGATGACTATCTTTCATTTCAAAAATGGGATGGTGAAGATATTCAAATTATTGAGTTTACAGTACCTAGAGCACAAGCAGAAAAAATCACAGAATTAATTTATAATCATGGTATGGCTGGATGGGCTATGTGTTCAGATACCGTGTTTACTATTTTGAAGCAAAGTGGTGGTATCTTTAGCTCACTTGAAGCAAACTTGTTGATGCGTGAAGATCCATGGACATTAAGGCATAAGTTGCTTGAGTTGTATTTTCCAAGTACAAGAGGTTTTATGACCTACACTATAAAGTAGTGCCTTATAAATTACAGGGATATTTAAAAGATTATGAATGACGCTAAATTAAAATTAGCTATATCGTATTTTTCACTCTTATTTGGTATTTTGTTTTTTTATCTTGAATTGGTTCATGAGTATTTTTTTCGATTTTACCCTGTTTCAGTTAATTCAAATCTAATAATACCTTCCATAAAATCAATGTCTTACTCTTTATTTGCGTATTTGGCGTTTCTTTGTGTTTTTATTGTATTTTCATCAATTAAATCATTAATGATTAGTAAGAAAGATCGTTTAATTATTTATTTTTTAATTCCATATTGGATTAATATTGTTGTTTGGTTGTCTAATGATAATGTAACAAATGGAACGATGAGATTTAGCGTTATTTTGTCAGATATCTTTATAACTTCTTATATCATTCAATTTGTTTTTCTTATAACACTTTTTTCCTATTTGGTTGATTATTTATTGAGATTGATTATTTTTAGAAATAAAAATGAGTTAGTGAATTTTTTTTAGTATTTGAACAAAGGAATAAATTTAAGTTTACTTTTCAGTGATGGTGTTACCCCTATTAATGTAAACATTAATAGGGGTAATTTTAAGAGCAATTTCAATATTATTTGCTCTACAATCATTTTAGTACTAGTAGTCATGAGTTATCTTGTCTCTAATAGATTAGAAATAATTTGAAAGTAAAGGTTAAAAGTTTTACTATAATGAATATATTTGAATGGTTATCTGATTGATTTTATGGGGTATCTAATCTTAATGTGGCATCATGCAAATTGGATGTATATGGGCATAAATTAGCTATGTTTATACATTTTTTTTGTTCTTATTTTACCTAATAAACAATACACACCAAGAAACTTTGCTTTCATTTTAAAACTAAATTTAAATTCAGTTTGGAATGGCTTAAGAATTGTTTTTAAACTGTGTTGTTGTTCTTTGGTAAAATAGCAATAACCGTGAACTTTTCGGCTTATACTACGGAGTAAGCTATACTCATGTTGCATAGTCGGGGCTAACACTTGTTTAAAATTATGACTCTGATTTGAGTTTAAATAGGCATCATATATGCAACTCATCGCATATATGATGTCATCAATTTGTTTTTCTTTTGGCTTACTGGTAATGCTATTTTCTCTAACACGATAAAATATCAATGGAGTATTAATCACAAACAATCTTTTTACTTTAGCGGTAATGATTGGGACTATCGCTAAATCTTCATATTCTCTATTTTTAGGAAATAAAATAGTGTCTAATAATTCTTTTTTGTACACACGGCACCAAGCAAACCATTTATTCTCGCCGAAAAGGTCAGATAAATCACAGATACTATTAATAGTATGTAACCCATCCGCTAGTTTAGTCATCTTTAATTGATGACTATGATTTAAATCATTATTATAAAACTTCAACGCGTTATATATGACCATGTCAGGTGATTTATCGCTAAGTATCGGAAATAGCTTCTCCCATAGCGATGGTGACCACAAATCATCTGCATCTAAGAAAGTAATATACTTCCCATTTGAATATTTTAATCCCTCATTTCTAGCGATTGAAACCCCTTGATTAGGCTGGTTAATAATATGAATATTGGTGCTGTCGTGCTCAGAAATATAACGCTGAATTTCAGTTAAGGATTGATCGGTGGAGCCATCATTGATAATAATCACTTCAAGTAGCTCATGTTGTACGAGAGGTAAGGAAGATAGACATGGATAAACATATTCTTCATTATTGAAGCAAGGAATAATCACAGAGAGTAACACATTGTTTTCCATTAAATATTCCTTTTAGCAACCCTGAAGTGTAAGTCAAATCGTTTCTTAAATCTAAGCTCTTAATAAGAATGCTAGTTATATATATTCATTTTAAGTCGTTAAGACAACAGATCATATCAAAACATAAAGTTAGCAAAAAGTGTTTACTCATTCTATTGAAAATATAGCGGGGCACTTAAACCTTCAATAAACTAGGTTAGATCTGTTAGTATTTCATTTGTAATCTAAAGCATAAGGACTAACCAATGTCACCAATCAAAGCAGAGAGAGTTGCCCTTCTTCATTAAAAATTTTATTAATCAATGAGAAGGGCAATTCAATGCATTATACAAAAGTCAATATCGAACAGTGGAATAGAAAACAGCATTTCCTATTTTACCGTCAAACTGTGCCTTGCGGTTTTAGTTTAACTACCCAGTTAGACATTACGGCTTTGCAGACTGAGCTTCGCAATAAAGGGCATAAACTCTATCCAGCCATGATCCACATAATTGCACAGGTGGTGAATCAATATCCTGAATCGAGAATGGCGATAAAAGATAATGAGCTGATACTGTGGGATCAGGTAAACCCCGCCTATACGGTTTTTCATCCAGAGACGGAGACATTTTCCCAGTTATGGACGGAGTATGATAGTGACTGGTCAGCTTTTTTGGCTAATTATCAGTACGACCAGCGATTATACAAAGACAATATTGATTTGATGGCTAAGCCAAATCTTCCTGAAAATCATTTTTGTATTTCGATGATCCCATGGGTGAGTTTTGATGGTTTTAATTTAAATGTAGCAAACTTCACTGATTATTTTCCGCCTATTTTTACGCTGGGGAAATATTACCAATCAAGTGAAAAATGTTTATTACCACTTTCTATACAAGTTCATCATGCAACTATCGATGGGTTTCATATGGCGAGAATAGTTAATCAGTTACAAATACGATGTGACAATTTTCACGCTTAATATTGTGGTTATGCTTAAAAAATGCCGATATTCTATCGGCATTTCTATTTTTTCTTCCATTTTATGATTATTTTCTTTCCTGAATAACCATCCTGATCACTTACTTCCCTTCAATTAATTTCATTGCTAATTCTGGGCTAAATACACCGGCTTTAGGGCCACCATGACAGTCTGCTGATGGAGAAAAATCACCATCAGATTCTCCAGGTGGTTTAATCCAAGCGGTTTTAACTGTTGCGGATATATCTTTTGGCCTATCACCGATTTTTCGTCCTGTTGAATTACACCAATCATTAGGCAGTCCTGAAGCACCATTGCCATTACGTGATGTATCAATCATGATATTTGATTGTACATTAGCTAGCTCAGTTAAATATTGATTAATATCGTTACCATATTTTAGGGTTGGGTCAGTCGCGTGATAATTAGAGATATTTAAAGAAAAACCATAAGCATCTTTAATTCCTGCTGATATTAGCGATTGAGCCATCTCTTTTGCTGTCACCCATTTCATATTTCCTGCATCTAGATAGACATAGACATTTGGAGATTTTGTTTTAAATTTTGAGACAGCATAATTAATTAAATTGATCCTTTCTGAACGCTGTGCTTCTGTTAGACAACTTATATCTGCTAGCGCATCCGGCTCTAAAATAATTGTCATTTTAGTGTCAGAGATGGTGTTTGCCAGAGTATCAATCCATGTTTTATATTTTTGTTGATCTGCACTGTTATCTGCGGAGGCTTGTCCTGAGCAATCACGGTTGGGTAAACCGTATACAACAAACATTAATTCAGTTTTTTGCTTTTCGGCTTGTGCAATATAGTTTGTGATCTTCTGTGTTAATTCAAATTCACTTTCTTGAATGGAAGATAACCAGATAGCAGTAGGGACAGAGGCAATGTTTTTATTAATGGGTTCTGCTCGTGGATCACTTTTATTTTTCTCAACCCATAATGCTGAGGAAGATTGAGGATCAACAAAATAGTTTGTTGCCATAATATCTCCCATATAACAAGATGAAATTAAAAATAAAAGAATTTTGTTATTCATTATATCCATTCCTGTTAGCAAAGCATTATCAGATTTTTATTTATTATTAATAAATAAAATAAATTGGTGTTGTAAAAATTAAGGATATGTAAGCCAAATAATAGATAATATTTATCTTTTATTATAGATGCTATATTTAATTTTATTGTTATATAAATATTATTAGTCGATTTAAGTGATTTTTAACACGGCCTTAGTGTGAAGTAAATATACTTACTGGAATGTATTGATATTTGTGTGTGGAAGGTCACGATTTTGTTTTTATTGAAGGTAAAATAATATTTTTCCTATATACGAAATGATAAAACTAACATGTTTAAATATATGGGTTTTTACTCTTATTTGCATTATTATCTATATATGTAATGAAATATCAACTTATTTAAATTATAAATAAAAAAGACCGAGAAATATCTCGGCCTTTTTACCTAAAGCATGTAATGATTAAAATGTTTTCTCATATTCACGTGCTTTTTGTTCATCGTAGTTGTGTTCCCATTTAGCGATAACCAGTGCAGCTAGGGCATTACCAACTACATTCAGTGCGGTACGCGCCATATCAAGAATTCGGTCAACACCGGCAATAAATGCTAAGCCTTCAAGTGGGATCCCGACACTACCTAATGTGGCTAGCAGTACCACAAAGGAGACGCCCGGTACACCAGCAATACCTTTAGATGTAATCATTAAGGTAAATACTAAAATCAACTCTTGTCCGATGGATAGCTCAATACCATAGAGCTGGGCGATAAAGATAGCCGCAATACTTTGATAAAGGGTCGAGCCATCAAGGTTAAATGAGTAACCGATTGGAATAACAAAACTGGTTACAGATTTAGGTGCACCGTATTGCTCCATTTTATCCATAATACGTGGTAATACTGTTTCTGAGCTGGCGGTTGAGTAGGCTAATAATAGCTCATCCTTTAAGATGCGCATTAGAGTGAAAATGTTAATTTTGCAATAACGTGCAACTAACCCTAATACCACAATAGCAAAGAAGAGGATGGCACAATGAACAAGGACGACTAGTTTCAACAGCGGTACTAATGAGGTAAATCCAAAGTTAGCCACAGTCACTGAGATCAAGGCAAATACACCGATAGGTGCATAGAGCATGATCATGTTAGTCACACGGAACATAGTTTCAGAGAACGTTTGTAGTACATCTAGCAAAGGTTGCTTTTTCTCTTTTGGTAAGGATGAGAGGCCTAAACCAAATAATACGGCAAAGAAGATAACGGGTAGCATTTCACCACCGGCCATCGAGGCAAAAATATTGCTTGGCACCATCGTCAGAATGGTATTAATAATACCAGAAGGGTGGCTTTCGACTTCTTGAGTTGTTTTTTCATATTGAGAGATATCAACCTGCGTCAGCTGTGACATATCAATGCCAACTCCAGGTTGGAAAATATTGGCAAAGCTAATACCAACAATGATTGCAATAGTGGTAATTACTTCAAAATAAAGAATGGTTTTAAAACCTAAAGAACCGAGTTGTTTAGTATTTCCAACTCCAGCAATACCGACAATCAGAGTTGAAATAACAATTGGAACGACGATCATTTTAATTAATTGAATAAATATTTTACCTGCTGGTGATAATACATTCACAATTAACCAATCTTTATATTCTACGCTTTCATGCAGAAAAGCGCCTAAAACAACCCCTAAAATTAGTGCAACTAAAATTTGCCATCCGAGGCCAAACTTAAACGGTTTCTTCGTCGAAATGTGGTTTGAAGTCATAATGGGATCTCAATTATATTAATATTTTTTATGTTTGTATTTTTACTAGCGCAAATTTTATAGCGAATATTCGTTAAAACTACAACTGTTAGATCGTAAATATTGAGTCATTTAGTCGAGTAATTGATGTGGGCAACTATTTTTTATTGTTGATATGTATTAATTTGTAACAATTTAATACTGTCATGCGCTATTTCTTACATTAAAAATTATTTTTTAAGCGATAGGAGTAAAGCTTAATATTAATTAATTGTTTTAGTGTTGTTACTTTTTTGTTTCTTTTGTATGTAAAATGAACATGTGGATAAAAAAGTATCAGTAAAAAGTGGTGAGTAAAAAGTCAATAAATACAATAAAAGTGGTAAATATTCGGAAGAGGGTTTTGAGAAGTGAGAATTAGCACAATATTATTATTAAATAAAATTTAGTTCCAAGAAGGATAAATATAGATTTGTTAAATATAAAAATAGACCGAGTGTTTAATAACTTGATTGACTACGTTTATAAGCAGCAAGTAATGTGCGCTCTGAGAGATCTAAATATTGTCGGAGTGTTTCGGCTGCTTCGTGGTTTTTACCAGTATCAAGTAATTCTAAAATAAATTGGTTCTTATCAATATAAGGAGCATAAAGAATTTTAGGGTCGTTAAGATGCCCAAATGCTAAGCGCAATTCAGCCGCGACATTGCGATATAACTTAATTAGTCGCTCACTATCAGAGAGTTCCACAATAGCAGTGTGAAATTTCATATTGGCAGTCCCCACACCAATCCAATTTTCCACTTTTTCTTGTTCGCGTGCTTCACTGACTGCATGTTTCATTTTTTGCACTGCGGGATGCATCGCGTAAGCATGCATTAAGGAGTCACATTCCACTAAACGGCGGACTTGATAGATGTCGATAATTGCAGCCATATCAGGAACAGAGACAAACACGCCCTTATTTGGTGCATAAGTAAGTAACCCTTCTTGCGTTAAAACTCTAAACACTTCACGTAGTGTATTACGTGAAATATCCAGTTCATCACTTAAGGCAGCTTCAGACAGACGTTGACCTGGTGTGAGCACGCCAATAGTAATTTTATAGCGGATAGTTTCTGCAATAGTGACAGCTAATGTTTGTGCTACAGGTCGTTTAGTCATAAGTATTTTGTACTATAAAGAGTCAGTTATACACAGCCAATAGATTATCTTCACATATAACCTAAAAGGCATCAAGGCTCGTTTTGGTGCATTGTTAAGGCTAATTTATGATTTTTGCACTAACTTGGTGCGTATTGTCGAATCGTTGGTTTCAATTAATGTTAATTATTTGCATGATTTGTTAAAAAAGTGATCAGTCTTTGATTTTTAAACACCAAAAAACGATTTTTATTGCTTGTTAATTCACCATTCCTTATTAATTGTTCAACAATCCAGTGAAGATGAATTAACAATAATTACTCTTGGTAGAACAATGGCACGAAAGTTGCCTCCTACTCGGTATACTTCAAGTTGCAGCGCTTTTCGTTGGTATGGTGATTACGATGACTTGCGGTAGTCACTGTATTTTCTATGCGCCAAGCGAATTCATTCACTTGGCGCCCAGCTGCACCTCGAATTATTTAGAGTACATGGCGATCACAACATCAATAACGACAAAAACAATCCGAAAGGAGTATGCACATGGCAGCTCAAGAAAGTACCAATACCGCAGAATTTGTGAAAAATAGGCGAACTTCATTGATAGGTGCCATTTTTTTAATGGCGACCTCAGCGATTGGCCCCGGCTTTATCACTCAAACGGCAACCTTTACCGTTACCTTAGGTGCAGCATTCGCTTTTGGGATCCTTGCATCCATCATCATCGATTTTGTTGTACAACAAAATATTTGGCGTGTTGTGACATTAACTAAAATGCATTCGTCAGAGATTGCTAACTTAACTATACCGGGTAGTGGCTATTTGCTGGCTGTACTGGTTATTTTTGGTGGATTAATCTTTAACGTCGGTAATATTGCGGGTGCAGGTTTAGGGTTAAATGCGTTGGTTGGCTTAGATCCAAAATGGGGAGGGTTAATTAGCGCATTATTGGCAATCTATATTTTCTCTTCCCGTAAAGCCAGTACCTTTATCGATCGGATCATTATTGTGCTAGGTCTGGTAATGATTGGTTTAACTCTGTTTGTTGCTTTTGCATCTAACCCACCTGTTGGTGAAGCATTACGTCAGAGTGTACTTCCTGACACAGTTGATTTTGCGATGATCACGACAATTGTTGGTGGAACGGTAGGTGGCTATATCTGCTATGCAGGTGCGCATCGTTTACTCGATAAAGGTGCTGTGGGTATCGAAAATATTAAGGTTGTCTCAAGTGCTGCAACCAAGGGCATCTTAGTTGTTGGTTTAATGCGTTACATTTTATTCTTAGCCATTTTAGGTGTGGTTGCAAGTGGGGTGACCATTGATATTTCAGGACAATCAGCAAATCCAGCTTCTCAAGCTTTTCAAGCTGCGGCAGGTAATTTCGGATTACGTATTTTTGGTTTGATTTTATGGGCTGCGGCACTGACCAGTGTTATTGGTGCTGCTTATACTTCTATGAGTTTTATCACTGCGTTTAAAAAATCAGTCACAGAAAGACAGCGTAATATCGCAACCATCATTTTTATCGCGATTTCCTTAGCTGTTTATTTAATGATGGGGACGGCACCTGCCGCTTTATTAGTGTTTGCTGGTGGTTTTAATGGGCTGATCTTACCAATTGGCTTAACTATTTTTGTGTATATCGGTTGGAAACGTGCTGATTTGATGTCTGGGTATCACTATCCACGTTGGTTGCTGTGGTCTGGTGTCATCATTTGTGCATTAACATGGTACATGGGCGTGATGTCAGTAGAAGCTATCTTTAATTACTTAAAATAGAGGTCAATGAAACGGATGCAAAAAATAATCGATTTAAATAGTGACCTCGGAGAAAGCTTTGGTCAGTGGCAAATGGGTAATGATGATGCGATGTTGAACATTGTCAGCAGTGCGAATATTGCTTGCGGTTTTCATGCCGGATCACCTGAAGGGATTTTAAAAACATTAAAAGCGGCAAGGCAAAATGGCGTGGTAGTGGGTGCCCATGTTGGCTACCCCGATTTAGTCGGTTTTGGTCGCCGCAATATGGATATCGCTGCAAATGAATTAATTGCAGATGTGATTTATCAAATCGGTGCGCTGAAAGGGCTAGCTTCAGCGGCAGGGTGCAAAGTGCAATATGTGAAACCGCATGGAGCACTGTACAACACGATTGCCCATGATAAACGTCAAGCCATGGCGGTGATTGATGCAATTAATGCTGTTGATGAAAAATTAATATTAGTCGCTTTAGCGGGTTCACCATTGATTGAATGGGCGAAAGAGCGTGGTTTGACAGTGGTTGCAGAGGCTTTTGCGGATAGAGCTTACCATGCCAATGGCACGTTAGTTTCACGCAAAGAAGCCGGAGCGGTATTACATGATCCTGTGCAAGTTGCGCAACGCATGCTGCAACTGGTGAATGAAGGTGGAGTGATATCCATTGAAGGTCAATTTACCCCGATAGAAGCGGGTTCTATTTGTGTTCACGGCGATAGCCCAGGCGCGGTGGCGATGGCACAGCAAGTGCGTGAGTTATTGCAACAAAATGGTGTGAGTATCTCTGCTTTTGCGGGAGGGGCGTTATGACAACACTGTTTAAAGCCTCGGAACACGCGATTGCAGCAGCAAGATCAGCCCGAGAGGCGATCCGCCAAGGCTTTGATAAGCCAACAGCGGGTCTTGCCGCGGGTATGACACAAGCGAATATGATTGCCTTACCGCGTGATTGGGCATTTGATTTTCTGTTATATGCGCAAAGAAACCCCAAGAGTTGTCCTGTATTAGATGTTTGTGAAGCGGGGAGTTGGCAGACTGTTTTAGCAGAAGGTGCTGATTTACGTACAGATATTCCACGCTATCGTGTTTGGCGAAATGGAAAGCTAGAAACTGAGATCACTGATGCGACAGAGATTTATCGTGATCACCCTGATTTAGTGACTTTTTTAATTGGTTGTAGTTTTACATTTGAAACATCAATGATGGAAGCGGGTATTGATGTACGCCATATTAGCGATAATACCAATGTGCCCATGTATAAAACCAATCGTTTATGTCGCCCTGCGGGCCGCTTACAAGGGGAACTCGTGGTCTCGATGCGTCCTATTCCTGCTGAGCGTGTTGCTGATGCAGTCAGTATTACTGGCCGTTTCCCTTCTGTCCACGGGACACCGGTACATATTGGTGCTCCAGAAGCACTCGGTATTACGGATATTATGGCGCCCGATTTTGGTGATCCTGTACGTATTCAAAGCGGCGAGATACCAGTATTTTGGGCTTGCGGTGTGACACCACAGGCCGCAGTCATGAAATCAGGGGTACCATTTGCACTTAGCCATGCACCGGGTCATATGTTTATTACGGATGTGCCTGATGCAGCTTATCATGTTTAGGAGGGGCTAATGCGATTTTTACCTGTCAATTTAAGTACTTTCATGATTGAGCTACAAAGTCTTGAAGAGACAATGGCCTTGACTGATTTATTGCGTAACATGTCACAACAGTTAGCAATTGAAGAAATTATACCGGCTGCTCGTACTGTCTTGGTTCGTTTTAATCCGTTAACAACAGAGGTAAATTCGTTAGTTAGCAAAATATCACAACTGGATGTAGCTACTGCGGATTTGAAGCTGGGTCAATTAGTCACGATCCCCGTTCATTATAATGGGGAAGATTTAGGCGATGTTGCGCAATACCTCGGAATTTCTGTTAAAGAAGTGATCGAAAGACATACAGAAAATGAATATCAGGTGGCTTTTTGTGGTTTTGCCCCCGGTTTTGCTTATATGGTTTCGCAACATGCGCAGCTAAATGTCCCTCGTCGCTCATCACCACGGATCCGTATTCCTGCTGGCTCTGTGGCTTTGGCGGGGGAGTTTAGCAGTGTTTACCCACAAGCAAGTCCAGGTGGTTGGCAGTTGATTGGGATCACTGAAACGGCTGTGTGGGATTTGCAACGCACTGAGCCTGCGTTACTCAAACCGGGCTATCGCGTTAATTATGTTGATGCGGCTAAAACGAAGGTGACACATAGTTTGCCACGCACTCCGATATTTGATAGCAATACGGCTGCGAAAGATCTGACGATCATTGCTACTGGATTACAAACATTACTGCAAGATTTTGGACGTAAAGGGCAATCCGAACTGGGGATTTCAGAATCGGGGGCTATGGATAAAAGCGCTTTACGCGCCGCTAACCGTATAGTGGGTAATGCTATCGATGAAGCCGCATTAGAGATCACGCAAGGTGGCTTTAAGGCTCAAGCGAATAAATCTTTGCTGGTGGCAGTAACAGGTGCCAGTTGTGAGGTTGAAATTACGACAGCTGATAACATTAAGTACATCGCATCACAGTATCAGCCTATCCATTTAGCTCAAGGAGACACTATTCGTCTTGGCAAAGCCAGCGCAGGAGTGCGTAGTTATTTGGCTATACGGGGCGGAATTGACGTTGCTCCTATATTAGGTAGCCGTTCATTTGACACATTAGCGCAGGTTGGTCCATCGCCATTGGTTAATGGACAAACGTTAGCAGTGAAATCAGTGCAGCTACAAACGGCGCTTGCGTTAAATGAGACACCTAGTTTGGCTTATCCAACCGCAGATGATGTGGTGACTCTTGATATTATTTTAGGGCCGCGTACGGATTGGTTCACTTCACAAGCCATTCAAGTATTAACTTCACAATTATGGCAAGTCACTGCGGATTCTAACCGTATCGGGTTAAGGCTTCTGGGGGACACTGCGATTGAACGAGAAAAACATCAAGAATTACCGAGTGAAGGAACCTGTATTGGTGCTATTCAGATCCCAGCAAATGGTCAGCCTGTTTTGTTCTTAAATGATCATCCTTTAACCGGCGGCTACCCAGTGATCGGTGCGGTTTGTGAATACCATTTAGATTTGGCGGGGCAAATACCCGTTAATGCCAAAATACAGTTTAACCCAATTAGAGCTTTTAAAGAGAGCGAAGGGAGCCGTGACGCTTATGCCTATAATTAATAACAATACCCAACATAAAGTGTTGATCGCGAACCGTGGTGAAATAGCGGTGCGTATTATCCGTGCCTGCCGTGATATCGGTTTTGGTTCTGTAGCGGTTTATGCAGACATGGACATGAGTGCACTGCATGTTCAAATGGCGGATGAAGCTTATGGACTATCAGGTAATACACCAGCAGATAGCTATTTGGATATGCAAAAGCTGATTAATATTGCCAAAAAATCAGGTGCGACAATGGTCCACCCAGGCTATGGATTTCTATCTGAGCGAGCTGAATTTGCCCGAGAGGTTAAAAAAGCAGGGTTAATTTGGATAGGGCCAAATCCAGAAACGATCGAAGTATTAGGCGATAAAGTTAAGGCACGTCAACTTGCCATGCAGGTAGGTGCACCACTCGTTTCGGGAACGAAAGAGCCGGTTAAGAATGCACAAGAAGTCGTCGAATTTGCTCATGAAAATGGTTTACCCATTGCAATCAAAGCCGCATTTGGTGGTGGTGGCCGCGGCCTAAAAGTGGCATGGCAAATGGAGGAAGTGGAAGAGCTATACCATTCAGCAGTTCGTGAAGCGACCGCAGCGTTTGGTCGTGGTGAATGTTTCCTTGAACAGTTTTTACATAACCCTCGCCACATCGAAGCGCAAGTTATTGCAGATCAACATGGTCATGTAGTTGTTGTGGGGACGCGTGATTGTTCATTACAGCGCCGTAATCAAAAATTAGTCGAAGAATCCCCCGCACCATTTTTATCCGAACAGCTGCAACAGCAGATCATTAAAGCTTCCGTGGATATCTGTACTAAAGCCAATTATGTCGGCGCAGGTACGGTAGAGTTCTTATTAAGCCAAGATGGCAAATTATCATTTCTTGAGGTCAATACACGTTTGCAAGTAGAGCATCCAGTCACAGAAGAAACGGCAGGTATTGATTTAGTCCTTGAGCAACTGCGAATTGCTCAAGGGCTGCCATTAAGCATGACTGAAACACCAAAACCGAGAGGGCATGCATTTGAGTTCCGCATTAATGCGGAAGATGCAGGCAATGGTTTCTTACCGACACCGGGCACAATTTTGCGTTTTGATGCTCCTACAGGGCCGGGTGTCCGCTTAGATAGTGGTGTTGTTTCAGGATCAGTAATACCGGGTACATTTGACTCATTGATGGCAAAACTGATTGTTGTAGGTAATAGTCGTGAGCAGGCTATTCAACGGGCTCGCCGTGCGTTGGCGGAATTCGAGATTGAAGGTGTCGCTTCGGTACTACCATTCCATCGTGCTGTTATGCAACACGCTGACTTCTGTGAACAATTCAAAGTGCATACTCGCTGGATTGAAACAGAATTTAACGTTGATATTGCGCCGACAAAACGTCAATTACCACAAAATAATAGTGAGTTGACACGTACCTTTATTGAAATCGACGGTAAACGTTGCGAGTTAGGATTGCCAGTACAGTTGTTAGCCGGTTTATCATTATCATCTTCTGAACCCGTGACAACCACAGCCAATAATGAACATCAGGAACATGAGGTTAATGCACCTATTTCAGGAGTGTTATTTAACTGGCTGGTGGCTGACGGTAATCAGGTATCACAAGGTGAAGTGATTGGGGTGATGGAGGCGATGAAGATGGAAGTACAAGTTATGGCGCATCGAGCGGGTACACTCAGATATATTGCACGCAAAGGCGATTACATTGATGCAGAAAATAAGATTGCTGAAATTTGCTAAGTCGTCGAAATAGTGGTGATTTTACTTTCTTCTAGGGGCTTTTAAAGTTGTAAAAACAACGCCCCTAAAGTGAGTTTAACGTGATTTGCGCTCAGGGAGCGAGCGTAATGGCGGATTAGGTGCAGGAACGCTGTGATGATCGTCTTTTTTTATCTCTTCACTATCACGATAGACTTCACCGCACATAAAATAGAGGTTGGGTCTTTTAGACTCAAGGTAGGATTTACGCGTTATACATTGTTGTTCTGTAAAAATGGACTCAGTGACGGGAAGTGCATCACAGGCATCAGTGCCACAAGGGCTAACCCACAATGCCCACCCAATGAGTACCATATGTCCTGCCATTCAAACTGCTCCTTCAACACATATATACTCGTCATACTTCAAGATGCCGGGTTGTTGATTGCGCTATGCTCGCCGAGTCACATAGTTCATCTATGCTCCCCATCTATCTTCGCTTGTCGCCTACCTGCATCTCGAATTATTTAGAGTATAAAGCCAAATATTAGGTCAAACACTGAGCTGTAGGTAATATACTCGTAATACGTCAACTTGCAGCGTTATCGATTATGTTCCCATTTGTACTAGTTACATCGTTCTCTATGCTTCTAGCGATTTGTTCACTTGCTACCGAGAGCTGTGCTCTCAATTCGTTAGAGTATCGGACGAATTGACAGTTGATAAATTCAGTTATTTGGTGACACCAAACTAGCCTTATTAAGATGAGTAAAGAATACACTTAATGGCTACGGAATAAATCTTATCATTGGATTCATCAAATGTATGTAATGGCGTGAAAATTCATTATAAATTGGCATTAAATACCAAATCAACAGATAGCAGCATTAATTAATGGTTATTGAACATCAAATATAATCAATCAGTTTATAATTAATAATGGAAGTGTTTAAAGAATAAATGATCACTTGTTGATTAATTTGCGTGCATCGATACTCGAATATTTTGGAACTGGTTCGCAAAAATACAAAATATTTCTCTAATTATTGTTGTTTTAAGAGATAGCTCATGACAATGATTAACGGTTTTATTTACGATAAAAAATAACTTATCACTAACAAACTTAGGTATCTAACAACAATGAATACCATGGAAAACGTTTTGACATTTTGGTTTGAGGAGTCAACACCAAAACAGTGGTTTGAAAAAAGCACAAAATTTGATGCAGTGATTACACAACGCTTTGCTGGCGTTTTGGATCGGGCTGCAAAAGGGGAGTTGGCATATTGGCGAATTTCGATTCGTGGTCGATTGGCAGAAATTATTGTACTCGATCAGTTCTCACGTAATATTTGGCGTGATACACCTAAAGCTTTTGCTCAAGACCAAATGGCATTAGTACTGGCTCAAGAAGCAATTAAACAGCCTGATTATAACTTATTGTCGTTGTCACAACGTAAATTTGTTTTGATGCCTTTTATGCATTCCGAATCCAGTTTTATTCATCAACAAGCGGTGGAGCTATTTCGCGGTTTAGGGGATGATAATACCTTGAATTATGAAATGCAGCATAAGGCAATTATTGATCGTTTTGGTCGTTATCCACATCGTAATGAGATAGTTGGACGTTTATCGACCAAAGAGGAGATCGCATTTCTCCAACAACCCAATTCGTCTTTTTAAGAGTAAATAGGTGAATCAATGGGGTATCTACAGTAAAGAGCCTGCAACAGCAGGCTCTTTGGTTTAACATGAAATTAAAAGAGGAGTTACATGGTGATTTGCCACAAATTATAGAAGGCAATACGGCCTGCTAGTTCAGCAAGTAGTACTGCGGCGGCACAAGTGGCTAAAGTGGCTTTTGGCGCACGTTGTTTTAATGCCATGCCGACAAAACCTGCTAATGCAATAACCAAAACAACGACTTGGAATCCCCAAAAACCAGTTTGTTCTGCACTTAGGGCCGGTCCACTTTCAGAAAGAAATGCTTGATATCCCGCACGGCTAGCGAAAATAACCACAGCACCAATTAAGAAAGAAGCAATCCCCAAACCACGAGCACCAATAGCAATTGCTAAAGCACCGCCACCAACTAGCATCGTCATCCACATCTGAAGTGTTGTGTAACCAGTGTTCCAATTAGCAATTGAAGCAATATTATAAACTTGTGGAATTGACCAAACAAAAGCCACACCAGTTACTACGGTAGCAATATTGGCTAGCTCACGCAGTAGTGGCTTTTTATAAAATAGAGTAAAGAACAGTGTCGCTGCTGCACAACCAACAAATACACCACTCAAAAATGCTTCGTTACTCATTGGTGAGCGACCAACACCGAGCAGCATATTGAAGAAACGCAATGGCTGCCCAACGTGTAGGCCACCAATACCTAAACCAATCACAACGACAATGAAGGCTAGGATATTGGCATTTTTCAATTGTTTTTCATCAATTGAACCCATTTTTTTGCTTAGATAAGCCAGCAAAAATAAACCCGCAGCGGACTGACCCAGCACGGTGAAAAAAACGAGTGGTAGTTCATGCATTTTACACCTCCGCAGGGTTTTTCAGTTCGCCACTTTTATCGCCAGATGGTTTCGCATCTTTATGTGGCTTGATGACAATATTAGGGTTTGTGATACTCGGGTCTGGCATTGGAGCAATACCACACTCAGTGCCATGCAATTCACGTAGCACATTAATATCATCAAAATCTAATGCACGTTGTGGGCATGATTCAACACAGACGGGTTTCATGCCTTTGGCTACACGTTCATAACAGCCATCACATTTGCTCATCAATTTTTTCTTTTCATCGTACTGCGGTGCACCATATGGACAGCGTAACTCACAGTAACGACAGCCTACGCATACAGATTGGTCAACCACCACAAGGCCATCTTCCGCGCGTTTGTGCATGGCGCCTGTCGGGCAGCCTTCAACGCAAGTGGGATTTGAACAATGGTTACAAGAGATCGATAAATAGTAGCTATACACATTTTGCTGCCAAATACCGTCTTGTTTTTGCCAACTCCCCCCACCAAACTCATAAACTCGGCGGAATTTAGGGCCTAAATCGAGATCTTTTTCATCCTTACAACTGACCTGACATGTTTTACAGCCAGTACATTTTGTGGAGTCAAAATAAAAGCCATACTGTTTCATAAATTAACTCCTTAAGCGCGTTTCACTTCAACAAGGTTTGTATGTTGTGGTGTTCCTTTTGCCAATGGGGAAGGAACTTGTGAGGTGAGGGTGTTGATACAGCCACCTGTATCTAATCCTGCTGTGTCTAATGTACGCCATGCGCCTTGTGGCACAGCGATCACCCCCGGTAATACGCGCTCAGTAACTTTAACTTGGATCTGAATACGACCACGGTCATTGAAAATTTCTGCAATATCACCGTTATTTAAACCACGCTCTTGGGCATCAACTGGGTTGAGCCAAAACTGATGCGGGATCGCCTCTCGTAGCATCTCAACGTTAAAATAACTTGAGTGAACGTGACCTTTATCGTGGAAACCTGTCATTAACAGAGGGAATTTTTGCTGACTACGTTGCTGTTCAACACCTTCTTTGTTGACACAGTATTCAGGAATAGCAGGGATACGCTGTCCTTCTGGTAGCTCCCAGTTTTTTACGCGTTCAGCTAATTGTTCTGAATAGATTTCGATTTTGCCTGATGGCGTTTTGAGTGGGTTTGCCACAGGGTCATCACGAAAATCTTTTAGTGCAATATATTTTGAGGTGTCAGCAAATTGACGATCAATAATGCCTCCGCCATCTGTTTCGCTAAACTCAGGTAAATGCGGCATTTTTTCACGCGTTTTGTTGTAGCAAAACTCAATCCACTCTTCATAGCTACGACCTTCGGTGAATTGATCTTTAACTCCCATTTTTTCAGCGATTTCAGCTAAGACATCATAGTTAGGGCGGTTTTCCCACAGAGGCTCTATTGCATTTTGTAAGCGCACGAGATAGTGATAAGCACCACTCGCATAAGAGTTATTGATAAGGTCGTTAGTTTCAACCGGGGTTACGTCTGGTAATAATAGGTCAGCGTATTGTGCTGATGGAGTATTATGATTATCCCAGACTAAAATAAACTCACATTTTGATTCATCAGAAAGGATTTCATGGGTTTTATTCAAGTCAGCGTGCTGGTTACCAATGACGTTACTGGAATAGCACCACATAAACTTAATATCGTTATTCAGTTTATCGGCACCTTTAATACCCCCATTTTCAGCGGTCAGTTCTTTACCGCGAACAATCGCTTCTGTCCACATAAATGAAGGTAAGGTTGCCTTAACGGGGTTTGGTAAGCCGAAACCTGCAACAGGGTAAGCGACACTGTTGCCCCAAAGACCCGTGTTGGTACCAGGACGACCAATATTACCGGACATGATAGGGAGCATCATGATAGAACGACACGCTTGCTCACCATTTTCTGTACGCTGTAGCCCCCAACCTTGTGAAATCCATGCATGATTGGAGTTACCAATTTCGCGAGCGAGTTGAATAATGCGTGATACAGAAATACCGGTGAGTTGACTTGCCCATTCAGGCGTTTTCGCTATGCCATCAGGTCCATTACCTAAAATATAATCTTTATAAGAGGCATTGCGTGGTGCGGAATCAGGTAGCGTGCTTTCATCCCAACCAACACAGTAATCTTTCAAGAAAGCTTCATCAGTTAAGCCTTCTTGGATCATCACATAACCTAATGCAGCCACTAATGCGGCGTCAGTTCCCGGATAAATAGGGATCCACTCTGCACCAAGTGTCGTGACACTGTCTGTACGACGAGGGTCAATAATGATCACTTTTGCTTTACTCTTATCGAGCGCATTTAAAGTCTCATAAAATTGACCACCACCTGACATACGCGTTTCTGCAAGGTTATGACCAAACATCACCACGAGATCAGAGTTTTGAATTTCAGATAATAATGATTCTTCAACACTACCGTACACATAAGGGGTGATTTCCATTAATTGTGCATAGGAATAGGTGCCGTAGTCACCGAGAAAACCACCGGTTAGGCTAAGCAGACGTTTACAAGCGGCGCGTCCGTGTAGGTTAGCTCCTGTTGAGCCTGTACCATATTGATAATAAATAGCATCGCTACCGTATTTATCTATCGTATATTTGAGTTTTTCGGCGATGATAGTGGTGGCTTCATCCCAACTGATCTTTTTGAATTTACCTTCGCCACGTTTACCCACACGTACCATCGGATATTTTAATCTGTCAGGATTGTATGTTTTCCAGCGTACTGAACGACCACGCAAACATGGACGAATTTGATGTTCGCCTAAAGTAGAATCGTCATACATGGTTTCGTTGGAAATTCGGCTGATAACGCCATCTTTTACATGAACTTTTAGTGGGCAGCGACTACCACAGTTCACTAAACAGGCGCTATAACTGATTTTCTCACTGATTTCATCAGGCATGATTTCTGGTGTTTTTGCTTGAGCAGCAAAAGGGAGACTGATTGAGCCCGCGACCGCTGCTGCGGTTGCAACTGTTGCGGAGGCTTGAATAAATTCGCGCCTGCTCAACTCTCCTAAATGAGTATTTTTAGTAGTTTTATGCATTGGCATTGCCTATATGTAAAGATCGATATCACTTTCTTACTTTTCATGTTAAAAAAAGTCGCGAATAAGTAACATGACCTACATCAACAATATCCCTGATAAATGAAAGACTATTGATTATTATCGCTTTAATTTATAAAGAGTTTTTGGGTGATTAGACTGAATAGTCACATTTAAATTATCTATCGTTATATCATTAAATATATAGAGGAGGGCATTAAAGGCAGGAAAAGAGGGGTTTCCCCCTCTGTAGATATACTACTTAAGTTGTAATTATATAAGCTAAACTAACTAATTACTGGTGAGTATCGGATAGTGAAACTTGTTGACCGATAGCCCGCATATCAGTACCTGTTGGTGACTGATGAACACGTAAATCAAACTGTGGCAATATCGAAAAGATATGGTCAAAAATATCTGATTGGATCCGTTCGTATTCTACCCATGCCGTTGTGTTAGTGAAGGCGTAAATTTCAATCGGTAAACCATTGGAATCTGACTCAAGTTGCCTAACCATAATCGTCATTCCTTTATGTATATTTGGATGTGACTTCATATAGGCTTCAACATAGGCACGGAATGTCCCTATATTGGTGAGTCTGCGTTGATTAAGTGGCGTCGCTTTATCTTCAGGGATAGCAGAGTTGAATACGCTGATCTCAGAGATTTTATTATCCATATAAGGTTCAAGCAGATTGGCTTTTTCTAAAGAAGCGATCTCTTCTTGCCCAAGGAAATGGATACTGGTGGTATCTAGACGAACACTGCGTTTAATACGGCGACCACCTGATTCCGTCATTCCTTTCCAGTTTTTAAACGAATCAGAAATTAACGCGTAGGTAGGTATGGTTGTAACCGTATTATCCCAGTTCTGCACTTTAACGGTAGTTAAACCGATATCAACAACCGCGCCATCTGCACCATATTTCGGCATTTCTAGCCAATCACCAATATTAACCATATTGTTGGCGGACAGTTGAACCCCCGCAACCAGCCCCATGATTGGGTCCTTAAACACCAACATCATGACGGCGGTCATTGCACCTAAACCGCTGAGTAAAATCAGAGGGGATTTACCAATCAGCAATGCAATGATCATAATCGCAACCAGTACTGTTGCAATCAGTTTGACACTTTGAAAAATACCACGTAATGGCAAGTGAGCTGTTTTCGCTGCACGTTGTAATACGCTATGCAATATATCGAGAACAGAGTAAAAAGTTAGCAAACCGAAAAGCATACACCAAGCTTGCGAAGCAACAGTTAAAATCTGTTGAGGAGTAGAGCCTGCATGCAACCACAATACCGCTTGGATATTAACCACAACACCTTGAATAACAAAGGCGATTCGGTTAAATAAGCTAAATTGAGTTAATTGGCGTTGCCAACCTTGGCCTTTTTTCTGACCTTGCTTTTCTATGCGAGGTAAAATGATTTTATGTAAGATGAAATGCAAGATCAGCGCGACGACGATGATCAAACCTAGCACCATGAGAAGTGAAGCAATATCGGCATAATCTTGATTGAACTGGCGTACCCAGTCTAGCAGTTGCTGCTGCATGTTTTCTCCTTCTAATTGACATCAA
Organism: Providencia manganoxydans; assembly: GCF_016618195.1. NCBI lineage: Bacteria > Pseudomonadati > Pseudomonadota > Gammaproteobacteria > Enterobacterales > Morganellaceae > Providencia > Providencia manganoxydans. The sequence goes on from NZ_CP067099.1 coordinate 1,920,743, forward strand.
ATAGACTCGTCATAGTTCAAGTTGAAGCAGTCAATAGATGTACAAATCGCTGAGTTTTCTAGCGCTCCTAGCGATCATCATTTAGCGTTTAGCTACACCTCGAATTATTTAGAGTAGATGTATTAAGTGTTTAATGCGATAACCTACTGAGAAACAATAACATAAATTTAATAACACTTCATTGTTTATGGTTAAAAAAACTAAGGTAGTTAAAAATAAAAGTTAAAAATAAGCAAAAATAGATAAATATAAGTTATAAATAAATAGATATATCATCAGGCAGGATATTATAAATAGCGTGGCCTTATCAAGTCCAAATTTACTTATAATTACGTATTATGGGATAAATTCCGATTGTTGAAAGTTGTCAGCCCGACTAATTTAAGCGCAATGAGTCGCGGGAGACGTAATCATGAAACAAACAGCAATTAGCAAGTATTTACTTTCTGCTCTACTAATGATGAGTAGCGGGCTATTACCTTATACTGCACAAGCTGATCCAAAAGGTCATCATGGTGAAGGAAATGGGCGTCAGAAAAATTATTATGAGAACTCACACAACCATAAACACAATGAGCGCGGCAAAAAGCATCATGAAAAGAGATATTACCCAAATGAAGTTATCGTTGTTCAGCAACCAGTATCACCGGGATTTAATATTAATTTAAATTTTGGTTCAGTAAGACCAATAGCAGTTGATTATGGTATGACAGGCTATTCACGTTTACCTCCGGGGATTGCAAAACAGGTTATTGTGGGAAGACCTTTTCCACCCGGTATTGCTAAGCGACGTTTACCAAGGCATTTTGAATCACGTCTACCTGTTTATGATGGTTATGAATGGCGTATGAGTGGCCGTGATTTGGTGCTAATGGCGATAGGGACCGCAGTGGTTGTGAAAGTGATTGAGGACGTTTTTGAATAAAAAAACAGCCTTAAAGTCATTTAAGGCTGTATTGCAAAAAATGCAGATACTCATCATAACTGAAGTTAATTTGAGTCAAAAAACGCTAAAGATGAGGTAATAGGAAAACGTGGTCTTACATAAAACGTTTTGCAAGTAATTCAATGACTTCTTGAACATTGCTAATAAATTCTTTGATGGTATTCATGGAAGCTCCAAATGTTAGATTGTGATCTAGATCACTTGAGAGCATTCTAACTTTTAGAAGTGTAAAGTCAAGCATGTGGCTAAATAATTTTTTAATATTTAAAAATTATTTGATGGCAAGTGGGTGAGATTAAAATACCACTTGCCATCAATATACTCTTTCAGGCCGCTGACAAACGTATTCGGTTTGTCGGCGGTCTTGAAATAAACGAGGAAAATCAATTTATTGATTTTCGACTGGTCACACGGAGCGGGAAAAAACTCGTTTTTATCCCACTTCGTCAATGACTACATTATTTGGCGTTTTTCTTGAGTGCACCCGCTAGCAAGAATAGGTTAAAAGAGCTAAATAGTAACTCGATCCCGATAAATAATGTTAATAGGGTAATTGATGTTTGAGCGTTACCGCTAAGTAGCATGTAGGCAATGATAAAGTCTAAGATACCGATCAATATATTCATCATCCCCGCCGCTGAGCTAAATAACTTAGCACCAACAAAGAGACGGATTACCCCACCGATAATAAATAACACAGCTACAAATACCGCAAGAAATAGCAAACTCTGTAGTGGATCAGTAATAAACGCATAACCTAAGATAAGATAGGCAATACCTGCGATTAAGCTAAAAAATACTGAAACATTGGCATACAGGCGGTTGAAAACAATATTCAAAATTACGGCAACGCCACTGATTAATAACATGACACCAATTAACGAGCTAAAAGCGATACCTGATACGATGGGATTAGTAATACAAACTACGCCCCCGACTAACAATAGCAAGGCAACTAGATAAATAATGGTTCTATGGCCCTTTAACTGTGATTCGGCAAGATTTTTGAGTTGGTTCTGATTGAGATTAAGCATAATAAATTACTCCCTTACATCAAATAAAGAGTGATTGAATAGGGTGATTAGAATTAATGCTAAAAATATAGACCATTAGTAGGTAATTCAATAACTATTTCACAAAATTAATAAAAAATACCTATTGCTAATACTCGCTGTTATCGTTAAACATGACTAATTGAATCAATAAATGGCGCATCTGTAGAATTATTGCTCTAGTTTAGAGTTTTATCTGTTGGGATTTGAACTGATTTGCGAAGGAAACCAAAATTCATGGTCAGTTTAAGATAGAGATAGATAGTTAATGTTTTTTGATTTAAATGGATAACTCAATTGTAGGAAAGCCAGAAGTATTAACTCACTGGCTTTGAGAAAGGAATATAAAGTTTGAAGGCTATTTAATCTTCCCTTGCAAAAATTCTGATAGTGAAGATATTGTGGCCATTCCTTGGAGTGCTTGTAAGCTTTGTTGATGTAATTCAAGGGTTGCTGCGGCACAAAGTTCATCAATGACAGTTACTTGATAACCGAGGTCATGAGCCAAGCGGGCGCTACTCTGAATTGCCATTAATGTACTCACTCCTCCAAACAAGATGTGGTTAATATTATTTTCCTTTAACCAATGATCTAATTTATTGCCTGTAAAGGCACTAACACCTTTTTTTATCATAATCAGATCACGTAACTGGACATCTAATTCGTTGACCCATTGACAACCTACACTACTGAGTTTTAATGCCCCCAATGCTTTTGCGCGATTAAACATTGGCGAGCCAGCAGGGATATCATGATAATCATCCGCGAAGCCAACTTTGACCCAAATAATAGGAATATCGTTCTCGCGGGCATAAGCAGCTGCTTGATTAGATTTTTCAATCACATTACGTTCTTGAGTTTGTTGATAGCTGGTATTTGATAAACCATTTTTACCGACTATTTCTTCAATCAAGTCAATAATAATCAGAGCTTGTGACATGTGTTTTCCTTCAGTGAATACTTATTATCTAAATTTTAATCACCCAATGTGTAGGTATATCAACGTAGAAACATAAAGTATATCAACATTAAGGTAAATCAATAATGAAACCCACACCTTTTTTCTCTAAGCCGTCGGTTACACGGATCACCGCATTAATTTTGGTTGCTAAATTTTGTACGATTGAAAGTCCAAGTCCACTACCAATTTCGGTTGTTCCAGGTACTCGATAAAAACGAGAGAAAATAAGTTGGCGACTTTCATCGGGTATTCCTCGTCCATTGTCCTGTACTGTGATCGTGGCTCCAAAAGGGGTTAAGTCCTTAATGGTTATTTTGATTTTACCTTTTTTATCACTATATTTAATCGCATTTTCTAGCAAATTAGTAAAAATGGTGCTTAAGGCTAGTTTATCGGTGGTAATTAGAACACTATTGGGACTTTGTAACTCAATATCAATGTTCTGGTTAATTGCATGTGGTACATGTAATGAGGTGATATGGGAAATTAATGCGGGTAAGTCGATGAGCTCTTTGTTTAAGGGAAAATCTTCAGCTTCTAAGCGTGCTAAATCAATCAGCTGGTGGGACAATGATGCTGCGTGATTTAATGTCGCCTGCATATCTTTAATAATTTCTTCTTTTTCTTTTATATTTTGTATTTGCATGAGCAAATGGAGTTGAGCAATAACCGCGGCAATCGGAGTTCTTAACTCATGGGCAGCATCAGCCATAAAGCGTTTTTCACGTTGATTCGCAGAATCAACACGAGACATTAAATTATTAATTGCTGTAATAATAGGGCGAATTTCTTTGTATTGTTCTTTTACTGCTATTGGCGTTAGGTTACCGGGCTGACGGCTGGAAATAATGGTTGCCGCTTGCCTTAATGGCCGTAAGCTAAAATAAGCTGTAACAATGATGGCAATCAGCATAAGACCTAAAATAAATAATAAGGGAATGGCTGTCCCTTCAGCCGGACTGCCGATTATCGATTTGCGATCAAAATAGGATTCACCTAAGATCACTTGGATAGTGTGTGTATTATTCCATGCAACAGTGAAATGCCATTCAGGGTATTGTTTTTTTAAATGTTCGAATGTCGTTTCAGCTGAAATATTAATCTCATCACTATTACGATAAAGGACATCACTTTTGCTATTGCGAACGACAACGAAAGGTTTATAAGATACCTCTAATCCATTCTCCATCGCATCGGTATACATTTTTTGTAATGAGGTAGCGATTTGGTCAAAATATTCAGGATTGTTAGATACCGCACCTAGCGTATCCGCAAAACCCTGAGTCACTATTTTTTGTTGGCGATTAAAGTCATCGTCAATATCCGGTAGATAGAAAAATTGTAGCCAGCCAACAAATAGCGCCCACAATAAAACGACAGAGCTTATCTGTAAGAAAAAAGTATAGATAAAAAAGGATTTAACTTTCACTTGGTTGCGCTTCTTTTTTGAGTAAATAACCAATACCGCGGATCGTGATAATGCGGTCTTTACCTATTTTACGGCGTAAATTATGAATATGGACTTCGAGAGAATTGCTTTCAACTTTATCATCTAGCCCAAATAAGCGTTGTTCGAGATCGGCCTTACGCACCACATTATCGGCATTTTTTACCAATTCATATAATAATTGATATTCTTTACCTGAAAGTAATAGTAATTGTTCATTCAGTGATACTTGATGGTTTAATGGGTTTAGTTGGAGGTTATCCAGTTGCCAAATTTCAGAGGAAAACCCAGCCATACGGCGGCTGACTGCTTTGACTCGAGAAATCAACTCAGGCATTGCAAATGGTTTAGTTAAAAAATCATCCGCACCGGAATCTAGGCTAGTTACCAAATTATCCATTTGATTACGAGCGGTTAGGATAATAATTGGAATTGACTGGCCCGAATTTCTCCAGGCGATTAATGCTTCATTGCCATCACCGTCAGGTAAGCCTAAATCTAATAACATCAAGTCGAAATTACGTGTATTTAATTGATGTTTTGCGTCAGAAAGTAATCGAACCCATAGCGGGTTAAAGCCAGCCAACTCTAAACCACGGCATAGCGCTTTGCCTAGTTGAAGATCATCTTCAACTAATAAGATATTCATTTTATCACCTCTATAGACCTAGAGCGCGGTATCAATAGGTAGTCATTTATTAACGATTATAATCGTCATGTTTTAATTTGTCGTACTTTTCATTTGTGGATAGAAACGATGTCTATTCGTGCCCGTCACACAGTTTTTCATCTTGTCAGCGCCTCACTAACTTATTGCTTAGCGGCATCTCGAATTATATAGAGGTTAACCCGACAAAACTAATGGCGTCTTTAATAAATCCTTAAGGTTGGTTTAACCAATTTTTAAGGTAAGAAATATGAATAAGATTATTATCTTAGCACCTACTCAGTTATTGGAATAAAGAAAATGAAATTAAAACTAATTGAGATCCCTATTTTTGTGATGGTTATTTCCATTGCGTCGGTTTTAGTCGGGAAAAATATTGAACATACATCAAAAACATCACTATCAATGCTTTCATTGAAAGAAATTAATACCTGTAAAAGAGAGAAGCAGTGTATTACCACTGGAAAAATCACGGGTGGAATAAAAAGCGATCTTAACCCAATAAAAGAAATTAGAACTTTTATTCGTAAAAAAATATATTAATAAAATAATCTAGGATTTATTAATGAAAAGATTGAAAACGGTAGCAACGATTGTTGTAGGGCTATTGCCGCTTAGTAGCTCTATGGCAGGAGAAAGTGTTTTGGTATTAGGTGGCGGAGCTTCTTTTATGCCAGCCTATGAAGGATCAAGTAAATATTTGTTTTCACCGCTGATTGATTTGAATTATGGGTACATTTCTGATGATTATGGTGTATTCAGCATAGGTTTAGAGGGGGTTGAGTGGGCAATAGGAATAACAGAAAGTCTGACTTTTTCTAGCCGAATCGGTTATGACGCAGGTCGTGATGAAAAAATTGGTATTTTGGGAAGTAAAAATGAAGATCTCAAAGGAATGGGGGATCTTGATGGTTCAATGACCGTCGGTGCGGAAATTAATTACAGCATAAAGGATTACCAATTATACGCATCTGTTGATATGGCAACCTCAGATCGTAAATATGGTGGTCGTGATATTGGTCGAACGGTGAATGTAGAGTTAGGTGGGATAGGCTACTATCAAATAAATGATAAGTGGGATGTTGAATATACGCTGGCTACCGTGTGGGGAAATAAAGCATATAATCAAGCCTATTTTGGTGTTTCTAAACAACAAGCTAATCGCTCACGTTTTAATGAGTACGATGCAGGTAGTGGATTTAAAGATATTCATAGCGGCGCGATTTTAAATTATAACGTCAATGAAAATATGATCCTTTATACCGGCATTGGCGCTTATTACCTTGTTGGCGATGCAGCAAAAAGTTCGCTCACTGAACAACGTTTAGGCTGGGTAGGTCTAGGCGGTATTAGGTATACATTTTAGACTATCATTATAATTTAAAGCATCTATTGATAATGAAAGGAATGTTGAGTTAATGACCTCACATTCCTTTCATTGGTATTGAATGTGTGGGCTATTCCTCTGGATTTTGTTCAGGGATCCAGCCATCATCCATCCAAATTTCTTCTAATATTTCTTCAATGCGAACTTTATCTTGCGCTAATTTAGTTCCTGAAATATTAATGCGTTGACCTGAACTAAAACCAACGCGAGTGACCATATCGGGATATTGCGGACTAAGCTTCCGTGCGACTTCAGCCTCTAGAGCTTGCAGCATCACATCACTTGGTTTTTGTGGTGCATTTTTATCAAATAAAATTTCAATGCGTAACATATTCACCTCAACTCAATACTGTATTGATATACAGTATTTTTAAATTGAGTGAGGGATAAAGTCAATATCTGGATGATAATATTTTTTATAATTTGAAAGGCATCTAAAATATAATGGAGGGGCTGTTAATTTATTTAATTAAAAACAGTAAGTTAAGATATTGGCTTGTTGATGAGATTAAAAAAAACCAGTTGCTAGCTGATTGGGTTTGGGTATGCTAACCATCATTATTTAACGAAATAAGAATGGGTTTAGCACGTAATGTTGATAGTAAAAAGACTGAGTAGTAAAGATACGTTAGAAATAGCCAATATCAATCACCTCTATGATTCAGCATTTCCAGCTTATGAAAAAAGAAGTTTTCAAGGGCGGCAATTGATCCTTAATCATCAAGATTATTATTTATACTATTTTACTGAGAACGAGGTATTTATAGGTTTTGTTGAGTGCTGGAAAATTAATGATTTTTATTATGTTGAGCACTTTGCCATATCTTCTAATCTACGAGGTAATGGATATGGGCAAAAAATATTGCAACTCCTGAGTAAGCAAGTGAACAATATTATTTTAGAAATCGACCCTGTTATAGATGAAATAAGCCGAAAAAGATTACGTTTTTATCAGCACTGTGGTTTTAAGCAAAATGAGTATCAGCATTTTCATCCAAGTTACCATACCGAGTTTGCACCACATCAATTAGAGGTTTTGAGCTTTCCAACCACTATTGATTGGCAAGTTTACCAACAATTTAATCAAAAACTTGCCGATGTGGTGATGGATCCTGCATTGCTATAGCAATAATAATCGGTCTATTGGTGAATTAATCTATTAATTTGCAGACATAAATTAATTCAGGATCATCGTCATCAAGGTTTTCAATGACTCCACTAGCTAAAAATTGTGTATGATTTAACAAGGCTTGCATAGCTGTATTAGATTGATTAGTGGAGGTAAATAGTTTGCTAGTTGTGCAAATGAGTTTGAGCTGATTAATCAGCTCAACGCCTAAACCAAGACGCCGAAATTGCTTGCTCACCATCAACATCTCAATAAATCCAAAATCAAAAAAGTGATAATGCAAAACAGCATAAGCATAAATTTGTGTTTCTTGTTCAATTAAATAACAATTTTTATCTGCTACCCACTGAGCAATTTTTAGTGCACGTTCGTGGGTTTTTATACTGTCAATCTCAATTAAGCCATCAATATCTTGTGGAGTTGCAAGGCGGAAGTGATTCAAAACAAGTTCCTATTGATAAAGTAACGCGATATCAGCCAACAAAGACTGAAATTTGTGTAAATATAGCTAAATAGAATATTTGAGTATGATGAATAATGATAGTGTGCATAGGATAAAAATAAATTTATTGGGGCTGTTATGAATCTATTTAACCAAGTTCTTAATAGTAAAAAGGTAGGATGGTTAATCACCATTATTGGTATCTATTTTACTGGTTTCCCAGCAGAAGATAAAAATCAACAAGATGAACGCAAGTAAGAGAATAGCGTATCTAAAAACGCAGTTGATGATTAATTATACTTATTCATATAATAACTCCATATAAACGAGGGAGTTAACCATGTCACAAAATATTTATGATAATCCACAGTTCTTTGCCGGTTATGCAACGTTACCTCGCTCTATTCATGGCTTAGCAGGTGCGCCAGAGTGGGAAAAAATGCAACAATTACTCCCCTCTCTTTCAGCTAAAAACGTGCTTGACCTTGGTTGTGGCTATGGGTGGTTTTGCCGATGGGCGGGTGTGCAACAGGCAAAATCGGTTACTGGACTTGATTTATCCAGTAAAATGTTAGCAAGAGCGATCGAGCTTACTCAAGATGATAATATAGTTTATCAACAAGCCGATTTAGAAACACTTTCGTTAGCTAAACAACAATTTGATTTAGTATATAGCTCGCTGACACTACATTATATCGTAAATATTTCATCTTTAATTTCAACTGTTTTCCAGTCACTTAAACCTGGCGGCCAGTTTGTATTTTCTGCTGAACATCCTATTTTTACTGCGGCTATCCATCAAGGTTGGTGTGTTGACAATGAAGGATATAAATCATGGCCTGTAAATCAATATCAGATAGAAGGTGATAGAAGGATGGACTGGTTTGCGGAAGGGGTAATAAAACAGCATCGTAAGTTATCCAGTTGGATAAATATGTTGGTTAAAACTGGTTTTGAAATCATTGAAATAGATGAGTGGGGGCCTACAGCTGCGCAAATTGCAGAAAATCCGTTACTTGAAGAAGAGCAAGAACGGCCAATGTTGTTTCTATTAAGTGTACGTAAACCACTTTAAACTGATCATCAGATAGAAGCTTTAGCATATAAGGGGTTGAGCTTCTATTTTTTCCATTGACGTCGTAAAAAAATAAAGAGAACTACGGCAATAATGATAAGTAAAAACCACGTTAAAGAAGAGTGTATCGGTAAGGCGAGTATCGCTGAACTAATAAAATATCCGCAAGAAACAATAATGACCCCCCATAAGGCTCCTCCCAAAATATTTAATATAAAAAATTTAAATGGATTAACTTTACTCGCTCCGATAATGATTGGGCCCACAGTTCTCAAGCCATAAGCAAAGCGAATAGCGATAATAATGAAATTTTCATGTTGACGGATCAATTGTTGGACACGATTGATTTTTTTCTGATGACGGTGAAATTTAGGTAAGATCTGAGAGCCAGCAAAGTAACCAACGTAAAATAAAACATTATCACTGACTATGCCCCCTAAAGCGGCAAATAACATCACCCAAGGGTAATAAAGTAATTGGTTATGAGCAGCAACGCCAGATAGAAAAGCGGCGGTCTCACCTTCTATCATGGCACCAAAAAAGGTAGCCCAATAACCATATTCTGTGATCCAATTTGTGAATTCTGCTGTCATTTTTACCTAATTAGTCTAAAAGAAACTCGCTGAAATATTGATACATAACCCTAATATTGCCATATTAAATACAAATGAAATAACGGACTGAAGTAATACTGCTCGGCGCATCGGGCTTGAGGCGATTTCCACATCAGCAGTTTGCGATGCTACAGCAATGGTAAAAGAAAAATACATAAAGTCCGAATATGTTGGGGCAAGGATCTCATCAGGAAAACGTAGCCATGGTTGTTGCTGATTTTCATTACTATAGTATAGGTGCGCATAATGCATCGTAAAGCCCGCAGGGAGTAATAGCCATGAAGAAATGAGTGTAGAAGCGGTGAGTGCATAGGGCACAAATTTATCGGTTTTCGGAAAGTCGCCATGTCCACCTAATGCAAAAAATAGTACCAGTAAACTGACACAACAACCAGCAACGAGGAAAAAAATCACCATACGAGCACTTTCATCTTCGACTTTAGTGATTTCTCGAATGTTCTTAGTTTTACGATTAATTATGCGAGCAAAAAGAAATAATAAATAGATCCAAGCAAATGCGTTCCAGCTTAGAATTAAGCACATCATGGTATTTTGGTAGGGAAGTAATGCAACAAAAGTCGCAACTGCAACAAATAAAGAAATAATAAAGCGAGGCCTTGAATGAAATGCATGATGAAAAAGATGAACTATTCGAAAGATGTAACGTAACATGATGCATTCCTTAACATGAACAAAATAATTTTATTATATCAAATGGTTGAAGTGATGTTGTAGAGAATTTACTGGTGCTCTTATTGATGGGATATACTGGATAAAGTTACATTTTTGCTATATATAAACTTCAATTAATCAATAACTGATGGTTAATACAATAGATTATATTGCTAAAAATTGAGGTAGTTTTCAAATAAATTGTTATACTAGCGAAACTATTTTATAGCCTCGTTTTGTGAATTTTTTATTAGTGAGTTATTTAGATCGTCTTTTTATGAATAAAATATTTTATGTCATTATTGCTTTATTTCTTCTTGGTTCTGCTTTTTTATTTGGTATGACATTAAATTATAAAGATGACATCAACATGATTGAACGTGTTGAACGTACAGTATTAGGTTATTTAGAAAATCCTAAATTAGAAACATTTAAGGATGTAAGTTACCATTTTAATAAAATCTCACATAATGGTGGAGAGGTTGGCTACGTTTGTGGATTTGTTTCACGACATTATGATTTTTCAAGGAAAACAGAAGATAAGCGTTTTATTGTCAAAACATATACTCGACCCGATGGTGCCATTAATATTTCTATACCTGTTATTGATGGGATAGATGAATTGTTGACAGAAGCCCAAGTGGATGGTCTATGGACTAAATATTGTGAAGCACCGGCCACCAAAGCGATCCAGTAACCTGAGTATGCTGAAATATTATATTGAACTTACTTAATATACTATTTTTCTATTAATAGAATAATAGTATCACTTCATTTCTATTTTTCATTATGCCAATCAGAAACACCATTTGATTAAGCATGGTTAATGTTGATTTAATCTGAGTGCGTTTCCTTTATAACTTACTCATGAATCATAATAGGCTTGTACACTAATCTATATTTCTGCGCGGGGCCTAATATGAGCTCTAAAAGAAAGGCAAAATCAGCGTAATCCAACCCGACTTTTACCCACCTCAAATTTTACCCACAAAAAAACCAACCCTAACAGGTTGGTTTCTCTATAAAAAATTGGTCGGCATGATAGGATTTGAACCTACGACCCCCGACACCCCATGACGGTGCGCTACCAAGCTGCGCTACATGCCGAACTTTGATTTATACTACTCATTTTGCTTATGAAAGCAAGGCTTCACTTGCTCGACTGATTGATTTTTAAGCGTTAATTTTCATTAAACCGCTTTAGTTCGGTAAAAATTTTCAGTAACTGAGCAAGATCAGGTTTTTGATTTTTAACTTCATTGCCTTGCAAATCATAGATGCTAAATTGGCCATTTTTGTCCATATAGAGCGTTGCATCATTTGTCGTGATCACCACATCGTTATTGCTGCCTGTAATGACCCAAGGGTACTTGCGGTCAGGACTGAACAAGTCTTCCCCTTGGCTATAATCGTCAGGTGAATTGGACACATGCAGTAAACGTTGCATGATGGTTGTTAGTACATCTTGATGGCTAGTGAGTTTATCAATTTCCTGGCTAGGGGTATTCGGCCAATAGATAAACAAAGGAACTTGCATCTTTTTACGATCAAACTGCTTACCGCTAAACCAATCATCAGCTTCAGACTCGCCATTATAATTTGCAGTGATAACTACAATGGTATTTTTCAAGCGACCATCACGGATCAATGTTTCAACAATTTGGTTGATTTGGTCATTGGTTTGTTTACTGCCGGGTTGTCCTTTGATATTTAAGAAGGAGAACCAAGGTGACTCACTCTTCAACCCGCTTAACCATGCGCTCCATTGTGTGATGGTTTGTGTATCACTATCAGCCGCTTTGGTTGGTAATGAGTAATCCGCTAAAATGGCTTGGCGGAATAATGGAGAATTAAAGCCATCTGTTGAGAAGAGGCCAAATTGATACCCTTGATGCTGCAATGCTTCAATCAGTACAGAAGCATGACGTTCATTAAGGATATTATCGAAATAACTGGCTGAAATACCATAAAATAGGCCGAATAGGGCGCTATCGTTACGTAAACCTGTGGTGTAGTGGTTGGTAAAGTCAGTACTCATCTCTTTAAACGCTTTTAGCGATGACATGTTATTTTGTTGGGTTTTATCACCCAAGTTATCAACCACGACTAGTAGTAAATTATAACCCATGCCTTGATCATAATAGCTAAGCGGTTTCAATGGATACTGAAGTTTTAAAGCGGTAGGGCTACCTTGCTGGAAGACACGGTTTTGATGTTCAGATAAGTCTAATAAGCCATATCTATCCAGCAGTTTTCGAGCCGTCATTGGTTGTGATAGCGGGTAATTATAACGTTGCATGGTAATAGGGCGATAGAAATTAGCATCAGACCATGCATACATAAGGTGCGACATCACAAAGGTGGCAATAAATAGCCCTGCGAGTGGTTTACCAAAGGTTTGTCTATTCAAACTGCGTAGCTTTTGCCAACTCCAAGTTGCAAAAAGCATTTGAATAAGAAAGATGATAGGGATCGCGATAAACATCAATTGCCACTCGCGTGCCATCTCCCCTTTTTCAGGGTTGATCACTAGATCCCAAACCTGTGGCGTCAGGTGTAAACCAAATTGGCTAAAGACTCGAATATCAAAGATTAATAAGGTTGTACCCGCGGTGGCGAGCGCAACACAAATAAGCCTCAGCAGCCGCTGAGACATAACAATAAAGGTCAGTGGAAAAACAATCAGTAAGTAGCAGGCAAAAACGACAAAACTAAAATGACCAATCCAACTGACGAAGGCAAAAATGCGCCCGGCGAGCGTGTCGGGCCAATCAAAAATAAACAGATAGCTACTACTTAGCCCTAGGCTGAGCAGGATATTAAAAAGTGCAAACCAGTGCCCCCAACTTATCATTTGGGAGACTTTATCACGGTAGCGCTGATGGGTGACCATACTGTTTATTTCGTTAATCGATTAGTGAGACTGATCTTCTTTGACAGAAGACAGTAACGCGTTGGCAAAAGAGTCGGCAATCATTTTACGTTGCGCTGGTGCGACAGATGTATTAAGTAGATTGGTGACCATGTTCCCCAACACCATTAGTGAAAGATCTACTGGAGTATGGTTTTTTTCTAACACGCTGACAAGCTCAGCGAGCAAAGTTTCAACTTTTTCATCACTATAGCGAGATGACTGTGGCATAAATTCTAACATCCTAAATTATTAAAAGCTCACCTATGATAGCGTATAGCGGGATCTTTTTCTTCATTCTTCGCAAGAAATTTATATTTAAGTGAGGATCATGATTATTAAGATTATTTGAGTGAGTATTAGTTCATTGTTAGTGTGTAAAAATGTGCATAAATGACGGTTTAGGTTGCAGATAAATAGCATCAGTGTTTGAATACGCGCGATAATATTTCTGCTTGAACAAGGAGCCTACAATGAGTCTGGAAATTTCTCAGATAGCTTTACATCAGTTGATTAAACGCGATGAACAGACACTTGAAGTGATGCTGCGCGACTCTTTATTGTCAACCGATAACGTTGTGCAAGACATGATGGCAGAATTACACCGTGTATACAGCGCTAAAAGTAAAGCTTTTGGTGAGTTCAATGAAGAAAGCGAATTGGCAGATGCGCTGAGATTATTACGCAAAGGTGAAGAAGAATTCCTTGGCTTCAGTCGTGCGATGACTGTACGTTTAAAAGATGAACTTGCTAAATATCCTTTCGCAGAAGGGGGCGTGGTTCTATTTTGCCAATATCGTTATCTGGCGGTTGAGTATTTATTGATTGCTGTTTTAAGTAGTTGTGACAGCATGTTTGTTACCGACAATCTTGACCTATCGACCACGCATTACCTTGATATCCCTCATGCTGATATCGTGGCACGTATCGATTTGACTGAGTGGGAAACCAATCCTGAATCATCGCGTTATCTTACTTTTTTAAAAGGGCGAGTAGGGCGTAAAGTTTCTGATTTCTTTATGGATTTCTTGGCAGCATCGGAAGGATTAAACGCTAAAGTACAAAATAAAGGTTTAGTGCAAGCGTTAGATGACTTTTGTGATAATGCGCAAATGGATAAAAATACCCGCCAAGCTTATCGCCAACAAGTGCATAATTACTGTACAGAGCAATTGCAGTCAGGTGAGGAAATTGAGCTGCAAGCGCTATCTAAAGAACTTCCTATTGTTGAAGAACAGTCTTTCGGTGACTTCGCGCGTCAAAATGATTATCAACTTGAGGAAAGTTTTCCGGCCGATAGGGGAACACTGAAGCAACTGACGAAGTTTTCGGGCAGTGGTGGTGGGATCACGATAAGTTTTGATGCGATGTTAATGGGGGAGCGTATTTTTTGGGATCCGGTGACGGATACTTTGACAATTCGAGGCACTCCACCTAACTTACGCGATCAACTGCAACGTCGCAGCAAGTAATATGTTACTAGAAATAAATAACGCCGCAATTGCGGCGTTATTTACTCGGCGTCCCGAAAATTTCTAAAGCTCGGCTTGTGGCTTTAATTAAACGCGCAGGAAGTCAATGTGCGTCACTTTTGGCTTGAACGGGTGACGTTGAACTGCCTGAACTTTGACTTTAGTTTCTTTACCATCGATAACCAGGTTCAGAACTTCGTAAAATTCTGCTTTACCTTCTTGGTTAATGACTTCATCGTGGTTCAGAGTTACAGAGATAGGCTCTTGATTACCACCGTAAACGATAGCTGGGAACTGGTTAGCTCTGCGCAGGCGGCGGCTCGCACCCTTACCCTGCTCTGTACGTGCAATTGCATTGATAGTTAACATTACTATTTCTCTATACAAGAAAAAATAAAATCCTGCTACAGGCGACCCAGCAGCAGGTTCGATATTTGGCTTCGTGACATAAAGTCGCTATTGCGAAAACACTGAAGCGGGCAGCATTTTAACTAAAAACCGTGGTTACAGCAATCATAATCTAACCAATATTAGGGACTGCGAATTTTTACGGTGCAAAAGCGGCTAAGAAACGGTGTAAAAGATAGATTTATGCCTTAATAAATTTAGAACATGATTATTTGCGTGAAACATTGTGATTGGATCTTGTACTATAGATTGAATGACAGCACGTTTTACTCATTTTATTGCTAGGTTAAGAGAACATACCCTTAATTCGAAATCAGGGACATCAAAAGTCAATCGCTCTTACGAATAGAGTTGGTCAGCGACGCGAAAGCGCCCTTGATAATCGAATATTTTTTGACGGATCTCCCAATAGCTCTCTTTTTTTCTTGCGACAATAAATTGTGGGTAACGTAATACAACTTGTTGCGTAATGATGTCATTAGCTGTTGTCCATTTAAACGGAACACCGGGGGCTCGCAAGTGTTCACGTAAAAAATGGTGTTCAAAAGCACGTCGTTGGGCTGGAGTATGTAAGCGAAAACGTTCTGAAACAGAGGTACCATCTTCATCATAATAGCTAATTTTCAACCATTCACCTTTATTATCAGTCCCAGTTGTTAGTGCCATGCCACCACAGCGTATGATTAATGCATCTTTGAGTTTTAATGCTGCCTTCAACATATCATCAGGATCGGATAACACTTCATCACATTTTTGGCAGCGACGTGCGGCGATATCATTTTCTGCACCGCAATGTGGACATTGTTTAAAACGAAAACGAAACTCACATTGTTGTTTTTCGCCACGTTCGTTTTCCTCCCAGCCTTGGCATCGACGGCCATAGTGCTCAATGATATGACCATCTTCAGTGCATTTACCCCAGAAAGTATTGGCAAATTGACAAAGAGGACAAAAAACCTGAACGGGGACACTACTCGAATTTGGTTTGCTGGAGCCGACTTCAGGGCGAAACAAATCATGTGGATTGCCTGCATAATCTAAAATCAAACATTCATGTTTATTAGGCGAAAGGCGTAGCCCTCGACCAACAATCTGTTGATATAAACTGACGGATTCAGTTGGACGTAAAATAGCGATCACATCGACATGCGGCGCATCAAAACCAGTGGTAAGCACAGAAACGTTAACTAAAAAGTGCAATTGTTTATTTTTAAATTGCTGAATAATCGCTTCACGTTCAGCAGCAGGGGTATCTGCCGTGACTAAAGCGGCTGTTTCTTGAGGCAAATAACCTAAAATTTCCTTCGCATGTTCAACTGTTGCGGCGAAAATCATGCAACCTTGGCGCGGTAAAGCATACTCAACAATTTGCGCGACAATTGTTGGGGTAATACGTTTTTGTTTTTTAATTGATAGGTTTAATTCATGCTGATTAAAAATACCGGATGAACTGAGTGACACTTGGCTAAAATCATACTGTAGAACTGGCATGTCAAGACGCTCAGGAGGAACTAAAAAATGATTTTTGATCATGTAATGTAATGGTAACTCATAAATACACTCACGAAAAAAGCATGAGTCATCGCCTTTAACCATTCCATGATAATGGTATTGGTATATCCAACCTGATCCGAGGCGATAGGGTGTTGCCGTTAAACCAAGTACTTTTAAGGTTGAATTGTATTGACTTAATCGATTGATAACTTGTTGATATTGGCTTTTTTCATTCACGCTAATACGATGACATTCATCAATGATGACCAGTGAAAAGTTATCATTAAAGTTATCAAGATTACGAGCAACAGATTGTACACTGCCAAAGACAACTTTATTGTGTGACTCTTTACGATTTAACCCAGCAGCAAAAATATCGGCTTCAAGGCCATAGGCAAGGTACTTAGCATGATTTTGCTCAACAAGTTCTTTGACGTGAGCTAAAACCAGCACACGACCTCGTGCTAGTCGTGCAAGTTCAGCGATGACTAAACTTTTTCCCGCACCAGTGGGAAGGACAATAACCGCAGGATCACGATGCTGACGAAAATAGCGTATTGTTGAATCGACAGCTTCTTGTTGGTATGGACGAAGTTGGAAAGGCATATTATTCAGTATTATTTAAAAATAGAGCATAGCTAAATGTAAAATTTAAGTTAACACAACGAGTTGAGCTAAAAACAGGACTTAGCTGTGTGACGCTATCACTTATAGTTCGTTATTGATATAATAAAAGATGTGAACATAATCACAATAACCTTTCAATTTTATTTCTAACAGCTTGGATGGCATATACACCAAGTTGCTATTCCATCAAATTAAGAGAATTTATGCGACTGGATAAGTTTTTGTCCCAGCAATTAGGGATCAGCCGGAGTCTAGTGGCGCGTGAGCTACGCGCAGGGAAAGTGACTGTTGACGACGAAATAGTTAAATCGGGATCATTACAAGTGAGTTCTGAACAATCGGTAGCTTATGATGGAGTGGTGTTAACGCATGTCACAGGTCCTCGTTATTTTATGTTGCATAAGCCGCAAGGCTATATTTGCTCAACAGATGACCCAACGCACCCGACCATTCTCTATTTTATTGATGAACCATTGGCTGATAAATTACATTCAGCGGGACGCCTTGATATTGACACCACAGGATTGGTATTACTTACCGATGATGGGCAGTGGTCACACCGAATTACTTCACCTAAGCATCATTGTGAGAAAACATATCGCGTTGAATTAGAAAATGATATTGCTGATGACGTTGCACAACGGTTCGAGACAGGTGTGATGCTAAATGGGGAAAAATATCCGACTAAACCTGCTCAATTAGAAATTATCACCCCAAAAGAAGTACGACTGACAATCAGCGAAGGGCGCTATCACCAAGTAAAACGTATGTTTGCAGCGGTTGGTAACCATGTATGTGGTCTTCACCGTGAAAGAATAGGGGAAATTTGGTTAGATCCACAGCTTTCTCCGGGTGAATACCGTGAATTGACTGCTGAAGAAATTAACAGTATTGCAGTACCACGCTAAATATAGCGTAAGGGTAAGTCGTATGTAGCTGATATCGCTATGTAGTAAGGTATAGGAGTCTAACGAGTGCAACAACAAAAATCATCCTATTTAGGGTTGATATTAATACTTGGTTTATTATCAATGCTGATGCCATTAGCTATTGATATGTATCTGCCAAGCTTCCTTGCTATGGGTGAGTATTTCGGTGTCGATGAAGGCCGCATCCAAATGACACTGAATAGCTATATTTTTGGTTTTGCTATTGGCCAGCTATTTTATGGTCCAATGGCTGATAGCATCGGTCGCAAACCTGTCATCTTAGGTGGCGTTATTGTGTTTGCAATTGCTTCGGCGGCGTGCGCGTTAACTGAGTCAATCGAGTCCTTGATTTGGTTTCGTTTTTTACATGGATTTGCAGCTGCTGCGGCAAGTGTGGTGATCAACGCTTTAATGCGAGATATGTTCACGCGTGATGAATTTTCACGCAGTATGTCTTTCGTGGTATTAGTGATGACCATTGCTCCTTTATTAGCGCCTATTTTAGGCGGTGAAATGATGCGTTGGTTCTCATGGCACGCTATCTTCTGGAGCATTAGTATCGCGGCGGTGATTGCGGTTGTTTTAGTCAGTTTATTTATTCGAGAGACGCTTCCCGTTGAAAAACGCCAACCTTTTCATTTAGGGACCACGTTAAGGCAATTTGCAACCTTATTTCGTGCCAAGCAGGTGTTGTTTTATATCTTAGCCAGCTCATTTTCATTCGCAGGCATGTTTTCATTTTTAAACGCGGGTCCATTTGTTTATATCGACCTAAATGGGGTATCCCCACAGGACTTTGGCTACTTCTTTGGCATTAATATTATTTTCTTATTTATTATGACCACGTTTAATGGTCGTTATGTAAGGCGATTTGGTGCAGAGCGTTTGCTTTATTTAGGTATTATTGTCCAATTTACCATGGGAATTTGGTTGTTAGTGACGACGGCACTAGGCGTTGGCTTTTGGGCATTGGTCTTAGGTGTTGCTATTTATGTCAGTGGTATTGCGATGATCACATCCAATGCAATGGCGGTGATTTTAGACAATTATCCACATATAGCAGGTACCGTTTCATCTTTGGCGGGAACGATCCGTTTTTCAATAGGAGCGTTGGTTGGGACGTTGTTATCGATGATCCCTGCTAAGTCAGCATGGCCAATGGTTGGCTCTATGGTGGCGTGTGTTGCGTTCTCTATGCTATTTGTTGTTCTAGCTAAGCGTATAAAGAAATAGAATTGGTATTTATGTTTCATGGATGAAACATCTCCCTCCTGTTTTCATTTCAGTCAGTCACCATATTTATTCTAATAGTGTTAAGTAAAAATCAACTACTCGGCAAAACCGAATTTATATTCAGTAAAAATAGAATTCCAGTATAAAAATGATCTAAATCAATTATCAATTGATGAATATTTGTTAAATTTCTGTGTTGAGCTAAGCTATTTAGTAGTTAGTCATTAAAAGATAAATTTAATGACTATTGTTCAAAATTAGGCGGTTTATTATTGAAAATCGTTTAATAATGTAAAAAAAATGACTAATTATTAGTGCTGGTGTTGAGTTTTGAGATCAAAAAAAATTTAAAATTTAACACTTGAAGTAAAGAAATAAGCATGCAATGATTTATGTCACAAAAATTTAACGACATGAATAATATTTAATGTTATATTTAGGTATGGTTTTTAACAATCACGTTACTTTTTGTGATTGTAGCGAATTCGGTTTGAACGAGGTTTATAGTCCTTACCAACCTCTACGATGAAAGTAGAGAAGGGAGAATAAAAAAGCGAAAATTTGCTAACTAATAGCAGATGACACTATAGCGCTTTTGTTTGGTAAGTAATTTAGTTCAACGAACAATATAATGGTTAGGTAGCAATAGGATATTGTTGTGGAAAAATCAGGTCTTTCGGTAGTGCACAGGCTGCCGCAAAGTTACCGCTGGTTATCAGGAAAGATAGGAACTCATGTTGAGGTGGTGCCTACTAATGATTTCGCTAGCGATAAACTTGTGGGGCTGAAATTACTCAGTCATGACTGTGCAACAGATTGTATTGCAATGAAGCAATTGTCAGAGTCGTTATCTGATTTGCAGATTGAAAGTGCAATTTTAGAATGGCAGAAAGAAATTTGTCTCTTTATTCATGCCAGTGATGAGCATGCTGCGATGTGTCGCTTAAAAGCCTCTGGTGTTGCTATTGCAGAATTGGAATCAGGTTTTTATTCATCGTAATAACTAATCTGAATATAATAAAAAAGCTTCCAGTTTATTCAACTTGGAAGCTTTTTTATTGGCAAGGAATTTAGCTGTTTTTAATGATTACGAACCATTGATAATACGGCGACCTGCATAGTATCGTTTGTTCCAATACTCGTTGGTCATTTCTGAAACGATCACGCCACTGCTGGTGGATGCATGGACAAATTTATTATCGCCAATATAGATACCAACGTGTTTCATACGGCGACCTGTTTTAAATAAAACCAAATCACCGGCTTTTAAACTATTGCGGCTAACGCTTTTACCGGAGGACTCTTGCTCCGAAGTCGTGCGTGGTAAAGCAACGCCAAATTGTTCGATGAATGTGCGTTGCACAAAACTTGAACAGTCAACACCGCTTTTAGTTGTTCCACCTAAACGATAACTTACACCTTTCCAATTCGCATATTGATCCATGATTTTAGACTTGGTATCAACACTTTGAACTAATTGCTCAAATTCGTCTTGAGAGGCCATTGCTAAAGAATCAGATGAATTATTTAACATGCGAGATTCAGAATGAGTAGTACGTTGAGCATTCTTTGAAGAATTAGGGGTAGTACAAGCTGAGAGTGTCGCGGCAATCGCTATTGCTGGTATAATGCGCAAAATGTTGCGCTTAAATTTTTCAGATGTTGCCATTATTCTTAATGTCCCTTGCCTTTTTTGTACTGTGTTTTATCCACACAATAAACGTAAACTTATCCCTGTGAAAAACGCATTTTCTGAAATGCTACTGTGGTTTTTCACAGAAAGTGTTTAATACAGAACAGCTAAATTTTGTATATGAGTAAAACCAGATAGAGAGTTGCATTAGACGCAAATCAGTTATGTGAACATAACCACAACCTGTTAGAAACTCATCGTTAGAGTTTGGCAGTTGCATACTTATTTCACCAAACATAAAGAGCATACATAAACAGAACTGAAATGGCGAGTTAATCAGGTCATAATTTACAAAACATTATATTAAATACTGATAAAAATCGCGGTTTGAGAGTTTTTTGTTAAAAAAATAGCGATTTGAGTGTAGTGCTTGCAAATAATACAGTTAAAATAACGATCTAGATCACATTTTGATTAAGGTAGTTTTGCCTTATTTCTGTCAGGTTTATATTCCAACCCCATAATTGTAAAGAAGTTTAAATTTCTTATAAAAAATAACCACAATCATAGTCGTTAACCGCAGTATTTTGTATTGCTTTGATTAATCCTTTGACTCAACAGATTGCATTGTGGAAAGTTTGACATGATATTCTCTCATCATACGCTGTTCGAAGTCGGTAAATCGACGAGTGAGGGTGGTTCTAGCTAGTGTTGACGAGTAATAGTCAATAGGGATTAAATTAGCGCAGCCAAGGTTATCGATGATAAAAAATTGTCCGTGAGGTTTATAGCCTAATTGATAGACGATGTTATAGGGTTTTAACGTCATAGTGACAATCGCATCTTTATAAACTGTTTTTTTAAAAAGTTCATAGGCAATTTTCATGCTTTTTTGATGTTTTAAAAAAGAATGTTTATTTTTTAAATAATAGTCGAGTATATTTGCCACATTTCCTGTTTTATCTTTGATTAACTGAAAGACATACCCAGTACCAAGATTAGTTTCTTGCGTACCATAATAATGAGCGATAGCGTTTATTGATGATGTGTTTCGGTAAATTCTTTTATAGTACTTTACTTCGCGTATTGTTTCACGATCGTCTTTATTAGGGTGGTGTACTTTGATACAGAGACCATCATGTTCTGGATGTTGATAACACGCACGATGGCGGCCACTTGCTATCATTAAAGAAGGTGATAGAACAATTTTTTTGCGAGTAAACTTTTCATATTAACTAGTGAAATAAGTGTAAATTAAGTGAATGAAAGTAAAGAAGATTTTTTTATTCTTAAATACCAAGGCTAATTTTAATAGAAAATGAAAAAATAAAATTGCAAAATGTGTGGTTATTATTTTTTTGTGATTAATATCACTAATTTTACTTCAGTCTTTAGATTTAGAGAAAAATAAAAAACTGCGGCCATTAGTTAAATATCATTCTATTCGTTCGAATTAAGATCCTCGTCATCAGGTAATAGATAATAAAAAACTATTCCTAATATAAATAAATTATACCAAATGACGATAACCTAATTTTAAGCGGATACTTTTTTCATGAAACTTACAGCAAATAAACCTTCTTTAATGACTTTATTGTTTGTCATCACGTTAAGCTATTTCATCACTTATACAGCCCATGCCGAAAAGCGAAATGTTATCGGTAGTGCCACTATTACATTTGTGGGGGCAATCGTAGTACCTCCATGCCAAGTTGGTACTATGGGAGACAAAATTGAAACAACTTGCTGGAGTGATCGAGGCAAAGTAGAAACGGTAAAAACGTCATTCAAAAAATTAAAAACAGGAACGCATGAACTACCAAACCATAAAGGCACACAAAGTTTTAAATGGATAGATCAAGATAAAAAATTAGGTATGTATACGCTGGATTATAATTAATTTGAGTTGTCAGTTGTTTAATTTCATTGTGTGAGTGGTTAAGAAAAGGCCTATGGGCAGATGCCCATAGGTGATTGTTATACTGATTTTATTCGCAGCGGCCCATAAAACGGCGTTCAGGGATATGAATACGAATTTTTTCACCGCTAGTTAAGTACTCAGGAACTTGTACTGTTAAACCGGTTGCCATAGTTGCAGGCTTAGTACGCGCACTTGCGGAAGCACCTTTGATAGCTGGCGTTGTTTCAACGATAACCATATCAACCGTTTGTGGTAATTCGAGAGCTAATACTTGCCCATCCATTGTCAGAACTTGCATTCCAGGTAAGCCTTCTTCTGGAATGAATAATAATTCCTCTTCAATATCTGCATGTTTAAATAGGTATGGTGTATAGTCTTCGTTATCCATAAACACGTATTCGTCACCATCAATGTAAGAAAAACTCACACCACGGCGAGTTAAGGAGATGGTTTCTAAGATATCATCGCCTTTAAAACGTTCCTCAACTTTTTGACCTGTTTTTATATCCGTAAAACGCATTTTGTATAAAGTGCTGGCACCACGTGCACTTGGTGATTGAATATCGATATCTTTAACC
This sequence comes from Providencia manganoxydans, assembly GCF_016618195.1. Taxonomy (NCBI): domain Bacteria; kingdom Pseudomonadati; phylum Pseudomonadota; class Gammaproteobacteria; order Enterobacterales; family Morganellaceae; genus Providencia; species Providencia manganoxydans. The sequence goes on from NZ_CP067099.1 coordinate 1,944,341, forward strand.
AGCAGCAGTTTGCCATTGTAATTGACTGCAAACCCACGTTTGATTTCATTGGCCTTTGCCATAAATAACCTTCTTTAGAATTGTCAAAAAAGAGTGCGACAAAAGTACTCGCAGATAGGCGATTAGGCAAGATACTAAGCCTATTTTTTAGTAAAAAAAACGACAGTTATCGATAAACATAATATCTTTTAAGATTGCCGTTAAGTAGAGGGATATCAACGAGAAAAATTTAAGCATCAATTTCAAAGAAGAGTATAAGATAAAATTGAGGTTAACCCCTCTCGCTAGCAGGCAAGGAGAGGGGAAACATTATTTAATAAATAGGTAATAAACCTAGCAAAGAAAGAATGTGGGCGACAGCATTAATAACACCAAAGAGGATCACAAACCAAATCACACCCATACCACCGGGAGCTTTATAACTGTTTTTAGGGAAACGTTTACGGCTCGCCCTTGCCATCAGAGCAGGAATAATCACTGCCCAAACTGTAGCAGCTAGTCCCGCAAAACCAATTGCATAAATAAAGCCATTTGGGAAAACCAAAGCGAACACAGTGGGTGGTAAGAAAGTAATTAAGGCTGATTTTAAACGGCCTTGCTGGTTATCATTAAACTTAAAGAAATCAGCAATAAAATCAAATAAACCTAAAGATACACCTAAGAATGAGCTTGCAAGGGCCATATAGGAAAATAGCGTTAGAAATTGCGAAATAAAGCTACTGTTGGTGGATAAGTTCATTTGATTCAGTAGAGCACCAATATTGTTGCCTTCTTCGCGAATTTGTACGAAAGCAGAACGAGGGATGTTCCCTTGGATCGCATACTGCCACAAAATATAAATAGCAACAGTAATGATCGCACCGTAAACCAAACTTAGAACGACTGAGCGGCTGTTTTTATTGTAGTACTTCACTAAACCAGGAACATTACCATGATAACCAAAGGATGTTAGCAAATAAGGTAGAGCGGCAAGCGCATAAGGTAAATAATGTGTATCACCATTCTCTACTTGGTTAAATAAAATAGATGGTGATGCTGTTGTTACCATACCGCCAATTGACATCACAAAAGTGATGACCATACCACCAATCAAAATGGTGCTTAAACGATCAACGGCTCTGGTTGATAACCATACAAAGAAAGCGACTATCAATGCGAAAACAAGTCCGGAGATAGCTTGTGGCATTTCCATATAGTCGGATAAGTTGCTAGAGATAATCGAGCTACCCGCGGAGATATAAGCATAGGTGAGAATATACAGTACAAAAGTAATCGATAAACCGTTTATAGAGTTCCACACGGGGCCTAATAAGTCTTTGACCATCGTATGGAAACTTGCCCCTGCTGGATAGTTCATATTGGCTTCTAAAATCATCAAGCCAGAGAGTAACATGCAAGCAAAAGTATAAATTAAAAGGACAATAGATCCTGTAAACCAGACACCAGAGGTAACCATGGGTATTGAAAACATACCAGCACCTACAGCGGTACCAGCGATGATCATTGCGCCTCCTAGAATGGAGGGCTGTTTAATTGTTTTTGCTGTATCAACAGACATGGAAACTCCCGAGTAATGTTTCTTTGTACTAGCTTGATGATACATGCAGTGTATATTAATGTAAACAATAAATAATGAATAAAAAGGCAATTTTGATAGTAAATATAATGAGTTGGCCATTTATTGTACAAACACGGATTTGGCATTTGTACAATAATGCAGGCGTTAAGCGGGATGGTGATAAAATCGGTGATTAAGCCAAAGATCAATAGCATTGTGACTTGCTTCAAAGTGAGGTTCAGGAAGCTCATGAGGGGAAACCCACATTAAACTTTCACATTTGTCTTGCTCCATAATCTGAGGTTGTTTATCACCACGATATTCCACATGCATACAGATGGAAACCGTATGTTTACCTTCTTGGCGGTAAGTGTTGACATTATTGCTAATGCCAAAAACGGTAGGAGCTGAGATATCAATACCAATTTCTTCTTTTATTTCTCGAATAGCGCAATCTTCAAAAGATTCCCCAGCATCGACATGTCCACCAAAAATCGACCAGTAAGGAGCATGCTGACTACTGCGTTTACCCATTAAAATTTGACCTTGCGGATTGGTAATAATCACACCAACGCCCACAACAACATGATCAATATTAGACATAAGTTTTTCTTCTTTCTGTTTTTTCGGTGGTGACATTTTGCCAGCTCATTATGAAAAAACAATCAGGAAAAACAGCAAATATCGCTGAAGCCATTGTGTTTTAATGGTATAAGTAGGGCAAAACATCTTGCTATACTCAGATACTTTCAGTGACTATGCTCCAAGTGTTCTAGAGTATAAATGACTATAACGATAAGGGAGATCCGAGGTTATGACTCGCCGAGTTGCTACAATTACATTAAATCCTGCCTATGATCTGGTTGGGCTATGTCCATCAATCGAAGTCGGTGAAGTCAACTTAGTGAAGACTGCTAGCCTCAATGCCGGAGGCAAAGGTGTTAATGTTGCAAAAGTATTACGTGATTTGGGAATAGATATCACGGTAAGTGGCTTCATGGGAAAAGATAACCAAGAAGAGTTCCAACACTTTTTTAGTGATAATGGTATGGCAAACCGTTTTTGTATGGTTCCGGGGCGTACTAGGATCAACGTTAAACTTACCGAAAATAACGGTGAGTCAACTGATTTCAATTTTTCAGGGTTTGATGTCAGTAAAGAAGACTGGAACCGTTTTGCCACAGAATCGCTGAATTGGCTAGGTCATTTTGACATGGTCGTTGTTAGCGGAAGTTTGCCAAATGGGATCGAACCTGAAGAATTCACCCGCTGGATGACTCGGCTGCGCCAATTATGCCCATGTATTATTTTTGATAGCAGCCGTGAAGCCCTTAAAGCGGGACTAAAAGCGTCGCCTTGGTTAGTGAAACCTAATCGTTATGAATTAGAGATGTGGGTGGGGCGTAAATTACCTGAACTCAAAGACGTTATTGAAGCGGCACACGAGCTGCGTGATAAAGGCATTTCTCATGTGGTGATATCTCTTGGTGAAGACGGCGCACTGTGGGTGAATGCATCAGGCTCTTGGTTAGCGAAACCTCCCCATTGTGAAGTGATTAGCACTGTGGGAGCTGGTGACTCTATGGTTGCAGGGTTGGCTTACGGGTTACTAAACGGTGAATCAAGCGCACATACACTGCGTATGGCGACGGCGATATCAGCGCTATCCGTTTCTCAACCTGATGTTGGGTTAAAGAATCGTAATAAATTAGCGGATATGATGGCTAAAATTGAGATGGAATCGTTGTAAAGTGTGTTGAAGGCGGCTAATGCCGCCTTTGATTTATTCTTTAATTCTGCTGTGATTTTAACCAAGCAATTTCTTGCGGCCAAATATCTGGATTGATCGTCTCTAATATTAATGGGATCCCATCGAAACGTGAGTCTTTCATGATATAGCTAAAAGGCGTGTAGCCAATATTACCTTCGCCAAGACTATGGTGGCGGTCAACACGGCTAGCAAATTCACTTTTTGCATCATTTAAATGCATGCCTTTGAGGTATTTGAAACCAACAATATCAGAAAACTGTTTAAATGTTTCTTCACAGGTTTCTTCTGTGCGTAAATCATAGCCTGCGGCAAAAGCATGGCAAGTATCAATACATACACCCACACGGCTCTTATCATCAACGTTTTCAATGATCCTAGCCAAATGTTCGAAACGGTACCCTAAATTAGAACCTTGCCCAGCGGTATTTTCAATCACCGCGATAACACCTTTTGTTTCATTTAAGGCAATATTGATAGATTCGGCGATACGCAATAAGCAGTCATCGACATCAATTTTTTTTAGGTGGCTGCCCGGGTGGAAATTGAGTAAATCAATCCCTAATTGTTCACAACGCTGCATTTCATCGATAAAAGCCACTCGTGATTTTTCGAGCGCTTCCATTTCTGGATGCCCTAAATTAATTAAATAGCTGTCGTGAGGTAAAATTTGATGTTTACCGTAACCATATTTAGCACAGTTTGCTTTAAATTTTTCAATCACATCTTCGCTCAGTGGTGCGGCTTTCCACTGACGCTGATTTTTAGTGAATAACGCAAATGCCGTGGCATTAATTTCATGAGCGCGAATGACTGCCTGATCAACGCCACCAGAGGCGCTAACGTGTGCTCCAACATATTTCATTATTGACTCCTTTTTTGTGAAGTATGCCATTAATAGACCAATAAATGAAATACACAAAAAAAGCCGCTTCACTCAAAGCGGCCAATCATAAATTAAAGTGAAAAAATATTATAAGAAGAGTTGAATAAGTGCATTAATTGCAAAACCACCAACGATTAACCATGCAAACAAAATAAGTGCCATTAATATTGGTTTAATACCTGCTTGGCGGATTGCGCTGGCATGAGTCGTGAGGCCGAGTGCAACCATTGCCATTGCCAGTAAAATGGTATCAAGGGTAATAATATATTGCACTAAAACGGTTGGCAGTAGATTAAAAGAGTTGAATCCTGCGACTAAGATAAAAATGACGGCAAACCAAGGAATAGTGATTTTGCTTTTTTCTGTATTTGAGCCTTTAATTGCGGTACTGCGGCGGCTTAAATAAGCTGACAAGATAATAAGAAATGGCGCTAACATCATAACGCGGATCATTTTTGTGATCACAGAAGCATTCTCTGCTTCAGGGCCGATGGTATGACCGATAGCAACTACTTGGGCAACTTCATGCACTGTTGAGCCAACGTAGATACCGAAAGTATCTTGTGTTTGAGTGAACCAGCCGAAATGGGCATTCAGCTGGTATAGCCATGGGTAAACAAAAATCGCGATAGTACCAAAGATAACCACGGTGGAAACTGCGACGGCGACTTTGCTCGCCGATGCTTTTACGACTGGCTCTGTGGCCATTACGGCAGCTGCACCACATATGCTACTACCTGCACCGATCAAAAAGGTTGTCTCATCATCTAAACCAAAGACTTTTTTCCCCAACCAAAAAGCCAGTAAAAAAGTTGAAGCTAATGTTAATGCATCAATCAATAGACCTGTAGCGCCGACATCCGTGATTTGTTGAAATGTGAGTCGAAAACCATAAAGAATGATCCCTGCACGTAAAAAATAGTGTTTTGCAAATTTGATCCCATCATCGCAGCGGCTACTGACAACAGGATAGATGGTGTTACCGACGATAATTCCTAATAAGATGGCGAGGGTAAGTGCGCCTAAGCCTATCTCAATAAACCATTGTTGTTCCCCTAAATACATCGAAATTGCCGTTAATATACCGGCTAAAATCACACCAGGAATGAGTTTTAATGCAGGATGGCTGGTGTGTTGAACGAGTGTTTTGGTATTGCTTTTATCCATAATCGTACCTTTAGTTACTGCTGATACCTGCTTGTTAAACGGATCATACAGGGCATAGATAATTTTGGAATAAGCATATAACAAAATCTTTAATAATTTAAATTGATTGTTTTGGTATAATCAATTAAAAAAAGTGGTTAAAAGTTTCTTCTGGTAACTTGGTAATAAATCATTAATATTAACAATATTATTACAAACACAAGCGAACAATGTTTGGAGCGACCTGTATGCGAATAACACTTAGGCAACTTGAGGTATTTACGGAAGTACTTAAAAGTGGCTCCACAACTCAAGCCTCTCAATTGCTTGCATTATCGCAATCTGCGGTGAGCGCTTCTCTGACTGATCTGGAAGGGCAACTTGGCGTGCAGCTGTTCGACCGTGTAGGTAAACGACTTGTTACAAATGAACATGGCCGGTTGTTATATCCAAAGGCACTAGCACTGCTGGAACAAGCTTTAGAAGTGGAACAATTATTTAAAAAAGAGATGGGAGCGGTACGATTAGCCGCAAGTACAACAATTGGTAATTACATGCTGCCGCAACTATTAGCTAAGTATCGCTATGACCATCCCTCCATTCCGTTAGAATTAAATATCAGTAATACAGAAGATGTCATTAAAGCGGTCATGGAATTTAGAGCCGATGTAGGCCTTATTGAGGGCGTTTGTCATAGCCCTGAATTAATTACTGAACCATGGCTAAAAGATGAATTAGTGATATTCGCAGCCCCAGATAATCCATTAGCGGGAAAAACGTTAACGTTAAAAGAATTAAGAGATGCTCCGTGGGTATTACGTGAAAGAGGCTCAGGAACACGTGATGTACTTGATCAACTTTTATTTGCACATCTACCCGGTTTTCATATTTTTATGGAGCTCGGCAATTCGGAAGCAATTAAGCATGCTGTACGTTTTGGAATGGGGATCAGCTGTTTATCACGAAGAGTGATTGATGAGCAACTCGCGAATGGTTCATTAGTCGAGTTAAACGTGGATGAGTTGCAGCTACATCGAACACTGTATCTCATTTATCATCGTCAAAAACACTTATCTAATGCGATAAAAAATCTATTAGATTATTGCAAATAGCCAAATTCCTCCAACATAGTCGTGCCGTAAACTTGGGGTGTTTACGGCTTAACTTAATCGCTTATAGGCTCAATTCGATTACTGATCTCGGTTTTTTTGATTACATTAAGTTGCAATTAAAAGTTTTTATCGGAGTATTTTACGAAGGTATTGTAAAGTTGTATCGCGGTGGTTAGCATGGGTAATTTCAAGTCTGGTTTGTTTAGCTCGTTGAGGAACTTATCGGGTGAATTTAAGCCATAATTAGGAGTGTAGTAAAGTCTATCGGCGTTACTAAAAGAAATACACATCATCTCATTTGCATTAATTTCCACATTTAAGCTATCAAGTTCTTTTGTCGCATTAACCAGCGCTTCGATGACCATTGGTTTTAAAAATTTACTCAATAGTAAGGGATCTTTAGCACCGAGTTTAAAATGTTTATTAAATTCTGCTGATGCTAATGAATAGTGAGTTTTGCAGGGCGTTTTTCCATCGCTAATAATGTGAATATCTTTGAAACCGGTGAACGGTAAAATTAGCCCATAACGATAGTAATGTAGTTCTTTTGTCCCTTTTGTAGTACGCGTTCGTTCAGTATATATAAAGTTATAGAAATAAAATGATGTTGATATTTCAGCTAAAGAACGATACTCCCATTCAATTTCTCTTGAACAGTTGCCTCTTTTAAACTGTTCAAAATCATTAAGCATTGTTTTAACGTTCCCGTTATGAGTAGGGTGGCAATTAAGCTTATTATCAAGTAGCCCCCACATTCGATAAATATCTCTATTTAATTGAGGAATATTACTTTCTCTTCCCCAAATGACGAGTAATGAAAAAAGACCAACAATAGAAATGAGTACGATATAAATACCCGTTAAGCTGAACCAGCTGAATCCACCATTTTCATTGGCATTAGCCCAAAGAATAGCAACGGCTAGTAGAGAAACAAGGCAAATAGTTAGAAACACTAGATTATTGAATTCTAATTTTTTGTTCTCAGCTTTTGCGATAAATATGGCTTCAGTGAGGTCATTATAGCTTTTGGCATTGTTGACCTGTTCTTGTATTTTATCAATAACTTGTTGAGTTTTAATATTACTTGATAGCATGTTTTAACATTGAACCTGTATATACCTAAATAATTTAAAATGTAGCTAGGTGACAAGCGGGTGAATCGCTAGACGCATAGAAAACGCAGTAACTGGTGTAAGTAAATGGTCGTTACTACGCTTTCACATAATGCACAGTGGTCAGTAGCGCATTAAAAAGTTGGAGTAAACCCGATATCGATAGAGGATTGCTCATGCTCAAAGGGTTGTCCTGGGTTCTTTTTGGTAAAGGTTTTGTTGATATAATTGTTAGGAAACTCTTCTATTGACGTATTAAATTCTGCAACATTACTGTTGTATATACGAATAGCGGCACTAATATTATCTTCTTGCTCGGAGATTTGATTTGCTAAGTCACGATAAAGATTGATTGATTTTAAATCTGGATAGTTTTCTACCGTGAGCTTAATACTCTTAAATAGAGTATCAAAGTTATCTTTGTAATTTTTTAAAGTTTGTGGGCTAACAGTCTCAGGGGATTTATCTAAATCAGATGCTAAAGAGCGCATCTTAGTAATTTCTGTTAAAACAGTCGACTCAAATTCTTTATGTTCATTCACAATTTTTTCAATTTTAGGAATAACTAATTCTTTTTGGCGAACTTGTACTATGACGTCAGCCCACGCTTGTCTCATTCGATTGTATTTTTTGATAATATTGTTATGCATTCTTACTGAAAAAATAGTAATAAGCGCGATAATTAGCATTAATACAAGCAGATCACTCATGATATTTTATTCCTTTATATATAATCTATTCAGATGATGAGTATACAATCGTCTCGAACTATTTATATTCATCATATTTCAAGTTAGGAAGTTTTCGTATTGAAGTCGGCGAACTAGGTTGGTGTGTTAGACATGCTATTTCTATCGGAGAAAGTCCTTCATCCACTATTAGCCTAGCTATATTTGGGTATACTGAGTCTATATTATACGATCATCGCTTATAGTGACCATAACGACTCTTTATATGCATATTTTATAAGTTCTGCTATAAGATAGCACTAAACGTTAAGGAGCACAAAGGAGCACAAAGGAGCACATTTTACCTATTTCGACTAATCATTTGTCATTAAATTTGGTATTTTATAAATAAATTTATTATTGCTTCTCTGAACCATAATTAATTTATTAATTATTTAGGTAATATAATGATAAATATTTCTTAATGTGTAAATAAAAATTAATAAAAAGAGTGTTTCTAAGTATATCAATGTGTCTAAAACAAATATATTCGCTATTTTGAGGCTGGTGACCTTTAACGTTCAATAGCTATAAAAGAGTTTATTTTTTGTACGAAAATGATAGGGTTTACATAAATATTTTGCTAATAATTTTGTTTGGATTATGAAGGTATCTTATAACAGCCAAGAGTTACTTAGTTATGACAGGATGTTTTGCTAGAATTCATTCAATATTAGTTAAATGAAGAAATACAGGGAACAGATGTCAGAACAACATACCACTACGGTACAAAGCGGTGGGCAGAATAAATTGCGCCGTGAGCTAAAGGCTCGTCATCTTGCGATGATTGCGATTGGCGGATCAATTGGTACCGGTCTTTTTGTCGCATCAGGTGCGACAGTTGCTCAAGCAGGCCCCGGCGGGGCACTTTTATCTTATGCCATCATCGGCTTAATGGTTTATTTTTTAATGACTAGTTTAGGGGAGCTGGCGGCTTATATGCCAGTATCTGGCTCCTTTGCTACCTATGGTGCGAAATACGTTGATGAAGGTTTTGGTTTCGCTTTAGGCTGGAACTATTGGTATAACTGGGCGGTTACGATTGCTGTTGACTTGGTTGCAGCGCAATTAGTCATGACTTATTGGTTCCCTGATACGCCCGGTTGGATTTGGAGTGCAATATTCTTAGCAATTATTTTCTTACTTAACTACATTTCCGTAAAAGGATTTGGGGAAGCGGAATATTGGTTCTCTTTAATCAAAGTTACAACCGTTATTATTTTTATCGTTGTCGGTGTATTGATGATTTTTGGGATCATGAATGGTGCTGAAAATGCAGGATGGCATAACTGGACTATCGGTGATGCGCCATTTGCTGGTGGTTTTTCAGCAATGATTGGCGTTGCCATGATCGTTGGTTTCTCCTTCCAAGGGACTGAATTGATTGGTATTGCAGCCGGTGAATCACAAGATCCTGCGAAAAACATTCCTAAAGCTGTGCGTAAAGTATTTTGGCGTATTTTGCTGTTCTATATTTTTGCTATCTTAATTATCAGCTTGATCATTCCTTATACTGATCCAAATTTGCTGCGTAACGATGTTAAAGATATTAGTGTGAGTCCGTTTACATTAGTGTTTGAAAATGCAGGTTTACTATCTGCTGCCGCAGTGATGAATGCGGTTATCTTAACGGCGGTGTTATCAGCGGGTAACTCAGGAATGTATGCATCAACTCGTATGCTTTATACTTTAGCGCGTGAAGGTAAAGCCCCACGTATTTTTGCTCGCCTTTCTAAGGGCGGTGTTCCTCGTTATGCATTATTGGCAACCACCGTGATCGCTGCGCTGTGCTTTTTAAGTTCGATGTTTGGTAACCAAACCGTGTATTTATGGTTATTGAATACCTCAGGTATGACAGGTTTTATTGCTTGGTTAGGGATTGCTATAAGTCACTATCGTTTCCGTAAAGGCTATATTGCGCAAGGTAAGGATTTAAATGATCTGCCTTATCGTTCAGGCTTTTTCCCTCTTGGACCAATCTTTGCCTTTGTACTTTGTTTGGTGATCACATTAGGACAAAACTATCAGGCATTCTTAGAAGATAAGATTGATTGGGTAGGTGTAACTGCAACTTATATCGGTATTCCATTATTCTTAGCAATTTGGTTTGGTTATAAGATTGCCAAGAAAACATCGATTGTGCGTTATAAAGAGATGGATTTTCCAACTTATCGCGAAAATCTAAACAAATAGCACTAACTAAGCTTTGAGTGTGAATTGAGCCAGCTGATTTTATCAGCTGGCTTTTTTTGTATTTTAACTATTTTTTGTTTTTACGCTTATTTTTCTTATTATTTTGTGGTTTCTTTGATGTTGGTTGATTTTTTGTATTCGCAGTATTAGTCGCTTCTTCAGTAAACATATCGATATAACGTTGGTTAGATAGGCTAAAAGTGAGGCAGCTACCGACGATCACTATCCAAACCAAAATAAATTTTATTGTATCCTCAATCCTAAAGAGCAATAGCATAGGGATCATGATAACTAAACTAATAAATACTGAGCAGAGTAAAGCAAGGGTGATATAGCCTGAATAGCGTTTTAAGCCAAGGACATTAAGTAAGGTTATTATTACTATAATTCCTAATAGCATGCCGAAGGTTGCAAGCATCACCACAATAGCAGGTTCATTTTTTGCAAGTATCCAGTTAGTAAAGCCAAATAAAGAGAAAGGGATTGTGATCATCGTTTAGGCTCCTGTTGAGCATAGAGCAAAGAAATCATTTTGAATCCAAACAAAAAGGCAAAAATAACATTTGGGAACAGTTGAATACCGGTATTGTACAGCGTCACAGTTTGGTTAAAAAATTCGCGTCGATCAGCAATTTGATCTTCAATACGTTTTGTTTGGCTTTGTAATTCCAGCAAGGTATTTTTGCTAACTAAATGGGGATAGTTTTCAGCAATGATGATGGCTTTTTGAAAATAAGCAGCGGTTTGGTTTACTGTATTAATTTTAGTATCAAGATCTGAAGTAGAGATATAGGTATCTCGGCTTTTGACTAACATATTGATCAAGAATTTTTCATGTGTCATCGCTTGATCGGCTATTTGCACTATTGCAGGCAGTAAATCGAAGCGTTTTTTCAGTAACACATCAATATTGGCAAATGCCTTGTAGCAGTTATTTTTTAAGAAAACGAGGCTATTGTAGGTACCAACTAAATAGCGGATGAGCATATAACAACACAGAAGAATGATGATCCAAAAAACGATTAATCCCATATTACTTGCCACCTAGAAATGAGATCTGATTAAAATGCAGCGTGAGCAAGCCATTGTGGTACTCCATTGGCGTAATGAAAACAAACGCTACTAATATCAAAGCAATTGAAATGGTGATGACTAAATTTCTACGAAATGGACCGGTTTTGTTCCAACGAGTGACATATGCAGAAGGGGATAGCCCTAATAAATGATGCGGAGGCTTGCGGGTAATGATTGGGGTGCCGTTGTCAGAATCTACAGTCCCTATCAGTAAATAATTTTTGTTGCCTTCAATGATATATTCTTTATAGCGGATACTACCACTTTCAAAATCACTATGTGGTTGTAAGCCTGCGCAAACAAAGTGCTCAGGGTCACAAACAACTTTAATCGACCCAGTATCATCGGTTAGGGTAAAATCATGTATGACATTTTTACTTTTGATCAGCCGATAGCTTTTTTTGCCTTCTATATTTTTTGAAATAGCATATTCAGAGTAAAACGAGCCATAGCAACTTTTTCCACCTAATTGGCTCCTAAGTTGTGTTCCCGCTGTGATCTTCCCTTCAATTTCGGCTAACCCCATGGCGACAGAACGAATTTTTGAGGTAGCGAGGTTTTTTTGATACTTCAGAAAACGTTTTTCTGGAGTGTTTTCGAGCAAATAAAAGACGATGGTTAAGACAAAGGCAAGAAAGAAAATACGAATATCAATAAAAAAGCCTAGCATTAAACTGCCGGCAAGAAGAAACATATAAATTGATTTAATGGATGCACTAAATTTAGTGTCGCCTTCATTTTGTAATTTCTGATAATGTGCATACGCACTGTTACTTAATCGCCTAACAAATTTAATGATAAGAAATGCGACGATTAAAATCACGGCATAGTAAATTATGTCGAGATAGTCACCCTTTTGAGGGGAAATATATACCCAAGTGCCCCAGACTATCGAAATAAATGGAATAATCCCCCAGTTCGTTTTTTTCTTTTGAGAAAATCTATTATCTAAATAGAAAATAAGTGCACCTAAAATTGCACCTAAAAAATAGTATATATTCATTTATGGCCTGTCACATACGGATTATTTGAATTGAATACCGTTATATTTTTTTTCATCATCTGAAATATCTAGTAATGGTAATAATTTAAAATTAAAGAAACCAGCAATAATGCTATTTGGGAACATTTGAATCGCCGTATTATATTCAGTTGTTGCATCATTAAACCCTTCGCGGCGTTGAGCTAACTTATCTTCAACTTCGCTAAGGGCAATTTGCAATTGAGAAAATTGCTCCCCAGAAATTAATGTAGGGTAATTTTCAGCAACGGCGACAATACGACTCAGCACACGACCCATTTCATTTGATGCTGAAATTTTATCATCAACTTGTTGGGCATTGAGATAACGCTGTCGTGCATCACTTAACGAAGTAAATAAACTTTTCTCGTGTTCCATTGCTTTTTCAGTAATAGTCACTAATTGAGGGATCTGATCTGCTCTTTGTTTTAAAATAACATCAATATTCGCAAATTGGTTATCAACTTGATTACGTGTACTGATTAGGCTGTTATAGATAGAAATACCCCAGCCAACAATAAATAAGAGTAAAATAATAAATACAACAGTGAGGATAATGGTCATATTGATGCCTTTTAATTAAAATTATCGCTTACTCATCATACTGCAAATTGCGGTATTGTTGACTTCTCTCATTTGTCCGCTAGCTGCACTTCAATGATGTTGAGTATGTATTGATAAAATATAAAAACAGAATGTTTCCTGCAATCAGAAAAAGTCGGAACAACGATTAGAGGTTAAATTAAGCAGACCCACGTTCTAATAATTTCCATTCAAGAACTTCATGGCAATCGTCTAATTGGGGATCTTTAATTTTACGCAGTAATAATTGAACACTACGAACACCAAATTGATGCATTGGCTGAATAATGGTTGTGAGGGGCGGGACTGTGACATCACCAAATGGAATGCCATCGAAACCCATCACGGCGATATCATCAGGGATACGTAACCCTTGCTGGTGGAGCACGCTCATTGCACCACCTGCTATTACATCAGATATCGCAAATATTGCATCAGGTCGTTGGTCGTCCTGTAATATCTTCTGCATCGCTTTGGCGCCACCGGTATAATCCAGCTCTTCAATATATTCTACTCGGCAATAATTGAGCCCAAGTTCTGTTAAAGCTTTTCGATAGCCTTGTTCACGTTGCTGTGAATATAGGTAACGCATATCACTGTTGATTAAAGCAATGCGTTGACGGCCTTTCGCAGCGAGATGGTACACCCCTGCGATAGCGGCCTGTGCATTATCGATGGTCACTGATGATGCCCTAAAATCAGTATCACCTTCGCCACATTGAACCCATGGAAAATCACCGATCATATCGGTTAGTCCCGGTAGACAACTTATCGCATCCATGGTGATCACACCATCGACAACCTTACCGCTAAGTAGGCTTAAATAAGCCGATTCGCGGGTAGGATTGGATTCGGAATTACATAACAAAATATGATAACCATGTCGTTCTGCTTCTTCTTCAATGCCTCTAACAACCAAAGAACAAAAGGGGTTGGTAATGTTTGAAACGAGAACTAATAGCATACGGCTACGCGAAGTACGCAGTTGGCGGGCGAGTAGGTTAGGTTGATAATTACATTGCTGAATTGCCGTTAGAACCTTTTCTCGTGTCGCAGGTTTGACAATGTGTTGATTATTAAGCACCCGCGAAACGGTCGCTTTTGATACTCCTGCGATTTTTGCTACTTTATCTATCGACATAGCTTGTTTTTCCTTTTATTCATTGTCATGCACAGTATGCTACATCGTGATCAAAAGTACGACTATACTCGTCATACTTCCAGTCGCAGTGTTGTCGATTTCATTCACTCGCACAGTCACTTACTTATGTAAGCCCCTAGCGACTCATTCATTTGTCATTTGTCGTCTCACAGCCCCTCGAATTATTAAGATTTTATTGCACTGAACTTGTGATGTAGATTACAAATTCATCTTTTTGCTTGCTTTATAAGCACTTTGCTAGTTGCTGAAAAAAACAAATTGATTATATTTTAAAAATGAAATCGATTACATTCAATCTGAAATCGATTTCATTTAAGTATATTTAGCATAAGTGTATATTGCCATTTAGTAACAACCTCATTTTAAAAACTAAAAATGTGAGAGGTGATGGATGGATTTGCAATTACAGATAGCACAGCCTACTGATCGCAAAGCAGTGGCAGCATTAATCCATGATTCAACTAATCAGTGGTATCAACAGCATGGACTTGGAAAAATATTTCCTGCGGGCCCAGAAAGTTGTGAATTGTTTATCGAGGTCTACCACAAATTAGATGATGGTTATCACTGGATTGCTCGTGATGAGCAAGACATGATACGCGGCTCTTGCTTTTTCCATCTAAGAGAAACGCATTTAGGTTTAGGGATCATGAATGTACATCCTGATCATTTTGGTAAAGGTATTGCAAGTCGCTTGCTATCAAAAGCCGATGAACTTGCAGGGGATTTACCGATCCGTTTGTTGTCCAGCGCCCTAAATTTAGATTCTTATTCACTCTATCGACGAGCTGGTTTTACACCTTATGCCATCTATCAAGATATGGTTATCCCTGTTCCTATTGAGGGAACTGCGTTCCCACGACTGACTAATGGAAAAATACGTGATGCTCAAATTGAAGATTTAGCTGCCATTATGCAGCTTGAATCCGAATTATTGGGGATCTCGCGCAAACGCGATATTGAATATTTTCTGCACAACACCAGTGGAATATGGCGTATTGCGGTTTGGGAATTGAATGGACGCATTGAAGGGTATCTCGCATCAGTCGCTCATCCTGCATCTCGTATGTTAGGGCCTGGATGTAGTTATCGTTATGACGTTGCCCTCGATTTAGTGAATTGGATGCTAAATCATCATCATCGCGGCACAACACCTGTTGTACTAGTGCCCGTTGAAAGTTTGGAACTATCTCAAACCTTAATAAAGTGGGGAGCAAAGATCTGTGAATTACATCTTGCTCAAGTCAAAGGCTATGCACAGCAACCCAGCGGCATAATTATGCCGTCTTTTTTACCTGAAAGTGGTTAATAACAACAATATATCCTAAATAATTTGCTATGCGATTAGGTGATAACGTCATAGCGAGTATAAAAATTATAGTTGGGGGTCTTATGGGTATCAACAACATCGCTCAAGAGGGCAAGCACACTGCTTATTCATGGGTGGTACCGCGGTTAGCATTAATGATGTTTTTACAATTTTTTGTCTGGGGCGCGTGGTACGTGACGCTCGGTGTTGTCATGGGCAAATATGGTTTATCCGCTATTATTGGAGATGCTTATTCAACCGGTCCAATCGCCTCTATTTTATCACCATTTGTACTCGGAATGGTGGTTGACCGTTTTTTCGCTTCGCAAAAAGTACTCGGCGTATTACATCTAATAGGGGCCGTGTTGTTATGGATCATTCCTAACTTTTTTACTGCGGATCACAGCTGGTTATTGTGGCTGATTTTTGGCTATATGCTGTGCTACATGCCAACTATTGCTTTAAGTAATAACGTTGCATTTTATAGTTTAACGAATAGCGAAAAAGCTTTCCCAGTAGTGCGTGCATTTGGCACATTTGGCTGGATTGTCGCAGGGCTGATTGTCGGGGGAACGGGGCTGTCAGACAGTATCGAAATCTTCACATTAGCGGCGGTCGCTTCATTAGTTCTGGCTATCTACAGCTTTACGTTGCCACACACACCTGCTCCAGAGCGTGGTAAACCTGTTGCTATGCGCGATTTATTATGTGCTGATGCATTTGCCATGTTAAAGCAACGCCATTTCTTAGTGTTTATTATTTGTGCGATGCTAATTTCTATCCCGCTTGCTGCCTATTATGCCTATGCTGCACCGTTCGTTGCGGCAACCGGTTTTACTAATGTGGGTGGCGTGTTATCTATTGGGCAGATGTCAGAGCTGTTCTTTATGTTGCTCATTCCGTTCTTCTTTGCTCGATTAGGTATTAAGGTGATGTTGCTCATTGGGATGTTAGCATGGTTTTTACGCTATGTGATGTTCGCATTAGGTATCACCGAAGAGCTGCGCTGGATGATCTACATTGGCATCTTTCTGCATGGCATGTGTTATGACTTTTTCTTTGTTATTGGCTTCATTTATACCGATAAAGTCGCTGGTGAAAAAGTGAAAGGACAAGCACAGAGCCTATTAGTGCTATTCACTTATGGGGTAGGGATGTTAATTGGTTCACAAGTTAGTGGGCTGCTATTTAACAATATGGTTACCGCACAAGGTGATGCTGCATTGCCTCAATGGCAACATTTTTGGTGGTACCCAGCAATTGGTGCTTTAGTGATTGCTGCACTGTTCTTCTTCACTTTCAACTATAAAGATAAACCTGAGGGAGAAAAATAAAATGGCTAATTTACAGGTATTAGTTGTGGGTTGCGGCAATATGGGAGCCTCACATGCAGAGGCTTATCATACAATGGATGATGTCGATATTTGTGGTTTAGTATCACGCGGTCGCTCTCGTGATGTACTCAATCAGCAATTAGGTGGAGGTTATCCTACATTCAGTGATTATGAACAAGCGTTACAACACACTAAACCTGACGCAGTTTGCCTAACAACTTACCCAGATACACACGAAGAATATGCGCTATTAGCCATAGCCGCAGGTTGTCATGTCTTTATAGAAAAGCCCCTTTCGACAACCGTGGAAGGAGCGAAAAGGGTGATCGCCGCTGCAAAGCAGGCTAACCGCCAAGTGGTAGTCGGTTATATTTTACGTCACCACCCATCATGGCAGCAGTTTATTCAGTTAGCTCGTGGGCTTGGCAAACCATTAGTGATGCGTATGAACTTAAATCAACAAAGCCATGGGCAGATGTGGAATGTTCACCGTAATTTGATGCAATCATTATCACCCATTGTCGATTGTGGGGTGCATTATCTCGATGTGATGTGCCAAATGGCTCAAGCAGAGCCCATTAGTGTGAGTGCGATAGGGGCTAGGCTCACCGATGATTTACCCGAACATATGTATAACTATGGTCAGTTGCAAGTACGTTTTGCGGATGGCTCAGTAGGTTGGTACGAAGCTGGATGGGGGCCTATGATCAGCGAAACCGCTTATTTTGTGAAAGACGTGATCGGCCCTCATGGCTCGGTTTCAATCATGGCTCGCCATAACGAAGGTCGCTCAGATAACGTTGGTGGGCATACCCGTACTGAATCATTACGCTTGCATCATGCGGCGCTTGATGAAGAAAATAATTTTAAGCAACCCGACAGTTGGATTGATTGTCAAGACGAACCCGACCATTTGGCATTATGTTTAAGTGAGCAGCGTTACTTTGTTCAGGCGATTAAACAGCAGTTAGATCTCGAACAGCATTTAGAGGATGCATTAAATAGCTTACGTATTGTTCTTGCAGCCGATGAAGCGGTTCGCAGTCAACGCACGGTGATACTTAGGAGCGGGTTATGAAAAGGATACAAGGACCGGGGTTATTTTTAGCCCAATTTATTGGTGATAGTGCTCCTTTTAATTCATTGGATGGATTAGCTAAATGGGCGAGTGAGCTTGGTTTCACCAATATTCAAATTCCAACAATGGATCCGCGAATTTTTGATCTGGATTTGGCTGCGACGAGCCAAAGCTATTGTGATGAGACAGTTGCACGGCTTCAACAATATGGCATTCGTATTAGTGAATTATCAACTCATATTCAGGGGCAGCTGATTGCAGTACATCCCGCCTATGATTCAGTATTTGATGGATTTGCTCCTGAATTAGTGAGAGGAAACCCTAAACTGCGACAAACATGGGCAACTGAACAGCTGATGAAAGCGGCAGAAGCTTCACAGCGGTTGGGTCTAACCACGCATGTGACATTTTCTGGAGCGCTGGCATGGCCTTATTTTTACCCTTGGCCTCCCCATAATGCATTGTTATTTGAGGAAGCGTTTGAACAACTCGCACAGCGCTGGCTACCCATTCTTAATCGATTCGATGAGTGTGGGATAGATGTCTGTTATGAATTACATCCTGGTGAAGATCTGCATGATGGTGTGACCTTTGAACGCTTTCTTGGATTAGTGAATAACCATCCACGTTGTCATATCTTGTATGATCCGAGCCATTTACATTTACAGCAAATGGATTATCTCGGTTTTATTGATTGCTACCATCAACGGATCCGAGCATTTCATGTTAAAGATGCCGAATATACCCCCAGTGCCAAAAGTGGCGTGTACGGTGGTTATCAGCCATGGTTAGCGCGTGCAGGGCGTTTCCGCTCATTGGGTGATGGCCAAATTGATTTTAAATCCATTTTCAGCAAGCTAACGCAATATGATTTTTCAGGTGTTGCAACCTTAGAGTGGGAATGTTGCTTAAAATCCCCTGAAGCGGGGGCGAGGGAAGGGGCTGAGTTTATTCAACGTCATATTATTCCAATCGCAGAACATGCTTTTGATGATTTTGCTGCCGTAGAAACCGATCCCCAACAAATCAGAGCGCTTTTAGGCATAAAAGGTGCTGATGTATGAGACTAAAATTAGGCATGGTTGGTGGTGGCGAGGGGGCATTTATTGGTGCGGTTCATCGATTGGCGGCTCGCATGGATGATGAGTATGAATTAGTGGCTGGTGCATTTTCTTCCGATCCTCTAAATTGCCAACGTACAGGGCAACGGCTGCATGTGTCACCTGATCGTTGTTATGCGGATTATCAACAGATGGCGTTAGCAGAAACGCAACGAACGGATGGCATTGATGTTGTTGCGATTGTCACACCCAACTATTTACATGCGCCTGTCGCAACCGCATTCCTCAATGCAGGCATTGATGTGATTTGCGACAAACCCTTATGTACTTCTTATAAGGAAGGATTACAGCTAGCACAAACGGTGCGTGATAGTGGCCGACAACTGTTTCTAACTCATAATTACAGTGCTTATCCATTAGTACGTGAAGCGCGTAGTCGAATACTAGCAGGTGAATTAGGAGAGATCCGCTATATCGAAGTGGAATATTTACAGCAATGGCTAGCGACTCAATTAGAAGCAACGGGTAATAAGCAAGCCAGTTGGCGAGCGGATCCGCAAAAAGCAGGAGTAGGCTGTATTGGTGATATAGGCACACATGCATGGCAATTGGCTCAATTTGTGACTGATATGATCCCGTCAGCGATCCGCGCAGAACTCTCCTCTTTGATTTCAGGTCGCCAGTTAGATGACGATGTACATGTACAAATGCGTTATCATAATGGTGCTAAAGGCCGTTTGTGGGCGAGCCAAGTTGCTTGTGGAGAGGAGAATGGCCTACGTTTACGAATATATGGTAGCCTCGGAAGTTTAGAGTTTTTACAAGAAAATCCGAATCAATTATGGATGAAACCTTTCGATAAGCCTGCGTATTATATTACGCGCGCGTCGTTGTCCCAATATGCAGAAAACCGCCAGTTAGCACGTGTTCCCCCTGGTCATCCCGAAGGTTACTTAGAGGGATTTGCGCAAATCTATCGCGAAGCGGCTAAATGCTTACGTGAAGGAGCGCAAGCTGCACCATTGTTGCCAAGAATTGATACTGGCTTACTAGGGATGGCATTTATTGACGCGGCAAAACGCAGTAGCAGTAATGATAGCCAATGGATTGATTTAAATGAATATATTCGTGATGCTTCACATTATCGCATGATTGATTAAGGCATGAGGGCTTGGTTCACTCGTGACACTTCACCTAATTCCTATGCGGCTAGTTACCTGAATTATTCGCGCATAGACATTGTCATTACCTCTTTATTATATTCTCAAATAGGCCAGTTAATTGGCCTATTTTCATGATAATTGTTTGAGTTTTACACTATCGATTACCGAGTAGGATCACAATTTCGCCAACACCTTTAATTAAATTGGCAATCGTATTGATAAGTATTCTTATTTGCTTTATTGTTATGGCACTAAAATATGGGGTGAAGAGGTGTAAAGTGAATTGCATGGCGAAATCGTTAGCAAAGGGGATAAGTTTAACACTATTAGCAAGTTCAGTGTTTACCATAAGCGCCAGTGTCTTGGCCGCAACTGTCACTGATATTGCTGGACGTACTGTTGAAGTACCTGATAATGTTAACCGTATCTTACTTGGCGAAGGTCGCTTATTTAGTGCAATAGCCTTACTCGAAGGCGATAAGCCTTTAGATCGAATTGTAGGTTGGCAAGGTGATTTACGTAAATTAGATCCACAAACTTACGCGGTATATAAAGATAAATTCCCCCAAATCGATAAAATCCCTCTGATTGGTAACACTAGCGCGGACAGTGTTAGCGCTGAAAAAGTATTAACACTAAATCCTGATATCGCTATTTTTGGTCTGTCAGGTCATGGACCAGGAAAAAATAGTGAGTTAGTAAATCAACTTGAAAAGGCCGGCGTGCCAGTGGTTTTTGTTGATTTTAGAGATAACCCTCTGAAAAACACCTTACCTAGCATGCGGATGTTAGGAAAAGCATTAAATCGTGAACAAGTTGCGGAAAAATATGCTGATTTCTACGAAAGAAACCAAAAACTTGTCACAGATATCACCAGTCATATCCCTGAAGATAAAAAACCAAGTGTATTTATTGAATTACGTGCTGGTGCATTTGAAGATTGCTGTGGTACCGCAGGTGACGGCAATATGGGGAATTTTATTGACCTTGCTGGCGGTAAAAATATTGCCAAAGGGGCACTTCCGGGCGCACTGGGCACGATGAATTTAGAAAAAATTATTGCCGCAGATCCACAAATTTATATCGCAACAGGTGCGAAGGCACCAAAGAGTAAAGACGCGGGGGTGCAACTTGGCGCACAAAGTACTGCTGAAGATGCAAAAGCGAGTCTAAAAGCCATAACTGAGCGCAAAGGTATTCATTCTTTATCTGCCGTGAAAGATGGTAAAGATTATGCGATTTGGCATAACTACTACAACTCACCTTATAACGTGTTAGCGACGCAAGTATTCGCTAAATGGTTCTATCCAGAGCAATTCGCGGAGCTTGATCCGCAAAAAACCTTAAATGAATTGCATAGCCAGTTTTTGGCGGTAGAGCCAACAGGTATATATTGGGTGAGTGAAAAATAAATTTAGTAGGTAATTATCATCATGAGTCTTACTAGCGAGCCAATGTCAGTTCTAGAACAGCCAGCTAAAGAACAGAATAATGGTGTAAAACATCATTATCAACAAATGTTACGTCGTCGAGTGGCGTGGATTGCTGTGATTATTGCAGCCATCTTGTTGTCACTGGTGATAGATTTTACCCTCGGGCCATCGGGGTTATCGTTGGAGAAATTATGGCAAACACTCGTCTCCCCTGAGTCTGTTGAAGCAGGGACGCGAGTGATTGTTTGGGATATCCGGTTACCCTATGCGTTGATGGCTGTGGTAATTGGTATGTCTCTAGGCCTCGCTGGGGCTGAGATGCAAACCATTTTAAATAACCCATTAGCTAGTCCATTTACTTTAGGGGTGTCCAATGCCGCAGCATTTGGTGCAGCACTGGCGATTGTTTCAGGTATCGCTATCCCCGGAGTCCCTGACCAGTGGGTGATTTCTGCTAATGCGTTTATTTTTGCGTTGCTGGCTGCATTAATGCTTGATGCGGTAACTCGTTGGACGCGTGTGGCAACTTCAGGTGTCGTGTTATTTGGTATCGCATTGGTATTTACCTTTAATGCACTGGTGTCGATGATGCAGTTTATTGCGACAGAAGATACGCTCCAAGGTTTGGTTTTTTGGACTATGGGGAGTCTGTCGAAAGCAACATGGGTGAAATTAGGTGTAATGGCATTGGTATTTGCACTGATTTTCCCGATTGCGATGATGAGTTCATGGAAATTAACGGCGTTAAGGCTTGGTGAAGATCGTGCCATTAGTTTTGGTATTGATGTGCGTCGTTTACGTTTAACAACATTATTGCGTATTAGTATTTTATCTGCGCTGGCTGTTGCGTTTGTTGGCCCAATAGCCTTTATTGGTTTAGTTGCACCACATATTGCCCGTTTAATGTTTGGTGAAGATCATCGATTCTATCTTCCTGCAAGCGCATTAATTGGTGCATTAGTGTTATCGATGGCATCAATTGCCTCGAAAAATATTATACCGGGTGTGATTATCCCTGTTGGTATTGTAACTTCGTTAGTTGGGGTGCCATTCTTCTTAAGTATTATTTTGCGTCACAGAGGAAATGTATCATGACAGATGGCCTGATTATTAATCGCTTTAATGCAGGTTATCCGAAACACCCTGTGATTGAAGATTTAACGACACAGTCTTTACCAAGAGGCAAGATTACTGTTTTACTAGGGCCAAATGGGAGCGGTAAATCAACGTTATTGCGTTCTTTGGCTGGGCTAAATAAAGCAACAGGGCAGTTGTTGCTTGATGGTATGGATTTAACCCGTCAAAACTTTGCTCAGCGTGCCCAAAATGTGGTGTATTTGCCACAAAGTTTACCGGCAGGTGTTCATCTTTATGTATTAGAATCCGTGATTGTTGCTCAAAGGGCATCAGGCGGCTTAAGTAATGAAAATAGTAAAGATGAAGTGATGCATTTATTGCGTCAATTAGGTATTGAACATTTAGCATTAAGTTATTTAGATCAACTATCGGGTGGCCAAAAACAATTGGTTGGTTTGGCTCAATCATTAATTCGTCAGCCTAATTTACTATTATTAGATGAGCCATTGAGTGCACTTGACCTTAATTATCAATATCATGTTATGGATTTGGTCGCGAAAGAAACTAAACGCCGTAATATAATAACGGTAGTTGTGGTTCACGATATTAATATTGCATTAAAGCATGCAGAGCATGTGTTAATGCTTAAGAAAGGCAAACTTATTGCGCAAGGTGAACCTGAAGAAGTGATTACACCGGAAAGCCTAGCCGAAGTATATGGTGTAAGGGGGCGTATAGAGCGCTGTTCGCAAGGTGTGCCACAAGTATTGGTTGATGGTTTAGTGAGTACAAGATTAGCCAGTTAGTTAATTAATGAAGTGTGTCTATTAAGGTTGAATAGGCACACGAATAAAAAATAACATTATATTTTTTGCTGGTAATTAATTATAGGAAATTTATTGTAAATGGTTATATACCATAAATTTCCTATAGGTAATTTATATTATCTCATAATCAAAAAATAATAATATTTGTAATAGGGTTAAATCCCTATATTGAGCTTTGTCACATCAAAAAATTAAATCTAATTTATCTCTCGGAGAGTTGGGAATGGTTGTTTTTAATAAAAGAAAAATTGCGGTCAGCATTATTGCGGCTATTGCATCTGCACCTGCATTCGCTGATAACAGTAAAGATGTGATGATGGTTACCACTGCATCTGGTTTCCAGCAAAAAATAGAAGATGCACCCGCTTCTATTTCTGTGATCACTCGTCAGCAATTAGAAGACAAAGCCTACCGTGATGTGACGGATGCCTTGAAAGATGTACCTGGTGTATTAGTCACCGGTGGGGGAAGTAGTAGTGATATAAGCATTCGAGGTATGGATGCAAAATACACGATGATCCTGATTGATGGTAAACGTGTTGATACCCGTAGTACACGTCCAAACAGTGACGGTTCAGGTATTGAACAAGGGTGGTTACCACCATTACCTGCAATTGAGCGTATCGAGGTTGTTCGCGGACCTATGTCTTCTCTGTATGGTTCAGATGCCATGGGCGGCGTTATCAATATTATTACTCGTCGAGTCCAACAAGAGTGGACCACAAGTTTACGTGCAGATACGACAATTACGGAAAGAAAAAACTCAGGTAACACGGGACAGGGCAGCTTTTATACATCAGGTCCATTAATCGATGGTTTGCTTGGTGTGAAATTAAATGGTCAGTATTCACACCGTGGTGAAGATAAAATTGTCGATGGATTTAATCGACAAATTATGGCAAGTGGTGGTGGAACACTTTCTTGGACTCCAGACGAAAAAAATACCATTGATGCTGAGTATAAACGTGATAACCAACACCGAGATGACCGTGAAGGTTATAGTAATAAAAGAGGTGATGGCAGTGGCTTTAGCAAATATGAATTAACGCATATGGCGCTAACCCACACAGGTATTTACGATATTGCTTCAACTGATACCTATGTACAGTACGATGAAACTAAAAACCCAGGTCGTAAAATGACTGCGGAAGATCTTGTGTTCCGTAATCAAAGCGTCTTTTTGCTAGGTGATCACAGCTTAAGTCTTGGTGGTCAATACCGTAAAGAAAAACTGAAAGACGAAGGGAATAAATTTAAACAATATAATAAATTAGATCGTTATAGCTGGGCGTTATTTGCAGAAGATGAATGGTTAATGACCAATGATTTTGCATTAACAGGCGGTATTCGTATGGATAAAGATGAAAACTACGGTAGTCATTGGACTCCACGTCTTTACGGTGTGTGGCATGCAGATGAACAATGGACAATTAAAGGTGGTGTAACCACAGGTTATAAAGCGCCTAGCTTACGTGAGTCATCCGCAAATTGGGGGCAAGCAACGGGTGGTAGTAGAGGAAATGCGGTTATTTATGGTAACCCTGATCTAAAACCAGAGAAAAGTGTTACTGAAGAAATAGGTGTTATTTGGAACAACCAAGATAACATCACCGCAGGTATCACTATTTATAATACTGACTTTAAAGATAAAATTACTGAAGTTAGACGTTGTGAATCAGATAACCCATCTCTGAGACCATGTACAGTTGCTGAAGATGGTGAAGGCGATATCGCTGGTAAGCCATATAACTTTATCAGCGATAAAGCGAACGTAGATAAAGCCAGAATGCGTGGTGTGGAATTAACCTTTAATTGGGGCATTTTAGATAATTTAGAGTTTGCAGCTAACTATACTTATACCGATACAGAGCAAAAAAGTGGTGTAAATAAAGGTAAGCCATTAAATAAGCAACCTAAACATATGGGTAATACCACATTGACTTGGCAAACGACTGAAGATCTGGAAACATGGACACGCATGAATTTCCGCGGTAAAACGTCAGAATACCAAGGGCGTGGTCAAAAAATGGCAAGTGGTACACCGTCTTATGCACTGTTTGATTTAGGTGCTAGTTACCAGTTAAACAAAAATGCCGATATTGTTGGTGGGGTATATAACGTCTTAGATCGTCGTGTGGATAATGCAACCTATGGTGCAGAATTAGAAGGTCGTCGTTATAACATCGGTATCAACTATAACTTCTAATTGGTGTTAGATACTTGTCATCTTTCAAGTTGCAGGGGGCGTTAGGGTATAAGGGATTACGCGGCGCTCGTTGAGTTACATAGTTTATCTATGTTCTCCACCTACCTGCACTTTGCATTATGTAAAGTATAAATAACTTGATCAAAGCCTTCTCGCTATTGCCAGAAGGCTTTTTTGTTTATAGTGCAAAAAAGTCTAAAAAGACATATTTAATGGCGAAAAATTATTGAATAAAACAGGTTATTAGCTCTTGCCGTGAAAATAATAAACATATCAGAAATTCTCATCAAATATTGTCCACTTTTTTGACGATAACTATTGCTATTTCACTACTTGAAGTGCAAAATGCGCGAACTAAAAAAATGACTGATACCCCAATTACTGGTATCGGTTTTTTTTTGCTTTTTAAGTTCGTTCATTTTCACGGGGCCGGATGATAGGCCGGATAGATAAATTATATTTTTGCGTGTAGCTAACATTTAATGCTACCGATTTGAGGAATGCTTGCATGGCTTACTTTTTCGCATTCGCAGCAGGGCCTGGTGGCCGCGGTTGCCGCATCGATGACTACGGAGCAACGACTTGCTTCGCTAATTCACCGTTCAACCTCTCTTCTTTCTTTTCTGCCTATAGGCAGATGCAAAGTCTTCCCAGTAACTGTCGATTAAGTAGGTCTAGTAGTACTCAATCGAAAGTTATGGGAGGGCTTTGTCATGCCAAATAATTCAATACCACTATCAATCGGTAACAACCAAACTGGTGCTAATAACCGTGTGCAACTTGCAAAAACATTAACGTTAATGCAAGTCGTGATGATTGGTCTGGCTTATATTCAGCCAATGACCATCTTTGACACATTTGGCATGGTATCCGATAAAACCGGCGGACACGTCCCGACTTCTTATATTATTGCGCTTGTCGCGATACTATTTACTGCTCTGAGCTACGGCAAATTGGTGAAACGTTTCCCATCAGCTGGCTCAGCGTATACTTATGCTCAAAAATCAATGAGTCCACACATTGGCTTCTTAGTCGGATGGACATCATTGCTTTCCTATATCTTTATGCCAATGATCAACATTTTATTGGCCAAGATCTACTTACAAGACATCTTCCCGACAGTTGAACCGTGGATATTTGTGGTTGGTTTAGTGATTTTAATGACCGCGGCCAACTTGCGTGGAATTAATGTGATTGCTAACCTCAGTACGGTTATTGCTATTATCCAAATTGGTGTGATGGCAGTCTTTACTATATTGGTTATCCACGGGGTATCAAATGGTGAAGGTACGGGTGAAATATGGACATTTAATCCATTTGCTAATGAAAAAACAGAGTTAATTCCACTGATTGCTGGAGCAACCATTCTCTGTTTCTCATTCTTAGGTTTTGATGGGTTAAGTTCATTGTCTGAAGAAACACCTAATGCAGGTAAAGTGATCCCTCGTGCGATTTTCTTAACCGCATTAATTGGTGGTATCATTTTCATTACGGTTTCATTCTTCTTACAACAGTATTTCCCTGATGTTTCACGTTTTCAGAATATCAACGAAACTCAGCCTGATATTATGCGTTTTGTTGCAGGGGCATTCTTCCAATCTATTATTTTGGTATTCTCATGCGTTACAGTATTAGCATCAGGCATGGCTGCACACGCAGGTAGCGCGCGTTTGATGTATGTTATGGGACGCGATGGTGTATTCCCAGAAAAAGTATTTGGTCATGTTAGCCCTAAATGGCGTACCCCTACTTATAACGTGTTAATGGTTGGTGTATTGGCACTGGGTGCGATTTGGTTTGAAATGGATTTTGCAACAGCGCTGATTAACTTTGGTGCATTGATTGCTTTCACCTTTGTGAATATTTCTGTGATCAGCCAATTCTTTATTCGTGAACGTCGTATGAGTGGTTTTAAAAATATCCTAAATTATTTGATTTTACCTGTTATTGGGACACTAACCGTTTGTGTGTTATGGCTGAATATCGAGGAAGACTCAATGGTTTATGGATTGATTTGGACAGCGGTTGGCCTGATATATATGGCGATATTGACGAGAATGTTTAAACGACCAATGCCGCAAATGAGCGATGTCTAATTTGACATTATCGAATAAGCGATATTGAAGTTATATCAATGTATAATAATTAAATAGCGCCATAAGGCGCTATTTTTGTTATGAAAATTCATAATAGAGTGGTATCACGAATCTTCTTATTGACTGGACTTACTGATATTTCATAATGTAACACCTAGATTATAAAGGAGAAAATATGAATCCTTTCTATTTTGAGCCCTCTACACAGGAACAACCATTTTATAAAATTGATATTCAGTACACACCGGCAAGTTACAAAGAGATGCTCACTGAATTTAAGCAAGAATTGATTAGCCTATATAAAAGAAAATTTAAAATTATTCGCTGGATAGTCCATATTGATTTTGTGTTGTTAGTTGCATCATTTATACGTTTCACATTTGATGATCCCTTGTTTTTTCATAAAAATATCCCTTACTACACGACGATAATACAAATAATAGGTGGTTCATTTATTATTTTGGGATTATTTGTTTTATGTTTTCGATTTGGATTGTGGCGCGCTGTATCATTGCATGGATCTTTTTTAAAACAGGGATTGATTAAAGCAGATAAAATAAACCATTATTGGTTCTATCCAGAAGGATTTGTATTTGATGAGCCAAACCAAAATATTAGCCTTTACTGGGATGCTTTACATTATGTTGCTGTCTATGAGACTTGCGTGAATTTTGCCTTTTGCCCGCCTAAGACCGAAAAGGGGCGGTATACCGCAGAATATGATGAAATTATCATTCCTTTAAAGTCGATAAATGACAAAGAATTTCTCATCAATGCGTTGAAAGAGCTAAGTAACGATTGTTTTGATTTTTCAAACCAAAGAAAAAAATAAACAAGTATGTAGATAACTATGTGTATATATCCTTAATATGGAATATTTTTGGCTATTTAAGAAGTCCTTAAGATAAATAATATAGCCTATTAATATCTTAATATTATGTGATACTGTTGTTAGCACTAGTATTATACTACCAATAATCAATATGAATTCGAGTGAAAAGGCGCGCATATGAACAATGCAAAAAATCCTGAGAACCAACGACTATTACTCACACTCAGGAATATTGTTGGCAACAAAAATATCCTTGTTGAACCCCATAAAACTGAGCGTTATCGTAAAGGTTTTCGCTCAGGTGTGGGGGATGCGATTGCGGTTGTATTCCCTACGACTCTGTTAGAGCAATGGTATGTGTTTAAAGCCTGTGTTGAAGCAGATAAAATAGTGATTATGCAGGCAGCAAATACAGGGCTAACTGAAGGGTCTACACCAAGTGGCTATGATTATGATCGCGATATTGTGATCATCAGTACATTGCGTTTAAACCAAATCCAAGTACTCCCAGAGTTTAATCAAGTGGTTGCCATGCCGGGCAGCACGCTTTATGACTTAGAAAAAATACTAAAACCACTTGGTCGTGAGCCTCATTCATTAATTGGCTCATCGTGTATTGGTGCTTCAGTAGTGGGAGGGATCTGTAATAGTTCCGGTGGTTCTTTAGTCCGTCGAGGCCCTGCATATACAGAGTTAGCTTTATATGGCCGCGTTAATGAAGACGGTACAGTCGAGCTAGTTAACCATTTAGGAATTGATTTAGGTGAAACACCGGAAGAGATATTAACGAATCTGCAAAACCGTCGTTATCGTACTGAAGATATTGAGCATAGTGAAAAATTGGCTTCTGATCATGACTATGCACAACGGGTACGTGATGTTGATGCAGATACGCCATCTCGTTTTAATGCTGATGAGCGTCGTTTATTTGAAGCATCTGGTTGTGCAGGGAAACTGGCTGTTTTTGCTGTACGTCTTGATACCTTCCCTGCAGATACCTCAACTCAGGTGTTTTATATTGGCTCGAATAACCCTGATGTACTGGAAGATATTCGTCGTCATATTTTAAGTGAGTTCAAAAATTTACCCGTTGCTGGTGAGTATATGCACCGTGGTTGTTTTGATATTGCAGAAGTGTATGGCAAAGATACCTTTTTAATGATTGATAAATTCGGCACAGATAAAATGCCGCTCTTTTTCACCATTAAAGGGCGTATTGACGCGGTGCTCAATAAAGTGCCTTTATTGCCATCAAATCTTGTTGACCGCACTATGCAATTGCTTAGTAAATTATGGCCATCGCATTTACCACCGCGTATGAAGCAATTTCGCGATAAATATGAACATCACCTAATGCTAAAAATGGCGGGCGATGGTATTGCAGAAGCACAAGTGTGGTTAAAATCATTTTTTGCTAGCGCAGATGGCGGCTATTTTGAATGTACTCCCGAAGAAGGCGCTAAAGCTTTTTTACACCGTTTTGCAGCGGCAGGCTCAGCAGTTCGCTATCATGCCGTGCATAATAAAGATGTTGAAGATGTTTTACCTTTAGATATTGCATTACGTCGTAATGACCGCGACTGGTTTGAAAAACTGCCACCTGAAATTGAAAAATTATTAGTACATAAATTATATTGTGGTCACTTTATGTGTCATGTGATGCATCAAGACTATGTATTGAAAAAGGGCGTTGATCCAAAAGAACTGAAAGAAAAAATGTTAGCGTTGTTGGATGAACGCGGTGCGCAGTATCCTGCTGAGCATAATGTGGGCCATCTTTATAAAGCGCAGCCGCAGCTTAAATCTTTTTATAAACAAGCGGATCCCACTAATACTATGAACCCTGGTTTAGGGAAAACCACCAAGAAGAAAAACTGGGAAGGGGATTGTGGGTGTAACCACGACCATTAAGGTTGTTGGCGAAGCGGGATAAAGCGGCTTTTTCCCATTTCGTGTTATCAGTTAAAATCAATGAATTGATTTTCTTAATTGATATCAAAAATCTTAGTCACTGCCGCCAAACATAATATGTTTGGCGGCAGTGTATATGCCCCATGGAAGTTGTTGGCCACGTTCTGCTATCCAAATCTTATAGTTTATCTATGTTCAGCGGTTATCTTCACTTGTTGCCAAACTGCATTTGAATTATTTGGAGTATAGATTAACTCGCTAATTCCCTTGCGTAATTCACCAAGGCTTTTAATTGTTTACAGCGCTCAGCATCATTTTGATGCTCGATCATGAGTAATTCAATGGTGTGCATATAATCGGTCAAACGGCTTTCGGTAAAGTAATCTCTACGATGTTGCAGCCAACGTTGTTGTTCATCATAGGAGAGAATTGTGGGATAGTTACGTGCCTTATAGCGGAAAAACAGTTCTTTCATTCGAGAGTCTTCAAATGTGAGATCGAGCGCAGGTAAATTCAGTGGTGATGTCTCTCTGATAATATCCATCGTTGAACGATCAGAACTACTAAAAAAGCCACTATAGATTTTTGCATCTACATCATCAGGCTCATCAAAGGGTTGTGCCTGTGCAAAAATTTCAATGACCTTGTTGCGAACATCTGGATTTTTACGCAAAATTTCTAAATTGCGCCAGCAAAGGTCACGATCAACCCCTGTACGTAGGGCATCCTCTGTTCGTAATGTTTTTTCAGGCGCTAAAATTGGGCATTTATTAATATGTACTAATTTAATCGGAACAGCTAAAGCATCACCTAATTCAGATTTAGGGGTATATAAGCGTTCGCGCAGGACTTCCACGGGTAAATCAATCAATGGCGAAATATCAGCTGAAAGATCACACATGATGATGGCATTACGGTTATCTGGGTGCCAAGCTAATGGCGCAACAAGGCTAATGTAGGAACGTAAAGCACCAAACATACCTGAAACATGGACTAAAGGGGTCATATCCACAATATCAATCAGCTGACTAACTTTATTTTTATTACGTAATTGATAAAAGTAGTCAAACATTCTTGGCTGTGCTGCTTTTAAAAGCTTCGCCATATTGATGGTGGCTAATACATCAGACATTGCGTCATGGGCATTTTCATGAGCAACTCCATTGGCTTTAGTCAGATGTTCAAGGCGCATACTCGGTAATCCATCATCATTTTCAGGCCATTGGATCCCTTCAGGGCGTAACGCAAAACAGGCTCGTAATGCGTCTAATAAATCCCAACGTGAATTACCTTGCTGCCAGCTATAGGCATAGGGATCGTAAAAATTACGATAGAAAATATTACGCGTAACCTCATCATCAAAACGAATATTATTATAGCCCATGATACAGGTATTTGGCTGAGAAAAGGCTTGATGAATGCGTTTAGCAAACTCTGCTTCATTGACCCCTTGAGCTAAAGCAAGTTGCGGAGTGATGCCGGTGATCATTACAGCTTCAGGTTGGGGAAGATAATCATCGCTAGGTGAACAATAGAAAACCTCTGGCTCATCGATGATATTAAAATCTAAGTCTGTGCGTACTCCAGCGAATTGTGCAGGGCGATCTAGCGCTGGATGCTTACCAAAGGTTTCATAGTCATGGATAAAGAATGAGGGCTGTTTTTTAGTCTCTTGCAACGCGCTTCTCCATTTGGCCTGAGCAGGGTTTCCGTGATGAGGATATTGTGAATTATTTAAATCTATTTATAGCAAACATAAAACACCGACCTTCTATTATACCTGATATGGGGGAAAACCTGAACGAATGGTATTTAAAAGTAAACTGTTGTTTAACTAAATTCAGTTATCTATCTTTAAAATTTAAATATCAATAAGCCATTTATTATCAATATGTTAAATTGGTTTTTTCTGGTGATGTTAATCAAAAAATAGCGTAAAACAGCGTAAAAATAAGCGTAAACACTGTATTTTTAGTCTACTATTTAATACATCACTACAAAAAAGGATGCGTTTATGAATACTTATGATGAAAGAACACGTTTGATTTTGTCTGAGATTGGTAGGGTAACAGTAGGGTTACTTGCCAGTAGCGAAGTGAATAAACAAAAAATAGTAACTAGGCTACAAGCGGAAGCAAAAGAAGAATCCAATCCTGCACGAAAAAGCATTTTAGATGATGCAATTACCTTTCTTAACAGTAAAATTCAATAGCTGAATATTGATATCGCCAGCCCTCGTTTGAGGGCTAGAGTTTCATGCAATTTTATCTTCTTGTCCGAGTTATGGTTAATTCATTGTCCCTTGCGATACTTCAAATTACCGCATTTCTCGTTAAGCGATGATAAGTTCGTTCATATGCGACAGTTACATAGTTTTCTATGTTCCTAACCACCCATTGATTTCTTGTTTAACTGCACTTCAAATTATTTAGAGTCTATAATTTTGAATATTATTAAGTTAACTGTGGATTTTTTATGCCAATACTTTAAGTGATATTGCTCACAAAACACGATTGTTAACGTTAACAATCGTGCGTAACATCACAATATTAACGTGAATTCCTAGTTTAGCACCAATGTTAACCTTAACATTTTCTCAGTCAGGGAAATGAATGGGCAAATGATAATGAACATCGAATCAAGAAAATACTATGCCTCATTGAGCGCATTACTGTTTTTTTTCTTTTTTACATGGTCATCAACGTTTTCAGTTGTGGCTATTTGGCTTCGAAAATATGTTGGTTTAGAAGGCACAGATACAGGGGTTATATTCTCATGTATTTCAATTATCGCGCTATGTGCGCAACCACTGTACGGATTTTTACAAGATAAATTAGGGCTGCGTAAAAATTTACTGTTGTTTATCGCAGTCTTATTAATATCATCAGGGCCATTTTTTATGTTGTTTGGCCCATTATTACAATGGAATGTCGTAATTGGCAGTTTAGCTGGTGGTTTATTCATTGGGATGACTTTTCATGCAGGGATTGGTGTTCTTGAGTCTTATACTGAACGGGTAAGCCGTCTGCGTGATTTTGAATACGGTAAAGCAAGGATGTGGGGCTCTCTAGGTTGGGCTATCGCCACTTTCTTTGCTGGGCGTAATATTAATGTTGATCCGAACTATAATTTTATTATGGCAACTGTTTCAGGTGTCATTTTCTTAGTGATTTTATTACGGTTAAAAACAGATAAAACGAATGCATTTAACAGCCTAGAACATGGAAAGCCCTCTGGGATCACTATTGGTGATGCATTACAACTGTTTGCCTTACCTCGTTTCTGGGCGCTGATTTTGTTTGTATTAGGTACCTGTATTTATAGTGTGTATGATCAGCAGTTTATGGTCTATTTTGCGCATCAATTCCAAGATGAAAAAATGGGCAATGAAATGTATGGCTACTTAAATTCATTACAAGTTTTTCTAGAAGCTGGTGGGATGTTCCTCGCACCCTATATCGTTAACCGCATTGGCGCTAAAAATGGCTTGTTGTTTGCCAGTAGTGTGATGGCAATTAGGATCATAGGCTCTGCCTTAGTCGAAGGCCCGATCATGATCTCAGCCATGAAGTTATTACATGCAGTAGAGCTGCCTATACTGTTAATTGCTATTTTTAAGTATAACAGCCGTCATTTTGATAAGCGGTTATCATCAACACTGTATTTAGTAGGTTTCAGTTGCATTACTTCGATTGTGGCCAGTATTTTATCGCCATTAGCGGGGTGGGGATACGATAAGATAGGTTTTGCTGATACTTATTTGATTATGGGATGTTTTGTTGTGATTACGACGATTCTATCGGCATTTTGTTTACGTGGCGATAAAATGGATCCGGTTGAGCACAATACGTCTTTGGCAGAAATTAAAGGAAAAACGGCGACTTAAAAGAGATAACTGAAACAATTCAGCCTATACTGTATGTATATTAAGCAAAAAGTACCTTTTCACTGTTTTTAAATCAATGAATAGGTGAAATAGGGTTGTAACAATCTACTGATAGAAGGTATTGTGTAGGTAGAGATGCGTTTTGTTTTTCTAATAGAGGGTTTTTAAACATGGACAACGCTAACAAGCAATCTTTCCAAAATGTCCTGGAATTTGTGCGTATGTATCGTCGTAAAAATAAAATTCGCCGTGAAATTACCGATAACGAAAAGAAAATTCGTGATAACCAAAAACGTGTTTTATTGCTTGATAACCTGAGTGATTATATTAAGCCAGGCATGACGATTGAAGAAATTCAAGCAATTATTGCCAACATGCGCAGTGACTATGATGATCGTGTTGATGATTACATCATTAAAAATGCGGAACTGTCGAAAGAGCGCCGTGAGATCTCTAATAAATTAAAAGAGATGGGTGATTTAAGTAAGAAAGACGTTAAATAAATAAAATTGAGCCGAGTTATCCTCGGCTCTCAATTTCACTTGCTCCAACCTGGTTTCAAATCAGGATCAACAACGGCAAATATTTGTCGGTAACTACTTTTATCTTCAACTAATTTAGCGAGAACGACCGCAACATCTTCCCGACTTATTACACCATGAGCCTCATTCGACAATAATTTTGCATTATGTGTCGCGGGTACACTCATCAAGCCGCCGGGTCTGATAATGGTGTAATTTATCTCACTGCTCTGGAGATAGTTTTCAGCCATCGATTTTTGTCTTACCGACGGACCAAATAATGATTTTGCCCTAGGTGATAGGGTTGACCAGCTATCACCACAACCAATTGATGTAACGAATAATAATCGAGTTATCTGATGCTGCTCGGCTTTACGAATAATATTATAATTGCCGTAAAAGTCAGCTTGAGCGCCACCAATTGTGGTAAATACCACGGTTTCTGGGGTAGTTTGAGCGAAAATACGTTCGAGTGAATTGAAATCAGTGGCATCGCCAATGATGGTTTGAATACCTTCAGCGGCTAGCCGTTCCGCATCTTCTGCTCGACGAACGAATGCTGTGACTTGTTTCCCTTGTTTTACACCCATTTTGGCTAAAATATAGCCTATTCCTTTGGTTGCGCCGAAAATCACCCAATGAGTCATTTTTTGTTCCTTTTTAGTTACCTTGTATCGTTCATAAGAGAGTAGTTTAATGATAAACAACGATAAAACTGCTTCTTTTGAGCTATTATTGTAGTCGAATTAGTGTTGAATTGATTAAAGTTCATTCTACGAAAGAATTAATGGCATTTTTGCCTTTATGTTTAATGCAAATTCATCCGTAATTGTGTTTTTTTACATCTATTACTGATGTTTATTTTAGCCTAAACCGTGATAGCTATTTAGGTGTTGTACGACACGGATTTAATAAGAGGCGAAAGTATTAGCAATATACTTAGGTGTGTTAGAACCACTTTTTTTGTTTTTTGAAATAAAAAACCCCTCGAATTATTGAGGGGTTTTGTAGAAAAAACGGACTTAACTGACCAGTAATCGATTATTCGTTACTTGTTGGTTTTGCCATTTCGGATGTCGCGCAGTTTGTTGCAACATGTCCTCCGGCGCCTTTACTAACAAAAGTTGAAGCTTCACGTTGATAAACCTTCATTTCAAACGTTGACGCAACCACTTCTGGAGCTGGTGCTTTGGTCATTGGTGAGTAAGCATGGCGTACTGCTTTGCTTGCCACGATAACCGCGGATTTTGCTGTCCGTGCTGTCTCTATTTCAACAGCTGACTCTTGGATGGTTTCGCTTTGCACTTGTTCAAGTGGTTTTGTTTCTACTGGAACATCTTCAGCCTGAACGGTTTCCACGGGAACCTCTTCAACAGATTGTTCTACTTTAGGTTGTTCAACCACAGCCTCTTCGATAACAGGTTCTACTGTTATAGGTAACACTTCAACCGGTGGTTCTGGTTGACGACTTTCTTGTGTTTCCTGAATGACTTGTTCTGAATGTTCCGTAACAACAGGCTCTGCTTGTGGGGCAAATACAGGTTCTAAATGAACAGATTGTTGCTCTGTTTTTTCAGTAACGATATCGACTTCAGCTTCTTTTGGCTCCATTGATACAGCTTCGTGAACAGGCGTAATAGGCTGAGTCGTGACGTCATCAGTCGTGACCGCTGATTCAGTGTTGAATACAGCTTGTTGCTCAAGCATTTCTTCATTAGTAATAATGGCAACCGCATCTTGTTGTGGTTGAACAATTGGGTAGCTAATACACACTTTACCTGATGCCAGTTCAGGAGATGCAACAGCAGCAAATAGTGGCATTGGTGATTTAGTTAAATGACGCTCATCACGATAACGACGGCGACGTTGACCACTCACACGAAGGTGACGAGGTGAACGGCGTGAACGACGAGGAATGATAGTGTCTTGTTTTTCTTCATCATCTGTTTGAGTTTCTGGTAATTCATCATTACTTGGCTCAACAACACGACTAGATTGCATTTCAACAGAGGTCGTTGGTGCTGGTAATGCTGCAATCGGTTTAGCATTATTTTCAGCGACCACGTCTACAGTTTCTGTGGTTTCACTTTGCGCTATCACATCAACGTTATCGTTATCAGTAATACGAACTTTTTGCGTTAACTGACGACGTTGGCGACGTGGTGTAACAGGACGCGGCTGAGCCTCTTCTTTCTCTGTGGTTGATGAGTCAACGTCTTGGCTTACATCTTGTTGAGTTTTAGCGGCTTGTTGCTGACGCTTCTCATCTTGACGGCGGCGACGTTCAGCGCGTTGGTCACGACGCTGTTGCTGTTGCGCATCACGATTATTACTATCGGTTGCTTGATCGTTTTGTTGGTTAGCATTCTTATTATTGTTATTGCGTCCCTTACGATTGTTGTTATCGTCACTTTGTGCATTACGATTAGAACGATTGTCGCGATTATCACGATTTTCATTATTATCATCGCGGTCACGACGGTTATTACGGCGGTTATTGTTGTTGCGACGATCGTTGTTACGACGTCTGTCGTTGTTCTGACGATTTTTTTCGACAGGTTTCTCAACAACTTTCTCTTCTTCACCAAATAGTTTCTTGAAGAATGCCGCAATTTTACTGAATAAACTCACCTCAGAATCTGCCTTAGCAGGTTGTTTTGGTGTTTGAGGGCGAGGTTTATTTTCTTTTTGTTTAGCCGCAACAGGTTGCTCTACGGGTTCCTGCAAAGCAAATGCAGAAATTGCAGGTTGCTCAGGCATTTTTCGCTCAGTGGTTGTTTCATCGGTACCATTCAGTGTTTCCGTTTCATGGTACTGCGCTAAGTTGTAGCTTAGTGTATTAATCTCTTCGCCTTTACGAATACGGATCACGTGGAAATGTGGTGTTTGCATCTGGTCATTAGGTACGATGACAACACGCACATTACGTTGACGTGTTTCAATTTCACTGACAGCGTTACGTTTTTCGTTAAGCAAATAGGAGGCAATCTGTACCGGAACGATTGCATGCACTTCATGGGTGTTTTCTTTCAATGCTTCTTCTTCAATCAGGCGAAGGACAGAAAGAGACAGTGACTCATTATCACGAATGGTGCCGGTACCTGAACAGCGTGGGCAAACATGGTGGCTAGATTCACCTAAAGATGGACTCAAACGTTGGCGAGACATTTCGAGTAAGCCAAAACGAGAAATGCGCGCGATTTGGATGCGTGCTCTGTCTTGGCGAACGGCTTCACGTAAACGATTTTCCACTTCACGTTGATGCCTTACAGGCGTCATATCAATAAAGTCGATAACAATTAAGCCACCGAGGTCACGTAAACGCAATTGGCGAGCAATTTCGTCGGCCGCTTCCAAGTTAGTATTGAATGCAGTTTCTTCAATATCGCCACCACGGGTTGAACGTGAGGAGTTGATATCGATAGCTGTCAATGCCTCTGTGGTATCAATAACTAATGCACCACCTGAAGGAAGGCGAACCTCACGTTGAAACGCAGATTCAATCTGTGATTCGATTTGGTAATGGCTAAATAATGGCACATCACCACTGTAATGTTTGATCTTACTTGCAAAATCACCACGGCCAATTGCTTCAATGTGGTTGCGTGCCATTTCGACTACTTTCGGATTATCGATAAGAATTTCACCGATATCAGGGCGCAGATAGTCTCGGAATGCACGTACAATCACGTTACTTTCTTGGTGGATCAAGAAAGGTGCAGGGCGGTTTTCTGCGGCTTTTTTGATGGCTTCCCAATGACGTAAGCGATAGAGTAAATCTTGCTGTAAAGACTCAGCAGATTTACCGACCCCCGCAGTACGGACAATAAGGCCCATGCCATCAGGAATTTCTAGAGAAGAGAGCGCTTCTTTCAACTCAGTACGATCTTCACCTTCAATACGACGAGAAATGCCACCTGCGCGTGGATTATTTGGCATTAATACCAAATAGCTACCGGCTAGGCTGATAAAGGTGGTTAATGCTGCACCTTTATTACCGCGCTCTTCTTTATCAACTTGGACAATAACTTCTTG
This sequence comes from Providencia manganoxydans, assembly GCF_016618195.1. NCBI lineage: Bacteria > Pseudomonadati > Pseudomonadota > Gammaproteobacteria > Enterobacterales > Morganellaceae > Providencia > Providencia manganoxydans. The sequence goes on from NZ_CP067099.1 coordinate 1,983,452, forward strand.
GCCTTCTTTCAACACATCTTTGATGTTAGGACGACCTTGAGAGTGGTAGTTGCTTGGGAAATATTCGCGAGCGATTTCTTTGATGGGAAGGAAACCGTGCCTTTCAGCACCATAATCAACAAAAGCGGCTTCAAGACTAGGTTCGATACGAGTGATTTTACCTTTGTAAATATTTGCCTTTTTTTGTTCATGACCCGGGCTTTCGATATCCAGATCATAGAGACGTTGCCCATCAACAAGGGCAACACGCAACTCTTCCTGTTGAGTTGCGTTTATTAGCATTCTTTTCATATTGTTACTTACTCGTTATTTTTTACTTTCAATAAAGAGCAGCGAAAAAAGGAGCTATTGTAAACCGATGGCCTCGTGATTTTTACAAAACCGCCTGCCTCACGGCAGTCGTTCGTATAGAGACGCGCAGTATTCGGTGAACCTGATTTTTAGATTAAAAATTCAGCGTTCTTAATCAGGAAGCCGTCATCATTTAAATTAACGGAAGTTCCTAACCCAATAAGCTAATATTCGTTGCTCGCTAAATATTTGATTTTGCTAGACGTCTTACGCCATTGCAGCGTCTTTACTCAATCAAATAGTAAACTTATATCTTATGCCAATTATCGTTTTATCAAACATGATGGCAATTGTGTATTATTCCACTGCTGACGACATTATAGCAAGTCGATAGATCAGTTATATGAAAATTTTATTTAGAAATATGACTAACCAGCTATTCTTTAACCAAATAAAAAAAATGATAAAAAAATTTTTGGAGTCGGTATGATATATTCTGCAAATGAGGTCGTAATTTAATCAATTAGAGTTAACACATTTTTGAATGAATACACAAAATCAAGTTCAGTTTATTGATATTAGCGATGATGAGGCCGGACAACGCATCGATAATTTCTTGCTCGCAAAATTAAAAGGTGTGCCTAAAAGCATGATTTATCGCATTATCCGTAAAGGAGAAGTGAGGGTAAACAAAGGGCGCATCAAACCTGAATACAAACTTGCCGAAGGCGATCAAGTCCGAGTCCCACCGGTTAGAGTGGCCGAGCGTGAAGAGGCGCCAGTTTCTGCGAAACTCGATAAAGTTGCCGCACTGGCCAATTGCATCTTATATGAAGATGACGCGATCCTCGTGATTAATAAGCCGTCAGGTACAGCGGTACACGGTGGTAGTGGGCTCAGCTTTGGCGTCATTGAAGGGTTACGTGCATTACGGCCTGAGGCACGTTTCTTAGAACTGGTACATCGCCTTGACCGCGATACATCCGGTATTTTGCTGGTAGCCAAAAAACGTTCGGCTTTGCGGGCACTGCATGAACAATTACGTTTAAAACAAATGCAGAAAGATTATTTGGCGCTTGTGCGTGGAAATTGGCAGTCCCATACTAAAGTGGTTCAAGCACCTTTGCTCAAAAATATTTTACAAAGCGGTGAACGAGTCGTTCGCGTTAGCCCAGAAGGTAAGCCATCAGAAACGCGTTTTAAAGTAGAGGAGCGCTTTGAAAATGCGACTTTGGTGAAAGCGAGCCCAGTTACAGGCCGTACCCACCAAATTCGTGTTCATACCTTACACGCAGGACACCCGATTGCCTTTGATAACCGTTATGGTGATAAACAATTTGATAGCCAATTATCGGGTACAGGGTTAAAAAGATTATTTTTACATGCGAGCTCATTAAAATTTACCCATCCTAAGAGTGGGGAAGAGATGCGTATTCAAGCACCACTTGATAATGAGTTAAACCAATGTTTAAAAGTGCTTCGCGCTCGTAAAAATCATCAATAAAATTATCACCGGTAGTATAACTACCGGTTATCTATTTTAATTATTTAATGCTTAGTCATTTAATGGGCTATATCCATGGTGACGTAGCATTTCAAGTAATAGAATTAATGGCAGGCCGATCAGGGTATTTGGATCGCGCCCCTCGAGTCTATCGAATAAAACAATCCCCAATCCTTCGGACTTGAAACTGCCTGCGCACTGATAAGGCTCTTCTTTGCGTAAATAAGACTCAATTTCCTTATCACTTAGTGAACGAAAATAAACATTGAATAATTCACATTGTACCTGATAACTCCCCGTACTTGAGTCAAGTAAACATAAGCCAGTATAAAAAGTGACCTTATGGCCAGACGCTTTTTTTAGCTGTTGAAAGGCCTTGTCATAATTAAGTGGTTTACCCATGATTTGCCCATCGATCACACAAACTTGATCGGAGCCGATAATCAAGTGTTGTTGGTATTGTTTACTGATAGCATGGGCTTTTGCATGCGCTAAACGTGTCACTAAAGCTTCTGCGGATTCATTTAGCACTGCGCTTTCGTCGACATTAGGGGCAACCGCTAAAAAAGGTAATCCAAGCTTTTTTAACAACTGCTGCCGATAAGGTGAAGTTGATGCCAAAATAATCGATTTCATAATTTTTCTCGAAACTCATAGCCAAACGGATGAACTCATTTTAAACTATCTGGCGCTTAACAGGCGATTTTTTGGTGAAAAGGCGAGTTTTGCCCGCCTTTTTCTTTGACTATAGTTCATTACAAAGTTAATATGCGCGCCTTATGCAAAAGGTAAAATTACCCCTGACTATCGATGCGCAGCGTGCAGCTCAGAAAAACCTCGACTATGTCGGGAGTTATAAACCTGAGCAAGTTACACGTATTGCTGAATCAGTAGTCAGTGTAGACAGTGATGTTGAGAGCGAATTATCATTTAAAATTGATAATCAGCGTCTGACGGTCATAGAGGGGCATTCTGATGTGGATGTCACCCTACAATGCCAGCGTTGCAGAAAAGATTTCAAGCATCATGTTTACGTATCGTATTGTTTTAGTCCTGTCGTCAGTGACGAAAAGGCCGAAGCATTACCGGAAGGCTATGAACCAATTCAAATTGATGAGTTTGGTGAAATAGATTTGCTGGGAATGATAGAAGATGAAATAATTCTATCATTCCCAGTGGTTCCGGTTCATGATTCTGAACACTGTGAAGTGTCCGAAGCGGACATGGTTTTTGGCGAACTACCTCCTGAGGCAGAAAAACCAAACCCATTTGCCGTATTAGCCAGTTTAAAGAAAAGTACTTAAGGAGTAAGGTCAATGGCCGTACAACAGAATAAACCAACTCGTTCAAAACGCGGTATGCGTCGTTCACATGATGCACTGACTGCTACCCTAGTTTCTGTAGACAAAACTTCAGGTGAAACCCACCTGCGTCACCATGTGACAGCAGATGGTTACTACCGTGGCCGTAAGGTTATCAACAAGTAATTCATTTACAAGTTGAGACTTTGGCTAATCTAACCATTGCGTTAGATGCTATGGGCGGGGATGTTGGTCCCCGCGTCACAGTGCCTGCTGCATTGCAGGCTCTGGCATCTAATCCAGCACTCAAATTACTGCTAGTCGGTCAACCTGACGCCATTCAACCTCTGCTTGCACAACAAAGTGCTGAGCTGACTTCGCGTGTCGAAATAATTCCAGCACAAAGTGTGATAGCAAACGATGCCAAACCATCAGCTGCTATACGCCAGAGCAAAGGAACTTCGATGAGAACGGCGCTAGAATTGGTCAAGACTGGGCAGGCACAAGCGTGCGTAAGTGCTGGCAATACAGGTGCATTGATGGGCTTAGCTAAATTGATGCTAAAATCCATCGAAGGTATTGAACGACCTGCGTTGATGACTATTTTGCCCAATCAGCAAAAAGGTCAGACTGTTGTACTTGATTTAGGTGCAAATGTTATTTGCAGTAGTGAGATGCTAGTGCAATTTGCCGTGATGGGCTCAGTGGTTGCTGAGGAAGTCGCCAAAATTGCCTCACCAAGAGTTGCTTTGCTCAATATTGGTGAAGAAGAAAGTAAGGGTTTAGATAATATCCGCGAAGCCGCCGCAATCCTCAAAGAAACTGCGGCAATTAATTATATCGGTTATGTCGAAGGTAATGAATTACTGACAGGCAAAACAGATGTTTTTGTGTGTGACGGCTTCTCAGGTAATGTCACGCTAAAAACAATGGAAGGGGTGATCCGAGTCATTCTCTCCTTGTTGAAATCATCAGAAGAAAAACAAACAAAGCCTAGTTGGTTGATGAAACTGGCTAAAAAATGGCTAAAAAAACGTTTAATGAAGCGTTTTGGGGAGCTGAACCCCGACCAGTATAATGGTGCAACTCTGTTAGGATTAAACGGTATTGTTATTAAAAGTCATGGTGCTGCAAATGAAGGCGCATTTAAAGCGGCCATCGAACGTGCAGTCCAAGCGGTTGATAGACAAGTCCCTGACAGAATAGCGGCTCGGTTGAATATCGTATTACCCAGGAGTGATCAATAACCTATGTATAGCAAAATATTAGGCACAGGCAGCTATTTACCAACACAAATTAGAACGAATGCTGATCTGGAAAAAATGGTTGATACTTCTGATGAGTGGATTGTAACTCGCACAGGTATTCATGAAAGACGTATTGCCGGTGAAGATGAAAGTGTTGCAACAATGGGATTCCATGCGGCGCAAAAAGCGCTAGAAATGGCTCAAGTGGATAGCAGCGAAATCGGTTTAATTGTTGTTGCAACAACCTCTTCAACACATGCATTTCCAAGCGCTGCATGTCAAATTCAACAAATGTTGGGTATTAATGACTGTGCGGCCTTTGATGTTGCCGCAGCATGTGCAGGTTTTACTTATGCAATTAGCATCGTCGATCAGTTTGTTAAAACGGGGATGGTGAAAAAAGCATTAGTGATTGGCGCAGATGCACTGTCTAAAACCTTAGACCCTGCTGATCGTGGTACGATTATACTGTTTGGCGATGCGGCAGGCGCGATGGTGATAGGCGCTTCGGAAGAACCGGGGATTTTATCAACCCATTTGCATGCTGATGGCCGTTATGGTGAGTTGTTAGCATTGCCAAACCGTGAGCGTGGCTCTGAAGAGCAAGCTTACTTAACTATGACAGGTAATGAAGTATTTAAGGTTGCGGTGCGTGAATTAGCTCACATTGTTGATGAAACATTAGCCGCAAGCGGTATTGCGAAAGAGGATCTTGATTGGTTAGTTCCTCATCAAGCAAACTTAAGAATTATTTCCGCAACGGCGAAAAAGCTTGATATGACCATGGATAAAGTGGTTGTGACGTTAGATAGACATGGTAATACCTCAGCGGCTTCTGTGCCGACAGCATTTGATGAAGCAGTGCGTGATGGGCGTATCCAACGTGGGCAACTCGTGCTTCTTGAAGCATTTGGTGGTGGTTTTACGTGGGGCTCTGCACTCGTTCGTTTTTAATTTACTGAGAAAATAGACATGACACAATTTGCTATGGTTTTTCCCGGTCAGGGGTCTCAGTCTCTTGGTATGTTGTCTGCGCTAGCGGCTGAAAATGCGCTCGTAGAACAAACATTCGCTGAGGCATCTGAAGCATTAGGTTATGATCTCTGGGCACTGGTGCAAAATGGGCCAGAAGAAGAGTTAAACAAGACGTGGCAAACCCAGCCTGCATTATTAGCTGCATCTGTTGCCATTTTTCGTGTGTGGAAAGCGAAAAATGGCCCAATGCCAACGATGATGGCAGGACATAGTCTTGGTGAGTATTCTGCGCTAGTGTGCGCTGGTGTGATAGAATTTAAAGACGCGATTAAATTAGTTGAGTTACGCGGTAAGTTGATGCAAGAAGCGGTACCTGAAGGTACGGGGGCAATGTATGCAATTATCGGTTTAGATAACGAAGCAATTGAAAAAGCGTGTCAGGAAGCAGCGCAAGGGCAGGTTGTTTCACCGGTTAACTTTAATTCCCCCGGTCAGGTGGTGATTGCGGGTGAAAAAGCGGCGGTTGAGCGTGCGGGTGCTGCTTGTAAAGAAGCGGGCGCTAAACGTGCATTGCCACTATCAGTTAGTGTGCCTTCACATTGTGCATTAATGAAGCCTGCTGCTGAAAAATTAGCCGTTGCATTACAAGAAATCACGTTTAATGCACCAATTTTCCCCGTTATTAACAACGTAGATGTGAAAATTGAGCAATCAGCAGAAAATATTCGTGATGCTTTGGTCCGTCAATTGTATAATCCAGTTCGTTGGACTGAAACGGTAGAATTGATGGCAGATCAAGGTGTTGAACATCTTGTTGAAGTAGGTCCAGGAAAAGTACTTACTGGTCTTACCAAGCGTATTGTCTCTAATTTAACTGCCGTTGCAGCCAATGATCCTGTATCATTAGCGACTGCGTTAGAAAACCTCTGAGGACGATATGAGCTTTGAAGGAAAAATTGCACTGGTAACTGGTGCTAGCCGTGGTATCGGTAAAGCGATTGCTTTAACACTGGCTGAGCGTGGCGCTACCGTTATTGGTACCGCAACGAGCGAAAGTGGTGCAGAAGCGATTTCTGCTTATTTGGACGGAAAAGGCAAAGGTTTTTCTCTGAATGTGACAGACCCTGCATCAATTGATGAAACCTTGAATAATATTCGTCAACAGTTTGGCGAAATTGATATACTGGTTAACAATGCAGGTATCACTCGTGATAACCTTTTGATGCGCATGAAAGAAGATGAGTGGCAAGATATTATTGACACTAACCTTTCATCCGTTTACCGTTTATCTAAATCCGTATTACGCGCCATGATGAAAAAACGTTGTGGACGTATTATTTCTATCGCATCTGTTGTGGGTGTGATGGGAAATGCGGGACAAGCGAACTATGCAGCAGCAAAAGCTGGGTTGATTGGTTTTAGTAAATCATTAGCTCGCGAAGTCGCTTCCCGTGGTATCACCGTCAATGTCGTTGCGCCTGGTTTTATTGAAACTGATATGACCAAAGCATTGACAGATGAACAGCGTGCAGGCATTTTATCTCAAGTTCCTGCTGATAGGCTGGGTGATGCGCAAGAAATTGCCAGTGCTGTAGCATTCTTGGCTTCTAATGAAGCTGGTTACATCACGGGTGAAACATTACATGTCAATGGCGGCATGTACATGATCTAAAGAAATGATGGAACCATTTGCATTATTAGTGTTAATTAGCGCAAAATAATGCAAAATTAAGGTTTCAACAGCCGGGATTGGGTTGTATCTTTTCCTGTATTTTATAAACTACGAAAACCATCGCGAAAGCGAGTTTTGATAGGAATTTTAATAGTATGAGCACTATCGAAGAACGCGTTAAGAAAATCATCGTTGAGCAACTAGGTGTTAAAGAGGAAGAAGTTGTAACAGCAGCTTCATTTGTTGATGACTTGGGCGCTGATTCTCTTGACACAGTTGAGCTAGTAATGGCTCTGGAAGAAGAGTTCGATATCGAAATCCCTGACGAAGAAGCTGAAAAGATCACTACAGTGCAGGCTGCGATTGACTACGTCGAGAATGCGTCAGACGCATCAAAATAATAGCTTTAAAACTTATCTAGGCGGTCACTCGACCGCCTATGTTCCTTTTGTAATTATTTCCCTCCTTGGAGGATTTACGTGTCTAAGCGTCGTGTAGTCGTAACCGGACTGGGCATGTTATCTCCTGTCGGCAACACAGTTGAATCATCATGGAAAGCTGTTTGTGACGGACAGAGTGGTATCAGCCTCATCGAACATTTTGATACTACCAACCACGCAACTAAATTTGCGGGTGTAGTCAAAGATTTCAATTACGAAGATTATGGCATCTCCCGTAAAGAAGCACGGAAGATGGATCCATTCATCCAGTATGGTATTGCTGCTGGCTCTCAAGCCATCAAAGATTCTGGATTGGAAGTAACAGAAGCCAATGCTACCCGTATCGGTTTAGCGATTGGTTCTGGTATTGGTGGCCTAGGCTTGATCCAAGAGAACTGTGAGGCATTGCAAGCTGGCGGTCCTCGTAAAGTGAGCCCATTCTTCGTTCCTTCGACGATCATTAACATGGTTGCAGGTCATCTGAGCATTATGTACGGCTTTCGTGGCCCAAGTATTTCTATTGCCACAGCCTGTACTTCAGGTGTACACAATATTGGTCATGCAGCGCGCATGATCGCATATGGCGACGCTGATGTTATGCTAGCGGGCGGCGCCGAAAAAGCAACGACGCCACTCGGCGTTGCTGGGTTTGGCGCAGCACGTGCACTTTCAACGCGTAATGATGATCCACAAGCGGCTAGTCGCCCATGGGATAAAGACCGTGATGGTTTTGTTCTTGGTGACGGTGCAGGTATTATTGTTCTTGAAGAATATGAACATGCAAAAGCGCGCGGTGCGAAAATTTACGCTGAAATTGCTGGCTTTGGGATGAGCAGTGATGCTTACCATATGACATCACCACCTGAAAATGGTGAGGGTGCGGCATTGGCAATGGAAAATGCATTACATGATGCAGGTATTGATGCAACCGCTGTGGGTTATATTAATGCTCATGGTACATCAACACCGGCTGGCGATCTCGCTGAAGCACAAGCTGTTATCTCAGTGTTTGGTGAAGACTCTAATGTGTTAGTTAGCTCGACAAAATCAATGACAGGTCACCTTTTAGGTGCCGCAGGTGCTATCGAGTCTATCTTTACAATTTTATCTCTGACAGATCAAATTGTTCCACCAACGATTAATCTTGATAACCCTGATGAAGCTTGCAAGCTGGATTTTGTTCCTGGCGAAGCAAGAAAAGTGGAGAACATGGAGTATGCTCTGTGTAACTCATTTGGTTTTGGCGGTACAAACGGTTCCTTGATTTTCCGTCGCTATCAGTAAACTTAATCGAAGTGAATATTATCGCGTTAAATTATTAACACGGTAAAAGCTTAAAGGCCTCAGTTTTGAATAAACTGGGGCCTTTTCTTCTTAGGCGCCTTTTGCAGTCATCTTCACTTTAGTTTATGATGATCAGCATTCTATTACTGACTGATTTATCAGCTATTATTGTAAGAGTTATCAATGTCATATTGGGTTAATGGCGTGGCATGTCGCCAAATCGATGCTTCCGATCGTGCCGTGCAATTTGGCGATGGTTGTTTTACGACGATCCACGTGTTTAATCACCAACCAAAAAATATTGACAATCATATTACACGTCTTGTGCAGGATAGTGCTCGCCTACAATTACCTCAGCCAGATTGGTCGCAATTAAAGGAACATATCCAACAAATTTGTCAGCAGCAGGCCAATGATGAATTTGTGATGAAAGTTATTATTAGCCGTGGTACTGGGGGAAGAGGCTATAGCTCAGTAGGATTTGAACAACCAACAGTCATTGTATCGGTTTCAGCATTCCCTCAACATTATCAGGCCATACAGCAAACAGGCGCTAATTTAATACTAAGTAAAGTGCCAATCAGTAAAAATCCGTATTTGGCGGGTATCAAACATCTTAATCGCTTAGAACAAGTTCTGATACGCCAAGAAATCGATGCAGTGCAAGCGGATGAGGCACTGGTTGTTGATATTGATGGAGTTTTAATTGAGTGCTGTAGTGCAAATATTTTTTGGCGAAAAGGTGATCAGGTATTTACGCCAAGTCTAGCCACCTCTGGGGTGAATGGATTAATGAGACAAAAGATTATAGCGCTGCTCAGCACAAGCCAGTACCATCTTCAAGAAGTCGAGCGTTTTCCAGATGTCTTGGGGTGTTGTGAAGAAGTTTTACTCTGTAACACATTAATGCCAATTTTACCTGTTGCCACTATCAATTTAGGTAAAGATAGATCTCAGTGGCAATATTCATCAAGGGAATTGTTTGAATATCTCTTTTTACGTTGCCAAATTTAGTCATTAAATGGTTGATGAATGAAACTAGCTAAAAAAATTTCGATGGCGGTGGTGGTTGTTCTCTTAATCTTAGGCGCGGTAGCTTACTTTATGTATCAGCAAGTTTTGAGCTATGCGAAAACACCACTCAATTTAACACAAGAAAAAATCTTTACTGTTCCAGCGGGAACGGGACGGGTAGCATTTGAAACTTTGTTAGTTGATGAGAAGGTAATTGACCCAAGTTATCAATTTCAATGGTTACTGAAATTACGTCCTGAGCTCGCTAAAATAAAAGCAGGAACCTACCGCTTGCAACCTGATATGGACGTTGAGCAAATGTTGGCATTGATTGCGAGTGGTAAAGAAGCACAATTCACTATTCGCTTTGTGGAAGGTAACCGTTTGTCTGACTGGACAAATACTTTACGCGATGCGCCGTATTTAAAGCATGAAGCGGAAGATAAAACGCAAACTGAGTTATATGCTTTTATTGGCTTTGAAGGCGATGGTGCACTTGAAGGGTGGCTATACCCTGATACTTATTTATATACTGCTGGCACACGCGATCTCGATATCTTAAAGCGCGCTCATCAGCAGATGAAAAAAAATGTTGATGAAATATGGCAAGGGCGGGATAAAGATCTGCCATATAAAAATGCCTATGAAATGTTAATCATGGCATCAATTATTGAAAAAGAAACAGGGGTAGATAGCGAGCGCAATCAAGTGGCTTCAGTATTTGTTAATCGCTTGAAGAAAAACATGCGTTTACAAACCGACCCAACAGTCATTTATGGTTTAGGTGATAAGTACCGAGGTAAAATTTATCGTAGTGATTTGGATAACTATACCCCATACAATACTTATCGAATTGATGGATTGCCACCAACGCCAATTGCGATGCCAAGTCTTGCGTCGATTAAAGCCGCAGCCCATCCAGCCAAAACGGATTATTTATACTTTGTCGCCAATGGAACCGGTGGGCATACTTTCAGCCATAGCCTGAATGACCACAACCGTGCGGTGAAAGTTTATCGACAAATTGAAAAGCAGAATGATAAGTAAAATGAAAAACGCCTATATTGTTATTGAAGGGTTAGAAGGTGCGGGAAAAACGACGGCGATTAACACCGTAGTAGAAACCTTAAACCACGCAGGTATTGACGATATTACCTTCACTCGTGAGCCCGGTGGTACACCATTAGCTGAAAAATTGCGTGAGCTCATCAAGCAGGGTATTTCAGGGGAAAAAGTGACAGATAAGGCAGAAGTTTTGATGCTATATGCTGCACGTGTTCAGCTAGTTGAAAATGTCATTAAACCTGCATTAGCTGCGGGTCACTGGGTGGTTGGTGATAGGCATGATTTGTCATCTCAAGCATATCAAGGTGGCGGGCGAGGTATTGATCGTCAATTAATGCAATCATTACGTGATTTAGTGCTGGGCGATTTTAAACCCCATTTGACGCTATATTTAGATCTCCCGCCTGAATTAGGGTTACAGCGTGCACGAGCTCGTGGTGAATTAGATAGAATAGAAAAAGAGTCATTATCATTTTTTGAACGAACTCGTGAACGCTATCTTGAATTAGCTGCTGCGGACGACACTATTCTCACTATTGATGCAAGCCAAACTATTGAACAAGTTCAGCAAGATATTCGCCAAACATTGCAAAAATGGTTGGCTAAATAAGGTGAAGGTATGAATTGGTACCCTTGGTTGAATGAAACGTATCGTCAATTGGTGACGTCCTATCAACAAGGCCGTGGGCACCATGCACTGTTATTACACTCTCTTCCGGGTAATGGTGCCGAAGCGCTATGTTATGGCATAAGTCGTTGGTTAATATGTCAAAATACGGATGGATTAAAAAGTTGTGGTAAATGCCACAGCTGTCAACTTATGTTAGCGGGTACACACCCTGATTATCATGTGTTAGAGCCAGAAAAAGGTAAAAATACTATCAGTGTGGAGGCGGTCAGGAAACTAACGGATATCTTGAGTAGCCATGCGCAGCAGGGCGGAGCCAAAGTGGCTTATATACCTCGTACCGAAGCATTAACCGATGCAGCTGCAAATGCGTTATTGAAAACACTCGAAGAACCAACCCCTCAGACTTACTTTTTGTTAGGGTGTGAAAAGCGAGAAAGCTTGCTCGCGACATTGCGTAGTCGTTGCTTATATACTTTTTTGTCACCACCTGAGTTACAAACGGCATGGTATTGGTTACAGAAACAGGTTGCGGGTCTTAACTATAATGACGCGTTAACGGCATTAAAATTATGCCAAGGCGCGCCGATTGCTGCAATGTCATTACTACAGCCTGAGCATTGGCAACAGCGTACAACCTTGTGCCACGCGTTAGCACATGCTTTGCAACAGGGGGATATGTTGTCATTATTGCCAGTGATGAATAATGATAAAGCACTTGAACAGATTGGCTGGGTACTAGGTTTGTTGAGTGATAGCATGAAACTACAACAACAGGCGGCGCAGTTCTGTTTAAATCAAGATCAGCTACCTCTTGCGAGTATCTTGGCATCTCGAATGTCAAAAGAGAAACTGTTTGATGTCTATGAAGCGTGGCAAAATTGTCGGCATCAGTTATTAACTGTGCCTGCGCTTAATCAAGAGTTACTATTAACTAATCAGTTATTACAATGGGAAGCATTGATTGCTCTCCCTACAGCATAAAAGAGTAAAATATGTTTGTTGTTGATTCACACTGCCATCTCGATTGCCTTGATTATGAAAAATTACATACAGGCGTTGATGATGTTATCGCAAAAGCATCGCAACGCGATGTCGGTTTTATGTTAGCTGTCGCAACGACACTACAGGGTTTTGACAGTATGAAAACCTTGATTGGTGAGCGACCTAATGTCGCATTCTCTTGTGGTATTCATCCGTTAAATTTGGATGAAGGTCATGATTTTGATCGTTTAGCGCAACTGGCTGCGGGTAAAGAAGTAGTTGCATTAGGTGAAACAGGTCTAGATTATTACTATCAAAAGGAAAATGCAGCTCTTCAACAAGAGTCATTTCGCCAACATATTCGTATTGGCCGTCAAGTGAACAAACCTGTTATTGTGCATACACGTGATGCACGAGCAGATACATTGGCTATTTTACGCGAAGAGAAAGTGACAGAATGCGGCGGAGTATTGCATTGTTTCACTGAAGATAAAGAAACAGCCATTGAACTACTCGATTTAGGTATGTATATCTCTTTTTCAGGTATTGTCACTTTCCGTAATGCAGAACAAATTCGTGAAGCGGCGAGGGTGGTTCCATTAGATCGGATCTTAGTTGAAACAGATTCACCTTATTTGGCTCCGGTTCCACATCGTGGAAAAGAAAATCAGCCTGCGTATGTGAGGGATGTGGCTGAATACATGGCTGTATTAAAAGGTGTGAGCGCCGAAGAAATGGCTCGCATTACCACTGAAAACTTTAATCGTTTATTCCATATGAATGTTGGTACGACGAAAGCGTAATTGTTTGTCACTATTAAAGGAATTTGCAATGGCAGAAGAAACTATTTTCAGTAAAATTATTCGACGCGAAATCCCTGCTGATATCGTTTATCAAGATGATCTGGTCACAGCATTTCGTGATATATCGCCACAAGCGCCTTCACATATTCTCATTATCCCAAACAAATTAATTCCAACAGTGAATGATGTGACTGTAGAAGATGAACTGGTTCTTGGACGACTGTTTACCGTTGCAGCTAAAATTGCTCAGCAAGAAGGCATTGATCAGAGTGGTTATCGCCTGATTATGAACTGTAATGAACACTCAGGCCAGGAAGTTTTCCATATCCATATGCATCTTGTTGGTGGGCGTCCACTGGGACCATTACTCGCAAAATAAGGTTAGACAATGAAAAGACCGTGGGCCGTTGTGACTCGTTGTTTAGTACTCAGTACCATACTTCTCTCACTGAGTGGTTGTATATGGGGGAAAAGAGACGGGTTAGTCTTTAATGAACAGCAAAGTGTTATTATGGAGCCTTCTGTTCTTGCCCATGGTGTCATTGTTGAACAACCTGTAGTGACTATTGATAACTACGCGACGGTTGCTAGGATCAATATGAGCAATAGTCAACCAAAGGCGGTAACGGTGATGTATCGGCTCTATTGGTATGATGATAAAGGGTTAAAAGTTGTCACTTCACATGATTTGCAGCAATTGATCCCCGCCAATTCGTCGATGAGCGTTAATGCACAAAGTACATCACCACTCGCTCGTAATGTACGTATTTATGTATTTTTACCGCAAGTGTCTGGAGAAAAATAATGAAACGGATCTTATTGGTTGCCGCCGCAGCCATGATATTGGCAGGGTGTCCTTCTTTTCATCCTGAAGGGCCACAAACACCGCCGCCAGTTATACCGATAGAACCAAGTGAACCTACTGAACCGGTCACACCACCGCCATCAGATAAGGTACCGACACCACCGAAGCAAAAAACAATAGATTGGTCTTCGGCTATTTCACCATTGATAAATCAGATGGTGGGGACGAGTGGTGTTGAGGGCGGTAAAGTCTTGTTAGTTGATTCTGTAAAAAATAATACGACAGGATCGTTTTCCGTACAAAATGCGACCGCTGCAATCGTAAAAGAGGTTGATGATAGCAACCATTTTAAAGTTGTACCGCAAGATGTGGCGAATGCAGCGCGTAAAACATTAGGCTTATCTCAAGAAGATAGTCTGGTGACACGAAGTAAAGCGATCGGCTTAGGCCGCTACGTACAAGCAGATTATGTGTTATATAGTGTTGTTTCTGGTTCAAGCAAACAACGCGATATTGAGATGCAATTAATGGCAGTACAGAGCGGTGAAATTCTCTGGTCAGGAAAAAACGATATTGAGTAATCGGCACTCTTTATTGGCTTTATTGGCGCGTTATTTCCCTGAAATTACAAGTAAAGATTGGGAAATAACGCCTTTAACAGGGCTATCAGGAGGCAGTTACCACCTACGTGCTATAGTCAAAATGCAACCTATTAATGTGATTGCACGAGCACAAGGTAAAACGCAATCTTCATTAATGGTTAATCGGCGCAAAGAAGCTCGTGTATTGCAGCAATTGCAGGGTTTTGTTCAAGCGCCAAGGCAATTGGCAAGAAATCGCGATTGGTTGTTGCTGTCATGGTGCGATGGGCAGCATCCAAGTCCGGAACAATTCTTAACGCCTCAGTTTCAATCGGCCTTGGCCGCAACTATTGCGAAATTACATACTCAGCCGTTACTGAGTTATCGTTTACAACTAAGAGATGAAATTGCTCATTACGGCTATCTGATCGATCGAAAAAGACAACAACCCCGTTGGCTGCGATTGCATCACTATTTTCTTTCCACACCCATGCCCAAAATGTTAAAACTCGCTCCTGCGCACATGGATATTCATCGTGGTAATATTTTGTGTGCGAATGATAAAAGTATCATGTTGTTAGATTGGGAATATGCCGCAAATACCGATATAGGGCTGTCTTTAGAAACCTATTTTCAAGCTAATCAACTGGATCAGAAGCAGCGTCAATTCTTTTTGTATCAATATGGCGCGCGCTGTGGTGCTTATACTGATGTGGCAACCTTAGCTCGCCATTGTGCTCGCTGGGAGCCTTGGGTGAAGTATATGATGCTGATGTGGTATGAAGTGCAATGGAATCAAAGCCAAAATCCTAATTTTTTGATAGGATCACAACCATTACGGCAATATTTCCATTTATCCAATTAATATGAATTGCCTGTGTAAGTGATAATTGCAAAACAGTTTAAATAGTGAGGCATGTATGGGTCCGATAATGCTAGATGTTCAGGGTTATGAGCTGGACAATGAAGAGCGTGAAATATTGGCACATCCGTTAGTTGGCGGGTTGATTTTATTCACTCGTAACTTTCATGATGCAGCACAATTAAGGGAGTTAGTTCGCCAAATTCGTGATGCATCGCGTCATCGCTTGCTGATTGCCGTTGACCAAGAAGGTGGTCGAGTTCAGCGTTTTCGCGATGGTTTTACCGCATTACCTTCAGCTCAAGCATTTGCTGCCCTAAATAACCAATCAGACGGCGCCCAGTTGGCAGAAGAAGCAGGTTGGTTAATGGCTTCTGAAATGATTTCGATGGATATTGATATTAGTTTCGCTCCAGTTCTGGATTTAGGCCATCAAAGTATTGCGATTGGTGAGCGTTCTTTCCATGAAGATCCTGAAATTGCGATGGTTATGGCAGAGCGTTTTATTAAAGGCATGCGTAGCGCAGGGATGAAGACGACAGGCAAACATTTTCCTGGGCATGGTGCGGTGAAAGCGGACTCACATAAAGAGACGCCACGTGACGACCGTGCATTGGAAACTATCCGTAAAAAAGATATGTCTATTTTTAGGGATTTTATTCAGCGTGATTTACTTGATGCTGTGATGCCTGCTCATGTAATTTATACACAGGCAGATGATCGTCCTGCGAGTGGTTCTCCTTTCTGGTTAAAATCGATTCTCCGTGAACAGTTAGGCTTTAATGGGGTCATTTTCTCTGATGATCTTTCGATGGAAGGTGCCGCAATTATGGGAAGCTACCCAGAGCGTGCAGCAGCATCGTTGTCGGCAGGTTGTGACATGGTACTAGTGTGTAATAATCGGACTGGTGCGGTCAGTGTTTTAGATAACTTACCTAAACAAACGGGCAGCTTAGCTTCATCACTATTCCATAGTGGTCGTCAATACAGCTTAAAAGAGCTGCAAGCAGCGCAGCGCTGGCAAGAAAGTCACAATAAGTTAGTAGACTTGCATCGTAAGTGGCAGGAACAGCGCTAGCCGATAATAAATAATATATCCGATTAAACGTAAACACCTGATAGTCAATTTATCAGGTGTTTTTCTATATTTATATTATATTCAAATAATTATATATCCTTTCATCCATTACTACACTTAAACTAAAACTTTCAGATTACAATAAGTAATTCTCATTATCAAATAGGTTGGTAATTACTTCGAATATTGATTAATATCAATCTATCGGAAGCTGACTCGTTTCGTGATAACAGTAATATGAGCAAAACATGTGATCGCTGTCATATTAATCAGTTAATTTGATATGCATCAATATTTGGTATGACCAAATAACCAAGCGTGGTATTCTGACGTGTCAATAAGGTTTTATCGGTGCTTATTAGTGTTATTTAAGTTTTTTATTTTCAAAAAAGCTTAAATAACATTAATTTATTTTGTAACGAGGAATACATGGCCTTATCTCAACCTAAGATTGTTATTGTGGGTGGCGGTGCGGGTGGCTTAGAGCTAGCAACACGGCTTGGTCGTAAGTTAGGGCGTAAAAAACGCGCTGAAATTACATTGGTTGACCGCAATCCTAGCCACTTATGGAAACCATTGTTGCATGAAGTTGCTACAGGTTCATTAGATGATGGGGTAGATGCACTGAGTTACCTTGCACACGCACGTCATAATGCATTTAATTTTCAATTGGGTTCTTTAACACAAATTGATCGTGATAATAAGAAAATTATTCTTGGTGAGCTGCGCGATAAAAATACAGAGCTATTGGTGCCTGAACGTGAAATTGATTATGACATTTTAGTGATGGCATTAGGCAGCACGTCAAATGATTTCGGAACACCTGGGGTTAAAGAACACTGTATTTTCTTAGATAATCCGCAGCAAGCGCATCGTTTCCATGATGAAATGCTCAACCTATTTTTACGTTATTCTGTACGTGATAACGCAGAAGAAAAAGTGAATATCGCCATTGTTGGTGCAGGAGCGACAGGGGTAGAGCTTTCCGCTGAGTTGTATAACGCAGTCGAGCAATTGACTAGTTATGGTTTTAAAGGGTTAGATACTGACGCGTTGAATGTGACCTTGGTTGAGGCTGGGGAACGTATTTTGCCTGCATTGCCTCCGCGTATTTCGAGTGCAGCCCACCAAGAGTTGAACAAATTAGGCGTTAAAGTATTGACGAAAACCATGGTTACTAGCGCTGATGATGAAGGGCTAAACACGAAAGACGGTGAGAAAATTCGTGCCGACCTGATGGTATGGGCTGCGGGTATCAAAGCACCTGATTTTATGAAAGATATCGCAGGGTTAGAAACCAATCGTATTAACCAATTGGTGGTTAAACCGACATTGCAAACCACGCTAGATGACACTATTTTTGCTATTGGTGACTGTGCTTCCTGTGCGAAACCAGAAGGCGGCTTTGTACCACCTCGTGCACAATCTGCACATCAAATGGCGAGCCGTTGCTATGATAATATTTTAGCGATGATGAAAGATAAGCCTCTCAAAGATTATGTTTATAAAGATCATGGTTCGTTAGTCTCTCTATCGCGTTTCAGCACGGTAGGTAGCTTAATGGGTAACCTAATGCGTGGTGATATGATGGTGGAAGGACGCATTGCCCGTTTTGTCTATATTTCGCTGTATCGCATGCACCAAATCGCACTTCATGGTTACATCAAGACAGGTTTAATGATGTTAGTTGGCAGTATTAACCGCATTATTCGACCGAAATTAAAGCTGCATTAAATTTTGAGTGTGAATATTTAAATTGATGAGTCCTCGCATTTAGCGGGGGCTTTTGAATTAAAAATATAACTAATAGTATTGAAATAATATGCTAATAATTATTTATTCACAGGATAATAATTGATTCAAATAAAAAATTAGCTTTGATTTATTTTATTTTAGCATGGTAAATGCTGCGAAATAAAAATGATTATTACAATGGTATATTTACTTAAAATATTGAGCTAGATCAATGAGTGAAGATGAATCTAACTGTGGCTTTATTGATTTAGTAACGGATATAACTAAGTTAAATTTACTCTAACTTGGTCTATATTAAGAAAAATCTAAAACTTTCATTTATATTGACAGTAGTTATCGAATTTTAAAAACGAATGGATACAATGAACATATATTCATCATACTCCAAGTTGCAAGGTTGCTGAACGGTGTTCATTCACGCTAATTGCACACTTAGGTATGCTCTTAGCGTTTTATATACTTGTTACCTAGCTGCACCTCGAATTATGTAGAGTATATTTTTTGTTTCTGTTTTTAATAAGGGCAAGCTATGAAGCTAAAATATAAGTTGCTATTAGCCGCTATGGTTATTTGCCTCATTATTATCACAGCAATTTTCATATCATCTTCATCACAGAAAAATAATAGGATAGCAACGGTACTTTCAACGGAGCCCATTAAATCGCATCGCTTAATCGAAACTGAAAATTGCTCAGTGATTGGCCTGCTAGAGGGCTTTAGCCAAGAGTACTTATCGCGTTACCATCCTGCGCAAAATGAATGCAAACTGTTTTTTCTAATTGAAACACTGCAAACGAATGGATTTCCACCACCGGTTGAAAAGAAATACCGTAACTGTGTGGTTACTCAGAAAGTTGAACAAATCGTGGTAGGGTATGATGTGGTGTATCGGATTGGTAATACCTTAGGTAAGGTACGAGCACCTTATGATCCAGGTTTATTTATTCCTCTTGATAGTGACGGTCGTTTAAAGCTAACCGCATCGAGTGGCCAGATGTGCGAAAACGCTCGCAACAATGTTGATGCATTAGTGCCTTTTTATTGTGTGAAATTAGATGAGCCTAATGGTAATTCACTGAATAAAGTGGTTGAGATCTATCCGGGCAAGAACACTTATGCCTATTTTGAATGATTGTGTAAATGTCCGTGAAATTTCAAGTGGTAATACTTTTCACTCATTGTTTAGTTGAATATCGAACTCTCTTTAGCAAAAGTAATCTCTAAAATTGCCCTCCAATAATTGGACAATCAATTACTGGGGGGCTGTTTTATGGGCTAATTAATCAAGTAAGTTATCAGAAAAATCACGTAGCAGTTGCTTGATAAAATCAATGCGCGTGACCCTGTCACTTAAATCAATTACAAACTTCAATTTCACTGGGCCATCAAGACGGAAGGTTTTAGGCTGGTTTTGTAATAAACTAATTAAGAAATTAGGTGAAACTTTGTTTTTCTCACTAAACTCGATAAACCCGCCTTGCTCATGTGCTTCAATACGTTTAATGCCTAGCTTTTCAGCTTCTAAACGGATAGCTGCGCTAGCAAGTAAAAATTTCCCTGCATCAGGTAACGTTCCAAAGCGATCAATTAATTCAATACGCAGTTCACTCAGTTCATCTTCATCACGGGCACTGGCAATGCGTTTATAAAATGACAGGCGAATATTTACATCATGAATGTATTCATCGGGGAGGAGAACTGGCATGCGTAGCTCAACTTCCGTCTGCTGGTTAATTAAATCCTCTAGTGAAGGTTCCCGTCCATCTTTTAGTGCATCGACGGCACTTTCAAGCAACTCCATATACAAGGTGAAGCCAATCGTGGTCATTTGCCCACTTTGATCTTCGCCAAGGAGTTCACCTGCACCACGAATTTCAAGATCATGAGTCGCAAGGGCAAAACCTGCACCTAAATCTTCCAGTGATGAAATCGCTTCCAGTCGTTTATGCGCATCGGTGGTCATCGCTTTCGGGTGTGGCGTGAGTAAGTAGGCGTAAGCTTGATGATGTGAACGACCGACACGACCACGCAATTGATGCAATTGTGCTAAACCAAAGTGGTCGGCACGCTCAATAATAATGGTATTGGCGGTTGGAATATCGATACCTGTTTCAATAATGGTGGTACAAATCAAAACATTGAAGCGTTGGTGATGAAAATCACTCATCACACGTTCAAGTTCACGCTCACGCATTTGCCCGTGACCAACAACAAAACGTGCTTCGGGTACTAATTCTTCAAGACGTTTTTTGGCTTTCTCAATATTTTCAACATCATTGTAAAGGTAATAAACTTGCCCACCACGCAAGGTTTCACGCAGAATCGCTTCTCTAACCACAAGATCATCATATTGGCGCACAAAGGTTTTTACCGCTAAGCGGCGAGCGGGGGGTGTGGCAATAATCGATAAATCACGCATACCACTCATCGCCATATTCAAGGTTCGTGGGATAGGTGTCGCCGTTAGGGTCAAGATATCAACATCTGCACGCATTGCTTTGATGCGTTCTTTATGGCGAACACCAAAACGATGCTCTTCATCGACAACGAGCAAGCCCAGATCATGCCACACCAAATCACTTTGCAGTAATTTATGAGTACCAATCAAAATATCGACTTTACCTTCGGCTGCTTCTGCAATGATTTGTTGTTGCTCTTTGGCGGTTTTAAAGCGTGACAGCATTTCAATTCTGACAGGCCAATTGGCGAAGCGATCACGGAAGTTATCATAATGCTGCTGGGCGAGTAGCGTGGTCGGTACTAATACCGCAACTTGCTTGTTATTATTGATAGCTAAGAAGGCTGCACGCATAGCGACTTCTGTTTTACCAAAGCCAACATCACCACAGACTAAACGATCCATCGCTATGGGTTGGCACATATCACTGAGTACTGCGTTGATAGCTTGCTCTTGGTCAGGAGTGGTTTCAAATGGGAAGCCTTGGCAGAACTCTTGATATTGCTCTTTATCATGTTTAAAGGCAAAACCAGGTTTTGCTGCGCGCTGAGCATAGATATCGAGTAGCTCAGCGGCGACATCACGCACTTTTTCGGCCGCTTTTTGACGTGCTTTGCCCCAACTGTCACTACCTAAACGATGTAGTGGCGCATTTTCGTCAGCGCCACCTGAATAGCGGCTAATTAGATGTAGTGATGAAACAGGGACATACAGTTTGTCATTCCCTGCGTAAGTTAATATTAAATACTCAGCTTTGATGCCACCTGCTTCGAGGGTTGTAAGACCCTGATAACGACCAACACCGTGTTCGATATGGACGACCGGTTGACCGGGGCGCAGTTCTGCAAGGTTACGGATCAGCGTATCTGTATTGATAGTACGGCGATGGTCACTGCGGCGACGGACAACACGTTCACCCAATAAATCGCTTTCACAAATTAACGCTTTATGTGGCTGAATAAAACCATGCTCAGCGGCTCCAACCATGATAGCAAAACGATTGTCTGTAGTATTAAAGTAATCATTAATAATATCAGGCCGAATTTTTAAACGGCCGAGCAATTCAGTCACCGTTTCACGACGTCCTTCACTCTCAACGGAGAAAATCACTGTACCTTCGAAATGCTCAATAAATTGGCGCAGTTTTTCAAGCGGTTGCTTGCTTTGCCCTTGAGTGCTGATATCGGGTAATGGCTGATAATCTAAGTTGGTATTGGCCGCTTTATCCGCCAATGTCTCAGTCGATAATTGTACACGCGGCCATTTTTTGAGGGCTTGATTAAGTTGTTCAACCGTTAGCCATAACTCAGCAGGGGGTAACAATGGTCGCATAGGATCGACACCACGGCTCTCAAAGCGTTGTTGTGTATCTATTTGAAAGCGTTTCGCGGCTTCTTGGTATTGTTGCGAGATAAATAACGTATTTTCTGGTAAATATTCGAACAATGAAGGTAATGGTTGGCTAAAAAATAACGGTTGCCAATATTCGATCCCCGTAGGTAAGGTCTTTTTACTGACTTGTTGATAAATGTGTTCAGGATCACGTCTGACTTCAAAACGTTCGCGCCATTGGCTACGAAAGCGTTCAATGGCGTCTTTGTCAGTAGGGAATTCATGTGCAGGGAGTAAATTAATACTAACCACTTCCTCAAGGGTTCTTTGGCTGTCGACATCGAAGGTCCGCAAACTATCAATTTCATCATCAAAGAAGTCAATACGGTAGGGTAATGAACTGCCCATTGGGAATAAATCTAATAATGCGCCTCGTGTAGCGTATTCACCGTGTTCTAAGACTTGTTCAACATGGCGATAACCCGCTTTGTCGAGTTCATCACGTAAATTATCGCGAGAAAGTTTATCGCCTTTTGCCATGACCAGCGCATGGCCGGTGAGAAACGCTGCGGGACAAACTTTTTGCATCAAGGTATTGACCGGTAAGATCAAAACCCCTTTTTGCATACTTGGTAAGCGATATAAGGTAGACAAACGCTGTGAAATAATTTCTTGATGAGGGGAAAAATTGTCATAAGGTAAGGTTTCCCAGTCAGAAAGCGTTTCGATTGGCAGTTTGGTAAACTGTTGGATTTCATCGCGTAGTCGTAAGGTATTTTGCATATCCCTTGTGACTAACACCACAGGACCTTGATGACGTTCCATCATCTGTGCACACTCAAGTGCACCCGCAGCCCCAATCAAGCATCCTAAATGGCGGACATCACCACCGCGAGTAGGGAGTTCGTAACGATATTTTGAAGACATAAAAATATTCGGTTTCTCAATGGATCAGTATGGTCAATAACCTGTTTTACCCCGTAAATTGTCTGAAAGTAAGACAAACAGGCCATGCCAATAAGAAAAAAAACCACAAAACCGGGGCCGGGTGGTTCCATTCATCATTCGTACCCTTTATTATCCCTGAACACTTCGCTTTGGCAACAGGGGCGTTACAGTTTTCATGTCTCAATCTGTCTCAATATTTATAGGTCTACGTTATATGCGTGGACGAGCAGCCGATAAATTCGGCCGTTTTGTATCCAGTTTATCAGCGATAGGTATCACGTTAGGGGTTGCAGCATTGATCACTGTGACCTCTGTCATGAATGGATTCGAACGTTCGCTACAAGATAGCATACTTGCTTATATGCCGCAGGCGGTTTTAACGTCGGCGTCAGGGCATATCGATCCCAAAAAATACCCCGTTACAGATCTTCAGCATCTCGAAGGGGTTAATCATATCGCCCCAATAGTGCAATCAGATGTTGTGCTGCAAAGCCGTTCGAATGTTGGCGTAGGTATGATGGTGGGTATTACCTCAGATGAGCGCTCACCACTTTTGGACAACTTGGTTAATGGCCAGCGTGCAGATTTGGTGGCGGGTCAATATCGTGTTTTTTTAGGCCAAAAACTCGCTGAAAATTTAGGATTAAAACGCGGTGATGAAGTACGCCTAATCATACCGGGTGTTAGTCAGTTGACCCCGATGGGACGCATTCCTAGTCAGCGGTTATTTACCGTTGCAGGGGTGTTCCAGACTAATGGTGAAGCGGATTCAAGTGAATTGATTGTGGCACAAAATGATGCCGCAAGAATGATGCGCTATCCACAAGGGGATATCACTGGCTGGCGGTTGTTTTTAGATCAACCTTTGAAAGTCGATGTTTTAAGCCAACAAACATTACCTGAAGGTTTGGTGTGGACTGATTGGCGTGAGCGTAAAGGGGAATTTTTCCAAGCCGTTAAAATGGAAAAAAACATGATGGGGCTATTATTAAGTCTGATTATTGCCGTTGCCGCTTTTAATATCATCACTTCGTTATCACTGCTAGTTATGGAAAAACAAGCTGAAGTCGCCATTTTAAAGACTTTAGGTCTTAAACGAGGGCGTATTTTAGCGATCTTTATGATCCAAGGTGCGGGGGCTGGGGTGATTGGCTCACTGGTTGGTGCATTGCTCGGTATCTTGCTATCCAGTCAATTGAACTTTTTGATGCCGCTATTCGGATTATTACCAAAAGGGGTTCAATTGCCTATTCAACTTGATTTTTCAGGTATTTTGATTATTGCGATATCCGCAATGCTAATTTCGCTGCTGGCAACGCTGTATCCTTCTTGGCGTGCTGCGGCTGTGCAACCTGCTGAGGCATTACGTTATGAATAAACAACCACTTCTTGTCTGTGAACATTTGAGTAAGGTCTATCAAGAAGGGGCGTTATCGACGCAAGTGTTAAACGATGTCTGCTTTTCGATTAATGAAGGTGAAATGATGGCCATTGTCGGAAGTTCAGGCTCCGGCAAAAGTACTTTACTTCATTTGTTAGGAGGGCTTGATACCCCTTCTGAGGGCGAAGTGATCTTCCGTGGTCAACATATTAACCGTTTATCATCTGATCAGCGTGCCGCTATTCGTAATAAAGATCTCGGTTTTATTTATCAATTTCACCATTTGCTGCCTGATTTTACCGCTCTGGAAAATGTCGCTATGCCATTGCTGATTGGTGGTATCAATAAAACGGATGCATTTAATCGAGCAACTAAAATGTTGGATGCGGTTGGGCTAGCACATCGTTCAGGTCATCGTCCTTCAGAACTTTCTGGTGGTGAACGTCAGCGTGTGGCGATTGCACGTGCACTGGTGAATGAACCTGCGTTGGTAATGGCTGATGAACCAACAGGTAACCTTGATTTGCGCAATGCAGATGCCATTTTTGAGTTGTTAGGCGAATTGAATAAGACCCAAGGCACGGCATTTCTTGTGGTCACTCATGACATGAAATTAGCGCATCGCTTGTCACGGCAACTTGAAATGCGAGATGGCCACTTACAGTCAGATATCACACTAGGGGCAGTGTAATGTCAGGATTGCCTTTAACTCTACTGACCGCGATACGTTTTAGCCGAGGACGCCGCCGTACAGGTATGGTTTCACTGGTTTCTATCGTATCGACATTGGGTATTGTACTGGGTGTTGCGGTATTGATTATCGGCTTAAGTGCAATGAATGGTTTTGAACGTGAGCTAGAAAACCGCGTGTTATCAGTGGTTCCTCATGGGCAAATATATGCAGTGAAAGCACCTTATCAAGACTGGCAGTATGCAGAGAAGGTGATTAGTAATACCCCTGGGGTGAAAGCTGTTAGCCCTTATGTTGGTTTTACTGGCTTACTGGAGCGTGGTGCAAATCTTAAAGCGATTCAAGTGATGGGGGTTTCTCCTGAAACCGAATCGGATGTGAGTGCATTACCTAAATTTGTGCTTGATGATGCATGGAAGGATTTTAAAGCAGGTAAACAATCAATTATCTTAGGCCAAGGGGTCGCAAATTCATTAAATGTGAAAGTGGGGGATTGGGTTACTATCATGATCCCAAATACCGACCCGAGTATGAAAATACAGCAACCCAAGCGGATCCGTGTTCAAGTAACGGGTATTTTCCGCCTAAGTGGCTTATTAGATCATCAATTGGCGCTGATCCCACTTGCCGATGCACAGCAATATTTAGATTATGGTGATGGCATTACAGGATTTGAAATCAAAGCCGATAATCCCTTTGAAGCCGATAAGGTGGTGTATGATGCAGGCCTGAAAACGATGCATCATGTGGTCGTGAAAAGTTGGATTGGTGATTATGGCTACATGTATAGCGATATTCAAATGGTTCGCAGTATCATGTATCTCGCCATGATCCTCGTCATCGGTGTCGCTTGTTTTAATATTGTTTCGACATTAGTGATGGCCGTGAAAGATAAAAGTAACGATATTGCGGTATTGCGTACTTTGGGCGCAAAAGATCGGCAAATTCGTGCGATTTTTCTCTGGTATGGTTTGTTGAGCGGTTTGGTGGGGTCATTAATTGGAGCAGTACTTGGAGTGGTTGTTTCACTCAATTTAACCACCATGATCAAAGGGCTGGAATATGTAATTGGTCATCCTATTTTATCGGGTGATGTTTATTTTATTGATTTTCTACCGTCGCAATTACATCCATTAGATGTGGTTTATGTTCTGCTCACTACTGTTATATTGAGTCTAATTGCTAGCTGGTATCCGGCGCGTCGTGCCAGTAAGTTAGATCCAGCACGTATTTTAAGCGGTCAATAATCTATCATTGGCTGAGCGGCTAAAACCCACTCAGCCTCTTTCTTTTATTTTGCATTCTGATGAGCTTGGTGGATTTGCTTATAGCTGCGCCTTTCAATTAATGTTTCAGTAAAACCATATTGTCTGGCGAGCAACATCATTTGCTGCTTCAATTCAGGTAATTGCGATTTTTCATCAGTCATGATGGCGAATTCAGCAAACCAACCAATATCCGCTAAATGGTCAATAGTAATATGCGCTTCACCTAGAAAGTAAATACTGCGTGTTTTCGTTGTGGTGAGATGACATTGATAACCTAAAGTGGTAAGCATGCTCTTAACATGATTGCAATCGTCAATATCAATGGCTTTACACTCAGATGTCGCAGGGCCTTTGACTATCCAGAGTTTGATCCCTGATGGCGACATTTCACGAACTGACATACTGATACCTTGCTGAGCTAGAGGGGTGTTTGGATTATCAAAAAAATAGTCTGTCTCAGTATTATTTTCAGTAAAGATTTCTGCACCATCAGCCATAATCTGTTGCAAAAATTGCTGATGGTTTAATAACTTAAATTTGATTTCTGCTTCATATTTGCCAACGAAATGATTACTCATGGCTTATCCTAGTGCTCAGTGAATTAGCGGCTATTTATGGCATGTTGGCTAGGTTTATCCACACCGGTCGGAGTGTCGTCAATGTTCCTAGCGCTTTGGCCTCATTGTACCTTGAATTATTTAGGGAGCATTTTCGCTTAAAAGAGGGGGTAATGTAGGTGTTTAAGTGCGTTAACCTCGCTTGGTTACGTCAATTTCGCGACCAAGCGAGTATGATTATTTGGTTTTTTTCATGATAGATTGATCTAAATAACCCATCACAAATGCTGACAAAACAAAGGTTAAGTGAATGATCACATACCACATTAATTTATTGTCAGGGACATTTTGTGAATTCATGAATATTTTCAATAGATGGATTGACGAAATGGCGACGATAGACGCTGCAACTTTATTTTTTAACGATGTTGCATCCATTTTACCTAACCAACCTAACTTTTCGCTGCTATCGGGGATATTAAGCTGAGAAACAAAGTTTTCATAGCCTGAGAACATCACCATGACGAGTAAGCCACCGACGAGTGCCATATCTATCAGTGACAATAAAATCAGTATCAAATCTGCTTCTGGGATCGAAAAAATATTGGGGAGCACATGCCAAAGCTCTTGGAAGAACTTGATTGACAGGGCAAGTAACGTTAAAGAAAGGCCAAAATAGATAGGAGCAAGTAACCAACGTGATGCATACATGGCTCTTTCAAAGAATTTTTCCATACAAACCTTTTAGATGTATTAATCAGACAGTGTGGGTTAGTGCTATTTTAGCTTGTCTTTATTCGAACTTCGATAATTAAGAGTATATTTTTGTCGGAGTTGTGTGAAATATTTGTTAAGTCTACTTCCTCACAAATTTTAATGTTATTGGTTGTGTTATGTTAACATTCCAATTAGCGTTATATATTCATCATACTTCAGGTTGCAGCGTTGTTGACGACATCTATTTGCACTCGTCACATAGCTATCTCAGCTCTCAGCGACTTATTCATTTATCGCCTAGCTGCATCTTGAATTGTTTGGAGTATAAGCAGGTATTTTTAAAAGGTTTTTGGCATAAAGGAAGTGTATCGATGTTGCGATTTCGTCATAGATTAAAGAAATTTAAAAAAATTAAAACATTACGCCGTCAAAGATTTCGCAACCGTTCTTTTTACAGTGAAAATAGAATGTTTAATATGAAAAATGTGAAAGTGGTTGTATTAACAGGAGCTGGAATTTCCGCAGAATCAGGGATCAAAACATTTCGTTCCACTGATGGTTTATGGGAAGAACACCGTGTTGAAGATGTTGCAACACCAGAGGGGTTTGCTCGAGATCCTCAATTAGTGCAAAGCTTTTACAATGAGCGCCGTCGTCAGCTACAGCAAGACAGTATTAAGCCTAACTCTGCACATTATGCCTTAGCACAATTAGAAGACTTGTTGGGAGATAATTTCTTACTTGTCACTCAAAATATAGATAACTTACACGAACGAGCGGGTAGTAAGCGTATTATTCATATGCATGGTGAACTATTAAAAGTACGCTGTAGTTGGTCTAATCAGGTTGTGGAATGGAAAGGTGACTTATCAGTAACGGAACGCTGTCATTGTTGTCAATTTCCTCAGCCGCTAAGACCACATATTGTTTGGTTTGGTGAAATGCCAATCGGTATGGATCAAATTTATCAGGCGATAGAAGGCGCCACGATTTTTATTGCGATTGGAACCTCTGGACACGTTTATCCTGCGGCAGGTTTTGTGCATGAGGCGAAACTCAACGGTGCTCATACGGTTGAATTAAACTTAGAGCCGAGTCAGGTAGAAAGTGAGTTTGATGAAAAACACTATGGCCTCGCCAGTAAAGTCGTGGTTGATTATATCAACCACTTAATTACCGAGCTGAGTATGACGAGTGATAGCCATTAGATGTGGGTTATACTCTAAATTATTTGAGATGCAGTCAACAACCCTGCATCTTGAAGTATGACGAGTATATTACACATTTTTATCCAGCATTGCGGGCATGGTGATCTCTTTGACACAGCTTGCATGGCTGGTACTTAAAATAAATTTGACCGCATTTAATACATCTTGTAGTGGGATCAACGAACCTTCTGTATGTGAAATAACCTCATCTACAGGCACAGATAATGGGTATTCAGTGGCTAAATAACCTAAGTTCAGCACTGAAATACCTATTTGATCTTGACGTAAAGTCTCTCGAAGTGATTGCGCAATACCGCGTAAAGCATATTTAGAGGCAGAAAATGCAACTTCATGGCCATTATGGTTATCTAGCCCCCACGTCGAGCCGATTAAAATGATTTTACTATTGGTTCCTCGACGCAGATTCGGTAGCATCGCTTTTAGATGCAATATACAAGCACTGATATTGGTTTGGATCATCGTCAATATTTCAGTATCTGTTGTCGTTTCAAAGTGATATTCGTCGCTAAACGCATGTTTTTCCCAGATGCCAACGTTGTAGATCAAGCAATCGATGGGCACGTCTTGCAAGCTCCGTTTAACCACTTCTGCGGAGCTTGCTTCGGACAAATCAGTTTGGATCCAGTGAAAACGATCACTAACAAATGGAGGGCATGAGCGTGATACCCCATAGAGAGTATCTTGTTTACTCGGTATGCCTTCTACCAGAGCCTTACCGAGCCCTTTACTAACGCCATAAACTAAAAAGTTCTTTGCCATTATTTTTCTCTGCTATTTTAATTATTTTACGTTGAATTAATTGAAGCGGCAGTATACCTGAATAGAAGCTATAACCTGTTGATTTTTAGTGGCATGCTGTTCATACGTTAAGTTGCCGACTTGTACACACCAATACAGATAAAATGTCATTAGTGTAAACTCATTTATGGTTAAAAAAGCAATGAGTAATAAATTAAACAAATGACTAATAAAATAGAGAGTATTTACTTTAATGTAAATTTAATGAATGTTAGTGCTATATTAAAAGTTTTTCCTTTATAGATTAATATTAATCTCTTTGGTTTAAAAGGTTTTATATTTTGTTCTATTATAGAGGAAAAAATTCTTATACAAATTAGTGTCTGGCTAATAACAAATAATTATTTCTTTCTCATTGGCTAACTCGCTAAATATTAATGATGATTAGTTATTTATAGCGAGATTGATATGAAAATTCTGATTATTTCAGGTAGCCCAACGTTGCGATCGCGTTCATCTGCCTTACTCGATTATGCACAGCAATGGTTAAGTCAATATGATTGGGAAATCTATCGGGTGAGTGTGAGTGAATTCGATGCAAATGTATTAGTGAAAGCAGAATATCAGCACTCTCAGATACAAGCATTTATTCAAAGAGTTAAACAAGCAGATGGTATTATTATTGCTTCACCCGTTTATCAATCATCTTACAGTGGTGTATTAAAATCGGTGATTGATTTATTGCCACAAGGTGCATTTGCCAATAAAACCGTATTACCTATTATGTCTGGTGGTAGTGAATGTCACCGATTAGCTTTAGATTATGCGCTGAAACCTTTATTAGTGACGCTAAAAACAGAGGAAATTATTAGTGGTATATATATCAGTGATAATCAGTCTCACTATTCAGAGATTAATAAGAAATATATATTTTCTAATGAAGTTATCGAACGTATAAATAATAACTTACATAATTTTTATCAATCACTGTATAAAAATAAAATTCAAGTTGAAAACTTTACAATAAAAGCTAAGCCACACTCGATTATTGAATTGAGAGGATAAAAATGAATTATCAACGTAATATAATTTTGAGTTGGTTAGTACCACTCGGTTTACTGGTAATTTGGCAATTTTCTGTGAGTACAGGTTGGCTATCAAATCGGATATTACCAGAACCCTTGCAGGTAATGCATGCAGGTTGGGGATTAATAAAAAGTGGTGAGTTATGGACAAATATGGCTGTCAGTACTTTGCGTGCCTCGATAGGTTTTATAATAGGCGGAACAATAGGGCTTATTTTAGGGTTGATTACAGGATTATCGCGTTTGGGTGAAACCTTATTAGATAGCTCAATACAGATGATCCGCAATATTCCACATTTGGCACTTATCCCGCTGGTTATTTTATGGTTTGGTATTGATGAGCGAGCAAAAATATTTCTTGTTGCATTAGGGACTTTTTTTCCTATCTATCTAAATACATTACATGGCATAAAACATCTTGATCGCGGTTTGATTGAAATGGCGAGAAGTTACGGATTAAGTGGGTACCAACTATTTCATCACGTTATTTTTCCTGGTGCATTACCATCAATATTAGTCGGTATTCGTTTCTCACTTGGGTTGATGTGGTTGACACTGATTGTCGCTGAAACAATTTCTGCAAATGCAGGGATTGGTTATTTAGCCATGAATGCGCGCGAGTTCCTGAGAACCGATATCGTGGTATTCACCATTATTGTCTATGCCTTACTCGGTAAAACGGCAGATTGGCTAACTTATTTATTAGAGGTTGTCCTACTGCGTTGGCATCCCGCTTGGCAGAAAAAAGAGGTCACTGCATCATGACAACTGACGTAAATGCAGGGATCACTGTAAATATTAATCGTCTCACTCATCGGTTTGGGTCAAATGAAGTACTCAAATCACTTAGCCTGACTATTCCTTCAGGGCAGTTTGTCACCATTGTTGGGCACAGTGGTTGTGGCAAAAGTTCCTTATTACGGTTAATTGCTAATCTCGATTTACCAACATCAGGGGAAATCACAGCTGAAAAGCTATCGCTAAGCGATTTTTACCGTAATACACGCATGATGTTTCAAGAGCCACGATTACTGCCATGGAAAAAAGTCATTGATAACGTTGGGCTAGGATTAACAGGAAAGTGGACTAATCAGGCGTTAGAGGCTTTGGATGCGGTCGGGTTAGCTGATAAAGCCAACGAATGGCCAGCCACGTTATCAGGGGGGCAGAAACAGCGAGTCGCATTAGCAAGAGCCCTGATCCACCAGCCACGCTTGTTATTACTCGATGAGCCGTTAGGAGCACTTGATGCATTGACTCGCATCGAAATGCAGCAACTGATTATTAAGTTATGGCAACAGCACCAATTTACTATTGTGCTTGTGACACATGATGTGCACGAGGCGGTATTTACCTCTGAACGGGTGTTGATGTTAAAGGATGGCGGGGTGTATTTCGATTTACAGGTTAATGAAGAGTATCCCAGAGCCTTGACTAACCCTCGTTTGGGCGCGCTCGAAGCGAAAGTATTGAATGCACTCACTGAATTTGAACATTATGACGTTCAAGCTCCGGTAATTATTGAATAAATAGGAATCTATATGACAAAACAGCAAGATTTACAGTTATTTTGGTTTTTACCAACGCATGGAGAAGGGCGCTATTTAGGGACGCAAAAAGGTGGACGTTCAGTAACATTGCCTTATTTACAGCAAATTGCTATTGCGGCGGACAGTCTAGGTTTTCATGGTGTTTTGATCCCAACAGGAAAAAGCTGTGAAGACTCATGGTTAATAGCAGCAGCATTAGTTTCGGTAACTAAGCAATTACGCTTTTTAGTGGCAGTTAGGCCAGGGCTGCAACCCCCATCACTTGCTGCTCGAATGGCATCTACCTTGGATAGGCTATCTGATGGGCGGTTATTAGTGAATGTTGTCACTGGTGGTGATCCAACAGAAAACAAAGGTGATGGAATATTCCTCGAACATTCAGAACGCTATGAAGTCACAGAGGAATTTTTAGAAGTATACAAACGCCTGATCCGTGGCGAACAGCAGGTAAATTATCAGGGAAAACATATTCATGTTGAAAATGCAGGATTACTGTTTCCGCCAGTACAACCATTTGGACCACCCCTGTATTTTGGCGGTTCATCTCCTGCTGCTTTAACGGTTGCAGCCAAGCACATAGATGCCTATTTGACGTGGGGAGAGCCCGTTGCTGATGTGGCTGAAAAAATTGCAGCCGTACAGCAACTTGCTGATGAAAGGGGAAATCACTTGGAGTTTGGTATTCGTTTACATGTCATTGTTCGTGAAACCGAACAAGAAGCGATCGATGCAGCGAATAAACTGATTTCGCATCTTGATGATGAAACAATTGCCCAAGCTCAGTCCATTTTTGCTCGTATGGATTCTGCGGGTCAGGCTCGCATGCAAGCACTTCATAATGGCTCTAAAGATAATTTATTTATTGCGCCTAATTTGTGGGCAGGTATTGGTTTAGTTCGTGGTGGCGCAGGGACCGCTTTAGTGGGTTCTCCTGAACAAGTTGCAGAGCGGATCAGAGAATATCAGGCATTAGGCATTAGCAAGTTTATTTTTTCGGGCTACCCACATTTAGAGGAAGCACATCGTTTTGCAGAGTTAGTCATGCCTTTATTGGGAGAACAAAAAGGGGTCTCATTGCCGAGATCAGGTTTCAATACTGGGCCATTTGGCGAAACGATCGCAAATGATTTAAGGCCAAAGCAGGTAAGCGCTAGCTAGATAGTAAGTGATTTGCTGCACATTTAAATGACCCATGAATAAGCACACAAGATGACATTTTATTTCTTAGTCCAAGAACTGCGCCTGAAGTATGACGGCTAGAAACTATTTGAGCTAACTTATTTTATTAGGAGCTTTATTGTGAAAAAACTAATGTTATTTGCCTCATTATTAGTGGTTTCCATCTACTCCAGTTTTTCTTTTGGGGAAGTAAAAACGATTAATATTGGCTATCAAAAGGCGAATATTTTTGCATTATTAAAATATCGAGGCACATTAGAAAACGAATTTAAAAAACATGATGTCAATATTCGTTGGATTGAGTTTCCTGCTGGTCCACAAATGTTGGAAGGATTGAACGTTGGGAGTATTGATTTAGCGGCGACAGGGGATGCGCCACCAATATTTGCTCAAGCGGCACAAGCTGATTTTGTTTACTTAGGTCATTCCCCTGCTAATCCAAAATCAGAAGCAATAATCGTACCTAATGATTCATCAATAAAATCGATCAATGATTTAAAAGGGAAGCGAGTTGCATTAAATAAAGGCTCTGATGTGAATTATTTGCTGGTGGCTGCATTACAACATGCAGGGCTTAACTATAGGGATATTACCCCTGTTTATTTACCACCGTCAGATGCGAGAGCAGCCTTTGAAAAAGGGGTTGTCGATGCATGGGCGATTTGGGATCCTTTTTTGGCAGAAGTGGAAACTAATTTGCCGGTACACCAAATTGTTAACGGTGAAAATTTAGTTCCTCATTACACATTCTTCCTCGCTAGCCGTCATTTCGCTGAAAAAAGCCCTAAGTATGCAGAAGTCATCATTGAGCAGCTCGTCAAGCAAAGTGAATGGGCGAATACGCATCCACAAGAAACAGCGGAAATATTAGCGGTATCAACGGGTCTAGATAAAGCGATATGGTTAAAAGCATTACAACGTGCACAGTATGGATTTAAGCGTATGGATGATGAGACATTGGTAGGACAACAAAAAATTGCGGATATATTCACAAAAATAGGGCTCATTCCTAACGCCGTTGATGTTAAACAAGCACGATGGGTATCTGAGGTCAATTAATCTTATTAATAAAGAAAATTCAAGCATTGAGAGAGTTTGATGCATTAATAAGTCGCAAAATACTCAGTGATTAGCCTCAAAGCTGATTTGAAACAACAATTGTTCATACATTCTTTCTCATAATAGGGACATTAATATTAAGGGGATGATGTATGGACAAACTCTTAGAACGGTTCTTTGACTATACAGCTTTTGATACACAATCAAAACTAAACGCAAAAGTAATACCAAGTAGTACAGGGCAATTGAAGTTTGCTAGAGCCTTGGTGAAAGAATTGAAGGAATTAGGTTTCGATGATGTCGCGCTTTCAGAGCAAGGCTGTGTCACCGCATGTATACCTTCCAATGTTGATTGGGATGTACCAACGATAGGTTTCATTTCTCATCTTGATACTTCTCCTGATTTTTCAGGTAAAAATGTTGCCCCTCAAATTTTAGAAAATTATCGTGGTGGTGATATTGCATTAGGTATTGGTGATGAAGTGCTATCACCAGTGATGTTTCCCGTGTTACATGAAATGATTGGTAAAACACTGATCATGACCGATGGTAAAACATTACTGGGTGCTGATGATAAAGCCGGTATTGCGGAGATCATTACTGCATTTGTACGTCTAAAAGCTAACAAAATCCCTCATGGTAAACTTTGTCTGGCTTTTACCCCAGATGAAGAAATCGGGCGGGGTGCACGTTATGTCGACTTGAATATATTTGATGCACGTTGGGCATACACTGTTGATGGTGGTGGTGTTGGAGAATTAGAGTACGAAAACTTCAATGCAGCCAATGTGGCCATAAAAATTGTGGGTAACAATGTGCATCCGGGAACAGCTAAAGGTGTGATGGTGAACGCATTAGCGTTGGCGAACCGTATTCATGCAGAATTACCTAAAGATGAAACACCTGAGCACACTGACGGCTACGAAGGCTTTTATCATCTTAATTCCATGAAAGGTACAGTGGAAAAAGCGGAAATGAATTACATTATTCGCGATTTCGACAGCCAACGGTTTGAGGCTCGTAAGAAAAATATCATTCGTATTGCAGAAAAAGTAGGACAAGGCTTACACCCTAGTTGTTATATCGAACTGACAATTGATGATACTTATTACAATATGCATAAAGAGGTGATGAAGCACCCACATGTGATTAAAATCGCTCATCAGGCAATGAAAGAGTGTGGTATTGAACCCATCGTTAAACCAATACGTGGTGGTACAGATGGTGCACAATTATCTTACCGTGGATTACCGTGCCCAAATATTTTCACTGGTGGTTATAATTTTCATAGTAAACATGAGTTTATAACATTAGAGGGAATGGAACAGGCGGTTAGTGTGATCATGCGTATTGCTGAGTTAACAGCAGAAAATGCAAAAAATAATGAGTGATTATCCTTAGAGGATAAAACAATAAGCGAGGGAGCTATTCGTTATATTGCAAGTTGCAGGGGCTGAGGTAATGAGCCGTTGCCTCATTTGAGCCAGTTGCAGCCTTTCTATGCTGCTAAGCGACTCATTTAGTTGTCGCTTAGCAGCATCTTAAATTATTTAGAGGATAAACTGATCAACTAATCGTCAAAATACCAATAACCACTATTAATCAATGCCGTGATTAACGCAATAAAGTTGACATCATCAATAGCATCACCTAATCGTTGAGCATCCACTGAATCATAACGGCATAAGCTATCAGCAGCTTCATAGCAGATGGTTTCTAAACATTCACCATTGATAAAAAATTGATCACCAACACGCAGTGCTCTTAACCCATTGAGTTTGTACAGTGTTTCTTGCTGTTCTTTGAGTAAGTTATACACTTCATCTTGTTCATAAGGTGGCTCAGGAGGAGCTAAGTCTAACTCATGACGTGATTGTGAGATAAATTCGCCAAACCATTTGCGGAACAATTCAGGATCACTGATCAGAGACTCCATCATCTCACGCAATTTTATTTGTTCGCCTTGCAATATTTCAGCTGGATTGTCTCTAAATGATAAGTCAGGATCACTATAACGATAGCTACCAAGATCATTTGAAATCAGATAATCAGCAAAGCTGCTCATTAACTCGCGGGTATTAGGCGCACGGAAGCCAACTGAGTAGTTGAGTGATGGCTCAATCGCATAACCTTCGTGTGGGAACCCCGGTGGAATATAAAGAATATCGCCGGGCTCCATTTCTTCATCAATAATCGCATCAAAAGGTTGAACTTGAAGCAGATCAGGATGAGGGCAATGTTGCTTCATCGGGACTTTTTCACCAACACGCCAACGACGACGGCCTTCACCTTGAATAATAAAGACGTCATATTGGTCTAAATGAGGACCTACACCACCGCCCGGTACCGAATAGGAGATCATTAAGTCATCCATTCGCCAGTCAGATAACA
Organism: Providencia manganoxydans; assembly: GCF_016618195.1. NCBI lineage: Bacteria > Pseudomonadati > Pseudomonadota > Gammaproteobacteria > Enterobacterales > Morganellaceae > Providencia > Providencia manganoxydans. The sequence goes on from NZ_CP067099.1 coordinate 2,020,324, forward strand.
CTCGAAAAGGTTTCATTAATGCAGCACTTGGATGATGCCAATGGTCAACAGCCTGTACCAACACAGACCAGTTTTCTTCTCCTAAGTGGTCGTAGCTTTCGAATGGGCCATGCGCTACTTGCCATAAGCCGTCTTTATGGCTGACAAGGCGGCTATCGACTTCATCTTCCATTGCCAGTCCCGCAAGTTCATCCGGCGAGATAGGATCAATAAAACGTGTAAAACCATTTTTGATGAGTAAAGGGCGTTTCTGCCAATGACTGTCCAGAAAACTCTGCCAGTCAAGATTCAGTTTATAGTCCATCTTATTGTCCTGAGTTGTTATATTATTGACATAGTATACCTGAATTTCAGGCTAGAGCAGGCGATAAACCAGACTTATGATCACAGATTAACTGTCTTGATGAATGCTTTGCCTACGGAAAATGACCTCAACTTTAGCACCTCCGAGTGAGCTATCACTGATATTGATCTCTCCGTCGTATTGGTCAATAATTTCTACTGCAATAGATAATCCAAGGCCTTGCCCTGGCCTCAATGTATCGACACGTTGCCCTCGGACAAATATAAGATTACGCTGATTTTCGGGGACGCCGGGGCCATCATCATCCACGGTGATCGTTAGGCTATCGTTACCCACAATAGCTTTGACTTCAACAAACTCAAGGCAATATTTACAGGCATTTTCCATAATATTGCCCATTACTTCCATAAAATCATTGGGCTGGCCTAGCCAAGTGACTTCAGGTGAGATATCAACGGTAATAGAAACCCCTTTGTGCTGATACACTTTATGTAGTGCACTGGCTAGGCTATCTAACAAAGAGGGAACTGACGAAATTTCACGTAGCATCAGGTTTTTGTCACCTTGAGCGGAAGCCCGATGCAAATAATAGCCAACCTGCTGAGAAATACGACCTATCTGCTCAAGCATGATAGGCTCGGCTTGCTCAATCGTCATTTGTTTGCCTGTACGAAGAGAACGTAGCGTTGACTGTAGGACAGCGAGTGGGGTTTTTAAACTGTGCGTTAAGTCAGAAAGTGTGGTGCGATATTTACTATAGCGCTTACGTTCATTAGTGAGCAAATTATTTAAATTGCGAACTAACCCTCGTAATTCATAAGGGGGGTTTTCATCCATCATCTCACGTTCGCCTTTCTCAAGGCTACTGATTTGCGAAACTAGCGATTTAATCGGCCTCAAACTCCAATAAGCAGCGAGCCAGAGCAAAGGGATCACTAATATTAGGTTTGCAAGTAACACATAACCAAACCATTCCCAAACTAAACCGGTTTTTTGCAGATCTTGTGGTAGCGTATCCACGACCACGATAGTGAGTGGAGGAAGGTTTTCTGAACGTTCATATTGATTGACTGATACTGAGTGCGTTAGTGGCTCATCATCATTATTCATATCATCTAGCTTGCTATTGAACTCAGGATTGTCCTGCAATAATTGACGCGTTTCGCCGATATCAGTATCAATTTCGTATAACCCTTCTTTTTTTAGCCAATCGCGGCGGATCAGGTTTTCAACCGCAGGGACTTCACGTTGTCGCCAGAGAACTTGGCCATTTTCATTATAAATAATGATTAAAGAAGGATTATTGAGTGTGAAATTAGGGGGCACACGAATAGCAATTTTATCATTTTGCCATTGAGCTAGGCTGTAGATAAGGTTGCTCTGGCTACGCAGGAGCGTATAAGTCGTTTTATCGAAACTAATTAAATAACCTAATATTGCAACGATACCATAAGATAACGTTAAAGCTAGGATCACCGCTGAGGTGGCACACAAGAAGCGCGCCCTCAGTGATAAAGGCTTAAACTTAAATTTTTTTAGCCACATAATTAGCCGTTCACATCAAAACGATAACCTTGTCCACGAACCGTAACTATGACATCTTTAGCGTGAAACTGCTGTATTTTTTTGCGTAAACGCCCCATTAAGACATCAATAGTGTGACTTTCACGTAATTCAGCGTCAGGGTACAGCTGGCGCATTAACGAGTCTTTACTCACCACTTTGCTATTATTCCGTAGCAAGGTTTCTACGATGGTATATTCAAACGCAGTGAGTTTGACGGGTTCACCATTGACAGTAAATTCTTTCCTTGATAGGTCAATGACAAAGCCATCAAGTTCGAGTACCTGAGAAGCCAGTCCGCTATTTCTACGCATTAAGGCTTGCATACGAGCAACTAACTCTTCAAGGTGGAATGGCTTTGTCACATAATCATCAGCGCCGCTATTAAGGACTTGAACTTTTTCTTGCCAGCTTTCACGTGCAGTCAACACTAAAATAGGGATATTCACTTGAGCACTACGCCAGCGCTGGATCATCGATAAACCATCTTCATCAGGCAAACCAAGATCAACCATTGCAATATCAGGGCAGCTTTCACGTAGAAAGTAATCAGCTTCTTTAGCATCTTCAGCTGAATCCACTTGATGACCCAGTTCTTTAAGCTGGACAGTTAAATGGTGACGCAGCAGGGCATTGTCTTCAACGATAAGAATACGCATCTAAAACCTCACATTAAGAAGAAAAGATCACCCTATAATTGTAGAGCAGTCGCATTAGGTACCACTATGGTAAAAAGATAAGTGCTTCATAACAAGAGATTAAGTAAACCTAGGGCAAACAAAAGAAAAATAGATACGCTAAAAGAGAAGGTGGCCGGTAGAAATTGTCTACCTGCGATACGTCAAATTGCAGCACACCTTGGTTTAAGTGTGCTGCGTCAGCTCTTGCATCAGCCACATAACTATTTATGCTTCTGGCTATGTCTATGCTTTTAGTGAGCAGTTAGCCTAACTACAGCTTGAATTATATTAAGTGTATACGATGTCAGTTATTTTAATTCATCAATAAAAGATACCGCGTAACCAATATAATTTGCCGGTGTCATCGCTTTCAAACGTACTTTTTCGTCCTCTGGTAGCTCAAGCCCATCGATAAACTGTTTCATTCCTTCAGCAGTGACACGTTTACCTCGGGTTAACTCCTTCAGCTTTTCGTATGGCTTTTCAATACCATAACGACGCATCACCGTTTGAATTGGCTCAGCAAGAACTTCCCAGTTTTGATCTAACTCATCCAATAGATGCTGTTCATTCACTTCTAATTTGTTCAAACCTTTTAGCGTTGATTGATAGGCGATCAATGAATAGCCAAGACCGACACCAAGGTTACGCAGTACTGTTGAATCAGTAAGGTCACGCTGCCAACGAGAGACTGGTAGTTTACTGGCTAAATGGGCAAGTACAGCATTGGCAAGACCCAAGTTACCTTCTGAGTTTTCAAAATCAATAGGGTTGACTTTATGAGGCATGGTTGAAGAACCAATTTCACCTGCAATCGTTTTTTGTTTGAAGTGATTGAGTGCAACATAGCCCCAAATATCACGGTCAAAATCTAATAAGATAGTGTTGAAGCGTGCAACACAATCGAACAGTTCAGCAATGTAGTCATGCGGTTCAATTTGTGTTGTGAACGGGTTCCAAGTGATACCTAATGAAGTCACGAATGTTTCACTGAATTCATGCCAGTTAACTTCTGGGTATGCTGCAATATGTGCATTGTAGTTACCTACAGCACCATTAATTTTACCTAAAATCTCAATTTGTTCTAACTGGCGATATTGGCGCTCCATACGGTAAGCAACGTTAGCAAATTCTTTACCAATGGTTGATGGCGTTGCTGGTTGACCGTGAGTGCGTGAAAGCAGTGGCAGTGAACGATACTCGTGAGCCATTGTTGTCACTTTATCGATCATTTGACGCCATTGTGGCAATAACACTTCTTCTCGCGCTGTTTTCAACATCAGGGCATGGGAAAGGTTATTGATATCTTCAGAAGTACAGGCGAAATGGATAAATTCAGAGACGGCATGTAAGGCTGGAACTTGGGCTACTTTTTCTTTTAAAAAATACTCAACAGCTTTAACGTCATGATTGGTTGTGCGCTCAATTTCTTTGATACGCATCGCGTCTTTTTCACAGAAGTTTGCCACAATTTCATCAAGGTAAGCGTTTGCGTCAGCGTCAAATGATGGAACTTCTTTGATTTGAGCGGTTGCCGCCAGTTTTTGTAGCCAGCGAACTTCAACCTGTACGCGAAATTTCAGCAAGCCGAACTCACTAAAAATAGTGCGTAATGCGCTGACTTTATCACCGTAACGGCCGTCAATCGGGGATACAGCGGTCAGTGAGGATAATTCCATTGGTAGCAACTCCAGATTTTAAAGGTGAGACAGAATTTCTTTCGCCTGATTACTCAGACGGCTTCGAGAAAACATTAATTGTAAACGGCTTCCACCCACTTGCTGCCATAGGACCGCACTGCGAATACCAGATAGCAAGAGAGTTCTAACTTTTGCCTGTACCAGTGAGTTCTTTAAAATATCAGGAGAACCCGTTACTTGAATACGAGGACCTAGCGGGCTAACGACATCGACATAAATCCCTGCTAGCGCATTAAATACACCTTCAGACATAGGTTCAAAATAGCTGGCTTGGCGCTCAAATTGATCGATGCGCTGTCCTAGCTGATCCATTGCCTGTTGTTGTTTATTCAATCGACGTTCTAACACCATAATGCTTAGCATATATCGTGTCATTTCAGCGGATAGACCACCGCCATTATTACCGCCTGATAGCATGCCGAGTAGTGCGCCAAGCCCTGTTTTAAGATTAGCAGGGTTATTGCCATAGACATCAAGCGTTGAAGAGGGATTCATATTGGTTAAACTGCTGACCATGACTTCAGCGTCATGGTCATTGCAAATACCTTCTTGAGCAAGTTGTTGTACCATATAACTTGCTTGGCAGATGCCTGCGAGCGCAAGAGTGATATCGCGATAATTTTTAGCCACAATTACTCCTGAATACGAGATTCAATGATGCCGCCGCCAAGGCAAACTTCATCAAGGTAAAAGACTGCGGATTGCCCAGGCGTCACCGCGGCAACTGGGTAATCAAAAATGACTTCAATTTTACCATTATCAAGCGGGGTGACAGTACATGGAATGTCAGCTTGGCGATAGCGTGTTTTGACGACACAACGCATAGATTGTACGAGAGGTTGTCTATCTACCCAATCCAATTGCTGAGCTATCAAACCTGTTGACATTAAACGAGGATGTTCATGCCCTTGTGCAACAATAAGTTGATTTTTTTCGACATCTTTATCGACGACATACCAAGGGTCATCCGATCCGTCTTTTGTACCGCCAATCCCAAGACCTTTACGTTGCCCTAATGTGTGATACATCAAACCTTCGTGTTGACCGATGGTTTCACCTTCAACAGTAACAATAGGGCCGGGCTGTGCAGGTAGATAGCGGCCAAGGAAATCACGGAATTTACGTTCACCAATAAAGCAAATGCCAGTTGAGTCTTTTTTCTTGGCAGTGACTAAGCCGATTTCTTCGGCAATGCGTCGAACTTCTGGTTTTTCGAGTTCACCGACAGGGAATAAACTTTTGGCAATTTGTTCATAGCTGAGTGTATAAAGAAAATAGCTTTGATCTTTATTGCCATCTAGTCCACGAAGTAATTGGCTTTTGCCATCAACATCACGACGACGAACATAGTGGCCTGTTGCGATGTAATCAGCACCAAGATCTTCAGCGGCAAACTCAAGAAAGGCTTTAAATTTAATTTCTTTATTACAAAGAATATCAGGGTTTGGTGTACGGCCTGCTTTATATTCAGATAAAAAGTGTTCAAACACATTATCCCAATATTCAGCCGCAAAATTGATAGTATGAAGTTCAATACCTAATTTATCGCAAACGGCTTGTGCATCAGCTAAATCTGTTGCCGCAGAGCAATATTCTTCATCGTCATCTTCTTCCCAGTTTTTCATGAACAGACCAACAACCTGATACCCTTGCTGCTGGAGCAAATAAGCTGAAACGGAGGAGTCAACACCACCGGACATACCGACGATGACTTTTTTTTGGCTGTTATCTGACATGGAATACTCTCACTGCGGAAAAATTAAGCCCCATACTTTACCATGTTGTGTCCTTATTACGCCAGCACTAGCGGGGAATATTATGGGGCTTGTTGTTAAATCATCCAGTGACCTGATGAGTGCCGTATATCAGCTTACTTTACATATAGCACATATAGCATTACTGATAGTGCTCACCAAAGGCATTGAGTACCTCTAATGGGTAAGTCACACCTTCAAGGAAAGTATGGATACTTTGTGCAACGAGAGGCGAGCGTAAGCAATCACTACTTAAAATATCTTGTGCGGTAACCCAGTGGCAGCCGCTGATATCACTGTCTTGTGGGTGTGTCTCACAAATCTCTGGCAGTTCTAAAGAGAATAAAAAGCGAATAAATGGCGTTTTATCGGGTGCTATCCATTGGTGTATTTTAATCAGCTTTTCAGGTTTGCCTCGGATCCCTGTTTCTTCGAACAATTCACGTTCAGCTGCGGCAAGCAGGCTTTCATCTGCTTCTAAATGACCAGCAGGTTGATTCCATGTAGGCTTACCATTGACCCATTCTTCTACGACTAAAAACTTATCTTTGGCGTGCACAATTGTTGCAACAGTCACGTGAGGTCTAAACAAGAGTGATCTCCTTCCATTTTCCGGGAGCTAAATCGTTGAGTGTATATTCACCAACCTGATAACGAATCAATCGTAACGTGGGAAAACCTATATTAGCAGTCATGCGCCTAACTTGACGGTTTCTCCCCTCCTTTAATGTGATCTTTAGCCAATGGGTTGGAATATTTTTTCGTTCGCGTATCGGCGGAGTTCGTGGCCATAACCAATCCGGCTCTTCAACCAGTTCGACACCCGCAGGGAGAGTAGGGCCATCATTGAGTATCAGCCCGTGACGAAATTTGGCTAGAGAGGCTTCATCGGGGATACCTTCTACTTGGGCATAGTAGATTTTATTGGTGTTTTTTTGGGGTTGAGTCAAACGTGCTTGTAATTTGCCATCATTGGTCAAGATGAGTAACCCTTCGCTATCACGATCTAACCGGCCAGCAGCATAAACATCAGCAATTGGAATATATTTTTTTAGGGTGTCTCGGCCTTGCTCATCGGTAAACTGCGGTAAAACGTCAAAAGGTTTATTGAATAAGATCACTTTACGTACGAGAGGTGATAATGGTTGTCGAGCACGGTTTGAGGGCAATTTAGCACCAAACTTTGACGTTGTTTTTTTGTTTGCTAGTGGCTTAGTTTTACGCTTGGCTATCGACATGAGTACTCATTTTAAGTAATTAGCTTGAATTCCAAATTTGATGGCTAGGTAAGAGTAAATGCACAAAGCAAAATAACCTAGTTGTTATAGTGTAGTTGAATTTTAATTAAATTGACATATGTCTTTTATTCAAGGGTAGGGTAGGATATCGGTGATATTACGGAGCTTAAGTCGATTGTTAAGCCCCATAAAATGATTAATTCAACACCATGTCACATTATATGACATCTTCTTGAATTAGTTGGTTCTAGATTGATATTTTTGTCACAGTTAGGTGGAAGTAATGTATATCTGATTATTTTATTAACAGTATTAAATATACTATACGCATTGTGTTTATTTCTTTAATAATAATGATTTTAATGACGGTTAAGTTAACAAAGTGAAATTCTAGTAATCTTATATATTAATTATCTAATTTAAAAATAGGCTAAAGCTGATAGTTACTAAATGAATAAAAAACATTAAGAACATTAAGTACTTTATTTTCATAAAGTGGATATAATTTATATTATAAATTAAGTAATTAACAATGTTTATGTGAGCAAATCGAATTTTTAAGAATATTTTTCCAGCTAAACTACGAATAGTTTTGCGAAATTTTTTGATTTTTCAATCATGAGGATTTTTTGCTGATCACTGTTTTATATGGAGTACGACAGAGTTTTAATCTTAACTAACTGATTTTAAGGTTTATTATTTTGAATGCACTCGACGTGATGGCATTTGATTAGTACGTTTAATGCGATCGACATTAAACCTAGAGCGACTAACCATTGGCGTTAGAGAAAGATTGAAGTAGTATTGACAGGTCTCTTACAAAAAATTAACAAGCAAATGCGCAAGTGAAAGGAGAGGTTAATGGAAAGCAAAGTAGTAGTTCCGGCAGAAGGCGCTAAGATTACCATTGATGCCAAAGGCAAACTGAATGTTCCGAACAATCCTGTTATTCCGTATATCGAAGGTGATGGGATTGGTGTTGACGTAACACCAGCAATGCTGAAAGTGGTTGATGCGGCAGTTAAAAAAGCCTATAACGGCGAGCGCAAAATTTCCTGGATGGAAATCTATACCGGCGAAAAATCTACTCAAATTTATGGTAAAGATGTTTGGTTACCGCAAGAAACTCTCGATTTAATCCGTGATTACCGTGTTTCAATTAAAGGCCCTCTGACAACCCCAGTTGGTGGTGGTATTCGTTCTTTGAACGTTGCACTGCGTCAACAACTTGATCTCTACATCTGTTTACGTCCTGTTCGTTACTACAAAGGTACACCAAGCCCAGTTAAACAACCTGAGCTGACTGATATGGTGATCTTCCGTGAAAACTCTGAAGATATCTATGCAGGAATCGAGTGGAAAGCGGGCAGTACTGAAGCAGACAAAGTCATCAATTTCTTAAAAAATGAAATGGGTGTTACCAAAATTCGTTTCCCAGAAAACTGCGGTATTGGTATTAAACCTTGCTCAGAAGAAGGGACAAAACGTTTGGTTCGCGCAGCAATTGAGTATGCTATCGATAATGGCCGTGATTCAGTAACTCTGGTTCACAAAGGTAACATTATGAAGTTTACTGAAGGTGCTTTCAAAGATTGGGGCTATCAGCTTGCTCTAGAAGAGTTTGGTGGTGAACTACTAGATGGCGGCCCATGGGTTAAAATTAAGAATCCAAAAACTGGCAAAGATATTATTGTTAAAGATGTTATTGCCGATGCATTCTTACAACAAATCTTACTGCGCCCAGCGGAGTATGATGTTATCGCGTGTATGAATCTAAATGGTGACTATATTTCTGATGCACTAGCGGCACAAGTTGGTGGTATTGGTATCGCACCAGGTGCGAATATTGGTTCAGAGTGCGCACTATTCGAAGCAACTCACGGAACTGCACCAAAATATGCAGGTCAAGATAAAGTAAACCCAGGTTCAATCATTCTGTCTGCTGAAATGATGTTGCGCCATATGGGCTGGACTGAAGCGGCTGACCTAATCGTTAAAGGTATGGAAGGCGCAATCGAAGCTAAGACGGTAACTTATGACTTCGAACGTCTGATGGATGGTGCTAAACTACTGAAATGCAGCGAGTTCGGTGACGCAATCATCAAACACATGTAATTTATTATTATGTAATTAATTATATTGTGTAATTAATAGCGGGAACTTAATAGTTCCCGTTTTTTATTATCGCATTAAAAGGGTTGATTCTTGTAGATTACAGCGTTCAATCTTTCCTAATGGCAACTTAATTAATTATCCAACTTTATGGGGGCTGGTTTTAGTGTAGCTTTTTTCGCATATCCTCCCGTAAATTACACTCAACATGTTTCATTACTGCCATGATATTGTCATTGGTTAAGTGATATTGGTACTAATACAGTGAATCTCAAATGAAAAGAGAGCGATCCTCAAACAGTCCTATTGCGTTAATTTGTTAAAATTTAACTTAGGTTCAATAAACCAGTGGATGGTTGGACTAAAAGCTAATAAAAGTGCGATGCTAATAGTTGATAGCGTTAATAATATTATTATTAATAGGCTATATTCCACATGAAAATAAGCGAAAACTTGTAAAAAAATAAAACAAATAATAGGATGGATCAAATACACACCTAAAGCGTTATTTGATACTTTTGCATATTTATCCGTTGATAAAGCGAAATATATAATGCTAGAACCTAAAGCTATACTTATAAAGAACTTTAAAATATAAATAATAAAAAAAGATGATGGCGAATCAATATTAGTCATAGTTATAACTAATCTATTGATGTCATTTTCATAATAGAGTGCGGCTATGGCTAAAACTGTAATGATTAAAATTGTAAAATAAGAGTTTTTTCTAAGCGAAGCTATATTTTCATCATTAATAAAATAGGCAATTATAAAGAATGGAAAATATAAAATAATAGAAAAAAAGCTTGATAGCTTCATTAGATAGTTGCTTGCTAAATAAGCAGAAATCAATGATGCGACTAAAATACAAAATAAAGCGAAACTATTAGATTTTAATTTTGGTGATAATAATAAAAAAAAGGCTTGCCAAATTGGGGTGGCTAAAAAAAACCATACTCCATTTTGAGGCTCAAGGAGATAAATTTTTAAACTTAATTCCCCTGAAAAATATAATGGAATTGCATCAATGGTTTGAAATGTTACGTAAATTATAAGGGATGAAAGTAAACTAAGCCTCAAAGACTTCCACGTCGTATTCTTGGTAACGAATGCAACTATGAATACAAACATAGGAATTAATGTTAAGTCGAAAATACTAATAAGAAGCGAGACTTTGTTTTTATCGGCTAAATTTAAGTAGAAATTAAAAACAATAAGAGAGCTCAACATGAGCTTCAAGGTGGGCCAATATGGTTGGGTAATATTATTTGACTCAGGCTCGATCTTTTGTTTCATGTGCACGCTCTGTATAGAAATTAGCTTATTGTACCGTATTGATATACTTATTTGAAATGAATTTAATCGAGGGTAAGACTGTAACTTTTGCCTTTAAACGTCTGATGAAATGTAGCGAATTCGGTGATGCAATCATCAAACATCTGTAATTTATAACAGGCGCTTTTTAAGCGCCCGTTATTTGTTATAAATATTGAAATAATAAAACTAACAATCTGTTTTGGTTGAATATAAGAGGCTAAGACATGTCCCCTGATAGTAAGTCTGCATAACGAGTTTTAAATTCCCAATTATAAGCTACACCACTGACATTTTTGCCGTTGTCCCAATTTACCGACCATGTCATCAGGCCTTTAATCGATAAACCTTTAGCATCGAGACGAGAGAAAGCATTATAAACAGCTTGTTTATCGACAACATAGCCACTGCCAGCGGCATCTTTGTTAGCGGGTAATCCAATAACAAATTTAGAAGGGGGGATCTTTATAAAGTTACGAGTACCTGTAACTAAGCTTTCAGTCAGAAAATAAAGAAAATTTTCTTTCACAGAATCATTATTTTGAGCTATCCAAGCACCACTGCCATTTCCGGTATCATCTACCCATATGCCATCACCACCCTGATTATAATATTGAGGTGCAATAAAATCATAATAGCCTTCAAGTGCAGTAATATAATCTGAGTAAGCACCGTTGAGGCCTAAATGAGGGAATTCAGGTGCCATACTAATGATAAAATTTTTACCTTCGGTTTTATAATGTGCTTTCACAATTTTCAAGGCAGCAGGTAAAACGGTTTTATTATTAACAGCGTTGATAGCAGCTTGTTCTAAATCAATATCTAAGCCATCAAAGCCATAAGTATCAACTAAACGAATAATCTCATTCGCTAAATTATTTTCATCACCTGTCTTCAGTTCTATATGTGCATCAGCGCCTCCCAAAGAAATGAGTACAGCACGCCCTTGGCTATTTAGAACTCCGACTTGACGCCGAAATTCGGTATCAGTTAGCGTGTAAGGCTTGAAAGTAGGGATGCCTGCTCCTTTCATAAAGGCAACTACGACGACGTTATACTCCGTTGGAATATCGGTCAGGTTCATAGCCGCGGAAGAACCTTGTTGATAGCCATCGTTAGTACCAGCAGCCCAATTATGCCAATAGCCAACTAAAATTTTTTTATTCGATATATCGGGCATGAGAGATGCGTCATCTATGACTTGTGAACTGGTAGTATTATCGGAGCTCATAATAACCTCACTATATTGTAATTTAATTTATTCAATACGCCACCATGACCAACGATTGGCAGGACGTAAATATATAATGTAGATTTTTATTAAGGCTAGGATGAAACCTTTTCTTATTAATCGTAAATAAAATTCATGCTAACCAGCAATGGTTTTTATTTTTTTATTAGTGAGAGGAGGTTTATTGATGCTATTTAGAATAATATTTAAATGTACAATCTATTTTAGTGATAAGTTAAGATCCTCATCTGGTTTTTCCTCATAGTAATGATGGATTATTATGAGCTACCTATTGACTGATGGTAAGTTAAATTTTAATGAAATACATAGGAATATACGATATTAACGCTTTAATATAAGATTTTTTTGGTTTTATATTAATTAGTTAAGTAAATATAATAACACGAAGGTAAAGATATGGCTAAGAGAGATTTTAATGTAAATATTACCTCAACGGATGATTTTAAAATTATATGCAAAGCTCGTAATTTTTCTTATTACCTTGATGCGCCTTCAATCATGGGAGGTACTGATTCAGGAATGACCCCAGTCGAATCATTACTTGCTGCTATAGGTGCCTGTCAGTGTCTTGTAACGAAATTTTTTGCTGTACAAAAAGGGATTGTTCTAAAGGATGTAAAAGTGGATATGATTGGTGAATTTGATGGTGATAGATTACTAGGGATAAATGAAAAATCCGAGCTTGGTTTTTCAAAAATAATTTCAAAATTTCATATAAAAGCTGAAAATAGTGAGAGTGAAATAAAAGAGTTTATTGATTTTGTAGTGCATAATTCGCCTGTTAATGATTCAATAAAACCATCAATTAACCTATTGACCGAAGTTTATGTGTTATAGGAAATTTTTTCATTACATAAGTTAAGCTATTTGATTTAAGAAGTAACCCTATGAAACAAATAGGAAATAAGTAACTATTTAGGGGATGGTGTTGTACACGTGGTCACTCAATGTTTTTTTGACTGCTAATTGTACTTTTATTTATACAAATAATCACAAAATAGCCATAAATAGAATTTATTGTTGTTTTATGCAATGTTTTTATTAGGCACTTGAAATATTGGTCAAATAGTAAGATATCCAGTAAAAGAGATAATTAATAAGAGGAAAATCTAATGAGTAATTTGACATTAGTTCAGCGAGCATTAGTTAGTGTATTAGGGAATGATATAGGTAATCTTAGCGCTATTGAACAATATTTCTCACCCGATTATATTCAAATTGTTGATGGAAAAAAAATTGATTATACAGAGTTTGTAGCGCATCTTAATGCATTAAAGAATGCTGTTGAGAGCATTTCTATTACAATAAAATCGATTGCTGAAGGTGATGGGTGTGTACATACCCAGCATATTGCTTGTGCTAAAAAGAAAAATGGAGAAATCAGTGAATTCGAAGTTTTTGCTTGTTTCCATCTTTCAAACAATAAAATTGTTCGCTGTGAAGAGCTAACGCGTATGATTAATGGCAAAAAAGCAGATGAAGATCTCGGCTCCCGAATTTGAATATTCATTGTAGGTAAAAGTTAAGGCTATATATTTATAGCCTTCTATACTCGTCATACTTCAAGTTGCAATTTTGTTGACTACGTTCATTCGCACCAGTCACGTACTTATGTACGCTCCTAGTGATTCATGCACTTGTCGCACCAGTACATACTATTTAATAAATATAAGCTGATAATTTTAAAAATATACCGGATAAATGAGGGGAGGTATTGTATATATTCAATTAACATATATAAAACATGACATTGCTCATGTATGGAATATTTATGATATTTAGAATGGTGATTTATTTTATTTTGCTGTTATGGAGTGGTTTTACATTCTCAAATAATAGCGCTGTATTTCGTTATGTTAATATATACACTTCAAACTATACTAATAATGCTAGTATCTATTCTAATGGTACTATGCAGGCTAAAATAATAATTGATTATGAACTGAGTGAAGATTATCTTATTCAAGATGTTAAACTATTAAAATATGAAGGGGGTGAATTAAGTAATTTTAAGTTTTTCGAGAACGAAAATAATTATCCACATGAGATTGAAAGTTTAAAATCTTCAGGGGTAGTACTATTAGCCAGATCTGATAAACAGTATCAAAATTTTTATTTAGCGACAAGCAGTACTGGGGTAACACGAATTTGTGCTAAATTGAGTGCGCTTAATACGCGAAATAGCCAAATAGAATACTATTCAACGTGTAATAATTCCGATAAACAATCTTATGTTACTCTCCGTGCGTTACAACCAAAACGATATACAATCAATGATTTTACAGTTATCTCGGAAGAGATTGATTGGTATGATGGGTTCATGCGTTTTAAAACATATGAGCTTATACCTAAAGGTTGGCTGCTAAGTCGAGTGATATCTAATGGTTCATCCATTGAGGTGTATAATTCATCGCAAGTTGCCACCCATCAATTAAGTCATTTTTTCCAATATATGGACGTGGATTCATCTTTAACACTTTATCGGCATATAAATAAAAATCAGCAAGATATGTATGTGCCTGCGTGGGCATTAGCACCTCATAAAGAGGTGGAAAAATTATCAGACAAATATAAGTTTCAAGTGAATACAAATAATAAGATTAATCTAGTTAGGAGCTATGGTTTTAAGATTAAAGATAAAAATGGTGACTATGGTATCTTAGCCAAAAATCCTCAGTATGGTCAAGATATTAGATATATTACATTTTATGATAATTATGGAAATGAAGGTATCATTTATGTAAAAAGAGTTAATGATATAGATAAAATTTATGGTGGTAACCTAGAGAATATGGATTATGGTTTTTATTAATATCATTGAAGTCTAAGAGTGATGAAATTGCTAATCATCACTCTTAGATGGTTATAGAGGGTAATTTAATACTAAACCAACACCGACTTCTTTAATAGATGAAAATTTGGATAAGTGAATTTTAGCGGCTAAATCAGTACAGTGGCATGGATGAATATGATCAACATCGAGTTGGCTGAAGTATTCACCTGTTTGATTGAGAATTTCATCAGACGCATTTTGTAGGTGGAATCCACCAATCACAGTGACAACTTTATTTGTATTAGTGACTTGCTTAGCGTACTCAATAATATTACAAATTCCTGCGTGTGAGCAGCCGGTCACGATGATAATTCCTGCTGAAGTTTTAATGACTAGGGCACTATCATCCCATACATAATCATCTATAGTTTGATTGTTTGCATCTACCGTTGAACCAATAGGTTCTTTGCCTTCAAAATGGTTGTTTCGTGGAATTTGGCCTAAAAAGATAATATTCTCGGTAAGAGAATAGGGTTCAACAGTTTGCTTACTGTCAAAATAAGCATCTAACACGTCTTTAGGAATATTAGCACCAATAACTTTTGAGCCAAAACATTTTGGTAATAGTGCATCTGGGTGATAAATTAAGTCAATTTTCTTCTGAAAACAGCAGTTTCTTCTATCATAGTGCTGTATGAGATGATTTAGCCCCCATGTATGATCATTATGTCCATGCGATAAAGCTAAATCAGTAATCTGAGATAAATCGATATTAAGTGTGTGTGCATTATCGATAAAGATATTGGAATATCCCGTATCAAATAGGATTTTACGCCCATCGGCTTCAATATAGTAACTAACGCCTGGCTCACCGCAAAAGTAGCTATCGATAAGAGTGTTGTTATCAACAAGAACGGCTATTTTTATTGTCATTTTTTACTTATTATGCATAGTTAGTGGGTAGAGGATGACAGTTATAGCAGATTTGATTCAATAATAGGTAATAAAAATGCTTTACTCCAAGACTAAGCAACTAAGAAATAGCTGCTTAGCGATATAAAATATTTATTATTGTTGAGTTTTTTGTTCTGGTTGTGGTGATCCACAAGGTTTAATATGAAATATTTCGATAATTTCTTCTAATAAGTCAGATTGTGCTTTCAAAGATTGTAAAGAGCCTTGTAATTCTCTTGTCATAGTCGCATTAGCTTGTGTGGTATTATCCAGCTCATTAATCGCTAAATGTATTTGCCCAACACCATAAGTTTGCTCATGTGAAGCGAGAGAAATATTCTGGATTTTTTCGTTGATATTAGAGGTACTCTTGGCAATTGATACAATATTGTCATTAGCATCAGCTGCGAGTTGAAAACAATGGTGTATTTTCTCATTCGAGTTATCGATTAGCGTTTTAATTTCTTTAGAGGCTTGGTTGCAACTCATAGAAAGCTCACGAACCTCATTGGCGACAACAGCAAATCCTTTGCCGTGTTCACCAACACGTGCCGCCTCCACGGCAGCATTCAACGCCAATAAATTTGTCTGAAAAGCAATATTGTCTATAGTAGAGGTGATTTTGCTAATTTCTTTTGAAAAATCAACGATATCATCCATATTCTCGACAACATCTGAGATCAGTTCATTACTTTTATCAATGGTAACTCCTGTTTCAACCATTAGTTGGCAAGATTCGTGGGTATGAGCACTATTAAGTTTGAAAGAAGAATCTAATTCTTCGATACTCGCTGCTGTTTCTACAATCGCAGCGGCTTGCTGATCTGCGCGAATTGACAGGTCTTGATTCATTTGAGTAATGTCGTTTAATTCATTTTTGATGTTGTGTGTATTGGAGTAAATATTTTGAACGATCTCGATTAGCTTATTTTGCATATTAGAAACATGCTGTTTGAGTGATTTAATTTCTGCTAGCCCTTTATTATCAAAATGATGATAAAGAATACCTTGGCTTACTTTTTCGATGCCATCGATAACCTGATTTAAAGGTCGTACAAATAAATATTGTAAAATAAAGCGAACTAACAGAGTAATAAAGGTAAGAGTAATAATAACCGCAATAATACCGATAATGCTTTGTTTATATAACTGTTCGCTAGCAGCAGAAATTTGATGATAGCTTTGGTTTAATTGTTGGTGATAGTAGTTAAGATTCAGTTCGAAGGTATCTTGAAATTTTTGAGTAGGTTGATTCAGAAAATCGTAGGTCTTTCCTTGCACCAAAAAACTTGAAAGTTCCATTAATGCTGCTTGTAACTCGGTATAGCTTTGAGCTAACTCACTAAATAATAATTCACTTTTATTTTGTGATAGTTGAGCGAAATTTTTCCATTGCAAATCAGCCCAATCAATTTTTTCGTGGAACTGTTTAATCAAACTATCTATGTCAGTATTTGCAGTTTGCATTTTATTAATGACTAGCAAATGCCGAGAACTGGCACGATTTAAGGTATTACGTGCCTGTAATAGTGATTGCCATGTTTCGTTCAAAGCTGATTGTTCTTGGTATATGGCATCCAGTTTACCAAGGGTTGTTTGGTAGTTTTTGAGGTAACTAAAGAATAACCAGCATGAAGAGAGTAATAATACAATCAATAATCCAGATAAAAGCCAAACTAGAGTTGTTGTTTTAAGACCCGAAGACCGGAAAAGCGATAATTTAAATTTTTGTGATATATCGGACATCATTTATTATTTCCTTTCATACTGTCGGTAACATGTTTATAACATGCATAAGTAAACCACTTATTAGATATAAGGTAATAACTAGCTAAATCAGATAGTTGGTATATACCTTATAACAGTCATACAGAAGTCAGGCGTAGGGACTAATCAATGATATCGGCAGCTACGACGTATACTTTATGTTCAAATCAATATTAATCTAAATTAATGCTAATGATTCATTTGTCGTATTAATGGTAATTATTTGTTTTTTAGCGTGAATTGATTTAAAACGTAGGTTATTGAGATAAAACTAGCGTGCTGATAGTCTGAGTCTTTTTAAGGGTAAGAATATATTGATTCTGATGAGAAACTTGAGACAACTATGATTACTCTCTTTTTAAAGTGTTTGTTAGGTGCTGTGGCCGTTTTGGTGATTGCTATCTTATCAAAGAGTAAGCTTTTTTATATTGCCGGTCTGATCCCTTTATTCCCAACATTTGCGTTGATTGCTCATGTGATTGTTATTCAAGAACAAGGTGCTTTAGCATTACGTAAAACCGCATTATTTGGTCTGTGGTCATTAATTCCTTATCTGTTGTATTTAATTACCGTATATTTTCTGGCAACCAAAGTATCGGCATGGTTGTGTTTAAGTATTGCTACTGTGAATTGGGTTTTAGCAGCGGCAATACTGATCTACTTTTGGCAATTATATCAATAGGTTTAGTTATTTTATAATGACGTAATTGGGACGAAAATAAATCGTTAACCAATCTCTGTATGGCATATCAGTAAATGACTATTTTTCTTGTCGCATTTTGTTACAATTTAACTATAATGTGTTAGTGTGGATTTTATCAATATTACCGTGGGAAATATGCTACTAAGAAGCCTTGTGCTGTTACTTATTGTTGGTGGTGCCTATATTGCTGGCATAATGACAAATATGGCTAAAGTATCAGAGATAGATACTAAAAAGAAAATAGAGAACTCAGTTGAGGATTTTCTTGCTTACCCAACCGCAGCAGAGTATCGGAATGTTAATTACCATGTATTAAGTCAATCGGATAATGGCGAAGAAACGGGATATTACTGTGGTGAGGTTTATGGTTTTAAAAATGAACTCCCCTATGGTTTTAAACGTTTTATTGTGAGATATCATAAGAGTTCAGTGGGTAAAACCATGGTATCAATTCCTTTTGTCGAAGAGGTTGATGATATTATTCCAGTGGAGCAATTTGAGGTTGTTTGGTCTCGATATTGCCAAGAATAAATTTAAAAAGTTAAGATTGTACTCATCATACTTCGAACTGCACAGGTGTTGACGACATACAGCTTGCCGAGTCATATAATTTATCTATGCTCACCGCGACTCTCTTCATTCGTTGCCTATCTGCCACTCGAATTATTTAGTGTAGAGTTTTAAATATAATTCACCTTAATTTATTATTTATGCGACCTTAATGGCTAATGTAGCTAAAAAAGTCGGTAAGTAGTTATCGATAATAAAACGTGGGTTAGGTTGCCAGTCTTCAAGGAAACCTGCGATATTAAAGCCTACATTTATTTGTCCACCAATTAAATCTGTGAGTGAATGACCAAAAACAAACGCTTCTTGATTTTGATGCTTCAGCATAATTTGTTGTTCAGTGAGATTTTCTAATTCAGAAAAAGGCATTTTGTAGGCTGGTTTGATTAAACCTTGTTCACTGAATTTTGGGTCTCTGTCACCAACAAAAACAATGGGGTTGAAAAAACTCGAAAGTAGTCTGCCATTTTTTTTCAATATTCGATAACATTCACGCCATACAGGGGTGACATCGGGTATATAAAGGTTTGAAATTGGATGGAAAATCAGGTCAAAGCTAGTGTCTGCGAATATATGCAGATCACGCATATCCCCCTGTATGGTTTCCAATCTTAGGTTATCACGAATAGCAACTTGTTGATCTTGTGCCAATTGTTGCTCTGAAAGGTCAAAAACAGTTACATCTGCCCCCGCAGCTGCCAATATAGGGGCTTGTTGTCCACCCGCTGAGGCAAGGCATAAGATTTTTTTCCCTTTAACATCCCCCAACCATTGTTTATCTAATGGAGAAGGGGTTAGGTGTATTTGCCATTCACCTTGTTTGGCTTTTGTAATAGTGTCAGCATCAACAGGAATTGACCAAGCTTGCTGCTGTTGAGCTTGCTTATCCCATGCTTTTTGATTTGCAGTTAAAAAATCCGTCATAAATTAGTACTCATTAATACATTATTTATTTAATGTAACTCAATAGACAATAAAATAAAAGAAAAATGTACTATCTGGTACATATGGCGTAGGGTAAATTACAATACTATCCTTTTACTAAGTAATAACCGGTGCCAGCAAAGCTAAACTCAGCGATTTCTTGCATACCTAATTTTTGATGTGCTTTTAGAGAGCGGATATTATCTATGTTAATAAAAGCAACTGGACTACCCGTTTGCTGAGCGCAAATTGCATCATATAGCGGTTTAAGCATGTTTTTTCCTCGATAGGCCGCATCGATACAAACGGGCCCATAAAACCAGCTATTATTTATTTCCGTTTTAAATTGCTGAGTAATATATTGTGCTAACGGGGGAAGAGCGCTACTTTTTACATCAAAGCTGAAAACAACACCAACAATATGGTTGCGTTCATAAGCGATAATAACGCGCAACGAATTAGCAAACATACTTTCAACTTTATTTAGTGGAAATTCACCTAATAATCCCCCGCCTTGTGATTGTGCATTGCGCTGTAGTAGATGTGTGACTTCTTCACAATCGGTCATTTTCATTAAACGATACTGAAACGTCATGTAACCTCCCTAGATACGATAATATTCGCCAAGCCTGAGAGAGATAAAACTAAAGCAAGATTTTATCAAGAAAAGAAAGCGTGAATTGTGGTGAATTTTACTTTTTTTATCGCCATAATAGCGAAACGATTGACCACTATGTATATCAAAATGCTTGCTAAATCTTATCCTATTATACTGTTAGTTATTTCGAATGTTTTTATGATGTTTGCGTGGTACGGCCATTTAAAATTTACAGATAAACCGTTGTACAGTGTTATCTTCTTTAGTTGGTTAATTGCTTTCGTTGAGTACTGCTTTGCTGTTCCCGCTAATCGCCTTGGTCATCAATACTATAGCGCCGCAGAATTGAAAACGATGCAAGAAGTTATCACGCTTTGCGTATTTGTCATATTTTCTGTGCTCTATTTAGGGGAAAGTATAACTATTAATCATATTATTGGCTTTATTTTGATTTTTGCTGGTGCATTTTTTATTTTTAAAGGGCCTTTTTGATATTTTACTTTTTATGATTTGCGATACCCTCTATTCTAGAGGGGATACAAGTTGACCCCTTGTGCAAAGCCACAAGGGGAGATAGTTATTTTTAGATCCAACCCTTCTCACGGAAACGCTTTAATACCACAACAAATTGTTCCATTTCTTCAGGTGTTCCTAATGTAAGACGGCTCCAACCCAATGCAGGAGGGAATTCTCTTCCAACCATAATATGCGCTTCTGCCATTCTTTTTTGGTAGGTTTTCACGTCACCTTTCACCTTATGGAAGATGAAATTCGCCTGTGATGGTGCATAAGCAATATTTAACTCATTGAGCGCAGATTTCACGATATTTCTTGAAACATTATTTGATTTCAAGCTATATGCAATGAAAGGCTTATCTTGTAATGAGGCCAGAGCTGCAACCGCTCCTGCGGTATTGGTATTATCTAAAGGAAGAAACTGATCAATTGCAGCTACGACTTCCGGAGCTCCAATACCGTAACCAACACGTAAGCCAGCTAATGCAAAAATTTTTGAGAAAGTGCGAGTAACAAGAAGGTTCTTTTGCCCTTGTTTTACTTGTTCTATTGCACTGGTGAATTGAGGGTCTTCGACAAACTCAGCGTAGGCTTCATCAACAATAAAAAATTGTTTATCAGACGCCTTTGTCATCCATTGATTGAGCTTACTGGAAGGGGTGATCATTGCTGTTGGGTTATTAGGGTTACAAATATAAATGATGGATAGTCCATCGAATTGGTCAGCCAACTGTTCCATCTTGTGTAAATCGAAAGAAAAATCCTCTTTTAAAGGGACTTTGCTGATCTTGATATTTAGAGGAATTGAGTAGAGCTCAGCGTAGTTAAAAGTGGGATCTGGTGTGACTAATTGAATATTTTGATTTTGTTTGCGAGCTTGTGCAGCCAACATAGCAATAGCAGCTTGAATGGTTTCTGAAGAACCATTTCCTAAAGTAACATGTTGTTCTGTCAAGTTATAGTGGTCACCGATATGGTTGATGAGTTCAGCACGTGCACTATCTGGGTAGCGAAAGGAACTCGGCAATGCAGCAATAACGGCTTGCCGTGCTTTGGGGGACATACCGAGTGAATTTTCATTAAAGTTGAGTAGTAACGGGTGTTTTTCATCAATAATCATCGCTGTTTTTGTTTCTGCGATGGCTTGATTAAGTAAATTGCTTGCAGCTAGGCCACTCATAATCATTGAGCTTGTTTTTATAAATGTACGACGATCCATAGTTTTCCCTGAGAGCTAAGTAGATTAAAAATGATAATAATGTAAATATTTATTTATTAAAAGTGAATTTATATTCATTTAATGATTTTTTTGATATTTTTAAAAGGAAAATAAA
This sequence comes from Providencia manganoxydans, assembly GCF_016618195.1. Taxonomy (NCBI): domain Bacteria; kingdom Pseudomonadati; phylum Pseudomonadota; class Gammaproteobacteria; order Enterobacterales; family Morganellaceae; genus Providencia; species Providencia manganoxydans. The sequence goes on from NZ_CP067099.1 coordinate 2,042,377, forward strand.
GCTAAATTTTTATCTATTGCATTGAACTACAAGATAAAAATTTCATTACAGATGTGACTAAAACAGTGCATAGATTGTGCTTTTAATTCACATGGTTATATAATAAATTATATATCGAAATTAAATAATAAATTGGAAAAAACAAATGAAGTTATATATGTTTTATGTGGGTGGTAATGCTGGCAAATCCAATATTGAAGTACATGATATCCAATTTGTGGTGGTACATCAGCCAACAGATGCATGGCCTGCATTGCGAGAAGCTTGGTTTGGAGATAAAGATAAAATTCATATCGATGGTTATGCAATCATCAATTGGGTAGATGGGTATCGAATTGAATTAAGCAAAGAGCCTGCAGCTCATCAGCAAAAATTATATTTTGTGAATGTTGGAGGCTATAAACCTTCAAAGTTAGCTGAATTGCATGAATTCGATTTATTTGTTGCAAATACGCCAGCAGAAGCAAAACAAAAAGCGAACGATACATTATTGGTTGATAGCCAGCAGCAGCATAAAGATAATTTAAAAGATGTTGATGATTGTGTGTTACTACATCAAGTTAGTGATTATTATATTCATTTAATAGAACAGCCAAATGGCGAGCATTTTAAACCGGAGTGGCAGGGTTACCAACCGATAGGTTTTTAAAATAGCACGTAGCTAATCATAAAATAGGGCAGGTTGGCTGCCCTGAATGAGTTATTGATTTTGAGGTAGAGTATTATTACCCGTTATTTCAACAACCGAAACGTGGACAACATACTGTTTACCACTTTCAGCTTTTGGTGCATCAAGTGCGATTTTTTTCAGTGCTTCATCTGGCTGGGCTGTTTGCAAAGAAGTTGAATATTGCATAGCGCCATTATGCATACCGTAGTGGCGACCTGAAGCATTATAATGGCGGCTGTCATTACAAGGTCGATTATCATAGGACTGGGCATTGTTTTGGTAACCTCCTCGATGCCAAGTTCCATCACAATTGTTGTTACCATGATATGCGAAAGAAGAAAAACTCACAGCGAAAACACTTGCCGCAATAAATAGAGGCTTTAGATATTTCATAATTATTCTCCTATTGACTATCTACTAATTATTATTGTGGCTGTTTTATTTATTATTTCAATTCTATTTACTCAAATAAAAGAATAAAACATGATTTAGCCATGAAGTACTCACTATTTCATCACAATGAAAAATATTTGTTTCAAATTTTGAATTAAAGTTAATTTTAAGATTTATTTAAGTGTTAATGTGCTTTATTGTTAATATTTAATTCATTTTGATTAAAATATCATACATTAATTAATGCATTTTTATTTATTAAATAATATCTGATTTAATTTGGTTATTAGATACCTATGTAAATAAAATAATATCGAAAAAACTATAGCTGTCATTATGATAGGGTGCTTTGAGGGAAACATTTGACTCATTTTGTTCACTTAATTTTAAAAAATACCGTTATAATTACACTTAGTAGCTAAACGCACAGATAAGGATTATGACTTGAAACGTGTAAAGACTAAGTTATTGATTATTTTATTGATTGTGGCAGCAGGTTTTGCATACCAATACACAATCACTATCAATGATACTGATATCCAAAAAATGGCTCAGCAGCTTGTTGAGCAAAAATTGTCATCATCGCAACAGAAAATCTTTTTCAAAAATGTCGCCGTGGTCAAACGTAATCAGTATAAAGATGGGGAGGGGGTTCGTGTGTGCGGCTCTTACCAAGTAGGGGAGTCTGGCACGATTTTGCCTTTTGTTGCTAGCGTTGATGTACGTGATGGTAAGTTCTCAGGTCATAATCAATTATTATTGAGCGATACACCAGAAATCGAGGCATCAATCATCAAAATATGCCAAGAAGAAAAATCATAATGCATTATGCTGCCCAGCCATTAGTCTGGGCATCATTTGTTAAAGTCGCGCTATTTTGTTTTATTCAATAATAGCTCAGTTTGGATCTTACAGGCTGAGATTGAATCATTTAGCGATTTGGTAAATTCATCGTGGTTTTTAAATTTACCTTTGCTATCACGAACTGCTTTGATGGCAACATCTAAATTCTTTTGCAAATCAGCTTCATTTATCTCTAATTTCGCGAGATCAACTTGTTTGCTCTTCAGTTGGCTTAGAGCGCTGGATGTTAATTCATTGCTGCTTTTATCTGAATCATAAGCATCATTCAGTGCTTTTCCAGTGATATCACAATAATCAATAGCAGTTTGGCTAATGTTTAGTGGTTCATTAGCACCCATTGCGATAACAGGTGCAAAGCATACAGCAAGTAAAAGACGTTTCATGACAGTACCTCTAGTTTTACACTAAATGAGTATTAACTTTATCGTGTATTGAAGTGAGACTATAGCAGAATTGCCTGAAAAGATGAGGTTTTAAGCCATATTTCGCATTTTGAAACAAAAAAGAGCCAGTAAAAATACTGGCTGCCATAAATAGCAAAGCAATGTAAATGAAAATTACGTTATATAATTTATCATATAACGGTGGAAGGTAAAGCTGTTTTGGCAGCAAAATGCTAATTAATTATGCTAAGGCTGATCTTGATCAGAAATAAGGTCAGTCAAAAATTGGCAAGATAAAAGAGATAAAATGTGACCAGTATTTGATTAATAACCGATCACATATTAGATAAGTTTGTTATCTTTCAATCAATAAGATGATTGTTGATACATTTTCATGGGTGGCTAGTGTGGATTATTTTGACCAGTGACCATGTTTTAAAACATCTTCAACCAGCTCATGCAACACGACATGTGCTTCTTTGTCGTCATGAAATCCACTGGTTTCAAATGTGGTGGCACCTGAATCATGAATAATATATAAATCGCTACCAGGGTATACTTCTAGGACTCTTGCTCTTAGCTCAGCAGTGAATGCATCATAGGATTTTTGGGATACAGTATCATCAGAGATTTTAATGGTGATTTTCATTTTTTAACCTTCAGTAGGATCACAATTTAGTTGTAAAGTTTATTGTGATGTATAAATAGAAGCAATGCTTATTTTTCAATAGTCATTTTTTGATGAGGTGAAAAAATAATCGATTTGTATGTTTTAAACACAGTAAAAATGTATAAGTGAGTAATGTTAATTTATCAGTTAATACATTTAAAATATGTAAGCCGCTAGTCTATCAATTTTATTAGTAGAGTGCTTAAGCTTAATAATGAAAGTAACGCTATTTACTTTAGGTATCATATAGAAATTAATCTCGTGTATGAATATCAAATTCTACTTACAACATTTTAATGTAATCAAGTGATTAATAATTTGTCTTCTTAGATGATAAATATATAATCCATTAATATTAATGGTTATTTTTTATCCCAATTATGAGAGCATATTAGTTTTTTTAATAAAAAAATTGATAGTAATTATCTAAAACTAAAAAAATGTTTTACATAAAAGATAAAAAAATATAGTTTTAAGATTCTTTGTTTTGTATTTAATTACGCTTCCTATAAAAGATGAGTTTCTATAATCATCCCTGTGTTATTTCAGGCGAAACATAGTGAAAACTATCATTGGTGAAACAATGATCTTTATTTGTATATTATAAAATAAGGGGAACAGTTTGGTCGAATTTATCAACTATCTAAACAATGTAGTCTGGGGCTCACTACTCATTTACTTGTTACTTGGTGCAGGCATCTATTTTACTTTTCGTACAGGTTTTATTCAAATCCGTCATTTTAGTCATATGTTTGGTATCTTAAAAAATAGTAATCAAACAAATAAAGCAGGTATCTCTTCCTTCCAAGCTTTATGTACTAGCTTAGCGGCAAGAGTGGGAACCGGAAACCTAACGGGGGTCGCTATTGCGATTACCGCTGGTGGACCAGGGGCAATTTTTTGGATGTGGGTTGTTGCTTTACTCGGTATGGCAACTTCCTTTGTTGAATCAACACTAGCGCAACTTTATAAAACGAAAGACGACCAAGGTAATTATCGTGGTGGGCCCGCCTATTATATGCAAAAAGGACTAAATCTGCGTTGGATGGGGGTTTTGTTTTCGATATTCCTTATTATTGCATTTGGCTTAGTATTCAATGCGGTGCAGGCAAACTCAATCGCACAGGCTACTGCTGTAGCATTTGATTTTAATCCTCTCTATGTGGGTATTGCTCTTGTGATCATGAGCGGTATTGTTATTTTCGGCGGATTAAAATCAATTGCAAAGGTTGCTGAATTAGTTGTACCAGTTATGGCGCTAGCTTATTTAATATTGGCGTTTTGGGTTGTCGGGCATCATGTCGAACGTTTGCCTGAGATTTTTACACTGATCATTCGTAATGCATTTGGGTTGCAAGAGGCTGCTGGTGGCGCTATTGGTTATGGCATCGGACAAGCGATGACGCAGGGGATCCAGCGGGGCTTATTTTCTAACGAAGCGGGGATGGGATCTGCACCAAATGCTGCCGCTTCAGCTGCACCTTATCCACCGCATCCGGCCTCACAAGGCTATGTACAAATGTTGGGTGTTTTTATGGATACTATTGTCATTTGTAGCGCTACTGCAATCATTATACTCTCTTCTGGTGTGTTGGATAACCCAACGGAAAAAGTGAATGGCATTGAGCTAACTCAACTGGCTTTGTCATCAGTTGTTGGTGGGTGGGGGGCAACATTTGTTGCTGTGGCGATATTCTTTTTTGCCTTCACTTCGATCATTGCTAATTATGCCTATGCTGAAAGTAATATGATCTTTCTTGAAAATAATCATACTACAAGCTTATTTCTCTTGCGTTTAGCAGCTCTCGGAATGGTGATGTTTGGGGCATTAGCTGAAATGCCATTAATCTGGAAGATGGCTGATTTATCGATGGGGCTAATGGCAATTACCAACCTCATTGCGATCCTATTACTCTCTGGTATCGCGTTTAAATTGGCTAAAGACTATAACTTGCAACGAAAAGCAGGAAAAATACCGACCTTTGATATTGAGCAGCATCCTGAATTGAAGATCCAAGTAGAAGAAGGAATTTGGGAAAAAGAGCAACTCAAGCAATGGGTATCTAAAAAAGCGATTCAAGAATCATAAAAATTGATTTTCGGCTGATAATACGTAGCAGGGAAAATACGTTTTTATCCCACATCATCAACAATTTGAGGTCACCAAATGAGGTGGCCTTTTTACTAAGATCTTCCCTAATAAAATTGTCATTCTATAAACACTATTAATAATACTTGCTTTCTAACAGTTTGAGCTTTAAGGTTTTTATCAATAAATGGTGAGATAACCTTGAAACTGAGTAAAAAATGAAATTAGGTGAGCATACAGCAACATTTTACGGTGTGATCTCAATATTATTGTGGAGCACTATTGTCGGTTTAATTCGTAGTGCAAGCGAAAGCTTTGGTGCTGTTGGTGGTGCTGCGCTTATCTATAGTTTTGGTACCATTATCCTAATTCTATTTATGGGATTACCTAAAATCCATATTTACCCTAAACGTTATCTTTTTTGGGGAACACTCTTATTTGTCAGTTATGAAATCTGTTTTGTATTAGCGTTAGGGTTAGCGGATGACCGTCAGCAAGCAATAGAATTGGGTATGGTAAATTATCTATGGCCAAGTTTTACTATTGCACTAGCCGTATTCTTTAATCGACAAAAATTTACTTGGCTGCTTGGTGTTGGTTTAGCGTTGGCTTTTGTCGGCTTGGTTTGGGTTATTTCAGGCGATAAACCCATTTCAGTAGAGGCCATCTTAACGAATATCAAAAGAAACCCTTTAAGCTATTTATTGGCTTTTGTGGGTGCCATTTTTTGGGCATTTTACAGTAATGTCACCAAACGTATCTCTGGCGGCCATAATGGCATGGTGCTATTTTTTATCGTCACATCAATAGGCTTGTGGCTTTTGTTTGCTTTGCAACCCGCAAAATCTTTTGATTTTTCATTTGCGAGTGTCGGTTTATTGTTGGTTGCTGCGTTGGCAACAGGTGGGGCTAATGCGTTATGGACACTGGCAGTGATCAGAGGAAATGTGGCATTTTTAGGTACCTTATCCTATTTTACCCCCGTGATTTCAACGGCATTTTCTTCAATACTCTTGAGTACCGCGCTAACACTTGGTTTTTGGCAAGGTGTGTTAATGGTAACGTTAGGATCAATTATTTGCTTTCTAGCGACGAGGCGTGTGGCGCTCAATACCAGTAAAGAGCGCCATTAAGGTTATTTATACTGTTTCATTGTTCAATTGCGCTGTTTTACCTGAGCACATTTTTCCAATTAACAGTGAGATGATACAAGCAATAATACCCGGTATTAACCAGCCCATACCTTGCTCAAAGAGAGGGAGATGAGTAAGAAGGAAATTCTTCATATTATCACTGAGTAATTTCAAATAGTTTAACGTATCCAATAGACTCATAAAAACAATGACGGCGATCGTGATACCGTAAGAAATCCGCGGAGCAGCCATATAGCGACGAGCAAATTGGAGGAATACGATTGTAACAGATGAAGGATATATCATCAGGAGCGCTGGGATGGTGACGCGTAATAGGGTGTCTAGCCCGAAGGTCGAAACAATCGTGGTTAGCAGCGTGAAAAATATAACCCAAAAACGATAACCTAAGCGATGATGGAATGTTGCAAAGTAATCGGCACAAGCACTGGTCACACCGACTAACGTTGTCATACTGGCTAACAACACAATCCCACACATGATCCACGTTCCCACAGAACCAAATAGTGCATCAACATAACGTGAGAAAATTTGTCCGCCATTGGTTGCCGTATTGGCGACGAGATCACTTGTTGCGCCAAGATAGAATAAGCAAATATAGAGCGCTGCCAATAGACTAACTGAAATTAAACCAGCTTTTATGGTAATAAATGCAACTGTGCGAGGCTGAGTAATATTTTTAGAGGCTAAAGCTCTAGCGACAATCCCGCCAAATGCCATGGCGGATAAAACATCCATGGTTTGATAACCATCAATGACTCCACCGAAGAAGGCATAATCTGCATATTGTTTCACTGGTGCATTAATCGCAGACAGAGGCTCAACCACTACAGCGACACCAACAACAACTAATAAGACTAGCAGTGCAGGTGTCATAAATTTACCGATGGCACTGATCATGGTGCCTTGTTTGAGCATGAAAAATAGCGAGCAAATATTAAAAATTAATGCAAACGTTAAATGAGAGGCTATATTTTTTTCCACAAAACCTAAAGGAATGAATCCCATTTCAAATGCGGTGTTGGTGACCCTAGGCATGGCAAATGTTGAACCGACAATCAAATATAGCGCGACCCAAAAAATAACAGCAACCCATTTAGGTAGATCAACGGAAAGCCTTTCCCCACGGCCTTTTACAGCAACAGTCACTAGTGTAATAAAAGGCAGAATAACGCCAGTAATAATAAAACCGAGTGATGTGCTAAACCAATCTGTTCCTGATTGGTAGCCAGCCATAGGAGGGAAAATGATATTACCTGCACCAAGAAAGAGTGCAAAGACCATCATCCCAAGAATTATCATATCTTTAGTCGAAAACATGTTACTACCTGCTTGTAATGTTTGTTTTGCAATGAATATTTTTTTATTACAGTATTTTTAAAGGCGCAGATAGTATCAAATTTAGAGGGGAGCGTCAGACTTCGATCAGTCATTTGACTTTAGGAGGTAGATAAATAGGGGGGCTTAGTGCTAGTGATTAGCGATTTATTTCAATATCTTATTAAATGGCAGTGAGTGACACTGCCTATGGTATTATTGTTGGTTTATAAATTTATTTAATGCGACGGCTACACCATCTTCATTGTTCGTTGCTGTGACAAATTTTGCAATATTGCGGACATTATCAATTGCATTGCCCATCGCGACAGGGATCTTGGCATACTGAAGCATTTGTAAATCATTATTTTGATCGCCAATACTCATGACTTTGTCCGGTGTGATGGCTAACTTTTCACAAATCACTTGTAAAGCAGCGCCTTTGCTTGCTGTTTTACTGGAGATCTCTAGAAAATAAGGGCTGGTTTTCATCAATGAATAGCTTTCAAAAGTATCTTCAGGAATATAACTGATACCAACACTGAGCTTTTCTGGCTGGTCAATCATCATAAACTTAGTGAACTTTAGGCTAGGATCCATTTCATTTGCAGGGCAATAGACCAGAGGGGTATTGGTTAGATAAGCATCATGCACAGTGTAATGGCTGATATGGCGGTTTGCAGTAAACATCGTATTTTGTGCGAGCACATGCATATGCACACCAACTTCGTTTGCCAAAGATTCGAAATATTGGTAGTCAGCAAAATCTAACAGATTTTCAACTAAATGTGTTCCATCATTGGCTTGGTGAATGACACTACCGTTATTGCTAATGCAATAATCTGATGCATTGTCGAGGCCAAGTTGCTGGAGATAGGGAAAGATCCCTGAAAATGGTCTACCTGAAGCAAGTACTACGTGAATACCGTTGCTTTTGGCTTGTATAACCGCATCTTTGACTGCTGGGGTGATTTGGTGCTGAGAGTTGAGTAGAGTACCATCTAAATCAATTGCTACCAGTTTAATTGACATCAACGCCTCCGGTTAATGATGTTTTACTGAAGTACCTTACTCCATTTACATTAAATGTAAATTATCTAAATATGAAAAGTATTACTTAGCTAGATAATTCAAGTAGATAACTTTAATCATGAGTATGGCTCAAATGCAAAGGTTCTTTGACGTCTAAATCAATATCCCCATTTTGCCGAAAATCGAACGGGGTTATCCCATATTCTTTTCGGAACATATAGGTGAAATGTGATTGGGAACCAAACCCAAAGTCCAGCGCGATATCAAAAATGGATTGTTCGCTGTTTCTAAGCAGGTTAACCGCGCCCGCAAGACGACGTTGACGGATGTATTTACCCAACGAAATTCCAGTCACTTCTTTAAAAATTTTTTGCATATGCCATAACGAATAGCCTGAATAGGCAGCAAGTTCTTCTAAATGGATAACTCGACCTAAGTGTTCCTCAATCCATTTACTTAGAGCATAGACAAGTGCTAAATGATTATCTTGTGGCATCTCAATTAATTACTGAAGTTGTTGACTTGTGCATGTGAAATTTTGTTCAAAACAGCAATATTTTAGTTAACTCGATGAGTTAAAGCATTATTCCTCAATTTTGCTACTAAGAACAGTAGTAAAACATCTGCTATCCGAACCCAAAACATGAGCGTACTACTGGAACTGGGAAACTCACCATGAGCCTGTAGTAACTCAGACCCCAATTAGAAAAACATAATCGTAATATGCTGAGAAAATCAGCGTTAACAGCTTATGTATTAAAATGGAGTAGCTGAAGTATACACAACTTCGTTTGAACATGACAAAGGCTGGTTGTGCGGTATTAGCTGTAAATCGATGAAAAAAAAGCCAGTTAGGCAGTTTTTTTATTAATTAGTGTGAAAAGTGAGCATAAATACAAAAATTGCTATGAATCACGTATTTTCCTCAAATTTCCAAATAATGGTTACTGTAAAATTAAATATTAAAAAGTTATACATTAGTTACTAGGATGATGTTCTTTATCTTTGGATGCTGTGTAATTGTTTGAAAAATATATATAAATATTTTTTGTATTGAAGGAGAAATTGGTTGAAATACAAATTGGTCATCGCTATTTTTGCTGTGATAGCTTGTGTTTTTTTATATCTATTAGCGATGGATAGGTTGTGTGATCAAGGTGGTGAAAACTTTATATTTGGAATATGTCAAATAACTGACTTATTACCGTTTTGATTTTACCCTCTAATACGCCATACTGTGCTACTTCTGTTTTTTATCACAAACTATCAACTTTTAATCAGATAGGTTTGCTGATCCAGCAGGGAACATCTTTAAGTGGTGTTGTTAATAACAAAATTCAAATAAACTTGTATGCTTAACTCAATAAATAGAGATAACAAGCAAGTAATAGGATGATAAGGGTAAAGTTATGGCGCAAGAGCAGCAGACGCTAAAGCGTGGGTTAAAGAATAGGCATATCCAGTTGATTGCTTTAGGAGGAGCAGTTGGTACAGGGCTGTTTCTCGGTATCGCAACAACTATAAAGATGGCAGGCCCTTCGGTATTGTTAGGGTATGCATTATGTGGGTTTATTGCCTTTTTAATTATGCGTCAGCTGGGTGAAATGATTGTTCAAGAGCCTGTTGCCGGTTCATTTAGTCATTTTGCATTTAAGTACTGGGGTGGTTTCGCTGGTTTTCTATCAGGTTGGAACTATTGGTTTATGTTCATTCTTGTTGGAATGACCGAACTCACCGCCGCAGGTGAATATATGCGCCGCTGGTGGCCTGAATTGCCTATTTGGGTTTCCGCTGCGGTATTTTTTATTGCGGTTAATGCAGTTAACTTAGTCAACGTTCGCTCTTATGGTGAAACAGAATTTTGGTTTGCTCTCATCAAAGTGATCGCGGTTATTGCCATGATTATATTTGGCTGTTATTTGCTGTTTAGTGGCAAAGGTGGACCACAAGCGAGTATCACCAATTTATGGGAGCATGGTGGCTTTTTTGCCAATGATTTTATTGGGCTCTTAATGGCATTGGCGATTATTATGTTCTCTTTTGGTGGATTAGAATTGGTTGGGATCACCGCAGCAGAAGCAGAAGAGCCTGAAAAAAGCATCCCAAAAGCGATCAACCAAGTTGTTTATCGTATCCTTATTTTCTACATTGGCTCATTGACCGTACTGTTGGCACTTTATCCATGGGTTAACTTAGATGGCAAAACGAGTCCATTTGTCCTGATTTTCCATGAATTAGGTGACATGTTAGTGGCGAATGCGTTAAACGTCATTATTTTGATTGCCGCGCTTTCTGTCTATAACAGTGCTGCATACTGTACTAGCCGTATGTTATTCGGTTTAGCTCAACAACAAAATGCCCCGAAATTTCTTGCCAAAATCAACAAAGGTGGCGTACCGGTCATGGCATTAATTGTGTCAGGGATCGCAACATCTGGCGGTATTTTGATTAACTTTATCATGGAAGGTAAAGCATTTGAGTTACTGATGACATTGGTTGTGACCACGTTGGTGCTTAACTGGATCATGATCTGTATCTCTAACTTAAAATTTAGAGCAGAGATGAACAGACAAGGGATTGAAACTAAATTTAAAAGTATCTGGTATCCATTCGGCAACTACTTATGTTTAGCGTTTTTAGCGTTGATATTAATTATTATCTTAATGATGGATGGTTTAAGAATATCTGTGCTAATTATGCCAGTATGGATTGCTGTTCTGTGGGTTGGCTATCAGTTTTCAGGTGCGAAAAAACAAGAAAATGCGGATAAGAAAACGCAATTAACACAGTAACAATCAATAAAACGGCCGATGCGATAATCGTCATCGGCCATTTTTATTTAGCAAATAAAGTTAAGCAGTTACCACTGCCAACGCAGCCATGCAAATAACACGTTACCGTTATTATAAGTTCCTGGTATATAGGTTGCCTGCAACGATAGCTTGTCATACTCGACAGAAACCAGCGGTAGCGGTACTGGGATCGGAATATAATAATAATCATCCCTTGCGGTAACACTTAATGTGAAACCTGCACCCATTCTAAAACCATCTAATTCACCGGGTACCCACATCTTTTGGAAACCATAGCCGACAATTGGCTCCACTTTATTATGTGAGTCCATAAATGCCATGGCGTATAGTGCATGCCAATCATTATCTTCATCGTAGCGATACTTACCAAGCCCAAAGCCCCATGGATTTTCATTATAGCTATCAGTTTTTTCTTTATCGTAAGTAAAGCGGTTATGCCAGGTTAATACTGGGAGATACAGCTCATATTGATCTGAATCCCATGTGGTACTGACATTTCGGGTAAATTTATCCCATAGCCCCTCAGATGGCTGTTCTGTTGAGGTTGATGAAGCGGCGCAGACAGAAGAAGCAATCAAAAAGGAGGCTCCTACAGCTAGCTGCAATTTTTTGTTAACTCTCATTGTAAATCCGATTCAGGTTAATGCACGTCTTATGTTATAGGTTGAAATATTAATAGTGAGAATGAATATTATTTCTCACAAAACGTTATGCTTACTAATTATTTTAGATTACCTAGATGTGATATAACAGCACTAATTTAGTTTATCTAATAGTGGTGTTCGTCTTAATTGTATTGGTATTTGTATACAAGATATTGCATTTTTTGGCTGTGCTATGGCGATTAAGAGATAACGGCAGTAGTTTGTTATGAGAAAAAGTGCGATACTAATCAAGTAGTTTTGGCTCGGGGCGTCGATAAAGACTGAGAAGCACCCGTATTACCTGATCTGGATAATGCCAGCGTAGGGAAGTCGGAAGCGTCAATAATAACCCTTCCAATATGACCACTCCTTACTCTGTGCTTTAGGAGTGACATTTCATGAGAATCAATGCGTTAACCATTGCAGGAACCGACCCATCTGGTGGTGCGGGGATCCAAGCCGATTTGAAAACATTTTCTGCGCTCGGTGCCTATGGTACCAGTGTTATGACAGCATTGGTTGCGCAAAATACTCGCGGTGTGCAATCGGTACATAAACTCCCCGGTAGTTTTGTGGCTGCGCAACTTGAATCAGTGCTAAGTGACATCCGCATTGATAGTGCAAAAATAGGTATGCTATTTAATCAAGAAGTGATTTCTGTCGTCGTCGATGCCCTTAAGCAATATAGTATTCCCCATGTAGTATTAGATACCGTTATGGTTGCTAAAAGTGGTGATCCACTATTACTTCCAGATGCGGTAGATGCAATGAGACATGAGTTACTACCACTAGTATCGTTGATCACACCTAATTTACCTGAAGCAGCGGCCTTACTTGATGAGCCTGTAGCTAAGACAGAGAATGAAATGTTAAACCAAGGTCAGCGGCTACTTAAAATGGGGTGTAAGGCCGTATTAATGAAAGGCGGGCATCTAAGTGACGCACAGAGCCCTGATTGGCTAATTACTCCTAATGGAGAATGGCGTTTTACCTCCCCAAGAGTTAATACGCGGCACACTCATGGGACAGGATGTACCTTATCAGCAGCGCTTGCTGCATTAAGGCCTCGTTTTACTGACTGGTCAGCGACTATACCTGAAGCAAAAGCTTATTTACAGGCAGCATTAGAACAGGCGGATAGTTTAGAAGTCGGCTCAGGTATTGGCCCTGTGCACCATTTTCATGCATGGTGGTAAGTCATTAAAAGGCCCTTTGTGTTTGAGGGCCTTTTAAGTATTAATTAAGCGATAGTAACTTCTTTGCTGAGGTAAACATCTTGTACGGCATTAATCAGTGCCACACCTTCTTGCATCGACTTTTTAAATGCTTTACGACCTAAGATCAGACCCATACCACCTGCACGTTTATTGATAACAGCGGTACGTACCGATTCACTTAAATCATTTTGTCCTGCGGCTCCACCTGAGTTAATCAACCCAGCACGCCCCATATAGCAATTTGCTAATTGATAGCGAACGAGATCGATAGGGTTATCTGTGGTCAGTTTAGTGTAGACGCGTTCATCAGTATGACCAAACCCAATGGCTTTATAACCCCCGTTATTTTCAGCCATTTTCTGTTTTACAATATCAGCACCAATGGTTGCTGCGATATGGTTGGCTTGACCAGTTAAGTCCGCACTTGAATGATAGTCCACACCGTCTTTTTTAAATGCAGGATTACGTAAATAGGCCCATAACACGGTTACCATACCGAGTTCATGTGCGCGTTCAAATGCCGCAGAAATTTCTTCAATTTGGCGGCGTGATTCAATTGAACCGAAATAGATTGTCGCTCCAACGGCAACGGCACCCATTTCAAAGGCTTGTTCGACGCTGGCATACAATGTTTGATCATATTGAGCAGGGTAGCTTAGCGTTTCATTATGATTTAGCTTAACTAAAAATGGAATTTTATGTGCATAACGGCGTGAAACGGAAGCCAGTACACCATAAGTCGAAGCAACACAGTTACAGCCTGCTTCAATCGCTAATTCAACAATGTTTTTTGGATCGAAATAGAGAGGGTTTGCCGCAAATGATGCCGCCGCAGAATGCTCTACGCCTTGGTCTACAGGAAGGATAGAAAGATAGCCTGTACCTGCTAAGCGCCCATGATTAAACAGAGTTTGCATTGAGCGAAGAACACTATTGGGACGATTATTGTCGATCATAACACGGTCAACAAAGTCAGAACCCGGCAAGTAAATATTTTCACGAGGAATGGTTTGGCAACGGTGGTCTAAAAGAGTGGATGCTTCGGAACCTAACAGCTTGGCAATATCAGTCATGACTTCCTCCATTTAACAAAGTCTAAGGGATGTTAATCATTAAATTTAAGATAACAAGCCACATTGAGGCGGTAATCGGCAGTGGATCGCTTCAGGTAGTAATTCAAAGGTGAATGTTTCACCCGAAAGGGGCTCGCCATCTAAATTAAACACCATTTTATGCGGTGAAGAAATTTTTACCCAACAACTTGTTTTTTCAATTAAATGCTGATTTTTCTCACTGGAGAACAAATTGGTGAGTAGGGCAGGGATCACATCACGAGCAGGTACAACCAATAAATTCAATTGACCATCGTTGATCAGAGCATCAGGGGTTAATAATTGCCCGCCACCTGCTTGTTTTCCATTACCGACTGCGACGACTAAGGTTTCGCCTTCCCAGCTAAAGTGTTCTGTTTCAATTTTACAGGTATCTGTTTTGAGTGTATCAGGTCGTAGTAAGCCGTTAATGACATAGGCTGCGCCGCCGAGAGCAGATTTTAATGCTTCAGGGGTTTCTGTCGTGATACGTGTCCCAAAGCCGCCTGTTGCCATATTCATAAAAAACGATTGATGGTTAACCCTAGCAATATCTATCGCAAATGATTTACCTTTTACTGCTAATGACAAGGCGGCGTGTATATCCATTGGGATATTGGCACTGTTTGCAAAATCATTAGCAGTGCCTAATGGAAGGACACCGATGGCGGGGCGCTGTGTTTCAGGTAGCTGCATTAATGCACTGGCTACCGCATTTATTGTGCCATCGCCACCACCGGCGATGATAGTCTCTATTCCTTGGTTGACAGCTTCATTAAGGTACATTGGCAGCTCACTGACTTCCCAAGGAATGCGTACCAAAATGTTATGGCCTTCTTCACGTAGTTGGTAAACCGCTTTTTTGAGTTCTGGATTGGCTGATTGTTTACTATTAAGAATAATGAGGGCGCTATGTTGTTTATGAGTAGGCATGATATTCCTTGAAAGAAGAAAATACGGTTGTACTCGTTATACTTCAAATTACAGCGTTTTTCCTCTAGCTGTACTTCGAGTTCATTTAGAATATAAAAGTATAGTCTCAATCAAGAATTAATAAATAGTCACATTGAGCGATTATGTTGATGATATATTTTGTGGAGTGCAAAAAAGAAATGGCTAGCTCAAGGGAGATTGAGCCAGCCAAGGAGGTGGTTCCTAGTCTTACTTTATGACTTTCTAGTTCTTCATTTTCGAGAGTGACTATACGATATTGAATAGCTAATTGTTGTGATCTATTGCATAAAAATGGATATTAAATACATTTTAACGGCTCAATGCGATTTTTGAGAATGATTATCAATTGTTATAGTGGTTTTTGTTGCGGATAATTTCATTGTGAAAGATAAAAAATGCTAGAAATTCAATTAATTAAATTAATGATTTCTAGCATTAACGGTGACTAGCGCACTAATCGCTAATTAAGCATGAGTTGTCGTTTCTGATTGGTGTGGAGAGCGGGTAGTTGTACCCGGTAAATTACGAATCAACAAACCAAAATTCACATCAACATCATCAGGCACAGGTAAATAAACGATATGGCCATTACCCGGCGCAACGTCAATAGCTTCGCCTTTACGGTTTTGTAATGCATCAAGGGTAAAGACAATATTTCCCGCAGGAGTCATCAATTCTAAGCTATCACCTAGGCTAAATTTATTTTTAACATCCACTTCTGCAAGGCCATTAATACGCTTACCGGTAAATTCACCGACGAACTGCTGGGTTTCAGAGACAGAATAGCCATATTCATAGGTTTGGTAAGCATCGTGAGTATGACGACGTAAAAAACCTTCAGTGTAACCACGATGTGCTAAGCCCTCTAAGGTTGACAGTAATGTCGGATCAAACGGCTTACCTGCGACGGCGTCATCAATTGCACGGCGGTATACTTGTGCAGTGCGTGCGCAGTAATAAAAGGATTTAGTACGACCTTCAATTTTTAATGAATGAACTCCCATTTGAGTCAGATTTTCTACATGTTCAATCGCACGTAAATCTTTAGAGTTCATAATATAAGTACCATGTTCGTCTTCGAAGGCGGTCATATATTCGCCCGGACGCTTGGCTTCTTCAATCATAAAGACTTTATCAGTCGGTGCGCCTTCACCTAGGGTTGGTGCAACATTTTTGACAGGGATCGGTTCATGTACATGAACGATATTGCCCACATCATCTTGTTTACCTTCTTCGACTTTGTATTCCCAACGACAAGCATTGGTACAAGTGCCTTGGTTAGGGTCACGTTTATTGATGTAACCAGACAGTAAGCAGCGGCCTGAGTAAGCCATGCAAAGCGCACCGTGGACAAACACTTCGAGTTCGATATCTGGAACTTGTTTACGGATTTCAGCGATCTCTTCGAGAGAAAGCTCACGAGATAAAATAACCCGAGTAAGTCCCATCTGTTTCCAGAATTTTACCGATGCCCAGTTAACTGCGTTTGCTTGTACCGATAAGTGAATATCCATTTTAGGAAATGCTTCGCGTACCATCATGATCAGCCCCGGATCGGACATAATCAGTGCGTCAGGTCCCATTTCAATAACAGGGGTTAAATCACGAATAAAGGTTTTCAGCTTTGCATTGTGTGGCGCAATATTAACGACAACATAGAATTTTTTGCCAAGATCATGGGCTTCTTGGATCCCTTTGGCTAGGTTTTCATGGTTGAATTCGTTATTACGTACACGGAGGCTATAACGCGGTTGCCCTGCATAAACGGCATCTGCGCCATATGCGAATGCATAACGCATGTTCTTTAAAGAACCGGCTGGTGATAATAATTCTGGAGTAAACATATTTGTTCTCAGTCTGATGTCAAGTCAGTACTTCCTTCTTATGAGGAAGCCTTTTTAAGGGAGGCGATTTTAGCGCTGTTTGCAAGAAAATTAAAGTATTCCCTACAAAATGTACTGACATTGAGTCATCAGTTTAGACTTCATCCCATCGATAACCTAAACCATAAATAGAACGAATAAAGGTTTTTTCATTATCAAGTGATTCCAGTTTTCGGCGTAGGTTTTTGACATGACTATCAATGGTTCTATCCGTGACAATTCGGTGATCATCGTACAAAATATCGAGCAGTTGATCGCGTGAGAACACGGTTCCCGAATTATCTGATAAAAACTTAACCAGTCGAAACTCAGCGGGTGTTAACTCAAGTAGTTGATCACCATAACGGACTTGGAATGCGCTTTCATCAATAATTAACTGGGTTTTCTGTTTATCGGGTGTCGTTGTATGTTGGCAGCGACGTAAAATGGTTTTTACCCGAGCCACCACTTCTCTAGGACTAAAAGGTTTACAGATATAATCATCAGCGCCGATTTCTAAACCAAGTAAGCGGTCGATCTCTTCGGTTTTGGCGGTGACCATAATAATCGGGATTTCACAAAATTTACGTAACTCGCGACAGATGGTTAACCCATCCATGCCAGGTAACATGAGGTCGAGTAGAATGATATCTGGCTGGTGCTGTTTAACATAATCAATTACTTCATTACCCCGTTGTAATAGTGAAGGTTGGTATCCAGCAGCTTGAAGGTAGTCATAAAGTAGTTGACCGAGTTTCGGTTCGTCTTCAACAACCAGTACATTCGCACTTGAAGGCTCTAACACTGTCACTGTTCATTTTCCTTTTGTTTCAACGGTAAATGGATAGCAATACGTACTCCACCTAATGGGGAAGCGCTGGCTTGTATGCTACCTTTGTGTGCTTCAATAATATTATAGCAAATTGCTAAACCGAGGCCAGAACCGCCACTAGCGCGACTGCGCGATCCCTCTGCGCGATAAAATCGCTCAAAAAGATGGCTACATTGTTCGCTAGTTAGGCCGGGAGCACTGTCTTCCCAATATAGTGAAAATTGATTATGTTCAATAACGGCTCGAATGATGATTTTTCCGTTCGCGTCGGTATAGCGTAGGCTATTTTCCATTAAATTATAAAGTAATTGCAAAATGCGATCAGGGTCGATATTGATAATTTGTTGATTTGGCAAATGTGTTTCCACTGTGATCTGCTTCTCTTCCAAACGCCAACGTACTTGACCGATGACCATATCAATCAAGGGAATAATATCCGCTGATTGAAGGCGATAGACGAGTGATCCTCTATCGGATAAAGATAATTGATGTAAGTCGTTAACTAACTTAATTAACGTATGGGTTTCCGCGAGTAAAGAGCTGATAGTCTCAGGCGTTGCTTGGCGTACGCCATCTTGTACGGCCTCAAGTTCACCTTGCAATACCGAGAGTGGGGTACGTAATTCATGCGAAATATCTGCCATGTAATCACGACGCATATGTTCATTTTTTTCGAGTGTTGATGCGAGATGGTTAAAATCTTTGGCGAGTTGACCGAGCTCATCGCGACCGACCTCAGTAACGCGGGTGGAGAAATCGCCATTCGCTAATTGGTTGGTCCCATCCAACAATCTTTTTATGGGTTTTAAAAAACCACGAGCTAATAAAATTGTGGCGATTAACGCGACAATTAATGATAAACCAGCAATTAACCAACTGGTCATCATCTGTTGTTCATCGAAACGGCGGTCTATCTCATTGCTGATCCCATCGCCATAACTGGCAATCACCCATCCCACTGTTTTGCCATCTGAAGTGACAACGGGCTGGCGGAGAATGTCATTAGGTAACGGAACATTACGACCTAATATCAGCCGGTTTTCGTTGTCATATACCCAAAAATAGGAGCGCCAACCTTTAGGTTTGGATGGCGGCAGTGAGCGCTGGTGGTGTTCAATACTGCGTAATATATTAAAAAACACTCGCTCATTACGGATCAAGAAACGCCAGCTACCTGTCTCATCATATTGTTCAGCAAGGGCATCAGCGATCAATTCGGCACGTTGTTGATCATTCTCTTTAATATAGTCAATAAACCCATGTTGAAAGCTTAAGCGAACACCTTGGTGCATAATGACCACTAGCAGTAGACAAGTGGCAAAAATAGCCAGAAATAATCGGGTGCTGACGCTGCTAAATCTAAATTTCATCATTTACGCCTTGGCGTGCTTAGGATCACGCTGTTGTTTCGAAAAACGCTGTCTGAGTTGATCAAAACACAAATAAACTACAGGTGTAGTAAATAACGTTAATAATTGGCTCATCACTAACCCACCAACAATAGTGATACCAAGAGGTTGACGTAACTCAGCACCATCTCCACTGCCTAAAGCAAGAGGAAGAGCACCAAAAATCGCAGCCAATGTTGTCATTAAAATCGGCCTAAAACGTAACATACTGGCGCGGAAGATAGCTTCTCGTGCGGTTAAACCTTGGTTACGCTGTGCATGGATAGCGAAATCTACCATGATGATGGCGTTTTTCTTGACGATACCAATTAACAGCATGATCCCAATAAGCGCAATCAAACTGAACGGTGTATTAAACAATTCTAAGGCGAGTAATGCACCGACGCCAGCAGAAGGTAAAGTGGATAAAATGGTCAGTGGATGAATATAGCTTTCATAAAGGATACCCAGTACCAAATACACGGTGATGATTGCAGCAAAAATTAGGAATAGCTGTGATTTTAATGTGTCTTGGAACACTTGGGCGGTACCTGCAAATGAACCGCGAATATTGGAGGGGACACCTAGCGCAGTCATGGTTTTCTCGATAGCGGACATCGCTTGATCAAGGGTGTAACCTTCTGCTAAGTTGAAAGCAATGGTTGATGAAGCGGATAAACCTTGATGGTTAACACTTAATGGCGCATTGGCAGGCTGCCAACGGGCAAAGTAAGATAGTGGAATAGCCTCACCAGTCTTGTTGATAACAAACATTTTATCCAAGGCGCTGACATCTTGTGTATATTCAGGCGCAACTTCCATCACGACTTTATATTGGTTCATCGCCTCATAGATAGTTGAAATTTGGCGCTGGCCAAACGCATTATTGAGCAAATCATTCGCCTCACGTACGTCTATGCCCAGCTGTGCCATCAAATCTCTGTCATAGGTGATCGCCATCTCAGCGCCTTTATCTTCTTTATCTGAGTTCACATCAGTCACTTGTGGCAGATCGGCAATGGCTTTACGTATAGCAGGCTCCCATTCACGTAGCGTATTTAGTTCATCAGCAAGCAGAGAGTACTGGTAGCTGGCATTGGATTGTCGACCTCCTACTCGAATATCTTGTACTGGCATCATAAATAGGTTAGCGCCGGGTTCTTTGGCTAATTTAATACGCAATCGGTTAATGACTGCATTCGCACTTTCTTTGCGTTCATCCAAAGGCTTTAATGAAATAAACATTGAACCACTATTGACGCGGCTACCACCTGTAAAACCTGTCACGCTATCAACCGCAGGATCTGCATTTACCTCTTGCATAAAACGGGTCATCTTTTCTTTCATTGCTTGAAATGAAATGCTTTGATCCGCACGAACAAAACCCAGTAAACGGCCTGTATCTTGTTCAGGGAAGAACGTTTTTGGGATCGCGATATATAGATAGATATTTAAACCAATAGTCGCGAATAAGATCGCTAACACACTTCGTTTATGCGATAACACCCAATTTAATATGAGACCATAGCTTTGTTGTGCGCGTAATAAGCAACGCGCTGTAATACCTTGTTTATCGGTCTTTTTGATATCACGCTTTTTTAGCAGATAGGCACACATCATTGGTGTGAGTGTTAACGAAATAATTAGCGAGATACTAATTGCTGTGGCTAGGGTGATGGCAAACTCGCGGAACAAGCGGCCAACTAACCCCTCCATTAATAGTAATGGGATAAATACAGCCACTAAAGAAACACTCATGGAAACGACGGTAAAGCCAACTTCACTGACGCCTCTGACTGCGGCAATAAATGGCCGACTACCATTTTCGATATGCCGTGAAATGTTCTCTAGGACTACGATGGCATCATCAACCACAAATCCAGTGGCAACGGTCAGAGCCATGAGTGATAAGTTATTGAGGCTGAAGCCACACAGGTACATAGCCGTAAATGTGCCAATCAATGAGACAGGAACGGCAATGGCGGGTATTAATGTTGCTCGACCTGAACGCAAAAACAGTAAAACGACTAAGATCACCAACGCGATAGCAATGATTAATGCGCGTTCAACTTCGACTAACGATGCACGAATGGTTGGAGTTCTATCTTGAGCAACTTTTAAATCAATTGCCGCGGGGATCATATCTTGAAATTCAGGTAACTCAGCACGAATACGATTGACGGTTTCAATAATATTTGCACCAGCCTCTCGGCGGATCACTATCAAAATAGCGGGTTCACCGCCAGACATACCTGCGGTACGGACATCTTGTACCGAGTCTTTAACATTGGCAACATCGCTTAATTTAACAGCATTGCCGTTTTGATAGTGAACAATAATAGGACGGTAATCGGCCGCTTTTTTCAGTTCATCATTGGTTTGCACCTGCCAACGTCTATCATCATCATTGATGTATCCTTGAGGCTGACGCACGTTAGCACTATTAATGGCAGAACGAACTTTATCAAGGGAAACGCCTTGATTAAATAGGGCGGTAGGGTTGAGTTCGACCCGCACGGCAGGTAATGAACCACCACCAACAGACACTTCACTGACGCCTTCGATTTGTGCAATACGCTGTGATAAACGTGTTGAGGCAATATCATAAATTTCACCGGTACTCATGGTTTTTGAGGTTAAGGTTAAAATCATGATGGGGGCATCGGAAGGGTTTGATTTGTAGTAACGAGGCTTACTTTGCATACCGCTAGGTAGCAAACTTTGGGCTGCGTTGATAGCAGCCTGTACTTCACGGGCTGCATTATTAATATCTTTATCAAGGTTGAATTCAAGGGTGATTGTGGTGCGCCCTAGAGAGCTACTGGAGGTCATTTCACTGATCCCTGCGATGCTACCTAATGAGCGCTCAAGAGGAGTTGCAACTGAAGAAGCCATCGTTTCAGGTGATGCGCCGGATAGTGACGCTGTCACGTTTATCACAGGGTAATCAACCTGTGGCAATGGTGCCACAGGTAAGAACATAAAACTGAGTGCACCACATAGCGAGATAGCAACACTAATTAAGGTTGTGGCAACGGGACGACTGATAAATAAGGCGAAAAAGCGCTTCATTATGACACCTGTTGCTTACGGTTTTGTCGGTGAGCCTTGATATTACTTGCTAAGCTATCAAATAACAGGTAAATCACTGGGGTGGTAAACAAAGTGAGTATTTGGCTCATGATCAACCCTCCAACCATACAAATCCCTAATGGTTGGCGTAGCTCGGCACCGACCCCTGAACTTAACATTAAAGGTAATGCACCTAATAAAGCGGCCATAGTGGTCATTAAAATAGGTCGGAAACGGAGTAAACAAGCTTGATAAATTGCTTCTCGCGGTGACATACCTTGTTCGCGTTCGGCTGCTAATGCGAAGTCAATCATCATAATCGCATTCTTTTTCACTATTCCTATCAGCAAAATAATACCAATGACAGCGATCACGTCTAGCTCACTACCTGCCATCATTAAAGCTAATAGCGCACCAACACCCGCTGTAGGTAGGGTTGAGAGGATAGTAATTGGATGAATAAAACTCTCATATAAAATACCTAGTACAATATACATGGCGACAATTGCAGCGGCGATCAGCCAAACCGTACTGCTCAATGCAGCCTCAAATGCTAAAGTTGCCCCTTGGAATTGAGTGGTAATCGATCTTGGCATTTCAATTTGTGTTTCGGCATTTTTGACTGCATTGACCGCTGATTCTAAGGATGCCCCGTCTGCTAGGTTAAAAGAGAAGGTTGCCGCTGGGAATTGGTCAAGATGGTTGATTGCTAGCGGCCCATAACCTTCTTGGATATTGACTAAAGTACTTAAAGGCACGATTGCACCATCCGTACCCTTGAGGCGAACGTCATTTAAGGCGTCTATACCATTACGAGTTTGGGTATTGTGCTCAATAATGACGCGATATTGATTCGATTGGGTGTAAATAGTCGAGATCATGCGCTGGCCAAATGCATTATATAATGCATTATCAATGGCTGACATCGAGATACCGAAGCGGCTCGCAGTGTCTCTATCAACATTGACATAAGCCACTAAGCCTTGGTCTTGCCAATCGCTGCTGACATCAACCAGCTCAGGCTGTTTGTTCAATTCAGTTAATAGTTTTGGTACCCACAGACTCAACTCTTCTAGAGAGCCTGCTTGCAGTGTAAATTGGTATTGCGTTCGTGCTAATTGGGTATCAATCGTCAGATCTTGCATGGGTTGTAAATACAGTGTGACACCCGATACGCTATCTGCAATTTCTTGTAAGCGAGGGATAATCGTACTTACACGGTCAGGGCGCTCATCTAGCGGTTTTAAGGTAATTTGGATGCGCCCATTATTAAGGGTTGGATTAGTACCATCGATTCCAACATAGGTAGTAATATTATCGACTGCAGGATCAGAGAGTAATTTCTCAGCCACTTCTTGCTGTTTTTGCGACATTGCCGAGAAAGAGATGGATTGACGGCTTTCAATCGTACCTTGAATAATGCCATTGTCTTGTAATGGAAAGAAACCTTTAGGGATCCACAGGTATAGTAATACAGTTAAAACAAGGGTACCGATAGCAACCGAAAGTGTTAACCAACGGTGATTGAGGACACGTTTTAACCAAATGGCATACCATGCAATCATACCATCAAAGAAGCGCTCACAAGCTAGCTCAAAACGATTGTGTTTATGCTCTGATTCAGGTTTCAGTAAACGAGCGCACATCATGGGAGTGAGCGTTAATGAAACGACAGCTGAAATGAGAATAGCCACCGCAAGGGTGATTGCAAATTCTCTAAATAACCGCCCAACAATGTCCCCCATGAACAATAACGGTATCAATACAGCAACTAATGAGAAGGTCAGTGAAATAATCGTAAAGCCAATTTCTCCCGCACCTTTTAATGCTGCAACAATCGGTTTATCGCCTTGCTCAAGGTAACGGGAGATATTTTCAATAACGACAATAGCGTCATCGACCACAAAACCCGTCGCAATAGTGAGAGCCATTAAGGTTAGGTTATTAACGGAAAAACCGCAAAAATACATCACGGCAAACGTACCAACCAGAGAAAGTGGCACGGCAATACCGGGGATCAACGTTGCTATTCCATTACGTAGGAATAGATAAATCACCATCACAACTAATGCGATAGCGAGCATTAGTTCAAATTGAACATCACTAACAGATGCGCGAATGGTGCTAGTTCTATCCGTTAAAATCTTAACATCAACTGACTTTGGTAACGTCTCAATCAATTCAGGGAGTAAATTACGAATAGTATCGGTTGTTTCAATAACATTAGCGCCAGGTTGACGCTGAACATTAATGACAATCGCTTGCTGTGTATTTGCCCACGCCCCTAAATAAGCGTTCTCAGCCGCTTGCTGGATGGTTGCAATATCACCGAGCCGTACCGGTGCGCCATTTTGATAGGCGACAATTAGGTGGCGATAATCATCCAAAGATTTCATTTGGTCATTCGCGGAAAGCGTTACAGCACGTGTTGGGCCATCAAAGCTACCTTTAGCCGAATTGACGTTTGCGTTATTAATTGCGGTACGAATAGTTTCGCTGTCTAATCCTTTTGCTGCCATAGCTTGAGGATTTAAACTCACCCGTACAGCAGGGCGCTGGCCACCAGCGAGGGTAACAAGACCAACACCATTCACTTGCGAAATTTTTTGCGCGATGCGATTTTCAATCATGTCTTGCACTTGTGTCAGTGGTATTGCATCAGAGGTGACTGCAAGTGTTAAGACAGGGGGATCCGCTGGGTTAACTTTGTTATAAATCGGTGGGTACGGTAAGTCAGAAGGTAATAAACTCGAAGCCGAGTTAATCGCAGCTTGTACTTCTTGTTCTGCAACCTCTAATGGCAATGTCAGTTGAAACATTAATGTGATCACGGAAGCACCGCCAGAGCTTTGTGACGACATCTGTTTTAAACCAGACATTTGGCCAAATTGTGTTTCTAATGGAGCCGTCACGGCTGATGTCATGACTTCTGGGCTGGCGCCAGGGTAGAGTGTGATGACTTGAATGGTTGGGTAATCAACTTCAGGTAACGCGGAAACGGGTAGAAAACGATAGCCAATGATCCCAGCTAATAGGATCGCCACCATAAATAACGTTGTCGCAACAGGACGTAAAATAAATAAGCGAGAAGGGCCGCCACCTTTTTGGATCCCAGGTTGCATTAGGCTTTCTCCGCGCTATTTTTCTGAGGCTCAACGGGTTTAGTGACGTTGTCACTATTAACCACTTCAACGCTTGTTCCATCAGTTAAACGGTCGACACCATCAGTAATGACTTTAGTATCAGCTGCAAGGCCACTTTCAATGACGACTTGCTTACTGTCTTGCATACCGACGGTGACAGATTGCTTACTAACACGGTTATCGTCACTCAAAACCCAAACATAATGGCCTTCATTACCCATTTGCAGTGCTGCTGTGGGGATCACAACCGCATTTTGCAAAGTCTCTATCTGCATTTTAATATTAACGAATTGGTTAGGAAATAAGCTCTGGGCATCATTAGTGAAGCGAGCTTTCATTTTTAATGTTCCTGTTGCTGCATCAATTTGGTTATCAGTGCTTAACAGATAACCTTCACTGATCATCGCAATATTATTTCTATCCCACGCTTCGACGATGACAGGCTGGCCTGATGACTGTGCTTTTTGTATCGCAGGGATATCACCTTCAGGGAGCGCAAATAGCACATCAGCAGGTTGAGTTTGGGTGATCACGACAATGGGGGTGGTTGTACCTGCCGAAATAAAATTACCTACATCAACTTGTTTTAAGCCTACACGGCCTGAAATAGGGGCGGTGATTTTACTATAAGTCAGTTGCAACTTAGCGCTATCTACAGCAGCTTGATCGGCTTTAATGCTGCCTTCAGATTGCAGAACCAAAGATTTTTGGTTATCAAGCTCTTGTTGCGAAATCACTTTAGTGCCTGCTAATTTTTGGTAACGATTGAGATCTAAGCGTGCATTCGCCAAAGTTGCTTTATCTTTCGCTAGTTGTCCTTCTGCCTGTGCGAGTTGCACTTCAAAAGGACGCGGATCAATTTCAGCCAATAAATCGCCAGCTTTGACTTGCTGGCCTTCAACAAAATGCAAGGACATTAACTGTCCTTCCACTCTGCTAGTGACGGTGACCATATTGGCGGCTTGTACGGTCCCTAAGCCTGATAAGTAACGTGGTACGATTTTTTCTTGTGCATTAGCGAATTGAACTGGAGCAAGAACACGGTTTGGACGAGCCGATGGTTTACTATTGGCCTTATTTGGCGTGGTATTGGCTTGATTGTGCTGAGAGTAAAAATACCACCCAGCGCCAGCAGCAATAATCACGGCAATGAAAATGGCAGAACGGGTTAGTGTGGTATGGCGTTTTTGTTTATTCATTTAAATTTTCGCTTAGCTCAACGTCGAGTAAAAAAATCATCACATTTTGATGGCTATATAACGGCATAGAATATCGGCTATATAGTTAAAAATTAGTCATTTGCGGTATGTTAATAGTTTAGCGTGGGGGTTACACGTAAAAATGAAGGAAATATGAAAAAAACGTCAACTAATGTGCAGAAAAGACAGAATACTAGGGAAAAATTGTATAACAAAACCCGCAGCAATTAATCACTACGGGTTTATACCTGTTTATACTAAAGAATTATAGCAAATTAACGTGTTGTGCTAGCTTTTAGGCTGTTGACAGCCGCGTTATCTTGCGTTGAATTTACTGTCCAACCCTTCCATGCCAATGGAATAAATGCAACCGCAACGGCTAATAAAGATACACCAGCGACATAATAAGCAGGGGCCATATGTGATTGCTGTAACCATGCACCCGTTAAAATTGGTGTTAAACCGCCAAAGATCGCATAAGCCACATTATAAGCAAATGATAAACCTGAATAACGGATTTCCGGTGGGAAGGTGCGAGTACTAATTATTGGTGTAGTCGCAATGGCACCGACGAAAAAGCCCATTAACCCATAATTAAAAGTCAATGTAGCGGCAGCGATATCCGTTGACAATGTTGAGTAAAAATACAGTGCGGTTACGGCTAGCCCGCCCCATGACAATGTCATCGAAACGCGAGTTCCCATTTTATCGCCTAACCAACCCCAGAAAATACAGCCTAAAGTTAAGGTTAATGTTGCAGCACAGTTAGCTTGTAAAGCGACATTGCGATCAATGTTATAAATACCTTTGAGAACAACATCAGGTGTCATCAAAATAGTGACAACAATCGCTGTTGAAAGAGACCAAGTCAGTGCCGCAGTGATTAAACAAGCTTGTTTGTGTGACTTGATGACTGTTTTAACGGGTAGCTCTTGCGCTAAGGCTTTTTTCGCTGCAAGCTCTTTAAATATTGGTGTTTCTTCTAAAAAACGGCGTAAGTAAACAGAAATAAAGCCAAAAATACCACCAAGTATGAATGGAATACGCCATGCAAAATCATGAACTTCTGCTGTGGTATAACTACGCTCAATAATAATTGCAACGATAGAGCCTAACAAAATACCACCCGTAATGCCTGAGGTTAGGGTACCTACACCGAGACCATAACGCTGTTTTGGTGTATGTTCGGCAATAAATACCCAAGCACCAGGCATTTCACCACCAATAGCCGCACCTTGCATGATCCTCATTAACAGTAACAATAATGGGGCTGCGGCACCAATAGTGGCATAGGTAGGTAAAAAACCGATGACAAAAGTTGGGAAAGCCATTAAGAAAATACTGAGTGTAAACATTTTCTTGCGACCAATTTTATCACCAAAGTGAGCCATAATAATGCCGCCAAGAGGGCGAGCTAAGTAACCCGCAGCAAACAATCCAAGTGTTGCCATTAGCGCCAAAAATTCATTATCTCCCGGGAAAAATAGCTGAGAAATAATTTTTGCGTAAAATACAAAAATGACAAAATCATAAAATTCAAGAGTTCCACCTAAAGATGACAACCCTAATGTTTTATAATCTTCTTTCCTCAATGGCCTTGCCGAGGGCTGGCTGGTTGTTTGCGATGTCATAAGA
Source organism: Providencia manganoxydans (assembly GCF_016618195.1). Classification (NCBI taxonomy): domain Bacteria; kingdom Pseudomonadati; phylum Pseudomonadota; class Gammaproteobacteria; order Enterobacterales; family Morganellaceae; genus Providencia; species Providencia manganoxydans. The sequence continues at coordinate 2,070,796 of NZ_CP067099.1, forward strand.
TGATCCTTTTTAAATACCGAACATATTTTTTATTTTTCATTTCGGAATTACAGCTAAATTTACTGTGTTACGACAGTAAATAATATTAGGTGTGCAGATAAGAGGTATAAAACGTTGGATGGAGGAACCTAGTTAATACGCTGTATTCTTAATGCATACCTAATTTATAGCAGAAAATTCCATATTCTGTAAACCTCAACTCTCAAAACAAGATTAATATTCCAGTTGTATTGCTTTGTGTGATTATATTATCTGGAGAGTAAAACAATAACATTATATGATGTTAATAAATGATTTTTTGCAGAAGATCGTATATTTTTTAGAAAAAATTAAAGGGAAAAATATATTTTATTAATTTAAGTTTGCTGGTTAATGCATCAATAAAGTAACAAAATATTAATTTTATTATTTTTTGATTAATATATTTAGTTCATAAACTAAGGATTAAGCATATTAATAATATTAAATTAGCCCTACTGGTCGTTGATATGAAAGAGGCTGTGGCTAGATCATGGGGGAAAAAGAAGGGAATTTTGCAATATTAGAAGGCATACTCAGCCAATTGTTGCTGAGTATGCCAAATAGTGATTAAACCAAAAATAGCGTTGCAAGACCTAAGAAGATAAAGAAACCGCCTGTATCAGTGATTGCGGTGATCATAACGCTAGAGCCAATCGCTGGGTCTTTACCACATTTAAGCATGATAAGTGGGATCAGAACACCCATAATTGCTGCCATTAGTAAGTTTAAGATCATGGCTAATGTCATTACAGCACCCATGGCAATATCGCCGTAGAGGAAGTAGGTGACAATACCCATTATGCCCCCCCAAACGACCCCGTTGATAAAGGCCACCCCAAGCTCTCTTAGCATGAGAAAAGAGAAGCTGCCGGTTTGGATTTGGTGCAATGCAATCGCCCGGACGATCATGGTGATGGTTTGGTTTCCTGTGTTACCACCAATACCCGCAACGATAGGCATGAGTGTTGCTAGAGCAACTAATTGGGAAATAGTGTCTTCAAACACCCCAATGACACGTGATGCGACGAAAGCCGTACACAGGTTAATAGCGAGCCATGTCCAACGAGTTTTAACTGCTTGCCCAACAGGTGCAAACACGTCTTCCTCAGGGCTCAACCCCCCCATTCGACGGATACTGTTGTCATTTTCTTCGTTTAAGTTATCAACGATATCTTCAACGGTTAAACGCCCCATCAATAAGCCGTTACTATCAACAACAGCTGCTGAAATTAAGTCATAACGTTCGAAGGCACTTGCCGCATCTTCTCCTTTTTCATCAGGCAGGAAGGTGACGGTATCTGTTTTCATGACATCGGCAACAATGCGTTCAGGTGACTGGGTTAAAATTGTAGTGAGAGGCAATTCACCTTGTAGAAAATTTTTGTTATCAACAACGAAAATTTTATCAGTAGCTTCAGGAATTTTGCCGCGTTGGCGTAAGTAACGTTGAACCGTTTTTAGCGTGACATTAGGGCGGACAGTAACGAATTCAAAATCCATCATCTGACCGACACTGTCTTTTGCATATTGCAGAACTTCACGAATACGGCTGCGTAAACTAGGATCTAAATAGGTCAGTAACCTACGCATAGTATCTTGGGGTAAATGCTCTGCAATATACGCTTGTTCATCGACATGCAAATTAGCAACAGCGCGGAGTAATTCACGGTCAGACATATCCTTGATCAGGCTATCCCAGACAGCGACTGAAGCTTCAACCAGCACTTCACCACGTTCACTGTTATCGACTAAACGCCATAAAGCAAGACGTTCATCATACGGTAACATTTCTAAGATGTCGGCGATATCAGCTGCGTGTAAATCAATCAATAACTCTTTGACTGTATTGATTTTTTCACTAAGTGCTTTATCACTCAGACTAACGTGTTGGTCGTGTTCGACAAGGGTTTGGACGAACTCTTCGTCATCCATGAATAGCGTCAGGATCTGCTGGCGAATATACGCCAGTTTTTGAGAATGCGGATTTACTGTTGGTGCCGCATCAATTGAGAAAGCAGGTTGTGACATTTTAATCCTTAAAGCAATGACGGGTACGGTAAGTACCATTTTGCGAAGAAACCACACTATTTTGCCATTGATTGGTGATTAACCCAAATAAATATCAACAATCAAGACAAAGTACTGTGCTCGTCATACTCCAAGTTGCAGCGCTGCTGACTGCGTTCACTTGCATTAGTTACATCGTTTCTGATGATGCTAGCAATTGGTTCGCTTGTCGTCTAGCTGCCCTTGAATTATTTTGAGTATCTAAAACTGACTAAATACGTATATTGGTTACCAAATTATGAGTACCCTAGCTAGTTTGGCTCTTCACGAATATCTAATTTCCAACCGGGGACATCTTCCCAATAAGCACTCTCTTTTTCGAGATCGAGTTGCATCAGGGTGTTTTGAGATAAATATTGTGCCGGAAGGTATAATGTCCAGTGACCTTCATCGGTTTCTAAACGTAGTGATGAAGGTGTGGTTGTTGATTGTCGCTGATTATTTAACAAAATTGAGAGCCGTAGAATTTGGATCAACGGCATAAATTGTTTTCTTTTATACAAATTAAATTTAGGGATATCATCAAATTTGATCACTCGACGATGATTACGTACTAAAGTAGCCAGCAACAGTTGTTGCTCCTGATTGAAACCGGGTAAATTGGTATTTTGCAAGATGTAAGCAGAATGACGATGTAAGCCACTTTGATTAATATGTAATCCCACTTCATGTAGCATTACCGCCCAAATCAAAATAGATTCAAGTTGTGGGTTAACTAACTTAGGGTTTTGCTGCCCCCACTGGTGATAGAGCTCTTCCATCGTTTTCAGAACCCGCTTTGCTTGCTCTCTATCGATATTATAGTGCTCAGCAAGACTCAGTGCTGTTCGCTGGCGGATATCTTGATGGCGGAAACGACCTTCCATTTCATATAAAACGCCTTCACGTAATGCCCCATCAGAAAGACGTAACTCTTTGATATTGAGAGAATCAAAAACAGCACATAAAATAGCCAAACCAGGAACAAATACCTGCTTACGTTCAGTCGACAAACCAGGAATATCAACAGCAGAAAACGTTTTATATTTCAGCGCCATTTGTTTGATTTTTTCGAGTCGCTCACGGGTAATGATGCCATCACGCTCTCCTATTTCAACAATCACGGCATGCGCTGCTTTGATAGTACCGGACGCGCCCATTGCCACATCCCAGTGCAAGTGCTTAAATTTTGTGGCGGTTTGTTCAAGTTTTAAACAGGCTGTAAGATAGGCTCGATTGAAATTTTCTGCATTAATCGTTTCATTGGGGAAGTAGTTACGTGCGAAGCTAACACAACCCATACGGCGGCTATCGATCAGTAAAGGCTCAAATTTTTCACCAATTACCAATTCCGTGGAGCCTCCACCAATATCGATCACCAGTTTACGGCCTTTTTCTGGCTGAGTATGTTCGACCCCCATAAAAATCAAACGTGCTTCTTCTTGGCCTGAAATGATTTCGATTGGGTAAGGAATGATTTTTTTTGCGCGTTTTAAAAATTCTTCCACATTGGTTGCAACCCGTAATGAGTGGGTGCCAACGATGCAGACGTTTTCTTCGGTGAAGCCTTGTAGGCGTTCAGCGAATAGGGCAAGGCAAGCTAAGCCGCGCTCCATTGCTTCTTCGCTTAATTCGTTACTATCACTTAAACCATCTGCGAGGTGAACACGTTGTTTTAAACGCGTTAAGACTTGCAGTGCACCGTTTACGATACGGGCAATAACCATATGAAAGCTATTAGAGCCAAGGTCGATAGCCGCAATTTCTTGAGGTCGAGGCGTTGATGTATGAGTTAATGGCATAGATTAGGACCTTGTCTCAGGCGTTTCCAGTGATTTTAAATAGTCATAAACAGCGAGCTGTGCCCGAATTTTACGTTTATTGCCGCGGGGAACATAATGATTGCTGAGATCTTTGTCAACATAACGCGCTTTTACCGTATCGTTAAATTGTAACTCTAGAATATCTAAAACCCGTTGTTTTAGACGGTTGTCAACCAAGCGAACGGCAACTTCAATTCGATAATCAATATTGCGGGTCATCCAATCAGCTGAAGAAATAAACACTTTGTCATCACCCGCGTTAGTAAACACATAAACACGATCATGTTCTAAAAAGCGATCAACGATACTCGTGACTTGAATGTTTTCACTGTAGCCAGGTTGGCCTGCAACTAATGAACACATACCACGAATAAGTAAACGAATTTTTACTCCTGCGTTAGAAGCATCATATAATTTATCAGTGAGCTCTTTATCAACAAGATTGTTTATTTTTAAAGTAATGCCGCTTGGTAAACCGGCTTGTGCATTCGCAATTTCTTGGTCTATCAGTTCGTTGAGTCGAAGACGCGTGTTTTGTGGGGAAACCATTAAGTTTTCAAAGGTAACAGGTCGGTAAGGGTTTTCAATAAAGCTGAATACGCGGCGCACTTCATTGGTGATTTGTTCGTTCGCTGTCAGTAATGAGTAATCCGTATATAGGCGTGCTGTTTTTTCGTTAAAGTTACCTGTACCGATATGTGCGTAACGGACTATTTGTCCTTCTTCCATACGAGAAATAATAAATAGCTTAGCGTGGATTTTTAGGCCGGGGGCAGAAAAAATGACGTGTACGCCGGCTTCGGTTAGCCGCTTAGCCCAATGAATATTAGCTTCTTCATCAAAACGCGCTTGTAACTCCACGACGACCGTGACTTTTTTACCATTATGCGCGGCATGAATCACTGAATCGATAATCCGCGAGTCTTTAGCGACACGATAAATATTAATTTTGATTGATAAAACATTTGGGTCAAAAGACGCTTGCCTTAGTAATTCTAAGGTGTGCTCAAAAGTGTAATATGGATAATATAGCAATACGTCACGTTCCCGGATCGCATCAAAACCATTGCGGAAATTGTCAAACCAACGGTGACGTAAGCGAGGCAATGGTTTATTTAATAGGTTTTTATTTCCTTCATTAGGGAAATTAATAAAATCTTTAAAGTTATGGTAGCGTCCACCGGCAATTACCGAGTCATCATTGGATAACCCCAGTTTTTCTCGCAGTACTGCAACCATCTCATCAGGCATATCACGTTGATAAACAAAGCGAACCGGCTCCGCCGTTAAACGTTGTTTCAGTGTTGATGACATGATTTCAAGTAAGCTTGACTCCATTTCTGTGGCGATATCGTATTCCGCATCACGGGTCATTTTCATGGAATAGGCGTTTAATTCATCGTAATCAAAGAAGCCTTTGAAGATTTCATCAAGGGTATAACGCAAAATATTATCAATCAGAACCATTGATTTGCGGCGTTTTGGCATTTCAGGTGGCAAATTAACAAAACGTGGCACTTTATCTGAAGGGATTTCTAATAATGCATATTGCACATTGCCACTATTGATTATCTCAACAGCCAGATAGGTGTAGTCATCTTTTAAAAATTCAACCAAATTGGTATCTGGATTGATTAGGATAGGCGTAATATGCTGACGCAAATGTTGGCGAAAATATTGGCGTAACCAAATTTGTTGGCGTGGTGATATTTGACGCTCATTTATTAAAAATATTTGGTTACGTGCCATTTCTAACAGCAAGTCATTATACAGAATATCGAATTCTTGCTCTTGTTTAGCAACTTTGTTTTGAATACGTTTTAACAAGTGGCGAGAACCGCTCGCTGAACCGCGTTCTTCATTGATTAAAATACGCCGTTTTACATCGGCAAAACGCACTTTATAGAATTCATCTAGGTTATTAGAGTAAATGCCCAAAAAACGCATACGTTCAATAAGAGGATTTCGCTTATCCGCTGCTTCTTGTAGAACTCGTTCGTTAAAAGCCAGCCAGCTTAACTCTTTTTCGTGGTATAGACGTTCTTGGGACATCGTTACTCCATTGTGTGCGGATAGATCAATTTAAGTATAAGTACTCTACCTTTAACTAAACTTGCTGCTTGATCGTGGCATGTGGGCTAACAACACTCTCTGGATTTTCTGACAGCGCTTTGCTGGCAAAATATTGGTGTTGAAAAACACACATACGGATAGCAGTATGGTAGCGGCCATTGACGAAAAATTCGTCGATCAGTTCGCCTTCCGTGTGAAAGCCTAGTTTATTATAAATATGGATCGCTTTGATATTTTCTTTATCTACAATTAGGTAAAGTTTATATAAATTAAGCACGGAGAACGCATAATCCATCGCCAGCTTAGCTGCACGAGTTGCATAACCATGGCCTTGATGGCGGGGGGCAATGATAATTTGGAATTCAGAACGACGGTGAACATAATCAATTTCAACCAACTCCACTAGCCCGACTTTTTCACTATCATTTTCGACAATAAAGCGCCGTTCAGATTGGTCGTGAATATGCTTATCGTAAAGATCACTCAACTCAACAAAGGCCTCATAAGGCTCTTCAAACCAGTAGCGCATTACACTGGCGTTATTATCAAGCTGATGGATAAAAGCTAAATCTTCACGTTCAAGTGGGCGCAACCTAAACGGATGAACTTGCCCGGTCGTCATAGAACACCTCAATGTTAGTTATATACTCGTCATATTTTAAGTTGCAGCCTTGTTGACTAAGTTCATTTGCCGTCTAGCTGCACCTAGAATTATTCAGAGTAAGTACACGTTTATTATGGCAGAGCCTGAAGATAAATAAACGCAGTGAATTTAATTCCTATCTTTATAGGTAAGATAAGGATACCACTTATTTACGATAAAATAATGACACAACGCAGAGAGTGACGCCAAGTGGTGAAGATTAATCCATTTTGTGGCAAACAGGCAGGATAAGAACCGAAGTATAAGGCGTCATTTATCATAACTAAAACTGTCATGATACGATTGTTTTATAAACAATATTGAGCAATAAAAAATACGGGAGGCAAACACAGGGTATCAATGTTATCGCTGTTAAAACGGATGTTGAATATTTTAATTGAACGATATCTATTGTGTTTGCCAACCCGAATGTATAAATAGGATTATTGGTTTGCTCATAAATGATACAGGGGTTTATGACGATACCAAACATTCCTTATCATTATTGATACCTTTTTTATCGCGAGAAAAGATAATTAATTTCTATTAATTATATATTGAACGGCTTTATTGTTTTGAAAGTCGATAACCAGTTAATTAGCGCCCTTAGCGGCGGTGATCATCGCGTTAATATAATCAACCTGAGCGGCAAACGTCATACCTTGGTTATTTGACCCCAAAGTCCAAACGAAGAACCCACCATAATTATTGCTCGCTTGCCATTTAGCGCGAGCGATATTATTTGCCTGAGTTTCAACAAAACTTCCCGTTGGCCCCCACTGACTATTTATGGTGGTTCCGAGTATAACTTTCGATGGGTCTGCGACAGCTTGTGCGTAATTGCTCATAGCGACATCATATTTAAAATTCTGACCCGCGTCGTAAGCCATAACGTTAAAAAAGTCGAACGTATTTTTTCCAGCACTTAGGATCGGTAATACTTCACCATGATGGCTTGAGCGAGCAGTTTCCACATAGGAACACCCTTGAGTTACCGTCGCATCTGCACATTCAACAGGATCGGCACCTACATGATAGGTGGTTAAACTTAATAATTTTGTGCTTGACGCACTTCCTAGCTTTTGACGTACCAGTTGAGCGAGTGCTAATAAATTCGCATTTTCATCTGCTGTTAAACGTGCGGCTTTTTCAAAGTCAAAATCGATTCCATCCAATTGAATAGTGCCGACTTGTTGATATAGGCCATTAACTTTTTTGTATACAGGAAACGTTTGATTTAAGAGTTTGACTAAACCAGTAGCAACCAATTCACGACTTGCTGCGGTGTTAATTTTCTCCCAAATACCTTCATAGGTTTGTCCACCAAAGGCAACCATCACTTTTTTATTTGGATTGTCAAATTTGAATTGTGTCCACGTTAAATAAGATGAGCTGATCCAATAGCTATCAAAACTTGGCGTGGTCATACCGTCAGAGACCTGAATATTTCCTTGCGCATCCCATTGCCCAAAAGATAATATCAAGGTATCAACATTAGAGCGTGCTATTTCTACCTCTGCCAGTGATGGGATCCCCCAAGAGGTTAGATAGCTAATGGCTCTTTGGGTGGCTTGAGCGCTAAAAACAGGTTGCATTATTGTTGAACAACTTATTATAAGAGCAATCGTTAATTTTTTCATGGCATCACCTTTGGCTTGAACATTCAAATAATCGTTTGCTGCTAATTTCGTTAGCTTATACCAGCGTTGCATGTACTCTCATCAGCATCATTTTTGATAATAAGCAATTTAACCTAGGTAATTACTTAATTTTTTCATGGCAGAGTCATATTAAATTTAATATGTGATTGATAATGAGCTTGCAGAAGATAATGAGCTGAAATAAATTAAATGGTGGCTATTTATTACTATTTTTTCTAGCATAGAAAATTAATCAAACTAAACTAAGAGTTGCATTGCAATATGAAGCATAGTACCACTGAGTTTAATTTTAGCATTGATAATTGATGATTATTCATTAAAATCAAAATAATTAAGAGTATCTTTTATCATTTCCTTTGAAATCGATATTTGATTGAAATAATTGCCATGCTGAGCTACAAAAAAAGCTCAGCTGGCTGCACTATTAACCGGTTGAATACTTAATATTCTCTTCAGCTATTCATTATTACCGTATTTTTCAGTTTTTACAGCGTTCTCTTTAAGTAACTCCTCCATAGTGTAATCTTTACCATCAATATGATATGACACGAGGCCATTTGTTGAAGAAAGTGAATTATGGCTACTGTATTTAAACGGAATGATGATGTCACCTTGTTTATTAATCACACCCCAGTGATTATCTTTTTTTACTAGGGCATAGCCGTTATCAAAATTACGCGCATTTTCATAATGTAACGGGATTACTTCATAACCTGTAGCATCAATAAAGCCATGCAGTTTATTACGTTCAACGTGGGTCATATCATCGCTGAATTCTTCTACTTTATCGTAGCCAAACAGTGTTAGAAAAATATCACCTTCAGAATTAAGAAAATAAAATTTTTTATCGAATGTATCCATTTTATCTTCAATAAAAAAACTAGGGCCAAAAAGAATGGTATTATTACCACCATTCTTTATTTTATACTCTGCTGCTGGGAGGAGCTGTGTACCTTTATCATTAATGATATGATACCCCTGTTTATCCTTATAATAGAAAAAACTTGATTGTTCGTCAGGAAAATCAAGTATATTGATTCTCAAATTTTCTCCTGAGAATAAGATAGGTTTTTCATTTTCAGTATTAAATAATAGAATCCCATTATCTTTAGCGATAACAAATGCATCATCAGATAGGCTAAAAATACTATTCATTTCTGTTACTCGATTTGCTTTTTTATTTTTTACATCTAACTGATATAACTGGTAATGAGAGACTTCATATTCATCACCGTCATCATTCGTTCTAGTTTCTATCGTTTTGGTAAAAAAGTAATTTGCGTTCAGGATATAAGGTTTAGCATTCCCATTGTTTAAAACTTCGTTACCATTCTGGTCAATAATATAAAATATTTCTGTTTTTGGATCTTTAACTACGGAGTATAACTTAAGATATTTCGGTGCAATAACAATGTTACGTTTTTCTTTTTCTGTACTTTTTACTTCGTGAATGGTTACAGTCGCTGGTGTACCATGGAACAAACAAGCCACCCGATATGTCATAGGTGCGTCTGTTTCTTGTTCAAAACGTTCGTAATATGCAGCAACTCGATGTATTAATTCATCTTTATTTTTATTATGGCTTTCTGATGCTTTTACTATACCATCTATATAACGGCTCATTTTATTGGCGAAATCTACACCGCCTTTTACACAGGCAGATGCAGATAAAATATTTCCATTTTTATCTGCAATATCTTCTCCTGCTATATTTAGATCACCATCTAAAGTGTAACTCAGAAAGTTTTTATCTTTTTTAGCCAGCTTCAAAGTAAAGTTTGGCTGTGTAATTTTTGGGGTATCAGTTGAAAGATGATATGTACCTAGCTCAGTAATATAGCTATATGTCACTTCTGCTGTTATATTTTTGACGGTCTTATTATTATCAAGACGTAATGCTTTTGTTTGTTTTCCATCTCTAATTTCTTCACTACCATCCATATAAGTGATTTTTTTTATGTTTATTACTGGTTGCTGCTTTGATGGCATTTCATCTACAATTAGATTAATAAATGAAGAATTGTAAAATAAGTCCTGATTGAATGATAGCGAGTTTATCATATTCTCAAAAGCCTGTTGGTACTCTGCTGGACTCAGAATACTATAATTTTTTTATAATATTCTTCTGATTGTGGGATTTGAGTTCTCTCACTATATAAATCATCAGCCCTCCCCATTTTAGAAAATAAATCAAAGCTTTTTTTATCTTTTCTGATCTTTTCAATTGACTCTTCCAAATTAAGGCCATCTAATTCTGATGTTATATAATTTAATGACTCTTGAGAGGGTTCTGGTAACTGTTCTTCATATAATAACGACCAGAATACTCCACCTACGATGACAAGTAATATACCAAGGCTCGTGACAACCTTCTTTTTCATCAAAACTATCCTTATATGCTTATATTATGGTAATAGCTCATACCAGTAACAACTTATTAAAAAGTATCATAAAAATAGCTAGCTAAATAACTGTATTTTCTAGTACTGAACATTTTTATGATACAAATATAACATCCTAGGTATTATAACCTTGGGTTATCTGTCCCGAAATCCCCGCTGCATGATTGACAGTGATAGTGAGCACCATTCTAGATAGTATGCATTTTAATACGAATAAACTATTTATTGAAAAATAGATGAATTAGAGGGAGTTCAAATAACTAAATTTGATAAACAGCCCAACAAAAAGGGCAGAAATTATCTGCCCTTAATAAAATAGATTTTAAATAATTTATTAATGGTTAGTCATTAGCATAGCCATGCATCGGCAAGCATCTACCATCTAAATAAGCGTGGTTATCAGCCATTACTAAGCGCCCATCAACAAACCATTGTACGACCATTGGATAGATATTGTGTTCTTGTGCTTTAACGCGTTCGACAACATCTTCTTCCGTATCATCAGCAAAAATAGGTACTTTCGCTTGCAAAATAACCGGTCCGCCATCCAGCTCTTCGGTAACAAAATGTACCGAAGTTCCATGTTCACTATCGCCGTTTTCCATTGCTTTACGGTGGGTATGTAACCCCGGGTATTTAGGCAATAGAGAAGGGTGGATATTGAGCATTTTACCTGAGTAGTGTTTGACTAGGTCGGCAGTCAAAATGCGCATGAAACCCGCTAACACTACTAAGTCAGGGTGGTAGTTATCGATTATTGCCATGAGAGCCGCGTCATATTGTTCGCGATTAGCAAATTCTTTTGCGCTCAATGATAGGGCTGGGATCTTGGCCTGTTGTGCACGAACCAACCCGTAGGCATCGGGTTGGTTGCTGATCACGGCGACAATTTGTGCCTGAAGACCATTAGCTGTTGCATCAATCAGTGACTGTAAATTACTGCCACTGCCTGATATAAGGACAACAATTTTCTTCATTAGCGGATAACAACCTGCTCTTCACCATTAGGTTGCTCAGCAATAACACCGATTTGCCATGCTTTTTCGCCTAATTGGTTCAGTAGGGTTAATGCCGCTTCAACTTCGCTTTGTGGCAGGGCGATGATAATACCAACGCCACAGTTAAAAGTACGGTACATTTCATGACGGCTGACGCTACCTGCGGTTTGCAGCCAGTCAAATACTACTGGCCACTGCCAGCTACTTTCATCAATTTGTGCTTGAGTATTTTCTGGTAATACGCGAGGAATATTTTCCCAAAAACCACCACCTGTAATATGGGCAATAGCATGAATATCACATTTCTCAATCAGCTCTAGCACATTTTTGACATAAATACGTGTTGGAGCCAATAGATGGTCAGCTAATGATTTCCCTTCAAGCTGAGTGGCTTCTGGGTTGGTTTTACTGACTTCAAGGATTTTACGAACCAGTGAATAGCCGTTTGAATGTGGGCCGCTAGACGCTAATGCGATCAGGGCATCTCCTGCGCTGACTTTGCTACCATCAATGATCTCTGATCGTTCAACGACACCAACGCAAAAGCCTGCAACATCATAGTCTTCACCGTGATACATACCCGGCATTTCTGCGGTTTCACCGCCAACTAATGCACACCCTGATTGTTTACAACCTTCAGCAATACCGGTGATCACGCTTGCAGCGGTATCAACATCCAGTTTGCCTGTTGCGTAATAGTCTAAGAAAAACAGAGGTTCAGCGCCTTGGACGATTAGATCATTGACGCACATAGCCACTAAGTCGATACCAATAGAGTCGTGACGTTTTAAATCCATTGCAAGGCGTAATTTGGTTCCTACACCGTCAGTACCGGAAACTAGAACGGGTTCACGGTATTTTTGTGGTAGGGAACATAGTGCACCAAACCCCCCCAGTCCTCCCATAACTTCTGGTCGGCGAGTCTCTTTGACCACACCTTTAATACGTTCAACCAATGCGTTACCTGCATCAATGTCAACACCGGCATCTTTATAGCTGAGAGAGGTTTTATCAGTCACTACGGCCCCCAAGGCAATTGTGTTGTAGAAAAATAAACTGCAATGCAGATTATTCTAACAGGCTAAGCAAACGTTTGCGATAGCTTTATTCAGGAATTAGGTCTAACATAAAAATGAGCTATTTCTGATTGTTTTGACATCAATCAAACTGAACCTAGTGGCATCTCGGGTAAAAAGAGTTATAATCCCGCGATTTTTTTGTGCGCTGGCGTCTAAAATAGTAGGAGAATTCCATGAAGATCGTTGAGGTAAAACACCCTCTCGTTAAACATAAACTCGGCCTGATGCGAGATCATGATATAAGCACTAAGCGCTTTCGTGAACTGGCCTCAGAGGTTGGTAGCCTACTGACTTATGAAGCAACTGCTGACCTAGAAACTGAGAAAGTGACGATAGAAGGTTGGTGTGGTCCTGTAGAAATAGAGCAAATTAAAGGGAAAAAAATCACCGTCGTTCCTATTCTGCGTGCAGGTATTGGCATGATGAATGGTGTTCTGGAAAGCGTTCCAAGTGCGCGTATTAGCGTAGTGGGGGTTTACCGTGATGAAGAAACATTTAAACCCGTTTCTTATTTCCAAAAATTAGTTTCAAATATTGATGAGCGTATGGCACTGGTTGTTGACCCTATGTTGGCAACAGGGGGCTCTATGATCGCAACTATCGATCTGCTAAAAAACGCAGGTTGTAAATCAATCAAAGTATTAGTTTTGGTTGCTGCTCCTGAAGGTATTGCTGCATTAGAAGCGGCTCACCCAGATGTTGAATTATATACCGCGTCTATTGATGAATATTTAAATGAAAACGGGTATATCGTTCCAGGGCTAGGTGATGCTGGCGATAAGATATTTGGTACTAAATAAATAATTAGCCGACTTTAGAAGTCGGCTTTTTTTTAATAAAAAAACACTATACTTTAACGAATTCAAGATGCAGATAACCAATAACTCTGCGTCTAGAAGGGTGACGAGTATAAAGGGGATGAAAAGAAATGACACGCCGTGCGATCAGCGTTGAAGAAAGACCACCGTTGCTACAAACTATACCGTTAAGTTTTCAACATTTATTCGCCATGTTTGGTGCAACCGTTATTGTACCGATATTATTTGGGGTGAACCCAGCCACAATCTTATTGTTTAACGGTATTGGTACGCTGCTTTATTTATTTATCTGTAAAGGAAAAATTCCTGCATATTTAGGATCCAGTTTCGCCTTTATTTCTCCAGTAATGATATTACTGCCACTCGGCTATGAATTGGCTCTTGGCGGTTTTATTATTTGCGGGGTGTTATTTTGTTTGGTGGCTCTGATTGTTAAAGTTGCAGGAAGAGGGTGGATTAACGTTATGTTTCCCCCTGCTGCAATGGGGGCGATCGTCGCGGTGATTGGTCTCGAATTGGCACAAACTGCGGCTAGCATGGCCGGTTTATTACCAAAAGAAGGAGCGCCGGTTGATACAAACACGTTAATTATTTCGATCACCACGCTTTCAATCACGATTTTATGTGCAGTAGTATTTCGGGGTTTTCTGTCGATTATTCCTATTTTAATCGGTTTTTTAGCAGGTTATGCCTTATCTTATTTTATGGGGATCGTCGATTTTACCCCTGTTATTGAAGCGCCATGGTTTGCTGTTCCAACCTTTTATACCCCACGTTTTGAATGGTTTGCTATTTTAACTATCTTGCCTGCGGCGTTAGTCGTGATTGCAGAGCATGTTGGCCACTTAGTTGTGACTGCAAATATCGTTGAACGTGATTTGATGAAAAACCCAGGCTTACACCGTTCAATGTTTGCGAATGGTTTTTCTACCGTCATTTCAGGTTTCTTCGGCTCAACACCAAATACGACTTATGGCGAAAATATTGGGGTTATGGCAATCACTAAAGTTTACAGTACTTGGGTAATTGGTGGTGCGGCTATCATTGCTATTCTCCTATCCTGTGTAGGTAAACTAGCCGCAGCGATTCAATTAGTGCCAACTCCTGTGATGGGTGGGGTATCGCTATTACTTTATGGCGTAATTGGTGCATCGGGTATTCGTGTATTAATCGACTCTAAAGTTGACTATAACAAGCCTCAAAATTTGATTTTGACTTCAGTGATTTTGATCATTGGTGTTAGTGGCGCTGTGATTAGTATTGGTCAGGCAGAACTAAAAGGTATGGCATTAGCAACGATTGTTGGTATCGCGATGGCATTATTATTCCGCTTTATTACTTTTATTCGTCCTGAAAAACAGTTTGTGACTTCAGATCTCGAAGAAGTCGATACGCATTCGAAGAAATAAAAGTGCGAAACAGTTGCCGATGTGATGAAAGCATCGGCAATCAGATTTCTTGCTGTTCATCTATCTTTGCAATTTATGGTAAACTTATCAGCGTTAATTGTTTTGTACAGCCAGAGGTGCTTCTGAACACACCATCGCAGCTTTCACTACCACTATATCTACCGGATGACGAAACGTTTGCCAGCTTTTATGCAGGGGAAAATGAAGCGTTGCTCTCTGCGATCAAGCTCGCTATCCATCAGCCACACGGTAGTTATATTTATTATTGGTCTCGTGAGGGGGGCGGTAAAAGTCACCTATTGCATGCGGCTTGTGCTGAGCTATCCGAGCAGGATATTGCAGTTGGTTACGTTCCACTCGATAAGCGAGCCTACTTTGTCCCTGAAGTGCTTGATGGCATGGAACATTTATCATTAGTGTGCATTGATAACATTCAGTGTATTGCCGGTGATCCTGAATGGGAAATGGCGATTTTTAACCTATATAATCGTATTTTAGAAATTGGCAGAACCTGTTTATTAATAACCGGTGATCGACCACCAAGACAAATTGACCTCTCGCTGCCTGATCTCGCATCTCGGCTCGATTGGGGGCAAATTTATAAATTACATCCATTGAGTGATGAAGACAAAATTTGTGCGCTACAATTGCGCGCGCGAATACGTGGTTTTGAATTACCTGAAGATGTGTGCCGGTTTGTTTTAAAACGCTTAGATAGAAAAATGGGGACGTTGTTTGATATTTTAAATCGACTGGATCACGCATCAATTGTTGCGCAACGTAAACTGACTATTCCCTTCGTAAAAGATATTCTTCAGTTATAGAACAATTAGAATGAATAAATAGTCCACCTCACTCCATAATTAAAGTGAGGTGGTGGGATATTATAATATGTCTAATACTTGTTCTGGTGGACGTCCTAGTTTGGCTTTTTTGCCGTTTACCACGATAGGGCGTTCAATTAACTTAGGATTTTCATGCATGGCATGCAAAAGTTGTTCTTGCGTTAAAGACTCATCCTTTAGATTGAGTTCTTTATACAGATCTTCTTTGGTGCGCATTAATTGGCGCGCATCAGTGAAACCTAATGATTTTAAGAGCTGTTTCAAGTCAGCGATGCTTGGTGGTGTTTTTAGGTATTCAACAATCGTGGGTGTGATCCCTTTAGATTCTAATAGCGCCAGAGTTTCGCGGCTCTTAGAACAACGAGGGTTATGATAGATTTTGATCGTGTTCGTCATCGTTATGATCCCTTACGGTTTAGCTTTACTGTCTCTTAATTGTAATTTTCTTAATTCATCGATACGTGCATCATAGCGTTGTTGTTCATAGCTACCTAAGCGACTCTTTTTACTAGCCTCGGTAAGATAATTAACGGCATTATCATAGTTACCCCGTAACGCCATACCTTCGGCATAGGCGGCAAGCTCTTCTGTACGCTTACCTTGTTTAGCCGATGCTTCGGCTAATAAATCCCAACCATTAGGATCATCGGGGTAATTAAAGGTATACCTATTTAGCAATGAAGTTGCTTCAGCAAGCTGCTTATTGTTGATTAAAGCATTTGCTAAATTGATTTGTAGCACTGGATTATTTGGCGATTTTTTCAATGCATTTTGTAAGCGAGTAACGGCTTGGCCTGCACGACGCTGTTCAATATCCAAATCTGTCATGCTATCGATAAACCATGGATTATCAGGTTGTTTTTCTAGCAAGCTACTGACAATTTTAGTGGCTTCAGCATACTTTTTATCTTGAGATAATTTCAAAGCACGCCCATATTCTGCAGCCATACGCTCTTGGGCGGTGCCCTTACTATAATTTTCTATGATCTGATCTAAAGCATATTGTTGGCCTGAAGTATACATAGATAAAATGCGTACACGAGCTAACATAAAATCTTCGGAAGAAGGCACCTTTAATTTGGGATACTGATTGGAACGGTTACGTGCATCTGCCAAACGGCTGTCAGGCAATGGGTGAGTTAGCAAAATTTCAGGGGGTTTTGACATATAACGAGTTTGATCTGACATCACTTGCATAAAGTCAGCCATTGCGTGAGGGTCAAAACCAGAGCGTCTGAGAGTCTGTAAACCGATACGATCCGCCTCTTGCTCATTGGCTTGGGTGAAACTGATCATGCCTTGTTGCATGCCAGCAAAAGTACCCGTTAAAGCGGCAAATCCTGCTTGGGGGTTTGCCATTACCAATAATAATGAACCAATCGTGCCAGCAATCGCTAATGGCGTTGTGCTTTTTTGGTCTTCCATCATACGTGCTAGATGACGCTGGGTAACGTGTGAGATTTCATGCGCCATAACTGACGCTAATTGGCTTTCGTTTTGGCTATAACGAAACAGTGCCGAATGCAGTACTACATTACCACCAAAGTAGGCATAGGCGTTAATATTAGGGTTATTCACCAAATAGAACTTGAAGGGGGTTTTAACCGAATCGGCATTCTTAACCAACCGCATACCCAGTTTATTAATGTACTGGTTAAGAAGAGGGTCATAAATCAAGGGTGTACTGGCGCGAATTTGTCGGGTGATAGCATCACCCATAATAATTTCCTGATTGATGCTTAATGTCCCACCAGCAGTTGTGCCGATGTCGGGGAGAGTATCTTCAACTGCACTGAAGGCGGGTAATACAGCGCCGTTGACACATGCAGCTATCAATAAAACCATAAGTGGATTTTTCAGTTTTTTATTCATGAAACAATGGCATCCCGTACAACGATGAATTTTGAGATCAATCTATGATAGCAAATGCTACCGTAATGTCTGTTAATTGGTATAATTTTCGCTAATTTAGGAACTGTCTTTAATGCATCAATTTCCAAGGAGCTAACTAATGCTGGAAATGTTATTACAATGGTATCGGCGCCGTTTTGCTGACCCACAGGCTGTTGCACTATTCACACTGTTGATTGTCGGCTTTGCGATCCTATTTTTCTTCAGCAGCATTTTAGCTCCTTTATTAGTGGCATTAGCACTTGCTTATATACTTGAATGGCCAACGCATTTTCTTGAACGATTAGGCTGCTCACGTGTCGTGGCTGTTAGTATTATTTTGACCTTGTTTGCTGGAATTAGTGCCATGGTTATTTTAATTATTGCACCAACGGCATGGCAACAAGGAATAAATCTTGTTGGCGATTTACCGAATATGGTCAATCGGTTTAACGAGTTTGCTCAAACATTACCAGAGCGTTACCCTGCATTAGTTGATGCCGGTATCATTGATATGATGGCTGATAACTTACGGAGTCGCTTATCAGGAATGGCTGAATCAGTGGTTAAAATGTCAGTTGCTTCCTTGATAGGGGTATTTACCTTGGCAATTTATGTTGTTTTAGTACCATTAATGATGTTTTTCTTAATGAAAGATAAACAAAAAATCATTAATAGTGTACAAAAAGTGCTACCAAGAAATCGTTTGTTGGTCGGTAAAGTCTGGGTTGAAATGAACCAACAAATTACTAACTATTTACGTGGTAAAGCCACTGAAATGGTGATTGTCGGTATTTGTACTTATGCAGGTTTTGCCTATTTTGATTTACGTTACTCGGTGTTATTGTCTGTGCTGGTGGGGGTATCCGTTTTGATCCCTTATATTGGCGCGGTGGTTGTTACGATCCCTGTTGTGCTTGTAGCTTTATTTCAATGGGGTATAGGAAGTGATTTTTGGTCTCTGATTGTGGTTTATCTTATTATTCAGGGCTTAGACAGTAACTTAATTGTGCCGTTATTATTCTCTGAAGCTGTAAACTTGCATCCATTGGTGATTATTTTATCTGTAGTCATTTTTGGTGGATTATGGGGTTTTTGGGGCGTGTTTTTTGCTATCCCCCTCGCAACGCTGATTAAAGCCGTGATCAATGCGTGGCCAGAAGAAACATTAGAGAGCCAACCAAAACAAGAATAATAGGTTAACCAATAAGATAAAGCGGGAAATAAACTTCCCGCTTTGTACGCTATTTTAGATGAGGAAAGTTTCTCATCAGTCGCTATTAAGCGTTTGCGTTTAAGTATTCAAGAACAATTTCATGGTGATTACTGGTTTTGAAATTGTCGAATACATGTTCGATAGTTCCATTTGCATCAACAAGGAAGCTAATGCGGTGGATACCGTCATAGGTTTTACCCATGAATTGTTTTTCACCCCAAACACCAAATTGTTCACACACTTGGTGATCTTCATCTGATAATAGCGTGAAGTTGAGCATTTCTTTTTCAGCGAAACGAGACAATTTTTCGGGTTTATCGGTGCTAATGCCTAAAACTTCAACACCTTTTTGCTTAAGTGTATCCATTTCATCACGCAATCCACATGCCTGAACAGTACATCCAGGCGTCATGGCTTTAGGGTAGAAGTAAACTAATACGCGTTGACCCTGATAATCTGAAAGATTGATGATTTCACCATCTTGGTCAGGAAGGCTAAATTGAGGCGCCTTATCACCGGCTTTCAATGGGTTCATTACATATATCTCCGTTAACTCTGCATTTTGGGATTATTAACAATGCTTATGTTGCCTTTAGCATTGAGCATTGTACATAGTTGTTGAAATTTATTTTTTATAATTAAGCCATTATCATCCAATGGATGATGTGCTGTAATTTGAATTTCAAGCTGAGCCGGCGCATCATGACTTGCAGGCTGTGTTTTTGATACTAACTCCGCAATATTACATTGTTGAGTGGTAAACAAATTTGTAAATTGTTCTACGATGCGAGGTGCATCATCGACCACGACATTCACTGTTACCGTTGACGGGTAGTCGGTGGTTTCTACGCTTTGTGTTCGCTTCATCACAATTAACAACTCTAGTTCAGCCCCTTTTAATGGCAGAGTGGCCTCTATTTGTGCAATTGCATTCCAACTCCCTGAAAGCATCATAATAAAGGTGAACTCTTTACCGAACATCGCTAAGCGGCTGTCTTCGATATTGCAGTCACATTCGCTCACAAGGCGTGTAATTGTATTCACAATGCCCGGACGATCGGTTCCCAGCGCGGTAATAACAAGAAATTGCTGTTCGGTCTTAGGCAAAGTCGTTTCCTTCATATTTTTTATTCTCAGGTCGCTTTTTACTCAATAATTTAAGGAGCAAAATCGACAGGTTGATGATGGTAAGGAAACCATAAAAATAACAATCTGCCAAGAGGGCAGATTCACTCTTGCGAGGAATGATCGAGAATTATTACTTCTGTTTAAGTTATTCAGAGCGGTATTAACAAAATTCATTAAAAACCTGCGTTTGGGTGGTTTTCTTCTTTGAAATGAAAACGTACCATGGAGTCTAAACTATTTAGGGGGTATAGCTATGTCTCATTCAAACACAAACTATAAAGAGTTTTTAACTGGCAGTATTGTTGCAGTCATTACACCAATGGATTCAAAAGGGCGTTTGGATAAACAAAGCTTGAAAAAATTGGTGGATTACCATGTTGAAAGTGGTACTTCTGCGATTGTGTCTGTTGGGACGACTGGCGAATCAGCAACACTAACACATAAAGAACATGTGGATGTGGTTAATGCGACATTGGAACTGGCTGATGGGCGTATTCCGATCATTGCAGGAGCAGGGGCGAATGCGACCGCGGAAGCTATCTCTCTGACTGAAGAGTTTGAAAATTCAGGCGTTGTTGCTTGCCTGACAGTCACACCTTATTATAATAAGCCTTCACAAGAAGGATTGTATCAACACTTTAAAGCTATTTCAGAGAACACGAGCTTGCCTCAAATCCTCTATAATGTACCATCACGCACAGGGTGTGATTTATTGCCTGAAACGGTGGGACGTTTAGCAAAATTGGCGAATATTGTGTCAATTAAAGAGGCAACAGGGAACTTAGCAAGGGTTCATCAAATCAAAGAACTGGTTGATGACAATTTTGTTCTGCTCACAGGTGATGATGCAACCGCATTGGACTTCATGCAATTGGGTGGTCAGGGCGTTATTTCTGTTACGGCTAACGTTGCGGCCGCACAAATGGTAAAAATGTGTGACTTAGCGCTTGCGGGCAAATATACTGAGGCTCGTGAATTAAACAAAATCCTGATGGGTTTGCATCATCAGTTATTTGTTGAGCCTAATCCAATTCCAGCGAAATGGGGCTGCCACCGCCTTGGTTTGATTGCTGACGATACGTTGCGGTTACCAATGACACCGTTAACTGAGTCAGGCCAACAGAAAGTGGAAGCGGCACTGAAACTCGCTGGGTTACTGTAAAATTTAGGGAATTTTAATGGCAACATTATTGCAAAAATCGAAGGTTATGAAGGTTGCTGGCCTGTCACTTGTGGTGTTACTGGCAGCCTGCTCCAGCGATCAGCGCTATAAACGTCAGGTCAGTGGTAACGAGGAATATCTCGATGCCGCGCCATTGAAAGTGTTAAATGTACCACAGGGAAT
This sequence comes from Providencia manganoxydans, assembly GCF_016618195.1. Lineage (NCBI taxonomy): Bacteria > Pseudomonadati > Pseudomonadota > Gammaproteobacteria > Enterobacterales > Morganellaceae > Providencia > Providencia manganoxydans. Next base: position 2,092,193 of record NZ_CP067099.1, read on the forward strand.
GACGTTACCATTGCAAAATGGCGAATATGAGCTCCCTAAAGTCACCTCAACGGGACCGGTGGGTAAAGCACTGGATATTCGTCCTCCAGTATTGTCGATTTCGCAGTTAGCGGGCTCACGTACTGAAGATAGTGCTGAAGCAAGTCGTTTGTTGCTTGATAATACACCTGAAAATAGCGCGTTATGGTCACAAGTTACGTTAATTTTAGAGCAACGTGGTATCCCAGTGACATCGAAAGATGATGGCTCACATTCTATTGAAACCGATTGGGTGAAATGGGAACGTGCTGATGAAGATGTACCGCTAGAAAGCCGCCATAAAGTGACTGTACAGCCACAAGGTGGGCAGATTGCATTAACTGTGACTAATTTAGGCTTGCGTCAAGGGGCAGAGACTATCACTGACCAAGCTGAAATCCAGCGTTACAATAAATTATTGCTCAATGAATTGACTGATAGCCTATACGCGCTGCGTGATACGTCAAATAAAAATAGTATCCAAAGTGCTTATGGCATTATTGATGTTCAGTCTGGTAGTGATGCCACTGGCTTACCTGTGGTTATCGTTCGTGCACCGTTTGATGCTGTTTGGGAACGTTTACCTCATACCTTAGAAAATGTGGGTATGAAGGTTGGTGACCGCAGCCGTTCAACAGGTTCAGTGATGGTAACTTATAAAGGGTTAAGCAGCTCCGAATGGCAGAACTTAGGTGTTGATGATCCTTCTGTTCCAGAAGATGACTACAAAGTTCAAGTCGGTGATTTAAACAACCGCAGCAGCTTACAGTTTATCAATACTAAAGGTGTACCATTAACTCAAAAACAAAATGATGAAATGGTTGCTGCATTAAAAGCGGCTTTTAGTAAAGTCGGCAATAAATAATTTATCTCTTAAGCCGTAACTCATGTGTTGGGTTACGGCTTTTCTATTGCGTTTATCGCGCTTTCTTTCCTTTCTGTTCTTTAAGTTTCACCCCCTCGCTAAATGGACAAAAAACCAGTATTTACGCCTAAGTAATCGTTTGCGTCTGTAGGTGAATTTTATTATCATTATTCGGTAGGCTAGATAATGATGCTTTAATGAATTATAGCTCTATATACAAACTAATGCCGGCAAGTGAATGAATGGCTAGCGGTGTAGGTAATTATGTGGTTGGTGCAAGTCAGTGCAGTCAACATGATTGCAACCTACAAGATGACAGGTATAAACAGAACAGAAAATTAACAATGAATTGCGACATTCTACTGTTACTTATCTGGATCTGCGCAAGCGTTGATACCTTAATTGAATAATCACATCTCTGGAGTGTGTAAGATGCAAAAGAAAGCTGAGTTGTATCGTGGTAAGGCGAAAACGGTCTATACCACAGAGGATCCTGACCGTTTGATTCTGGAATTCCGTAATGATACATCAGCACTCGATGGGGAGCGCATCGAGCAGTTTGACCGTAAAGGGATGGTAAACAATAAGTTTAATCATTTTATTATGAGTAAGCTGGAAGAAGCTGGCATTCCAACGCAAATGGAAGCTTTACTGTCAGACACTGAAGCGTTAGTCAAAAAATTGGAGATGGTGCCAGTAGAGTGCGTTATACGTAATCGTGCCGCAGGCTCTTTGGTTAAACGCCTTGGTGTTGAAGAAGGCATGGTATTAAACCCACCATTATTTGATTTATTCCTAAAAGATGACGCTAAGCATGATCCAATGGTCAATGAGTCTTACTGTGAAACGTTTGGCTGGGTTAATCAAGAAAACTTAGCAGAAATGAAACGGTTAAGTTATAAAGCTAATGACGTATTATCAAAAATTTTTGCAGATGCAGGGCTGATCTTAGTTGATTTTAAACTGGAATTCGGTTTGTTTAACGGGAAAGTTGTTTTGGGTGATGAGTTCTCTCCGGATGGTAGCCGCCTGTGGGATAAAGAAACACTCAATAAAATGGATAAAGACCGTTTTCGTCAAAGCCTTGGTGGTTTAATTGAAGCCTATGAAGAAGTTGCTCGCCGTATTGGTGTGAAACTGGATTAATTTTTACATTAATTAATGTGTTAACAGCCCTAATTAGGGCTGTTTTTTTATTATTCAGCGCCACAATTTATACGCTGATCTAGCATTTTACAACCCGCTATTGCCGATGGGTTAACGGCTTTATTTTGCTCTGACAACCACAATTCTAATTGAGTAGAAGCGGAAGGTAATGCATGACCCAGTTGACGATTTTCCTGCCCATATTCAATCAATTGATTATTCAAAAATACAAAATGGAGTAGAGTTTGAGGTTTTTGGGTATACATCAAGTAGGTGGTGGTTTGCTGTGTTGCTAAATCAGTGGGAGGCCCCATCAATTCGATAACTTGCTGTTGATTCATATCGATTGTAATAGCATTGAGATCTGGCTTGGTTGCACAACCAGCGATAAAAAATAGCGTAGTCATTATGATACAAGCTTGATAGATAACACGCATGTTAAGTGACTCAGTGATCTATATTGGTTATGCGATTAGATCATAAAAACAGCGTTAAATCTATCTCTGATCTCGTTGGTTTAAACGAGCAAAATTGTTTGCCCAATGTTCAGGTGTATTCTCTAATTGTATATTTAATGCATGACTTAATGAATAGAGTGTAGGCGCAGGCAGTAGCGAATCAGGCTGTAAATCGGCGTGACATAATATTTTTTCAGGGGAGCCATCGGCGATTAATTTACCAGCGGATAAATGAAGCACACGTTGAAAATTACGCGCTACAAAATCAAGATCATGACTGATGGCTAAAACGGCACAGCCAATATCTTTTTGTACTGCGAGCCAATTTTCAAATCGAGTTAACCAAAGCGTATCAAAATCACGACTTGGCTCATCTAGAAGTAATATTTTCGGGCGTACAGCACTCAGGCATGCAACAGCCACCATACGCTTTTGACCTGCATTGAGATCTAAAGGGTGATGATCTGCAACATCTTCTAAATGACATATTTCTAAAGCGTCTGCGATGCGCTGATTCATTTCTTGTTTGGATATTTTTAGCCGTTTTAGTCCAAAAGCAATTTCTTGCTTAACACTGCTATGAAAAACTTGCTTTTCAACTTCTTGAAATAAAATGCCAATTTGAGTTGCCCGCTGTGTCGCACTGAGTTTCGAGATCAGATCTCCATTCAGCTGTACTTGCCCTTGTCTTGGTTGCAATAAACCCGCAGCCAAACGCAACAATGTTGATTTACCTGCGCCATTATCACCCACTAGTGCAACCTGCTCGCCAGCAGTAATCTTGATAGAGAGTTGTGTTAGGGTATCTTGAATCGTATTCGGCCAGCGAAAGTACAGATTTTCAAATCGCAGCATACTTGTCCTTTAAAACATGTAATAACTCATCGTCATTGTTTGGGATATTAATATTCCAACCATGTTGATTGATGAGGTAGCCAAGGGCGCGCCATGCATCAGGCATGTTAACAGTTGACTGTGCTGCGGCAAAAACGCGCTGTCGATCGATACTGGCGATAGTTTTTCCTGCATCAAGTAGCATGACTTGTTGGCAAAAGCCAAATGCAGGTAGCAAATGGCGCTCAAATAGGATCACACTACAGCCGGTTTTGTGTGTGTAATTCTTTAAGTTAATCAACAGTGAGTGGGTTGCTTTTGGCGTTAAACGGCTAAATGCTTCATCGAGTAATAATAATTTAGGTTGCATGGCGAGGGCACTAGCGATAACAACACGTTGAGCCTCGCCACCGGATAGCGTGCTTGGGTGACGATGACGCAATGTTTCACAGTGCGTGAGCGCTATTGCTTCATCAACTCGTTGATAAATTTGTTCTTCAGGTATTCCTTGATTTTCAGGTCCAAAGGCAATTTCCTGTTCAACGCTAAAGGTGCAGCCAGAGAGTTGCAGCTGTGGTGATTGTTGGATCAGTTGTCGTTGTGTACTAAGAGTGACTAAATTCCCTTCGGTAAGCGGTAGAGAAAACACGTCTCCAGTGCCTGTTAGTTCACCACTCATTAACTCTGGCAACCAACCACAAAGTAATTGAGCTAATGTACTTTTACCACTGCCATTACCACCGAAAATACCCAGCCATTCGCCCTCTGTTAATTGAATATCGATGGGGCCCAGTATCGATGTGTTTGCTGTTTTCGGTGTAAAAGAGAGTTGCTGTAAATTTACCACCACCACCGGATCCCTCCTTCAACTAACATGATGATTAACAACGAGTAGCGAGTGATAGTTTGCAAATAACTATCTTTAGGCGCATTCAGTGTAGTACGTTGACGAATAAGGCGAAAACTACGCATGTCTAACGCAGCGCCACGAATGGCTAAATCATTGAGTGTTTGGGTAACTAATGGCAGTAGCACAGCAGGTAAAGAAACTAGTTTCTGCCAAATGTGACCATCAAGAGGTACACCTCTAGCCAGTTGCGCTTCTTTGATACTGGCTAATTGCCTTTGTAGTTGCTCAATAAATAATAGTGGCCCTGATAACAAATAGGAGAAACTAGGCGGTAAGCGGCTAGCAAAGAGGGCTCTAATAAAGTTTTCGGTAGGAACGTATTGTAACCATATCTGAGCACTGCTGGCGATCGCTAATAGCCTTAACCATAGGGTCAAGGCTTTTTCTTGTTGAGTGATCGCAGGGAATGCTCCTGTGATCCAATAACTCAGCCAACCGCTATGGATCAGCCATAATCCACATGCCATGGGTAGCATTACCCATACAACAAAACGCCAACGGTGGCGAGCGGCTTTCCAAATCAGTAATAATATCAGTACCAATGCATTCATCACGAGCAATGGCCAGCCAAGGGGTAATAATACCACGGTAAAACTGAACCAAACCCATAACGTTAGCGAGGTAAATGGGTGCATATTCACCGTACTCTCGCCATATGCGGAAAATTTTGCTGGGCACGTAGAGGCAATTGGCGGACTAACAGCCAAGCGACAATGGCCGAAAATATCTTGTCTGTAATATTGGCGCCGAGTACCGTAATCGCCACCGATTCCAATAAGTTTTCACCGACAGCATGGAAGTAAGCAACAAAAAAGTCAGCACCGCTGCCTGTTGTACCAGCAAATAAATAGGTGCGGATCGGCACTGCAACTAACATCAATGCTAAGGTGATGACAACCCCGGAAAGAATGACACGAGGTAACGTGCGAAAGCCCCCAACATGAGCTAATAGACCCGCGCTTAAGCCTATCATCATGGCAACAGGGGCGAAGGCTGCGGCGATAGGGCCACTTAATAATCCCCACAGTAAATTGGTTAATAAACCCGTTAATACGGCGATCCAAGGGCCTGCAAGTAACGCGCAAATAAGTGTGCCGATAGAATCTAAAAATATGGGAAGTTTAATCATTGAGCTAATTTGACCACCGATCATATTAATAGCAATAGAAAAAACGATCAGTACCAAGGTACGGCTAGAAAGAATAGGGGATTTTGACATGAAAAATTGGATCCTTAGGGATAAAGAATATTGAATTTACTGAGTAAGACGTGCTGAGACGACTAACTCTTCATATCCAGATAATTCACAGTTTGCACGGGTAAAGGTGAGATCTTCTAATTCACCAATAATTAACTCTAAAGTCGTTCTAACGGTACATCCAGGCATCATATGACCGCCTTTCATATCACCATTATCATCAGATATTGCTAAATGAAGGTGCTCGCCTTCGGCATCTAATGTGCCAATTAATGAAACTATTTCATATTTGCCAATAAATTGTTTTGTTTCATCACGTCCTGCAAATCGTAAATTAACGTTAGTTAAACTTCCGACACATCCGGCAATGAAGGCGGCCTTTAAATTATTTGATGTAATAAACTGACGTAGAGCAGGTATGACATCTTCTTCGGGACGTAAGCGCAGAGCTAAATAACGTATATTGGAGGAGCCTGACAGTTGGTGTGTATTCATGTGAATAGCCCTAAACTATATATAATATAAATATGGCATGTTTTATTCATCTGCCAAAATGCTGGAAAATCATAAGTTATGATTATTTTATATTTAGATCCGATTATTGTAAGCAACAATCAACGAGATATCAGTAACGAAGTGTTTTCTTTTGCATATACACATAAAATTGCGTTTAATTTTTGTTAGGGACTAAATCATTAGCTGTAAAATAGTTAGTTTTATTCAAAGGTAGACGAAAATAGGCAGTTGTTATCAATGATTATGGCGTATATAAATAAAAATAATTAAATCAATAACCCCGATTTTAGGTTTAAACTGCAATTTAACCCTATATCTGTTTATAAGAGAGGTGACTATGCGTTGGCAAAACCGTCGTCGAAGCGACAACATTGAAGATAGAAGATCCCAAAATTCATCAACAGGCTTTCGGGGAACTGGCGGTGGGATGCGTATTCCTTTACGGGGGAAAAGTGGCATCGTGATCTTAATTGTAATTGTGGTGGCGGGTTATTATGGTGTTGATCTTACTGGATTAGTGACAGGTGAACCAATAGGAAATACCACCTCTCAACAAACACAACGAAGCGCGGCCAGCCCGCAAGAAGAACAATTAGCCGATTTTACCTCAGTGATGTTGGCTTCAACAGAAGATGTATGGCAAGCAGAATTTAAGCAAATAGGTAAGCAATATCAACAGCCTAAATTGGTTATTTATCGTAACGGTACATCGACAGCGTGTGGCCAAGGCCAAGCGTTTATGGGGCCGTTTTATTGCCCAGTAGATAGTAAAGTCTATATTGACCTTTCATTTTACAATGATATGAAAACAAAACTCGGTGCTGGTGGTGAATTCGCTCAAGGTTATGTTGTAGCTCATGAAATTGGTCATCATGTACAACATTTATTAGGCATAGAGCAGCAAGTGAGAAAGTTACAACAGGGTATCAGTGAGAAAGAAGCCAATAAATTGTCAGTGAAATTAGAACTTCAAGCGGACTGTTTTGCGGGGGTATGGGGACACAATATGGATAAAGAGGGTATCTTGGGCGATGGTGATCTGCAATCGGCTCTTAATGCCGCACAAGCAATTGGTGATGACAGGTTACAGCAACAGAGCCAAGGCCGCGTGATCCCTGATAGTTTTACACATGGTACTTCACAACAACGCTATTACTGGTTTAAAAAAGGTTTTGATACAGGTGATATAAATAGCTGTAATACGTTTTCCGCTCAAAACCAATTTTAAAGAGCGGTATAAATGAAAGTATCAATAAATAGCAGGTTAGGTTTGCTTCTTGTATTGTGAGTGAATAACATTAATCGTCTTTTTATTCATTGTTGTTTGTATCACAGGGAATATTGTATGAGTCAAGTTGACCCAACTTTGATTATTTTATTGGTTTTAGCTGGCCTTGGGATCATTAGTCATAACATGACGGTAACATTAGCCATGTTATTTTTATTGGTTGTACGTATCACGCCATTGAACAATTTTTTTCCTTGGGTTGAGAAATATGGGCTGACAATTGGTGTTTTAATACTGACAATCGGGGTCATGGCGCCGATCGCCAGTGGTAAAATCTCCGCCCACGATGTGCTTGGATCATTCTTAAATTGGAAATCGATCTTGGCTATTGTCATTGGCATATTGGTTTCTTGGTTGGGAAGCCGTGGCGTAACGTTAATGTCACATCAACCTTCGACAGTCGCTGGTTTATTGGTTGGTACAGTGATTGGTGTCGCACTGTTTCGAGGGGTACCTGTGGGGCCATTGATTGCCGCAGGGATCTTGTCATTATTAATTGGTAAATCTTAACCTTAGTATGACTCACTCACTTTCTGAAATTTGTGTACAGCTGAATACCATTGGGCATCGACGCTTATTCGTCCTATCTGGGGAAACGCAGTGGATTGATGACAAGTTAAATGATATTCGATCATCCATATTAGGTGATTGGATAACTATCTCCCCCTCAATCAGTCAGGGCCTCGCTGGGAGCCAAGCACACACTTTGTTAGGCCAAGAATTCTTGCATGCTATTTTTGATGCAAGAGAGGGGTTGCATTGTGAAGCCTTAGCAATATTAGCAGGTACCTTGAAAGCGGGCAGTCTATTGGTTCTGTGTACGCCTCCACAAAATCAATGGGCGGTTACGCCGGATAATGACAGTTTACGTTGGAATGAACAGGGAGGTATGATTGCGACCCCTAATTTTGTTCATCACTTACAGCGGACAATTAATCTACAGTCTGAGGTTTTAATTTGGCAACAAGGTGATGAGCCTCATTTTTGTTTATTGCAAGATGATTCACCTTGGCAACCACCATCAGGTCAAGCGACACCTGCACAGCAACACGCACTAGAACAGCTATTATCAGCCGATCTAGGGGTTTGGGGGGTAATTGCATCGCGAGGAAGAGGGAAATCAACCCTTGCAGGCATGTTGATCCGTGGTTGGCAAGGCGAATGTTGGTGTTGCGCACCATCAAGAGCAGCAACACAAACACTCGAACAATATGCGGGAAATTCCTTGGTGTTTTGGTCGCCTGATGAATTACTTCACTACTGCAATAGCGGTGGAGAGATAAGTGCAGATTGGCTAGTTATTGATGAAGCTGCGGCAATACCGAATTATATTTTGCGTCAGTTAATTGAGTATTTTCCGCGTGTTTTATTGACCACAACGGTTGATGGCTATGAGGGAACGGGGCGTGGTTTTATCAACAAATTTTGTGCGCAATTAAAGAATTTTACGGCACTTGAATTAAATGAGCCCATTCGCTGGGCGATGAATGATCCGCTTGAATCATGGATAAATCAGGCTCTGTTACTGGAAGAACCTCAAAGTCGCGAAAAACGCTCGTTATTATGGCAAATTGGCTCTGTAACTCAACAGCAACTTATTAGCCAACCTAGGCAATTACAGCGTTTCTATGGGTTATTGACCAGTGCTCACTATCGAACATCACCGCTTGATTTACGTCGTTTGCTTGATGCAAGTCGCCAGCAATTTAAAATAGTCAAATCAGATACAGATCTTATTGGTGCCCTATGGATGGTGGAAGAAGGGGGACTAGAAAGTGAGTTAAGTTGGCAAATATGGGCGGGTATTCGTCGACCTAGAGGTAATTTAGTCGTCCAGTCGCTGGCGGCACATAGCTATTTTCCAGAAGCAGCCGAAATGTTTTCACAGCGAGTGATGCGGATCGCAGTTGAAGCCAGTTATCGCAGGCAAAAAATAGGTTTGCAACTCCTTGAGCAACAAAGACTCACCGCTATCAACCAAGGCGCTGATTTTTTGTCGGTGAGCTTTGGGCTCACCCCCGAATTACTGTGTTTTTGGCAGTGTGCAGGTTATCAATTAATACGTATAGGAAGTCATTTAGAGGCAAGTAGCGGTTGCTATACGGCGATGGCGATTTTACCACTATCTTTATCAGCTAAGGCGTTATGTGATAAAGCAACAAATTATTTATCCAGAGATATTTTTTGGCGTAATGATCTTGATGCTTTTAATTTAACGATAAGTGAGCAGCAACAGCTGATGGAAGCGGATTGGCTTGAATTAGTTGGATTTGCCTACTATCACCGACCTTTAGCTGCGAGTTGTGCGGCAATACAGCGTTTACTCCTTGAATATAAAGAGTCGTTGCCGCTGTTATCACTACATTTCCATGCAAATTATTCTATAAATGAAATTTGCCAACAATGGGGCCTTATGGGGCAAAAAGCGTGGTTGAAGCAAGCGAGAGCAGAAGTTAGAGATGTGATCCTACATCAACGCCCTGAGCTTGTTATGACTGTCGCGATACCCTAAATAACTCGAAGCGTTGTTAGGTACCAATTCAACGAGTCATTGGCAGCTTAGATAAGACGGTGACTGAGGCAAGTAACAAAGCGCTATCTTGAACGATGATGGGTAGAAAAAGGATTATTTTTTCTGGTCTTTTGGCCAGTCGTCGTCCTCATCCCAAAGGTGGTTATTATCTTTATGAGGGGGGATATCTGGTTTATTATCAAGGAACTTTTTATGATCGACTTTCATCATGTCTTTGATCGAGTTCCAGATGACGCCGACTAAAATCAGAATGATCACCCACCAATAGTCTGCTAGCCAATGCATATGTTATTTCCCATGTGTATTAATGTTGTATACTCGTCATACTTCAAGTTGCAGCGCTGTTCGTTGAGGTATAGTGATACGCTTAGCTAGCTGGGTCACAGAGTTTATTTATGCTCCCCATCTATCTTCGCTTATCGCCTAGCCGCGCCTCGGATGATTTAGAGTATAGATTTATTGCCAATCGTATATTTCATGATTTAAACATATTTTAAAGTGAAGGGGAGAGCCATTTTGAATATAAAAAAGGGATTTTTAATTCTAATGGGTTGGACTGCTGTAATATTAGCCTGTTTAGGTGTGGTACTGCCTGTATTACCAACAACACCATTTTTATTGTTAGCAGCTTGGTGTTTTTCTCGTTCGTCTCCACGTTTTCATCACTGGTTATTGTATCGCTCATGGTTTGGTAGTTATATTCGCCATTGGCAGACATATAAAGGGCTACCTAAAGGCGCGAAACCGAAAGCGTTCATCGTCATCTTAGTGACGTTTACTATTTCAATTTGGGTGGTCAGTTTTTGGTGGTTAAAATTGGGATTGTTTGCTCTGTTGTGCTGGTTATTGATTTTTATGTATCGCTTACCCGTAGTCGACAAACCAACGGTTTAAAGCGCCTTTATTGGCGCTTTAAGTGTTATTCAGGCACTTTAATATAGCGATTAAACACATACTCTATATTGGCTAATAACCATGTTTTACCCAAAATTTCTTCCTGTTGCAGAACTGATGCGATCACATTGGGGGTAAGTAGCTGTTCTGCTTCATGGGATAAGGGCCAATAGCTGATATGCCACGGTTCATAAGCAACCCCTGCATCTTTAGCCGTAAAAGGGCGATAAAAATCATAAGTCGCCATATTGTCGGTTAACCACTGATTTAGCTCAGCAAAATAACCACCATCCTCGTATTCCCAAGGCTCTAATTGCAATGATTGATCTGCTGGTAGCCGTAATGGGTCATAAACATCAATTTCAGTTCCCCAATGATGGCGGCTGGCGCCCGGCAGCGCAGACCAATGCAAGATCGCTTCGCACAATTCACCTTCGGTTAATAACGCGATATCGAGAGGTTGGCTTTGTTTATCAAGAACCGGACGTTTACCAACAAATTTTTCATTCCAGATGAGCTGCTGACGTGAAAAATCACGAAAAGCACTGGCTGATTGTAGCTTGAAACCCGCTTTAGCAGCCGCTTGCTGCATAGCTAAGAAAGCCTTAGTCGCATTAAATTGTAGGCGGTGATTACCGCCTAAAGTGACGAGATGATCGGTTGATCGGCCCGTTAGCATCTCTATTGAAATCATAGTAATAGGAGCTCCATAATTCGTTCATAAATCCGTGCCAGCTGCTGTAAGTCATCGACACTAACGCATTCATCAACCTTATGAATGGTAGCATTGAGAGGGCCTAGTTCAATGACTTGAGCCCCCATTTGAGCGATAAAACGACCATCAGATGTTCCACCGCTGGTGGAAAGCTCTGTATTACGGTTGGTTAACTCACTAATGGCTTGGACGGTTGCATCAACCAGTTTCCCTGTACGCGTTAAAAAAGGTTGTCCTGAAAGAGACCAAACTAACTCATATTTTAATTGATGACGTTCGAGCATGCTTTTAACTCGCTCGCGGATCATCGTATCGGTGAGTTCTGTACTAAAGCGAAAGTTAAACTGAATAAAAAACTCACCCGGTATGACATTATTAGCCCCAGTTCCTGCTTGAACATTCGCAATTTGCATACTGGTGGCAGGGAAAAATTCATTGCCTTCATCCCATTGCGTTGAGACCAACTCTTGTAGAAACGCGGTGGCTCGATGTACAGGGTTATCGGCGAGATGGGGGTAAGCAACGTGCCCCTGTGTACCTAAAATGGTCAAATTAGCGGTAATTGAACCACGGCGGCCATTTTTCACCATATCACCTAGCTGAGACTGGCTAGATGGTTCTCCAACCAAGCAATAGTCCAGTCGCTCATTACGTTGCATAAGTGCTTCAACCACTTTAACTGTACCATTTGTGGCCTTTGCTTCTTCATCAGAGGTTATTAAAAAAGCAAGGCGACCGGTGTGGCTAGGATGTTTGGCAACAAAACGCTCTGCGGCAACCACCATTGCGGCGATGGAGCCTTTCATATCAGCTGCACCACGGCCGTATAGATGTTGGTTAATAATTGTTGGGGTGAAAGGTGGCGTTTTCCATTTAGCGGGATCGCCAGCAGGAACCACATCGGTATGACCGGCAAATGCTAACGTTTCTCCTGAGTGGCCGCGGTGAGCCCAAAAATTAAGTGTATCGCCATAAGGCATTTCTTCAATGGTAAAGCCAATCTTTTTTAGGCGTTCAATGATTAGTGCCTGACAACCTTGATCATCGGGGCTAATTGAAGGACGAGCAATCAGATCTTGGGATAGTTGTATTACAGGGCAATCCATCGTTAGGCTCCGACTTATTGAGTAAATTGTTGATATTCATCAGCGGAGAAACCGATAAGGTAACGCTTATCAGCAGAAACAAGGATAGGGCGTTTGATCATTGCGGGCTCAGCCAGTAATACTTTTTTGGCGCTGTTATCATCAATAACCGCATTTTTTTGTTCATCGCTCAGTTTACGCCATGTTGTTCCTCTTTTATTGACAAGGACTTCCCAACCAAGGTGGGCGATAAATGTTGATAATAATGCATCATCAATACCATCAACACGATAGTCATGGAATTGATAACTAATGTTATTTTCTTCCAAATAGCGACGTGCCTTTTTAATGGTGTCACAATTTTTAATGCCATACATAATGTAAGGTGTTGATGCGGTGTTTGACATGGAGTTTTCCTTTACTGACTAACGGTTAGTCATACATAATGCGTTAAAATTCAATCATGATCTACCCTTTCTATCTATTGTCTATGCAGTAGGTAAAATTTAATCTAATGATTAAAATAACGTTAACTTAAGTTATTATCGTATTATTAAGGGAGGTATATAAACAATATTTGTATTATACGGTGACAACTATACTCGTCATACTTCAAGATGCAGGGTTGTTGACTGCACTCAGCTAGCCGAATCACATAGTTCATCTATACTCCCCGTCTATCTTCACTTGTCGCCTACCTGCAACTCGAATTATTTAGAGTATATATCTTTATTGATGATTTTACTTATCAAGAAAATATAAAGGATAGCGATTTCTTCGCTACAAGGATTAATTTATTAGCATGCTTATTTTTATCTTATTAATAATATTACTTTGAACGCATATAGATTAAACTTGCTTCTAATCGTGAACGTACATTTAATTTTTTTAGCATGTTACGAATATGCACCTTGACTGTTTCTTCCGAAATAAAAAGTAATTTAGAAATTTCTTTGTTTTTTAAACCCGTTGCCATTTCATGCAGTATTTCACTTTCTCGTCTAGTGAGAGACGATAATGGATCATAAGTTTGATGGCGATTAATTAAGCATTGATAAACCTTTTCGCTAAAAACATGGTGCCCTTCAGCTGCTTTGCGCATGCTATTTATGAGCATATCAAGCTCACTATTTTTGAGTAAATACCCTTGTGCACCTGCATCAATGGCATTATAAATATCTGTTTTAGTAGATGAAAAAGATAAAACAAGTAAATATGATTTAATGCAGCGCTTGCGTAGTAACCTAATGGTTTCAAAGGTCTTTGTGCCGTAAAGGTTCGTATCGATAAGGATCATGTCAGGTTGCAGCTTATCAGCGATATTGAGGGCATCAGAGGCGTTACCGCTCTCAGCGGCAATAACAAAGAGCTCATCTGAACCCATAAGATGTCGTAGCCCATAGCGGAAAAGAGGGTGTTCATCAATGATCATGACTGTTTGAGGGGACATAATAGCTTTTCCTTTATATTCGTCATACTTTATGTTTTAGCATTGGTGATTAGACTCACTCACGACAGTGACAGCGTTTTTTTATATTGCTAGCAATTTATTCATTTATCGCTTAGCGGTATCTTTAATTTTTCGAGTATATAGATAGTGAATTCATCGCTATCTTTTATATTATTAATAATTTTTTCTGTATTAATAACTAATATTAAAATAAAAGAAATAGATAAAAGAATCGCGTTAAATCCTAAAAATAATAACTTGCTTTTGATTAAATTAAAATTATCAAAAGTAATTATATCTACATTTATAATTATAAAATTAACCCATTAAGCGTGTTTGTGCTTACTGAGTTAGGTTAGATTTATCTCTTGACCATGTAACTCAAAGAATTTTCTGGAAATTGTCGGCAAGATCATGATTTACTTGCTTGATATGTTTATACTGTTACTGCTTATACCCTACCTAATTTTGAAAGGACTTGATGATGGATGATATATTAAAACAAAGTGCTCTTGATTTTCATGAGTTTCCTCATCCAGGAAAAATAACTGTCACACCAACAAAACCATTAACCACCCAACGCGATTTGGCGCTTGCATACTCACCAGGGGTTGCAGTTCCATGCTTAGAAATTGCTGCGGAGCCACTAAAAGCTTATCGCTATACAGCAAAAGGAAATCTTGTTGGTGTGATCTCAAACGGAACTGCCGTTTTGGGATTAGGTAACATCGGTGCCTTAGCGGGTAAACCGGTTATGGAAGGGAAAGGGGTGTTGTTTAAGAAGTTTTCTGGCGTTGATGTGTTTGACATCGAAGTCGATGAAACTGACCCAGATAAACTTGTTGATATCATTGCTTCTTTGGAGCCTACTTTTGGTGGTATTAACCTAGAAGATATCAAAGCGCCTGAATGTTTCTATATTGAGCAAAAACTGCGTGAACGCATGAATATCCCAGTGTTTCATGACGATCAGCACGGAACCGCGATTATTTGTACAGCGGCGGTAATCAACGGCCTACGTATTGTAAAAAAAGAGATTGGTAATGTACGCCTAGTGGTATCTGGCGCAGGTGCGGCCTCCATTGCCTGTATGAACCTTCTAGTGGCATTAGGTTTGAAACATGAGAACATCACGGTATGTGACTCGAAAGGGGTTATTTATAAAGGCCGTGATGACAAAATGGATGCAACCAAAGCGGCGTATGCGATTGAAGATAATGGCACAAGAACTTTAGGTGACGCGATCCCAAATGCTGATATTTTCCTCGGTTGTTCAGGTCCTGGCGTATTGACACAAGACATGGTTAAAACGATGGCGAAAGATCCATTAATTTTAGCCCTAGCTAACCCTGAACCTGAAATTTTACCGCCATTGGCGAAAGAAGTGCGCCCAGATGCGATTATCTGTACAGGGCGTTCCGATTATCCAAATCAAGTCAACAACGTATTGTGTTTCCCGTTCATCTTCCGTGGTGCATTGGATGTGGGGGCTACCACCATTAACGAAGAGATGAAATTGGCTTGTGTTTACGCGATTGCCGATTTGGCTCTAGCAGAACAAAGCGAAGAGGTCGCTTCTGCTTATGGCAACCAAGATCTGTTCTTTGGTCCTGAATATATTATTCCTAAGCCATTTGACCCTCGCTTGATTGTGAAAATTGCGCCAGCAGTTGCGAAGGCCGCTATGGACTCAGGTGTCGCTACACGTCCAATTAAAGACTTTGATGCTTATATTGAACAGCTAAATCAGTTTGTTTACAAAACCAACCTGTTTATGAAGCCTATCTTCTCTCAAGCTAAAACTGATAAAAAGCGTATTGTGTTAGCCGAAGGTGAAGAAGAGCGTGTGCTACATGCAACTCAAGAACTGGTTTCATTAGGGCTGGCATTCCCAATCCTTGTGGGACGTCCAAGCGTCATTGAAATGCGTATTCAAAAGCTCGGTTTACACATTGAGCTAGGTAAAGATTTTGAAGTGGTCAACAATGAAAATGACCCACGCTTCAAAGAGTATTGGCAAGAGTATTATCAAATCATGAAACGTCGTGGGGTTTCGCAAGAAATGGCTCGTCGTGCAGTGATTGGCAACCCAACGCTAATTGGTGGCATCATGGTATTGCGTGGTGAGGCTGATGGTATGATTTGCGGTACTATTGGTAGCTACAGCGAACACTATGAAGTAGTCAAAAATTTATTTGGCTTCCGTGAAGGGGTTAACACCGCCGGTGCAATGAACGCGTTGTTACTGCCTACAGGGAATACTTTTGTTGCCGATACTTATGTTAACGAAGATCCGACTCCAGAAGAGCTTGCCGATATCACGTTAATGGCGGCGGATACTGTGCGTCGCTTTGGTATTGAACCTAAAGTGGCTTTGTTATCACGTTCTAGTTTTGGATCATCAGAGTGTGCTTCTGCCCAAAAAATGCGTGATGCGCTAGCCTTAATCAAGGCACGAGCACCACATCTTGAAATTGATGGTGAAATGCATGCGGATGCGGCATTAATTGAATCAATACGTAAAGATGTTATGCCTGATAGCCCACTGAAAGGATCAGCAAACTTACTGATTATGCCAAATATGGAAGCGGCACGCATTAGCTATAACTTACTGCGAGTAACGAGTTCTGATGGGGTGACAGTAGGTCCAGTACTAATGGGGGTTGCAAAACCAGTCCATATTTTGACTGCGATTGCGTCAGTACGTCGTATTGTCAACATGGTCGCCTTAGCCGTCGTTGAAGCTCAAACTCATCCCCTGTAATTTTATTTAAGGATAAATAGCCTCGGAAACTCACGCTTTCTGAGGCTTTTTTAATTGAAAATAATTCTCATTATCTGTATTTTGAATCATCTTGAATATAATAAACTCTAAATAATTCGAGGAGTAGCTATGTGACAGGTATGAGTGTATTCACTGATACTTTAACGAAGGGCTGCAACTTGAAGTATGGCGACTATAGATGGAAAAGATGATGATATCAGTAAATTTAAGATTAAAAGCCGCAATTATTGCAGTGTCATTATTGTTTATTGCAGGTTGTGCACAGCAGATTGAACAAAAACCGCTATTACTTGATAGTAAACTAACAGAACAAGGACAAATTGTTGATTTACAGTCTGGCCAATCCATCACTCCTCAGCAACTTATTGAACGTCTATCGCAATCGCCTCGCGTGATTGTGGGTGAAAAGCATGACAATCTATACCATCATCAAATTGAGCAATGGCTTGCACAAGAGATGCATAAAATGCGTCCGCAAGGTTCTGTGTTACTCGAAATGATTAAACCTGACCAGCAAGCAAGTGTCAGTGAGGTCAAAGCACAAATGCAAGGGGATCCTTATATTCGCGATGAAAAACTGCAATCAGCGCTGCACTGGCAAAAAGGCTGGCCGTGGGAGCAATATGGGGAACTCACTAAATCTTTGCTGAAAGCGCCTTATCCATTGCTTTCCGCCAATTTAAATACTGAAGAAATTAATCAAGCGTATAAGAATCCACCTGTATTGAATGGTGTTTACTCGACTCAACCTATCGTACAAGAGTTGATTAGCCAAACAATTCAAACATCACATGATGGGAAATTAACCCCTGAACAAGTTGCAAAAATGACCGTGATCCAGCAAATGCGTGACCGCCGGATGGCTAAGTCATTATTACAAGCTCCAACTCCAGCGATGTTGTTTGCGGGTGGGTATCATGCGACACGTGCAATTGGTGTACCTTTACATATACAGGATTTAGCCCCTGAAGCAGAATTTAAAGTGTTAATCATTTCTGAAAAAGGCAATGAGATTGATAATCTGCATGCAGACTATGTTTGGTATACTCCAAGTTCTATTGATGTGAGCAATAATTAACCTATTGATAATCATTAGTAATGTAATTGTGATGGTTGAATCAATTTTTAGTAAAATAGTTTTCATTTACAAGTGTAATTGATTATCATTTGAGTTTTTGCACAGCATATAAGATCAAAATGAGTACAATGACATTTGGGTACTACCAAAACACAAAAATGGGTGGTGCTGTTATTATTGCAATTGCATTACATCTTGTGATTGTTTGGCTGTTTTTACACAATGATGCTCAACAATCATGGGATGACTTCACGCCACCTCCATCTGTTGTGATGGAGCTTTCAATGGAGGCAGAAGCTAAACAAGTCACTGAAGTGAATATTGGGCAAATCCAAGAGGTTTCTGTCGCGAGTAAAGCGCAACAAGCCACACCAGAAGAATCTGAACTTCCATCCTTGCCAACCAATGAACAAGCTGAGTTATTGGTGACTAAAACAGAGAAGCAAAGATCTCAGCCTCTTCCTAAAAAAGAGAGGAGAGAGCAGCCAAAAAAGCCAGTCGAAGTTGTTGAAAGCGATAACTCGCGTTCAAGTGTCGCGCCTGTTACAAGTGATGCCGCTGCACTCAAAACGACAGACCGAGTTGCTGCTAACTTGAACAGTCATTCACAGGCTATGCTTGATGCAGAAAAGCAATGGCAGGCACTGGTGCTTGGAAAGTTAAATAAATATAAACGTTACCCCGATGACGCACGTCGGCGCAATCGGACAGGCATTCCTGTCATCATATTTGATGTGGATGCCCAAGGGTATGTCATCAAAAGTTCACTTGTTAAAGCGTCAGGAACTCGCTCTCTGGATAGGGAGGCTGAAAAGGTCATTTTTAGAGCACAGCCTTTGCCAGTCCCTCCTTCACAAATGATCCGAAATGGCAAAGTCACTGTACGTATGCCGATCGATTTTACGCTTGGAAATTAACTACTCATCAAGGTAACAGAATGATTTTTCGATTAAAGGTATTGCCAGCGACTATGCAGATCACTAAATTTTGTCTGATAACATTTATCGGACTACATATAGGTAGTAGCCTTGCGGAGGAACAAATGTCAGCACCAAAGGCAAAAAAACAACCATATACAATGACAACACATGGCGATACCCGTGTTGATAACTATTATTGGTTAAGAGATGACCAAAGAAAATCGCCAGAAATTATCGATTATCTTGAAAAAGAAAATGCATATAGCAAACAACAACTGTCATTGGGTGAGCCACTTAAAAAACAGATTTACGATGAATTATTGTCTCGGATGAAACAAGACGATGAATCAGTACCTTATAATTATAATGGTTACACTTATCGCAGCCGTTTTGAAGCGGGTAAAAACTATCCCATTTATGAACGTCGCCCTGTAAATAGTGAAGAGGAATGGCAACTATTGGTAGATGGTAATCAACGCGCAGAAGGTGTCGAATACTATCGCTTAGGTGCACTGACGGTTTCACCTGATAATAAAATGGTCGCTATTGCAGAAGATAAAGAAGGGCGTAATAACTATGAGGTTTCTTTCCGTTCGTTAGATAATCAAGAATGGAAAAATCATGAGTTAACCAACACATCCGGGAATATAGTTTGGGCGAATGACAGTAATACGCTGTTTTACGTCAATAAAGATTTACAAACATTATTGCCATACCAAGTTTTTCGTCATCAGGTTGGTACCCCGCAAAAGCAAGATACTAAAGTGTATGAAGAAAGTGATGATACTTATTATGTCAGTATCTCGAAATCAACTTCCAAAGATTATATTTTGATTGGTATCACAAGCACAGAAACGTCAGAGTATCGCTTGCTTGATGCAAACAAACCTAATGAAGACGCGAAAGTATTTCAAGCGCGTAAAACAGGCGTGGAATACTACCCTGATCATTTCCGAGGGAAATTTTATATACGTTCAAATCATCAAAACCCTCTATTTGGGCTGTATGTTAGCGATGCCACTGGCGATAAATGGGAAACCTTGATTGCCCCTCGCGATAATGTCGATTTAGAAGGCTTTGAGTTATTTAACCAATGGTTAGTATTAGAAGAACGGCAAAATGGTTTAGTCAATATTCGCCAAATTAACTGGGAAAACAAAGAAGAGAATTATGTTAGCTTTGATGATCCTGCTTATATGGCGTGGATTGATAATAACCCCGATCCTGATACGAATAAATTACGCTATGGCTATTCATCAATGACAACGCCGTCTTCTGTATATGAAATAGATATGCAGACGCAAGAAAAGCAATTATTGAAGCAGCAAGAAGTAAAAGATTTTGATAAGTCTCAATATCAGAGCGAACGATTGTGGATCACGGCTCAAGATGGTACCAAAGTGCCTGTTTCCTTGGTTTATCGTAAGGATCTCTTTAAACAAGGTAAAAATCCATTGTTAGTCTATGGGTATGGTGCGTATGGGTATAGTATTGATCCTTCGTTTAGTTCTTCGCGTTTATCATTGCTAGATAGAGGTTTTGTCTATGCAATCGCACATATCCGTGGTGGCGGTGAATTGGGCAAGAAATGGTATTTGCAGGGCAAAACTGTCAATAAAATGAACTCATTTACTGATTTTGTTGATGTCACGAAAGCTTTAATTAACCAAGGTTATGGTCAATCAGGGCATGTTTACGCCATGGGGGGCAGTGCTGGTGGCCTATTAATGGGAACCGTGGTTAATATCGCACCTGAGCTTTATGAAGGGGTCGTGGCATCAGTGCCCTTTGTCGATGTGGTGACAACGATGCTGGATCCATCAATACCGCTAACCACGGGTGAGTATGATGAATGGGGTAATCCAGAAAATGCAGAGGATTATTGGCGTATTAAGGCGTATAGCCCATACGATAATGTTAAAAATCAGCGCTATCCTCACATGTTAGTAACGACAGGTTTGCATGATTCTCAAGTGCAGTATTGGGAACCTGCTAAGTGGGTAGCAAAATTACGCGATAATAAACAAGGTGATTCACTACTATTGCTAGAAACGAATATGAATGCAGGGCATGGGGGAAAATCAGGTCGTTATAATGCCTTGGATGATATTGCCCTTGATTATAGTTTTATTTTAATGTTGGAAGATAAAAAACACTATTTCCCACAATTAAAAAAGTAAAGAGTTAATATACTAATAAAAGCAGAGATTAGGTCATGGTTTATATATCATGACCTAATCGCTATACAAATAATTTGAGTTGTACTTGTCATACTTTAAATTGTAGCGCCTTCCATATAAAGTTTGGTGATTACTCCTATTTATACTAGTCACCTATTTATAAAGGATTTTAGCGACTTATCTATTTGTCGCTAGCTACGCTTTAAATTGTTTTGACAATATATATCTTATTTGAAGCATGTGAGCGTATATTTTTATTATTGCGTTTACAGGAATGGTTAAATGGATCGTAAATTAAAATTATTAGGAGCCAGCTTTTTAATGACTGGGCTTCATGGTCTTGCTTTGGCTGACACTTCACAGCAAAAAAATAGTGATGACACAATACAATTTAGTAAATTAAACGTCTCTGCTGCACACAAACAAACGCCTTTGGTTAAGGCATTAGAAAAACCCGGCGCCTTTAGTGCAGTGGGAACGGAAAATAAACTGGAGGGATTGGATAAAATTATTCGTACCATGCCCGGCACTTACACTCAAATGGATGCTAGCCAAGGTACGGTAAACGTCAATATTCGCGGTTTAAGTGGTTTTGGTCGTGTGAATATGATGGTAGACGGTATTACACAGACCTATTATGGCATATCGCCGAGTAACTATACTCATGGGCAACAGCCTAATAATGATTTTGGTGCCCTGATTGATCCTAATTTTATTGTCGAAGTTGAAGTTGAAAAGGGGCAATTAAATGGGGGAAATAGCGTCAATGCCCTTGCTGGGAGTGCTAATTTTCGCACAATAGGGATTGAAGATGTTATTTTTGCAGGAAGCTCATATGGATTAAGAAGTAAAGCTCGTTGGGGGGATAATGGGCTAGGTTATAACGGAATGGTAGCGGTGGCGGGTAAAACAGCCATTAATGAGGATAAAGGCTATTTCGGTGGTTTAATTGCGATGAGTGGTCATAATATTCCTGCAAATTATAAAAATGGTGCTGGCTATGATAGTGATGACTTTGCAACAGATAATACATTTAAACAAAAACCTCAGTCACAATTAACTAAACTAAAATATAAACCTAATGATAGTCATGAATTAGAGTTCAGTGGGCGTTTTTATCAAAATAAATTAACTCGCCGTAAAATAGACAGTGAAGATTATTATATTAAATATAAATACACACCACTGAATGAACTTATTGATACTGAGATTATTGTTAATCATGGTAAGAGTAATCAAAAATTTGAAGGTGACTCACTCGGTTGGGCATTAAGACAAGGGGAGTCGAAAAATATTGCAGACGGCATAAACCTAAGTAATACCAGCCGCTTTTCATATGGAGAAATGGACTATGAATGGAAAATTGGCTCAAAACTTATAAAAAATAAATATCAAAGAGAAGTCTCTAGTGCCGTTGATGCAGACACATTAATTTATAATCCATTTTCTCCAAGTGGCACATTAGATCTTGCCAGTATGTATACGCAGTTTAATGCTAGATATGATATTTACACAGCAACGTTTGATTTGAACTACACACACTACCAATTAAAAGGTTTTAAGCCTGCTTGTGATTATGATGTGAAATGCTTTCCTCAAGGGGATGCTTCCATTAATTTACGAGAAGGCGGCTTTAACCCAGGTATTTTACTTTCTGCTGAAATAATTCCTGAGTTTCAACCTTTTGTGAGTTATGCGCACTCTATGCGAGCACCTAATTCGCAGGAGGTATTTTATTCGCAAAATGGCGGTAACTCGATGAACCCGTTTTTAAAGGGCGAAAAAGCACAAACATGGCAAATAGGATTTAACAGTATTAGGCCTGATCTTATCGTTCAAGGCGACCAATTTAATTTAAAAGCGCTTTGGTTCCACACTAAAGTAAAAGATTATATTACCAGTAAACCTTATTTGCTCTGCCGTCCGAGAACCGAAGCTGAATTTGAATGGTGTTTAATGAATGATGATGTTTGGGATAAGGAATTCCCAGATTTTATGCAGAAAAGTTATATTTACATGAATGATCCAAGAAATGTTAATTTAAGTGGCTATGAATTACAGGCAAATTATGATGCAGGTGTATTTTATTCAACATTATCTTATACCAAAGAAACGGGCGACCAACCTAATTCGATAGCCAGTGTTGCTGATTTTAGTGCGGGTGACTTCAGTGAATTGCCTGATTACTATCTAACATTGGATAGCGGTGTGCGGCTACTCGATGAAAAATTAACATTAGGTTCCACAATTACTATTACAGGGCCCGCAAAGCGTATCGGTGTTGAATCATTAGTTGATAATAATGGTGATGCACTGAAAGATAAATATGAAAAACAACCAACAATTATTGATTTGTATGCTGATTATGAAATCAATAAAAATGTGACTTTAATGTTCAATATTAATAATGTGACTAATAAAGCGTACTCAGATGCGTTAAATCGTGCTAATTCAACGGCAATAATGGAAGAACGTAGCAAAAGTAATGCTACGGCTAGAGGCCGCTCTTATATGGTGGGAGGAGTAGTACGCTTTTAAGTAGATACAAGCTATTTTTCAAGTGACTGCTACCAAACATGATATGTTTGACGGCAGTTTGAGGGATGTCAATTTGGGCATCCCTTATTTTGAACTTTATTTACTGACAGAGCGTGGGGCGCGTTTGGTTTTTAACTTTGTTACCTCAGTCACTTCACTTTCAACCCAACCATCATTGAGTCGTGTTTTTAGTTTTTGTCCTAATTTAACTTGCGAAGTTTTTTTCAATACGGTGCCATCGGTCGTTTCACTAATGCTAAACCCACGCGCTAAAGTGGCTAACGGACTCACCGTTTCCATTTTTGAACACGCAACCGCAAAACGTTGTTTATAGCTATTTAATAGCTCAGAAACCCTATTTTGCAAATAATATTGTGTTTGCTGTAATGAACGTTGCTGCCTTTGTAATTGTGGGCGTAAATCCTGTTGTGACAAGCGGCGCTGTAGCTGTTCATAACGCATTTGAGCATTTTGCATTCGCCTAGTCATAGCTTGATTAAGTTTTTGGCTCAGTAGACTGAGTTGATGTTGTTGCCTTGCCAAACGTAATTGGGGATGCTGCTGCTGTAAGCGGTGTTGTAAACGACTAAAACGTTGCTGTTGACCAGCAAGATAATAATCCATCGCCATTTCTAGGTGTTGCTGTGATGATTGCAACTGGCGGATCAATTCCAGTTGATTACGACTGACTAATTCAGCAGCGGCGGAAGGTGTTGGTGCACGCACATCAGCAACAAAATCGGCAATGGTGACATCGGTCTCATGACCAACAGCACTGACAATCGGGATTTGGCTGGCAAAGATGGCTCTGGCAACAATTTCCTCATTGAATGCCCATAAATCCTCTAATGATCCCCCGCCGCGGCCAACAATCAGCACATCACATTCACTACGCAAGTTAGCGATTGCAATGGCTCTAGCGATTTGAGCAGGCGCTTGTTCTCCTTGTACCGCGGTAGGATAAATAATCACGGGTAATGAAGGGTCACGGCGGCGCAGAATATGCAAAATATCATGTAATGCTGCGCCGGTTGCTGAAGTGATCACCCCGATACGTTTTGCTGGTGAGGGCAAGGCTTGCTTGTGTCTGGCATCAAATAACCCTTCAGCGCCGAGGGATTGTTTCAACAACTCAAACCGTTGTTGTAATAATCCTTCACCAGCAGGTTGCATACTTTCAATGATGATTTGATAGTCACCACGTGGTTCATACAGGGTGACAGTGGCGCGTACTAATACTTGCTGACCATTTTGTGGACGAAAAGTAACACGTGTATTTTGCCCGCGGAACATAGCCGCACGAACCTGAGCTTTGTCATCTTTTAAGGTGAGATACCAATGACCTGAGCTAGGTTGTGAAAAGTTTGAGATTTCGGCTGTTAACCAAACTCGACCCATTTGGCGGTCTAGAAGTTCACGAACCGCTTGATTAAGTTTGCTGACAGAATAAATTCCACTATTTTCTTGTATTGACATGTGAGCTAGATCAAACTCTAAAACAATGACTTAATTGATTGATACTAACCTAGTCAGAGTAGTTATCAAGTTTTTTTTCAAAAAAAGGCTGGAGGCAATCGGTTTCGGTGTGTATAATGCCGCGGCAATATTTTATACCTTTCCATAACGCTGCCTGGTGAGATATTGCCTATGTTACGCATTAAAAAAGAAGCTCTAACTTTCGACGACGTATTGCTCGTTCCTGCACACTCAACCGTATTACCAAACACGGCCGATCTGTCTACTCAACTGACTGCAACTATCCGCCTGAATATTCCTATGCTCTCCGCTGCGATGGATACTGTGACCGAATCTGATCTTGCTATTGCATTAGCTCAAGAGGGCGGTCTTGGTTTTATTCACAAAAATATGCCTATTGAGCGCCAAGCTGAAGAAGTTCGTCGTGTGAAAAAACACGAAAGTGGTGTGGTGACTGATCCTGTTACTGTGACGCCAGACACTACCATTCGTGAAGTTCAAGAAATGGCAGAGCGCAATGGCTTTGCTGGCTATCCTGTCGTTGCTGCTGATAACTCTTTAGTTGGGATTATCACTGGCCGTGATGTTCGCTTTGTTACCGATTTAGACCAACCTGTTACCGCAGTGATGACGCCTAAAGAGCGTTTAGTCACCGTGAAAGAAGGTGAAGCACGTGAAGTCGTTCTGCAAAAAATGCATGAAAAACGTGTTGAAAAAGCCTTAGTTATCGATGATAACTTCCACCTTCTAGGAATGATCACAGTTAAAGACTTCCAAAAAGCAGAACGTAAACCTAATGCATGTAAAGACGAACAAGGTCGTTTGCGTGTTGGTGCGGCTGTTGGTGCTGGTGCTGGTAATGAAGAGCGTGTTGATGCACTTGTTGCCGCAGGCGTTGATGTCTTATTGATCGACTCATCACATGGTCACTCAGAAGGCGTGCTACAGCGCATTCGTGAAACACGTCAAAAATACCCTGACTTACAAATTATCGGTGGTAACGTTGCAACAGCTGAAGGCGCGAAAGCGTTGGCTGAAGCAGGGGTTAGCGCAGTTAAAGTGGGTATCGGTCCTGGCTCTATTTGTACAACACGTATCGTAACAGGTGTGGGTGTACCGCAAATTACCGCTATTGCCGATGCTGTAGAAGCATTAGAAGGCACTGGTATCCCTGTTATTGCTGATGGTGGTATCCGTTTCTCTGGTGATATTTCGAAAGCGATCGCGGCAGGTGCTGCTTGTGTGATGGTCGGTTCAATGTTTGCAGGTACCGAAGAATCTCCGGGCGAAACTATTTTGTTCCAAGGCCGTACTTATAAAGCATACCGTGGTATGGGGTCATTAGGGGCAATGTCGAAAGGTTCTTCAGATCGTTACTTCCAAACGGATAACGCAGCGGACAAACTCGTTCCTGAAGGAATTGAAGGTCGTGTGGCTTATAAAGGTCGCTTAAAAGATATTATTCACCAACAAATGGGTGGTTTGCGTTCCTGTATGGGACTGACGGGGTGTGCTACTATTGATGCCCTGCGTACTAAAGCCGAGTTTGTTCGCATCAGTGGTGCGGGTATCCAAGAAAGCCACGTACACGATGTAACCATTACTAAAGAATCCCCAAATTACCGTCTGGGGCAATAACAGCACATATTTCAGGGTGGCTCTGTCCTTAATTACAGCGCCACCGATTTTCTATTTTTGACTTGAATTTTTGGAATTCTCCTCAAATGACAACAAATATCCATAAGCATCGCATTCTTATTCTTGATTTCGGCTCACAGTACTCACAGCTGATTGCCCGCCGTATTCGTGAAATTGGCGTTTATTGTGAACTCTGGGCGTGGGACGTTTCAGAAGAGCAAATTCGTGAATTCAATCCAAATGGTATTATTCTTTCAGGTGGCCCAGAAAGCACGACTGAAAATGATAGCCCACGTGCACCTGAATATGTCTTTAAAGCAGGTGTACCCGTTTTAGGTATCTGCTATGGCATGCAAACCATGTCAATGCAGCTAGGTGGTGCAGTTGAAGTTTCTGGCGAGCGCGAATTTGGTTATGCCAAAGTTGAAGTGACTGAGCCATGTGATCTGTTCCGTGACATTCAAGACTCTCTAAGCGAAAATGGTACTCCAGTACTGGATGTTTGGATGAGCCATGGTGATAAAGTGACAGCAATTCCAGCTGACTTTAAAACTATTGCCAGTACGCCAAGCTGCCCGTTCGCTATCATGGCAAATGAAGAGAAAAAATTCTATGGTGTGCAATTCCATCCTGAAGTAACTCATACTTATCAAGGCCTGAATATTCTAAAACGCTTTGTGCAAGAAATTTGCCATTGTGAAGCGCTATGGACGCCAGCTGCCATTATCGATGACACCGTAGCTCGTCTAAAAGAACAAATCGGTGATGATCACGTTATATTGGCACTGTCAGGTGGTGTAGATTCCTCAGTGACTGCATTACTATTAAACCGTGCAATTGGTAAACGTTTAACCTGTGTATTTGTTGATAACGGCTTA
The DNA here is from genome assembly GCF_016618195.1 of Providencia manganoxydans. Classification (NCBI taxonomy): domain Bacteria; kingdom Pseudomonadati; phylum Pseudomonadota; class Gammaproteobacteria; order Enterobacterales; family Morganellaceae; genus Providencia; species Providencia manganoxydans. The sequence goes on from NZ_CP067099.1 coordinate 2,119,596, forward strand.
CTACGTTTAAACGAAGCCGACCAAGTAATGGAAATGTTTGCTGGCAAATTCGACCTGAACATTATCCACGTTAAAGCAGAAGATCGCTTTTTGAATGCATTAGCGGGTATTAATGATCCCGAAGCAAAACGTAAGGCGATTGGTCACGTGTTTATTGATGTATTCGATGAGGAAGCATCAAAACAAACTCAAGTTAAGTGGCTGGCACAAGGTACAATTTACCCAGACATCATTGAATCTGCCGCATCAGCAACAGGTAAAGCACACGTTATTAAATCTCACCATAACGTAGGCGGCTTACCAGAAGACATGAAACTGGGTCTTGTTGAACCATTGAAAGAGCTGTTCAAAGACGAAGTGCGTAAAATTGGTCTTGAACTTGGCCTGCCATACGACATGTTATATCGCCATCCATTCCCAGGTCCGGGCCTTGGTGTTCGTGTTCTTGGCGAAGTGAAGAAAGAGTACTGCGATCTCCTACGCCGTGCGGATGCAATTTTTATTGAAGAACTGCATAAAGCAGATCTTTACCATAAAGTTAGCCAAGCATTCACGGTATTCCTTCCTGTTCGTTCAGTTGGCGTGATGGGTGATGGCCGTAAATATGATTGGGTGGTTTCTTTACGTGCAGTAGAAACTATCGACTTTATGACTGCTCATTGGGCGCATTTACCGTATGACTTCCTCGGCCGTGTTTCAAACCGCATTATCAATGAGGTCAATGGCATTTCAAGGGTGGTGTATGATATTAGCGGTAAACCACCAGCGACAATTGAGTGGGAATAATCCCGCAATAAGAATTAGCTAGCAGTGACTAGCAAAATAACTATCTAAGCCCATGTAAAAATGGGCTTTTTTTTGGATGCTGGTCGGAAGGAGCTAATTCAAAATTCCAAAAATTCTTATATTGCCGCCCTAGTAGAACGCCATTCACGTTATGTTATGCTAGCCTTTTTGGGGGGAAATTATACAAATTAGCAACTAAAACAGTTGATTATATCTGTTCGATGATTTGCAATAATGTATAACAATAGATGTCGGTAGTAAGTGTTTGAATGTTATGTAATTGACTGTAAATAAATAAGAAAATTGAAAAAAATACGTTTTCTTGTTACAATTTAATAGTAGTTTACTGGGGAGATGTTTATATGAAGCTCGAAACTCGTATGCGTCAGTCGATTCAACACCGTCGTGGAGTTGTACTGACTCGTTCTGATCTGGCTCCATTGGGAAGCAAGACCCAAGTTACTCACGCATTAAATGTGTTAATGAATAATGGTGAACTTCTTCGCCTTTCTCAAGGAATTTACGCTAAAGCCAAAAGGATGGGGAATGATGTAAAAGCGCAAGGTAGTCTTGATGTTATCATTCGTGAAGCAGCCGACAAATTAGGCTTCCAGCTTCGCCAAAAAGACTTGTGCTTCGAGAAAGTAAATGCCACACAAGGTGAAATTATTGTTGTAGTCGATGCACCTAGAGTTAAGCGCAAGCTTATCATCAATGGGAAGACTATTTGTTTTCGTAGCTATAGCTGTAAGTCTGCTATTAAAAATACAGTATTCAAATTGGCAAAGACACCTCCTACTAAAGGAGTTGCTCGTTATGTAGTAGAGCTTGCTCGCTATTACAACGTATCTTATTGCTTCAATGCGATGGATCAGTGGGCTGATGCTGTAACTCGCTTAGCGGGTGATGAAGTGGTACATGATACCGTAGAAGATCTTCTTGTAGCTCTAAAACGAGCGGGTAAAATCACCAAGCAAGAAGTTGCGATGTTGTCAGTCAATTACCTGCGGGAGCAAAAACAAAGTGTTTGACCCGTTTAATGATTTTGAGCAAGTCGGTTATTTACGTAACCATTATGGTGAAAAAGACCCCAAAATTGTTCGTCAACTTGAACACACAATGTTTCGTGCTGCTTTAGATGAAGCATTATCTTACTTAGCGGGAAAAGAAGTCTTACACTATGAAGATTTCTTGGGCGTTCATCGGATATTATTCGAAGCATTCTATCCGTGGGCAGGTCAAGATCGTGCAATTACCGCGCCTAATTGTGCGGTATCTAAAGCTGGTACGATGTTTTGTCATCCCAATCACGCACAATTAGCTATTGAGCAGGGCTTGCGTATCGGACAGAATGCAGAGTTTATGCGTCAGCGTCCTGGTGAGGTTATGGGCTTTTTTGCTTATGGGCATCCATTTCTTGATGGAAATGGGCGTACTATGTTAATTGTTCACAATGAGCTCTGTCATCGAGCAGGTTTCTCGATTGATTGGCATAGAACTAATAAAACGGATTATTTAAGAGCTTTAAGCGCTGAAATTGAATCTCCATCAAGAGGTTTTTTGGATAACTATTTATTTCAGTTTATAGATAGTACTAGAGATCGAAATCTTTGGGGGGAGTCTATAATTGATATTCGTGGTTTAGATGGGCAAAGTATAGAAAATTCCGTAGATGGTGATTACACGGATATAGCAGTTGCTCAAAAGTATCAATCATTTGAGAAGAATAGAGGTCGGTGACAAACTGTCCTCGTTTTTATAGCTCAATATGATATTTTTCATAAGGCTTATTTTATTAGCTTAATTACAAAGTTAATATATTTATATAAATGGTGATTAAGTTTTAATTTTATTTATATATGTAACCTCAAATTCCCCTTTATCTCTTCAACTAGTGTTTTAGGGACATCCCATTCTTTGGCTAGCTCTGGCCATTTTGAAACACTCTCTATTGTTTCATCGATAACTTGATTAATTTTCTTTTTAGTAAAAAGAGGACTGAGTTTTTCTAGGCTATAAAAATCTTCTCTAGTAAAATTATCTCGCTTGCCGTTTAGGCTCATCCAGTGACTATTTACCCATTTGCTGCCCGGTTTGTAGCTATAGGCAAGATCGTAAGCAGGGGCTAAAGTCCATTTATCAGCCTGTAACATAAACGCAAAATTCTTTGAGTGATCATCGTGATTTCGCGCGATAATATTGAAAGTCATCCGACGTAAAATTTGTAACGCATCTTGTGCAGATAATCTTAATTGGCGAGCGATACCAAACAGCTCTGCATAAGAAAATGAGCCTGGTTTTTTATAATCAACGTGAGCTAATCCATTGAGTGTTTGAATATGAATTTTTTTATTACCGATACGATCAAAACGTTGGGTAATGAAATGCCGTCTTGGTCCCTCATGCAATAACTGACAAGGCATCATATCAATATCACAATTTACAGCCATTAAATGGTAGACAAATTCCATTGCGCCATAACCCATTGGGTCACCGAATGTTTCTTGGTTTTTGTTGTGCTCACTTACTCCATCAAATTTCATTAGGTAATGAATAAAGCCTTCAGGAACACTGGCTTGTCCCGACCTCACTTGAGTCAAATCATCGTTAAATGCTAATACGGCTTTAGGGCGAGCGCCTCCAGCGCTCATACCGACCGAAAGCAGTGATAGCATTGCTTCACGTGACCCTTGGCCATCACGATCAAGTTCCACGGAAAAATGTTCTCGTAAATCTAAAATTTCTTGAGCTATGGCGACTAACGATTGGATTTCAACTTGCTGTGATGCATTTAGGCGCCGCATTTTAGTAGCAGGTGAATATTCAAGAGCACCCATTCCACGTTTACCTGTATATTGCAGTCTTTGTAATGGGGTAATGTCTTGTGGTGATAATCCTCTGTTTGCGACCCAAGCGTTTAATACTGCATTACCAAAATCATCAGGAAGTGAATCGGCAATCAACCCAGGCAGCCCTTTAAAAGTATTATACTCTAATTCAGGGAAATGAAATATTTGGTTAGATAAAGGCATTTTTAGTGGTGAAAGCTCAATGCCTTGTTTAATAAAGTTTGGTTCATATTCAAAAGCGCCAAATCCTTTATCAGAATCAAAGCTGATTGCACCGATTATGTGGTTTTGATAGTTAACATTAATGACTTCCATTACCATTCAATTGCCTCCTCTTCATTTTCTCTATGCTGTTTTGATGCGCGTTGGCGCTTTTTCCCTTGTAATTTAGCCAGTTGTAGAGGCGATATTGGTTGCTTAGGAAGAAATAAATCAAGCTGTTCAGTTAAACTCAAGGCTTGCATGATGGCGACAAAAATATCAAGTTGGGCTTTGCCTTTTTCAGCATTGATGACTGTTTTACGTGCTATTCCAGCAAACTCGGCAACTTCTGACTGAGTGAGGTTTTGATTTAATCTAGCTTGTTTTAGCCGTTCTCCAAGTTCTTCTGCAATTGCAATTGCGCTGAGTTTAGTGTTCATTTAAAGCTCCTCAATGATAACTTTAAAAGCAAAAATCGAACTTAATGTAACTATTTTGGAACCTTATAGATTGAATGTCAAATATCTAGTTATTATGTCACTAAAAAGGAACTTTGTTTATTAAAAAAGTACTTAATGTAACCAAATATGGACTTTATTTTTATATCCTATTTTAATGGTAAATGAAAAAGTAAGCACAGATAACCATCGAATCACTATAGTTATTATGTTAGTTTGAATAATCACAACATCGTTTTAGAGCACGAAGATTATCAATATAATTATAAGGGTTATTCTATGTATTTAGTTGATTTGCATGCACATACTATTGCCAGCACCCATGCCTACAGTACGTTTAGTGACTATTTTTTGGAAGCGGCTAATAAGGGGATGAAGCTATTTGCGATTACAGATCATGGCCCTGATATGGAAGATGCTCCTCATCAGTGGCATTTTGCAAATATGCCAGTCTTACCGCGTATGGTTAATGGAGTGGGGTTGCTGTATGGCATTGAAGCCAATATTAAGAACAAACAAGGGGAAATTGATTGCAATGATAAAATGGATCGTCAGTTAGATATTATTTTAGCTGGATTTCATGAGCCAGTGTTAGCACCACAAAGTCTAGCTGATAACACAGAAGCCATGATTGCGACTATCCGTAGCGGTAAAGTGCAAATTATCACTCATCCGGGAAATCCAAAATATCCAATTGATATCGAAGCGGTAGCCCAAGCTGCAAAAGAAAGTAATGTCGCATTGGAAATGAATAATTCGTCATTTTTGCACTCTAGAGTTGGAAGTGAGGCGAATTGTTTAGCAATTGCGAAAGCAGTTAAAAAAGCAGGGGGCTGGGTTTCTCTTGGCTCTGACTCTCATTACGCAGGTTACTTAGGTAATTTTGATAAAGTGATTGAAATGTTAAAGTCGATTGATTTTCCTGAAGAGCAAATTTTAAATGTTTCGCCTCGTCGTGTATTGGACTTTTTAGCGTCACATGGTCGTAAACCAATCCCTGAGTTTGATCATTTTTAATTAAATGTTGCCGTTCAGTATACGAGAGACTGAACGGTTTTTATGCTCAAGTTATAGTGATAACACCATACCTATACAAGGAATATCTTTACCAACAAGAACTGAATAATGGTTAACAGGCCCTATCGAGACGAAACCATGTCGATGGTAAAATGTTTCAGCATTAAGTGCAGATTTTAGCATTAATTGTTTAACATTACGCCTTTTAGCTTCTTGTTTGAGTGCATTTACGATCAAGCTACCAGAACCAGATTTAAAATATTCAGGTAAAGTGAAAATAGTATCAAAAGTATTTCTTTTGGTATCAAATAAACCAGTAGCAATTGGGATGTCATCGTCATCTACCGCAACAAAAAAAGGATGTTCAATTATATTCTCACGGTAAAAATCCGGCATTTTATCTGGAGTCCACGCTTTAATAATCTCTTGAGCATAACTTTCGTGGCAACCAACACGAATTGCTTGATTTCTTATAAACCAAAGTCTTTCTGCTTCTGATATGACAGCAAGCCTTACTTTCATTATTTTAACTCTTTTTAATTGGAGGTGATTAATATCAAATCAGAAAGAAAACAAATTTACAATTCAAATGGTTAGTTATAGTTTATAGCTAACTAATATGTATTAATTTCATGATTAAAATACAAAGCCTAATTAATTTTAATTATAGGGATATAGTCATATTAATTGAAGGTAAATAAGCAGCTACTAATGCTGAATAATAGTTACCTGAACCTTGTGATATAACACCGTATTTTTGATAAAAAGTTTCGGCAATAGCTGCTGATTCTAACGTTAATTGTTTTAATATTTCGGCGTAGAGCCTCTTTTTTAATTCCAACTATAATTAAACCAGCAGCACCGTACTCCATATATTCAGGCAATGTAAAAATAGCATCTATGCTCTTTTCTTTTAGCTTTAAGAAACCGGTAGCGATAGCTTTCAGGTATATGTTCTGTGAGCGATGCTGCGTCACATTTGTGTCAAAGCTTTATTGGCAACCTTTACGAATAGTTTGATTGCGAATAAACCAAAAACGCTCAGCTTATAGTGTTAAAAACAATGTATATCCTAAAGTATAGACAATAAAACAGATCTTTTGATAGTAAAAATAGTTGAGTGAGTGAATAACTCATCTTTTTGGTCGATAGTGATATTCAAAACTGACGCTAATATGGTTATTGAATAATAAAAATAGCAGGTTGTTATCATCACAAAAGGTCAATCCATGAAAAAATATACAACAAATTTATGTTTGCTTTCGACACTCATTTTTACCTCAATAACGGGTTATGCCAATCAAATTAACAATGAATGCAATGTACCTGAGTTGACTAAATGCCCGCAGCCTATCGATAGCTCATACCCTGATGTCAGAAATATGCTGACTTGGGATCAGCAAGAGCGTTTATTAGGTTTTCGCAATGACTATCGCTCTTATCCAGGTGATGTTTTTCATGCTAATAATCCCAAATCATTGGTTAGGGAAATTGAAAATTTAGAAGATGTAACTTATCAAATAAAAGGTATGACATACCGATTAGAAGACTATATTAAACGCAACAATGTTGTTGCATTAATGGTGATTAAAAAAGGAAAAGTCGCATTTGAATATTATGGAAAAGAAAATACAGCGGAAACACTTTGGACTTCTCGTTCAGTAGGAAAATCTATCGTTTCGACACTGGTTGGAATTGCATTACAAGAAGGCAAAATTTCTTCACTAGATGATGCTATTGTCAAATATAATCCTAGTGTTCAAGGTACTGTATGGGAAAATGTAACAATAAAACAATTATTGCAGCATACATCAGGTGTTGAATGGGGAGAAGACTATGAAAATCCGAATTCAGATTTTGCTAAGATGACTGAATGTGAAGCTAACCCTCAGATCTATGCATGTGTGCAAAAATTAGTAATCGATCCAAAGCGTCAATCTTATGCTAAACCAGGAGAGGTATGGCGATATAGCTCAGGTGGAGCATGGTTGCTGGGCGATACTTTAGAAAAAGCAACGGGAGTCTCGCTTGCTCAATATTTGCAGAATAAAATTTGGCAGCCATATGGCATGACAAGTGATGGTGTGTGGCAAAGCTATGAACTGGGGAAACATAACACAGGGGCTCATGGTTTTAATGCAACCCTTGAAGACTGGGGGAAGTTTGGACTGTTTTTTGCAGAAAATGGTGTGTTAGCGGATGGCAAACAAATGCTACCGTCCAATTGGCTTACTGAATCCAAAAACTGGGTACAAGCAAAAGACTCAGTTAACCCAAGTTATCCAGAGGGAATATACGGTTTTGAATGGTGGAATAATCGTGTTCCGCAAAAAATGCACAATGTAGAGCCTAAGCAAGGTCTGGATAGTGATAATACATTATGGGCATTAGGGATCTTTGGGCAAATTATCGTGGTAAATCCAAAAGAACAATTAGTGATTGTTCAGTGGTCAACATGGCCTGTTGCACATCCAGCGGAAGATGGTCAGCCACTTGAGGCCTCGTTGATGTTTAATGCAATTAACAATAAATTAAAATAATTTATTAATCAATCAGATGAAGCCTGCCACACAAGTGTAATAAATGGTAGGCTTTTTATTTGAATGGCAAAAATAGCTGAGTAAATTATTGTGTTTTAGTCACAAAAATGAACGCGCTAATATAACAAATGGTCAATAAAAGAAAATGAAAGGGGAGCTTATTTAATATCACCTATTACAAAGGTAAATGGATTATCAACAAAGTGAATAAATACCTCATCACAAATAACCTATAAAAAATCTATACAACTTTAAACTTGTCCTATTGTGAAGTATTCATCCAGTGTGATTTATTAGTGTTGCAAGAACATCCTTGCTTAAATAAACCTGAAGGCACTTAAGATGAAAAAGTTTTTAGCAATCGTAACTGTATTGTCATTAGCTATTTCTAGTTCAGCATTAGCTGCAAGCACAGTAAAAAATGAGCAATCGGCTTCAACAGTGAAAACCCAAAAAAGTGGTAAAGTACATTCAGCAAGTAAAATAAAAGCACATACTACGCTTGAAAAGAAAGTATCAGCTGAGCCATCTAAAGCATAGCGCTCACCTGAGCTAAAGTTTGTCACACCTATCAGTGCCATGGGGAAATATATTGCCCGTGGCACTGCATCTCTATGGTATACTCAATGTTATTTATTAAGATATATCACTTATGAACTACCAATGTCCTCTATGCTTTCATCCCTTAATACAACACAACCAAAGTTGGAAATGCACTAATAACCATCAATTTGATTGTGCGAAAGAAGGTTATGTTAATTTACTGCCAGTTCAGCATAAACGTTCGAAAGATCCGGGTGATAGTGCAGAAATGATGCAATCGCGTCGGCAATTTTTAAACGCAGGCCACTATGATCTAATGCGTCAATTGGTTGCAGATAAGCTGAAGCAATATATTTCTAAACAAAATAATACTTTATTAGATATCGGTTGTGGGGAAGGTTATTACACCGATTATTTTATGCGGCAGCTGACAACGTCTGATTTTTCACCCATTGTTTATGGTCTAGATGTTTCAAAAGTGGCTATTCGTTATGCGGCAAAACGTTATCCATTAGTTAACTTCTGCGTGGCCTCTAGTCATCGATTACCTTTTGCTGAACAAAGCATTGGCGCAATTGTACGTATCTATGCGCCATGTAAAGCAGAAGAGTTGGCTAGAGTTTTACAAAACAATGGGATCTTAGTAACTGTCACGCCAGCACCTAAGCATCTACAAGAGCTAAAACAATTAATTTACAGCGAAGTTAAGTTGCATCCGATTAAAGAAGAGCCATTGCCTCAATTTAAATTATTAGATGAAACAAACTTAAATTACTCAATGTCATTAACAGGTCATGAAGCATTTGAATTACTACAAATGACCCCTTTTGCATGGCGAGCGAGTGAAGAGGTTAAACAAGTATTAAAGCAGTCTAACACCCAAAATTATACTGCTGACTTTATGATCCGTGTTTATAAATTAATGGAAAAATAATATTTAAATAGGCTCCTGCAATATATACAGGAGCCATCAGAAATTATCTAGGCGCTATAAATAAACAATTCGAGATGTTCGAATAAAATATTGAAGCCAATACCAATTAATACCACACCACCAATAATTTCCGCTTTTTTACCAAGTAGGGGGCCAACATAACGGCCGATCATCATACCAATAGTAGCCATGATCATGGTCATTAAACCAATCGTCATCGCAGTGTGGACGATATCAACTTGTAAAAAGGCCAAACCAAGGCCGATTGCCATTGCATCAAGGCTGGTGGCGATAGCTGAAAGTACTAGGCTCATTGAACTATTACGTGATGCAGGGGCACAGCACTCATCTTCTTTTTTAGCTTTGATGCCTTGCCAAATCATACGAGCACCCAGAACAAACAGTAGCGCGAAAGCAATCCAGTGATCCCAACGGATGACGTATTGGCTTGCTAAAATACCAATGGCCCAACCAATAATTGGAGTTAATGCTTCGATAAAACCAAAGATAAAACCGGTACGGAGGATTTCTTTAAAACGGGGTTTGTGTAGGACAGCACCTTTGCAGATAGCGACAGCAAATGCATCCATAGAAAGCGCGAGAGCTAAAACTAGGGTAGCGTAGAAACTCATAATATAAACCTCGGTTGGGTAGATCCATATACACATGAATTACCCCCAACCAAAAGGCTTATTCATGTGTCTATGGTCTTGCCAACCAAGATGGCGTCCGTACCACGTTTAAATTACAAACGAGTATGTTGACACGGACATTCTGGATATATTTCCAGAACAGGCTACTCCCCAATGACGTGGTTCGAAAGATATCACAAATTAATTTAAAGACAACACTTAATTTATTGTGGCCATTAATTTTTGTTGATAATAATTGTCATTTTCAATAATTAAAAAATTGAGGTTAACTTAATCATTAATTAACCTCAATCTTAATGTGAATATATATAACAATTATTTATGATTGATAAGGAATTCGTATATTCTTTGTAAATCATCAAGTTGTGATACTTGAATGTAGATTTTCTTATGCTCTAAGCCAACAATTAAAATACCATCTTCCGATAAATTCATTGTTTTAATTCTATCGAATAATATAAATGTATTGGCGAAATAAAAGCCTTTCTGTTTAAAAAATAATTTTGGTGTTCGAATAAAAGCCAAATAAACTGACATCAAAATAGTAACCATCAATAAATAAGTGGTTAACATACTCCCGTTGCGGGAAATGTTGGTATAAATGACAATACAAATTAACACAATAAAAATAATAGCATCAGCACGGTGTTTGCGCTTGAGGTTAACTTTTAATAGTGTTTTTCCTTTGAGTAAGTGTTGAATAAATTCATCATAAATTGCATACAGCAGCATCAATAAGATAATAATGGCCAGTATGGAATCATTTAAGGTCATTTTGAGTGCCCTTGGCTAAGTAAACAATGCTAGAGAGCTTAAAAGTAAAAATGGGAGGCTGCAACCTCCCATTTCAATTAATGATACTTCATTATGGCGCTAAGAAATTTAACCACGCACCAAGGATACCAAGGCCAAAGAAGCCAATAATGATCCACAGTGGGTTAACTTTACGACGGAGCAACCACATACACGCAAAGGTAAGCAATAAAGGCACCAAACCTGGCATCAAGTCATTTAAAATATCTTGAACCGTTTTGATTTCCATCACTTTTGTGGCAGGATTTTCGATGCTCGATACAATGACTGGTATATCAACATGGGTCCATTTATTCACTAAGGCCCCCATGACAAACAGACCAAGTATTGATGCACCTTCAGTTAATTTTTGCAGGAAGCCACCACCGATATCTTGAACAATATCGACACCTTTTTTATAACCGTAAGCAACACCATAGTAGAGTGTTAATAAACGAACTAGGTTAAATAATACAAAGAACAGAATAGGGCCAAGTAGGCTACCTGTCATTGCAATACCTGCACCTAAAGCAGCAAATACTGGGCGTACAGTCCCCCAGAAAATCGGGTCACCAACACCGGCTAATGGTCCCATGAGACCAACTTTGATGCCGTTAATGGCTCCGTCATCAATGTCTGCACCATTGGCACGTTGTTCTTCCATTGCCATCGTTACCCCTAATACAGGAGCAGCGACATACGGGTGGGTGTTGAAGAATTCGAGGTGACGTTTAATTGCTTGTTTACGGTCGTCATTATTTTCTGGATAGAGGCGACGGATCACCGGTACCATCGAATAACAGAAACCGAGAGCTTGCATGCGTTCGAAGTTCCAAGAGCCTTGTAAAAGGTTAGAACGTAAGAAGACAGCGCGGACATCACTTTGAGTCAACTTTTTCGCTGTTGGGCTTGTTGTATCAACCATTATGCTATCCTCCTAGTCTAATTCGTTATCAAGGTTGTTGTTACTGCCATTCCCTTGAGTGACAACCACTTGGGATTTGTTATATTTCGGGCTAAGTTGGATATATAGGATAGCCATAACCGCACCGATAACACCGAGAGCAACAAGGTTGAAGTTGGTAAATGCCGCAGTGACAAAACCTAAATAGAAGAATGGCATCAGGTAGCCAGCGCGCATCATGTTGATAACCATTGCATAACCGACCACAACAATCATACCACCTGCAATGTTCAGACCATCAGTCACCACTGGTGGGATAGCGTCTAACATTTGTTTGACTTCTGAAGTTCCCACAGAGAGAGCGACAATCAGTGCAGGAATTGCAATACGCATTGCTTGCAGGATTAATGCAGAAACGTGGATCCAGCTAATGGCAGCAAGGTTTCCATTGGTGGCAGCACGGTCCGCAGCATGTTGGAACGCAACGGTCACAGTACGTACAATAATGGTCAGTACTTGGCCTGCTGCTGCTAGAGGGATTGCAATGGCAATACCTGCGCCAATGCTTTGACCACCAGCAATAACCAGAATGGTTGAAATAATCGAGGCGAGGGCGGCATCTGGCGCAACCGCAGCACCGATATTCATCCAACCTAATGCGATCATTTCAAGTGTACCACCAATGATGATACCCGTTTTCATGTCTCCCAAAACGATACCGATAAGCGTACAGGCAACGAGCGGGCGATGGAACTGGAATTCATCGAGGATAGAACCCATACCTGCGATACAGGCAACGATGAAAACCAGTACTATTTGAACAACGGTAAGTTCCATTGTTTAATCTCCTGTAACCAAACGAGTTTGGTAAATCTGTTTTCGAGTAATGGTTAAAATTCAATAAAATTAACGGCCTAACTAAAACTAATTTTTTAATTTTTTAATTAAATCCATCATCTGAACTTTACTGTCAGAGGAAACCTTACGCACTTCCAGTTCAATATTTTTACTGTTCAGATAATTAAAAGCATCAATATCTTTTTGGTTAATTGACACTGCATTGGTGACTTGTGTTTTACCTTCATGGAATGCCATACCACCGATGTTGACAGACTTGATGTCGACACCAGCTTCGACAAGACGTTCCACATCAGTTGGGTTAGTAAACAGCAACATCACACGTTCGCCTGCATATTTAGGGTTGTTATAAACCCGAATACATTTTGCAACATCAACAACGTGAGCACTGACCCCCGGAGGCGCAACTTGTTTAAGTAGTGTAGAACGAACTTCATCTTTAGCGACTTCATCGCTAACAACGATGATACGTTTTACTCGGGTTTCTTTTGTCCAGCGAGTGGCGACTTGACCATGGATCAATCGGTCATCAATACGTGCAAGTGCGATGACCATATGCTCACCAGGGCCTGCGGTAACAGTTTGTGCCGATGCAGGTTGTGGAGTTGGCGTTGGTGCAGCGACAGGAGCTGATTCAGGTTCTTTCAGTTTCAGTGCACGAATACCACCACGACCAGTTTCTAAGGCGACAGAAACTAACTCTGCCATAGAAGGGTTATCATCACGGCACATAAACGTTTCGACTAGCATAGGTACGTTAACACCAGTGACTATTTCGTAATTATCTTGATCATTGACGATACGACTGGCGGCATTAAATGGGCTGCCTCCCCAAGTATCGACCAAAAATAGTACGCCGTCAGTGGTGCTTAAATCAGCTAGTTTGGCGGTGTATTTATCAAACAGGGTCTCAGCATTTTCCCCCGGTACAAAGTCGATAAACGAGACATTTTCCTGCTCGCCAATCAACATTTCGGTAGTGCGCAGAAGTTGCTCTGCTGCCACACCGTGGGTACCAATCATAATAGCTATACTCACTTGATTTCCCTCTTTATAGATCGAACGGAATAACGCATTAGATCAAAATTGAATCAGTTTAATTAGCCCTCCTAATAGAAAACCATACTGATAATTTTAGCTGAATAAAATCACTCTATTTATTTCAGTTAGCAAACTGTTAATTTACCATCTAATAGAGTCAGTAGAGGTAGCATAACATTTTGCATTAATGTAAAAACTTGTTTTGTGTCAGAAAATTAAAAACATACGCGTTATTTCAAATAATATGCATGTATTTTTTGAATATATTGATTATTGTGAATTTATATTTTGTATAAATAACTTTATTTGGATTATAATTCTGTTATCGGTAACAAAGGAAGAACAACTAATTTGATATTAAACTAAAAAAGCCCAAAAAATAAGCAAAATGTGACTCGTTTCAGCAGTAGGAAGTTCTGAAAAAAGATTATTTTATGATCAGGTCATTTTAGTAACGATTTAATTAAATTTTCGTTAAATTATCAAAAAGAGATTGAGTGTGAGTAAAAAACAAACAACTATTATTTTTTATAGATGATAATGATTAAATTATTAGCAAAATAAAACGCCGTGGATCCATTCATTATGATGAATTCACGGCGTCATACTTTAAATTGCAGCGCAGGTCACAGTTTTTTAGGCTTTTAGCGATTCATGCTATTATCGCTTACCTACACCTCGAATTATCTAAAGTATAAATTATATGATTGATACATTAATCACACTGAACTTTAATTGCTAAACCACCACGAGATGTTTCGCGATATTTAGCGTTCATGTCTTTACCTGTTTCATACATGGTTTCAATGACTTTATCGAGAGAAACGCGAGGCTCACTCGTACGGCGCAGTGCCATACGTGTTGCATTAACAGCTTTAACTGATGCGATCGCATTACGTTCTATACAAGGCACTTGAACTTGTCCAGCGACAGGATCACAGGTAAGTCCTAGATTATGTTCCATACCAATTTCTGCGGCAATACAGACTTGTTCAGGACTAGCCCCAAATAATTCAGCAAGACCTGCCGCCGCCATTGAGCACGCAACACCAACTTCACCTTGGCAACCGACTTCTGCACCTGAAATTGACGCATTCATTTTATAAAGAATACCAATTGCACCAGATGCGAGGAAGTAGCGTGTATAGAGTTCAGGTGTTACAGGCTCAATACAGTGGTTGTAGTAAGCAAGAACCGCAGGAACAATACCACAAGCCCCATTGGTTGGTGCAGTTACAACACGACCACCTGCTGCATTCTCTTCATTTACGGCTAATGCAAACATGTTGATAAGGTCAACAACATTCATTGGGTCATTAGACAGCTTACTCGAAGATGTGACAAGGCGATTGAGTGCCGGCGCGCGGCGTGGTACACGTAGAGGTCCTGGTAGAACGCCTTCAGTGTTTAAGCCACGCTCAATACAAGCCTGCATGGTTTGCCAAACATCAGCAAAGTAGGCATCAATCTCTTCTTTGGTGTGAAGATCAAGTTCATTTTTCATCATTAAACTTGAGATAGATAAGCCAGATTTTTTGCAGTTGAGTAACAATTCTTCTGCTGATTTGAATGGGTAAGATACGGGTTTACTGTCAAGAGTTGACTGACCAAAATGTTCTTCATCAACAATAAAACCACCACCGATAGAGTAGTAAGTTTTAGTATAAATCTCATCATTACCAGCGAATGCATGAATAGTCATGCCATTTTCATGCAGTGGTAGGTTGTCTAGACGAAAGTTCATGCCACCTTCGCGTGGGAAATCCACGGTGTGGGTGCCATTGGCAAGCAACAATTTTTCTGTTTTCTCAACATTGGCGATAAAAGCAGGGATCGATTCAATATCGACGGTTGCAGGTAAATTACCCGCAAGCCCCATAATGATAGCAATATCAGTATGGTGACCTTTTCCAGTGAGTGAAAGAGAGCCATAAACGTCAACAGCAATGCGTGTGACGCTTGGTAATAATTGTTTGTTTACCAAATCATCGACAAATTCTTTTCCCGCCTTCATTGGGCCGACGGTATGAGAGCTTGAAGGACCTATGCCCACTTTAAACATGTCGAAAACGCTTATCACGCAGGACTCCTTAAAAAAAGTAGATATTTAGTGATTTATTTTAAAGGGCGCTACTTTACTGTGATTTAGTAGTGTTAACCAGTAAGTTTAAATTATTTTTTAAAATAAGGTAGCAACAAAAGGCCTATTGATTAAAAATAGCACAAAATGCGCTCGATTACGTCACGAAATGATTATTTAAGTTGGAGGGCTAGCTGATGAATAATGGCAGCGGTTAGTCCCCAAACTAGGTGACCTTGATACCAATAAAAGAAAATACGGTTAGAACGCCCTGAACGTTTAACATCAATGAATTTATGCTGCTGGAGTGATAAGGCATCAAATAAAGGCACTTCAAAGACACTCGCGACTTCGCTTGGATTTGGACGATAGTCAATTCCTGCGGGTAGTAAGCCAACAATGGGAGTAACTTCATAACCGCCAAGGCTTTGTTGAGGTGTTAATTGCCCGAGTATTTGCACTTTTTCAGGTGGAATAGCGACTTCTTCATAGGCTTCACGCAGTGCTGTTGTCACAAGAGAGCCATCTTCAGGATCACTTGCCCCCCCAGGGAAAGCAACTTGCCCTGCATGAGAACGTAAAAAAGGTGAACGTTGAGTCAGTAACAACGTAGGTGTTGATTTATTGATAATTGGAAGCAGAACCGCAGCCGATTTACTCGCCATCCGTTGCGGTTGGCGAGTTATAGGGAGTGTTAACTGAAAGCGATTAATAAATTCACTTAATTCAGTCATGCGGTGGTAACTCTCCTAATACAGGTAAGATAAGACTAAGTTTATCAAATGTTTCTTGATATTCTTTATCTGCTTGGCTATCCGCTACAATACCACCGCCTGCCCAGCAAAAGATCTGTTTTTTGTCAGTGAGTAGTGTACGAATTGTGATATTAGTATCCATTTTGCCACAAAAACTAATATAACCTATCGCGCCACAATATCCATGACGGCGATGAGGTTCTAATTCTTCAATAATTTGCATCGCACGAATTTTAGGTGCACCAGTAATTGACCCTCCAGGGAAGCTCGCCCTTAATAAGTCTGTGGCAGTATAAGGTGCAGCCAGTGTAGCGGTAATGGTACTGACTAAATGATGGACGGCGGGAAATGCTTCAACCGCAAATAGTTCAGGGACCTTGACCGTTCCTGGTACAGCAACACGACCAATATCATTACGAAGCAAGTCAACAATCATTAAATTCTCAGCGCGATCTTTTGGTGAATTAGCTAATTTGTCTGCTTGTTCTGCATCTGCTTGAGGATCCTCTAAACGAGGGAGGGTACCTTTTATTGGACGAGTTTGGATCTCGCCATCTTGCAATAGAATAAAACGTTCAGGTGAAATACTGATTACTGCGTTTTCAGGCAGCCGTATAAAAGATGAAAATGGTGCTCGGTTGGCTTGATTAAGCAACATGAACGCATCCCATTCATTGCCTTTATATTTGGCTTGAAAGCGTTGTGCTAAGTTTATCTGATAGCAATCACCACTGCGTAAATAATCATGTATTTGACCAATTTTTTGTTGATATTGCTCTTGAGACATGTTGGCGTGCCAAGGGCTGGTCAATGTGAATTTTGTTTTGCGTGATGCTTTTTGCGATTTAAGCCAATTTAAACGTTCATTGACATCATCGTAGCTAAATAGCGTTACTCGCTGTTCTAAGTGATCAACAATTAATGCCCAGAGGTAAATACCGACTGCCATATCTGGAAACTGTAAGTCAGTCTTCGCTATTTGAGGAAGTTTTTCTATACGACGTCCTAAATCATAGCTCCAAATACCTAGTGCACCTCCAGTAAAGGGGAGTGCGCTATCACAACAATGTTCAGGAGTGAAACGTTCAATCGATTCTTGTAATAAGGTGAAAGGGTCATCTTCAGAAACATTAACGAATTGCTGATGAGTAATCGTAGTTTTGTCACCGTTTGTTATCAGGGTTGCGATAGGATCAGCAACAATAATGTCATATCGGTTATGAGAATGCTCTGAATTACCTGAATGAAGTAACATTGCCCATGGTTGATGAGCTAATGGTGTAAAATAATCAGTTGCCGCGTGAATATGATAAGGGAGTTGTATTTTATTGATAACCATTTGGATACGCTAAACTAAAAATCGATATAATCGACATATAAGGACTGTCGCTCAGATTAGCATATACTCATCATACTGCAAGTTGCAGCATTTTGATTACGCTTACTTGCGCCAGCCATATCCTCTTCGATGCGCTTAACGACCCGTTCGCTTGTCGCCTAGCTGTCTCCCGAATTATTTAGAATATATATTCTTATCTTAAGAAGCCAATAGCTGTTAAAATTGCGCTAAATTTTATTGTAAAGGATTTAACGATGTTTTCAGGTATGCCAGCACTTAATCACCAAGAGCAACAGGAAGCGGTTGAGCGCATCCATCAACTTATTGCCGATGGCATGAGTAGTGGGGAAGCTATTGCCCTTGTCGCGCAAGAAATTCGTGAAAAGCACAAAGACAAAGAACAGATCCACGCACGTTTTGAAGAAGATGACGATTAGTATAGCTAAAACAATCTATTAACATTTCCGCTAAAATCTGATACATATTAGTTAAGTCAAATCATTTTGGCAGTTTATAAATATTCGTCTATTTTAGATAGTGTAGATAAATAGCGTATAAAATTTACCATGGTGATTATTCTAATTTGCCACCCACAATACTCTAAATAATTCGAGAGACAGCTAGGCGACAAGCGAACGCGTTGCTAGAAGTATAAAAAATACGGTGACTGGTGCGAGTGAGTAAGTCAACAATGCTGCAACTTAAACTATGGAGAGTATATTTTGATAGGGATCAGAGGAAGCATTATGAAAGCAGGAAAAAAAATAAGTTGTGTTGTAGGTAGCTGTGTACTGTTATTCAGTTCTGTTGCATTTAGTGCAAATCAAGAAGAAGGTAAAGCAGCCCCTTTTATTAGTTGCGATAAGTTGTCTGAGCCACAAATAGCGGCACAAGTTAAAAATGATTTTATGCACAATCGTTTACCTCGTTGGACTGATGAAAAAGCCTTGGTAGGTAAAAAAGCAGTGGCATGGGTGAATAGCCAAGATGTGACTAAGACAGCAACTGGTTATGAAGTTCCATTGACAGTCAGGGGTGCAAAAAAGGATCTACAGTATAATGTGGTGGTTGACTGTGAAAAGTCGACAATTACATATAATCCACTGAAATAATCTGAATCTGTTAAGCCAAAGGAGAAGTTAGCTTCTCCTTTGGGAGATCGATTAACGATTCCTTGGTTCATAAGGAAGTCGCGCAAAGTTTTGAGAGAGTTGGCGGTAATATACGAGTCGCTCTCTGAAATATTCTCTAAGATTTTCAGGTTGTTCCCGTTCGACTACCTCTGCTATGACTGCAATATTATAGCGTTCTTTAAAAGCCACACCTGAAGCTTGCAAGTCGACATTGACTTTATCCATTTGATCTTTTGGTAACAGTGCGAGGTTATAGTTCATCTTACTTCTCAAATTCTTTACAGGTATTTTGGTATAGTAGCATATCACTATGCATGAGCGATAATCTATGCCCTAACGTTAGTATCGAATAAGTAAAAATAAATAAAAAATAAACGGCTTTAATTTACAATATAGCAATTTAATATTAAGAGAATAAATGTTATTTACTTTTTCATGAAATGAAAAAATTCCAGTAAAGATAATGAGATTGATTATTATTAGTTTTAATAAAAGTTATTAATTATCAGTAAATTGGGTTTTTTTGTTTTATTATTGTTTTAGGGTTTTAATTATTTATTTAATATGCATAATAATGGACATTACTCTTGATGACTAAGGAAAGAATATGCTAACAACTGACATGATCAATAAATTAAATGAGCAGTTAAACCTTGAGTTTTATTCTGCGAATTTATATTTACAAATGAGTGCTTGGTGTAGTGATAAAGGTTACGAAGGTGCTGCGGCTTTTTTAAAAGCACATTCACAGGAAGAAATGGAGCACATGCAACGTTTGTTTGATTATCTTAGTGATACTGGGGCACTGCCAATACTGGGCCAAATTGCAGCACCACCAGTAGCATTTAATTCAATCGCTGAAGTCTTCACCTTAACTTATAAACACGAACAAGAAATTACTGCGGAAATTAATAAATTAGCGCATTTAGCAATGACAACGCAGGATTATTCAACATTTAACTTCTTACAATGGTATGTTGCTGAGCAACACGAAGAAGAAAAATTATTCAAATCCATCCTAGATAAATTAGATATGGTAGGTGAGAGTGGTAAAGCGCTATTCCTATTGGATAAAGACTTAAAAAGTATGTCTGCGGTAACTCACGTTTAATATAAAATATTCATCTTCCTCCCAGCTTAAAATTGCAGCACCTTTCATAAGTTATAGTGACTATGTTCATTCGAACTAGTCACTTAATTTATGATGTATCGGGCATCTCTTCTACTTAGTACTGAGTTTTCCTCTGTATTATATAAGGCATAGATCCATACATAGCTGGTGTCGTTGTTAAGATTTATGTGATCCTTTCTTTGCGTTTTGTGTCTTTAGTCACACCTTAAGTAGCTAAATCGATTTTTTGTAGCAGATAAATGAGATTTATTTCGTATAATAGTTGGCAATAAATCTAAATTCACCTGCAAATTAAGGGGTTACTATGCCAATCCACCAAATTAAATCATCTTGGCGCAAGCTCAGTGCTGTGGCTGTTCTATTTTTAGGCATGTCATTTCAACAAGCTTTTGCTCATGCACATCTTAAAGATCAGCTCCCTGCTGAAGGTGCAGCAGTAGAGCAAACTCCAGAGTCCATCACTTTAAATTTTTCTGAAGGTATCGAAGTTAACTTTGCAAAAGTCAAGGTAACAGGGCCAAATGATAACGTAGTTAAAACAGGTAAGCCTGAATTAGACCCAAATAACGATACAAAGGTCATTGTGCCAATTGAAAGTAAATTAGCCGCGGGTAAATACGATGTTAATTGGAGTGTTGTTTCTGTAGATGGCCATAAGACTAAGGGCGAATACAGTTTCACTGTGAAATAATTATGTCTTTAGAGGCATTTTACGTCGTTATACGTTTTTCTCATTTTATTGCCGCGATGTTGATGTGTGGAATGTCAATATTTGCGGTGATCTTGAGCTCTGGCGCATTTAGCCAAGTTCTTCAGCGGATTTTAAATCGCGGTATTGTATTCAGTGCTGTGATTACTGCGGTAACCGCATTTTTTTGGATGTCAGCGCAAGCAGGGCTGATGGGAGACGGCTGGCAAGATGCAGTCGATCTTGAAACTTGGCTCAACGTATTACAAACGTCGTTTGGTCAAATTTGGCGTTGGGAATTAATTTTCTCTATTATCACACTTGGGGTGATTTTTATTTCTCGCCAAGAAATTAGACTATATTCATTGTTAATACTTTCTATTGGGCTATTGGGGTTACACGCATTGATTGGTCATGCTGCTATGCATGATGGGGTAATCGGTAATTTACATCGCTTAAATCAATTTATTCATCTTATTAGCTCAGCCTATTGGTTTGGTGGGTTATGGCCTTTCTTGATTTGTATTCAATTTTTACGAGATAAAAAAGAATTGGCGGCGGGCTTAGATAAACAAATATTTGCGAGTTTAATCCGTTTCTCTCGCGTAGGGCATATTGCAGTAGCAATGGTTTTAATCACAGGGGTGATTAGTGCGATGACATTACTACCACAATGGCCATTTGCCTATAATAACTCCGAATATCAATCATGGCTGTGGTTAAAAATTGTATTAGTTATTGGTATGGTGATATTGGCATTGGTTAATCGCTATGTATTAGTGCCTAAGATCCAGCAAAAAGGGCGGTTACAGTATTTGATTATTAATAGCTGGATTGAATTATTGTTAGGCAGCATGGCAATACTCGCCGTTGCTGTTTTTGCAACCTATCAGCCCATTTAAGATTTTGAACAAGGTATAAGGATGAAACTGAAATTAATTCTGTGCTCTGTGTTATTGGCCAGTTCAGCTTTTAGTGCTGTGGCTGCTCCTTTAGAAACTGTGAGTAAAAAACAGTTTGGTGATGATTGGCCATTTACTCGAGAAGAAGTCATGCTAGAGTGTCGCAATAATGGTGCTTTAGTTGTGATTAACCCTGCAACTTTGATGCAATATCCATTAAACCAAGTTGCGCAGGAACAGATGGAAAGAAAAGAGATCAAAGCGCAGCCAATTGATGTTCTACTTGCGCCAATAGAAACGCAAAAAACAGTAGAACAGCGGGTATTACCAATTAAATTAGCGGCTGAGAAGCTTTGTGATAAAGCCTAATAGCTATTTTTATATCAATACACTAAATTCATAGCTCATATACTCACCATACTTCAAATTACAGTGTTTTTGTTAAGGTATGGTGATTATGTCTAAATATATCCCATTCATTTATTCATCCATTCATGCTAATCATCGTATTTCCTATACATCTAGCGACTCGTTTACTGACTGATTAGCGACACCTTTTATTATTTCGAAGCTCAGTAAAAATAACGATAAATTATAGTTTTTTGTATTTTTATATTGATTAAATTTGAAAGGTTATACTTATTGTTGAAATAGAATTTAACTATCAATCAAATAGCTCGATATTCGAAAATTAAGAAATAAATTGTGTTAATAATATGTGAAAAAATTGATAATTAGTATGGTAAGAGTACGTTTAGCGAGCTAGTATTAAATTGTACTTTGTTACGTCTCAATGGCAATTTTTAGCGCACGGCTCTGCCAGAGCCATTTCCCAAGGCCCGGTAATCGGAATCTACCAGGCCTCTTTTTTTGCCTATTATATGCTGCTGATTACTTAGCGGCTTCATCAATTAAGCCACTCGCATTATCCAATGATGATTATCTTTGTCATAGCGCTGGCGATATAACAAAACGGGTTTCTCATTGATTAACGCAGGGATACTGGTGTTTTCATCCCAGCCATCCAATTGCATGCAGAACTCTGTATCAGAATCGCATGGAATACTGACGGTATCGCTTTTATGATCAGCCATAATTGCATCATTGATTTCATAGGAAGATATTTTCAAATTAACTATGCTCATAATGTTACCTCTAATGTAGTTTTGGAGTAGGTATTATCGACTCAACAAAACTAAGCATAGTATAAATGGAATTCATTTCCAAAAATTTTTTTTCAAGAAAAAAGATAGAAGGTGCAATATTGTTTAAATACGCACCTTTCTAGTGATTATTGTTTCGGGATAGATGTACCCCAATCCAACCAGTCTTTTGGTGGCTCTAATTTTAGAATGAAATGCTGTTCAGGTTTAGCTTTTGGCGAAAGAGGCACGCTTGGTGGGGTTGCAAGTGATATGCCACCGCGTACAAACTGTTTAAATGTACCACTTTTAATCATGCCACCAGTAAGGCCAAAGGATAAATTATAGCCAGACGATAACCAAAATTGAGTGTTGTCACGAATGAGATATTGATATTCTTTGCCAATTCGAGTGGCAACATAAACTCGATCGGAAAGCTCTCCCAAATACAAACCTGTTACAGTGCCAATTTCCATACCTCTGAATAGCAATGGTGTGCCAACTTGAATAGAACCGACTTCACTGGCGTCTAAAATGATAGTTAAGCCATCTAAATAACGTGAATCAGTGATATTGGCAGCTTGTAATTCAAATTGGTAACGGCTTTTATTTCCTCGTCCTGGCTCTGCATTAATATAAGGTTGAATTAAGGAATCTAAATTATTAAATCCTGATGGGGACAGTTCAGGGGTGACAACAGCAAAACGGCTACCACTTTTGGTAAAGGCGTGAACATATTCAGGGTAAAGGATTGCTCGTGCATTAACTTCTCGATTATCCGGCGATAGCTTCAATGAATCAATTTGACCAATATCAATACCTAAATAACGAATAGGCATACCTTCAGAAAGCTTAGATGCATCGTAGGTAGTTAAAGTCACTACGCTCCCAATGGCTTTTGCTGCCGTTTCATTAGGGTAGAGGGTATGTTGTCTTGTGCTGTCTAAATTTGAGGTTTGGAGGTTATCAAAACTGATCGCGCCTCTAATTGCGCGGGTGAGTGGCGCAGCTTGAACTGTCAAACCATTGCCATTAAGTTGTACTTTGGCGCCACCTTCAGCCCAGAACACACTTTGTTTAGTTAATAAATGGCGGTATTGGCTAGAAATATGAATATTAACGGCAAAGCCTTCCTTGGTTGGTTTAATTGAGACAATTTCACCAACAGTAAATTGACGGTAAAGTACGACAGAGCCAGTTTGAATATCCGGTAATGTATTGGTATTTAATGTAATTGTCGTTGTTGGTGATGAGCCGGTGACACCCGCTTTAGCGTTATCATCACTGCGATATAATGGGAAGTTTTCAGGTAATTCCTCTTTGCCTTTACCCGCTAATAGGTGGATCCCACCATCTAGCCATTCTTGTGGTGTGGCACCTTGGAATTGAATGCCAGTTAGTCCAAGTTGTACATCCACTCGGCTATTAGCCACAAATTTACTGTCTTCACGGATCAAATGGCGATATTCATCCAAAATTGCCACATCAAAGGTCACTTTATCATCAAGCAGGTGACGCTGTAACACTTCGCCGATCTTGATACCTCGGTACATCACGGGCTGTCCAGCATTGACGCCATAGGTCTCTGGTGACCATAAAGAAACTTTTAAGTTTTCTCTGTTTTGTTGTTCGTAGTCCTCAACATCGTGCTTATTGGCTTTTAAATCAAACTGCTGGCCTTCTTGTGCTGGAGGGCTATTAGGTGGGGAATCAAATGCGACCGCACCATTAATAACAGCAGAAAGGCTTTCCATTTTAACATTGACACCTGAGTTCAGGTCAAAGCCACCTTGAAAGCCAGACACATTCCAAAATTGACTATTTTCACGAACTAAATTGGCATAGCGTTTCTCGACCACTGCTGCAATCGAAACTCCTTTATCATCTGGTAAAATGGAATAGTCAGAAATATAACCCACAGGTACTTTACGATAATAAATTGGTGAGTTTTCGTGTAATGAACCGAGATCTTTCGCATTGAGATAGACTAATAATTCCCCAGCTTCGGTCTGTAGCTGAGGGGGAGAGTCTTGAGCGATGAAGTCGTGTTGTTCCTCACCAGTACTAGGCTGCATACCAATATAGTTACCGCCGACTAAGGCATCTAAACCTGAAACTCCAGCAAGCGTTGCTTTCGGTGTGACAAGCCAAAATTTTGTTCCTGAAGTCAGCGCGGGTTGCATATCTTTATTAATACTTGCCTTAACAATAATTTTTTTCATGTCTTGGCTAATCGTGACTGATTGAACTAAACCAACTTCCACTCCTTGATAGCGGATAGGGGTCCTTCCTGCAACAACGCCAGGCGCTGAAGAAAATTCAATAGTGACTTCAGTGCCTTGCTCTAGCCAGTGTTGGAATAGTAACCAACCGGCAATAAACACTGCGACAAGTGGTAACAGCCAAAAAGGGGAAATACGTGCGCGTTGACGTAATATCGCCTCTTGTTCCTGTTCAGCAGATTCATTTTGTTGATTGTGATTTTCCATAAGAATCCCAAATTAAACGGCTATCAAGCCACTCGACAGCGAGTATGGTTAAAATAACAGCGACACCGAAGAATAATGCGGCAGGGCCCATCGTAAATGACATCAGTTGATCGCGATTGATAAGTGTCATCATCAAGGCAATGACAAAGAGATCCAACATCGACCATCGACCAATCCAAGTGACAAACTTAAGTAACTTCATCCTCAGAACTGGGTCTGTTTTGCTATGGCGTTGGATAGAAAGCAGTAGCAAGATCATGATAACAATTTTAATAAATGGCACTAATATACTGGCAATAAATACAATGATAGCAATTGGCCAATTACCTGAGTCAATTAATGATACTACGCCTGAATAAATAGTATCTTCCATGCGTTGACCATTTAGGTAAACCACCGAAATTGGCATTAAATTAGCAGGAAAAAGTAAAATCATGGCCGCAATTAGTGCTGCCCATGTTTTTTGTAAACTATAAGGCTCTCGGTAGTGTAATGGACGGTGACAGCGCCGACACACTCCACGTGAATTTGGCGAGCCGGTGTAATGGCATGCTTGGCAAGTTAGCGCTTCTGGGCCGTTAGATTGCGGCTGTTTTGGGTAAAATAGACGCCAAAGTTGTTCAACATTAAGATGAATAAGTATGAGTAGGCTAATAAAGGTCATTGTAATAAATGCAATGAATCCATGACCTAAGAAAACAGTGGCATAGTCCTGCATTTTGATAGCAGCAATGCCAAGACCAATGAGATAAACATCTAACATTACCCATTCTTTTAAACGACTTAGTACTAAGAGAATGGGGCGTAAATTGAGCCGCAGGCGCTTCCCTAAATACAAATAGATAATAAAAATAGGTAAAAATAGTGGGGCGACAATCGCGCAAAAAGCGACAATACTTGCTGTAAGAGGATCACCTTGTTGATTGATTAATTGTATACCTTCAATGACATTAGCGTTAATTTGTGTACCAAGTAAGTGAATAGAAATTAGCGGTTGCCAAAATGCAATCGGTGCTAACATAAGTAAAGTGATTGAGAGAATAAATAAGCGATTTAATGACCACGAACGCCCATCATCAAGTTGACTATTGCAACGTGGGCAGATAACGACCTGTTGCGTATCGTGAGGTGGGATAGATAATTTAAGATTGCAATGGCAACAGTGTTGCGAAATTATCTGACTATGATTAATGTGATCCATTATTTGCTCATTGATTTGTTAGCCATGCTTGTAATCTAGTGTAAAAAAATTTACGACTTAGTGACAACTTGCTAACCTACATATTGCACGAAATGTTTAATTTATTGCGTTATTTGATTATTACAAGAAAATTTTATGGATAAAAACAAGTATTACCACGAACTTTCAGATAATTTATCTGCACTTCTTGCTGGTGAGTATGATTTAATCGCAAGTTTGGCAAACGCGAGCGCATTGTTGTACGAGCGTTTAGAGGGTGTTAACTGGGTTGGTTTTTACCTAAAAAATGGGCAAGAATTAGTTCTTGGTCCTTTTCAAGGAAAGATAGCTTGTGTCAGAATACCTTTTGGCAAAGGTGTTTGCGGTACCGCATATAGCCAAAATAGAATACAGCGTGTGGGTGATGTGCATGCTTTCCCTGGTCATATCGCTTGTGATACGGCAAGTAACGCTGAAATTGTGCTTCCTTTGGAAGTAAATGGTCAGGTTTTAGGCGTACTGGATATCGATAGCCCAAACTTCAATCAATTCGATGAAAATGATGAAAAAGGGTTAAAACACCTTGTAAACCAGTTGTGTCAACATCTGGCAATGTGTTCGATGCCAAATTATCACTAAATATTGGTATGTTAACTTAATAGGAACGTGGCAATTGTCTGCAACGCTATTATAATGTCGGCTTGTTCATGCCCGTGCTGGTTGGCAAAATCGTTGTTATCAGGAAATTTCATGGAAAATCAACCTAAGTTGAATAGTAGTAAAGAAGTTATCGCATTTTTAGCTGAGCGTTTTCCACGCTGTTTTATCGCTGAAGGCGAAGCACGTCCGTTAAAAGTCGGAATTTTTCAAGATATCGTAGGGCGTTTAACCGAAGAGGATGGCATTAGTAAAACGCAATTGCGTTCTGCATTACGCATGTATACCTCTAGCTGGCGCTATCTTTACGGTGTTAAAGAAGGCGCAAAACGCGTTGACTTAGATGGAAATGATTGTGGTGAATTAGAGGCGGAGCATATCACCCATGCGCGTCAACAATTGACTGAGGCAAAAGCTCGGGTTCAAGCGCAACGTGCAGAGCAAAAAGCGCAAAAACGCCCAGCAGCCAAGAAAGCAGGTGATAAACCTACTCGCAATCCGGCAGCCGCAAAAGAAAATGCGCCACGCCATCGCCAGTCAGAAAATAAAGAACGCCCGCAGAACTCCTCGACTAAGCCTCAGCGCCGTAACGGTGCCGCTGCTCCAGAACAAAAACTGAAATCAGTCACTGATATTAACGCACTTCAAGTCGGCCAGATGTTGAAAGTGAAAGTTGGTACTAGCCTGATGGACGCGTCTGTGCTGGAAATAGCGAAAGATGGTGTCAGAGTTCAATTGCCAACAGGAATGGCAATGATTGTGCGCGCGGAACATTTAAAGTTCTGATACGGAGGTCAATCAGGGCATGAACAAACTTTTAAAAATTGCATTCGTTGTTAGTGTTGCCACTTTTGGTAGTGCAATTGCGGATCCTCAAGCAGTGGCTCCGGTCACTGCTGCTCAGTTACCTGTACTCAATCAGGATACTCAGCATGGTACGGTGAGTGAAAGGGTAACTTCAAGGTTTACCCGCTCTCACTATCGTCAGTTTGATTTGGATAAAGATTTTTCAGGTAAAATTTTTGATCGTTATCTCAATATGTTGGATTACGGCCATAATGTTTTACTTCAATCTGACGTTGATGCTTATGCGAAAGATAAAGCAAATGCTGGCGAATGGTTAGAGGAAGGTAAACTCGATAAGTTCTATGACCTGTATAACCTGTCGCAGAAAAGACGTTTTGAGCGTTTTGAATATGCGTTAGCGCGCTTAGATCAGCCAATGAATTTTGATGCGACTGACTCAATTGAGGTCGATCGCAGTAAAATGCCTTGGCCAAAAGATAAGCAAGAATTAGATAAGCTTTGGGATCAAAAAGTCAGATATGATTGGTTGAATTTAAAGCTATCGGGCAAAGATGACAAAGAAATCAAGGAAAAACTGACTAAGCGCTACAATTTTGCGTTGAGACGTTTAACGCAAGGGCAAAGTGAAGACGTATTTCAGTTGATCATGAACTCATTTGCTCGTGAAATTGATCCTCATACTAGCTACCTTTCACCTCGTAATACAGAGCAGTTTAACTCTGAAATGAGTTTGTCATTAGAGGGAATTGGCGCCGTTTTACAGCAAGATGATGAAAATACAGTGATCAATTCATTAGTTGCTGGTGGTCCTGCGGCAAAAAGTAAAGAATTAAAAGTTGGTGATAAAATCATTGGTGTTGGCCAAACAGGCAAACCAATGGTGGATGTTGTCGGCTGGCGCTTAGATGATGTGGTTGCACTGATTAAAGGGCCAAAAGGCAGTAAAGTGCGCTTAGAAGTCCTATCGGATACTAAAGGGGCTAAGCCACACATCGTGACTATTGTCCGTGAACAAATTCGCTTAGAAGATAGAGCCGTTAAGTTAACGATTAAGGAAATCGGCAAAGAGAAAGTTGCAGTATTGGATATTCCTGGTTTCTATGTAGGTTTGACCAATGATGTGAAGACCCAGCTGCAAAAAATAGCAAAAGATAATGTTTCTGCGCTAGTTATTGATCTGCGTGGTAATGGTGGTGGAGCATTAACTGAGGCTGTATCTCTATCGGGTCTATTTATCCCTAAAGGCCCAGTTGTTCAGGTTCGCGATAATAATGGTCAGGTACGTCAAGATATTGATGATGATGATGTGGTTTACTATAAAGGGCCATTAGTGGTTCTGGTTGATCGCTTCAGTGCTTCTGCATCTGAAATTTTTGCCGCTGCCATGCAGGATTATGGTCGAGCGCTGATCGTTGGCGAACCTACCTTTGGTAAAGGTACCGTTCAGCAACATAGAAGCTTAAGTCGTGTGTATGACCAAATGTTAAAGCCTGACTGGCCAGCGCTTGGTTCTGTGCAATACACGATCCAAAAATTCTATCGTGTCAATGGTGGTAGTACGCAACGTAAAGGTGTTACGCCAGATATTGTTATGCCAACAGGGCAAGATCCTGCTGAAACGGGAGAAAGCTTTGAAGATAATGCATTGCCATGGGATAGTATTCCACCTGCGAATTACAACAAAGATGGTGATGTGACAGCAGACTTGTCTGACCTGAAAACTAAGCACTTATCGCGTATTAGTCAAGATACTGAATTTAAGTATATTGATGAAGACATCGCACATTATAAAGCGAATAAGGCAAGTAAAAACCTTATTTCTCTAAATTATGCGCAGCGTCTAAAAGAAGACAATGAGCTGGAAGCAACTAAGCTGAAACGTATAAATGAGCGTAATGCAAAAGAAGGTAAACCATTATTGAAATCTATCGATGATTTACCTAAAGATTACGAAGGGCCAGATCCATATTTAGACGAAACAGTTAAAATTGCAATTGATCTTGCACATCCTGAAACAAGTTTATTGTCTAATAAAAAATAATTTGTTTAAACAATAAATTAAGATAAGGGCCAGCAAAAGCTGGCCTTTTTCATAGTCTGTGTAAAGTTATGTTAATTTTTGGTTTTTTCGTGTTAATTAGCTTGAAAAAGTATGAAAAAACCTTATTTATAACAGTAAATTTTTCGTGATAATTATTTTTACCTAGGGAACAAAAAATATGATGCGAATAGCCTTATTCTTACTCACAAACTTAGCGGTTATGTTTGTGTTTGGGATAATTTTAAGCATAGTCGGTGTTAAAGGGAATAGTGTCCAAGGTCTGATGATCATGGCTGGCTTGTTTGGTTTTGGTGGTGCTTTCATCTCATTGTTGATGTCAAAATGGATGGCATTGAAATCAGTGGGTGGTGAAGTTATTGAAACACCACGTAACCAAGCAGAGCAATGGTTGGTGGACACAGTGAGCCGTCAAGCACAACAAGTTGGTATTCAAATGCCACAAGTTGCTATCTACCATGCACCTGATATTAATGCGTTTGCAACAGGTGCTCGTCGTGACGCATCATTAGTGGCGGTGAGTACAGGTTTATTGGAAAACATGAGCCGTGATGAAGCCGAAGCGGTTATCGCTCATGAGATCAGCCATATTGCTAATGGTGATATGGTGACTATGACGTTATTACAAGGCGTTGTTAACACCTTCGTGATCTTTATCTCACGTATCATTGCACAATTTGTGTCAGGCTTTATGTCTAGCAATGACGATGAAAGTGAAAGCAGTAATGGTAACCCAATGGTTTACTTCGCTGTCTCGATGGTATTAGAAATTGTCTTTGGCATTTTAGCGAGCATTATTACTATGTGGTTCTCACGCTATCGAGAATTCCATGCAGATGCAGGATCAGCTAAATTAGTTGGTAGAGAAAAAATGATAGCTGCTCTACAACGTTTGAAGACAAGCTATGAGCCGCAAGAAGAAGGGCGTTTAATGGCATTTTGCATTAATGGCCGTGGTAAAGCATTTAATGAGTTATTTTTATCTCACCCTCCACTGGATAAGCGTATTGAAGCATTACGCTCAGGTGAGTATTTAAAATAACCCTTGATAAGGCATTTTAAAATAGGCCCATGATGAATTGGTTTTCATCATGGGTTTTTTAATTCAAATTTTAAAATTGATGGCTAAGATGAATTAAATATAAAATTAAATCTACTCGTTATACTGCAAGATGCTGGGAGGACTACGCGACGCTCACCGAGTCACTGTGTTTATCTATACTCCCTGACTATCTTCACTTATCGCCTATCTGCATCTCGAATTATTTAGAGTATAGTGTATTCTCTAAGTAGAATATCGTAACTAACGTAGGCTTTTCTGCTGATTATATTTCAAGTCGCAGGCCTTTCGTTAAGGTAAAGTAACAATGTATATTTGCATTAGTCACCTAGATATATCTCGAGCTATTTAAATTATATAAACAATAAGGATTTGACATGGATATACTGATAAAAACGTTGGTTTTTGGTAATGAATTTGCAACCGTTGAGAACCCAGCGCGTTTAGTGCCGTTTAAATTTGAAATTTATCAGTCACCAACGGGCCTATATCATCGCATGTATAAAGAAGTCGGGATGTCAGGCGCGAATTTAGGTCAGAACTTTAAAGTCTGGGCTTTTGAAGAACAAAGAATGCAAAATAATCAATCAGGTGAGACATTAGAAAGCTATATTCAGCATTGCCAAGATATTTATGATGGTAAAGTGAAAGCCTAGTTTAGAAAAAAAGCCCCCTTCATAGGGATCTGAAGGGGGAGCTAAATGAATAAAGAATGGTTTAATTCGAGATCTAAGATAGATTATTTCGAAAAAAGATATTTAGTTATTTGTGCAGTTTTAAGTGTAATTGGGCAACGAAGCCTCTTAAGTAGCACTTATCGTTAAAATAAACTATTGGCGATAACCTGCTTTGATTTGCTCAAGGGTATTACGATAGGTTTCTGCTTGTTTTTCATCTTCCATCGATGCAATTTCACGTTCCATTTTAATGATAATTTTACCTGCATCTGCTTGACCGATTGCTTTTAGCATATGAGCAAGTAAATTTTTTATACAAGTTACTTCTGCGGCGAGTTCATTAACATCTGGCTGAGTAGGAAAATGGGTTTTCATTAAATATATCCTTTAAAAATTTATAGACTTGTCAGAATTATATACTCTAAATAATTAGAAGTGTAGCTAGGCGACAAGTGAATGACTCACTGGTAGCATACATAAGTATATGATAAATAGCGAATGAATGTGGTTCAACACGCTGTAACTTGAAGTTTCACGAGTATAGCATAGAAAAATTATTGAATGCCGTATTACTTTATCCTCAATTGAGAGCAAAAATTTTAATGAAGGAGGCGATAATGTTAACGACACAAGAAAAACAGTGGTTAGCTCAACAATTTCCATCATTAGTCCAACCTAGGCCTGAACTGAGTCATAAAGGAACTTTTGGAACGTTAAACATTATTGGTAGTAGTGTAGGCATGACTGGTGCTGGTGTGCTTGCAGGAGTAGCCGCATTAAAAAGTGGTTGTGGCAAAGTGATCATTGGGTGTAATCAATCCCCACTTAATTTACATTTGATAGAAATGGCCCCTGAATTAATGCTGCGGGATGCTAACTCTTTAATTAATGATACTCTTGCTACTGCGTGGGTCATTGGTTGTGGATTAGGTATTTCAGAAGATGCGCAATCATTAATGCGTAAAGTATTGCTATTAATTGAACAAAATAAATCGGTGTTAATTGATGCTGATGGTTTAAATATTCTTTCACAATGGCCGCAAGTAAAAAAATTGACCCCAAACGTTGTTTTAACACCTCACCCTAAAGAAGCATCTAAATTATTACAAACAACAGTAGCAGAAATTCAAGCTGATCGCTGTGTTGCAGCACAGCAATTGAGTCAGCGCTATGGTTGTTGGATCGTGTTAAAAGGGCACGATACAGTGATCTCAAGTCCTGAACAACAAATATGGTGCAACCAGACGGGGAATAGTGGTTTAGCCACCGCGGGTAGTGGGGATGTTTTATCAGGTATTGTGGGCAGCTTGCTAGCTCAGGGAATACCGATTGAAGAAGCCGCCCGTAGCGGGGTTTGGATGCATGGTAAAGCCGCTGATTGCTTAGTTGAGCAAGGCATCGGCCCTATTGGTTTAACGGCTCATGAAATTATTGATAAAGTCAGAATGATTAGAAACTTAATCGTGGTTTGCTGATGATCTTATATTGAATGACTTTAAAGGACTGAAAAAATTGTGATACAATTCACATAATTTGGTTGCTTCATTTTTTCTTATAGCGAAGCAATGTCTAATTCAGCACAAATCTGACACTTATTTTTCACGTGGATCATTCCTGATAAGCGGTGATTTTGTGCTGACATCAATAAAGGCTTAAGCAATGACACAGGTTTCTAGAAAAACAGCTTGGATGCGAGTTGTGGCACTTGCCGTTGCCGCATTTGTTTTCAATACAACTGAGTTTGTTCCTGTTGCATTACTCAGTGATATTGCAGCGAGTTTTGACATGACGGTGGCTCATACTGGGTTGATGATCACTATCTATGCTTGGGTTGTTGCTATTATGTCGCTTCCCTTAATGTTATTAACGGGAAAAATTGAGCGCCGCAAATTATTAACATTATTATTTGTTGTCTTTGTGCTTAGCCATATTCTGTCAGGTTTTGCTTGGAATTTTGATGTATTGATCATCGCAAGGATTGGGATCGCACTTTCCCATGCTGTTTTTTGGTCAATAACGGCATCATTGGCGATCCGTGTCGCGCCCGCAGGTAAGAAGGCGCAAGCACTTGGTTTATTAGCAACAGGAACCGCATTGGCGACAGTTTTAGGTTTACCTATAGGGCGTGTTATTGGTCAACTACTTGGCTGGCGGGTGACTTTTTTATGTATTGGCGTTATTGCGTTGCTCACAATGATCGCATTAATTCGCTTTTTGCCTAAATTACCAAGCGAACATTCTGGATCGTTGAAAAGCTTACCAATGATATTTAAACGTCCAGCACTGGTAGGACTGTTTGTCTTAACGGTAATGGTTGTGACTGCTCATTTTGCTGCATACAGCTATATTGAGCCATTTGTGCGCGAAGTTGCATTGCAGAGTCAAAATTTTGCTACGTTACTATTACTTATTTTTGGTGCGGCAGGTATCGTAGGAAGCGTCATATTTAGCCGTTATAGTGGTAAATATGCATTGTCATTTTTACCAATGGCAATAGCGATTTTGATGATTTGTTTGTTGTTGCTGATGCCAATTAGTAGCCATGTTGGCCCATTAATTATTTTAAGTATTTTTTGGGGAATAGCGATTATGTGCGTTGGCTTGGGGATGCAGGTAAAAGTCATTGATTTAGCTCCGGATGCAACAGACCTAGCCATGGCTATTTATTCAGGGATCTTTAATATTGGTATCGGTGGTGGTGCTTTACTTGGTAATCAAGTCATTGTTCATATGGGAATGACCAATATTGGCTATGTTGGCGCGGCATTTGGGGCGATCTCGCTAATATGGTGTGCCTTTATTTTTAAACGCTACAGTGTTTCATTTAGCGATAAATTACAGGGATCACCAGTGACCCATTAGCTGTAATATTTTGGATTTGAGAACCCTGTGATAGAAATTTTTATCACAGGGTTTTTTATTGCGAATGCGTTACAGCTAACAATAACTGTGCTAAATTTCCTAATATTTTAATTATTTCAAATAGTAAGGGTAGGCAATGAAAGGGCTAGCTTTTTTATTGATGTCAATTATTGCAGAAGTTATTGCGACAACCACATTAAAGGCATCCGATGGTTTTAGTCGTTTTTGGCCCTCCTTAATTGTGATTATTGGTTATGCGGTTTCTTTTTGGGGACTATCTCAGGTGGTTAAAGTCATGCCTTTAGGCATTGCTTATGCGATCTGGTCTGGATTAGGTATTGTGCTAGTTTCAGTCGCGGCAATATTTATTTATCAACAGAAAGTCGATTTACCTGCAATTATTGGTATGCTATTAATTATAATTGGTGTTTTAGTCATCAATCTGTTTTCGAAAAGCAGTGCTCACTGATTCAGGGAACAGAAGCCAATATGAGTGGAGATTAGGATGAGTCAAAAAATCAGTGGTCTGCTTAAGTCTACATTTATCGGCGGGCTAATCGGTGGTGCGGCGCTTATTTTAGCTGGCTGCGGTAGTTCTGAATCAACGCGAGTGGCACAGGTCGATCATTCAGCTGCTGAATATGCTCAACAAGTGGTTAATTTAGGGCCTGGAGCACAAGAAGCTTGTGTTTCTGCTGGTGGACTTCCTGCGTTAAATTTAGAATTAAATGGAGGAAAAACTGCGGTTTGTCAATTCGCAAACGGTAAGCGTTGTGCAGCTGATGTGATCCTCAGTGGCGCCTGTATTTAATTGGTCACTATTGAATCGAGTTAAAAAGCCCATCATTGAGGTTACTGACGAAGCGGGATAAAAACGTGGTTTTTCCCGCTCCGTGTTATTAGCCGAAAATCAATGAATTGATTTTCCTCGTTTATTTCAGAACCCCTAACGACAGCCGCCAAACATGATATGTTTGTCGACAGTCTGAAAGCCCATCATTGATGGGCTTTCTGTTATATGTTCGTCATATTTTAAGTGATAGTGTAATCACCTAGCTAGATTTAAAATAATCTAGCGTATTGCAATATTAAACTTATATTTTGGAGCGAGCTGGGAAGAACTGGCTTATTGCAACCACGATTGCGACCAAAAGGTAGACAGCGTATACACCAATTAACCATTGTGGCATATCAAGTCCTAAAAAGTCCCACTGCTTAACGGCACAGTCACCCGTTGCTTCAAACACCGCGGGTGCCCATTCATTTAGTGGCAGCCACTCAGGAAAGTTCACAAAGAAGTCACACGAGGCAAAAGGTGATGGATAGAGTTGCAACATTGTATGCTCCCAAGCAAGCTCTAAGCCTCGCCATGCGGCATAAATCCAAATAATGATAGCAACCCAACGTAAAATAACATTTCGCGGCGCAATTGCTCCGACTAAACCTGCTATCATAATTCCAAACAGTGCAACCCTTTCATAAATACACATGACACAAGGTTGCAGTTTCATAATGTGCTGAAAATAGAGAGCGGCACATTCGAGCATAAAGGCAATAAGGGCCATTAACAGCCATGCGCCTCGTCCTTGTGAACAGTAGTTAAAGAATCTGAACATACTTTACTTCCCTAAATTAATGGTGAGCACATTTTGCCCTCATCCGCGAAACAAAAAAAGGTGTGAGTAGAGATTTATGTGATTTTAGATAAGGCTTTACTTAACATTACAAATTCGACTAGTGGCTTGAAAGTAAAAGAGCCGTTCAAATTTCCTTTTAAAACGGCTCTGTAGAAAGGGATTGATTAAGGTAAACTGATCCAGCCTAGGCTTTCCAGCCAGTGAGTCGTTGGAACTAACCAAAACTCAACACCAAGTAGCCCAACAATTGTCATCACAATAGTGTAAGGCAACGCCATCCAGACCATGCGACCATAGGAAAGACGTATGAGTGGTGACAGTGCAGAAGTCAGCAAGAAGAGGAAAGCCGCTTGCCCATTTGGTGTTGCAACAGAAGGAAGGTTAGTCCCAGTATTTATTGCTACCGCTAATAACTCATATTGATTATGGGAGATCAAACCTTCGCTAGCCGCTTTCATGGCTTCGGTAATATAAACCGTACCAACGAAAACATTATCCGAGACGGCAGAAAGTAGCCCATTAAATAAATAGAAAAGCGATAGTTGTGAAGACTCAGAAGACTGCAAAACAAACTGAATAAAGGGGGTAAATAACTGCTGATCAATAATCACAGCCACTACAGAGAAAAATACAGTAAGTAGTGCAGTGAAAGGTAATGCCTCTTCAAACGCCTTACCTAGAGCATGCTCTTCTGTAATACCACAAAAAGCAGTCGCTAATATAATGACAGATAAACCGATAATTCCGACTTCGGCAAGGTGGAAGGCAAGGGCTACGATGAGCCAAAGACCGATGAGTCCTTGAATAATCAGTTGTGCTTTTTCTTTTTGTGTCCTTTTGGCGCTATTTTTTCTGTCATGCTCCGTCAGTACCTGTCTTACCGTTGGTGGCAATTCAGTTCCGTAGCCAAAAAGCTTAAACTTCTCGACAGAAAAACAGACCAGTAAACCACAGATAAATACGGGTAATGTCACAGGTGCCATACGAACAAAGAAGGTAATAAAATCCCAATCAACGTGTTTAGCGATGATCAGGTTTTGTGGCTCACCGACCATGGTCATCACACCACCTAAAGCAGTACCGATCCCTGCGTGCATCATTAAACTACGTAGGAAGGCACGGAACTGTTCTAGCGTTTGTTTTTTTTCAGTCGTATCAATAAAGCTATCATTTAATAAATCTGTGTTATTGTGCTGGCTGGATGCATATTGATGATAAATTGAGTAGAACCCTACAGAGACACTAATCACGACGGCAATGACCGTTAGTGCATCTAAAAAAGCAGATAGAAATGCACTAGCAAGGCAAAAGGCTAATGAGAGTGTACGTTTTGAACGGATATTCAGTAACAGTTTGGTGAAGGCAAACAGCAAGAGCTGCTTC
Source organism: Providencia manganoxydans (assembly GCF_016618195.1). Taxonomy (NCBI): domain Bacteria; kingdom Pseudomonadati; phylum Pseudomonadota; class Gammaproteobacteria; order Enterobacterales; family Morganellaceae; genus Providencia; species Providencia manganoxydans. The sequence goes on from NZ_CP067099.1 coordinate 2,157,154, forward strand.
ATAAAATAGATACCGGCTACCATAAATATCAGTAGTAGTATGACTTCCAAATTGTTACTGATCTCATGAGAGATTTGTTTTGGTGTTGTCATGCCAATAATAACGGCTTCAATCGCCAGCAACCCGCCGGGTTGCAGTGGATAGCATTTGAGCGCCATGGCAAGCGTGAAAATAAATTCTATAACCAGTAACCACCCTGCGATAAAGGGGCTAACAAAATAAAATATTAGCGGGTTAACGATTAGAAATGTGATTATTGCAAGCTTATACCAATCGGGTGAGTTCCCTAAAAAATTTCTCAGAAAAGCTCTTTTTAAACTAAAATCCATTATGGGTTGTTATCCTCTTATTGGATGTATTGTACAGTAAATTCACATACTACTCTTATCTGACGCATAAATTAAGTCTCATCACTAATAGATAATACGTTAATTATATGAGGGTTTTATGATTCATTTCACTGTTTATGCGGCACCAAACTATCTCAATTTACGACAATCTGGTATGATTTCTCCTATAATCCGTCTGAAAACGTTTGGAATAATAAAAATATGGTTATAAAAGCTCAAAGTCCGGCAGGTTTTGCGGAAGAGTATATTATTGAAAGTATCTGGAACAATCGCTTTCCTCCAGGGTCGATTTTACCTGCTGAACGGGAACTTTCGGAGCTAATTGGCGTGACTCGTACTACGCTACGTGAGGTTTTACAGCGTTTGGCGCGTGACGGGTGGTTAACTATCCAGCATGGTAAACCTACTAAGGTTAATAACTATTGGGAAACATCCGGTCTGAATATATTAGAGACCTTAGCAAGGTTGGATCATGACCGTGTACCACAGTTAATCGATAATTTACTCGCCGTTCGTACCAACATTGCAGCGATCTTTATTCGTACTGCATTTCGTCAAAATCCAGAAAAATCGTTAGAGGTATTGGCGGAGCGTGAAAAAGTTGATGATAACGCCGATGCATTTAGCGCTTTAGATTACAATATCTTTAGAGGGTTAGCCTTCGCTTCTGGTAATCCAATTTATGGGTTAATCATTAATGGCCTTAAAGGGCTATACACGAGGGTAGGCCGCTATTATTTCTCTAATCCAGAAGCGAGGCGTTTGGCGCTAAACTTCTATCAGCAACTTGCTAACTTATGTCGAGAGCAAGCCTATGACCGTATTATGGAATGCGTGAGAAACTACGGTAAAGAAAGTGGCACTATTTGGCATAGCATGCAAGGCAATATGCCTAATGATCTTGCTCACGTTCGTTAATTAGTATTATACAATAGGAACCAGTAGTTATAATTAAATCTGGTTCTTATCTTTTCTATAATTAATTATACCAAGCTATTTGAATATTAATTTCTTAGTTAAGCTTGTATTCGTTATAGGTTAATAAAAATTTTAGTTATTGATATTAAGAGTACAGTCTACTGGGATAGCGACCTCTAACATGACATCGATAGATTCAGGAGGCGTTGTTACATTGATGGCAGCTAGATCAAGCGTTTTAAAGCACTTAAATGCTTCTATTCGAGTTATAGTATCAATGGGAATACACCCAAGGCGACATTGGAGTAACTTTTTTTGACTAATACATACCTTATCGTCTTTTATTACAGTTTTATTTGTAAATAAATTACAATTAAGTTCTGCAAAACCATTCGGTATAACTAAACAGGTCGCTATGACTAATACAATTTGAGAGAGGGTATTTTTTATTTTTTGTTTCATCTTCATTTATCTTTAATTCGCTATTTTCTTATCAATATAATGAAAGCTAACCGTTATTTATATTCTAATTTTTAAAATATATTTATCATAAATAATGATTTTCTATCTAATAATATATTTAACTAGAGCAATGCTTCCTAAGCCAGCACGTACCTATGGTTAAATGAGTAGCTTAAGTGAATAATTATTTATAGATTATTCCTTAATAGCAACTCCAATGAACATATAATCTTAATTTTTGCATTTTAGTGGCGTTAAATTCTAGTGTGTTATTTTTCTAATTTATACTACTAATAAAACTTTCATAAAATAAAAAACTAGTAAAACAGGATAAAAAACTTATTTTTTTATGGTGTTATAGTGTTTTTATATTTGATTTTCATTCAACTAATTGTTTTACAATGCATTGTTATTTTTAGGGTGTTTAGGTTGTTTGGAATAAAAAACTAACATGTAAAGTAAATGTAATGAATTTTGAAGTAATTATCTAAAATGTTAAAAGTGTTAATTAACCATATTGGAAAATAAATCCTAGAATATTATTCTAAGTGAAAATGGTCGTGCTAAAGCAGCAGGGGGAATTATGAAAGTTTTAGTATTAGGTGCAGGTGTTATTGGAGTGACTACGGCTTGGTATTTGGCTCAGGAAGGGCATGAAGTGGTCGTTTTAGACAGACAAATGGATGTTGCAGAAGAAACCAGCGCCGGTAATGCAGGGCAAATATCTCCTGGCTATGCAACACCATGGGGAGCACCGGGTATTCCCCTCAAAGCGGTTAAATGGATGTTCGAAAAGCACGCACCTTTAGCGATTAAGCCCGATGGGACTTTATTCCAATTACGTTGGATGTGGCAAATGCTCAAAAACTGCGATATTCAACATTATGCGATGAATAAAAGTCGTATGGTACGTATTGCTGAATATAGCCGTGATTGCATCAGGCAGCTGCGTGCTGATACCGGTATCAGCTATGAAGGACGCCAAGGTGGTACCTTACAACTGTTTAGAACGGAAAAACAGTTTGAAAGTGCAGCGAATGATATTGCTGTTTTAAAGCAAGAAGGTGTTCCTTATGAATTATTAACCGCGAATGAGTTATCAAAGGCTGAACCCGCACTTGAGTATGTTAAGCACAAATTAACCGGTGGCTTACGTTTGCCTAATGATGAAACAGGGGATTGCCAACAATTTACTAAAAAACTGGCAAAATTGGCGCAAAACGCAGGGGTTAAATTTCAATTCGGCAGCCATATTGAACAAATTTTAACTGAGGGTAATAAGGTCAGTGGTGTTCGTTGTGATGGCGTTATAATGCAAGCCGATCGCTATGTGGTTGCTATGGGGTCATATTCGACTGAGCTATTGGCTAATTTAGTGAAGATCCCAGTCTACCCATTGAAAGGTTACTCTTTAACTATGCCGATTATTGATGCTCAGAGGGCTCCAACTTCAACCATACTTGATGAAACTTATAAAATCGCAGTGACGCGGTTTGATGATAGGATCCGAGTTGGTGGAATGGCTGAAGTGGTTGGCTTTAATCTAAATATACTGAAAAAGCGCTGTGAGACCCTTAAAATGGTCGTGCAAGATCTTTATCAGGGTGGTGGTGATATCGATCAAGCCACATTTTGGACCGGTTTACGTCCTATGACTCCTGATGGCACCCCGATTGTTGGGTCTACCGCATATACAAATTTATATTTAAACACAGGGCATGGCACATTAGGCTGGACGATGGCATGTGGTTCTGGCAAGTTATTGGCTGATCTGATCTCTGGTAATACTCCAGACATATCTTCAGATGACCTATCAGTACATAGATATATTGATGGTTTTAATACCAAATTAACACCTCGTAGCCAGTTATCACCAGCACGTTGAGCAATTAAAATAACGAAGAATAAGGAATAAACATGCCACGCCCAATTAGTGCGGTGATCCACCTGCAAAATTTTACGCATAATTTGTCTGTTACCCGTCGGCATGCAGGCGCGTCTAAAATATGGTCAGTAATGAAAGCAGATGCTTATGGGCACAGCATTAAACATGTATGGAAAGCATTATCGTCAACAGATGGGTTTGCCATTCTTGATTTGCATGAAGCTATATTATTACGTGAAGAAGGGTGGACAGGGCCTATCCTGTTGTTAGAAGGATTTTTTCAGCAAGATGATCTAAAAGTTGTTGATCAATACCAGTTAACCACCTCGGTTCATAGTGATTGGCAATTGGATGCGATTGAAAATGCGACGTTTACAGCACCTATTTCAGTGTACGCTAAATTAAACAGTGGAATGAATCGCTTAGGTTTTTCACCTGATAAGTATGCTGATGCAGTTAAAAGACTCTCATCAATGTCTAATGTAAGCAGCGTCACTTTAATGACCCATTTTGCCAATTCCGATCTGACAACAGGTACAGACCTGCCACATCAACGGATTAAGCCGTTTATTGATCATAATTATCCCGTATGTATTGCAAATTCAGGTGCAACATTGTGGCATCCTAAAACCCATTATGATTGGGTACGCTCAGGGGTGATATTGTATGGCGCATCACCGAGTGGCAAATGGCAAGATATCGCAGATAAAGATTTACGGGCAACCATGACACTCAGATCGCAAATTATTGGTATGCATTATATTGCAGCGGGAGAATCGATTGGCTATGGCAGCAAATTTACCGCGTCACAACCAATGAAAATAGCGACAGTGGCTTGTGGTTATGCAGATGGTTACCCTCGTCATGCCCCAACGGGTACTCCTGTTTGGTTGAATGGCCAGCGATGTGCATTATTAGGTGCGGTTTCAATGGATATGTTAACTATTGATGTGAGTGAATGCCAAGAGGTCAGTATTGGTGATGAAGTTGAATTATGGGGGAAAAATTTACCTATTGATGATGTTGCCCAAGCCGCAGGAACGATTGGCTATGAATTGATGTGTGCTTTAGCGAAAAGAGTACCTGTCTTATATGAAGAGTGAATAATTCATTAAACAATTATTAGACACGGCTATAAATTTAGCTAAAAATGTGATCGGCTGTGCTAGTATTTTGGCTAAGGTCCGCATCAATGTATGATGCACTTTAATGATCAATTTCTTAATATTTCAGGTTTTATATGTCTAAGACAATTAAGTTAACATCACTTGCTGTTGCTCTAGGTTTAATATCTTCCGCTGCGGTTGCTGGCACATGGTCAGTTGGTGGTTCTGTTTTGGCACAGTCGACGCCATATAAAGGTATTAAATCGAAAGATTATGTCACGCCAGTTCCGATTGTTAACTATGACAGTGAGAATTTTTACTTTCATACGTTAGCAGCTGGCTATTACTTATGGAATGACCAAGCTGATCAGTTGTCAATTGACGCTTATTATTATCCGCAATTTTTTAAACCTAAAGATAATGACGATCGTGACATGCGTCAATTGGATCGCCGTCGTGATACTGTGATGGGCGGTTTTACTTATAAGCATAAGGCTGACTGGGGTACTATCAGAACCGTTGCTTCTGGCGATATCTTAGGCATCAGTAATGGTTTACGTGCTGAAGTTGCATACCTATATGGTTTCCATGGTGACAAGTGGTCATTAGTACCAGGGGTAGGTATCAAGTGGGATAGTAAAAATCAAAATCGTTATGAGTATGGTGTTTCTTCAAAAGAATCTCGTAATAGCGGTTTAGAGCGTTATCGTCCGGGGGATAGCTGGACACCATATGTAGAATTATCAGGTAATTATCGATTTACTGATAATTGGAGTGCGTTCGCTATGGGTCGTGTTGACCGTTTACCAAGCGAAGTTAAAGATAGCCCAATGGTTAATAAATCTGTTTCTGCGATTGTGTGGAGTGGTATAACGTATACATTCTAATTGCTAAATAGAGATAGATAAAAAACCCCAAAAGTGGAACTGCTTTTGGGGTTTTCTTTAGGTATTACTCTTGAGGTTTATTGTCTCGTGACATCATGACTAGCGAAAGTCGTGCTGGGTTTTGATTCTCGCTTTTCATGGGTTTATTGATCCGAGCAGTTTCCACGCATATCATCTGCCTATAACCATTATTTGGCATATCTTGCATACTGCATGTTAACTCAGCCCATGGATTCCAGCACACGACATCTGAATTATGATAGTGATGAATTTCTATGGTTCGTGACCAGCTATCATCGCGGATCAAGCTGTATTCTTCTGGCTCTGAATAAATTCGATCAGTTTGAGCATTAATTTTTAGTGGTTTGTCCTCATAAACTTCACGATCAGCGACTTTGTCGAAGTAATGGCCACCTAAGCCATATACTGTTGTTTTTTGAATATCACCAATATTAAGGTAAGTATGCATTGCTGCGGTTGTTTCAAAATCACCATAGCTTTCTAATTCAATTTCACAGGTCTCTCCGAGTTTCATGCGTAATATTAGCGTGAATTCATGTGGCCAAAGTTTGCGCGTATATTCCGTATCGGTGAGGGTAAAGGTAAGGATCACACCATCTTCATGCTCATTATGTGCAGTAAATTGCCATGGCAAAATACGTGCAAAACCATGGCTAGGGCTCGCGACAGGACCAAACCAAGGCCAACAAATGGGAATGCCCCCACGAATTGCTGTACCTGTTTTGAAGGCGCTTTCGCTACTTAGCCAAAGGCAGGGTTTTTGCCCATGAGGCTGCCAGTCAATTAATTGTGCTCCTTGAAGACTCACGGCCCCACGTACTTTAGGATGGGATATGAGAATTAAAGGAAGTTCACCTAATTGGCGTTGACTGATATAGGCTGAAAGCTGCTTAATAACCGGTAGAGCAAAGAGTTTATCATGCATAATGATTTGCCTGTGATAAAGGAACTGTGGGTACAAATAGGTTAGCAGAAGTTGTAGGAACAGTCATGATACATAACTGTATAATGATAAATTTTAAGAGAAAATAAACAAAAGAGCCGCCAATTTTGGCGGCTCTAGTTACCCTAAAACGTTAACAGCTCTTATTTAGAGATGTGAGCGATCAGGTCAAGAACTTTGTTTGAGTAGCCAGTTTCGTTGTCATACCAAGAAACCAGTTTTACAAAGTTGTCGTTCAGTGCGATACCTGCTTTAGCATCGAATACTGAAGTCAGTTTTTCACCGTTGAAATCAGTAGATACAACGTCATCTTCAGTGTAACCCAGAACGCCTTTTAGCTCGCCTGCTGCTGCTTCTTTGATAGCATCACAGATTTGTGCGTAAGTTGCTGGTTTTTCCATACGAACAGTTAAGTCAACGACTGAAACGTTAGGAGTCGGAACACGGAAAGACATACCAGTCAGTTTGCCATTCAGTTCAGGAATAACTTTACCTACTGCTTTAGCAGCACCAGTTGATGATGGGATGATGTTTTGAGCAGCACCACGACCACCACGCCAGTCTTTGTGAGAAGGACCATCAACTGTTTTTTGTGTTGCAGTTGTTGCGTGAACAGTCGTCATCAGACCTTCAACGATACCAAACTTGTCATTGATAACTTTAGCCAGAGGTGCCAAGCAGTTAGTTGTACAAGAAGCGTTAGAAACGATTTCTTGACCTGCATAGCTCTTATGGTTAACACCCATAACGAACATTGGAGTGTCGTCTTTAGATGGGCCAGTAAGAACAACTTTCTTCGCACCTGCTTGAATGTGTTTACGTGCAGTCTCATCAGTTAAGAAGATACCGGTTGCTTCAGCAACAACGTCAACACCAACTTCGTTCCACTTCAGGTTTGCAGGATCTTTTTCTGCAGTAACGCGAATTTTTTTGCCATTTACAACTAGGTGACCATCTTTAACTTCAACAGTACCGTTGAAACGACCGTGAGTAGAGTCATATTTCAGCATGTAAGCCATATAGTCTGCATCGAGCAGGTCGTTGATAGCAACGATTTCGATATCAGAACGCTCTTGTGCAGCACGGAAAACGATACGGCCAATACGACCAAAACCATTAATACCTACTTTGATAGTCATAGTATTTCCACCAGCTATTTATTCGTGAATTAAGTTGTAGTTAAAGTTACCAAAACCTTGCCAGCCGTCAAGCGGAATCGTGTCAATTATTGAAAAAAATCAAATCTAGTCGCACTAATTGCTTACTTGTCAGCCACTTTAGAGGCAAATACATCCGCACGTATTATCGGGATTGTGCACAGATAAAGGAACCTGCTATCAGTGATATATGTGAAACCGGTCACAAATCCATATACAAAGCACGCTGTTAATTAGTTTAGAATAGATTTACTGATTTCGTTGTTAATTTTTTGTTGCGTTAAATTGGTGTATTATTAGTTTAATACCACTTAATCTTTCAGTATTTGGGTTTTATATGACAGATAAAGATAAGCAACCGATTGATTTATCGGAGCTAAATGATATTCAGCAATATGTGACTCAACAAGCGGGCACTGAACGACCTTTTACAGGAACGTTATTGCATAACCGTAAAGATGGTGTGTATGAATGCCTATGTTGTGGCACGCCATTATTTCTTTCTGAGACAAAATTTGATGCAGGATGTGGCTGGCCAAGCTTTTATCAGCCAGTCAGCGAAGAAGCGATTAAATATATCGAAGATTTTTCTCATGGTATGCATCGGATTGAAGTGCGCTGTCAAAACTGTAATGCGCATTTAGGGCATGTTTTTCCAGATGGTCCGCAACCTACAGGGCAGCGTTACTGCATTAATTCAGCATCGTTAAGCTTCATCGATGAGCAAACGGGTGAAAAGACCCGTGGATAGGGTGCTGACGCTAGCTGACAGTTTAAAATAACAATAGCAATATCGATTCAGCTTTCAGGATATCGCTAGCTGTATCAATTGAAGGAGTATGATGTGAGCGTTGAATTAGCGCCTGAGCAATTAGAACAATTGTTATCTGTAATGACCCCTGAAATTTATCAGCGCTTAGTGACCGCTGTTGAGTTGGGTAAATGGCCCGATGGGGTCGCATTAACGCCTGAGCAGAAAGAGCATAGCCTACAAATGGTGATGCTGTGGCAATCAAGGAATAATCATTCACCAGAACATATGACAATTGGTACGGATGGGCAAATTACGATGAAAAGTAAGCAGGAGCTCAAATCCATGTTTCAAGGTGATATATTGGCGACATTGAAACCGCAAAATCAAGATTAATTTCATTGGCTCGCCTCTTAAAGCTAATAAGAGGCGAGCCATATCAATAATACTCCATAACGAGAACCTGCTTTCATTCTAATACTTCGGTTTAAATAACCGATTTTTAGCTTGTTTAATTTATTTCCTTTCTTACAAATAGCTTCCCCAATGGTTTTTAATCACCAATAGAATATAGGGTACTAAACGCATTTTTAAGTTCTGTGTTTGGCTTAATTTATATTCATTTCACCTGTAATTTAATCTAATAAAACTCCTTAGTTATTGATAATTAATATTATTTATCAGGTTTTGCCATAAAGATAGCATAAAAGGGCTGTTTCGATAAACAGTCCTTTTAATCTTGCTAATAAATAAGGATATTTTATGGCAAATAATGATTCTCATGACAGCATGAGCGTATCAGCAAGCCCCGATAGTGATGACAACAATGGAAGAGGAACAGGTCCAGAAGGGCGAGGGGATTCGGGGGGGAGTCGTGGCAGCTCTCACTCACGTTCTGTAAATTTTAGCCAAACACCTGAAAAACAAGCCATTATTAACCCACTTATTCTACTCCCTGTCACCATTGCTGTAGTGGAAGGAACATGGGGTGTCACAGTAAGTGCCGTTCGTTCTACACCTACACCATTAGCTCAATTGGTTGCAAAGGTGATTAATTCAGCACCAATAGCTGCTCGAGCTGTAGGATTTACGATTTCTGCAATTTATCCCACCCCCGTTGCGCCAGACAATATTGACCCTTATTTTGCAGAACATCAGCGACAGTTAGCCGATATTGTTGCTAGACAAAATTTGCAGGACAAAACCTATAGTGTGACAGCGCTTCCTGCAAGCCTTGTGACGGATACTCCAATTAGTTCAATAGCTCAATTACAGGAAGTTACAGCAAAGGTCATTGCTGAGCCTGTTATTGATCCAGTAACAGAACAGAAAGTCACTGCATTGACTAAAACCGACCGTAAAGTTTCTGTCGTTAAAGCGACAAGAACTCGCCGTACGAGCGTTTATTCTGTTGCTGCTGTTCCTAATCAACCACCATTGCAAGTCTATGTTGATATGAGGGAACCTAGAGGATTAGCCAGCTCCCCTGCTATTATTGAAAGTGCGTTGCCTGTTTCACTATTACCTAGCCCTGTAGCGCAAACGACCCACCATATCGTTGATTTTGGTGATGAGCATGCGCCAATTTATCTTTCCATCTCTAAACAAAATACATCTCAGCAACTAGCGCTCGAAGTTGAAGAAGCCAAAAGGCGCGATGAGGAGTTTTTAGACACTCATCCCATCGAAGCCGCAGAACGAGAGCTGGCAGCAGCACAAAGCCAGCTCTCTTCGGCAAGAGCTAATTTAGGGTTACGTCAACGACAATTACAGGCATTACAGAATACCTCCGAAGCGTTAGCTTTTACCGATCCACAGCGACATCCGTTAGAAATTCGTTTTGATGATTGGATCAGTGGATTAGGTTCAAGTTATCGTGACGGCAGCGTGTTGTTGCATCTCAATGCGATTATTGATTCGCCGACAAATTTAGCTTTTTTAATGCAGCATGGTGCTACTCGTTATGTTGCAGACGTTTTAGAGGTTAATAATATTGAAGCTCCCACGGAAGGGGGACGACGTGTAGCGCTAGCTGTACGTGATAAGCTGATTGAGCTGTATGATGAGCTGCACCAACGTTTTCTGCGTTCAATAAAACTTATTGATGATGCTGAAAAAATATTGGCGCTTGCGGAAGCTGAAGTCAAAGACGCGGAAGATAAAACCGCGGCAGCAGAAGATAAAGTTGCTAAGGAAAATAAGCGCAGAGAAGAAGGAACAGTTACTGGAAATGGAGAGGCGGTTGGCGAACAGTGGCTAGAAGATGCAAATAAAGGTAATGGTGTTCCAATCCCAGAACAGATCGCTGAAAAACTACGCGGGAAAAAATTTAAAACCTTTGATAAGTTTAGAAAAGCATTTTGGGAAGAGGTGTCGAAAGATCCTGAGTTATTTGATCAGTTTTGTGATGCGAATAAGGGCAATATAAAAAAAGGTAAAGCTCCAGTTCCTGTTGAAGAGGAACAGGTTGGCGGGCGAGTCAAATTTGAGTTACACCATGAAGAGCCGATAGCTCAGGGAGGAGAAGTATATGGTATAGATAATTTACGGGTTGTAACGCCAAAAAGACATATTGGAATTCATAAAAAAGGATAATGAAGGTAATGAAAAATAGTATTAGTGATTATACAGAAGCAGAGTTTATTATTTTTGTCCGAAAATTATTTAATGTTGAGAATACAACGGAAGAAGAGGATATCGCTACTCTTCTTGAATTTAAAAGGCTTAGTGAACATCCCTCTGGCTCCGATTTGATTTATTACCCAAATAAAAATAGGCCAGATACCCCTGAAGGGGTTGTTCAAGAAGTGAAAGAATGGCGAGCGCAGCAAGGGAAACCAGGTTTTAAAGTAGGTTAACTTTGTATATAAAGCTAACCACCCAATGTGTATTTGGGTGGTTTTATTTATTGCAAAGAATCCGTCGTCAGTAAAGTAGCGCCTTTTTGTGACATTTCAGCTAAAGCGAGTTCACTGTCCATGGCTGATAGATTGACACCACGGCAACCATCAATCAGGACATCGACGTTGTAGCCTAACTTTAGTGCATCCATGACTGTAAATTTGACGCAATAGTCGGTGGCTATTCCCATAATAAATAACTGGGTAATTTGTTGCTGTTGTAGCCAAGTATGTAACCGAGTTTGGCTAATTTTATCATTATCAAAAAACGCACTATAGCTATCAACTTGTGGGTTCTCACCTTTCGTAAATACCTCAACAATCGCGTCTCGATTTAATTCAGGATGAAATTCAGCGCCATACTCTCCTTGTACACAGTGATCTGGCCACCAAACTTGCGCAATTCCATTTAATTTACCAATATCCCCCACTTGAGTGCCTGAATTACTGGCAAAGCTGAGGTGGTTCGCAGGGTGCCAATCTTGACTGGCAATAATGGGAATATTTTGCTTTTGGCAAAGCTCTATGGCTTTGTTTGCTGTCTGTATTACAATGTCACTATCTGCAACGGCAAGTGCACCACCAGTACAGAAATCATTTTGTAAGTCTACTAAAAGTAACGCGGATTTAACCAAATCCTCGCTTTGCTTATTCATCGGCATAGCTGAGTTCGCCTCTTAGATTATTTTGCATTAATTCCCGAACATGTGCCGGTGTATAATTTTGACTAAGTAAATAATGTAATTTGCTCAATGCTGCTTCAAATGTCATATCAAACCCACTAATGACACCTGCCTCAGCGAGGGCATGACCTGTCGCATAACCTTCCATATTTACACGACCCGAAATGCACTGAGTCAGATTTACCACAATAATACCTCGGTTTGTTGCATCGTGGAGGATTTTTAGTAATTCAGGCTGCTGAGGCGCATTTCCTACACCATATGAACGTAAAATTAGTGCTTTAACAGGTTGTTGAAGAATATTACGCACAATCTCAATGGATAAGCCTGGGTAAAGCATGACAACACCAATGGGTTGCGGTGTGATGCGATGAGTGATCAAAGAACCAATACCAATAGGTGCAGGGCATGTATTAAAAGTACGTATATGGATCCCAGCTTCCATTAAAGGAGAGCAGTTAGGCGATGTAAATGCATCGAAGCCATCTGCATGCGCTTTGACAGTACGATTGCCCCGATACAATTTATTATTAAAAAATAAGCCAACTTCATTAATCGGATAATTAGCGGCTAAATATAAGGCATTTAGTAAGTTGGTTTGCCCATCTGAACGTAATGCTTCTAAGGGTATTTGTGACCCTGTCACAATAACGGGTTTACGTAAGTTTTCTAACATAAATGATAATGCTGAGGCGGTATAAGCCATGGTATCGGTGCCATGCAAAATAACAAAACCATCATAGCTATCATAATTAGCACTAATATCGTCAGCGATAATTTGCCAATCTTCTGGGGTAATATCAGAAGAGTCAATTAAAGGCTGGTGTTCCCTAATCGTAAATGCAGGCATTTCTGGTCTGTGGAATTCAGGCATTTTAGCTAGCTGTGCTTGCAAGTGTCCTGAAACAGGAATGTAGCCTTGGGGGGAGTGGCGCATACCGATAGTTCCTCCGGTATACACAACGTAAATCGATTTCTTCTGCATTTCATTACCTAGCTTAGTCGGTACTGGATTAGCAGTTAATAATCATATGGATGATTGTTAATGCTGACTTCATTTGATGTTATAACAATTTTGAACGATTTAATTGTGGTTATCTACTGTTTAAGTGGCATTGACTGATGATAAAACGTTGGAACCCCTTTAGTTAAACTAAAGGGGTTGAAAGGTTAGTTAATTTCAGCGCAGTTTAAACAAAACGCATATCGATTTTGTGGATCATTCATTTTTAAGAAAAACTGAGCTTGCTGGCGGATATCGGTTGCAACCGATGGCGGCAGAAAAACTTGTAACATATCAGGCATAACGGCCTGTGCATTATTACTAATCTCTAAAATTAGTTGATCCATAAAGGTCAACTCAGGCTGCATCCAATCTAGCTCAACAGAATCGAGTTTAGCGAGTTCAGCTGCTTTATTTACCGCATCATCAAAATCGCCTAACTGATCAACTAAACCAATTTTTTTCGCATCACTGCCTATCCAAACACGGCCTTGAGCGATAGCATCAATCTCTTCGGGGGTTTTATGTCGTGATTTAGCCACTAAATTAATAAAGTTTTTATAACCATTTTCAATGGTGACTTGCATCATATCGGAAAACTCAGAGCTAATTCCTTTTGTCACAGAAATATCTGCAAGAGAGGTTGTCGAAACGCCATCAGTGTATACACCGACAGAGTCCAAGGCATTTTCAAACGTATTGATCACACCAAAAATACCGATCGAACCCGTTATCGTACTTGGGCTAGCAATAATGTAATCGGCAGGGGTTGAAACCCAATAACCGCCAGAGGCAGCCATACCTCCCATAGAAACGACAACGGGTTTACCCGCCGCTTTAGCTGAAGCAAGTTCACTACGAATTAATTCCGAAGCGGTTACGCTACCACCAGGGCTATTGACGCGTAAAATAATGGCTTTGATATTCGGATCAAGGCGAGCATCACGAATTTGTGTGCTGATAAGATCGCCACTTGCGATCCCCGGTGCTTGAGGGCCATCCATTATCGCACCTTGCACAACGATGACAGCGATATTACCTGCCGGTGTTTCTGTGCCAATATTGGTTAGTTTTCCAGAGTAATCATAAATGCTGATATAGTTGAAATGTTTATCATCTTTATTCCAACCAAATTGCTTTTTAAGCACATTTTCAGCTTGTTCACGGGTATAAATTTTATCAACCAATTTTTGGTTTAAAGCGTATTGTGCGCTATCTCCACCTGCGGCCCGAAGCTTACTGATTAATGTATCAGAACCGGGGAAGATCCCTTGAACATTAGTTTTACGATTTTGCGCGAGTGTATTAAGGTAGTTATCCCATAGTGCGTTTAGCCATTGTTTGGTTGCCTCTCGAGCTTCTGGGGACATGTTGTCACGCATCAGTGGTTCTACCGCTGATTTGTAGGTACCAACACGGAAAATATGGCTACTTACTTTCAGTTTTTCTAACAGTGATTTGTAATAAAGTGTATTAGTAGAAAAACCTTGGATACCGACCATTCCTTGTGGCGCCATAAAAATCTGATCAGCATAGCTTGCTAAGTAATATTGAGACTGGGTATAACCATCACCAACGGCGTAAATTGGTTTTCCCGAGCTCTTGAAATCAGCAATTGCCTTACCAATAAAATTAAGAGAAGGTTGATCTGCGCCGACAAGATTATCTAAGCGGAGTACCATACCTGTGATGCGATCATCGGTTGCTGCGTTGCGGATGGTATCCACAATATCGAACAAGGCGTTTTCTTGCATACGACTGTTTGGCGTGCCTAACAGTTCACGGCTCATACGACCAAAGGGATCTGGTGTTGAAACTTGATCAACGACAACACCTTGTAAATCAACATAAAGTGCACCAAAGTAATTTGGATCAGGTTTTGATTCGGATTGATATAATGCTATCGAACCAATGACTAAAAAGCACAGTACTAAGAAAATGGTATTGAATACCAGTTCCCGAATAAAATTTAGTATTCGCCAGCTAAATTTAAAGACAGTGGCGATGATCTCCCATATTTGACGCATATTTTCTCCAACACACGAATTTGCACTGATATCTTAATGAAATAAAAACAGTTGTCTGCAATTGAATGATATTTTTATGCATAACAAAGCGATTTAGAGCGTTGTACAATATCGTGATGATATTTTTCAAAACATATAGATGATATAATTCAATCAATTAATCAAGTAGAGCCCATGATGTTGGCCGGTAGCTGAATGACAAACTGGGTTCCGCTGCAAACTTTATTAGCACGTGATCATTAAATTAGAGTGATAATGATTGCTTGTTTGAATGACTATCATATCAGTTTACTCTGAATCGGAGATGAATATGGATGCTTTAACCCTTTTATTGAACCGTCGTTCAGCTTCACGGCTAACAACTCCCGCACCACAAGGTGATGAATTGCAGAATATTTTGGCTGCGGGTATGCGTGCACCTGATCATGGCGCATTGCGTCCTTGGCACTTTGTGGTTATGCAAGGTGAAGGGTTAAATCGCTTTAGTCAGTTACTTGAGAAGGCAGCAAAGGAAGGCAAGTTAGGGGCTGAAGTTGAAGAAAAAGCACGTAATGCACCGTTTAGAGCGCCGCTAATTATAACGGTTATCGCAAAAACACAAAATCATCCTAAAGTTCCAGAGTGGGAGCAAATTGTAGCGGCAGGTTGTACTGTACAAGCCATGCAAATGGCAGCAGTCGCACAAGGGTTTGGTGGAATTTGGCGCTCAGGCTCATGGACAGAAGATGAAATTGTCCGTGAGGGTTTAGGATGTGAACCAAACGATCATATTGTGGGCTTCCTTTATTTAGGAACTCCAGAACTAAAAGCGCCAACGAAAGTGCAAATGCCAGACATGCAAAACTTCGTTTCTCACTTTTAATAAGGCCAATTGTTATGGAAAAAATTAGATTAACACAATACAGTCACGGTGCTGGTTGTGGCTGTAAAATTGCGCCAAAAGTGTTAGAGCAAATTTTGCATTCAGAACAAGCTAAATTTCATGATCCACATTTGTTAGTTGGCAATGAAACTAAAGATGATGCTGCTGTTTATGATCTAGGGAACGGTATCGGTATCATTAGTACCACAGATTTCTTTATGCCAATCGTTGATTCACCGTATGAGTTTGGGCGTATTGCCGCAACAAATGCGATCAGTGATATTTTTGCGATGGGCGGTAAACCGATTATGGCTATCGCCATTTTAGGATGGCCAATTGCTAAATTACCCCCTGAGGTTGCCAGAGAGGTGATAGAAGGTGGACGAGCAGCGTGTGCGGATGCTGGAATATCATTGGCAGGTGGACACTCGATTGATGCGCCAGAACCTATTTTTGGACTAGCGGTGACGGGTGTTGTTAATACTGAATATGTGAAAAAAAATAGTGCAGCAACAGCAGGTTGTGAATTATTTTTAACTAAACCGCTAGGTATTGGTGTACTCACAACCGCAGAGAAAAAAGGTGTATTGGCGCAAGAGCATCAGAATTTAGCCGCTGAAACTATGTGCCAGCTGAATAAATTAGGTGCGGTGATTGCACCATTAGCGGGTGTGACAGCGATGACTGATGTCACTGGATTTGGTTTATTGGGACATTTGAGTGAAATTTGCGAAGGTTCTCAAGTACGCGCTGAAATCTATTTCAATCAAGTTCCTAAACTGGCGAATGTAGAACACTATATCGAGACTGGTTGTGTTCCTGGCGGCACTCAGCGTAATTTTGATAGTTATGGGCACCTGATTGGGCCAATGAGTGATGCTCAGCGTAAGCTATTATGTGATCCTCAGACATCGGGTGGGCTATTGATCGCAGTAGAACCTTCTGAAGTAGCTAAAATTAAAGACATTGCACATCAGCAAGGTGTTTTGTTACAGTCTATCGGTAAATTATTACCCCATCGGGACAATGTACCTTTAATTGAAGTGATAGATTAATTCATGCGTTTGTTTATTGCGGAAAAGCCTAGCCTTGCGCGGGCAATTGCGGATGTGCTGCCTAAACCTCACAAAAGGGGGGATGGCTTTATCCAATGTGGTGCTGACCAAATGGTCACATGGTGTATCGGGCACTTGCTTGAGCAAGCGGAGCCTGATGCTTATGAACCTCGATATGCACGCTGGAATTTACAGGATCTTCCTATTATCCCTGAAAAATGGTTGTTAAAACCACGTTCCGCAGTAACTAAACAACTTAAAACCATTGATACCCTTCTCAAACAGGCAACAGAGATCGTACACGCTGGGGACCCTGATAGAGAAGGGCAATTATTGGTAGATGAAGTTCTCGATTTTTTAAACCTTGAAGGTGAAAAAAGAAAGCAAGTTAAACGTTGTTTAATTAATGATCTCAACCCTCAAGCTGTTGAAAGAGCGATCGAACGTTTACGTGAAAACCGCGAATTTATCCCATTATGCGTTTCAGCATTAGCGCGAGCGCGAGCCGATTGGTTGTATGGCATTAATATGACTCGTGCCTATACCTTATTAGGACAACGAGGCGGTTACCAAGGCGTTCTTTCAGTTGGTCGGGTACAAACGCCAGTATTAGGTTTGGTTGTTCGCCGTGATGAAGATATCGAAAATTTTGTACCAAAAGATTATTTTGAAGTACGAGCGCATATCATCACGCCACAAGAAGAGCGTTTTGTAGCGATTTGGCAGCCGAGTGATTCCTGTATTGATTATCAAGATGAAGAAGGGCGTTTGTTTCATCGCCCTCTGGCTGAACATGTGGTATCACGTATTACAGGGAAACCTGCATTTGTTACGCAATATCAAGATAAACGCGAATCTGAAATCGCACCTTTGCCGTTTTCTCTTTCAGCATTACAAATTGAAGCGGCAAAAAAATATGGCTTAAGCGCTCAAGAAGTGCTGGATATTTGTCAGCGTTTATATGAAACCCATAAATTGATTACTTACCCGCGTTCAGATAGCCGCTATTTACCTGATGAACATTTTGCTGGGCGTCATTCTGTTTTGAATGCGATTTCAGTTCATCAACCTGATTTAACGCAATTTGAACTACCTGAATTAGATAAAAAGAACCGTTGTTGGGATGACAAAAAAGTGGATGCACACCATGCGATAATTCCAACGGCAAAAGCGGTTTCAGTAAAGCTTACTGAAAATGAAGCGAATATTTATCAATTAGTTGCTCGTCAATACATTATTCAATTTATGTCGGATGCCGTTTATCGTAAATGTACTATTGAATTGGAAATCGAGAAGGGTAAATTTATTGCTAAAGCACGTTTTTTAGCTGAAGCTGGTTGGAGGGTCGTATTAGGCAATAAAGAACGTGATGCCGAAAATGATGGTACACCGCTCCCTATTGTTGCAAAAGGTGATGAGTTACTTTGTGAAAAAGGTGAAGTGATTGAAAAGCAAACTCAGCCACCAAGGCCTTTTACAGATGCAACATTGTTATCAGCAATGACGGGTATCGCGAGATTTGTTCAAGATAAAGCTTTAAAAAAAGTACTCCGTGAAACAGATGGATTAGGCACTGAGGCGACACGTGCAGGGATTATTGATTTATTGTTTAAGCGTCAGTTTTTATTCAAAAAAGGACGTTATATTCACTCATCACCAGCCGGTAGAGCACTAATTCATGTGCTACCAGATATGGCAACATTACCGGATATGACGGCACATTGGGAATCGATTTTGACGCAAATTAGTGAAAAACAAACTCGTTATGATGATTTTATGAACCCACTTAGTGCGACATTAACTCAATTGATCCATCAAGCTCGCCAGTTTACTAACCTGCGTGCTTTTAGAGAACTCCCCCCTGTGACGAAAAGCAAAGGCGACAAAAAGTCTGCCAAATCAAAGAAAAAGGCTCAGCCAAGTAATAATCAATAGTCACATTTTAAATGATAGGAGGAAAGCAACCTCCTATCGAGTTCCTGCGACTTATTTAGGGAGCAGTTTTGGTTAAATCAAATTCAGCCCAGACAGGGGCGTGATCTGAAGGTTTTTCCATTCCACGAATGTCATAATCTATACCTGTGCCAATGCAATGTTGCGACAGTGCCGCTGAGGCTAATAGCAAGTCTATGCGTAGGCCACGGTTATCATCAAACCCTTTAGAACGATAATCAAACCATGAATAGCAATCATCAACCTCTGGATTCATCGTGCGATAGGTATCGACTAATCCCCAGTTGAGTAGCCTATCCATCCACTCGCGTTCCTCAGGTAAAAACGAACATTTCCCCGTTTTTAACCAGCGTTTACGGTTAACCTCACCAATACCGATATCAAGATCACTTGGGCTAATATTCATATCGCCCATGATCAGTAGTTGCGAATCAGGTGTTTGAGTTGAGGTTATGTAGTTTTGTAGATCTTGATAAAACTTTTGTTTAGCTGGAAATTTTATTGGATGGTCACGGCTTTCACCTTGAGGGAAGTAGCCATTGACGACGGTGAGTAAACCATTACTGGTTTCGATATCAGCCATAATAATTCGACGTTGGGCATCTTCCTCATCAGTAGGAAAACCTTTACGAACTGCAACGGGTTGATTTTTAGTTAATAGTGCAACCCCATAGTGTGCTTTTTGACCGTGATAAAAGACATGATAGCCGAGTTTACTCACCTCATCGTAAGGAAACATGTCATCATGAACCTTGGTTTCCTGAAGACCAATCACTTCTGGCTGATGTTTATCAATGATAGCAGCCAACTGATGTGGACGAGCACGTAGGCCATTAATATTGAACGAGATAAATTTCATGTTTTATCACCTAATAGATTTTTCTGAACTCGTTGATTCTAACAGATGATAGCTAGACTGTAACTATTTAATAACTATTTAACCAGCGATTGAATTATCATAACTGAATATTTACATTTCTAATTATAATATTAATGTTTTATTCCGAAATTTAAATAAGATTATTAGTTATACAATTAATGAAAAATATGTTCATCGATTTCCAATTGGTGATTTATATTTAATGTGATTTAATAGTCGAGCCATAAAAAATAATGAAATGAAACAGTATAATATATTGCTTTGCCATGTTGGAAAATATAAAAATACTTTTATGAAATATTGTTACTCATTCAATGAAAAGTTAAATTAAATTTTTCATCGATATGTCAAATAATGGGCTATTCAACGTATTGTTTTTAATGGTTAATAATGTTGAATCCTGCATGTTTAATAAACAGAATGGGGTCATAGATATGTTCTTTTCAAGAAAATTAGAGGCATTTATGGCGGTGGTTGAAAATGGCTCATTGAGTAAGGCTGCTAGGGTGATGAACCGCACTACGCCACCCATTGCCAAGTCGATTAAAGACTTCGAAACAAGCCTAGGTAAGCGATTATTTAAAAGAGAAAAATTTGGCATGACTTTAACTAAAGATGGCCAAGAGTTATATAATGATTTGCGCGATCTTTACTTGCAGGAGAAGGAAATAACTAAAAAACATTTTACAGGATATATTGTCAATGAAGCTAACATTTATTATGACTGGGGTAAGGAAAACTTTTTAGTTAATCTTTATCAGGCTGCTAATAAAAATAATGTTCAAATTAATATATTGAGATTTAATTATGAGGAAGTCGATGAAATAGTCGACTATGATGGTAATACGGTAATATTAAGTTCTCAACCCGTTATTAGTGAAAGGTTTTCACTGCAAAGAAAAATAGAAAATGCATCATTAGGTGTTTATTGTCGTAGCGAATTATATGATAAGTACCAAAATAATATTATGGAACTATTAAGAAACTGTACATGGTTGTGCGATCCTGCATTTTATAAGAGTAGTTTAATGAGTGAATTACTTGCTAAGACAGAATTGGAAGGTAATAAAGCCAGTATAAGGCAAATGGATAATATTGGTAGCTGCCAAAATTTTCTACAAATTGGTGATTTTATTGGGATTATTGACTACTACCCAGAAAATGATCTTAATGATAAATCACTTAATTATATACCCTTGAATTCGATCATCGATGAGAGTTGTTGTTTTGTCTATAAGTCGAAATCGCACTCAAGTGTGTTGAATCGTTTTACGGATATTATTGATACATTAGGAGGAAATCAATCTTGAATGGTGGTGGGAGAAGGATTCGAACCTTCGAAGTCTGTGACGGCAGATTTACAGTCTGCTCCCTTTGGCCGCTTGGGTATCCCACCAGATTTTGAATTGCTGTGTTCGTTGACAGCGGGCGGCATCATATCAAATGAGGCGCCCCTGTAAAGTATTAATTTTTAAAATTTGTTTGAATGCTGTTTTTTTGCGCTCAGTGCATAGTTAAACAGCAGATATTTGTGTTACAGGATAATAGTCCGGTTTCCGTAAACAAAAACGCGTTGAGCTAATACCCAATAAAGTGCATGACTGAGTACATTTTTTTCTACATCTCGGCCTGCTCGCATCATGTCGTCAGCAGTAAAGGTATGGTCAACATTAATGACGTTTTGCGTAATAATTGGGCCTTCATCAAGATTGTCATTAACAAAGTGCGCTGTTGCACCAATAATTTTAACGCCCCGTTCATATGCTTGGTGGTATGGACGGGCACCAATGAAAGCAGGTAAAAATGAATGATGGATATTAATAATTTGGTTTGGATAATGCTGTACAAACGCAGGCGTTAATACACGCATATATTTAGCAAGAACAACATAATCAGGTTGATACTGGTCGATTTGTGCTGTCATTTTTTCATCATGCTGCTCGCGTGTCAGGCCTTCATGGCTAATATGATGAAAAGGAATGCCAAATTGTTCGACTAAATGTTTGAGGGTATCATGATTACCGATAACGGCAGCGATTTCGACATCTAAGCCATCATAAGTACTTTTCATTAGAAGGTCACCTAAGCAATGTGCTTCTTTGGTTACCATTATCACGATACGGCGGCGGCCTGATGAATTTAATTCACGTTTAGAGCCTGCTGGGAGTGCATCATCAAGATCTGCAAGCAAAGTTTCATCGTTAAATATTCCTTCGAGTTCGGTTCTCATAAAAAAACGACCCGTACGATGATCAACAAATTCATTATTTTGCACGATATTCAATTGGTGTTTGTAACAAATATTGGTGATTTTTGCGATAAGTCCTTTCGCATCAGGGCAAATAGTGCGAAGGATCTTTTTTTGTACATTTTTTTGTTGCATGGGGCTGTCTAATCCTTAACTGACAATGCCTATACTGATACTCGTCACACTTCAAGTTGCAGCACTTTTCATTGAGGTATGGTGACTACGCTTATTCACAGGCTGCGTAGTTACACCTTGAATTATAGAGTATAGCGCGCATCAAACAGTGATTTGAATGATATCAATGTATAGGTAATCAATATACTGTGCATTTCCGTTATCATGGGTAAAACATAACCATTAATCATTGTTACAGCATTTTTTAAATTTATTGCCGGAACCACATGGACATAGATCATTACGGCTTGTTTTAGGGGTAATGCCATCTATGTAATACCAACGTTTTTCTATGCGAAGAAAACGGGAACGCTCATGAATAAGCTGCTTATGATCGGCTTTTTCATCAATAAAGCAAGTTGAAAATTGCACATAGCCTTCATCGGGATTTTTAGCATAAGAAGAACTAATAACACGAAGTGGTAACCATTTGGTTTGAGTAAAACTTTGTAGAATATCATTTCGCCATTCATTTGCGTGACACTCAGGGTGCCATGTGGCAATAAGGTAATCGGCATCATGTACTACATAGGCGGTATAACGGGAACGCATTAGCTGCTCAGGCGTTTCAGGAATAGCTTGATTGTCGAGATAAGGTTGACAGCAGTGGCTGAAAGGTACTTGATTACCACAAAAACAGGGAGTTTCTTGATGATGATCCATCTTTTTCTCTATAAAAATAAATATAAGGTATAAAAATAACTATACTTTAAAAATGAAAGTACAATGATTTTGTCATATGAATAATAGTATTGGTAGCAAATAACCGATTACAGCAAGAAGTAGGTTACTTATGAAAAATAAAAAGATACTCATAGTTGAAGATGAAAAAATTTTTCGTTCAATCTTAGAAGGGTACTTAGAGGCACAGGGAATGCAAGTTTATGTGGCGGATAATGGTGAAAATGCGTTAGACCGACTCATTACAGAACACTTAACACCTGATGTCATTTTGTGTGATCTCAACATGCCCGTTATGAATGGTGAATCCTTTATGGCTGAATTGGTGGCAAGAAACATTGAGATCCCAGTTATTGTTATTTCTGCAACTACCGACTTTACACAGTTAGATCGTATGTTGAGGTTGGGGGCAAAAGATGCCTTACTTAAACCTATTAAAAATTTAGATGAGTTAAAGGGAACTATCTACGCTAATCTTTACCCTGAACAGCACAATGCGGACATTGTGAGTCATATCCAGAACAAAGATATTTCATCTTTTGTTGGTGAAGATAATCACGATATCACACCGGTATTAAAACAATTGCAACCTCCAGTTAATCAGGTGATCAATGGTTATCGAATCAACTATCGTCAGTTGAATGAAGTTAATCGTTTCGGCTTACTTCTTGATTTAGCACCAATATCAGAGACACAGATTGGGTTTTATTGTCTTGATATAGAGCGTTCACCACAAGAAGGGATTATGGCGGCTTTTTTGATCCGTGTCGTGTTTAATGATTTACTAAAAAATGCCGTTAATTTTCCAGATAAAAAATTACCCAATATTGATAAAATTATTAACCAGATAAATTATTTATTAGAAGATTCTGGTTTTAGTGGCCAATTTCCCATTTTGCTTGGCTACTTTAATACACGGAATAAAGCGATTATATTAGCGAGTGCAGGCTTGGAAGCGGAGGTTGCGACCGAAAATGCACAATATAGTTTATCCCGTAGTGTACCGCTTGGAACATTGAAACATCAGCCTTCAAATCATCTGGATGTTCGAGGCAATTTTTGGCAATGCCGTATTTGGAATGGACATCAAAACATTAAGTTAATGTTTAATCCTGAAACTTAAGTTTTGTTTAAATTTACCCCATTAAATTGCATTAATAGCCTTAATTAAGCCATTGTACTATTTATCGATAAATTATTCCTGCTATACTTCCCCGCACTAAAAACGCACCTTTATTAATGTTTACTCTATATACGGATTAGGTGCCTAGGAGAATTCTGGAGTTATGACTAAAATGGCAAATAAAAAGGTACGCAAAGCGGTTATTCCTGTTGCAGGTTTAGGAACGCGTATGCTTCCTGCAACTAAAGCTATTCCGAAAGAAATGCTACCACTGGTGGATAAGCCACTAATCCAGTATGTCGTTAATGAGTGTATTGCGGCTGGGATTAATGAAATCGTCTTAGTGACCCACTCATCAAAAAACTCAATTGAGAACCACTTTGATACCAGTTTTGAACTCGAAGCAATCTTAGAAGCTCGTGTTAAACGTCAATTACTGGATGAGGTGCAATCTATTTGTCCAAGCCATGTAACAATCATGCAAACACGTCAAGGGATTGCTAAAGGGTTAGGGCATGCTATTTTATGCGCAAAGCCTCTGGTTGGTAATGAGCCATTTGCGGTAATTTTACCTGATGTTATTTTAGATCGTTATAGTACCGATTTAACAAAATTTAATTTGAGTGAAATGCTTGAGCATTTTGAAGAGACTGGGGCGAGTCAAATACTTGTAGAACCTGTTCCAGAAGATGACGTTTCAAATTACGGTATTGTTGACTGTAATGGTGATACATTATTACCTGGTGAGAGTAAACCTATCTTACGTATGGTTGAAAAGCCTAAAAAAGAAGAAGCGCCATCAAATCTTTCTATTGTTGGTCGTTATGTATTATCTGAAAAAATTTGGGATGCATTAGCAAAAACAGCACCAGGTGCTGGCGATGAAATTCAATTAACAGACGCTATTGCCATTATGATGGAAAATAATGAGTCAGTAGAAGCCTATCACCTACGTGGTAAGAGCCATGATTGTGGTAACAAATTAGGCTACATGAAAGCATTTGTCGAATATGGTTTACAGCACGATACATTAGGTAAGGATTTTTCTGAATGGATTGCTAATTTATCGACAAAATTAAGTAAGCCTACTAATTCCAAGTAAAGTGATTTTTTCTTGTGGTAGTTAATAAAAGCTGACTTTTGAAGTTGGCTTTTTTTTTAACATTTGGGTGTCTTTAAATGTTGTTTAGTGACTAATGTAAATTATAGCTTGATATTATTTACATATTTATCTATGAAATAGGTTGTTTTTTTATAGCTAAAACATACATTAATTATGCAATCAGGCACTTGAGAACCTAATGTGAAATTACATAACTTTACTTTTTTTAATTAGATTAAAAACAAATTATGATAGATGAATTGGCATCTAAAGTAATATCTTCGCGTGTTGACGAGTATGAAATATTTGGTCATAGACCTATTTAATGAGTGAAATATTAATTATTCAATGAGTAATAGCTAGGCTAAAATGGTGGATAAAAAAAACACCCTATATAAGGGTGTTTTATGAATAAGTATAAGGTTCTTAGATTAAGAAATCGTCTAAAGATTTACCTTGTTCTTCAATGGCCAATTTGATAACTGCTGGGGTACGACCCTGACCAGTCCAAGTTTTAGTTTCGCCATTTTCATCAACATATTTATATTTAGCAGGACGTGCAGCACGTTTAGCACGAGTGCCAGTGCCTTTACCTGAATCCATAGTTTGTAGCAGCTCGTTTAGATCAACGCCTTGTTCCAGAATCATTTCACGAACTTTTTCCAGTTTACGGGTACGTTCTTCTTGTTCTGCACGAACTAGGCTTTCTTCTTCACGACGTTCTTCAACAACGACAGTTAATTTTTCCAGCATTTCTTCTAGTGATTCTAAAGCAATTTCTCTTGCTTGAGCTCGAAGAGTACGGATGTTATTTAATGCTTTTAAAGATTCGCTCATTTTCCTGGTCTCAAATTTAATTGTTGGCCTGTGTACACTAATAATAGAATGCTATTTTATTTTCTGCAATAGCTAATTTACACTATTAGTTTAAAAGTTATCTTTACCAAAAGCAATTTTTTTACAAAAGAAATATTAACTTTTAACTGATATATATATACCAGTATTATCAATATCCAAACTAATGAAAAAAACAGATTCAATTAGCATCAATTTTACGGGTTTAATTCGGTATGCCTAGTGGTAAACAGTAGGGTGTTATTAGCAGAAAAGTATCAAATAAGAGAGTCTAAACGTAAATTTTCTTTTTTTGATACAGCTAATTAGCTATATGTTTGAAGTAATAAAGCTATATTTTGTAAAAGATAATCGGTTATTTCACCCGTTATAGGAGCGAAAGCAGCAGAGTATCGGTATAAAATCTTATTGTTCTATAGTGGTCAGCGTTATTACTTTCATCATTTTAAGTGTCAACTGATGATGATTGTTAATCTAATAACATGTTTTATGGTAAAATTATCCTGTTTATTAATTTAGAGGAACTAGGCTGATGGCTCAGCTATATTTTTACTATTCAGCAATGAATGCAGGAAAATCGACGTCTTTGCTACAATCTTCTTATAACTATAATGAGCGTGGTATGCGTACGTTGATCTTTACGGCGGAAATCGATAATCGCTTTGCGCTGGGTAAGGTTTCATCGCGAATTGGTTTATCTGCGGAAGCGCTTTTATTTTCGCCTATAACAAATATGGCAGAGATCATTAAAAGTGAGAATTGCACACAAAAAGTACATTGTGTTTTAATTGATGAGTGTCAATTTTTAACGAAACAGCAAGTTGAGCAACTCTGCGATATTGTGGATAACTTGGATATACCGGTTTTATGTTATGGGTTAAGAACTGACTTTTTGGGCGAATTGTTTATTGGTAGCCAATATTTATTAGCTTGGGCTGATAAATTAGTTGAATTAAAAACGGTATGTTATTGCGGCCGTAAGGCAAATAAAGTGTTAAGAGTTGGGAGTGATGGTATTCCTATGTATGAAGGTGCACAGGTTGATATAGGGGGTAATGAAAAATATATCTCTGTTTGCCGTAAGCATCATACAGAAGCAATTGAACAAGCAAAACTCATGAATGAGGGTGTGATACCTAAAAAACCAATTAACTTTAACTAATTGAGTTGAATGATTAATCTTAAATTATTTAACAATTATTCGTATGGGATTAAGTGTTTTTTAAACCAAAATAAAAGGCACTGAGCTAATCAGTGCCTTTTATATTATTACTGACCGGTCCTAAATAAAGTTGACACTTTTCCAATCTAAAATTGGAGAGTGTAATGAAACCAATAGGTAAACGAACTCAACGTGATTATTCTCTTGCCTTTAAACTGGCGGTTGTTGACCAAGTAGAAAAAGGCGAGCTCACCTATAAACAAGCTCAATATCGATATGGCATACAGGGGCGTTCAACTGTTTTGGTTTGGTTACGTAAGCATGGTAGATTAGATTGGTCGGAAGGTACGCCCAATACTCTTTATAAAGGTGCTGCTATGAACCAAACCTCGGAGCAACAAACACCTGAACAACGCATTAAAGCCCTTGAAAAAGAGCTTGAGGAGATGCAGCTCAAAGCTGATTTTTTTGAGGCGGTTGTCAAAGTGATGGATAGGGATTTTGGAGTTCGCCTCTCAAAAAAGCGCAAAGCCGAGTTATTAAGGAAAAAACGGTTGAAAAACTCACCGTAACCAAAGCTTGTCGTTTTATGAAAATCACTCGGCAAGCCTATTACAAACGTCAAGATACGTCTGATAAGCGGAAAAAATTAGATGCAATTATTGTTTGTGCTGTGAAATCTGAGCGAACAGTTCACCCTAGGCTTGGGGTGAGAAAATTACACTTTCTTTTGAAACAAAAACAATTAATTATTGGTCGTGACCGATTATTTTCTTTGTTGAGAGAACATCGCTTATTAGTGCCTAATAAGCGGTCATATCATCGAACAACATTGAGTCATCATCGATTTCATCGACATCCAAATTTAATTAAATCAGGGTTTATCCCTTCACAACCGGAGCAACTGTGGGTTGCTGATATTACGTATTTATCCACACACGAAGGAGATACTTATTTAAGTCTGATCACCGATGCTTATTCGCGAAAAATAGTGGGTTATCATCTTGATGACAATATGAAAACAAAAGCCGTCAAGAAATCATTTGTACAAGCATTAAAAAAACGAAGTTCAACCACGACCTTGATCCATCATTCAGATCGAGGCTTACAATACTGTTCGTCGGAATATCAGGAAATCCATAAAAAACATAATATTCAATGTTCTATGACGGATGGCTATGACTGTTATCAAAATGCATTAGCAGAGCGAGTCAATGGGATATTAAAAATGGAATATTTGTTAATAAAGCCGAGAAATTTAGAACAGGCTAGGAGGTTGGTTGAAGAATCAATACAGATTTATAATGAAAGGCGACCTCATTTATCATTAAACTATAAAACGCCCGATGAGGTTCATCGAGCATTTTATACCTGAAAAGTTGTCAACCTATATCAGGACTAGTCATACTTAATTATTTCTTTGTGCTTTTTTTCTCGGCTTTTGCTGTAGCCAGTGCTGCTATAGTTTGTTCGCTAAACTCGCGGCCATAATAAGAATCTAACAACAGTTGTTTGAGCTCTGATATTAATGGGTAGCGAGGGTTAGCACCAGTACATTGGTCATCAAATGCGTCTTCAGAAAGCTTATCGACATGAGCTAAGAAATCCGCTTCAGGTACACCCGTTTCACGTATTGATTTAGGAATACCTAAATCTGCTTTTATTTCTTCAAGCCAAGCTAATAATTTTTCAATTTTTACATCAGTGCGATCACCGGCTTTAGTCAAACCTAGGTGGTCAGCAACTTCTGCATAGCGACGACGAGCTTGTGGGCGATCATATTGGCTAAAGGCTGTTTGTTTAGTTGGATTATCGTTAGCGTTATAACGGATAACATTACTAATCAATAGGGCGTTTGCTAAACCATGTGGAATATGGAACTCAGAACCAAGTTTATGCGCCATTGAGTGGCATACACCTAAAAATGCGTTAGCAAATGCAATACCTGCAATTGTTGCCGCGTTATGAACTCGTTCCCTTGCTACTGGGTTTTTAGCGCCTTCATGGTAACTTGCTGGTAAGTACTCTTTTAATAGATTGAGTGCTTGCAATGCTTGCCCATCGGAATATTCGTTTGCAAGAACAGAAACATAAGCTTCTAAAGCGTGGGTAACCGCATCCAAACCACCAAAAGCAGTCAATGATTTAGGCATATGCATCACCAAGTTAGCATCGACAATCGCCATATTTGGGGTTAGTGCGTAGTCAGCTAATGGGTATTTTTGGCCCGTTTTATCATCTGTCACAACAGCAAATGGCGTCACTTCAGAACCCGTACCCGATGTTGTAGTAATAGCGACTAATTTAGCCTTCACACCCATTTTAGGGAAACGATGGATACGTTTACGAATATCCATAAAGCGGAGTGCAAGTTCTTCAAAGTGGGTTTCAGGGTGCTCATACATCACCCACATGATTTTTGCTGCGTCCATAGGTGAACCACCACCTAATGCAATAATAACATCAGGTTTGAAGGCATTCATTTGTGCGGCACCTTTACGCACTACGCTGAGTGTTGGATCTGCTTCAACTTCAAAGAACACATCCGTTTCTATATGGTGTTGTTTTAGAACGTTGATGACTTCATCAACATAGCCATTATTGAATAAATAGCCATCCGTGACAATAAATGCACGTTTTGCACCGTCAGTCGCAATTTCTTCAAGTGCAATTGGAAGACAACCACGGCGGAAATAAATGGAGTTAGGAAGTTTATGCCATAACATATTTTCAGCTCTTTTCGCCACAGTCTTAGTATTGATTAAATGTTTTGGTCCTACGTTTTCTGAGATTGAGTTACCACCCCAAGAACCACAACCTAATGTGAGAGAAGGCGCTAATTTAAAGTTATATAAATCACCGATACCACCTTGTGAAGCTGGGGTATTGATTAAGATACGTGCTGTTTTCATTTTCACGCCGAAGTAGTTAACGCGAGCTGTCTGATTATCTTGATCTGTATATAAACAAGAGGTATGACCAATACCACCCATTTCAACCAGCAGTTCAGCTTTTTCTACGGCTTCTTCAAAGTTTTTAGCGCGATACATCGCCAGTAACGGGGACAGTTTTTCATGAGCAAATGGCTCAGAGTCGTCGATAACTTTGACTTCACCGATCAGGATCTTAGTCGTTTCAGGTACAGAAATTCCGGCCATTTCAGCAATTTTATATGCCGGTTGCCCAACAATAGCAGCATTGAGACTGCCATTTTTCAAAATAACTTCTTGAACTGCTTTTAACTCTTTGCCTTGCAGAATATAGCCACCATGGCTAGAAAAACGCTCGCGTACTTGGTTATAAATTTCATCTACCACAACGACCGATTGTTCAGAAGCACAGATCACACCGTTGTCGAATGTTTTTGACATTAGAATTGAAGCGACAGCACGTTTGATGTCAGCCGTTTCATCAATAACAACCGGTGTATTACCTGCACCAACACCAATTGCTGGTTTACCTGAACTGTAGGCAGCTTTTACCATGCCAGGCCCACCTGTTGCCAAGATCAAATTAATGTCATCGTGATGCATAAGAGCATTGGATAACTCAACGGAAGGGGCATCAATCCAGCCAATAATATCTTTTGGTGCACCCGCTTCAATCGCTGCTTTTAATACAATCTCAGCGGCTTTGTTGGTTGCATTTTTTGCGCGAGGGTGTGGGGAAAAAATGATCGCATTACGCGTTTTTAAACTAATTAGTGATTTAAAAATAGCGGTTGAAGTTGGGTTGGTTGTTGGCACAATACCACAGATAATACCGATAGGTTCAGCGATAGTAATTGTGCCAAACGTTGGGTCTTCAGAAAGCACACCACAGGTTTTTTCATCTTTATAGGCATTGTAGATATATTCAGAAGCAAAGTGGTTTTTAATCACTTTATCTTCCACAATACCCATTCCTGATTCTTCAACGGCAAGCTTGGCTAGAGGGATACGAGCATCTGCTGCGGCAAGCGCTGCGGCGCGGAAAATACGGTCAACTTGCTCCTGAGAGAAGTTAGCAAATTCACGCTGAGCTTTTTTGACACGAGCAACGAGGTCATTGAGTTCGGTAACATTAGTTACTGACATAGAGATTACTCCTGATAAATGTTAAACTTTTTAAGCCAATGAGCAGTGCATCCGAAACAACACAACAAAATTTAGTAGATAATTATAGTTTATATTTATTATTCTATTCTGTTTATCCGCTTATTGGCTTAAAAAGCTTTAAAATCAATGCGAAAAACTTATTTCCCTTAAATCAACTCTCTCTATCAGTTAAGAATAGATTAACATTATTTAGGTTTATTGATGTGATCTAAATCACAAAAACCCAAAGCTGACTCCTTTCAGCAAGCCAAATTTGGCTTTTATTCCTGATTATCTAAAATTGACCTAACACTAAACTATTTTATTAATCGTTTAGATAAAAAACACTTTTAAAGTAAATTTGGCTTAAGTGAACAGATTTAATAAGTAAAATAGTGTCTAGTGAAATGTATTTCCTGTATTTAATGATAAACTATAATAGTCGCACTAAAAATAATTCGAGGCACAACTAAATGGTTAGTGCTAGAGCTTTATGGCTATTAAAATATGGCGATTAGCGTGAATAGATAGTGTTGTCATTCATCGCCAAGTGGTGTTTTGAAGAATGGCGAGTGTGTATTTTGCTTCTCAAATGAGATCCTTGATTAAGGTGTGAGTGTGTGGGTGCAGGATTACTTGATTTATCAGGCTATATAAAGTTTTTTATCGGTTTATTTGCGTTAGTAAACCCAGTCGGGATCTTGCCTGTGTTTATTAGTATGACTAATTACCAAAGCAGTGCAGGGCGTAATAAAACAAATACGATAGCAAATACCTCAGTGGCTATCATTTTATGTACATCTTTATTGATCGGTGACTCAATTCTCCAATTATTTGGCATTTCCATTGATTCCTTTCGTATCGCTGGGGGGATATTGATTGTGACTATTGCCATGTCAATGATCAGTGGAAAAATTGGTGAAGATAAACAGAATAAACAAGAAAAAACAGAAACAGCAGTACGAGACAGTATTGGTGTTGTTCCTTTAGCACTGCCTTTGATGGCGGGCCCAGGGGCTATCAGTTCTTGTATTGTTTGGTCATCACGCTGGAATGGTTGGCAGAATTTTGTCGGATTAGCGCTAACCAGTATTGTGTTTGCATTTTGTTGTTGGCTATTGTTCCGTTCGGCATCTTTGCTCGTCCGTTATTTAGGGCAAACAGGGATTAACGTTGTGACACGTATTATGGGATTACTTTTGATGTCCTTGGGAATTGAGTTTATTGTCACAGGCGTTAAAGCGATATTTCCCGGCCTGCTATAACATCTCTCATCATAATATGAATAATTTAATCTAATTAACTATCGCCTAGGTGATGGTTAATTAGAACTATTCTATATTAGTAATAGTATTCCGACTAAACACGACCTACTAAAAAAAATCAGTTTATTTCTTTTCTTATAAATTAAATCAATAAACTAGCAATATAGTTTTAACCGATAATAGTCACAAAAATAAAATAGGTTGCGCGCATTAATATGCTGTTATTTTGTACTGCTAATGATCGCGGTTGATTATAATAATATGCCGCATTTTTTGTCAAAGAAGGCATAAAAAGTAAGGAAATGTGAGCTGAGTAAATTTTTACGCTATTTAATTTACGCAATGTTAATGATATGTTTAAACAGACACTAGCTTACTAAATTGGCCCATAACAGATAAATCCACTACTTGACGAGGTGTGAGACTTTTTGTTTGCTTTAATTGAGCTAAAGTCCGTATGTGATGTTAATGGCTTGTAACGTATTATGACCCCTAATTTTGAATTATCAAAACTAATCTTAAAAGAGGAAGGTATGCTCCTAAGTTAGGCGCCTACCACAATGTAAAATAATAAATCGGATGTTGAATTTTGCTGTAACAACACCAATAAATGTCGAGGGTGATAATGAATTTTCTTAAAAAGAGTTTGTGTTCACTGCCTATTTTTTTTATTGCAATGCAGGCTTACAGCAAACCGGTAGCATCAGAAACTAAACAAGTTATTACAATTAATAATGGCTCTGAGGTGGCGTCACTGGATCCTCATAAAGTCGAAGGCTCTCCAGAGTCGAGCATTATTATGAATTTGCTTGAAGGGTTGGTTTACACGGATGTTGATGGAAAAGTAACCCCTGGCGTTGCTGAGAGTTGGTCAAATGATCACTATAAAACATGGATATTCACACTTCGTGATGGTGTCAAATGGAGTGATGGCACACCAGTAACAGCTCAAGATTTTGTTTATAGTTGGCAGCGATTAGCAGATCCTAAAACGGGGTCACCCTATACGAGTTACTTGCAAAGTGCCTATATTGAAAATGCAGCAGAAATTTTAAAAGGCGAAAAGCCCATTGAGACACTTGGTGTCAAAGCACTTGATGATAAACATCTACAAGTCACATTGAGTCATCCAGTTCCTTATTTTATTGATATGCTCAGCCATACACCAATGAAACCGGTCAATAAAAAAGCGATTGAGAAATATGGTGATAAATGGACTCAGCCTAATAATTTTATTGGTAACGGTGCATATTTATTAGATAAATGGATAGTTAATGAACGCATTGTTCTGAAGCGTAACCCACAGTATTGGGATAATCAAAACACTCAAATTGATGAAGCAATTTTTTTAGCCATTTCATCGGAAGTCAGTGATGTTAATCGATATCGCAGTGGTGAAATCAATATTAGTAACTCAGCCATTCCACCAGTAATTTATAAAAAAATGCAAACTGAACGGCCAAATGAATTATACGTTCGTCCTTATCTATGCACTTTTTATTATGAAATTAATAACAACAAGCCACCATTTACTGATCCAAGGGTACGTGAGGCACTTAAACTTGGGTTAGATAGAAAAACCATTACCGATAAAATCATGGCGCAAGGTCAAATCGTCGCATATGGATTCACTCCAACATTTATTAACAATGGAGATTTTTCGCCACCAGAGTGGGCGACATGGAGTGATGAAAAACGTTATCAGAAGGCTAAAGAGCTTCTTGCGGATGCAGGCTATAGCCAAGCTAATCCTCTTAAATTCTCACTGCTTTACAACACATCTGATCAAAATAAACAGCAAGCGATCGTAGCCGCTTCAATGTGGAAGAAAAACATTGGAGCAGAAGTAGAACTGCAAAATCAAGAGTGGAAAACCTCATTACAAAGCCGCCACGATGGAAATTATGATGTGGCACGTGCGACGTGGTGCGCGGATTACAATGAACCTTCTGCATTTTTAAATATGATGCTTTCAGATAGTAGTAATAACACCACATTCTATAAAAGCGCACAATTTGATTCCCTGTTAGAGAAAGCATTGATTGCACCGAATGATGAGTCACGGAAACAAATTTATCAGCAAGCGGAAGCACTGCTTGATCATGATTCAACGATTATTCCTGTTTATTACCGAGTCAGTGTTCGCTTAGTTAATCCATCAGTTGGAGGATTTAAAGGAAAAGACCCTCTTGATTATATGGATGTTAAGCGGTTATATATAAATCAATCTAATTAATATTTATTAAATAATTACAAAAACAGTTTACCGAGTTGGTAAGCATCACAATCAACAACATAACAATTAAGTATGGTATGGGAGTAACGGATAAGATGAGTAAACAAATTCATAAAACCATGGTTGCATTAGGCGTTGCTACTGGCTTAATGGCAACAGGGATCACTAGCAGTTTTGCAGCAACCGTTCCAGCAGGTGTTGAGCTTGCAGAAAAGCAAGTCATGGTGCGCAATAATGGCTCAGAGCCACAATCTCTTGACCCTCATAAAATCGAAGGGGTTCCTGAATCTGCGCTGGCACGTGATCTGTTTGAAGGGTTAACCATTGTTGGGCCAAATGGAGAAATTTTACCGGGCTCGGCAGTGAGTTGGGATAATAAAGACTTCAAAGAGTGGACATTTAAAATTCGTGATGATGCTAAGTGGTCAAATGGTGATCCGGTCACCGCTCATGATTTTGTCTATAGTTTCCAACGTATAGTTGATCCAGATACTGCCTCTCCATATGCAAGTTACCTCCAATATGCACATATCAATAATGTTGATGACATTATTACCGGTAAGAAAAAACCTTCGGAGCTGGGAGTTAAAGCATTAGACGACCATACGCTAGTGCTTGAACTTAGCGAGGCCGTTCCTTATATCCCTAAATTATTAATCCACTCCTCAATGTCGCCAGTAAATAAAAAAGTGATTGAAAAATATGGTGCTAAGTGGACACAACCACAAAACTTTGTTGGTAATGGTGCTTATAAACTAAAAGACTGGACTGTTAACGAACGTATTGTATTAGAGCGCAGTCCTACTTATTGGGATAACCAAAATACAATTATTGATCAGGTTACGTTCTTACCTATTTCATCTGAAGTTACCGATGTTAATCGCTATCGTAGCGGCGAAATCGATATGACTTATAGTAACTTACCTATCGAACAGTTTAAAACGTTGCAGCAAAATATGCCAAATGAGCTGCGTGTTAACCCATATTTATGTATTTATTACTATGAAATAAATAACGAAAAACCACCATTCAATGATCCACGTGTCAGAGAAGCACTAAAATTATCAATGGATAGAGATGTGATCACCTATAAGGTGAAAGCGCAAGGTGATATTCCTGCCTACGGTTTTACACCACCATTTACTAGTGGCATGAAAACTGAAAAGCCAGATTGGTATGCAAATATGACACAAGAGCAACGTAACGAAAAAGCTAAACAGTTGCTTGAAGAGGCTGGCTATAATAAATCTAATCCATTGAAGTTTAATTTGTTATATAACACATCTGACCTGCATAAACGTATTGCTATTGCGGCATCTTCTATGTGGAAGAAAAATATTGGTGCAGAAGTTAAATTAGAAAACCAAGAGTGGAAAACATTTTTAGATAGTCGTCATCAAGGCGCTTATGATGTTGCTCGTGCAGGCTGGTGTGCTGACTATAATGAACCTTCTTCTTTCCTCAATATGTTACTTTCTAACAGCAGTAATAATACTGTTCACTATAAAAATAAAGATTTTGATGCGGCGATGAAGCAGACGCTAAAAGTGCAGACAGATGAAGAGCGTGCTGAGTTATATGGCCAAGCAGAGAAAATTCTTGATAAGGATTCAGCGGTTGTACCACTTTACTACTATGTGAATACACGTTTAGTTAAACCGTATGTAGGTGGCTATACCGGAAAAGACCCATTAGATAACCTACACACTAAAGACCTTTATATTATCAAGCACTAATAACAGTCCGGCTCTACGGAGCCGGATAACGACTACTGACAAACTATCATGTTTGGCGGCAGTCGTTAGGGGGTTCTGAAATAAACGAGGAAAATCAATTTATTGATTTTCGGCTGATAACACGAAGCGGGAAAAATCACGCTTTTATCCCGCTTCGTCAGCAACCTCAGTCCGGCTCTACGGAGCCGGACACTAATATGATTATTGGTCCGACTAAGCAACAAAGTAGGAAAGGGCAATGTTAAAATTTATTTTACGTCGTTTACTTGAAGCGATTCCGACACTTTTTATTCTTATTACTATTTCATTTTTTATGATGCGGTTAGCACCAGGAAGTCCATTTACTGGGGAGCGTAAACTACCACCGGAGGTAATGGCAAATATTGAAGCCAAATACCACTTAAATGACCCAATGTATAAACAATATTTTAGTTACCTAGTGCAGTTATCAAAAGGCGACTTTGGCCCTTCATTTAAATATAAAGATTACAGCGTTAACGACCTTGTCGCGAAAGCCTTTCCAGTATCGGCAAAACTAGGTGCAACGGCATTCATTGTGGCAGTATTTTTTGGTGTATCAGCAGGGGTTATTGCAGCCCTAAATCAAAATAGTAAATGGGATTTTACAGTCATGGGATTCGCCATGACGGGGGTTGTCATCCCAAGCTTTGTAGTGGCACCGCTATTAGTGCTAATTTTTGCTATTCATTTGAAGTGGCTCCCCGGTGGTGGCTGGGATGGTGGAAACATCAAACATATGATTTTACCTATGGTTGCCCTGTCGCTTGCTTATATTGCGAGCATCTCACGTATTACCCGTGGTTCAATGATTGAAATTATGCATTCGAACTTTATTCGAACAGCTCGGGCTAAGGGATTACCATTAAAAACCATTATTTTACGTCATGCGTTGAAACCTGCGTTACTCCCCGTGCTCTCTTATATGGGGCCCGCTTTTGTTGGGATCATTACGGGGTCAATGGTGATTGAAACAATATTTGGTTTACCAGGAATAGGGCAACTCTTCGTTAATGGGGCTCTGAATCGTGATTATTCATTAGTATTGAGCTTGACCATTTTAGTGGGGGTATTAACCATTGCCTTTAATGCGATTGTTGATGTGTTATATGCCGTTATCGACCCTAAAATTCGCTATTAATCTGGAGAAGACACTATGTTATTGAACCAAAAGAATAGTGAAGCTCTGGAAAAGCTTTCTGAGCAATTAGATATTGAAGGGCGTAGCTTGTGGCAAGATGCACGTCGTCGATTTATGCATAACCGAGCTGCAATTTTTAGCTTATGTATTCTGTTTTTAATTACGTTATTTGTGATATTTGCCCCCATGTTATCGCCTTTTTTATACGACGATACTGATTGGGAAATGATGTCAATGCCACCAGATATGGCGAGTGGTCACTATTTTGGAACTGACGCATCAGGACGTGATTTACTCGTTCGGGTTGCGATTGGTGGGCGGATCTCGCTAATGGTTGGAGTGGCTGCGGCCTTAGTCGCTGTAATTGTTGGGACGTTATATGGCTCTCTTGCAGGATATGTGGGTGGGAAGGTCGATTCCATCATGATGCGTTTGCTGGAAATATTAAATTCATTTCCGTTTATGTTTTTCGTTATTTTATTAGTCACTCTCTTTGGTACTAATATTCTCTTGATCTTTGTTGCGATTGGTATGGTGTCTTGGTTAGATATGGCTCGTATCGTTCGTGGTCAAACCCTTGGCTTAAAGCGTAAAGAGTTTATTGAAGCTGCGTTAGTGTGTGGTGTAAGTACTCGTCATATTATTTTACGTCATATCGTACCAAACGTATTAGGGGTTGTGGTGGTCTATGCCTCGTTGTTAGTACCAAGTATGATTTTGTTTGAATCATTTTTGAGTTTCTTAGGGTTAGGTACGCAAGAGCCTTTGAGTAGTTGGGGGGCTTTATTAAGTGATGGTGCAAATTCTATGGAAGTTACGCCATGGTTATTGTTGATCCCAGCTGGATTTTTAGTTGTGACACTGTTTTGTTTTAACTTTATCGGTGATGGCTTACGTGATGCCCTCGATCCGAAAGACCGCTAGAGGGAGTTATTATGTCAGAAATTAAATCAGCAAACCCTCTATTGAGCGTAAAAGATTTGGATGTGACTTTTACCACCCCTGATGGCAATGTGACGGCAGTTAATAAGCTAAACTTTGAATTACGGGCAGGTGAAACACTTGGCATTGTAGGTGAATCAGGTTCCGGTAAGTCACAAACCGCTTTCGCATTAATGGGGCTTTTGGCTCGTAATGGTAAAATTGGTGGTTCAGCCATTTTTAATGGTCGCGAAATTTTAAATTTAAAAGAGAAAGCATTAAATAAGATGCGGGCGGAAGAGATCTCAATCATTTTTCAAGACCCAATGACTTCACTCAATCCTTACTTAAAAATTGGTACGCAATTATCTGAAGTGCTTATGCTTCACAAAGGAATGGGAAAACAACAAGCGTATGAAGAGTCTGTTCGGATGCTTGATGCAGTTAAAATGCCCGAATCACGTAAACGCATGAATATGTATCCGCATGAATTTTCAGGGGGGATGCGCCAACGAGTCATGATTGCGATGGCACTTTTGTGTCAACCTAAACTACTGATCGCCGATGAACCTACCACAGCATTGGATGTCACAGTTCAAGCACAGATCATGACATTACTGAATGAACTGAAGCAAGAATTTAACACTGCAATTATTTTGATCACGCATGACCTTGGTGTTGTCGCTGGGGTCTGTGATAAAGTTTTGGTGATGTATGCAGGCCGGACTATGGAATATGGCACGGCACGTGATATTTTTTATCAACCATCTCATCCATATTCATTAGGTTTGCTTGCTGCGGTTCCCCGTTTAGATGGTGACGATGAAAGCCTAGCAACGATCCCCGGAAACCCACCAAACCTGTTACGTTTACCAAAAGGTTGCCCATTTTCACCGCGCTGCCAATATGCAAACGCACAATGTGTTGAACAAGAGCCTGCACTGAGCGCATTTTCAGCAAACCGTTTAAGAGCTTGCTTTAAACCAGTGGAGGAGTTGCTATGACACAACATGAAAATCGTCCTGTTTTACTGGAAGTTAACGAATTAAAAGTGCATTTTGCGATCCGAGATAAAAATCAATGGTTTTGGCAGCCAGATAAGAGTTTGAAAGCCGTTGATGGGGTAACACTGCGCCTTTATGAAGGTGAAACGTTAGGTGTTGTTGGTGAATCGGGATGTGGTAAATCGACATTTGCACGCGCCATTATTGGCCTCGTGAAATCAACGGGTGGTACAGTCAGTTGGCTAGGGCATGATTTACTTGGACAGACTGAAAAACAGTGGCGAGATGTTCGTAGTGATATTCAAATGATATTCCAAGATCCTTTGGCATCACTGAATCCAAGAATGACCATAGGCGATATTATTGCTGAGCCATTAAAAACATATCATTCAAAAATGCCTCAGTCAGAAGTGACTGACAAAGTTAAAAAAATGATGATGCGAGTTGGTTTATTGCCTAATTTAATCAATCGCTATCCCCATGAATTCTCAGGGGGACAATGTCAGCGAATTGGCATTGCAAGGGCCTTGATACTTGAGCCTAAATTAGTGATTTGCGATGAACCCGTCTCTGCATTGGATGTGTCAATCCAAGCGCAGGTGGTTAACTTATTGCAAGAACTGCAAAGAGAAATGGGGCTATCACTGATTTTTATCGCTCATGATTTGGCAGTCGTAAAGCATATTTCAGATCGTGTACTCGTCATGTATTTAGGAAATGCTGTTGAATTAGGAACTTATGATGAAGTCTATAATAATCCACTTCATCCTTATACTAAGGCACTGATGTCAGCAGTTCCAGTCCCTGATCCTGATAAAGAAAAAACCAAGACTATTGAATTATTAGAAGGGGAATTACCATCACCCATTAATCCACCGTCAGGTTGTGTATTCAGAACTCGTTGTCCACTGGCTGATGAAGGGTGCGCTAAAACTAAACCATTACTTGAAGGTAGCTTTAAACATGCGGTGTCTTGTTTAAAAGTTGATCCCCTTTAAATTGAGATAAGGGCCGTAAGGCCCTTCAGACTGTTGACAAACATATCATGTTTGGCGGCAGTCGTTAGGGGTTCTGAAATAAACGAGGAAAATCAATTCATTGATTTTCGGCTGATAACACGGAGCGGGAAAAACCACGCTTTTATCCCGCTTCGTCAGCAACCTCAAGGGCCGTAAGGCCCTTTTTGATATCATTGTGATGAATATAGAACACGATGATGGTGAGTTATTGTCGAGGCTAAGGGGAGGCCAAAACGACTTAACGTTTCCACAAAATATGGTTAAAAGGGCGAATTGTATCTCGGCTAATCAAAACACGAGCAAAAATGTCATTAATGTCATCCTCATCGGATTGTGCTAGACCAATAACGACTTCACTAAAATTTTCTAAATTAAATTCAGGCTGAATAATACCTTGCCAATGATGACTCAGAGGCACAATTTCAGCAGCGCCACACTCTTCAAATTGCAGAGCAAAAATCACTTGATCAGCAGGTTCTAAATTTTCCATAGCGCCTTCTAGGAACAAGTCATAGGCTATTTCAATGATTTCGTCTTCATCGATAAGTTTAAGAGATTGTGGCTGAGTCATGACTGTTCCTAAAATTTAAAATTACAATAATGGGCTAAAGAAATAGCATAAACGTTCAACCACTCGATTCCAAAATGGGCGTTGTTCCCATTCTTCAATTTCAAGACGTGTTGAACGTGCAATATAATCATACTGCACAAGTGTTAAGTCACTACCAAAATTTTTATCATCAATCACCACAGTGATTTCAAAGTTCAGCCATAAGCTACGCATATCTAAGTTTACCGAGCCAACTAAGCTTAGTTCGCCATCAACTAGGACACTTTTGGTATGGAGTAAGCCATCTTCAAATTGATAAATTTTGACGCCGGCTTCGAGTAGTTCAGTATAGAATGAACGACTTGCCCAGCGAACAAGGAACGAGTCATTTTGCCTAGGCATCACAATACTGACATCAACGCCACGCATTGCAGCGGTGCAGATTGCATGTAATAAATCATCACTCGGCACGAAGTAAGGTGTGGTCATGATTAACTGTTTACGTGCAGAAAAAATCGCTGTCATTAATGACTGTTGGATTAATTCATCGGGAAAGCCGGGACCCGATGCGATCATTTGGGTGGTATGGCCGTTTGCTTGTTCAAAAGGCATTATGTTGGTATCTGGTGGTGGTGGTAAAATGCGTTGGCCAGTTTCCATTTCCCAGTCAAATGCGTACACAATCCCTAATGTGGTACTTACTGGGCCTTCCATACGTACAAGGATAT
This sequence comes from Providencia manganoxydans, assembly GCF_016618195.1. Taxonomy (NCBI): domain Bacteria; kingdom Pseudomonadati; phylum Pseudomonadota; class Gammaproteobacteria; order Enterobacterales; family Morganellaceae; genus Providencia; species Providencia manganoxydans. Next base: position 2,199,036 of record NZ_CP067099.1, read on the forward strand.
CAACCCATTCACCCACACCTGCATCTTGTTTAAAGTAGCGTGGATCAACCATGTTCATACTGCCGGTATATGAAATATAGTTATCAATAACAATAATTTTACGGTGTTGGCGTAGATCCATACGGCGTAAGAAAAAGCGCATTAAATTAACTTTTAAGGATTCGACAAACTCAATCCCCGCAGCACGCATTTTATCTGGGTAGTCACTACGGAAGAAGTGCCAGCTACCAGCGGAATCGACCATAATACGGCATTTAACACCCCGTTTCGCTGCATTGAATAGTGCTTCAGTCACTCCATCGACCAACCCTCCTGGCTGCCAAATATAAAATACCATCTCAATCGAGTGTTGGGCATTATTGATATCATTGACAATGGATTTTAGTGACTCTTCACAGGTCGTCATTAATTGGATGCGATTGCCTTTAACCCCTGCAATGCCTTGGCGTTTTTCACATAATTGGAACAAGGGCTCAGCGACGGGGCTATTTTCTGAAGTAAAAATATGTTTAGAGTGACGCAAATTCTCTAACCAAGTGGCAACAGAAGGCCACATTTGTTGGGCTTTATCGACGCGTCGCTTACCGAGATGGAGCTCACCAAAGGCGATGTAGGCGATAATACCTACTAATGGCAGGATATAAATAATTAATAACCATGTCATTGCTGATGTTACAGGGCGCCGTTTAACCAAAATCCTAACGGTAATTGCAGCAATAATTAGCCAATAGAAGAAAAACAATAACCAGCTTAATAGCGTATATACTGTTGCCATAATCGATTACATACCTCACAAATAGGAGAGTGTAAAATCAGTCAAAAAAAGAAATAGACCATATCAAATTAAAATTGGTACTAAACTTTATAGAATTTAGCAAAATTTCATATAAAAAGCTTCGTTAAATCATATAGATTAATGACGAAAAAACAATTACTTCTACTGATAGTTTTATTTAGTCACTATCAGAGCAATTGGGCATTTTAGTATTAACTCACCATATTGTTTGGTTCTGACTCGTAAAGGTCTATAATATTTTGCCAAATTTAGTGGGTGGTTAAACAGAGTAAAAGAAGGATAAAAAAATGAAACGCAGTAGGCATGAAGTGGGTCGCTGGCGGATGTTAAGACAGTCATTGCGTCGTCGCCGTCGCTGGCTGGAAGGGCATTCGAGACGTAATATGCACATCTACTCATTAAGAAAAATTGATATCTATAAAAGGCGACGTTCTTTGTTATTTACACAATGGAATGAGTGGGGACATTGAGGTCTGATTTCACAATTTTCACTTTGAGTGACAAACCTTATTGAATATGATTGCTATTTGCATTTAAACTATCATCTATATTCTTTAGGTTTGTATACTGTCTTAGGGTAGAAAATTCTTATGCGTTGGATCCGTTGGCCTCTTATCATCATCATTTCATTGGCTATTCATGCTGGATTGGCTATGGCATGGATTTTTAATCAGCCCAAAATGGCGCCTGTTGTAGAGCCTATGACAGTTGCCATGATAGCCTTTGAAGCAGATGAACCTGCGGTAGAGCCTGTTTCAGCAGAACCTGAACCGGTTGTTGAGCCGGAACCGGAACCAGAGCCTGAACCTATTGTTGAACCTGAGCCAGTCGTAAAACCCGCGATTGTGCTTGAGAAAAAGCCTGAAGTTAAGAAAAAGCCTAAACCTAAGAAAGAAGAAAAACGTGAAATCAAGCACGATCCTAAGCCTGTAAATAAACAGTTAGCGAAAAGTGATTTAAAACCATTATCTGATCTTAAGACAGCAGCGCCAAAATCAACAGCAAATACGACAGCAAAAAATACAGGTGTGACTAATAATCAATCAACCAGCAAACGAGGGCCTCAGGCACTTCGTAAACAAGCGCCAGCCTATCCTGAACGTGCACGTCGTTTAGGGAAAGATGGTTATGTTAAGGTTCGTTATGATATTGATGAAGATGGGCGAGTGACAAATATAGAGTTTGTTGAAGCTTCACCTAAAGGGCTATTTGAACGAGATGTCAAACGAGCCATGAACCGTTGGGCATTTGAAAAGTTGCCAGCTAAAGGTTATGTCACTGAAATTTATTTCAAAATTGATGGAACTGTCAGTCAAGTTTAATTTAATTAGTTATTTGATATGATAAATAAAAATGCCCTTTCAGGGCATTTTTATTAACGTAATGATTATTCTGTGCTTTCTAATTGAAAGTGTTGCTTATCTTTTGGTAACTCCCGCGCCGTATTGTCATCTGTGACTGCAACATACGTAAATACGGCATCAGTTGCACGATAGCGTTGACCGACAGGTTCTGTAGCCACTTTTTTGACCCATACTTCGATATTGATAGTGATGGAGCTTTTCCCTGTTTTTAAGCAACGTGCATAACAGCAAACCACGTCACCAACAGCAACGGGCTTTTGAAATTTGATCCCATTTACTGCAACCGTAACAACACGGCCAAGTGCAATTTCTTTTGCTAAAATTGCACCGCCAATATCCATTTGAGACATTAACCAGCCACCAAAAATATCACCATTTGCGTTAGTGTCAGCTGGCATGGCTAAAGTACGTAAAACTAATTCCCCATTAGGTAATTGCATAACAAGCTCTTTAAATAGTCATTATCAAATTCGGGCTAATCATAAACTAGAATGACACTGGCAGTCACGATGAATCATTATTGGTTAGCTCTATCGCTGCGAAAAGCACCAATTCAATATGGTGATAATGGTAAACTGAAGAGTAAAGTATTGGTAAATAGACTAAAGATATTCAAAGGTGCTATAAAAAGCTTTTCTTGCGCTCTATACTCATGTACTTCAAGTTACAGCGTTTTTTATTACGATATAGTGACGGTGTTAACTTGTACTATCTAGATTATTTTCCATGCACTTGGCTACGTGTTTATTGGTTGCTTAGCTGCACTTCGAATTATTGAGAGTATATATTGTTGGTTAACTATTTATAATGTTTGTAGGTTTTCTAACACTGAAGTTGGGAGATTAAATGAGATTAATACTCGCGATATTATTACCTTGGCTGCAATTTTTTACCATCGGTCGTCCATTCGCAGGGATTATCTGCCTTGTTTTACAAATTACCTTGATTGGTTGGCTTCCCGCTGCAATTTGGTCGGTATATGCATTATCACAGTACAATACGGATAAAAAAATTGATCAGGCGTTGGGAAGAGGGCGCTGATATAAAAAAACCTGCTAATGCAGGTTTTTTTATGAAAGATGATAAAAGAGTGGCTATTGATTTTCTTCAGGAGGGTGTTCTTTAGCCATATTTTTATAAATATACACCACACTTAAAACAGTAAAGATCAACGTTCCAGCTGTTAAGCCGAATACTTTAAAGTTCATCCACGTATCTAGAGATAACCAAAAAGCGATATAGACGTTAAGTGCTGCACAGACAATAAAGAAAATGGCCCATGCGCTATTTAGCTTAGCCCAGTGGCTATCTGGAAGCTTAATTTCTTGATTGCTACCGAGCATTCTTTGAATCAACGGTTTTTTGGTAAACCACTGGCTGATAAGCAGTGCTAAAGCAAAGAGCGCATAAATAATGGTGACTTTCCATTTAATGAAGGCATCACTGTGAAAAATGAGGGTTAAAGAAGCAAAAACCATCACAATTAAACAGGTAATTTTAGCAACCTTTTCAACCTTTTTATAAATCAAGTAAGTTGCGAGCAAAGCCAGTGGTGTAGTGACAAGTAAAGCGCCGCTGGCATAGAAAATGTCATAAGTTTTATAGACAATGAAAAAAATCACCAGAGGGATAAAATCAATAAGTTGTTTCATAACGGTGGATACACGGCCTCGCATAAAAATAATAGGATAGTTTAACCGATTTTCGCGCTAATTGTTAAAAATTTGCTTCTTTTTACCAATAAACACGTCTTGTTACCAATCATATTTGCACTATTTTACTTTTATTTGAGTTAAGAGATAGATAATCTTTGATACTTCAGATATATATAATGTCTGAGATAGTTTAACATATTAATTTCTAGAGAATTTTCCAACAATGATAAAGGCAAGACTGTTTGTCTGGATGCCCGGTTTAGCGTCGTTACTTAACTACCGTATGGCGGACTTTGGCCCTGATGTTAAAGCGGGTTTATCTGTTGCAGCAGTTGCATTGCCTGTTGCTATTGCTTACGCCGAACTAATGGGAATTAATGCCATTATCGGCTTATATGCCTGTATTTTACCGATGATCATTTATGCATTATTTGGTACATCAAGGCAATTAATTATTGGTCCTGATGCGGCAACTTGTGCCGTTATCGCTGCCGCTGTGAGCCCATTAGCTCTGGGCGATGATTCAATTCGTTGGCAGTTAATCATCGTAATGAGTTTTATGACGGGGTTGTGGTGTTTAATTGCTGCGAGATTTAGGCTAGGAACATTTGCTGATTTTCTTTCTCGACCGATTTTACAAGGCCTGTTGAATGGGGTCGCGTTAACCATTATTTTAGGTCAGTTAGGTAAAATATTTGGTATTACTTCGTTACCTAGTGGTTTTATTGAACTATTGATTGCTTTTCCTACCTCACTATTAAGTACCCATATTCCTACTTTACTAATGTCTCTTGGTACGTTAGCTATCATCATTGTGATCAAAAGAGTGAGAAATATGTGGCCATCATTACTGATAGCGATGCTCTTTGCAACCTTGGTCAGTTATGTCTTTGATGTTGAAAAGTATGGTATTAGTATTGTTGGTGATTTAGGTGGTGGCCTTCCTTTTATCCCTATGCCGCAGTTTGACCCTGCTTTGATGCGTGATTTGATCACGCCTTCCTTAAACTTAGCTGTTATCAGTTTTGTGAGTTTTATGATGACGGCACGTAGTTTTGCGAGCAAAAATGGTTATAACGTCGATGCCGATCAAGAGTTACGAGCATTAGGCATGGCGAATATTGCCTCTGCATTTTCACAAGGATTTGCCGTGAGTGCAGCCAGTAGCCGTACTGCGGTGAACGACATGATGGGAGGAAAAACGCAATTAGTCTCGATTGTTGCTGCGTTAGCTATTCTCGCGGTTCTGTTGTTTTCAATTGATTTACTTGGTTATATTCCAATGCCTGCTTTAGGAATGGTGTTGATTGTATCAACCTGGTCATTACTCAGTGTTCGTAGTATTTTTTCAATGCGTAAACGTAACAAAGAAGCGTTTACGCTGTGTATTTTTACACTCGGTGCAGTGCTGATTTCAGGTTTGATCAATGGTGTTGGTTTAGCAGTTTTGTTAGGCTTATTGCAATTTATTAGAGTGATTTTTCGTCCGACAGATCAGCTATTAGGCGTTGACGACCAAGGAATGCTGCATTCAATGTCAAAAGATAATGATATCCAGCCTGTTGAAGGGGTACTGATTTATCGATTCAATTCACCATTGACTTACTTTAATGTGAATTATTTTAAAGAGCGATTGAATAAACATATTGATAATCAATCCAAGAGGCCTGCATGGGTCATTGTGGATGCTGCGGTTAGCTTTACACACAATGATGTCAGTGTATTTTCTGCATTGAATGATATTGTTACGGCACTGAAAGCTAAAGGCGTGACATTAGTTTTGGCAGGGCGTCGAACATCAATAAATCGCTGGTTAGAAAAAAATAAGATTAATCGTTCAGATGATGATCTATTGGTAGTACCTGATATTTATTTTGCAATTCGCTTGATTCAAAGTAAACAGCAAATACAGCAAAAGGAAATTGACGAGCGAGAAGTGCCGACTACGCGTGTTCAGGTAGAGCCAGATGAATCTTGAGTTGATGAGTAGAAAAACTGCACCTAAACGGTGCAGTTTTTAGTGGTGATTTATGTTGCAACTATTTTTGAGTGATCAGCATATAAAGGCGATAGAAGTAAATCAGAGCAAATGCTGCAATAATATTATTTATTAGGAATGAAACGCCATTGCTGACGATGTGATTCATCTGCATACTACTCATTAGTAGGCTAACTAGCATTTGTGAGGCCATCCAAATCAGTACCATAGGAAGGGCTAACCGCCAATTTGCATACGCCATTTTCCAGCTTTTACCCATTGCATTGAATGGATTGACATTTTCACTGATCAAAATCGCAGGTGCTAAAGAAAAACCGATTGCTAATACAATGCCGGGAAACACCATGATGGTGGTACCTAGTTGAACTAGCAATGAGCATACGACTAACAGTAAAAACATAGAGGGTGCTTTAGGGAGTGAGGCTAATAAAGCTTGGGTGCCAGTCATATCTTCCCCGCGTGATAGCCCTGCAATATAGGCTAAAACCCCGCAAATTAATATCAAGCTACCGAAAGTCACCGACAGGATCAGACCAAAAGAGACACGTAAGATGCTACTTTTCTCTTCTTCAGAAAGCCCTTGAACCCAATCTTGTAGCCCTGAGTTTCCTGCTTTAATAAATTGAGCTTGTGCATCTACTAAGACTGAAATCATCTGAGCGCTTGGGATCATCATCGAATAAATGATGACACTGACGACGGTTGCTAGCAATACAATTGTGGATAGGCCACCCAACTGATTCTTAAAAAAGTTAATACTATCACTAATGAGTGAGTTGGCCGAAATGGACATGTAACTGCTCCTATCTACAAAGGGTAAAATTTTTAGCTGATTGTAACTGAGTATCAACCTCATAGGTAGAGAAAGTTCAGAAAAGACCTAGTGTTAGTCGTAAATAGTAAGCGAAAAACACAAAATTTTCTCAAATAATAATTAAGTAATAATTCTTAATCAGGCTAAAGGTGTATTTTAAATATAACTTTATTGGCTGAATAATATAAAAATAACGATAGTATTTTTTTATTTTTATATATATCTAATAAAAATTGATTTAAATCAAAATTAAAAAAATTACAAATGAAATAATAAATTCACTCTAGTCAGATTATGCTTCTTTTATTAAAAGATGTGATCTTGATTTGAACATTAAATAAAATTAAAGGGTATATTTCACCCAAATAAAAAAACACAGGAATGGGATTGATAATGAAAAAACTCACTGCGCTTGTCTTAGCTGCTGCAACATTAGCTCCAGTTGCTTCAATTGCTCATCAAGAAGGCGACTTTATTTTCCGTGCAGGTACTGCAACTGTTCGTCCTAATGCAGGCTCTGACGATGTATTAGGCGGGCTTGGCCATTTTAATGCGAATAATAATACTCAATTAGGTCTGACATTCAGCTATATGGTGACCGATAATATCGGTGTGGAATTATTAGCTGCAACGCCATTTGAGCATAAAGTTAGTTTAGGTGAACTAGGTAATATTGCGACAGTTCATCATTTACCACCAACATTAATGGCACAATATTATTTTGGTAGCAAAGAAGACAAATTACGTCCTTATTTAGGCGCAGGTATTAACTACACGTTCTTCTTTGACGAAAAATTCAATTCAGGTGCTAAACAGCTAGGCTTGAGTGACCTTGATTTATCTAGTTCTTGGGGCTTCGCAGCACAAGCTGGTATGGACTATATGCTGACTGAAAACTGGATGTTAAACGCCTCTCTGTGGTGGATGGATATTGATACAGACGTTAAATTTAAATTTAACGGTGAACAACAAAAAGTGGATACTCGTCTTGACCCATTCGTATTTATGTTTGGTGTCGGTTACCGCTTCTAATTGAATTTAGCAGGACGCAATCTGATATTAAATGGATGTTAGGTAGTAGGAAACCCGGGAATAAGTATTCTCGGGTTTTTTGTTATAATGGAAATAGTCGATAAAAATGTATAATCAGTTAAGAATTTAATTTCTAATCTTATTAGTTTTCAATATAAATTAAAAATATTACCGTAACGATATGGAAACATATTCATAACAAATCTTATTTTATAAAACAAAAAATACTATTAACAAGAGTGATAAAATATCAGCCCGAATAGGACTGATATTTTAAGTTTGGATTGAAAATATTAACGTATTTTCATCGAGTCAATAACAGATTGAACACCTTTTACATTTCGAGCCGCTTCGATTGCTTTATTTGCGCTGGCTTTAGAATCAACGAAGCCACTTAATTGCACTCGACCTTTAAATGTCTCAACACTAATTTGTGTCGATTTTAAATCTTTCTCCGCAAGCAAAGCAGATTTAACCTTAGTTGTAATGACCGTATCATCGATATAGCCACCAGTGCCTTCTGATTTAGACGTAGGTGCACAAGCAGCGAGTGCGAATGCCATAAAAGTGGCAACAAGTAGTGTGCCAACAGACTTTAATAATTTCATCCTTTCTCTCCTAACGTGTCGAACTACAAACTATTGGTTGTTATGTTATTCAGCAAGAGCTGCTATTTAGTTTTCAGCGAGTAATCACTATAAAGTAAATGATTGTCACTGATAATTTTAGTATCAGTAGAAATAGGGGAAAATTCAACTTAAAGATACAACTAAAATGGTCTAATTGAGATGAGAGAGGGTAAATTCGCCATACAAAGGTATGGCGAATAGAATGCTATGTTTGAGATTATCTTACAGTGGCGACCTTCATATTAGCCACAAACTGGGTGAGCTCAGCCAGCATAGTATCAGGACGTTGCAGGTTGTTTTCGATAATTTTAACCACCGCAGAGCCTGAGATTGCACCCGCTGCACCATTAGCAATGGCTTCAGCAACTTGAGCTGGTTCTGAAATTCCAAAGCCTTGCAGTGCGGGAGCCGCTTGATAATGGTTTAATTTGTTGATGAGGTTAGTAAGAGGCATTTGCGCTCGTTGCTCAGTGCCTGTCACACCCGCGCGTGATAACAAATAGGTGTAGCCTTGGCTATATTCACCGATCTCTTTAAGTAGTTTATCATCACCATTTGGCGGGCAGATAAATATTGGCGCAATACCATGCGCCATAGCAGATTCACGGAATGGCTTAGATTCACGCATAGGCACATCAGCAACTAAAACTGAATCGACGCCAGCTTGTTGGCAACGTGAATAAAATTTATCAATGCCATTACTGAAAACTAGATTTGCGTAGACCAGCAGCCCAATGGGTATATTGGGGTGTTTTTGACGCACTCGTGCTAGTAATTCAAAGCATAGTGTTGGCGTGATATCACTTTTAAATGCTCTTAGATTAGCATTTTGGATCGTTGGACCATCAGCGAGAGGATCAGAGAAGGGAATGCCAATTTCTAAGGCATCAGCACCACCAGCGATTAATGCATCAATAATTTTTAGTGAAAGTTCAGCATCAGGATCACCAAGTGTGACGAATGGAACGAAAGCACCTTGATTAACACTATTTAAACGTTCAAAAAGCTTAGTATAACGTTCCATTAGATCTCTCCCTTACTTTTCAATATATCGTGCACGGTAAAAATATCTTTATCACCACGACCTGATAGGTTAACAATTAACAATTGCTCTTTATTAGGCTCTTGCTCGGCCATTTTTAGTGCATAGGCGAGGGCATGGGATGATTCAAGGGCAGGAATAATTCCCTCTTTGCGTGATAAGAGCTTAAATGCAGTCAATGCTTCATCATCAGTAATAGAAACATAATCAGCGCGACCTATGCTATTTAAGTGAGCATGTTGTGGCCCGACGGATGGGAAATCAAGGCCTGCGGAGATGGAGTAAGACTCTTCGATTTGCCCTTCATGGGTTTGCATCATTGGCGATTTCATGCCGAAATAGATACCAACGCGACCATGTTTCAATGGTGCGCCATGTTGTCCGCTTTCAATTCCTAAGCCTGCTGGCTCAACACCAATAAGACGGACATCTTCTTCAGGGATAAAAGAAGCAAACAGACCAATGGCATTGGAGCCACCGCCGATACATGCGATTACAGCATCAGGTAAACGGCCTTCTTTTTCTAAGATTTGTTGTTTGGCTTCATCACCAATCATACGTTGGAAATCACGTACAATGGTTGGATACGGATGAGGACCCGCCGCAGTGCCAAGTAGGTAGTGTGCTTTTTCATAGCTACCAGACCAGTCCCTAAGTGCTTCATTACAAGCATCTTTTAGCGTTGCAGAACCACTGTGCACAGGGATCACTTCTGCACCCATTAACTTCATACGGAAAACGTTAGGAGATTGGCGTTCAACATCTTTCGCCCCCATATAGATGCGGCATTTCATATTCAGTAATGCACATGCCAGTGCGGTTGCAACACCATGTTGTCCTGCGCCTGTTTCAGCGATGATCTCATTTTTCCCCATGCGTTTTGCTAACAGTGCTTGGCCTAATACTTGGTTGGTTTTATGGGCGCCACCGTGTAGCAGATCTTCGCGTTTTAAATATAGTTTAGTTTTGGTTCCCTCAGTGAGGTTACGACATAAGGTTAACGCGGTAGGGCGACCTGCATAGTTTTTTAATAAATCATGAAATTCGGCTAGAAATGTCGGGTCATTCTGTGCATCAATAAACGCTTCTTCCAGTTGATTCAGGGCTGGAATTAAAATTTCTGGGATATATTGCCCGCCAAATTCACCAAAGTAGGGGTCTAGTTTACTCATTTTATTTGTCTCTTAATCTCTATTCTATATGCGTATTATGTTCAGTTTTAAATGTGCTTGTCGATTAAGCGAGTGAACTGAATACTTGATTAATTTTTTGTTCGCTTTTAATACCCGGTTCGATTTCAACGCCTGAATTGAAATCAAGTCCATTACACAATAATTTGGCAGCTTGACGACAATTTTCTGCATTTAGTCCACCTGCGACCATAAATCGAAACTTACTGTTTGTGGGGATCATGTTCCAATCAAAAGTTTTACCACTACCACCGCGGCCATTATCGAGTAATAAAAGATCTATAGGTTGTTCATCGAATTGGCTAAAATCGGGGTGTGACATATTAACGGCTTTCCAAATTTCACAATGCGTAGGCAAAGTTTCACGTAATTTTTGCACGTAGTTTGCATCTTCATTGCCATGCAGCTGTACTGCTGATAAAGCAAGCTGCTCTACCATATGAGCCACAAAATCGGCAGATTGATCGCGAAACACACCGACATATTTAAGTGGAACGGCGTGGATAATTTGCCTTGCTTGTGACAGTGTCACTTTTCGTGGGGAGCTTTCTGCAAAAATTAACCCACCATAAGTTGCCCCTGCGGCCAGTGCCGCTTTAGCATCTTGTCCGCGGGTTAATCCACACACTTTGTGCTCACCAGTTACGAGGTTACGTAAGGCTTTGCCGATGTCAGCTTGTTCCATTAATGCACTACCAATCAAAAATCCATTAGCAAATTCACTCAATGATTGAATATGTTGATGGCGGTGAATGCCTGATTCACTGATCACGATAGTGCCTGTTGGTAGCCTTGGTGCGAGCTGGCGAGTACGATTTAAATCGATAGACAGATCGCGTAAATCACGATTATTAATGCCTACCACTTGTGCTTTAAGTTGAATCGCACGTTCAAGCTCTTCTTCATTACTGACTTCAGTCAATACACCCATATTTAATTGATGGGCAACCTCAGCAAGGGCGACATATTCTTGGTCATCGAGTACTGATAGCATTAATAAAATTGCATCAGCTTGATAGTGTCTTGCTAGGTAAATTTGGTACGCATCAACAATAAAATCTTTGCATAACACGGGCTGTTTAACGGTATTACTGACAATGGTCAGGTATTCCATATTGCCTTGGAAATATTTTTCATCGGTTAACACTGAGATAGCGGATGCATAAGGCGCATAAATACTTGCAATCACAGCAGGATCAAAATCAGCTCTAATCAGTCCTTTGGAAGGTGACGCTTTTTTACATTCAAGTATAAAAACAGGGCGCTTTGCTGACAGTGCTTCATAAAAACTGCGGCTTGATGGCGTTATTGTATCGATAAAGCTCTCTAGTGGCTGTTTGATTTTACGCTCAACAAGGTAGGCGCGTTTATCATCAACAATTTTTTGTAATACAGTCGCTTTCATTTTATTGGTTCCTTGAAGCTAGTGCAGTGACTCGGTCAAACGCGCTACCACTACGAATAATATTCAGAGCGTGTTCGCTATTTTGTTTTAAATCTTCATGGCCATTAATACGCATTAGCATGGCAACATTTGCTGCGACCGCAGCTTCATGTGCAGGCTTTCCGTGACCCTGTAACAAATTGGTGAGTAAAATTCGGTTTTCATCAGGAGTACCACCTTCTAAATCAGATAACTGATAAGTCTGTAAACCAAAATCAGTTGCGTTTAGTTGATAGAAGGAAAGAACACCTTGGTTTAACTCAGCAACCTGTGTTGTAGCATGAAGAGAAACTTCATCCATACCTCCACTGTGTACCACAGCAGCGCGAGTAAAACCAAGCATTTGTAGTGTTTTTGCTACGGGCTCTACTAACGATTCTTGATACACCCCAATCAACGCAATTGGTGGGCGTGCCGGATTGATTAATGGACCTAACACATTGAATAATGTACGTGTTTTTAACTGAGTACGTACGGGGGCTGCATGACGAAAACCGCTGTGATACTGTGGCGCAAATAAGAAGCAGACCCCCAATTCATCAAGAGCATCACGAGCACTTTGAGCACTTAAATCAAGTGAAATACCAAAAGAGGCTAATAAATCAGATGAGCCTGAACGGCTAGAAACGCTGCGGTTACCATGTTTGGCAACCTTGATCCCAGCTTGTGCAGCAACAAAAGCACTTGCCGTTGAAATATTAATGCTATTTGCACCATCACCACCGGTACCGACAATATCACTGAATTGATACTCAGGGCGTGGGAACGGCTGCGCATTTTCAAGGCAAGCTAATGCTGCACCGGCAATTTCTTCCGGCTGTTCACCTCGCATTTTCATACTGACTAATACACCAGCTAATTGTGCCTCTGTTAATTCGCCACGAATTATGGCATTGAATAACTGTTGGCTTTCTTGCTGTGTTAATGTTTGAGCGCGAAATAATTTATCGAATATAGTTTGCATAATTAGGTTCTCTCTTCCCTGTTAACGCGATGATGTTGTTGTGCTAATTGGGGTCGAAAGCGCCCATGCTACGGTTTTTTCAAGTAACACTGCCCCTTGAGTGGTTAAGATAGACTCAGGGTGGAATTGAAAACCGCAAATACGGTCGTGATCATTACGTACCGCCATGACCATACCATTTGATTGTGCACAGATAGTGAGTTGCTCGGGAACTTGGCTGCCGACTAAAGAGTGGTAACGAGCAACAGGTATTGGGTTATCTAAACCACTAAACATGGCTTGTTGATCATGAGTTGCCATGGATGATTTACCATGAAGAATTTCGCCTGCGGCAGAAACATGACCCCCATAAGCCTCAATAATGGCTTGATGCCCTAAACAGATACCGATCACAGGAATTTTACCAATCACTTGTTGTAAAACTTCTGGCATACAGCCTGCATCACTTGGTTTTCCAGGGCCCGGTGAGAGCACGAGTAGCGGCGATTCCATTTGATTTAAAACTGATAAAATATGCTCCGCACTAACGGTATTACGATAAATCACCACGTGATGACCACCAGAGCGTAATTGATCTACGAGGTTGTAAGTAAAAGAGTCAACATTGTCGAGTAATAAGATGTTCGCCATTAGAATAACTCCTCTGCTTGGTGGGCTTGGGCAATTGCGCGGATCACTGCGCGAGCTTTGTTACGTGTTTCATCGGCTTCTCCTTGAGGTGAAGAATCAAGTACGACGCCCCCACCGGCTTGGACGGTAGCCACGCCATTCTCGACATAAGCGGAACGGATCACGATACAAGTATCGAAGTCGCCTTTGCCTGTGAAATAACCAACCGCGCCACCATAGGAGCCTCGACGCTCTTGTTCATATTCTGCAATCAATTGCATGGCACGCACTTTCGGCGCACCTGTGAGGGTTCCCATATTCATACAAGCTTGATAAGCATGAAAAATATCCAAATCAGCGCGCAGAGTCCCTACAACATGTGAGACCAAGTGCATTACAAATGAATAACGGTCAACCTTAGTTAAGTTGGCAACGTAACGGCTACCTGCTTCACAAATACGCGCTAAATCGTTACGCGCTAAATCAACTAACATAAAATGCTCTGCCAGCTCTTTATGATCAGTACGCATGGAGAGTTCTATGCGGCTATCAAGATCTAAATCGATAGCGCCTGAAGCATCACGACCGCGAGGACGTGTACCTGCAATTGGGTATATTTCGACTTTCCGAGTGCTTGAGCTGTATTTCAGTGCACTTTCTGGTGACGCACCAAACAGTGAAAAATCATTATCTTGCATAAAAAACATGTAAGGGCTTGGGTTTTGTGCTTTGAGCTTTTGATAGGCAATAAGTGGATAAGGACAAGGCACCGAAAATTTACGTGATGGAACCACTTGAAAAATATCACCACGATAGATGGCTTCTTTCATTGAGTTAACCACCGCACAATATTGCTCATCACTTTTATTGGTGTGAACGGCAAATGTCTCAGTGGTCCCTAATGCTAGAGGCGATAAAAAAGGACGACATGCTGAAATGATTTCATCATGTCGTTGTTTAATCGTTTGTTGTTGTTCCACATTATCAGTAAAAAAACAGCTTTTCAGACGTGCAGCCTGATTTTGATGGTCGATCACTAAATAGTGTTCCGCTACGAAGAAGCAGTAGTCAGGACACTGATTGATCGTTTTTGTCGCCGGTAAAGATTCAAAACTAGCGATTAAATCATAAGCAAATAATCCACCAATAAATAAATTTTCGGGCTGTTGAGTACTGGCTTGTGCGAGTGTTGGTAGTAACCTTAGAACATCTAAGCAAGAAGCACTTTTTAAACGACTATCTTCATCGAGTTCATGACTTGGTTGACCGAAGTTAATTGTCAGGTGCTGAGCTGATAGTTCACACCGTAGTGCTTTATCTGCTAATTGCTCAGCCATGATAGGCAGTAAGTTTTCACCATTTGGGGTTAATGCTTCAATTTCAACACGCTGACCAAACGCGCGAATACGTAGGGCACTTGCGACAATTAACAAACTCTGTAAATTCGCTTTACTATTGATTTCTGCGGATTCTAATAACATGGTCGCAGGAACCTCTTGGCAAAGGTGGTTAAACAGCAATGTTGGGTCTTGCTGATAGTTAATTGGGCTATCCAGAAAACTAAAATGTGCTAATGTTGTGTTTTGCTTATTCATTTTGTTGCCTTTTAACGATTTTTAGACATAAAAAAACCCGCAGACTAGGGCGGGTTTGGCGCTGAGGCATATCGAATCTATGCGTGTGCGTCTTCCGCCCAATTTGGGAAGTTACGCCACCAACGATTTGATAGATTGATAACAGCCATACAGTGCCTCTCTGGATAATCAAATTAATATCGGCATTGCTGCCGTCTTGCGTACTAGTAAACTGGATCACATTGATTGTGTCAAGTAGTTTGTTATTTATATTCAGGAAAAATATTCCGTAATTGGAAAAGGAGATGATTACCTTATGTCACAAATTTCGAGCCCATTGATGACACGATATGATTTGCATTGTCATACCAATGCTTCAGATGGTGAACTGACACCTGCGGAAGTGATTGAAAGGGCTATCGAAATGGGCGTAAATGTGCTTGCCATTACTGACCATGATACCTGTGACGGCGTTATCAAAGCTCGTGAGTACCTTTTGCAAACTCAACGTCCATTGGAATTGATTAATGGTGTTGAAATTTCCACTATGTGGGAAAACATGGAAATTCATATTGTTGGGTTAAATTTTTCTACAACATCATCTGTGATGAGGCAATTATTAGAAAAACAATCTGCGTTACGTTTAGAACGTGGAATTGAAATAGGGCGTCGGCTAGAAAAAGTTGGTATTCCCGATGCTTGGGAGAATGCATCACAAATTTCCGCTGGTGGACAAGTAACCCGAGCACACTTTGCGCAATATTTAGTTAAAATTGGCAAAGAGAAAAATATCAATAATGTTTTCAAGCGTTATTTATCGAAAGGTAAAATGGGGTATGTCCCTGCAAAGTGGTGCTCTATTGAAGATGCCGTTGATGCTATCCATCGCTCTGGAGGTATTGCGGTTTTAGCACACCCCTCTAAATATCAACTGTCCAATAAATGGCTTAAACGTTTGGTGGCTTATTTTAAAGATTGTCAGGGGGACGCGATGGAGGTTTCTCATTGCCAACAAGCACCGAATGAAAAACAATATCTCGCTGAACTCGCACGAGTGAGCGATTTGAAGACTTCTGTGGGTTCCGATTTTCATCGGCCATGCTCTTGGATTGAATTGGGCCGTAACTTATGGCTTCCTGACGATGAACAAGCAGTTTGGGGGCTGTGGGATGAGGTAAAAACGCGATAACACATGGTGATATTCATCATGCTGCAAGTTGGAATGCGTTTGGTTGATTTATGGTGCTTAGCTTCACTCATGGCTGCCACATAATTCTCTGAGTTCTCAGCGACTCGTTCACTTGCCGCTTAGTTGCACCTTGAATTATTTAGAGTATATATCGTAAATGCGGTGTAGAATACATCCAATGAAAGAAGCTGCGTCAGTTTTATTGATGCGTTGTTATTTGCGAGTAGATAGTGCCATTTTCAGGTTTTTTACCGGATGATGCTGTCAAGAATAAAGAACCGAGGTCTGTATGAGCCAGTTTTTTTATATCCATCCGGATAATCCACAACCGCGCTTAATCAGCCAAAGCGTTGAAATCTTAAATCAAGGTGGTGTGATCGTTTATCCAACCGATTCTGGGTATGCAATTGGTTGCCGATTAGAAGATAAAGATGCATTACAACGCATTTGTCGTATTCGTCAACTGGATGCGAATCACAATTTTACGTTGATGTGCCGTGATCTATCAGAGCTATCAAATTATGCACATGTTGATAATAGTGCATTTCGTTTAATCAAAAATAATACACCAGGTAACTATACATTTATCCTTCAGGCGACTAAAGAAGTACCACGCCGTTTAATGAATGAAAAACGTAAAACGATAGGCTTAAGAGTTCCTGCAAACCCGATTGCACGTGATTTATTGGAAGCCGTGGGGGAACCTCTGATGTCAACCAGCCTAATTATGCCTGGGGATGATTTTACTCAATCTGATCCTGAGGAAATTCGTGATTTACTGGGTAAGCAGGTCGATTTGGTGATCCATGGTGGCTACATTGGCCAAAAGCCGACCACGGTTATTGATTTAACTAATGATGCACCCGTGGTGGTTCGTGTAGGTACAGGTGATCCATCACCGTTTGAATAAGCTTTTTTAGCCAAAGGATTATTAATAGGGGATCCTTGAAAACCTGTGTATAATGCGCAGGTTTTCTTATTCATTATTTTTTGTGATAGGTCACGAAAAATTATTGACGCCTGTGAAGGCGACATTCGAGGGTTATATGAGCGCTAAACCGCAAAAAACTGAGAAGTTACAAAAAATTCTTGCCCGCTCTGGGCATGGCTCCCGTCGTGAAATTGAAGCCTTTTTGAAAGAAGGTCGCATCAGTGTTGATGGTAAAATGGCGACGTTAGGTGATCGCATTGAAGTAAAATCTGCGACTAAAATCCGTATGGATGGCCGTATTCTGACCATTAAAGAGCCAGAAAAAGAGATTTGCCGTGTAATGGCATATTACAAGCCTGAGGGAGAGCTATGTACTCGTCATGATCCCGAAGGGCGTCCAACCGTATTTACTCGCTTACCTAAGCTAGTTGGTGCACGCTGGATTGCTGTAGGTCGCTTAGATGTGAATACTAGCGGATTGTTACTGTTTACTACCGATGGTGAATTAGCTAATCGTTTGATGCATCCAAGCCGTGAAGTAGAACGTGAATATGCTGTGCGTGTATTTGGTGAAATCACAGATGCAAAAATTCGTCAGTTAACTCAAGGTGTTCAACTAGAAGATGGCCCTGCGGCATTTAAAACGGTTTCATATCGTGGCGGTGAGGGAATGAATCAATGGTATAACGTAACCTTAACTGAAGGCCGTAACCGTGAAGTTCGTCGACTCTGGGAAGCTGTGGGTGTTCAAGTTAGCCGCCTGATCCGTGTTAGATACGGTGATATTGACTTACCAAAAGGTTTACCTCGCGGTGGTTGGACTGAATTAGGGCTTGAACAAACTAACTATTTAAGAGAATTAGTTGAACTTGAGGCCGAAACCGAATCTAAAGTGGCGGTTGAACGCGATCAACGACGTATTAAAGCCAATCAAATCCGTCGTGCGGTTAAACGTCACTCACAAGTTGCCGCTAGACCTGCATCAAAACGCCAGTCATCAAGACCAACGGCTAAGCGTCGTACCCGCATCTAACAAATCATTTATCATTATTTTTTGGAAAGGCCATGGAGTGATCCATAGCCTTTTTTATTAATTTTGATAATGTATTTGTCACAAAAGTACAAATACATAATTGAGAATATTCTGTATTTACGATATTTTATTTGTTAGTAGCAGTAGAACAGGGTGTTATTTTATATGAATGGATTTCGGTTAATGTCGGCTGTCATGGTATTGGGTTTAGGATTAAGTTTAAGTGGTTGTGATAGTAACCAAACAGTAACTCCTGAAAGTGGGCGTTTTTATTTTACTAATGACTCATCGGATAGTTTCATATTTTTAATCGATTATCAGCCTATTGTGATCCCCAAAAATGGGGTTGGCAGTATTTCTCTCAGTCCGGGTTTTCACTCGATGACGACCGCGACGGGTAAAGTGGTTCAGTTTATTGTTTATCCAGGTAATAAAGGCGGTATTCTAAATCCTACCCAACAATTTTATTATGCGTATGATTTTATTTATGGCACTGAGGGGATCCCTGCTGTTTATCATTTAAATAAACAATCTTTAGTTATTGATGGCTATGAGTTGGTGGGTAGGATCAATAGTAGTAATGATTATATAATTGATAATAATGTATTTAATTGTGATATCGCAGTAGGAGAATATGTTTCCGAAATACTCGCCGGCTCGACGACAGTGAGTAAAGTAAAAACTAAATGTTTAACTCATAAAGAGTTGGTCGATTTAATTCGTAATGAAGATGTTTTACTTTCACAACTAATAATTAAGAAACTGATTAATGATGAGGTGCAATCGGTCAC
Organism: Providencia manganoxydans; assembly: GCF_016618195.1. Taxonomy (NCBI): domain Bacteria; kingdom Pseudomonadati; phylum Pseudomonadota; class Gammaproteobacteria; order Enterobacterales; family Morganellaceae; genus Providencia; species Providencia manganoxydans. Next base: position 2,218,092 of record NZ_CP067099.1, read on the forward strand.
TGTAGATTTCAATTACCCGCTTTCTCCACCTCATTTTTCTGATGAAACACTGCAAATGTATGCTTTAGATGTCGTATGTCTAATTAATAACTTTCGTCGTTCTTTAGATCCACAGAGAAAAGCATTTTACTACAATAAATACCACGATAATATTTCAAATATGGCGGTGATTTATAGCCGTATGGGGAGTGATAAACGTTCATTGCTTGAAAAACGCAAGTATGCTGAGTTTATGCAGCAGACTCAGGCGATTTTTGGGGCGGGTACGTTGATGCTTAATTAATATTGCTGATGTACTTATACTCACGATAATTCACATTGCAGGGCTTTTCATTAAAGGCATAGTGATTACGGCTACGCGTCATCTATCTACCTCTCGAATTATTTTGAGTATATATGTACACCAGCCAGTAGACTCACCAATCAATACCTTTCTGTGCTTTAATTCCTGCATCAAAGGCATGTTTTACAGGGCGCATTTCTGTCACTGTATCCGCTAAACTTAGCAAGTCACGATGGCATCCTCGGCCTGTAATAATAACTGATTGGTTTTCAGGGCGATGTTCTAGGGCATCAATGACTTCGCTTAATGGTAGATAGTTATAACTGACCATATAAGTCATTTCATCGAGCACCACTAAATCGATTAATGGGTCAGACAATAGTTGACGTGCATGTTGCCATGTTTCAAGGCAAGCTAAAGTATCCGCCTCCTTGTCTTGGGTTTCCCATGTGAAACCTGTTGCCATCACATAAAAAGGGACGCCATTGGGTTCGAGTAACTCACGTTCACCATTATCCCAACTTCCTTTAATAAATTGAACTACCGCCGCTTTCTTCCCATGGCCGACCGCTCGGCAAACGGTACCGAAAGCTGCTGTTGTTTTACCTTTTCCATTCCCTGTAAAAACCAGCAAAATACCACGTTCTATTTGGGCGGATTCAATACGAGCATCAACTTTTTCTTTCAGGCGCTGTTGGCGTTGTTCGTGTCGGCTTTGAGACATACGGTTACTCCGTTATATTGACGTTACGAGCAGGTTGGGCATCAAAACTGATCCCTGTTTTTCGTAGACTATCATCACTCATAACATATAAATATATTGGCATAATATCGGCAGGAGTTTTAATAGTCATTGGATCTTCATTTGGAGCCGCGCTGGCTCGCATGCTAGTACGAGTGCGTCCTGGGTTAATACAGTTAACGCGCAAGCTACTATTTTTATACTCTTCAGATAGAATTTGCATTAAGCCTTCTGTAGCAAATTTTGAAACCGAATAAGCTCCCCATTCTGCACGGCCTTGTTTACCTACGCTTGAACTGGTGAAAACTAAAGAGGCATTCGGGGCTTTGAGTAATAGAGGTAGCAAAACTTGCGTTAGCATAAAGGCGCCATTTACGTTGACCTGCATAACCTCATGCCATTCAACTACAGGCTGCTCAATAATAGGGCTAACTACACCTAATAAACCTGCGCTGTGTAAAACACCGTCAAGGTAAGCATGTTTTTGGGCAATGCTTTGTGCCAGTTCGGTGTACTCTTGATGGGTAGCTGTCAACAAATCTAATACATAGATATCTGCGGATTTACCTGTCAGCTGTTCAATTTCTTGACTGACTGATTGAAGTTTATGCAACGTTCTACCGATGAGGATCAACGATGCGCCAAATCGGGCATAGGTTAATGCAGCTTCACGGCCAATGCCATCACCGGCTCCTGTTACGAGAAGGGTTTTGCCACTTAAGAGATCCTGTTTGGGTTGATAGTGGAGCATGGTAATTTTCCTATCTTTTTTGTTAACATGTTGAGATATCATCGCATGATTACGATGATTAGCCAATTTGACGTAAAAATTCAAGTAACATGACGATAAAGCAGAGTTATTTTACTGGTTGTTTCGCGGCAATCATGAGATTATTTTTTATTAAGCTTAATATCAGAAGGATGATTTTGTGGAGTATTTCTCTCTGTATGGACTATTTTTAGCCAAAGTTGTCACAATTGTCGTGGCGATTGTTGTGCTTGCCGTTTTTGTATTTGGTGTTGGAATGCGTCGTCAAGGTAGCCGAGGTGAACTAAAAATCACCGATTTAGGTGAAAACTACCGTGAACGTCAACGTCAAATGCAACAAGTTAAAATGAATGATGCTGAACATAAAGCGTGGTTAAAAGCGTTTAAAAAACAGCAGAAAACAAAAGAAAAAAATGAAAAAGCAGGGGCGAAAACAGGCCAGACGGCGGTAAAAAAGCCTTGTTTATATGTCCTCGATTTTAAGGGGAGCATGGATGCACGTGAAGTGAGCTCTTTAAGAGAAGAGATCAGTGCTGTACTTGCCGTTGCAGATCAGCAGGACGAAGTATTATTACGCCTTGAAAGCCCAGGTGGTGTGGTACATGGTTATGGTTTAGCGGCATCTCAGCTATCTCGTTTAAAAGAGAAAAATATTCCATTAACCGTGGCTGTTGATAAAGTGGCTGCGAGTGGTGGGTACATGATGGCATGTATTGCGACAAAAATTGTTGCAGCGCCGTTTGCTATATTGGGATCAATTGGTGTGGTAGCACAGGTACCTAATATCCATCGTTTACTGAAAAAACATGATGTTGATGTCGAGCTTCATACTGCTGGTGAATATAAACGAACATTAACTATGTTAGGTGAAAATACTGAACAAGGTCGTAAAAAATTTGTTGAAAACCTCAATGAAACCCATGATCTATTTAAGCAATTTGTTCATCAAAATCGTCCATCATTGGATATCGATTCAGTTGCTACAGGTGAATATTGGTACGGTACTCAAGCATTAGATAAAGGTTTAATTGATGAGCTTGGGGTGAGTGATGATATTATTATTGCTTCAATTGATACAAAGGAAATTGTCGGTATTCGCTATACGCAGAGTAAAAAAATGCTAGAGCGTTTTACAAGTAGTGTGTCCGAAAATGTAGACAAACTACTATTGCGTTGGTGGCAGCGAGGTCAAAAACCGTTTATGTAAATAAATTGAGACTTGGTTTGCTCGCAAATTATCTATTTCATATCTATTATTAATTACCGGCTGATTGCCGGTAATTTTTTGATTACGTACCATTACTTAAGGTGATATTTTTCTGAAAACAAATGGGATAAATGTTTGTACATATTGAAAGCTGCGGTACTTTTTGCGGTTGGGATACCATTTTCATCTAAAAAGAATTCACCTTTAAAAACTAAAGTGCCGCGATGTTGCTCTACAGTATCAACAAACATACCATGAATGTAGTCTTCATGTTTCTTTATGATCTCATTAGCTTTTTCAAGAAGTTCGTTTTGTGTTATAGATTGGATATCATCGTGCATTAGTTAGCTCCCTTAAGAAAATAATTGGTTGCGTCTCGTATTTTATCAGGTAGAGTGTGTGCTTTTCGTTGATATGAATTAGTTATTATACGGCTAAAATCAGTCAGCTAGAACACTTTATGTTCTTTTTAGCATAGCGTGATTTGCTTTGTAGTTTTTGCTTAAACGCAAACAATTTAAAGAAATTATATTGATATATTGCAATTGTGCCGCAATATAAAAAAGAGATTTTCATTTTGCGCATTTTAATGTAGAAATGCGCCATCGTAGAAATTTAGGTAAAGGTAAATATGGGTAAAGCTCTTGTTATCGTGGAGTCCCCGGCAAAAGCCAAAACGATCAATAAGTATCTTGGCAGTGGCTACGTTGTCAAAAGCAGCGTTGGCCACATTCGTGATCTGCCGAAAAGCGGGTCCGGCTCACAAAAGAGTACAGGCTCATCTACCGACAAAACCAAAAAGGTTAAAAAAGATCCTCAAGCTGCGTTAGTAAAACGTATGGGGATTGATCCTTACCATGGTTGGAAGGCGAATTATCAAATTTTGCCCGGTAAGGAAAAAGTAGTTTCTGAATTACAAGCGTTAGCGGCAGATGCAGACCATGTCTATCTTGCGACGGACCTTGACCGCGAAGGGGAAGCTATTGCATGGCATTTACGCGAAGTGATTGGAGGGGATGACTCCCGCTTTAGTCGTGTCGTGTTTAATGAAATTACTAAAAATGCGATTAAACAAGCGTTTGAAAGCCCAGGTGAACTAAATATTGACCGGGTTAATGCGCAACAAGCACGCCGTTTTATGGATCGCGTGGTTGGTTATATGGTATCGCCTTTATTATGGAAAAAAGTGGCTCGTGGTCTATCTGCGGGTCGTGTGCAATCAGTCGCTGTGCGTCTGATTGTTGAGCGTGAACGTGAAATTAAAGCGTTTGTGCCTGAAGAGTATTGGGAGCTCCATGCCGATCTCGCTGATAAAGATATCGCGGCATTGCGAATGGAAGTTACTCATCGATTAGGTAAGCCTTTTAAACCCGTTACCAAAGCAGAAACTGAAGCGGCGGTAGGCCTGTTAGAAAAAGCGCGTTTTCAAGTTGTCGACCGTGAAGACCGACCAACGTCAAGCAAACCTAGCGCACCGTTTATCACATCAACATTGCAACAAGCGGCAAGTACTCGGCTTGGCTTTGGTGTGAAAAAAACCATGATGATGGCTCAGCGTCTTTATGAAGCGGGTTATATCACCTATATGCGTACAGACTCAACCAATTTGAGCCAAGATGCATTAAATATGGTTCGTGGTTATATCAGTGACAATTTTGGTAATAAATATCTACCAAAAGATGTCATTGTCTATAGCAGTAAAGAGAATTCGCAAGAAGCGCACGAAGCCATCCGTCCTTCAAGTGTTGATGTATTAACTGACTCGCTGAAAGATATGGAAGCTGATGCGAAGAAATTGTATCAGTTGATTTGGAATCAATTTGTTGCTTGCCAAATGACGCCGGCAAAATACGATTCAACAACATTGACTGTGAAAGCAGGTGATTTCGAGCTTAAAGCCAAAGGCCGTACCTTACGCTTTGATGGTTGGACGCGTGTCATGCCTGCATTACGCAAAAACGACGAAGACAAAACATTACCACCAATTCAGGTGGGTTCTGAATTATCATTAGTCGAATTGCTGCCAAGCCAACATTTCACTAAGCCGCCAGCGCGTTTTAGTGAAGCATCACTGGTTAAAGAGCTAGAAAAGCGGGGTATTGGACGCCCATCAACTTACGCGGCCATTATCTCGACTATTCAAGACCGTGGTTATGTTAAAGTTGAGAATCGTCGTTTCTACGCTGAAAAAATGGGTGAAATCGTTACTGATAGGCTGGAAGAGAACTTCAATGACCTAATGAACTACGATTTTACTGCTCGCATGGAAAATCAGCTCGACCATGTTGCTAACCATGAGGCTGAATGGAAAGCGGTACTGGATGAGTTTTTCTCAGACTTTAGTAAGCAACTTAATATTGCAGAAAAAGAGCCTGAAGAAGGTGGCATGCGTACTAACCCAATGGTGATCACATCCATCATTTGTCCTGATTGTGAACGTCATATGGGGATCCGCACAGCATCGACAGGGGTATTCCTTGGTTGTGAAGGTTATGCATTACCACCAAAAGAGCGTTGTAAGAAAACCATCAACCTTATTCCTGAACACGAAGTTCTGAATATTCTTGAAGGTGATGATGCAGAAACCAATGCGTTACGTGCGAAACGTCGTTGTCCAAAATGCGGCACTGCGATGGATAGCTATGTGGTCGATAACCAACGTAAACTGCATGTATGCGGTAACAACCCCGCTTGTGAAGGCTATGAAATCGAAGAGGGTGAGTTCCGCATTAAAGGGTATGATGGCCCAGTAGTTGAGTGTGATAAATGTGGTTCTGAAATGCACCTAAAAACAGGTCGTTTTGGTCCATATATGGGGTGCACCAACGAAGAGTGTAAGAACACACGTAAGATCTTAAAAAATGGTGAAGTTGCCCCACCAAAAGAAGATCCAGTTCCATTGCCTGAACTGCCATGTGAAAAATCAGATGCTTATTTCGTTTTGCGTGATGGTGCTGCTGGCGTATTCCTTGCAGCCAATACGTTCCCGAAATCACGTGAAACACGTGCGCCATTGGTTGAAGAATTACAGCGCTTCAGAGAGAGATTACCAGAGAAATTAGCATATTTGGCTGATGCTCCTGCTAAAGATCCTGAAGGAAACCCAACGGTGGTTCGCTTTAGCCGTAAAACGAAACAGCAATATGTTTCTTCAGATAAAAATGGCAAAGCAACCGGCTGGAGTGCGTTTTACGTTGATGGTAAATGGGAAGTTAAAGACAAATAAGTGTTTTTAATGTCTCTTCAAATATAAAGGCGATAGTTTTTCTATCGCCTTTTTCATTTCAATTTTGGCCTCAGTTTTTCATTTCAATTTTGGCCTCAGTTTTTCGTTTTATCTCGCCATATGGATCTATCTTAAAAACCGTATTATTTGAGTTAAGTTTTATTTTATGTGGCAAACCGCAAAGCAATCCAAAATGGAGTTGCTATTCTATTTATAGTTATCATTGATAAGTGATATTCAGTATTGTCATATTATTAAACGTAAGAGCTATAACACCATCACAACCGGAGGTTGAATGAAACTCAAAATATGTTTACTAGCAGGCTTACTAACTGCATTTGCAGCCAATGGCGCAGAAAAAACGGTAGAATTGAAAGAAGCAACAGCACAAGGAGAAGGAAAAACAATTGGTGAAGTTGTGATCTCTGAAACGGACTATGGATTATTGTTTACGCCAAAACTAACAGGTTTAGCACCAGGTATACATGGATTCCATATTCATGAAAACCCAAGCTGTGATGCAGGTGAAAAAGAGGGCAAAATGGTTCCTGCATTAAAGGCTGGTGGGCATTTAGATCCTGAAAAAACAGGTGTACATAAAGGGCCTTATGATAAAACAGGCCACTTAGGCGATCTGCCTGGTTTAGTTGTGGATACTAAAGGAAATGCAGATTATGCCGTTCTGGCACCACGTTTAAAGGAGCTTAAAGCAGTAGAAAAGCATGCCATTATGGTACATGTAGGGGGTGATAACTATTCAGACCACCCAGAGGCATTAGGTGGTGGCGGTGCTCGAATGGCATGTGGTGTTATTGACTAGTTGCATATATGGGTCTTTCCTAACAATGGGAAGACTCAAATATTGTATGTCGTATTTAACTGTATTCATTATTCTTAATTCTTAGCTTGAAAGGTTTTATTTTTTGCTCACCTGATGTGTATTAATTCTTTATAGTTATAAAAAATCAATCAATAACATTAATATTGGATTATCCAATTTGGCTCGATGTGTCATCATACCTGTTTTTTATGAAAGTAAACCCATGTAATTTATTGATAAATAATAGAAAAAACCAAAGCAAAAGTTTACAAATCTCAAAATATATTTTTTAAAAAACAATGAAAATAGTATAAGCGCAGATTGAAACTCTCAGTTTTATCAATATAAGAGTATTCGTAGTGCCTTTCTCTTAAGTAAAAAATATTGTTAATAAAGATAGTTGTAATCTTATTCAATTGGACAGTTTTATATTACACTGGGCGAGAAAAAAATCATTGATGTGTCAGGCAATGTTGCTGACGTGATGATATCACCACTGAGTCGCTACGGGTTCAAGACAGCAAATGATATTAAAATCAGTGTTACGCACTAACAATTTTTTTAGCAAATGAAATATTGAAACTATGGTATCCCATTTTTAAGAATGGAATACTCAAAAGGCTCCAATCACTCGGAGCCTTTAATTTATTGAAAACTAACGATAATGTATTTTGTGAGAATATTTAGGTATCGATTTTACTGGTGGCTGTATAAATATACAGTATAGTTGCTTGTTTACCAAATACGAATACGCTGTTCTGGTTCTAGGTATAATTTATTGTCTTTATCAACACCAAAGGATTGATACCACTCATCCATATTACGGACGACACCATTTGCGCGGAATTGATTCGGACTGTGTGGATCTGTGAGGATCTTATTACGCTCAGATTCTTTATTTGCAAGTTCTTGCCATGTTCTTGCCCAAGAGATAAAGAAGCGTTGTAACCCAGTGGTTCCATCAATAATGGGAGCTTCTCCATTTGGATAGTTCTCTTTAACAAATTGCTTATAAGCACTTAGGGCGATATTTAGACCGCCTAAATCGCCAATATTTTCACCTAATGTTAATTGACCATTCACTTTTTGGTCACCAACAGTGAAACTATCGTATTGTGCGACTAACTTATCCGTCTTTTGCTTAAAATGTTCTTTAGCGGTATCGCTCCACCAATTTCGTAATTGACCGGTACCATCGTATAGGCTGCCTTGGTCATCAAAGCCATGACCCATTTCGTGGCCTATAACGGCACCAATTGCGCCATAGTTGTAGGCAGGGTCAACATTAGGATCAAAGAATGGCGCTTGTAGTATTGCCGCAGGGAATACAATTTCATTTTGCACTGGATTGAAATAAGCATTGATGGTTTGTGGGGTCATTCCCCATTCCCATTGACGTACTGGCTGGCCGATTTTGCTCATATCATCGTGATAGAACCAATTGAGCACCTGCTTATAGTTATCAAGTAAATTATCTGAAGTTAAATTAATATCGCTAAAATCATGCCATTTATCCGGATAACCAACCTTAACTGTAAATTGGTCGAGTTTTTTAAGTGCCTCTTGACGGGTTGGTTCATCCATCCAGTCATTTTGGGTTAAACGTGACTTAAATGTGCCTCTGACGTAACTGACCAAATCAGTAATTTTTGCTTTGGATTCAGGATTAAAGTATTTTTCAACATAAATTTGCCCCATAGGTTCGCCTTGTAAACGATTAACGGTTTCAAGAGCGCGTTCTTTGCGGGTTCTTTGTTTTTCCACGCCGTTTAGTTTACGTGAATAAAAATCAAACCGAGCGTCAGAATAGTCACGATTTAAATAAGCGGCTTGGTTACTCAAATAATGAAAACGTAAGTAGTCTTGTAGCGTTGAGACAGGCGTGTCAGCATAAATTTTAGCCAGTTGTTCAACCGCACTATCATTTTCGACAATAATTTTATTCAACTGTTTGTTTGAAAGTTGCCATTGATTAATAAAGCTCTCCCATTCAAACCCTTTAGTGAATTTTTTCATTTCATCTAAGGTCATTGGGTGATAGTTCTTTATGGTGTCACGGCGTTCTTCTGGACTCCAATGCACTTCAGCCATTGATTTTTCTAAGTCAAAAATTTGTTGTGCTTTTTTCTCTACGTCTTTTTCACCTGACAGTTTTAAGATTGTCGCTATATAGGCGATATAGTTTTTGCGGATCTCTTCCATTTGTGGTGTTTGGTCGAGGTAATAATTACGATTTGGTAAACCGAGGCCTCCTTGTCCTAGGTATAAAACGTAGGTATCAGGTTGTTTGGCATCAAGGTCAACCCAATACGAGATAAAAGGTGTATAAGCAGGCTGAGCCATTAACTTATTTATATCATTGTGATTTTTTGCACTACTGATAGCGTCAAGGTCGCTTTTGAGCGGTGTGATACCTGTTTTTTCTATCGCCTCTTCATTTAAATAACTAGTATATAAATTGCGAATATTTCGTTGGTTATGATTGAGAGCGCTTTCTGGTGTGCTCTGTAATTCATCGATAATGGTTTGTAGTTGTTTTTCTGTATTCAGGTATAGCTCAACAAATGAGTTGATCCGTGGCATACCCGTTGGAATTTTGGCTTTACTAATCCAATCCTGATTAACATAGCGATAGAAATCATCTCCAGAAACGATATTGTCAGACAATACAATTTTTTGATCGCCGTAAGAAATTTCTTTCGCATGGAGGGAAGGCACCATAGCAATAGTTGACATGCTAATTAACAGCGCCAATATTTTTTTCTGCATGTAATATCCTCTTTTATATTTCCATTTTAGCCAAATCGTCTTGCACTTATTCAATCATAGATCGTGAAACGTGAATTGTATCTTTTCATTTTCTTACTGATCCCAAGTATAAATTATTTCAAAATAAATTAACTTAGGTGAAATTTTATCATCTGGCTATTCATTCTGTACGGAATGATGATATATTGGTTATATCAAATCGACTATATATAGCTTTTAATTATAAGTAATAATTTTTAGCTATAGCAAATTTCTTGCTGCTCTGTAGAGGTGGATCGCAATATGAAATTACAGCAATTACGTTATATTGTTGAAGTGGTTAATCATGACTTGAATGTCTCTTCAACCGCTGAAGGGTTATTTACCTCACAGCCTGGTATCAGTAAACAAGTGAGAATGCTTGAAGATGAGTTAGGTATTCAAATTTTTGCCCGTAGTGGTAAACATCTAACACATGTTACGCCTGCTGGTGAAGAAGTGATCCGTATTTCCCGAGAAGTCCTCTCAAAAATTGAAGCCATCCGCTCTGTAGCAGGCGAACATACTTATCCTGATAAAGGCACATTACATATTGCGACGACTCATACACAGGCTCGCTATGCATTACCTCCGGTGATCAAAGGCTTTATCGAGCGCTACCCACACGTTTCATTACATATGCAACAGGGATCACCAACCCAAATAGCGGAAGAAGTGTGCAAAGGAAATAGTGATTTTGCGATAGCCACTGAAGCATTACATTTATACAGCGATTTGATTATGCTGCCTTGCTACCATTGGAATCGATGTGTAGTGGTGCAAAAAGGGCATCCATTAGCAGAAAAGAAAAATGTGACTATTGAAGATGTCGCTCAGTATCAAATCGTAACATATACCCATGGTTTTACTGGTCGTTCTGAATTGGATGTGGCATTCCAAAAAGCAGATCTTGAACCCAAAATCATTTTTACAGCAACAGATGCCGATGTGATTAAAACTTATGTTAGGTTAGGGCTGGGTATCGGTATCATTGCCAGTATGGCTGTGAATCCTGAATTGGATAACGATTTGGTCGTTATCGATATGCGCGATAAGTTTAGTTATAGCACCACGAAAATTGGTTTTAAACGAACCAGCTTCTTACGTAGCTATATGTATGATTTTATTTGGCGTTTTGCGCCTCATTTAACCCGAGATGTTGTCGATAAAGCGATTGCACTTCGTAATAATGAAGATATTGAAGAGATGTTTAAGGACATTAAATTACCGATCGTGTAATTGAGTGATCCTTTTCATTGAATGGTGGATCCGTAGTAGGATCCATCAAACCTACCTTTATTACTAACCATTTCGCTTTATATCTCTTCTTTTTATGATAGTAAGTACAATAAATTTATGGATTTGACACAAAATCCATAAAGTAAATAATTATAGCAACTATAATTACAAGTACTTAACAAATCTTATGTCATTTGCTAGGTAAATAAGATGACCGATAATCATCATAAAAAACCAAGGAGGAGTTATGTCGTTGAGTCTAAAAACGCAGAGTGCAGCAACACTCAGTGTGGGAAGCAAGCTCTATAATTACTTCAGTTTACCGATTGCGACTAAGCAACTCGGTGATCCTACAAAACTACCCAAATCCCTTAAAGTTCTGCTCGAAAATCTATTGCGAAATATCGATGGCAAATCAGTGGTCGAAGCCGATCTACAAGCGATTATTGATTGGCAAAAAACTGGGCATGCTAATAGAGAAATAGCTTATCGACCAGCACGTGTATTAATGCAGGATTTTACTGGCGTACCCGCTGTGGTTGACCTTGCAGCGATGCGAGAAGCGGTTAAATCGTTAGGGGGTAATGTTGAGCAAGTTAACCCATTATCACCTGTTGATTTGGTTATCGACCACTCGGTGATGGTGGACGAGTTCGCAACAAATAATGCCTTCGATGATAACGTCGAAATTGAAATGAAGCGTAACCATGAGCGTTACCTATTTCTACGTTGGGGGCAAAAAGCATTCAATCGTTTTAGAGTTGTGCCACCTGGAACCGGTATTTGTCACCAAGTCAATTTAGAGTACCTTGGTAAAGCCGTATGGTATGAAGAAATAGATGGCAAATTATTTGCTTATCCAGACACTTTAGTAGGTACTGACTCCCACACCACCATGATTAATGGTCTTGGTGTATTAGGTTGGGGTGTTGGGGGCATTGAAGCTGAAGCTGCTATGTTAGGTCAGCCTATCTCTATGTTGATCCCTGATGTGGTCGGTTTTAAATTGACAGGCAAATTAGCGGAAGGTATCACAGCGACGGATTTAGTTTTAACCGTAACTCAAATGCTACGTAAGCATGGTGTGGTTGGGAAGTTTGTTGAATTTTATGGTGATGGTCTCGCTGATTTACCACTCGCGGACAGAGCAACTATAGCTAATATGTCCCCTGAATATGGGGCAACCTGTGGTTTCTTCCCAGTAGATGAAGTGACACTGAGCTATATGAAATTAACTGGGCGTAGCGATCAAGAAATTGCCCTAGTAGAAGCGTATAGCAAAGAGCAGGGGTTATGGCGTCATAAAGGTGATGAGCCTATCTTTACCAGCACACTAGAACTGGATATGTCGACAGTTGAATCCAGTTTGGCGGGTCCTAAACGTCCACAAGATCGTGTTGAACTGAGCCAAGTGCCAAAAGCATTCCAAGCAGCAATTGAGTTAGAGCTGAACAAAAAAGATAAAGCCGCTCATTTAGCTGTTGAGTATCAAGGGCAAAACTTTGAAATGAAAGATGGCGCAGTGGTCATTGCCGCTATCACGTCTTGTACTAATACCTCTAACCCAAGTGTTCTTATGGCTGCAGGGCTATTAGCGAAAAAAGCTGTAGAGAAGGGGCTCACTCGCCAGCCTTGGGTGAAATCATCATTAGCACCGGGGTCAAAGGTTGTTACCGATTATTTAGCATTAGCAGGGCTTACGCCTTATTTAGATCAGCTTGGATTTAACCTAGTCGGCTATGGCTGTACAACCTGTATTGGTAACTCAGGTCCTTTGCCTGAACCGATTGAACAAGCGATCAAACAAGCTGATTTAACGGTGGGTGCAGTATTATCAGGCAACCGTAACTTTGAAGGCCGTATCCATCCATTAGTGAAAACTAACTGGCTGGCTTCACCACCGCTGGTGGTTGCTTATGCATTAGCAGGTAACATGAATATTAATGTCAAAACGGATCCTTTAGGTAAGGATACACAAGGCAATGATGTTTATCTGAAAGATATTTGGCCATCAAGTGCTGAAATTGCTCAAGCTGTTGAAAAAGTTAAAACGGATATGTTCCGCAAAGAATACAGTGCGGTTTTTGATGGTGATGAAGCATGGCAGGCCTTAGCAGTTGAAAGTTCAGCAACGTATAACTGGCAGGAGGATTCGACCTATATTCGCCATCCACCTTTCTTTGAAGGTATGAAAGCTACACCAGAAGCGGTTAAAGATATTCATGGCGCTAATATATTAGCGATTTTAGGCGACTCAGTGACTACTGACCATATCTCTCCAGCTGGTAATATCAAAGCGGATAGTCCTGCTGGGCGTTATTTACAAGAGCATGGTGTTGCCGCGGCTGACTTTAACTCATATGGTTCACGCCGTGGTAACCATGAGGTTATGATGCGAGGAACATTTGCTAATATTCGCATTCGTAACGAAATGGTACCGGGTGTTGAAGGTGGTTATACAAAACATATTCCAAGTGGTAAACAAATGGCGATTTATGATGCAGCCATGTTGTATCAAGAGGAAAAACGTCCCTTAGCCATTATCGCAGGTAAGGAATATGGTTCTGGCTCCAGCCGTGACTGGGCTGCTAAAGGAACTAACTTGCTAGGCGTCCGTGTCGTTATTGCGGAGTCTTACGAGCGAATTCATCGTTCAAACTTAATCGGTATGGGGGTGATCCCTCTTGAGTTCCCTCAGGGAACCACGCGTAAAACTCTAGAGTTAAAAGGGGATGAACGCATTGACGTTGAATACCTACAATCCATTGAACCTGGACAACATATTGTGGTGAAAATCACTTATGGTGATGGTCATGTTCAAGAAATTGCGACACGTTGTCGTATTGATACAGCGACGGAAATGGAATATTACCGTCATGGTGGTATCTTGCACTATGTGATCCGTCAAATGCTGCATTAATTTTAATCAATCAAACTAAAACGCCCATATGTGTTTGCCCTATGGGCGTTTTTTATTGTTATTTCGCAATATTAGGTTATTTAATTCAAGTTATGATTGTTACGTAAAGAAAGATTAATAAGTTAAATTGGGAATACATCATAAAAATGAAAATATTTTGATTTTTTTATGGAAAATTTAGCTTAAAAATTTCGTTACCGGAAAGAGTTGTGTTTAACTTTTTATAGCAGTAGAGAATAGTACTTAGGGGTATTTTAAAGTCGCTAGGCAACGTAAAGGATGAATACATGGCAGATATTAACGCAACTGATTTTTATAAAGGTGCACTATGGGCAGCAGATATTTTAGTTAGCACTTCTTCAAGCCATCGCTATAAAGAGGAAATCAGAGATATTCTTGAGCATATTCCTAATTTGTATTCCATTGTGATGCAAACGCCAGAAACTGAGGTATTTGATCTACGTTTATTTGTTGATAAAGAATTCCCATTAGGACGTAATGCGGATTATGTTTCGTTTGAGCTGGTTGCTTTAGCTAAGGATGACACAATTGTTGCATTACCTGAAAAATCTACCGATCCAGTCGAGATGTATCAAACAAGAGAAGATATTTATTCATGGGGAGTGGTTGCGAAAACAACTGCGGGCAAACAACTTCTTATGATCACAGGCGTATTTGAGCCTAGTGTCGCTAAAAACTATGTCGAACGTTTGACTGAGCAACTAGCAGCCCAAAAAGCCTAAATCTTAAATATAAAAAGCCCGCCAATAGCGGGCTTCAGAGTATTACGCCGATATTTACAAAATTTTGGCTTCAGCCAGTTGTAATGCGAAGTAGGTGAAGATCAAATCTGCACCAGCACGTTTAATCGAGCCTAATGTTTCAAGGGTGACGCGGGTTTCATCAATCGCCCCAGCCATGGCAGCAAATTTAATTTGTGCATATTCCCCACTGACTTGATAAGCACCGATAGGAAGCTCTGTGCACTCACGCAGATCACGAATGATATCGAGATAGGCACCGGCAGGCTTAACCATTAGCGCATCAGCACCTTCTTGCACATCAATTAATGATTCATGAAGTGCTTCACGGCGATTCATTGGATTCATTTGGTAAGTTTTGCGATCACCTTTTAAACAGGATCCTGCTGCATCTCTAAATGGACCGTAAAGGGCGGATGCAAACTTGGTTGAATAAGACATAATCGCAGTATCTGTAAAACCTGCGGCATCAAGCGCATGACGGATTGCGGCAACTTGTCCATCCATCGCCGCAGAGGGAGCGATAAAATCTGCCCCTGCACGGGCAGCAGCAACAGCTTGTAAACCTAAATTGTGAATAGTGGCATCGTTATCGACAATATCACCATGCATTACGCCACAGTGGCCATGAGAGGTATATTCACAGAAACAAGTATCTGACATAACAATCATTTCAGGAACGGTATCTTTACAAATACGCGACATACGCGCCACAAGGCCATTTTCTTGCCACGCATCGCTACCTGTTTCATCAAGATGGTGGGACACACCAAATGTCATCACGGATTTAATACCAGCTTTAGCAATACGTTCGATTTCATAAGCTAAACGTTTTTCAGGAATACGTACGACACCAGGCATACTGGTTATTTGCTGATAATCATCTAAGCCTTCTTCAACAAAGATAGGCAGACATAGATCATTAATAGAAAGATGGGTTTCTTGGAATAAATCACGCATTTTTTCGGATTTACGTAATCTTCTCATGCGTTGGATAGAATGCAGGTTGTTCACCGTAGCTCCTTGTTATCAGAAAAATAAACTTAAGGTGTTAAATTTATTGGCAAACAGTATATACTCGTTATACTTCAAGTTGCAGCGTTGTTGACTGCATTCACTCGCACCAGTCACATACTTATGTATGTTCCTAGCGACTCATTCACTTGTCGCCTAGCTGCACCTCGAATTATTTAGAGTATAAACCTTATAAATTGAAAGTGAATATATCGATTGATTAAACAAATACAACAGAGTGTTATTTGTTTAATATCAGAAAAGGAAGAGCACTGTTATTAGCTCTTCCTATTGAGAAGGGTTATTGGTGCTTGAATAGCATGTGACCCATTTTTTCAGCTTTCACATCTAGATAGTGGGCATTACTTGGATTACGCCCAACAATTAACGGCACTCGTTCAATGACATTGATACCCGCTTCGCGCATAATATCAATTTTCTTAGGGTTATTGGTTAATAAACGAACTTCATTAATTCCCAATAGCTTATACATGTCGGAACAGAGTGTGAAATCACGTTCATCAGCTTTGAAGCCCAATTTTAAATTAGCTTCAACAGTATCTAAGCCCTGATCTTGTAATGCGTATGCACGGATCTTGTTGAGTAGACCAATATTACGACCTTCTTGGCGATGATAAAGAAGTACGCCACGGCCTTCTTTACTAATTTGCGAAAGCGCGGCTTCTAATTGGAAACCACAATCACAACGTAAACTAAATAATGCATCTCCGGTTAAGCATTCAGAATGGATGCGACTGAGAACTGGCTCAGGGCCTGAAATATCACCAAATATTAAGGCGACATGGTCACGACCGGTTGCAATCTCTTCAAAACCTACCATTAAAAACTCGCCAAAAGGCGTTGGTAATTTGGCCTCTGCAATACGTTTTAGCTGCATATTTTCATTCATTAGTTGGAATAACTCTTACATAATTAAATAGTGTTAACCGATAAGAAAAATCATTTATCGATGCTATATGGTGTTTAGCACTTAGCATATAGAAGGCTGACATTCATTTGCACACGGTCAGCGATATATTACTATAGCAGAGTTAATTAGCTGTGAACTTAATTTTATCAATCTGCGTAACCTATCGGTTTGGATAGCATTAAATGAATAAAACTGTTTACTCAATATCTGCATTTTCAATTTTATTGATCATTCCCCCTGCGGTAATGTTATTTGCCGGTTGGCATTGGCAGCCATCAGAAAGCACAGAATCACTTAAATGGTTATATTGGCTTACTGAAACAGCAGGGCTTCCTTATAGTTTGATAACTTCTGCTGTGTTGTTAGTGTTAGCGCTGGTGATTTGTCAGCCAACGAAGGCTAATATAATAAAATGGATGATAGTGATTATCTGCTGCATATTAGTTGGTCAAGGTATAAAAGGGGTTGTGAAAAATACATTTCAAGAACCACGGCCTTATGTCGTTTGGTTAGAAGAAAACTATGATGTTTCTAGCTCAGATTTTTATGAGCTAAAAAGAAAACAACGTGTGGATGTCATAAAAGAAGTCGTTAAGCGCAATCAACAAGTTCCTTCATGGCAGCGTAAGCATTGGCAAGCTGAAACGGGTTATTCTTTTCCATCAGGTCATGTTTTATTTGCTGCTGGCTGGGCTCTGTTGTTGATTGGCCTTTTTTGGCAGCGTCGCCAATATGCGTTAGCAATTGTTATTGCTGTTTGGGCCGAAGGAATTGTCTTTAGCCGTTTGTTATTGGGAATGCATTGGCCCTCAGATGTCATCGTTTCTATTATTATCAGTGCAGTTCTTGCTATGGTGGCATGCCGTTTATTGCAAACGCAAATTCGTATTACGAGTAAAGAATAAATAGAAACAAGTAGCCAGATCTTCTCCCATTCGTTATGTGGGCGTATAAGATAAATTACTTTGTCTGAATGGCCTAGAAATGCTACCTTATCAGGTAGATATTTTGTTTTTCATAAGAACTGATAACGGGAAAAAATGTGAAATATTTTCTGATTTTATTACTAGCTGTCGTCATTTTTATCATTTCAATTACGCTAGGCTCAAGCAATAATCAGGTTATTACATTTAACTACCTGATTGCACAGGGAGATTTCTCAGTATCTTCACTATTAGCTTCTTTGTTTGGTGTCGGGTTTGTGCTGGGTTGGTTAGTCGCTGGACTGTTCTATTTACGTGCTATGGTGAGTTTAAAAAATGCCCGCCGTAAAATTAGGCGTCTTGAATCTCAATTAAGCACAGGCGATAAAACATTCGCTGAATCAACCGAGATTGTTGCGCAGAATAGCAAGGAATAACGTTATATGTTTGAGTTGCTGTTTCTGTTATTACCAATCGCTGCTGCATATGGTTGGTATATGGGGCGTCGAAGCGCTCAACAAGACAAGCAGCAACATGCTAATCGCCTGTCACGAGATTATGTGACAGGCGTTAACTTTCTGTTGTCAAACCAACAAGATAAAGCTGTCGATTTATTCCTTGATATGTTAAAGGAAGACAGTTCCGCCTTTGAAGCTCATCTCACTTTGGGAAATTTATTCCGTTCTAGGGGGGAAGTAGAGCGTGCTATACGGATACATCAATCCCTAGTCGAAAGTGCCGCCTTATCATTTGAACAACGACTCTTAGCCACTCAACAACTTGGCCGTGATTACATGGCTGCTGGGGTTTATGATCGCGCTGAAAATATGTTTCAACAACTGACAGATGAAGTTGATTTTAAACAAAGTGCGTTACAGTCGTTACTTTCAATTTTCCAATTGACAAGTGAATGGACTAAAGCCATTGAGACAGCAACTAAATTAGTTAAATTGGGTAATGAAGAGCTAAGAGAAAATATTGCTCATTTTTACTGTGAATTAGCGATTCAACATCTCGGTAGTGATGACCTTGATGGTGCGTTGAGCTTACTTAATAAAGCTGAGCAAGCCGATAAAAATTGTGCTCGTGTATCCATCATGAAAGGGCGTATTTTTATTGAGCAGTCTCATTATGAAAAAGCGATTGCGGTACTTAAACAGGTGTATGAGCAAGATCGGGAACTTGTTGCAGAAACTCTGCCGCTGCTTCATGATTGCTACCACAAGGTTTCCGATATTGATGCATGGGAAGCCTATCTGCGCCAGTGTGTAGCAGGGAATACAGGAGCGATTGCTGAACTGTATTTAGCAGATATTATTGTCGCTAAACAAAGCCATGAAGCCGCTGCAAGTTATATCAATGATCAAATACAACGCCATCCTACAATGAGGCTGTTTTATCGTTTGATGGATTACCACCTACAAGAAGCAGAAGAAGGGCGTGCAAAAGAAAGCTTAATTCTGCTGCGCAAAATGGTAGGTGAACAAATAAGAACTAAACCTGATTACCGTTGCCACAAATGTGGTTTTACTTCGCATTCGTTATATTGGCATTGCCCATCCTGCCGTTCATGGGACACAATCAAACCGATTAGAGGGTTGGATGGCCAGTGACAACGTCACTTATTACCAAACACGATTAAAGGCTATTACGAAATGATTTCTTCATCTGAGAACCACGCTCGTGCATCAACTCATTCACCTGTTATTGTTGCGCTTGATTATGAAGATGCAAATGCAGCATTAGCATTTGTTGACTTGATTGATCCGCGTGAATGCCGTTTGAAAGTGGGCAAAGAAATGTTTACTTTCAATGGCCCTCAATTTGTTAAATCGCTGCATCAACGTGGTTTTGATGTTTTCCTTGATTTAAAATTTCACGATATTCCAAATACTGTAGCGCGTGCGGTGGCCGCTGCCGCAGAAATGGGCGTTTGGATGGTTAACGTCCATGCGGGTGGTGGTAGCCGTATGATGGAAGCCGCTCGTCAAGCTTTGAGCTCTTTTGGCAAAGATGCGCCATTATTAACCGCTGTTACGGTATTAACCAGTATGGAACAGTCTGATCTTATTGGTGTCGGTATTAATGCTACTCCTGCGGAACATGCGGAGCGGTTAGCATTACTGACAAAAAATTGTGGCCTAGATGGTGTTGTGTGCTCTGCACATGAAGCAACCAGACTGAAATCATTGTGTGGTGCTGATTTTAAACTAGTCACACCGGGTATTCGTCCAGTTGGTAGCGAGGTTGGTGATCAGCGTCGTATTATGACCCCGCAAGATGCATTGCAAGCAGGGGTTGATTACATGGTTATTGGTCGCCCAATTACGCGTAGTGATGATCCTGCATTGGCTCTACAGCAAATCAATCAGTCGATAAGGAATGGTCATGAGTGATTCAAATAGCCGTCTCGTTTATAGTACGGATGTTGGGCGTATCGAAGAACAAAAACCTAAAGTTCAACGTCCTAAAGGTGATGGGATTGTAAGGATCCGTCGAGAAACTGCGGGTCGTAAAGGCAAGGGCGTTTGCGTTGTTACCGGCCTAGATCTCGATGACGAGAGCTTAGCTAAGTTAGCTGCTGAACTTAAGAAAAAATGTGGTTGCGGTGGCTCAGTGAAAGACGGTGATATTGAAATTCAAGGTGATAAACGTGATGTGATCAAACAACTCCTTGAAGCTAAAGGTTATCAAGTTAAATTAGCTGGTGGCTAATTTAACTTAGTTAGATTGAATCATTTAGTGAGAAATTTCATTTTGCTGGCAGGGGTAATTATTATTATTAATGATGGTGAGTACCCTTGCTATTTTCTCTTGGGCAAACAATAGTTGAGCTTTCTGTTTGTCGATAGGGATCCCATCACCACTTTCATACATTTTCCCTAAGTAGTTGTAGCCATCCTCATTTTGTTGTTCAATGGCGGCTTCGTAGAGTTGTTTGGCTTTTATTTTATTTTGTGCGACAGCTTGGCCATGTTGATACATGAAACCAAGCATAGCTTGTGCGTGTGGTAGCCCATTATTAGCGGATTTTTCTATCCATTCAAAAGCTTTAAACCAATTTGGCTCAGGTCCATTGATATCATAATATAAAAGACCAGTCACAAATTGAGATTTTGCACACCCTTGCTCTGCGGATTTTAAAGCCCAATTTAATGCTTCATTAGCATCATTTTCTTCCAACTTATACCAGCCCGCCAAATCGAATTGAGCATCAGGATCGCCTTTAATTGCATCATAACAAAGTTGTAGGTTTTGGTTTTTGTCCCAACGGACTTTATTTTTTTCATATAAATCATTACAAACATTTGCGTATGAAATGTTTGTAGCCATTAATAGGATACAAGAGTATTTATTAATAAATTTCATAGGGTATATGACATTTTTTTTAGATAAAATTCGGTTGTAGCTTACAATTTAAACTAAAACTTATTTAGAGTAGACAAATTACCGCGATAGTATTTATAAACATGTGAAGTATCATGGGAGCAATGAGTGAACGCGTATAAATTCTAATTTGGCAAAGAATGATACCAGCTATAAAAAGGTAAACAAAGGTGCTCATAGAAGAGTATACTGTGTATGCAAAGATGAAAATATGAGCGATGACACTAATATACCGATCCATTTTCCATTTGGGCCATACCACATACTCGCGTTTAGTAAAAAACCTCGAAACATAATTTCTTCTGAAATAGGTGCGGCAAATATTATACTAATACTTAACAAAACGAATGGAAAACCATTTATATGTTTAAAAAGCACAAGCCATTCTTCTTCATTTCCTAAAAAACCACTAATAATAGATAAACCTATTGCGGTTAATAATAGTAAGAACACTATTTGCCATGTTGTCACACCAACTGGCATTAGACCGGACTTTTTTTGATAGTAATACCAACTGATTAATGATACCGGAAGTGTAAAACACAGAAGTGATGCAGGTATAGCATAATCTGAACGTAGTAATTGAATTACATTAGGAATGAATAATATAAAATATGACGAATAAAAACAAAAGATAAAAATAAAAGCGCATAATAATGAATGAGATACGCGGTTTTCAAATGAATTCATACGACTGGTTTCTATTTTAGATGGGTTGATTTTGAATTTAAGTCTAATACAGATTTATTGTTGTTGATATATCTAATATTTATAGCGAGAAACAATAGATAAATTAGCAATAACCTATTTACTGTTGTAATAGTGCTTTATCTAAATTATCTAACCGTTCTTGCCAAGAAGGATGAGAACTTAATAGCTTCGAATTTACGTTTACGTGCTGTTCAGATAATTTGGTAAATATAGATTTCATCATTTCTATTGGACGTTCCTGCTCTACCATCGCATCTAATGCAAATTGGTCGGCTTCTAATTCCATATCTCGCGAATAGCTCAGAGAGAGTAATAAACTTCCTGAATTTATAAGAAGCTCTTCTAAATTAGACGTTTTCCCTACCATCCATAAAAATAGCAATTTAATGGATGAAGAGCTCACTAGTGTATGCATGATATGCTGATGATAATGATGCCCCATCTCATGTAATAATACCGATGCAATTTCATTTTCATCTTTAGTTAGATTAATTAACTCATCAGTAATGATAATTGTACCATCGGCTAAAGTTAACGCATTCGCCTCACCGGGAAAATCTCTAAATATTAACGATGGCCTTAAAGGTGAGTTCTTTAGCTCTATTGACATAATGTTATTAAATAGCAAGCTGATTTCTTGCTGTTTTTCTAGTGGTAACTTACTTGGTTTAAGCTCAGATTTATCTAGTAATGCTAATGTTTCTTCTCCGAGGCTTTTTTGGATGAAAATGGGAATATTCTTTGCAACTATGCCGGATGAATACGGGATGACGTATTGAAAAACAAGAGTAGTCATTAGAATTAAGCTCATAAACAAATACAAGCAAGTGGCTTTTCGGCGCTCTAAAAAGTCAATGATTTCAAGTTTTTTCTTTTTTTTACTTCTAATTATTTTTCGTAGTTGGTTTTTTTTATCACAGGTGAAGCATCCACCATCCGAAAAGTAGAGCACATCAGGTAGTGAGCCTAACGAATCGGATATTTTGATTTCACAGAGAGAGTATGATTTTTTGTCGCCGTTAATTGTTAATGTTATTTCATTCGACACATTGTCTATCAATAAAATGGCACTGTACTGCTGTGCCATTTTATTATAGGTGTATTTACCCTTGAAAATCATATACTGAGCCCAAGATCAAACTCATTGAGAACTTCATCATGTAAAGCCGTTGCGTGTGTATCGTCATGAGCTATTTCATTTTTTAATGATAGATCACCAATAATTTTTGTATTTTCAGCCATATAATTGGCATAACGTATTTGGGCGAGAGGTGCACCAAAACCTAAAGTGAAAATAACCAATAAAGCATTGGTAATTAACAATAGTAAATAGGATGAAAATGTCATTGTTGATTTGAAATTCAATGTGTTATTGAATTCCATTGTATTGATGACAAGACGTCGAGTAGCGACATGAATATAGGCATAGGAAACAAAAAAACCAACGTATACATCTATATAACTCAGGAATAGAACACTTGTAACAAATGAAGTGCTCTTTTTATCTACATTGTAGTTTGCATGAAAGACTTCTGTAGATAAAAATTGATAGAAACCTAACGCTGCTATGATTAAAAAAGGTAAAAATATTAAAAAAGCGATCCCATAGATATTAAGAAATTTTGAATATTTTAATTTTATACTAAAATTTGACTTTCCAAAACAAAGGTGATTTACAAAAAATTCATATATTTTTTTTGAGCGAAAACTAGCAATAAGGTAGAGTAAAACAGTCATTACAGCGATTTGAACAATCGACATAACAAAGTAAAAACTCTTTAATTCTTGGTATGAATACCCATTATTTCGTTGATTTATCGTGTTTATGATGGAAATAACTGAGCCAATTCCATAAACAGATACTATTGATGCTACTATTAATAGAAATGGGAGGAGCAGTATAATCCAATAGGCTTTAGAGTAATTGGTTTGAAAATTAAATCTCACATTTCTGTAACTCGTCATTATTGCATTAAAACGCCATGAACGAACTAAAAAATAGGGCGTTAAAAGGAATAGGGTAGCTAAAAATGCATATTTAAAACCTACGTGAATATACTCGCTTACTATGAATAAAACTAACAGTACAACAATAATTAAGCGTGTTAAAAAGATCCTGAAAGCGGATGCATGATACTCAAATCTAGAACCATTAATTTCTGTATTTCCTAAGAAATATCTTCTTGTTCTTACTGTAGCCCATGCGGAGTAAACACCTAGAGTGATTATTGTTAGCAGTAAGTTTACGAGCCAAATTAAGAAATACTCGGATTTTTTACCATGAAATATAACAGGATGAGTTTCCGAACACAGGTTTTCTTTTTCTATATTTAAATAAGAGTTTGTTGTCTTTTCCATAAACGAGCCTTAATTATACTCAATATCATTGTGAGTATATAAAAAATCAAATTTAGATTGTCAGATTTATAAGTTTCTGATGATTATTAATGCTGAATTAATTTCCGCGAGAATATAGCATCTAATTAGTTATATGGAAATTATTATTTTTATTTATATTAAATGATTTTTTAAATCAAGTAAGAATGCTTTTTCATTAATTGATTGTCTTTTTTAATTATTAAAAATAGATATTTTTGGGGTTATATTTCCATTTAAAGAGTTATTTGGTTATAAATTTAATAGTACATTTATTGAAATGTAATAGATATTATGGCGAGTTTATTGGATAAGAGTCTAATACAATTGAGATTGAGAGGGGGTTTATTCTATAGAAGCTGGATAAGGAGAAGCCTCTCCTTATCCATGAATCTATCTATCTATTTTCCGACTTGATGTCCTATGATCCCCCCAACCGCAGCGCCACCGACAGTACCAAGTGTGCTACCGCCAGTTAGGATCGCTCCGCCAACAGCACCAACACCTGCGCCAACAGCAGTATTCTTATCTCGTTTTGACATGTTTGAGCAAGCACTTAAACTCACAGCTAGTACAGCAGCAAGAGTAAATGTCATAACGCGTTTACTTGTCGTGTTCATTTTAGTGACTCCTAGTTTCAAGGTCGTAACCAAATTATCACAATCAGTAATTATACGAATCAGAATTATCGGGAATTGATTTATATAGAGAGCAGTAATATGTCTGAGTACAACACGGTAAATAGACGATAATAAAAATAATGTGCTACTAAAAAGTATTTAGTAGCACATAGAATTATAGTATTAAAATTGATTATGCAACAGGGCGAGCAACAATATTACGAGTTTCCATACGCACTTCGGCGATGTTGACATTAATAATATCATTGAGTTGGTATGCGGGCTCACCTTTAATTAGCACGCTACCCGTTTCTTGGCTGCATTGAATTTCATCGCGTACAGAATGTAAGAATGGAGCAGGTATAAAGGCGACAGCGCCATTATCGGTTAATCTAACACGTACACCACCGCGGGTTATATCAATGATTTCAGCAGGGAAGGCTTTATCTGTCCCTTCAAATGGCTTCAAGAATCGCGCATATAACCAATCACCGACATCTCGTTCTGCCATGCGATTTGCGCGACGACGCTCTGCTAGCTTTAAAGAAAGCTCTTCAGTTGGTTTGTCGGTAGAAGGCTTACCGGCAATAACTGATTTGAGCAGGCGATGATTAACGATATCCGTATATTTACGGATCGGTGAAGTCCATGTTGCATAAGCATCAAAACCGAGCCCAAAGTGTGGTCCTGGCTCACCTTTAACTTCAGCAAAAGTTTGGAAACGACGAATGCGGCTATCTAGGAATTGGGTTGGTTGAGCATCTAATTTACGGCGAAGTTGACGGAAACCTTCAAGTGTAAGTAAAGATTCAGCCGTTGTTTCAATACCGTGATCTTTTAGTGTTTGTACAACTTGCTCAATCTGTAAGGGCTCAAAGCCCATATGCACGTTAAATACCCCAAAACCTAAGCTATTTTTGAGTTGGATTGCAGCGCATAAGTTCGCGGTGATCATGGCTTCTTCAACAATACGATTGGCTGAGCGACGGCTTTCAACAATAATATCAATGACATTACCTTTATCATCTAATATGAAACGGTAGTCTGGGCGATCTTTAAATACTAATGCATTTTGTTGACGCCATTGATGGCGCTTATCAGCCATCTCTTTCAATAATTCAATTTGCTGTTGATCAGTCTTGTTTGCAGGCTGCCAACTACCAGACTTTTCTAGCCAATCAGAAACTTCATCATAGACTAACTTGGATTTAGACTCGACCCATGCGCTGAAAAATTGAATATCATCAGCAATGTGGCCATCATCTAAAATAGTTGCACAGCATACCAGAGCAGGGCGACGTTCATTCGGGCGCAAAGAGCAAAGATTATCTGACAGCTCTCTAGGCAGCATTGGAATGTTAAAACCCGGTAGATAGTTAGTATAAGAACGCGCTAAAGCGAGCTTATCTAGTTCACTATCTTTTTTGATGTAGCTTGTTGGATCAGCAATAGCGATATACAACTTTATATCACCATTTTCTGTTCTTTCGACATAGAGCGCATCATCCATATCTTCGGTGCTTGCGCTATCAATAGTGACAAAGTGTAAGTCAGTTAAATCAACACGCTCAATACCTTCATCATCACGCTCACCGTCAACCATTTGCGGCTCAGCGCGGTCGAGTTGATGACGGCGTAACGTTACCCACCAAGGAGCAAAATGATCTTCGCCATCAGTAATAAACTCAGTGATATCTGCATAAAAACCCTTGTCACCTTTTAAAGGATGGCGGCGCATCTGAGCGACGACCCAATCGCCTTGAACAAAGTCATGAGTAACTTCTTTGATTGGGCGGCAAGAGATAGCATCTTTCAGAAGTGGATGATCAGGAATAACGAATAAACGGTTATCGTTATCTTTTTTTTGAATTCTACCCACAAAGCGGCTGAGAAAGGGTTCAATCAGCTCTTCAGGTTCAGCGAATTCGCGATCTTTATCAGTATGAACAGCGGCAATGATGCGATCACCATGCATGACTTTTTTCATTTGTGGCGGTGGAATAAAGTAGCTTTTTTGACCATCTACTTCTAGGAAACCGAAACCTTTATCGGTGCTTTTAACTAAGCCCTCAACGCGAGGCGTTTGAGAGTGTAGCTGCTGTTTAAGTTGCGCGAGCAATGGGTTGTCTTGAAACATACTTACCGTTTTTATGGAGGTTGAGTTTGGCTCCCATTGTTACGTAAGACAAAGTCTTAGGGCAAGGAAAAATTTGCGCAGGCAACAAATAACTGGGAGCTGTGTTAGATTAATTTTCTGGGTAAACCTTATCTTTAAATTCACAGAGGTCTTCGATAATGCACGAGCCACAGCGAGGTTTACGTGCAATGCAAGTATAACGACCATGCAAAATCAGCCAATGATGGCAGTCAACTTTAAATTCTGCTGGAACGACTTTTAGAAGTTTTTCTTCAACTTCGACGACATTCTTACCCGGAGCAAAATTAGTTCGATTACAAACGCGGAAAATATGGGTATCAACAGCAATGGTAGGCCAACCAAAAGCCGTATTGAGGACGACATTCGCCGTTTTACGACCTACTCCAGGAAGCGCTTCTAGTGCTTCGCGATCTTCAGGGACTTGGCTGTTATGCTTTTCGATTAGGATTTTGCACGTTTTAATTACGCTTTCGGCTTTAGTATTAAATAGGCCAATAGTCTTGATGTATTCTTTAATACCATCAACACCAAGCGCTAACATGGCTTCAGGGGTGTTAGCGACAGGGTATAATTTTGCAGTCGCTTTATTGACACTGACATCGGTCGCTTGCGCTGATAGCAATACGGCTATCAGCAATTCAAAAGGGGAGCTGAATTGCAGCTCCGTGGTAGGATTTGGATTGTTATCGCGCAGGCGAGTTAATATTTCAATGCGTTTCGATTTATTCATACTCACATTCAATGTTATTTTTATCTAGAAATATGGCTGCCGCACCCTTGTTCTTTTTGATATTCGCGTTCAGGTTGTTCACCTGACTTGAGTACGGCACGTTTTTTCATTTTTTCATCAATCAAATATTTGCCCGCAAGCATCAAGGCTAGGCCAATAAAAGCGCCCGGTGGCAGCATAGCGAGTAAAAACGGTGAGTCAAGGTGTAATACCTCAACGCGTAATGATTTAGCCCATGAACCTAAGAGTAAATCAGCACCATCAAACAAAGTACCGTTACCCAGTATTTCACGCATAGCACCAAGCACAAATAATGCGGCGGTAGCACCTAATCCCATCGCTAGACCATCTATAGCAGAAAGTGATACAGGGTTTCTTGAGGCGTAGGCCTCAGCACGACCGATGACAATACAGTTGGTAACGATAAGAGGGATAAATATTCCCAGAGATTCATATAAACCAAAGGCATATGCATTGATCAGCATCTGTACGGCACTTACGACAGATGCAATAATCATAACATAGATAGGAATACGAATTTCTGTAGGTACCCAGCGACGAAACGCAGAAACGGCGACGTTGGTACAAACTAAAACCAAAGTGGTCGCAAGGCCGAGACCAAGGGCATTAGTTGCCGTTGATGAAACTGCCAGTAATGGACATAGACCTAATAGTTGTACAAGAGCCGAGTTATTTTTCCATAAGCCTTGTGCAAACAGTTCTTTAGATTCACTCATGTTTATTCAGCTCCACAAATAGGATAATTTGATAAGTTTTGTGGTATTTTTTGCATAAATGTGGCCGTACGCTTAGTGGCATTCACTACAGCTCTAGGTGTGATCGTTGCTCCTGTAAATTGGTCAAAATCACCGCCATCTTTTTTTACCGCCCATTTAGGATCATGTTCTGATTCGACTTTACCCGTAAGTAACGTGATCCAGTTTGAAATTCGCGTTTCGATTTTATCGCCAAGACCGGGTGTTTCATGGTGCTCAGTAACTCTAACACCTAATACATTTCCATTGAAATCTGTACCGACCAATAAGTGTATTGCTCCTGAATAGCCATCAGGCGCGGTTGATTCAAGAGCAGCTGCAACAGGCTCACCATTTTTACGCGCAATATACAGTCGATGCGGCTGTTTACTGCCGAGTTCAGCTTCTGCACCTACAAGATAACACTCTTGGCCAAATTCATTATCATATAAATTGGTGGGTACGACTTGGTCGAGCAACTGCTTTTGAACGATCGCAGCTTGTTGAGCAATAGTATCTTTAGTCAAGGTATAGACAGCCCCGCTGAGTGCTGTTGTACCTGCTGCAAAGATAGCCAATATCGTGCCATGACGGCGCATTGTATTTAGCATAAAGGCTCCTTACTTATGTCCGTGCCCGTATGCGCGAGGTTGCGTATAGTGGTCAATAAGTGGGACTGCGATGTTAGTTAATAACACAGCAAAAGCGATCGCATCTGGATAACCGCCGTATACGCGAATTAACCAAACTAATAAACCAATCATAACACCATAAATAAGGCGACCTTTCGGTGTTGTGGATGCCGTAACAGGATCGGTTGCAATAAAGAAGGCGCCTAACATCGTTGCACCAGATAACAGTTGCAACATCGGTGATGAGTAACGGCTATCATCTAGCAACCAACTGACAGTTGCACAGAAAGCTAATGTAACAAGGAACGACACTGGAATTTGCCAGTTGATAATGCGGCGGTTCAACATGATCAACCCACCTAGCAAATAGCCAAGGTTTACCCACTGCCAGCCAATACCAGCTAATGAGCCTTGCAAAATAGGTTGTTGTAAAACATCAGAAATGGAGTGTGTTAACAGCCCTGTTTTAAAGCTATCTAAAGGTGTTGCTTGGCTCATACCATCAACCCCCATGCGTAGAGCATCAAGGGTCACACCTGTTGGCGTATGTCCAGTCAAGATAATGGCTAAACTTTCTAATGGGTTTATGCTGAGTGATTGTAATTCATGAGGTGGTAACCAGCTGGTCATTTGTACGGGAAATGATATCAATAATACAACATAGCCAACCATTGCTGGATTAAATGGATTTTGTCCCAATCCACCGTAACATTGTTTGGCAATAATAATGGCAAACGCTGTTCCTAAAACAATCATCCACCATGGCGCTAACGGCGGTAAGCTTACACCTAAGAGCAATGCGGTGACGACCGCGGAGTTATCTTTTAGTACGTTAACAACAGGTTGCTTACGCAAACGTATAGATATACCTTCGGCAATTAACGCAGTCAGCATGGCTAAAATGATCTGATAGAGTGTACCAATACCAAAAAAATAAAGCTGTGCTGCTATACCTGGGATCGCTGCCAGTAAAACCCAAAACATCACCGAGCTGGTACTTTGTTTATCGTGGGTAAATGGCGCGCTAGCAATTTTTAAGCGGCGATTATTTGGGTCAATAGGCCTAAATTTCATGGTGTCTAATCACTTACTCTGTCGTTGTTTGTTCATTTTGCTTTTGAGCTTGTTTAGCTTTTACACGAGCTATGGCTGCTGCAACGGCAATTTTGCGTGGATCCGTTTCTTCTTCAATAGGTAGCTCCGCGGCTGGAGAGAGCAACTCTTCTTCTCTAATCTGAGCAACCATTTGTGCTTTTTCTTGAGCTAGTTTTTTTGCCTTAACTCGCGCAATGGCAGCAGCAACGGCGGCTTTACGTGGATCCACTTCGGCTTCGGTTACTTCAACGGATGCATCAGGCTCAGTCGCGGCAGGGGCTGCCTCAGCTTGCTGCACCGCTTTTTTGGCCTTGGCTCGGGCAATGGCAGCAGCAACAGCGGCTTTACGTGGATCTACTTCGGCTTCGGCTACTCCAACGGATGCATCAAGCTCAGTAGCAGCAGGGGCTGCCTCAGCTTGCTGCGCCGCTTTTTTGGCCTTGGCTCGGGCAATGACAGCAGCAACGGCGGCTTTACGTGGATCCACTTCGGCTTCGGTTACTTCAACGGATGCATCAGGCTCAGTCGCGGCAAGAGCTGCCTCAGCTTGTTGCGCCGCTTTTTTGGCCTTAGCACGGGCAATGGCTGCGGCAACGGCGGCTTTACGTGGATCCACTTCGGCTTCGGCTACTCCAACGGATGCATCAAGCTCAGTAGCGGCAGGGGCTGCCTCAGCTTGCTGCGCCGCTTTTTTGGCCTTAGCGCGGGCAATGGCAGCAGCAACAGCGGCTTTACGTGGGTCATCCACTTCAGGTGAAGCTGCTCCTTGAGTTACGCTGTCACTTTCCGCCGCTTGCTGTGCTTTTTTAGCTTTGGCTCGAGCAAGCGCAGCGGCGACGGCCGCTTTACGTGGGTCATCTGCTACATCATTAGCCGTGGTCGTTGCGGCTTGTTTTTCTGCTTGTTTTGCTCTAGCAAGCTCTTTACGAGCAGCTCTAGCTGCAATGACTGCGCTGTTATCAGGTTCAGCGCCACTGACAATATTGATATCAGCTGTTGCATTAGTTTGTTTAGCTTTTACGCGAGCTAATGCCGCTGCAACTGCATCTTTATCAGATGCCTCGACTTGTACTGAGGCTTTTTTGTGGCGTTCTTCTCGAGCGAGTTTCTCTCGCTCCATTCGCTGTTGTTTTGCTTCAAAACGCAATTTAGCTTCAGCAGCACGGCGTTCTTCTTGATTAATTTCGCGTATTTCAGCTTTTTCTTGTCGATAATATTGTACCAGCGGAATATTACTCGGGCAGACATAAGCACAAGCTCCGCATTCAATACAGTCAAACAAGTTATGTTTTTGGGCTTTTTCGTGTTCTTTACCTTTACTAAACCAATATAATTGCTGAGGTAACAAGGCAGCAGGGCATGCCTCAACACACAGGCCACAACGAATACAAGCTTCTTCTAGTGGTTTTTGACCCACTTCTTCAAGACTAGGAACTAATAAGCAGTTACAGATTTTCACAACAGGAACGTTAAGGTCAGGTAAGGTAAAGCCCATCAAAGGCCCTCCCATGATCACCATTTGTTCAGTGGCAGGTGTAAAGCCTGTTTGCTTTAGGAGATGATAAACAGGAGTTCCTAAACGTACCCAAAAGTTACCGGGAGAAGTAATTGACTCGCCAGTCACGGTCACAACACGTTCAATTAATGGTTGTCCATCGATAATTGCTCGTTTAATTGCAACGACAGTTCCCACGTTTTGCATCAGTACGCCAATTTGTGACGAACGGGCACCAGACGGCACTTCTTTACCAGTTAAGATTTTAGTGAGCTGTTTAGCACCGCCAGAAGGGTATTTAGTGGGCACGACACGAACAATGATCTGTCTGTCATGGTCAGTAATCGCATTTTTTAACGCTGCGATTGCTTCAGGTTTATTATCTTCAATACCAATTAATATTTGGTCTGGGTTTAACAAATGCTGTAATACTCGGCAGCCTTCAATCACTTCATCAGCATGCTCTTGCATTAATCGGTCATCAGCGGTGATATAAGGCTCACACTCTGCTGCATTAACAATTAATGTTTTGATAGCATCTTTACCACCGGCAAGTTTTGAAGCGGTAGGGAATCCTGCTCCACCTAAACCCGCAATGCCTGCTTGTTCGATTTTTTGCAGTAGCTGTTGAGGCGTTAAACGTGAATAATCCGTCTCTGGATACAATTCACACCAAGTGTCAAGGCCATCAGATTTGAGACAAACGGATAATTCACTCAAGCCAGAAGGGTGAGCTGTGACCATCGGTTTGATGGCGGTGATCGTGCCTGATGTTGAAGCATGTACAGGAACAGTCCGCCCAACACCTCGCGTTAATGGTTGGCCTTTTAATACATGATCGCCAACATTAACTATTAGTTCACCTTCTGGGCCCAAATGTTGTTGTAATGGAATGACTAACTCATCAGGGACCGTGGCAATGCGCATGGGTGTTTGGCTAGACTGTAGCTTCATTTCAGGTGGATGTATGCCACCTGCAAAGTCCCAAATATTATCTTTTTTCAACCAGTTAAATAAATTAAACATGTGTTTCACCTTTTACTGCTGTTTGATTCGGTGATACAGGTATATTTTTAACTGGGATACTGTTTAAATCCCATTTCCAATTTGCTGTGGTGGTTTTCACGGGGACAAGTTCAATACAGTCTGTTGGGCAGGGGGCTACACATAAATCACACCCTGTACATAAATCTTCGATAACGGTATGCATTGCACGAGTTGCACCTACAATGGCGTCTACAGGGCAAGCTTGGATACATTTAGTACAACCGATGCAATTGTCTTCATCAATAATCGCGACTTTACGCACAGGGTTTTGTGCGCTTTCATCACCATCAATAGGTTGAGGGTCGACGTTAAGAAGTTCTGCTAGTTTAAGCATCACTTGTTCACCACCGGGGGCACATTTGTTGATCATTTCACCATTATTGGCAACAGCTTCTGCATACGGACGACAGCCAGGGTAACTACATTGACCACATTGGCTTTGAGGTAAAATAGCATCAATTTTTTCAACAATCGGATCCTCTTCAACCTTAAAACGTAAAGAGGCATAGCCAAGGATCAGACCAAAAATCAGCCCTAATACAGCTAAAATAGCGATAGCAATCCATAATGACATCATTAGAATTTCACCAAACCACTAAAGCCCATAAATGCTAAAGACATCAATCCAGCTGTAATTAAGCCGATAGATGAGCCTCGAAAAGGTGCGGGTACATCTGCAACTGCAAGGCGTTCACGAATGGCTGCAAATAACACCATAACTAATGAAAAACCAACGGCCGCACCAAAACCATAGACGGCAGACTGTAAAAAGCCATGCGACTGGTTAATGTTGAGTAGTGCGACACCCAGTACTGCGCAGTTAGTGGTGATCAATGGTAGGAAAATACCTAGTAGGCGATACAGGGTTGGGCTGGTTTTTCTCACCACCATTTCAGTGAATTGCACAACCACTGCAATGACTAAGATAAAGCTTAATGTGCGTAAGTAAAGGAGGTCAAGGGGAACCAATATTAAGGTGTCCATTAACCAAGAAGAGATCGCGGCGAGCGTCATTACGAAGGTCGTGGCAAATCCCATTCCAATGGCTGTTTCGAGTTTTTTTGATACGCCCATAAAAGGACACAGACCAAGGAATTTTACCAGTACGAAGTTATTAACCAGTACTGTTCCAATAAATAGCAAAAGATAATCAGTCATTTCATAGCCTGAAAACAAAATTAAAAGTACAAAAAACGACGAATGTCAGTTAAACAGGCCGTATCATAACAAGCTATTTTTGTGATGCTTATCGATCTTGTGTGAAAGTCATTTTTACACGTGCAGAATTCTTGATATAGGGGACAAAGAAACCAGCACCGATAAGAGGCCAAGCCAATGCTTTAAGGGCTGTTGCATCATCGACAGCGGCAAATGCAAATGTTTTTAGCCCGAGTAGTAATAAGATCAGCAGCCAAATAATAAAGCGGCGTGGGAAGAAGCGGGAACGGTTAAACATGAGTTTAATGATATGAGCAGTAAATAATGCCATTACGATGGTAATCAAAAAAGATAAGCACCAATCAAGTGGAATATAACTAGTCCAATTATCGATGGTGGTGATTATTTGATAAAGCTTAATGGAATACATAACAACCATCGCACAAACGGCAAAGAAAGTGAGTAAAATAAAAGCAGCTGGAGCGAGTAGCCAACCAGTGATACGGTGATGGTCATAAACAGGAGTCATATCATCTATTCCATAAAATCAATTAATGAGTATTCTACCATAGTTTAATTTGCTAATTAATTGGTTATGGTGATACTTTTTGTGGTTACGAATAAAAAATAATTAATGAGGTTACTTATGTCTACACCGATAAAAGTAGGTATTGTGGGTTATGGCTATGCCAGTAAAACATTTCATGCGCCGTTTATTGCCACGTTACCCGGATATGAATTGACAGCCATCTCTAGTAGCGATCCTAATAAAGTCACCCTCGATTGGCCGAATGTAGCTGTTGCCTCTTCCCCTGAAAAATTGTTTGCTAATCCAGAAATAGAACTAGTCATAATTCCCACACCTAATGACACACATTATGCATTAGCGAGCCAAGCATTGGCTGCAGGTAAGCACGTCGTTGTTGATAAGCCATTCACAGTGACGGTCGAAGAAGCTGAAAAGTTACAACAACAGGCGCTTAAAGAGGGTAAGTTACTCTCTGTTTACCATAACCGCCGTTGGGATGCAGGTTTTTTAACCCTTAAAAAACTGTTTGCTGATGGTTGCTTAGGTGATATCAAATATTATGAATCACACTTTGATCGCTATCGTCCCGAAACGCGTCAAAGATGGCGTGAATCAGCTGTTGCAGGTGGCGGTATTTGGTATGATTTAGGCCCTCATTTATTAGATCAAGCATTGCAGTTTTTTGGTAAACCGCTCGGTATTACGGCTGATTTAGGCATTATTCGCCCTAATGCTGAAGCAACTGATTATTTTCATGTTTTACTTAACTATTCAGATAAAAAAGTGGTTTTACATGCGACGACAGTCGCAGCAGCAGAATCACCGTTGTATGTTATTCACGGCATGAAAGGTAGCTATGTTAAATATGGCCTTGATTCACAAGAAGATGAATTGAAAAAAGGGCGATTACCCACTGATGATAATTGGGGAATAGATAAACGCAACGGTTACGTGACGTTGTCACAAAATGATGAACTCGTTACCCAAGAATGGATCAATGAGAAAGGTAACTATGGTGGATATTATCTTGCAATTTATGAGGCGATACGCAATGGCGCAGCCACGCCTGTTCTTCCTCAAGAAGCTATCAATATTATGAAACTTATTGAAGCAGGCATACGTTCTGACAAGGAAAAACGTACTATCAATATTGATTTCTAATATTTATTTGATGCATCAGCATTTGCTGGTTCTTTTTTGGGTAATATGATGAATTTGTTAGCTAAACTAAAAATTGATCCGTTCTTATTGATCATGATTTGTGTTGTCGTGATTGCCAGCCTATTTCCTTGTGAGGGGAATATAAAGGTGGCTTTTCAATATTTAACCACAGCAGCGATTGCATTGCTCTTTTTTATGCATGGCGCAAAACTATCTAGAGAATCAATTGTTGCTGGGATAGGGCATTGGCGACTACATTTAATGGTGTTTTCTAGCACATTTATTTTATTTCCAATTATTGGGCTAGGGTTGCACTTTATGGTGCCTTCATGGATGTCTCCAACGGTATATATGGGCTTCCTTTATTTATGTGCATTGCCCGCAACAGTACAATCAGCAATTGCATTTACTTCTGTTGCCGGAGGTAATGTTGCTGCCGCAATCTGTAGTGCATCAGCGTCAAGCATACTTGGGGTCTTTTTATCTCCGATACTTGTTGGTTTTTTAATGGATGAAGATGGCAGTCAAGCGATGGACACGCTCAATGCGATAGGGTCAATCTTACTGCAATTGATGTTACCATTTGTTGTAGGACACTTAGCTCGACCATTACTTGCTAATTGGATGAGTCGCAATCGTAAGCTGATCAATATTACAGATCGTTCATCGATACTACTTGTTGTTTATGTTGCGTTCAGTGAAGCGGTAGTAGAGGGAATTTGGCAACGGATTGATGCTTTCTCATTATTTATGATTGCTGTCGTGAGTTGTATTATTTTATTTATTGTTATGATGCTAAATATAATTGCAGCTCGACTATTTAAATTCAGTAAAGAAGATGAAATCACCATTGTTTTTTGTGGCTCTAAAAAAAGCCTCGCCAATGGGGTACCTATGGCTAATGTACTATTTCCAGCCTCGGTAGTTGGCGTGATCCTTCTACCACTCATGATATTTCATCAAATTCAGTTAATGGTTAGTGCTGTTCTTGCACAGCGCTACGCCAAGCGTCTAACTAAATAATATTTATCAGCCGAACAATTAAACTTGTTCGGTCTTATAGTTTTTAGTTACAACATACTTGTGGTGTAAAAAATAAAAATCACATAAACAATGGCGCCATTTACAGGTTAAACAGGGCAGAAAGGGACTTTCTACCCATGGTCGTTAGATGGTGACTTATTGGCGTAGGGCAGCTTTTTGCCGTAGTTGCTGTTTTTCATTATCACTGAGGAATGACATGGTTAAACCATTAATTTGAGCTTGTTCAACTTCAGCAGGGGTTAATCCTGCTTTAGGTGCAGCAACTTCATATTCATAAGCTAATTCAATGCCTTCTACCGCAGGGTCATCCGTATTTATTGAGGCAATGATTCTGTGCTGTAAAAACATTTTCAGTGGATGGTTAGCCAAAGAAGCAACGGTACTGGTTTGAATATTAGAGGTTAAACAACTTTCGATACCTATCTTATGTGTTGCTAAATACTCAATAAGTTTCGGATCTTCGCTAGCTTTTACACCGTGGCCGATCCGTTGAGCACCAAGCTCTTTTATTGCATGCCAAATACTTTCAGCACCGGCTGCTTCACCTGCATGTACGGTAATTTGTAAGCCAGCATCTCTCGCTTGTTTAAAATGATTATGAAATAGGGCGCCAGGGAAGCCAAGTTCATCGCCTGCAAGATCAAGAGCACACAGTTTATTACGATGGGCTAATAATCCAGCTAACTCTTTTGCGCAAGCCTCTTGGCCAAAAGTACGGCTTAGAATACCAATTAGATTTACTTTTATATCGTATTCTAGACAACCAGCGGCAATGCCATCGATTACAGCCTCAACGACACCTTCAATAGGAAGCTGATGTTTCATGGCCATATAGTACGGAGAGAAGCGTAATTCAGCATAATCGATGCCAGCATTATAAGCGTCTTCAACATTTTCTTGAGCGACTCGTTTGCAAGCATCTAAATCAGCTAAAACGGCGACTCCCCAATCTAACTTTTGTAAAAAACCTACTAAATCAGCTTCTTGAGTAATAACCTGCACATGAGGGCGTAGGCTTTCAATTTCATTAGCAGGTAAAATAATATTATGTTGTTGTGCGAGAGAAAGAATTGTTTCAGGGCGGATATTGCCATCGAGATGACGATGAATGTCTGTGAGTGGTAGTTGTTTGTTGATCACTGAATTCCGTTCCTATGTCGTTATATCGTATCTTTAGTATATACCCGTCATCCTTCACGTTGCAGTGCTTTTAGTCAGCGCATTTGGTGACTAATTTATCTGCTATTGGCTGCACCTCGAATTATTTGGGGTATAAATATAAAACGCCAGCTTAAAAATAAAGCTGGCGTTTGTTTGTGATCCTAACTAATTAATCGTAATTAGTTAGCTGCTGGTACAGCAATATCTGCACCTTCCGCAGGGGCTTCTTCAGTACCCATTTCTGGTTCAGCTAAGTCTTCTTCATAACCCATATTATCTTCAGGGCTAGACATAACTTTCATTTTAGTTAAGAAATCAGCAAGAGTGTATTTATCAGCATTGAAGGTGATATCGTTACCTGCGAACTTGATAGTCATTGTCAGGTCATTACCTTTTTCAACCATCCAAGGTGATTTTTTCTGTTTTGCTTTTTCTGCACGTTGTTCATCGGTCATGAACATTTCTTCGAATGGTGAAGAGAACATGTCTGAAGTCAGCATAACTTGCGCTTGGTCAAACTCAGCGGTTGCTTGCTCCACAAATTGCTTCTTAGTCGCTGCATCAACAGCTTTACCTTGATCTAAAATTGCGGCTTGAGCTATTAACTCAATCGCCATTGGTTTATTCAACGTAAAGTTAAAATCAAAAGAAGTCAGTAGGCTCTTAACGGCCTCATCCACTTTATTAGCCATAGCCAATGAAGTCAGTTCGTCTTGATCCCATTTGTTGAAGGTCATACTCAAATCGATTGAACTTTGACCTGCGTCGTTTTTCCAGTAAGCCGGGCTGATAGAGAAGGTTGGTTTACTTTGCAGTAACTCAGGCAATGTTTTGGTCATCATATCCATTGCAACTTGCTCAGCCGCTGCCGAAGGATCACCTGTAGCCAAACCTTCGGCTAATGCTTTGTTGTACTGCTCAACAAATTTACCCAGCGCTTTCGCATCCAGTTTATCGATTGAAAGTGCAACTTTACCTGAACCTAAGTTTTGCTCTAATGCTTTCAAATCGTCAATGCTATAGGAGATGCTACCTTTAACACTTTCTTTTTCAAGAACAGTATCAGAACCTATAACCAGATTTTTGAAAGAGAACTTCGTTTCTGGGATGTTGAAATCAGTATCAGCAATAACGAGATCTTGTTTACCCGTGTAGAAGCCGTATTGAGATTTGGTTACGTTCGTGGTTATTTTTAACCCTTTTAACGTCATGCTCTCAGATTTGTCAGCTTTTTGAATAACTAAGTTATCAGTGATAATTGAGCCATCAACATCAGCGAAATCAGCAGAGGAATTGAATACCAGTTTTGAACCACTGAAAGAGATACTTGCATCATCTTTAGAATATTCAATTGGAAGCAACTCTAAATTAGAATCAATACTTTTGCTATAACCAACAACAGCAGTACCAGAAATGAAAGGTTTACCTTTAGTGATTTCGAATAACTCTTTAGTCGCAGCATTATTTGCGAGCTCAATATTCGCGGCACCTAGTTTAGGAATTAAATTAAACTTAGCAACTTGAGATAGAGGGAAAGGGCCATGTTCAATATCGGTATTGAAGACTATAGTTTCATCAGCACCGTTAGATTCTGCTGCTGAAATAACGATGTTCGCTTGTGAAGAAAAGACGCCACGTTTAAAGTTTTCAACTTTAAACACAACACCCGCTTCAGGGGCATTTGCAGCAAAGAACTCGTTAGTGTTGCTGATGATTTTATTCAGTTCATTTTCAACTTTAGAGCCTGTATACCAAGATGCACCGGTCCAAGCCGCACCAACAGCAACAATCACACCAACTGCAACTAATGACTTTTTCATTATAAACATCCATCCTTTTAGCACGTTTTATTAACGCACTATAAAAATTTACAAGTTTCATCCAACCGTCTATTGCGTGCAATCAAGACGAATAAAACACAAAAAAACACATTAAAGGTTATACACGCGAGCGAGTTTACCCACACCTGTGACATAAACTTCTTTTTCAAAGGCAGAAAGAAAAATAGATTCTCCTGAACAGATCTTTAATTCATCATCGCCTGATTTCAAAACTAATTCGCCATCTATGCAAAATAGAATAGAAGCGGTTTCATTAGTTATGCCTATTCCCGTGTCGTTAATAGAATATATACTAAATGCAAAATCTTCTACTGGTATATGATATTTACAGATATTTCCTGATTTTTCTGGTTCACTAAGTAAGCTTTCTTTAGTTTTCGAAATAAAATCGACATTAGCAATCAATTCAGGAACATCAATATGCTTATTTGTTAGCCCAGCACGCAATACATTATCTGAGTTAGCCATGATTTCTAAACCAACACCTTCAATATAGGCATGAGGCGTTCTTGCATACAAGAACATAGCTTCGCCCGGCTGCAACTCGATGACATTAAGCAAAAGAGGAACAAATAGCCCTGTATCTTCTGGATACAGACTGACCATTTGTTTTATCGTATTCCACGGTTCTCCTTGGCGGCTATTTAATGCTGCTTTTAACACCCCTAAAGCGAGTTCTTTTTGCTCTCCAGTCAGGCTGAGAATTTGTGCAAATAATTTAGCGAGTTTCTCATCGTTAGGTGATTGAACAAAAAACTGAATTTCTGGATGTGCGGCAGAGACAAAATCAAGTAATTCAGCAATTTCCTCTAATGGGCGAAATGCATTCATTGCCTTAAACGGAGTTAGTGCATAAATTAACTCGGGCTTATGGTTATCATCTTTATAGTTACGGATGGGGGAGTCTAATGGAATACCCGCCGCATTTTCTTTTGCAAAGCCAACCTCAGCGTATACTTTATTTGGATGAACTTGAACTGACAGTGGTCTTGCAGCGCAAAGCACTTTAAATAAAAAAGGTAAACGAGATTTAAATGTCTCTGCTATTTTATCGCCTAAAATTTGAGATGGGTTTTGTGCGATGTAATCGATTAATGAGAGTTTATGCCCTGTTTTATTGTCAATAACGTAAGAACTCGCTTTGGGATGAGCCCCCATCCATAATTCAGCCATTGGCAAATGTTCTGGATTAGGGACTGAGTACAACTGCGTGAGAGCAGTTTTACTTCCCCAGTCATAATTTTGAACTTTATTAATCATTTTTAGCATGGGTAAACTCTCTTTTTCTAAAAATCAACGTATTTCCTTATGTACTACAATACAATAAACACGGTTAAGTCGCATTATTGAAATTAAATATGTGGCATTATAGGTTCGTTGTCATCGGCTTACCTGCAAGCCAATGATTCCAAAACCGATTATTCTGTGTATGTACTTAAGGAGATAGTAATGGCAGCCACTCGCATTGAAAAAGACTCAATGGGACCAATCGAAGTACCTGCTGACCAGTTGTGGGGCGCGCAAACTCAGCGTTCTTTAGAACATTTCCGTATATCTGTAGAAAAGATGCCTGTCGCATTGATCCATGCTTTAGCGGTCACTAAAAAAGCGGCGGCGAGTGTGAACATGGATTTAGGATTACTCCCTAAAGATCGTGGTGATGCAATTGTTGCAGCTGCGGATGAAGTATTAGCGGGTAAACATCCTACTGAATTCCCTCTCGCTATTTGGCAAACAGGTTCTGGTACGCAAAGTAACATGAACATGAACGAAGTGCTAGCGAACCGTGGTAGCGAGATCTTAGGTGGGCAAAGAGGGAACGACCGTCTTATTCACCCAAATGATGATGTGAACAAGAGCCAAAGTTCAAATGATGTGTTCCCAACGGCAATGCATGTTGCGGCAGTTGTTGCCATTCGCGAACACTTGTTACCTGAACTGAAAGCGTTACACAAAGTGTTAGATGCTAAAGCAAAAGAGTTCAAAGACATCGTCAAAATTGGTCGTACCCACTTGCAAGATGCAACTCCACTGACTTTAGGCCAAGAAATTTCTGGCTGGGCAGCAATGCTAGCTCACAGTGAGAAACACATTGAAAATTCAGTTCCACATGTTTGTGAACTGGCGTTAGGTGGTACTGCTGTTGGTACAGGTTTGAATACTCATCCAGAGTACGCGGTGCGTGTTGCGAAAAAAATTGCTGAGCTAACAGGGCAACCATTTGTTACTTCACCAAATAAATTTGAAGCACTGGCAACCTGTGATGCATTAGTACATGCTCATGGTGCTCTAAAAGGTTTGGCCGCATCATTAATGAAGATCGCTAATGATGTTCGTTGGTTAGCATCGGGTCCGCGTTGTGGTATCGGTGAAATTTCTATTCCAGAAAATGAACCAGGAAGCTCTATCATGCCTGGTAAAGTAAACCCAACTCAATGTGAAGCACTGACTATGCTGTGCGCTCAAGTAATGGGTAACGATGTTGCAGTGAACATCGGTGGTGCTTCTGGTAACTTTGAATTGAACGTTTTCCGTCCAATGTTGATTGATAACTTCCTGCAATCTATCCGTTTATTAGCTGATGGTATGCGTAGTTTCAATGAGCACTGTGCAATTGGCATCGAGCCAAACCGTGAACGTATTGAAAAATTACTGCATGAATCGCTAATGTTAGTCACTGCGCTTAATACGCACATTGGTTATGATAAAGCAGCTGAAATTGCTAAGAAAGCCCATAAAGAAGGGCTAACGCTGAAACAAGCGGCATTGAAACTGAATTATCTGACTGCTGAGCAGTTCGATGAGTGGGTTCGCCCTGAAGATATGGTTGGTAGCATGAAAAGCTAATCATTAATTGATTGGTAATGAAAAGCACTTGCTTGTAGAGTAGCAAGTGCTTTATATAATTAATTGTATCAGTTACTCTATCACATCATATTTCGACATATAAGTTGAGACGCGGGAGCAGCAACTCAACAGGCTTTGAACGAGGCCGATTGCGTAAAGCAATATTCGTCGCTCGATAATCAGGTAGATCGCCTAGCACTATCTCTTCATAAGATTTATCAACCGCAAATACAATCAATGGGTTCGCACAGGCTAATTGTGTTTGTTTTTGCTGTGCGCTGT
Source organism: Providencia manganoxydans (assembly GCF_016618195.1). Lineage (NCBI taxonomy): Bacteria > Pseudomonadati > Pseudomonadota > Gammaproteobacteria > Enterobacterales > Morganellaceae > Providencia > Providencia manganoxydans. The sequence continues at coordinate 2,260,743 of NZ_CP067099.1, forward strand.
CCCAAACTCGAGCAATAGGTTGTACTTTCACTGGACGTTGTGTTTTTAAAACTGCGTTATCGCTTAAACTTTTGATCAGAAGTATTTCTTGTTCTATTTGGCTTTGCCAATGTTCACGGGTCATTCCTAATGGTGAACGTTTACTCTCTAATGAATCCTGTAACTTATTTAGAATCTGTTCTTTAGTGACTTTATTGATAACCTTTTTATTGGCCCAGCCAAATCTAACAGTATCAACATCAACAAGATAGGTTAGTGTTCGATAGGTATTGAGAGTCAATAGGCCATGTAAACTATCATGAACAAATTCAAAGCGTTGTGATTCATCAATTCCTGATTTTTTCGTAACGATATGTTTAATTTGTTTTTTTAACTGATTAATTTCATCTAATTGAGACTGAAGTAAACGAAAAGTAGAATAGGGGGTACTGACACATATTGCACCAGGTAAGCGAATAGCAGATTTATTGCTCGTTGATTCTGATTTATCTTGAAGAAATAATAGGTTAAAATGGTCTATAGCCTGTTTAATGGCGGATACACCGGTAAATTTCTCAACATAAATTTCACTAATTTCTTTGTTTTCATCGCCTTTCATTATGTCGGGTAAACGAAATACAACAGCGGTAAAGTCAGTTAATTGTGACAGCTGTTGACTGAATTCAGATATTCTACTTTCCAACTGTTTGAAGTTATCAAGAAGATCATATTTAGCTTTGTTCATATCACAGATGTCCATTTAGTTACAACATTCATTAGTTCTTGAAAAGAGAATAACAAATATTAGACACCGTGCATAATAATAATTTAACCAGCAATTAGGGGAGTTCTTTTCCCCTGAATGATTATTTAATATCAACATCAATAACTTGATAGAACGCATTTGCCGTATCAGCAATACTCCAAACGGCTAATATCACATGATAGCCTTTATTTTCTGCCGGTAACTTACAATTATGAGTTACTATCGTTTGTGGATGAGCTGGTTCGTTATATTCACAGAATGGGGTTAAAACAAGTTGCTCACGAGCCAATAACTGGGAGGGATTCCAGTTAGGCTTAGTGATAAAATATTCCCATTTTTTAGTTGCATGCCTAGCCGTTAGATGCCACTTAAATGTTAATTGAGGGTGAGTAATCGTGTTTTTTATCCATCGTGAAGGAGTTTGTGCATTCAATGCATTAAATCCCTGAATACCCGCACTGGCAATTTTACCATCTTTAGGTCCATTTTGTGGGAAACCTTTAGGACCTTCTAGAGATTGAGGTTCATATTCTACAGCGCCACAACTCGTATTTTTTTGCAGTTTGCATAAATAGGCGCGGCTTTCTGGGTTCTCAATATAGCCATGGGCAAAAACAGTGGTAGAAAAGCAAAGTAAAACAGAGAGTAGAAAAAAGTTTTTCATATGTTGTCCTCGTTAAGATTGAAGACAACATGTTCTCTTAATCAAACGCTATAAATAAATTTCATCGTTTGATAGGTATTAACAAATCAAATGCATTAAAAATTAATTATTTTCTTAACAACTAACTTTCAATTTATAACCAATCAACATACCAATAAGCAATAAGGCAGCAATAAATAAGGCAACACCTGACCATCCAAATTTCAACCAAAATACTCCGCCTACTGTGCCTGCAATACTCGAACCCGCGTAATAACTGAATAAATAAAGAGATGAAGCTTGACCTCTTGCTCGTTTCGCTCTATGGCCAACCCAACTACTTGCAACTGAATGAGCAGCAAAGAAGCCTGTGGTCAATATTGTCATACCTAATAAAATAATCCAAAACTCTGAGAATAATGTTAACAAAATACCAATAAGCATCAGTGCCAGTGCGGACAGTAGTACTTTTGCTAAACCAAATTTGTGTGTGAGGCTACCTGATTTAGATGCACTGTAAGTTCCTGTTAAATATATAATAGATAATAAACCTACTGTCGCTTGGCTAAAATGATAGGGGGCTTCCAATAAACGATAACCGATATAGTTATACATAGTGACAAAACCACCCATTAAAACAAAACCTTCAATAAATAGCCAAGGTAACCCTTTATCCCTAAAATGAAGGCGTAAGTTGATCCATAAATTTTTAGGTTTTAATGAGCTAGCGCGAAAATGTTGTGACGGTGGTAGTAAACGCCAAAAACCTATTGCTGCAATTAGCGCTAAGCTACCTAATAAAATGACGGCAACACGCCAAGAATAGAAATCAGCAATCACACCGGTCACCAAACGACCACTCATGCCACCAATTGAATTACCACTAATGTATAAGCCCATAGATAGCGCAACATAGCTAGGGTGAATCTCTTCACTTAAATAAGTCATCGCCACAGCGGCAACGCCGCTTAAAGATAGGCCAACCATAGCTCGCGCAATTAATATGCCTTGCCAACTTTGCATGAAGGCACTCAATAAAGTAAATAACGCCGCACTGGTTAATGCAACTACCATGACATTTTTACGACCAATCGCATCCGATATTGGCCCTGTGATCAATAACCCTAATGCCATTAGTCCTGTGCTTAATGAGAGGGCGAGGCTCGCTGTGGCTGGCGACACATTAAAATCTTCCGACAGCATTGGTAAAATTGGTTGTACAAAGTAAAGCAACGCAAATGTTGCTAACCCAACAGTGAAAAATGACAGCGTTACGCGTAAGTACAGCGAGTCATCACGTTGAATGTAGTGTTTTTTAGGCGTGGGATTATCTTGCTTTCCATTAGCAGTATTTTCAGTCGGCAGACTATTTGTTGTTGAGTGTTCCATAATGTTCCTTGTCATAACAATCCAATTGATTTTGATCAAAGATAGAAACTTCAGAGTTTTTTGTCTAATATATTAATTATTAAAAATAATACTTTAAAAATATCAAATGAAAATGGCCATTGAATTAAGACACTTACGATACTTTATTGCTGTCGCTGAGGAACTCCATTTTGGACGAGCCGCTGAACGGTTGCATATTTCTCAACCACCGTTAAGCCAGCAAATTCAAGCTCTTGAGGAGCAGATCAACGCAAAACTACTAGAGCGGAATAATAGAAACGTTTCGTTGACGCCAGCAGGCAGTATGTTTCTTAAAGAGGCTTATCAAATTTTGTCTCAAGTTGATGCAGCGGCAACTAAGGCCGCAAGGATGGAAAAGGGAGAGCTAGGGGAGCTATCGATAGGCTTTACTTCAACTACGCCTTTTATGAATAAAGTCACAACAAGCTTACGCCAGTATCGTGAATCATTTCCGGAAGTGGCGATTCATATGCACCAGATGAATACTAAACAACAGTTGGCTCCGTTACTTACTGGGCGGATTGATATCGGTATTATGCGAAATACAGCTTTGCCTGAACATTTAGATTATCAATTGCTCTTTAAAGAACCTTTTATGGTGGCTGTTTATGAAGGACATCCATTGTTAAAATATGAAAAAACAGGCATCGACATTCATCTATTAGCCGATTATCCCCTAGTATTTTTCGAAAGAGAGGTTGGTACTGCTTTGTATGACGAAATCCATCATTTACTAACATCAGCAGGGATCACGCCCAAAATTTCCCAAGAAGCGGGGGAAGCGATGACTATTTTGGGGTTAATTTCAGCTGGAATGGGGATCTCAATTATTACAGAATCCTTTACTCGTATGAAAATTGATGGCGTTAGATATATCAAATTTTCTAACATCGAGGCAGCTTCAGAAGTATGGTTAGTCTACAATACACGTAGAGCATTACCCGCAGCGGCTAAAAAATTGACGGATCTGCTAATCAAAAATATTGTTGGTTAAACAAATTCAAATGAAGATAGCTAAGTTCGCCATAACTTGATGTATACTCTAAATAATTACAAGTTGTAACTAGGCGACAGATAAGCACGTCGCTAGGCGCTTAAAAACAAGGCAACTTGAAGGACGATGATGATTAATGAGTCAATCTACTGCTATACAATGGGATCTAACAGCTTATTATGGAAAACCAAACGGGTCATATTGATCAAATAAAGCAATTAAATACTGGTATTGTTTACCGAGTCATTGATCAATATGGACCAATTTCCCGAATTGCCCTATCAAAGCAGTCACAACTGGCACCAGCCAGTATCACTAAAATTACTCGTGAATTAATTGATGCACATTTAGTGAAAGAGATTGAGTTCCCTGTACTCGGTTTACGAGGGCGCCCAGCAATTGGCTTAGTGATAGAGAGCGAAGGGTGGCAATTTTTATCAATACGTATTGAACATAACTCAATCAGTCTTTCACTTAAACAGATCAATACACAAACCATTATTGAGCAAGATTATCCTTTTAATGTAAAAGGTAATGATGAATTTTCAAGCACCATTGCAACATTAATTAGTGATTTTTTTTCAACCTATGCACAGCAATTAGAACGTGTGACCGCAATTAGCATTCTTCTCGATGGTTTAATTGAACCGTTCTCTGGGGTCATTTATAAATTAGCGAGCTATGATATTGAAAATCTATCGCTTGGGAATTTTTTAACTGAAAAAACAGGATTGCCAACTTATATACAGCCTTACGTCAATGCATTAGCGTTAACAGATTATTTTTCATTGCATACTAAACGAACAGCCAAAAATATTATCTACTTACAAATTGATGAGATTGTTAGTGCTGCCATCATCAATAATGGTGTTGCATTAGATAGTAGTACTCGCCGTGCAATACATTTTGGTCATGTGAAAATTGAGGGGCACAATGAAAACTGTTATTGCGGTAGGACAGGGTGCCTTGAAAGTGTCATCTCAATTCCCGCCATTTTAGCAAAACTCAATCAGTCACAAGAACAACTCTCATTATCTAATCTGACTAGTCGTGATATTTCATTTAATCACTTTTGTCACGGTGTTGAAAATCAAGATCCCCATTGCTTATATGTATTGAAGTATGTCGCTAAAATACTTGCTAACCAGCTTTCTCAATTAATCAATATCTTTGGTACCGAATTAATTTTAATCAATTCACCTTTAAATAATATTTCAGATCAATTCAATTCTCTTTTACGCCAATACTGTATTTCTCAATCCATTCCCCTATATTGTAATGAATTACAGATAGAAAATTCTATAATTACCAAGAAAGACAGTGAAACAGCATTAATTTTACAAGCGCTCTATGATGGTTCTTTATTACTTCAGTTACTACAAGGTTAATAACTATTAATAAAATTATTGTTATTAACTAGAAAATTGAGCTAACGCAAACTTCAGAGTTCTCTCTTCCCATAAACTGATCCCATATCATTTTTCACTGCGAATTATGCAGTCGTCTGTCACTTCAGGATAGAAAATAACCATGATGAATCTATTTGTTACCGGGACAGATACAGATGTCGGGAAGACAGTATCCACATTAGCGATATTGCAGGCACTTAATAGTCAAGGAATTAAAGCGGTAGGTTATAAGCCTATCGCAGATAAATGTATTGATACTCCAGAAGGAATGCGGAATAAAGATGCATTGCTAATACATGGCGCATCACAACAATTAGTATCCTATGATGATGTAAATCCCATTAAAATTAAAGATAACTATAATCAAGAAAACCTCATTAACTTCAATAAGGTAAAACAAGGTTTAGACAATTTAAATAGCCAATGTGATACTGTTGTTATTGAAGGAAATGGTGGTTGGCGTTATCTATTAGATGACAATACATTTTATACGGATTGGCTAAAAGACCAAAAAGTTGGCGTGATACTCGTTGTTGGCATTCAACATGGTTGTGTTAATCATACTTTATTAACAGCTGATGCGATACGTGCTGATGGTTTACCGCTTGTTGGCTGGATTGCCAATCGAATCAACCCAGGGCTAGGCCACTATGCACAAATTATTAATCGTCTACAGCAACATATACAAGCCCCATTACTTGGAGAAATCCCTTATTTGTTAAGGCCAGAAGAAAAAGAGCTCTGTCAGTATTTGAATCAAAATAAACTGAAAGAGTTTATGTGTGAATACGCTTAGTAAGACGAACGAAATTGACAAGGGCACTGAAATTAGTGCCCTTTTGGCTATCAATGACGCGTATAAATAATTTTATACGTTTCGTTTTGACAGTGGCCAACAACTTGGCCTTGAGACTGTTCCGCTTCATCATTTGGGACGGCAACTAAACTGAAATTATCAGCAGGCACGCCATTATTAATAATTTTTTGTTTAATTTCTTCAATCACACTTTCACATGATGCCTGAGCGAATACAGGCGCGAGTAAAACGACTAATGCAGGTAGTACCAATCTCATTTTCATAATAACTCCTTAATTGATTAATGAGTTATGGGCGAGCAAGAGGGCGTCCAGTATTGACATCAAGACAACGTTGAGTACTGGGTTCCCAATAAGCATTTAAATTAAGGCTTTTTTCACATGCATCTTTAGCATCAAACGCAGCATCAATTTTATCGAACTCTTTTTCGGTACGAGAGTTAACTTTTGTACGCAATTGACGAGTTTGATCCCATTGCTCTTTTTCTTGACGAGCTTGTTCTTTTGTCAAAACACTATCAACATTACCCGAAGTTACACACGTACTTCCAGCAGTACAGTTGACACTCGCAGCTTGAGCGCCCATTAAAGGTAAACAGAGAAGTAATGCTGCTAAACCATGTTTAATAAACTTTGATGATGAGTTCATTTTAGTTCCTTACTTTAGTTCCATTCTAACAATGTAACCATAAAAGTTGACTTAAATACCTTAGAAAAGTACGAAAAATTAGCCTTCTTTATGGATCGTCAAACCAGCAAATGTCTGACAGACAGGCATCAATTCAAGTGTATTTACGTTCATACGAGCCGGTAAGTTGGCCACCCAATAGACAGTTTCTGCAATATCATCCGGTGTTAATGCATCAGCACCTTTATAAATACTTGCGGCTTTATCATCATCACCTTTAAGGCGGACATTTGAAAACTCAGTTCCCCCCACTAAGCCTGGCTCAATATCGGTGACTCGTATTTTTTTACCTTGCAGATCAGCCCGTAAACCTAAAGAGAATTGTCTAACAAATGCTTTTGTTGCGCCATAAACATTTCCACCTTTATATGGCCAATTTGCAGCTGTTGAACCTATGTTGATAATGTGCCCATGATTGTTCGCAACCATCGTTTGCAGAACTTCATAGGTCATATTGACTAGGCCTTTAGTATTCGTATCAATCATAGTTGCCCAATCATCAGGATTAGCATTGAATGCAGGCTCTATACCTAGTGCTAAGCCTGCATTATTGACAAGGACATCAATGTTTTTTAAATCAGCAGGTAGCTCAGCGATCGCAGTTTGTATAGCTTGTCTATCTCTCACATCAAGAGTTAAAGGATAAAAATTATCACCTAATTCTTTTTGCAATGCAGCTAAGCGCTCAGAACGCCGACCCGTGCCGATAACGGTCGCACCATTTTGTATAAAACGACGAGCTATTGATTCGCCAAAACCTGATGTTGCGCCTGTTACTAAAATAATCATCATTACCCCTGTCAAATTATTATCGATTAGTATTACGTCATTCTAGCGCTAGCGGCACCGTTCTACAAATTGCAGATCATAACCCGACAATATGCTTTTCTTTTGGATATTTAAGGGTGTAATTAAGAGGAATTTCAGTTTGTTGATTAGGTTTCAGCAAGAGATCCCAGTTAATTTTACCGTTAGTTTTATCCAAGTTACCGTTTTCATATTCCATATCGGTAATTTTAATCTCACTATCTTGGCTAACTGGTAACTGGTCATAGACCACAAGATTTATATCATTATTACGATTATTCTTAACTTTGATAATATAGCTTTCTTTTTGTTCAATCATTGAGCCGATAAATGTCGGTTTTTTGCGTAATAGCTCATTACTTGCTCGGCTTATTTGGATATTTTTATCTACCCCAAAAGGTACGTCTAATGTTTTAGTCAGTTGATCCGTCATCACTTGGTAACTACCAATATAATTATTCATTAAATAGATATTTGCAGGGCCATTAAGCAAATTAAGATTTTGCCAATTATCAACTTCAGCCTGTAGATAAACCTCTTCTGATAGTTTTGGCGTTGCTGTGTAGCGATACTTAGCATCAACATCTTGTTGTTTGATCGTGATAGATTGGGAGCGTGGTGTGCTATTTAAGCTATAAGGTAATTCAATATTATAACTAAGATTTAAACCATTCGTGTCCGTAACCACATAATCTGCAATACCTGAATTAACCTTTTTAGCACTCATTCTAGCGATTGGAGCAGGGGCTGATGGCGCCATTTCCATCATCATTCTTCCACCGGATATATCTGCCATTTGTTCATCATAAACAGATAAATACCAAGGTGATAAAGCCGGGGGAATAATATTACGAGTAGGGTTAGTTGATGAAAGCGATAATTTAACTTGCTCCCAATTAATACCTGTATTTTGAATAACATCTGCTTTATAGGTTAATAATAATGGCTTATCAATCGCTTTTGCTCTTATATCATACGATGGTGACCAGCCAGCATCAGGAGTCATATAAGAAACGTGCATATTTGTTGTAATACTTTTAGGTGTATCAACGGTCAGTACAATTTCGGTTTGAGAATCTGCATTGGCTGGCATTTTACTTTCTAACTGAGTTTGTAATAGCTCCATTTCCTCAGTTAATTTTTGTATGTTTTGTTCATGTACACGTTGCTCACTGAGAATTGATGCCATTTGTTTACGAATAAAGTCGAGTTTTGATGAGATTTGTTCTAAAGATAATGCTGTAGATTCACCAAAAAAACGCTGATCTTTAAGTAATGCAAGTTGTTCATCATTAACTTTTACGTTGATATTGATATCTGCGATTTGATTTTTTATTTCATTAATTTTCTGTATTAGTGCTGTAATATCAGCAGTATACGATGGTTTTGTCGGAACATGTTGTAGATTGACTGAACGAATGACAATATCATCAGTTGCAAAACTCATAGAAAGACTTTGTTTGTCTACATTTTGAGCTACATTTGTTAGCGTTATTTGGCTTTGGCCAGCAGGCAGCACTAACTCAGCGCTATTATTAAGTTCCGCACCCCGCAAAAATATCGTTGCTTGATTTAGTTTTAATGCTTTATTTATTGATTGGATCTCATTAGCAACAGATTGCAACGAAATAAATGCTGAAAATAATGCAACACCTTTCACCAATTTTGCTACAGTCGGCATATTTAACCTCATAAAAATGTGAAAATTAGCGGATTACAACGCATCATATTTCATATGATAATATCTAGATAACAGAATAAACCTAAATATGACCTTTATAAGGTAGGCAAGTAACTGCTTATAAAATATCATTAACATACTAGGTAGAATTTCGTAATAAGGAAAGAGATGCAATTAGAGTTTAAAAGACTGATTGATATAGCGCCGAGTGATATCGCAGAATTAAATAACCACCCTGAGGTTCTCAGACATATGCCACTAGGTAGCCCTAATTTCGACATTGAAAAAAGCCAAGCTTGGGCGAAAGATAAAGACTCTCAATGGGATATTCACGGTTATGGCCCTTGGGCCTTTGTAATTGATGGGATATTTATAGGCTGGGGAGGGCTTCAAAAAGAAGGTGAAGATGCAGACTTAGCGCTTGTGCTTCACCCTAAATATTGGGGAATGGGGAAAACTATTTATAAAGAAATTATCCGCCGAGCATTTGATGAAATGAATCTGGAGAGCATAACCATCTTATTACCACTATCCAGAGCAGCTAAAGCAGTATCTCGTTATGGCTTTCAACCAGATGGTACTCTTGTATATGATGGCATTTGCTTCCAACGATTTAGGTTATTTGCAAAGCATGAATAGCATTGATAGGTGTTACTTCCGTTAAACATTACAGCCCATTATGCCGAGCGAGCGCCATTAGCTGCTTAGCTTTTTCTTTTAAAATATAAGCCGTAAATTGGCTTAGAACAAACGGTTAACCATAGGATATAGTGTGCAAAAAGTATTGGTCGCAGGGGCTACAGGTTATTTAGGTCGTCATCTTGTTTCGGAATTGAAACAGAAAGGATATTGGGTAAGGGCATTGGTCAGATCAGCCAAGCAGCAAATTCAGGTTTCAGCTGCGGATGAAATTTTTGTTGGTCAGATTACCAAGCCAGAAACCTTACACTGTATAGCGGATGGAATAGATGTCGTGATCAGTGCTGTCGGTATCACTCGTCAGAAAGACGGCTTAACGTATATGGATGTAGATTACCAAGGTAATGCTAATTTATTACACGAAGCGGAAGGCTCAGGCGTTAAGAAATTCATCTATATCTCTGCAATAGACGGTGACAAAAACCGACAACTTAAAATTTTTCAAGCCAAAGAGCGATTTGCTGATGAACTTAAACGTTCATCGATTAATTCAACGATTGTCCGTCCTAACGGTTACTTCAGTGACATGGGGGACTTTCTCAATATGGCTGCATCTGGACGGATTTACCTTTTCGGTAATGGTAACGTAAAAATTAATCCTATCTCCGGTGGTGATCTTGCTACTTTTATTGTAAGTTTGATAGAACAAAAACAAAGCGATGTTGCCGTAGGAGGACCAGAAATACTCAGCCTTAATCAAATTAGTCATTTAGCCGGTCAAGCCCTTGGTCGTGAAATCAAAATCACACACTTACCCGATTGGATGAGAAAAATAACAATTGTACTGGTAAGGAATTTTACGTCACAAAAAACGTATGGCCCGATCGAATTTTTTCTGACATTTATGGGCTCTGACCACATAGGGCAATCAGTAGGTAATGAACGCTTAATCGACTTCTATATTGAAGAAGCAAAAAAACTTAACTAATTATCACGATGAATCCAGAGGAAGCATTTGAATGGACCAGAAAATCTGCATCTCAAGGTTGCACTAAATCTCAATACGTCCTTGGTTTAATGTATTACGATGGCGTCGGCGTTGATATGAACTGGATATATGCCTTTGAACTATTTGAAAGATCTTCTAAGAAAGAACTGCCAAATGCCATAACCTCTTTGGGGTTTATGTATCAAAATGGTCACATGAGAGCCAAAGATCTTGATAAAGCCAAAGAGTTATATGTCAAGGCATCTTATCTAGGTGACCCAACGGCATCTTATCTATTAGGTGAAATGTATAAAAATGGCGATGGAGTAGAAGTTGATACTGAAAAAGCAGCTTTTTATTTTTTAGATAGCATTAATTCTATCCTTAAGGCAATCACTGCTGACGATAAAAACACTTATCCTTGTAATAAATATAATGATTTAACACATTGAATATAGATAAAAATAATGAAATTCCGATAAAAACATGGCGTGACCTTACCTCATTAATTAAGTATGCGATCCGAATTAAAACTAGGACAACCTATCATGGATTAATTTAACCTATGTACTCAGGATCTTTGTCAATGAGTCATTTTCAGCGGCAAGTAGTAGAATAGGGAGCAATTTTAGTTCTGAGCAAATCTAACCGCACATGGCATCTATGACGGGGCATTTTATAATTGTATTTATGTGACAGGGTCACTAATTAATAGGATAGCCGTTTTTATATGGTCAATTAGTCACATTTTCGCGTTCAATCAACCAACACTGGCGCAAATGATTCACCGACGTTATTAAATGGGAACATTTTGCTTTTCGCAATACCAAAGCGGTTCAGTAGCTTGATGACCCAGAGACAAAAAGTCATTCTAGTGATAAACGAACCAACACCAATTAACCAGCTAGAATGTTCGGCTCTAGATTCATAAAAAAGGGAGCATCGTAATGGGTATCACAGAACTGCCAGATGAAGTGGATTTTTTATGTTTTTTTGAAACAGAGCCTTTTTTGAAAGATGTATCAGATAATATGACATTTGGATATGAGTATCATAAAAATAATGTGTCATTACTTTTTTATTTTACAGCATTTGAGGGATTCGTAACGTTAGAAATGAAAGTAGACAATATTACGAATTTAGTACTACATATTAGATATGTTGAAAAAATTCAATTAAATAAAGATGTAATGATGATTAAGCGTGAAGAAAATAGCGGGCTTCCTGAAGTTTCAGTGCAGATAGAACCCACGATTTTAATTAAAACACATCCAGTTTATGGTTAGGCTCTAGCTTTAAAGCCAAAAAGAACCAACACGATTAACCAGCCAGAACGCTGGATTTCTTCATTTCATACTTAGGTTCGCATAATACATATTATGTTAAATTGAATGTAATCACCAATAACTTCATAAGATGGATCCTTTCAAGGATTTACCGCTTCAAAGCCCTATTGACTCAGATACGTGTTGAGAATTTAATAACTTCACTTCTAGCCCAATCTGAGAATTTTAATGGGATACTCGATACAGCATTTACGCATAGATAAAAAACAGATACTGGCCGAACAACTTATTCTCAACCAAACCTTTATCAAATATCTTGTGATGTGATTTCAATCTTCACCACATGCTCATTGTGACCTTTTCTTATTGTATTTGTTGTTGCGCTTCAGGCATTGAGATAATCTTTAGAATAAATTATTCAATTCTGCGCAGATCCCCAACAAGGATTTAATAATATGTCGATTAGTATTGATATAGCTAATGCCTCTGAAGCAAAAGAACTTACAACAATCGCTCTGGAATCTAAACAATACTGGGGATACAGTTCTGACTTTATTGAGATGTGCCGTGATGAACTCACATTGAAAGAAGCCGATTTTCTTAACTCTTTAATTTTGGTCGCAAAAAATAATGAAAAATATTGTGGTTTTGTTCAACTCAAATTGAATGATAACGCAGGACAAGGAGAACTAGAAAAGCTATTTGTCGCCCCCTCTTTTATTGGCCAAGGGATTGGCAAAACCTTGTATGAACGAGCTGTGGAACATGCACGAAAGATGAACATAAAAGAGCTAGTACTTGATGCAGATCCTAATGCTGAAAATTTTTATAAAAAAATGGGCGCAATAACGATGTACAATACACCTTCAGAGTCAATCCCTGGACGATTTATACCAAAAATGAAAATAACAATATAATCAATTGGTTAGGATTGCATAGTCAATAATGGCTTGCACTAATTACTAAAGGCAAATTAACGATGCTTTTACTTCTGTGTAATGTAGATCCCAAATTTTGCAGTATTAGGTTTATACAAAAAGCCTTAGCGAAGGATTAACGCCATCAATATTTCGTCTCGATATTCCGTGCCCTCTTTCAGCGCACGAGGTTCCACACCGTAAATTTTGAAACCATGTTTTTCATAGAGGTTGATAGCAGCGGTATTTCCATCTACTACGCTGAGCATGATTTGCTCAACATGCTTAAGAGCATAATTTTTCACTGACTGTAATAGCTTTTCCGCTATACCTAACCCTCGAAATTCAGGCTCAACAAAAACGCTCGATAAATAAGCTTTGTGAGCATCTTTAATGCCATCATCTTGTTTAAAGACACACAAACCGACAATCTTTTCGTCTATGTATGCACCGAATGCTGTAAAACTATCCAACCGTTTTGCAACAGATTGAATTGGTTGTTTTTCCTCACAATCATAAATTGAACCAAACATCTCTGGAGATTTCTTCAACGCTGACAAGCGAATGTTACGAAAATCTTGTACATCAGCTACTCCGAGTAGACGAATTTTAGGTTCAATCATAGTATTAATTTTATTTCCTTAATATTGCTAGTTAATATCAACATCAAAAATTGACCATGCTTTGATCGCATTTAGGATCACTTGATTAAGCTTATCAATATCCGCGCCATCACAGGCTTGTATTGTTAATCCGTTAATCACTGTAATATAAAAATCAGTAATTGCATGAATTGGTACATTTGGAGCAATATCGCCTTCTTCAATGCCCTGCTCCAATCTTTTCAGCAAAATTTCTTGATAATTTTGTCTTTTTTCATGTACGTTCTGTGATACTTCTTCGATTTGTTTTGCACCATTCATCGTGGCAGTGATAAGCATACAACCTGCGGGTTTATCAGGTTGCGCCAATCTTTTTGCTGTATCATACATTAACAATTCAATCGCAACTTTAGCTGTCTTCGCTTGCTTCATGATAGCAAGGATGGGACATGCCTCATGGGTTAAATAATAATCAATACATTGATTAAATAAGGCAGCTTTATCACCGAAAGCACAATATAAACTAGGCGCAGTGATGCCTAGTGATTTAGTCAAATCACTAATTGAGGTGGCAACATAACCATTTTCCCAAAACAGTAACATCGCCTTAGCTAAAGCTTCTTGCTGATCAAAGCCTTTTGGACGTCCGCGTTTTGTCTGAGTCATATACTTGTTTTCCAACAATTAATTTCATATCACTGTTTTATTTTATAGTGATCACTATAAAATAAATTGACAGCCATCATGTTTCCATTAAGAATAGCTCAATTCTATAGTGACCGCTATAGAATTATATATTAACTAGCAACAATAACTTAATAAGGTAAACACATGGCAATACCTAACCTTTCTACACACAATGGTAACTGGCTTTCGCTAATATCTGCAACTTTTGCTTGCTTTATTATTGTGACAGGTGAATTTTTGGCCATAAGTGTCATCAATAATATCGCATATGACTTTCAGATTTCTGTAGGCACCGCTGGCCTAACCGTGACTGTTACATCTATCGCAGGTATGGCATCTGCATTACTAGTGCCTATCTATGCCAAAACACTCGATAGACGACAAGTCCTACTATTTCTAGTGGTATTAATGATAGTTGCTAATGCCATTACAGCATTAGCAACCAATTATTATCTTGTTTTATTAGGACGATTCATTCTAGGTATTGCTTTGGGGGGATTTTGGGGAGTCGCAGCTGGGTTAGTCTTACGTTTAGCTCCTAAAAATATGCCCGTTACGACTTCTGTAACTATATTCTTTTCTGCTGTCACATTCGTTACTGTGTTTGGAGTACCGTTAGGTTCTTGGCTAGGTAATTTATATGGCTGGAGAGCCCCCTACTTTATTTTAGTGATCCTTGGTGTGATAGCTTTTGTTATGCAATATCTATCTCTACCTTCATTAAAACCATCATCGACAATGCAATGGAAAGAATTATTATTACTTCCTTCTCATCCTATTGCTCGTAAAGGTTTAATTATATTTTCATTAATATTTTTAGCTCATTTTGCCGCATATAACTATTTTACTGTTTTCTTTAAAGAAACGATTAGTTTTTTAGATGAGCAGATCTCTGCATTATTACTGGTTTTTGGTATTGCTAGTTTTCTGGGTAATGTACTAGCAGGCTATGTTGGTAAATATAATGTGCGTTACAATTTTGCAATTAGTGCATTTTTATTATCAGTCACATTTTTAGCTTTATCTATTTGGCATTTTAGTTGGTTCAATAGTGCAATGATTGTGTTTTTATGGGGAGTGGCGGCAGGTATGATACCCGCGACAATTAATATGTGGATGCACGTTCATGTTCCTGAATTAGTTGAAAAAGGTTCCGCACTTATCACATTCATGTTTTTAATTTTAATTACTATTGGTAGCTTAGTTGGCGGCTATATCATGGATAATTTTAATGGTTATATCTTGATGGTAAGTATGTTACTGGTCGCATCATTAGCGTTTGTATTAATATTCACATTAACCCATCGTATCAAAAATGCTCAGAGAAAGATTGTTGAATGTTCTTAACCAAATGCTCAAAAATGTTTGAATAATAAAAAATCCGATATTGAATTAATATCGGATTTTTTTATTTAATATGACCGGTCCTAAATAAAGTTGACACTTTTCCAATCTAAAATTGGAGAGTGTAATGAAACCAATAGGTAAACGAACTCAACGTGATTATTCTCTTGCCTTTAAACTGGCGGTTGTTGACCAAGTAGAAAAAGGCGAGCTCACCTATAAACAAGCTCAATATCGATATGGCATACAGGGGCGTTCAACTGTTTTGGTTTGGTTACGTAAGCATGGTAGATTAGATTGGTCGGAAGGTACGCCCAATACTCTTTATAAAGGTGCTGCTATGAACCAAACCTCGGAGCAACAAACACCTGAACAACGCATTAAAGCCCTTGAAAAAGAGCTTGAGGAGATGCAGCTCAAAGCTGATTTTTTTGAGGCGGTTGTCAAAGTGATGGATAGGGATTTTGGAGTTCGCCTCTCAAAAAAGCGCAAAGCCGAGTTATTAAGGAAAAAACGGTTGAAAAACTCACCGTAACCAAAGCTTGTCGTTTTATGAAAATCACTCGGCAAGCCTATTACAAACGTCAAGATACGTCTGATAAGCGGAAAAAATTAGATGCAATTATTGTTTGTGCTGTGAAATCTGAGCGAACAGTTCACCCTAGGCTTGGGGTGAGAAAATTACACTTTCTTTTGAAACAAAAACAATTAATTATTGGTCGTGACCGATTATTTTCTTTGTTGAGAGAACATCGCTTATTAGTGCCTAATAAGCGGTCATATCATCGAACAACATTGAGTCATCATCGATTTCATCGACATCCAAATTTAATTAAATCAGGGTTTATCCCTTCACAACCGGAGCAACTGTGGGTTGCTGATATTACGTATTTATCCACACACGAAGGAGATACTTATTTAAGTCTGATCACCGATGCTTATTCGCGAAAAATAGTGGGTTATCATCTTGATGACAATATGAAAACAAAAGCCGTCAAGAAATCATTTGTACAAGCATTAAAAAAACGAAGTTCAACCACGACCTTGATCCATCATTCAGATCGAGGCTTACAATACTGTTCGTCGGAATATCAGGAAATCCATAAAAAACATAATATTCAATGTTCTATGACGGATGGCTATGACTGTTATCAAAATGCATTAGCAGAGCGAGTCAATGGGATATTAAAAATGGAATATTTGTTAATAAAGCCGAGAAATTTAGAACAGGCTAGGAGGTTGGTTGAAGAATCAATACAGATTTATAATGAAAGGCGACCTCATTTATCATTAAACTATAAAACGCCCGATGAGGTTCATCGAGCATTTTATACCTGAAAAGTTGTCAACCTATATCAGGACTAGTCAATATATTATTTTATCAATAACGAATTGTTATAAAAGAAATGGATAGTCAGTATAACCTTCTGCGTCTCCACCGTAGAAACTTTCAGGGCGCTGTGGATTAAGCTCAGCGTTCTGCTGAAGCCTAGCAACTAAATCTGGATTCGCAATAAAATCGCGGCCAAATGCAACTGCATCAATTAAGCCTTTTCCTATCAATGAGGCTGCTTTTTCTGTGGTGTAAGCTCCCGCGCCAATAATCACTCCACTGAAACGTTCACGAACTTTTTGACGAAAATCCTCTGTGTAAGGTTGCCCTCCAGCCCAATCAGGTTCAGACATGTGGATGTAGGCTATCTTACGTTTCTCAAGTTCTTCAATTAAATAGAGCGCATCTTCTACTTCATTTGGTCCATTATCGGTATTTTGAAAAGAGCCAATTGGGGAAATACGGATACCGATACGTTCTGAACCCAATTCATCACAAACTGCATCCACCACCTCTAAAAGAAAACGTGCACGGTTTTCTCTACTTCCACCATACTGATCTGTTCTATGGTTTGCTGATGGTGATAAAAATTGATGTAGCAAATATCCGTGTGCTGCATGTAATTCAATCATATCAAAGCCCGCTTCATTTGCATTAGCTACAGCTTTACGGAAATCATTAACAATACCCGGAATTTCAGATAGTTCTAAAGCACGTGGTGTCGATGTATCAACACGGGTAATATTACCATTCTCATCACGCAATGAGGTTCGTGTACCTGAATTAATTGCTGAAGGTGCGACAGGCACTTGCCCGTTAGGTTGTACACTGGTATGTGAGATACGTCCTGTATGCCATAACTGTACAGCAATATGCCCTCCTGCTTTATGAACATCTGAAGTGATTTTTTTCCATGCTGTGATTTGTTCGGCACTATAAATTCCCGGAGCCCCTGCATAGCCTTTAGCTTGCGCTGAAATTTGTGTTGCCTCAGTGATAATTAATCCAGCAGTTGCTCTTTGCTGATAATATTCGGCCATCAACGGAGTTGGGATATCACCAGGTTCAATACTACGTAATCGAGTCAGTGGAGCCATAAATATACGATTGGGCGCAGTGAATGTACCTATCTTAATGGGTGTAAATAGTTTTTCTTGTAACATTTAACCTCCGAAAATTAGACCGGTCGACTAGTAACTAGGAAAATAAAAACGCCTATTCACTTTCAGGCGCTGTGATTAATTTTTCGATATGTGAAATGGCGCTTTTTACCGGCGCATCACTACGTAAAATTTTGGCTTGTAAATTTGCTCCAAGCCATAATGAATAAAATACTTGTGCGGTTGAAAATGGATCTCCCTGAAAAGAAAGCGACTTTTCTTCTCGGCCATTTTCTAAGGCCTGAGCTAACAATGCGATTACTTGGCTAACCCCATTATTCATCGCTGCATTCATGTCTTCTGATAAATCGCAGACTTCAGCTGACAATTTAACGGTTAGGCAACCCTTTACATGTTCTAGCAAACAAGTATTGTTTAAAACATTTCCATAATAAGTCAGAAAACGTTCCCGATAGTTCCCTTTCCCATGCTCAAAGTGGTCAGATAAGTCTTGCAAATAACCTGCATAATAGCGTTCAAGCATAGCAACGCCGAATGCCTCTTTTGAGCGAAAATAATGGTAGAATGACCCTTTAGGTACTTCAGCGGTTTTTAACAATTCACTTAGCCCCATCCCAGTAAAACCAAGGTGGAGGCAAAGGCGTTCGCCAGTGGTTAAAAGGTGTTCACGGGTGTCATGTTCAGTTTTTCTGTTCATGTGGATACCATAATAGACCGACCAGTCTAATGCAAGTGTGTTTTATAGAAAGATTGGATATATCTTATATATTTTTCAGTATATTATATTAAAAACAAATACATGGGTGAAATGTGATTTTTGAAAATATTGATAATGATATTCGTGAGCAAGTGAAAGCAGCTTGTGAAATCATTCAACAAAACATTGGAAAACAGCTTAACAGTATTCATTTATATGGCTCAGCTCTACTTGGAGGATTAAAACCATTAAGTGATATCGATTTATTGGTGACTGTAAATGCCCCTCTTTCAGAACAACAGCGTAAAAATTTAATGACGCAATTTCTGAACATTTCGGCCTGGCCCGGAGCGGATCCACAATATAGAGCATTAGAGATTACCATATTACTCAATGACACCATCAAGCACTGGCATTATCCGCCTAAACGTGAATTGCAATTTGGCGAATGGCTGCGTGATGATATTAACGCGGGGATTTATGAAGCACCTCAAATTGACCCAGATATTGCGATTTTAATCACTAAAATTCGGCGACATAATATTGTTCTATTTGGTGATGAAGCAACGATAAATTTTCCAGCCATTCCTCGTGAAGATCTCGCTCAAGCCTTTATATCGACGTTAGACCAATGGAACGCCCCTGCTGATTGGGAGAATGACGAATGTAATATCATTCTTGCTTTAGCGCGCATTATGTATACGCTCACTACTGGTGAAATTGAGTCCAAATCGGTAGCTGCCGATTGGTTAATTGAGAGAATTTCAGAACCTTTACATCAGCAACTGATTATGGCTGCGAAAAAAACCTATTTAACGGGCGAAGTATTCGATGCTTCAAACAAAACCGCCATTACATGTTGTATTTTAGCGATAAAGGCGCAGTGTAAGCATTTAATTGCAATACAAAATACGGATCATTACGTGCCATAATCGCCATACAGGCGTATAGTGACCTCTGGTTTAATTTTGATTAACTATAGTTTTATTTATGGAATTAATACATTCACAACAAAATATCCGAGAGATATTAGCCACAGATACTCCGCTAATTGATGTTCGGGCACCGATTGAATTTAATCAAGGTTCAATGCCCGCAGCTTATAATTTACCATTAATGAGTGATGAAGAACGTTCAGCGGTAGGCACATGTTATAAGCAACAAGGATCTCAGAAAGCCGTTGAACTTGGTCATCAATTAGTGAGCGGTGAAATTCGTGATAGGCGTATAGCCGCTTGGCGCGATGCATGTATTAAAAACCCTCAAGGCTATATTTGCTGTGCTCGTGGTGGAATGCGTTCACACATTGTTCAACAATGGCTTCATGAAACGGGTATCGATTATCCACTCGTGAATGGAGGCTATAAAGCAATAAGACAAACGATCATTGAATCGACCAAAGAGTTATTACAGCGGCCTACTGTTTTAGTTGGTGGATGTACGGGTAATGGTAAAACGATATTAGTACGTGAATTACCTGATGGTATTGATCTTGAAGGTATTGCACATCATAGAGGCTCATCGTTTGGTCGAACTTTACAGCCTCAATTTCCGCAAGCAACATTTGAAAACTATTTGGGCGTTCAATTACTGAAAAAATCTTCACATACTGCACGTTGGGTATTCGAAGACGAAAGCAAAGCGATCGGAGCAAACAGTTTACCAGAACCATTACGTCATAAAATGGCTACAGCTTCATTAGTTGTTGTTAGTGATCCTTTCGAGCAGCGGTTACAGCGGTTAAAACACGAGTATTTTGATAGTATGACCCGCGATTTTTTACGCTGTTATGGTGAGGAACAAGGCTGGTTAGCCTATAGTGAATATTTGCATCATGGCTTATCTGCGATACGCCGTCGCTTAGGTTCTCAACGTGCGTTAGAGCTAACAGCCTTATTAGACATAGCCTTAATTGAGCAGAAAAAAACAGGCTCCACAGAAGCCCACTTTACTTGGTTATGTCCCTTGTTAAACGAATACTATGATCCTATGTACAATTATCAATTAGATAAAAAACAGGAAAGAATAGCTTTTCGGGGAACTTATTCAGAAGTATTTGAATGGCTAACCACACATTAGTGTAAAACCTAAAAAACAAATCGCTTTATTAAATAATAATTATGATATTTACGTTAAAAATCAAAAGTTTTTTTGTCTTTATACGAAAAAGATAACCCACCAATCGTGGGTTATCTGCTATCAAATTAGTTTACCTCTGCGGGAGCCACTTTTTCAGGAACAATACCATACAATTGAATCGCCCGCTGAACTTCAGTTCTTGGAATGATATTATCATCGGCTAATAGCTTCAGTGCCGCAATAACAATGAAATGACGATCAACTTCAAATAATTCACGCAAAGCTTCACGAGTATCTGAACGTCCAAAACCATCTGTACCTAATGAAATAAACTTACGTTCAGGCAAATATGGCCTTATTTGGTCACCGACTATTTTCATATAGTCTGTTGCAACGACGACAGGTCCTGAGTGTGGTGCCATCAATTGCTCAATATAGCTTTTTCTCGGCTCCTCTTCTGGGTGAAGCATATTCCAACGTTCCGTTGCCATGCCATCACGTCTTAATTCGGTTAAGCTCGTTGCACTCCAAATATTGCTCTCAATAGCAAAGTCCGCCAGCAATATATCTGCGGCCGCTAAGGTTTCATTCATTATTGATCCACTGGATATCAGCTGTACACGCTTTTCACTATCCGTAGACTGCGCTGTGGATTTCAGCAAATAGGCCCCTCGTAAATTGCAATTGCTATAGTTGCAATTGCAATCATGGTAAAAGTGACTGTATCCTTTTATAATTGCAATTGCAACTTTTTCCGGGACTTAATAAATGGCGAATAGTGATGAGCAAAAAACCTGATTTATGGTTTTCTTTCGTAAGAGCCCATAAGTTAATTATTAGAAAAATTGAAGCGAAATTAGCTGAAGCAAAGCTCCCGATATATGCATGGTATGATGTGCTTTGGGGCTTAGAGAGCGGTAAAGATGGAACTCGGCGTATGCATGAGCTCGCTGATGTGGTTGTAATTGAACGGTATAACTTAACTCGACTTATTGACCGCCTTGAAAAAGAGCAATTGGTCGTTAGATCACGTTCAGATGATGACCGCAGAGCTGCCTTTGCTACTATTACTGAAAAAGGAAAAGCCCTTAGAAAAGAAATGTGGGCAGTTTACCAAACTGTGATCAAGGAGCATTTTATTAGTCAGTTTAGTGCAGACGAAATCACTCGCTTTGCTGAAGCTTTAGATGCCTCAGCAAGAGAAGTTAGAGATTAATTATTTTCGATACCTAAGAGATGGATTGCATTTTCTAATATATCGGTAGACAGTTTGTGCTGTTCAACTAATCTTTTTAATGCACATAATGCGATCCATTCAGGCTGAGGATAACTCGCTTCTCCATGTATTTGTGGATCTGAACCGATTGCGGTGAACTTAGCAGTAACAAACGGCTTGATTTGGCTAGCAATTAAATAGTTGTAATCAGTCACAGCAATAACCGGCCAATCTTCTTTTCCAAAGCACCGTTCTATATGTGATTTGACTAACGGGTTTTGAACATTTTGTTGTCGATTATAGGTAAGTTGCTCTGCATCATAAGCGAGCCGAGTATAGCTGGGGCAACTCCAAACTTCACACTCAATATCCCAATGATGTTTAAGCAAATGAGCCGCTTTTTTTACTCGCTCTAATGATTTACCAGCCCCACACAATCTGACAACTAAATTTTTGTGTCTTTTTTCAGGGGTACTTATTTGATACATACCTTTATAAGCATCGACTATGTCACTATTGGTCATTGGTGAAAATTCAGAAACTTGTTCATGAGTCGCAATATAAACCATTTTTTGTTCGCCATCTAAATAGATAGTTTTTAATGCTTGCTGCATTATTGCGGCGGTTTCTTGAGCATTAGCAGGATCAAAAGGCAGCCAATTCTTCATAGTGGAGAGTATTAAAGGAAACCAAGCTTGCACGCCTTTCGGCAATTCAATATTAGATTTATCTGCACTATTGAAAAAAATACCTTTGCGATTGGTTTCGACTTCTAATGAAAGTAATGTGGAGATAGTATTACTGTGCAAAAATAAAACAGGGGTTTCTCATAACTGCCTACTTTATTTTGAAACCAAAGTGGCCAAGCTGTTTTTAGTTTATTCGTCTGTCCTTGCTTTGATTCATCGCCAGAAACCATCCACAGAGTATCCAATTTACTTAATAATTGTCTAATATTGTTGATATAACAATCAGGAGAGGTTTGTATTTTTAAAACATATTGTTTATATAAATCAATCTGATTAATGCAGGCTTGCACAGCTTGCCTTGTTTTAACTGTTGTCGAAGGCATCTTAAAATATTGGGTTAACATACTCTAGCCTGAAACACAATTGCATTTGCAATGATTGTAATTGCAATCATATGAAGAGTCAAATAGATAGATAGCGAAACTGTGTTCGTTGCTAAGCTGCTAAAAAAAGGGAATAAAGGGGAGTTTTTGAATCAACTAGACATACAGAATCCACGTTAAGGACTCTGTATCGGGCAGAAATAAATGCGCTAACGTGTAATTAATCTATGATTTAACGAAGGCCTCGACGATGGTTATTAGATGACCAACTGAATGTTTCATCACTAGAAACTAATTTATCTTTTTTCTTTTGTGCTCTGGCTTTTTTAGCGGCTAACTCAACTTCTTTAGATATTTCAGTGACTATTGCCGTCTTTACCCTACTGTGTTCCGCATTCGTTAATTCACGCCCCAATTTTTTTCTTTCCTGACCTAAGCGTGTTTTTACTCTAAATAACTGCGCTTCGGTCATCTCTTGTAGCGTTAACATCTTCATTTTATCACCTCGGTCATCGCGTAGGAGATAATAATATAACACTGAACAAACCATGCTGACTATGAAGAATATCAATAGAGCTGATACCATAACAACAATGATGGTATCAGCGTTGCTATTGGTTAGTGTTACTTAACAGCTTCACCGCTGGCTATCACTGTTTCACGCACTTGTTGTGCGAATTTTTGGGCTTCTTTGATAATCACTTTTTCATCAACGGTTAGTAATTGGCGATCTTTCATTAATACTTTGCCATCAACGATAGTATGACGGACATCTCCGCCATTTGCCCCATATACTAATGCGGCATATGGACTATACATTGGAACCATATTGGGGGCTTTAGTATCAACAACAATAATATCGGCTAACTTACCCACCTCCAAAGAACCAAGTTTATCTTCCATATGCAATGCTTGAGCTGATCCCATAGTCGCCATTTTAACGACCGTCAATGGAGGCATGGCAGAACGATCTTTATTCTCTAATTTATGAATTTTCCCGACTAAGCCTAACTCGTTCATGGTGGTTAAGGTATTGCTCGACATAGGGCCATCAGTACCAAGACCAACACGAACGCCCTTTTCTAGCATTTTTGTCACTGGGGCAACACCTTTCGCCGATTTAGTATTTGCACTGATATTATGGGCTACGCCAACATCATATTGCTTCAATAAATCAATGTCTTTGTCATCAACCATAATGGCATGAGCTGCGATCACTTTATTATTTAATGCACCGATATCAGCCATATATTGAACAGGACTTTTCCCTCCCGTACGCTTAGCTATTTCCGCTTGTTCACGGTCAGTTTCAGCTAAATGGATTGTGACGGGAACATCAAGTTGTTGCGAAAGCTTGGCTATTTTCTGTAGATGCTCCGTAGAATTGGTATATGGGGCATGAGGCGCGAATGCAGGTGTAATGCGCGGATGATCTTTATATTGATTAATAAAGTTCATAGCATAAGCAATACCTTCATCTGCATTTTGTGCATCCGCAACAGGGAATTGGATCACTGATTCACCAAGAACTGCTCTATTCCCCATTTTGTCGACAGATTTCGCGACTTCATCTTCAAAATAATACATATCAACATAAGTAGTAACGCCGCCTTTCACCATTTCTACGTTACCCAAGTTCGCCCCAATCCGTACCATATCACGTGACACCATTTTATTTTCAAGTGGGAAGATATAGCGGTGAAGACGATCAGGTACATCATCTGCCAATGAACGAAACACGGTCATTGAGGCATGAGTATGGGTATTGATTAAGCCAGGCATAACAATATCGCCATCAACATTCAATACATCTGTGGCTTGGTATTCCTTGGCTAGCTCAGCGCCACCTACGGCAATTATTTTATTATCCTTTATCACCACAGTGCCATTTTCAATCACCTTATTTTGAGGATCCATGGTGAGAACGGTTCCATCAACAATCATTAAAGATGCCTCTTTGATGGCATAACTGGAAAAAGAAGTAGCAATAATAGTTAATGCCAGCACTGATTTAGAAAAAGACATAATGACCCCATAAGAATTAAGATATTTAAATATGATACCCTTATGAATAATAGAGATAAACATGCATATAGCGGTTACAGTCCCACAACACCCGCTACCAGTAATAAACTAAAGACTACGCCATCCATAGTCGTGATCATATTTTGCGATAAATCAGCTCATCTATACCTTGGATAATTAATCTTGAGGCCAATCCCCCAAGTATCACCCCTACTACTTTTCCAACGATTTTATGGATCCGTGAGTAGGTTCGCCTTACTGATGATAAAGAAAAGGTTTGGCACAAAATAATGCGCCAAATAAGTGACGCCGTCACAATACCTAGCCAGATCACGATTTTTGTCCACAGCGGGGTATCTGCATTTAGCGTTGTTGAAAAAATACTGATAAAAAACAGAATAGTTTGTGGGTTCGATAAATCAGAAATTAACCCTCGCCTAAAATAAATAATAGTGTGCAATTTTTCGGTTTCGCTATCTGTATTTAAATTGAGCTGTGTTTTATTACGAAAAGTCGAGATAGCATAATAAAGTAAATAAGCCCCACCTAAAATTTTAATAATAGAAAAGAATTCACCAAATTGTGTCATTAAAGCCACTAAGCCAAATAGCCCTAATCCTGAATAAATGGCATTACCTAACACAACACCATAGCCACACGTTAAACCTGCCCGCTTCCCCGAACTCAATGTGGTTTGTACAACGACAAACAAATTCGCTCCAGGGTTAAGAAATGTCAATATAAACAAGAACAACGTGACAATAATGCTATGTAGAGGATCCATACGTTAGCCACCTATTAATTAGAAAGTTATAATTCACCTGAAACTTATCATAATGTTTAACACTATAACTCAAGCGTAAATTACTTTTCTTTTCTGACTTCACAAGCTTAACGAAAAATTAAGGTTTAACTTTGGTTTATGGTAATCAGCACTACGTTTCATTATGTTACCGGCAATGCTACTCAGGGAACATATGTATTTATGAGACGTTTTATTACTACTTCATCTTTACTTTTTTTTTTATTTATTTCACCAATATCTAATGCAGAAAATATGCGTTTGAGTGTCACTCAACCACAAAAAACTCAATATGTAGACACACTTTCTTTGCCCGGTAAATTTGTGGCAAAAAATGAAATAGCAATTGGTTCACCACTACAGCAACAAATGGTCATTGATGTGTTTGTTGAAGAAGGTGAATCGGTTGAAAAAGGTCAATTACTTGCAACTTTAGAGTCACCAGTGCAAAGCGCCGCGGTCAAACAATTGCAAGCAGAGACTGAAAAAGCAAGTGCTTATATTAGGCAGCAAAAAGCCTTATCAGAACAGTCACAAAAAGAACTTGCTCGCTTAAAACCCTTGGCACGCTCTGGTGTTATTTCAGCTAATGATTTTGAAAAAGCCAAATCAGAAGCATTAGCCCAATCGGCTATGCTTGAAGCTAGCAAAGCAGAATTACGTCAATTGCAGGCACAGCTTATGAAAGAACAGAGCCAGCAAGATAAATCGCGAATTATTGCTCCTGTCGCGGGGGTGATCAGTGAACGCCATGCGATACGCGGTATGTTATCTGATAATCAATTGCTATTTAAAATCATTGAAAACGATGACATAGAATTTGAAGCACTGGCGCATGCCTCAGAGTTAAAACGCTTATCGTCAGTTGAGACAATTGTATTAACAACCTCAGATAAACAGCAGTTTTCAGGGAAAATACGCTATATCTCACCTAAATTAGACAGTATATCGCAGCTAGGGAAAATACGCGTTTCATTAGACTCCGACAAACCACATATTCAAATTGGTGAGTCAGGTGTAATGACGGTCAGTAATGCAGCAAAAATGCAAACTACTTTGCCTTACAGTGCGATTAGAACGCTTGATAATGGCGAACGGGTTATTTTCACTGTCGATAACAATGTCGTGAAATCGCAGAAAGTCACTGTTGGTAGAATACAGGCTGGAGATATTGAAATCCTTTCACCATTACTCGCTGACCTTGATGTTGTGACCAATGCGCAAGCGTTTTTAACAGAGAATGATACGGTTACACCAGTAAGGGCTAAGCCATGAAATTACAGCTATCGTCTTGGGCGATAACTCGCCCTATCCCGACTATTGTCATTTTTTTGGCGCTGACCATCGCAGGTATATTTTCATTTATTAATTTACCCGTGACTGCAAATCCTGTCATTAACTTTCCAATTGTCACCGTAACCGTTACTCAAGATGGCTCATCACCCACCGAACTTGAAAATGCGGTTACCAAACAAGTTGAACGTGCCGTTTCTGGTATTCCAGGTATTCGTCATATTTCATCTACTATTACTGAAGGTGTTTCAACCACTACCGTTGAATTTGATTTAAATATTGATTCATATATTGCGACCAACGATATTCGCGAACAAATTTCGCAAATTAGAAGTGATTTACCACAAACTATCGATGAACCGTTAATTAATCGTATTGATGTCGAAGGAGGGGCAATTTTACGTTATGCCGTTGCATCGGATAGTCAGTCAATTGCCGATTTGTCTTGGTTTGTTGATGATACAATTAGCAAACAACTTATTATGATCCCCGGCGTACAAAAAGTTAGCCGTTTAGGTGGTGCAGAAAGTGTTATACGTGTTGAGCCTGATGCAAATAAACTAGCTGCATTACAGCTTTCAATTGTTAGCCTTAATGAATTACTGCGCAGTGTGCATCAAAATTCAGCAGGTGGCTCATCTAAATATAACGCATTACAACACACCATCCGTGTGTTAGGCGAAAAGAATAATATCGATGAAATCAAAAATATCCAGTTACCTGTTGGTGAACAACAATGGATTAAACTTGATGAAATTGCGACCATTTATCATGGACAAAAAACCTCGAAAACTTTTTCCCAATTAAATGGGGCCGATGTAGTTGGTTTTGCGGTTTTTCGTGCGAAAGATTCGAGTGATACCGTAGTCGCAGCAGGTGTAGATAACGCAATTGCAGAGTTAAAACAAAAACATCCTGATATTGAGATTCAGCTGGTTTCTTCAACCGTCAAATATACCGAATCCAGTTATCATTTAACTATCCAAACGCTATTAGAAGGTGCATTCTTAACGGTCATCATCGTTTTCTTCTTTTTAAAGAGTTGGCGAGCCACCTTAGTGGCCGCAGTGGCTCTGCCTCTATCAATATTACCCACCTTTTTTATACTGGCGCTATTTGGTTATACATTAAATAGTATTACCTTATTAGCTTTAACGTTAGTGATTGGTATTTTAGTCGATGATGCTATTGTTGAAATTGAAAATATTCAAAAATATATTGAGCGCGGAGAACGCCCTTATTTAGCGGCATTAAAAGCATCAGATGCGATTGGTTTTGCCATTGTTGCTATTACATTAACGATTGTTGCCGTATTTTTACCGGTTAGCTTTATTGGTGGTTTCGTCGGTAAATATTTTGTTCCCTTTGGTATCACCGTTTCTGCCGCCGTATTGTCCTCTTTATTAGTGGCTCGGTTGGTTACGCCATTAATGGCTGCATATTTGCTATTACCCAGCAAAAGAACTATTACAGAACACACGACACCACAGTGGATTGTGAACTATACAAAGTTGTTATTGGCTACCTTAAAGCACCGTAAATTAGCACTTTCATTGGCACTGATGTTCTTAGTGGGTTCTGTTTCAACAGTCGCTTATTTACCTGCTGGTTTTATGCCTGAAGGTGATATTAGCGTTAGCCAAATTGAGGTTGAATTACCTCCAGGTACACCTGTCGAAGAAACACAGCAAGCTATTATTCATATGGCATCATTATTACACCAGCGAGAAGAGATTAAATCTATCTACACTATTGCAGGGATCAGCGACGATGCTGAGGGTATCGCTCAACATAAAGGCCAATTAATTTTAACGTTAACTGAACCCGATGAAAGGGAAATGTCACAAAAACAATTCGAAAACTCGATTGCACATTTACTTCAGCAAAGCCCTGACGCTCGTTACACTTTCAGTAATAGTGATGGCAATAAAGAGTTTTCACTCACCTTTACAGGTACAGACCCACAAGAACTAGAACATCAAATGCATATATTGCGTGACAGTATTGCTAAGATAAAAGGCATTAATAATGTTCGCGTGGTTAAGCCATTATTGCGTAAAGAGCTAATCGTTAAACCAATTACTCGCGATCTTGGCCGTACCGCCGTTAATGTCGATGAAATCGCCAATACTTTGCGTGTTGCTACAATGGGAGAAGCTAATTCACGAAGTGCGAAATTTAACTTACCGGAACGCCAATTAGCCTTACAGGTGATATTACCCGATTACCAGAAAGATGATGTCAACGTTTTGAATAATCTTTATGTACGCAATAACCAACAACAAAATATTCCTATAAAGTCGATAGCAAATATTGATTTTAGCGATGGCCCATCACAGATTGACCGTATCAATCGCTCCAGAAAAATGTCAATTGAGGGTAACTTAGAGGGATTAACCTTGGGTGAAGCGTTAGAAAGTGTCATGGCATTACCCGAATACAACGCTCTACCAACGAGTGTGACTCAATTAGAATATGGCGATATGGAATATATGAATGACATGTTCAATCGTTTTAGTACCACAATGCTATTTAGTATTTTACTCGTTTTTGCCATCTTAATTATTTTATTTAAGGATTTCATGCAGCCTATTACTATTTTAGCTGCATTACCCTTTTCCATTGGCGGTGCGATTATTGCTTTAGTGTTATATGGTGCCATGATTGATTTACCGGTGATTATCGGTATTTTGATGTTAATGGGGATCGTGACTAAAAACTCAATATTATTAGTCGAATTTATCTTAGAAAAAGAGCGTTCGGGCTTAAGCCGTGAATTAGCAATTGTCGAAGCCGGTCAAGAACGGATCCGCCCTATTATTATGACAACATTTGCCATGATCGCAGGAATGATACCATTAGTATTAACGACAGGTGCTGATGCAGGCTTTAGAGCACCAATGGCTGTTGCTGTCATTGGTGGGTTATTAAGCTCTACGGTATTGAGTTTATTATTTGTCCCCGTCATTTATAGCTTTATTGATGACCTAAAAAAGAAACTATTGCCGCTACTAGCGAAGTTTACATCCGTAACAAAAGCAGATCGTGATGTAAAACATTGGTAATAAATAAAAAGGGCTTAATTGCCCTTTTTATTTAAATAATTAGTAAAACAAATAATTTCTAAGTCTATTTATTTAATGTTCTATATTGGGTTTGTTCAATGACCCTATGAGCCTGCTCATTTTCTTGATTTGTGGTTTCTATCACTTTCATTTCACTACTGCCCGCAGGTAAGGCTCTATCTAATGTGAGCTCAGCATCTGACTTCGCAATAATATCTTGTAGTTGTTGATGTTGATGACACCAAATAGCATCAACATCATGATCACGTTGGGTATCGCGCTGCGAAGAAAATGCAACAGTACGTGCTTGAAAACGAGTTTGTTTCCCTCCAAGCTCCAAACCATAGCCAGGCGTAGCCGGATGAGTCACCACCACTTGGCCATTTGCTAGCCATGAGGCAACAGAACTATCACGCACTTCATAACCTAATTTGCTAAGCCCTTCAAGGACGATGGTACGCTGAGCTTGAGTGACAATTTGTTGTTCTAATTGCGCTATGGCGGCTTCTATTTGTATGATCAGTTGCTCAATTTGCATAATTGAAGCGCTTGATGATAATTGACTAGCTTGCTGGCTGAGTAAGGTGAATTCTGTGCTGTTAAAGCTATTGAGCTCATCACTAACTTGTTCTAACCGTTCCATCAGTTCAATACGTTTTTGACTGTCATGTAGCTGTGCGGCGATCGTCATGATCAATGAGTCCGCGCGAACATGGCGCTGGGTACCTTCAGGCATTAATTCAATTTCAGCTAACGTCTCTGAATAGCCTATAACTTGTTGTTCTCCTGCTAAAATCTTTACTTTTTCAATCATCAAAGCAATCTGTTCACACTGCATAGAAAACGGGGTTTGTGGAACTCTACTGTGCCAAAATACGTTCTTGCTATCGGACTGAGCTTTTAATTGTTTAAGTAACTCACTTTGATGCGTTGAAGGAATCCGTGCGAGATTTTCAATTAATGAAATTGCACGGAAAGTTAGATTGGCTAACTGTTCTTGATCTAATGAACTTGCTCGTTGCAACTCAGTCATTAACGCGGTTTCATTAGGAGCTTGCTGTTGTAGTAGCGTAATCAACCCTACAAGGTTGCGTTGTCGATGAAATTGACTACGAGCTTGCGCGGCTTGTTCTTCAATCACTTGCTCACGAATTTGACGCATTTCACCGTTAAGACTTGCAATAAAACTCTCCATTTTTTGATTAAATGAAATGAGTTCTCTCGATTTGAGTCGATATAATCGTTGGCTATGTTCCACTAACTTTCGATGCGCTGCGATGAATTGATCGGTTTTTGCATCTTTGTTATGTTGCTGTTCGTTGAGCTTTTGCCATTGTTTAAATACCCGATTCATGACTGCAAGTTGACGTTGGCAAAGGATTTCATGCCTTTCTCGTACTGAAATTTGATAAACCGCGGAGCTCATATTTAACCTATTTAATCATTAATGATGCTTGATGAATTGCTGCAACAAGTTGTTGTTGTGCCTTTTCTCGCTCGTAATACCATTCTCTCAGCGAGACACGATGGCGAGCCACTACAATACGTTTTAATACCCCTTCTCGCCAGAGTTCTCGTGAACGCGCACGCTGCAATAACATATGGTGTGGCATATCGCATTCTACCCCCAATAAAAATTGCCCAGTGGCTTCATTTTCAATTAAACAATCAAAATAAAATACCCCTACTTGCTCTGTAGGTGCAATTTTCCAACCTTGAGAACGAATAAATTGGGTGACGGATCCAACAAATGCATCAATCTCTACTTCGGGTTGCGTTTGTGCCGCTTGCGTATAACACATTCGATTGAGCAATTTACTGTTTTCTGCTTGCATTAATGGGTCACTCAAGTTTTTAGCGTAAGCTAAATAGCCTTGTAAATAATCACGTGGGATCTCAGGTTTCCGATATGTCGTGAGTAAATCTGAAATTTCATCGATTGGCATTGATGACATGATCACCACTTGTTGACGCGCCCGAGTGATCGCGACATTTAAACGCCGTTCGCCTCCAGTTTGCCCTAATACACCAAAATTACGCCTAAATGTTCCTTGTTGATTACGCCCAAACGTGGTGGAAAATAAAATCACATCACGCTCATCACCTTGGACGTTTTCGACATTTTTCACAAAAAATGACATATCTTCATCGTTGGTTTGGCGTTGAGCTTCTTCACTGTAGGCTTGATGAAATTGCTCGTCCACTAGCGCTTTAGCTCGAATATGTTGATTAATCAATTGAGCCTGTTTTTGGTTAAAGGTGACCACACCAATAGAAGGTCTTTCATTAAATGGGCGCAACCAAATTTGAGATAAGTGCTCTACAACTGCTTTTGCTTCATCTTCATTACTTTGATTAACATAAGTACCATTAACGGTGATCAATCTTAATGGTTTAACATCATTCACGATTTTCGTGGAGTGTTGGGCTGGGATATTCAACCGATTTTCATAGAATGCGTAGTTAGAGAAGTTAATCAATTCACGGTAGACTGAACGATAGTGAATATCGAGAGAATATACGGGTAATACCGTACGTGCTAGATGCAACAGATCAGGACAATCGCTAATTTGTCGGTAATTCCACTGCTCATCCGCTTGCTCTTGTTGATCTTCATCTTCATCATGTTCATCATCATCGGTGAGTTTTCCACTAAAAAATTTTGATGGTGGCATCTGTTTTTCATCACCACTGACAATCGCCTGCTTTCCTCTAAATAAGGTTGGTAATGCATATTCAATCGGCATTTGTGATGCTTCATCATAAATGACACTGTCAAACAGACCTGCTTTAAGTGGTAGAATCTGACTTGCTACATCCGGTGTCATCAACCAAACTGGACGCAATTGCATTAATCCAAGCTCACATCCTTCACTAATAAATTCACGAAGACGCCTAGCTCTCGGTCCTGTTAGACGTGTAATTGCTTCCCATTCACGGCGGCTAGCTAACATTAATGTATCAATATTGAGAGTTAACGCTTGCTTATTATGCCGTTGTAATTGATTTTGCAATTCAGCGAGTTGAGCAATCTGTTCTGTGACTTGATTATTATCTAAAGAAAGTACGGGTGATCGGGTTTCAATTTTATTTTTAGCCGATAACAAAAAGGCATGTTTAACCGTATTGGCTAATTTACTTACCCAATGAGAAGAGTGATCAGCCTCAATCAACGGTCGTAACAAAGCCAATATTTGCCAATTTGCTGGTGAAAAATGCGCGGTTTCAGCCCTAAATTTTTGAAATCGAGCTAGCTCAGGTAACGCTTTTTTTAACTGTTCAATAGCTGTCGCTAATGAGTTCCCCGTCATAATAGCATCTTTAAATTGTTGCCAATAAGTTACTGTTAATACAGGTTTTAGCCTATCCAAAATAGCTAAGCTGTTTTGCCTTGCTTCCGCTTTGTCGATAGCCGCTTCTACTTCGCGGCATTGCTGCATAAATCCAAGTCGTTGCAGTTGAACAATGGCCGATAAAAAATGTTCTGGTTGTGGATAATTTGCCAAAGTGGCCGCATTTTGTTCAACTTGTCGAAGCTGTTCAATTAGCGAGCTGAGGGTTTTCTGCCATAACTGTATCGCTGGATTTAGTGGCTCAATGTGTAATTGATGGAAGATAG
The DNA here is from genome assembly GCF_016618195.1 of Providencia manganoxydans. Lineage (NCBI taxonomy): Bacteria > Pseudomonadati > Pseudomonadota > Gammaproteobacteria > Enterobacterales > Morganellaceae > Providencia > Providencia manganoxydans. Next base: position 2,294,721 of record NZ_CP067099.1, read on the forward strand.
GTAATAGTTCTTGATATAACAGGCGCCATTGTTGCTCGGTATTAATCGTTTTTAATAAACAATCAAACTTAATAACACTACTGTTCATTCCACTGGAAGCAACGAATTGAGCGAGTTTGTTTTTTCGACTGTAATAGAAAGGATTTAAAAAACGTAGAAATGAGCCGTGTAATTTCTCCGAAATAGCACGTGACAGCTGAGATAATGTTAAATTATCCAATGATGCCAATAGCGAAAAATAATGAGATTCTGTTCCTGTGGTATCAATGCTGCTTAAGCGGTTATTTAGCTGTATTAATTGCTCTATCACCGTAGCACCAATGGTTTGTTTACCCTGCTCATTTAAAAACAAGGTTAGCCACTGCGAAAAGTCGTGCCATTGATCGGGGGTCAATAAAGCAAACTGTTGTTTGCACTGCTGGTAAGTTGTTCGATGATCTAGCAATAGCTCTATATTTATTTGATGTTCAATGCCACTCTCAGTGCTTAAACGCTGAGTTTCTGCCGCGATAAACAATGGAAAAGTCTGCTCAAACAAGCGGTATTCTGGATCATCAAGGTTAAATTGCGCTATTCCATTCAATGGACTTTGCTCATAATTTAATGCAAACCAGTTAGGGGCATGAATATTAATATCATTGATAAATTGAGTGATACTGTTTTTGTTTTGTAAGACTAAAACAGATTGTATTTGATCAATATCCAGCAAATAACGTTCGGCTTTATCAGCAACCAATAACCCTGATAATACCTCTTTATATGACAATTTTAATTGGTCATCATCGGTATACATTGCCTGATAATATTCATCAAGCGTATTTTCACACTGTTCAAGTGTTTGATTAACTTGCCGACGTTGATTGCGCCAATCATCATCGTGTAACTCGGTTGCCAATTTAACCCATAATTGTTCAAGTTGTTCTCGAACTGCCTGAATAACTTCTCGTGATTTCTGATTTTGATTAATCATTAATACACGATCTGCCAATCCACTAGCAACTAAGCGTTTATAAACCACCTCTAATGCAGCGGGCTTTTGACAGATAACTAATGCCGTTTTCTGACGACCAATAGCATCAGCAATTAAGTTGACAATCGTTTGGCTTTTCCCTGTTCCCGGAGGGCCTTCAATTAATAGTCCGGTTCCTTGGCGAGCAGCCTGTACTACCGCCTCCTGAGACGGATCTGGCAGTGATAAAAAGTATTGGTCTTTAGTTTGTTCCTGTCGTGCCCCATCTATACTTTGTTGCTCATTGAGGTTGAGCATGGTGGCTAGTGCTGTTTGATTAATACTTTGTGAAGTAATTAATTGCAAATCACTGCTGATGGCTTGCCCAATAAATGAAGTATGGAACAACACCGCCGAGCAAATAATTTGTGCACTGTTTTCGGGTACATTTTCAGTAATAGAGGGTAATGGTGATAAATTAAATTCTCTCACGGGCAAAAGCCCATTGAGCATTGTCATTGTTTCTTCAACACTTAAGGCGGCTTGCGAAAGAATATTATCTAACGCGTCTTGCCATTCACTCACTGCGGGGATCCCAACAAAATTAGCCAGCGCTGGGTTAATGCGGACCGCTGCTCTATCATTATCAAAAGCGAGTTGGACAGGTCCTCGTTGTAATTCAGAAGATAAAATAGATACGGGCCATAAAAATAATGGCGCAATACGTGGTTTGATTTTATTGGGTTGGGTATTCAGGAGTAAAAATGGAAAACCTAAATACATGCCATTGATACCGGTGTCTCTTTGGTACAATTGCGTATCTGATTGCAATGCCCACAAACGTGAATTAACGCCTTTACGCTGTAACAACAAATCACTATCAATCGTGATTGCACGGCTTTTCCGATTAATTAAATGCTCTAATAGCTTATCAGCACCTTGGTGTGAGCTCGTGCACTCAGTAAGGTCAACCCGACCGGCTGTAGCCGTTAAACGCATACGGACAAGGTTACCACGTTGGGTAACAGAGGTGAGTTTTTGTGCGAAAAAGCCAAGAACTTCAAGGATATACTTCTGTGATTCTGGAACTTGCCATTGCTCAATTGGGACGGCTAACATCAGCAAAACCTGCGGGAGTGGCAAGCGACGCGTTAATAAAAAAGTGTCAGCCCACTGATCAATATCCATTACACCGAGTCGTTTAAAACCATCTAATCGTTCTGCTAATAATTGAAATAGCTCATTACGTGGTAAAAGCAACTGCTGCTTAGCCACTTCATGGTCAAAATGGGCAATATCATATTGTGTAGCCAATTTAGCCGCATCACTTATAATAGTGTCTACCGCTATAAACTGCCCAATATCAGCACTGAGTAGTAAAATATAATCATCTTCTTGTGGCTTTTGTTTACCAATGAGTACCCTTAAGCTGTCGTTATGTGTATCAGGGAATTGCTGATGAAAAATATCCCAACGCGCCATTAACTGGCTGGTAGAACTAATTAATAAATAGAGTTTTAAGCTTTCTTCATTGAGTGGGATTTGCTGTTGTTCTGCGCGCAGGCGGATCCTACATTGACGATGAAAAAGTTGAACCAGCCAATGTTGCTCGTCTATCGCTTGAAGTTGATTTGCTAATGGCTCACTAATTAATTGGTAACCCAACATTGGGTTGTCTAGTAGCCATGCTGGCGTGATAATTTCACCTTGAAAAACAAACGGAATATTTGGATTCAAAATCCGTAGCGCTAAGGCCAATTTTAGGTCAGGAATAATTTCTGTATTATTCATTAAACGCTGTAATTGCCCTAATACACTGCCCATTTGGTCAAATTTACTTAACCATGACGTGATTTCTCCACGGGTTAACAAGTCAATCGCATCGTCCCAATGCGCTTGTTCCGCTGCAACCAACGCAAATGTTTCTGGATGACTGAATTGGTATCCTGCGAATGACAAGTTATGTACTTGTTGCTGTATGTCGCTATTGAGCAATTCAGGAGCTTGGACAGGACGACCTTGTAACCAAGCTGAAACTTGAGGCCACTGCCAACGTGAAAAGCGATCTCTATTTAATAAACCACGTAATAAGAGTTGAGTACGGTCATCCAATTCACTAGGGAGCTCAATACCATTCGTCATGACATGAATCAGAAATGCATTATCATGGATATGATCAAAACATTTTCCACGGGTTAATTGCTCCAGCAAAATAATCCCTAAGCTCCACCAATCTGATGCGGCGCAAACCCCTCCTGCTAAGGTTTCTGGAGCGGTATAACGTGAAATATCTAATGGTGAGACGATATCAAGATCAAATTCAGACAAGCTTGCTGAACCATATTCTATAATAACAATATCGAGTGGTTCACGACTGCGTATTAATAGGTTAGAAGGCCTTAAAGCACGATGACGTAATCCATGTTCAGCAAATGTGGCTAATGCAGTTCCCAGCTCTTCAACTAATTTAGGAATTTCATCAGGCCGCCAAAAATCCCCTTGTTGGATAAATTGGCTAAGTGAGCCACCGGTTAACTGTTCAGTGACATGCCATGCTCTATTTTCCCATCGCCCTGTTTCATAAAACTGTGGCACATGCTCAGTGGGAATGAGTTTGAGTACTTGGTAAATCGCCGGATCAGGCTCTTCCCCCTTTTGGTACAGCGTTAATACACCAACTTGCCCTGTCAGCTTATTTGTGACAGTGTAACGCTCACGCGCGCTATCAATTTCATTAATACGTTGATCTAGACGCCAGTCATCTATATATCGGTGAGAAGTTATCTCTTGTTGCTGCTCGCGACTATCATTGGATAACGCTGCATCAGCACCGCATTGTAGGCAAATAAGATCACTGGGGTCCATTGGATGACCATTGACGCAAACTATCGCGTCTGATGTCGATACATCGACAACCTTATCGCCCGCTGAAATGTGATCGCCGGTAACTTCGCTTTGCTGTAATGGCGGTTGCCAACTTTCATCCTGAATGGTTTCAAGAGTAAGATCCCAACCACAAGGTTGATGATTAATTTGCCCCTCACAAAAAATCTCCGTTAATGGGCGTTTTGTCTGGCAATGAGGGCAAAAACGTATCATGGTCATCCGCTATTCCGATCCACTTATTTTTTAAGTTGTTTTAAAGGTTGTTCTTTTTGTTCAAGCCATGATTGTAAATAGGACATGTCATGGCGCTGGGGGATCCCCAGTAAAAAAATACGACCTGTTTCATCTACGGCGAGATCAAGCGCTTTATGAGAATCTATTAACTGAGTATCGTATTGAGAGAAACGTTGTTTTCCCAATGATGTGAGACAATGCAACTGTTGGTTATCACTTCCTCTCAATGCCAATGTTTGTGGCGCGCTTTCTTGATATGGTCCTGTGATTAACGCATCAATCAACCCATTCATATCTAAAATGTCTTGATGAATATCATCCCATTCATAACCGCTATAAACTAAAATGTCACCCTGAAAATCTTGCCGTAGTTCTGTTAATAAACATTGCAAAGCATCTCGTTGCTCAAATGGTTCTCCACCTGAAATGGTGATCCCATCCGCCTCTTGTAACCATGGTTTTAATTGCTGCATCAAAACCGTAATATCAATACCATTTTCTCGCCGATGCCAAGTGTCCGGTGACATACATCCTTTGCAATGTATAGAGCAGCCTTGAACCCATAAGCCAATACGTTGACCGGGCCCCAAAGTCGTGACAGGAAAATGAACTCGTGAAAGACTGATTTTTGTCATTTATTATTACGCCATCGGTTGCAGTAATATACGCGTTGATTCACCTATCTCTATATCTGTTATTTGATAAGCGCTATTCTCCACCAATTCGCTGTCAAAAATGGCTCGTGATAATGGATTAATTAAATATGCTTCTAATTGATTGCGTATACCGCGCCCACCATTCGATAAATCAGCTAAACAACGTGTTTTTAGTCTCTCTTTTGCCTGTTGGGAAATAACAATGTTTAATGACTGTTTTTCCAGATCTAATAGAATGTTATCAACCATTTGTTCAAAGATTTGCTCTGCCACATCTGGGCGAATAAAATCAAAAACAATGATATTTTCACCGATACGGTTTAATAATTCAGGCCGGTTAAGCACTAATTTGAAATGTCGCTCAATCTCATTTTTTACATTGCGAGTCACTGTTTCAAATGGTTCATGGGGTTGCACATTAGCAACGCGTTCCCCATTAGCATCTAAACGATAAATACCGAGGTTGGAAGTAAAGATGATCAGAGATTCAGAGAAATAAACGCGATCTCCCCGCCCTGAAGTTAAAACACCATCATCAATAATTTGTAAAAACTTATCCATTAGGTGAGGATGTGCCTTTTCAATCTCATCAAATAGCACAACACTAAAAGGTTTTTCTCTGATGGCATTGGTTAATTCGCCACCTGAATCATAGCCTACGTAACCAGGAGGAGCACCAATCAAACGTTGATCTGCATGTTCGGCACTAAACTCTGACATATCAAAACGAATATAAGCACTCTCATCGCCAAATAGCAGTTGAGTTACTGTTTTGGCTAATTCCGTTTTACCAACACCAGTTGGTCCCGCCAAAAAGACAACCCCTCTAGGACGGCCGCCTTTATGACCACCAACCCCTGTCATCGCGCGTTTGATAATATCGAGTAAATGGGTGACTGCATGCTGTTGCCCTTTAACCCTGCGTTGGATCATTTGTGGTGCATGACGAATTTTTTGTTTATCGATTTTTTTCCATGGATCTTCGGTAATACCTACTTTATAGCGACGTACAGCATCACTAATACGCACAGCGTCAACTTGCTCAATGCGCGCAAGCTGAATGATCGCAGTTAAATCAAGTAGCAGTAGACCTTCAGTTTCATCGATAAAATCATTAAGTAAACGCTGTTTTTCGCTTTCCTCTATATCGCTAAAGTTTGCTAGCGAAGACAATAAACTTGGCGCGAGTTGTCGGCGAACTTGGCTATCTGGCTTAGCCACCGAAATAGCGCGCACTCGTGGATTGTTGACTAAGAACCAATCAGGTAAATCCGTTTCCTTTTCCACAATCCAAAATAAGCTATTAAAATAAGGTTGATTTTTTTCGCCTGCTGGACGTGCTTTTGCTTGATGGGATACCACTAAAGCTCGAGTAAATAAACTGTGCTCTGCTGGCGTCAAATTAGCGCGGTGGGAAATTAAACATGAGGCGAAATCAATGCAAAGTGCTATCGGCTGTTCAGTACAATTTACCCATTTATCCAGCACTTGATTGAGGATATCTATTCCTCCTGCGGAATACCCTTCAGTGGGTGTTAACCCCAGTTTTTGCATGAGTGCCATCCCTGCCTCAACCTGTTTGGCTGGGTTAGCCACCCATTGGAACCCCAATAAAGGGGTATAGGTAATAATATGTGCGTAGCCAGCCTCAAATAAACTATTAAATAAGGATTGATTAAACGGTAATGGTGTCACCACATTAGGAGCAACTTCGCTTGCCTGAAGATCACGAACGTTGCCAAATAATACAAATTGGCTTTTTAATGGTATAAATCTCAGTAAATCGCGTAACCAACGTGGTTTTTGAAAAGCAGTTTCCATGACATCCTTTACCTTACATGAGCATTTTATTCAAGTTTACCGTAAATGTTCGATAAATAGCGCATTTATCTATAACAACAACCAATAATCTGAACATTCTCATTACATTTGGTTATTCATTCATCTTTGTGTTTAATATTTCTATATTCCATTGTAATTTATAAGCAATCAATCGCCTTAATTTACCCTAATATTGAATAAGTGAGCCGAGATGTCCCCTTCATTTGAAACCTATTTGCATCCAACGTTATCCAACTGTTCTATCACGACTAATCCACACAACATGGATATTACAGCCATTCATCAGTTTTTAACTCATTCGACTTGGGCTGCGGGTATTTCCCGTGAAACTGTGCAGTTATCTATTACCAATAGTTTATGTTTCGGATTATTTAAAGATGATAAGCAAATTGGATTTGCGAGGTTAGTGACTGATTACGCAACATTTGGTTATTTATGCGATGTATATATTGTAGAAGAATGGCGTAATCATAAATTGAGTCGTTGGTTAGTTGAATGTTGCCAACAGCACCCTGTTACTCAGCGTTTACGACGTATTATGTTAGTAACTTCGACCGCTTCTTGGCTTTACGAAAAAGTCGGTTATCGCCCAGTTAAGCAAGAGAATTTTGTTTGGCAAATTGTTCGGCCAGATATATATAAACAGTAAATAAATTTAACTGGCCGAATAAAAAAAAGTAATGTGAGATCATGTTAGATAATATGATTAAGTATCACTTTTATAATTTTTCATCTAAAAATAACCTTCGAAATGTGCTGCTAATTTATATAAAGTTAGCATATTGAATTAATAACACTCTCAACCATTTATTAGTATGTTGTTTTCCAGCTCAACTATCATGGTAGTTGAAGCTATTTCTACCATCGAAAACACTAAATATAATAATCCAGAAAATTTATTTATATCGAATGAATATCATTAAAGATATTAAGTAATTGCAATTTCAATAATATATCCCTTATAGTGTTATCAGATTGTTAATTAATTATATCCATCAGCATTATCGGTTGTTATGCCATTTTTTATCAAAAAATAAATTTATATCAGCTATTTATCCTTGTTCAGTATGGATGTTTAGTCGCGCCTCTATTTTATTATTTAAGTACTAGGGGCTGTTAATAGTTTACTCGTGATACTTCAAGTTGCTGCATTAACGATGTTCACTCGCACTAGTCATATCCTTATGTATGCGCCTAGTGACTTGTTTACTTTTTGCCTAGCTGTACTTCGAATTATCTAGAGTAAAGATTAAATAAGGAAGCTCTATGAATTCAACATTATCTTTAACGCAAAAATTACTCAGTTTTAATACTATTAATCCCCCCGGCAATGAAGCCGAATGTATGCAGTTTCTTGCGGATTATTTGAAGCACAAAGGTTTTGAAACGAAACTTCATTCATTTGGTGAACAACGCATGAATCTTCTCGCGTGGATCTCAGGTTCAAAGGCTGGTAAACCATTGGGTTTTACTGGACATATCGACACCGTTCCTTTAGGCAAAACACCTTGGAAGTTTGACCCATTTGGTCACGATATTCACGGAGACAAGCTCTATGGACGCGGAGTCAGCGATATGAAGGCTTCTATAGCTGCGTTTATCATTGCCTGTATACAGCAGCAAGCCGCTTTGCGTAACAGTACAGGGGTAGTGCTTTATTTAACCGGTGGTGAAGAAACGGGTTGTGATGGCGCAAAAGCACTGCTAGCTGAAGAACATGTTCCTGAACCCGGCGCCTTAATTGTGGGCGAGCCAACGAATAATTATCCTATTATCGGCCATAAAGGTGCTTTATGGTTACGCTGTGCTCTTAAAGGCAAAACGGCTCATGGCTCTATGCCTTCTTTAGGGATCAATGCCATTTATTTAGCCGTTGATGCCTTAGGCAAAATAAAAGATCATTCCCTTGGTGCTCCTCACCCTTTAATGTCTTCACCCACTATGAATGTAAGTCGAATTCAAGGTGGCGAGAATATTAACTCTGTCCCTGATTATGTTCATTTCGATATGGATATTCGCAGTGTCCCCAACTTACCACATCAGCAAATATCGCAGCAGCTGGCCGCTCTTTTAGGGGAAAGCGCTGTATTAACCACATTGGTTGATTTACCTGCCGTGTTAACCGATGAAAAGCACACTTGGGTTCGTCAAGTTTATCAACATTGCCAAGCCCTACACCAACAACCTTTAGAAGCAAAAACAATGCCTTATTTTACCGATGCTTCGTTATTAGTTCCCGCATTAGGTAATCCCCCTTGCATTGTATTAGGTCCGGGTGAACCTGAACAAGCACATCAAACGGATGAATATTGCTCTATCGTTAAAATGGAGGCAGCTAAGACACTGTATAGCAAAATTATTTCTGATTGGGCTTCAGCTTGAAGAATGGGTAAATAGCAATCATCAATGCGCAGTACGTACTCCAATTCTTTAGTCAACATAAGTAAAATAAACGAGGAGTCGTTACATGTACCAAAATACAGTAGAAGTCGAAACTATTACCAGTCAGGGCGCTATTTCTGACAAAACCTACAATAAGTTATATTGGCGTTTACTGCCTTTTTTAGCGCTGTGCTATATGTTTGCTTATATTGACCGCATTAATATGGGCTTCGCTAAGTTACAGATGCAGGATGCGATCAACCTTAGTGATGCTGCATATGGTTTAGGTGCAGGGATCTTCTTTCTTGGTTATGTACTGTTTGAAATACCAAGTAATCTGTATTTAACTAAGATCGGCGCAAAAAGAACGTTTGTCCGTATTATGATCTTATGGGGGCTAACATCTGCGTCCATGATGTTTGTCTCTTCTCCAACAATGTTTTATATATTACGTTTTTTACTTGGTGTTTTTGAAGCTGGCTTCTTCCCTGGTGTGATTTTCTATCTGACATTATGGTTTCCAGTTCAACGTATGGCATCTGCAATGGCATTACTTATGTTAGCAGCCCCAATTGGCAGCATTATTTGTGGCCCGTTATCAACATGGTTAATGACTCACTTTCATGGTGTCAATGGATTACAAGGTTGGCAATGGATGTTCATGTTGGAAGGCTTACCGTGCGTTCTTCTTGGTATTTGGGCTTGGTTCTATATTATAGATAAACCAGAGCAAGCTAGTTGGTTAACCAAAGAAGAAAAACAAGAACTTGCCTCTTCAATCTCCCAAAAACAGCAAAGCGTTATCAACCATGCATCGTTTTTAACTGCCATTAAAACACCACTTACCTATGCATTAGCTATTCTATACTTTTGTATTATGTGTGGTATTTATGCGATCAGTTTCTGGTTACCAACTATTTTGCAGTCACATGGCATTACTGATCTGATTGATATTGGTTTATATTCAGCTCTGCCCTATATTGCAGCCTTATTCAGCATGGTGATCTTATCCAAATCATCGGATATACGCCAAGAACGCCGTTTGCATGTTGCTATCCCTGCTCTCGTTGCGGGCCTTGCTTTATTTGCCTCTAACTATATGAGCAATTTTTTTCTGGCGATATTATTGCTAATTATTGCAACAGCATTAGTCTGGACAGCTTATACCATCTTTTGGTCTATCCCGTCTAAATATATGCAGGGAACTGCCGCTGCTGGTGGTATAGCTATGATCAATACCATTGGGTTATTTGGTGGCTTTTTAAGTCCTTATGTCTTAGGGTGGATCAAACAAACCACAGGCTCACTCACTTATGGCTTAATTTTAATGACAGTATTACTATTAATTGCTTCTGTGATTATGTTTAGCCAACGAAAAGTTTAACTTTAATGATTATTTAAATAGATGTTGAGAAGTATAGAATTACAACATCTATTTAGAATCCCCATTTCACTCTCACCGCAATTAAAACAAGATATCATTTAATATATTCTTCCAGTCTTATAAATGATTTTTATTATAAATTTAAATATTATCTTCAGTTTTTGTTATTAAAACCATTATCAATGTAATTAATTGTAATTATGGCATTAATCTATTGCGCTTAGTGTTATATCCAAGGTTTATACTATCATTAAATTAAACGCAGGAGGATTAGACCATGTCATTTCTCAGTTGGTTATTTGGCTTCAATAGAAAATCACGTTACTCCAACTATAATCGCTATTCTAAACATGGCGGTTACGCTAAACACGGTAGGCATCATGGACAATATGAATATCAAAACTGGGATGTTAACAGATCAGAACAACCCCTAATACAATGTAGGCAATGCCAATCTATTTTAAATAAGAATGCGAAATTCTGTAGTGAATGTGGTCTATCGGTATAAACAAAAGCGCCTCTCATTAAGGTACGCAAAATGAAACTATCTTTTTTTTACCAATTTAATCACTACCCATTGTATATGAAAAATTTTATTGCTTCGCCAACTAAAATGGGAACGTTATTACCCTCTTCACCTTGGCTATGCAATAATATTCTCAATAATATAGATTGGAAAAATAGCTATAAAATAGTGGAAATTGGCGCAGGCAACGGCGTTATTAGTCAATATATTTTACAACGTATGTCTTCATTAGCCAGTTTAGATCTCTATGAAATTAATAACGATTTCATTAAGATCCTCAATCAAATAGATGAGCACCGAATAACCGTACATCATCGTTCAGCAGAATATTTATTCGGGGACTATGACATTGTTATTTCAGGGCTCCCTTTTCGTTCATTAAGCAAGAAAACAGGTATGAAGATCCTGAAAAATACCCGAGAACGATTACTGAAAAATAATGGCAGTCTGATATTGTTTCAATATACAAAAGGTTGTGAATCTATGTTTTCACGTTACTTTCATTTTACCAAAGAAAGGGTTTACCTTAATGTTCCACCCGCTTGGGTCTATACTTGTAAGCCTAAGTTAGATTAAGAGTTAAACCATGAATAAATATACAATGTCACCTTAAAGTGGATTTTAAGGTGACATCAATCTTTTATTGTGCAGATAAGGTTTTCCTTCGTTGCAATAACCATTTATCTAATTCATTGGCAAATTGTTGGCGATCTCGTTGATTTAAACTTGCGGGTCCACCCGTTTGAACACCACTCGCCCTCATCGTATCCATAAAATCTCTTATTGTTAAACGTTCTCGAATAGTCGCTTCATTATAACGTTCCCCTCGCGGATTCAAGGCGATCGCCCCTTTTTCCATCACCTCAGCGGCCAAAGGAATATCCGCAGTGACGACCAAGTCCCCCTTCTGTGCACGACGTACAATTTCATTATCTGCAACATCAAACCCAGCGGGCACTTGTAGGGTACGTAAAAAAGCCGATGGCGGTACACTTAAACGCTGATTAGCAACGAATGTTATCTGAACTTCTTCGCGATCAGCCGCCCGATACAAAACCTCTTTGATGACTTTTGGACAAGCATCCGCATCAACCCAAATAAACATCAAGTTACTCCATAACAATTAAAATCGTGTTTTACCACTGAATAATAACAATTTGATTGCTCTTGATTTTAAGCTATTTTTTCCATCACTAAAATAAAAACTGATTGAAAGCTAGCATTCAGTGTAAATTCTTTATTATCAATAAGATCACAATAGCTTAAACTACTTCTTTCTCACTCACAAATCATGTTTTAATATCTAAATGACTTCTTTCATTAACGATGAGAGAAGTCATCATTGATAGCACAGTTTATTACTGTGCTATCACGAACTACAGTAATTGCTTAAATGTAGAAATAAACTTATCAACATCTTGCTGAGTCGTTGACCATGAAGTACACAGACGTAAACAGCTTAGCCCATCATCTGGCTCACAAATTTTGCGTAGTGCATAGTGCGCCATTAATTTTTTAGCTAATTCATCAGGAAGGATCACAAAAATTTGATTTGACTCAGGTGGAGCAAGGAAACTAAATCCTTTTTGTTCGAATAAGCTCACCAACTGTTGGGCTTTATCATTAACATATTTCCCTAATTCAAAAAATAAATCATCGGTAAAAAGTGCATCAAACTGCGCGGCTAATAACCAACCTTTGGCTTGTAATGCCCCTTTCTGCTTGATAGAAAAACGAAAATCAGATTTTAATGCAGGATGTAAGATAACCAATACCTCTGCGGCAAACGCACCAATTTTAGTACCGCCGATGTAAAACATATCGGTAAGCTGTGCAATATCTTCGATCGTCAAATCACTTTCTTTCGACATTAAACCAGATGCAAGGCGCGCACCGTCCATAAACAGTAATAACCCATGTTTATTACATTCCGCTTTCAGTGCTTGTAACTCTTGTTTACGGTAAACGGTACCAATTTCCGTTGAGTTGCTGATGTAAACCAATTTAGCTTGAACGGAATGTTCATCAGTATGCTCTGACAAAATCGCTTGGATATGCTTCGGCTCTAATTTTCCTGATCCAGAACTCACTGTAATCACTTTATGCCCAGTTGCTTCAATGGCTCCTGTCTCATGAGTTGCAATATGACCCGAGTCGACTGCAATTACAGCTTGATGTGGGCGAAGCACATGAGAAATCGCAGTTAGATTAGTGATTGTCCCACCATTAAAAAAGTGGAGATCCGCATCGTTGCGGCCGATCCTTTTCTTGATGTTATCTGTGATTTGCTGTGTATATTTATCCGTGCTATACCCGTCAAAACGTTTTCCGACTAAATCGTTTAATACTTGCATAACCCTTGGGTGTGCTATTTCGTTATAATCATTTTGAAAGCTATACATTACTATTCCTACTAATTAATATAGATTATTATTTATATTCGAATACTGCCCCATCTTCAATCAATCGATTGATATTGTTATTTTTAATTTTTCGTAGGATGTTTTAATAACGATTAGAAGGATGTTACTGGCTGCGCCGGAAAGTCAGGTTAATACGGCATTCCCCCAATACTGGGTGGCTACCTGCTTTTATGCTACGTATTCCATGGTAATTTAAGCGTGATTTTCCTCCCCAAACAACAACATCACCATGCTCTAATAAAAATACTTTTTTCGGTGCATCTCTGGTCAAGCCACCGAATTCAAACATTGCTGGTAAACCTAAAGAAAATGAAACGATTGGCTGTGAAAAATCAGTTTCATCTTTATCTTGATGCAAAGACAATTTAGCCCCAACGCCATAGCGATTCACCAAACAAGCATCAGGAGAGAAATGCTCAAATCCAACACTATTAGCGGCTTGTTGTGCCAATTCAAAGAAAATAGCCGGCATTTTTGGCCATGGTGATTGAGTGATAGGATCATCCATTTGATAGCGATACCCATTGAGATCGCTCACCCAGCCCCAAGATCCACAATTAGTCATTGATGCTGACATTGAATAACCACCGGGTGTTAGCATATGTCGAAATGGAGACTGTTGTATTACCTGCTCTAATGCAGCGAGCAGTTCTTGCCCATTCCCTAATAGATACCCTTTCAATAACCAAGCATCTTCAGCCATTAGCAAAGTATTTTCTTCATCTGAAAACAACATACCAACTCCAAGAAAATTAAAATCCGTGCAATAGTGTTAAACATCATGACGTTTTTTGACAGATGCCATTATACATTCATGTGAAAATTATTATTTTCCAATGTGACTATATAAATAGTTAATAATTTCAAATATCATTCGATTTACTAGATTTTCACCCATAAATAAATCTGTTTTTGATTAAATAAGGACAGTGCTAGAATATTATTAATCATATCGCGATATTTTATAAATATAGGATTTCACCTTTACATGACAAAATATCCTTACTATCTTGCTTTAGCTTTTTTCGTTTTTAGCTCATCCACATATGCACTGACTCTTCAACATAATGGTTTTTTACTTGATATCGAGCCTGATACCTTAAAAATAACGCATAAAAATGCGCTTATTAATGAGGGAATGTCACCAACTGCGGTGGATAAACTTAATACCAAGACAGATACAGCTCAGTGGTATTGGTCTGATAAACAAATGCAGGTCACCGCTCATCTCGAAAATCAGCAATTACGATTGCATTTTCAAACTTCAAAACAGCAAAAATTAGATTGGTATCAACTTCCTAAATCTGTTTCTGCACTCTATTTACCTATCGGTGAAGGTAGCCACGTTCCTATCAACAACCCAATTTGGCGACAATATTTAATTAATGAACAAAACGGGATTGATACCAATTATGATCTTAAATTACCGCTATGGAGCCAACAACAAAATCAAGTATATAGTTGGCTACTTGTCACTCCATTTAGCAATAAAATTACCTTTTCTGAGCAAGCTAATCAATTGCAGATGTCATCTAGTCACATATTTGACCAATTTAACCTTACTCAACCATTTGAAGTCATTCTTTCTATTGGCGAAAGTCCAATAGATGGTGCATTGGCTTATCGGCGCTATTTAGAATCGATAGATGAAATTAAAACCTTGCAACAAAAATTCCTTAATATCCCAGATGGCAATAAATTGATTGGTGCCTCTCATGTCTATATTTGGGGTAAAGGTTTATTGGATCAACAAGACATTAAAAACTGGTCAGGTTTAAATGAATATTTGCAATCACCTAAAGGTAAATCCATTTGGGATGCTCTTGATAAAGATGCACAACGTGCATTCAAAAAAATCAAACAATCTCCCCCTGAAAAATGGCAACAACCTTATTTAGTTAGTGCTCTTAATGAAGCTTTTAAAGTTGTCGTGCCTAATCCTAAAACGCCTGAAGACAGTGATTTCTTACTCTATCAACAAATTCAAGCACAAAAGATAGAACACATGGTGTTAAAACAACTTGGACCATGGCTAACTGGCAATGAAAATTGGGGGCAAGGTTTATCCATTCCACTAATCAATCAGTTGAACCTTCATGGATTACCTAAGTTATGGCTAGGTGTTGATAATTGGTCAGTGACTTTTTACCAGCCTGAAGCCGTTGAGCAGGCAGTAAAATTGGGTTACTTGATAGGAGCTTATGACTCATATGACACCGCGATCCCTATCGGAGTCAATGAGCATTGGCTAACCGCGCAAATTCCTACTGTTTTGCGACAAAAATGTGCCATCGTGCAACAAAATGGACAAAAAAGCCCTGGCTTTGGGGGAAAAGGCTATTACTTAAATCCAAACTGTATGCAAGATTATTCACAAACGCGTATCAAAGCGTTACTTGAACTGTCGCACATCAATAGCTTATTTCTCGATGTCGATGGCACCGGTATGGTGGTCAATGACTATAGTGATATTAATTCTATGAGTGCCGAGCAAATGACAGCTGCACGTAATGCGCGATTAGGTTGGATTGAAAAAACGCTTCGGATCCCATTAGGTTCAGAAGATGGTAATGCGGTGACCGCTAAACATCTTATGTTTGCTGATGGAATGGAAACATGGGGTTTTGGTTGGGGCGATAAAAGCATCCATAAAGATAAAAATTCACCTTATTATTTAGGCGCATGGTGGCCTGAAAGTGAGCCAGCTGTTTTTTTTAATAAAGCTAAGTTAAAACAACCCTATTTAACCGTTGAGTTTGATCCGCGTTGGCGACTGCCGCTCTATCAAACAGTATTTCACGACGCAATTATTAGCACACATCACTGGACATTTGATAACCTCAAATTCCCTGAAGTACAAACGACTAGAGAGTTATTAAGCCAATTATATAATACAGCGCCTTTATATAATTTAAGTCGAGGGACGATTAATCAGCGGCTCCCCGCAATGCTCAAATCCGATAGTGTTTTTCGGCCTATACACCAAGTATTATGGGATCAAAAACTAGTCGGATTTACATGGCTCGATAAAGAAGGTTGGGTACAACAAACCACCTTTAGCGATGGTTCAGTGATTATCGCTAATTTTGCCGATAAACCATTTAATGATGTGCCACCTCGTTCATTAAAAGCTATGTTATCGAATGGGAAAATCGTTAAACAAAGTTATCCTTAAAAGATAATGGGTTACTGGTTTAACGACAAAAAAAGCAAGCTGTATTCGACCATATTTTACGCTTGTTTTTAGCTCGAATAGCGCTATAAATAAGCGATTAAAACTGGTAGTTAACACCTAACATTAGTATTGAGTCATGATAACCATGGCTACCTATTTGGTAACCTACATTACCCCATATATTCAATTGGTTATTCAACTGCCCTTCGATACCAAACTTTAATTCTCCAGTGTCCTTTTTCCCTTTCTGTGTACTAATGACACCATTGGCACTCACGCCAAAATCCTTACTATTATGGTTCCAATTTGCTTCAATATAGGAATAAAACAGGCTATTTTTATCTGTAGATTGAACATTCACTCCATTGATTAATAGTCTAATACCTACACGTGATTGAATATTACCATCACCAATACCTTTCACTTCAGTACCATTTGCTTCGTAATGAATATCGGGTTTAATTCCCATCCAAATTAACTGTACACTAGGCTGAATAAAATAAGCGATATTTTTTGTCGTGTTTTCAGCCAATTTCAGCGTATAGCCAGCCTCAATAGAGTTAGTTATCCCTTTCAATTTATATTGTTCACTTGCTAATCCTTCGCCTGAAACAGTGTTGTTAAATAGGCTATACATTAACCAATGTATCGACATATAAACCGGTATTATCAACAGTATTTGCCCCTCCTAACCCGTACACTCCAAAACTGTAACCGCGTAACATCCCCTCTGCATTGTAATGAGAAAGACTTGAGTGAGTATTGCTACGGCTTTCACCATAACCTGCCATCACACCAAAACTAAAACGAGCTACTTTCTGTTCAACCCACTGTACTAAATCTTTTCCTAGCTGAAAAACATAACTGTTAGACTGTGTTTTTAGTTGAGCGTGTGTATCATTTATTTGCTGGTGGCGACCTTCACTGCGGATCCATAAATTGTTAAGTCTTTTGGTATTTGTAGTTTGTGATTGAGCTTGCATGATCCCAAACGGTTGGAAAATACGTAATGCCACACCAACTTCTTGAGCGACACCTTTACGATCTTGGAGTGAAGGCATAAATAATGTATTTGCTGTTGATAGGCTTGCCGAATAAATCCCGAGCTCAGGCCTTTCAATTGCAACACTCTCTTCAATCAAGGTCGGTTCAGTTGATATCTTTGTTTCAGTAGAGAGAGCGGGTTCGATAGGTAGAGTCAGCGCTTCTGTAGGTATCGATTCAATAGGTTGTGTGATTATCTCTGGTTTCTCGGCTGCTATAAAAGTACTAATTAACTTCCAATCTTTATTATTGCTAGCCTTAGTTAGCCAATAATCATATGCTCCCGCCACAATACGGCCTGTTTGAATGAACTCCCCATTAGATTCTCCACCTATTTGGATTACTCGTATTCCATTGAGTGTTGCTGCTCCCATTCCTCCTACATTATTAATAGTTACATAGGTCGAACCAGAAGTACTTCCTGTAATATATAATAAATCACTAGCTGAATTATCATCATTTAATTCAGTATTTAAGAGCAAATACCCATTGTTACCCATATAATTCCCATCAAGTGTAAAATTATCACCCGCTAGTGCATTATCTAAACTGATAGTTCCTGAGTTATTAAAGTTGGTTACTGTTAATATTGTCGATTGATATCCCCCAAAGGACTCCAAATTGGCAGCGGTTATTAATCCATGGTTGTCTAATGTACTTTTTGAGTTTCCGAGGAAACTTATTCCCCCAGATAGATCCCAAATGCTACCAACATTATTGGTCCTGCTATATTGTCCCCCGTAAGAGATGACAGTAATATTTGCCCTTTGATTAGACCATTATTAACAATAGTATGTGTCACCTCATAAGGATACATACCCCATTGACTCTTGATTGCATTGGATGACGATAAATCTGAAATATTACGTATAGTGCCAGAGTTAGTGATTTCAATAGCAACATCTTTCTTAGCGATGACATCATTGTAAGGCTGTATCTCAATCCCCGTTGCTGATCCTTCAATCAGGCTGTCTTGTTGTACATTGATAGAGATCGGTTTAGTACTTTGAGTAAAGATACCATAACTACCATTCCCTAAAGCTGTTACTAATCCTGTTGTTGTAATGGAAATAAATCCAGTTCCAGAACCGAGATCGACAGCATAAATTCCACTTCCTTCAGATAAAATATCATTCACATTAATAATTAATGATTTTGCATTTTCACTATTAATAATATTGACAGCATAAGCATTTTTTCCCATAGAGTGAATTTCACCAGTGACATTAATAATGCTTTCTCCATTGCCATAATTTTGAAATGAAATACCGCCTATACCAGCAATAATATTAGTTGCTGTGATATATGCATTATCGGCATAGCTTGTGCCTGTGATCCCCCAGCCATTTGTAGAAACTGTATCCCCTGTAGCAATTAAAGTAATATTTTTACCATTCTCTCCAAAACTCGATACATTAATTGCACTCGCATAATGGTCAGTAACTAATGTATTAGCAACTTGCAAAGTCAGCTCCTCTGCATTTTTACTAATACTTGCGGCTATAGCGGCACGACCTATATCACCTAAATTAATGACATCTCCGGTTAGCTTGACGAAAAGATCGCCATTTTCACTTGATACGTACATCCCAAAGCCAACGCTGGAAATAGTTGATTTATAATCATCAATCAACGTTATGCCATTGCCATTAGATGCTAACATCATGGAATAATTGCTTTGAGTTGAAAGGCCAAATCCGTCTGTTGTCGTCACTATGGTAGGTTTACCACTAACACCAAGTAGAATAATTGTTTGGTCATTGTCAGTGATCCCCCCTGAACAAACATAAACCCCCAGTTCTCCAGTGCAGTTTCCTCCTTGTGCCGTTTCAACCATAAAAGTCAGCATGCTCAGTATTATCTGTTGACGAATACGAAATAGTTTACGCATAACTGCAACCTTTTCGTGAGTAATTGTTACACGTGAATGAAACGCTAGATAAGAGATAAGGAGAGGATTAACAACCGATCTGACGACATAATAGATTTACAAATAACCCGCCTATATATAATTTAGGCGGGCAATGGCACAATGTCGATATTATCAGATCAAATCTTAGTCTGAATTTCAGAAATAAAGGTGTTACTTAATATCAAAAAATCAATAGACACTGTCGCTCAACATTGGGATGTTTTCCGTATTTCTATTTATTACCGCTATGCCAAGACATAATCAAGGCTAATGATTTTGTTCCCAAACCGCTTTGACCTGCCAATGCTCATCAAAATTTGAGTGATTTTTACACGAATCTATCGATTGCTTTACTTTTTCTGCTTGCAACTTTAATTCTTTTGTTAAGCTACCGCAAAGGTTAAGGTGTTTTCGGATGACTTTTAAGTTTTTTTATTGTTACTTTGCATATGCTTTTGTTCGATAAATAACAAACTAATTCACAAGATTTGGATATAAAATGACTAATAATGCGCCAATTACACTCTATTATGATTCATTTGGCGATCGCGCTAACCCCGCGGTCGTATTGATACCGGGCTTAGGTGGCCATAACATTAGTTGGTCAGAAGACTTTTGCCAACGACTGGTAAATGCAGGTTATTATATAATTCGTGTTGATAACCGTGACAGTGGTCTGTCACCCCATTTTGATCATTTCCCTGAGATCAATATTCCTGAATTGATTGAACGATTACAACGTGGTGAACACGTTGATATTCCTTATACCTTATTTGATATGGCGGAAGATGTTCTAAGGCTGTTAAACCAACTATCGATTGAAAAAGCACATATTATTGGTCGTTCAATGGGGGGGATGGTTGCACAATTAGTTGCGGCTTTAGCGCCTGAAAACGTATTAAGTTTATGTCCTATTATGTCAAGTACAGGCAACCCTGCTTTACCACAGCCAGAGCCTGACGTGATGCAACTATTGATGAGTTCAGGTGCAAATCCAAAAGAAGATCTTGATGGGTATCTAGAAGGTCAATTGGCATTTTATCGGCGTATCAGCTCGACACTTTTTCCATTCGACGAAGCTTATTATCGTCATTATATACTGCAAGCCTTAGCACGCAATTATTCACCAAAAGGGACTAAACGTCAGCTAGTTGCAGTCGCTATTACGGGAGATATGCGTCCTCATCTAACCACGATCACGGCACCAACGCTAGTGATCCATGGTTCAGTAGATCCATTGTTCCCTACCGCTGCGGGGAAAGATATTGCCGACAATATTGCAAATGCTACTTTTGATTTGATATCAGATATGGGGCATGAAACGCCACCACTATTAATTCCTCTAATAGCAGATAAAATCATTACACATTTAAATTCTGCTAGTAGTGAATAACTCATAATAAGACCGCTTAGGCGGTCTTATTGAGGTTACTGACGAAGCAGGATAAAGCGTGGTTTTTCCCGCTCCGTGTTATCAGCCGAAAATCAATGAATAGATTTTCCTTGTTTATTTCAGAATCTCTAACGACTGCCGCCAAACATGATATGTTTGTCAACAGTCTTATTCATTATAACCAGCCCTGTTTTTTATGTTGTATACAGATTGGGCACAATCGCTCATTTTGCTGCCAAGCAGAGAAAGGTAATCGGCATCGTTCACAATGTGCATCGTAGTATTGAAAAGTAACAGGTTCATTGTCTTTTGCTACCTGCGGTTTAACTTGGAGCGATTTAGGAAAACAAACCACCTGACAGCTCATACACCCTGTACACCGCTTTTCATCAAAATTAAATTGGTGATTGCCAAAAGTAATCGCTTGCTCATCACAAACTTTGGCACAAGCGCCACAAAGAATGCAACTTTCCGGATCTAACTCAATATGGAACCAGCTGTCTTGCGGATAGAACTGTTTACGTGCATTGAGTCCTGTACGTACTTGCCCTTTATTTAAAGGTACCTCGTCTAACTTTTGTCGGAAAAACATTAAACGACGACCACTGTCTACCTCGGGGGGTTGCGTCATGATCAATTGCCAAACAGGCTCTTGAAGTGTTTTAAGCTTTAAGTTTAGTGCCGCTAATACAGGTAACCACTTATCAACTAACGGTTCCGCAATTTCTATCCCATCGATTTGATATTGCTTATGCCAAACCAGTAGCTCTTCTACGCTGGCTAAAGGTTCATCATGGCTGATCACTAAATGATTGTTCTGATAGGTACGTTCATGGGGCGAAATGTTATCAATCGCATCAACAGGACAAGAAAATAAGCAATTGCCACATTGATAACAGAGTTGATTATTGATTACCGCATCCATAGTATCAAAGGCAATCGCATCGACAGGACAAACTTGTGCACAGCTGTCACAAACGCTATTTTTGAGGCGTTTTCTTACACATTTATCATTGATAACGGGTTCAGGTGGAAGCTCCACACGAATAAAACGCCTCATATAACTAAACTCCATGACCTAGCAACAAACAAAATAACGCTTAAAATCGATAAATATCTTAACATGCTTTGATTAGGCAGATCAGTTGTCAAATCAAATCATCAGTAAAAACAAGTAATATGCTGTGAATATAAGCGGGCTCAGGAGGCGTAGTCCCCTCTATACCACTTGCATTCGATAATCATTATTTTATTTATTAAGAGAAAATTTCCGTTGCGCTTGGTCGAAGCTCGGCCTTCTCACCTGTGGCAACTCTTTTTCCCATAGTGGATTAGTTTTAATATGATATCCCTCTGCTTTCGCTGCTTTGACCAGCTCAACTAACTCTTCTTTAGTATTGATCATGCACAATGGGTCAAAGTGACCTATCTTTCGGGGTAACGCAAAAGTTGCAGGGAAATTAGCCTCTAATTCACTAACTGGATTAGTCGCATCAATGCTGTGATGTACCACTTTTTCACCGTCACCAACCAATGCTTGGTTGATCAATGGGATCATTTCACGAACACGTAACGAAGCATTACCAATTTCTTTATCTTCATTTTTATAAAAATTCTGCGGATCTTTATAGTATTGAAATAACGCTGAATCCGTTGAGGTGCGACGATACTGGCTAAATCGACGTAAGAAAACTTCATGGGCTACATCTTGAATTGGTAGATTATCTTTTACGCCAAAATCCTCCAAACAGGGGCCAATCAGTAACAAATCATAGTCCGCTGTCAAAGGCAGTGTCGATTGTTTAGGTGAAAGTACTTGTAGCTGTTTTCCATGGTAAGAAACAAGGTATCTCTGATACCCAACGTCCCATTTAGCTTCAAATTGATACGTTTGAAGACTTGGCGCTGTTGCTGTGAATTGGATAATGCCATCTTCATTTTCAAGTGACAGAGAATCAATAGCTTTGAGCTGACATAATGTATGTAAGCGATCATAAGTGACCGCCAATGGCACTGACTCAGCATGCTGTTCTGCAATGCATTGTTCAATCAAACGATTGTATTTTTTTATTTGTTCAGTTGATTTATTTTCTAATTTACTAAACCGCTGATCGGTACAAATCAACCCTGCTTGAGCCCCCCATGAAGCACTTTTTCCTTTAATATGAAAGCTTTTAGTAGGATACCCTGCGGCAATAAGATCTGTGGCTAGTCGATCAACAGGTCGAACACCAATAATACAGTTTTGCGTTTGTGCAACAGCTTGCAGAGGAGCTAAATGTGTACTGACAAGTCCTGACGTTTCACTGACCTTTTTAACCAGTTGATCTATATGCTCACCTTGTGTGGATTCTACTGTTTGGTGGTTTAATGATGTTTCTGGTTGCAATAGTAATATTGGTTTATTATTTAATTTAATCATTGAATTCTCCTTATCTACTCATTTTTCACCATTCCTTTTTACTCGTAAAAATAAAATTTTCACTTAATAATTTTGCAGCACCAATAACTACCTACAACTAACAATAAATACCTAATCATTAATAATTACAATTATTTATAAAAAATCGCATATTGCGATAATACAAATTTACTTAATATATGTAGAATATAGCTAGGTTAGTTATTTGATTAGTGCATTCAACTGCCTAATGATCTCATTAAGCTTTTCTTCATCGTTAAGAACATATTGACGAGAAGGATCCTACTCCTCCCATGCTGAAATAAGGTCTGTACATGAACAATTTCGAATTTTATAACCCAACCCGTATTGTATTTGGTGAAGGAAAAATCGTTGAGTTGAACAGATTGATCCCTAAAGAAGCGAAAGTATTGATTCTTTTTGGTGGCGAAAGTGCCCGTAAAACAGGCACATTAGATGAAGTAGAAAAAGCACTTGGTCACCGCCAAATTGGCCTATTTGGCGGCATCGAAGCCAACCCACGTTATGAAACATTAATCAAGGCTGTCGAACAAATTAAGCAAGAAGGCTATGACTACCTATTAGCTGTAGGTGGTGGCTCAGTGATTGACGGCACCAAATTTGTTGCCGCAGCTGTTAATTTTGAAGGTGATAGCTGGGACATCTTGACCAGTGGTGGTGCAAAAGTGACCTCCGCCCTACCTTTTGGTACCGTTTTAACGCTACCTGCAACAGGATCTGAAATGAATAAAGGTTCTGTGATCACACGTGAATCGACACAATCCAAACGGGCATTTATGCATGATAGTGTCTATCCACAGTTTTCCATTTTAGATCCAGTAAAAACTTTTACACTTCCACCACGCCAAATCAGTAATGGTGTTGTGGATGCATTTGTCCACGTAATGGAACAATATTTAACCTATCCCGCGAATGCGCCGGTACAAGACGTATTTGCTGAAGGGTTATTAAAAACCTTGATTGATATTGGTCCTAAAGCCTTAGCCACCCCACACGACTACGATATCAGAGCGAGTTTAATGTGGACTGCCACACTGGCCTTGAATGGCTTAATTGGTGTTGGTGTCCCTCAAGACTGGTCGACGCATATGTTAGGCCATGAGTTAACCGCGTTATATGGTTTAGACCATGCACAAACACTCGCTATTGTTTTACCTTCTATGTTGATTGAGAAATTACCACAAAAACAAGCTAAACTCGCTCAGTATGCTGAACAAGTATGGGGAGTTCATGATGGTTCAGATAAACAAAAGGCATTACAGGCCATTGAACTAACACGCGAGTTTTTTGAACGCATGCAGGTCAAAACACGTTTAAGTGACTATAACCTTGGTCAAGATGTTATTGAGCCGTTGATCGAGAGTTTGACGAAAAATGGTATGACCGCGTTAGGTGAACATCATGATATTACACCTGAAATCAGTCGCCGTGTTTATGTTGCATCCTTATAAATCTTACGTTCCTACCTCATCTGGTGGGAACGCTAATTAGGAGATAAAATGAGCAATTCAACCTATACGCCACCTAAAGTTTGGCATTGGGAAGCCGGTAATGGCGGTAAGTTTGCTAATATCAACCGCCCTATTTCTGGTGCGACACATGAGAAAGAGCTGCCTATTGGTAAGCATCCATTACAACTCTACTCTTTAGGAACACCAAACGGCCAAAAAGTCACCATCATGTTAGAAGAGCTACTTGAATTAGGTATTAAAGAAGCTGAATATGATGCTTGGCTCATTAATATTGGTGATGGTGATCAATTCGGTTCTGGGTTCGTAGAAATCAATCCTAACTCAAAAATTCCTGCTCTCGTTGATAGAAGTGGTTCTCAGCCCATTCGTGTATTTGAATCAGGTTCGATTCTGACCTATTTAGCCGAGAAATTTTCTACATTTTTACCAACCACCCAACCTGAACGTGCAGAAACGTTGTCTTGGCTATTTTGGCAAATGGGTTCAGCACCTTTCGTAGGTGGGGGGTTTGGACACTTCTTTGCTTACGCACCAGAAAAATTTGAGTACCCAATCAACCGATTTGCCATGGAAACGAAGCGTCAACTCGATGTGTTAGATAAACGTTTAGCCCAAAATCAGTTTGTAGCAGGTGAACATTATTCTATCGCTGATATCGCTATCTGGCCTTGGTACGGTGCTTTGGTTAAAGGTTGGCAATATGATGCAGGTGAATTCCTGAGCGTACATGAATATAAACATTTGATACGTTGGGCTGATGAAGTCTATGCACGTCCGGCTGTACAACGTGGCCGCAGGGTAAATCGCTTACAAGGCGATCCTGCACAACAAGTGCGTGAACGCCATGATGCCAGTGATTTACGATAACCCAACCCTGTTATAATCTCCCATCAAGCCTTACACTGTAAATTGTAAGGCTTGATGATCCTTAATGCGTTCATGCATAAAAAAACAGCAGTAGGATAATCTAGAAAAATAACTACTTACATACTATTTTCTATCTTTAAAATCGTAATCCCAGATAGGTATGATGGAATATTTTGTTTTTCTATTTTTTGATTTTCATAGCACATAAGCGATTTCCAGTGACCACAAAATTCGGTAGTTTATATCTATAATCACAACATCATAATAATAAAATCTGGATCGTGAGTTCATGTTGTCAAAATCAAATATCTCAAATAGTGCCTTACTCTGTTCGTCACTGCTATTGACCATTGGGCGCGGCGCAACATTGCCCTTTATGGCAATATACCTCACGCGACAATATCAAATGGCAATTGATATTGTCGGATTTGCCATGTCATTAGCCTTAACAGTCGGTGTACTGTTTAGCATTGTATTTGGTATTTTGGCTGATCGGGTCGATAAAAAGCGCTGTATGCTTATTGCTATCATCGCGTTTATTTGCGGTTTTATTGCCATTCCACTCACTAATCATGCGGCATTAGTGGTAGTGTTTTTTTCACTGATTAACTGTTCATATTCTGTATTTGCCACCGTATTAAAAGGTTATTTCTCAGATACATTACCAATTAATATTAAAGCTAAGGTCTTCTCGCTTAACTATACCTTCCTCAATATTGGTTGGACTGTTGGCCCTCCAATAGGCACTTGGCTGCTCATGTATAGTATTAATTTACCCTTCTGGCTAGCAGCCGTGTCCGCAGCATTGCCCATTTTCTTTGTGCAACGTTTTGTACAAAGTGTAAAGCCGTTACAAAATACAGAAGGTAAATCCGTTGTGTGGAACCCGATGGCAATGCTCTACGATCGCGCATTGGCTTGGTTTATCTTATCTACCTTTCTCGGATCATTAGTGTTTGGCTCGTTTATGACTTGGATATCACAATATGTGATAACCGTTGCAAACAGTGATTTTGCTCAATCCGTTATCGGCGTTATTCTTCCTGTGAATGCAATTGTCGTAGTGACCTTACAATATGTTGTTGGTAAACGTTTACATCGCGATAATTTAAAGCGTTATATGACTATTGGAACGGTATTTTTTGTTGCTGGTTTAGCAACGTTTATGCAGGCAGGTGAAAATCTTTATCTATGGGCGTTTGCTTCGTTTGTGTTTACTTTAGGTGAGATTATTTATGCGCCTGGTGAATATATGCTAATTGATAATATTGCTCCTGAAGGCATGAAATCGAGCTATTTTTCTGCACAAGCACTTGGCTTATTAGGTGGCGCCTTTAACCCCATGTTAACAGGGGTTGTTTTAACTGAATTCCCACCTAAAACTATATTTATCATATTGATGGGAGTCACCGTTTTGGCCTGGATGAGCATGCTAAAAGGGATGAGTGTAAAGCCCAAAAGTCCGTTGAAAATTGAATCATGACAACACTTAAGGGTGAAAGCCTATAACGCTCACCCTTCTTGGTTTTTCCGCATGGAAAATAAACTAATTAACAATGCGCTAACAAGTATGATTGCCACCATCGCCCCCACTTCTTTTAACCCAAACTGGTTCAATAACCATGATAAAAACGGCAGCATTGTAAATAAGACAATATTATTCAAACTCTCTGAAACGGCTAGCACCTGCCCTTTATTTTCACCACTTTCGGTGGCAATAATACTTGCACTGAGCG
Organism: Providencia manganoxydans; assembly: GCF_016618195.1. Classification (NCBI taxonomy): domain Bacteria; kingdom Pseudomonadati; phylum Pseudomonadota; class Gammaproteobacteria; order Enterobacterales; family Morganellaceae; genus Providencia; species Providencia manganoxydans. The sequence goes on from NZ_CP067099.1 coordinate 2,322,045, forward strand.
GTGCGGCCATGCCTAGAAAATTGCCCCAAATAAATAAAATAACTATCGCTATCAACAAAGAATAATTGGCTATCATGAATACAATGATTGCAATAGACATCAAGGTCACCACAGATAATAATCGTTGATGATTATTATAGAGAATTTTACTAAGCGATTTAACTTGCCAATTCCCTACCAATAAGCCAATCCCAAATGCACTGATCACCATGCCAATCACCGCGCTATCAATCTTAAATTTATGGCGTAGTACTTCACCAGCTAATAGAAAAACACTAACCGCAGAGCCATTCCATAGGGCCTTTGCTCCAACAAGGCGTATTAGTTTAAAGTCACGTAACCAGCGAAAACTGGCTTGTTTTTGCCGAATATCGTAGGGTTGATGACTTGGCAATATGCGATATGCACAAAACCACACGATAAAGCTGCCGATTGCAGTCATGATAAATGGCACATACCAAGCAGCATACTCTGTCAAAACGCCTGCAAATACTGGCCCTAATACAATACCGAGAGTCATACCCAACATGACATGCCCCATTGCGACAGGTTGCTGTGACGATGGCACAATGTCTGCAATAAGCGCAAATACGGTGGGAACAATAATCGCAGATGCTAAACCACCACAAATACGAAAAATTAACGCAACACCGAAGCTCGGTGACACAATTATTGCCAAACTATCAATGGCAAATAAAAGCATCCCCGCTAATAATAACTTTCGACGATCAACACGGTCTGAAAAATAACCTAGTACTGGCGCGGTAATAGCATAAGTTAATGCATAAGCAGATATTAGCCATGATACTTGAATAGGATCGACGGAAAAGACTTCAGCGAGAGGCGTTAATGTCGCTGATAACATAAATTCAGTGGTACCCACCAAATAAACCGCAGCGGCGAAAACCAATAATAAATAGCGTTGAGATAACATCATTAACCTTATTCGTAGATAAAAAGACAATAACAAACCCGCCGCTAGCAAAAGCTACAGCAAAGAAATGGCATGTTTTTGTGGAGTTTGGAATTTAAAACAGAAGGTAATACTGGACGAAAAAAGAGGTAAAAAAGGAGATTTATAAGAAGAACAAATGTAGATATATCAGCATATAAAAAGATATTATCAGTGTCAATAAACTTAGTTACTTAGCAGTATAATTTGACCTTCCTGTCGGATCATACCCTGCTCTTTTAATTTAAACAGCACTTTATCCAGATGGCGGCGTGAAGTACCTAAAATCGCGGCAAGCGTTTCTCGTGGTAGGCGAATTTGATGGCTTGAAATCTGCGTCAATATATACAACAGGTTTTTTTCGATTGAATCCACTGCGGTCATTAAGCGCTGTTCGCCATTAATCAGTGAGCGTTTGGCTAATTGACGATTCAATAAAATAGATAAGCGGTGATCTTGCGACAACCAAACTAAAAAGCTGTCAGTTGGTATACGGATCACTCTTGCATCTGTTAATGCAATGACGTCATAACAGTAGTGTTTTTGCTGACACAGCGCTTCCATTTCCCCTAAGAATTCCCCTTTATAACAAAAGGTTAATGCTAACTCTTTACCATTGTCGGCGAGTTTGTTTACCACAAACTCACCTTCAATAATAATATAGGTATATTGATTTTCAGTGCCTTGTTGGATCAGCTTATAGCCTTCTTGTAAGTGAATAGTACAAAAAGTATTCTTAACTGAAGGTGGCGCATGACGAAATAGCCAATCCACATCGGGCAATAGCTCTTGTTCACTAAACTTCAGCCATAACTCACGAAAAGGCGTTTCATCCATCATAGTGCCACCATTTAATAGTTAGTTAACCTAAAATTAATCCAGCCACAGCACCATTCATTAAGTTAGCTAAAATTGCTGCACCAAATGCTTTAAATGCGATGCTTGTTAGCTCCCCTCTGCGCTCAGGGCACATTGCACCAATCCCACCTATCGCGATACCGATAGTACCTATATTAGTGAAACCGCACAGTGCAAAAGATAAGATCACTTGTGTTTTCGCACTGAGAGCCTCACCTGTCGCAGGTAGAATCGAACCATCCAAATAAGGCTGTAGATTAGCATAGGCAATAAATTCATTGAATAATACTTTTTGCCCTAATAGTTGCCCTGCAAACTGAGCCTCCTGCCAATCAACACCTAGCAGCCAAGCAACAGGTGAAAATAACCACCCGATCAACTGAGTGAGCGAAACCTCATAGCCCGTGAAACTCGTGGCCCACATCATAATTCCATCAAACATCGCAATAATCGCCAGCAATGCCAGCAACATACCTGCTATGTTTAATGCCATACTAACACCGACGCTAGCACCTTGAGTCACCGCATCAATACTATTACGGTACTCTGATTTTTCCCCTTTCATGGATGTTGCTGTCGTGTGCTTATCACTATTTTCTTTGGTTTCAGGGAAAAATATTTTTGCAAATAATAACCCTGCTGGCGCAGACATAAAAGATGCAGCAAGAAGATACTCAATTTTAACGCCATATTGCGCATAGCCCAATAATACAGTCCCTGCAATAGAGGCTATCCCACCGACTAAAATGGTGAAAAATTCTGATGAGGATAGATATTTCAAATAGGGACGAATAACCAGCGGAGCCTCAGTTACCCCCAAAAAAATATTCGCAGCAGATGACATAGATTCTGCACGGGAAGTCCCCAATAAACGGTGTAATGCCCCCCCAATCAAAATGATTAGCTTTTGCATAATACCGATATGGAACAACAAAGCTGACAGTGCTGATAAAAACACTAAAACAGGCAATACTTTGAATACAAAGATAAATCCGTCAGCACCTAGCAGATCAAACATTTTATCGGTTGCTAAGCCGCCGAGCAAAAACTGCGTTCCTGTTTGGGTGTAGTCTAATAACGCCGTGACTTTATCTGCCATCCACATCATAACCTGCTTGCCCACAGGAAGGTAAAGCATGCAAAAGGCAAAGGAAAATTGCATTAGCAATGCGATGGAAACAAGCCGCAGACTGATCCTGCGGCGGTTGTTCGAACATAGGTAGGCAACCAATAAGATGACTGCAATACCCAAAAGGCTATTCAGTATCGACATCAACGTCCTCCGCCTGCTTTTATTTCAGCTCAAACGCATTTAAATACTGATATTGCCTATCACTGAGCATATCGAAAGAAACACCCATATCTTGCAATTTCAAACGTGCTACTTCGCTGTCGATTTCATCAGAAACCGCATAGACTTTGTTTTCAAGATCATGTTTTAACAGATACTCAGCACCGAGTGCTTGCAAAGCAAAGCTCATATCCATGATTTCTGCGGGATGGCCATCAGCACAAGCAATATTCACTAATGCACCACGACCGAGTAAATAAACCGTACGGCCATTTTGTAGACGATATGCTTCGATATTTTCACGTGCTTCAAACGTTGAAATAGCGATCTCTTGTAGTGCTTTAAGATTGATTTCATCTTCAAAGTGACCAGTGTTACTGATCAATGCACCTTCTTTCATTAAATTAAAGTGAACATCAGTTAATACATCACAGCAGCCTGTTGCAGTGACAAAAATATCCCCAAGTGGTGCAGCGGCTTCCATTGTCATCACCTCAAAACCATCCATTTTGGCTTCCAATGCTTTAATTGGATCAATTTCGGTAATGATAACTTCAGCGCCGAGACCTTTAGCACGCATCGCACAGCCTTTACCACACCAGCCGTAACCGGCAACCACCACTTTTTTTCCTGCAATCACGAGATTCGTTGTGCGCATTATGCCATCAAATGTTGATTGCCCAGTGCCGTAACGATTATCAAACAAGTGCTTTGATTGTGCGCCATTAATTGAAATAACAGGGAAATTTAACTCAGCACTTTTTTCTCGGGCCATTGCGCGCAATACACCCGTGGTTGTTTCTTCACAAGCACCAATCACGTGATTAGCATATTCAGGGTAAACGCTGTGCAACTCATGCACCAAATCACCACCATCATCAATCACAATGTGTGGCTCACAAGCAAGGGTCTGCTTAACAAATTGTTGATATTCTTCAGCACTTGCACCATGAATGGCAAACGTATTGATGCCATTTTTGACTAAAGCCGCGACAATATCGTCCTTGGTTGACATTGGATTACTACCTGTAACAGAAACTTTTGCTCCTCCAGCCGCAAAGACTTGAGCCAGATAAGCGGTCTTCGCTTCAAGGTGAATAGAGAGTGCGATACGCTTTCCTGCGAAGGGTTTTTCTTGTGTAAAGCGCGCTTCAAGAGCACGTAACAGTGGCATATGGGCGCGTACCCAAGCAATTTTTTGCTCACCTGCTGGTGCTAACGATAAATCTTTGTAGATACTGGTGACCATCATATATTCCTTTTCGTGTTGCTTTAATTGGAGCAAAACATACAAAAGGCTTGATGGTCACAATAGGTCATTTGCCCATATTAGGTTGGAAAAGTGTTAACGAGATATAATAATTACAAACAATAGTTAGCTACAGTTATTTTTTAAACTTAGGCAACCTGTCTTCAATGGTCGCTTTTTATTCGTATTAAAAACAGTAGAACAGCGTTCAAACACAATAATTCACTCAAATAATTAATGGTGCAACAAAGATTAACCATTCCTAATTATTTGTTGATGGATTCCTTATCCAATAAACTGCGTTTACGCGCTATTCCCCAACGGTAACCAGACAAAGAGCCGTCATTACGCACAACTCGATGACAAGGTATAGCAACCGCTAACATATTGGCGGCACAGGCTCCCGCCACCGCCCTAACCGCTTTCGGATCACCGATTTGCTTAGCAATATCACTATAGCTTACGGTTGTTCCGACAGGGATCGAACGTAATGCTTGCCAAACTCGCTGCTGAAATGCGGTACCTCTAATATCTAAGGGTAATTTTAACCCAATTTCAGGCGCTTCGATAAAACCAATAACTTGTGCAACAACGTGTTCAAATTGATGATCTCCCCCAATCAGTTCGGCTTGAGGGAACTTATCTTGCAGATCTTGTAATAAACGCTCCGGATCATCGCCTAATAAAATGGCGCAGACTCCAACTTCACTTTGAGCCACTAAAACATCCCCTAATGAACATGCCGCTAATGCAAAGTAAATTCTTGAGCCATCGCCACCCGCTTTCCATGCGGTAGGTGTCATACCTAGACGTTCAGTAGACGTTTCATAGAAACGACTATTGGAGCTGAAACCCGCATCATATATTGCATCAGTAATACTCGGTTGCTGTTGTAGCTGCCGCTGTAATTTTCCATGACGATATGCGATTGCATATGCTTTAGGTGTTAGCCCTATGAGGTTTTTAAATAGACGATGAAAATGATAACGACTGATCCCGACAAAAGCCGCAATCTCATCCAGCTTGGCATTACCATTATTTTGTTCAATATATCGACAAGCTTGAGCTATTTTTTGTTGGTAAAACTGTTCTAGTTGTGGCGCCTGCTTATTACTCCGTTTTCCAGGACGATAACCCTTATCTAGCGCTTGCTGTTCATTATCAAAAAACTCAATATTATTACGATTAGGTAAACGACCCGCTGCTGATGGATGGCAATAGATTAAAGAGCTACGCACGCCATAGACAAAATAACCATCAGCTGACTTATCACGTTCAACAACTGCTTGCCAACGTGCCTCATCGTTTAACCATTTATTTGTTGTTGTCATAATAAGTTACTCCATCTTGCCTGTGATGGTGTCATTATTGAGAAGATCATCCAACCACAAACTCCATCTCTTGCTTTTTAATTCACAAATTATTTCGTCTCCAATTCATGATGACAGTAATAAAGCTAACCCTGTTAATTATAGGAACTCGTAAATTAGGGATAAACTATCTTCGGCACTAAGCCATAGACAACAGCAGCAGAAACGCTCGGCCTAACCACCAAGAACAAGAGCTAAACCAAGCGATTAATGAAAGACAACGCCTTAATAAACAGGCCGTTTAATCCGAAAGACACGCCACTTGTTGTAGAGCCGCTTGTTTGGAATGTTGACGTACTTTGATCCACAGAACGAATATTCCTAACAAAGCAACCACCGTCCCCATATAGCTGACCATTGCGTAACTGAAGCCATTAGCAAGTACACTGGCACCAATCATCGCACCGATCGCGTTTCCTAAATTAAATGCGCCAATATTTACAGAAGAAGCTAGGGCTTGTGCACCAGTAGCTGCTTTCATGACCAATATTTGCAATGGAGGTACAATACTGAAGCTGAAAATACTCCAAAATGCTAAACCAATTCCAGCCCCAATTGGCGTCGTCCCAATAATTGGGAAAATAGCCATACTCAACGCCAACATTGCGAAGAAAGCAAATAATGAACCATACAATGATTTATCTGCAAACAAGCCACCAAGATAGTTACCCACAGTCAAACCAATACCAATAATCATCAGCATCAATGTCACCATTTGATCTGATGCATTAATAAATACCATCAACATCGGTGTTACGTAGGTATACAAAGTAAACATTGCACTAGCGCCGAGCACAGTACTCAACATGCCTAACATCACTTGTGGCTTGCGTAAAATACGTAACTCTTCCCGCACATTCACACTTTTACCTGTTAAATGTTTTGGTAACGCTAAAACCAAGCTGATAATGGTGACGAAACCAAGTACTGAGATCAGATAGAACGCTTGTCGCCAGCCAATCACTTGAGTCAATTTCGTTATCAAAGGAACACCACCTATACTGGCAATGGTTAATCCCATAAACATAGCGGCAATCGCACTTGCTTGTTTACTCGGTGGAACAACACTTGCAGCCACAATGGCACCAATCCCAAAAAATGCGCCATGATTTAGACTGGTCACAAAGCGAGAAAGTGACAGCGTCACTAAATCAGGTGACATCGCCGATAATAAATTCCCAACAGCAAATATAGACATTAAAAAGATCAGTGCATACTTAGGTCGATATTTGACTAAAATTAATGTCATGACTGGAGCCCCTATCATGACCCCCAACGCATAAATAATCACGATCGCGCCGACCGAAGGAATCGAAACATCCAAATTATCGGCGATGTAAGGTAACATCCCCATAGGGGAAAACTCGGTGACTCCAATAGCAAAAGCACCGACAGCTAATGCGAGTAACGCTGTATTGATTTTCATAATTGACCTTATTAGGCACAATAATTCCGCATAGCATGTTGACTCAGAGGCATTGTGAATTATTGAGCATAAAAATATTTGTTTATTGAATCATCTGATGGGGCAAGATTTTTCCACATTGATATGCAATGAAAAAGACGTTAAGGTGGAAAAAACTTTTGCGGAAATTGCAAAAATGAAGATCACGTTTGAAGAGTTGCAAGTCTTTATTAGCGTTATTGATTGTGGGTCGATAACCGCAGCCGCAGAACAGTTAAACCTGACGATATCCACCGTGAGTAGAGCATTACTCAGACTTGAAGAAAAAATGCAAACCACCCTTGTTTATCGTACAACGCGTAAAATTAAACTCAGCGATGAAGGTGCCGCATTTTTGCAAAAATCGCGAGAGATAATTCAATTGGCTCAAGAAGCCGAAGAGATGCTCTCAACGCGTCAAAGTATCCCTTCAGGGAAATTGCGCATTGATGCATCGACCCCATTTTTAACTCGCGTCATCGCCCCACTCATTCCATTATTTAGTGAACAGTATCCACAAGTCGAATTAGAAATCACAAATTTTGAAGGTTTTACCAATTTATTAGAGAAAAAAACCGATGTTGCCTTTCGTATTGGTGAGTTGAAAGATTCATCACTGAATGCAACCTTAATTGGTTATAGCCAACGGCGATTACTTGCTAGCCCCACATACCTAAAAAAATATGGTGTCCCTACCCGTATCGAAGATTTAGCTAATCACCGTTTATTAGGGTTCACCGCGCCTGAGTCATTAAATATATGGCCACTGAATATGGACGATGGGACTCCACTTAAAATTATACCCGATATTTCAGCCTCTAGCGGCGAAGTGTTGCTCCATCTGGCGCTCCACGGCAGTGGGATCTTACTTTCTTCTGATTTTGTCAGCTATGAGGCGCTTGCCAATGGTGAGTTGGTACAAATATTAACTGCACAGACCAATAAATTAAGGCAACCAATTCACGCTGTCTATTACCGCAATCAAGCTGTTTCGCCACGATTACGCTGTTTTATTGATTTTGTGAAAAAACACAGCAGCCAAATTGAAACACACTAAATGTGACTCAAACTTGAGCAATGTGTTTTTTAAATGCAGATAACGTCAGCCCAGTATGCCGTTTAAAATAACGACATAGATAAGATGTATCTTCAAAGTTTAAGGTAGCAGCAATTTCTTTAATTGATAGCTTCCCCGTACCTAATAGCGCTTTTATTTCCAATACAACTTGTCTATCAATCAAAGCTTTTGGCGCGTCATTAAAAAAATTACGCGTAATTTGGGATAAATAAAACGGTGTGATCGACAACTTTTGTGCATAAAATTGAACATCACGCTGTTCGCGACAATATTCAGTGATCATATTCCAAAAACGCCAACAAAGTTGCTCTTTACGGCTACGTTGCATTTTTTGTTGTAACAGCGTTGTAGGGATTTTTTCAGCAATCAATAAGAAAAAGTTTTGTACATGCTGACATAGCATTAACTCAGTAAACTCCCCCTTCTGTTGAATAAGATAAACAAATAATGACATCCATTGCTGTAATACAACCTGTTCTGCTAAAGCAACCTGAAGCACTGGGGATTGATTAAAGAATGCAAATAGTGAGTTTGGTAATTTAAAAGCGATATCGGTCGCGAACGCTTTTTCTAATGTAATAATATCAAACTGCGCCAAACGCGAACGTCGGTGCAACATCACATAGGTATCGTCATATAAGACAATAATATCGTTTTTCTTAACCGCATAGGTCATGAAATTAATATTAAAAACCGCACAGCCACTTTTACATATCAGCACCGAAACATAGCTCGGCGTTAATGGTACTAACAACATCTTATCGAGTGTTGATGCCCCTATACTCACCTTATTAGGAATACTGTATTGTTGGCTTAAGCCATTAACCATAGTGCCATTACTCCATCAAAAACAACGATAGTTGTCAAAAGTACCCAAATTGACGAGGTTTTGCGCTTATATATATCACAAAAACACCTAAAATATGCTTCATCATATATCAATATAGAGATGAAAAAATGATACTTTATACCGAAAGATTGATCCTCCGCCCTTGGCAACTCAGCGATGCAGAAAACCTTTATCGTTATGCTAAAGATGAACATATTGGCCCTATTGCTGGATGGCCGCCACATCAAAGTGTTGAAGAAAGTGCAGCGATTATTCAGCAAATATTTATGCGTGATGAGATATACGCCGTTGCATTAAAAGAAGATAACCAAGCTATTGGCTTGATTGGTTTATCCTTTAGCTCTGACAGTAATTTTCCGATCGGCGAAAATGACGCAGAAGTCAGTTACTGGATAGGTGTACCTTTTTGGGGGAAAGGTTTGATACCCGAAGCGATACGAGAAATTATGCGCCATGCCTTTAATGATTTAAAACTGAATAATCTCTGGTGTGGTTATTTCCAAGGTAATGCGCAATCCAAAGTTGCTCAAGAAAAATGTGGCTTTACCCATTATGCCACTTTAGCTCCACAATATATTGAGTTAATTGGCGAAACAAGGATAGAAGAAACCAGTCGGATCACTTATCAAGAATGGCGAATAGCACAACAATAGTTGCACGATTACTTTTATTTGAGCGACCTTTTGGTCGCTGAGGTTGCTGACGAAGCGGGATAAAAGCAGGGTTTTTCCCGCTCCGTGTTATCAGCCGAAAATCAATGAATTGATTTTTCTCGTTTATTTCAAAACCCCTAACGACTGCCGCCAAACATGCTATGTTTGTCAACAGTCTGAGCGACCTTTTGGTCGCTTTTTTTGTCTTTTATTGCCACAAGAATACCCATGTGACTATTTATACTCTAAGTAACTCAGGCCACAATTGACGATAACCGAGGAGTATAGATAAAAACTGAACGTAGCCACTTATATCTCAACAAAAAGCCCTATAACTTGAAGTATGACGAGTATATGCGTGTTTTTTGTTACAAAACGCTGCAAATTTGCATATAACTGTTCATTTATCCTATCTATCAGTGCTATGATTTTTCGACAATTATAATTTTAAAATAAAATTAATAGGTAAACACATGCATGACTATGGCATTTGGACAATCATCACACCCATTGTCACAATCCTTTTGGCAATTTTTACTCGGCAAGTGATGCTTTCACTTATGTTAGGGATTTTGGTCGGTTTTACTGTTATTCATGACCACAATATTTTACTCGGTGTTAAAGGCACAGTTAACGGCATTATCGATACTTTTGCCTCTCCCGGAAATACGCGTACTATTATCTTTATCGTGATGATTGGCGGTATTATGCGCTTAGTTGTCGTAACAGGCGGTGTACGAGCGCTAGTTCAGTTACTAACAAATCGTACTAAACTAGTGAAAAATCGTGTGGCAACTCAATTATTAGCTATTGTGATCACATCGCTGATTTTTATTGAAAGCTCTATCAATCAGTTAGTTGCCGGTGCTTCAACCAAGAACCTAGCGCGTAAATATGCTGTCGCCCCCGAAAAAATGTCGTACATCATCCAAACGGCCTGTGTATCTGTATGTTCCTCCGCAGTGATCAATGGTTGGGGAGCCGTGATTATGGGATTGATTGGCGTGCAAATCTCACAAGGACTAATTAGTGGTGAACCTTTTGATATTTTAATAAAATCTCTCGGCTATAACCTAATGGCTTGGCTCTCTTTAGCCTCAATCCTATTTTATGTGTTCAGCAATATCTCTTGGGGGCCGATGAAAAAAGCAGAAATGCAATATCAGGCTGACCACAGTGCAGGTATTCTCTCTCAACACAACCTTACCGACGATGAAGCTGAGATCATTGAGCATCCTAATGCCCATTCTGTTTTAAACTTTTTTATCCCAATCCTATCTACCGTACTGATGGTCCCTATCGCACTGTACATTACGGGAGATGGAGATTTCAGTAAAGGCAGTGGCTCTACCTCTGTTTATTGGGGAGTCATGTTTGGTACTGTCGTTTCTTTCTGTTGGTTTATTGGCCGTCGTTTACTCAATATTGATGGCTTCTTTAAAGAACTCTTTATTGGTTATGCTAATATGCTGAAAATTAGCTCAATCATGATCCTTGCATTTTTAATGGGTAATGTTTCTGCTGAGCTCAATACAGGTGCCTATATTGCCGAAGTTACACAAGGTGTAATGGCTCCAGGCTTCTCAATCGGCTTTATTTTCATTATTAGCGCCATTATGTCATTGGCAACAGGTACCTCATGGGGAACTTTTGCCATTATGATCCCAATCGGTGTTCAACTCGGTATTTCAGTTGATATGCCTGTTGAATATATGATTGGTGCCGCTATTTCAGGTTCAATATTTGGTGATATGACATCGCCAATTTCAGCCGATGCAATTGTTGCATCAATGGCGACAGACTGTGACCATATTGAACATATTCGCACGCAAATGCCTTATGCATTGGTTACTGCCAGTATGGTTCTTGCGATTTATTTATATTTAGGTTTTTCACATTAATTTTCGAGGGAGTCACAATGTCACTGCAACAAAAATTAGCACATTTCGCCAAAGTGAGTTTGAACAAAGTCTCGACTCCACTTGAACGACTTGAAAATTTATCACGTGTTTATGGACGTGAGATATATATCAAGCGAGATGATATTTCATCCCTTGCCATGGGAGGAAATAAGTTACGCAAACTAGAATTCCTAATTGCAGATGCATTAGAAAAAAAAGCCAAAGTCATTATCACTGCCGGTGCTATCCAATCTAATCATGTTCGCCAAACTGCCGCGATTGCAGCAATGTACGGTTTAAGATGCGTTGCCTTACTTGAAAATCCCATACAGAGTGAAGACACTAACTTCCTTCATAATGGTAATAAATTACTCACTGACTTATTTGGTACGGAGTCAGTAATGTGCGAAGCATTAACCGATCCACAATCACAGATGGAACAATTGATTGAGGATTTGGAGTTAGACGATGCTTATATTGTGCCTGTTGGTGGTTCTAATGCTCTTGGTGCATTAGGCTATGTTCAATGTGCCATCGAAATCGCTCAGCAAAAACCATTACAGGTAGAGTTCGACAAAGTCGTCGTCGCTTCTGGTAGTGCGGGAACTCATGCAGGACTTGCTATTGGTTTACAAGAACTTCTCCCTCATACACAAGTTATCGGCGTTACCGTGTCACGTTTTAAACAAGACCAAGCGCCAAAAGTTGAGAAAATTCAGAGAGAATTGGCGGAATTACTGGCAATAGTAAAAACGCCGGAAATCCATCTGTGGGATAATTTTTTTGAACCTGAATATGGTATGCCAAATCGTGCGGGGTTAAATGCAATCACCCTGCTTGCTCGTAGTGAAGGTATTTTATTAGATCCTGTGTACACAGGAAAAGCCATGGCTGGCTTAATTGATTACTTAGAAAACTCTAATGAAAAAACACCTGTACTTTTTGTGCACACAGGTGGTTCTCCTGCGTTATTTGCCTATCCTGAGGTCAGTAAATCGATTATTTGATTAATATAAAAAATGGCTCATGTACTTTAAGTGAGCCGTTTTTAATCTAAAAATACGCTTTAAAACATCTTCGTTACTAGTATTACCATCCCTCTCGCGCCCCAGCGACAATACTCTCCGAGTTATGCAAAACCAATACCACATTAAAAATAGATTTTGATATTCATCGTTGTATTAATCGTGTCTTTTTGATTACTAAATATGATGCTGATATTGGCATCAAACCTAGCTCCCCATCAGACCTACTTTTTCGCGTCAAAAGTGCTTTATCTATAACCTGTCATAGGCAAATAACTTTGAGTTGTATAGACTAACTATCTCATTCAGGGGAATTCTATGAACATTTATCTACGTGAAATTACAAAAGATAATTTTGAAGCAGTTTCTTTATTGGATGTTTATGAGGAGCAGGAAGATTTCATTGCATCGAATACTTGGTCTATGCTTGAAGCTGCCTATAATCCTGAATATATAATTAGAGCTATTTATTTAAAGGATACTCCTGTAGGTTTCTTTATGTGGGTACCTACATCAAGTCAAAAAATTGCTATCTGGCGTTTTATGGTTGATAAAAAGCATCAGCACAAAGGTATTGGCCGCCAAGCAATGCACCTTGCTTTAGCGGAAATTAAACAAGATCAGCAATTAAAACAAATTGAGATTTGCTACGATCCCAAAAACCGTATTGCTAAATCGTTCTATTCATCACTTGGTTTTATGGAAATAGGTTTGGATGAAGATGGTGAAGAAATGCTCGCTATTATTAATTTATAACAGCACCCTGAGATGATTTTTATGACTGTATCCCTTATAAAAGCCACAGAACAGGATGCCCAGCTGCTCCACGAGATCGGAGTAAAAAGCTATCGCCATCATTTCGCTAAGTTGTGGCTGAATGTAGACGAATTAGCGGATTATCTTTATCAAGAGTATTCCCCTCAACAAATTATTAAGGATATACAAACAACCAATACAGAATGGTTTTTGATTAAGGAGCTACAACAGCCTATAGGTTTAGTAAAACTAACCTATCATGCGATGATCCCCGATGAATCTCTCTGTGGTACGCAGTTAAATAAAATCTATTTTTTACCTGATGCAACAGGTAAAGGAACAGGCAAAACCGTATTTACTCAAATAGAAACATTGGCAAAACAACAAAATGACTCTCTTTTATGGCTAGATGTCTTAGCACAAAATGCCCACGCCCTTCGGTTCTATCAAGCGAATGGTATGCAAAAACTAAAAGAAGTTATATTTACGAGTAAAACTCAGCAAAATCTTGAATTTATTATGAGCAAAAATCTGTAATCACTCTATTTTTCCAATAAATTACGGTAAGTCACTAAGCGAATAAACCCTACCTTATACGGTAGGTTTATTCTCTACAACTCACTTTGTGTCTTAGTGCGTTTATTCGCAATCAAGATCCCCATAATAATCAAACCACCACCAAACAGCACCATTGCGCTAACCTTTTCATCCAATAATATCCCTCCTGCGATCACCGCAGTTAATGGATTGAGTGCAATAAATGCCCCTGCATTAGCAGCACCAATTTTATTAACGCCTTGGTAATACCAAACATAAGCTACTGCGGAGCCTAAAATACCTAAATAACTTAAACTCAAGAGATCCGTCATATTTAACTTTGAAAGATCATTTAACACAGCTTCCCCTGAAAATACAGTGCAAATAATCAGTAAGAATGTTCCAAATAAAACAGCATAAGCGACAGTATGTAATGCGCCAATTTGCCTAATCACATGTTTACCTGCAACTGTATAGATCCCCCAACTAACCACGCAGCCTAAAATAGCCAAATCACCTGTATTTGTCATAAAACCTTCTATACCAGATGTTTTGTCCGACAAAAGAATAAAAGCACCGAATACACATAAAATAATACCAATACTTTTACTAATAGATATTTTCTCACGCCAAATTAAAAACGATATTAATGCTATCATTGCAGGGTTAATAGCCACCAGCAGTGCTGCCCGAGAAGCAGGAATAATTTGCAATCCATAAAAAAACAAAACTTGATAAACAAAAACACCAGACAAACCTAAAATAGCAACTTGCATAAATTGCTTTAAAGACACTTTCTTCCAACCTATGTTTTTGCAGCTTAATACTAAAATTAAAGCGGCAGATGCTAAAATAAAACGAATAGTTGCTGAAAGTAATGGTGAAATTTCAGGTTGAATGTATCGCCCCGCAATAAACGTCCCCCCCCATAGAATTGATACCAATGTCAACTGAATGAATGTGTAATTCACTGACTGCGATAAATTGATAACACGACCATTGGACATAGGATCCCTTATTATCTATTTAAATTAAAAGTTCACTGACACTAGACAGCGCTAGAAGAATAAGTTATTACTTCTTTATTCTCATAAACAAATGAGTAATTACTCATGACATTGACCCAACTTGAAATCTTCACATTAGTCGCCGAGCTAAAAAGCTTTACCCTTGCGGCAATGCAATTAAATATCTCTCAATCCGCAGTTTCTCATGCAATAAAAGCACTGGAACAAGATCTCAACGTGTCTTTATTTACCCGTGAACAAAACCAAATTACAGTGACTGAAATTGGCGGTGTTTTATTGGTTAAAGCTCAACATATGTTGAATATTCATGAAGCTATGAAACAGGAAGCTCAAGCCGCAAATGGGCTAAAACAAGGTGTTTTGCGAATAGGATCATTTGGACCTGGCTCATCTTCAGGTATTTTGCCGCCATTACTAAAAAAATATCGAGAACAATACCCTTTGATAAGTGTGATCGTAGATGAAGGTGATGACGAAAGTGTGGCGAGGTGGTTATTAGAGAAACGGGTTGATATTGGTTTCGTGATCTTACCTGATGAGCGATTTGAGACTTTTAAAGTTATTGAAGACCAAATGGTTGCGATTCTGCCACTAGAGCACCCTTTAGCAGCGAAAGACGCAGTGAGTTTAAAAGAACTATGCCAATATCCCTTTAATCTTACTGAAGCGGGCTCAGGTAAAATGGTAATGGCGCTTTTTCATGCACAAAAACTGATGCCCAAAATTCAATTTCGCACTCGTCAATTACTCAGTACTTTTGCTTTAGTCGGCCGAGGAGAAGCAGTATCTATTGTTGCACAACTGGCGATCCCCTCTGACTTAAACAATATTGTGATTAAACCACTTAATCCAAAAGTTGAACGTACTGTTGCCTTTGCTATTACTAATGAAAGTGAAATATCGCCTGCAACAAGAGCTTTTATAAAAATCGCTAAATCGCTTGAGATCCGTTAACTAGACGATAACGAATGACAAACAATGATTGTTCTGTTGGATAAATTTCACGGATCAGGGCTTTTAACGTATCAAGTGTCATCGCTTCTTGGGTAGCATGATAATCCGAGATATCATCGTAACGAATTGCTTCAACAGAAAGGATTTCAATGTTGGTGTAATACTTGCCTGTTTCTAGGGCAAAGACCTTTACAACCGTACCCGGAACATAATGGCTTTCACTTTTATCACGAATGGTAATCACTTTTTCGCCAGAAGTGACCAACGGCAGCAAACGCTCAAAAAAAGTGATCGTATCAGGTACGTTCTTCTTCATCAAAAATCCTTTCAATTAATCTCTATTAACCATGCTCCCAAGTACTGTACATTGAGGCATGGTAGCTACAGCGGTACCTAAAATAGGTAACTCAATTTTTTAGATAGCGGGCATGAAATGCAATATGTTCACCTATAAAACTCGCAATAAAATAATAGCTATGGTCATAGCCTTCACGTAAATTTAAGGTGAAATCATGACATTTTCTTTGGCACACTTCAGCGAATAATTCGGGCTTTAGCTGATCGTGATAAAATGGATCATGAGTCCCTACATCAACCAACATAGGGGGAGTCACTTGTATTTCATTCAATAAGCTAATGGTATCGTAACGAGCCCAGAGAGACTTATCTTCTCCTAAATAGGCAGAAAATGCTTTTTGCCCCCACGGAACCTGAGTTGGCGCAACAATAGGTGCAAATGCAGAAATACTGCAATAACGTTCAGAATTACGTAACCCGATCATCAATGCACCATAGCCACCCATTGAATGCCCCAAAATAGCTCTTTTCCCATTTGCAGGTAAATGCGCTTCAACTAATGTAGGTAATTCATCAACAATATAGTCATACATATTGTAATGATCACGCCAAGGCGCCATTAACGCATTGAGATAAAAACCGGCACCTTGGCCGAGATCATAGGCATCGTCATCAGCAACTTGCTCCCCTCGAGGACTAGTATCCGGCGCAATAATGATCACTCCATGTTCAGCGGCAAATTGCTGAGCTCCCGCTTTAGTAATAAAATTTTGCTCGTTACAAGTTAACCCTGAAAGCCAATAAATCACAGGATATTGTTTATCTATCACATCAGAAGGCAAATAAGCGGCAAACTTCATCGTACAGTTTAAAGCTACTGAATGGTGTTGATAAACATCTTGCCAGCCACCAAAGCAAGCATGGCGTTCAATTCTTTCCATGTATGCAGACTCCAAATATGTATGTAAATAATATAAGCCCGATAATTCGGGCTTTGATAATCAATCGTAATGGATCACCGTACGGATGGACTTGCCCTCATGCATTAAATCAAAAGCTTCATTAATACTATCTAAAGGTAATGTATGAGTAACAAATGGTTTCAGTTCGATATCACCTTTCATGGCATCTTCAACCATGCCCGGAAGTTGACTTCGCCCTTTCACACCGCCAAAGGCCGTACCTCTCCATGAACGTCCTGTAACTAATTGAAATGGGCGGGTCGATATTTCTTGCCCTGCACCTGCGACACCGATGATTACGGATTGGCCCCAACCACGATGTGCACTTTCTAATGCAGCTCTCATCACATTCACGTTACCAATACATTCAAATGTGTGATCGACACCCCATTCGGTCATTTCAATGATCACTTGCTGAATAGGTTTATCAAAATCGTTAGGGTTCAAACAATCTGTTGCCCCAAATTGACGTGCCAATTCAAATTTTGCTGGATTCGTATCGATAGCAAAAATACGCCCCGCTTTAGCCTGTCTCGCACCTTGAATTACTGCTAAACCAATTCCCCCGAGACCAAAAACGGCTACAGAGTCACCTTCTTGTACCTTGGCGGTATTATGAACAGCACCAATACCCGTTGTCACACCACAACCTAATAGGCAAACCTCTTGGTGATTGGCTTCGGGATTAATTTTTGCTAATGAAACTTCTGCAACCACCGTATATTCGCTAAATGTAGAACATCCCATGTAGTGATATAGCGGTTGACCATTATAAGAAAAACGTGTCGTACCATCAGGCATAACACCTTTTCCTTGTGTTGCACGTACCGAGACACATAAATTGGTTTTTCCTGATTTACAGAATAGACATTCACCACATTCTGCTGTGTATAAAGGAATAACATGATCTCCCGGTTTCACACTGGTGACCCCTTCACCGACTTCAACTACTACACCAGCCCCTTCGTGCCCTAGAACAACAGGAAAAAGCCCTTCAGGATCTTCCCCTGATAGTGTAAAAGCATCCGTATGGCAGACACCAGTATGGCTGATTTTGACCAGTACCTCACCCGCTTGAGGTGGCATTACATCAATTTCAACAATTTTCAGTGGTTCTCCGGGGCCAAATGCCACCGCTGCACGTGATTTCATAATGGATCCTTTTTGTTATTAACGCAGGTATGTACGAATGAGTGAAATAGCATCATCAACAGATTCTTTCTGGATTTGTGTTGTTGCGGACTCTTGTAGCCCTTCTCGTAAATGACTTTCTAACACCCCAGCCATTAAGCCATTCACGGCTCCTCGGATAGCGGCAATTTGTTGCAATACTAAGCCGCACTCCACCTCATCTTCCAAGGCGGTTTCCAGAGCTTGTAACTGACCTTTTAATTTTCTAACTCGAGTCAACACAGCTTTTTTTTCTTTCGGTGAATGAGGCATGATAATGAGTACCTATAATATACATAGGGGGAGTATAGTATTATTAAGATAATCTGTACAGAATTGATGCTATATGGGTTAGAAAGTGCTTTCTATTAGCGTAATACTATTAATAGCAATACGCTTTTTATACACTGAAAAAAATTAATTTTTTGAGTGAACCCAATGAATAACGATGAAATAAAATTCTATCAACAAGAGCAACATTTTTGGTCGGCTATCTGCCAAGAAACCATGCAATTTGGCCAGGCGACAACTGCTTATTTCTCGGAGTTGCCTATCCCCGCGTTTAGTTTTATTTACTTACATGCAAACGCTGAATTATCTGATTTTGTTGCTGCTAATCATCAGTTTACGATAAAAAACAAACCTTATTTATTGGTGGTTCATGAGAACACATTACAACAAGTCATGCCATTAATTACTGAGCATCGTTATCAAAGTGACGGTGAAACGACGGCTATGATATTAGCCAAAGCAGACATCATAAAAAATGCAGATAGTACAATTCCCGAAGGATATACCATCATGCAATGTAATCAGAATTTAACTGATTGGGCACAACCATTGATCAGTGCTTTCGGTTCACAAGATAATGATGAAGAAGAAGATTTAACTGTAATTAATGAATACATTCGCTATCACCAAAGAGCGTTGGATAGGAATACACAATTAGAACATTATGTATTATTAAAAGATGCTCAACCAGTATGCTCACTTACACTCACTGTAAATGGCAAAATGGCACGTTTAGATGATATCGGCACAGAAACCCAATACCAGCGGAAAGGACTAGCAACGCACTTGATTAAATATGCGTTAAACGAGTGTAAGAATAAAGGAATTGAGTCGTGCTTTTTGGAAGCATCAAGCGATGGCTTATCGATTTATAAAAAATTAGGCTTTACTTCGTTGTTTCAGTATCATTGCTTTATTGTCGAATAAACCATCTACAGGTACTGATTAAAAAGTACCTGTAGTTAAATAAGGTACTATCGTCATAATTAATAGTAATATCCCACCACCAATATTAATCACTTTTTTTAGTTTCACGATATCAATTTTTGTTGATGTCACTATTAATAGACCACATGACAGTACTAACCAAAGTGCCATCATAATAATATGAATAGTTGATAATAAAAGAAAACTAAATAGAGTTGGATCTATACCAGCGAAACTGGTAACAACCACTAAATAAAGAATGATCGCCTTTGGGTTAAGCAAATTCGCTAAATAGGCATCTTTTAAGGTAACAGTTTTAAGCTTTTTACCAATAGATTGTTTCGATGCTTTGATTCCTGAATAAATTAACATCACAGACAGGTAAATTAAATAAATCGAGCCTAGGATACCGATCAATTTAAATAACCAAGGCGAAGAAACGATGATTTTTGTTACACCTAAACCAACTAACAATCCATGAGTTAAAATCCCTAATCCAGTTCCTACAATGGGAACAACAAGGCCACGAAATCCGCTATTCAACGAACTATTAAGAGCAATCGCAAAACTTGCCCCTGGAGAGATAACGATAGGTAATAATGTTAATATGAATCCCCAAATATCCATGGCCTCCCCTTTTTTATTTCCTAGTTAACAAGCAGATAAAAGTTTGCTATTCAGCAAGCTTTATATAATGAGATTTCACTAGGGTATCGAGGTAAACTGTTGTTTTAACGTGGCGATAGTGAGATTGAATATCACTTTGGGTAAATAAAGGTACACCATGACCTAATAAGATTGGAGCTCTAGTCAAAATCAACTCATCAATTTTGTTTTCTGCTAAAAACGTCTGTATTACCTTTCCCCCATCAATATACACCCTTTTAAAATTATAAGGTTTAAGTGTTAGTTCAATTTGCTGAAGTGTACCTTGTAATAACTTAACTGAATCAGGGAGTGATTCAGGTAATGTTGATAATGATTGACTTAATACAAATACAGGCTTATCAAACGGCCAATCACCACCAAACCCCAAGACGGTTTCAAAGGTATTTCGCCCCATAATAACAGCGTCAATACTAGCCATAAATTCAGCATAGCCAAAATCAGAACCATCGGGGTTATCAATATTGGTCAACCAATCAATATCACCATTTTTATCCGCAATATAACCATCAAGACTGGTTGCAATATAAGCGATAAACTTCATTTTTATTTCTCTACAAGTGACAATAATAAACAAAAATTATAATAAAGATATGATTGGTTTTTAGTTATCCATGTGTGCGCTAATCAGCCTTTGTCGATTATTAACTTTGACCCGCTAACTGACTAAAACTCGCTCATCATTAATTTTTACCTCCAGCAATCATCCCTTTAATGGGGGCTTAAGCAACTTATTTTTTATCTACGGTTTGATACCATAATTGGATATCTTTAACAATTAACTCTGTTTGCCCTTGGCCTTTATTATCAACGAAAAAATGGTCGAGGCCTTGATAGGTTTTAAAATAAACGTGTTGATTGTTACTTTTTTCCATCATTCTCACCACACTGTAAGGGTCAACATTAATATCATCCATGGTTTGGATCACTAAATGCGGTGTTTTCACCGATCGTATTAGTTTTTGATTATTAATAGTTAACATCTCACGCCACCATTTTCCACCATGCTCACTTGGAAACTGGTCTTCATCGAGTTTATTTTGCACAACTTCTTTCGCAAATTGTTTAAAACCATCAATATATTGAGGAATTTCTGCTGTAGGTGTTGTTTTTTCAATACTATAGATAACATCATTAATGAAAAACTGCCCTCCCATATTCAATGATACCGATGCTTGTACTTTATCGGTTTTTGATATGATTAAATTTGTCACCACTGCACCTTCACTACCGCCAATAATCACAATATTGTGGTAGTTATTTTTAAGGTATTCGATCAAGGCTAAATAATTTTCAGCTCGTTCCAGTGGAGAGTCATTTTTCATATAATCAATAGGACAATCCTTAGCCGAAACTTCTTTTCCATCTTTACCAACTTGACTATTCAAGCCCGTTTTTTCCACTAATAGAATGTCATTTTTAGGAAATGCGCCTCCAAAGTTTTTTATCATACTGTCGTTGTTAACAACGCTTCGGCAATCAGAACCTTGAATTAATACTAATAAATCATCTGAAGGCTGTACATCACGCTTGATAATGTAATAATGAATTTCTTTCCCTGACTTATTGTTGATTTTTTGTAAATCAAATGTATTGTTAGCAAATGTAGTCAAAGAAAATGTTGTCAACATTAAAAAAATAGCGCATTTTTTCATATTTTTAACCATTAATTATTGTTATTTTTTACCTATATATTATATAAAAAATATATTATTTAAATATAAGCCAAAAATGCTTTGTTCCATATAATTGATATTACGTTAAAATAAAACAGTGTTGTGAGTAAATTTAAGATTTTACTAGTTTTAAAATCAGTTACCCTAAATATGTGTGTCAATTTAGTATACTCATAGTCACATATGATTATTTTGTTATTTAATTTCTGTTGTCAGCACTTGGGACTTTTAAAAATATATCTTAAGTACTCAAAATGTCGCTAAGCCAATATTCGACAATTTTAAGTATCATAAACCAATGTCCTATTACAAAAAACAACATTTTCGGTGCGGTAAACTTATCACCGCACCCTATTTCTTGCCCTATCATGCAAATAAAATTTGCATATCTGTTTTCACTAATAGTTGGTGTAAATCATTTGGTATGTGTTTATTCACCACTAATATCGATATTTGTTGGCAGCTTGCGACCAAATATCTTGCTGCCCCCGGTAATTTATCTGCGGTAATCCCCATAATAACTTGATTACTCTGCTCAATAAGTGCTTTTTTGAATTCAGCCTCTTCATAATCAAAAATGGTTACACCAATTTGAGGATCAAAAGCACAACCACCAATAAAACACTGGTCAAAATATATCTGTCTTATTTGATGCATTGAACTATTGCTAACACTCGCGCCGATTTGTGTATTCATCTTACCACCAATCATAACCACCTCACACAACGGCTTTTTCATCAACTCTATCGCAATCAAAGGTGAATTTGTGACTACCGTACTCGCTAACGTTTCTGGAATACTTCGGGCAATTTCAAGATTAGTAGATCCTGAATCAATAAAAACACACGTATTGTTCTTAATTAAACTTGCACATTTCTGCGCGATTGTGGTCTTTTCCGCTTGATTCAATCCTATTCTTTGTTCGAACGTTCCTGCTGATTCCAGTACACTGACAGCACCACCATGTACTCGTTTACAAACGCCTTCTTCCGCTAATTCATTTAGATCACGGCGAATAGTATGTTCTGAAACCCCCATCTCTCTGGCAAGAATAGTGCAAACCACACGCCCTTCATTTTTTAGTAATTGACGTATTTTTTTTTGTCTTTGATCTGGAAAAGCGGCATAATCGAGCATAAAATCATCCTATGGTTAAACTGAAAACATCATAGTCGAGCACAAAAAGATGTCAAATTAATTGATACCTTCCGTTCAATAAGGGTCTTCTTATGTCGCAACATCCATTGATAGATAGCTTTTTCCTACATGAACTCGCTAATATTGCAGGTAAAGCATCACTTGAACATTATCGAACTCATGAATTAACTGTTTTAGAAAATAAGCCTAAAGCAGATTACCAATTTGATCCCGTGACACAAGCAGACAGGTTGGCTGAAAAATTAATGCGAGAACACATTACAAAAATTTATCCAGAACATTCTATTATTGGTGAAGAGTATGGAGTAACGGGTGATAGCCCTATTCAATGGGTGTTAGATCCGATAGATGGCACTCGCCCATTTTTATGTGGTTTACCTCTTTGGGCAAACTTAATTGGGCTAACGATTGATGGCAAAGCTACAATGGGTATGATGAGCCAACCTTATATTGGTGAACGTTTTTGGGCTGATCACTCAGGAAGTTGGACAAGTAGTCATCATGGACATTTCCAGCTACAAACCCGTAAAAACATCCCTCTTGACCAAGCCATTTTGCACACTAACTCTCCAGAACCTATCGATAGCCATAAAAATATTCACTTTACTGCGCTCACAAAAAGAGTGTTAATGACCCGTTATGGCGGTGAATGCTATGCCATGGCAATGCTAGCAGCAGGACGAATTGATATTTGTTTCGATTTCGCACTAGAACCTTATGATATCGTCCCTTTGATCCCTATCATTGAACAAGCAGGAGGGCGCGTCACAACTCTTGATGGCAATCGGGCGGAGAAAGGTGGCGCTGTATTAGCAACTGGCTGTCCTATTTTACATGAGCAAGTTTTAGATATTCTTAATCATGGATAATGTAACCACTTAACTCTAAATAATTCGAGATGCAGCTAACGGTGAATAAGTCGCTAAGTACATAGAAAATTATGTGAAAATGCGAATAAATAAACCACTATGCCTTAAAGAAAGGTGCTGTAACTTGAAATATAATGAGTACAATAAAATATATTAATAAAATGACTCTATCTTCTGAATTATTAGAAACATCACCAGCAATGCCACCAGCTAAAAAAGAGCAAGTGGCTACACGAATTATTTTCTTTATTGCTGGTTTTGCAACCGCTTCATGGGCTGCGTTAGTTCCTTTTGTAAAAACCAATACCGGCGCCAACGATGCCATGCTGGGCTTATTGCTGTTATGCTTTGGGGTTGGTGCTTTAGTCGCAATGCCTTTGACTGGAGCACTTGCCGCTAAGTTTGGTTGCCGTCGGTTGATGGTCACTTCAACCATTGGTTTTTGCCTCATTTTGCCACTCTTACCCGCTATTTCACATGTCAGTATACTGATTGCCAGCCTATTACTTTTTGGTATCGGCATTGGTCTTACTGACTGCGCCATGAATATACAAGCCGTCATTGTTGATAAAGCCTCAGATAAACCAATCATGTCTGGTTTTCATGGATTCTATAGTGTTGGTGGGATTGCGGGTGCAGGTGCTATGAGCGCGATATTACTCCTTGGGGTATCTCCTATTGCTGCCGCAACAATCATTTCATTATTCTCACTATTACTACTCTTGATTAGTTTTAAAGGCTTTTTAAAATACGCCCACGCTCTAACCGGTCCTTTACTCGCCCTCCCTAAAGGTATCGTATTGGTTATCGGTATTGTCTGCTTTGCGATTTTTCTTGCTGAAGGAACTGTTCTTGATTGGAGCGCAGTCTTTTTAATTGAACACCATGGCCTAAAGGAATCCCTAGGTGGTTTAGGTTTTGCTGCTTTTGCAACCACAATGACTCTTGGCCGCCTAACGGGTGATAAAATTGTGATGCGTGTTGGTTCTGCCCGAGTCGTCTTTTGGGGCGGTTTATTAGCTTGTATTGGTTTTATTATTGCAGTGTTATCACCCTATTTAACCATAGCGATATTAGGCTATGCATTAGTTGGCGCTGGTTGCTCAAACATCGTTCCTGTGATGTTTTCTGCAATAGGAAAACAAAACACCATGCCAGAAGCATTGGCCGTGCCTGCTGTTTCGACTTTGGGCTACCTTGGGATCCTCGCAGGTCCAGCCGCTATTGGCTTTGTTGCTTTCCAGTTCACGTTAGCCGCTGCTTTACTGATGATAGCTGGGTTATTGGTTATTATTGCTTTTGTGACTAAATTGGTCAGAGTTTGAGCTCATTTATGAAAACCATCGTTATAACAGAGGTTTTTTCTCCTTGAATTAGAACTGTATAGAGAAAATGAATCATAGCCATTACTATTTATTGAGATTTCAAATACTCATTCAATAAACTAATATATTTAATTCAATGATTTTTGGTACATTATGACTTCACAAACAAAGAATAATATCATCATTATAGGTGCCGGTATTGTTGGATGCACTCTTGCTTGGTACTTATCTCGTAACTATACAGGAAAAATTACGCTCATTGATAAATCTGACGCTGCGGATGGCGTCACTCAACACGCCTTTGCATGGTTGAATGTTTCCTATGGTCGCCCTAGTGGCTATAGTCAATTCAGAAAGCAGGCTCTGAGTGAATGGCGTTCTCTTGATAAATTAACTCAAGGCAAACTCAACGTGAATTGGTGTGGTGCCATTAGCTGGCAAGCTAACACTGAGGCAACGCATCAATTTATCGAGTCCCATCATAAAACAGGATTCAATATTAAAGCCCTCACTCAGGCACAATTACAGGTTCTTGAGCCCAATTTACGTGTTCTTCCTAAACTTGCTGCCTTTGCACCCGATGAAGCTTATGTTGACCCTGTTTACACCACAAAAACATTACTTGAGCTTGCAATAATCCAAGGTGTTAATTATTTACCGCATACCCATGTACAACAATTACTGAAAGATAATAATAAAATTGTCGGTGTTACAACATCGTTAGGCGATCTATATGCAGATCAAATTATCGTGACGGCAGGCCTTGGGGCTATTGAGCTGTTCAAATCATTGCAGATCCGCCTTCCTATCGCACCTTCTCCTTCAATTATTGCTCATTTCCATGACAGTACCGCGACGCCAGCGATGAAACATATTATTTCTACACCAGAAATGGAAGTTCGACCAACATTGGATGGAAATACGCTCTGTGCGGAAGACTATATTGATGAACAGCCGGAGCACAGTGCAATGAATATCGCACGAAATGCCTTATCTGTGATCCAAAATTCATTTATAGCTACGAGTACATTAAGTCTAGAAAATGCTTTCATTGGAATGCGACCTATGCCACAAGATGAGATGCCAGTCGTCGGTAAAGTTGCTGATTTCAGTGGTTTATATATTATAAGTATGCACGCCGCTATCACCCTTGCGCCATTAATCTGTCATCTAGCGCAAAAGGAAATAATACATGGCACAGAACAGGCGGCACTTCGCCCATATCGATTAACACGCTTTACATCAGGTAACTGAGACATGAATATACCGCTCTACTATTTAAGGCATTATCAATCGATCGAAAAGACATTTTGGACTTCGATTTGTGAACATAGCATACAAATCGAACAGCATACCATTTGCTACCTTACACCGTTAAATTCGCCTGTATTTAACTTTATCTATCTCCAGCCTGAATCTTCGATTCAAGCGTTTAAACAAGCACATAGCCTTTTTGTCGCACAAAAGAAAAATCATACCTTAGTGATCCCTGAGGAAATGCTACCCGAAGTTGTCTCTGAAGCACTCTCTTTAGGCTACAAACGTGACAGCGTAACAACTGCTATGGCGTTGTCCCTAGATAAACAACGCTCAGTTAAACTACCAGAGAATCAGGTTGATATTGTCTTTGCTAATCATGACCTTTCGCTATGGGCCAAGCCATTAGTTTCTGCCTTTTATCTCTCTGAAGAACACGACCAAGTGGTTAGCGAGTACGTTCGTTATCATGAGGATGCCTTGCTACAAGGTGCTCCACAATTCCATCTAGTACTACTGGTTAACGGATCCCCTGCGACTTCCATGACTGTCACCATTGAAGGTGCATTAGCGCGTTTCGACGATATCGGTACAGAACCCTCACACCAAGGTAATGGTTATGCGTCGCAGCTCATCGCATACGCATTAGCGTTTTGCCGCCAACAAGGCGTAGAGCATTGTTTCTTAGATGCTTCTGAAGCAGGTTTTGATTTGTACAAAAAATTTGGTTTCGAACCAATGTTCCGCTATATCAATTATGTCTGGTGCAAATAATCTATTAAATTAGCCATTTTTAACCAACAACCCTAAACTGAGCCATTGATTAACCAATGGTTCATTTATGATACTAATGGCGCAAGTAACATAACCCATCATCGGGATCTTATCGAAACAAACAGGGTGTTGGGTTAAATATGATTGCTTATCGCAATCAGATACCCTGTGGTTTTATTGCATTGATAATTTTTCAAATCATTCCGCCTTCCCATGAGGTATAGCTGCTTATGCCCTATCTATAATCGCCACCACGGTATAGGGCACTTTTTATTTGATAGATTTGGGTAGTTAACTGATAGCATTACTTTTCCCAACTTTTTGCGCAACAGCAGTGGCGGATAATTGATTAATTCGTTTAGGTGGCAGCTATACCACCGCTAAATACTGTTGAATTATCCATATATCATAAGTTAATACGATGAAAATTAATATTATTGGTTGTAGTGGCAGCGGCAAGAGCACACTTGGCCGTGCATTAGCGTCACTTTACTCAGTTCCATACATCGAGATGGATGCCCTTTATTGGCAAAAAAATTGGCAACCCTCTACCGATGAGCAATTAACTGAAAAATTAATCCATGCCTTAGATAGTGCCGCTGATGGTTGGGTACTTGATGGTAATTATACCCGCACACAACCAATTAAATGGCAAGATATCGATATGGTTGTTTGGCTGGATTACTCTTTTTCTCGCACATTATATCAATCTATATCGAGAACCTTTTCGCGGCTGATTAACCAAAAAGAACTTTGGCCTAATACGGGAAATGTTGAATCATGGAAAAAAGCATTCTTTAGCCGAGACTCGATCATTTTATGGGTTTTAAAGACTTATCATAGTGGGAATGCAAGGCGGATCATCAGTATGGTTGATGAACAATACCAACATATCCGTTTTATACGTCTTACCTCCCCCAAAGAAACGGCCACTTTCTTGCAATGGA
This sequence comes from Providencia manganoxydans, assembly GCF_016618195.1. Classification (NCBI taxonomy): domain Bacteria; kingdom Pseudomonadati; phylum Pseudomonadota; class Gammaproteobacteria; order Enterobacterales; family Morganellaceae; genus Providencia; species Providencia manganoxydans. Next base: position 2,350,310 of record NZ_CP067099.1, read on the forward strand.
TGCGAAAAAACATCAGTGAATAAATGACAATCAGCCTAGTTACTTGAGCAATTTTGTATGAAACATAAACGCAAATTACTATATGTACTATTTTCACTCTTAATCATCATGACAGCTGTTATCTTAACTGGGCAATTCGATGATTTTGATTTAGACAACAGACAAACAACTGATATTAGTTTTACAGCCGATGGTAATAAATTATCTGGCACACTTGTGCTACCTAGCTCTGAGCAACCTAGCGCAATTGCTATATTCATTCATGGTGATGGCCCGCAAGATCGTTTTTCAAATTCAGGTTATTTACCGTTAATAAATACCTTAGTTGATAACGGTATCGCTGTGTTCAGTTGGGATAAAGCAGGTATTGGCAATAGCCAAGGTAACTGGCTGAATCAAACTATGGCAGGTCGTGCAGATGAGGCAAAAACCGCTTTAGCACTATTACGTGAAAAATACCCTTCTCCTTCAGTTTCTATTGGTTATTTTGGCTTTTCTCAGGCTGGATGGGTTATTCCTATTGCTGCGTCACAAAGCTCACCTGATTTTTCAGTCATTGTCGGTGGGGCAATAAATTGGCGAGATCAAGGTGCTTTTTATCATCGTATTCGTCTCACTCAAGAAAACATCGAAAAGTCTCAAATTGATCAACAAGTCGCAGAACAACTACAATCTTACGATGCTATTTTTGGTATTAATGGTAGTCACGACCCAGCTTCGACACCTGAGCTGTCCCTCGACCGATTTAACTTTGTTGATCGCAACTTTCTGAATGATGCATCGCAAGATATCCCTACAATGCGCAGACGAGTGCTTGCAATATGGGGGGAAGATGACCTGAATGTTGATGCACAAACAGATGCTTGTCGTTATAAAAAACTATTGGAAAATAATCCTAATAGCACCGTTGTGCTAGTAAAAAACAGTACTCATGGGCTACTTAATGCATCACTGTTTAACTACCAGCTAGATAGTCAATGGCCGTGGTGGAAAAAAGCCTATTTTCTTTACCTAGGCCGTGAAGGTTATACGCCACATACACTGCCATTAGTGATTGATTGGCTAAAACAACAGCCAATCGCTATTCCCAAAGATTGGCAACCAGCGTGTTCCCAGTAACCAACAATAGCGGGTCTGGCTGAGCATGTTCAGCCAGACAAATCATAATTTAATTAGGCATCACAAGCCGTTTTTAACGCCGCATTCTGTTGATATTTTTCAATACCAAGTTCGATTAATCGGCTGATCAGCTCTTGATAAGTCATACCACCTTGCTGCCACAATTTTGGATACATACTAATATTTGTAAAACCAGGTAACGTATTAATTTCATTAATGATAACTTGATTATCTTCTGTTAAAAATACATCAACCCGTGACATGCCACTGCAATTTAAAGCTCGATAAGCCTGTAAAGCAATCTCTCTTATTTTATCACTTACCTCTGTCGACAAATCAGCGGGAGCGACAACGGATGCACCATTCTCATCGATGTATTTTGTATGATATGCATAGAAGCTATCATGCAAAACAATTTCACCACATGGGCTTGCTAACGGTTGTTCATTACCCAATACAGCGCATTCAATTTCGCGCCCTTTTACTGCACTTTCAACCAAGACTTTCACATCAAATAAGAATGCAAAATCAAGTGCTGCGTTGAACTCTGATTCGTTAGTCACTTTACTGATGCCAACAGAAGAGCCTTGATTAGCGGGTTTAATAAATAAAGGTAATCCGAGTTGTTTTACTGTTGCATCGTAGGTAACAGTTGCGCGATCAGCTATCATCAAGGTAATAAATGGCGCAATCTGCAAGCCTGCATCACGTAATAGGCGTTTAGTGATATCTTTATCCATACAGGCTGAGGAGCCTAAAACCCCAGGGCCGACAAAAGGCAAATTCGTCATACGCAATAGCCCCTGCAATGAGCCATCTTCGCCTAAATTACCATGGACGATAGGAAAAATAACATCAATTTGCGGGAGTGGCTGAGCGTCTTCAAGTGAAATAAACTGCTGCGTTGTTTTACCTGGAATAATAGCAATACTGCGTTTTGGCGTATTCAATGCAATTTTAGAAGGATCATTTGCATGAACTAAAAAGTTAGTTTCATCATACTCATGCCAATGCCCTTGTTTATTAATACCAATAAGACATACATCAAACTTATCGCGATCAAGACCATTTATAATATTTTTCGCTGATTGCAATGAAACTTCATGCTCTGTTGACTTACCGCCAAAAATCACACCAACCCGTAATTTACTCATTACTCACTCCACCTTAAGAAACCAACAAAACCCAGCTAGAAAATATAACACGTCAAGAAATAGTTATGGGATAAAATCTTTATTTTTCACATAGGTTCGCTGAAAGAATAAACAATTAATAACAAAGGTGAAATGTCAGTAACCGTTTTCAGTTAACATTGCACTTTGTTGTAGGCTTTGTTTTAACCAATCGATAAAAACTGCCAATGCACTGCCGCTGATCGGTGTTTTTGGTGCTAATAGATAGTAAGCAGAACCATCTTCAATGAATCCTTGTGGTGCAATCAATTGCCCTGACTGTAACTCATCTTCAACCATTAAAAATGAAGCAATTGCCACACCTTGTCCTGAAATTGCCGCTTGAATACATAAATAAAAGTGCTCATAGGAAACTTGTCGAGTTATTTGATGAAAGCTCCCCATTTGTTGTTGCCACTGATGCCAAACAGATGGGCGAGAGGCTGGATACAATAACGCAATATCACTGGTTTTATTTTGCCAATCTAAATTAGGTTGTAGTACAACGCCCACTTTTTCACTGCAAACCTTCTGCGCATAAATATCATTATTCCATTTAAAGTCATTACGCCGTAGTGCTAAATCAACCCCCGCTTTAGCAAAGTCAATAGCGCCACCAGCAGCAATTAAATGTACCGTAATATCTGGAAACAATTGATAAAACTGAGTTAATCGAGGAATTAGCCATTTCATCGCAATCGTTGGTTCGCAAGAAATGCTAACGACGTTGCTATCATCAAAACACTGTAATTCAACAAGCGTTTTTTCTAACTGTGAAAATATTTCGCTGGTGGTTTGAGAAAGTCGTTTACCCGCAGAAGTTAAAAATACAGCACGATTGCGCCGTTCGAACAGCTCTACACCAATATGCTCTTCTAGCAAACGTATTTGTCGGCTGATAGCACTGTGAGTGACATGTAATTCCTGAGCCGCTTTCACAAAACTGCCACTGCGTGCCGCGACATCAAAAAAACGCAATGACGATAATGGAGGTAGTTTCATTATAGGTTACAAAAACTGACAGATTTACGTCAGCATAAATCGCTTTTTAACTCAATACAATCTATTGATAATACAAATAATCAAAAAGATAAATCGATCACAAGAGAAGTATTTATGTCAGTTTTTATTGCCTATCAGAGGAGCATCAAATGAATGAACTGATTACAGTGGCAACTATTACATTTTTAGCTGTTATAAGTCCAGGACCTGATTTTGCGATGGTGACACGCAACAGCTACGCCTACGGGACTAAAGTAGGCTTATTTGCAGCATTAGGTATTGCTGTTGGCGTTCAAGTGCATGTCTTCTATACCCTATTTGGAGTGACACTGATTATTATGGGGTCACCAACACTGTTTACTATCGTAAAATTATTGGGTGTTGGTTATTTGGTCTATATTGGTTTTAAATCCTTTACGAATACACAAAAAATGAATACTGAAGGAAACAACCTTACGAAGCCTTCATCACTGACGGCATTCAGAATGGGCTTTTTGACTAATGCATTAAATCCAAAAACGATGTTTTTTGTTGTTTCCGTTTATACTCAAGTTATCCAAAACAATAATTCACAATGGCTTAATTTCAGCTATGGGCTATTTATCTCTTTTGCTCATTGGTTATGGTTTAGCTTGATCGCCCTATTTTTTGCTACTCCAACCATTCGTAATCGTATACTTAACTATCAATTAACTATGGATAAAGTGATTGGAGCATTATTGATGATACTTGGTATTTCGTTACTGTTTTTGAATAGTAAATAATTTTACTTCAGCAAATTTGCTTCATTTACCATACTTGCCAACTGTAATAAATCATTCGGAATATTCAGTTTGGCAAGCTCCTCAAAGGGGATCCATTTAAATTCATCTGCTGGTTTTCTTTCTGGGGTGATTAATTCACACAGATATACCATATCAATATGCCAATGATTACCCTGCTTACCATCTATAATAAACTCTTTCAAAATGGCCAAAGGAACGGGCAAAGCATATACATGATCAGTCCTTCGAACTTTGGTTACCGTGGGATACGCACAATCAATGATACGGCACATGAGACCAGTTTCTTCGAAGACTTCACGGATCACAGCATCTTGAGGCTCTTCATTTTCTTCAATGTGCCCCCCAGGCGGCAGCCAAAAACCTAGCTTAGGGTGCTCATGTAATAAAAACTCACCTTTATCATTACGGATCATTGCTGTCGCTGTAAAATGCTTACTTTGTTGTTCCATCGCTTCATGACTCCCTATTTTGCGTTGCTTTCCAATCAAATGGCATTAACTGTTCTAAAGTCATTTCAGTGTCATTATCAACCGCAACTCGCGTTTGTTTATTTTTATTCGATAATTGACTGACTAATTCACGACATCGGCCACAAGGTGGTACGACATTTCCGGTTGAATCAACAGCAACCATCGCTTTAACCACTGAACCACCTGCTTTAAGTAGTTCTGCAACCGCACCATGCTCCGCGCAAAATCCTAAGGAACACGCAGTATCAATACTGATCCCCGTATAAACTTCACCATTTTCTGTTTCTAACGCTGCGGCAACATAACCACTTTCAATATAATGACTCACCACCGTGGGTTTGGCATACTTTTTAGCGATTTCAATCAAGTGTTTCATATTCATCCTCTTTATTTACAAAGCGAGTCTATTTCAGATGTTAAATAAGGCAAAAGCCAATCGTGCGTTCTCACAGATCGACTAAATACAACACCGCTGCTTGAATTTGTGCTAATGCGACTCTTAATTGTTCATAGGAAATGGAACTGAGTGCCACTCGAATAGCTTGTGGATATGATGCCCCCCCTGCATAGGACTCAGCCGTGCTGACAGCTATATTGACTTGTTTTAGCCGACTCACTAACGCTTCTGCACGAACACCTTCAGGTAAAGGGATCCAAATAAAATAACTATATTGATGGGCGATATAGTCTATTTGGTTCAACACTTCTCTGACAATGTTTTGTCGTGCCTTGGTATCTCGTCGTTTTTTACGCTCTAATTTTGCAACTTCACCACTTTCTATCCAATGACACACAATCGCTGTTGTAATTGCGGGTGTATTCCACGTGGTGATACGAATTATCCGTTCTATTTCTGAGATTTGCTGTTTAGGGGCAACCACCATGCCTACTCGTAGCCCTGTTGCAACATTTTTTGAAAAACCAGTGACATAAAACGTGATATCAGGGGCTAACTGAGCAAAAGTGGGAGGTGCAGGATGCTGTAAATAAGCGTAAGAGCCATCTTCAATTAACCAAAAACTATACTGTTTAGCTAACTGGATAATCGCATGTCGTGTAGGAAGATCTATCACCCATCCCAATGGGTTATGAAGTGTAGGCATTGCATAATAACCACGAATATTTCTTTGTTGGCACAGCCTTGCGAATGCAACCATATCTGGCCCTGTTGCCGTTACAGGCACCACAACCAGTTCAATATGATAAATCTTCGCTAATGCTTTAAAACCTGGATAAGTTAGCGCATCAACAGCAATCACATCACCCGGGCTAAAAATACCTAACACAATCGTTGCAAGGCCATGTTGGGCGCCACCGACAATTGCAATTTGATCAGGATCTATCTGCTTTATTCCTCTTTGAGCCAGATAGTTAGCAAAAATAGCCCTTTCATGACGACGCCCCACATGAGGTAAATAATGAAGAAAACCTTCTATATCTCCTCCTGAAGACAAATGCCGTAATGCTTCTCTTAACCTTTGTGTTTGCTCATTTTCGACTGGATAAATGTAATTAAGATCTAACATTGTTGGGACAACATCATGTTCAATGCTTGATGTAGGCAATAAGCTTACGTCACGTACAAATGTTCCTCTTCCTGTCTCACCACTCACTAATCCTTGTTTGATCAGTTCATTATAGACACGTGACGCTGTCACCAATGAAATGCCATTTTGCTTAGCAAACGCACGATGTGTCGGCAATCTGGTACCGGGTGCTAATTCACCACTATGGATCCTATTCGCTAAATCATCTACATAGCTTTTATACCGAGCCTGTGTCATGCAATTGTACCTATGACAATTTTTTGATTGTCATGATTATCTCGATTAGTTTAGCTGAATACAAGTCGCAATATAGGCATAAATTATTAGGTAATTAAAATGAAATCGTATTCTCATACTACTCGCGGTTGGATAAACGGCTTTATTGGAGTCGCTATTTTCAGTGGTTCACTGCCCGCAACTAAAGCAGCTTTAATTGGCTTTTCTCCTGACTTTTTAACTGCCAGCCGAGCCGCTATCGCAGGGTTACTCTCTGTGCTGATTTTAATACTGTTTCGTCAAAAATTACCAAATAGACAACAAATTATTGGATTGTCTGTTGTTGCATTAGGTGTCGTCGTTGGTTTTCCATTTTTAACCGCCCTCGCCTTAAAACAGGTAACTTCTGCGCATTCTATGGTCTTTTTAGGGCTACTGCCTTTATCTACCGCTATTTTTGGTGTGTTGCGTGGTGGTGAAAGACCCCATAAAGCATTTTGGTTCTTTTCTGTATTAGGTAGTCTGTTTGTTATGGGATTTGCCTATTTTCAGGGAGGAAACAGCACATTAATCGGTGACTTATATATGCTCGCTGCTGTTTTAGTCTGTGGCCTTGGTTATGCCGAAGGCGCAAAGTTATCAAAGCATTTAGGTAGCTGGCAGGTCATTTGTTGGGCATTAGTTATTTCATTACCGGTCATGCTTATTCTCTGCCTATTACTTTGGCCTGACAGTTTGGAGGCTGTTCCTGCTTTTGCATGGGGTGGGCTTGGCTATGTCGCATTATTTAGCATGCTAATTGGCTTCTTCTTTTGGTACAGCGGATTAGCGGAAGGAGGTATTGCAGGTGTAAGCCAATTACAACTACTACAACCTTTTATGGGATTAATGATTTCAGCATGGATACTTAAAGAATCAATTAACACATTGATGGTTATCTCAACAATAGGCGTTATTATTTGTGTTATCGGTTCAAAACGTTTTAGCCACTAACAACAAGCAAAATGGTGAAGTTCAATCACTGAACTGCCCATTTTTTTATTAAAAGAGCCAGTTAATGCACTTAAAGCGCGATCATTTGATCCACGTTTAGCTAAGATGAAAAGATTATTACAATCGCATTGGAATTATCTATGACAATATCAATCGAGCAGCTCAAGCAACAAATAATGACATTTCTGGATGGTGATCCTAATGAAAACCCATGGGTAAAAGGAAAACCTCAACCTGAACAGATTGATGTTGTTAAATATAATAATGAATGTCCATTAATTTTTACTGAGCAAAAACAAGCAATTAGTAATGTACTTGCTAATCAATTTATAAGTATTGAACATGTAGGTTCAACCGCAGTACCTAAATTAGCGGCAAAGCCTGTTATTGATATTGATCTGATTGTTCAATCACCTAATGATGAAAGTCGCTATCTAGCGGCCTTAGAAAGCTTAGGTTATGAGCTGACGGTAAGAGAGCTATCATGGTATCAACATCGGATGTTACGCTTAGCTGAACCCCGAGTGAATCTACATATCTTCCCACAAAATTGCCCTGAACATATACGCCATCTCTTGTTTCGTGATTGGTTAATCACACATCCAAAAGATTGCGCTTTATATGAGGAAACTAAACTGTCGGCGAAAATGGGTACCAATGATGTTGTGACCTATAACCTGAATAAAAATGAAGTAGTTAAACAAATCTATCAACACATATTTGCTGAACTGGATACCCTTTTACCTGCATTACTTATTACTAATTATTAGGTCACCTATGCACTTTATTACGTTAAATGAACACCATACTCACCTTATCGAGCAAATTACCCATACTCTGCATACTGAATGGCACGAACTCAAATCATGGAGTGATCTTGATAATATTCGTCAGCGCTTAATCACACGTATTACAGCGCCTAGCCCACAAACCGTTGCTTGCTTTATAGATGATAACGAGCAATTACTTGCTACCGCCAGTATCATTTTGAATGAGCTCATTGGCATTAAAGATAGCAAATGGTGGATTGGTGAAATCGTTACGGTGCCCTCTGCTCGTGGTAAGGGTATCGGTAGTCAGCTCATTGAGCAGCTTTATCACAAATTTAAACAACATACTGATGAATGTCTGTACTTATACACACCAGATATGCAAGCGCTTTATCGCCGAATGGGATGGCGTGATGTACAACACACTATCGCTAATAATGAGCAAGTAACTGTAATGAAACGCGGCTAGGCTGTTGCCAAACGTATTATGTTTGGCAACAGTGACTAATGTTTTGACATAAACGAGAAAAATCAATTGATTGATTTTCGGCTGATAACACGAAGCGGGAGAAAGCACGCTTTTATTCCGTTTCGCAGCCATTTACCGACCATAAAATGGCCGGCAAAGAATAAGCGATATGTAAGATTTTAAGCGGCTAATGCAAGTTTAGCACCAAACATTAAGAACACGGCACCAATACAGCTATTAGATAGCTTAGAGAGTTTTTGGTTATGTTTAACCATATTCGTAACAGCGACGGCACCAAAGATTAATAATGACAAGTAAATCATGCTACATATTTCCAAAATACTACCCAGTATAAAAAATGGGATCCCCGCATTCGGGTAAGTAGGCTCAATAAATTGGATAAAGAATGACACATAAAAAATAATCATTTTAGGATTGAGCAAGCTTAAAAATACCGCTTTTTGATACGTCCCTTTTGTCGCTAGGACAATTGCATCCACATCTGCGGCTTGCTCTTTTTTATGGAAAACACTGTAAAGCGTTTTCACTCCTAAATAAAATAAATAAGTTGCACCAACATACTTAATAACACTAAAGAAGATAGGCGATGTTTTTACTAATGAAGCAACCCCTAAAAATGATAAAAAAATCAGTATCGCATCACCTGAAAACACACCTAACGCCGCTTTATAGCCATTTTTGATGCCATATTTTGCACTGCTTGTTAATACAAATAAAGAATTAGGGCCTGGAACAAGTGTAATGAAAATCACACCAATTAAATAAGTCCATAAGTTTGTGATACCAAAATTTTCAAGCATAAGGAACCCGCTAACTTAATAAAAGTTATAACAAAAAATAAACATATCTACTTGATGACACCTATGATACACGGGTTTATTAAACTGTAAAAGATATCACTATATGCAATACAAAATACAGTCATATGAACTAGTTATAAATACACAGATATACATTTTAAACCTAAAAACACCCTTAAGTTAGAGTTATATTTCACTTTATCTGTGAGAAATAGAACCCTGTTGTTTTCAATCTTAAAACAGTTTTTTATTCCAATTTATTTATTTTTATTGAATTTATAAACTAATTAAAAATATTTGAAAGTGATAGTGAAACTCATAACGATTAGCGGTATAACTATTCTGGATTTAATCGCATCGATACTCTAAATAATTCGAGGGGCAGCTAGGCGACAAGTGAGTGACTCGCTAGGAGAATATACATGTATGTGATTAGTGCGAATGAGCATAATCAACAGCGCTGCAACTTGAAGTATCACGAGTATATTTATTTGAATTTTGTAGGAACCCACTTTGGATAGCGCCAACTATTTTCATCTACAAGAGCTCAATGGGCTAGAAATGATCCAAGCTCAATACCATCATCAAAAATTTTCCCGACATACTCATGAAGGCTTTTGTATTGGTGTAATGGAGGATGGCGCACAACAGTTTTTTCGTACTGGTGAAAATCATTATGCACCAAAAGGCGACATTATTATTATCAATGCTGATGAAATTCACACTGGCTCTTCTGCTGTTGCAAATGGCTGGGCTTATAAAGCTATTTATCCCACACCTGAAATGTTTGAACGTTTAACATTAGATCTCAACACTGAAAACTATGGAGTTACCCCTTGGTTTCCAAATGCCGTTATTCATGACTCAGGTTTAGCAAGCCAACTTAGCCTACTCTTCGATTTACTGCTACAACCAAACAATACCTTGTTAAAAGAAACCTTGTTACTTTCTTCTATGAGTTGGTTAATTTTAAAATACAACAAAAGTAGGTTGCGACTTCAGGACATTACCCCTGCCAAGCAAAGCATACAAAATATTTGTGACTTGATGATGAATAGCGCTGAGCAAGAACATTCATTAACTGAATTAGCTACAATAGCAGGCTTTAGCCAGTGGCATTTTTTGAGACAATTTAAATTACATACTGGCACTACGCCACACGTTTTTTTAATACAAGCAAGATTATACAAAGCCAAAAAATTACTTCTTCAAGGATTAAAACCTGCTGATGTTTCAAGTCAATGCGGTTTCTCTGACCAAAGTCACTTCACTCGCCATTTTAAGCAAGCTATTGGTGTGACTCCAGGCCAATATATTCAACATCAAATAAATAGGCTAAGTGACCATAAATAGCTTATTAGCACGAATGAGCGAACTCACCAGACCTTAATAAAATGCGCGGCAGCTTGAAGTCTGACGAGAAAAGAGCAATTTTATTCTATAACCTTTATAACAACACCAGTATGATAAAGAAAACGGTCAAAAAGGGTATTAAATCAATGCAGTTACAACAAAGTCGCCATTGGCGGCGTGCTTTTATTGATGGATCAATACATATGACACCATTAAACTTAGCCGTTATTCCATGGGGTATTTTAGCGGGTTCAATGGCTGTAGAGGCTGGACTTTCGTTTTGGCAAAGTATCTCTATGTCGATCATGATCTTTGCGGGAGCGGCTCAGCTTGTGACTTTAGGTTTATTAAATTCAGGAGCGGGCTATCTAACCATTATTATTTCTGTGTTTTTCATTACATCGCAGCATCTACTGTACGGTCTCACCATGCGCCCCCATGTAAAAAATTTTACTACAGCAGAACGCCTAAGTATTGGTTTTTTATTAACTGATGAATTATTTGCCATCAGTGCAGCTAAGCGGCAGCCATTAAGTTTCCCTTACTTATTTGGTGCGGGGTTTAGTTTTTATATCGTGTGGTTAATCACTAGCCTCTGCGGCATCGTCATGGCTAATTTCATTACTGATCTTAGCCGATTACATTTAGATTTTTCTGTTGTCGCAACATTATTAGCAATTGTTGTCCCCCTGACTAAAAAAGTCAGTACGATTTGTGGTGTCCTCTTCTCACTGATTGTTGCGGTGGTACTTTCACTTTACTCAATTAGCAGTGCAATTGTCATTGCTGGGGTTGGTGGAATGTGCGTATCAGTTTTAGTTTCTCGTTTACTTAAGGAAGAAAAATGATTTGGGTATTAATTATTTCGCTTTCCATCATCGTTTTTTCTCTGCGTTATATTTTTTTGATCCCGCAGTTACCTGTTAGGTTACCACTGTTTATTAAACAAGCCTTAAGCTACTCGGCTCCTTGTCTTTTAACTGCTATTTGCGCGCCGGTGATCCTTTTAGAAAATCACCAGCTACGCGACTTTCCTGATAACCCCTATCTATGGGGTGCCCTTTTCTGTGTCATCACGGCATCACTTATTCGAAATATGTTAATGACAGTTGGACTCACATTGCTCTTTTTCTATAGCTTGATTTACTTTATTGGCTGATTTCATAAGGTATGTATCGCTAATATAGACTCTAAATAATTCAAGATGCAGCGAAACAAGAAGTGAATAAGTCGCTAAGATCATGTGCCAATATGTGACCCGCGCAAATGGCCACTTAATGCAAAGCGCTGCAACTTGGGTATTACGAGTATAAAACAACAAAATCGCTAGCTTTACATACCCCTCTATTCCTTCTAATATCCTCACCTCAAAATTACACTATTTTTAAATTTCAGCCTTGGTGGTTGATTTGAAATACAGATGAGATCATTAAATATGCTGAATAATTATGTGTTACGTAGTGTCCGTTACATGCTAGATCTGAGTGATAACCAGATGGTTGAAATTATTAAACTTGCTGATTTAACTGTAACTAAAGCTGAAATGGTAGGTTGGTTAAAAAAAGACGACGATCCTGACTATGTTGAATGCAATGACAAATTACTTGGCCATTTCTTGAACGGTTTGATCTATTTCCGCCGTGGTAAAGATGACAATAACCCAATGCCTGAAGTAGAAACTCGTATTACCAATAATATTATCCTAAAAAAACTACGAGTTGCTTTTGCATTAAAAGACACTGATATGATCGAGATCTACCAAAAAGTTGATTTTCGTGTTTCAAAACCTGAACTTAATGCCATATTCCGCAAACCTGATCATAAAAACTACCGTGATTGCGGCGATCAGTTATTACGCTATTTTCTGAAAGGCATGACGATGCAACTGCGTAATTTATCCAAGTAATTTACTTACATTAACTACGCGAGCCGTTGCAATAGATATTGCAAAAATACATCTATTTTCGGTGATAATGAACGACGGCTCGCATAAATAGCTCGTAATTCAATCGGAGCTGGCTGCTCATCAAACTCAATCACCTCAAGTAATCCTTGTGCAATTTCCTGTTCACAAGGCTCTTTGGCCAAAATAGCGTAACCGACCCCTTTAAGAGCTGCAACATTGGCTAAAATACCGCTATTCACTCGATATTGGCTATTAATATTAATTTTTTGCTGGCATTGTTGTTGATCAATAAACACCCATGGCTGGCCTGATAAGGCACTTAAACTAGAAATACATGGCATATTGGCGAGGTCTGCGATTGTTTGAGGCCGCCCTGTTCGCTCAATAAGTTGTGGTGATGCGACGACCACACTTTGCCACGTTTTAATTAGCCGAGAGTGATAGCTGCTATTATCCAATTCACCACGATGAAAGGTAAACAGTAAGTCGATATCATCATTTATCACATCCAAGGGCATAAGCTGTGTATCACAGTGAATCGCTAATTTCGGATGCTGTAATGCAAATTCAGCGATTATCTCGGCTAATAATAGGCTCCCCGCTTCACTCGGAATAGTAAGACGTAAAGCACCCGATAATATTTCACGGTGACTAATTTGATCTAAAGTCTCATCGAGTTCTTCATAAAGCCTTTGGCTCTGCTTTAATAAAATATCACCTTGTTCGGTTAGCCTCATACTGCGCGTTGTTCGTTCAATTAAGCGACAATTTAGCTGTTGTTCTAACTGTTTTATACTACGGCTAACATTCGATGTCGGCATTGATAATTGCTGTGCTGCTCGCGCAAAGCTCCCTTGAGAGGCGACGGATATAAATACTTTTAATAAATTTAGGTCAACTGACATTAAGGATCCTTCACCACGATTTATGATTAAACATCGAGTACAAACCTATCAATAATGTGTTGATCAACTTGCAGTGGATCACCGTTTAATTCAGCACTTAATTTTGCCATAAATTGCACAAGATAATTTGCGTTATGCGTCGCTAGAATTTTACCAGCTTTAGTTTGCATTGTTTCTGGCAATTTCAGTAATTTTTCCTGAAAATGGTCAAGTGCCCATAAATTATCATTTAAAGGCCTATTTTTCGCAAAAGGATCATTGGCATCAAACAGCGCTCGATTTAATTGGCCACTTACTGCAAACACGCGCGCTAAACCTATCGCGCCTAATGCTTCCAATCTATCAGCATCTTGTACAATTTTTGCTTCAATTGTAATTGGCTCAATATTAGCGCTAAAACTATGAGCAATAATACAATGTCTAACTGGGACATAATAATATTCAGGAAAGCTTGGAAAATAGTTTTGTAATACCTTGATTGTCTTATCCGCACTCAGAGAGGATGCTTGATGTCTTTGTGGATGATTTTTGGGGAGAGTTACAAAATCATGAAAATAACATGCAGTAAGTACAATTAAAGGATTTACGTTACTGTCATTTTCCATCAAATGCCGCGCAGTTCCCCAAACTCTGCGTACATGGGAAATATCGTGGCTATTATCAGTTATCGTCCAGTTTTTCTGCAAATAATTATCAAATAAGGTTGCCCATTTATGAATATCCATTCAAATCTCGACTCTGATTTTGTTAGATAAATCAATATAACATGAACAGCCTTTTGAAGTATTAAAACAACCGTTATGGCTATCAGCAATAACCAATAGCCATAACTTTTTGATAACGTTCCGCCAGCAAAGTTTCAATATCCAATTGTTTTAATGCTACTAAATCAGTAATCAATTGCTGCTTTAAATTTTTTCCCGCTTGTTCATAATCACGGTGTGCACCACCTAATGGTTCAGGGATCACCGTATCAATGATTTTCAATTCTTTAAGGCGATTTGCAGTCATTCCCATAGTTTCTGCTGCAATTTGAGCTTTCTGTGCGTCTTTCCACAAAATGGATGCGCAACCTTCAGGTGAAATTGCAGCGTAAGTACTATATTCCAACATATTAATACGATCACCGACACCAATACCAAGTGCACCACCAGAACAACCTTCACCAGTAATCACACAAATAATCGGCGTTTTTAAGCAAGACATTTCCATAATATTCCGAGCAATGGCTTCTGCTTGCCCCCGTTCTTCAGCGCCAATTCCTGGGTAAGCACCTGCTGAATCAATAAATGTCACTACGGGTAAATGGAAACGTTCAGCCATTTTCATTAAACGCAGTGCTTTGCGATACCCTTCAGGGGAAGGCATACCAAAATTACGTAACACTTTTTCTTTTGTCGTACGCCCTTTTTGCTGTCCTATCACCATAACTGGTTGGCCTTCAAGCCGTGCTAATCCACCAACCAAAGCCTTATCATCCGCAAATGCGCGATCACCCGCGAGTTCTTGAAAATCTGTAAAAATCAAAGAAATATAGTCCAATGTATACGGACGCATTGGATGTCTTGCTAACTGAACAATCTCCCATGCACCCAACTGAGAAAAAATCTTCTTAGTGAGAGTAAGACATTTTTTTTCTAACAGTTTAATTTCTTCATCAAACTCAATGTCGGGCTGTTGACCACTTTGTTTAAAAGCGGCTAAAGCGTCGATTCTTTCATTCAATTCGACTATCGGTTTTTCAAATGCTAAAAAATGAGTAGACATAAGACCCTTTGAATCAATGAGGCGATGACTTTAAGTGTAGTTAAGATTTTCAGGGCTTTCTATGCAGGAAAATGGGATAGATTACTATCTGAAATGGGATAATAGGAAGGTAATTACTATTTATTCAGCTTTCGATTATTTCGCAATCCTATAGACATGATTTTCTGAAATTTTGGACAAAGTAGGTGATCCTCTTCTGGACAATTAGCAATATGCAAGAGGGCATTTTTTAATGTCATTAAATTATCAATAGTATTTTGTAATTCACTGGCTTTTGCTTGTAAATGGCGACGTTCGATACTTGGTCCTTTCTCTTTATTCAACATGACGTTAATTTCATCAAGTGTAAATTGAGCTTCGCGGCCTAAAGAAATTAATGATAAGCGAGTCATGACATCTTTTGCATGATAAACACGTTTTAGTCCCTTACGACCAATAGGTTTAATCAACCCTCTCTCCTCATAATAACGAAGAGTGGATGCTGGTAAACCTGATAATTCACTCACTTCTGAAATATCTAATTCATCTACCATCATGTTAATGACTCGCTAATTTTATTTACAGTTTTTTCTCAAGTAATACTGAACTCGTACCATTCATAATAACATCTTTTTGTACGATATAGCCCAACTTTAGAGCTACTCGTAGAGATGGCGTATTCTCTGAAGCAACAAAGCAAATTGAACGCTCAAATTGATTCAAGTCGCTTAGCCAATTTAGTGCGGCTTGCATGGCTTCTGTCGCATACCCTTTGCCTTGAAACTCAGGAGCGATCACCCAACCCGCTTCAGGAATACCTTTTACTGGTGGTTGGATTATACGATGAAAATCTGCAAATCCGAGATCCCCAACATAACGCCTTGTATGCTTTTCTCTTACAGCCCAATAGCCAAAACCAAGTATTGGCCATAAACCACCGTATGCCAACATTCGCATCCACGATTCACGTTCGGTAGAAGGTACGCCACCAATATGCTGAACCATCGCTTCAGTGGCCCATAATTGTGTTAATGCAGCAAAATCACTTTGTTGGTGCCCAGATAAAATTAACCTTTCGGTTTCAAGCTGAGGAATAGTACCGCTGAAACTTGTCATTATTTTTCCTTCCCCCGATCACTTAGCGAGTTATGGTTAATTCATTCTCATTCATAAGCCTAACAACAACTCAAACATTTTATTTATTACAAATACGCTAAAAACATATAGATATCATAATAAATGACAGAAATGTAACCTTCCCGTAAGGTAAATTCCACACTCTTATAGTTAAAATATTCTCTCTTGATTAATGAAAGGATATCAAAATGAACAAAAGTGCCTTATATTTACTGCTCACCCCTTTAATGATGGCTCCTGCTCTTTCTATTGCAGCCAGTGACATACTAAGTGTTCATATACTCAATCAACAAACAGGAAAACCTGCATCTAACGTTGAAGTCACATTAGAAAAAAAACAATCAAATACATGGGTCCGACTAAACTCAGAAAAAACGGATAATGATGGTAGAATTAAGTCGATCTGGCCAGATAATACAGAAACTCCGACTGTTGGTGACTATAGAGTTGTTTTTAAAACGGGCGAATATTTTAAAGAGCAAGGCAAAGAAAGTTTTTTCCCTGAAATTCCCGTCGAGTTTCATATAAATAATGTGAATGAGCACTATCATATTCCATTACTTTTAAGCCAATATGGCTACTCTACTTATAGAGGCAGTTAATTTTTAATTAAGCTATTTAACTTGAGTGCTGGTCATCACGATTAGCACTTTTAGTTGCTTGTTATGTGGGTTGTCATCCACATAATGATACGTGCAGAACCAGCTGCTCTAAAAATAAAATATGTGCCCTACCAGATACCCTCTTTAAATATTTAGAATTGATTACTTACACAGTAAAACAACTTTCTTATTCAAATGTTAACGATAACAAAGCATAATTATTCACTTCAACTTATATTTATTCTACTTGAATAACCTATCCTTAAACTCAGTTATCAAGTAATCTATGATTAGCCACCTTATTAAGGTGGCATTTTTCTAAAATGCAGAAATTATCTTACGGGTAGGCTAGCACAAAATCAGTGCCTCTTTTTTAATCAATTATCCAAACATTGAACTTGTAAGAGCGCTCGGCCATAAATGCTTACCCTTCTCTACCTAAAAGGTGGTTCATCGAACGTTCTTAATTTTCTTGAATGCAGCTTATCGCCTTCTTGTCGTAAAAGATCTATCGCACGGATCCCTATCTGCAAGTGCTCAGAAATAGCTCCTTCATAAAAGCTGTTGGCTTGACCTGGTAATTTTATTTCGCCATGTAATGGCTTATCAGAGACACATAATAATGTTCCATATGGGACTCTAAAACGATAACCTTGAGCTGCAATGGTAGCACTTTCCATATCAACAGCTACCGCACGACTTAAGCTAAAGCGACGTGCTGTTGCAAAAAAACGCAACTCCCAGTTACGATCATCGGTTGTCACAACAGTACCAGTGCGTAAACGCTGTTTGACTAATTCACCAGGCATATTACTGACTTGCTTAGTTGCATCGTATAACGCTCTTTGCACTTCAGCGATACTTGGAATTGGAATGTCAGGTGGCAACACGTCATCTAAAATATGGTCATCACGCAAATAAGCATGAGCCAACACATAATCACCAATTTTTTGACTTTCACGTAACCCACCACAATGACCAATCATTAACCATGCATGTGGGCGTAATACGGCTAAATGATCACAAATATTTTTGGCGTTGGATGGCCCAACACCAATATTCACTAATGTTATTCCTATACCGTCTTTCGCTAATAGATGATAGGCCGGCATTTGGAATTTTTTCCACGTTAGGTCAGATGTGGCAATTTGTGGATCCGCATTTTCTGCGGTTAAATAATTATGCCCAACACAGGATAGTGCTATGTATCGACTATCAGGATCCTTAATTTGCTCACATGCCCAACTAACAAACTCATCGACATAACGATTATAATTAGTGAACAAAATATAAGGTTGTACATGCTCCGGCGGTGTACCCGTGTAATGCTTTAACCGAGCTAGAGAAAAATCAACCCGTAATGCGTCAAAATGAGAAAGCGGCATTTCACCTTTAAATTGAACTAAACCATCAGTAATATCATCACTGATATCAGCTAAATCAGTAATAGGAAAATGTGCAGCTAAACTACTGCTCATACTGCGGTCTAAAACAAGATCTGAACCGTCAATGACAAAAGGATAAGGCACTTCTGTTTTAGATGGACGAACAGAAAAAGTAACATCATAATCTTGCTGCAATATAGCTAATTGCTCAGTAAGATATTGGCGAAACAAATTTGGTTGGGTAATAGTAATGCAGTAGTTACCTGGCTTGACAAACCGAGCATATGCTCTTGTTTTTTCACAACGATCAACTTTACCACGCCATTCAACACATAATTCAGGGTAAGCAAATAAACCTTTTTCACGTGCATCTACTTCGGGAAGTTGCCCATTATTAATATAAGCCGCTATCGCATTGCGGAGTGACTCGATAGCATTACCGTATAATAAAGAAAGTTTGTCTAAAACGTCATCAATAGATAGATTTTCATAGCTTTTACATTTTTCTAAAGACACACATAACCCCTTATTGGATGGCGTAGTTAACTGTAGAGCAGTGTATGTCTTTAGCATTCCGCAAACAAGGTATAAAACCTGTAGCGCCACAAGATAAACCAAATTAATGCGCTGTTAAATATGTATAATAGTAAGGTTAAGCTTAATTCTTTTATCGGTTAATTTCATAGCTAGTTATTCTAGCAAGCCACTTAACTTCACTTGATGATAAATGATATTCTTTCCCATTCTCTCCACGAACAATCCGTACATCAATATCCCGATATCCAAGTAAAGTGTTATTAGTTTTCTTTATTTGGTCGGCTATTGAAACATTAGTCGACCCAGTTAAAGTTGGAACTCCAATGTCTAACTTAGGTAAAGATGGACGTGATATACATGCTAAATTAATGTTTAAATGCATATTTAAATCTCTAATGTAAAATATAAAACAAGTGAAATCTTTGTCTAAGGGTATCTTTTTTGCAAAAGATCACGATAATCTTACATTAGCGATTATTTATATCTTCAATAAAACGATTATTAGCTAAAAAATGAAAAATTTAATCCAACATTAAAGAGAGTATCACTGGTAATGTTATTACTGCCATTACCGTTTGCAGTGTGATGATCCCTGCCATCAGCTGGCTATCACCTTTTAGCTGCCGTGTTAAAATATAAGCTGTTGGCGCTGTCGGTATAGCGAAAAAAATGACCAATAATACCGATTCAAGCGTTGGTAAAGAAAATAACTTGGCCGTAAAAATAGCAAGTGCAGGCATCGCTAATAGCCGAACTAGGCTTGATATCATTAATGGTTTAAATTCAATTCTAAGTGTAGCCGTTTGTAGTGCTGCGCCAATACAAATTAACCCTAATGGTAAACTCGCGGCGGCAAGTAATTTAAGTAATTGGTCCGTTCCAAAAGGTAATCCGATGGGTAATAGATTAAGTAATATTCCTATCACACACGAGATAATTAATGGATTTTTAATAATAGGTAAGATGAGCTGCTTAATGGAAATTTTTGCTCCTGATGTTAGTGATAATACGGCTATCACATTACAACTGGGTACCAATATTGCCATAAGAACTGCAGCAATCGCTATTCCTTCGGTACCAAATAAATCAGCGACAATAGCTAACCCCAAATACGTATTAAATCGGGTAATACCTTGAATATGCGCACCAAAACGAGGTATTGGCATTTTAGAGAATATTTTAGTCACTAGAACTAATGCGCTGCTTATCCCTAAAATAAAAAAAATTGCGGCGGCAAGATATGGCAATTTAGGGTTATCAAGCGGTGCACTCGCCAAACTGTTAATTAGTAAAGCTGGAAATAAAATAAAGTAGTTTAATTTTTCAGCACTTGGCCAAAAGTCAGCAGCAAATAATGATACGCGACGTAATATAAAACCCATCGCTATCAAAGCAAACAACGGCCATAAAACTAATAATACCTGTTCCATATTTTTATATTTTAATCTCTCTAAACTTCATTAATGATACTAGTTAACTGTAAAGATTAAAGAAATGTAATGGTTAGGTAAAAAAGGCTTTATATTTCATCTGGTCAGTTTTTTGTAGAAAGTGTTTAGTTCCTCACATTTTTAAATTGCTACATCTATTATACACTTTCTCAATTAAGGGAATTTCTGATGGTATACTGGTCATTATTTCTATAACCTAATGATAAACCTAACTATGAATAATTTTTATTATGGATATTAAAACACTTTGTAAACACTATCGCGCTGGCAAAAAATTTAAATACCTCTTTTTTTGGGGACATCAATCCAAATCAAATACCGTTACTAAAAGCTGTTTTAGCCAATGGTACCCTGCTCCTTTTATTGTTAGCGGTAACCGTTTTGCTAGCGCCGAACATTTTATGATGGCAGAAAAAGCTCGGTTATTTGATGACCAAGAAACACTAACAAAAATTATTAATGCACCAAACCCAGGAGCAGCGAAAGCCTTTGGTAGAGAAGTTCGTGGCTTTAAACAAGAACATTGGGATATGCATAAATTTGATATTGTTATTAACGCTAACTTTGCGAAGTTTTCTCAAAATGAGATGTTGTTGCAGTTTTTGCTTAATACCAATGAAAGAATTCTTGTTGAAGCTAGTCCTGTAGATAAAATTTGGGGGATTGGTCTTGCTGAAGATGCAGAAAACATTGAAAACCCACTAACATGGAAAGGCTTAAATCTACTGGGTTTTGCTTTAATGGAGGTCCGTAATCGTTTAAAAGCCCAAAATAACTAATTTCTTTCTAAACATCATTATGAGTTAACAATAAAAGTAGTATGAGGAGACGAGACATCTAACGGTTTATTTGTTAGCTAATTCGCTCCCCTTAATATTTTTACTGTCTAACTGCTCTGCAAATAACGATTAAATGTTATTACGTGGTACTCTCGATATTTGAACAATTCGTTCTTTTCTTACGATTACTGAGTATTTTTTTAGTAATCGCTTCAACTTGCTGTAATTCAGAACAAGCACTTGCTCGTAATGCTAAATTCCACTTGCTTAAAACCTGGGCATTAGAAACTAATTCGGTATGACTATCTAGCCGACCGCTCTTTAGAAGCCAGTTTGCCACTTCAGCCCAATCCCATAGCGGTGATTGGCCTTTAATACGCTGAATTGGGCTAGGAAAATCCCCAGAACCGCGCGTACCATCTTTTAACATTGCAATCGCTTGTCGCGATAAATGAGTTAATTCAGCAATGTCACTTAAACCAACTAATGCTGAATCAACCGAATTAACTTTTGCCCCAATCCCCGCCATTTCAATATTATCGATCGCTGATTCAATTGCTTTATCTAATGATTGGGATTCCCTGTCAAATTCTAAATAAACAGATTTCCCATAAAAACAAACTAATGCATCGCTGCAACCACTTTCATACAGGGCATCTTCAAGTCTAGGTGTGTCAATATTTACACCTGATAGCATTAATGTGAAATTATATAAAGTCATTGTGCCCTCATTGACGCTACTAAAGTAGGCGGCTTCAGCCGCCTAAGCCAACTGATGATCAAATACAACTATCAACCTTCCGTTTGATCTGTTTAGCATGGTTCTCAGGACTACTTGGTGTCGACCAAACACTCATTTGATGATTTTGATGCTCCCTATTTGGGTCACCACAACGTAAACGACAAAATGCATGTGAGCTCTGACCTGCTTCTACTAAGGTCGAGCCTTTTGAGACAGCATATTCTATAGCCATTTGAATATGTTTATTAGGGTGTCTCTTCATCATCCTCCTGTATTTATACTTTACCCAATTCGTTGACATTCATCAACATTCGTGGGTATTGATTATTTCATTGCGTTTAACTGTTATTTGTTATTTTTCAATAACAGACAAACATAACTTAGCAAAAAGAGACTTTGAACTTTGTCTGAAATTAATCAAAAGGATAACTTGGGCGCAAACAAAAACCCCATCGTTACATAACCGACAGGGATGGGAAGAGCCCACAAATATAATCGTCATGATTCATTTTTGACGTCATTAACTTGCGCTGGTTACACAATTCTCTATGCATCCAGCTATATTTCGAATAATTTAAAGCATCGATTTACAAAAAATATAAATATTAGCTACATATCATCTGGCTTTATTTGCGATCTTTATATTTGTCCCAAGAGTTGGGAAAAATATCCGTATTACAACGGCATTCTATACTCAATCACCCCTGGTTTTTCAGCAACCCAATCATATAAACGCTGACCACGTAAATTTGTTTCCTGTGTATGCCAATATAGACGTCCACAGGATTGTTTTTGAGCCTGATCTTGTACAAATTCAATCAGGTGTTTGCCTATTTGACGTCCGCGAACATCAGGAGAGACAAAAAGATCTTCTAAATAGCAAAAATCATTTTTTGACCATGTTGAACGATGGTAAAGATAATTAACAAAACCAAGTACTTTGTCTCCTTCGAGAGCTACAGCACAATACATTGGCTCATTCTTATCAAAAAAGCGCTCCCAGGTTTTTAAAGTAATATCTTCTTTTAAATCAACCTGATAAAACTCTTGATACTGTAACCAATATACTAACCATTGAGCATAATGATCTGGTGATACAAACTGAACAGTAACAGGTAACACATTGTTATTCATAATATATCCTTTAAAATGAGACATGTAAAAACAATGGCGTTATATTACATACCAATCTGGTACTTAATAAGATACACTTTTGATATTTATTTAGGATCCACTTTTTATGAAGCGTAAGCCTCAAGCTCAATTTCCGCATTTATTATTAGAAGCGGGCTACATTAAAGAAAGTGTTTATCACACTATCCGAAATGCCATTCTTGATGGGCGACTTACGTCTGGTATTAAATTGCCATCAAGCCGAGCTTTCGCTGAAATGATGTCTATTTCACGCAACTCAGTGATTGCGGGTTTTGAACGACTCACTGATGAAGGTTACTTGGTCACTAAACAAGGCTCAGGAACTTATGTAGCAACAACCATCCCTGATGAATTAATTCGCTTCACAACAAATCCCAAAAACAACAATAAATCACAATATTCTGCATTAAAACTTAGCCCTGTACTCAATCATTTAACGACATTATGGGAAAACTCTCGACCGAATACCAATAAACGTCAATTTTTTAATATTGGCATTGGATGCGTCGATCAATTTCCTCATGATTTATGGGGTAGGCTTTTAGGCCGTGTTTGGCGAAAATCTAAACATGAAATTACACATTATAATCACCCTGATGGTTACCTCCCCCTTAGAAAAATCTTAGTTGACTACGTCCGTTCTACACGTGGTGTCAACTGCCGTGAAGAGCAAGTTATTATCGTCAATGGAACTCAACAAGCGATTAATTTAGCTGCTAAAGTACTGTTACAACGGGGTGATTGCGTTTGGCTAGATGATCCTGGTTATGACAGTGCTCGTGCAATCTTGGCGGCATCTGAAGCAACAATATCACCTATTCCCTCTGACAGTGATGGAATGGATATTGATTATGCCGCTGAGCACTGCCCCGATGCTAAATTGATTTATACCGCACCATCACATCAATTTCCTCTTGGGACCACACTGAGCTTAGCTAGACGATTAACGATGTTAGAGTGGGCACATCAAAATAATGCATGGATTTTTGAGGATGATTACAACAGTGAATTCCGTTATCTTTCTAAGCCTATTCAAGCACTTCAAGGATTAGATACCCACCAGCGTGTTATCTATGCAGGCACATTTTCTAAAATGATGTACCCAGGTTTTCGCCTTGGTTTTTTAATTGTACCGGAAATACTGATCGAACCCTTTACGATGGTAAAATATTACAGTGATAGTCATTCGGGGTATTTAGAACAAGCTGCGTTAGCACAATTTATTCAAGAAGGGCATTATGCACGGCATGTACGAAAAATTCGCAAAATATGCTATTCACGCCAACACACATTAATTAACGCAATAAACCAATATTTAGCCCATATATTTGAAGTAACGCCAACTGATTCAGGGATCCATGCTGTATGTTGGTTAAAACCGGATATCAATTTACAATCTATTTTATCTGCCTGTCATCAGTTGCAATTTGGCGTACAGCCGTTGTCTCGTTATTGCATAAATAACCAAAACAACAATGCTATTTTATTTGGTTACGCCGCGCATACTGAATCTGAAATTACAAAAAATATCATTGCATTGAGTCAATTATTGGAAAGCACAATAAAAATATAAGTTAATATTGGAAGTTAACAAAATATAAACGAAAGCAAAATATACACGGTTTTCATCCAAGCTCTGATTGTTGACTCAGCTAACTATGCACTAGTATCAATCAAATTCATGATAAATTTTGAGGTGTATTGATGATAGATAGTAGCGATCTGGGCAAGCTCGAAATTGGCGATATTATCTTTACCTGTATTGGAACGACCTTGTTTCGCCAAATCGCCTCAGCCTCTTTATGTTGGAGTAATCATGTTGGCTTGATTATTGGCCATAATGGGCAAGACTATTTAGTTGCAGAAAGTCGAGTTCCCTTCTCAACCACGACGACTTTAACCCGTTTTATTCAACGCTCAGCTGATCACCGTTATGGTATCCGTAGGTTATCAACACACCTTAGTGACCAGCAAAAAGCGGCTTTAATCGCACAAGTCCCTTCAAGATTAAATAAATTTTACCATACAGGGTTTGACTATAATTCATCTCGGCAATTTTGCTCAAAATTTGTATTTGATATTTATCAATCCGCCCTTTCTATTAAAATTGGTGAAATTGAAACCTTCGAAGAATTGTTAAGTAAAAATCCCAATGCCAAACTTAATTTTTGGAAATTGTGGTTTATTGGACAAATCCCATGGGAACGAGCAACAGTAACACCCGCAAGTTTGTGGAGCCACCCTCAATTAGAATTAATCTATCGTAGTCATGATGACATTCACTAATGAAGTATTTTAAGCCGTAACGTGGTAAATGAACGAAAAACAGCCATAGATACGTAAATTATCTACTCTAAATACTTCAAGGTGCAGCTAAGCAACATGCTCATAAATTGCTAGGAACATAGAGAAATCTGTAGCTAATACGAATGAGCTTACTCAACAACGCTGCACCTTAAATTATGACAAGTATATTGATCGCGACTTAATATCTCAGTCGACTAATATACGAGGGTTAGTTGCCCCCCAAAGGATAGACATTTCAGTAAATAATGCACCACTAATATCTTCTACCTGTTCTGCCGTAATTTCAGCATTACCTTGTTGACCAAAAAAGACTACTTCATCCCCAGGTTTTACTTGTTTTAGATCGGTAACATCGACCATCACTGTATTCATCGAGGTCTTCCCTAATACAGGTACCCGCTGCCCATCAATTAAAGCAAATCCAGCATTACTAAATACACGACGATAACCATCAGCATAGCCCACAGGAATATTTGCTAACACGGAATCACGTTTTAATGTATAGGTGCGATCATAGCCAACTGTATTACCTTTAGGGTAATGATTAAGAGCCGCAATATTTGATTTAAATGTCATGACACGCTTATATTCATCCGTTGCAACCGTATCTCCGTAGAAAATACCACCTACACGAACCATATCTAACCAAGATTCAGGAACCGTAATTGTTGCAAAGGTATTCGCAACATGTAGTGTGACATCTTTGCGGTCTAAACCGGTAACCTCTAATACCTGTTTTGCTTGTTTGTTAAAGCGAGCTAAATCCGCTTTGATTTGCGCAGCATCTTCTTCTGGATAATGAGACATGATCCCAACAATTTTCAATTGTGGTAATAGCGAAATTTGCTTTGCTTCATTTAAACCAGCGGCATTACCGACTTCTAGTCCATTACGTGACATTCCGCCTGAGTTTAAAGCTAAATGTATCGCTATGGTTTTACCTTGTTTCTTAGCGATTGCATTAAGCCGTTCCGCCATCTCAAGATTACCAATTAGCTCTTCAACATCATACTGGGTTGCTTGCGCCATTTCTTGCTCAGTGGCGTTACGCACACGCATCAAGCGCCCTTTAAAACCTAACTCTCTGACAGTCTGTAATTCTTGATTATTTGTCACACCAATACATTGGACATTGTTTGCTATCATGATAGGTGTCACTAAAGTTAAATCGTGGCCATATGCATCCCCTTTAAGGACAGCACAAAGAGCCGATTTATCCCCTAGCAAGTTTTGAACTTTCTGAATATTAAATTCGAGAGCACTACGAGAAATTTCTATCCAAGCGTTGTTAACAACCTCAGGCTGTACCTGAACATTCGGTATTGTATTCGTTTTGGTGTTGATATGGCTAGATTGCTGACAAGCCGTCACGACAAGTAGAGGCAATAACGCAAGATATCGCAGCTTAAAAGACATCACATTTACCTTAAGTAACAAATTAAAATTACCCTTAAATCATTTTTTGATTAAATAGGATGAAAACATGCGATAGGCATTGTTCAATCAATTGATAGTTAGCTTATTATTTATCGCATGAATTATATATATAGAGGTTATTGCATTCCGTGACAAATCTTTCTTCGCGATTTGAATGAGTTAAGAGGAAATGTACTCAATGAGCAAAATAGCTAGGATATTGAACTGAAGTATTCAATGAAAGGTAGCGATAACATGAAAGAACACCACATTTTCGCGTGTTACCACACAAATGACATTAGATTCGTTTGTGCGATGAGCAATCATTGTTAGCTACATGTTTCAGCTAACCTCACACAATAAATGGTTCCGCCTGCTTGCTCCTAGAAAATGGTGTAATATTGACAAAAAAAGGCACTCGCCCCCGAGTGCCTTTTGACTACAACTCACTGAATATAAAGTAAATTACACCTATTCAGCGGTTCTGGTACTTGTGCGGATGAGGTAATCAAAGGCGCTAAGTGCGGCTTTGGCTCCTTCACCTGCTGAAATAATAATTTGTTTATATGGGACAGTAGTACAGTCACCCGCGGCAAAAATACCTTTCACACTGGTTTCTCCGCGAGCGTCGACTTCAATCTCACCCATACGGTTACGGGCAACAGTATCACCTAACCAATTCGTGTTTGGCAGCAGGCCAATTTGAACAAATGCACCTGCAACATCCAGTGAATGAACACTTTCATCCGTACGATCTTTGTATTCAAGACTGGTCATTTTGGTACCATCACCCTTCACTTCTAAAGTTTGGGCATTGACGATAATATCAACATTTTTCAGACTACGAGCTTTGTCTTGTAATACAGAATCAGCTTTTAATTCAGGTGCAAATTCAAGAACGGTTACGTGCTCAACAATACCCGCTAGGTCAATCGCAGCTTCAATTCCTGAGTTACCGCCACCAATCACCGCAACGCGTTTGCCTTTAAATAATGGGCCATCACAGTGTGGGCAGAATGTTACACCTTTAGTGCGATACTCTTGTTCACCCGGTACCCCCATATTACGCCAGCGAGCGCCAGTTGCGATGATAATGCTACGTGATTTCATCACGCCGCCTGATGCGGTTTCAATTTGATGTAAGCCACCCGCTTTTTCTGCTGGGATCAGTTTAGTCACTGATTGCCCATCAATCACATCAACACTATAGTCATCAACGTGATTTTTTAATGCTCCTGCAAATATCGCCCCTTCAGTTTTGATCACTGAAATATAGTTTTCGATATCAACAGTATCCATGACTTGCCCACCAAAGCGTTCACCAATAACACCAGTGCGAATACCTTTACGTGCAGTATAGATAGCCGCCGATGCACCCGCAGGACCACTTCCGATGATTAATACTTCAAACGGTTCACGCTCTGTTAATGCTTTTGCTGCACGAGCATCTGCGTTGCTATCCACTTTATTAACGATTTCACTTAGCGTCATACGACCTTGGCCGAACTCTTTTCCGTTAAGGAAAACAGCTGGTACGCCCATAACATTACGTTCATCTATTTCTTTTTGGAATAATGCGCCATCAATGGCTGTATGCGTAACATTTGGGTTTAACACTGCCATTAAGTTCAGTGCCTGAACAACATCAGGGCAATTATGACAAGACAGTGAATAATAAGTCTCAAAGTGGAACTCTCCTTCAAGAGCTTTCACTTGATCTAACAGTTCTTGTGCCTCTTTGGATGGGTGACCACCAATTTGCAATAATGCCAACACAAGAGAGGTAAATTCATGACCCAATGGTGAGCCAGCAAAACGCAGTCCACTATCAACACCTGGGTTTGTGATTAAAAATGATGGTGTTCTTTCATTGCTATCATGCGTTTCGCGAACAGTAATTTTATCTGATAAAGTAGCGATTTGATTTAGCAGTTGTTTGATTTCATTTGATTTATTACTACTATCTAAATTCGCCACTAATTCAACTGGCTTGGTTAATTTTTCTAAGTAAGCTTTTAATTGCGCTTGCATATTGTTATCGAGCATATGATCCCCTTGGTCATAAAATCGGGTGCATAGCACCCGATAACATAAACATTTTCGAATATCGTTTTTACTTTCGAAATTTATTTTAAATTAGATCTTACCGACTAAATCTAAAGATGGAGACAGTGTTGCTTCACCTTCTTTCCATTTAGCTGGGCAAACTTCACCTGGGTGGCTAGCAACGTATTGCGCTGCTTTCACCTTACGTAACAGGTCAGCTGCATCACGGCCAATACCTTCAGCAGTGATTTCAATTGCTTGGATAATACCTTGTGGGTCAACAACGAAAGTACCACGGTCAGCCAAACCTTCTGCTTCACGCATATTTTCAAAGTTACGAGTCAGAGCACCAGTTGGGTCACCAATCATGGTGTATTTGATTTTACCGATGGTTTCTGAGCTCTCATGCCATGCTTTATGGGTAAAGTGGGTATCAGTTGAAACAGAATAAATCTCAACACCCATTTTTTGGAATTCTGCGTAGTGGTCTGCTACGTCACCAAGTTCGGTTGGACAAACAAAAGTAAAGTCAGCTGGATAGAAGAAAAATACGCTCCATTTTCCTGCTACGTCTTTTTCGGTAACTTCGATAAATTTGCCGTCTTTAAACGCTTGGTTTTTAAATGGTTTGATTTGAGTATTAATTAAAGACATTTTTACGTTCTCCTGTTTGGTTGCTTATTAAGTTACTGGTTTACAGACTTTTTATCCAATCAGTTGCTACTATCAATTTGATAGGTAATACCTAATAATTGTTTAATTATTGATAGGAATAACATTAAAACGCTTGCTATAGATTTCAGCAAGCGTTTTTAGTCATTTTATACCTAGATACGTTATGCCATGGTGGCAATGGTTTTACGGAAGCGCATTAATGCAAATGAAAAGAACACCATACCGATGATTAATAACACAACAAATTGCGGCCATACTATTTGGAAACCAGCACCTCGGTACAAAATAGCTTGTGCAAGACTAACAAAATGGGTTGTTGGCATGGTTAACATAATATCTTGAACCAATTGAGGCATACTTTCCCTCGCGGTCATCCCACCCGATAGCATGTTTAAAGGCAGCAGGACTAAGATCATCAATAAACCAAATTGTGGCATTGAACGCGCGATCGTTCCCATAAAAATACCGATTGACGTGGTTGCAAATAAACTTAAAGCCACTCCGCACATAAATAGCAATATTGAACCTTCAATAGGGACTTGTAGTAATGTTTTGACCACTAACAACAATGAAACCGCTGATGCAATCAATACCACTAACCCCATAGACCAAATCTTAGAAAGCATGATCTCGAAAGGTGTTAATGGCATCACCATCAAGTGTTCAACCGTACCATGTTCCCGTTCTCTGATTAGCGCAGCACCAGTTAATACAATCGATAGCATCGTGATGTTGTTAATAATCGCCATCACTGAGCCAAACCATGATTGTGTTAAATTTGGGTTAAAGCGCATACGAACTTCAAGATCTACCGGCAAACTTGTATTACTACGATATTTGGCAAGAAATTCATTTACTTCACCAAGGGTAATATTTTGAATATAGCTATTGCCCAAAAAAGCTTGGCTCATACGTGTTGCATCAATATTGACCTGAATTTCAGGATGACGCCCAGCGAGCACATCTCTTTGAAAATTAGGTGGAATATCTAATGCAAAGGTGTAAGTTCCCCTATCAAGCAAACCATCAATTTGTTCAGGAATGATATCAGCAGGCGCCTTAAAATAAGGAGCATAAAAGCTATTAATAATACGATTAGATAACTGTGATTTATCTTGATCGGCCACAGCAATTGGGGCATTGTGCAGTGAACCCGGCGTCACCGTGGCCGATGAATAGATTGATACAGTAAAAGCAAATACAATCAATGCCATCATCGCTTTATCACGCCCCAAGCTGCGCAGCTCTTTAACCCCCAAATGAAATATGTTCTGTAACTTACGTATCATCAGTTAAGACTCCTGTTTTTTCAGGAAAATGACACTGAGGCCAATCACAATTGGAATTGTTATCAATAAAGGAATAAAGGAGGCTTGTAAGTCAAACAAATTTAATCCTTTAGAGAAAGTTCCTCGCGTGATCGTCAAAAAATGTGAAGTTGGATAAACCATACCAACCCAACGACCAATACCCTCCAATGATGATACTGGATCAATCATGCCTGAAAATTGGGTGGCTGGGATCAGTGTGATGATAGCAGTACCGAAAATCGCCGCAATTTGGCTTTTCATAAAACAGGAAATCAAAAGCCCCATTCCTGTTGCAATCGTGATATATAAAAATGCGGCTAATGTTAGAGTTAAGAAGCTACCTTTAAAACTCACGCCAAATACAAAAACACTGAGCGCACACAGCATCAAAAAGTTAAACATCCCTAATAAAATATAAGGAAGCTGTTTACCCAATAAAAACTCCAATTTGGTGATCGGGGTAACATAAAGGTTAATCATCGAACCCAGCTCTTTTTCCCGTACCACGCTAAGAGCACTGAGCATTGCAGGGATCATCATCAACAATAATGGAATGACTGCTGGAACGATCGCCGGTAAGCTCTTAACATCTGGGTTGTAACGATAGCGCGTTTGAATATCAATCACTGGCATACCAGCGACACCCACTGGTTGTTTGGCCGCCATTGTACTTAACCATGCTAAATGCATCGCTTGCACATAACCACGTACCGTTTCAGCTCTATTAGGCATTGCCCCATCAACCCACACACCGATTTTTACGTTATGCCCTTTAGCAACATCACGAGCAAAATTAGGCGGAATTTCAAGCGCAACGGTGACTTTGCCGCTACGTAAAGCGGTTTCTAACTCGTCATAATCTTTCAGCGGAGGTTGCTCAATAAAATAACGCGAGCCAGCAAGGTTCAATGTATATCCTTGGCTAAGTCCTGTTTGGTCACGATCAAGGACGGAAAAACGTAAATTCTCTACGTCCATACTGATCCCATACCCCATGATAAACATCAAAATCACAGTACCCAGTAATGCTAATGTTGAACGTACAGGATCACGACGCAGCTCCATACCTTCTCGAATGCTATAACTAAACAAGCGACGCAAGCTAAAACGACTTTTTAGCGCCTCATCAGTTTGTTTTTTGAGTTCAGGGTCAACATGGAATTCGGGAACAGTATCATCTTTTGTTGACCCAGCATCTCCAACCGCCTCTTGTAGATAAACAATAAATGTTTCTTCTAGTGTATCCAGTCCACGTTTTTTAATCAGGTTATTTGGTGTATCACAATCAAGTACCTTCCCTGCATGCATCAGTGAAATACGGTCACAACGCTCCGCTTCATTCATAAAGTGAGTGGAGATAAAAATAGTGACGCCGTCACGTCTGGAAAGGTCTACCATCAAGTTCCAGAACATATCCCTCGCAACTGGGTCAACACCCGACGTCGGTTCATCTAGAATGAGCATTTCAGGCTTGTGGATCACAGCCACAGCTAACGATAACCGTTGACGGATACCTAGCGGTAGGTCATCTGGCATAGTGTCACGTACATCTTCTAATTCGAAACGCTGACACATTTCATCGACACGTTGCTTAATTTGTTCTTCGGGAATGTGAAATAATTTAGCGTGTAGGACTAAGTTTTGCTCTACACTCAATTCACTATAGAGTGAAAACGCTTGCGACATGTAACCAACGCGCTTACGCGTTTCAATATCTTTAGGATCGATTTCTTGTCCAAACAACCATGCTTGCCCTTCGCTTGCTTGTAGCAAACCTGTCAGCATTTTCATGGTCGTGGATTTACCACAACCGTTAGAACCTAGAAAACCAAAGATTTCCCCTTTAGGTATTTTGAAATTAACATGGTCAACAGCAACAAATTGTCCAAAACGCATCGTGAGATCTTGTGCTTCAATCGCTATCACATCATCCGCTGAAGTATCTCGTGGTGGAATAACCACTTTTTTATGACCACTACGTTTTTCTTCTGGTAGCAATGCAATAAACGCAGCCTCTAAATCGTCACATTGAGTTTGCGACTTAAGCTCTGAGGCATGGCCTGTTGCCATCACTTTGCCATCATCCATTGCCACTAACCAATCAAAACGTTCCGCCTCTTCCATATACGCGGTAGCTACGAGCACGCTCATATTTGTTTGTCGCTCACGAATTCGTTCAATCAGATCCCAAAACTGAGCACGCGATAAGGGGTCAACACCAGTGGTTGGTTCGTCAAGTATCAATAAATCGGGGTCATGAATTAACGCACAGCACAAACCAAGTTTTTGTTTCATCCCGCCAGAAAGTTTACCTGCTGGGCGGTCTTTAAATGGCGCTAACCCTGTACTTTCAAGTAAGTCATTGATTCTATATTGACGTTCTTCTTTGGATTGCCCAAATAAACGACCAAAAAAATCCACGTTTTCATAAACTGAAAGTGTGTGATAGAGGTTTTTTCCTAACCCTTGAGGCATATAGGCTATTTTCGGGCAAACAGCACGACGGTGCTCTTTGTCTGCCATATCGCCCCCTAACACAATTACCGTTCCTTGTTGGATCTCTCTTGCACCTGCAATCAAAGAAATCAAACTAGATTTACCCACACCATCAGGGCCAATTAAACCAACCATTTTCCTTGCAGGTATTGATAACGTAATGTCATCCAACGCACAATTATCACCATAATGTTGGCTGACATGGCTTAAATCTACGATCACATCATCCATCAAATTATAGGTCATTGTGGGAGCCTCACCTCAAGATCGGTTGGCCATTGAACATCAGGATCTAAACGAACATAAGCTTTGCCCGGCAAACCCGTTTTAACATATTCAAGATGCTGTTCTAATAATTCAGGTGAAATGCGTGCACGCACACGGAACATTAACTTCAAACGTTCATTTTGAGTTTCTACTGTTTTTGGTGTGAATTGAGCAACGCTTGCCACAAATGTCGTTTTAGCAGGGATCACAATATTCGGTGCCGCATCTAATACAATATGGACTTCACTACCCAATGCGACTTTTCCTGCATCTTCGGTTGGTAGAAAGAAAGTCATGTAAACATCACTGAGATCAACCATATTTAGTACACGACCACCTGCACCTAATACTTCTCCGGGCTCTGCAACGCGATATTGAATACGTCCATTACGTGGTGCTTTAAGTACACTATCATCTAAATCAGCAGTGATACGTCGTTCTGTAGCAGTCGCAGCATCAACACGGGTTTTTGCTTGTACAACACCCGCTTTTGCTGAATCAATCGCGGCAAGTGAAGCGGCCACTTGGGCTTTCGCCGCTTCTAATGCGGCTCTAGCGCCTTGCATTTGAGCGGTATCATCATCGACTTGTTGTTGTGAAACGGCTTTAGTTCTTACAAGTGCGCGAGAGCGATTCAAGCGTTTTTGAGCAGCATCGAGTTCTGCTTCACGCTGACGAACCACGGCTTGTGCGGCTAATCTTTCACTTTGACGCTGAACCAAACCTGACTCAGCCGTTGATACGTTGCTAATTGCTTGACGTAATTGCGCTTGAACTTCATGAAGCTGCTCTTGCAATGCTCGGGTATCCATTTTAGCAAGAATTTGCCCTTCTTTAACAAAATCCCCTTCTCTTACTGTAATGGATTCAATCCGCCCTGCCATTTTAGTCGCAATATCGATTTCTGTTGCCTCTATACGGCCATTGCTTTGAGCAAAACCGGCAGGTAAGTTGCTGGAGTTAACGCTCCAATAATAATAACCACCCAAGGCAATAATCAAAATAATGACAACATAAAAAACGATCTTCTGTTTATTTACTTTCATACCATCCCTTCTTTTCTCTTTTGTGAAAGAAAATAACTAATTTTTAATTTAATATTTCAGTATTGCGTAACTAATTTAGTTGTACTTAAAATAATAAAACAAAGAAAATAAAAAATGACTAAAATATATTATTATACAACCCTCTTATTACGACACTCCACTTTAGATCTGTAAGAAATCAATTTCTATCTATTTAATTTAACAGCATTTTACCTTAATTCACCTTAAGTAAAATAGCACATATATCACAAATTGCCATATTCAAAACATTAATTTCCCGACTTGGCACTTATTGCATAAAAAATAGATTAAACACAAAAAAAATAATGCTAACAAAAAAAATTGTTAGCATTATTTTGTTATAAAATTAACTTTGGGTGGAAATTAGTTTACGAATTTAGCAATAGACTGCTCATCCATACGATAACGGATCCATTCAGCTTGAGGCTCAGCACCAATACTATTATAAAAGTCAATTGCTGGTTGGTTCCAATCCAATACGCTCCACTCTAAACGCTGGCATTTTCTTTCGCTGGCAATTTCAGCAATATATTTTAATAGTTTTTTACCCGCACCTGCTCCACGATAATTCGGAGAAACATATAAATCTTCCAAGTAAATTCCATTGTTTCCTAACCATGTGGAATAACTGGAGAAAAATACAGCATAGCCAGCAGGCTTACCGTCAACATAACAAATTAGTGCTTCAGTGTTTGAATTATCACCAAAAAGTGAGTTTTCGATATCTGTCACTGATGCTTTAACTTCATGGCGTGCCTTTTCATATTCCGCGAGTTCGATGATCATATCGAGGATCAAAGAGGCATCTTTTAATGTAGCAGGTTTGATTTCAACGTTCATTTTTTGTTCCCTTAGTGTATCTGAATAGATTTTACTTCATTATTTCTTTTCTCTATAACGACTAGTAGTTTTATTAATGAAATAACTCAACGTATTAGAACTATTTACAACAGTAATTAAACACCATGACACATTGCCATTGATAATAATTTATTTAGTTTGTTATCATGTAAACATTGTTCAACACAGGAAAAAACAAGGAGGCTTATTATGATGTTGTGTGATCTTATTGACTATTCACACTTCTTTGGTAATCGCCAAAGCTCAGGCTTTCACAGTGATACACTGCGATAACCCTGCCTGAGCGAAGTGACTCAAGGAAACCTTCCTCAGCTTACTGGGTTGTCGTTCTGACTATACCCTGGCATTGCTATGCCTAAAAATTGAGTAAGCTATGAGCACATTATTATCTGTAAAATCATTAAACTATGATACATCTACCACATCATTACTGAGCGATATCGATTTCACCTTAAAAGCAGGCGATCGTATTGGCTTAATTGGCCATAATGGTAGCGGTAAAAGTACATTATTAAAGCTATTAACTGGCAAATTGTCCCCTCGCAGCGGTAGCATTGTTTACGCAACTCAATGCGTGACTAGCTATATTGAGCAACATTTACCTGATGACGTCGCTTGCCTGTCATTGATCGATGCCATCATGCATCAGTTGCCAATTCATGAACGACAAACAGAACGCTGGCGAGCAGAAATCTTATTAACGGATTTAGGCTTCAATGAAAGTCAATGGGAACAAAAAGCGAATCAAATTAGTGGCGGTCAACATACACGTTTGCTGTTAGGTCGTGCTTTAATTCAACAACCTGATTTAATGCTATTAGATGAACCAAGCAACCACTTGGATCTACCAACATTAATTTGGCTAGGTAACTTCTTGCATAATTGGAAAGGTAGCTTTGTTTTAGTATCACATGATCAAGAACTACTTGATAAAGTGACGAACAGCACATGGATCCTACGCGATAAAACATTGCATTTCTTCCGACTTGCTTGTACTGCGGCACGTCAAGCGCTGAATCAAAAAGACATCAGTGATGCACAACGCCACCAAGCAGAACAAAAAGAAATTGACCGTATAGCTTCAAGCGCCAAACGTTTAGCAATATGGGGGCATGTTTATGACAACGAAGGTCTTTCCCGTAAAGCTAAGCAAATGGAAAAACACATTGATAAACTAAAAGATGCACAAACAGAGCTAACTGAAGGTTATCAATGGAAACTAGCACTAAACGGTAAGTCGATTCCGGCTGACAGAGTATTAGAGCTTGATAACGCTCACATTGAAACCCCCAATGGAAATCCTCTGTTTACGACTGGATTTCATCAAGTAAAAAGTGGCGACCGTATCGCGATTATTGGAGCTAATGGCTGTGGTAAATCGACGTTGTTACGTTTGTTATGGCAACGTTTTCAACATGATATGCGTTATGGCTCACAAGTTAAGTTTCATCCAGCAATCAGTACAGGCTATTATGACCAACAACTACACCAGTTGAATGATGATGATAGTTTGTCAGACGCTTTGAGGCCATTTGCTACCTTAGTCGATGAACAACGTAAAATGGCCCTCATTAGTGCCGGTTTTGCTTACAACCGCCATCAACAAAAGGTGGCGACATTAAGTGGTGGAGAGCGTGCAAGGCTGTTATTTATTGGCTTAAGTCTCGCTCAATATGAGCTAATTTTGTTAGATGAACCTACTAACCATCTTGATTTAGAAGGGAAAGAAGCTCTAAGTGAACAAATTTCACAATTCGAAGGTGCACTACTGGTGGTTAGCCATGATAAATGGTTAATCGAAAATAGTTGCCAACGTTTTTGGTATATCAATGATAATCGGCTAGAAGAATATCTTGATGTGAATGAAATATATCAGCAGATAGAAATGCAATCTCAGTCAAATAATATTACTGAAGCTAGCCGTTTCTCTCCAGCTGAAACAACAATCACTGAAATGGCTTCCCATGAAGATGAACTGTTAGAAACATTATTACAACTTGAAGAAAAGCTGCAAGCTGATAAGCAACGTAAATTAGCACATCAAAAACCACAACTTCAGCAACAATGGATGGATGAAATAGAAAAAATACAGGCACAATTAAACCTCTAAATTGAGCTCATAAAATAAAGGCCTCCTGTAGAATATTTATCAGGGGGCCTATTAGTTCTAATAATGCTTCATTTTATAGCGTATCTTTCCACTAAAAATTTAATTAATATATCGATAATAAAGGATATGTTAAGCATCTTGCGTCGGTGACAACAACATCACTTTAATTGAAGTGAGTTCATTCAAATAAAAACTCTATTTATACGTAAAACATAAAATCAGTGGGACAAAAATGATCGGTATTGGCGTTATAATTGCTATAGTTATTGCTATTATTTTCTATTTTTTGAAAAAATATACATCAGAAACATCAACAATCACATCTTTTTCCGAAGCAGAACCTCAGCTCGGTCATATATCCGAATCTCTTGAAATTGACACTCCAACGCTAAAACCAAATGAATGGGGGCTGATTTTAAGCCTACCGTATTCATGCTTTAATGGACATGCCTATAACGATTATAATAAAGGACCACATGACGGTGGACTATCACAGGCTTGGGGAGTATTTGATCGCTACAGCCTCATCCAGCAACTTTATTGGTTAATAACATCAGGCCATACAAATAATTATTATTTATTACGTGACCAAGTGTCATATGCAAATAAAGTTGAGTTACAAGACATCATTCAAGAAGTAGAAAACTCATCCGATTCTGAAGAAAATAAAAAAGAACAACTTTGGCGTATAGAAATGATGGATAAGAACGTCAATGATATCTGTAACGTCAAATATATTGCTTGGGATTTTGTCCGCTTCAGCAAATTGTGTCTTGATGGGTGCCGCGCGGGTTATATTACGATACAAGAAGCACAAGATTGGTCACTGATGAGCGCGTCTATGATCAAACGTATTTATACTGGATGGGAGGATTTTTGGGGAAATTTCCTTCAAACACGCTGGCTATGGGCGGCTAATGATAGTAATTGGTCCGAAAGTCAGCAAGAGTTTGCAGATAAAATTCAAGAAATATTATTTGATACCAGTTACCCGATAACCCAAGAGACTTGGGATCTCAATCTACCCGCTATGGATTTAGAGTCTTTTACCCGAGCAGTGGCTGGGGTGGGCTTTACAACTGAAGACGGTACGCCTGTTTCATTATCACAACTTGAAGCATCTATATCACAGCGTTTAATCTCAAGCCGACTTGATAGCTAATTACCCAATGACAATGATGGTTTTTTTTCAAAAAAGCCAATTAGCCTCTGCGAGATTTGACAGCTCCATCTAAAGAATTGAGAGTTACTAGCTTTGATATGGGTATCAACTCCTAATACAAAATACAAAGCAACTCTCATCTACCATACTAATTTTATTTTCATAGCCTCTTATCCTCTTATTAGGATAAGAGCTTTCATAACAAAATAACGATACGATATTTTGTTATGTACAAAACCCAGCCATGAATAATAAATTTATTGGCTAGTGGCTCTGCTATTTACCGTTGCGCTGACGCTTTGCTCTTTTAAAGTAAGAAGTCGGTACTTTAGGACACACAACCTCTTTAAAAGTAGCTTTTTTGCTTGAAAATTCTTCCGTATTTTCTTTTGCGACTTCTTTATGCTCTTCCGAGGTTTTTTTTACAGTATCTTTCATATAAGAAGGCCCTTTAGCTTGAATAATTTCATTGGTTTTTGCCATGTTCATTTCCTTCATTTGTCAACACGGAGTTCACCTGTTCGATACGCTCTACTGCGCGATTAATAATTTCAACAACTTGCTTTGACTGATCTAAACTCAGTTGTTGCAAAACAATTTTATGTCTCAACAACGACTTAAATTTCTCTACGGCAAGCTCTATCTCTTTGGCGTGCTGATTGCCTGCTTTTAACTCTTGTGCATAGTTCAGCTTATGTTTGACTTGTTCTAAAATATCAGCCTTTAGCAATAAGAAACATTTACCTTCAGGGGTCAGTGAAAAGCATTTTCGTCCTTTCCCTTGCTCTTTTTGAGCCACAATAAAACCCAACTCTTCCAGTAATGTTAAGGTTGGATAAATGACCCCAGGACTTGGACAATAAAACCCTGCTGTTTCTGCTGCTATTTTTTTGATTAACTCATAACCGTAATTCGACCCATCCGCTAATAAATACAGAATATAAATACGCAGCTGTTTCGGGTTAAACATTCTGCTTAAACTTTTACCATCGCAAGCACACTGCTCTGCCGGTTGTTCATCTGTCATTTGTACTCTCAGTTATCTATACAGCTTTAAAACCGATATATCGATATCATAGTCTAATTTGCAAAAAATACCAGTTTAGATATATCTGTTTTTTTGCATAAAATGCTAATGAGAATTATTATTATATGGATGCATGAAAAATGCGGTGACGAGAGTGCACATTCAATTGATAACTATCTTTTTATCTACTTGCTTACTCTACCAAAATAAGCTTCTTTTCTATAGCTATCATTTCAATTGTTCATATTGATAGCTGAAAAGCCCTCCAATATATACATAATACCAGTAATCAAATTTTGACCATGACGATTAGATTCTAGAAATAAAAAACCAATCGCATTCTAATTGCGATTGGTTTTTACCTTAATAAACTATTTTACTACTAACCAATATTCGGCAATAAGTTAAATGCAATCCCAAACTGAACACCAATAACGATTATGCCGCATACAAAGACAATAAATAACGCAGGTGCCCCACCTTTAACTTGATATTTTTTATCGTTAGTTAATCGTGATTTGAATGCCATTGCACTCGGTAATAATAAAGCAAGAATCGATAATGCAATAGCGGCGAACCCTAATGCCATCACAAACCCTTTAGGGTAAAACAAGGCAAACACTAATGGAGGGATAAAAGTCAGTAATCCTGTTTGTAGACGGCCTGACATATTGTCTTGACGCTTAAATAAATCAGCAAGGAAATCAAATAGCCCTAATGCCACACCTAAAAATGAGGTTGCTAAAGCTAAACTCATAAACATCTGAGCGATAAATTCCGTTCTACCTGACATAACCACATTACGAATAGCATCAAGTAAACCATTTAAACCTGAATTCTCTGCCAATATGCCAACGAAAGTGGTGGTATCAATACTACCTAATGTCGCTATTTGCCACAGAATATAAGCAATCAACGGGATAGCACTACCGATAATAAAAATTATCCGTAATTTTTTCACGTTGCCACCCATATATTTGACAATACTTGGCACACTACCATGAAAGCCAAAGGAAGTGAAAAAGACAGGAATAGCAGACAGAATAAGCACTTTTTCTGTTGGCGCTGATAATAAATTTTGTTGCTCAACATGTGGCATCATTAGAGCCAAAATAATTACTAAAAAAACGATTTTTGCAGCGAATAATATACGGTTGATAAAATCGACGGAAGAAGTCCCAAAACAGACGACACCGCCTCCGATAACAGTGAAAATAACAATCCCCATCCAATCAGCCATTTCAATCGCGAAACTGCTTTTTAAATTAGACGTGATAATTTCACCTGCTCCACTAACATAAGCCGCGGTAAGTGCATACATCAAAAACATCATGCTAAAACCAGTAATGAATTTACCGCCTGAGCCTAAATAACGCTGTGCGACACTGCCTATACCAGTTTCATAAGACTCATGTTGATACACTTCAACTAATAACAAAGCGGTATAACACATCAGTGCCCATAGCGCGAACAGCATCACTAAGCTAACTAATGAACCGTTACCTGCCGCTGCGATAGGCATCGCAAGCATACCTGCACCGATTGTCGTACCTGCAACAATAAAAACACTACCAAGTGTACGATTCTTCATATTGAGTTCCTAAACCAAATGGCCTATAGAGTTATTTTTTGTTTTGAATGAGTGACTTTATTTTCTTCATCTATAAGTTGCTGTAATTTGCTTACGAAAATCCCCTTTAGCTCTTGCCAAAAATCGCTAAAGTGCTGCTTATCACGCAAGCAATGAGTCATAATGGCGGCACGCAAAACATACAGTGAGTGTGTTTTTTCCCATTCCTGATCGCTAAACCCCATGAGTCGACAAAAATTTTGAGGGTTATCACCATACTCTTCAGCGGTTAGCGACGTCGATGAAGTGAGAAAATCGTTTGTATAAGAACGGCCAGCAGCATAGGAACATAATTCATAAAGTCGTTTATTAAGCTGATTTTGCTTTTCTAAGGAACGATTCCCCACTTCCTTGAACATAAAATTAACCATATGAAAATCAGGGGCTGGCATCGTCACAATTTCAAATTTACGCTCTTCGATTTCAAGTGGCGCGGAGGCATTCATGCTTTCGATCAACCAGTTTGCCGTGGTGAGTCCAGCGGCTATCACCTTGCCATAACCAAGTATATTTAAAGGTACTAAGCGGTGAGCAGCCCATACTGCCGCAGCAGTTGCCCCCGCTTTTGAGCCTTCCATGATCGAAGAACCTAACAAAACATTTTGTGGTTTTTCTGTTTTTCGCCCTTTTTCTACAACTTCTTCGAAAACATAAGCCGCATGGTAAGAAATAAGATCAACAATACGTTTATCTTTCATGCAAATAGCGCCAGCTGCATAAGGAATAAAGCCGACTTTGTGAGGATCAACGGTGATGGAATCGGCTTCCTGCAAAGCTCTAAAACTTTGGTAGACATCCCGCTTAGGCCAAACAATATCTGGGGGAAAAATACCTTCATTATGATAACGCTGGATCAACATCTCATATTCAATAAATTGATTGTTTTCATCTCTGAACATGGCACATGCGTAACCTGCATAAGCAGCATCAATATGTATATAAAAAGAGATGCCAAAACGCGACTCACATTCTTTACGTAAAGCAATCAGTTCAGCTACATTGTCAATTGCACCGGTTTCCGTTGTTCCAACCACAGCGACAACGGCTAAAATAGGCTCACCTTGCTCAATTAATGAAAACACAATTTGCCTCATTTGAGCTGTATCGGTGCGGTAGCTATCATCAACAGGCAGTTGAACGATATTTTGCTGCCCTAATCCCAAGATATCCATCGCTTTTAGCCATGAGTAGTGCTTCGACTGTGGAACAAGCAATTTACCTAATTTGCCTTGTTCAACCCCCTCACCTCGGCACGTCATATCTCTAACTTCTTCGAAGATACCTTTTTTCTTTAATTCATCAATCAAATCTAAAACAGCATTAGTTGGCATATTTAATAATGCCCTTTCTGTTTTATCTTTTAACAAATGCTGTGCCTGTGGGTGTTTAGACATTGCTAATGGTAACGTTTTAATATTACGAGCAACCCATAGCCCCTCATAATTAGCAACGGTCCCCCCCGAGGTAATATGCCCCCAAGAGCGATTTACGTCATAACCAAACATAGCACACAGATCTAACCCTGCTTCTAGCTCTAATTGAGTTGTTGTCGGTGAAGATTCTTGAGCACAATTATTTGGGTTATACATCATTGCCATAACATAGGCGAGATTGGAAATCATCAAGGTGTCCGCATTCATGTGCCCCATATAACGCGGTGAAAACCAAGGAATTGACGTTGTTTTTAGCTTTGAGGATAGTTGATTTAAAATACCTTCGGTACGATATAAAGTATCCCGGTAATCGGGGGCATAACGGTCAACCGTAGTCACATATTCAGGATCTTCAGGATGGTAACCAGAGCGCCAATGCATATGTTCAGTGACTGCG
Organism: Providencia manganoxydans; assembly: GCF_016618195.1. NCBI lineage: Bacteria > Pseudomonadati > Pseudomonadota > Gammaproteobacteria > Enterobacterales > Morganellaceae > Providencia > Providencia manganoxydans. The sequence goes on from NZ_CP067099.1 coordinate 2,393,576, forward strand.
TATTCCATCATCTCTTTGAAAAACACTGCATTTTCAGATTTAGGCCCAAGGAATAACGCATCTACGTTCATTTTTGAGTTATTAAAATTTGTCATTATCACTACACCTTTAAATTATCACCCATGATGAAAGGTCATATTTAATTTAGGTAACTACTATCATTGGAAAGTGATATAACGGAATACATGTCTTTAAAAGACAAGAATATATTAATAATATTGTTGTCAGTTAGAAATTTTTGATAGACAAACCGTTAAAAAGCCAACTTAGGTATAGATATAATCCATATTTATTAAAATATTAATAAACGTTTCTTTATTTAAATCGGATTTGTGCGCAAGAACAAAATTTAGAAAAATTGTCTGCTGTAAAGAGATATTTACGCCAAAATAGCTTGAAAATGTAAAAGAATTGTTATAGATGAGGCATGTAAACCAACCATGATAACACGAGTTTACCATGGTTTTCAAAAAGTAAGATTAAATTTAATCAGTTGTTTGTTAACACTATTTTTCCATATAAATCGCCTGATTCCATATACAAATGCGCATCAATCACTGCACTCAATGGATATATTTTGTTAACAAAAGGTTTTAATTCACCTTTTTGCAACATGCCCCATACCTGCTCTTTTAATTCCTGAGCGATACTCGCCTTCTCGGCGATAGTACGGGAACGCATCGTTGAACCGGTGTGAATCAATCGTTTTAACATTAATGGCATTAAATTAAGGTTTTTAGGATTTCCCTGCATCATACCAATCTGTATGATCCTGCCGAACTTAGCAGCAACCTGATAATTTTTAGCTACATAATCACCACCCACAATGTCAACAACCATATCAACGCCTCGTGAATGGGTATATTCAAGCGTTTTTTGAACAAAATCATCATTTCGGTAATTAATGATACAATCAGCACCTAATGATTTAGCGACTTCCGCCTTCTCGACAGAACCAACGGTAGTTATTACTGTCGCACCAAACGCTTTCGCCAGCATAATAGCCACAGAGCCTATCCCAGATGTTCCGCCATGGATCAAAACGCTTTCGCCTTTAGATAATTTACCTATTTGAAATACATTGGCCCAGACAGTAAAAAAGTTTTCAGGTACCGCAGCACCTTCAATAAAAGATAAATTACCTAAAGGTAATGCGATGTCTTTATGTACCAAACAGTATTCTGCGTAACCCCCTCCAGCTACTAGCGCACAGACTCGCTCTCCAATCTGCCACTGCTCTACATCATCGGCTTTGGCAACAATAACCCCCGCAATTTCTAACCCTAAAATTGGCGATGCATCCGAAGGCGGTGGATAAGCTCCCATACGTTGCAAAACATCCGGTCGATTAACCCCAGCGGCTTCAACTTTAACTAGTAAATAGCCTTCAGTAACAACAGGTAAAGGTTGCTCAATAATTTGCAATTTATCTGCACTACCAGGAGTAATAACGTCGACGACTTTCATCGTAGTGGGAATATTTAATTGGTTATTTTCCATTTATGGCTCCTAGGAACTTTCAATTTAAACCTAATATTACAAGTTTGTTTAAATATTAGGGGGAATGTTAATTTTATGATTGTCAAAATATGAATTTCAAATAAATATGAGTGAGACTATCCATTTTACCTATTAGCGTTTTTTCTGTTTTATTACCGCTTAAGTTAAATTAATAATATCATAAAGTTATTTATATTTGTGCGTAATTGCTCAACTCTTTTGTTTTTATACGATTTTCTTTTCTAGATAATTCTGTTTTATCTTTCTACTTATCAGTCGCTTTATCTTATGTTAAAATTGACTCATATCAATAATTTTAACTTGTATTGAGCATTTAATATGATCCCAGAAAAAAGAGTTGTTCGTCGCATCCAGTCTGGTGGCTGTGCTATTCATTGTCAGGATTGTAGTATTAGCCAACTATGCATTCCTTTCACATTGAATGAACACGAACTGGATCAACTTGATAATATTATCGAACGTAAAAAACCTATCCAAAAAGGCCAAGCATTATTCAAGGCTGGCGATGAATTACGTTCTTTGTATGCCATCCGCTCAGGAACAATCAAAAGCTATACCATCACTGAAGAAGGTGATGAGCAAATTACCGGTTTCCATTTAGCAGGTGATTTGGTTGGTTTTGATGCAATTATACATACACAGCACCCAAGTTTCGCACAAGCCCTTGAAACATCAATGGTTTGTGAAATTCCATTTGAAACACTTGATGATTTGTCAGGCAAAATGCCGAATCTGCGTCAACAAATTATGCGTTTGATGAGTGGAGAAATAAAAGGTGATCAAGAAATGATCCTTTTATTGTCTAAGAAAAATGCTGAAGAACGTTTAGCTGCATTTATTCTTAATTTATCTCATCGTTTTGCAGAACGTGGTTTCTCTCCTAGAGAGTTCCGTTTGACCATGACTCGTGGTGATATTGGTAACTATTTAGGCCTTACCGTTGAGACCATTAGCCGTCTTTTAGGACGTTTCCAAAAAAGCGGTATGTTAAGTGTGAAAGGTAAATACATTACTATCGAAGATATGGAAAAACTAACTGATATTGCTGGTAAAGTTTCCACTGTCTCCTGCCCATAGTGCTATTTCACAGGTCACAAATTTCAATTTGTGACCTCTCACTATTATTTTTTATCAATCCTTGCCTATTTTTCCTCAATACCTTAGTTTATCTTTAGTTAAGGAATGTCCAGCCGTTATGAGGATTTTAATATGGCAAACTATAGAAATCTCCTAGTTGCAATTGACCCAAATCAGGATGATCAACCTGCATTACGACGTGCTGTCTATATAGTGCAACGTAATGGTGGACGGATTAAAGCATTCTTACCTATCTATGATCTTTCCTATGATATGACGACCTTACTCTCCCCAGAAGAGCGGGACGCTATGCGTAAAGGGGTCATTAACCAAAAAGCTGCGTGGATCAAGCAACAAGCTCATTTCTATCTCGAAGCAGGTATTGAGATAGAAATTAAAGTTATTTGGCACAATAAACCTTATGAAGCAATTATTCAGGAAGTTATTAGCGGTGAACATGATCTGTTATTAAAAATGGCTCACCAAACAGACAACTTTGAATCGATTATTTTTACACCTCTAGATTGGCATTTATTAAGAAAATGCCCTTGCCCTGTTTGGATGGTGAAAGATAAAGTTTGGCCGGATCATGGCTCTGTTGTGGTTGCCGTCAATTTATCGAATGAAGAGTCTTACCATGATGACCTTAATATCAAATTAGTTGAGAAAACTAAAGATTTAGCAACACGTATTGTCAAAGAGCAGGAAATTCATTTAGTCAGTGCTTACCCTGTTGCACCGATGAATATCGCTATCGAATTACCTGATTTTGACCCAAGCCTCTATAACAATGCTTTACGTGGTCAGCATCTCATCGCAATGAAAGAGCTACGCCAAAAATTTTCAATTGATGAAAAATATACCCATGTTCGTGAAGGCTTACCTGAAAAAATCATCCCTGAAATGTGCGAAGAGCTACATGCAGGGGTTGTAGTACTTGGAATATTAGGTCGCACAGGTATTTCTGCGGCTTTTCTAGGCAATACTGCCGAACATGTGATTGATAAACTGAAATGTGATTTATTGGCAATCAAACCAGATGGTTTTGTATGTCCTATCACTATTGATGATTAGTCTTACATAACTTTTAGCGTTCTAAAAAGCTCTGTAGCTAATCAACTACAGAGCTTTTATTATTTACAACGATTTCAAAATTGCATCAACACTGGCTTTTGCATCGCCAAACAACATCTGTGTATTTTCTTTAAAGAATAATGGATTTTGCACACCTGCGTACCCAGTATTCATTGAACGTTTAAATACAATCACGTTATTTGCTTTCCACACTTCCAAAACAGGCATACCTGCAATTGGGCTATTTGGATCTTCTTGCGCTGCTGGGTTAACCGTATCGTTAGCTCCAATCACTAATACTGTATCTGTATCAGAAAAATCATCATTAATTTCATCCATTTCTAATACGATATCATAAGGTACTTTGGCCTCAGCCAATAGCACGTTCATATGGCCGGGTAAGCGCCCTGCAACGGGATGAATACCGAAACGGACGTTAATACCGCGCTCACGTAATTTCGCGGTAATATCATGCACAGGGTATTGTGCTTGAGCCACTGCCAAACCATAACCTGGAGTGATAATAACAGAAGTGGAGTTTTTCAATAATTCAGCGACTTCTTCAGCGGTTGTTTCACGGTACTCACCCATTTCTTCTTCGTTGCCCGTTGATGAGCCATCTGTACCAAACCCACCAGCAATAACACTAAAGAACGAACGATTCATTGCCTTACACATAATATAAGACAGTATTGCCCCTGATGAACCAACTAAAGCCCCTGTGACAATCAACAGATCATTACTTAACATAAAGCCTGCTGCCGCCGCTGCCCAACCTGAATATGAGTTCAACATTGAAACAACAACTGGCATGTCTGCGCCACCGATTGATGCCACTAAGTGCCAACCAAATGCTAATGCAATCACTGTCATGATCAACATCGTAAAGACTTGTAGACCAACACTATTTGTCTTTACAAAGATCAGCAACAGAACAAACGAGACAACCAAAGCCGCTAGATTCAATTTATGGCGATTTGGTAGCATCATTGGTTTGGATGAGATCTTACCAGAAAGCTTACCATAGGCGACAATCGACCCCGTAAAGGTTACTGCCCCAATGAAAATACCCAGAAAAACCTCAGTGAGATGGATATTTTCCATCACGGGTTCCAGATGCCCTTCACTGGCAATAAAGCTATTGAAACCGACAAGTACTGCCGCTAAACCAACGAAGCTATGTAAAATAGCAACTAATTCAGGCATTTCTGTCATTTCAACTTTTTTGGCTAAACGGATACCGATTACGGCACCAATCACCATAGCCACGATCATCCAACCGATATTGGCACTATCTGGTCCAAGGATCGTTGCCAATAAGGCAATAGCCATTCCTGCAATACCATATGTATTCCCTCGTTGAGAACTCTCATGACGCGATAGCCCTGCAAGACTAAAAATAAATAGGATAGCAGCAACGATATAAGCTGCTGTCACAACTCCACTTGACAACATAAGTTACCCCTTATCCTTTACGAAACATTTTTAACATACGTTGGGTAACCGTGAACCCACCGAATATATTGATACTGGCGATCAATATGGCAATAAAGGATAGGAAACCAACCCATCCCCCTGAGCCTATCTGCAACACAGCTCCAACAACAATAATGCCAGAAATCGCGTTTGTTACAGACATCAACGGCGTATGTAGTGCATGTGTAACGTTCCAAACAACGTAGTAACCCACAACACAAGCCAGTGCAAACACAGTAAAATGCGATAAAAACTCTTTTGGCGCTGAATTGGCGAACCAACCAAAAAGAATGATTGCCAATGCCATCAAGCTATATTTTACCGCAGGTGACATTTTCTTCTTCTCTGGAGCTTTCGCTTTTTCTGTCGCTTGAGGCTTCGCCTGCGGCTGAGCAGATACTTGAATGGGTGGTGCTGGCCAAGTGATTTCACCTTGCTTAACCACAGTGACACCGCGAATGACTAAATCATCAAAATCAATGTTGATTTGACCATCCTTCTCTTTGCATAACAACTTCATTAAATTCACGAGGTTGGTACCATACAGTTGAGAAGATTGAGTCGGTAAACGGCTCGGTAAATCAGTATAACCAATGATTTTGACGCCATTATCAGTGACAACTAACTTGTCGGCCTGAGTCAATTCACAGTTACCACCTGTTTGTGCAGCTAAATCGACAATGACACTACCCGGTTTCATTGATGCAACCATTTCTTTGGTAATCAATTTAGGTGCAGGACGACCAGGGATCAGAGCCGTTGTGACAATAATATCCACTTCTTCTGCTTGAGCTGCAAATAATGCCATTTCGGCCTTAATAAAGGCTTCTGACATCACTTTTGCATAACCGTCACCACTACCAGCTTCTTCTTTGAAATCTAATTCAAGGAACTCTGCACCCATACTTTGTACTTGCTCTTTTACTTCAGGACGAGTATCAAAGGCACGAACAATGGCTCCTAGACTACCTGCCGCACCAATTGCCGCTAACCCCGCGACACCAGCACCGATAATCATCACTTTTGCTGGCGGTACTTTACCCGCAGCAGTAATTTGACCAGTAAAGAAACGGCCAAACTCATGAGCCGCTTCCACAATAGCACGATAACCCGCAATATTGGCCATTGAACTTAACGCATCCAGTGCTTGAGCACGAGAAATCCTTGGTACAGCATCCATCGCCATCACATTGATATTTCTTGCTTTTAAAGCATCTAATAATTCAGGATTTTGCGCTGGCCAAATAAAACTTACTAAGGTTGCACCTTCTTTAAAT